>NZ_KB904818.1:1794624-2381588 GCF_000380205.1 Ancylobacter sp. FA202 | reverse complement strand
GAAAGCGCCAGCGTGCCGGCCGAGACCGTCGTCGTGCCGGTGTAGGTGTTCGCGCCCGTCAGCGTCAGCGTGCCAGTGCCGGCCTTGGTCAGCCCGCCGACGCCGTCGATCACGCTCGCAATGCCGATGTCGAAGCCGTTGGAATTGATGGTGACGCCGCCCACAGCGAGCGTCACGCCTCCCGTTGCGAAGCCGGAAAGGAAGTTTGCCTGGGTCGCCGTGGCCTTCAGCGTGCCGCCATCGAGCTTGATGGATCCGACCCCCGCCCCGGTGTCCTTGATGAACTGGCCCGCAGCCACCACGCCGCCGCTTGCCACATTCAGCGTTCCGTTGCCCTTGTAGCCGACAAAGATGGAGGCGGCAGTCACGCTCGCGCCGTCGGAAACGGTCAGCGTACCGGTGCCGTAAATACCCACATCGAGCGAATTGGTGAGAATCAAGCTCGATCCGGTGCCCGTCACCGTGGCGGTGCCGACCCCGGTCCCGCTCCCTGCCGGGTCGCGGCCGCCGATGACGGCGGTATCCGCCTTCACAGTCGCGCCACCAGACACCGTCAGCGAACCGGCGCCTTCATCGCCGAGCACGAGGCCATAATCGACCGTCACGATCGATCCGGCACCCGTCACCGTGGCATCGCCGACGGCGCCAGCGAAGTAGCCGATACCGAAGTTCTCCATATCCACGGCGGCGCCGGAGGACACCATCAAGGTCCCCGTGCCATAACCGCCAATCACCATCTCATCCGTGCCCAGATCCAGGCTGGTGTCGGCGCCCGTCATCGTCAAGGCTCCGGTCGTGCCGACATCGTAGCCGACAGCGGCGTAATCCGCGGACCACGTGCCATCCGCGAGAACAAGCGTTCCTTCCCGAACCCCGATGGCTCCCAAAGGCATGCTGTTGCCACCGGTCAGCGTCAGCGTTCCGCTGCCCTCCTTGGTGAGGCTGCCCGTGCCGCTGATGGTCCCGGAGAATGTCGTCGAGCTGTTATCGCCGCCGGCGGACAAAATACCGGAGCCACCCAGCGTCACCGTCCCGGCGCCAGCCAGCGAGCCGATGGTCTCCGCGCCGCTCACGGTAAGGATGGCGCCCGACGCCACCGTCACCGCGCTCGCATCGCCGATCGCCGAACCGCCCGACGCCACCAGCGTGCCGGCCGAAACCGTCGTCGCGCCGCTATAGGTGTTGCTGCCCGAAAGGGTGAGCGTGCCCGTGCCAGCCTGAGTCACCCCGCCGGTCCCGGCGATGACACCGGCGAAAGTGAGGCTGTCGGTGCGATTGAAGGCGAGTGTGCCGACAGTCGTCACATTGCCCGTGATTGAGCCTGTTGTCCCGCCGCCGCCGATTTGCAGCGCGCCGCCGAAGGCGATGCTGGTGCCGCCGGTATAGGTACTCTCACCGGTCAGGATCGTCGTGCCGGCCAGCACGCTCACCGTGCCGCCGCCGGAGATGGCCGCGGACAGCGTGAAGTCGGTGGCGGTGTGGTTGAAGACGATTTCGCCCGTGCCCGCGCCGAAGACGATCTTCGGCGTGTCGATCGTGCCCGCCGCCGCCGCCGCTAAGCCCTTCGCCGCGCCGATGGCGAGCGCGCCGTCGCCAGCGGCGGCGGTGCCGATGCGCACCTCATTGTCGACCTTCAGCGTGCCGCCATCGGTGACGATCACCGAGGCCGTGCCGGCATAGCCGACATAGAAATTGCCGAGATAGGAGAAGGTGGGGTTCGCCTTGGCCCAGAACTGCGACCCCGTCCCGGTGATGGTCAGTTTGCCTTCGGAGTTCGGGTCCATGCCGACGCCCGTCGCGCCGCCCGTCACTGTACCGCCGGCGGAGATGGTGAGGTCGCCGTTGCCGTTCACCGGATCGACGCTGCGCGTGCCGTTCTGGCCGCCGACATAAAAAAACTGTTCCGCGACCAAGCTCGCCCCGGACACGGTCATCGTCACCAGGTCGCTGCCGCTCGCGCCGACATAGACTCTGTCGGCATAGACATCCGCGCCGTCCGAAATCGTGACCGTGCCTCCATCGGGGCTCAGCGCGGCCTGGAGCGCGGTGTTGGTGGGGTCGTCGGGGTCGCCGATCTCGACCCGGGTGCCCTTACCGGTGATGATGACCTGCGCCCCGGCGCCGGTATAGAGGCCCACCTTGGTAATGTGGGCCGTGGCGCCGTCGGAGACGGTCAGGGAGCCGGTGGAGCCGGCCGTGCGGGCAATGTCGATGCCGCCGTCGCTGTTGGTCCAGACCGTGCCCTTGCCGGTGACGGTGAGCGAGCCGGTGCCGCCGCTGCCGCTCTGCCAGGATCCGGTGGAAACGCCGATCCGCTTGGCGTCGAACGTGGCGCCGCCGGAAATCGTCAGGCTGCCGGTGCCGCCATTGTCGCCAATGGTGAGCTCGCCCGTGCTGGTCCAGCTCGAACCGTCGCCGCTCACCGTCACCGTGCCGACCCCGCCCTCCGCCGTTCCCACCGTGCCGTTGACGCTGGTCAGCGCACCGCCGCCGGAGACCGCCAGCGTGCCCGCGACATCGCTGCCCACCGTCAGAACCGAGGCGCCGAGCGAGCCGGTAAGGCCCAGCGTGCCGGCGGAGACGGTGACGTCTCCGGTAAGGGTGTTGGTTCCCGAGAGGTTCAGCGTGCCGACGCCGGTCTTCTCCAGCCCGGTCGTGCCGATGAGGGCGGAGCCGATGGTCGCGCTCATTTCAGCGGCGTCGGGCCCGTCACCCACCAGAATCGTGGCCTGGGTGCGGCTGCCGAAGCCGAGCAGTTCGATCGAACCGCCCGTGATCACATAGCCGTCGACCAGGAACTCCATCGCCACGACCTGCGGCGCCGTGCCCCCGACCACACTCACCGTGCCGCCGTTGCCGGCGAAGATGGCGAGCCCGGCCTGCGACCAGGCAGCCGACGTCGTGCCGGTCGGGTCGGTCCAGTTGGTGATGCCGCCACTCACGGTCCAGTCGCCGTCACCGCCTTCCACGGCGCTGCCGGGAGTGAGCCGGGCGCCGTTCCACCACTGGCCCGCCGCGACGATGAGGTTCACCTGACCGCTCGTCGAGGTGCCGATCTCGTAGAGCGCATGCGCCGGCGCCGTTCCCACCTCCAGACCGTTATCGGTCAGCGCTCCGCCATAGTCGATCAGCCGGTACGTACCCGAGGCGAAGCCGGTGCCTGCCGTCAGGTCCAGCACGCAGTTCAGCGCGAGGCCGCCGCCGACGTCGATTGCCGGCGTCGTCGACCCGGGCGCCTCCAGCGTCACCGCGAGGATCGAGGTCGCGTCGGCAAAGCTCAGATTGCCGCCAATGGTGAGCGAGGAGGCGCCCGATACGCCCGCCAGCGTGCCGCCGGCCGTGATCTCCACATTGCCGGAGACGGTGCCCGCGCTGGTGCCGCCCTGCAGCGTCGCGCCCGAACTCACCGAGACGTCGCCAGCCAGACTCCCGCCCGAAAGCGCCAGCGTGCCCGCCGACACCGTCGTCGTTCCACTAAACGTATTGGCGCCGGTGAGCGTCAGCGTGCCCGCGCCGGACTTGGTCAGGCCGCCAATACCATCAAGCTCCGTGGCGATGGTAACGGAGAAGCCGTTGCTGTCGATGAAGGCGCCGCCTGCCATGATCTCGACAGAGCTCGACGTGAAGCCGGACAGGAAAACGCTCTGATTCCCGCTCGCCCTCAACACGCCGCCGTTGAAATTCAGCCGCGCCGTCCCCGCACCGTCGGTAACCTGGCGAACGGTGAGCACGCTGCGCGCGCCGGCGGTTCCCTCAAGATTCACGGTGCCGTTCGAGCCGGCCGAATTGCCGACATAGACATAGAGGCCGGAGACAGTGGCACCGTTCGCGATGTTCAGCGTTCCGGTGCCGGCGCTTCCGACATAGAGAAATGCGCTGCCCGTGCTCAGGCTTGAGTCTGATCCGGTCACAGTGATGGTGCCGAGGCCTGCCGCGTTGCGGCCGAGATACACGGCCCCGCTGGTGACTGCGGCGCCGTCCGATATGGTCAGCGTACCTGTGCCGGATTGCCCCACGGTTATGCCGCTGATGCCCGTCGTCCAGCTTGAGCCCGCTCCCGTCACCGTTGCGGTTCCGTTGGAGCCGGAGCTCAGGCCGATGGAGACGGTGCCGCTCGTGACCGTACCTCCACCCGAGACGGCCAAGGTGCCGGTGCCGGAATTGCCGATGGTAAGAGTGGAGGAGCCCGCATCCCAGTTCGCTCCCGTCACGTTCACGGTGCCGGTCGCACCACTGACGGTGCCGAGAGTGGCGGCCCCGCTTGTCACCTCGCCGCCGTCCGCGATGGTAAGTGTTCCGGTGCCGGAAGCTCCCACATATAAGGTGCCGCTGAGGAGCCAGGACGAATCCGTTCCCGTCACGGTCATTGTGCCGTTGGAGCCGCTATTCGCGCCGATGGTGCCTTGCGTGCCGCCTTTAATCGTGCCGCCGCTCTCGACGGTCAGCGTCCCGCTTCCCCATCGGCCCACGATGAGAAGCGCGGCGTCCCAGGTGGAGCCGGCTCCCGTGACGGTGACGGTACCGCGGCTGCCCGCCTGATCCCCAAGGATGCCGCCACCTGTCACCGTGCCCTGGTCGGCAATCGTCAGGGTCCCGGTGCCTTCATAACCTATGCTAATCTCGGCGGTGGTCACGCTCCAGCTTGAGCCGGCTCCGGTCACGGTCGCCGTGCCGATGGAGCCGGCATTAGTACCGACCAAAGCCGCCAGAGCCGTGATCGCCCCCCCCGCTGAAATGGTCAGGGTGCCCGTGCCGCCGACGCCGACGAGGACGCCCGTCCCAGTCAGGCTGGAGCCGTCCCCGGTCACGGTCAGCGTCCCGGTGGAACCGGATCTCTCGCCGACATGGGTTTCCCGGTTCTCGACCACGCCGCCGCTCTCAACGGAAAGCCCCCCGGTGCCGGTGTTGCCGATGATGATATCCTGCGTGCCGAGATCCCAGGGCGAGGCATGCGTGCCCGGGACCGTCTCGGTGGTGTCGTTGATCGTATAGGCCCGCGCCGCCGGCATCGATGCCAGCAGGGCACCGAGCGAGACCGCCGAGAGCAACGCCATGGCGTGCACCGCACGGATCGGGCGGACGGCGTCCCGGCCGGACGTGAACGCAGGCGGCCTTGCCCTCGCGCGCCCTATCCAGGCACCCTTGTTGGCACTCGCCGTTGCAACCATAGCCTAACCCTTCAGACCGATCCGCTTGCGTCTTGCCTTCCGGGGACAGCCGGGATGGCGAGGCTGCACTTTATTTTCACTTGGGGAGGAGAGAGGGCGTCGAGCCTCCGGCGGCACCCAGACCGGGGTGCGGCCGCTGCCCCTGCAGGACCACGACGTTCCGATTCAACGGCTCGATGCGATAAGGCATTTCCCGACGCCCCATTCGCCAAGGGGGGAAGACATTAGTCGACGCAACGGCACATAACCCTCGCTCCCGGGACGCCGCAGCTGAGGTCTGGATCCACGCTAAATTGGCGTGTGTCTGGCAACAACCAGCATTTCTTCCCGTGCACGCGGCAATTGCCGCTGCCCTTGCCCTAAATTCTGAAATCTCCGGCAATGTTGCCCCGACGCCACAGCCAGCAAGCGGCTGCGGGAAGGAGGGCGGCGGATCGCGACGTGGCCACAGCTTCACATATCGCAGTCGTCAGACTGCCGGTGGCAACGTTGCAACCTCTGAAACATGCAAGGGACCGTGCGAAGGCGGGACGTCCGAATCAGCCGGGGGAGCCCAAGTCGCCCGGCTCCTTGCGCGCGGAAGCCTCGTCCAGCATCGGAATGACGTCGACCTCAACCTTCAGCTTCTGCTTGCCGGAGCCGAAGATAACGCCGCCGATCGGGGCGACATCGGTGTAGTCGCGGCCCACCGCCAGCACGACATGATCAGTGGCCACGCGCAGGGCGTTGGTCGGGTCCAGCCCCTGCCAGCCGATCGCCTCGCCGCACCACACCGAGACCCAGGCATGGGTGGCGTCGGCACCCTGCAGCCGCTCCTTGCCCGGGGGCGGCTCAGTGCGCAGGAAGCCGGAGACATAGGCCGCCGGCAGGCCGAGCCCGCGCAGCCCGGCGATCATGATATGGGCGAAATCCTGGCACACTCCGGCCCGCAGCTCGAACGCCGTCAGCGCCGGGGTGGAGACGTCGGTGGCGCGTGGATCATAGGTGAAATCGGCGTAGAGCCGGTTCATCAGGTCCACCGCCCCGGCCAGCATCGGCCGGCCGGGAGGGAAACTCTCCGCCGCCCAGGCGGTGATCGGCGTGCTCAGCGCCACGGCGGGGCTGGGAAACAGGAAATGCGCCGGCGAGTGGCCGGACAGATCGGTGCTGCCATTGGCGGCCTCGCGCGTCTCCTCCCAGGAAGGGCCAGAACCGGGCGGGACCTCGGGCGGCGCCTCCACCTCCACCCGCGCCCGCGTCTTCACGGTGAAGCTGCGATGCGGGGTCTCGATGCGGATATGCACCACCTTGTTGCCGAAGAAATCGCGGGTCTCGGTCCATTCCACCGGCTCGGGCTCGACCGCGAAATGGCTGGCGACGACGCGCTGGTTCGCCCGCTCCACCGGCACCATCCGCACCACATGGCGCGCCACCGGCACGGCCGAGGCATAGGAATAGGCCGTGCTCTGGTGAATGTCGTACTTCATGCCAGCAGGTCCCACGGCGTCTCCACCGGCTGGCGATGGATGAAATAGCGCTCCGCCACCTCGTTGGAGAGCTCCATCAGCCGGCCCTCGATCTGGCCGAGGCGGGCATCGTCGAACTCCACCGCGTCGAACGCCTTCATCGTCGCCGAAAGCCGGGCGACGAGGCGCTCCTCCGGCGGGGGCAGCGCGTCGCCGGCATGGCCGGGCAGCACGTCGAGATGGTCGCTGATGGCGGCGATCTGGAAGGCGAGCGAACGTGGATTGACCGGGTCGAGCAGCACAAGGTCGAGCACCGGCGCGCGGCTTTCCACCATCACATAGCGCGAGCGATAGGTGATCTGGCTGTCGCATAGCTCCAGCAGCACATCGAGCGTGCTGGCGCTCGGCGTCTCGCCCACCAGCGCGCGGGCGAAGCGGCACACCGCGATGGCGCGCTCGATGCGGCGGCCGAGATCGAGAAAGCGCCAGCCGGCGAGCCGGTTCATGTTCTCCGAGGCGAGGCCGGAAAAGGCGGCGAGCGCCCGCAGGGCGCGGTCGGCACGCTCATAGGCGTCCGGCTCGGCGCTGGCCGCCGGCGCAGGCTCGGCCATCATCAGCCCGAGATCGGCCAGCGTGCGCCAGGCATCGGGTGAGAGCCGGTCGCGGATCACCGAGGCGGTGTGGCGGGCATTGTCGATCAGGTTGGGAATGGCACCGGGCCGGTCACGCCGGGTCAGCGCCGCCAGCACATGGCGGATCGGGCGGGCGCGGGTCAGTTCGTCCGGCACCGCGCCCCAGGACTGCAGCAGGTCGAGCAGCGCCGGCACCGAGCCGCCGCCGCCATCGGCGGTGGAGGACAGCCGCCCGGCCAGCGTGCGCAGCAGGCGCAGGGTGCATTCGGCCCGCTCGACATAGCGCCCGAGCCAGAAGAAATTATCCGCCGCGCGGCTGGGCAGCGGGCCGGTCTGCCGCTTCACCTCCACCGCGTCGGGGGCTGGCAGCAGCGTGGTCTGCTCCACCGGCGCGGCGTCCAGCACCCACACATCGGCCGAGCGGCCGCCGCCCTGCATCGACACGGCGCGGGCGTCGAGACTGTCGGAGACCCGGCAGAAGCCGCCGGGCATGACGGTCCAGCCCGATTCGGTGGCGGCGACGAAGATGCGCAGGATGAAGGGGCGCGGCTCCAGCCGCCCATTGCTCCACACCGGCATGGTGGACAGGCGCACCGCCTCCTGGCCGACAATATCGACACCGCGGGTGCGGATCGCGTGCTGCACCGCCGCGCGGCGAATGGGGTCGAGATCAGCGCCGATCACCGGCCCGTCCTCCAGCGCGCCCGGCACCGCCCGGCGGAAGGCGGGGGAGAGCACCAGGTCGTCGAGATTGTCGAGCACCCGCGCGCGCTCGGCCTTCTGGCCGCACCACCACGTGGCGACATTGGGCAGGATCGGCGCCTCGCCCATCACCTGCCGCCCCAGGCGCGGCAGGAAGCCCATCATGGCGGGGGCTTCCACCACGCCGGCGCCGAGCGCGTTCACCACCGCCACCCCGCCGGCGCGGATCGCCTGCATCAGCCCGGGCACGCCGAGCCGCGAGGAGGGGTTAAGCTCCAGCGGGTCGGCATAATCGGCATCGAGACGGCGCAGCAGCACGTCGACCCGCTTGAGCCCTGCGACGGTGCGGACATAGACGATGTTGTCGCGCACCGTGAGGTCGTCGCCCTCCAGCAGCACGAAGCCGAGATAGCGGGCGAGATAGGCGTGCTCGAAATAGGTCTCGTTGAGCGGGCCGGGGGTGAGCAGCCCCACCCGCCCCTCGCCGGAACGGTCGAGCTTGGTCAGCCCCGCCCGCAGCCCCTGGAAATAGCCGGCAAGGCGCATCACGTTGAGCGAGCGGGCAAGGTCCGGCAGCGCCCTGGCAATGGCGATGCGGTTTTCCAGCGCGTAGCCGGCACCCGAGGGCGACTGGGTGCGGTCGGAGAGCACCCACCAATTGCCGTCCGGCCCACGGCCGATATCGGCGGCATAGATCTTGAGGAAGCTGCCGCCATGCGGGTCGACCCCAACCATGGGGCGCAGGAAATCCGGGTTCCCGGCCACCACCGCCGCCGGCAGCGCGCCTGAGCGCACCAGCTTGCCCTCGCCATAGAGGTCGGAAAGCAACCCTTCCATCATCTGCGCGCGCTGGATCAGCCCGCGCTCCAGCGCCCGCCATTCGGCGGCGTCGATGACGAGCGGCAGATGCGAGATCGGCCAGGGCCGTTCGCCGCCATTGGGGTCGTCATAGACGCGATAGAACACGCCGGAGCGGTAGAGGTGGCGGTCGGCGGCGCGGAATCGCCGGTTGACCTCATCAACCCCCATCTCGGCCAAAGCCGCCAGAAGCGAGGTCCAGTGCGCGCGCGGACGCCCTTCGCCATCCACGAGTTCATCGTGAACGCCGGGAAGCGGCTTGTACTGCGCCAGCAGTGCCTCGACGGCCGCTTCTTCAAAGCGGCGCGTGCGCGCCTGCGGTTCGGTGCGAACGGGCATGGCTCCCTCTCAGCGCCGCAAAGGATGGGCATACCATCCCCTTGCCCCCACCGCACGCCCCCTGCGCGCCAATCTGGCGCGCCCCGTCCCGCAAGGCCGGACCTGTGGCGGGAATGAACCATGCCGGAGGGACACCCCCTCGCCGGGCGAGGTCAAATCCGTGCCGGCCGGCGCAGGTCCAGCGTCGCGGGGAATTCGGTGGAGGACTCCTCCGGCGGGATGAATAGATAGCCCGGCGTGTGGCCATGATCCTGGAAGCGCGCCAGCCGCCGGGCCTGCGCCTCGTAGGAATTCACCGGGAAGGTCTCATAGTTGCGCCCGCCGGGATGGGCGACATGGTAGACGCAGCCGCCCAGCGAGCGATTGGACCACAGATCGACGATGTCGAAGGTCAGCGGCGCCTGCACTGGGATGGTCGGGTGCAGGCCGGAGGCCGGCTGCCACGCCTTGAAGCGCACGCCGGCGACATATTCGCCGAAGCGCCCGGTCGGCATCAGCGGCAGGCGGCGGCCATTGCAGGCGACGACGTGTCGGATCGGGTTGAGGCTCTCCACCCGCACCTGCAGCCGCTCCACCGAGGAATCGACGAAGCGCACCGTGCCGCCGGCCGCCCCCTCCTCGCCCAGCACATTCCACGGCTCCAGCGCCTGGCGCAGTTCCAGCGTCACCCCGCCGCGCTCGACCTGGCCGAAATAGGGGAAGCGGAATTCGCGCTGCGCCTCGAACCACATCGGGTCGACCCGGTAGCCGGCGCGGCCGAGATCGTGCAGCACGTCCATGAAGTCGGCCCAGACGAAATGCGGCAGCATGAAGCGATCGGCCAGCGCCGTGCCCCAGCGGGCGAGCGGGCCTTCCTGCGGCTCGCGCCAGAACCAGGCGATGAGCGCGCGCAGCAGCAATTGCTGGGCGAGCGACATGCGCCAGTCCGGCGGCATCTCGAAGGAGCGAAATTCGACCAGGCCGAGGCGGCCGGTCGGGCCGTCCGGCGAGAACAGCTTGTCGATGCAGATCTCGGAACGATGGGTATTGCCGGTAACGTCGGTCAGCAGGTTGCGGAACAGCCGGTCGACCAGCCAGGGCGGCGGCGCCATACCCTTGCCGGGCGTGGGCACGCTCGCCATGGCGATTTCCAGCTCGTACAGGCTGTCATGGCGTGCCTCGTCGACACGCGGCGCCTGGCTGGTCGGGCCGATGAACAGGCCCGAGAACAGGTAGGACAACGCCGGGTGGCGCTGCCAGTAGGTGATGAGGCTCTTCAGAAGATCCGGGCGGCGCAGGAACGGGCTGTCGGCCGGCATGGCGCCGCCCACCACCACATGATTGCCGCCGCCGGTACCGGTGTGGCGCCCGTCCACCATGAACTTCTCGGTGCCGAGCCGCGACAGCCGCGCTTCCTCATAGAGGTCGCGGGTGATCTCGACGCAGGTCTTCCAATTGGCGGCGGGATGGACATTGACCTCGATGACGCCGGGATCCGGCGCCACCCGGATAACATTGAGGCGCGGATCGACCGGCGGGGTGTAACCTTCGATATGCACCGGCAGCTTGAGCTCGGCCGCCGTCACCTCGATGGCGGCAAGCAATTCCAGATAATCCTCCAGCCGCTCGGTCGGCGGCATGAACACGCAGAGCCGCCCGTCGCGCGGCTCGACGGTGAGCGCGGTGCGGACCGATCCAGTGCCGGTGAGCACCTGGTCGACCTGCTCCTGCGAGGGCTCCTCGCTCGCCGAGCGACGGTAGCGCTGGTGCAGCACCTCGGCATCCGGCAGCTCGCCGGTGATGGTCATCGGGTCGGCGGGGTTCACATAGGGGTAGGCGGCAGGCGGCACCCAGGGCAGGCTCGCCAGCGGCAGGCGGAAGCCGGCCGGCGAATCGCCTGGCACGAGGAACATGCGCCCGCGCCGGAAGCGCCACTTCTCGCTGACCCAGCCGCGCGAGGCGCGGGCCTGCCAACGCTGGATCGGCAGAACATAGCCGCTCGGCGTGCCCAGACCCCGCGCGAAGACGCGGGCGAAGCGCGCGCGCGTCTCGGCATCCTCCAGCTTGGTGTCGAACGGATCGACATTGTCCGGCAGGTCGCCTTCCTTGAGAATCCAGTGCGCGGGGTCCTCATAGGCTGGCTCGGCATAGCCGGCACCAACGCCGAGGCTGTCGGCCAGCGTCTCGATGAAGCTCTGCGCCTCGGTGATCGTGGCGCCCGCCTGCGTCTCGGTGGCGACGAGCGAGGGGTCGCGCCAGATCGGCTTGCCGTCCTTGCGCCAGTAGAGCGAGAAGGTCCAGCGCGGCAGGCTCTCGCCGGGATACCATTTGCCCTGGCCGTAATGCAGCATGCCGCCGGGGGCGAAGCGGGTGCGCAGCCGGCGGATCAGTTCGTCCGCTCTGGCGCGCTTGGTCGGGCCCACCGCCGAGGTGTTCCACTCGGCGCCCTGATAGTCGTCGATGGAAATGAAGGTCGGCTCGCCGCCCATGGTCAGGCGCACATCCTGCGCCGCGAGATCGGCATCGACCCGGTCGCCGAGCGCGTCGAGCGCCTCCCAGGCTTCGTCTGAGAAGGGCAGCGTGACACGCGGCTTCTCGGCGACGCGGGTCACCCGCATGTTGAATTCGAACTCGGTCTTCGTCCCCTCCTCCGCCGTGAAGCCGCCGGTGATCGGCGCCGCCGAAGACGGGTTGGGCGTGGCGCAGAGCGGCAGATGGCTCTCGCCGCACAGCAGGCCCGAGGTGGGGTCGAGGCCGATCCAGCCGGCACCGGGCAGATAGACCTCGCACCAGGCGTGCAGATCGGTGAAGTCGACCTCGGTGCCGGTCGGGCCTTCCAGCGCCTTCACATCGGGCTTGAGCTGGATGAGATAGCCCGAGACGAAGCGGGCGGCGAGGCCGAGCCGGCGCAGCACCTGCACCAGCAGCCAGCCGGAATCGCGGCAGGAGCCGGAGGCGCGCGACAGCGTCTCGTCCGGTGTCTGCACGCCCGGCTCCAGCCGGATAAGGTAGCCGACATGCTGCTGGACCTTCTGGTTGAGCTCGACCAGATAGTCCACCGTCATCGACCCGGCGGGGGGGCGGATGCTGTCGACGAAACCGTCGAGAAGCGGTCCGCCCTCTTCCAGCTCCAGATAGGGGATCAGTTCCTTGGCCAGCCCCGGCGGATAGGCGAAGGGCAGCCGCTCGGCATATTCCTCGATGAAGAAGTCGAACGGGTTGTACACCGTCATGTCGGCGATGAGGTCGACCTCGACCCGGAACTCGGTCGCCTTTTCCGGGAAGACGAAGCGGGCCATCCAATTGCCGAATGGGTCCTGCTGCCAGTTCACGAAGTGGTTCGAGGGCGTGACCTTGAGCGCGTAGCTCTGCACCGGCGTTCGGCAATGGGGCGCCGGGCGCAGCCGGATGATCTGGGGCCCGAGAAGGACCGGGCGGTCATAGGTGTAGGCCGTGACGTGATGCAGGCTCGCGAAAATTGTCATAGGCACCAACCGACAGACGAAGACGATGCCGCACGCGCCCGGAAGCGGCCAGCGGGGCGGAACCCGGTGATGAACGCAGGAATCGTGCCGCAGGGCAATGGGGCGCCCGTCCAAGGCTGCGACGGGCGGACGCCTTGGGGCCGCCTAGCCCCGCGCCAGTGGCCTGCCGCGAATTGAGGCGCACGGGCTGTCAAATCGCGACGCGAGGCACAGCGCGTGCGCGGGCCGAACGCCCGCACCGGCTCACGCCGAATGCGCGCTGCCCTCGCCCGAGGCTGGCGGCACCGTGCCGGCCGGCACCTTGCCACGCACCCGCCACTCCTCGAAGCGCTGCAGCACCGCGTAGAAGGACGGCACGAACAGAACGGCGAGGCAGGTGGAGGCGAGCATGCCGGAGAACACGGCGATGCCGATCGACTTGCGCGAGGCGGCGCCCGCGCCGGTGGCCAGCACCAGTGGCAGCACACCGAGGATGAAGGCGAAGGAGGTCATCAGAATCGGCCGGAATCGCAGCCGCGCGGCCTCGGTCGCCGCCTCCATGATCTCCATGCCCTCCGCCCGTTTCTCGCGCGCGAACTCCACGATCAGGATCGCGTTTTTGGCCGAGAGGGCGATCAGCAGGATCAGGCCGATCTGGGTATAGAGATTGTTGGAGATGCCGAGCCCGGTGAGCGCGCCCACCGTGCCCAGAAGGGCGAGCGGCACGGCGAGCAGCACCGCAAAGGGCAGCACCCAGCTTTCATACTGGCCGGCGAGAACGAAGTAGACCAGCAGGATGGCGAGGCCGAAGACGAAGTAGACCTCGTCGCCCACTACTTCTTCCTGGTAGGACATCGCCGTCCAGGAGGTTCCCGTGCCGGGCGGCAGGGTCTGCTGGGCGACCTGGTCCATGATGTCCAGCGCCTGCCCGGAGGAGAAGCCGGCCGCCGCCCCGCCCTGGATGGTGGTGGCGGGATAGAGATTGTACAGGGTGATGAGCGGGGGCCCGACGGAGGGCTCCACCTCGGCCAGCGTGCCGAGCGGCACCATCACGCCTTCCGGCGTGCGGATCTTCAGCGCGAGGATCTCCTCCGCCGTGCGGCGGTGATCGGCATCGGCCTGGATATAGGCCTGGAAGGTCTGGCCGAACTCGTTGAACTGGGTCACGTAGCTGGAGCCGACATAGCCCTGCACGGCCGAGAATACCTGGCCGACCGTGACGCCCAGCGTCTCCGCCTTGATCCGGTTGATCTTGAGGTAGAGCTGGGGAACGTTCGCGCGGAACGAGGTGGACAGGCGCTGCAGCGCCGATTGCGTCGAGGCATTGGCCATGACCTGCTGCGTCACCGCCTGCAGCTTGGGGAAATCGAAGCTGCCGTCCTTCTGCTGCACCATCATGGTGAAGCCGGAGGCGTTGCCGATGCCCTGGATCGCCGGCGGCACCAGCACGAAGGTGATGGCGTCCTGGACCTGCAGCAGTTCCTTGTTGAGGTTATCGTAGATCCAGCGAAGGTCCTGTCCGGCCGCGTCGCGCTGGTCCCATGGCTCCAGCATCACATAGGCAACGCCGCCATTGGACAGCGAGGCGTTGTTGTCGAGCACCGACACGCCGGAAATGGCGATGACATCCTTCACGCCGGGCAGCTTGCCGGCGATCTCGGAGATATGGCTCATCACCGCCTGGGTGCGGTCGAGCGAGGCCGCGTCGGGAAGCTGCGCGCCGATCAGCACATAGCCCTGGTCCTCGATCGGCAGGAAGCCCGTGGGCACCCGTGTGAGGCCCCAAATGGCGAGGCCGATCAGCAGGAGGCCGACCGCCACCACCACATAGCTTGCCTTCACCATGTGATGGATCAGCCCGGCATACCAGTGCTCGGCCTTGTTATAGACCTTGTTGAAACCGCGGTAGAAGAAGTTGCGCTGGTCCTCCGGCACCGGCCTGCGCAGCCACAGCGCGCACTGGGTCGGCTTCAGCGTCATGGCGTTGATCGCCGAGATCAGCGCGGTAGCGGCGATGACGAGGGCGAACTGCTGGTACATCTGCCCGGTGAGGCCGGGCATGAACGCTGCCGGCAGGAACACCGACATCAGCACCAGGGTAATGCCGATGATCGGGCCGAACAATTCGTCCATCGCCTTCTCGGCCGCCTCGCGGTTGGGCAGCCCGCGCTCGATGTGGCGTGCCACGCCCTCGACGATGACGATCGCGTCGTCGACCACGATGCCGATGGCGAGCACGATGGCGAACAGGGTCGAGAGGTTGACGGTGAAGCCCATCGCCGCCATCGCGGCGAAGGTGCCGATGATCGTCACCGGCACGGTCGTCGCCGGCACCAGCATGGCGCGCCAGTCCTGCAGGAAGACCAGGATGACGATCAGCACCAGGATGCCGGCCTCGAACAGCGTCTTGTACACCTCGTTGACCGAGGCGTTGACGAAGACCGTGGTGTCGAAGGGGATGGCGTAGCTCAGCCCGGGCGGGAAGCTCTTGGCGAGCTCCTCCATCTTTGCCCGCACCTCGGTCGCCACCTGCAGCGAATTGGCTTCGGGAAGCTGGTAGATGGCGAGCGCCGCCGCCGGCTTGTCATTATAGGTGAAATACTGGCTGTAGGTCTGGGCGCCGATCTCCACCCGCGCCACGTCGCGCAGCCGGGTGATGCGCCCGCCATCGGCGTTCGACACCTTGACGATGATGTTCTCGTAATCGGCGGCGTCGTTGAGCCGGCCGTCCATCAGCAGCGTGTACTGGAAGTTCTGCCCCTTCGGCACCGGCGGCATGCCGACGACGCCGGAGGCGACTTCCTGGCTCTGCTGCTGGATGGCGTTGGTCACGTCCTCCGGCGTCAGCTGGCGCGCCTGCAGCTCCACCGGATTGAGCCAGACGCGCATGGCATAATTGCCCGCACCGAAGACCGCCACATTGCCGATGCCCGGCAGGCGGGCGAGCTCGTTTTCCAGGTTGATGACGCCGTAATTGGCCAGAAACAGGCTGTCATAGCTTTTGTCCGGCGAATACAGGTTCACGAATTGCAGGATGGCGGTCGACTTGATCTGCGTCGTCACGCCCTGCACCTGCACCGCCTGCGGCAGCGAGGCGAGCGCGATCGCGACCCGGTTCTGCACCAGCACCTGCGCCATGTTGGGATCGGTGCCGATGGCGAAGGTCACGGTGAGCGTGTAGCTGCCGGCGCTGGTGCTGGTCGATTGCATGTAGAGCATGCCTTCGACGCCGTTCACCTGCTGCTCGATCGGCAGCGCCACCGTGTCGACCAGCGTCCGCGCGCTGGCGCCGGGATAGAGCGTGGTGACCTGGATGGTCGGCGGCACCACATTGGGGTACTGCGCCACGGGAAGGGTGTAGAGCGCCACGCCGCCGATCAACACGAAGACCAGCGCGAGGACGTTGGCGAGAACCGGCCGTTCGATGAAGAAGCGCGAGATCATGTGACGGGCCTTGGGTTCAAGCGGTCCTGCGCGGATAAGGCGATGGCGGGCGCCGACGGCGGCGTCCGGAAAGGCGGGCCGGTGTCAGTTGGCGGCCTTGGCCGCGGGCGCGGCGGCAGGCGCGGCAGGCGCAGCGAGCGTGGCAGCGGGAGCGGCTATGGCAGGCGCGGCGGCGGCCGCGGCGGTCGACGAGCCGTCCGGCTTGCCTTCCACCGGATCGACCTTGGAGCCGGGCGTGGCGCGCTGGATGCCGCCGACGACCACTCGGTCGTCCGCCGAGAGGCCGGATTCGATCACCCGGTAGGCGCCGATCTGCTGGCCCACGGTGACGATCTTCTGCTCGACCACATTGTCCTTGTTGACGACCAGCACGTACTTGCCCTGCTGCGCCGTGCTGATCGCGGTATCGGCGATCAGCACGGCGTTGGGGATCGTTTTCGCCGGGATGCGCACACGCACGAACAGGCCGGGCAGCAACGAGAGCTTCGGATTGTCGAACACGCCGCGCACCAGCAGCGTGCCGGTGGAAGGATCGATCTCGGGCGAGACATAGTCGAGGCGGCCCTTGTGGGGGTAATCCTCGCCCTCGTTCTGGAGACCGATATCGATCTCAATGTCCTTCACCTGCTCGATCGTCCGCCCCTCGGCCGCCAGCTTCTCCTTGATCATCAGCACCTGGTTCTCGCCAATGTTGAAATAGGCGTAGATCGGGTTCATCTCGACAAGGGTGGCGAGCGTGGTCGGCTGGCCGTGACCGACCAACTGGCCGACATCGGCGAGATGGCGGGTGGCGATGCCGTCAAACGGCGCGGTCACCGAGGTGTAGCCGAGATTGATGGTGGCGATTTCGACATTGGCCTTGGCCTCGTCGACCTGGGCGGCGGCCTCGTCGCGCGCGGCGCGGGCCTTGTCAACGGTGGCCTGCGAGGAGAAGTCCTGCTGGCCGAGCGTGGCCTGGCGCTGATATTCGGCCTGGTTGTTGGTGAGCTGTGCCTCGGCGGCGGCGAGCTGCGCCTTGGCCTGATCGAGATCGGCCTGGTAGGTGTCCTGCTGGATGAGGAAGAGGCGGTCGCCCTTCTTCATCAACGCGCCGTCCTTGTAGTCGATCGACATCAGGAAGCCCTCGACACGGGCGACCAGATCGACCGTGTTGATGGAAGACGTGTTGCCGGTAAAATGCAGGTAGCGCGTCACATCCTGCTGCAGCGGCGCGGCGACAGTGACCTGCGGCGGCGGCGGGGCGACATATTTGTTCTCTTCCGAGCACGCCGCCAGCAGCACGGACATCATCCCGACGCCGAGCCATCCGGCTCCCGCACGCCGCCGACCGGCCTTACTCACGCTCGGACCCATTCCACTCTCCCGTGGCGCCATTTCCGCCACCGGACTATACCGCCGACCGCCCCCTTGTCTAGTTACGCCTACTTTCGCGTATTCAATAAAAAGAAATGTTCCAGAAATAGAAAATAGAGAAATGTACAGACGTGATCTTGCACATCCGGCCGCGCGAGGACGCACCGAATCCCGCTTCGGCCGGTTCTTTCTCCGCCGGAAACCGGCGCTATAGTTCGCCTCACCCGTAGTGCATGCGGCACTTGGGCACCTTTTGGGCGCTGATCGAGGCTGCCCGCAGCGGCCTGTACCGAAAGATCTTGCACCGCTGCCCGGCTGCCGCGCCGGGTGTCAGCCACCTGCGTTCGAGCCGCCCGGACGGCTCGACTTTTACCGCGCATCGACTAGGCTGCACCGGCGCGGCGAGCTCGCAGCCCGAGTTCCGGTCCGGACGCCGCGCCGGACCGCGAGGCCCTCAATGTCGCACACGTTCTTTCGTCGCCGCGCCCTCTTCGCCACCCTGTCGCTCGCGGTCCTGCCGGCGACGGCGCTTCTGCTGCCGGGTGCCGCGCCGGCCGCCTTGGCGCAGGCGGGCGACGCCCGCTTCGCCGGCCTGTCGCTCACCCATGGCGACCTGTTCACCGATGACGTGGGAACGGTGATGGGGGTGACGGTGACCAACAACACCGCCGCCACAGTCGGCTCGGTCACGGTCGCATGCAGGTTCACCGCCAAGGGCAAGCCGGCGGGTTTGGCGGGCACCACCATCTACAACATCGTCGCTGGCGCGACCGGCCAGGACCGGGTGAACCTGATGGGCCCGAAGGCCGACGCCGCCAGCTGCGCCATCACGGCCATCGGCCCGCCGCTGAACTGAGGCAGGCGTCCCGCGCCGACCCGCCGGAAGCCGGCAGGATGCCGGCCCGCCAGGCCGTCCGACGGCCTGAGGCCGTGCTTTTCAACAGCCGGGCACGATTGGTGTCGCGTCCGTGTGCGTGACGCTTGCCAGAGTGGCGCGCTTCGCTATATTCCGCGCCTCTTCGATGCGTCGCGGGCGTGCCCCGCCGCGATCGAAGGCATCCGGCCCCGGGCCGGCGACGGAGGGGTGGCCGAGTGGTTGAAGGCGCACGCCTGGAAAGTGTGTATACGGGAAACCGTATCGCGGGTTCGAATCCCGCTCCCTCCGCCATTTCAGTCCCAAACTGGGCACGCCGAGCGTAGCCGATTTCCCTCCTGAGACGGCAGCCAGCGTTCTGGGCAGGTCTCCCTTCGATCCGATGATGCGGACTTCATTGGCTCCAACCTCCACGCGCTGAGCCAAGGAGCGCAAATGATCGCGCCTGTAGCCGCCGCCTTCGATGCGCATGCGCCTGCGGGCTATTTCGGCGAAGCGCGCCACCATGGCGGGCGTGACAGTGTCCTCGCCTGACGTTGCGAGCAACGATTGCGCGCGGACAACATCCGCCTGCGCCTGATCGCGGATCGCCTTCAGTCCGTCGATGCGCTCTTTTAGCGCCGGATCGGTGATGTCGGCCACGCCTGATTCGATGGCGTCATAGAGCCGGCGCAACCGCTGATCGGCCTCGGTACCACGCTTGTTGAGTTCGGCAATATGCTCGCGGCGACGCTCAAGCCGCTCCTGGCGGTGCGTGAGCATGGAAGCGAGGATCTCCTGTAACCGCTCGGGCTGGAGAAGACGCTGCTCGATATGGCTTGCCACCAGCGTGTCGAGCGTCTCCATCGGTATGGCGCGGCCGGCACAACCGGTCTCGCCCTGCCGCGCCTTGATGGAACAGGCGTAGTAGCGATAGCGCCCGCTCTTGCCGGTGCGGATGGTCATCGCCCCGCCGCACTGGGCGCAATAGCAGATCCCGGTGAGCAGCGTCGGACCGCTCACCACGCGCGGCGGGACGATCTTCGGATTACGGGCCTGAAGCTGCTCCTGCACGGCGTCGAAGACCTTGGCGTCGATCAGCGGCGGCACGGCGACCACCACCACCTCGCTCTCCGGTTTCTTCTGCTTGCTCTTGGAGCGGCTGTTGAACTGGTGTTCGCCGACATAGGTGCGGCGGGTCAGCACCCGGTGAAGCTGGCCGATACCCCAGCGTCCGCCCGCGCGGGTGTAGATCCGGTTGCGGTTGAGATGGCTGACGATCGCCTTCACGCCCATCGGGCCTGACCGTCGGTCGCCATTGAGGGCGAGGTCGAAGATCAGCCGCACCGTGTCGGCGTGGAGCGGATCGATCTCCAGTTTCTTCTTCACCTTGGCGCCGCGCTGCTCGGCCTCAACCACGCGATAACCGATCGGCGGACGAGCTCCGTTCCAGAAGCCCTGCCGGGCATTCTCCTTCTGTGCCCGCAGGACGTGCTTGGCGTTCTCCTTCGACTGATACTCGTCGAACAGTGCCATGATCTGCCGCATCATGACGTGCATCGGGTCGTCGCCCATCTCCTGGGTGATTGACACCAGCCGCACGCCGTTGCGGGCGAGCTTCCTGACATAAAATTCCAACTCGAAGTGATCGCGGAAGAACCGCGAGAAACTGTGCACCACCACGACATCGAATGGCGCCGGTTTCAGCGTACCGGCTTCGATCATCCTCTGGAATTCGGGCCGGCGGTCATTGGTCGCCGACGCGCCCGGCTCCACATAGGTCTCGACCAGCTGATACCCGCGCGCCTGGCAATAGGCCTCGCCCTGCCGTCGCTGGTCCGGGATCGAGACATCGTGCTCGGCTTGCCGGGCTGTGGAGACGCGCAGATACAAAGCGGCACGGAGCGGAGCGGTCATGGCGGAGCCTTTCGTGTCAGGCGGTCATTCCTCTCGGATCAGCACCTCCAGAATATCCCCGAACCATGCCTCAAAGACAGCAATCTCCGCCTCCGTCACCGGAATGTATTCCGGCCAGTCGTCGGTGACGGTCATGGGGGTGGAGGTCGCCCGCTGTCGCGCTCGGCGTCGCGGCGGGGATTGGGAAGCGTACGTGTATAGGTCTTTAGGAATGCGGGTCGAACGGCAACGACGAGCTCCGGTCATACCGTAGAATGGACCGCTTTCGTGGGATCCTTGATGGCCGATGTGTGCGCCATTGTAACCGACTGCTCCCTAACGGAACGCAGATCACGTGCGCCTCACTCAGGTTCTTGTCGCTCTACTCCGATCCAACTCTGCCGTCGGAAAGCAGGTTCGGCCATATGCGACGCGTGCGCAATGCCGTGCAGCAACTCACGAGGAGGATCGGCCCGCATTGACACAACATATTTGTTGTGTCACTCATCAATGATGGCTGGTACAACTTTTATATCCACGGACCGGCAGGCGCGCGACGCAGAGGAGGCACTGGCCGAACTGGATCGCGCTCTTTCGTCCGACCAAACCCTTAGATCAATGGTCGAAGGTCTACCCCCGCAGGTTGTTGAAGGCGTTCGCCGCTCCTTGAAAACGGAGCGTCGTGAACGAAGCGCTCTCTTAAATGCCTATCAGCTTGCTAGGGTCGGTGACTTCTCTCAACTTAAGGAACAAGCTGGAAACGATCCTGGTGCATTTCTCGTCGTGGCCAGGATAGTCCGCGGCCTTTCCCAGAAAGACTTAGCAAGGAAGCTGGGGCTGCGTGAGCAGGCGATCCAGCGATGGGAGGCTGAACAATACCGTTCAATCAGTCTCTCCAACTTCCATAAGATCGCTCAGGCGCTCGGCGTCCGTTGGCATATGCAGGACATCGCCTCTTCCGATGGGCAATGGCCTCCAAATTATGACGTGACTAAAGCCGACCTCACGAAAGTTCTTCGTCACGCCCGCGAAAATGGCTGGCTTGAACCCAGCGATACGTCTGACGAGAACGCTACAGCAACACTCATTCGGTATGTCGGCGAACATGTAAATCGATATGGAACACCGTCGCTGCTGCGTACGGGTCTAAATGTAGTAGCCCACACCCAAGACTGGTCTCTTTTGTCTTGGAAAGCGCATGTCACGCGTCGTGCCGAAGTCATCATTGCCAAGCATAAGCCGAGATATCGGCCCGTTGATGTTTCTTGGCTGGTAGACCTTGTCCGCCTGAGCCAATATGATGACGGCCCTAAGCGCGCCGTCAGGCTCCTGCTCGACCATGGAATCGTTCTTGTAGCAGAGCCGCAGATATCCGGCATGTCGGTGGATGGAGCCGCTTTTCTCGTCGACGACGTACCAGTTATTGCAATGACTGCACTACGCGACACACTTGATAATTTCTGGTTCACTCTCCTCCACGAAGTCGCCCATGTGATCCTCCACTACCGCACGGGTCTCTCATCTGGTTTTTTTGACGATGTGACCTCGCCCGATTTAGACGAGTTCGAGGAAGAGGCAAACCAGTTTGCAAGTAACTTATTAATTCCCAACGAAATATGGAGCCGATCCCCCGCCAGGATTGCAAAAACAGCTGAACCGATCGAGAAGCTGGCTGCTCAACTAAAGATAAATCCTGCCATCATATTTGGCAGGATTAGAATGGAACGAAATAACTACAGTATATTTTCAAATAAAATCGGCAGAGGCATGGTGCGCAAGCAACTTATTCTCAATATGGATTAGGAGCTATAATGACGGCCAGGATCAAACCCCTTTATGTCAGCGCCCTCCGAATGAAAGCTGGAGAGCTTATGGGCGTCAGAGACTTGGCTCCCGATGTAGCAGACCGCGTCCTTCCTCGGTTCATCGTCCCGCCACAAGCCGAACGGGAAAACGAGCTGCAGCCCCGTTTTCTTGCGGGGGAACGTTTCCCAGACATCAGCGCCGCCCTGGCAGCGCACTGGATTCAACGCGACGCGCTAATCGAATCCACCTATCTGATCGACGAGTTCGGCCGGGATCGTATGGGCCTTTGGCTGCCCCGGATGTTTGAAAGCGCCCGCAAAGCCCGCGCCTGCCCGGTTCCGCTGGTCACTGTTGATGAGCTTCTGAGCAGCGCCGGGACCGCTTACAAATCCTGTATCGATACCAGGGCGTCTCTAAAGTTTGGCATCGTCTTCTCATCCGGAGATTTCGCTGACAGCGAGCTATTGAAAAAGGCAGTGGGCGCGCTTGAGAAGTTGAACCTCACGCCTCAAGACTGTTTGGTGATCGCGGACTTCCATGACGCCGACTTCGCCAACGCGGATGTGGTGGCACCCGTTATTGCTGGTGTTCTCGAGATGGTGCAAACATCCGCGCTGTGGCGGCAGATTGTGTTCCAAGGCACCAATTTTCCGGAGACGAATCCCGCCGATCCTGGCAGTCACGCGATTGTTCCACGAAATGAGTGGATTGCTTGGCGGAAGGCGGTCCGCTTCGAGCCATCGACTGCTGACCACATGATCTTTGGTGATTACGCTGCCGACTGCGCCAAGATTATTTTCAAGAACGGCGGCGGTGCAGCCGCTATCAGGCACTATCGCTATGCGACACCGGATGCGTGGCTTGTTCAGCGTGGGGCCGACACCGGTACTCACGCCGAAATCATGCGGAAGGTTTGCCAAGAAATCGTGGCGAGTGGGTGCTTTGCAGGCCGCACCTTCTCATCGGCGGATGAATACATTTTCCGTACGGCCCATAACGCGGGACGGCCGGGCAGCGCAAAGGAATGGCGCGCCGTCAACACCACACACCACATCACTCGGGTGATCGCGGATGTTGGCAGCGTGAGGGGCTTTGAGCCTAAGCGTGCCATAGAGCCTGCAGACGATCAGATGGCTTTATTCATCGGTCAATAGAACAGACCGTCGCTCGTGCATTCTAGTCGACAGTGGTCAGATTCGCAAATGGCGGTTTCCAATGTTCATCACGGCCGAGGCGAGCTCACTTTGCTCACACTCCGCCCTACGCGATGGCCAGCCCCTGCCGGTCCGTCGCGGCTGGGTCAAGGCCGTAGCCGCATCAAGGCTAGCGCTTCGCGCCACCGCTCACGCGGCTACGGCGGACCGGCCTACTGGTTCTTCGCGGAAGTTCTTTTCTTGTGAATGGCTTTGGTCGACGAGCCGAGATGTCATCGATTGGCGATAGGGTGCGGTCCTCCCGTTGACGTCGCTCGCATATCCGCATGATCGCCCATGTCACCCGCCGCGAGATGTACGATCTCGTATGGACAGAGCCGCTTGAGACCGTCGCCGGCAAGCTCGGGCTTTCGCATTGGCGGCTGCGTGATTTATGCGTCCAGCATCGCGTGCCGCTGCCGACAGCGGCCTATTGGCGTGACAGAGCGGCCGGCAAGAACCCGAGGCAGACGATCTTTGCCTCCTCCGCTGATCCCGCCGTCGAGCTCATCAGCCTCGATCCGACGAGCCCGTCAGATCCCGTCATTGAGGAGCGCCTCGAAAGGGCGCGCAAGGCAGCGATCGCTCCGCGCCGACTGATGAAGCCGCGAGAGCCGAACACACGGACGATCGAGTGGGGCCGGGTGGACAAACCCCACACTGCCGTATCGCTGACCGCCTATACGCTGCGCCGCGCCAAGCCGGATCACGACGGCATCATCGCGATTAGCGGGGAAGGCCTGCTCTCTATGCGACTGGAAGCCGGTTCGGTCGAGAGGGCGATCTTCATTCTCGACAGCATCGCGCGCGGGATAGAGGCGCGGGAGATTTCCTGCACCCTCGCGGGCAAGCACGTCGAAGTCCGCCGGGGCGTCGACAAGGTTCCCTTCATCCTGGCGGAGACGATAAAGCGCCGAAAGCACGATCCGACGGTCGATGAGTTAAAGGCGGAGGAACGCTATCGGCGCTCGGCTCGCTACCGTGATTGGGATTTCACCTACGAACGCCAATATCCCGAGTTCGATTATATCCCGACCGGTGAGCTGACGATCTCCATTGAAGCCTGGAGCATGGACCAGCGCCGTCGCAACTGGCGGGACAACACCCGTGCGACCCTGGAGGCCCAACTCGACTCCATCATTGAGGAGCTCCACGGCTGGATCGACTATCGGCGCGATCAACGCCTCAAAGACGAGCGCAACGCACGTCTCCGCCGCCGCGCGGAAGAAAACCGGAAGCGGACGGAGGCGCGCACCAAGCGCGAGGAGGAACGCGACGAACTGCTCGACGAGATCGTCGAGATGGGTCGCAAGGCCGAACAGCTGCGCTCCTGGATCGCCTGGGCGGAGGGTATCGAGGATGCCGAGACGCAGCGCATGCTGAGCTGGGGGCGCCTGCGTCTTTGCGAACTGGAGCGTGCGCTCGATCCCGCCTCGTTTGGCGATTGGCTGCGCGAGCGCACGCTGTTCCCGGAAGTCGATCCCTTCGAGCCGCTGCCGCGCGATCCCGATCTTGAGACACCGCCACTGCCGGACAGCTCGACCTAAAGCCCCAGCCCCCGGCTTCGGCCGAGGCTCCACTCGACGCCGCCATCGCGAGATACACCTGAGATATGCCGGCCGATCTGTTTCTCCAGCACCGGCTGCCACGGTACGAGCTGGAAGCCGAGACCATCGTCGATCATGGCGAAGCGTCCGCTGACGAGATTGACCGAGCCAGCGAGCCGGCCGGAGACATACTCGCCGGGCTGGCTGGGGTTGTAGGCAAGGCCGCGCTCCGCCGCCATGACACGCCCGACGCGCTCCACCTCGACGGCCTCAAGCCGGGCGAGGATGTCGCGTGGCGCCCGGACATTGCCGTTCTCCAGTCGAACGGCATGGCCCTGATCGACAAGGCTCTGGCGGCGGCGCTCCAGCGCTGCTCTGACTTCACCGCCAAAGCCCGCGTCGGAAAGCTCGGTGCGCTGGCGCGAGGCCAGTTCCCGGTCGAGCCAGGTCGCGCCGTCGCTGGCGACCTGCTGGTCGAGATCGAAGGCGGAGAGCGTGCGGACCGCGAAGTCGTTCCTTTGGGTGCGTGCGTCATGGGCCATGCCTCGCTCGGGCAGGTCGTCCGGAATCTTCCAATGGTTGGCGTCGATGCGCTCGACATGGCCGGCCCGGCGCAGGGCTTCGAGGCGCCGCACATGGGCACGGATGAAGGCATCCGGATCGCCGCGCTGCTGCTCGATCGCCGGGCGCGCTACTTCCAGATGCTCGCTCGGCCGGTAGATGCCTCCGCTTCGCTCAGCCATGGTGGCGATGTTGAGATCCGCCGGGCGGGGATCGGATCTTGTCGGCAGCGGGTCCAGCGCGACGATGTGGCCGCGCTTGATGTCCTCCAGCCGGGAGGCATCGCTGGTCTCGACATGATGGGTGCGTCCGTCCACGCCATCGATGACCAGATAGAAGCGCTCGCCCATCTCATCGCCAGCCAATCCCTTGTCGAGCACACGTCCGACGAGGGCGTGAGAGATGCGGTTGCCATGGGTGACGTACTGCGCGGCGCCGCGCTCCTCCGCCAGCCCGTGATCGGCCAGAGCGCGGTGCATGGTGCGCAGGATGTCTTCGCGCTCGCCCATCGCCCGGAGCGTGCTCTCCGCTCGCTCGGCAAGTCTCCAACGTCCTGGCTCGATCTCCTCGGCGATGCCGAAGTTCTCCAGCCGCTTCACCCGGTCGATGAGAACATGCCGGTTGGTCCGCACGAGGTAGCTCTCGCCAGCGTCTGGCCGCAGATCGAGGATGCCGTGCTCACGCTGCTCGGCGATCATCATCCGGTCGAGCCGAGTGAGGCGATCGCCGTCCACCTCATGGCGCAGCTTGTTCTGCAACTCGACCTCGGTCTGCGGGCCAAGTTCCAGCGTCATCAGCTCACTCGCCCGATGGCGGATGCCATGGGCGATGTAATCACCGGCGATGTTGAGGATACGGCCATCATCCAGCACGCCTCGAACGAGGATATGGCTGTGCGGGTGGCCGGTGTTGTGATGATCGACGGCGATCCAGTCGAGCTTGGTCCCGAGGTCACTCTCCATCTGCCGCATCAGGTCACGGGTGAATCGCTTCAGGTCGCCGAGCTCAGTGGCATCCTCCGGCGCGACGATGAAGCGGAACTGGTGGCGATCCTCACCGCTCCGCTCCACAAAGGTCTTGGCGTCGACCTCGTCACCAAGCGCCGAGTAAGCCCGCCCTTTCTCGCCGTCGCGGGTGACCCCGTCACGTTCGAGGTAGCGCAGATGAGCCCCTACCGCGCCGACCGAGACGGCGCCGCGCATCTTCGGGCCGCGCGCGCTCTTCCCCTTCCCGGCGAGCCTCACCACCCGCGCCTTGACCACGACCCGGCGAGAACGGAACCGGCCCGACGGACCGCTCTGCCAGCCGCCGCTGTCGCGCGGCAGCGACGCCATCACCTTGGCGCCACGACCTCGCGCATTGAACCGGCCGCTGCTGTCGCCCGCTCCAGCGAGCTCGCCACCTATCCCGGCGCCACCGCCGGCATTGCGAGCGGCGATCAGGGCCTGTCTAACGAAGGGCAGTTCGTGCGTCTTCAGCCGCGTGCCCCGGCTTCGCGGACGGCCTGGCTTGATGCGGAAATCGTTCTCTTCGCGACGTGTCATGACCGCAGGTTTGGCCGTGCCAATGGCTCCCACAAGTCGAAAATCACACGATCAAAGTATAGCGTGGAAACGTCGGCTTTGGCGCACAGCCGGCGGAACGCACGTTGCGCATGCACACGAAAACCAGAGACCTATCAATGGCTTGAATGATGGTCGCGCAGATGCTCACCTTCCGCGAGGTCGCTTAGAGCCGTTTTTCGGAACGGAAAACAACGTGCAGACAACACCTTAAGGGCACCGCCCTCGCGGATTGACAATCCGCTTTATCTTGCCGTCAATCCATTCTTATTTTCCTCGTTCGCACCTAAGCTAAACAAGCATGCCAAATATCCTACGAAGGAGCAACCGAGCAACCTTAGCGGCGGCCCGTGTCAACGTATGACGCGCTAGCGCCGCCGCAGCCACTACACCCGACCTAGGAGGAGTAATCGTTGATGCCGTGAGTTCGCAGTCACAAGCGTACGCCTCCGCCGAAGGCCGCCTTGCGGGCTGCTGCGCTGGGATGAAGGTATGACCTTAAGTTCAGACTTAAGGTGATCAGGTCGATGAAGATCGAGGTGCTCGGGACCGAACGGCGACGGCGTTGGCGGGACGAAGAGAAGGCGCGTATTGTTGCGGAGACGCTGGACAACACCGCGACGGTCAGTGAGGTCGCGCAGCGAAACGATGTCTGCCCGAGCCTCGTTTTCACATGGCGCCGCCAAGCGCGCCAAGGGCGGCTCGTGGGCATCGCTGAGGTCTCGCCGCTACTGCCGGTGATGATCCAGGCCGAGACGCCACCCGCGGTGAGTGAGACGGAGAGCGGGCCGACGCGATCTCGGCGCGCGACCGGGTTAATCGAGATCGATCTCGGCCGTGGCCGTCGGGTTCGGGTCGATCGTGACGTTGATGCCGCTGCCCTGCGTCTCGTCCTTGACCTGCTGAGCGCTCGATGATCCCGGTTCCGAGTGGCGTGAAGGTCTGGCTCGCAACGGGCCACACGGACATGCGCAAGGGCTTCAACGGCTTGGCCCTGATTGCCCAGGAGACGTTGAAGCGCGATCCGCATTCGGGTCATCTGATCGTGTTCCGGGGCCGCCGTGGCGACCTGGTCAAGATTCTCTGACACGACGGACAGGGCATGTGCCTGTTCGCCAAGCGGCTGGAGCGGGGGCGGTTCCTGTGGCCATCGACGGTCGACGGCACGGTGACGATCACGGCCGCGCAGCTCGGTTATCTGCTCGAAGGGATCGACTGGCGGATACCGCAGAAGACGTGGCGCCCGACCGCGGCGGGATGACATAAACCATTGCTTCGGCACTGCTTTGTGGCAGAATCATCGGCGTGATCGAAGCTCCCGATTTGCCCCAGGATTTGGCCGCAGCCCACGCGATGATCCTCGCGGAGCGGGAGGCGCGGCTGGCCGTGGAGCGGGTGCAGGCGGGCGAGCGCCTGCTCATCGAGAAGCTCCGCCTGGAGATCGCTCGGCTCCGTCGACAGGCCTTCGGCACCTCCTCCGAACGGGGTCGCAAGCTCGAGTAACTGGAGCTGATGCTTGAGGACGCCGAGGAGACCCTGACGGCGGCGGAGATCGCAGCACAGGTGGCGGTGGCCGCCGTAGAACCCTCCGGAAAGGAGGCCCGCGAGCGCCGCCGGCCGATACGCGGTCCGCTGCCGGAGCATCTGCCGCGCGAGCGTGTGGTCGTCCCAGGACCGGCTGTCTGCCCGTGCTGCGGCGGGGATCGGCTGTCAAAGCTCGGAGAGGACGTCACCGAAACGCTCGAGCGGATCCCAGCGCGTTGGTTCGTTGTCCAGCACGTACGCGAGAGGGTCTCCTGCCGCGCCTGCGAGGCGATTGCCCAGGCGCCGGCCCCGTTCCATCCGATCGCCCGTGGTCGCGCCGGGCCGAACCTGCTGGCTGAGATCATCACAGCGAAGTACGCCATGCACCTGCCGCTCCACCGGCAGGGCGAACGGTACGCCCGCGAGGGTGTAGCTCTGACCGACAGCACGCTGGCCGACTGGGTCGGCGCCGTCACCGTCTCGCTCGCTCCCTTGGTGGAGCGGATCGAGGCGCATGTGCGTGCTGCCGAACGTATCCACGTCGACGACACGCCGGTCCCGGTCCTGGCGAAGGGCAAGACCCGCACCGGACATCTGTGGGCCGTGGTGCGCGACGACCGCCCCTTCGCCGGTGCCGCGGCTCCCGCCGCCGCATACTTCTACTCGGCCACGCGCGCGGGCGAGCACGTCGAGGCCTGGCTCAACCGCTATGCCGGCCCGATGCAGTGCGATGCCTTCGCCGGCTACAACCGGCTCTACGCCCCCAGCCGCAAGCCCGGCCCGATCCTCGAAGTGGGGTGTTGGGCTCATGCGAGGCGCAAGTTCTTCGAACTCGCCGATCTCAAGCGAGCCCCCATGGCGGCGGCGATCGTGAAGGCGATCGACGCCATCTTCGAGATCGAGCGCGAGATCAACGGTTGGCCTCCCGACGAGCGGCTCCGCGTCCGGCAGGATCGCAGTCGCCCTCTGGTCGCCGACCTGGAGGCCCGGCTTCGCGCCGACCGCGCCAGGCTGTCCTCCAAAAACGATACCGCCAGGGCGATCGACTACATGCTGAAGCGCTGGCAGGCCTTCGCCCGGTTCCTGGACGACGGACGCCTCTGCCTCTCGAACAATGCGGCCGAGCGCGCCGTGCGCGGCATCGCCCTCGGTCGCAAAAACTGGACCTTCGCCGGATCCGACGCCGGCGGGCGCCGTGCTGCTGCCATGTACACCTTGATCGAGACCGCGAAGCTCAACGACGTCGACCCGAGGGCCTGGCTCGCCGATGTCCTCGCCCGCCTTCCCGGCCATCCCGCCCGGGCCATCGACCAACTGCTCCCCTGGAACTGGAAAGCCGCAGATCACCTGCAGAATGCCGCCTGAGCCACGCCCGCGCCAGACCTCATCCCGCGGCCCTCGCCGGATGCATACTCACAAGCCACTCGCGGCGCAGTCGCGCTGCAGTCGAACATCAATCAAAGATGCGAACGAGTGTCCGCTCCCGTGCTGAAACATTGCAACAAAACTGCCGTCGAGCCGCGCCAAGCGCGCAGCTTCTTCACGCGTCAGCTGCATCCTTATTCGGACGCTGATGGTTTTCCCGCTACACTGAGGCCAGTCTTACCAAGCTCGGCTTCGACGCCGCCGCCGAGAAGAACATCGCATGGTAAGGTTCGAGGGCCTTGAGGCGGTCCGTCGTTCGCTGCTGGTCTGCTGTCGGACCCGTGTTGCGCGCGAGCGTTCGGGCGTCGACTTCCGTGACGCGTAGGACCAGATAGTTCGCGATGGCCTCGAACAGGCCGCCGTCAAAGTCGCGCACGCCTTGCGACGCCAACGCCAGTGCTAGACCGTACTTGCGACACTCCTTGGCGAAGCGCGGGATCAGCTTCAGTTTCGCCGCCCTATGGGCCTCATCGAAGATGATCGCATGGGTAATGCCCTGCTGCACGCCGCGCCGGAACATGTCCTTGTAGAGGCTGTACAAAACGAAGGCGGCGAACGCTCTCTGAATCAGATCGTTGGTGCTGAGATGCACCCGTATCAGCGTCGGCTCCCGATTCGAAAGGACGCCCGAAGCGCCGTCGCCTCCATCGAAGAAGCCGTAGTCATCGAGCTCTTGAAGGCGGGCCAGGAGGTTCTGGTTAGGTTTGGGCCGAGACTTCAGAACGTCCAAGAACGTGCGGAACTTCGGCGGCTCCGGTTTCGGCTCGCGGCGCTCACTCCAGCCTAGGTCATCATAGCTTTGCTTTATCGCTCCGCGCAGCTCCTCGAGCTGGATCTCGCCCAAATCAGGGAAAATCGAGGCGAAGATGTCCCGCAGCGTCCCAGCGACATCAATGTAAGCCATAGGTCCGGGGGCGTCGACCCGGAGCGGGTTGAAACCTAGGCCGTCGAAATCAATCGTCCGCATCGGGCCGATGGCCTCGGCGAGTTTATCGTCGATGTCGTCGTGATACGAAAAGATGACAGGCGCGATCCCAGCGGCGGTCAGCTGTTTAGCGATATTGATCAACGCCGTGGTCTTCCCCATTCCGGGCAGTCCCACCATCATCAGATGCGGATTGCTCCTGATCGACACCGACCAGTCGACGGGCATGTGCGTTAGCGATTCACCCAGACGGACATCGACCGGGCCGGCGACGTCAGTTGACCCCATTGGCGGCACCGCAACGGTCGTGACGGGCTCGGGCCTTGGGGCCAGGTCGTGCGGGGTTGAAGTGCCGCCCGTATCTTCGCGCTCGCCCTTGTCATTCCCACCGGGAGACGTGTCCGTGTCGTTCCCGGACGAAAGCTCAAGGGTCGCTTCTCTGACCCTGGGATCGGGCTCCGTCGGCACGGCAGCGGAGCCCGCGGTCACCGGGGCACCCAACGGCGCCTCGGTCGGGGGTTCAGCGGTGCCCTCCCACGGAACGGACGGCATCATGATGGCGACGTCGGCACCGCCGGTTTCATCGGGAAGCATGGTCGGCCCAAACAGCCACAACCGAGTTTCGCTGCGGTCCGAATGAACCAGCTCGACCTGACCGGAGCGATGCTCCGGGCAGAAGATATAGCCGATATCCGGATCGACGACCGTACCGGGCTGATAGGCCTCTTTGAGCACCACCTGGTCGATTTCAGCGTTCAGTCTGGCGCAGGCCTGGGGCGTCAGTCGATGACGCCCCGCGCGGTCGACATAAAAGCGCATGAGCTTAGCTAGCTGCGCGCGGCGAACCACCCGGTCAAGCGGTTCGAGACCGTCCTCGAAGAACCAGTTCATCCATCGTTCGCGGAGCTCGCCAGTCTGCGCGACCATATGGGCCAGCATGTCTGGCTGGCGAGCGGTCCGCAGGTGCTGTCGATGTTTGACTTCAACAAAACGGAACTCAAGAGGACCGCGGGCGGGCGCGCTCACGTGGATGAAGTCGGCGCGGCGTGCGGTCTCACCGTCCGCAGCCGGGGTGTTCACGATCGGCGCATGATCGGCGATTTCATCGACAGGAATGAGGACACCCTGGGCGACGTTCAACCAGGGGCCCTTCTGCTCCCCCCCAGCAACGCAATGGGCGTACATCAGGGCCAAAGCGACCAACTCGCCCGTGCGCGTTCCTCCATCCGCCAGCCGGATCGCTAGCCGACCGCTGAGGGCCTTCAGCTGACTGACGAGGAACCGGCTGTTCCGCTCGCTGCTGCTCAAGCCCATATCGCCGAGGGCTTCGTCGACGAGATCACGCACCGCATCGAGGTTCGTCGTCGAGGTGACCAGCTGGATGGCCGTCAGATCCGAGCGTTCAGGGACGGTGTCGATGACGAACCGCTCGTAGGCGTCCGGCGATTGCTGAGGCGAGTCGAAATAATCAAGAGCCGCGTTGCGATCGAGGGTGACGACCCAGTCGCTCTGTTCGTGCATCTTCTCAACCCGCCGCCGGTCTTCGACCGAAAGCCTCGTCTTCAACACCGGCCAGTCGTCGTTCGACCCGCCCAGAGCGCGGGCGGTCGCACGAGCCGTAGCGCGATCGATACGACGCAACCGATCACTTGCGGTTCGGTTGTCCGGGCTGGCCTCGCCGCCCAACTCGGGCGCGGCGTAAGTCATCCATTCCATTTCTGCTTCAGGGACTGAGCGCCGTTCAAGCGTACGCAGCAGGCCCCAGGCGTGCAAGGGCCGTTGATCCGCCACCGTCGATATCGGGACCGTCGCCAGATGGGTTTCGAAGAGATCGAACGCCAGACTGACGTGAGCGGAACCCACGCCGCTCCAGGCGGCGTCGTCGTCGATTTGAGGTTCTTCATGTTTCGCCCACCGCAGTCGAGGCAGAAGGACATCTCCGGGTCGGGCGGCCGTGTCGGCTAACCAGCGATCTCGTGGGTCGAGCACCTGTCCTCCGGCTCGGCGACGCTGGCCCACGCTCGACAAAAACTGGCCCGCGCCCTTGGCGTTAGGACCATGAAAAAGATCCAGGGTGAAGCAGAGCGGCGAGGAGGCCTCTTCGTCCTCGTTCAAACCGCGAGCCACAAGCGTCTGGCCCAGGGCGCGGGCAACGGTGAGCCCATCGCCCGCACGCCAGGCCTGGATCGCCAGCAGGTCGGGGCGTTCCCCGCTCGCGCCGCCGTAACAGTCCAGATAATGGCCCAGTTCACGCGCGATGGCCGTAGCGCTCGCCTGGCCGATCGAAGGAACCGCCGTGATCCCCGCGCTGAGGCAGGCCGCGAGAAGTGCCGTCGCCGCCTTTGGCTCGCGTTCTCCATCGACGATCATGGCGAGGGCGTGAAAGCCAATGACATCAGCAAAGACGAAACAGCTCGCTCCACCGCTTCCTGGGAGCGCGAAGGGGAAGAACGCCGAGTCGATCGGCTGTACCGTCTTTTGGATCTGGCTCGGAGAAAGAGCCTGTTCGTAGCGAGCGTGGACAACCACCTGATCGTAGTGGGCGTGCCAAGCGAACCGGAGGGGATGTAATGGAGTGACCAGCAGTCCGATCACAGCCCCCGACTGGGCGCGCACTTCGACTGTCCCATGCAGAGCGAGCGCGGGGGCGCCGGCGTCGAGCGCCTTTTCCCACGCGTTGATGTAGTTGTCCGCCGCCGACCAGCCGTGGGCGATCACACGGCCGAGCAGACCCGCGCTCCCCAGTTCGGCGGCCAGTTTGCGGCTGGCGTCCCGTGCGCGCTCGGTCGCGGCGCTCTGGTCGGCGGGCTCAAGCTCGACGAACTGGGGCGGACCGACGGGCGAGCCATCGGCCCTCACGACCTGGATCCAGTAGCCGATCGCGCCGCCACGTTGGATCCAGTCTCTCTCCATGTCGCGCAGCAAGGCCGGGCGGAACACGCGCGCGCCTCTCGTAGCGGCATCGCCCCTCCAAGTCAGGAAGCCCTTCTTGTCTTCGACCGCCCGATCCCGAGCCTCAACGCCTCCGATCAGTCGATCGAAGTCCGCGCGATCGGCTACGCCGATCGCTCCCTCCACCAACGTCCGAACTTCCTGGCCCGAGGCGCTGGTCAATTGCGTGGCGGCGACACCGAACTCGAGCGTGAAGGCTTCGCTTTGTACCGGCCCGACCGTTCCCTGACCGACGGCCTCGACCACCACCACGGCGTCGAATTTTTCATTCCCTTCGAGATCCTCGAAATCATCGACCGTGATGACAACCTGTTGCGTGCGGTGGTCGCGATGTTGAATTCCATTGAGATCTGACCCGTCTGCCGGGGATTTTTCCATCGAGAAGTGACCCATGTTTTCACCACGTCTCACGCGGGCTACGCGGGGGACAGCGGAGTGATCGACATGGAGTTATTGAGCGTCATCAGACGCTGGCATCATCGGGATCGTCGCTCGATCCGAGAGATATCCCGCAGCACCGGCCTCTCGAGGAACACCGTGCGCAAGTATCTGCGGGCGGACAGCGTCGAGCCGCAGTTTCAGGCTCCTGACCGGCCGAGCAAACTCGATCCCTATGCCGACAAGCTTGCGGCGATGCTGCAGGTCGAGGCTGGCGAGTCGCGTAAGCACAAGCGCACGGTGAAGCAGCTGCACGCCGATCTTGTGACGCTGGGCTATGAGGGATCGTACAATCGGGTGGCGGCCTTCGCCCGGGACTGGAAGGCAGCCCGGCTGCGCGAGCAGCAGACCAGCGGCCGCGGCACCTTCGTGCCGCTGGCTTTTGTGCCCGGAGAGGCCTTCCAGTTCGACTGGTCTGAGGACTGGGCGATCATCGCCGGCGAGCGCACCAAGCTGCAGGTCGCTCATGTGAAGCTGTCCTACAGCCGCGCCTTCATGCTGCGCGCCTACCCACTCCAGACCCATGAGATGCTGTTCGATGCCCATAACCACGCCTTCCGGGTTTTCGGCGGCGTGCCGCGGCGGGGCATTTACGACAACATGAAAACGGCCGTCGACAAGGTCGGCCGTGGCAAGCAGCGCCAGGTCAACATCCGCTTCTCGGCCATGGTGAGCCACCTCCTGTTCGAGGCCGAGTTTTGCAATCCGGCCTCGGGCTGGGAGAAGGGGCAGATCGAGAAGAACGTACAGGATGCCCGCCATCGGCTCTGGCAGCCCCTGCCCAACGTCCCGTCCCTGGCAGCCTTGAATGACTGGCTGGAGAAGCGATGCCGGGAGTTGTGGTCACAGATCGAGCATGGCTCGCAACCCGGTACGATCGCCGATGTGTGGGCCGAAGAGGTCCGGCACCTTATGGCGATGCCCCGCCCCTTCGACGGCTTCGTCGAGCACACCAAACGGGTGACGCCAACCTGCTTGGTTCATCTGGAGCGCAATCGATACAGCGTGCCGGCGTCCTTCGCCAATCGACCCGTCAGCTTGCGCGTCTATCCCGACCGGATCGTCATCGTCGCCGAGGGGCACGCGATCTGCGAGCATCGCCGAGCCTTTGTCCGATCTCATGATCGCCAGAGCCAGACGATCTACGACTGGCGGCACTATCTGGCGGTCGTCCAGCGCAAACCCGGAGCCCTGCGGAACGGGGCTCCCTTCGCCGAGATGCCAACTGCCTTCCGTTCCCTCCAGCAACATCTGCTCAAAACACCGGGTGGCGACCGCGAGATGGTCGAGATCCTGTCCCTGGTCTTGCAGCATGACGAACAGGTCGTGCTCACGGCCGTCGAGTTGGCATGCAAGGCCGGCGTGCCGACCAAGACCCACATCCTCAACCTTCTGCACCGACTGATCGATGGTACGCCGCTGACCACACCAACGATCGACGCCCCTCAGGCCCTCACGCTGACCACCGAACCGCAGGCCAACGTCGAACGCTATGACGCCCTGCGGCGGGCCAGGGAGGTGCGCCATGCGTCATAATCCGGCCAGCGGGGCTATCGTCATCATGTTGCGCAGCCTCAAGATGCACGGCATGGCCCAAGCCGTTAGCGAACTGACGGAACAAGGCTCTCCGGCCTTCGAGACCGCCATGCCGATCCTATCGCAGTTGCTGAAGGCCGAGACCGCCGAGCGGGAGGTCCGATCAACGGCCTATCAGCTCAAGACCGCACGCTTCCCGGCCTACCGCGACCTCAATGGCTTCGACTTCGCCAGCAGCGAGGTCAATGAAGCACTCGTTCGCCAGCTCCACCGCTGTGAGTTCCTCGACGAGGCCCATAACGTCGTCCTCGTCGGCGGTCCCGGCACCGGCAAGACGCACATCGCAACGGCGCTGGGCGTTCAGGCCGTCGAGCACCATCACAAGCGGATCCGCTTCTTCTCCACCGTCGAACTCGTCAATGCCCTCGAACAGGAAAAGGCCCAGGGAAAAGCCGGACAGATCGCCACCAGGCTCGCGCACTCCGATCTCGTCATCCTCGATGAGCTCGGCTATCTGCCCTTCAGCGCATCAGGCGGCGCCTTGCTCTTCCACCTGCTGAGCAAGCTTTATGAGCGCACCAGCGTCGTCATCACCACCAATCTCAGCTTCTCGGAATGGGCCACCGTCTTCGGCGACGCCAAGATGACCACGGCCCTGCTCGACCGCCTTACCCATCACTGCCACATCCTGGAGACCGGGAACGACAGTTTCCGTTTCCGGAATAGCTCGGCAAAACCCGCCAAAACAACCAAGGAGAAATCCAGGAACTTGACCGCCACCTGACCACAGACCACCATCCGGCCGGGTCACTTCTCAGTGGAAATCCAGGGTCAAATCTCCGCGGAAATCAACAGTCGCGATGATGAACGATGCGATCGGCGAGAACATCTTCGCCGGCGATCACGGAAACACGATAATCGATGTCGCCTGCGACCAGATCCTCCGGATCCGTAGTCCAACGGATCGTAAGCTTTGCGCGATTCTTCGTCGGCGCCGATCGATCCAATATCAGCCGGGGCGTCAATCCATCGCCCTCCGGCTTGTTCAAGCCAGACCATTTGAGGATTCCACCTCTCGCGTCGCGCCAAGGCGCCAGTTGGATCCTGCGAAGCTCCTCGCTCGCGAACCCGGGTTGGATCGGGCCGAGCCAAAGCTCAGGCTGATGCTCAATATGGCGAGCCGCTTCTTCCGGGCTCATTCCAGACACGAGGCGAAGCGCCTGCTCCAACTGAGCCGCCTTTTCCGCGGACCCTTCCAGGCGCAGCCCGTGCACCCGTTCAGCGATCGCGCGCGTGTCGCTTACATAGAGGAGCCGGTCGGCCAGTTCGGCCGAAAGGTCGAGCTCGCTTGTCGAGGGGTCGTCATCGCTGGCGATGGGCCACAGGCCCAACCGAGCCAGAGCTCGTCCCGCGTTTTGCTTGGCGTTGACGTAGAAATCGAATTTGGACCAGGGGGTAAGCCGCCGCCGCCGGCCGAGGCGCTCGGCCCGCGTGATGGCGGCGTCGAGAACAGGCATTCGGCCGAAGAAGGGTCTGCGGGCGAGCCTCAGGGCTTCGCCAAACAACTCGGTCTCGCTGATTTCGCGCCCGGCGCTGTAAATCCCGTCAAGACCGGCGCCCGCGCGCAGAGGATCGATCAGCAGAAGGGCTGCTTCCGCCTTATCTTCGCGTTGCTCCACCGCTTGGTCGGCGGAGATGCGGCGCTGGCCAGGCGCATCGACCACCGCGTTTACGGTCCAGCCGGGAACGACAAAGGCGTCGCTCTCAACCATGGCGTCAATCTGATCAGACGGCAGACACCGTAGAAACGCCACCGCGCCGGGGGTCGGCACGCCCAGGCGATTTGTAAGCGCCTGAGCCAAGAGCTGGACATGTTGAGGTCCCATCAGGCGGCATCCCCTCGCCCGGTGGCGTCTTGTTGGGCAAGATATCGCCCTTTGATCTTCTTCATCCGCTCAGCGTCGTTGACGCCGGTCAGGAGCCCGAGATCACGAAGCCGTCGCTCGAGCATACGGCGGTTGCGCTGCAGGACGTCGCTCGGAACGGACATGTTTGGCGGCGCCCGATCAACGAAGAAGCCGTAACGTTCGCGTAGGATGTGAAGAAAGGCCGGATAAGATAGGATCTGCTCCTTGCGACCCTTTCCGGTCTTTCGAATGTGCCGGTGCACCAGATATTCGATGACGGGATTGGTCAGGACGAGCGACAGGGCGTCGCCGCGGCGTCCCTGCCCCTTTCTCCGTGTTTGATGGATCATCACCTTCCGTCGCTTCGCCAGGCCATTGACGTCATCGATCATCAGGGCCGACGATAGGAAGTTGTTTAGGCGCTCGGTGCCGCTTCCGGAAGCGCCGGCGAAGGCCGCCGCGAGGGCCTCTGCGAGAGCTCGCCCGGGATCGCCTCCGTTTACTTCCTCGCCGAGCAATGTGCGCAGTTCGAGATCCTCGGCGGCGGCGGCGGCGTCGCGCAGTTTACGCGCAGTTCAGGCGAAATATCGTCGCGCGTCTTTTGCCTCCTCGTGGTCGCCGTTTAGAACGCTACCGGTGAGATTAAGCCAATCCGTGGCGTCCGGCGACGTGGACGGAAGAGTTTTGCGGTCGATCTCGGATTCGCTTCGCACGTAATGGTCGAGCAGCCGGGCGTACATGAGGACGGATGGGAGACGGTTCAGGGCCTGTCGAACCAGGAAGCCGGATTCCTCCGAGGCCGCGCGAAGCACGGGGTCCGACCCGCTCGAACAGTCGAAAAAGAGCGGGAATTTGGGCGCTTCAGCGACATCCGGAATGACGCCGGTCACGCTCCAACGGTTCATAACTTCGACGGCGCCCGTCACGATGGTCGTCAGCCCGACGGCGATCGCGGACTCCAGCATCTGAAGCAGAGCAGGTCGCGGCATCGAGGCCGCTGACGCGTAGCAGTCCAGAAAAACGAGGAGATCTTCGCGAAAACTGTCGGCGGCGCATTTGGCGATCGGTCGTTGGTTCGGTATCGGGCCAGGATTGTTCCGACCGATCGCCTTGGCCGGCGCCTCGCCGCAGCCTTGGGCCAGGCGAACGGTCAACAGCTGATCGAGGGGAAGAGGATAGGTTTCGTCCAGAGCATCGGACCGAAGGTTGCTCTTGTGCTCTCCGGTCGTCGCGGTTCCGGGCGCTAGGGCGCGCAAGAGGTCGTTGTCCTGAATGCGAGCGCCGACGACGTATCGGCCCCGCTCGGCGAACGGCTCGACGGTTTCTCCACTGCTCTGATCGCTGAGCAGCGCCGTCACCATCTCGGGAACGCCGCGCAGATTCGCCGCGCTGGTTGGAAGGTCGATCCAGGACGCGAAGTAGTGGTTGGCGAAGCAGCGTTGAACCTGCTCCTCGTGGGACTCTGAATGCCGTCGATTTTCCAGGATGGACGTCAGGAGAAAGTCGCCGAGGATCGCGCGGCCCGAGGGGCTGTCGAACCCATGGATGGACGGGTCGGAGACCAGTCGATCCACCGTAGAGGCGATCGTCGGGGCGCCCCCGCTCCCATAGGTCTCGGCGAACTGACCCTTCCCACGGCGGTTCCCCCACCGGAACAGATAAAGCATCATCGGCAAGACGGCGCCGACCGAAAAATCCTGCGGGACGAACGGAAAGGCCGGATAGTAGGTGCTGGTCCAAATCTGAGCTGTCATCTGACTACCCAGAACAGACTCGACCACTTGACGCGCTTCGTTCGCCATCAAGCATTCCTCGCCGTGAGAGCGATCGTCTGTCGTCCCGATCGGTCGATGACACCAAGGCGATGGACGGTATCGCCTTCGACGGGATTCCAGGCGTTCAGCCCCCTCTCGTCTTCCTGGGCGAGCCGGCTCGTGAACACGCCGAGATTGGCGAAGACATCGTCGGAGAAGGCGTCCAAGATTTGGACGCCGTCGGCGAGATCCATGAGCAGACTGTAGAGCTCAAGAGGGATGATCAGCTCCTCGCGCCCGCCGTGGGCCGGCTCATAGGCCAAAACTAGGAATCGATGAAGTGTCTCGAGTCCGACCGTGGGAAGGAAGCGCTCGGCGATTAGTGAAAAGCGCGACGCCGCCTTCTCGATCCAGAACGCGGTCTCGGTCGGGGTGCGGGGCACGACACGGATCGGGACGCGACTCGGATCTGCGTAGGCGAGATCCGGCAGGGCTTCCAATCGGGACAATCCGTTGCAGAGCCTCTGTTTGATCGATGCCTGCTCTTCCGCCGACAACAGGGGGAAACGGCGGAACTCGGCCGCCCTTCGCCCGTCGCGCAGGGTGAGGGCGTGGCTGTCTCCTCCTACCGCCTCGACCTGATCGGCCGACCACGTCAGATAGGCGCGGCGGCGAGCCTCGCGCAGAGGCAACGATCGGCCGATCACATCCCGGAAGCGACGCGCCCCATGCTTGGGATGAGGCGCTCCCTTGCCGACGAGGTAGCGATCGACCCGGGCGTGGCCTTCGAGTGCGGGGTCGAGGCGCGCCAGCTCGCGCAGGAGCTCGCCCTGGCGCGATGCCGATTGTGGGTTGAACGCATGGTCGGCTGGATCGTGCGGCTCGAGTTCAGGGTTGGCATGCAGGTCTTCACAGGCGTTCAGGCCGAACAGGATGTAGCTGATCGCCGCCTTGAGTTCACGCGCCGTGATGTGGATCTCATTGCGTTGGTGGACCGTCTGCAGCGCTTCCGTCAGGCGGTCGCGAAACCGGGCGCCGTCTGCCAGGATCGCTGCATCCGCACTGGCGCCCATCATGTCCGCGGACCGCTTCAGCGAACAGCGCGCCTGGGCCGTGCAGGTCCTGCAGGGCGACCAGACATCGGCCGCCGCCTCGCCTCCGATGAGACGATGGATGAGGTCGTCCACGAACTGGGTGGAGATCGCCCCGGCCCCCACGTCCAGACCGCCCACCAGTGAGCGGTTGTTCAACTCGACGAGCAGGACGTGGGACGCAAGGCCGTCGGATTGATGGCTGAGCGCGGCGGTCAAAGCGTCGGTCAGAGGGCGCGAGTCATTCTGGATCTCGGAATGTTCTATCCACTCCATCAGACGGCCGTCGTTGACCGCGACGAGATGCACACGACCGTCCTTCGGCGCGCCGTCGAGGAACGGCCCGAACAATTCATCCAGCAGGGCGTCGGCCGATCGCCCTTTCCAACTGGCGGCGCCATCGAGGTTGATCATCGCCTTGCGGCCGGCGAGTTCTCCGGACCAGACCCGTTCGCTCGAGGGCGGTGGATCGCCGCCAAGCGTTTGGACGAGGCGTTGCAGGAAGGCGGTTTTTCCGTCGCCAGCGTTGCCGCACAGGATGACCAGTGAAACGTCGCCCGCCCGGATCGATGCGGGTAGTGTTTGATCAAGCGCCGTCGAAACATAGGTGTTGAATGCGAACGGCGTGTCCAATCCCCGCGTCTCCGCATTGCCGAACTTCGAGCCGGGATAGGTGCTTAAGATGTCCTTGACCCGCGGGACCACGTTCGGCCTCAGCGGCGGTTGGCTGATCTGGGCCTGTGCTGAAGCCAAGGCCAGGGCGGGCTGGACGCAGGAGCCGCTTGCCGTTCTGATCGCCGACAACGCGGCACCCGCGGACTCGAATCGACGATGCGCGGGGCCGACCGCCCGATCCAGAAGCGGGATCAATCTGGGGAACTCGGTCCGCTCGACCTCCGTCCAGTCCAGTCCCTGACCGTCGGCGACGAAGGCCGGCGGACGATTGGTTAGAGCGTGATAAAGCGTGGCAGCGAGGCTGTACACGTCGTCGCGCGCGAGGATCTCGCCGCCCTCCCGACGCTCAGGCGAAGCGTAGAGCACCGTTCCGGGGCTGCGTGCGGTGCGATTGACGGGGCCGGCGAGATCGTAGTCGATCAGCACGACCTTGGTCTCGTCGACGAGGATGTTCGAAAGGCTGACGTCGCCATGCGCCCAGCCTTGACTGTGCAGCGCGTTCAATGCGTCGCAGAGCTTTTCGAACCAGCCAATCACCAGCTGTTCGGTTGTCTCGGCTCCATCCTCTTCGGCGATGAAGCTCAAGTCGCCGCACCAGGCGTTGAGCGGCGAGCCCTGGCTCCACCGCAGCAGCGTCATGAGATCGTCGGCGCTCCAAGCGCTGGCGCATTCCAGAACATTCGACAGCCCCTCGTGAAGGGAGAGGGGACGAAGCCGCTGATAGGCTTCGAGGGACGCGGGTCCAAGCTCTGGGTTGAACAGCGCCTTGCCGACGAAGGTGCCCATGGGCTCGTCCTGGGCGTCGAGCTGTTCGAGCTTGAACGTCCGGCCGACGGCGCCTTGGCCGAGGACCGATACAACCCGAAACCGGCTCTCCTTCCATCGAAAGCAATGCCCCTCGTCCCAGCGCGACGGCGGGATGGATCGTGTGCGATCGATCGCCTCGACGGCGGCGGCCTCAGTCGGAGTTTCATCCTCAAGCAGATCCAGAATATCGCCGATCGCCGGCCGGCGCGTTGGATCGCTGTCACAGCCCAGCAGGAGGATGGAACGCAGATCTTCATCGGTCTCGTCGAATAGCTCGGCGAGGATGGCGCACAGACTGTAGAGATCGGACTTCGGCGTCGCCGCAGCCAAGCCTCCGATCTTGATCTCCGGCGCGGCATAGGCGCCGAGTTGGTCGTCGGATTGGCCCGCGGCGACCGTCTGGGCGGGCGTCAGACGCGCCCACCGCCAACCCGCGAAAAGGGGGCTGTTGTCGGCGCGAACCCGCAGGCTTTCGGCGTCCAACGCCCGATGCAGAAGGGGGCCGTCCGTCCCTTGCGCGAACTCGCCGAGGGCCGAAAGAGCGCGGATCGCGAAGACCCGCCGCTGGGTACGGGTCCACTCGGACTTATGTCGCAGCGTGGCGACGGGCGTCGCCGCGCTGTCTCCGATGCTGAAGAAATACATCTCTCCGGCATAGTTCGGGATGGCCTGCCAGCTGTCCACCAGGCTCGGGAGATGCGGCGATTTCTGGAAACGCTGAATGACCTCGAACTCGCGGCGCGCTTTGCGGTCCGTGAAGGTGTGCGCCTCGCCGGCGGGGGCCGCCGACAAGTCGTAGGTGTGGAGCAGCACATGGTCGCCCGTCCAGGGGTCACGCGCCGTGAATATTCGTTGGAAATGATCCTGCTCGTCGCTCAGCAAGCGCAGTTCATCGAACCGACCCAGACGTTTCAGCCGGGCTGCGTCGGAGACGTTGTAGCGGCCCGCCAGCGCGTTGGTCAGCCTTTTGGCGTCGAGCGATCCGGCCCCCGTCGGCCCCGCGACCAGATCGGCGACGTCCCTGATTCCATAGGCGAGGATACCCATCGGGTGGCGCGGAACCTGACCGCCTTTTTTCAACGTCCCCGTCTCGCGGGTCAGAAGGAAGGCGGGGGCGACGAAGCCCAGGAAGGGCTCCACGTTGCGAAGCGTCCCGGCGATGCGCTTCGACTTGGCCACAATCAGTTCGGCTGCAGGATCTCCCAGGTCAGATCGACGCAGAGCCGATCCCTCCCAGTGCTTCACTTCCACGACCACCGCCCCACCGGGGCCGATGACGACCATGTCGATCTCGTCGGCCTGCCCTCGCAGATTAGGATGTGTCAGATTGGTCAGGACATAGGCCGAAGCATCACCGGCGCGTTTTCGGATTTCCTGATCGACCGCGTTGAACGCCTTGAGTTCGCTGCTGTTCGCGAATGGGCCGCAGGGCACATGGATTACCCGCAAGTCGTCATCCCCCGTTCCAGCGAACCGTCGAATCGCAAGCGAATTGCGCCCTCGATGTCAATAAGCCCATTTTTGTCATTCCGCGCGGTGCACTGGATCGCGCAAGTTATGATGAGCGTAGGCTGCGTCGGGCGTTGGCACAACTCAGTACGGATGACCTCAAACGGCGTTCGGGCGTTTTCTCCAGCCCACTGCGGCGCCGATGGCGTATGTCCCGATGGGCCGGAATGGTGTGACCTATATTCGTTCAAGTCGCGATCAACCCCGAAATCGAAGGCGGTCTGGCCCTCCGGAACTGACCGTGCCCGTCGACGTCGTACGGGCTGTACGACGGTATCTTCACCGTTCGAGTGGATCGGCGGGTCCTAACTGCGAAGCGATGCGAACTCGCCTTCCGAAGGGTCGGTCAAGCCTGTCGGTGGGGGACATCAGCACGCTCTCGGGACAGACGGCGGTGGCAAGCCTCGGCTCATCCTCATTGTGTCAGGTAGCCGCCGCAGCAGCTAGCTAAGCCCGGCGGAAGAGCAGGCGTTCCAAACGTCGTAAATTTGCCGACACACGTCATAGGGCTATAGCGTACACGTAGTTCTCTTTTTGGTCGCTCGTGGCCCGCCAATTCAGCCCCTGAGTGGGCCCGCCGATTTCCCGCGAGAGACCGAAGTGAGGGCACGCGGTAGCTCGCCCTTCGATCCCATGATGCGAACATGGCCTTCTCCGGCCTCGCCGGCGCGGGTGGCGGCGAAGGGAGAGCGACTGCCGACAAAGCCCGGCCGCTGACGCCGCGGCGCGTCCTCATCGACATGCAAATTTCGGGAGAGGGCTGCGTCTTCAACTCGCGGCATGATGTTCGGAAAGTGGACTGACCGCGCCCGGGGCGATGACTTCCCCACGGGCCGGGCAAATGCTGTAACGTAGGCGCCGACACAGCCAACCCGCACCTCGCTGGCCGATCCGGAACCTCTCCCGAGGCTCCGGCTTATCTGACATGGCCCGTTCCGCCCCCTCATCCCTGGCGTGATGCCGGGCTGAAAGGCTGACATGCTGGCTAAACTCCGCGCGGCTTTCGATAGTCGTTCGTCCGCGCCCTGGAGCGACACGTCCCCTGTCCGGGAGGAGCTGTTCGGCGTCGAGCGGCTTGAGCAGCATGCCGAAAGCCTCGCGGCGGCGCAGACGGTGTCGCCGCATCCCCCGCTGGTTGTCCCCTTGCAGAGCCGCCTGAACGACAATGCCCGGGCGCTGCTGGCGGCCTATCGGGCCAGTGCCGCCGAGTTGGAGGAGGGAAACGGTGTCGTGCCGGCGGCCGAGTGGCTGCTGGACAATTATCACCTCGTCGAGGAGCAGATCCGCGAGATCCGCGACGACCTGCCGCCGGGCTATTACCGCCAGCTGCCCAAGCTCGCCGCGGGCCCTTTCGCCGGCTACCCCCGTGTCTTCGGCCTCGCCTGGGCGTTCGTCGCCCATACCGACAGCCATGTCGACCCCAACAGCCTGAGGCGCTTCGTTTCGTCGTATCAATCCGTCGAGCCGCTCACCATCGGCGAGCTCTGGGCCGTGGCGATCACGCTACGGATCGTGCTGATCGAGAATCTGCGCCGGTTGACCGACCAAATCATGGTCGGCCGGCAGGCGCGGGCGCAAGCCGACGCATTGGCCAACCGGGTGCTGGAGACCGGCTTTGCCGGCTTCGCGCTCGACAGCGATATTGTGGCGCGCTCCTCCGAGCCATTGTCGGAACTGTTCGCGGCGCAACTGGCCAAGCGCCTGCGCGACCAGGATCCGCGCACCACCCCGGCGCTCGGATGGCTCGATGAGCGCCTGAAGTTGCAGGGTTCCTCGATCGACGAGGTGGTTCAGCACGCCCAGCAAAGGCAGGGGGCGTCGAATGTCACGGTGCGCAATGTCATCACCAGCATGCGCTCGATCTCCGACATTGACTGGGCGGAATGGTTCGAGAGCGTCAGCCTGGTCGACCAGACGCTGAGAGCTGCCAGCGGCTTTGACGAGATGGACTTCGCGAGCCGCAATCTCTACCGCAGCGCCATCGAGCAGCTGGCGCGCGGCTCGTCGGTCAGCGAAGTGGAGGTCGCGCGCCGCGCCCTGAGCGCCAGCGCTGATCTCGGAGAGCAGAGGTCGCGCGATCCCGGCTATCATCTGATCGCCGAAGGCCGGCTGGCGCTGGAGACGAGTATCGGCTTCCGGCCGCCGGCGCGGCTGTGGATCTCGCGGCTCAACACGCCGCTGGGCGTCCACGGTTATGCGGTGGCGGTGCTGGTCTCCACGCTTGCGCTGCTTATGCTCGCCTATGCGTGGCTCGACGTCCCCGGGGGCTTTGCCGGCTGGCTGTTGCTGCTGGCGCCGCTCGCCTTCCTGCCGGCGTCGGATGCGGCGAGCGCGCTGGTCAACCGGGGCGTGACGTATTCGTTCGGCGCCTCGCCCTTGCCGGGGCTGGAGCTTGCGGCCGGGATTCCCGCCTCCTTGCGCACGCTCGTCGTCGTGCCGACGCTCCTGACCAGCGAGGCCGATCTGCTGGAGCAGATCGAGCGACTGGAAGTTCATTATCTCACTGGCTCCAGCGGCGATCTCGCCTTCGCGCTGCTGTCGGACGGGATGGATGCCGACCAGGAAACGGTCCCGGGCGACGAGGCCCTGCTTGCCACCGCCACGGCGGCGATCGCGCAGCTCAACCGCCGCTACGGGCCGGCACCGTCGGGGCCCCGCTTCCTGCTGCTGCACCGCCACCGCGTCTGGAACGAAGGCGAAGGCAAATGGATGGGCTGGGAGCGCAAGCGCGGCAAGCTGCATGAGCTGAACCGGCTGCTGCGCGGCGCCACCGATACGAGCTTCATCGCGTTCCACGGCCAGCCGCCGCAGGTGCCCGTCGACGTGCGGTACGTCATCACGCTCGACGCCGATACCCGCCTGCCGCGCGATGCGGCGGTGCGGCTGGTCGGCAAGATGGCGCACCCGCTCAACCGGCCGCAATTCAGCGTTGCCGAGCAGCGCGTCGTGGGCGGCTACGCGATTCTGCAGCCGCGCGTGACCGCCTCGCTGCCGATCGGGCGCGACGGCTCGCTCTACCAGCGGGTCTATTCCGGCCCGGGCGGCATGGACCCCTATGCGGCGGCCGTGTCGGATGTTTATCAGGACATGTTCGGCGAGGGCTCCTACACCGGCAAGGGAATCTATGATGTCGATGCGTTCGAGGCTTCGCTCGCCGGGCGCATCAAGGAAAACGCGCTGCTGAGCCACGATCTGTTCGAGGGCATCTATGCCCGCGCCGGTCTGGCGTCCGACGTCGAGGTGGTCGAGGATTTTCCCTCGCGCTACGACGTGATCGCCAAGCGCAAGCACCGCTGGACCCGCGGCGACTGGCAGTTGCTGCCCTGGGTGTTCGGCCTGCGGTCCGGCGCGCATGCGGTGCCGACGCTCGGCCGCTGGAAGATGCTGGACAATCTGCGCCGTTCGCTGGTGATGCCCTTCACCTTCGCCGCGCTGGGTGTGAGCTGGCTGGTGCCGGCACCCTGGAATCTCCATGCCGTGCTGGCACTGATGGCAGCGATCGCGATCCCCGCCTTTCTGCCGGCGCTGTTCTCCATCGTGCCGCGCGGGGTCGGCATCCGCCTGCTCAGCCATGTGACGGCGCTGGCGGACGATCTGCGCATTGCGCTGCTGCAGACCGTGTTCACCGTCGCCTTTCTGCCCGATCAAAGCTGGCGCCTCGCCGATGCGGTGGTCCGCACGCTGTTCCGGCTGTTCGTCAGCCATAAGCACCTGCTGGAATGGACCACGGCAGCGGTGGCCAGCGCGCAGCCCCGGCTCGATCTCATCGGCTTTTACCGAGGCATGCAGGGCGGCACCGCGCTGGGGTTGGCGATGACGCTCGGCACCTTCGCCTGGGCGCCGGAATCGTGGCCGGTGATCCTGCCCTTCGCCGTGCTGTGGCTGGCCGCGCCGGCACTGGCGTTCTGGGCGAGCCGTTCGCCGCCCATCGCCAAGACGCTGGCGGTCTCACCCAATGATGCCCACGCCCTTCGGCTGATCGCCCGCCGCACCTGGCGCTTCTTCGAGACCTTCGTCACCCCGGCCGAGAACATGCTGCCGCCGGACAATTTCCAGGAGGACCCGAAGCCGGTGATCGCTCACCGCACGTCGCCGACCAATATCGGGCTCTACCTCATGTCCTCGGTGGCGGCGCGCGACTTCGGCTGGGCCGCGACGATGGAGACGGTGGAGCGACTGGAGGCGACGCTGTCGACCATGCAGCGTCTGGCGCGCTTCAAGGGGCACTTCTTCAACTGGTACGGCACGCGCGACCTGCGCGTGCTGGAGCCGGCCTATGTCTCCTCGGTCGACAGCGGCAATCTCGCCGGCCATCTTCTCGTCGTCGCCGTCGCCTGCGAGGAGTGGATCGCCGCACCTCTCACGCCTGAGGCGGAAGCCGGCATGGCGGATGCCATCGCGCTGGCACGCGAGGCGCTCGGCGTGACACAGGTGATGGCGGCCGACGAGCGCGCCGGCCAGCTTGAAGGCCTGTTCGTCGAGATCACCGCGCTGCTGCGCGGCGGACAGGGGCTGGAAGCCTCGACGCCGACATTGATACGCCTCACCGAAAAGGCGTCGCGTCTGGCCGCCGACTTGGCGCCGCCGGCGGATGAGAGCGGCGCGCCGGATCTGGTGTTCTGGACCGAACGCCTGCGCCTTGCGGTGGCCGAACACGAGCGCGATCGGCTCTACCTCGCCGATGCGCCCCGGACGCTGCGCAACCGCCTGCGCACCATCGCCCAGACCGCGCGCGACATGGCTCTGGCGATGGATTTCGCCTTCCTGCTCGATCCTGAGCGCAAGCTGCTTTCCATCGGCTACAGCGTTCCCGATAACTGCCTCGACCCGAGCTGCTACGATCTGCTGGCCTCCGAAGCGCGGCTCGCCAGCCTGTTCGCCATCGCCAAGGGCGACGCGCAGACCCGGCACTGGTTCCGGCTCGGGCGCACGGCGACGCCGCTCGGCAGCGGTTCGGCGCTGGTGTCCTGGTCCGGCTCGATGTTCGAGTATCTGATGCCCTCGCTGGTGATGCGCGCGCCGACCGGCAGTCTGCTGGAACAGACCAACCGACTGGTGGTGGGGCGCCAGCAGAGCTATGCGCGCGGGCTCGGCGTGCCCTGGGGCATCTCGGAATCCGCCTATAATGCGCGCGACCTCGAATTCACCTACCAGTACTCGAATTTCGGCGTGCCGGGCCTCGGGCTGAAGCGGGGCCTGTCGGACAATCTGGTGATCGCTCCTTACGCGACGGGGCTGGCGACCATGGTCGACCCCTCGGGGGCGCGGGAGAATTTCGCCCGGCTCGCCGACATGGGAGCCGGCGGGCGCTACGGCTTCTACGAGGCGCTGGACTTCACCCCGGCCCGCCTGCCCGACGATGCCAGCGTCGCCATCGTGCGCAACTTCATGGCCCATCACCAGGGCATGACGATCGTCGCCATCGCCAATGTGCTGGGCGGCGGGAAGATGCGGGCGCGCTTCCATCGCGAACCGATCATCCAGGCCAGCGAATTGCTGCTGCAGGAGCGCATGCCGCGCAACGTCATCGTCGCCTATCCCCGCGCCGAGGAGGTGAAGGCCTCCGCCCGGGGCGCGGCCAATGAGGCGCCGAATGTGCGTTGCCTCAAGCCACCTTCCGGCGGGGCGCCGGTGACGCATCTGCTCTCGAATGGCCGCTATGTTGTGATGGTGACGACCGCCGGCACCGGCTTCAGCCGCTGGCGCGACATTGCCGTGACCCGCTGGCGCGAGGATGCGACGCGCGACGTGCAGGGCTCGCACATCTTCCTGCGCGACAGCCAGAGCGGCGATCTCTGGTCGGCCGGTGCCCAGCCCTTCGGCGTCGCCACCGAGCATGATGACGTGGTGTTCTCCGAGGACCGCGCCGAATTCATCCACCGCAGCCCCTCGCTCATCACCACCATGGATCTGCTGGTGTCCGGCGAGGATGATGGCGAGGTGCGGCGCGTCTCGCTGACCAATAGCGGGCGACGGGCGCGCGAGATCGAGCTCACCTCCTATGCCGAGCTGGTGCTGGCAACGCCCGCGACCGACAACGCGCATCCGGCCTTTGCCAAGATGTTCGTCGAGACCGAGCACCGCCCGGAATTCGGCGCGCTCATCGCCACCCGCCGGCGGCGCTCGCCATACGAGGCCGAAATCTGGGCCGCGCATTTCGCCGTCATCGAGGGCGAGATGCTGGATCCGCCGCAATATGAGACCGATCGCGCCCGTTTTCTCGGCCGCAACCGCGAGCCGGGCGAGGCGGCGGTCATCCGCGAGGGGGCGCCGCTGTCCAACACGGTCGGCACGGTGCTCGACCCGGTGTTTGCGCTGCGCCACCGCGTGAAGGTGCCCGCCGGCCGCACCGTGCGCGTGGCCTTCTGGACGCTGGTCGCCTCCTCGCGCGAGGAACTGCTCAATCTTGTCGACAAGCATCATGACCGCAACGCCTTCGAGCGGGCGAAGACGCTGGCGTGGACGCAGGCGCAGGTGCAGCTGCGCCATCTCAACGTGAAGGCCGAGGAGGCCGCCGATTTCCAGCGCCTTGCCGCGCCGATCATCTATGCCGATGCCCGCTTCCGCGTGCCCTCGGACGTCATCGAGCGTGGCGCCGGGCCGCAATCCTCGCTCTGGCAATATTCGATCTCCGGCGATCTGCCGATCGTGCTGCTGCGCATCGACGATCTCGAGGACATGGCGCAGGTGCGCCAGCTTCTGCGCGCCCATGAATATTGGGGCATGAAGCGGCTGGCGGTCGATCTGGTCATCCTCAATGAGCACGCCTCGTCCTATGTGCAGGATCTGCAGATCGCCATCGAGACAGCCGTGCGCTCAAGCCAGTCGCGTCCGCGTTTCGGTGACGAACAGGGGCAGGGCGCGGTTCATGTGCTGCGAACCGATATGATGAGCCTGGAAGGGCGCGGCCTGTTGCAATCGGTCGCCCGTGTCGTGCTCTCGGCGCGTCGTGGCTCGATCGCCAACCAGCTGACCTATCTTCCGGCCTTCCTGCCGCGCCCGGTGGCCGATCGGCGCCGACGGGCGACGGCGCCGATGGTGACACCGGCCGAGCTGTCGCTGGAGTTCTTCAACGGGCTGGGCGGCTTCGACAAGAACGGCCGCGAATATGTCGTCCAAATGAGCGGTGAGGAAACCACCCCGGCGCCGTGGATCAACGTGATCGCCGGCAACGCTTTCGGCTTCCAGGTCTCGGCGGACGGCAGCGGCTACACATGGGCGCAGAACAGCCGCGAAAACCAGCTGACCCAGTGGTCGAATGACCCGGTCGCCGACCCGATCGGCGAGGCGCTCTATGTCCGGGACGAGGCGACCGGTGATGTCTGGAGCCCGACCGCGCTGCCCATTCGCGACGGCGGCAGCTACATCGCCCGCCACGGTTTCGGCTATTCCAGCTTTTCGCACGAGGCCAACGGCGTCGCGCTCGACCTGTTGCAGTATGTGCCGCTGGCCGACCCGATCAAGATCTCGCGCCTGACGCTGACCAACCGTTCCGACAGGGTGCGTCGCCTCACGGTGACGGCCTATGTCGAATGGGTGCTCGGCACGGTGCGCGGGGCATCGGCGCCGTTCATCGCCACCGAGATGGATCTCGCCACCGGCGCGATGTTTGCCCGCAATTCCTGGAGCGCGATCGGCAATGGGCGGGTCGCTTTCGCCGATCTCGGCGGCACGCAGACCGGCTGGACCGCCGACCGCACCGAGTTCCTCGGCCGCAAGGGCGAGGTCTCGGCACCGGCGGCGCTGATGGGCAAGGTGCCGCTCTCCGGCAAGACCGGCGCCGGGCTCGACCCCTGCGCGGCGCTGCAGAGGCTTGTCGTGCTGCAGCCCGGGCAAAGCGTCGAGATCGTCGCAACGCTCGGCCAATGCCGCACGGCGGACGAGGCGCGGGTGCTGATCGCCCGCTACCGCGCGACCAATCTCGATGCGGTGCTGAAGAGCGTCACCGATCATTGGGACCGGCTGCTCGGCGCGGTCGAGGTGAAGACGCCGGACCGCGCCACCGAAATCATGCTGAATGGCTGGCTGCTGTACCAGACCATCGCCTGCCGCATCCGGGCGCGCTCGGCCTTCTACCAGGCAAGCGGGGCCTATGGCTTCCGCGACCAGCTGCAGGACGGCATGGCGCTGAGTTTCGCGCAGCCGGAGGAGACCCGCCGCCATCTGCTGCGCGCCGCCGCCCGGCAGTTCGTCGAGGGCGACGTGCAGCATTGGTGGCTGCCGCATTCCGGCCAGGGCGTACGCACCCGCATTTCCGACGATCGGGTCTGGCTCGCCTATGCCGCCGCCACCTATGTCGCGTCCGCCGGCGACGCGGGCGTGCTGGACGAGCCGGTGGCGTTCCTGGAGGGGCCGCCGCTGCGGGCCGGCGAGCACGATGCGTTCTTCCAGCCGATGCCCTCGCCGGAGAGCGCCTCGCTGTTCGAGCACTGCGCGCGCGGGCTCGACCAATGCGTCGAACTCACCGGCGCTCACGGCCTGCCGCTGATGGGCACCGGCGACTGGAACGACGGCATGAACCGGGTCGGAGAGGGCGGCAAGGGCGAGAGCGTGTGGCTCGGCTGGCTGTTCATCCGCACGGTCGAGATGTTCGCCCCGCTCGCCGAGGCGCGCGATCCGCTGCGCACCGCGCGCTGGCGCACCCATGCGGCGTCCGTGCGCGCGGCGATCGAGCGCCACGCCTGGGACGGCGCGTGGTACCGCCGCGCCACCTATGATGACGGCTCCTGGCTCGGCTCCAGCGCCAATGACGAGTGCCGCATCGATTCCATCGCCCAATCCTGGGCGGTGCTGTCGGGTGCGGCCGAGGCGAGCCGCGCGGCGCAGGCCATGGGCTCGCTGGAGCAGCATCTGGTGCGCCGCGAGGAGGGCATCGCGCTGCTGTTCACGCCGCCCTTCAAGAACACGCTGCGCGATCCCGGCTATATCAAGGGCTACCCGCCGGGCCTGCGCGAGAATGGCGGGCAATACAGCCATGCCGCCATGTGGGCGATCCTCGCCTTCGCCAAGCTCGGCGACGGCGCGAAGGCGCACGAGCTGTTCGCGCTGCTCAACCCCATCAACCATGGCCGCTCGCCCGGCCAGGTCGCGACCTACAAGGTCGAGCCCTATGTGCTGGCGGCGGACGTCTACTCGGTCGCGCCCCATGCCGGGCGCGGCGGCTGGAGCTGGTACACCGGCTCGGCCGCCTGGATGTACCGCGCCGGCATCGAGGGCATTCTCGGCATCAGGAAGCAGGGCGCGCATCTCGCCGTATCGCCCTGTATTCCCGAGGACTGGCCGGGATTCGAGGCGCGGGTGACGATTGCCGGCACGTGCTACGAGATCGTCGTCGGGCCGGCGCGGGAAGACCCGGCGAATGTCATGGCGCAGCTGGACGGCGTCGCGGTGGCGCGCGTCGATGGCGCGTTTCGCGTGCCGCTGGACGGCACCGCGCATCGGCTGGTCATCGGCGGGTTTGGCACCTGATGTTTGCAATAGAACCGCGCATCGGAAAACCCATCTGGCTATGTTTCTTCCGGGCTCGGGCGGTGATGGATCGGGCGGCGTCGGTGAGGTTGAGCCAGGGCCCGACGCCATCGGCGGCGGGTCTGAACACCGGGATGCGATAGGTGGGCCGCACGGAGGTGACAGGCTCACGCATCCAGCGATTGCCATTGCCGGTCTTCGGGCATTTGCGATTGAGAAGACCGTCGCCAACCTGAACCCGCTGCGCGAGCGCGCGGAGATGGTCGCGGCGGTCGCCGCCTTCCAGGCGGATGCAATGACGCACGGATCGCTCCTGCCATGGTCGAACGCCGTGGCGAGGAGGTGCGGCGGCGGAATGCGGTGGAGCTGCCCGATCCCCGCGCGCCCACCGTCCCAATCATCCTTGGGGACACTACGGATGTCATTATAATACCGTATAGGGGAGTTGAGTCGTGGGCGTTTGGCCGGCATCCGCCGGCGCGCGCGGCTGCGGAAGGAAGGGCTGGGATGGAACAGGGATGCGCCTCTTCGTGCCGGTGGGTCCGCTTGCTTGGCGGCGTCGCCATCGCCTTCCTGCTCGCCGGCTGCAACGAGCCGAACAGCTTCGCCGCGCCCCCGCCCGCCAAGGTCACGGTCGCCACGCCGACCCAGGCGCCGGTGACGCTCTATGCCGAGTTCACCGGCAAGACCGCCCCCTCGCAGGAGGTGAATCTGGACGCCCGCGTGCAGGGCTATCTCACCGCCATCGGCTATGGCGACGGCGAGGCGGTTCGCAAAGACCGGGTGCTGTTCGAGATCGAGCCAGACCAGTACCGCGACCAGGTGGCCCTGCAGGAGGCGAACCTCACCATCGCCCAGGCCAAGGCCGCCAATGCGCAGACCGAATATGACCGGCAGGCCGATCTCGGTCAGAAGCAGGTGTCGAGCCAGCGCAGCGTCGACGATGCGCGCGCCACGCTCGACGCCGTCAGGGGACAGGTGGCGGCCGACGAGGCCAGCCTCGCCCTCGCCCGGCTGACGCTGAGCTACACCACGATCCGCGCGCCGTTTGACGGGGTGGTGACGCGCCATCTCGTCGATGCCGGATCGCTGGTCGGCTCCTCCGCCCCAACCAAGCTTGCCACCCTCCTTCGGGTCGATCCGCTTCATGTCTATTTCAACATGAGCGAGCAGCAGCAGATCGCCATGCGCGATGCGCTGGCGGCGCAGGGCAAGAGCCTCCGCGACGTGCGCGAGAGCAAGCTCCAGCCGCCGGTCGAGATCGCGCTGGCCGGGGCCGCCAGCTACGCCTATGCCGGCGTCATCGACTACATCGCCCCGCAGCTCGACGGCGCCACCGGCACGCTGCAAATGCGCGCGGCACTGCCCAACAAGGATGTGGAGCTTATCCCCGGCCAGTTCGTGCGGGTGCGGGTGGCGATCGGCACGCTCGACAACGCCCTGCTGGTGGACGACACGGCGGTGCAGGCCAACCAGGCCGGCAGCTATGTGATGGTGGTCGGCGCCGACAATCTGGTGGAGCAGCGCGCTGTCACCACCGGCCCGGTCGAGGGGCAGCTGCGCGTCATCGCCAAGGGCCTGAGCACCGACGACAAGGTGGTGATCGGTTCACTCCAGCGCGCCGTCGCGGGCAAGAGCGTCACACCCGTTGCCGGCGCCATGGCCGCTCTCCCGCAGGCCTCTCCCGCTTCGACGACCGCGAGCGCCACGAAGGCTCCCTGACACCCGGCAGTTCCGAGGCGGACCCATGCTTTCGCGCTTCTTCATCGAACGGCCGGTGCTCTCCAACACGCTGGCCCTGCTCATCGTGCTGCTGGGCGCCTTGTCGCTCACCAGCCTGCCCGTGTCGCAATATCCCGATGTGGTGCCGCCCACCGTCTCCGTGACCGCGACCTATCCCGGCGCCAGCGCCCGCACGGTGATGGACACGGTGGCGCTGCCGATCGAGCAGCAGGTCAACGGCGTCGAGGGCATGATCTACATGCAGTCGACCAGCGGCAATGACGGCTCCTATTCGCTGGTCATCACCTTCGCCATCGGCACCGACCCGGACATGGCGCAGGTGCTGGTGCAGAACCGCGTCTCGCTCGCCACCGCGCAGCTGCCGAGCGCGGTGTCGACGCAGGGACTGAACGTCCAGAAGAAGTCGACCTCGATCCTGCAATTCGTGAATCTGTATGCGCCGGACGGACGCTACGACAATCTGTTCCTCGCCAATTACGCCGCCATCAGCCTGGAGAACGAGCTGGCGCGCCTGCCGGGCGTGGGCTCCGTCACCGTGCTCGGCTCCGGCAGCTACGCGATGCGGATCTGGCTCGATCCCGAGCGGCTTCAGACCTATGGCCTGACGCCCGCGGATGTTTCCGCCGCCATCCAGCAGCAGAGCACGCAGGTCACGGCCGGCCTGGTCGGCGCGCCGCCGACACCGGCCGCGGTGAACTTTCAGTATGTCATCAACGTCACCGGCCGCTTCAGCGAGGCGGTGGATTTCGAGCGCATCGTCGTCAAGGCGGCGGATGAGGGCGGCGGACGGCTGGCGCGGGTGGGCGACATCGGCCGCGTCGAGCTCGGCGCCGCCACCTATGGCCATACCGCGACGCTGGACGGCAAGCCCTCCGCCGCCATCGCCATCTCCCAGCTGACCGGCGCCAATGCCCTCACTGTGGCGGAAGAGGTCAACGCCAAGATGGCCGAGCTCGCCGCTGCCTTCCCGGCGGGGCTGGCGTACAAGGTCTCGTTCGACAGCACCAACTTCGTCACCGCCTCGGTGGACGAGGTCTATGAGACGCTGGTCATCGCGGCGCTGCTGGTGCTCGCGGTCATCCTCCTCTTCCTGCAGGACTGGCGGGCCATGCTGGTGCCGGCGACCACGGTGCCCGTGACCATCGTCGGCGCCTTCGCCGCCATGTACCTGCTCGGCTACACCATCAACACCACCAGCCTGTTCGCGCTGGTGCTGGCGATCGGCATCGTGGTGGACGACGCCATCGTCATCGTCGAGGGCGTGTCGCGCCACATGGAAGCGGGCCTGTCGAGCCGCGAGGCCGCGATCAAGGCGATGTCGGAGCTCACCGGCCCGATCATTGGCATCACGCTGGTGCTGATGGCAGTGTTCCTGCCGGCGGCGATGATGTCCGGCCTCACCGGCAAGATGTACCAGCAGTTCGCGCTGGTCATCGCCGCAACCGCGATCCTCTCCGCTGTCAACGCGATGACGCTGAAGCCGACCCAGTGCGCGCTCTGGCTGCGGCCGGCGACGCCGCCCGCCCAGCGCAACATCCTCTACCGCGCCTTCAACGCCGGCTATGGAGGCGTCGAGGCGCTCTATGTCGCGCTGGTGCGCCGTCTCGTGCGCTTCGCCCTGCTCACCAGCCTCGCCGGGCTCGGCCTCATCGGCCTTGCCTTCTATGGCCTGTCGCAGGTGCCGACCGCCTTCCTGCCGAGCGAGGACCAGGGCTATTTCATCGTCAGCCTGACCCTGCCGGACTCGGCCTCCGCCGCGCGCACCGAGGCGGTGGTGGCCAGCGCGGTCGAGAAGATCCGCTCGCTCGACGGCATCGACAGCGTGATCGGCGTCTCCGGCATTTCCCCGCTCGACAACAACGCCACGCTCTACAACACCGGCATGCTCTATGTGGTGTTGACCGACTGGAGCGCGCGCGAGACGACCGCGCTCAGCGCCGCCAGCATCGGCGGCACGGTGCGCAGCGCCCTCGACGATCTCGGCACCGCCGAGGCGCTGGTGATGATGCCCCCGCCGATACAGGGCATCGGCAACTCCTCCGGCTTCGCGCTGATGGTGGAGATGAAGGACGGAACCTCGGACTTCTCCGCCTTGCAGAACGCGGCCAGCGAAATGGTCGATGCCGCCGCCACACAGACCAGCCTTTCCCATGTCGCGACCAATTTCCGTGGCACGGTCAAGCAGCTGCGGCTGGAGGTGGACCGGGTGAAGGCGGAAACCTACGGGCTGACGGTGGGCCAGGTGTTCTCGGCGCTGGAGGCCTATGTCGGCTCGTCCTATGTCAACCAGTTCACCCGCTTCAACATGGTGTTCCAAGTCTATCTGCAGGCGGACGCGCCGTTCCGCCTGCAGCCGAACGACATTCTGAACCTGAAGGTAAAGGGTGCGGGCGGCGAGATGGTGCCGCTCGGGCAGGTCGCGCATTTCGTCGACGATGCCGGCCCGCCGCTGATCACCCTGTACAATCTCTACCCGGCGGCGCAGGTGACGGGCAGCCCGGCCACCGGCTTCTCCTCCGGCGAGGCGATGAGCCTGATGGACCAGGTCGCCGCCTATTCCCTGCCCGCCTCCATGGGCGCGGCGTGGACCGGCATGTCCTATCAGGAGCAGCTCGTCGGCAACCAGATCTACCTCGTCTTCGCCATCGCGCTGGTGCTGGTCTATTTCGTGTTGTCCGGCCAGTATGAAAGCTGGCTGCAGCCGCTGGCGGTCATCCTCGCCGTCCCGCTCACGCTGCTCGGCACGGTGGCGGCGCTGGAGATCACCGGCCTGCCGAACGACCTCTACACCCAGATCGGCATTGTGCTGCTCATCGCGCTGGCGGCCAAGAACGCCATTCTCATCGTGGAATATGCCCGCGAGAAGCGCATGGCGGGAATGGATATCGGCGAGGCCGCCATCGAGGCGGCCCGCCTGCGCTTCCGGCCGATCCTGATGACCTCCTTCGCCTTCATCTTCGGCATGCTGCCGCTGGTGTTCGCCTCCGGGGCGGGCGCCGGCGCCCGCGTCTCGCTCGGCATCGCCGTGGTGAGCGGCATGCTGGCCTCCACCGGGCTCGCGGTGCTGTTCGTCCCAGCCTTCTTCACGGTGCTGGAACGGCTGCGGGGCACGCCCGCCACCCTCGGTGCCGGAGAGACGCCCAGGGCGATTGGGAACACCTAGAGCGTTTTCGAGCGAAGTGGATACCGGTTCGCGTGAAGAAAACGTGATAAAACAAATAATTAGATCATTTCACTGTTTCCATGAAACAGTGAAATGATCTAGGCTGGCACGCGCCCTCGCAGCCGCCCGGTGCGGCCCTAGTGGCTGCCCCGGCCGTTCAGCGTCACGAACAGCGCGAAGGCGCCGCAGGTGGCGGCGGCGAAGAAGGCGAGGCCATGCAGGGTGGTGTCCATCGCGAGGCCCGCCAGCAGCGGCCCGAGCAGCGCGCCGAGGCCCCACATCAGCCCCATGGCGGCATAGATGCCGATCAGTTCCGCCCCCTTGAAGCGGCTGCCGACCAGCGTGAGCATGATGGTGTAGATGCCGACAAAGGCGCCGCCCCAGAAGAACAGCAGCGTATAGGTGGCGATCTCGCTCTGCAGCGCCAGCGGCCACGCCAGCGCCCCCAGCATCGAGGCCACCGCCAGCGCGACCACCAGCTTGACCCGGTCCACCTTATCGCCGAGCCAGCCGATCGGCAGCTGCAGGAGGATGGCGCCGATCATCATGCAGGACATCAGCCGGGTGGCGCCGCTCTCCTCCCAGCCGAGATTGACGGCATAGATGGCGAGGAAGGACAGGCCCGCTGTCTCGATCGCCGCGTTCAGCACGACGGCCGAGATCGCGACGGGCGCGAGGCGGATGAAGCGGAGCGGGCTGCCGGTGGCCGGCTCGTCGAACACCGGCGCCTGCACCCTAGGGGAGGCGACAAAGCCGGCCGCGAACAGCGCGATGCCGGCCCCGACGAGATAGGGGGTGGAGCCGCTGGAGCCCACCACGGACAGGATCAGCGGGCCGAGGGCAAAACCAACCGAGAGCGCGGCGGTATAGGCGGCCATGGCGCGGGCACGGGTCGCCTCCGTGCTCAGGCTGTTGGTCCAGGCCTCGGAGAGCACGAACAGGATCTCCGACGCCATGCCGAGCACCAGGCGAAGCGGAAACCAGAGCCAGATAAGCGGCATGGCCGGAAACGCGCTCAGCACCAGCGCCGCGAGCACCAGGGCGATGATGACCAGCCGGCGGATGCCGAAATAGGCGATGATCCGGGGCAGCAGCATGGCGGTGATGAGCACGCCGACCGCGTGCATGGCCGCATTGGCCCCGATCAGGGTCTCGCTGAGGCCGCGCGAAGTCAGGTCGAGCGCAATCAGCGCCGCGCTCAGGCTGTAGGTGAGGCCGAACATCATCGCGGTCGCGATGACGGCGCCGCGCGAGAACAGGCCGGCGGGTTGCTCGGCGGAAGGCGTCGACGTCATACGGAACTGGCCTTTCTGCCATCGACCGGGGCCGACCGGCCCCACTTCAGAAAACCAAGCAGGCGGGTGCCCCAGGCCACTTCACCTTTTTCGACGATCCGGGCCAGCGTGCGGGCATAGTCGAGCACCAGCCCCGGGGTCCATGTTGCCGAATGCGCGCGGCTGCGGATCATCGAGGCCACCCAGATGTCGGGATTGGTCAGCAGGCCGAGGAGGCGCAGCCAGGGGTAAGGGCTCGCCATCGACCCTTCGAGCGCGGCGTCGAGCGCCTGTGCCACCACCACCGAGCAGTTCCGGTTGGTGAGATTATACGTGTCGTCCTGCTTGTATCCGGCCCACAGCGCGCGCAGGCGGCGCGGGTTGTAGTTGCGGAACGCGACATTGGCGTCCGCCGGGCACCACCATTCGGACTCGTACTGGTAGGAGGGCTGGAAGCGCCCCTTCAGGTCGTTCTCGCCGCTGGCGCGCAACGAGGCGATGAAGTCACCGCTGGAGCGCTCCACCTCAAGGGCGGGGTAATGGCTGATATAAAGATCCGGTGGCATCTCCAGCGCGGCGTGGCCGGTCGAGATCACGCCATGGCCGTCCAGCGCCGCGATATAGCGATCGACCAGCAGCCGCCGCTCGGGGGCATAGGCCGAGCCGACCGGCGTCCACACATGGACGATCATCGGCTGGGCTGGCGTCGTGCTCTCCCCGGTCTCGATCAGGATCGGGGCATTGTCGTACCAGCCGCGCCCGGCGAAGATCGGCAAAGCGAGGATGCCCGCCTCGCTTTCCAGCGTGCGGAACATCAGGCCTATCCGCAGCATCAGCCACCCCGACACAGCCAGCAGAAGGCTTATACAGAAGGGGATGTTGCGGGCATGGGGCATCGGCCATTCGGTGATGATGAGGAGCGCGATACCAAGTTCGATGGCGCCGAACACCGCCATCATCCGCCATCCGTGGAAGCGCACCACCAGCGCGGTCGCCATGCGGCAGAGCCCGTCGAGGACGAAGGCGAGGGAGAACAGGGCCGCGAGCGCCCATTCGGTCGGGATCGGCGGCTGGATGATGAGCAGCCCGACCAGCAGAAGCGCCGCGGCCTTGAGGAACAGCAGCGAGCGCATCGCGCCCCGCGCCCGCTCCATGAAAACGAACAGCGCAATCAGCCCGTTCAGCACGAAGATCAGGCCGAGCACCTCCTGCATGGCGAGCGTCACGCCGTCGGAGGCATCGATCGCCAGCAGAGCCGACAAGGTGAGAAACGCGCCGCCGAGGAGGGCAATTATGTACCATCGCGCCCGGAACGATTCCGCGCCGATCAGAAGGAAGGAGAGTTTAAGCATCGATGAGTGTTGACCGAACCGCGGAGGCCCAAACTGCCATTTTGCGGGCGCGATGGAAAGCGGACGTTTCGGCACGGCCGGGCGGCACGGCCTGCCGGCCCTGCGGCGACCGCGGGAGGCGCTGTCCGCACGGGGCCGGCCCGAGGCCAGTCGTCAGAAGGTCTGTCGTCAGAAGACCTGTCGTCAGAAGGCGAGGAGATTGTCGCGCAGATGGGCGTGCTCATAGGCCCGGCGCATCAGCCCGCGCTGTTGCAGCGCCGGCACCAGCCCGTCGGCAATGGTGGCGATGGAGCGGCGGCTGACATCGGGCAGCACGATGAGAAACCCGTCGCCGCCGATCTCCTCCATGATCTCGCCCATCTGCGCCGCCGCGCTGTCGGGCGTGCCCACCACGTCGACGCAATAGCCGGAGCCGTAATGGGCGACGATGGCCTCGCGCAGGGTCCGCTTGCCGGCGCGGACCAGAAAGGCCTGCAGGGTGGACTGGGTGCCGTTGGTGGTGAGTTCGCCCACCGGCGCGTCGAGGTCGAACTGCGAGAAATCGATATTGGTCGCCCAGCCGAGGCGGGCAAGGCGGGCGGGAATGCTCTCCGCCGTCTGGATCTTGCGCTGTTCGGCGAACCAGCGGGCCTGGTCCTCGGTCTCGGCGATGATCGGCGAGAGCAGGAACAGCAATTTGCAGCTGTCGGGATCGCGCCCCATCGCCGCCATCTGCGCGCGCACCTCCTCGCGGTAGCGCTTCATGTTCTCGACCCCCGAAGGCGCCGCGACGATGGTGTCGGCATGGGCGGCGGCGAAGGCCCGCCCGGTGGAGGAGCCGCCCGCCTGCGCGATCACCGGCCGGCCCTGCGGGCAGGGTCCCGAGTTCAGCGGCCCGCGCGAGGCGTAGTATTTGCCGGCATAGTCGATGGTGTGGACCTTGGCGGGATCGACCAGCACGCCGTTCGCGCGGTCGTCGAGAATGGCGCCCGGCTCCCAGGAATCCCACAGGCGCTTGACGATGGTGGCGTATTCCTCGGCCATGGCGTAGCGCTCGTCATGGTCGGCCATGCCGTCCAGCCCGAAATTCTGCGCGGCGAGATCGTTGAAGCCCGTCACCAGGTTCCACCCGGCGCGCCCGCCGGAGATCTGGTCGAGCGAGCCGATGATTCGGGCGGTCAGATAGGGGTGGTAGGCGAAGGTCGAGAGCGTCGGCACGATGCCGAGCCGCTTTGTCGACGCCGCCAGCAGCGTGGCGACGACGGAAGGCTCTTGGCGCGGCACGCAGATGCCGTTCTGCAGGAAGATGTCGCGCGAATTCTGCCAGTTCTCGCCGATGAAGATCGAATCCTCGATCAGCAGATAGTCGAAGCAGGCGCGCTCGATGGCCCGGGCGAGATCCGTGAACAGATCCGCGCTCATCCATTCGCGGCCGATATTTCCCGTCCAGGGCTCGCCCCAGGCCTGGGCGCTGGAGCCCTGGAGAAACCAGGCCATGTGGAATGGAGATGCCATGATGCCCCCCTCTGGCGTCGGAACCGGGTCGCGAGCGCGCCGGTAGGGACCGGAGGCCGCCAGACGCGCGAGCTCGGATTCTTCTAGGATAACAGCGGCTTGAAATATCTACCCACAAAGGGTTACGCCGCCGCCCGGTTCAGGCGCGGCGCGCGCCCACGCCCTCGATCTCGATCTCCAGCCCGGTCAGTCCGAGGCGCGACAGCGGCACGAGGGTCAGCGCCGGCAGACCATCGCTGAAGAAGGGAATGAGGGCGTCGAGCACGACGGCGATCTCCGCGTCGCCGCCCTCGGTGGCGATGAACACCGTCACCTTGACGAGGTCGTCAATGCCGGCGCCGAAGCCGGCGAGGATGCGGCCGATGCACTCCATCGTGTTGCGCGCCTGCGCGGCGAGATCGCCCGGAAAGACCGCCTCGCCTTGCGGATTGGCGGAAATCTGGCCGCCGAGGATCAGCAGGTCGTTGATCTTCAGCCCCTGTTCGAACGAGACCGGGATCGGCCAGTCCCAGGTGCCTTCCGGCCAGCTGGTGGCGCGCGGCGCCGCCGTGCCGTCCGGCGCAACGAGGCCGATCGCTTCCTGGCGGATGAGAATGTCGGCGGGATAGGGGCCCGGCACCGGCACGCCGGTGGCGCCGGGGCCCGGCTTGCGGAACGCATCCGAGCGCACGCGGGCGGCCATCGCCCAATCCTCCGTGGTGCCGTGGCCGACATAATAGGTGTTGAGCTTGGCGACGCAGGAAAGATCGGCGCCCAGTTCTTCCAGCGCCTCGCCGATATGGCCGATGGTGGCTTTTGCCTGCCCGACAATGTCGCCGTGATGCAGCGTCTGCCCCTGCCCGTCCCGCGACATCTGCGCGCCGACGAAGACAAGATCGCCGCAGCGCAGCGCAGGGCTGAAGCCGGCGGCATCGGCGGGCGCGGCCGCCACGCGCTGGCTATGCCGGTCCCCGCCGGGATGCAGCGCGATGGCCTCAACCTGCACCAGCACGCCGCCGACAAGGGCATGCAGCGGGATGGCCGTGACCACCGGCGGCGGCTCGGCGGGGAATGCCGCCCGGAGCCGGGAGAGGATCAGGCTCTCGCTGGCAATGAGCGAGCGGTGGTAGAACAGGCCCAGCTTCACCACGTCGCCCGGCCCGGCACCGGCCTGCGCCAGCGCCGCGATCACCCCCGCCACCGCCTGGTCGATCTGCACCTCCAGCCCGTCCGCGGGATCGCCGAACTGCGCCGAGACAAAGACGATGTCCTGTGCCCGCCGCTGGGCGCGCGCGCCGAAAGCGTCGGTCGATCGGTAGCGGGAAGGAGGAGCGGTCATGAGGAGCCTCGGCGCCGGGCGGGGTGACAGGCGCAGCAAGCCGCGTGCCAGAGCCTCCGCCTCGTCGCGGTTGCCGCCGCCCCCGGCACGGCACGCGGCCATAGCCGGCGGCAGGGCCGGCACACGCCGCCGGGACTACCCACCTTTGGTTATTGTTCGGCTCCCCGCGCGCGATTGAACTGTCGGCAGATCCCGCACGCTGGCGCTGTCCGCCGGAGGGTGCGGCCCCACTCAGGCAGGGAAGCGCATCATGAAAATGGCGATGAAACTGACGGCGCTGGCAACCTTGGCGATGCTCTCGGCGGTGGCCGGGGCGCGCGCCGACTGTCTCGCCGACATCAAGAAGGCCGGCGTCATCACCGCCGGCAATGGCCTGCTGGGGACCAAGCCCTTCGTCTGGAAGAACGAGGACGGCACCTATGGCGGCATGGAATGGGAGATCTTCCAGGAAGTGGGCAAGCGTATCGGCGTGCCCAAGCAGGACTATGTCATCACCGAATGGACCTCGCTCATTCCCGGCCTGAAGGTCGGGCGCTGGGACATCATCCTCTCGGGCATGGCGGCGACGCAGGAGCGCATCCAGGGCGCCGGCATTTCGTTCTCCAACCCCTATTTCCTGCTCTACGACTATGTCATCGTGACCAAGGATTCGCCGATCAAGACCTTTGACGACCTGAAGGGCAAGACGCTGGCCTCGACGCTCGGCACCATGGATTCGCTCAACGCCCATGTGCTCGTCGACGCCGGCAAGGCCGGCAAGGTGCTGGACTTCAACGATTTCGGCGCCCCTTTCTCCGCCCTGCGCAACGGCCAGGCCGATGCGGTGGTGATGGACCAGGCGACGCTGATGGCGCAGATGGAATCGATGGGCGACCTGCGTTCGCTGGGCGAGCCGATGTACTACACCTCCAAGCCGGAATGGGCCGAGGCCGAAGCCAAGGCGCCCTATATCCTCGGCGGCACCTCCGTCGGCGTGCGCAAGGAATGCCCGGAACTGCTCGCCGCCATCAACGAGGCCCTCGCCGCCATGGACGCCGACGGCACCCGCAAGGCCATTCTGAGCAAATACGGCGTGTGGGCCAGCTATCAGGAGAAGACGCTGAAATAGCCGGCCCGGAGACGGCCCGATGTACGAGTTCTTCTTCGTCCTGATCCCCCGGCACTTCCCGTTTCTGCTCGAAGGCGCCCTCGTCACCCTCGAACTCTCCTTCCTCAGCATGGCCTTCGGGCTTGTGCTGGGGCTGGCGACGGCGCTGGGGCGGCTGAGCGGGAAGCGCTGGCTCGACTGGCCGTTGATCACCTATGTCGAGATCTGGCGGGACGTGCCGCTGATCGTCCAGCTCATGGTGATCTACTTCACCCTGCCGACGATCGGCATCACCCTGTCGGGGTTCTGGGCGGGCGTGCTGGGACTCAGCCTCAATCTCGGGGCCTATCTGTCCGAAGTGTTTCGCGCCGCGATCCTGTCCATCGACCCCGGCCAGCGGGCGGCGGGCATGTCGATCGGCATGTCGAAGCCGATGATCTACCGGCGGATCATCTTCCCCCAGGCCTTCCGCATCGCGATCCCGACCATTGGCGGCTATTTCATCGCTCTGCTGAAGGATTCTTCCCTCGTCTCGTTCATCTCGGTCAATGAACTTCTCCGAAACGGCAACATCATCATCTCGAACACCTTCCGCAATATGGAGGTGTATATGATGGTGGCGATCATCTATTTCATCCTCAGCTTCGCGGCGTCGCGGCTCATCCGCCATCTGGAGCATTCGCTCACTCCGAAATATCTGCGCCGGCAGGGCCGCAAGGCCAAGGTGCTGGCGCCTGACATCGCGGTGATGCCATGAGCCAGGCACCACTGCTCAGCGTGCGCGGGCTGCACAAATCCTTCGGCGCCCTCAACGTGCTCAAGGGCGTCGACCTCACCGTGCGCTCGGGCGAAGTGGCGTTCCTGATCGGCCCCAGCGGCGGCGGCAAGTCGACGCTGATCCGCTGCATCAACTTTCTGGAGACGCCGAGCTCGGGCGAGATCACCTTCGACGGCCGCCCGCTCTGCCATGAGGACGGGCGCATTTTTCATGTCGCGCCCGAGCGCGTGCTGCGGGCCGCGCGCAGCGAAATGCCGATGGTGTTCCAGCATTTCAACCTGTTCACCCATCGCACCGTGCTGGAAAACGTCATCGAAGGCCCGATCATGGTGAAGCGGCGCCCCCGCGCCGAGGCTATCGCCGACGCCGAGCGGTTGCTGCGCGAGGTGGGGCTGCACGACAAGTCCGACTTCTACCCGGACCAGCTCTCAGGCGGGCAGAAGCAGCGGGTGGCGATCGCCCGCGCGCTCGCCATGCAGCCCAAGCTCATCCTGTTCGACGAGCCGACTTCCGCGCTCGACCCCGAACTGGTCGCCGGCATCCTCGACACCATTCGCGGCCTCGCCGATCGCGGCATGACGCTGGTGGTGGTGAGCCACGAAATGTCCTTCGCCCGCAAGCTGGCCGATGTCGTCCACTTCATCGCCGAGGGCACGATCATCGAATCCGGCCCGCCGGACCGCATTTTCGACAATCCGCAGAGCCCGCGCCTGAGCGGGTTCATCCGCTCCATCCTGCACTGAGGGCGCCCCCCGCGCGCAGGACGCCGCGACCGCTTCCTTTCCAGGGACACGACGATGCCAGACCCGTTCCATCTCGGCCTCTTTCTCCAGGGCTCCAGCGTGCAGGCCTGGGGCCAGCCCTGGACCGGGCGCATCGCCGAGACCTGGATGAAGCCGGAGCTGTTCCTCGACGCGGCGCGCGCACTGGAGCGGGCCTGCTTCGACTACATCCTGCTGGAAGACAGCTCCTATATCGGCGAAAGCTTTGCCGGCTCGCGCGCCATCTATCTCCAGAACGGCATTTCCGTGCCCCGGCAGGACCCTTCCGTGGTGGCCAGCCTCATGGCAGGGGCGACCCGCCATATCGGCATCGTGCCGACGCTGGCGACCTTCGCCTACCCGCCCTTCCTGCTCGCCCGGCTGGTGGCGACGCTGGACCAGGTGTCGGGCGGGCGCGCCGGCTGGAACATGGTGACCGGCAGCTCGGATTTCGCCGCGCGCAATTTCGGTCTGGAGAAGCTGACCGAGCATGATCTGCGCTACGACATGGCCGACGAGTATATCGATCTGGTCGACCGGCTGTGGAAGTCCTGGGACCCCGGCGCGCTGGTCGCCGATGCAGAGACCGGCATGCTGGTGGACCCTGAGCGGGTGCATCAGATCGACTTCACCGGCAAATATTACGCCTCGCGCGGGCCGCTGAACTGTGGTCCCGCGCCCCAGGGCCGTCCCGTCATCGCCCAGGCCGGCGGCTCGCCGCGCGGGCGGGAATTCGCCTCCCGCCACGCCGACACGATTGTGGCCAGCGTGGTCGGCGCCACCGCGATGCGCGACTATCGCGACGATGTGCGCGCCCGCATGGCGCGCCATGGCCGCGACCCGGACAGCTGCAAGGTGATGTTCCTGGTCACGCCGATCCTCGCCGCCAACATGGCCGACGCCCGCGCCATCCAGGCCGAGCGCCGCGCCGCCGAGGCCCGGCAGACCGACCTGAAGATGGCCTTCCTCGGCAAGATCACCAATATCGACTTCACCAAGCTGGATCTCGACGCGCCGATCGGCGACCTCACCACCAATGGCCACCAGCAGCTGCTCGACGATTTCAAGAAGGCGGCCGGCAACAAAACGCTGCGGCAGGCCATCGTCTCCTTCAACCATGACGGCGACGGCGTCGAGCTGCTCGGCTCGCCCGACGATGTCGCCGCGCAGATGGGCGAGGTGATGCAGGAGGTGGGCGGCGACGGCTTCCTGTTCTCGCTGCCCAATCTCCACCGCCGCACCCTCGCCGAGATCGAGGATGGGCTGGCCCCCGCCCTGCAGAAGCGCGGCCTGATGCGCAAGGCCTATGCGCATGAGCATTTCCGGGACAATCTGCTCGAATTCTGAACGCGACCCAGCCCTTTTCGGCAGCACCGCCAGCAGGCTTTTCCGCCGCGCGCCGGCGGCAGCACGGCGGCGCGCATCGCGCTACCGCAAAGGGGGATAGCGGGCGCCCGCCGCCGGGCTGGCCCTGTTCTTGCGTCGATATCCCGCCACAGCCGGGAGGAATTCGATGCTCACCGATGCCGGACAGCCAAGCGTTGCAAGCGCGATCGAGCGCGCTCAAAGCGCCAATCTGGCGCTGTCGTCCCGCTCGTTCAGCAGCATTGTCGACCAACTCGGGACGGACGACTTCCACCGCACCCTGCGCACCGCGCTCTATGAGCTCACCGGGTTCAACAGTTGCCTCATCCTGTCCTTCTCCGCCGCCGAGGCGCCCGTCGTGCTGGAGCATTGCTCGCCGATAAAGCGCGACCGGTTTCGTCACTGCTACATGAAGGAGGCCTACCGGCTCGACCCGTTCTACATGGCGGCGGTGGAGGGCATGAGCATCGGGGTGAGCCGGTGCAAGGAAATCTACGCGCAGGATTTCACCAGCAGCGCCTATAACAACCTTTATTACAAGGACGTGCCGCTGGTCGACGAGATCGGCATTCTCTGCCCGGTGACGCCGGAGCAGACCATCCACATCTCGCTCGGCCGCTGCACCGGGGCGCCGCGCTTCGACCCGTCCGTGCTGGACAATCTCAACGCCGCCGAGCCGCTGGTGGCCTCGCTGGTGCGCAAGCACGCGCTGCTACGGCCCGACCTCTGCCGGCGCGCCGCGCCCCTGCCTGACGATAAAAGCGAGCCTATCGACACCTCCTGGCTGCGGCGCTTCAACGCCACCCGCCGCGAGGTCGAAGTGGCGGTGCTGGTGCTGCGCGGCCATACCAATGCGTCCATCGCCTGCGTGCTCGGCATTTCCGAGGACACGGTGAAGGTCCATCGCAAGCGGCTCTATGTGAAGCTCAACATCTCCTCGCAGGCCGAGCTGTTCATGAAATATATGAGCAACCGGCCGTCCGACGCGCCCTGCGCGCCCCTCGCCTTCTCGCAGCGGAATGGCCGTGGGCATTAGGCCCCGGCGTCCGCGTTCCGTCTCTCTCTCCCAAGCCCGGCGAAAAGCAGATGTCGTTGCGTCGCAAAATGGTCCTCGGCGGCTTGTTCGAGGCCAATGGCTATCACTCCTCGGCCTGGCTGCTGCCGAGCGCGCAGGACCGGGCGCCGACCGATGTCGATTACTTCAGGCGCATCATCGCGATCGCCGAAGCCGGCCTGCTTGATTTCTTCTTCCTCGCCGACACGCCGGCGGCGCGCACCGAGAATCTCGACGCCTGGACCCGTGGCCCGCTCTACATGAACATGCTGGAGCCGATCACTCTGCTCTCGGCCATTGCGGGGGCGACCTCCCATATCGGGCTCGGGGCCACCGCCTCCACCAGCTTCTACGAGCCCTACAATGTCGCCCGCCTGTTCGCCTCGCTCGACCATATCAGCCATGGCCGGGCGGCGTGGAATGTCGTGACCTCGGCCAACGACTTCGCCGCGCGCAATTTCGGCCTCGACAAGCTGCCTCCGCACGAGAGCCGCTACGCAAGGGCACGGGAATTCCTGCATGTGGTGCAGGGGCTGTGGGACACGTGGGAGGACGACGCCTTCATCTATGACAAGGCGAATGCCCGCATGTTCGAGCCCTCGAAGCTCCACGTGCTCGATCACCAAGGCGCGTTCTTCAAGGTCCATGGCGCTCTCAACATGGCGCGCCCGCCGCAGGGCCACCCGGTGATCTTCCAGGCCGGCGCCTCCGAGACCGGCAAGGCCTTCGCCGCCGAGACGGCGGAAGTGGTGTTCGGCACCGGCGCCACGCTGGAGGAAGCCCTCGTTTTCTACCGCGACCTCAAGGGTCGTATGCCGGCTTATAATCGGCACCCGGACGAGCTCAAGATCCTCTCCGGTGTGTCGATCGTCGTCGGCGACAGCGAGACGCACGCCCGCGAGAAATGGGCGTCTTGGCAGGACAAGGTTCATATCGACATCGGCCTGCTCTATTTGAAGACCGACCTTGAGACCGATCTGTCGGACCTGCCGCTGGACGAGCCGGTGCCGCCGCACCGGGTGCCCGCCTCGTCGAACCACCACCAGGCCTATTTCCAGGAGATCGTCGGCCTCATCAAACAGGGCCTGACGCTGCGCGAGGTGTGCAAACGCTACAATCGCAGCAAGGCGATCTTCTTCGGCGATGCGGTCGCCATCGCCGACCGGATGCAGGAATGGGTCGAGGCCGGCGCCTGCGACGGCTTCATGATGGCCTTTCCGGTGCTGCCGGATAGCCTGGTCGAATTCACCACGCAGGTGGTGCCGGAGCTGCAGCGGCGCGGCCTGTTCCGCACCGCCTATGAGGGCACGACGCTGCGCGACAATCTGGGCCTCGCGCGCCCCGCCAATCGGCATGCGGGGGTGAGGCCGAAGCCCCGATAGGTCCTTCTCGGCGAAAGCCCCGCACACCGGAGCGTGAAGTCGTTCCAAGGAACGATCACCCCGCTCCGCCATTGCCCCCGTACAGTCGGAAGGGGGCTCATGCGGATCCGGTCTCTCGCGTTGATTGCCGTTGTGCTGGCCGGAGCGGCCGGGGCGTTCTTTGTCATCTGGCGGCCGGAAATTCCGGCGCAGGCGCAGGCACCGAGCTTCGATCCGGCGCTCATCGCCAAGGGGCGCGAACTGGCGGCCGTGGGCAATTGCATCGCCTGCCATACCGTGCCGGGCGGCGAGGCCTTCGCCGGCGGCCTTGCCATCCCCACGCCCTTCGGCACCATCCACTCGACCAACATCACCCCCGACCGCGAGACCGGCATCGGCGGCTGGTCGCTCGCGGCGTTTTCGCGCTCGATGCGCGAGGGGGTGGATCGCGCGGGCAACCACCTCTATCCCGCCTTCCCTTATGACCATTATCGCCTGGTCAGCGACGCCGACAACGAGGCGCTCTACACCTATCTGATGACGCGCGCGCCGGTGCGTCAGGACGCTCCTCCCAATGAGCTTGTGTTCCCGCTGGGGTTCCGCCCGCTCATCGCCGGCTGGAAGCTGCTGTTCCTGCAGCCCGCCGGCTTCACGCCCGATCCCGCGAAAAGCGAAGAGTGGAATCGAGGCGCCTATCTCGCCGAAGGGCTGGGCCATTGCGGCGGCTGCCACACCCCGCGCAACGGCCTTGGCGCGCAGATCGCCGACCAGCCTTTCGATGGCGGCGAGGCGGAAGGCTGGCACGCCTACGCCATCAACGCGAACTCGCCGGCGCCGATCCCGTGGGAAAGCGAGTCACTGGCCTTCTATCTCCGCCATGGCTGGCATGAATTGCACGGCGTCTCCCGTGGCCCTATGGCCGAGGTGACGGGCAATCTCGCTGGCCTGCCGGATTCCGATATCGAGGCAATCGCCGTCTATGTCGCCGATGTGATGGGTGAGCCCTCGCCAGAGCGCCGTCAGCATGCCGAGCGGCTGCTTGAAACCGTGGACGCGCCGGAACGCACCGGCGGCGATGCCGATACTCTCGCTGTGCCGCCCGATGTGGCGGGAATGCCCGGCGCGGCCCTCTATGCCGCCGCCTGCGCCACCTGCCATGAGAGCGGCCGGCCCCTGCCCTATGGCGGGCTCGATTTCCGCCTGAGCACGGCGGTCAATGCCGATAACCCGCAGAATATCGTCACCGTGACGCTGTTCGGCCTGCCGCCGGCCGATGGCGAGGCCAGTTCTGTCATGCCGGGCTTTGCCGGCGCGCTCGACGACCGACAGGTCGCCGACATCCTTGCCTATATGCGCGCCCGCTTCTCCTCCGGCACGGCATGGCCGGACGTGGCGGAGATGACGCGGCGCACCCGCAGCGGCGAGCACAAGGTCGTCGTCCGCCCCTCGGACGGTATCGAGCGGGCCCCCCTCAATGTCGGCGTGGAGGTCGGACCATGACGGTGAAGCTGAAGGTGAACGGGACCGTGCATGAGGTCGATGCCGATCCCGCCACGCCCCTGCTCTATGTGCTGCGCGAGGATCTGGAACTCAACGCGGCGAAATATGGCTGCGGCCTCGGCCAATGTGGTTCCTGCATGGTGCTGGTGGATGGCGAGGCGACGCTGTCCTGCGTCGTGCCGATCCTCGCGCTTGGAGGGCGGGAGATCACCACGCTGGAGGGGCTCGGCACGGTCGAGGATCCCGCGCCGATCCAGAGCGCGTTCATCGAGCTGCAGGCGGCCCAGTGCGGCTACTGCATTCCCGGCATGATGATGAGCGCGCAGGCCCTGCTCCAGCGCAACGCGGCGCCGAGCGATCAGGAGATACGTGATGCGCTGCGCACCAATCTCTGCCGCTGCGGCACGCATATGAGGATCCTCGCCGCCATCCGGCGGGCGGGCGAGATGATGAGCGCGCAGGCGCCGTCGAACCGGAGGGCCGGCTGATGAACATCGCCACCAGCCGCCGCGCGTTCCTGCTCGGCTCGGGCGCGCTCATGGTCTCCTTCTCGCTGGGCGCAGAGGCGCAGGAGGGCGAGGTGCAGGCCGGCACGAACGCGCCGCAGCCCACCGTCACCGCGATCGACAGCGAGCGGCTCGATTCCTGGATCCGCGTCGACGCCAACAGCCACATCACCGTCTTCACCGGCAAGGCGGAGCTCGGCCAGGGCATCCGCACCGCCCTGACCCAGGTCGCGGCCGAGGAGTTGGAGGTGGAGCCGGACGAGATCGAGCTGATCACGGCGGACACCGGGCGCACGCCCAATGAGGGCTTCACCGCCGGCAGCATGTCGATGCCCAATAGCGGCACCTCGATCCGCAACGCGGCGGCGCAGATGCGGCGCCTGCTGGTCGAGGCGGTCGCGCAGACGCTTAGCGTTCCGCCTGATAGCCTCACCCTGCAAGGCAAGCAGATCCGCTCCGGCGACCACTCCCTCTCCTATGGCGAGGTGGCGGCGGCGCTGAACCTTGAGGTTCCCCTCGCTGGCGATGCCGTGCTCAAGGCACCGGAGGCGCTGAAGGTAATCGGCCGGGATGTCCCGAGGGTCGACATTCCCGGCAAGGTCACGGGTGCTCCCGCCTATATCCAGGACATGCGGCTGCCCGGCATGCTGCATGCGCGCGTGGTGCGACCGCCCGGCTATGGCGCGACGCTCACCGAGGTCGACACCTCAGCCATCGAGGCTATGCCCGGCGTGGTGGGCGTCGTGCGCGACGGCAATTTCCTCGCCGTGATTGCCGAGCGTGAATTCCAGGCGGTGACGGCGATGCGAGAGTTGGCGCGGCTCGCGCGCTGGAGCACGGGCACCGAGCTGCCGGAACAGGCGGAGATCCACAACGTGCTGCGCGGCCTGGAGAGCGAGGTCGGCACGGTCGCCGAACAAGGCGACGCGAACCCCTCCGGCGACAAGGTGTTCGCGGCGCGCTTCACCCGCCCCTACCAGATGCACGGCTCGATCGGCCCCTCTTGCGGCATCGCCCGCCTGGAGCCGGACGGAACGCTCACCGTCTGGTCGCACACGCAGGGTGTCTACCCCGACCGCGCCGCAATCGCACAGATGCTCGACCTGGAGCCGGGGCGCGTGCGGGTCATCCATGTCGAGGGCTCGGGCTGCTACGGCCATAATGGCGCCGACGACGCCGCCGCCGACGCCGCCCTCATCGCCTCCCGCCTGCCGCCGGGCCGGCCGGTGCGGGTGCAGTGGATGCGGGAACAGGAGAATGCGTGGGAGCCGTTCGGGCCGGCCATGTCGATCACGGTGCGCGGCGCGGTGACGAACGGTCGGATCAGCGACTTCGCCTTCGATCTCTGGAGCAACATCCACACCACGCGCCCCGGCGGCGCGGCCGCGCTGCTCGCCGCCCGGCAGAAGTCGGCTCCGGCGACGCCGAATGTGCCGCAAATGCAGATCAGCCCGTCCGGCAATGGGGACCGCAACGCTAACCCGCTCTACACGATCCCCAACAAGCGCATCCTCTGGCACTTCATACCCGACATGCCGCTGCGGGTCTCGGCGATGCGGGCGCTCGGGGCCTATGCCAATGTGTTCGCGCTGGAAAGCGCCATGGACGAGCTGGCCCGGCTGGCGCAGGCCGACCCTGTCGCATTCCGGCTCGCGCATCTGGAGGATGAGCGCGCCCGCGCTGTGGTGCAGATGGCGGCGGAGCGCTTCGACTGGGAGACGGCAACGCTCGGGCCGGGCCGCGGCAAGGGCTTCGCCTTCGCCCGCTACAAGAACCTCGCCGCCTATCTCGCGGTCGCGGTCGAGATGGAGGTCGAGCGTGAGACCGGCCGCACCCGCCTGGTGCGCGCGGTCGCGGCGATCGACAGCGGGCAGGCGGTCAGCCCGAACGGCATCCGCAACCAGACCGAGGGCGGCATCCTGCAGGCGGCGAGTTGGACGCTTTACGAGGCCGTAACCTTCGATCGCCGGCAGATCACCAGCGTCGACTGGTCGAGCTACCCGATCCTGCGCTTCGCCAGCGTGCCGGAGAAGGTGGAGGTCCATGTCATCGACCGGCCGGGCGAGCCCTTCCTCGGCACCGGGGAGGCGGCGCAGGGGCCTGTCGCGGGCGCGATCGGCAATGCCGTCCGCGATGCCATCGGGTTGCGGCTGACGGATCTGCCCTTCACCCGGCAACGGGTTCTGGCCGCGCTCGCAGCAGGATAAGGGGCGGAGAATGCGACAAAGGCCGCCCGTGCGGGCGGCCTTTGCTGTTTCGTGCGTCAGGACTCGGCGCGGAGGGAGCCGGCGCGGTTCGATCAGAGGATGGAGAAATCATCTGCGTCGAGACGCGCCTTGGTCATGCCTTCCAGCAGCACCGTATGGTCTCCGCTGTCGTCGAGCTGGATCACCACGCCGTCCTCGCTGTCGAGCATCGCCGCCAGAATGTCGTCGAAGGTCTCGAAGTCGAGGCCGGAGAACGCGATCGTGTCCTGGCCGGCGCGGAAGTCGACGATCACGTCGTTGCCGGAATTCGACGCGAACACGAAGGTGTCACGGCCGAGGCCGCCGCGCAGCATGTCGTCACCAGCGCCGCCGATGAGCCGGTCATTTCCCGCCCCGCCTTCGATCTGGTCATCGCCGGCACCGCCGTCGAGAACATCCTTGCCACTGCCGCCAGCGAGCATGTCGTCGCCCTCGCCGCCGTCCAGCTGGTCGTCGCCGAAGCCACCATTCAGCGTGTCCTCGCCGGCACCGCCCTTGAGAACGTCCTTGCCGAAGCCGCCATGCAGCGTGTCGTCGCCCTCGCCGCCATCCAGCTGGTCATCGCCGAAGCCACCATGCAGCGTGTCGTCGCCGGCATCGCCCTTGAGAACGTCCTTGCCGAAGCCGCCCTGCAGCGTGTCGTCGCCCTCGCCGCCATCGAGCTGGTCGGCGCGCATGCCGCCCCGGATAGCGTCGTCGCCGGCGCCACCGAAGATCTTGTTGGCCTGTAACTGGCTGCCGCGCAGCGTGTCGTCCCCGGCGGTGCCGAGCGTCCAGCCCGCATGCGGATCGGAGGACCCGCCCGCCGGCCCGACCGTCACCTTCACGGTGGCGGTGGAGGTGCCGCCCTCGCCGTCGGAGACGGTGTAGCTGAACGAGGCATCGCCGGTGAAGCCTTGCGCCGGGGTGAACACCACCTTGCCGTCGACCAGCGCCACCGTGCCGCCGGTGCCCGAGGTCACCGACTGGATGACGAGCGTGTCGGCATCGGCGTCGGTGTCGTTGGCGAGCAGCAGAGCCGCCGCCAGCGTCGCGGCGATGCCTGCCTTGGTGGAGAAGCCGCTGTCATTGGCCGCGACCGGCGCCCGGTTCGGCTGGGCGCGCACCGCGACCGTCACCGTCGCCTTGTCCTGCCCGCCCTTGCCGTCGGAGACGGTGTAGCTGAAGGAGGCGGCGCCGGTGAAGCCGCTCGCCGGGGTGAACACCACCTTGCCGTCGACCAGCGCCACCGTGCCATGCGTCGCCTCCTGCACCGAGACGATGGACAGCGTGTCGTTGTCCGTGTCGCGGTCATTGGCCAGCAGGCTGGCGATCGAGGCGGTCACGGCCTTGTCCTGCAGCGCATAGAGCCGGTCATTCTCCGCCGAGGGAAGGTGGTTGGGCGCGCCCGCGACCGTGATGCCGACCGTCGCGGTGTCGGTGCCGCCCTTGCCGTCGGAGACGGTGTAGGTGAAGGAGGCGGCGCCGGTGAAGCCGGCCGTCGGCACGAACAGCACATTGCCCGCATCGTCGAGCTTCACCGTGCCGCCCACCGCATTGCCGACCGAGAGAATGGCGAGGGTGTCACCATTGGCATCGGTGTCATTGGCCAGCAGCAGCGCCGCGCCGAGGATCAGCGCCTCGCCGCCGGTGGCGGTGAAGCCGCTGTCGGCCACCGCGTCCGGGGCGGCATTGTCGCCCGGCTCGCCCGGCCCGTCTTCCGCCAGTGAGACCACCGTCACCTTGTCGAACGACACGCCCGCGCTGTCCCAGGAGAACAGGCCGACCGTGCCCTTGCTCTGGGCATGGTCCTCGATGGCGTAGGCGAACAGCGCCTGGCCGTCGACCGTGGCCTGGATCTGCCCGTCCTTCACCTCGACCCGAAGGTCGAAGGCCTCGCCCGGGGTGTATTTGGCCGGGAACTGGTTGAGGTACTTCTCGACGCCGTCCTTGACCTGGATCAGCTGGAACAGGCTGCCCGCGCCGTTGCTCGGGTTGCGGTCATAGTCACCATTGGCGTCGAGTTCGAGCTTGTAATAATTGTTCGCGTCTTCGTAGTAGAACAGCAGGCCGAGCGCGCCATTGTCCGGGGTCTCGATGGTGGCCTCGACGGCGTAGTCGGTCCACTCCTTGGCCGCCGGGTCGTTATAGAGCGCATAGGTGCCCTTGCGCAGCACGTTGACGCCGTCGCCCAGCGGGCTCCAGCCGGTCTTCCACGGATCGGAGTTGGACGCGCCGTTCCAGGTGAGCTGGCGGCTCTTGATGTCGGTCAGCTGGACGAATTTTCCGTCCTGCAATTCCCATTGCGAGGCGGTACCATTCGGTCCGATGCCGCCGGATTCACCCTCGTCGACGATGGTCCATTTGCCGAGCGAGGCATTGGAGGCGAAGTCTTCCGCCAGCAGCACCCGGCCGGAAGCGACCGCATCGACCCGCACCGTGTCGGTGGCGGTCTTGCCGGCGGAGTCGGTCACGGTCAGCTTCAGGGCCTGCTCGCCCGTGCCAAGCGTAGCCTGGGCCGACTTGCCCTGCGCGACGACATGGCCCTGCGCATCGGTCCAGACGTAGCTGACAATGTCGGCGAGGCCGTAGCTGCCTTCCGCGTCGAGCGCCACCGTCACATGGCCGTCGGCATCGAGGTCGAGCACGCGGATGTCGTCGCCGGCATGGGCGGTGAGCCCCACCTTGTTGACGGCGACATTGTCGAACTGCGAGCTGCGCTGGTTGTTCGAATAGAGGCCGACCGTGCCGCCAGCGAGCGGGGCGGCATCCACCACCGCGCCGAACACATTGTGCCCGTCGAGGAAGACGTTGATCTCGCCATCGACCACCGCCACCTTCAGGTGGAAGTCGCGGCTCCACGGCGTGCCGGCATGCTCGGTGGCCAGCACCGTCTCGGTGCCGCCGGAAACCTTGACGAGCGAGCGGGTGTTGGTCTCGGCGTTGAGCACGACCTTATAGTGGTTCTGCTCGTCCTGATAATAGAACACGACGCCGATGCCGTCATTGTCCGTGGTCTTGAGCGTCGCCTCGAATTCGTAATTCGACCAGGACTTGGCGGCTGGCTCGCCCCAGAGGAGAAGGTTGTCGGCGGTGTCGGACTGCTCGAAGACGCGGCCTTCCAGCGCGTCCTGGCCGTCCGCGACCGTGTCGCGCGAATTCACCGTGCCCTTGACGATGAAGCCGCCGACGCCGGCGCCGATGGTGGTGGCCGCCACCTGGGCATTGCCGAAATCATCGGTCATGGCCGGGGTGCTGAAATCGATCTGCACCGAAAAGTCGCTCGGCGCCTCGCTGACGATGCCGTCCGCCTTCACCCCGCCGAGCGCGGCGATCTCCTGGTCGGTGTAGAGCTTGTCGGTGAACAGGAAGTGCGAGACGTAGAGGTTCGAGGTCTCGCCATCCTCGTCGGTGAACAGCAGTACACCCTTGCTGAGGTCGATCGTGTAGCGGTCGTCATCCATCGACTGGGTGCCGACTTTCACGCCGTCGATATATTTCGAGATGATGACCTCGTCGCCCGTGTCCTCGATCTTGAACACCACGCGCTGCCATTCATCGTATTTGAACGCGCCGGTATAGACGCCGCCAATGCCGAGGCCGCCGGTGCCGTCGTCGCTGCCGCGCACGAACAGGTCGCCGTCATTGGTATTGGTCACGTCGGTCTGCAGGAACGAGGTGAAGCCGCTCACGCCGTCCGAGGGGATCAGCACGTCATAGACCAGCGTGTAGCTCGACACGAGGGTGCCGGCCGGAACCGGCGAGGTCGGGGTCAGCAGCAGGCCCTGGCTGCTGGCGAGCTTGGGGATATAGGTGACATCGGGCGCCGCGCCGCCGGTGGTCGGCACTGCGGGAACCTCGAAATCCTCGATCGAGTCGTAGCTGACGGCAAGGTCGCCCTGCGGCGCCAGCGTGCCGGTGCCAAAGGTGGGGGCGGCGCTGCCGGCGTTGACGTCGAACTGCACCGAATTGGCGCTCGGCGCGGTGGCGACAATGCCGCCGGCCTTGGTGCCGCCGAGTTCCAGCACCTGCGCGGCCGTGAGCACCTTGTCGGTGACAAGCACGCTGGAGACGTAGACCTCGCTGGTCTCGCCATCATCGTCGGCGAACAGGACAAGGCCCTTTTCCGGGTCGAGCTTGTAGCGGTCGCCGCTCACCGTCTGGGTGCCGGCCAGCACGCCGTCGATATATTTCGACAGCGAGAGCGAGCCGTCCTCATTCTCGGTGTAGGTCACCGCCACGCGGTGCCAGGCATCATAGGTGAAGCTGCCCTTATAGTCGCTGTTGGTGCCGAGGCCGGCGGCGTTGCCGCTCTTCTTCAGGAACAGCTCGGCATCTTCATTGGTGCCGCCGCCGTCGATCTGCAGCAGGGCGGTGTAGGTGCCCGCGCCCTCGGCCGGCACATAGATGTCCATCACCACCGAATAGGAGCCGAGCAGCGTGCCGCTGGCGGTGTCGAAATCGGCGGTCAGCTTCAGGCCCTGGGTCGAGGAGGCCTTGGGAACACGGGCGAAATCCTCCGCCACCACGGCCGCGCCCGGCAGGTCGGCGATACCGAATTCGGCGGTCGTGCCGTTGGAGAAGCCCTCCGGCGTGCCGGGGCGGGTCCAGCCTTCGGCATTGCCGTCGTTGAAATTGTCGACCAGCAGCGTGTTCGGGTTGGAAACGACGATCAGCACGTCGTCCTTGGAGACATGGCCGGCGCTGTCGGTCACGGTCAGGGTCAGCGCATGGTGGCCGGCGCCCAGCGCCAGCGTGGGCGTGGCCTCGGTGGCGACGACAGTGCCGTCCCGGTCGGTCCAGACATAACTCAGCCCCTGGTCGTTATTGGGGTTGAGGGTCCAGTCGCCGTCGAGCGTGACCTGCGCCTTGTCCTGGCCATTGCCGGCGGTTACGAACTGGTCGTTGCCGGCCTTGGCGATGGCGGGCACGTCGGGCGTGCCGAGCTCGACGCCGGTGATGGTTTCCTCATGGCCGCGATAGGGGCCGGTGAGGCCGTCGCGGTCGAGCTCGCCATCGCCGCGCACGCTGTCCATATAGTCGTCCAGCGCGGCGAAATAGGTCGAGGTGTAGACCGAGTTATTGTCGGGATCGATGGTGACAAGCCGGATGGCGCCATTGCCGCCGGCGCTGCCGGAACCCTGCCCGGCATCGCCGGTGATCTCGCCCGACACGCCGTTCTGGTAGTTCACCATCATCTGGTAGACGGGATTGCCGAACTGGTCGTAGCTCACCAGCGTCTCGGCGGCGTCGCCGAAGATATGGCCGGAGAAGGTGAAGGTGATGTTGGGGTATTTCTGCACCAGCTCGCGGTACATCGTCTCGCCGTCAGTAGCGCTTTCCGGCGAGTTGCCCAGGCCGTAATCATAGCCCGTGCCCTCGTCATAGAGTGGGGCGCCGGTGGCGTCGTGGCGGCCGGCCCAGGTCATGTAGGAGTGGGTGGTGAGGATGACGCGGTGGTCGAGATTGTCCTCGATCACCTCGCCCGCCCAGCGCAGCACGTCCTCGCGCGCGCCGAATTCGAGGTTCAGCACCAGCCATTTGGTGCCATCGGCACCGGTGAAGGTGGAATAGGTGTTGTTGGCCAGCGCGGCTTCCTGGTCATAGGTGCCGCCGAAATTCTCGCCATTGGCGTTCTTCAGGTCGTCGACCGAGAAATAGTCGTTGATCCGGCTCGCCTCGAAGCTTCCGGAAACGCCGTCATGATTGCCGAGCGTCAGTCCATAGGGAATCTTGCCGTCGAGGATGCTCAGCGCTTCCTTGGCATATTCCCAATGGGTCGGGCTGTTCTCGGTGGTGATGTCGCCGACATGGGTGACGAAGGAGATGTTCAGGCTGTCCTTGTTGTCCACCAGCCACTGGGTCATGCCCTTGAAGGTCTCGACACCGGCCGCGTTGGTGTAGTCCTGCGTGTCGGGCAGCACGGCGATGGTGTAGGCGTTCTCGCCGGTCACGCGCACCCGGACACTGTCGGTGACGCTGGAACCGCCGGCATCGGTGGCGGTGATCTTCAGGTCTGTGTGGCTCAGCGTCTCCAGGAAATCGATGGTCAGCTTGCCGTCGGCGATGGTCACAGCCGCCACCGAGGGGTCGCTGCTCTCGATCGTGTAGGTCAGGCCTTCGCCGGCAAACACCTCGTTCAGATCGATCACGCGGTCTTCCGAACCGCGCTTGGTCATGAAGTCGAGAATGGGATTGGTGATGGTGACCATGAGCCTTGATTCCTGTTTTTGCCGGCGCGTTTTCAGCCGGGCGCCTGCGCCGCAACGCGGCCCGCACATGCCGAAAGCCACAGCTTCAGCGGATGGTCGGCAGCAGTAAGCGGCGCACATGACAGGTTCTTAAAGCCGGGCCGGCCGCGGCCATCTCAAATAACAATGCCCTGTATGGAGATAACCGACATGCATGCCGCGCCTGTCCCGGCGCCCTTGTGAAGATTAGGAGGCCCCAGACTTTCGGTAACAAGGCACCTGTCACAATTCGGAATCTCTTGCCGCGCTAAACTGTCCTTCATCATGTGTTCCCGCGCCCACGATTCCCCCGTGCAGAACCGTCTGTCGATCTTCCGGCCTCCGCAGCTGCCGGCTACTCGGGGCAGGTTCTCATCCGCAGAAGGCCGCTGAGAAACATGTCGGTTACCCAGCTTCGCGCTTTCCATTTCGTCGCCGCCGCCGGCAGCTATTCCCAGGCCGCGCGCGGCATGGCGGTCAGCCAGTCGACCCTGTCCGGCCAGGTCCGCCAGCTGGAGGCGGCGTCCGGCATGGCGCTGTTCGAGCGCAAGGCGCGCGGGGTCACGCTCACCCCGGACGGGGAAGCGCTCTACAAGGTCACCTCGCGCCTGTTCGCCGCGCTGGCGGAAGCGCGCACCCTGCTCAAGAGCCGCACCAATGAGGGCGGGCGCCTGCGCATCGCCGCCGATGGCGTGGTGCATTCGCTGCCCATATTGCGAGCGCTGAAGCAGCAGCGGCCGCGGCTGGTGTTCTCGCTGATCGTGCAGAACTCCGACAGCGTGATCGAGCAATTGCTGGAATATCGCGCCGATATCGGCATCACCGCGCAGCTGCCCACCGATCCGCGGCTGCATGTGCGCCCGCTCTCCTCCATGAAGATCGGCATCTTCCTGCCCGAGCGGCACCCCTGGACCACACGCAAAGAGCTGTGCCTCGCCGATCTCAGCGGCTGCCCCTTCGTGCTGCGTGAGCGCGGCTCGCGCACCCGCGAGGTGTTCGAGCAGAATCTGGCGCTTCAGGACATTTCGCTCGGGCCGATCCTGGAGGTCTCGACCCGCGAGGGGGTGCGCGAGGCGGTGGCCGCCGGCTTCGGCGCCGGGGTGGTGGCGGATCTGGAATTCGGCTTCGACACGCGGCTGTGCTTCCTGCCGCTGCGCGACGCGCCGCTCGCCATCGACGAATATCTCGTCTGCCTCGACGAGCGGCGGCGGCTGCCCATCGTCACCGAATTCTTCGCCTGCGCCGCCGCGACCTTCACTCCTCCCGCATCGCCCGCGCGATCTGGTCCCGAAGCGGCTTGACGAGGTAGCTCAGCGCCGTGCGCTCGCCGGTCTGCAGGTGCACCTCGGCCGGCATGCCGGGCATCAGCTGCAGCCCGTTCAGCCGGGCGATCTCCTGCGCCGGCAGGGCCACCTGGGCGACATAAAAGCTGGTGCCGGCCTTCTCGTCCTTGGTGAGGTCGGCGGCGATGCGCGCCACCGTGCCGGCCAACTCAGGCGTGGTCTTCTGGCTGAAGGCGGAAAGCCGCACCATGGCCGGCTGGCCGATCAGCACCTGGTCGATATCGGCCGGGTTCACATGGATCTCGACCACCAGCCGGTCATGCTCGGGCACGATCAGCATCGCCGTCTCGCCGGGCGCGATCACCCCGCCCACCGTGTGGGTGGCGAGTTCGTGCACCACGCCGGAAATCGGCGCGATCAGTTCCACGCGGGTCAGCTTGTCCTGCGCGGCGATGCGGCGCTCCTGCAGCTCGGCCCATTTGCCCTCGATCTCGCGCAGCTCCTCGATCACCTCGGCGCGCATGTCCTGGCCGATCTGGATGATCTGCAGCTCGGTTTCGCTGGTGCGCCCGCGCGAGCGCGCCAGCTCGGCCTGGAGCTGCCCGCGCTCGCCCTCGATGCGCACCTGCTCGCGCTGGAGCGCGCGCAGCCGCGTCAGCGGCGTCAGCCCCTTGCCATGCAGCTGGGTGGCGCCGGCGATTTCCTCGGCGATATAGCCCAGCTCGGCGCTCTTCGCCGTGATCTGGGCGGAAAGGCCGGCGGCCTCGTCGACCAGCTGGTCGATCCGGGCGCGCATCTGCAGCACCTGGCCTTCCAGCGCGGCGCGGCGGGAGTTGAACAGGCTGACCTCGCCCTCGATCGCCCGGCCGGCATTCTCCTCCGCACGGCGCGCCAGCAGCGCGGCGGGGTAGTCTATGCTGTCCCGTGAATCGCGCTCGGCCTCCAGCCGGGCGCGGCGGGCGGCCAGTTCCACCAGCTGGGTGTCGACCACGGCGAGATTGGCGCGGGTGACGGTGTCGTCGAGCCGCAGCAGCACGTCCGCCGCCTCCACCTTCTGGCCGTTGCTCACCCGGATCTCGCCGACCACGCCGCCCTCGGGATGCTGGATGCGCTTGGCGTGGCTTTCCACCACCACCGTGCCCACCGCCAGAACCGCGCCGTTGAGCGCGGCTGTGGCGGCCCAGCCGCCGCAGCCGACGACGAGGAAGAGCGCGACGATGAAGGCCAGCCACAAATGGCGGTTGACCCCGTCATCGGCCACGCTGGCCGCCGGAAGCAGGCGGGAGAGCCGCGCGCGCAGGCGGGTGAACAGGGAATTTGTGGCGAGAGTGTCGGTCATGCGGCCACCGGCGTCTTGAGAACCTTGCCCAGAACCTGCTCCTTCGGGCCGAAGGCCTGCTGCTGGCCGGCGGCCATCATCAGCACGAGATCGACCGCCGCCAGCGCGCTCGGCCGGTGGGCGATGACCACCACCACCCGCTTGGCCTCGCGGGCCCACATGATCGCCCGCGTCAGCGCCGCCTCGCCATCGGCGTCGAGATTGGAATTTGGCTCGTCGAGCACGATGAGGAAGGGCTCGCCAAAAAGCGCCCGGGCCAGCGCCACACGCTGGCGCTCGCCGGCGGACAACGCTATCCCGCCCTCGCCGAGGCGCGTGTCATAGCCATTCGGCAGCTTCAGGATCAGCTCGTGCACCCCGGCCCGCTCGGCGGCGGCGATGATCGCGGCGGGCGCAGCATCGGCGCGGAAGCGGGCGATGTTCTCCGCCACGGTGCCGTCGAACAGCTCGATATCCTGCGGGAGATAGCCGATATGGGCGCCCAGCGCGTCGCGGTCCCATTGCTCGATCGCCGCGCCGTCGAGCCGCACGCCGCCCTTGGACGAGGGCCAGGCGCCGACCAGCCCGCGCGCCAGCGTCGACTTGCCCGAGCCGCTAGGACCGATGACGCCGATCGCGCTGCCCGCCTCCACGGCGAAGGACAGGCCGGCAATGGTCGCCTTGGCCTGGCCCGGGGGCGCGACGGCGAGCCCGGCGACATCGAGCCGCGCCTTCGGGGCCGGCAGCGGCATGGTCTGGGGCGCGGGAGGAAACTCCGCCGACAGCGCGGAGAGCCTGGCATGGGCCTGCCGCGCCGCGATAAAGCCGCGCCAGTTGGAGATGGCCAGCTCCACCGGCGCCAGCGCCCGCGACGACAGGATGGAGGAAGCGATCATTGCCCCCGACGAGGCCTCGCCCTCGATCACCAGCCAGGCGCCGGCCGCCAGCATCAGCGATTGCAGCAGGAAGCGGAACACCTTGCTGATCGAGGACAGGTCGCCCGCCACATTCACCGCGCGCTGGTTGTCGCTGAGATAGGCGGCATGCGCCTCGAACCAGCGCGCCCGCATGGTCGCGGTCAGGCCCATAGCGGTGATGGTCTCGGCATTGCGGCAATAGGTTTCCGCCAACCCGTTGCGGGTGGAGGAGCGACGGGCGGCGATGCGGGTCGGCGCCCGTGTGGCGAATTCGGTGATCAGCATGAAGGCGCAGAGCACGAGGATGCCGGCGAGCCCAACCAGCCCGAACACCGGGTGGAACAGGAACAGCACGCCGAGATAGAGCGGCATCCAGGGCAGGTCGAAAATCGCGACCGGTCCCTGCCCGGAGAGGAACTGGCGGATCTGGTCGAGATCGCGCACCGGCTGCTGGCCGTTGCCGTCGCGCCCGCGCTTCAGCACCAGGGCGGACATCAGGTCGAAGGAGAGCGGCCGCAGCTTGGCATCGAGCCGCATGCCCAGCCCCACCAGCACGCGGGCACGCAGCAGGTCGAGCACGCCCTGGAACGCATAGAGCACCAAGGCGAGCACCAGCAGCGCCACGAGGGTGGGCAGGCTCCGGCTCGCCAGCACCCGGTCATAGATCTGCAGCATGAAGAACGGGCCGGTCAGCATCAACAGATTGATGACGCAGCTCAGGGCGCCGATGCCGACCAGAACGCTCCGGCAGGAAGCGAAGGCGGCGGCGACGGGCGAGGCTGACGAGGGACCGCTCAGTGTTTTCATCGCTGGCACTCTTTAGGCTGGCACTCTTGGCTGGCACTCTTGGCGGGCACTATTGGGTCGACGGATCGGACCGGCACGGCGACCGATCGATCGCCGTGCTTAGTGCGGCGGGCTGACAGGTGCGTGACGCACACCACCCCGGTTGGCCGGCGGCAGGCCCCGCGACCGGCTGGGGGAGACCCCACCGGCAGCGCCTGCCGCCGGTGGGTGTCGCGCGGGAACGGTTCCAGCGCGGTCAGAAGCGGGCGGCTCAGACGAAGGCGAAATCGTCGGCGCCGAAGCCGCTGCGGGTGGTGTGCTCGATGAGCACATAGTTGTCGCCGCCCGCATCCAGCTGGAGAACCACGCCGTCCTGCGTGTCGACCATCGCCGCCAACACCTGGTCGAAGGTGTCGAAGGCGAGCCCCTGGAGCTCGATGCTGTCCTGGCCGGAACGGAAGTCGGTGATGATGTCCGCCCCCGACTGCGCGCCGAACACGAAGACATCGCGGCCGATGCCACCCGAAAGAACGTCCTCGCCCTCCCCGCCTTCAAGACGGTCGCGGCCGAGGCCCCCCTTCAGCTCGTCGTCGCCGCTGCCGCCGTCGAGAGTGTCATTGCCGATGCCACCTTCAAGGACATCCTCGCCGTCCCCACCTTCAAGCGTGTCGCTGCCGATGCCGCCGCGAAGCTCGTCGTCGCCTTCGCCGCCTTCCAGCCGGTCATTGCCGATCCCGCCTTCGAGCACGTCATCGCCGGCACCACCGGCAAGCCGGTCATTCCCGATGCCGCCGCGCAGGAGGTCCGAGCCCTCGCCGCCATCGAGCTGGTCGTCGCGAAGGCCGCCGCGAAGTGTGTCGTCGCCGGCATCGCCAAAGATGCGGACGCTTGTCGTGGACGGGCCGCCAAGCACGTCATCGCCCGTCGTGCCGTGCTGCCAGCCCTCATGGCCGGGCTCGTCGACCTCCTCCGCCTCGACGGTCAGCGAGACCGTCGCGGTCGAGGTGCCGCCCTTGCCGTCGGCGACGGTGTAGGTGAACGAAGCCGCGCCCTCATAGCCCGCCTCCGCCGTGAAGACGATCTTGCCGTCGACCAGCGCCACCGAGCCATGGGTCGCGCCCTGCACCGAGAGGATGCTGAGCGTATCGGCGTCGGCATCGGTGTCGTTGGCCAGCAGCGCCGCCGCCGCCAGCGAGAGGGCAAGGCCCGCCGTGACCGTGAAGCCGCCGTCATTCTGCGCCACCGGCGCGGTGTTCGGGCGCGGCTGGACGTTGACCACCACCTTCGCCGTGTCCTGGCCGCCCTTGCCGTCGGAGACGGTGTAGGTGAACGAAGCGGCCCCGGTGAAGCCGTCGGCCGGGGTGAACACTACCTTGCCGTCGACCAGCGCGACGGTGCCATGGGTCGCACCCTGCACCGAGACCAGGGTCAAGGTGTCGCCATCGGCGTCCGTGTCATTGGCGAGCAGGCTGGAGGCCGCCAGCGTCACCCCCGCCTCTTCCAGCACATAGAGCCGGTCGTCGAGCGCGTCGGGGTTCCGGTTGGCCGCCGCCTCCACATTCAGCGTGACCGTGGCCTTGTCCGTGCCGCCATTGCCGTCGGAAACGGTGTAGCTGAACGAGGCCGTTCCGGAGAAACCGGCGGTCGCCTTGAACAGCACGTTTCCGGCGTCGTCGAGTGCCACCGTGCCGCCGACCGCCTCCTGCACCGACACGATCGCGAGGTTATCGGCATCGGCATCGCTATCATTGGCCAGCAGCAGAGCCGCGGCCAGCATCAGCGAGGAACCCGCCGTCACCGCGAAGCCGTTATCGTTCGCCGCTTCCGGCGCGGCATTGTCGCCGGGCTGCACCGGCCCATCCGCCAGCGACACCACGCTCAGATTATCGAACGCGACGCCCGCGCTGCCCCAGGAATAGAGGCCGACCGTGCCGGCGTCGAGATTGTGGTCCTCGATGTCATAGGCGAAGACCGGCTCGCCATTGACATAGGCCTGCATCTTGCCGCCGGCGTTGTCGACGCGCAGATGGATCGGCTCGCCGCTGATATAGCGGCCCGGCACCTGGGCGAGGGTCTTCTCATAGCCGTCGACCATGCTGCGCAGCTGCCAGAGGCCGCCTTCGCGGTCGAGCTCCATCTTGTAGTAGTTCTGCGGGTCCTGGTAGTGCAGCAGGATGCCCAGGCCGTCATCGTCCGGGGTCACGATGGTGACTTCGACCGAATAGTCGCTCCACTCCGCCGCCTCGGGCGCGTTGTAGAGGGCGTAGGTGCCCTTGCGCAGCGCGTTGTAGCCATCGCCCAGCGGGCTCCAGCCACGGTTCCACGGGTCGGGATCGGAAGCGTTGCCGTTGGAAATCAGCTGGCGGGAGTGAATGTCCGACATCTGGTACAGCTTGCCGTCCCGCAGCTGCCAGTCGGAGGCGCCGCCCAGCGTGCCCTCGTCCACAATCGTCCAGCCGGCGAGCGTGCCGCCGGTAAAGCCCTCGCTCAGCAGCACCTTGTCGGCGCTGACGACATCGACCTTGACGTGATCGCGGGAGATCTTGCCGGCGGCGTCGGTGACTTCGAGCGTCACACCCTTGGTGCCGACGGGAAGAGAGAGGACAGCCTGCTTGCCGGTGCCGATCTCCTCGCCATCGAGCAGCCAGCGATAGGCCACGATGTCTTTCGGTCCGAAGGAGCCGGAGGCCGACAGCGCGACCGTGGCGAAGCCGTCGCCATCATGGTCGATGCTGCGCATGTCGCCGGCGCCATGCGCGGCCAGCGCCACCTCATTGACCGCGACATTGTCGAAAATCGCGCTCTTCTGATTGCTGGAGAGCACGCCGATGGTGCCGCCGGCGAGCGGAGCGCTGTCGATCACCGGCCCGCCGAAGACGTTGACGTCGTCAAGCAGCACGGTGATTTCGCCATTCACCACGGCGACGCGCAGTTCCATCTCGTCATTGAAGCGGTAGCCGCCCGTGGCCGTGGCGAGCACGGTCTCGACGCCTTCCTGCACCTTGATCAGCTGGCGGGAATAGCCCTCGCCGTCGAGTTCGAGCCGGTAATAATTGCTCTCGTCGGCGTAGTAAAACACCGTGCCGATCACATCGTCATCGGTGGAGCGGAGGGTGACGTCGAACACATAGTTCTTCCACGCCAGCGCGGCGGGATCGTTCCACACCAGAAGCTTGTCGGGATTGTCCTGCGAGTAGTAGAGCGCGCCTTCCGGGGCGTCGATCGACGCATCGTCATCCTTGCGCGAGTGAACGCTGCCCTTCACCTTCCAGAAGCCGGTGTCGGATTCATCCAGGAAGTCGAGCTGGGCATCGCCGAAGGTGGCGTCGAGCGTGCCGGAGAAGTCGAACTGCGTGGTGTTCGCGTCCGGCGCCTGCGTGAAGATGCCCCCGGCCTTGGCGCCGCCGAGCGCCGCGATCTGCTCGGCCGAGAGCACGCCCTGCGTGAACGACACGCTGTTCACATAGGCGTCGTTCATTTCGCCGTCCTCGTCGGCGAATAGCAGGAAACCCTTCTCGCCATCGAGCTTGAAGCGCTCGGCATCCACGACCCGCGAGCCGATGAGCGTGCCGTTCAGGTATTTATGGAGGGTGACGGTGCCGTCCGTGCCCTGGTCCACCACAAGGGCGATGCGCTGCCACTCGCCATAGGCGAAGGCGCCGTCATAGCCGCCGCCGCCGAGCTCGGCCAAGCCGGTGCCGTTGTTGCGGCGGATGAAGACGTCGCCGTCGCTGGTGTTGCTCGGGTCGGTCTGCAGCAGCGAGATGTAGCGGCCCTGGCCGTCGGGAACCAGCACGTCCATGACGAGGCTGTATTCGGTGATGACGTCGTCATCGCCAGCCGGCGTCACCACGAAGCCCTGCTTTTCCTTCGGCGCGGGGAAGAACATCACCTGGTCGTCGCCGCCCGGCAGCTCGGGAATGCCGTAGGAGGCGGCCGTGCCGAAAGTGGTCAGCGCCTCCAGGGCGTCGCCCTTCTTGTCGACGATGGCGATCGTGCCCGCGCCGAGGCTGGCGGCGGTGTCGCCATTGAAGTCGAACTGCACGGTGCGCCCGTCGCTCACGGCGGAGAGCGGCCCGGCGGCCTTGGCGCCGCCCATGTCGGCGATCTCGCTGGCGCTGAACACGCGGTCGGAGAACACGACGCTGTTGAGATGCCCATAGCCGCTTTCGCCATTGTCGTCGGCGAGCAGGTAGAAACCGCCCTCGCCGTCGATCTTCAGGCGATCCATCGCCACCACCTGCGAGCCGACGAAGCTGCCGTCGATGTACTTGCTCAGCGTCGCGGTGGCGTCGTCGATCTTCTCGACGGTCAGCGCGATGCGGTGCCACTGGCCATAGGTGATGGTGCCATGGGCCCCGCGCAGGATTTCCAGCGTGCCGGTGCCGTTGTTCTTGTTCTCGATGAAGATGACGCCGTCCTCGGCGTTTTCGAGGTCGTTCTGGAACAGCGAGAAATAGGAGCCCTGGCCGTCATAGACCATCAGGTCCATCATCAGCGTGTAGGATTCGAAGTCGTCGCCGGCGGACGGTTCGAAGCCCGGCTGCACATGGTAATACTGTGTGCCTTCGAGCGGCGGGAAGGAGAGCACGCCGGCATCGCCGCCCTCCAGCGCCGGGGCGCCGGCCTGCGAGGCGGTTTCAAGAATGGTCGTGTTCGCCAGCAGCGGCCGGACCGTGGTCCAGCCAGCGGCGTTGCCGTCGTTGAAATTGTCGACCAGCAAGGTGCGATCGCCGCTGACGACGACGCGGATCTCGTCGCGCGTCACCACGCCGGCGCGGTCCTCGACCTCAAGCGTCAGCTTGTGGCTGCCGACCTCGAAAGAGACGGTCGGCTTCTGGCCGGTGGCCACCACCTGGCCGCCCTTGTCGAGCCAGCGATATTCGACGATCGCGTCACCCGGGTTACGCGAGGCGCTCGCATCGAGGACCACCGCGCCCTCGTCGGCACCGGCCGTGGCGGTGGCGAAGATGTCGTCGCCAGCATCGGCCAGCGCCTGCGGCGTCACCGGGCCGAGATCGAGCCCGTCGAGCACCTGCTCGTGCTCCTTATAGTCGCCCTGCAGCTCGCCTTCGGTGCGCCCGCCGGTGAGGTAGCTGTCGAATTCGGTGAAATAGGTCTCGGTCGAGATGGTGCCGGCCTCCGGGTCGACCACGACCAGGCGGATGGCGCCATTGCCGCCGCGCCCGCCATTGATCTCGTTGGCGACGCCGTTCTGGTAATTCACCAGCATCTGGTGAACCGGCTGGCCATACTGGTTGTAGCTGGTCACGGTTTCGGCGCCGTCGCCAAAGATGTGGCCCGAGAACGTCATCGCGACATTGGGGTACTTGCTGGCCAGCTCGCGCCAGATGGTCTCGCCATCATTGGGGTTTTCGAGCGTGTTGCCCATGCCGTAGTCGTAGCCGGTGCCCTCGTTGAACAGCGGCGAGCCGAGCGGGTCGTGGCGGCCGGCGAAGTTGGTCATCGAATGGTTGGCGATGATGACGCGGTGATCGGCATGCGCCTCGATGACATCGCCGGCCCAGCGCAGCACGTCGTCGCGCACGCCGAATTCCATCGACATGACAAGCCACTTGGTGCCATCGGGCGCGGTGAAGGTGTGGTAGTTGTTCTTGGAGCTTTCCGGCTCCTGGTCATAGACGCCGCCAAAGGTGGGGCTGGTGGCAGCCTGCTTCTCCGGCGAGAACAGGTCGTCGAGATAGACCGAGCTGTGGTCGTTGGCGCGGCCCTGGTCGCTTTGGTCGTGGTTTCCCGGCAGCAGCGAATAGGGGATCTTGCCGTCGAGCTTGCGCAGCGCTTCCTCGGCGATCGCCCAGTTTTCCGCCGTGTTGCGCTGGGTGATGTCGCCGACATGGATGGCGAACTCGATGCCCAGGCTTTCCTGGTGATCGACCAGCCACTGGGTCATGTCGCCGAAAATGTGGTTGAGGTCGGCGTTGGAGGTGTAATCCTGCGTGTCGGGCATCACCGCAATGGTGAAGGCGCTCTCGCTGGCCACGCGCACCCGGACATTCTCCACCGCCGTGGCGCCCTCGGCATCGGTCGCGGTGATCTTGAGATCGGTGTAGCCGAGCGTCTCAAGAAAATCGATCGTCAGTTCGCTGCCCTCGATCCGGACCGCGGCGACCGCGGGATCGCTGCTCGCGATCGTGTAGGTGAGGCCGCTGCCGCCGAACACGCCGTTCAGATCGATGACACGATCTTCCGAGCCGCGCGTCGCCATGAAGTCGAGGATTGGGCTGACGATGCTGGTCATTGTTTTCAATTCCCATTGTATACGCGCCGCCTGGAGCGCATTGCATGGGCAACTGAAGTAGTTTTCCCTCGTGACAGATTGTTGAATAACTTGGCTGCCGCGCCATCCCTATAAACAATGGGCGGTATCGACATTCTCGATAAGACCCGCCTTCTGCTGTGTCGTTCGTCGATCCAGACATTGGACTGGCCGGAAGAAACACAACCCTCGGTAAGGCACGCCCTTGTGGGGAAGCGTTCGGCATGAAATTCCGGCGCGGCCGGGGCTCGCGACGCGAGGTCAGCGGCCGAGAACCGCGCCGGCCGCCGCACACACGGCCTGCGTCAACTGGCGCAACGCGCGGGTCTCAAGGCGGATCACCGTCCAGTGGAGCGGCACATCGACCCGCTGGCCCGGCACCAGCTCCACCAGGCGCCCGGCGGCGAGATGAGCGTCCACCATCATTGTGGGGTGCAGGCCCCAGCCCAGCCCGACCCGCGTCATGTCGAGAAAGCCATGGGTGGACGGCACCCAATGCACCGGGCCGACCCGCTCGGTGCCTAGCGCCGCCAACGCCCAGCGCGCCTGCAGAAAGTCCCGCCGGTCGAAGCGCAGGCAGGGCGCCGCGTGCAGCGCCTCCACGGTGACGCCTCGTGGAAAGTAGCGCGCGACAAAATCCGGGCTGGCGCAGGCGGCATAGCGCAGCGCGCCCAGCGACAGGGTGCGGCAACCTTGCACCGGCTCGCGCTCGGCGGTGACGGCGGCCAGCACCTCGCCCGCGCGTAGCCGGGTGGCGGTGTGGGCCTCATCGTCGAGGGCGAGGTCCAGCGACACCTGGGCCACCTGCGCGAAGGCGGCAGCGGCGGCCGGAAACCAGGTGGCGAGGCTGTCGGCATTCACCGCCACCGGAAGGGTCAGCCGCTCCCCCGTGCCGACAGCGCCGTGGCCGAGCGCCGGCGCCAGATCATGCTCCAGCAGCCGCACGCGATCGAGATGGGCGCAGAGGCTGCGGCCGAGCTCGGTCGCCTCGCAGGGCTGGCCGCGCACGATCAGGATCGCCCCGAGACGCTCCTCCAGCCCGCGCACCCGCTGCGACACGGCCGAAGGGGTGATGGCGAGCGTGGCGGCGGCGCGCTCGAACGAGCCTTCCCGCACCACGGCGGCGACAGCGGCAAGGGCGGGGTAATCCAGCATGGATGAAGTTCTGCTTCATCAGCCTTAGAAGAACAAGTTTTACTTCGGTCGCGCCGCCCGCCACCACGCCGGCATGACACACATCCTGCTGCCCCTCACCACCGGCTTCCTGCTCTCGGGCGCGCTCATCATCGCCATCGGGGCGCAGAACCTGTTCGTGCTGCGGCAGGGGCTGCGACGCGAGCATGTCGGCGCCATCGTGCTGTTCTGCGGCACCGCCGATGCGCTGCTGATCGCCGCCGGCGTCGCCGGCGTCGGGGCCTTCCTCGCCGCCCTGCCCCAGCTGGCGACCCTGCTGGCGCTGGGCGGCGCCGGCTTTCTCGGCTGGTATGGCGTGCAGGCGCTGCGGCGCATGGCGGCGCCCGAGGCGATGGCGGTGAGAGCGGCGGGCGAGACGACGCTCGCCCGCGCGCTGATGGCCACGGCCGGCTTCACCCTGCTCAATCCGCATGTCTATCTCGACACCGTGCTGCTGATGGGGGCGGCGGGTTCCGCCCAGCCCGAGGCGGTGCGGCCCGTCTTCGTCGCCGGGGCCGCGCTGGCGAGCTTTGCCTGGTTCGCCGCGCTCGGCTATGGCGCGCGGCTGCTGCGGCCATTCTTTGCCCGACCGGCCGCCTGGCGGGTGCTCGACGCCGGCGTCGGGCTCGTCATGCTCACCCTGGCCGCCTCGCTGGTGCTGCGCGCGCTGAACGGGCCGGGCTGAGCCGCCGATCGCCGGAGCCTGAAAAAGGGATTGCGGGGAAGGGATTGCCGGCAAAGCTTGCGGCGGCCGGGCTCTGCGGCGATGGTGGCGCAACAAGAAGCGTCACAATCCGGGAGAAGGCGGTGAAGCACCGCATCTGCGCTCTGGCCCTCATCGGCCTGTGCCTGCTGATCGCGCAGTCGGTGCCGGCCGCTGCCCGCCCGCTGCGGATCGTCACCTCATTCCCGCCCTCGATGATCGAGCTTTACCGCAAGGCGTTTCAACAGGCGCGGCCGGAGATCGAGGTCGAGTTCGTCCAGCGCAAGACCACCGCCGCCGTGGCGTTGATCACCGGCGGCGAGCGGCTGGAGGCCGACCTGTTCTGGGCCTCGGCGCCCGATGCGTTCGAACTGCTGAAGCTGGAGGGCCGGCTCGCCTCGCTCGCCCCGCGCGACACCGGCACCCCGGCCATCGTCGCCGGCTACCCGGTGAACGATCCGTCCGGCATGTATCTCGGCTTCGCCCTGTCCGGCTATGGCGTGGTATGGAACGAGGCCTATCTCGCCCGCCATGGGCTCAGCGTACCCAAGCGCTGGCGCGACCTGACCGCGCCGGTCTATCACGGCCATGTCGGCCTCTCCTCGCCGTCGCGCTCCGGCACCACCCACCTCATGGTCGAGGCGTTGCTGCAATCGGAAGGCTGGAGCACCGGCTGGGCGGTGTGGCGGCAGGTGGGCGGCAATCTGGCCACCGTCACCGCCCGCAGCTTCGGCGTGGCGGCCGGCGTGTCGCGCGGGCGTTTCGGGGTGGGCATCACCATCGATTTCCTCGCCCAGCCAACCGAGCTGGATGCCGGGCCGGTGCGGTTCAGCTTTCCCGAACAGAAAGTGTTCACTCCCGCCAGCATCGCCCTGCTCAAGGATGCGGTGAACCCGGCGGCGGCGAACGCCTTCGTCGATTTCCTGCTGTCGGTGCCCGGCCAGCGCCTGCTGCTCGACCCGCGTATCGACCGCCAGCCGATCCGCCCGGAATTCTATGCCGACGGCGCTACAGACGGCCCCAACCCCTTCGCGCTCAGCGACGAGGCGGCGACCTGGAGCTTCGATGCCGGCCGCTCGGCGCAGCGCTACGAGCTGATCAACATCCTGTTCGACGAACTCATCACCTTCCCGCTCAGCGACGCCGCCGATATCTGGCGCACCATCTATGAGGTGGAGGCCGCCCTGCTCGCCGCGCCCGACACCGACGCCGCCCGCGAGGTGACGCGGGCACGGGCGCTGCTGGCGCAGATGCCGTTCAACGAGGCGGAAGCCACGCGCCTCGCCGCCGGGGTGAAGCTTCTGCGCGTGCCGCGCGGCCTGCCGGCCTCGGCGGAGCAGACGGCGCTGACCGCGCGCATCCAGACATGGACGGCGCAGAATCTGGGCGAGGCGCGCGCCGCCGCCGAGGCCGGGCGGCGGCATCTGGTCGATCGCGGGCGGCTGCCGGCGCTGCGGGCCGGGAAGGCCGCGCCATGAAAGCGGAAAGAACCCGCTTCGGCATAGGCGGGCGCCTGCTGGTCGCCTTCATCGGCGTCGGCGCGCTCGCGGTCATCGCCTGCGGCGTCGGCTGGCTGTCCTATGCGCGGCTGTCGTCGGAGCTCGATTCGATCGCACGCGGCCATGTGCCGGCGCTGGTGTTCGCCGCCCAGCTGTCACAGGCCGGCGGACGCCTGACGGCGGCGGCGACCGAGCTGGCCACCGCCGAGCGCCGCGACGCCCATGATCTGGCGATGGAGCGCGCGCACGGCCGGCTCGGCGCTCTCGGCAACCTGCTGGAAACCGCGCCGAAGGGCGAGGGCTCGCAGGGATTCGGCGCGCTGCGCCGCCTGGTGGACGCGCTCGGCAGCACGCTCGACGCCGTGGACGAGGCCGCCCGCCGGCGCTTCGACATCGAGGCCCGCACCCGCGCCTTCGTCGACGAGCTGCGCTGGCTGCAGGCGGACCTGGTGGACGAGGTCGAGCCGCTGGTGGAAGACGCGCGCTTCAACATCAACGCCGCCCTGGCCCAGGCGGGACAGGCGGGCGAGGTCGGCCAGGCGGCCCAGCGCATCCTGCGCGACGAGACCTCAAAGACCGAGGCCATCCTCGCCTTGAGCGCGCAGGCGCATCTGTCCATCGGCCTGCTCGGGCAGGTCGCCAGCGTGCGGGTGCCGGAGGATCTGCGCCAAACCGGGCACTTCCTCGGCGAGGCGGTGGACGAGCTGGTGGTCGAGGCCAAGCGGCTGCAGGGCTGGGCCGACAGCATCACCGTGCGCCAGATCGTCGGTCGCCTCGCCGCGCTGGCCGATGCGGATAGCGGCCTGCCGGGGCTGCGCATGGCGGAGATCGCGGCATCCGAGGAAGGGCAGAAACGGCTCGGCACCAGCCGCGATCTCGCCGCCGAACTCGGTGGCAGCATCGGCACGGTGGCGCGGCAGATCGAGACCGATGCGCGCGCCGCCGCCGCCCGCGCGGCGGAGGCCATCGTCGTCGGCCGCAGCCTGCTGCTCGCCATCGCCCTGCTCTCGCTCGGCGTCGCCGTGCTGGTGGGCTGGTTCTATATCAGGCGCAGCCTGATCGCCCGGCTGGAGCGGCTGACCCTCGCCGCCGGCGCCATTGCCAGCGGCGGCACGGTGGACCTGCCGCCGCCGCAGGCGCAGGGCTATTTCGGCGCCGACGAGCTGGACGAGCTTTCCCGCGCGCTCGCCATCTTCCGGCAGACGCGGGACGAGCTGGTGCAGTCCGCCAAGCTCGCCGCGCTCGGCCAGATGGCGGCCGGCATCGGCCATGAGTTGAACCAGCCCCTCGCCGCCCTGCGCTCTCATGCCCATAATGGCGCCGTGCTGCTGAAGCGCGGGCGCACCGAGGACGCGGCGGAAAGCCTCGCCCGCATCGAGGGGCTCACCGTCCGCATGGCGCGCAGCATCGCCCATCTCAAGCGCTTTGCCCGCCGCCCGGAGCCCGACATGGGCGCGGTCAGCCTCGATGGCGTGGTCGAGGGCGCGCTGTCGCTGTTCGCCCAGCGCATTGCCGACGAGCGGATCGAGGTGCTACGCGCCATCCCGCCGGGGCTGCACGTCCTTGCCGAGGAGGTGCGGCTGGAGCAGGTGCTGGTCAATCTCATCGCTAACGCGATGGACGCGGTGCACGGCGCCCCGCAGCGCCGGATCGCGATCCGGGCCCACCGCGGCGCGGAACATGTGAGCATCGAGATCAGCGACACCGGCGCGGGGATAGGGGACGGCATGCACACCGACATTTTCGACCCGTTCTTCACCACCAAGCCGCCGGGCTCGGGGCTTGGCCTCGGCCTGTCGCTGTCGTTCAACATCATCCGCGATTTCGGCGGCCGCCTGCTCTTGAGAGAAAGCTCGCCTTCGGGGAGCACCTTCGCCATCGAACTCAGCGAGGCCGCATGAGCGATACGCCCGACATTGTCCTGGTGGACGACGACGCCGAGGTCCGCCGCGCCTATGGCCAGACGCTGGAACTTGACGGGCTCAGCGTCGCCGCCCTCGGCAGTTCCGCCACGGCGCTCAAGGCGCTGTCGCCGGCTTTCGAGGGGGTCGTCGTCTCCGATGTGCGCATGCCCGGCATGGACGGCTTCGCCTTTCTCGACGAGGTGCGCCGGCTCGATCCCGACATTCCCGTGCTGCTGATCACCGGCCATGGCGACGTGCCGATGGCGCTGCGCGCCTTGCGGGCCGGGGCGTGGGACTTCATCGAGAAGCCGGCCGACCCGGTGCTGCTGGTGGAGACGGTGCGGCGCGCGCTGGAGCAGCGCCGGCTGGTGCTGGAAAACCGGGCGCTGCGCGACGAGGCTACGCGCGACGACGCGGCGGCGGAGGATGTGTGGGCCGCCCGGCTCATCGGCCGCGCCGAGCCGATGCAGCGCCTGCGCCGCACGCTGGCCGTGCTGGCCGACACCCGCACCGACGTGCTGATCTTCGGCGAAACCGGCACCGGCAAGGAAATGGCGGCCCGGGCCCTGCACGATTTCGGCCGCCGACGGGCCGGGCGTTTTGTGGCGGTGAACTGCGCCGCCATCCCCGAGAACATGATCGAGAGCGAATTGTTCGGCCATGAGGCCGGCGCCTTCACCGGCGCGCGCGAGCGGCGCATCGGCAAGATCGAGCACGCGCACAAGGGCACGCTGTTCCTCGACGAGATCGAATCCATGCCGCTGGCGGCGCAGACGCGCCTGCTCCGGGCCTTGCAGGAGCGCAGCATCGAGCGGCTGGGCTCGAATGCGGAGATCAAGGTCGATATCCGCGTGCTCGCCGCCACCAAGGTCGACCTGCTGGCGCTGGCGGGCGAGGGGCGGTTCCGCGAGGATCTCGTCTACCGGCTCAACACGGTGACGGTGCGCCTGCCGCCGCTGCGCGACCGGCGCGAGGACATTCCCGCGCTGTTCCGGCATTTCGTCGCCACGGTGGCCGCGCGCGACGGCGTGCCGGCCCGCCCGGTGGAGGCTGGAACGCTCAGCGAGCTGATGCGCCGGCCCTGGCCGGGCAATGTGCGCGAACTGCGTAACGCGGCCGAACGTCATGTGCTGGGGCTGGAGGAGGCGCCCGCCGCCTCCCCCGCACCGGCGCCAATGGACGGGCCGTCGCTGGAAGCGATGATGGACGCCGCCGAACGCCACCTCCTCGCCGAGGCGCTGGTCCGCCATGGCGGGCGAGTTGGCCAGTGCGCGGATGCGCTCGGCATCTCGCGCAAGACGCTCTACCTCAAGATGCGCAAGCACGGGCTGGAGCGCGACGCGGTCGAGGACTGACACGCGCACCGGAAACGGCGCGCCGCGATGTTACCGTGATGACCCATGCGCCCGCCCGGCAGCGTTACCGCGATGACCCATGGCCGCGCGGCGGCACGGCAGCGCCGCCCGCAAATACGATAGAGATCAATACCTTACCCCTAAGTCGCCGTTCTGGCACGCGCGTTGCGGAGAGGCTTGCGCAGCCTTCGGGCCGCCAAACAGACTGTTGGGAGAAAACGCCATGATCCGTTCCGCCGCCCTCGCGGCCACCCTTGCGCTCGCCTCGTTCACCGCCATTCCGGCGGCACTGGCGCAGTCCGGCAAGGTCACCGTCGTCACCTCCTTCTCCAAGGACGTTACCGACCCGATCAAGGCCGCGTTCGAGAAGGCCAATCCCGGCGTCATGCTCGACGTCCAGAATCGCAACACCAATGCGGGCGTGAAATATCTCGACGAGACCCGCTCCAACCCGCAGACCGACCTGTTCTGGGCCTCGGCGCCTGACGCCTTCGAGGTGCTGAAGTCCAAGCAGCTGCTGCAGAAGTTCACCCCCACCGCCGAGGGCATTCCCGACAAGATCGGCGCCTACCCGATCAATGACCCCGACGGCTATTATTTCGGCTTCGCGGCGTCCGGCTACGGCATCATGTGGAACACCCGCTATGTCGGCGCCAATGAACTGCCCGAGCCGAAGGAGTGGGGCGACCTCGCCGCCGCGCCCTATTACGACCATGTCGCCATCGCCTCGCCCGCCCGCTCGGGCACCACGCACCTGACCATCGAGACGATCCTGCAGGGCGAAGGCTGGGACAAGGGCTGGCAGACCATCAAGAACATGGCCGGCAACTTCCAGACCATCACCGACCGCTCCTTCGGCGTGCCGGAGGCAGTGAATTCCGGCCAGGTCGGCTATGGCATCGTCATCGACTTCTTCGCCTTCTCCGCCCAGGGCTCGGGCTTCCCGGTGAAGTTCGTCTATCCCACCGTCACCACCGTGGTGCCGGCCAATGTCGGCATCGTCGCCAACGCGCCGAACACCGAAAACGCGAAGAAATTCGTCAACTTCCTGCTCTCGCCCGCCGGCCAGGAAGTGCTGCTGGAACCCAGCATCCGCCGCCTGCCGGTCAACCCCGCCGTCTACGCCAAGGCGCCCGAGGGCTACCCGAACCCCTTCACGGACCCGCGCTTCAAGTCGATGACGATGTTCGACGTCGACAAATCAGGCAAGCGCACGGCCGTGGTCGATACGCTGTTCGACCAGCTGATCTCCTTCCAGCTGGACGACCTGAAGTCGGTCACCAAGTCGATCCATGAGGTGGAGGGCAAGCTCAAGGCCAAGGACAATCCGCAGGCCCGCGCCCTGATCAAGGAAGCGCGCGCGCTGATCGGCGCCGTCCCCGTCACCGAGGAGCAGGCGTCGAGCGCGGAAGTGCGCGCGGCGTTCAGCGGCGGTAAGGAAAAGGGCGCCCGCCAGGCCGAGATCGAGCAGCAATGGGCCTCCTTCGCCAAGGACAACTACGCCAAGGCGAAGGCCAAGGTCGCGGAAGCCGCCACGCTCGCCAACTGAGCCGCCGCGCCGACTGATCATCCCTCGCGGAGGGCGCGGCCGAGGTTTCGCCGCGCCCCTTTTTCACCACGCCATAGCTGGAGCGTGTTGCATGTCGCTCGCCTTCACCCAGGCCCCGGCGCGCCGCCGGCGCGTGCCTGGAACCACTGGCCAGATCGCCCTTGCGCTCGGGCTCGCGGCCTTCCTGCTGGCCTTCCTTTTGGTGCCGGTCGGGTCCGTCATCTATGTCGCGTTCACCGAAAAGGGCAGCGGCAGCTTCACCCTGATCAACTTCGCCGACTTCTTCCGCACCGACCTGTTCATGCGGTCGTTCTGGAACTCGGCCTATGTCTCGGCGATGACGGTGGTGCTGGCCTCGCTGTTCGCGCTGCCGCTGGCCTACATCACCACGCGGTTCGAGTTTCGCGGCGCGCTCATCATCCAGACGCTCGGCTTCGTGCCGCTGATCATGCCGCCCTTTGTCGGCGCGGTGGCGATGCAGCTGCTGTTCGGCCGCAACGGCTCGGTCAACCTGCTGCTGAACGAGTATTTCGGCTTCCGCATTCCCTTCATGGAAGGGCTGAACGGCGTCATCTTCGTCCAGGCCATCCATTATTTCCCGTTCATCCTGATCAACCTCTCCACCGCGCTGCGCAATATCGACCGCTCGATGGAAGAGGCGGCGCAGAACCTTGGTTCGTCCGGCATGCGGATGTTCCGGCGCATCGTGCTGCCGCTCGCCATGCCCGGCTATGTCGCCGGCGCCTCGCTGGTGTTCGTCAAGGTGTTCGACGACCTCGCCACGCCGCTGCTGCTGAATGTGAAGGACATGCTGGCGCCGCAGGCCTATCTGCGTGTCACCTCGATCGGCCTCACCGATCCGATGGGCTATGTCATCGCCGTGGTGCTGATCGTGGTGTCGGTGCTCGCCATGTGGGTGTCGGCGCTGGCGCTCAAGGGGCGTGACTACGCCACCACCCAGCGCGGTGGCGGCGGCCTCGCCAAGCGCACGATGCGCCCGTGGGAGCAGGTGGTCGCCTATGGCGTCGTCGGCCTCATCCTGGCGCTGGTGCTGGCGCCCCATCTCGGCCTGCTGCTGCTGTCCTTCGCCACCATCTGGTCGTTCAGCCCGCTGCCGGACGGCTTTACCCTGGCGCATTACTCCAGGGTGTTCGGCGAAAGCTCCGTCTACATCAAGAACACGCTGATCTACGCCTCGATCGCCGGCGGCATCGACGTGGTGGTCGGCACCGCCATCGCCTATCTGGTGCTGCGCACCAAGCTGATCGGCCGCCACTGGCTGGACTGGGCCGCCACCGCCGCGCTGGCCGTGCCGGGCGTGGTGCTGGGCATCGGCTATCTGCGCACCTTCTACGACATCCGCCTGCCGGACGGCACGCCGCTGGCGACGATGTGGATCGTGCTGGTCATCGCTCTGGCGATCCGCCGCCTGCCCTACGCGCTGCGTGCCTGCTACGCCGCGCTGCAGCAGATTTCGGTCTCGCTGGAAGAGGCGGCGGAAAATCTCGGCGCCACCAAGCCGCGCACCGTGCGGCGCATCGTGGTGCCGCTGATGATGGGCGGCATCCTCGCCGGCTTTGTCACCAGCTTCGCCACGGCGGCGGTGGAACTCTCCGCCACGCTGATGCTGGTGCAGTCCAACGCCGACGCGCCGCTGGCCTATGGGTTGTATGTCTTCATGCAGTCCGCCGCCGGTCGCGGGCCCGGCGCGGCGCTCGGCGTCATCGCCGTGGTGCTGGTCGCCGCCTGCACCCTGCTCTCGCAATACATCATTGATCGCAACCAGAAGACCACGGGGGCCGCCCGATGAACGCTCACGCCATCACCGACGACGCCGCGGCCGTCCTGCACACGGCGGCGGTCGATCTGCACATTGAGGGGGTGAACCTCTCCTATGGCAGCAACCATGTGCTGAAGAACGTCTCCCTCGACATCAGGCCGGGTGAGTTCTTCGCCTTTCTCGGCCCCTCCGGCTGCGGCAAGACCACGCTGCTGCGCCTCATCGCCGGCTTCAACACCGCCGATACCGGCCGTGTGGTGGTGGGCGGGCGCGACATCAGCGACCTGCCGCCCTGGAAGCGCGATGTCGGGCTGGTGTTCCAGAGCTATGCGCTATGGCCGCACATGACGGTCGCGAAGAACGTCGCCTTCGGGCTGGAGGAGCGCGGCGTGAAGCGGGCGGAGATCCAGCGCCGGGTCGCGGCGGCGCTGGAGATCGTCGGGCTCAGCCATCTCGCCGAGCGCCGGCCCTCCCAGCTTTCCGGCGGGCAGCAGCAGCGCGTGGCGCTGGCGCGTACCGTCGTCATCGAGCCGAAGGTGCTGCTGCTCGACGAGCCGCTGTCCAATCTCGACGCCAAGATGCGGGTGCAGGTGCGCCGCGAGCTGCGCGATCTGCAGCAGCGGCTCGGCCTCACCACCATCTTCGTCACCCATGACCAGGAAGAGGCCAACACCGTCTGCGACCGCATCGCTGTGATGAATGACGGCGTGGTGCAGCAGGTCGGCACGCCGGTGGAGCTGTATGAGCGGCCGGCCAATCTGTTCGTCGCCACCTTCCTCGGCACCGCCAATGTGCTGGAGGGCAAGGTCGTCACCTCGGGCAAGGAGCGCCATTTCGAGAGCCTGGGCGGCCTGCGCATCGGCATTGCCCGCGACGCCGTGCTGCCGGCCGAGGCACGGCTGGTGTTCCGCCCGCAGGTGGCGAGGCTGTCGAAGGAGAAGCCCGCCAGCGCCAGCGCCTTCGAGGGCGAGATCATGCGCCGCGAGTTCCTCGGCAGCGTCATCCGCTTCGGCATTCTCATCGCCGGGCAGGAGATCACCGTCGACGAGGTGTTCCACCCCGGCGCCCGCGCGCCGCATGAGATCGGCGATCGCGTCTGGGTGGAAATTCCGGCCTCCTCCGCCCTCTGGCTCGGCCCCGGCACCTAGGCGCCGCCGGTCGGCCGCCACCCGCAAGATCGTCATCCCGGCCGAAGCCGCAGGCGCAGAGCCGGGATCGCGCGCCATATTCCCCGTGCGGATCCCGGATCGGCCTGCGGCCCTTCCGGGATGGCGCGGGTGAACGAGCGATCTGAACCTCCGGGGCGGGAGCCCTCGCCTCCCCCCGGCCCGGCGGGTCGGCCTTGAGCCCGGCCCGCGCCTTTGTGCCGCCAGCCGCTGCGCTCGTCGGCGGACGCCCCAGCCCCAGCTTCCTCCTTTCCTAACGGCCAATGCGCCCCGCTCCGCTCCCCGCAGGGTTTTTCCGGCGGGGAATTGCCGGCGGCTGCGCCGCGCGCTTCGGGGGTGTGGAATTGGTATGCAGGACAGGTTGACGATCAGTCTATCAACCTGTCATACCAGACCAGATGATTATGCGGCGGTACGAATGTTCGCGCGCGCTCCCCGCGTGGGGGCGATCCGGACAGGGGACCGGCCGTCGCTGCGAACCGTTAGAGGGCTGTGAGACATGAAGATTGCGATCGTCGGCTGTGGCGTGGTGGGTTCGTCCTGGTCTCTGGTCTTCGCCCGTGCCGGGCATGATCTGGCCATTTATGACCGCACCCCTGCGGCGGCCGAGGCGGCGCTCGCCTTTGTCCGCGCCGCCGATGCCGCCCTCGCCGACCGCTGCCGCATCGCCACGAGCCTCGCCGACGCGCTTGATGGCGCCGACTATGTGCAGGAGAGCGCCCCGGAGCGGCTGCCGATCAAGCAGGCGCTCTATCGCGAGATGGACGCGCTGCTGTGGCCGGCGACCATTGTCGGCAGCTCGACCTCGGGCTTTCCCGCCTCGGTCTTCACCGAAGGGCTGGCGAACGCCGCCCGCTGCCTGGTGGCGCACCCGATCAACCCGCCGCATTTGATCCCGCTGGTCGAGCTGATCCCGGCCCCCTGGACCGCCCCGGAGACGCTCGACTTCACCCGCGCGCTGATGGCCGGCGTCGGCCAGAGCCCGATCACCCTCACCCGCGAGATCAACGGCTTCGTCGTCAACCGCCTGCAGAGCGCGCTGCTGGGCGAAGCCTTCCGGCTGGTCGAGGACGGCATCTGCACGCCGGCCGAGGTCGACGCGGCGGTGGCCGACGGGCTGGGCCTGCGCTGGTGCTTCATGGGCCCCTTCGCCACCATCGACCTCAACGCCGCCAAGGGTGTCGCCGAATACTGCGCCAATCTCGGCCCGATGTATTACGGGCTGGCCAAGGAGCAGGCCGACCCGCGCGAGTGGACGCCCGAACTCGTCGCCACCATTGAGGCGAAGATGCGCGCCGATGTGCCGGCCGAAGACCTCGCCGCCCGGCGCAAATGGCGTGACGGCTTCCTGGCGGCGATCGTCGACGCCAAGCGCGAGATCACAGGGAAACTCGGCGCATGAGTGGCTTCGGCACTCCCGCACATCTGCGCCGCGACCGGCTGTCCGACAAGATCGCCAAGGACATCGAGGAGCGGGTGCTGTCGGGCGAGCTCAGCGTGGGCGACCAGTTGCCGTCCGAGCGCGAGCTGATGGCGCATTACGGCGTCGGCCGCCCGGCCGTGCGCGAGGCGCTGCTCTGGCTCAGCAAGACCGGCATGCTCTCGGTGGCCAATGGCGACCGCACCCGGGTGACGGAGCCGGACCCGCGCGAGCTGCTGCAGCTTCTGTCGGGGGCGGCCAAGATGCTGGTCGCCCGCCCCGAAGGCATCCGCCAGTTCCAGAAGACCCGCATCTTCGTCGAGGTCGCGCTGGTGCGCGAGGCGGTGCGGCTGGCCACCGACCGCGATATCGCCGATCTCGAAGCGCTGCTGGTGCGTAACGAGGCCAGCGCTGGCGATATTCCGGCGTTCTCCGCCAGCGACGACGCCTTCCATCACCGCATCGCCAGCATCGGGCAGGATCCGCTGCTCGATACGCTCTATCACGTCGTGCTGGAATTGCTGGAGGAGCAGCGCCGCTTCTCGCTCAGCCATCCCGACGGGCTGGGCAAGGCGATGGCGGCCCATCGCCATATCTTCGAGGCCATTCGCGACCGCGACGCCGACCGCGCCGAAGCGGCGATGCGCGCGCATCTCGAAACGGTGATCCAGACCTATTGGGACATGCGCGCGCAAACCCTGGACGCCCCCTGAGCGGGCGCCCCTCCGGACCGAACATCTGCAAAGGCTCTGACCATGCTTCTCGGCTGCATTGGCGACGACTTCACCGGCTCCAGCGACCTGGCCAACACCCTGTCGAAGCAGGGCATGCGCGTCACCCAATATTCCGGCGTGCCAACCGCACCGGCCGATCCGTCGGTCGAGGCCGGCGTGGTGGCGCTCAAATCGCGCAGCATTCCGGCAGGCGAGGCCATCGCCCAGTCGCTGGCGGCGCTGGACTGGCTGAAGGCGCAGGGCTGCACCCAGTTCCTGTTCAAATATTGCTCGACCTTCGACAGCACCCCTGAAGGCAATATCGGCCCGGTGGCGGCGGCGCTGGCTGAGGCGCTGGACGCGCGCAAGGTGGTGGTCTGCCCGGTGTTTCCCGGCGCCGGACGCACCCTCTATCAGGGCCATCTGTTCGTGCATGACCGGCTGCTGAATGAGAGCGGCCTCGAACACCACCCGCTGAACCCGATGACGGATGCCGATATCCGCCGCTGGCTGGCGCAGCAGACCGACATGACGGTCGGCCATGTCGGCTTCGCCGAGGTGCGCAAGGGCGCCGCCGCCATCGCCGAGGCGCTCACCCGCACGGATGCGGAAGGGGCGCGGCTGATCGTGGTGGACGCGCTGTCCGACGCTGATCTGATGGAAATCGGCGCGGCGCTGGACGGCGCCCCGCTCCTAACAGGCGGCTCAGGCATCGCCATGGGGCTGCCGGAGAATTTCCGCCGCAAGGGCCTGTTGTCGGGCGAAGGCAGCGCCTGGCAGGGCGTCGAGGGCCCGTGCGTCGTGCTCTCCGGCTCGTGCTCCACCGCCACGCGCGGCCAGGTCGCACGGCATCGCACGGACGGCCTGCCGGTGTTCGAGATCGCCGCCGATGACGCCGTCGCCGGCCGGCTGGACCCGCAGGCAATCGCCGACTGGGCGCTGGCGCAGACCGCGCGCCCGCTGGTGTTCTCCTCGGCTGACCCCGAGGAGGTGCGGCGCGCCCAGAACACCCATGGCCGCGAGACCGTCGCGGCGGCCATCGAGACGCTCTTCGCCGCTATCGCCCGAGCCCTGGTCGCCGGCGGCGTGGGGCGTCTCGTCGTGGCCGGCGGCGAGACCTCGGGCGCCGTCGTCGAGGGGCTGGACCTGACCTCACTGGAAATCGGCCCGGAAATCGCGCCCGGCGCCCCCGCGCTGCGCGCCGTCCCGGCCGGGGGGCGGCCGGTGGCACTCGCCCTGAAATCGGGAAATTTCGGCGGGGTGAACTTCTTCGCCGAGGCCGATGCCGTCCTGCGCGGCCACTGAACGCGCGGCCTGAAGCTGGCAAACCATGTCGGCACAGGCCGCAAATCACAAGACCAAAAGGAGGATATGATTTGTTGAACAACACCGTGAAGATGCTGAAGCTGGCGGTCTTCTCCGCCGTTTCCGCCCTCGCCCTCTCCTCGGCGCCGACGCCCGTCCTCGCCCAGGACGTGCTGAACCTCAAGCTCGGCCACATCCAGTCCGAGCAGGACCTCTGGCATCTCGGCGCCCAGAAGTTCAAGGAGGAGCTGGAAAAGCGCTCCAACGGCGCCATCACGCTGACCATCTACCCGAACTCGACGCTCGGCGGCGACCGCGACCTCGTCGAGGGCATGCAGATGGGCACGGTCGATTTCGGCCTCATCGCCGGCGTGCTCGGCAATTTCGCGCCCTCGATCCAGCTGCTGGAACTGCCCTATCTGTTCAAGTCGCAGGATGAGTTCAACAAGGTCGTCAAGGGCAAGATCGGCGAGGAAATCGCTGGCAAGGTGGTGGAAACCGCCAATGTCCGCATTCTGGACTGGTGGGAGCGCGGCTCGCGCCAGGTGACAGCGAACAAGCCGATCAACGGCATCGATGACCTCAAGGGCCTGAAGATCCGCGTGCCCGAAATCCCCGCCATGGTCACCACCTGGCGCGCCATCGGCGCCAACCCGACCCCGATGGCCTGGAGCGAGGTCTATACCGGCCTTGAGCAGGGCGTCATCTCGGCGCAGGAAAACCCGATCCCGTTCATCTTCGGCGGCCGGATCAACGAAGTGCAGTCGAACCTGTCCTTCACCAACCACAAATATGAATATGTCACACTGTCGATCAGCGAGATGCGCTGGAAGCAGCTGACCCCCGAGCAGCAGAAGATCGTGGTCGAGGCGGCCAATGCCGCCACGGCGTTCGAGAACGAGCAGGTCCGCACCAAGACCGACGAGATGCTGAAGAAGATGGAGGCCGCCGGCCTCAAGGTCAGCCATCCCGACACCGCGCCGATCGCCGCTGCGGCGAAGTCCGCGCATGACGCCTTCGGCGCCAAGGTCGACCCCGACCTCTACAACCGCATCAAGCAGGAACTCGGGCGCTAGCACGCCGGCCTGCGCGGCCTTTAACTGCCACGCTCCCGGAACGGTGGGAACCAGCCTTCCCTTCCGTTCCGGGTTTCGGCGCGCCGCCTGAGGGAGAAACGAGCTTGGACAAGCTGGATCGGCTGATACACATATTTCTGCTTTGGGCCATCGGCGCGCTGATGTTCGCCATGATGGGCGTGACCTTCGCGCAGGTGATCTCCCGTTATGTCTTCGAGAATTCACTGAGCTGGTCCGAAGAACTGGGCCGCTACATCTTTGTATGGATCACCTTCCTCGGCATGGCCGCCGCCTTCCAGTCCAAGGCGCATATCGCGCTGGACTTCCTGGTGTCGCTGCTGCCGGCCAAGCCCTCGCGCGGGCTGGTGGTGCTGAACACCTTGCTGGTCGGCGTGGTCGGGCTGGCGCTGGTTGTCGGCGGCCTGTCGCTGATCAAGTTCGGCCTGCACCAGCGCAGCGCCGCGCTCGGGCTGCCCATGTACTATGTCTACACGGTCATCCCGTTCAGCGGCGCCGCGTTGCTGTATTTCGCTTTGCGCGCGACATGGAAAAACGTGACCTCCGGCGGAGAGATCGCCTCATGATTGCCCTTCTCCTCTTCGGCGGCTTCGCGCTGTTCCTCATTCTCGGCGTTCCCGTCGCCTTCGGCATCGCCCTCGCCGCGCTGGGCGCCATCCTCTACCAGGGCTACCCGATGGCGCTGTTCGGCCAGCGGCTGTTCACCTCGGTGGATTCCTTCCCGCTGATGGCGATCCCGCTGTTCATGCTGGCCGGCTCGCTGATGGGCCATGGCGGCATCACACGGCGCATCATCAATCTGGCGCTGGCGCTGGTCGGCAATATCCGGGGCAGCCTCGCCCATGTCGTCACCACAAGCGGCGTCATCATGGGCGGCGTCTCCGGCTCGGGCGTGGCCGATGTCGCGGCGCTCGGCTCGGTGATGATCCCGGAGATGAAGAAGCGCAATTACGATGCCGGCTTCTCCGCCGCGCTCGTGGCGTCCTCGGGCAGCCTGGCGCTGATCCTGCCGCCGAGCATCGCCATCATCATCTATGGCGTGTCCAACCAGGCCTCGATCGGCGACCTGTTCCTCGCCGCCATCGCCCCGGGCATCGTCATCGGCCTCGGCTTCGCGCTCTATTCCTATTTCTACGCCGTCCGGCACGGCTATCCCATTGAGGGCCGCGTGAGCGGGGCCGAGAAATGGAAGCGCTTCAAGGAGGCGAGCTGGGCGCTGATGATGCCGGTCATCATCATTGGCGGCATCCGCATGGGCGTGTTCACCCCCACCGAGGGCGGCGCCGTGGTCGCGGTCTATGCCTTCCTGGTCGGGCTGTTCGTCTACAAGGAATTCACCCTCGCCGACATTCCCAAGATCTGCATCGAGGCCGCCATCGCCACGGCGGTGATCGCCGCCATCATCGCCGCCACCTCGCTGTTCGGCTGGCTGCTGACCAATGCCCGGCTGCCGCAGACCATCGCCGGGGCCATTCTCGGGCTCACCGAGAACAAGATCCTGCTGCTGCTGCTGATCAATGTCATGCTGCTGGTGGTCGGCATGTTCCTCGACAGCGGCCCGGCGATCCTGTTGATGACGCCGATCCTCGGCCCGGTGGCGGCGCATCTGGGCGTCGACCCGGTGCAGTTCGGCCTCGTCATGGTGATCAACCTCACCATCGGCCTGCTGACGCCACCCGTGGGCACCGCGCTCTATCTCGCCAGCAGCATCTCCGGCGTGCCTGTGATGAAGCTGTCCAAGGCCATGCTTCCCTTCATCGGCATCATGCTGGTGGTGCTGGCGCTTGTCACCTATGTGCCCGGCTTCACCAGCTGGGCGCTGTCGAACTAACGCCCTGAGGGCCGGTGCTGCGGCGCCGGTCCTCGTTCATCGCGCGTGGAGGAAGAAAATGAGCCGGAACTCCAGGGCCGAACAGCTCTGCGCCCTCTGCAAGAGCCTGTTCGATCGCGGCTATTCCGTCGGCGGCGCCGGCAATGTGTCGGTGCGGCTGGAGGAAGGCGGCTTTCTGGTCACGCCGACGGGCGGCAGCCTCGGGCGGCTGACGCCGGACAACCTCGCGCAGATCGACGCGGCGGGCACCCCGGTGCCGGGGCCGAAGCCGTCGAAGGAATTTGCCTTCCATCTCGCTTTGTTCGAGGCGCGGCCGGAGGCGGGGGCGATCGTGCACCTGCACTCCACCTATCTCACCGCCTTGTCCTGCCTGGAAGACCTGCCGACCGACAACGCCCTGCGCCCCTTCACGCCCTATTACGTGATGCGCGCCGGCTATATGCCGGTCATTCCCTATTACCGGCCGGGCGCGGCGGAAATCGCCCGCGACCTCGCCATCGCGGCCCGGGCGCACCCGGTCAACGCCTTCCTGCTCGCCTCGCATGGCGTGGTGGTGCTGGGCAAGGACCTCGAAGACGCGGTCAACAATGCCGAGGAACTGGAAGAAACCGCCCGGCTCGCCTTCCTGCTGCGCGGCGAGAAGATCCGTTACCTGACGGAAGCCGAGATCGCCGAACTGCGCGCCATGGCCCGCTAGAGCGCCTTATCAATAAGCCGGCAAAAGACCGGCGCCGCGTGGCGCCGGTCTCCTCATTTCCGGAACCGTCGTGAGCGTCAGGCGACCAGGAAGCCGGCGCCGACCGGGTCCTTGCGGTCGATCAGCCAGCGCGCGGTGCCGAGCAGGCCGGCGGTGCCCTTCACCGTCGGGCGCACGGCGCGCACATCGTTGAGACGGGTCTCGCCGATCAGTTCGCCCTCGAACGTGCCGGTGCCGAGCAGCCCCTCGGAGGTGATCGGCTGATGCAGCCCGATCACGCCCCGCGCCTCGAACATCGCCATCATCGCGCTGGTGCCGGTGCCGCCGGGGGAACGGTCGAGCTGGCCGGCGCTGAACACATGCACGTTCTTGTAGAGCGCGCCCTCGATGGTCGGCTCGTGCCAGAAGGTGACGAAGTTGAAATTGTTGATGTGCCCGGCGGTCGGGTGCTGGATCTTCACCTTCTCGCGGATCGCCTCGCGGGCGAGAATGCCGAGGCGGGAGAGCTCCGAGCCGTTTTCCGGGCCGATCTTCAGCGCCGTGCCGCGCAGGTCGATGATGCCGAAATAATTACCGCCCCAGACGATGTCGGCCTTAAGCGCGCCGACGCCCGGCAGGTCGAACGCCACATCCTGCGCCGCGACATAGGCCGGCACGTTCTCGAAGCGCGTCCAAAGCACCTCGTCGCCCTGCGTGGCCACTTCCGCCTGCACCAGCCCGGCGGTGGTCTCGAAGCGGATCTTGGTGATGCCGTCTTCCGAACGGCGCACGAAGCCGTGCGCGACCATCGCCATGGCGACCGCGATCGTGCCGTGACCGCACATGTGGGAGTACTGCGTGCCGTCGATATAGATCAGGCCGGCATCATAATCGGGCGAGGAAGGCGGGGTCAGGAACACGCCGAACATGTCGCGATGGCCGCGCGGCTCGCGCATCAGCGCGGTGCGCACCCAGTCGTAATTGGCCTCCAGGAAGGCGCGCTTCTCCAGGATTGTGGAGCCTGCGGGATAGGGAATGCCGCTATGGATGATGCAGAGCGGCTCACCCTCGGTGTGGGTGTAGATGACGTCGAAACTATCCTGCTTGCGCATCGCGAAGGCTCCGTTGGACTTAGGGCTGTTGGCGCTCGGACAGCATGTCGAGGCCGATCAGCAGATCGAGAAGGATGATGACGAGCGCAGCCGCGACGATGGTGATCGCGGACACCGCCGCGATCGTGGGATCGATCGTGTACTGCACGTAGTTGAACATCTTCACCGGGATGGTGTTGAGCGCCGACGTCGTGTTGAAGATCGACAGCTCGACATTGATCCAGGAGGAGATGAAGGCGAGAAGCGCGCCCGAGACGATGCCGCCGCGTATCTGCGGCAGCACCACCAGGAAGAAGGTGGCGAGCGGGGTGCCGCCGAGGTCCATCGAGGCCTCTTCCAGCGCCCGCTGCTCCGGCGTCAGCAGCGGCAGCACCGAGCGCAGCACGAAGGGCATGACGATGACCACATGGCCGACGAGCAGTGCCTCGAAGGAGCGCGCCAGCCCGAAATCGGTGCCGAACTGCAGCAGCGCGGCGCCGAGCACCACATAGGGCAGCACGAGCGGCGACATCAGCAGCGAGGCCGCCGCCGCTCGCCCGGCGAAGACATAGCGCGCCAAAGCGAGGCTTGCCGGCACCGCCAGCAGCACCGCCACCCCGGTCGCCGCCAGCGCCAGCAGGGTCGAGGTGATGAAGGCCGAGACATAGGACGGGTCGTCGAACAGCACGCCGAACCATTTCAGCGTCAGCCCCTGCGGGGGAAAGGCGAGATAGCTCGTCTCCGTCAGCGACGCGCCGATGATCACCACCAGCGGCAGCACCAGATAGGCCATGGCGGCGAGCGCGATGATGCGGATGAGAAGGCGCGCGATCATGCCGCCCTCCTTCCGCGCTCGCCGATGCGCCCGGCGAGGGTGACGAGAACCAGCGTCAGCACCAGCAGCGTCACGCTCAGCGCGCCGCCATAATGGAAGTCGAATACCGAGGAATATTGCTGGAAGATCAGCATGGAAAAGACGGTGATCTGCCCGCCCGAGAGCAGCGCTGGCGTCACATAGGCGCTCACCGCTAAGGCGAACACCATGATGGCGCCTGATACCGCGCCCGGCAGGCACAGTGGCAGGGTGACGAACCAGAAGGTGCGCGCCGGCCCGACGCCGAGATCGGCCGAGGCATCCTCCAGCGCGGTGTCGATCTTGGCGAGCGCATTGCCGACCGAGAGCACCACGAAGGGCATGAGAATGTAGACCATGCCGATCAAAATGCCGGTCTCGGTGCCGAGAAAGCGGATCGGCCGCTCGGTGAGGCCCATGCCCATCAGCCCCTGATTGACAAGGCCGGTGCGGCCCAGCAGCACCATCCAGCCGAAGGAGCGCACGATGTTGGAGGTGAACAGCGGCACCACGATGAGAATGACGCAGGCCCGCCGCCAGCTGCGCCAGCGCACGATCCGCACCAGATACCAGGCGAGCGGAAAGCCGATCAGCAGGCACAGCGCCGTGGTGGCGAGCGCGATGCGGAACGTCACCCACAGCACGTCCCAATGGTACTGGTCGAGCAGGATGCGGGCATAATGGGCGAAGGTCAGCCCGCCCTCGTCAGTGGTGAGGCTGGCGAGCGCCACCACCGCCATCGGCGCCAGGAAGAAGGCGGCGAAAAAGGCGAGCGGCGCGAACAGCAGCGGGGCTAATGTCATGCGCGGCGCGGTCACGACGCTCACTCCGCGATCAGGTGCAGCGCGGCGGGGCGCAGGCCAAGTGTGACGGCGCTTCCGGGCGCAAGCTCGGCGCCGGACATGCCGAGCCGCGCCACTTTCAGCAGCACCGCGCCGCAGCGCACGAACAGCGTGGTGAGCGGGCCGATCGCCAGCACCTCCTCGACGATGCCGGGAAAGGTCGCGACATCGTCCGGCACCGGCCCGTCGACAAGGACGATGTCCTCCGGCCGGGCCATGGCGAAGCGCATGCCGGACGCGGCGGGCAGCTCCGCCCCGCCAAGGGCGAGCCGCGCCCGGCCCGGCCCGGCCGGCTCCAGTGGAATGAGGTTCGGCTCGCCGACGAATTCGGCGACGAAGCGGGTCGCCGGCGCGCGGTAGATCGCCTCCGGCGTGCCGGTCTGCTCGATGCGCCCGGCATTCATCACCACGATCCGGTCGGCCATCGCCATGGCCTCCTCCTGGTCGTGGGTGACGAAGATGAAGGCGATGCCGAGCTTTTCCTGGATGTGCTTGAGCTCGATCTGCATGCGCCGGCGCAGCTTCAAATCGAGCGCGGAGAGCGGCTCGTCGAGCAGCAGCAGCTTCGGCCGGTTGACGATGGCGCGGGCCAGCGCCACGCGCTGCTGCTGGCCACCGGAAAGCGCGCGCGGCAGCCGCGTGCCCATCTCCTCCAGCCCGACCAGCGCCAAGGCCTCGCGCGCCCTCGCCTGCGCCTCGCGGCGGCCCACCCCGGCGCGGCGCGGGCCATAGGCGACGTTGTCGGCGACGCTCATATGCGGAAACAGCGCGTAGCTCTGGAACACCGTGTTCAGCGGCCGGCGATAGGGCGGGGCGCGGGTGATGTCTTCGTCCTCGATGCGGATGCGGCCGGCATCGGGGGTGAGAAAGCCGGCGATGCAGCGCAGCAGCGTGGTCTTGCCGCAGCCGCTCGGCCCGAGCAGGGCGATGAACTCGCCGGGCTCGACCGCGAGGTCGACCTCGGCCAGCGCCCGGTGCGCGGCGAAGTTCTTCGAGACGGCGTCGATGGACAGAAGTGGCGGCACGGGGGTGTCCTCGCGGGAGAGCGGACGGCGCGGCAAAGGGTGGCCGTCCGAGGTCGGCGAAGCCAGATTACGCCAGAGCCGGCGCGCGGCGACCATCACGGCCGCCCTGCGCGAAAAGGCTCGGCATCGGTGAGGAGAAGGGCCCGCCCGGAAGCCGCGTTTGGAAGCTTGCCCGGGCGGGTCGGTGCGTGGGTTCGCGCGCTATTTGCGGGCGATCTCGCGGTTCCAGGTGTCGACCAGCTCGGCGCGCTTGGCGTTCACCTCGGTCCAGTTCAGCAGATAGAGGTTCTCCACCGAGCCCTTCGCGCCCCAGGGCAGCTTGGCGGCGGTCTCGGGCGAGACGCTCACGCCCTTCACCGACGGGCCGAGGAACAGCTTCTCGGCCAGGCACTGCGAGGCGGCCGGTGTCAGCGCGGTGTCGATGAACTTCTGCGCCATTTCCGCACGCGGCGCGTTCTTCACGAGGTGCAGGCGGGCATCGGTGGCCCACACGCCTTCCTTCGGCACGGTGAAGCCGATCGGCAGGCCCTTGGCGGCAAGGTCGAAGGCGCCGACGTTGAAATGCGCGCCGATGATCGCCTCGCTGCTCTGGAAGGCGTTGGACGCCGCGCCCGAGGAATCGAAGAACAGCGCCGGCTTCAGCTCCTTGATCTTGGCGAAGACCGGGGCGAAATCACCCGCCGGGGCGTTCCAGATCTTGTGCAGGAAAAACAGGAACGGCACGCCGGAGGAATTGGCCGGCGAGGGGATCGTCACCGCGTCGGCATATTCCGGCTTCCAGAGGTCGTTCCAGGAGGTCGGCGCCTGCGGAATTTCCTTGGTGTTGTAGGTCAGGCCCAGCGAGTAATAGCCGGTGCCGACGGCATAGGTGCCGCTGGCGTTGCTATAGACCGCCTGCGGCAGGGCGTCCTTCAGGTTGGGCACGCCCTTTTCGGTGATCGGCGCCAGCACGCCGGCGGCTTCCGCCAGTTCGCTCACGCCGCCATCCATCCAGGCGACGTCGATGGTGGGGGCGTCCTTCTGCTGCTGCAGCTTGGCGAGGGTGACGGTGGAGGTGCCGACCTCAGGCACAACCGCGACACCCGTCGCCTTGGTGAAGGGATCGGCGACGCAGGCTTTGAAGGCGTCGCCCCAATTGCCGCCATACCAGGCGACATGGAGCGCCTCCTGCGCCGATGCCGGCGCGATGGCGGCGGCCAGCGCGAGCGCCGAGGCCGTAACAAGACCGGATAAGCGTGCCATGTTGTTATCTCCCCTCATGTGCAGGCAAGGGCCAGTGTCGTCGCCTGACGCAGCGTTGGCTTGCAGGATCGGGCCAGAAACTTTGATATGAGCGACATGACCTCCGCGCCATCCCTCGCCCCGCGCCCCGACGACGAGCCCCCCGCCGTGCCCGGCCGGCTGTCGCCGCTGCGGGTCGGCTTCGTGCTGCTCGACCAGTTCACCCTGGCGGCGTTTGGAGGCCTTATCGACGCGCTGCGGCTCGCCGCCGACCATGGCGGGCGCAGCCGGCAGATCCACGCCTCCTGGACGGTGATGAGCCTCGACGGCACCCCGCGCCGGGCCAGCTGCGGCGTGGTGATCTCCGACAGCGCGCCGCTGCTCGATCCGGCCCAGTTCGACTATATCGCGGTGTGCGGCGGCAATGACTATCTCAACGAGCACCCGCCGGCGGCGCTGCTGGACTATCTGCGCCGCGCCGCCGCCTGCCGGGCGCGGCTGATCGGCGTGTGCACCGGCACCTTCGCCATCGCCCAGGCCGGGCTGGCGGAAAGGCGCACCGTGTGCATCCACTGGAACGTGCTGGAGGCGTTCCAGGCGCAGTTTCCCACGCTCAACGCCGTGACCGACAAGCTGTTCGTCGACGAGGGCGACCTGCTCTCCTGCGCCGGTTCCACGGCCGCGATCGATCTCGGCCTCTATCTTGTCACCCGCCATTGCGGGGCGACCAAGGCCAACCAGGCGGTGCGGCACATGATGCTGCAGGGCATGCGCCCGCCCTCGCTGCCGCAGCCGCATTTCGTCGCCGATCTCGCCCGCGTCACCGATGCGCGGGTGCACCAGGCAGTGCATTTCATGGAGCAGCGGCTGGACGATCCCCCGTCGATGGACGCGATCGCCCGCTATGTCGGCTGTTCCACCCGCCAGCTGGAACGGGCGTTTGGCGCGACGCTCGGCATCGCCCCGGCGGCCTTCCAGCGGCAGCTGCGCACGCATTATGCCCGCTGGATGCTGGAGAACAGCCCGCGCAGCATCACCGAAATCGCCTTTGATTGCGGCTTCTCGGATGCGGCGCATTTCTCCCGCGAGTTCCGCAATGCCCTGGGCGCCTCGCCGAGGCAGTACCGCAGCGCGCGGCTGGCGGCGCGCCAGGTCTCCGCCTGACTCTGTGTGGAACCCTTTGCCGCCCGCCGACTTGAACCCTCTGGCGCGATCATCGGCGGCCACGTCAGGCGGCGCCGTTGCGCCCGCCGGTGGGCCATCGCACAGTGCGGGCCGCAACGAAAATTGGGCCGACGATCCAGAGGGCGGCATGGCGCTTGTGAAATCTACCAAACTGACCCCGGCCTCCAGCAAGGACGGGGAGCCGCCGGCGCGCGGGGCGGTGAAGCCCGCCCCGGCCCGCCGCGCCGCCGCGCCGCTGGACAAGGTGTCCGAACGCCTCGCGGCGGCGACCGAGGAACTGGCCAGCGGACTGATGGAGGCCTCGGCCGCCGCCGAGGAACTGCGCCGGTCCATGGAGCTGATCGCCGCCGGTGCCGACGAGGCCGCCGGCGGGTCGCAGGAACAGCTCACCGCGATCAAGGCGGTGGCGGCCACGCTGGTGAGCGCCCGCGCCGAGGTCGATGCCGGGCGCCGGCGCACCGAGGCGGTGCAGCTGGTGGTGGCCGAAACCGCGCTGCAGATCACCGCCTCCATCCGCTCCATCGAGCGCAATGCCGACCGCCAGCAGGCCTCGGTGGCGCGGATCGACGAGTTGGAGCGCCGGGCGCGCGACATCGGTGCCATCACCGAGACGGTGGGGCGGATTTCCGACCAGACCAACCTGCTCGCGCTGAACGCCGCCATCGAGGCGGCGCGGGCCGGCGACAAGGGGCGCGGCTTCGCCGTGGTGGCGGAAGAGGTCCGGGCGCTGGCGGAAGTCTCGGAGGCGAGCGCCGGCGAGGTGCAGGGCCTTGCCGAAACCATCCAGGCGCAGGTCCGCTCCGTCGCCGAAGGCGTCAAGCAGGGCGCCGAGGCGGCGCGGGCGCAGGCCCGGGCCGGCGCCGCCATCGTCGTCGCGCTGGAAGCGCTGCGCGCCGATATGGGGCAGCTGACCGAAGGCAGTGACCAGATCGCCACAGCCGCGCTGGAGGCGGAGCGCGCCGCGGCCGAAGCCCAGCGCGGCGCCGCCCAGATCGCCCGCGTGGCGGAAACGCAGGCGGCGGCCGCCACCCAGGCCCAGACCGCCATCCACCAGCAGGCCTTGTCGCTCGAACAGGGCCAGGTCGCCGCCCAGGCGCTGGCGCGCGTGACCGATGGCCTGCGCGCGGGCACGACGGCGCAGGCGCAGGTCGAGCAGATCGCCACCACCGCCGAGGAGCTTTCCGCCACCATCCAGGAGCTCTCCAGCGCCGCCGCGCAGATCATGGCGGCGATCGAGCAGATCGATCGCGGCTTCCAGCAGCAGGCCGGCGCCACCCAGCAGACCTCCGCCGCGCTGACGCAGATCGAGGCCGGCGCCGGCCTCGCCCGCGACAAGGCGACCGCCGCGAGCGACCGTGTCGCGGCGGTGGAGGCCGGGCTGGGCGAGAGCCGCGCCGCGCTGGAGCGGCTGATGGACGGGGTCGAGGCGACCCTGGCCGGCACCCGCGCCGGGCTCGCCACCCTGCAGGAGCTCGAAGAGCTGGGGCGCCGGATCGAGAAGATCGTCGATGCCACCGCGCTGGTTGCGGTGCAGATCACCATGCTCGCCGTCAGCGGCTCGGTGGAGGCCGCCCGCACCGGCGAGGCCGGGCGCGGCTTCGCCCTCGTCTCCGCCGACATCCGCAGCCTCGCCCGCGACGCGTCCGAGAGTGTCGGTGGCATCAAGGACCGGGTGCGCGCCATTCTGGAGCAGATCGGTGCGCTGCGCCGCGACAGCGAGCAGGCCATTCTCGCCGCCGAGGCCGAGATCCAGGCCAATCGTGGCCTGTTCGGCGCGCTGGAAAAGCTCGATGGCGATGTCGCCGCCCTGAGCGCGGTCAACCGGGCGATTCTTCTCGGGGCGAAGGACATTCTCACCGCCGCCGGCCAGTGCGCGCTGGCGGCGCGCGAGATCGCCGCGACGGCGGAACAGGCCAGCGCCGCCTCGCAGCAGGCGGCGACGGCCTCCTCGCAGCAGGCGGAAGGCGCGGACGACCTTGCCGCCGCCATCGAGGAGATCGCCTCGCTCGCCGACGAGCTGCAGCAGCCCGATGTCTGAGCCAGACCCCGCCGCCGGCCGCGCGCCGCTGCGCTTCCTCACCTTCCGGGTCGAAGCGGCCCATTATGCGCTGCCGGCCGAGGCGGTGGCGGAGGTGGTGCGGGTGCCCGCGCTCGCCCGCCTGCCGCAGGCGCCGGTCGGTCTTCTCGGCATCGGCAATCTGCGCGGCACGGCTCTGCCGGTCGCCAGCGCCCGCGCTTTGCTCGGCCGGGCCGAGGCGCCCGCCCCGCTCGCCAGCGCGCGCGCCATCGTACTGCGCGGCGAGAGCCCGGTGGCGCTGGCGGTGGATGGCGTGGGCGAACTGGTGGCGATCGATCCCGACCATCTGGAAGACGCGCAGGCGAGCGCCCTGGTGCGCCCCGGCGAAAGGCTCACCGGCGCCTTCCGCTTCCATGGCGCGCGCGACGTCGCGCTTGTGCTGGATATCGTCCCGCTGCTGGCCACCGCCTTCGCCCCGCGCGCCCGGCCGCCCCGCCGCCCCGCCCCGGGTGCCGCGAGCGCGCCGGCCGCCCCGGCCATGGAAGCGAGCGCCGGCAAGCTCGTCAGCTTCGAGGCCGATGGCCAGGAATACGCCCTGCCGATCGAGGAGGTGCGCGAGGTGGTGCCGCTGCCCGAGGCCGTGACCACGCTGCCGCTCGGCGAAGCGCGAGCCTCCCCCACGGAGGCGATAGAACGCGGCGTCATGGTCTATCGCGACCGGCTGCTGCCGCTGTTCGCGCTGCGGGCGCTGCTCGGCCTGCCGCCGGCCACCGCGACACGCACGGCCAAGGTGGTGGTGGTGAAGCACGGCGCGCTGTGGGTCGGGCTGGTTGTCGACCGCATCACCGCCGTGCTGCCGCTCGATCCCGCGCGGGTCGAGCCGATCCCGCCGGCACTGGCGGCGCGGGTGGGCGGCGAGGCGCGGCTGAAGGCGATCTTCCGTGCCGGCGATGGCAGCCGGCTGGTGTCGATCCTCGATTCACACAGGCTGTTCCGGGAGGAGGTCATGCAGCGCCTCGACACGCATGACGCGGCCGAGGCCGCGACCGCCCCGGCAGAGGGCGAGGAGGATGCGTCCTTCCTGGTGTTCAGCCTCGGCGGCGACGAATATGGCCTGCCGATCGCGGCGGTGGACGAGGTGATGAAGGTGCCTGACACCCTCACCCGGATCCCGAAGACCCCCGCCTTCCTGGAAGGCGTGATCAATCTGCGCGGCGCGGTGCTGCCGGTGATCGACCAGCGCCGCCGCTTCGACATGCCACCGCTGACGCAGGGCCGGCGCCGCCGGCTGATCGTGCTGCGCAGCGGCCAGCACCGCGCCGGCATCCTCGTCGACGGGGTGAGCGAAATCCTGCGCCGCCCGCCGGACGACATCGCGCCGGCGCCCGACCTCGCCGGCGAGCCGACGCGGCTGGTGTCGGGCATCCTCAATCTCGAACAGGCCGGACGGATCATTCTCCTGCTCGACCCCGCCGAATTGCTGACCCGCACCGAGCGCGGCCTGCTCGACGCCTTCGCCAAAGCCGAGCCCAAGCCGGCAACCCGTCCGGCAACCCGTCCGGCTGGCAAAGCCGGGCCGAAAAAGGCGTGATCAAGCTTCTGGTGGTCGACGACTCGGCACTGCTGCGCAAGCTGCTCGGCGAGGTATTCACCCAGGCCGGCGATTTCGAGCTGCGCTTCGCCCGCGACGGGCTGGAGGCGCTGGAGCAGAACCGCGCCTTCGCCCCCGATGTGATCACGCTGGATCTCAACATGCCGCGCCTCGACGGCCTCGCCTGCCTCGACCAGCTGATGGTCGAGCGGCCCTGCCCGGTGGTGATGGTGTCCTCGCACACGGAAGCGGGCGCCGAGGCGACGCTGAAAGGGCTGCAGCTCGGCGCGGTGGACTTCGTGCCGAAGCCCGCCGGCGCGGTGTCTCTGCACCTTCGCGAATGGGCGCCGGCTCTGGTGGAAGCGGTGCGCGGCGCTGCCCGCGCCCGGGTGCGGCCGAGCCTGCGCCTGCGTGAGCGGGTGCGCCACCGCATCGGCCGCGCCGCCGCTTCCCCCCGTCCGGACCTCGTGCCCGCTGCCGCCACCGGCGCGGCACACTTTCCCAGCGAGGCGCCGCTCCCCGGCGAGGGGCTGGTGCTGGTCGGCACCTCCACCGGCGGCCCGCCGGCGCTGGAGGCGCTGCTGGTGCCGCTGCCGGCCGATTTTCCCTGGCCGATCCTGGTGGCGCAGCACATGCCGGGTAGCTTCACCGGCCCGCTGGCGCGCCGGCTCGACGCGCTGTGCGCGCTCACTGTGGTGGAGGTGCGCCGGCCGGTGCCGCTGCAGCCCGGCACGGTCTATATCGGCGCCGGCGATGCCGACTTGATCGTCTCGCGCCGCGCCGGCGGGCTGGTGGCGATGGCCGCCCCGGCACAGGCAACCTATCTCTGGCACCCCTCGACCGACCGGCTGGTGCGCAGCGCGCTGGAGCATCTGCCGCCCCGCCAGCTGGTGGGGGTGCTGATGACCGGCATGGGCAATGATGGCGCGCAGGCAATGGCGACGCTGCGGGCGCAGGGCGGGCACACCATTGCCGAGGCCGAGGAAACCGCCATTGTATGGGGCATGCCCGGCGAGCTGGTGAAGGCCGGCGGCGCCGAATTCGTCGAGCCGCTGCCGGACATCGCCGCCCGCCTCGAAAAAATGGTGCCCTGATGAATGGTGCCCCGACATGCCGCTGATCCGCGCCGGAGCCGGCGAGGCCGCCGCGCCGGCCGCCGATCACGCCGCCGACCGCGCCGCCCTCGTCGCCGCGCTGGAAGGCGGCAGCGCCGGGGAGCGGCTCCACGCCGCCCGCGCGCTAGCTGTCCTGCCGGGCGCGCTGGCGCCGCTGAGCGCCGCGCTGCAAATGGAGGCCGAGCCGGCGGTGCGCGAGGTGATCTTCACCGCCCTCGCCCGCCTCGCCTGCGAGGAGGCCGCCGACGCGCTGCTGCCGCTGCTGCGCGCGGAGGAGGCAGGCCTGCGCAATGGTGCGCTCGCCGCGCTCGCCGCCATGCCGGCCCGGCTTCCCGCCCGGCTGCCGGCGCTGCTCGCCGACCCTGATCCCGACATCAGGCTGCTGGCCTGCGAACTGGCGCGCGCCCTGCCCGCGCCCGAGGCGACCACGCTGCTTTGCGCCGCGGTGGAACGCGAGAGCGAGCCGAACGTTTGCGCCGCAGCGCTTGACGTTCTCACCGATCTGGGTGGGCCGCAGGCGCTGCCCGTGCTGGAGCGCGCGGCCCGGCGTTTCGACGCCACGCCGTTCCTGCGTTTCGCCTTTGAGGTCGCCATCGGGCGGATCAGGGCCTCCACCGCCATCGACCCGTGAGCGCGCCCGTGAACGACGAGGATTTCCGGCGCCTGTGCGAGTTCCTCTACCGCCGCAGCGGCATGGTGTTCACCGAGGCCAAGCGCTATTTTGTCGAGCGCCGCCTCGCTGAGCGCATGCGCGCCACCGGCGCCACCTCCTTCGCCAGCTATTTCGCCCGCCTGCGCAGCGACCAGCCCGGCGAGGTCGAGCCCTTCATCAACGCCTTCACCGTCAACGAGACCTATTTCTTCCGCGAGGAGCACCAGCTCCAGTGCCTCAGCACCGATCTCCTCGCCGCGCGCCTCAGGGAGCGCCCGGCGGGCGGGCCGCTGCGCATCTGGTCGGTGCCGTGCTCGACCGGCGAGGAGCCCTATTCCATCGCCATCTGGCTGCTGGAACACTGGCCGCAGGTCGACGCCTACGAGATCGAGATCGTCGGTTCCGACATCGACACAAGGGCGCTGGAGGCGGCGCGGGCCGGGCTTTTCGGCCGCCGGGCGCTGATGCGGCTGCCCGAGGCGCTGATCGGCAAATATTTCGAGCCGGTGGATGACGAGCACTGGCGGCTGATCGCCGATCTCAGGCAGTCGATCCATTTTTCCACCGTCAATCTGGTGGATCTGGCGCAAACCCGCGCCCATGGCCGCTTCGATGTCATTTTCTGCCGCAACGTGCTCATCTATTTCGACGAGGCCTCGCGGCGCATGGCGGCGGAGAACCTGTATGAAAACCTGCTGCCGGGCGGCTTCATCTGTCTGGGCCACAGTGAATCGATGAGCCGGATCTCGCCGCTGTTCGAGGTGCGCCGCTTTGCCGACGCCATCATCTACCAGCGGCCGGGGGAGCGCGGCGATGGCTGAGGCGGGGCGCGCGCGCATTCTGGTGGTCGACGATGCCGGCCTCGTCAGGCTCTATTACCGGCAGGCGCTGGAGGCCGCCGGCTTTGTGGTCGACGAGGCGCTGAACGGGGTCGAGGCGCTGGAAAAGCTGCTTCAGGCGCCGGCCGATCTCGTCATCGTTGATGTCAACATGCCGCTGATGGACGGCATCAGCTTCCTGCGGGCGCTGCGCCGCCAGCCCCTGCCGCTTGCCGCGCTGCCGGCGCTCGTCACCAGCACCGAGGCCGGCGCGGGCGATGTCGCGGCCGCCCGGGCGGCGGGGGCCAATCTCTATCTGGTCAAGCCGCTGGAGCCGGCAACGCTGGTGCTCCACGCCCGGCTGCTGTGCGGGGTGCCGGCGTGAACGAGTTCATCGAGCAGTTCCTCATCGAGGCGCGCGAGCTGGTGGCGCAGGGCACGGCCGATCTGCTGGCGGCGGAGGAGCGCCCACGCGACGCGGCGGCGATCGACGGCGCGTTCCGCGCCTTCCACACGCTCAAGGGTTCGGCCGGCATCATCGATTTCGCCGCCATGGCCCGCGCCCTGCACGCGGCGGAGGACGCGCTGTCGCAGGTGCGCAGCGGCGCCGTCCCCCTCACCGGCGAGCTGATCGGCCGGTGCCTCACCTGCCTCGACCAGGTGGTGCGCTGGCTCGACGCCATCGAAGCCACCGGCGAGCCGCCGACCGACGCCGAGCCCGCCGCCGGGGCGATGATCGCGCTGTTTGCGCAAGGCGATTCTGCCGCGCCGCCTGCGGCCGGGCCCATTGCCGCGGGCGCGCGCGAGGCCGCGCCCGCGGCGTTCGAGAGCTGGCTGGAGCGGTGTCTCGCGACGGCGTCGGCAAGCAAGGCGCGCTGCGCCCTCGCCTACACCCCGGCGGAAGACGCCTTCTTTCGCGGCGAGGACCCGCTCGCCACGGTGGAGGCGCTGCCCGGCCTGCTGGCCCTCGACCTCGTCCTTGACGCGGCCTCGCCGGCGCCCGAGGAGATCGACCCGTTCCGATGCCGGCTAACCCTTTTCATCGCCAGCTCAGAACCGCGCTCCCAGCTGGCGCCGGTCTTTGCCGGCCTGTCCGGCGCGGTGGAATGGCGCGATCTCGCCCCGCCGGCGGCGGATCCCGGCGAAGCGGCGCCCGACGCCGCCACCCTTCTGATCGAGGCGCAGATCGCGCTGCTGCGCGGGCCGCGCGACGGGGGCTTCGAGGGCCGGCGGGCGAGCGCCCTGCACGCCGCGTGGCAGGTGCTGCGGGCCAGCGGCCGCGCGCTTGAGGCCGACGCGCTGGAGCGCCTCGCCGCGAGCGGCGCCACGCCGGAACGTCTCGCCGAAACGCTTTCCGGCATGCTCGCCGGGGCGCCCGCCGCTTCTGCCGCTGCAGCGCCAGCCCCGCCGCCGGAGCCGGTGATCGCCGATATCGGGGCGCGCTCGCTGCGGGTCGATGTCGAGCGCGTCGACGCGCTGGTCCGCCTCACCGGCGAGTTCACCGTGCTGAAGACGCAGGCCGCCCATCATGCCCGGCTGGCGGCGGCGCCGGCCGGCAGCGGTGAGGCGGCCCGTGAACTCGCCGCCCGTGAACTCGCCGCACGGCTGAAATCCCATCACGAGGCGCTGGAGCGGCTGGTCGGCGAGCTGCAGCATGCGGTGCTCGGCCTGCGCGTGCTGCCGCTGCGCCATGTGTTCCAGCGCCTGCCGCGGCTGGTGCGCGACATGTCGGAGGCGCTGGGCAAGCCGATCCGCCTCGTCAGCGAGGGCGAGGAGACGCAGGCCGACAAGGCGATCGTCGAAGCGCTGTTCGAGCCGCTGCTGCACATTCTGCGCAACGCCGCCGATCATGGCATCGAGCCGGCGGCCGCCCGCGCCGCCGCCGGCAAGCCGGAAACCGGCATCGTCGTGGTGCGGGCCCGCCGGGTCGAGGACCGGCTCGCCATCGACATCGAGGATGACGGCGCCGGCATCGACACCGCCCGCCTGCGCGCCCGCGCCGCCGCCCGCGGGCTGGCCACGCCGGACGCGCTGGCGGCGCTGAGCGAGGAGGAGGCGCTGGAGCTGATCTTCGCCCCCGGCTTCTCCACCCGTGACGAAGTCACCGGCTATTCCGGGCGCGGGGTGGGCATGGACGCGGTGCGCGTCGCCCTGGCGCGCCTCGGCGGCCGGGTCAGCGTCCACAGCCGCCCGGGCGAGGGCACGCGCCTGGCGCTGAGCCTGCCGGTCAGCATCCTGAAAAGCGACGTCCTCTCGGTGGAAGCCGGCGGGCAGGTGCTGGGCCTGCCGCTGGAGGCGGTGGTGGAGACGGTGCGGCTGCCGCGCAGCGCCATCTCCCGCATCGGCGCGGCGCGGGCCTTTGTCTGGCGCGCCCGCACCGTGCCGCTGATCAATCTGTCGCAGTCCATGGGCCTTGCCCCGGCCCCGTCTCCCGCCCCCGCGCCAGCCGGCGAGGGCGAGGCGCTGGTCGTCATCACCCGCCTCGATGGCCAGTATGGCGGGCTGGAGGTGGAGCGGCTCGGCGCCCGCATGGAGGTGATGCTGCGGCCGCTGGAAGGGCTGCTCGCCGGCCTGCCCTGCCTCGGCACCACCCTGCTCGGCGATGGCCGCGTGCTCATCGTGCTCGATCTCGAAGCGTTGCAGCCATGAAGGCAAAGTCATGAGGGTGCGAACATGACGGTGCGGATTGCCGGCGACGGCACCCTCCATCTCGACGGCCTCTGCGGCAGCGAGGAGGCGGAGGCGCTGCTGGCGCGGCTCATCGCCACCCCCGGCGCCACCGTCGACTGGCAGGGCTGCACCGGCGCCCACACGGCGGTGGTGCAGGTGCTGCTCGCCCTGCGGCCAAAGCTGCGCGGCGTGCCGGCCAGCGCCTTCCTCGCCCGCCATGTCGCGCCCCTGCTGAACCGCCCGCCCGCTGGCGGCGCGGCCCGGCTTGAGGCATAAGATGCACTTTGAATACCAAGGGTGCGCCGTCGCCCGCCGGAGCCGTCCCCCCATGCCGTTTCAAGTTCTCATTGTCGACGACAGCAAGCTCGCCCGCATGGCGATTGCCAAGGCCATGAACAAGCTCCACCCCGACTGGGTGCGGACCGAGGCCGCCAATGCCGACGACGCCCTCGCCCTTGCCCACCAGCAGCCCTTCGACATCGCCCTTTTGGACTTCAACATGCCCGGCCGCGACGGGCTTGAGCTGGCGGGCGAGCTGCGCGCGCTGATGCCGGGCCTCGCCATGGCCATCATCTCCGCCAATCACCAGAAGGAAATCGTCGCCCAGGCGCATGATGTCGGCGCGATATTTCTCTCCAAGCCCTTGACGGAAGACGAGTTGGGCCGATTTCTCACTCAGGTTCAGCTGTCCAAGGGCCCCATGTGAGCGACCAGAGCCGCCTTGCCCTCAGCGAGCTGCAGATCGACGCGCTGACCGAGCTGGTCAATCTCGGCGTCAGCCGGGCGGCGGCGAGCCTGCGCGAGCTGGTCGGCCAGCAGGTCCTGCTCTCCGTTCCCCGGGTGACGCTGCTCAGCCGCGACGACGCGATTGATGTCGTCGGTGCCACCGAGGAAAAGCAGCTGGTCGCCGTGCACCAGCTGTTCGAGGGCGACATCACCGGCCGCGCCTTGCTGATTTTTCCGGAGATCAACAGCCTCGAACTGGTTCGCGCCGTCACCGGCGGCGGGCTGCCGCTGGAAGACATCATCGAGCTGGAACAGGAAGCGCTGGCGGAAACCGGCAACATCATCCTCAATGGCTGCCTGGCGACCATCGCCAACATGCTGCACCGCAGCCTCAAAATGTCGCTGCCGGAAATCCTGCGCGGCGACAGCCGCGACCTGTTCGAGCTGGCGCCGCCACCGGAATCCGGCGATGTGGTGCTGTTCCTCTACATCAACTTCGCCGTCCGCGAGCGCGACATTCGCGGCTATATCGCGATGCTGATGGACATGCCCTCGCTGGCCGCGCTGGAAGGGCTGCTCGACGAGTTCATCGAACGCACAGCCGGCGGAATGACGCCTGAGGCCGATGCCCCTGTCTGACCAACATCTGGCGCATGCCATTGTCGACGGGCTGGATGGCGGTGTCATCGTCGTCGATCGCGCCGGGCGCGTGGTGGTGTGGAACGAGTGGATCGCCGCCGGCACCCGCCGCCCCGCCGCCGAGTGTGTCGGCCAGAGCCTGCCGGCGCTGTTTCCCGCCCTTCCGGCGCGCTTCCACTCCGCCCTGGCCGAGAGCTTCGCCTCCGGCGCCGCCAGCCTGCTCACCCATTCGCTGCATCCCGCCGTGTTGCCGCTGCGCACCCGCGCCGGCCTGCCGATGGTGCACAACACCTCGATCCGGGCGCTGGGCGGCAAGCCGCACGACTTCTGCCTGGTGCAGGTGGTCGACGTCACCGCCAGCGCCAATCGCGAGCGGGTGCTGCGCGAGCGGCAGAATGCCCGCTACCACGCCGTCGTCGACAGCGCCCATGACGCGATATTGACGCTCGACGCCGACGGGGTGGTCCAGCTGGCCAATCCTTCCGCCGCCCACCAGTTCGGCGCCGCGCCGGAGGCGCTGGTCGGCGCCACCCTTTCGGCGCTGCTGGAAGAACAGGAGGCCTGGCGCACCGCCTGGGAGAGCGTGCGCGCCGGCACGCCCCTCACCCGCCCGGTGGAAGTCACCGCCCGCCGGCGCGACGGCTCGCCAAGCCATCTGGAGCTGACCGCCTCGCGCTGGTCGAGCGATGGGCGTTTCTTCGTCACCGCCATCCTGCGCGACGTCAATGAGCGCAAGGCGGCCGAGGCGGAGCTGCGCAGCCTCAACCTCACGCTGGAGCGGCGCGTGGCCGAGCGCACCGCCGACCGCGACCGCATGTGGCGCCTGTCCACCGACATCATGGTGGTGGGCCGGCTCGACGGCGTGGTCAATGCCACCAACCCGGCCTGGACCCGCATCCTCGGCTGGGAAGCCGAAGATCTCGCCGGCGCCAACCTGCTCGATTTCATCCTGCCCACCGACCGGCCGCGCTTCCGCGAGATACTGGCCGCGCTGAGCCAGGAGACGGCGCCGCAGCTGTTCGCGCTGCAGCTGCGGGCCAGGGATGGCGAGGTGCGCTGCATCGAATGGAGCGCGGTGGCGGCCGACGATTTGCTGCAGGCGGTGGGCCGCGACATCACCGCCGAGCGCGCGGCCGAGGAAGCGCTGCGCCGCACCGAGGAAGCGCTGCGGCAGGCGCAGAAGATGGAGGCCGTCGGCCAGCTCACCGGTGGCATCGCGCACGACTTCAACAACATGCTGACCGGCGTCATCGGCGCCGTCGACATCATGAAGCGCCGCCTCGCCTCCGGTCGCTTCGACGATCTCGACCGCTTCCTTGAGGTCGCCTCGGTCTCGGCCCAGCGCGCGGCGGCGCTGACGCAGCGCCTGCTCGCCTTCTCCCGCCGGCAGTCGCTGGATTCGCGGCCCGTCCACATCAATGCGCTGGTCGGCTCGCTGCACGACCTTTTGAGCCGCACGCTGGGTGAAACGATCGCGCTCGACATCGCCTGCGACGAGCGCGTGGGCTGGGGCACCGCCGACGCCAACCAGCTGGAAAGCGCGATCCTCAACCTCGTCATCAATGCCCGCGACGCCATGCCCACTGGCGGCCGCCTCACCCTCGCCACCCGCCCGGTGGTGCTGAAGGCGCAGGACGCCGCCGGCACGCCCGAGGCCAAGCCGGGCCGCTATGTCGTCATCGCCGTCACCGATACCGGCACCGGCATGACGCCTGACGTGCTGAGCAAGGTGTTCGAGCCGTTCTTCACCACCAAGCCGGTGGGGCTGGGCACCGGGCTCGGCCTGTCCATGGTCTATGGCTTCGCCCGCCAGAGCGAGGGCCATGTCGCCATCACCAGCGCGCCGGGCGAGGGCACGACGGTGGAGCTTTTCCTGCCCGCCGCCGAGCCGCCCGGCGAGACCGATGCCGACCTGCCGGCAATGGCGGCCGGGGGCGAGGGACAGACCGTGCTGCTGGTCGAGGACGACGCCTCGGTGCGGGTGCTGGTGGCCGACATTCTCGCCGAGCTTGGCTATGCCGCCATCGAGACCTCGGACGCGCCGGGCGCCATCGTCGAGCTCGCCTCCGGCCGCGATATCAAGTTGATGATCTCCGATGTCGGCCTGCCCGGCATGAATGGGCGCGAACTGGCCGAGGTGGCGCGCCGCCACCGGCCGGACCTGCCGATCCTGTTCCTCACCGGCTATGCCGGGGATACGGTGGCGCGCTCGCACGTGCTCGGCACCCATATGGAAATGCTGACCAAGCCCTTCGCCATCGAGACGCTCGCCGCCAAGATCGAGGAAATGATGGCCGCCGCCGTCGCCCGGACCGGCCGGCGCTAGAGTCCTTGCGCGACACTTGCTAGAGGTGAGCGATGGATACCCGCCATCTCGAAGCCTTCCGCGCCGTCTATGAGAACGGCTCGATGAGCGCCGCCGCCGTGCTGCTGGGCAAGTCGCAGCCGGCGATCAGCAACCTCATCGCCCGGCTGGAGGACGAGATCGGGCTGAAGCTGTTCCACCGCGCCCATGGCAGGCTGGAGGCGACGCCGGAGGCCGAGACCTTCTTCGCCGCCATTGTCCGCACGCTCGACGCGATGGACCGCACGCTGGCCATCTCCCGCAACCTCAAGGGCCTGTCCTCGGCGACGCTGCAGATCGCCAGCCCGCCGGGCCTCGCCACCTATCTGCTGCCGCCGATCATCGCCGATGTGCTGAGGGAGAATGCGGGCGCCACCGCCCGCTTCATCACCCGCTCCTCCTATGCGGTGCGCGACCTCGGCACGATCGGCGCCTTCGATGTCGGCTTCGCGGAACTGCCGATCGACATCCATGTCGCCTCGCTGGAGCTGTTCGAGGTGGCGTGCATGTGCGTGATGCGGGGCGACCACCCTCTGGCGCAGGAGCGCTGCGTCGGGCCGGAGCAGCTCGATTCCCAGCCCTTCGTCACGCTGTTTCCCGAGCACATCACCCATATCGCCGCCGCCGAGGCCTTCTTCGAGGCGCACGCCCACTGGAATGTGGTGGCGGAGGTGGAGTTCTTCGGCACCGCCTGCGTGCTGGTGCAGCAGCTCGGCGCGGTGACGCTGGTCGATCCCGCCACCGCCCGCTTCTTCCAAGCGATGGGGCTGGTGGCGATCCCCTTCCGCCCGCTCGTGCCCTACCGCTTCGGCATGTTCCGCCCCAGCACCCGCCCACCCTCGCGCATCTCGGTCGCCTTCATGGAGCGCTTCCGCCGCGCTGTGGCGCCTGATCTCGCCGCGCCGCGCTGAAAGCGGCGGCAGGCCCCCACCCGCCCGCTCAATCCTGAGGCAAAGGGGCCCCGGCGGAGCGCAGGCCATAACTTTGCTTTATGGATTCCCCGCTATTTCCCGTTTGACCTTGGCGCCAAATAGAACGGAGATCAGCGGGTGAGAATGGCCTGCTTGAGGGAGCCAGCATGACCCACTCGGCGACGCGGCGCGTGGCGGAACTTGGCCTCGTCCTGCCCAGCGCGGGCGGCGGGGCGGACTATTACGGCACGCTCTACGGCAAGATGAAGCCGCATTATCTCAGCGACAAGCTGTTGTTCCTCTCCGGCCAGACGGCCGGCGTCGATGCGGAGGGCAAGGTGCTGTTTCCCGGCCGGCTCGGGCGCGATCTCACCGTCGAACAGGGCTATGAGGCGGCGCGGCTCACCGCGCTGAACTGCCTGGGCTGCATCAAGGACGCGGTCGGCGATCTCGACCGGGTGAAGGGGCTGGTGCGCTCGCTCAACTTCATCGCCTGCGACCCCTCTTTCACCCAGCCGCATTTGGTGGCGAGCGGGCTTTCCGACCTGTTCGAGCAGGTGTTCGGCCCCGAAATCGGCGTTGGCGGCCGCGCCTCCATCGGCGTGATGTCGCTGGCCGACGATTATTGCTTTGAAACCTGGGTGACGGTGGAACTCCACTGATCCCGACGCCGACCCAACCAACCACACGGCCAGAAGGCCGGAACCTTCCGCAGCGTGCAGCACGCCCCGTCTCTTCCAGAGGAGAACTCGCATGACGACCCATCGCCTTGCCGCTGCCGTGCTCGGCATCGGCCTTCTCGCCTCCCCGGGCCTCGCGCGGGCGGAGGAGATCACCATCGGCTTCACCGCCGCGCTATCCGGCGACTTCGCCGCCTTCGGCCTCAACATGCGCAAGGGCCTCGACCTCGCGGTGGAGGCGTTGAACAAGAAGGGCGGCAACACCTACAAGATTGACGCGGTGGATGATCGCGGCGAGGCCCGCGAGGGCGTGCTGATCGCCCAGCGTTTCTGCTCCGACAAGAATGTCGACGTGGTGATGGGCTATTCCTTCTCCTCCATCGCGCTCGCCGCCATCCCGGTGTTCAACGAGTGCAAGCTCCCGGTTCTGGCCTCCGCCGTCACCAGCCCGGCGCTGTCCAATGTCAGCCCCTATTTCCGCCGCAACGTGCTCACCGACGCGGTGCAGGGCGCGATGATGGGCGACTATGCCGCCAAGACGCTGGGGCTGAAGTCGATCTATGTGCTGAACCAGCAGGATGATTACGGCATCGGCGTCGCCAAGGCGTTCTCCGCCGCGGCCGAGAAGGACGGCGCCAAGATCCTCGGCACCGAATCCTACCTGCTCGGCTCCAAGGATTTCCGCACCCTTCTGACCAAGGTGCGCGCCGCCAAGCCGGACGCCATCTTCATCGGCGGCTTCTACACCGAAGCGGCGAAGATCGCCGAGCAGGCGCGCGCGCTCGGCATCAAGGCGCAGCTGCTCTCCACCGATGGCGCGCTCAATGTCGAACTGATGAAGCTCGGCCGCAGCGCGGCGGAAGGCATGATCGTCTACGGCATGTTCGATCCGGCGGTGGCCACCCCGGCGACGGAGAGCTTCCTCACCGCCTACAAGGCGACCTTCAAGGAAGACCCGAGCGCCTGGGCGGCGCTGGGCTATGACGCCGGCATGGCGCTCGGCGCGGCGGTCGATCTCGCCGCCAAGGACGGCCCGGTCACCCGCGAGAGCCTGAACACCGCCTTCGGCAAGCTCAAGGACGTGCCCGGCGTCACCGGCCCCACCACCTTCGACGCCTCGGGCGACCGCGCCGGCGCGCTGTATTTCCTTGAGGTGAAGGACGGCAAGTTCGGCCTCGCCCCCAAGCAGCCCTGAAGCCGTCCGTCTCCCTCTCCCCCGCGGGGAGAAGGTAAACGCGAAGCACGTCGCCGGCCCGGCTTTCGCCGGACCGGCATGACCCGGAAGGCAACGCAGGCAGGCAATGGACTATCTCGGACAGCTGCTGGCGAACGGACTGGTGCTCGGGGCGATCTACGCCCTCGCCGCCGTGGCCTTCACCCTGGTGTACGGCGTGGTGCGCCTGGTGAACTTCGCCTTCGGCGAACTGTTCATGCTCGGCGCCTTCCTCACCGCGTCGCTGATGCTGCCCGAGGTGCGCCTGCTCGGCACCATCGTGCCGATGCCGGGGTTCTCGCTGCCCGTGGCGGCGGCGGGAGCCATCGCGCTCACCGCCGCGCTCGGCGTGCTGGTGGACCGCATCGCCTATCGCCCGCTGCGCAACGCCCCGCGCCTTGCCCCGCTCATCACCTCCATCGCCGTCTCCGTAGTGCTGCAGAGCCTCGCCCAGACGGTGTGGGGCGCCGAGGAGCTACGCTTCCCGGAATTCCACCTCGCCACCCTGCCGCCGGTGGTGCTGTTCGATTCGATCTATCTCTCGGTGATGGACCTGGTGGTGATGGCGACCGCGCTCGCCGCCATGCTCGGGCTTTCCGCCTTTATCGCCCGCTCCTCGCTCGGCCGGGCGATGCGGGCGAGCGCGGAAGACCAGATGGCGGCGACGCTGGTCGGCATCCCGGTCAACCGGGTGGTGGCCGCCGCCTTCGCCATCGGCTCGGGCTTTGCCGCGCTGGCCGGGCTGCTCTATGCCCAGACCTATGGCTTCGCCCATTCCAGCATGGGCTTTCTGCCCGGGCTGAAGGCGCTCACCGCCGCCGTGCTGGGCGGCATCGGCTCCATTCCCGGCGCGGCGCTGGGCGGGCTGATCCTCGGCCTCGTCGAGGCGCTGGGATCCGGCTATCTGCCCAACGGCACCGCCTGGAAGGACGCGATCAGCTTCGTGCTGCTGGTCGGGCTGCTGTATCTGCGGCCGCAGGGATTGCTGGGTAAGCCGGAGCTGAATGCCGCCGGGCGCGGCAGCCTGCTCGGCGGCGCCTCGGAGTTTGGCGCCGCCTGGCTGCGCGCCGCCTTCGCCAAGGTCGACGGAGGGCTGACCCGCGCCGCCGCCGCCGGCCCGCGCGCGGCACTCGCCCTGCTCGCGCTCGCCATCCTGGTCGGGCTGGTGGTGCCGTCGGACTATTGGCTGCGCATCCTCACCATGGTGGTGATCTACGGCATGCTGGCGAGCGGGCTGAACGTCATCGTCGGCTTTGCCGGCCTGCTGGATCTCGGCTTCGTCGCCTTCTGGGCGGTGGGCTCCTACCTCACCTCGATCCTGTTCGTGCTGGTGCTCAAAGACCAGTTCGGCGTCGCCCCGGCCGATATCTGGTGGCTGCTCTATCTCAATCTGCCGCTGGCCGGCCTGCTCGCCGCCGGCTTCGCCGTGCTGCTCGGCACGCCGACCCTGCGGCTGCGCGGCGATTATCTCGCCATCATGACGCTGGGCTTCGGCGAGATCGTCCGCGTGGTCGCCATCAACTGGATGGACCTGACCAACGGGCCGATGGGCATTCGCGGCATTCCGGCGCCGAACCTGTTCGGCATCGCGCTCGGTTCGCCGCGCGCGCAGTTCTTCTTCGCCCTGGCGCTGGCCGTGCTTGTCGTGTTCGCCATCGCCCGGCTGGTGCGCTCCTATGTCGGGCGCGCCTGGGTGGCGATCCGCGAGGATGAGGAAGCGGCGGAGGCGATGGGCGTGCCCACCGCCCGCTACAAGCTCTATGCCTATGCCGCCAGCGGCTTTGTCGGCGGCTTCGTCGGCGTGTTCTATGCCCACTCCCAGCAATATATCAGCCCGCTGAACTTCTCGCTGTTCGAGAACATCCTGCTCTTGATGCTGGTGGTGCTCGGCGGGCTCGGCACTTTTGTCGGGCCGTTCATCGGCGCGCTGATCTGGATCGTGTTCCTGCAGCTGGCGCTCGACCTGCCCTTCGTGCAGGCCTATCCCGAAACCCGCTTCGCCCTGCTCGGCGTGGTGCTGATCGTGCTGATGGTGTTCCGCCCGCAGGGGCTGGCCGCCAGCGCCCGCGTCGCCCTCACCATGCCCGGCGCGCGGCCCGCTAACGCGAAGGAGGCGGCATGAAACCGCTGACCGGCGCGCCTTCCCCCGCGCCGCTCCTGGAAGCCCGCGCCATCACCGTGCGCTTCGGCGGTCTGGAGGCGGTCGGCGGCCTCGACATGGCCGTCGCCCGCGACGCCATCCACGGGCTGATCGGCCCCAATGGCGCCGGCAAGACCACCGTTCTCAACGTGCTGACCGGCTTCATACGCCCCACCGAAGGCGAACTCGTCTTCGATGGCGCGGAGATCGGCGGGCTCGGCGTCAACGGCTTCGCCCGGCGCGGCCTTGCCCGCACCTTCCAGAACATCCGGCTGTTCGGCGCCATGACGGTGCTGGAGAGCGTGCTGGTCGGCGCCCATCAGCGCTTTTCCGCCAATGCGCTGTCGCTCGTCTTCGCCCGGCGTTCCGCCCGCGCGGCGGAAGCGGCGATGATCGCGCGTGCCTATGAGCTGCTGGAGTTCGTCGGGCTGGGGGCTGATGTGGCCGACCGCGTCGCCACCACCCTCTCCTATGGCCACCAGCGCCGGGTCGAGATCGCCCGCGCCCTGATCTCCGCGCCGAAGCTGCTGCTGCTCGACGAGCCGCTCGCCGGCATGAACGCGGTGGAGAAAAGCGAGATCGCCGACCTCGTCCGGCAGGTGCGGGCGCAGGGCATCGCCGTGCTGCTGATCGAGCACGACATGCAGGTGGTGCGCCGGCTGTGCGATCACCTCACGGTGCTGGAATACGGCCGCAAGCTGGCGGACGGCCCGCCGGAGGATGTGCTGGCCGACCCGGCGGTGCAGGCCGCCTATCTCGGCCGGGCGAGGTGATCGAGATGAGCCACACTGCACCGATCGTCCATCCCACTGCACTGACACTCCACCCGGCGGAGCCCCTACTTCAGGTTGCAGGTCTCGCCGTTTCCTATGGCCGCATCCGCGCCGTGGACGGCATCGACCTCACCGTGGAACCCGGCCGGATCGTCTCCTTGGTCGGCTCCAACGGCGCGGGCAAGACCACGACGCTGATGGCGATGTCCGGCCTGCTGCCGCTGGCGGCGGGCCGGATCCGCTTCGCCGGCGAGGACATCACCACCCTGGCGCCGGAGCTGCGTGTGGCGCGCGGCATCGCCCATGTGCCGGAGCGCCGCCGCGTTTTCGCCGGCATGAGCGTGCGCGAGAACCTGGTGCTCGGCGCCTATTCGCGCGGCGATGCCGTTGATATCGCAAGCGATCTTGAGCGGATGGTGGCGCTGTTCCCCAGGCTTGGCGAGCGCGTGGCCCAGCTGGCCGGCACCCTGTCGGGCGGCGAGCAGCAGATGCTGGCGATCGCGCGCGGGCTGATGTCGCGCCCGTCCTTGCTCATCATGGACGAGCCCACCATGGGCCTCGCCCCGCAGATGATCGACCTGATCCTCGACACGGTGCTGGAAATCCGCAAGCAGGGCATGACGGTTCTTCTCGTCGAGCAGAACGCCGTCGAGGCGATGCGCCTGTCCGACCACGTCTACATCATGCGCCTGGGCCGTATCGTCCATGAGGATAGCGGCGCGAATATCGACCCGGAGCGCGTGAAGTCTTTCTATCTAGGAGCCGATTCATGACGGAACACCTTGGCGCTGCGCCCCGGATGCGGCTCGGAACCTTTCTCGGCGTGCCTCAGGCCGCCTCGGCCACTGCCGGGCAGATCGCCGTCATCGGCCTGCCCTTCGATTGCGGCACCAACGCCACCCGCATCGGCTCGCGCCAGGGACCGGCCTCGTTCCGCGCCATGTCGAGCGAGGTGCGCCCGTTCTATCCCCCGCTGGCCGATGTCGACCCCCGCGCCGGCGGACGGGTGGTCGATCTCGGCGATGTCGACGTGGTCGCCTCCGATCTCGGCCCCTCCATGGCGGCGATGGAAGCCGCGATCTCAGACGTGGTGCAGGCCGATGCCGTGCCGCTCTGCGTCGGTGGCGACGGCACGGTGACGCTCCCCGTTTTGCGTGCCCTGGCAAAGCGTTATCCCGAACTGGTGCTGATCCATATCGACGCTCATACCGACGCCTATCCCGGCGAGGAACTCAACACCGGCACCACGTTCACCCTGGCGGCGCAGGAGGGGCTGGTCGACACCAAGCGCTCCTTCCACATCGGCGCGCGCGGGACGATGCTGGTCGGCGGGGCCTATGACCACACGCGGGCGCTCGGCTACCGGCTGATCCCCGGCGAGGAGGTCCGCCGGCGCGGGCCCGAGGCGATCGCCGCCGAGGTGCGCGAGGTGGTCGGCACGCGCCCCGTTCACCTGTCCTTCGACATGGATTATTTCGACCCTTCCGCCGCGCCCGGCGTCGCCACCCCTACCTGGGGCGGCCCGCCCGTGGCGGAAGTGTTCGATCTTCTGCACGGGCTCAAGGGGTTGGACCTGGTCGGCGTTGATATCAACACGCTCAGCCCGCCGCATGACGTGCAGGGCATGTCGGCCATGCTGGCCGGCCATGTCGCGGTCATCGCCCTTCATCTCGTCCAGCTCGGCCAGGCGGAACACCGCCTGAATGCCGGGCATCGCTGAACGGAGGCCGTCATGAGCCTGGAAACAACGCTGGTTCCCGAACCCTATGTCTGGTCCGAACCGCCGCTTGGCGACGCCAAGAGCGCGCCGACGCGGTTCTACACCGACCCGGCCGTGTTCAAGGCCGAGGTGGACCACATCCACATGAAGAGCTGGTTCTTCGCCGGGCGGGTGGAAGAGGTGGCGAACCCGGGTGACTTCAAGGCGCTCGACAGTGTCGGCGGGCCGGCGCTGCTGGTGCGCGGCGAGGATGGCGTGCTGCGCGCCTTCGCCAATGTCTGCCGCCACCGCGCCTCCATCCTCATGGAAGGCTGCGGCAACGCCAAGAACCTCACCTGCCCCTACCACGCCTGGAACTACCGGCTCGACGGCACGCTGGCCGGCGCGCCGGGCATGCGCGAAGTGCCGAAATTCGAGAAGCCGCCGCACGGCCTCATCCCCATCCGCATGGAGGTGTGGGAAGGCTCGGTCTTCCTCAACTATGACGACAACGCTCCCGGCCTGATGACCCATCTCGGCAACATGCCGGAGCTGGTGGGCAGCCACCGCCTGGCTGAGATGGTCAAGACCTGGCACATGGAAATTGAGACCAGGTGCAACTGGAAGCTGCTGCTCGAAAACGCCATGGAGACCTACCACACCGGCATCGTCCATGCCGCGACGGTAGGGGCCCAGCGCTCGGTGAGTTTCCCCACCCAGGGCAATTGGCACGTCATCCAGGTGCAGGCCAAACGGTCTATCGCCGTGCTCGGGCAGGAGCCGCCTTTCCCGGCCATTGAGGGCCTGTCGGAGCAGGCGCAACAGGGCACATTCTTCACGGTGATCGAGCCCAGCGTGCAGTTCGTCTACGCGCAGGACTGCATGTGGTGGCTGGCCGTGCGGCCGATTTCAGTTGATCGCTCCGTGCTCTCCGTCGGCGGCTGCTTCCCCAGGGCCTATACCGAGCTGCCCGATTTCGAGGAGCGCGCCGCGCCCTATTACAAGCGCTGGGAAGCGGTGGCGATGGAGGATGTCGATATCCTTCAGAAGCAGCAGGTGGGCCTGTCCTCCTGCCTCGCCCGCCCCGGCCCGCTCTCCTGGCGCGACGACATGGTGCTGGCGATGAACCGCTGGGTGATGGCGCAGCTGCCGGCCGACATCGTCGCCGGCATGACCGACGGAAACGGATGACCGACATGCGCGTGCTGCTCACCCATAACCGCGACCTGCTCAAGCATTTCTACGGGTACAGGGCGGTCGACGCCCTGAAGGCACTGCCGATCGAGCTGGTGATGAACGACAGTAATGAGCCCCTGTCGGGAGACACCCTCGTAAAGGCAGCGGAGGGCTGCGAGGTGGTCATCTCCGACCGCCTCGCAGCCGGCCCGCGCGCGGTGATGGAGCGGCTGAAGAATGTGAAGCTGTTCACCCGCTGCGCCGTCGACATGCGCAATATCGACGTCGATGCCGCCTCCGCAGCCGGCATCCTCGTCTGCAACTGCTCCTCGGGCTATGCCGACGCGGTGGCCGAGCACGCGCTGGCCCTCATGCTCGACCTCGCCCGCAACATCACGCGGGATGCCGAGCGCTACCATGCCGGCGACGCCTCCCACACCATGGTGTTCGGCCGGCAGCTGGCCGGCGCCCATGTCGGCGTCATCGGCTATGGCTCGATCGGCCGGCGCATTGTCGAGCTGGCGCTGGCCTTCAAGATGAAGGTCACGGTGCATGATCCCTATGCCCGCTTCGACAATGGCGCGGTGATCCCGGTGGGGCTGGACGAGGTGCTCTCCCAGCCGGATTTCGTCGTCTGTGCCGCCTATGCGACGCCGGAAACCGAGCGGATGATGAATGAGGGCGCCTTTACGAAGATGCGCCGCGACGCCTTCTTCATCAACATCTCGCGCGGCATACTGGTGGATGAGGACGCGCTGGAAGCGGCGCTGACATCGGGCACCATCGCCGGAGCCGGGCTCGATGTCGGCGACGGGCCGGACCAGCAGCCCTCGCTGCGGCTCGCCCGCCTGCCGAATGTCATCGCCACCCCGCATTCGGCGGCGCTGATGATCGAGCCCTCGGAGTTCCAGGCGATGGAGACCGTCGAGCAGGTGAAGGCGATGCTGGCGGGCCGGCTGCCGATCCATGCCCGGAACCCGCACCGCATCCCCAACTGGCTGTCGCGATGAGCGCGCTCCTGCCGGTGCGGGCGCCGGTCTTCACGCCTCCCCCGGGCGCGTGCGACTGCCACATGCACATCTATGGCCCGGAGGAGCTCTATCCGCCGGCCCCGGCTTCGCCGTTTCCCCCGGTCGCGGGCGGCGACATCGCCGCCTATCTGAAGGTGCGCGCCACGCTCGGCCTGACCCGCGCCGTGATTGTGCAGCCCTCGGTCTATGGCTTCGACAACCGCGCGACGCTCGACGCCTTGGCGGTGCTGGGAGCGGAGGCGCGCGGAGTCGCCGTGGTGCCGCCCCAGGTGAGCGACGCAGAACTCGAAAGGCTGACCGGCCTCGGCATACGCGGCATCCGCTTCTTCATGATCGGCGGCGGGGCGCTCGGCTGGGACGATCTGGAGACGCTGGCGGCCAAGACCGCCGCCTATGGCTGGCATGTACAGATGCAGATGGACGGGCGCCTGCTGCACGAGGAGGCGGATCGCCTCGCCCGCCTGCCGGGCCGGCTGGTGATCGACCATAATGGCAAGTTCCTGCAACCCGTCGGCCTCGATCATCCCGGTTTTGGCGCCCTGCGCCGGCTTCTCGACAATGCGCGCACCTATGTGAAAACGTCAGGCGTCTACGAGACCTCGCGCCTCGGCGCACCCGATTACACTGATGTCGCAGCGCTGGCCCGCGCGCTGATCGCCCATGCCCCGGAGCGCTGCCTGTTCGCCACCAATTGGCCCCACCCCTCCAAGCCCGGCACCCCGCCGGACGACGCCGCTCTGGTGGATCTGTTCCGCGACTGGTGCGGCAGCGAGGCGGTGGCCACGAAAATCATGACAGACAATGCGGCGGAGCTGTATGGCTTTGACCGCCCAACAGGTGAGCAGGAACGCCTCCCGTGATCACGACCCAACGTACCGACTTCTTCGGCCCGGCCCGCCCGACCCTGTTCGCCCGCGACGCGGCGATCGCCACTTCGCACCCGCTTTCCACGGCGGTCGGGCTGGAGGTGTTGCAGGCCGGCGGCAACGCCATCGACGCGGCGCTGGCGGCGGTGGCGACACAATGCGTGGTCGAGCCGGCGATGACCGGCATTGGCGGCGACTGCTTCGTGCTCTACGCGCCCAAGGGCCAGCCGACCGTGGCGCTCAATGGCAGCGGCCGCGCGCCGATGGCCGCCAGCGTCGAGGCGCTGAAGGCGGCGGGGCTCACCAGCGAGATTCCCCGCACCAGCCCGCATGCCGTCACCGTGCCGGGCGCGATTTCCGCCTGGACGCGCCTGCACGCCGACTATGCCAGCCTGCCGCTCGACCGGCTGTTCGCCCGCGCCATCGACTATGCCGAGAACGGCTACCCGATCGCCCAGCGCGTCGCCTTCGACTGGGCCGACGATTTCCCCCTGCTGGTGCAGGACGAGAACGCCACCGCCTTCTTCCTCAAGGACGGCAAGCCCTTGGTGGCCGGCGACCGCCACGCCCAGCCGCTGCTCGGCCAGCGCCTGCGCGACATCGCGGCCCGTGGCGCGGCCGCCTTCTATGAGGGCGAGACCGCGCACTCCGTGGTGCGCTATCTCAACAGCCTCGGCGGCCTGCACACGCTGGACGATTTCGCGGCGATGACGAACGGTGCCTTCTACACCACGCCGATCTCCAGCGAGTACCGCGGCTATACCGTGGAAGAGTGCCCGCCCAATGGCCAGGGCCTGGCGGCGCTGATGATCCTCAACATCCTCAGCGAATTCGACCTCGGCGAGGGAATGTCGCTCGCCGACCGGGTACATCTCCACGCCGAGGCCGGCAAGCTCGCCTATTACAACCGCGACGCGCTGCTCGCCGACCCCTCGGCGATGACGGTGCCGGTGGAAACCCTGCTCTCGCGCGAGACCGCCCGCCGTCTGGCGGCGCGGATCGACATGAAGCGCGCCCTGCCGCCGGCGCTGTGGGACGAACCCGAGCACAAGGACACGGTCTATATCAGCGTGGTCGACCGTGACGGCAACATGGTGTCCTTCATCAACTCGCTGTTCCACGGCTATGGCTCGACCCGCGTCGACCCGGCGACCGGCGTGCTGCTGCATTCGCGCGGCGCCTCGTTCCGGCTGATCGAGGGCCACCCCAACGCCATCGCTGGCGGCAAGCGGCCGATGCACACCATCATTCCCGGCATGCTGCGCCGGGATGGCGAGGCCGTGGGCACGTTCGGCGTGATGGGCGGGCAGTACCAGGCCTCCGGCCACGCGGCGCTGCTGTCGGGCCTGCTCGACCGCGGCCTCGACCTGCAGAACGCGGTGGATGCGCCGCGTTCCTTCGCCCATGACGGCGTGCTGGAGATCGAACCCACCTATCCGGAAAGCCTACCCGCCGAGCTGGAAGCGCGCGGCCACAAGGTCACCTCCGCCATCGAGCCCTTCGGCGGGGCGCAGATCATCCTGCGCGACACCGCCAGCGGCTTCCTGATGGCCGGTTCCGATCCGCGCAAGGATGGCTGCGCGCTGGGCTTCTGAGGCCTGATCCCGTGGGGCGCCTCAGGCGCTCCACGGTTCGAGGCTCTCCGCCACCTCGGCGACGCGCCGCGGGCCGCCAAGCCCCATCCACACGGCGGCGGCGCAGGCGGCGAACAGCTTCTGCACAAGCATGTCGGTCTCATCATAGATGTAGCGGGCCTGCGAGGCGGTGTTGAACATGCCGATCACCTCCCCCTTCCACATCACAGGCACATAGATCGAGCAGCCGACCCGCCCGGTCTTGATGATCTGGCGGAAGATCGGGTCAATGTCGGTGTTCGGCACCACCGCCGCCTGCCTTGTCTGCACCGTGTGGCCGGGCCGGCTGTCGGTGACGGAGATGCGCGCCCGGCCGAGGCCGAAATTATCGGCGAACACGATCATGTGGTCGCGGCTCGGCGCGATGAAGAAGCAGGCGGAGACGACGAACTGCGTCTCGCCCGGCTTCAGCGCGCCCGGCTGGTTCACCGCGTCGGGATCGCCGAGCAACCCGCGGGTGGCATTGGTGAAGTGGCGCACGCCTTCCTCGGGGTCGCTCTCGCGCCAGACCGCCTCATTGGCATCGTGCAGCACCGCGATGGCGCGGGCGTGGAAATCGGCGGGACGGGTCATGATGTCACTCAGTGGCTGAGGCGGGCGGGATAGGTGTCGGCGGCGATGTCCATGCACTGGCAGCGGCGATAGATGCGCTCGTAATGCGGGGAGATGCGCTCCACATCGATTTCCGAGGCGGCAAGCTGCGGCGCGATGCGTGTGTGCGCCTCGCGGATTTCCTCGATGATCGCCGCCTCATCGATGCGGGTCAGCCGGCCGTCGCGCTCGATCACCGCGCCATCGACCATGACGAGATCGACCTCCGCCCGGCTCGCCGCATAGACCAGCTGGTTCACCGCATTGTTGAGCGGGGTGAAGGGGATGCGGTCGAGCCGGTAGCCGACGAGATCGGCGACACGTCCCGCCTCCACCGCGCCCAGCTCCTTGTCGCGGCCGAGCGCCCGCGCCCCGCCCATGGTGGCGGCATGGAACGCCTCCTCGGCGCCGACCCAGTCCGTGTGGTCGCCGCGCAGCTTCTGCAGCAGCGCGGCCAGATAAAGCGCGTTCTGCATGTCGGTGCCCTCGATCGAGCCGCAGCCATCGGTGCCAAGGCTGACATTCACCCCGGCCTTCAGCAGTTCGCGCACCGGCGCGAGGCCGGAGCCAACCTTCAGATTGGACGGCGGGTTGTGCTGGATAGACACCCCCGTCTTCGCCAGCAGCTCGATCTCGCGCGGGTTGAGCCAGATGCCGTGGATGAAGGCGGTCTTCGGCTTCATGAAACCGATGCGGTGGAGATATTCGATCATGGTCGAGCCGTAGAACAGATGGCCCGTCACCACCTGCATCCGCGTCTCCTGCACATGGATCATCAGCGGCAGGTCGAAATCATCCGCCATGCGGCGCACGTCGAGCAGGAACTCCTGCGTGCAGCGCTGCGGCGCCGAGGGCGCGGCCATATAGGCGACGCGGTGGGTCGAGGGGTGATGGTCGCGCGCGAGCCCGCGCACGAAGTCGAGCAGTTCGGCGCCGCTATACATGCGGGTGCCGTCGAATTCGGCGAGCAGGTCCTTGGGGAATTCCTCGTCGACGAAGGGCACGGCGCGGAAGAACGGCTTGTCGAACAAGGTGATGCCGACATTGGCGCGGATGCCGATGTCCTCATAGGCCTGGAACACCTGCTCGACATGGTCGGGGCGGATGCGCGGGCTCTGGTTGGTGTCGTCGCACAGCGTGGTGGTGCCGCTCCTCACCGCCTCGATGGCGCCGATCATGGTGCGCAGATACACGTCGCGCGGCGTCAGCTCGATCGGCTTGAGCGGGCGGACATAGTTCATCCAGAGCTCGAGCGGCAAATTGTCCTTGCGGCCCTTGTAGAAGCCTTCATGGCTGTGATGGTGGCCATTGATGAGGCCGGCGGCGATCAACAGCTCGCGCCCATCGATCACCTCGCCAGCGGCCGGCTCGCGCGCGCCAGCGGGGCGGATTTCGGTGATCACGCGGCCGTCGATCTCGATGTCGACCGGCGCCGGCGACGGGGTAGCGGCCTCGCCGAGAAGGGCGCGGCAGTTGAGAATCGTGGTTTTCACGCGGCGTCTCCCGATGTGGCGAGGCAGTTTTCATTGGCGGGCGGGCAGGACGGCAGCCGTCCCTCCTCCACGGCATGGCAGGCGACGAGGGCCGCCTCGACGCGGAGCGGCCGCGGCCGCTCGCGGGCGCAGCGCGCATTGGCCAGCGGGCAGCGGGGGTGAAAGGCGCAGCCCGTCGGCGGGGCGAGCGGGCTCGGCACCTCGCCGGACAGTCGCGCGCGGGCGCGTTTCGGCGCGCGCGGATCGGGCACCGTGTCGAGCAGCAGCCTTGTATAGGGGTGCAGCGGGCGGGCGAGGATCTGGGCCGCATCGCCCTGCTCGACCAGCCGGCCGAGATACATCACCCCCATCGCGTCGGCCATGTGGGCGACGACGGCGAGATTGTGCGAGATCAGCAGATAGGTCAGCCCACGCTCGCGTTGCAGGCGCTTCATCAAATTGAGGATCTGCGCCTGCACCGACACATCGAGCGCCGAGGTCGGCTCGTCGCAGACGATGAAGGCCGGGTTCGCCGCCAGCGCCCGGGCGATGGAGATGCGCTGGCGCTGGCCGCCGGAAAACTGGTGCGGAAACTTGGCGGTGTCGCCCGGCGACAGACCGACCGTCTCCAGAAGCTCCGCCACCCGCGCCGTGAGCGCCGCCCCGCGCGTCATCAGCCCATGGGTGAGGATCGGCTCGGCAATGATCCGGCCGACCCGCCAGCGCGGATTCAGGCTCGCATAGGGATCCTGGAAGATCATCTGCAGATTGCGGCGGTAGGGCATGGCCGCGTGGCGGGTGCGGAATCCCGCAATGTCGACGCCCATGAAGGAGACGCTGCCGCCGCTCGGCGGCTGGATGCCGGCGATGGTGCGGGCGATGGTGGACTTGCCGCAGCCCGATTCCCCCACCAGCGCAAAGGTGGAGCCGCGCGTCACCTCGAATTCCACCTCCTCCACCGCATGCACGGTGCGCCGGCCGGCGCCGGTGACAAGCCGCTTGATGAGGGAAGGCGAGGCATCGAAGCGCACGGTGAGCCGGTCGACCGAGAGGATCGTGTCCTTGCCCCCGCTCATGCCGCGCTCCTCGCCACGGGGTCGGCCAGCCAGCAGGCGACCTCGGAGGCGCCCACCGCGAAGGTCGGTGGGCGCTCGCTGGCGCAGCGCACCAGCGCGTGCGGGCAGCGCGGATGGAAGGCACAGCCCGGCACCGGCGCATCGGGGCGCGGCATCGAGCCGGGAATCTGCGCCAGCTCCACATCCCGCCGGTGCATGTCGGGGATCGAGGCCATCAGCCCGCGCGTATAGGGATGGGCCGCCTCCGCGAGCAGGCGGGCGGTCGGCCCCACCTCGACCAGCCTGCCGGCATACATCACCGCCACCCGGTCGGCGACCTCGGCGATCACGCCCATATCATGCGTCACCAGCATCACGGCGGTGCCGCGCTCGCGGCACATGGCGCGCAGCAGGTCGAGGATCTGCGCCTGGATCGACACGTCCAACGCCGTGGTCGGCTCATCGGCGATGATGAGGCGCGGCTCGCAGCTGAAGGCGAGCGCCAGCACCACGCGCTGGCGCATGCCGCCGGACATTTCGTGTGGGTAGCTCGCCAGCCGCTCGCGCGGGGCGGGAATGCCGACCTCCGCCAGCAGCCGCGCGGCGCGCTCCACCGCTTCCGGCTGTGTCAGGTCCAGATGGGTGCGGATGGTCTCGGTCAGCTGGTCGCCGATGGTCATCAGTGGATCGAGGCTGGTCAGCGGGTCCTGGAATACGGCGGCGATCTCCTTGCCGCGCAGGGCACGCATCGCATCCTCGTCCAGCGTGTCGATCCGGCGCCCGTCGAACAGGATGCGCCCCGCCGCCTGCCGGGCCGGGGGCTCCAGCAGGCCGAGCACGGCGGTGCCGGTGACCGACTTGCCGGCGCCGGATTCGCCGACGACGCCGAGGATTTCGCCGCCGGCGATCTCGAACGACACATCGTCAATCGCGGTCATCGCCCGGCCGCGCCGGGCGATCTCGACCCGGAGGCCCTCGACCTTCAGCAGCGCCGTCATGAGGCGAGCTTCGGGTTGAGCGCGTCGCGCAGCCAGTCGCCGAAGACGTTCACCGACAGCGACAGCAGCACCAGCAGCAGCCCCGGCAAAGCGCTGATCCACCAGTCGCCGGAGAACACGAACTCATTGCCGATCCGCACCAGCGAGCCGAGCGAGGGCTGGGTGGAGGGCAGGCCGACGCCGAGGAAGGAGAGGGTGGATTCAGTGAGGATCGCCAAAGCGAGGTTGATGGTGGCGATCACCAGCACCGGGCCCAGCACATTGGGCAGAATGTGCGAGATGAGGATGCGCGGCGTGCTCACCCCGGTCACCTTCGCCGCCAGCACATAGTCGCGCCCGCGCTCCACCAGCACGAGGCCGCGCACCGTGCGGGCATATTGCACCCAGAACGAGGCGGCGATGGCCGCAATCAGGATCGGCACCGCCAGCTCGGCGTGGAGTTCTTGCGGCATGGCGGTGCGCGCCACCCCGTCGATCAGCAGGGCGATGAGGATGGCGGGAAAGCTCAGCTGCACATCGGCCGCGCGCATGATGAAGGCGTCGAGCACCCCACCGAAATAGCCGGCGATCAGCCCAAGCAGCACGCCGGCAAGGGCGGCGGCGGCGACACTGGCGAGGCCCACCACCAGTGAGGTGCGCAGCCCGTAGAGCATGGCCGAGAGCATGTCGCGGCCCTGCGGGTCGGTGCCGAGCAGATAGACATCGCCGAACATTCCCTCGACGCCGGGCGGCAGGCGGGCATCGGCGGCATTGGCGGCGGCGGGGTCGAAAGCGTCATAGGGCGCCAGGACAGGCGCGCCCATCGCCGCGACCAGCAAAGCGAGGCCGACCAGCGCGGCGAGGATCGCCACCGGCGAGCGGCGGAAGCGATAGGCGAGATCGCCCTGCCACCAGTGGCCCATGCTGCGACGAAGAGCGACGAGGCTCATGCCGTCCTCCTCACGCCGCCACCCGACCGCACGCGCGGGTCGATGGCGAGATAGGCGAGGTCCACCGCCAGATTGATCACGGCGAAGCACAGGGCGATCAGCACGAGATAGGCGGCGAGAAGCGGCACATCGGCGAACTGGATCGCCTGGATCACCAGAAGCCCCAGCCCCGGCCACTGGAACACCGTCTCGACGATGATGGAGAAGGCGAACACATTGCCGAACTGCAGCCCGATCATGGTCACCACAGGCACCAGCGTATTGCGCAGCGCGTGGCGATACTGGATCGCGCGCGGCTTCAGCCCCCGCGCCCGCGCGAAGCGGATGAAGTCGGCGCGCATCACCTCCAGCATCTCCGCCCGCGCCAGCCGCAGGATCAGCGCCAGCTGGAACACGCCCAGCGTGACGGCGGGCAGCACCAGCGCGCGCAGGCCGCTTGTGGTGAGCAGGCCGGTCGTCCAGCCGCCGATCTCCACCACCTGGCCCCGCCCGAAGGAGGGCAGCCAGCCGAGCCAGACCGAGAAGAACAGGATCAGAGCGATGCCGATCAGGAAGGTCGGCAGCGCCACGCCGATCAGCGAGGCCGCCATCAGCGCCTGCGCCGCCCAATGGTCGCGGTGGAGCGCGGTCCACACCCCCAGCGGCACGCCGAGGCCGGTGGCGATCAGCATGGAGATCAGCGCCAGCTCCAGCGTCGCCGGGAAGCGCTCGGCGATCAGCGTCGCCACGGGCTGGCCGAAGCGGTACGACATGCCGAAATCGCCGGTCAGCGCATGGCCGACAAAGCGGGCGAACTGGAGGATGAAGGCATCGTCCAGCCCCAGCGCCGCGCGCATCGCCTCGCGATCGGCGAGGCTGGCGCTCTGGCCGACCATGTTGTTGACGGGATCGCCGACATAGCGGAACAGCGCGAAGCTGACGAAGGCCGCGACGAGCAGCACGAGCACGGTCTGCCCGAACCGTCCGAGAACGAAGCTCATGTCGCGGCCTCCCTTTCAGAACGTCAGTCGACGCTCACCCATTTCAGCTCCAGGCTGTCATCCGAGCGCTGCACCACGTTCACGCCCTTGCGCACGCCCCAGGCGAGGCCGGCCTGATGCACCGGGATGTGGCCATAGTCCGCCTTGTCCAGCATCATCGCCTCGAAGATCATGGCGTTGCGCTTGGCCGGATCGACCTCGACCTCGATTTTCTGGGTCAGCTCGTCGACCTTGGGGTTGGAGTAGTTGCCGACATTGTAGGTGCCGACCTTCTCCACCGGCGTGTTCATCGTGTCCTGCAGCGTCGAATGAGCGTCGTAGCTCAGCGGCTGCCAACCGATCATCGCGAAGGAGGTGTCGCGGGCGAGCACCTTCTCGAAGAACTTCGAGCGGGTCTGGGCATTCAGCGTCACCTTCAGCCCGACGCGGCCGAGCATGCCGACAATGGCCTGGCAGATGCGCTCGTCATTCACATAGCGATCGTTGGAACAGTCCATGGTGAAGGTGAAGCCGTCGGGATAGCCCGCCTCGGCCAGCAGCTTCTTCGACGCTTCCGGGTCATAGGGCGCGGCGCGGTCGTCGAGCTTGGGGTCGTAGCCGTTGATGCCAGGCGCGATCATGGTGCCGGCAATGTGCGAGGTGCCGCCCATGATGCGGTCGCGGATCGCGTTCATGTCGATCGCCTGGTAGATCGCCTGACGGACACGCTTGTCCTTGAGGGGGTTCTTGCCCTTGGCGTCGGAGTTCTGCAGCTCGTCGCGGTGCTGGTCCATGGCGAGCATCATGGTGCGAAGCTCGGAACCCTTGATCACCTTGGTGCCATCGTTGCCGTCGATGCGCGCCACGTCCTGCTGCGGCACCGGATAGACCATGTCGACCTCGCCCGAGAGCAGGGCGGCGACGCGGGTGGCGTCGGACTGGATCGGTGTGAACACGACCTTGGCGACATTGGAGCTTTTCTCGCCCCACCAGTTCGGGTTGGGCACCAGCTCGGTCTTCACCCCGGCCTGACGCGAGGCGATCATGAACGGGCCGGTGCCGTTGGCGTTGGTGGACGCGAAGTTCTCGACCTTCGCCTTCACGCTCGCCGGCGCGGTGGCACCGTTCTTCTCCGCCCAGGCCTTGCTCATGATGTAGGTGGAGGTGATCTGCACCGGCAGGATCGGGTTCGGCTTGGCCATGACGAGATCGACGGTGAGATCGTCGACCTTCTTCACGTCGGTCACCGAGGCGACCGTATAGGCCATGTCGGAGCCGTCCTTCTTCACCCGCTGCAGCGAGAAGACGACATCGTCGGCGGTGAGCGGCGTGCCATCGGCAAACTTGACGCCCTCGCGCAGATGGAAGCGCCACACATTCGGTTCCGGCTGCTCCCATTTCGTCGCCAGCGCCGGCACCAGCTCCAGCTTCTTGCCGCGCCCGACCAGCGGCTCATAAACCTGCCCGAGCCAGGACAGGGTGAAAGTCTCGGCCAGCGCGTGCGGGTCGAGCGAGGCCGGATCGACCCGGTAGGCATAGCGGAAGGTCTTGCCCTCCTGCGCCAGCGCCGGGGCCGGGAACAGCGCCGGCGCGGCGGCGAGGAAGGCAGCGGAAAGCGCGGTGGTCAGCAGAAGGGGCAAGCGCATGACACGGCTCCTGGAAGGACTTTTTGAATTCATTATCGTGATTCAAGTCTGCAACAACTAAGTGGTCACTTAAATACCAAATAGTAGGCACCACGCCGGAAGCGCGGTCAGGGCGATGCCATCAGGCGCGCCATGCTCTGCACGATAACTATGCACTTTCGTTGATTTCGAAGCGCTCATCCGGATTGACTGACGTCGGCGCTCAGGGCAAGACGAAGGATAAGGGGCGCGGCGCACATGCAGGTGGACGCCGCGCCCGGTGATCAACGCGGCTTTTGTCGGGTCATTTTTGAATGCAAAATCTCGTCCCCTACCCCCGGCATCTGATCGGCATGCTCACGCCCTCGTCCAACACCGTGCTGGAGCCCTACACGGCGCGGATGCTGGAACCGCTGTTTCCCGCCGTCTCGGCGCATTTCGGCCGCTTCCGGGTGACGCGCATCGCCCTCGACGACAGCGCCTCCGACCAGTTCCGCCAGGAGCCCATTCTCGCCGCCGCCGAACTGCTGGCGGATGCGCGCACCGATATCATCGCCTGGAACGGCACCTCGGCGAGTTGGCTCGGCTTCGACACCGACGAGCGCCTCTGCGCGGAAATTCACGCCCGCACCGGCGTGCAGGCCACCAGCGCCATCCTCAGCCTCAACCGGCTGATGGCCGAGCGCGGCGTGAAGCGGCTCGGCCTGGTGACGCCCTATACCGGCGATGTCGGGGCGCGCATCGTCGCCAATTACGCCTCGATCGGCGTCGAGGTGGTGGCCGGGTCGCATTGCGGCATGTCCGACAATTTCTCCTTTGCGGAAATCGACGAGGACCGCATCGGGCAGATGTGCACGGACGTCGCCGGCGCGGCGCCTGACGCCATCGCCATTGTCTGCACCAATATGCGCGGCGCGCTCGTGGGGGCGCAGGTCGAGCGCGCGCTGGGCATTCCGGTGTTCGATTCCGTAAGCACCACGCTCTGGGGCTGCCTGCGGGCGATGGGCGTCCCCACCGCCCCGCTCGCCCCTTTCGGCGCGCTCTTCGCCGGCCCGTCCGGGTCCGGCCTGGCGCTGGCCGGGGAGTGAGGGCGATGGCCGCGCCGGCGCCGAACGAGGCAGAGACCGGCACGCTGCACGAGCAGATCGTCAGCAAGCTGCGCGCCGTGCTGCTCAATGGCGAGCTGGCCGATGGCGCGCGCATTCCCGAGGCGCAGCTGTGCCTGCGCTTCGGCATTTCCCGCACCCCGCTGCGCGAGGCGCTGAAGGTGCTCGCCGCCGAGGGCTTCATCGAGCTTCGGCCCAATCGCGGCTCCATCGTCGCGCCGATCGACCCGGTCGAGGTCGGCCATCTGTTCGAGATGAAGGGCGCGCTGGAGCAGATGATCGGCCGCCTCGCCGCGGTGCGGGCAACGCCGGAGGACGCCGAACGGATCGAGCGGGCCCATGCCGCGCTCGGCCGGCCTGCCGACCCGGCGGCCTATACGGCGCTTAACCAGGATTTCCACCGGGCGCTGGCGGTGGCGACGCACAATCCCGTGCTGCTGCAGAGCTATGACAATCTGCAGAAACGAGTGCTGCGGCTGCGCTTTGTCGTGAACGAGAACCCGCAGCGCGTGCTTGAATCCTTCGGCGAGCATGAGGGCATCATGGTCGCCTTCCGCGCCCGCGCCCGTCTCGATCTCGCCGAGCGGCTGGAAGAGCATAACCGGCTCACCGGCGAGGCGGTGATGCGCACGCTCAAGGGCGAGAGCGCCTGAGCTAGCGGCCCCACCCGCGCGGGAGCGGATTACGGGGAGCGAATTCCGGGGGAACGGATTCTAGGCAGCCCCTGCCCGCGGGGCGCGCAAGGGGTCCCGTCCTTTCAGAAATCCCTTCGGCAACAGCGTGTTGCATGGGCAGCGGCTGGCCAATCAATCGGCTTTACCGCGCCCTTCACCTGCCGCAAACTAAGTAAACACTTAATTGAGTTGCTCGCGTGCCCGGTGTGCCCCGGGCGCGACGCGCGGGCGCTGGAGGGCGCGCCGCCCGGCACCGTTCCGGCGCGCCGACTGAACCGCACGCCGCCCGCACCGCCGGCCGGAGGAGGCCCGTCCATGGACCTGATCGTAAGGAATGCCCGCCTTCCCGGCGCCCCCGACCGTACCGTCGATATCGGTATCAACGCCGGACGCATCGCGGTGATCGAGGCCGGCCTCGCCGCCGAGGGCGAAGAACTGGATGTGGACGGTCGGCTCGTCTCGCCCGGCTTCGTCGAGACCCATATCCATCTCGACAAATCCTGCATCCTCGACCGCTGCCAATCGGTGCGCGGCGACCTGCCCGAAGCGATCGGCGAGGTGGCGAAGGCCAAGGCCGGCTTCACCCCGGAGGATGTCTATGCGCGGGCCCGGCGCACGCTGGAAAAATGCCTGATGCAGGGCACCACCCATATGCGGACCCAGCTGGAGGTCGATCCCGGCATCGGCCTGCGCGGGCTGGAGGGCGTGCGGCCGCTGATCGAGGAATATCGCTGGGCGATCGACATCGAGATCTGCGTCTTCCCGCAGGAAGGGCTGCTGAACAATCCCGGCACCGACGAGCTGATGGTGGCGGCGCTGAACAATGGCGCCCGCGTGGTCGGCGCCGCGCCCTATACGGACAGCGACCCGCACGGCCAGATCGACCGCGTCTTCGCGCTGGCCCGCGAATTCGACGCCGATATCGACATGCATCTCGATTTCGGCCCGAGCGCCGACAATCTCGACCTCGACTATGTCTGCACGCTGGCGGATCGCTACCGCTGGGGCGGGCGCACCGCCATCGGCCATGTCACCAAACTGGCGGGGGCGAGCCCGGCCCGGTTCGAGGCGGCGGCGCGACGGATGCGCGACGCCGGGGTGGCGCTGACCGTGCTGCCCTCCACCGACCTGTTCCTCATGGGCCGCGACTGCGACTGCCACCAGCCGCGCGGCGTCACCCACACCCATAAGTTGCTGCATCACGGGGTGAACTGCTCGCTGTCGACCAATAATGTGCTCAATCCGTTCACACCGTTCGGCGACTGCTCCCTCCCCCGCATGGCCAACCTCAACGCCAATATCTGCCATATCGGCGCCGCCGCCGACATTCGCGAGTGCTTCAACATGATAACCGAGCGCTCCGCCCGGCTGATAAACGCTCCCGACTATGGCCTCGCTCCCGGCAAGGCGGCCGATTTCGTCGTGCTCGACTGCGCGCGGACCGAGGAGGCGGTGGCCGAGCTCGCCCCCGTCCTGTTCGCCTATAAGCGCGGCCGACGCACCCTGACGCGGCCCGCAGCAATGCTGCATCGCCCGCAGCCCAACTGAGCACCCCGCAATGCCCCCCGACGCCCAGCCCCCGGCCGAGCCCTTCGGTGCGTTCTGCCATGAGAACCATGTGGCCCGCCCGGCCACCGGCCAAGGGCCGCTGTCCGGGCTCAGTTTCGGGATGAAGGACGTGTTCGACGTCGCCGGCAGCCGCACCGGCTTCGGCCACCCCGCCTGGCTCGCCACCCACCCGCCCGCCACCGTGACGGCGGAGGCGGTGACGGCCCTGCTCGCCGCCGGCGCCGCTCTGCACGGCCGCACGCTGAGCGATGAGCTGTGCTATTCGATCTCCGGCGAGAATTTCCATTACGGCATGCCGATCAACCCCGCTGCGCGCGACCGGCTGCCGGGCGGCTCCTCCAGCGGTTCGGCGGTGGCGGTGGCGGCCGGGCTGGTCGATTTCGCCATTGGCACGGATTGCGGTGGCTCGGTGCGGGTGCCGGCGGCCTATTGCGGGCTGTTCGGCATGCGCCCGACCCATGGTGCCATCGCGCTCTCGGGTGTCGCGCCCTTCGCGCCGCGCTTCGACACGGTTGGCTGGTTCGCCCGCGACGCCGCCCTGCTGAAGAAAGTGGGCGAGGTGCTGCTCGGGCCCGAGTCCGGCGCCGGCTTCTCGCAACTCGTCGTCGCCACCGATGCCTTCGAGCGTTGCGACGCCAATGTCCGCGCCGTGCTCGACGAGGGCGTGACGCGGCTCGCGCGCCTCCTGCCCGCCCGCAGCGAGGCGCCGCTGAGCCCGGCCGGCCTCGACCGCTGGCTGGACATTTTCCGCACCGTGCAAGCCTTTGAAATCTGGCAGTCGCTCGGCGGCTGGATCAAGCGCGAGAGCCCCGGCTTTGGCGCGGGCGTGGGCCAGCGCCTCGCCGCCGCCGCCAAGGTCGGCGGAACGGAGGCGCAGGCCGCCCGGCAGCAGGCCAACGCCATCGCGCAGGAACTCGAAGCGACGCTTGGTGACGCGCTCATCTGCCTGCCGACGACGCCGGGCCTGCCGCCGCTGCGCGCCACCGCCTCGGCCGAAATCGAGACGGCCTATCGGGCGCGCGCCATGCAGCTGCTGTGCCCCGCCGGGCTCGGCGGCCTGCCGCAGATCACCGTGCCGGTGGGAACGGTGGATGGCGTGCCGGTGGGGCTGTCGATCCTGGCGCGACGTGGCCGGGACATGGCATTGCTGGAGGTTGCAGCGCAGGCTTTCGCCGACCTGCCGAGCCCGCCGGAGAGAAGATGAGTTCCGCCCTGCCCGAAGATGCCGCGCCGACGCCTGCCCGCACGCCCGGCAAGCGCAACGCCGCCGCCACCCGCCAGCGCATTCTCGATGTGGCGATGGCGGAATTCGCCGAACATGGCTTCAGCGGCAGTCGCATCGAGCGCATCGCCGCCGGCGCCAGCGCCAATGTCGGCATGATCTACCATTACTTCGGCAATAAGGACGATTTGTACCTCGCGGCGCTGGAGGCATCCTACAAGATCATCCGCGACCGCGAGCAGACGCTCGACATTGCACATGTGGACCCCCGTCAGGCGCTGAAGGCCCTTGTCGAACTGACCTTCGACTTCCTCAGCACCGATCCGCATTTCGTGCGGCTGATCATGAACGAGAACCTGATGATGGGCCGCACCGCCCAGCGCTCGGCCACCATCCCGCATATGACGCGCCCGCTGCTGGAGCAGTTGCGCAGCCTGCTGGCGCGCGGCCAGAAGGAGAAGATCTTCCACCGGGAGGTGGACGCCGAGGACCTCTATATCTCGATCCTCGGCCTCTGCTTCATCCATGTGTCGAACCGCTACACGCTCGGCAGCATGTTCCAGCACGATTTCGCCGCCCCCGACTGGCTGGCCCGGCGCAAGGCGATCGTGGTCGATGTGGTGACGCGCTCCATCGTCGCCACCCCGGACAAGTGACTTCCGGAGAAACGACGCCCTCCGGCCTCGTTACACAGCTTCGCGCGCCACTGCCTTTTCCGCGATGTCGGCAATGATCTCGCGCCCCTTGAGCATGTCGTCGATGCCGAGATAGTCCTGCATGTAGTGGCCGCGATAGCCGCGCCGCTCCAGCTCGCGGAAGATGTCGGCAAAGTCCACATTTCCGGTGCCGGGATAGAGATGCTCCTCGATCTCGCCGCGATTATCCGCAAGCCGTACCTCGCCGCAGCGGCTGAGATCCATCACATCGAGAAAGCCGCGAATACCGCACTCCAGCATGTGGGCATGGTTGGTGGTGAAGGCCCAGCGCAGCGCCGGCGAGGTCAGCCGCTCGAAGTAATACAGCGCCTCCTCCGGGTCGTGGACGAGATATTTCACCTCGGCGCCGGCCGGCTCGGGGTTCATGTTCTCCAGCAGGATCGTCATGCCCTCGTCTTCGGCGATCTTGCTCATGCGGGCGAGGCGGGCGACGGCGACGTCCATCCGCTCGCGCTTGTCGGCGGTGAAGTGATAGCCGCCATGCATGATGACCCAGCCAGCGCCGATCGCCTTTGCGGCCCGCAGATAGGCGGTCAGATAAGCATCCGTCGCCTCGCTGAGAAAGGGCGACTCCTCCGCCACATTGACCGCCGACAGCGTGTGCAGGCCGAGCGTGAGGCCGGCTTGCGCGATCTTTTCCCGGGCGCGGGCGAGGCGGGGATTGGCAGGGTCGAGCAGCGCCGGGTCCGGGTCGAGGCAGATGTTGAGGTAGCGCACGCCATTGGCGATCGCCCAGTCGAGGCCGGGCTCCAGCCCGATCCGCCGGTTGAGGTCGATGCCGATGCGGGAGCGGAAATCGTTGTTCATGGAGCTTCTCCTGCGCTGACCGGGCGCGGACGGGACGCGAGCAGCCCGGCGATCACCGGGATGGCGATGAACAGCACCGCCGCAAGCATGAGCGCCGCCGCGATCGGGCGGTTGATGAAGATGAAGGCGGTGCCATGCGACATGGTCAAGGACTGGCGCAGCGAACTCTCGAACATCGGGCCGAGCACGAGGCCAAGCACCATGGGCGCGGCCGGCCAGTCGAACCGCTTCATGGCCCAGCCAATGGCCCCGAAGCCCACCACCAGCCAGCAATCCTCCAGGCTGTTGGCCTGCGAGAACACGCCGACCAGGCAGATAGCAAGGATCGGCGGGTAGAGCCATTTATACGGCACTTTCAGCAGCCGGGCGAAGACGCCGGCGAGTGGCAGGTTCATGATCAGCAGCAGCAGGTTGCCGATATACATGCTGGCGATCACTGCCCAAACCAGCGTGGCGTTCTGGGTGAACAGCTCCGGCCCCGGCCGCAGCCCGAACATGATCAACGCGCCGAGAATGATGGCCGTGGTGCCGGAGCCGGGAACGCCGAGCGCCAGCATCGGCACCAGCGCGCCGGCAGCGGCGGCGTTGTTGGAGGATTCCGGCCCGGCCACGCCCTCAATGGCCCCCTTGCCGAACTCCTCGGGATGGCGGGAGAGCTTCTTCTCCATGATGTAGGCGATGAAGCTGGCAATGGTGGCCCCGGTGCCGGGCAGGACGCCGATCAGGAAGCCGACAAAAGAGCCGCGCAGGATCGGCATGCGGCTGCGCCGCCAGTCCTCCCGCGTCGGCAGCACGTTCTTCACCTCCGCCACCGGCCGGGCGGACGCGGCGGTGCAGCTCGCCAGCACCTCGCCGACGCCGAACAGGGCGACGGTGAGCACGATGAACTCGATGCCGTCGAGCAGCCAGACCATGCCGAAATCGAAGCGCGAGACGCCGCTCTGCGGGTCGATGCCGATGGTGGCCAGCAACAGCCCGGCGACGCCGGCGGCCACCCCCTTCAGCACCGAACGGCCGCTGACCGCCGCCAGCGCCACAAGGCCGAGCACCACAAGGGCGAAATATTCCGGCGGGCCGAAGGCGAGCGCCGCCTGCGCCAGAGGCGGCGCCAGCAAAGTGAGGCCCAGCGTCGAGATCGTGCCGGCGATGAACGAGCCGATGGCGGCGATGCCCAGCGCGGCCCCGGCCCGGCCCTTGATCGCCATCTGGTAGCCGTCGATGCTGGTCATAACCGTCGAGGATTCGCCGGGCACGCTGATCAGCACCGAGGTGATGGTGCCGCCATACTGGGCGCCATAATAGATGCCGGCGAACATGATCAGCGAGGCCGTGGGGTCGCTGCCGAAGGTGAGCGGCAGCAGAAGCGCGATCGCCGCCGAGGGGCCGATGCCCGGCAGCACCCCGACCAATTGGCCGAGAAACACGCCGAGGAAGCACATCATCAGGTTGTTCGGGGTCAGCGCGGTGCTGAACCCGCCGCCGAGATCCATCAAGGCTTCCATGTCAGAAATCCCAGGTCACGAGCGGAAGGGGAATGCTGAGCCAGTGCACGAAGACCAGCGCCAGGCTGGCCGTCACCAGCCCCGCGACCACTGCCGAGCGCAGGAGTGGCAGCCGCTCGATATAGAGATAGATGAACATCATCAGGCCGAAGACCGGCAGCAGGAAGCCGATGAAGCCGAGGCTCGCCACCACCACGACGAGCGCCGCCAGAACCAGCAGCGACTTGGTCAGGGGCTCGCGCTCCTCCTCCGCCTCGGCCTCGCCAAACCACAGCGAGGCCGCCACGGCGACCGAAAGCAGGAAGAGCAGGGTGCCATAGACCAGCGGCAGAAAGCCTGAGTCCGGCGCGAAGCCGGACCACAGGGGATAGTCGAACGAGCCGACCATCCAGTACAGGCCGAGCAAAGCCCAGCCGATGGCGAAACCCATGTCGCCGGTCAGGAATCGGTGCTTCATCGCCCGCTCCTCAGGCCGGCTTGGCCAGCAGACCGCGATAGAGCTTTTCCTGCGCCGCGAGGAAGGCGACGAAATCGGCCCCGACGATGGGCGCCTCGGTGGCGACATTGTCGGCGATATACTTCTTCATCGTCGGCGAGGCGGCGACCTTCTCCATCACCCCCTGCCAATAGAGCTGGGCAGCGGGGTCGACATCTTTAGGCACCGCGATGCCGCGCCACATCTGGAAGTTCGGCACGTCGAGCCCGACCTCCTTCAGGGTGGGAACCTCGGGCATGGCGGCGAAGCGGGTATCGCGGAACACGCCGAGCGCGCGCACCTTGCCGGAGGCCAGCTGTCCCATGAATTCCAGCGGATTGCCGATCGTGCCGTCGACATGACCGCCGAGCAGAGCGGTGAGCGATTCACCGCCACTGTTGAAGTTGACCGGGTTGATGTCCTTGCCCAGCGCCCGCGAGAACACGGTGATCGCCATGATGTCGGTGGTGCCACCGGTGGAAAAGTTGAACGTCTTGGTCGGCTTGGCCTTGATGTCGGCGATCAGTTCCTGGGCGGTCTTGTATTTGGAATCGCCATTCACGAAGAGCAGGAAGTCGTCGAGCATGAAGTTCATGATCGGCTGGACCTCCGACAGCGTGCGCGCCGCCGGGTTCAGGATCGGCGTGATCTGCGTCGTGCCGTTGATCAGGATGATGGTGTTGGGGTCCTTGCGCCGGCTCGCCGCGACATAGCCGATGCCGACCGCCCCGCCGCCGCCCGGCCGGTTGTTCAGCACCAGCGACTGCGGGATCAGCTTCTCCTCGACAATGATCTTGCCGACGACCCGGGCCAGAAGATCCGACCCGCCGCCGGCGGCGAACGGGATTACCAGCTCGACATCGCGGGTCGGCACCCAGCCGCTCTGGGCATTGGCGGCGCGCAGGAAGCCGCCGCCGGAAGACAGGAGGCATGCCGAAGCGGCCGCCCCGAGCATAAAATCTCGGCGTGAAACAGTCATGGGGTCCCCTCCCAGGGCGCGTTTTATTTCTGCGTCACTTTGGACGCATTTGAATTATGAATTCAGTTTGCCACTTTCTTTGGGGAAAGCAAACTGAATCTTCAGTATTCGCCCGGGGAGCTAAACCTCAACTACTTCAAGGAAATAGGACTCGTTTCCAACAGCCCTGACCCGTGCCATCATGGCCAGGGTCATGGCATCGAGCAGCCAGAGAACGCTGCTTTCCGGCGCCCCGCGCGGCCCGCCCGCCACCAGCACAAGGGCGCCGTCCGCCGTCACCGCCACGCCGCGCGGGCAGGCGGCGGCGCCGTCCACGCCCTCCAGCGTGGCACGCCGCACCTCGCGCCACAGGCCATCCGCGCCGCGCTCCAGCCGCGAGAGCGTGCCGGTGCGGAATCCGGCGGCGAAGACGCTCTGCCCGTCCGCGGCGAAGGCGACGCCCATCGGCCGGCTGGGCCGCCCGCTATCGCTGCCGACCTCGACATGGAAGGGGGCCGCCGCCTCCCCGCGCCGCAGGGCGGAGAGGTCGAGGAAGCTGACGCTGTTGCCTTCCGCGCCCGTGCGCGGGCATTCCCGGTTGGCCACCACCGCCTGCGTGCCATCGGGGCTGGCCGCTATGCCGAAAGGTCCGCTCGGCAGCGCCACCCGCGCCAGTGGCGGATGCCGCCCGCCCGCGAGCACATCGGCCAGCGCAAACACGCTCACCGTGCCGCTGCCTCCGTCGGCGGTCAGCACGAGGTCCGGCGCGCCGCGCGCGATGGCGATGCCGGCCGGGTTGGGAAAGCCGCCAAAGCCGGCGTCCGGCGAGGAGTGCGGGCAGGGGCTCCCCGCGTGCGGCATCTCGAAATTGTGCCGCAGCGCCGACGCTTCGAGGTCGATGACGCTGATCTGGTAGCCGCCATCCTCCAGCCCCGCGCCCTCGCCGGCCGCCACCAGCACATGGCGGCCATCCGGGGCAACGACGCAGCCCACCGGGCCGAACGTGCCGGTCGGCAGCAGGAGAGCGGGCGCCGTCGCCCGCCCCTCAAGCGTCGCCCGCAGCTCGAACAGCGCCACCGCGCCGGCATGGCCGTGCGGGCATCCGTCCATCGCCTGCGGCGCAGTGGCCCCGGCATGGTTGACCACGAGCAGGCGATTGAGCGCCGGCACCGCCGCCACGCTCACCGGCAGGCCGACCGCCGGCACGCACGTGCCGTCCTCCCCCACCCGATCGGGGGTAACGCGGGGCCGCGCCAGCACGGCCCGGTCGGTGTCGTGATTTGCGGGGTCGAGCGCCGCGTCGATGTCGACCACGGCGAGGCACGCATCCCAGCGGCCACTCACAAGGGCAAAGCGTCGCGCGCGCGCATCCATGGTCACACCCCAGCCCCTTGGCCCAGCCGCCAGCCGCCAGCGCGCACCTTGCCCCGTCCCCCGGGGATGGGCAATCAGGCCGGCAATCGAGGGAGCGCGGCGTCAGCTTCCATGAGCGCGCCGCCAGGCGGCGGGGGTGGCACCGGTGAGGCGGCGGAAGCTGCGGGTCAGATGCGCCTGATCGGTAAAGCCGGAGGCGGAGGCGATCTGTGTGAGCGGCAGGTCGGAGTTGGCGAGCAGCGCCTGCACTTTCCGCAGCCGCGCCTTCATGTGCCACTGATAGGGCGGCACCCCGGTCGCCGCCTTGAAAGCGTGGCTGAAATAGGATTGCGACAGGCCGGTCAGTTCCGCCAGTTCATGCAGCCGGATATTGCGCGAGCAATTGGCCTCGATGAAATCGGTCACGCGCCGGAGCTGGCGCGGCGACAGCGTGGCGCGCGGGGCCTGCGCGCCCGGCGTGGCGCGGCCGAGCCGCAGCAGGTCGATGAACAGCGCCAGCGTCAGCCCGTCGCCATAGAGATCATGATGGCGGTCCGGGCCGGTGCATTCCTCGGCGATCAGCTGCGCCAGGGTGAACAGGCGCGGATCGAGGAAGTCGAGCCGTGGCGTCGACAGCCGGTCGTCGGCGAGATCCTCGCCCAGCCGCTCGCTGAGCGTGGGCGCATGGAAATGCAGATCAAGGTGGCGCACCCGCACCGGCTCGTCGATATGCGACCAGATCGGCATGTCGGCGGGCACGAAGCTCATCCGGTGCGGCGCGCGCTGCACCGTGCGGGGGCTGCCATCGGCCGAGAGCTGCACATCCGAGCGCGCGCCCTCGCGCTCCAGCACCACAAACAGCCGGGCGTCGCGCGAGACATAGTGGCCACGCGCCCCCGCCGCGCAGGCGACATGCCAGACATCGGCGATGATACCGTTCCAGCGCCGCCAGTGCAGGTCATCCAGAAGGGTGATGCCCTCCACCGACGAGGTCATGCGGGGTTGGAATGTCATCCTGCGTGCCGTTCGCCAATATCAATGCGGGATTTCATAGATTAGAATCACTATGAACTAGCATCTCGCCTTATTCTGGCGCCAAATCCATTCAATCAACGCGCAATAGAAAACACGATCGTCCAAAACACAAGAGGATGCGACAAGAACGGCTGGATGTTCATTGCTATGAAGCGGTGTTTCCTGGGGCCGGAGGGAAACGCTTCTTTATAACTCATCTCAACTGTTTCAGAACGGGTAGCATGATGCGCGAACGGCTGGGCCTCTCGATGGTATCGCTGCTGATGGGCGGCGCGGCGATGATTGTTCCGGCCAGCCTGGCGCGGGCGCAGGAACGCGCGGCGGCGATCGAGCTCGAACAGATCGACATCGAGGGCCGCCGGACCACCGAAGAGGTCGATGGCTATGTCGCCCGCAGCAGCACCGCCGGCACCAAGACCAACACGCCGCTGATCGAGGTGCCGCAGTCGATTTCCGTCGTCACCCGCGACCAGATGGACGCTCGCGCCGTGCAGAATGTCGGTCAGGCGCTCGACTACACCGCCGGCGTCGTCTCCCAGCCCTTCGGCACCGACCCTCGCTTCGACAGCCCGATCATCCGCGGCTTCTCCGCCGACAACAGTATGTATCTCAACGGCCTGAAGCTGATGCGCGAGGCCGGCACTACGGCCCTCGATCCCTATGGCATGGAGCGGATCGACGTACTGCGCGGCCCCGCCTCGGTGCTCTACGGACAGGGCAATCCCGGCGGCCTCATCGATTTCATCAGCAAGCGCCCGACCTTTACCAATTTCGGCGAGGTGCAGGTGGAAGCCGGCAGCTTCGACCGCTACACCGGCCGCTTCGACATTGGCGGCGTGATCCCGGACCATTCCGATTTCGCCTACCGGCTCACCGGCCTCGTTCGCGAGGGCGACACCCAGACCGATCATGTCGACGACAACCGCCTGTTCTTCGCCCCGGCGCTGACCTGGCAGCCCTCCACCGACACCTCGCTCACCGTGCTGGCCAACATCCAGTACGACCAGTCCGGCACCCCGGTCGGGCTGCCGGTGCAGTACACGGTGGATGCCGATGGCGGCCTGCGGCTGCCGCGCAGCCTGTTCCTCGGCGATCCCGACTATGACAACTCCAACCGCACCTTCGGCAGCGTCGGCTACGAGTTCAAGCACCGCTTCAACGAGGCCTGGGAGTTTCGCCAGAACGCCCGCTACGCCGTGCTCGACTGGGATTACAACAGCCTCTACTACAGCGCGCTCAGCACGACGAACCCGTTGATCGCCAATCGCGGTTCGTCGGACAATTCCGAGGCCCAGCAGACCTTCAACCTCGACAGCCAGCTGCACGGGACGTTCGAGACCGGCCCGCTCAGTCATAAGGTGCTGATCGGTGTCGACTATCGGCGCTACAGCGAGTCCAACGTCACCGAATTCGGCACGGCCTCGCCGATCAACATCCTGTTCCCGGTCTACAACCAGCCGGTCAGCGGCGCGCCCTGGTACACGGCCGACGTGAACGGCACTATCTCCCAGACCGGCATTTACGCGCAGGACCAGATCCGCCTGCAGAACTGGCTGCTCACGGTCGGCCTGCGCCATGACTGGGCGGCCACCGATTCCACCAGCCTGACCAATTTCGGCGATACCGCGCAGGACCAGGACGACAGCGCCTTCACCGGCCGCGTCGGGCTGACCTATCTGTTCGACAATGGCATCGCCCCCTATTTCAACTACTCCACCTCCTTCGAGCCGGTCATCGGCAACATGCCGACCCAGCTCGGCGGGGCGGCGTTCCAGCCGATGCAGGGTGAGCAGGTGGAAGTGGGCGTGAAGTACCAGCCGGTGGGCTGGAACGGCTTCTTCACCCTCGCCGCCTATGACATCACCCAGTCCAATGTGGTGTCGACGGAGCTGATCGACGGCGTCAGCTACGAGACCCAGCTGGGCGAGGTCCAGGTGAAGGGCTTCGAGTTCACCGCCGTGGCCGGGCTGGCGGACGGGCTCAATTTGATCGCCAACTACACCTATATGAACGCCGAGATCACCCAGGGCGAATATGCCGGCAACCGCCCGGCCAACGTGCCCGAGAACATGGCCAATGTCTGGCTCGATTACACCATTCCCTCCGGCACCCTCGCCGGCTTCGGCTTTGGCGGCGGGGTGCGCTTCGTCGGCGACCGCTACGCGCTGGACGACAACAGCATCTTCCTGTCCTCCAACACCCTGTTCGACGCCGCCATCCATTATGAGAAGGGCCCCTTCAAGGCCCAGCTCAATGTGAACAACATCGCCGACGAGACCTATGTCGCCAGCTGCGGCTTCTTCGGCTGCTACTATGGCGATGGCCGCACCGTGGTCGGAACCCTCTCCTACAAATGGTAGAGCGGGCGCACCCAGCGCCGGCCGGCGCGCTCTGGTCGCTGCGCGAGGCGGCCTTCACGGTCGGCGAGCGGGCGATCCTTGCCCCGCTGACACTCGACCTCCCGGCCGGGCGCGTCTATGGGCTGATCGGGCCGAACGGTTCCGGCAAGAGCACGCTGCTGAAGATGATGGCGCGCCAGCTCGCCCCAACGGGCGGCGCGGTCAACTTCGACGGCCGCCCGCTCGGCGTGTGGGCCGGGCGCGCCTTTGCCCGCGAAGTCGCCTATATGCCGCAGTTCATGCCGGCCTCCGACGGGATGAGCGTGCGCGAGCTGGTCAACCTCGGCCGCTACCCCTGGCACGGCGCGCTCGGCCGCTTCAGCCCGGAGGACGAGGCGCGGGTGGAAGCGGCGATCCAGCGCACCGGGCTCGCCGCCTTTCGCGAGCGCGCGGTGGACAGCCTCTCCGGCGGCGAGCGCCAGCGCGCCTGGCTGGCGCTGATGCTGGCGCAGGGGGCGCGCTGCCTGCTGCTCGACGAGCCGACCTCGGCGCTCGACATCGCCCACCAGATGGAGGTGCTCGCCATTCTGCGCGAGCTGGGCGGCGAGGCCACCGGCGGGCCGGGGCCGCAGGGCGCCATGACCGTCATTGTCATCCTGCACGACATCAACCTCGCCGCGCGCACCTGCGACGCGCTGCTGGCGCTGCGCGGCGGCCGGCTCATCGCCCACGGGCCGTGCCAGGAGATCATGGAGCCGGAGCGGCTGCGCGCGATCTATGGGCTCGACATGGGCGTCATGGCGCACCCGGTCAGCGGCACGCCGATGAGTTACGTGCTGTGAGGTCCGGCACCGCGAGCGGAAAGCCGGGCCTCAGCCGCCGCGCCCTGCTGGCCGCGACGCTGTCTCTGGCCGCGCCGGTCGCGCGTGCCGAGAGCCCCGCGCTGCGGGTGGCGACGATCGACTGGGCGCTGCTGGAAACGCTGCTCGGCATGGGGATCACGCCGGTGGCGGCGGCCGAGCTGGTGCTGTTCCGCGCGGTGGCGGTGGAGCCGCCGGTGCCGGCCTCGGTGATCGATATCGGCCTGCGCGGCGCGCCGAATTTCGAGGCGCTGAAGCTCACGCGCCCCAGTCTCATCTTCAGCTCGAACTACTACACCGAGATGGAGCCGCAGCTGCGCCTCATCGCCCCGGTCGAGACCCTCTCGATCTACCGCACCGGCGACCCACCCTTCGCGCGCGCCGAGGCGGCGGCGGAGCGGATCGGGGTCGTGACCGGGCGGGAGGAGGCCGCCGGCGCGCTGATCGCCCGCGTCAACGCCCAGATCGCCGCCGAGCGTGGGGACCTCGCACGCCATGCCGGCCGGCCGGTGCTGGTGCTTAATCTCGGCGATTCCAGACATTTCCGCGTCTTCGGCGCCGATAGCCTGTTCGGCGAGGTGCTGGTCCGCCTCGGCCTAACTAATGCCTGGGGTGAACGCACCTCCTACGCCGCCTCCGCCCCGATCGGGCTGGAGGCGCTGGCGCGCTTTCCCGAGGCCTTCCTCGTCATCCTGCGCCCGGTGCCGCCGGATGCGGCGCGGGTGCTGTCCACCAGCGCGCTGTGGAACGCGCTGCCCAATGTCCGCGACGGTCGCCTCGCCGTGCTCGACAGCGTCGACCCGTTCGGCGGCCTGCCGACCGCCGCGCGCTTCGCCCGGCTACTGAGCGCGGCCTTGCGGGCCGAGGGCGACGCCGCCCGGCAAGGGGGGCGTCTTGGCTGAGCTGACACTCCCCCGCCCCGCTGGCCTGCGCCCGGTCCATGTCGGGCTGGCGCTCGCCGTGCTCGGCGCCGTCCTGTTCGCGCTGGTTCTGGCCCGCCAGCCGGCGCTGGAGGGCCAGGACGCCACGTCGTTGGAACAGCTGCTGCTCTGGCACAGCCTGCTGCCGCGTGCGGCGACGGCGCTGCTGGCGGGGGCGGCGCTGGGGCTTTCCGGCGCCCTGCTGCAGCGCGTGCTGCGCAACCCGATCGCCGATCCCTCGACGCTGGGTATCGCCGCCGGCGCCCAGCTGGCGCTGACGCTCGCCCTGGCCTTCGCCCCGGCACTGCTGGCCGCCTCCCGCGAGGGCACCGCCTTTGCCGGCGGCATCCTTGCCGTGGCGCTGGTTCTGGCGATGAGCTGGCGGCGCGGCTTCGAGCCGGTCACGGTCGTCGTCGCCGGCATGACGCTCTCGCTCATGGCGGGAGCGATGAGCGCGGCGCTGATCCTGGCGCGCGGCGACTATGTGTTCTCGCTGTTCATCTGGGGCGCCGGCGCGCTGCACCAGCAGAACTGGCAGCCGGCGCTGCTCATCGGCACGCGGTTGGCGCTCGGCGCCGGCGCCGCCCTGCTGCTGCTGCGCCCGCTGGAGCTGATGATTCTTGACGATGCCGCCGCCCGCAGCCTCGGCATGGCGGTGCAGGGCATGCGGCTCGTCCTCATCGCGCTCGCCGTCTGGCTGGCGGCCAGCGTCGTCTCGCAGGTGGGGGTGATCGGCTTTGTCGGTCTCGCCGCCCCCGCCTTCGCCCGCCTCGCCGGCGCGCGCCGACCCGGCGCGCTGCTGCTCGCCGCGCCATTGATCGGGGCGCTGATGCTGTGGATCACCGACAGCCTGGTGCAGCTCACCGCCAGCGGCGGCGGCGATCTCATTCCCACCGGCGCGGCGGTCGGCCTGCTCGGCGGGCCGCTGCTGCTCTGGCTGCTGCCGCGGCTGCCGGCCTCCGCGCCGCAACCGCCTATGGCCACCGGCCACGCACGGCGCCTGCGCCGGCCCGGCCGGGCCCTGGCCCTGCTGGCGGCCGGGGCGGTGGTGATCGGCGCGCTCGCGCTGCTGGCGGGGCGCGACCTCGATGGCTGGGCGCTCGCCACCGGCCCGCTTCTGGCCGAGCTGGCGGTGTTCCGCATCCCCCGCATCGTCGCGGCGGCGGCGGCGGGTGGGCTGCTTGGGGCGGCAGGGGCGATCATGCAGCGGCTCACCGGCAATCCCCTGGCCGGGCCGGAAGTGCTGGGCGTGAGCGCCGGCGCCGGGGTCGGCCTCGCACTCGCGCTCACCCTCTCGCCCGCGCCAAGCGCCGCCCTGCTGCTCGCCGCCAGCGCCGGCGGGGCGCTCGGGGCCCTCGCTCTGGTGCTGCTGATGGCGGCATGGACCGGTTTCGCGGCGGAACGGCTGCTGCTCGCCGGCATCGCCCTCGGCTGCACCGGGTTCGCGCTGCTCTCCGCCGTCTTCGCCGCCGGCGGGCCCGGCAGCTTCCGGCTGCTGGCCTGGATGTCCGGCTCCACCGACCGGGTCGGCACCCATGAGGCCTGGATGCTCGCGGCCTGCGCGCTGGTGCTGCTGCTGCCCGTCGCCGGTCTCGGCCGCTGGCTGGAGATCCTGCCGCTCGGCGCGGGGGTGAGCGCCGCGCTCGGCGTGCCGGTCGGCGCCAGCCAGCTCGCCCTCACTCTGTTGGCGGCGCTGATGACCGGGGTGGCGGCGTTCTTCGTCGGCCCGCTGAGCCTCGTCGGCCTGATCGGCCCGCATCTGGCGCGCCTCACCGGCTTCGCCTCGGGGCGGGCCTTCGTCTACGCCTCGGCGCTGATCGGCGCGGGGGTGCTGCTGCTCGCCGATTGGCTGGCCCGCACGCTGGCCTTTCCCTATCAGCTGCCGACCGGCCTGCTCGCGGCGCTGGTCGGAGGGCCCTACCTCATCTGGCTTCTGCAACGGGGAGGACGCCGGCATGGCTGACCCATTCACCGCTTTTGCTCACATACCCTGCGCCGCGCCGGCGGAACTGCTGGCCCTTCTGTGCGACCGGATGGAACCGGAGGCGACCCGCCACCGCTTGTCCGGCGCCGCCCGGCTGGAGAACTGGTGCGGCGAGGTCGATCTGGCGGTCGAGGCGCCCGGCCGTCTCTCCCTGCGCGCCCGCAGCGACCGCGAGGACCGGCTGGCGGTGCTGAAGATGCAGCTGGCCGAACATATCCACGCGGCGGCGGCCGGCACGGTTGCCGCCTTCGCCTGGGAAGGCCATGGCGCGGGCAACCCCTGCCTGCCCTATTTCCGCGAGATGCGGGTCGCCGGAACCCGGCAACTGACCCCCCTGATGCGCCGCGTGGTGCTGGCAGGCGACGCCGCGCATTTCGCCGCCGGCGGGCTGCATGTGCGGGTGCTCATTCCCCCGGCCGGCCGTGATCCGGTCTGGCCCCATGCCGCGCCGGACGGGCGCACGATCTGGCCCGGCGGCGCGGATGCGCTCACCCCCCGCGTCTACACGGTGCGGGAGGTGGATCTGGCCCGCGGCGAGATCGCCCTCGACGTGATGCAGCACCCCGGCCTCGCCACGCCGGGGGCGGACTGGTCCCGTCATGCCCGTGCCGGCGATCGGGTCGGCCTGCTCGGCCCCGGCGGCGCCGGCCTGCCGCCCGCCCGCTGGTACCTGCTGGCGGGCGACGAGACCGCGCTGCCGGCCATCGCCCGCATGGTGGCGACGCTGCCCGCCGATGTCGAGGCGGTGATCCGGCTGGAAGTGGCGGATCACCGCGAGCAGCAGCCCCTGCCTTCCCTCGCCCGGCTCGACGTGCAATGGCTGCACCGCAACGGTGCCGCCCCCGGCACGGGCGATCGGCTGGAACGGGCGGTGCGCGCGCTCGCCTTTCCGCCGGACGCGGAGAACGTTCATGTGTGGGCGGGCTGCGAGCAGAAGACCGCGCGGGCGCTTCGCCGGCTCATCACCGGCGAGCGCGGCCTCGCCAAACGCCGATGCGCCATCGCCGCCTATTGGCGGCTTGGCCATCCGGGTATCGATCTGGCCGATTGAGGCCGCTATAAGCGATCCATCATGCAGCTCATCCGGCCCTTCCTGACCTATTACGCTCCCTATAAGGGGCTGTTTATGCTCGATTTTTCCTGCGCGGTGCTGTCCGGCCTGCTGGAGCTGGGCTTCCCGCTGGCGGTGAAGCTGTTCATCGACCACCTGCTGCCGGGGCAGGACTGGCACCTCATCGTCTGGGCCGCGGTGGGCCTGCTGGTGATCTACCTGCTGAACGCGGCGCTGATGGCCATCGTCACCTATTGGGGCCACATGCTCGGCATCAATATCGAGACCGAGATGCGCCGGCGCGCCTTCGACCATGTGCAGAAGCTGTCCTTCTCCTATTTCGACAACAACAAGACCGGCCACCTCGTCGCCCGCCTGACCAAGGACCTGGAGGAGATCGGCGAGGTCGCCCATCACGGCCCCGAGGACGTGTTCATCGCGGTGATGACCTTCGTCGGCGCCTTCCTGGTGATGCTGAGCGTGAACGTCCACCTTGCGCTTCTCACCGCCATCATCGTGCCCGCCAGCGCGCTGATCACGACCCGCTACGGGCGGCGGATGACGGCGAATTTCCGCGCGCTATTCGGCCGGGTGGGTGCCTTCAACGCCCGCATCGAGGAGAATATCGGCGGCATCCGCGTGGTGCAGTCCTTCGCCAATGAGGCGCATGAGAGCCGGCTGTTCGCGGTGGAGAATGCGCATTACCGCAGCACCAAGCTGGAGGCTTACCGGCTGCTGGCGGCCAATGCCTCGCTGTCCTATCTCGGCATGCGGCTCACCCAGGTCATCATCATGCTGGCCGGCACCTGGTTCGTGCTGCGCGGCGAACTCAGCAATGGCGGCTTTGTCGGCTTCCTCCTGCTGGTCGGGGTGTTCTTCCGGCCGCTTGAGAAGATCGCGGCAGTCATGGAAGTCTACCCCAAGGGCATTGCCGGGCTGCGCTCCTATCTCGACTTCCTTGCCACCAAGCCCGATGTCGCCGACCGCCCCGGCGCGATCGAGCTGGCGGGCGTCAAGGGCGCCATCCGCTATGAGGGCGTGCGCTTCGCCTATGGCAAGGCCGCGCCGGTGCTGAACGGGATCGACCTCGACATTCGCGCCGGCGAGAGCGTTGCCTTTGTCGGCCCATCGGGGGCCGGCAAGACCACGCTGTGCTCGCTGCTGCCGCGCTTCTACGACGTCACCGGCGGGGGCATCAGCATAGATGGGCACGATATACGCGATGTGCGCCTCGACTCGCTGCGGCGGAACATCGGCATCGTCCAGCAGGACGTGTTCCTGTTCGGCGGCACGATCCGCGAGAACATCGCCTATGGCCGGCTCGACGCCAGCGAGGCCGCGATCCTCGAGGCGGCCCGCCGGGCGCAGCTCGACGGGCTGCTCGCGGAGCTGCCGCTCGGGCTCGACACGGTGATCGGCGAGCGCGGGGTGAAGCTGTCGGGCGGGCAGAAGCAGCGGCTCGCCATCGCCCGCATGTTCCTGAAAGACCCGCCCATCCTCATTCTCGACGAGGCGACCTCGGCGCTCGACAGCGAGACCGAATGGGAAATCCAGCGGGCGCTGGCGGCGCTCTCGGTCGGGCGCACCACGCTGATCATCGCCCACCGGCTCTCCACCATCCGCACCGCCGACCGCATCGTCGTCGTCACCCGCGAAGGCATCGCCGAGCAGGGCAATCATGCCGAGCTGGTGGCGCGCGGCGGCATCTATGCCCGCATGGTGCGGACCCAGTTCGCCGAGGCGGACCGCATCCCGGCGTAAGGGGGCGGGCCACGCTCCGGCGGGCCGCATTTTCTTTCGCAACGGCCGGAACCTTCCGGCTGCAGAGGTGTTTATGGGCGCCGGGCGAATGCGTCCTGCGCGGAATGAGCGGCGCGGCGGACGCGCCAGCACGTGACGCGGCGGACAGCACGGCATCTGGCGGGTCGGCGGCACGCAGCCTCGCAGCGTGTTTTCAGGGGAGTGAGGGCAGCGTGCAGTTCAGGGCGCTCGGGGAGAAGCCGGTCCTTCTCTATGTCCTTCTCGCCGCGCTCACCGCGCTGGTGTTTCTGGCGGACCTTTCGTTTCCCCTCGGCGTCGCCGTGTGGGTTATCTATTTCATCCCGGTGGTGCTCGCCTTTCTCGCCTGGCGCACCTCTGTGCCGCTCGTCACCGCCGCCGCCGTCACCTGTGTGATCGTCGCGGGCTTTCTCGTCGACCGCCCCGGCATCGACCCCAGCATCGCCCTGCTCAACCGCTCCATGGGCACGGCAACGGTGTGGATCCTGGCGGCGACGGGCTTCTTCTTCATCCGCAACAAGCTGGCGGTGCGGCGCGAGGAATGGATCCGCACGGCGCAGGTGGACCTGTCGCGCCGCATGATGGGCGATCTTTCCAGCCAGGAGCTGGGCGCGCGCGTCCTCGCCTTCCTGGCCGAGCGGCTCGGCGCGCAGGCGGCTCTTTTCTATGTCCGCGACCAGGACGCCTTTGCCCGCGCCGCCAGCTATGGCGTGCCCGCCGAGGCGCCGGTGCCGGCCCGGATCAGCCGCGGCGATGGGCTGGTCGGCCAGGTGATCGCCGATAATCGCAGCTTCACCGTCGACAACGTTCCCGAGGGCTATCTCTATTTCGGCTCCTCGCTCGGCAAGGCGAAGCCGAACTGGCTGCTGCTGACCCCCACCCGCGAGGATGATGCCGTCAACGGCGTGCTGGAGCTCGGCTTCCCCCGCAAGCCGGGCGCCGAGGCGCTGGAATTCCTGGAGCGCACCACCGGCGCGGTCGGCGTGGCGCTGCGCTCGGCGCAGTACCGCACCCGGCTGGAGGAACTGCTGGAGGAAACCCGCCGGCAGGCGGAAGAGCTGCGCGCGCATGGCGAGGAACTGACCGCCGCCAATGAGGAACTGCACGAACAGAGCCAGGCGCTTCAGGATTCGCAGCGCCGGCTGGAGCGCCAGCAGGCGGAACTGGAGGAATCCAACGCCCAGCTGGAGGAGCAGACGCAGCTGCTGGAAGCCCAGCGCGACGATCTTGCCCGCACCCAGGGGGCGCTGAAGGAGCGGGCCAACGACCTCGCCACCGCCAGCCGCTACAAGTCCGAATTCCTCGCAAACATGTCGCACGAGCTGCGCACGCCGCTCAACGCGCTGCTCATCATGGCGCGGCTGCTGGGCGAGAACCGGCACGGCAATTTGACCGAGGACCAGGTGGGCTTTGCCCAGATGATCGAAACCTCGGGCAATGACCTGCTCACCCTGATCAACGACATTCTCGACCTGTCGAAGATCGAGGCCGGCAAGTTGGAGCTGAAGCCGCAGCAGGTGGACATCGCGGCGCTGGCGGAAAAGCTGATCCGCAGCTTCGAGCCGCAGGCGGCGCAGAAGGGTGTCGGCCTGCGGGCAGAGGTGGCGCCGCACGTGCCGCAGCTCGTGGAAAGCGACCCGCAGCGCCTCGAACAGGTGCTGAAGAACTTCCTCTCCAACGCTGTCAAGTTCACCGCGCAGGGCGAGGTGGTTCTCGCCATCGACACCGACCCGGACGACCATATCGTGTTCGCGGTCCGCGATTCCGGCATCGGCATCGCCGAGGAACAGCAGGAGGCGATCTTCGAGGCCTTCCGCCAGGCCGACGGCACCATCGACCGCCGCTATGGCGGCACCGGGCTCGGGCTCTCGATATCCCGCGAGCTGACCGCTCTGCTCGGCGGCGAAATCCAGCTGGAGAGCCAGCTGGGCGAGGGCAGCACCTTCAGCCTGGTGGTGCCGACCCGCTTCCGCGGCATCGTCGTCGACAGCGCCAGCCCGGCCCCGCCCACCCGCTCGGGCCGGCGCAGCCCGGCCGCCCGCAGGCAGGCCCCGCGGCCCGCGCCGACCGACGAGGGCGCCACCCTTTCGCCCCGCGCGCCCGCCGGCATCGACGACGACCGCGCCCGGCTCACCGCCGGTTCCCGGGTCATCCTGGTGGTGGAGGACGATCTCGCCTTCGCCCGCATCCTGCTCGATCTCGCCCATGAGCTCGGTTTCCAGTGCATCGTCACCGCGACCGCCGATGACGGGGTGATCGCCGCGCGGCAATATCTGCCGCACGCGGTGGTGCTCGACATGGGTCTGCCCGACCATTCCGGCCTCACCGTGCTCGACCGGCTGAAGCACGATGCCCGCACCCGCCACATCGCCGTTCATGTGGTCTCCGCCAGCGATTACGAGCAGACCGCCCTCGCCTATGGCGCGGTCAGCTACATGATGAAGCCGGTCAAGCGCGACGAGCTGGTGCAGGCGCTGGAGCGGCTCGAATTCCGCATGGCGCGCCAGCTGCGCCGCATCCTCATCGTCGAGGACGACCCCGCCCAGCTGCGCGGCCTCAGCGAGCTCCTCTCGGCCAAGGAGGTCGAGACGATCGGCGCCGCCACCGCCGCCGAGGCGCTGGCCCGGCTGGAGAGCGAGACCTTCGACTGCATGGTGCTCGACATGACGCTGCCGGACGCCACCGGCTTCGATCTGCTGAGCCGGCTCGCCGACAATGAGGCGGCGGCGTTCCCGCCCGTCATCGTCTACACCGCGCGCGAGCTGACCGATGCCGAGGAGCTTCGGCTGCGCCGCTACTCCAAGTCGATCATCATCAAGGGCGCGAAATCCCCCGAAAGGCTGATCGACGAGGTGACGCTGTTCCTGCACCAGGTGGTGTCCGACCTGCCGGTGCAGCAGCAGAAGCTGCTCGCCACCTCGCTCAACCGCGATGCGCGTCTCGAAGGCCGCCACATCCTCGTGGTGGAGGACGATGTGCGCAACGTCTTCGCCCTCACCTCCATCTTCGAGCCGCACGGTGCCCGGGTGCAGATCGCCCGCAATGGCCGCGAGGCGTTGGAATTCCTGGAGAAGGCGGAGGGCGGTCCGCCGATCGACCTGGTGCTGATGGATGTGATGATGCCGGAAATGGACGGCCTCACCGCCACGCGCGAGATCCGCCGGCGGCCGGGCTGGGAGACGCTACCGGTCATCATGCTCACCGCCAAGGCGATGGCGGACGACCAGGAACAGTGCCTGGCGGCGGGCGCCAATGACTATCTCGCCAAGCCGCTTGATGTCGACAAGCTGCTCTCCCTCGCCCGGGTGTGGATGTCGCGATGACGGGCCTCGCCAGCGTGAGCGGCCACACCAGCGTCAGCGAGAAGATCGAGCTCGACCTGCTGGTCGAGGCGATCCATCGCCGCTATCACTATGATTTCCGCTCCTATTCGCGTTCTTCGCTGAGCCGCCGGGCCGAGCTGCTGCGCCAGCGCCTGCACTGCGACACGCTCTCGCATGTGCAGGCCCGCCTGCTGCGCGAGCCCGAGCTGCTGCCGCTCATGATCGAGTGCCTCACCGTGCAGGTGAGCGAAATGTTCCGCGATCCCGCCTATTTCCGCGCCCTGCGCGAGCAGGTGATCCCGCATCTGCGCACCTTCCCCTCGCTCAAAGTGTGGGTGGCCGGGTGCAGCGCCGGCGAGGAGCTGTATTCGCTGGCGATCCTGTTCCGCGAGGAAGGGCTGGAAGCGCGCACCCTGTTCTACGCCACCGACACCAACCCGGTGGCGCTGGCCCGGGCCGAGCTCGGCATTTACGATCTCGACCGCATCCCCCTGTTCACCGAGAACCACCGCAAGGCCGGCGGGCATTCCTCGCTGTCGGACTACTACACCGCCGCCTATGGCGGCGCGGTGTTCGACAAGTCGCTGCGCGCGCGCACCGTGTTCGCCGAGCACAGCCTCGCCTCCGACCAGGTGTTTTCCGAGATGCACCTGATCTCCTGCCGCAACGTGCTGATCTATTTCGATTCGAACCTGCAGGACCGGGCGCTGGGACTGTTCCGGGACTCGCTCACGCGCGGCGGCTTTCTCGGGCTCGGCATGAATGAGAGCCTGCGCTTTTCCGAGCACGCCGACGCCTTCGCCTCCTTCGCCCCCGATGAGCGCATCTATCGCCGGCTGGCGATGGTGGCGCAGATGGAGACCCGCCATGGCGTCGCCTGAGCCGGTGAAGTTCCTCCTGGTCGACGACATCGAAGAGAATCTGCGCGCGCTGGAGGCGCTGCTGCGCCGCGACGGGCTGGCGCTGTACAAGGCCCGCTCCGGCATCGAGGCGCTGGAGCTGCTGCTGGAGCATGATTTCGCCCTCGCGCTGCTCGACGTGCAGATGCCCGACATGGACGGCTTCGAGCTGGCCGAGATGATGCGCGGCACCGGGCGCACCCGCCGCGTGCCGATCATCTTCGTCACCGCCGCCGCCACCGATGAAGGCCGCCGCTTCAAGGGCTACGAGGCCGGCGCGGTCGATTTCATCTACAAGCCGATCGACCCGCTCATCCTGAAGAGCAAGGCGGAGGTGTTCTTCTCCATCGCCCGCCAGCATGAGCAGCTGGCCCAGCAGAAGGACGCGCTCGCCAAAGCGGCGGCCGAGCTGAGCGGGGCGCTCGACCGGCTGCAGGCCCACACCGACAATTCGCCGCTCGCCATCGTCGAGTTCGACCCGGACATGCGGCTGCTCGGCTGGTCCAAGGGCGCCGAGCGCATGTTCGGCTGGACCGCGCCGGAGATGATCGGCCATCCGCTCGCCGATCTCGGCTGGATGCCGGACAGCTGCATCGCCGACATGGTCACGCTGTTCTCCGCCTCGATGGCGGACACCTCGCACCAGCGCGGGCACGACACGGTGCGCTGCCGCGCCCGCGATGGCAGCATGCTGGACTGCGAATGGTACAGCTCGGTGCTGCGCCGCCCGGACGGCACCCCGGTATCGCTGAGCGTGCAGATCCTCGACATCACCGATCGCCGCCGCGCCGAGGAAACGCAGCTTCTGCTCATCGGCGAGCTGAACCACCGGGTAAAGAACACGCTGGCCAGTGTGCAGGCCATCGCCACCCAGACCCTGCGCTACACCCGCAATCCCGACCAGTTCTCCGCCACCTTTTCCGGCCGCATCCAGGCGCTGGCGCGCGCCCATGGCATGCTGAGCGACCGCACCTGGCAGGGCGCCGACCTGATGGACCTGGTGCAGGACCAATTGCGGCTCGGCACCATCGACCCTTCGCGTCTCAAGGCCAGCGGCCCGCGCGTGCAGCTGCAGCCGCAGCCGGCGCTGCGGCTCGCACTGATCCTGCACGAGCTGGCGACCAACGCGCTGAAATACGGTGCCTTCTCGCAGTCTTCGGGCGAGGTCGCGCTCGAATGGTCGGTAGAGGGCGAGCAGCTGCGGCTGCGCTGGCAGGAAAGCGGCGGCCCGCCGGTGCAGGCGCCGGTCAAACGCGGCTTCGGCTCCACCCTCATCGAGAGCAGCATGAAGTCGGACGGCGGCACGGCCGGCGTGTCCTACCGCAATGACGGCGTGGTGTGGGATCTGGCGATGCGGCTCGACTGCGCACTGGAGCCGATGGCGGAAATCGCCGGGCGCGCCCCGGTCCAGACGGCGCCCGTTCCGGCGCGCGAGGCGCAGGCGCTCGACGGCTGCCGCATCCTTGTCGTCGAGGACGAGGCACTCGTCGCGCTCGAACTCATCGCGGTGCTCGAAGATGCCGGCGCCACGGTGTGCGGACCGGCACGCACCGTCGAGGAGGCGCTTGATATGATCGAGGCCGACAGCTTCCAGGCCGCCCTACTCGACGGCAATCTGCACGGCAAGCCGGTGGACGTTCTCGCCGCCGCGCTGACCCGGCGCGGGACGCCCTTCGCCTTCGTCAGCGGCTATGGCCGCGAAAGCCTTCCGGCGGCCTTCGCGCACGCCCCGGTCATCAGCAAGCCCTTCACCCCGCAGCAGCTCGTCGAGGTCGCTGGCGGGCTGGCGCGGCGCACGGAGAATGTCGTGGCCTTCCCCGCCGCCGCCCAGACGTCGCGCTGAGCGGTTGGCCCTTAGCCGGCGAACTGCGCCAGCACGCTTTTGTCGACCTTGCAGATATAGGTGTATTTCGGGTTCACCACCTGGGTGCAGCGCGCCTCGGCGATCTGGCCGAGCAGCATATAGCCCTCCGCCGCCGGGATGCCGTAGTCGTCCTCCAGCCAGTAGATCATCTCCTGGAAGGCGATCCGCATCGCATCCTCCAGCGGGCGGGCGCAGCCGAGCGTGCAGATATGGGTCGGCGTCTCGATGCGGGGATGGGCGAGCCGGGCCGGCGCCTCTTCCAGCGTCACCCGCACGGTGAGCGTGGCGGCGATCTCGATCGCGCCCATGCCATTGGCCTCGCCATCGCCCTGCAGCGCGTGGCAATCGCCGAGGAAGAGATGGGCGCCGTCATGGTTCACCCGGAACATCACGGTGTTGCCGGGGGTGATTTCCTGCACGTCGAGATTGCCGCCATGGGTGCCGTTGTCGACGGTGAGCACGCCGCCATGCACCGGGGCGACGCCGGCGACGCCGATCATCGGGCGCACCGGCAGCTTCACCTTGTCGCTCCAGTGGACAACGCCGTCCTTCACCTCGACGACATGGGTACGCATGCCGAACTCCTTCTGCCGCACCCAGTCCGGAAACATGCCGATGCCCGGCCACAGCGCGGTGAAGCCGAGCGTGTCGAGCTCCATGCCGAGGATTTCCAGCTTCAGCATGTCGCCCGCCTTCGCGCCCTTCACCTCGATCGGCCCGGTGGCGCCGTTGACGAAGGGCAGCGAGACATCCGCCTCGGTCAGCTGCTGGCCGAGATGGCGGATGGTGCCGTCATTGGCGTTGATGGCGCACTCCACCACGAAGGTCTCGCCGGGCGAGACGGCGGCGACGAAGGCGTCGTTGGCCGACAGGGCGTATTTGATGTTGCCGGCCTTGCTGACACGCTGGGTCATGGTCACTCCTTTGGGCACTGACGCGGCGGATCGAAGGGCGGTTCAGCCGAGGCGGCGCCAGGGCATGAGCAGCCTTTCCACCTTGCCGACGATGAAGGTGAGGATGAGGGCCAGCGCGATGGTGGCGACCAGCGCGGCGAACACCTTGGGGATGATGTAGAGCGAGCCGGCCTTGAAGATGGCGTGGCCGAGCCCTTCCGAGGACGACATGAACTCGCCGACGATGGCGCCGATCAGCGCGAAGCCGACGGTGAGCTTGAAGCCGGCGAAGATATCCGTCAGCGAGGCCGGCACCACCAGCTTGCGGAAGATCTGGAACTTCGAGGCGCCGAGCGTCCGCATCAAATTGATCTGGTCCGCATCGACCCCGACCGCGCCCTTGTAGGATGTGACCAGCGCGACGATTACCACGGAGAGCGTCGACATGGCGATCTTCGAGGTCAGGCCGGTGCCGAACCAGATGATGATGATCGGCGCCAGCGCGATGATCGGGATCGAGCCGAGCGCGATGACGAAGGGCTCGATCACCCGCGAGACGAAGCGCGAATACCACAGCGACAGGCCGATCAGCGTGCCGATGACATTGCCGACCAGGAAGCCGAGCAGCGTCTCCACCCCGGTGACATAGGTGTCGCGCCACAGGCTGCCATCGCTCGCCATGGTGACGAGAAAGCCGGCAATGGCCGAGGGCGAGCCGAACATGAACGCCGCCTGCTTGTCGAAGGCGGTCATGTACTCCCAGAAGGCGATGAAGGCCGCCAGCAGCGCGACCTGGCTTGCCAGCACCAGCAGGCCGGCGCGCAGGCGGGCGCGCCGGTGCGCGGCGAGGCGCCGGGCGGCGGCATCCTGGGCGGCCGCGTCGATGCCAGCGTCGGCGGCGGCGCGGGGCGGGAGGGGGGAACCGTTCATGGCGTTCCTCCTAGTTCCGCGTCACGTCGAGATCGGCCCAGATGCGCCTGACGTAATCGACGAAGCCGGCGCTCTCGCGGGCGGCGATCATGTCGGTGCGCTCGGTGCCGAGCGCGATGTCGTACACTGCCTTCACCCGGGTCGGGCGCTTGCTCAGCACGATCACCCGGTCGGCGATGGAGACCGCCTCCTCGATGTCATGGGTGATGAGCAGCACCGAGCGCCGGCTCTCGCGCACCAGCTTGGCGGTGTCGCTCTCGATCAGCAGCTTGGTCTGGAAGTCGAGCGCGGCGAAGGGCTCATCGAGCAGCAGCACGTCCGGTTCGTTCACCAGCGTGCGGGCGAGCGCCACGCGCTGTCGCATGCCGCCGGACAGCGTTGTGGGGTAATGGTCGGCAAAGCCGTGCAGGCCGAGCTGGTCGAGCATGACATGGGCACGCTCCTCCGCCTCGGAAAGGCTTACCCCGCGTATCTCCAGCCCCAGCATCACGTTGCGCAGCGCCGTGCGCCAGGGCAGCAGCAGGTCCTTCTGCAGCATATAGCCGACGCCGGCGGGCTGGCCCGACATTTCCCGGCCGAACCAGCTGACGCGGCCGGAATCGGGGGCGATGAGGCCGCACAGCGTGTTGAGCAGCGTGGTCTTGCCGCAGCCCGAAGGCCCGACAATGGCGACGATCTCGCCCTCGTTCAGCGTCAGAGAAAGGTCGCCGATGACGGGCACCACCCGCCCGTCGGCATCGAAGCTCTTGGCTACATGCGCGACCACGAGGGGCGGCGCGCCGGCTTGCACCGGTGCGCGCGCCCCTGCCGCGATGGCGGGGGGAACCACCGCGCTCACCCGAGCTGCTTGACGGCCTTGTCGGCGAAGGAGTTGTCGATGATCTGGTCGAAGCTCACCGTGCCCTTGATGTTGCCGAGGTAGAGCTGCATGTCCATCAGGTTCTTCCACTGGTCGGGCTTGGTGACGACCGACTGCGCCGGGATGAGATATTTCAGCTCGGCGTCGATCGCCTTGTCCACCACCTCGCCCGGCAGATCGGGGAATTCGAGCCGCGCCACCTTCTTGGCGAAGGCCGGGTCGGCATAGGTCTTGCGCGAGGCTTCCTCGAACGCCGTCACCAGCGCCTGCACCATTTCCGGGTCCTTGGCGATGGTGGTGGGCAGCACCATGATGCCGGTGTTGCAGAACGGGCCGATATAGTTCGAAAAGTCGAACACGACCTTGGAGCCCTGCGCCTCGGCGGCGGCGACGCTCGGCTGGTAGGCCACCGCCATGTCGGCCTGGCCCGCCAGCATGGCGCCTATCTCGGTGCCGGGGCTCACCGGAACGATGGTCACATCGGTGCCGAGCTTCAGCCCGGCCTGCTCGACCATGCGCTTGGTGACGGAATAATTGGTGTTCGGCTCCGGCGAGGTGACGACCTTCTTGCCCTTCAGGTCCTTCGGGTCGGTGAAGGGCTCCATGGTCTTCGACACGCCGAAATAATGCGCCCGCTGCACGACCGTGCCGACGACGACGCCGGGGCCGCCATTCTCGCGCGAGATCTGCGCCATGGTGGCGTCGCCAATGGCGAAATCGGCCGAACCGCCCAGCACGGCGGCGAAGGTCTGGGTGTCGCCGCCGGCTGCGGAAACCTTCATGTCGAGCCCGTGCTTGGCGAAGATGCCGTCATGCATGCCGACATAGAGGTTGATGTAACCGAGATTGTGCACCGCCTCGCTGAAATTCACCGTCTTCAACGGCGCCGCCGTGGCTCGGGTGGCGATATAGGGCATGGCGACGAGGCCGCCGGCCGCGGCCATGGTGGTCTTGAGGAAATTGCGACGATCGACGCCGTTGGGGAAGATGTTCGACATGTGCGCTCTCCGGTTCCCGAAATAGTCGAGAGATTGGCACCATGAGAAATCTCCCTCCGTGGCAAGACAAGGTGAAATAGAGCGCAGCTGTCGGTAGGTTTCGGCCGCTGGGCGCACGACATCTTCATAATGACGCTTTTGACACCTCGCCTGGGCAATCCTTGACAGCGGCGTGCTCACCACGCCGGCTTGGCGCTGAGGTTTTGCGCGCCCCGAACCGCTTAATGGCAGAATTGCCAGAATGGCCGCCCGATATATCAGCATCCTGCCCGGCCGCGCGCCGCGCGGACTTGACCTGCCGCCCGCGCGCGCGCCAAAACGGGCCAGCCCGGCGTTGCCGGGAAAACAGGGCACAGGGCAGGGCCGGTGACGAGTTTCGGCAGCGCAGAGAACGGTTCCGGCGCCTCCGGCACACCCTGGCGGGTCGGCGTGCTGTTCTCCCGCAAGGGGCATATGCGCGAGCCGGAAACCGAGCATTTCCGCGGCACCGCGCTCGCCATCGAGGAGATCAACCTCGCCGGCGGCGTGCTCGGCCGGCCGATCGAGCCGGTGTGCTACGACCCGGAATCCAGCCCCGAGCTGTACCGCCGCTCTGCCGAGCGGCTGCTGACCGAGGACGGCATCAGCACCATTTTCGGCTGCTGCACCTCCTCCTGCCGCAAGGCCATCCTCGCCACGGTGGAACGGCGCAACGCGCTGCTCTGGTACCCCTCGCTCTATGAGGGCTTCGAATATTCGCCGAACGTGATCTACACCGGCGCGGCGCCGAACCAAAACAGCCTGCAGCTCGCCCGCCATCTGCTGTCCCGCTTCGGGCCGCGCTTCTATCTCGTCGGCTCGGACTACATCTACCCCCGCGAATCCAACCGCATCATGCGCGATCTCGTCTCGCGCGAGGGCGGCGAGGTGGTGGCGGAAACCTATGTGCCGGAGCAGCCGCACGAGGACCAGATCCGCCGCGTGGTGGAAGATATCCGCCGCCGCGCGCCCTCGGTGGTGTTCTCCACCGTGGTCGGCCAGGGCGCGCATCTGCTCTACCGGCTGTTCCGCGAGGCGGGGCTGGACCCGCGCACCCTGCCGATCGCCAGCCTCACCATGTCCGAGGGCGAGATCCGCGCCATCGGGCCGGAACTGTGCGTCGGCCACATCACCTCGGCGCCCTATTTCTCCACCGTCGACACCCCGGCCAATCGCCGCTTCGTCGCCGCCTACCGCGCCCGCTTCGGCCGGGACGCGGCGGTAACGATGTATGCGGAGGCCGCCTATTTCCAGATCCACCTGTTCGCCGACGCGCTGAAGCGGGCGAAGTCGCTCGACACCCAGCGCCTGGTCGACGCCGCGCTCGGCACCGAATATGACGCGCCGCAGGGCCGCATCCGCATCGACCCCGACAACAACCACACCTATCTCCTGCCGCGCATCGGCATGGTGAACGAGCATGGCGAATTCGACGTGGTGTGGGAGGCCAAGGCGCCGGTGAAGCCCGACCCCTATCTCGTCGACCACATCTATGACCATGCGTGAGCCGGCCCGCCCGACGGCGCGGAGGCGGCCGGCATGAGCGCCTCGCAGCTCATCCAGAACCTGCGCAACACCCGCGTCGCCGTGGTGCATCCGCGTGACCAGGATGGCGACGACCTGGTGCGCCAGCTCCAGCGCATCGGCTGCCAGGTGCAGGTGGTGTGGCCCCCGCCCTCGCAGCTGCCGCTCCCCCTCGACGCGGTGTTCTTCCTGCTCGACCGCGACACCAAGAGTTCGATGCCGTGGCGGATGGCGGACCTCGCCATCGCCCATATCGCCATCGTCGACTATGAGAACCCGACCGTGCTGAAGGCGCTCTTGGATTCCAGCGCCCATGGCGTGCTGGTGCGCCCGATCCGCGCCTCCGGCGTGCTCTCCAGCCTCGTCCTCGCCCTGTCGCAGCGCGGCTATGAGGGGCGGCTGCTGGCCAAGATCACCAAGCTGGAAGACACGCTGCGCACCCGCCGCGACGTCGAGAAGGCGACGCGGCTTCTGATGGGCCTGCGCAATCTTTCCGAGGACGACGCCTACCAGTTCCTGCGCAAGCAGGCGACCGCCAAGCGGGTGCCGATCGGCACCATCGCCGGCTCGATCATCAATGCCCATGCCATGCTGGCGGAGCTCGACCGCGACGGCGAGACGGACAAGTAAGCCCTCCTGCCTAACTCCTAGGCAAATGTGGCTGTGCCCTTAAGGCGTGCATTGGCGCTTGACAGGACCCCGGCGCTGCGCTTCCATAGGTCCAACGCTTCGTGAGCGTGGCGGCAGCGTTGCCGCTCAACATCCAGGCTATGCAGCCCTCGATGGTGCCGAAAGGCACTGCCGGGGGCTTTTTGTTTTCACGCCGCGGGCCGCCGCGGCGATCGCAGAGGTGTGCCTTCATGCCGGTCTCCAGCCTTGTCCGCGTCGCCTGCATCCAGATGGAGCCGCGCTTCGGCGACACCAGCGCCAATGTCGCCCATTCGCTCGACCTCATCGCCCGCGCGGCCGACGACGGCGCCAAGCTGGTCGTGCTGCCGGAACTCGCCAATACCGGCTACGTGTTCGAGACCCGCGAGGAAGCCTTCGCGCTGGCCGAGACCATTCCCGACGGGCCGACCTGCCTCGCCTGGGCGAAGATCGCCAATGAGCGCGGCCTGCACATCGTCGCCGGCATCACCGAGCGCGAGGGAACCGCGCTCTACAACAGCGCTGTGGTGATCGGCCCCGACGGCCATATGGGCACCTATCGGAAGATGCATCTGTGGGGCAACGAGAACCTGTTCTTCGAGCCCGGCAATAACGGCTTCCCGGTGTTCCAGACCCCGCTCGGGCGGATCGGCGTCGCCATCTGCTATGATGGCTGGTTCCCCGAGACCTACCGGCTGCAGGCGCTGCAGGGCGCGGACATTGTCTGCGTGCCGACCAACTGGGTGCCGATCCCCGGCCAGATGGAAGGCCGCGAGGCGATGGCCAACATCCTCGCCATGGCCGCCGCCCATTCCAACTCGCTCTACATTGCCTGCGCCGACCGCATCGGCACCGAGCGTGGCCAGCCCTTCGAGGGCCAGAGCCTCATCCTCAGCTACACCGGCTGGCCCGCCGCCGGCCCGGCGAGCCGCACCGGCGAGGAGATCGTCTCGGCCGAGATCGACCTCGGCGCCGCCCGCCGCGCCCGCAACTGGAACGACTTCAACCAGGTGCTGCGCGACCGGCGCACCGATGTCTATGCCGAGATGCTCGGCTCCGACATTTCCCGGGGCTGGTACTGACCGGCCCCCGCTCCGCCCTCCACCCCAACAAGAACCGCAACCTTCCGGAGAAAGCCTATGTCACGTAGCTCCCTGCTGATGGCCGGCGTGTTCGCCGCCGGCCTGCTTGCCGGCCCGGCGCTCGCCGCCGACGACACCATCACCATCGGCATTCCCGTCGGCCTTTCCGGCGCCAATTCGGTGGTCGCCCCCTCCGTCGTCCAGTCCGCCGAGCTGGCGGTCGAGGAGATCAACGCCAAGGGCGGTATCCTCGGCAAGAAGGTGGTGCTTGAAGTCGCCGACGACGCCTCCGGCGCGGCCGGCGCGCAGAAGGCCTTCGATTCGCTGATCTTCCAGAAGAAGGTCGACGCGCTGATCTCGATGGAGACCTCGGCCGCCCGCAATGCCGGCCTGCCGATCGTCAATCGCGGCAAGGTGCCCTACATCTACACCTCGTTCTATGAGGGCCGCTCCTGCAGCCCGTATATGTTCGTGAACGCTTGGGTGCCCGACCAGCAGGTCGCCCCCATTGTCGACTTCTTCAACAAGGAAGGCGCCAAGACCTATTTCCTGATCGGCTCGGACTACGCCTTCGGGCGCGGCATGCTGGCCTTCACCAAGGAATATATCGAGAAGACCGGCGGCAAGATCGTCGGCGACGAATACGCCCCGATGGACGCCACCGACTGGACCGCCATCCTCTCCAAGGTGAAGGCCGCCAACCCCGACGCCATCATCACCTCCACCGCCGGCGGCGCGCCGAACGTGACCCTGACCAAGCAGCTGCGCGCGGCGGGCATCAAGTCGCTCTATGGCAACCTCGCCGTGGATGAAGGCACCGCCAAGTCGATGGGCCCGGATGCCGAGGGCATCTACATCGCCGGCTCCTACTTCACCAATATCGACACCCCCGCCAACAAGGCCTTCCTCGCCGCGATGGAGAAGAAGTTCGGCAAGGACCTGAAGACCCCGAACGACCTCTCCGTGCCGGAATATGAAGCCGTCTACGCCTACAAGGCCGCCGTGGAGAAGGCCGGCACGACCGACGCCGCCAAGGTGATCCCGGCGCTGGCCGAAGTCGCGGTGGAAGGCCCGCGCGGCACTATCATCATGAACAAGCAGCGCCACGCGCCGCTCACCATGTATCTCGGCCAGGTGAAGGCCGACGGCTCGGTCGGCATCATGTCGACCTTCAAGGACGTCGATCCCGGCGAGCAGTGCCCGAAGCTGAAGTGAGCCCATCCACGTGAACCACCCGCCTCTCGCCATGCGGACGAGGCGGGTGCGACGTGCGGGGTGAGGGCCCCCGGCTTCCGTGCCTGGCCCGCCGGGGGCCCTCACCCCCTCCCTCTCCCTGCGGGGGAGAGGTTGCTCGCGGCACCGATGGCGCGATCCTTGCGGCCCGCCTTGCGACGTCATCCTGCGGCGCCCGACAAAGCCGGGCTTTGCGGGACGACGTGGCTCTCGACCCAACGTGCCTCCAACCAAGGACTTTCGCATGATCGGCCAGACGCTGGACATCGTGACCACCGCCGCCATTCTCTATGCGGTGGCGACCGGGCTGCTGCTCGTGTTCGGCGTCATGAAGATCATCAATTTCGCCCATGGGGGGCTGATGACGCTGGGCGGCTATGCCGCGCTCCTCACCACCCAGGCCGGGCTGAACCCCTGGCTGGCCATTCCCGCCGCCGCGCTGTTCGGCGGCGTGGTCGGCATGGCGATCGAACGCTTTGTCGTCCGCCCGCTTTATAACCGCCCGCTCGACGCCATCCTCGCCACCTGGGGCCTGTCGATCATTATCGGCCAGCTCATCACCATCGCCTTCGGCCGCGGCGTGCAGTTCGCGGAATCGCCGCTGAATGGCACGCTCGACCTGTTCGGCGAGAGCTATTCCGCCTACCGCCTCGCTTTGGTTGGCATCGCCGCCGTGCTCGGCATCGCCCTCACCGCCCTGCTCCAGGGCACGCGGCTGGGGCTGGAGACGCGCGCGGTGATCATGAACGAGGATTTGGCGCGCGGGCTCGGCATCAATAGCGGGCTGGTGCGCTTCCTCACCTTCACCCTCGGCTCGGCGCTGGCCGGCGTGGCGGGCGCGCTCATCACGCCCTTATCGAGCGTCGATCCTTCCATGGGCGTGCCCTGGCTGGTCAACGCCTTCATGCTGGTGCTGGTGTCAGGCGCCTCGCTGGTCAGCCTGCTGTTCGCCTGCCTGGTGCTGGGCGGGGCGCAGGTGCTGGTCGCCACCCATTTCAGCCCGGTTCTCGGAGGTCTCACCATCGCCGTGCTCGCCGCCATCATTCTGCGCATCCGGCCTCAGGGGTTCGCCCGTGACTGAAGCCCGCCGCCTCTCCCTCATCCTCGCCGTTTCCCTGCTCGCGCTGGCGGCGATCTTCGCCGGGCCCACTGTGCTCGACACCTATTCCGTGAACGTGCTCACCCGCTCGCTGCTCTATGCGGCGGTGGCGCTCACCGTCGATCTGCTCTGGGGCTTTCTCGGCATCCTCACCTTCGGCCAGTCGGTATTCTTCGCCTGCGGCGCCTATGCGGCGGGCCTCGTCTTCACCCATATGGATTTTTCCACCTCCAACGCGTTTCTCGCGCTGGGGCTGGGCGTCGGCGGCGCGCTGCTGGTCGCCGCCATTGTCGGATGGCTGGCCTTCTGGCACGGCGCCTCGGCGCTCTATGCCTCTGTCATCACCCTGGTTCTGCCGATCGTGGCGACGCAGCTGCTCTACTCGGGGGGCACCTTCACCGGCTCGTCGAGCGGGCTGTCCGGCTTCATGAGCTTCGATCTGTCGATGGAGGCGTGGTTCTGGCTCTCCGGCAGCTTCCTCGTCGGCGTGACGACGCTGGCCTATATCTTCGTCAAGAGCGACGCCGGCCGCCTGCTGGTGGCGGTGCGCGAGAACGAGCAGCGCTGCAAATATCTCGGCCTCGACACGTCGCGGCTGAAGATCCTCGTTTATCTCGCCTGCGCCGCCATCGCCGCTATCGCCGGCTATATCTATGCCGGCTACGCCATGGTGGTGGCGCCGGAACTCGCCGGCTTCGTCTTCGGCACCGAGCTTGTCATCTGGACCGCACTCGGCGGGCGCGGCACGCTGCTGGGCCCGGTGTTCGGCGCGCTGATCGTCGATTATGAGAGCGCCCAGCTCGCCGGCGATTATCCCTTTGTCTGGCAGCTCATCATCGGCACGCTGTTCGTGCTTGTGATCGTCGCCTTCCCGCGCGGCCTGCTGCCTGTGGTGTTCGACCTGCCCCGCAAGCTGCTCGGCCTCATCCGCCCGCGCGTCGCCACGCCCGCCGCCAGCGTGACGCTCTCCACGCTGGATCCCGCCGACACCCAGGGCGTCGAGCCCGGCGAAGGGGCGGCGCTCAGTGTTGCCGGCGTGGTCAAGCGCTTCGGCAGCCTCACCGTGCTGGAGGGCATCGATTTCGAGGCCCGCGCCGGTGAACTCGTCAGCCTTGTCGGCCCCAATGGCGCAGGCAAGACCACGCTGATGCGCTGCATCGCCGATGGCGCCGAGCGCACGGCCGGCAGCATCGCCGTCAATGGCTACGACATCGGCCGCAAGCCGCCGGAGGCCTGCGTCGCCCTCGGCGTCGGCCGCAAGTTCCAGATGGCGAATGTGTTCGAAACGCTCACCGTCGCGCAATGCCTGCAGATCGCCCGGGTGCGCCATGCCCGCCCCTCGCTGTGGTGCCGCGCGCAGGAGCTGAAGCTGCCGGAAGCGGCGATGCATGTGCTGGCGACGACCGGGCTCGACAAGCAGCTCTCCACCCCGGCGCATCTGCTCTCGCACGGCATGAAGCAGGCGCTGGAACTCTCGATGGTGCTGGCGCTGGAACCGCGCGTGCTGCTGCTGGACGAGCCCACCGCCGGCCTCACCAAGACCGAGCGGATGCAGATCGGCGCCATATTGATCGACCTCGCGAAGAAGCAGGGCCTGTGCGTGCTGCTGGTCGAGCATGATCTCGACTTCGTCCGCGAGATTTCCTCGCGCGTCATCGTGCTGCACCAGGGCCGCATCGTGCTCGACGGCTCGGTGGAAGAAGTGGTCGCGTCCGAGCTGGTAAAGCAGGTCTATGCCGGTTCCGGCCATGCCGGCATCGACCACGAGACGGCCCCCTCCCCCCGCACGGAGCTGCCGGCATGAGCGTCCTCTCGGTCGACAACCTTTCCAGCGGCTATGCCGGCGCCGTGGTGCTGCGCGAGGTGAGCCTCGCCATCGCCCCGGGCGAAATCCTCGCCGTGCTCGGCAAGAACGGCATGGGCAAGTCCACCTTGCTGAAAGCGGTAATGGGCTTCCTGCCGAAAATGACCGGCAGCGTGAGTATTGCTGGCAGCGAGGCGACGCGGCTCTCCCCGCACCGCGTCGCCCGCCTCGGAGTGGGCTATGTCGCGCAGGAAAAGGCGCTGTTCCAGGATATGAGCGTGGAGGAAAACCTGCGCCTCGCCGTGCGCCGGCCGGATTTCGACGCCGCCCTGGCCGAGGTCGAAGCCTCCTTCCCCTTCCTGCTGCAGCGCCTCAAGCAGCGCGCCGGCACGCTGTCCGGCGGCGAGCAGAAAATGCTGCTGATGGCCCGCTCGCTGGCAACCGGGGCGAAGCTCCTGCTGGTCGACGAGATCACCGAGGGGCTGCAACCCTCGGTCATCGACCGGCTCGCCGGGGTCATCCGCAGCGCCCGCGACCGCCACGGCACCACCATGCTGCTGGTCGAGCAGCATCTGCCCTTCGCTTTGGCGGTGGCCGACCGCTGGGCGGTGCTGGACCGCGGCGAGATCGCCGAGATGGGCACCTCCACCGAGCCGGATTCCCGTGCGAGGGTGCTGAAACATCTGAGTGTATGAGGATAAAGGCGTGACCTTCTCCATCGTCGCCCGCTGCCCTTCCTCCGGCCTTTTGGGCGTGGCGGTGGCCACCGCTGTGCCGGCGGTCGGTTCCATGTGCCCGTTCACCCGGGCGAAGGTCGGTGCCGCCTCGACCCAGTCCTGGGTCAACCCTTATCTGGCGCTCGGCGTGCTGGAGGCCATCGCCGGCGGGCAAGGCGCCCAAGCGGCCCTCGAAGCGGCGCTGGCGGAGGATGAGGCGCGCGAACTGCGCCAGATCGGCGTGGTGGATCACGCGGGCGAGGCCAGCGCCTTCACCGGTGCCGACTGCACGCAATGGTGCGGGCAGGAAATCGGCGATGGCTTCGCCGTGCAGGGCAACATGCTCACCGGGCCCGAGGTGATCGACGCCATGGCGAGCACCTTCCGCGCCAGCGAGGGCCAGAAGCTCGACGAGCGGCTGATGCGGGCGATGGAGGCCGGGGACGCGGCCGGCGGCGACAGGCGCGGACGGCAATCGGCCAGCCTGCGGGTGCAGGGCGAGGAAGAGTATTGCGCGCTGGATCTGCGCGTCGACGAGCATCCCCGGCCCGTCACCGAGCTGCGCCGGGTGCTGGAAATCGCCCGGCTGCAACTCGTGCCCTTCGTCGAGGGCATGCCAAAGCGCGGCGTCAAGGCGGGGCCGGCGCCGGAAGCCGTCACCGCCATGCTGGCGCTCGCCCCGCCGGACCGGCCGGGCGGCGGCGGCAGTGGGTCGGACTAAGGGCGCATCCACGAAAAATGGCGGCCCCTTGCGGGACCGCCACTCGTTCAACGCATGCCCTCGGAAGAGGGCCGCACTCAGCGGGTGCTGCGCGCGTTGCCTTCGATCTGGTTGGCGATATAGGGCTCGACGCCCTGGGTGTTCGGGCCATACATGCCGCCGGCACTGCGGCCGTCATACATGTCGCGACCGTCATACATGGTGGCGGCGTTCCGGCCCTCATAGACGCTGCCCTGATGCGACCAGCCATTATGGCGCGGCGCGGCATAGTTCTGCGTCTGGGCCTGGTTGGTGCCCGGCGACCAGCCGGAATTGCCGCCGATGACGGGACGGTTGGTATCGGCAAGCGCGGGGCCGACAAACGCAGCCGCGAGAACAGCACCCAGCATCGGAATGGAAACGGTCTTCTTCATAATCAACATCCTTTGAACAGAGCGACACTTCGGCACGGTAGTCGGCGCACAAGAGCGTCGCGTCTCTTGATTCAACTCTCATTCACCTGACCGAAGCACATCTGCGCAGCCGGTGAATCTGCCGGGACAACGTGCGCCCCGCGCCATTGTTTCCGCTCGACGCGCGGTTCTCGATCGCAATAGCGTGATGCGCCGCACCTCATCTGCGCCGCGGCGCAGCATGCTGGCGGTTTCGAGCCGTGACCGGAAAGAAAGGCGGTAGCCTATTCGCCGCGCGGAAAGCGCTGGCCGTCTTCCAGCACGTTCAGGTCCATATGGTTGCGCATATAGCGCTCGGAGGCCTTTTGCAGCGGCTGGAAATCCCAGGGGTAATAGGCACCGTTGCGCAGCGCCTCATAGACCACGTGGCGCCGCGCCTGGCTGGCGCGCACCTCGGCGTCGAAGCGGGCGAGGTCCCAGCGGGCGTTCATCGCCGCCGTCATGCGCTCCATAACCCCGGCGCAGGCGGGGTCCGCCGCGCGGTTGACCAGTTCCTGCGGGTCCTCGTCAAGGTTGGTGAGGATCGGCGGGTCGAGATCGCACAGGATGAGCTTCCACGGACCGTCGCGCAGCGCGACCAGCGGCGCGTAGGAACCTTCGGCGGCGTATTCCATCGGCACCGGCGACCGTTCGCCCTCGCCCTTGGCCGGGCGGACGAGGCTCTCGCCGTCGGTCCAGGGCATCACGCCGCTCAGATCGAGCCCGACCAGCTCGGCCAGCGTCGGCAGCACGTCGAGGGTCGAGGCCGCACGGTCGATCCGGCCGGCGGGAAGGCCGGGGGCGGCGATCATCAGCGGCACCCGCGCCGAGCCCTCCAGGAAGTTCATCTTGAACCACAGGCCGCGCTCGCCAAGCATGTCGCCATGGTCGGAGACGAAGACGATGATCGTGTCGTCACTTAGCCGGCAACGGTCCAGCACGTCGATGAGTTCGCCGATCTTCTCGTCGAGATAGGAGATGTTGGCGAAATAGGCCCGGCGCGAGCGGCGCACATCCTCGGGTGTCACCCGGCTGGCCGCGTGGTCGCTCGCCAGCATCAGGCGCTGGGCGTGCGGGTCCTGCTGCGCGAAGGGGATGGGCGGCACTACCGGGTCCAGCGCCGGGCAGTCCTCATAGAGGTCCCAGAAGCGCTTGCGGGCGACATAGGGGTCGTGCGGGTGGGTGAAGCTCACGGTGAGGCACCAGGGCCGGGAATCGTGCCCGCGCGCGAGATCGTAGAGCTTGCGGGCGGCGTGATAGGCCACCTCGTCGTCATATTCGAGCTGGTTGGTGATCTCGGCAACCCCTGCGCCCGTCACTGAACCAAGATTGTGATACCACCAGTCGATCCGCTCGCCCGGCTTGGCGTAGTCCGGCGTCCAGCCGAAATCGGCGGGGTAGATGTCGGTGGTCAGCCGCTCCTCATAGCCGTGCAGCTGGTCTGGCCCGACGAAATGCATCTTGCCCGACAGCGCCGTGTGATAGCCGGCGCGGCGCAGATGGTGCGCGAAGGTGGGGATGTCGGAGGTGAATTCGGCGGCATTGTCATAGACCCGCGTGCGGCTCGGCAACTGGCCGGACATGAAGGACGCCCGCGCCGGCGCGCAGAGCGGGCTCGCCGTATAGGTGTTGGCGAAACGCGCGGAACGGGCCGCCAGCGCCTTCAGATGCGGCGCGTGGAGAAAATCCGCAGGCCCGTCCGGGAACAGCGTCCCATTCAGCTGGTCGACCATCAGGATGAGGATGTTCGGGCGGGCAGTCAGGCGGGTCATGGATATGTTCCACGCGGCAGGCGAGGGGCGAGGGCGAGGCGGGCGCGGGCACGGGCCGGCAGCGGGCGCCGCCGGCCTCCCCGCCGGGGGTCACAGGCCGAGCGAGGCCTTCACCGCCGGCAGGCCGGGCTTGCCGTCAAAGGTGGTCACGCCGTCGAGCCAGGGGCCGAGCGCGGCCGGATTGGCCTTGATCCACGCCTTGGCGGCGGCCTCGGGGGTCTGCCCGTCATCGAGGATCTTGCCCATCATGGCGTTCTCGGTCGCCAGGTCGAATTTCAGCTGCTTGAAAAAGGTCGCCGCGTTCGGGCACTCGGCCGACCAGCCGGTGCGGGCGAGGGTCCGCACGCTCGCGCCGCCGAAATCGGCGCCGAAATAGGCGTCACCACCGGAGAGATAGGTGAGGTCGAACGTCTCGTTCATCGGGTGCGGCGCCCAGGCGAGGAAGACGATCCAGTTCTTGCCGTTCTGCGAGCGCTTCACCTGCGCCAGCATCGCCTGCTCGCCCGATTCAACCACCTTCCAGCCCTTCAGGCCGAAATCATTGGCCTCGATCATCTTCAGCATGTTCTGGTTGGCCGGCGCGCCGGGCTCGATGCCGTAGATCTTGCTGTCGAACTTGTCGGCGTTGGCGGCCAGGTCCTTGAAGTCCTTCACCCCGGCCTCGGCCACGTAGTTCGGCACGGCGAGGGTGAACTTGGCGCCTTCGAGATTGGTGGCGAGCACGTCCACCGCCTTCGCCTCGTTCAGCGCATCGATGAACTTCTGCTGCGCCGGCATCCAGTTGCCGAGGAAGACGTCGACATTGCCGTTCTTCATCGATTCATAGCCGATCGGCACCGAGAGCGTCTTCACGTCCTGGGTGTAGCCGAGGCCGCCGAGCAGCACGCCGGCGATGGCATTGGTGGACGTGATGTCGGTCCAGCCGGGGTCCGACATGCGGATGGTCTTGCAGGAAGGCGCGTCGGCCGCCGCAGCGGGGCCGGCCAGGAGGAGCAGCGAAAGGGCCGAAGCGGCCAGCACGGTACGGGTCATCATGAGACACCTCTGGAAGGGGATGAGACGCGCGAAATGTGCAAGGAGCCGCCTTGTGAGACCGGCCGCTTCCTTGCCTCCCGCACATCAGGCGGTTAAATGCTTTAGGCTGTGAAGCCGGATATTTTCGATGAAAGACATAAGCTGGCTCTATGTCTGAACGCGCTCTCGACCTTGGCTGGATCCGCGTGTTCGAGGCGGTCGGGCGGCTCGGCTCGATCACAGGCGCCGCCCGCGCGCTCGGCCTGTCGCAGCCGGCGGTGAGCTATGTGGTGCGCGAGCTGGAAACCCAGCTCGGCACGCCGCTTCTCGTGCGCGGCCATCGCGGCAGCGCGCTCACCCCGGCGGGCGAGGTGCTGCACCGCGCCACCCGGGCGGCGGCCGGCGAAATCGACACCGCCGCCCGCGCGGTGCGGCGCCTCAGCCGGCGGCCGGTGGTGCGGCTGTTCACCGATTACGGTTTCGCCTCGTTCTGGATGATGCCGCGCGTCGCCGCCTTCCGGCAGGTGCACCCGGAGACCGACGTGCACATCATCGCCTCCGCCGGCGCCGATCACGGCCTCGACGGGGCGGAGGATGTCGCCGTGCTGTTCGGCGCCCGACGGGACTTTCCGCCCGAGAGCGTGCAACTGGTCGAGGAGCGGATCTGGCCGGTGTGCAGCCCCGCCTTCGCCGCCCGCCACGGCCTCGGGCAGGACCCGGCGCGCATCGGCAATTTGCCGCTGCTGCATCTGGAAAGCACGCCGCATCCGCGCTGGTTCGGCTGGAGCGACTGGTTCGCCGCCATGGGGCTGGCGCGCGGGCCGGCGGGCAGCGATCTCAGCCTCAACACCTATGGCCTCGTGGTGCAGGCGGCGATGGCCGACCAGGGGGTGGCGCTGGGCTGGGCCGGGCTGATCGACGGGGCGCTGGCCGATGGCACGCTGGTGGCGGTCGGCCCGCCGCTGGCGCGCCGCGAAACCGGCTACTGGCTGGCACCGGGCGTCACCCTGTCCGAGCCGGCACGCGATCTCATCGCCTGGATCCTCGCCGAGGCGCGCGCGGGCTCCACAGGCGTGCCCGCGCGTGAAAAAGGTTCTTGACAAGAAGGTAACTTCACGCGAGCCTAAGAAACGAGCGACGGGCAAAGCTGCCCATTGTCGCGGCACTTTCGGACAACATTTCCAACGACGGCGTGTTCACGCTGATGGTTGGTGGCAACGACGCCCACGGCCTGACGGCCGGCGGGCGTTTTTTGTTTTGGGCTTCGGCCCGGGATCGTTTGGGCTCTAGGCCCGGTGGAGCAAGGCGTGTCGAAACCCGTCCGCATAGGCGTCATGTTCTCGACCACGGGGCCCTACAGCGTGGTCGCGCGCTCGATGCTGAACGGCGCCCTACTGGCGGTGGCGGAACGTCCGGCGCCGGGTCTTGCCATCGAGCCTGTCGTGGTCAATCCCGGCGGCGAACTTGGCCGCTACGCCGCGCTGAGCCGCGACCTGCTGCATGACGGCATCCGCCATGTGGTGGGCTGCTACACCTCGTCCAGCCGCAAGGAAGTGATCCCCTGCTTCGAGAAGCATGACGGGCTGCTCTGGTACCCCTCGCATTATGAGGGCTTCGAGAGCTCCAACAACGTCATCTACACCGGCGCCTCGCCGAACCAGCATGTGCTGCCGCTCGTCGACCACGTGCTGGCGACGCTCGGCTCCTCCGCCTTCTGCGTCGGCTCCAATTATATCTGGGCGTGGGAGAACACCCGCATCTTCCGCGAGGCGATGACGGCGCGCGGCGCCCGCGTATTGGCGGAACGCTATGTACCGGTGGGCGACACCGAGATCGACCAGGTGGTCGAGGCGATCCTGGAGGCGCGGCCCGCCTTCGTGTTCAACAATCTGATCGGCACCAGCAACTACGCCTTCTTCCGCGCTTTCCGCGCCGCCTGCGCCGCGCGCGGCATCGACCAGCGCAAAACCTTCCCGGTGGTCAGCTGCACCCTCTCCGAGCCGGAGCTGGAAGAGATCGGCCAGGAAGCGGTGGACGGGCATCTCTCCTCCTCGGTCTATTTCTCCTCGCTCGCCTCCCCCGCCAACGCCGCCTTCACCCGCTTCTATGGCGAGACCTTCCCGGACGGCCCCACCAGCTCGGCCGATGCGGAAGCCTCCTATATCGCGATGAAGCTGCTGATCTTGTCGCTAGCCGAGGCCGGCACCGACGATGTCGAGGCGGTGAAGGAAGCCGCCACCCGCCAGCACCTGCTCGCCCCGCAGGGCGAGGTGCGGATCGACCCGCAGACCCTGCACGCCTATCTCACGCCACGAATCGGGATTTCAAATGCGCAGGCCCGCTTCGACATTCTCGTCGAAGCGCCCGGCCCGGTGCGCCCGGACCCCTATCTCGTCCAGTCCTCGCCGCGCTATGCGGTCGCTGCCCGCAACTCTTCACTGAGAGTGGTAAAGTGATGGCACCTCGGCTGCTGCAAAACTTCAATGGCGGGCGGGCGCACATCGTCACGTCCAGCCTCACCGCGGTGGAAGCGCTGGAAAAGACGCTCGGCAAGCTCGGCGTCACGGCGCTCTATCCCGAGCTGGTGGACGGCCGGGCGCAGATCGACCTCGCCAGCCTGCAGCCCGAGCGCGACATCCTGTTCATCGACGGCGATCTCGACAACCCGGTGGCGCTCGATATCGACGCCGGCGCGCATCATCCCCCCGTGCCGGTGATCGGCCTGGTCGGGGTGGAAGCGCCGAGCCGGCTGAAGCACCTGATCCAGCTGGGCGCCTCGGCGTTCCTGCGCAAGCCCGTGCAGGGCGGCGCGGTCTACACCGCGCTGTTCCTCGGCATCAACCAGTTCCTGTTGCGCGGCGACCTTCGGGCGCGGCTCGACGACATGGATCGCCGCCGGCGTGGCCGCCGCGCGGTGGTGAAGTCCATCATCGCCCGCATGACGGAAGCGGGCGTCGATGACGACGAGGCCTATGAATGGCTTCGGCGCGAAAGCATGCGCTCGCGGCAGACCCTTGAGGCCTATTGCGAGGCGTTCATGACGGCGAGGGCTGGCCCCCTCGATGAACCGATGCAGCTCCGCCCGGCGGAGCCACGCGCGGAAAGAAGATAACCTTTCACAGGAGAAGAAAATGAACGGGAAGACCATGCGGGGGCTGCGTGCCGCAGCCCTCACGGGGACGCTTTTGCTCAGCGTCGCAAATGCCTTCGCCGCCGATCCGATCAAGCTCGGCGTGCTTGAAGACCAGTCCGGCGACTTCGCCGCCGCGACCATCGGCAAGGTGCACGCCATCCAGCTCGCCGCCGAGGAGATCAACAAGGCCGGCGGCATCGATGGCCGCCCGCTCGAACTGGTGATCTACGACACCCAGTCCGACAATACCCGCTACCAGGAATTCATGCGCCGCGTGCTGCAGCGCGACAAGGTGGACGCGGTGTTCGCCGGCTTCTCCTCCGCCTCGCGCGAGGCCTACCGCCCGATCGTCAACCAGTTCGACGGCCTCGCCTTCTACAACAACCAGTATGAAGGCGGCGTCTGCGACGCCAACATGATCGTCACCGGCGCGGTGCCCGAGCAGCAGTTCTCCACCCTCATCCCGTGGATGATGGAAAAGTACGGCAAGAAGGTCTACACGCTCGCCGCCGACTATAATTTCGGCCAGATCTCGGCCGAATGGGTGCGCAACATCGTCAAGGAGAATGGCGGCGAAATGGTCGGCGAGGATTTCATCCCGCTCGGCGTGTCGCAGTTCTCGCAGAACATCCAGAACATCCAGAAGGCCAAGCCGGACTTCGTGGTGACGCTGCTGGTCGGCACCGCGCAGGCCTCCTATTACGAGCAGGCCGCCTCCGCCAACGTCAACCTGCCGATGGCTTCTTCCGTGAACGTCGGCCAGGGCTATGAGCACAAGCGCTTCAAGCCGCCATCGCTCAAGGACATGTACGTCACCACCAACTACATCGAAGAGATCGACACCCCGGCGTCGAAGGACTTCTTCGCCAAGTTCAAGGCCAAGTTCCCGGACGAGCCCTATGTGAACCAGGAAGCCGAGAACTCCTATCTCGCGGTCTATCTCTACAAGCAGATGGTGGAGCGGGCGAAGTCGACCAAGCGCGACGACCTGCGCAAGGAGATCGCCAAGGGCGATGTCTGCATGGACGCTCCCGAGGGCAAGGTATGCCTCGACCCGAAGAGCCAGCACATGTCGCACACCATCTATCTCGCCAAGGTCGGCGAAGATCACTCCATCACCTTCCCGAAGGTGTGGGAGGGCATCAAGCCGTACTGGCTGGGTGAAGCCGGCTGCGACCTGACCAAGAGCGACCCGAGCGCGCAGTACACGCCCTCCAACCCGCCGCCGAAGAACTGATCGATCCTGACGCTCTCCGCGCCACGTCATCCTGAGGTGCACGGCCGAAGGCCGGGCCTCGAAGGATGGTGAAGCAGAAGACCCTCGGCGGAATAATCCTTCGAGGCTCGCTTCGCTCGCACCTCAGGATGACGGTCCGACAAAACCCAGGCCGCCATCCCTCCACCCCACCCGGCTGCCGCCTTGTTCCCCTCGGCGGCACCCGAAGGCATCGCCCCGGCCCGACCCCCCAGCTTGGCCGGGGCGATCGCCTGATCTGCTCACCTGCCGTCCCCTCATCCCCGCGCTTGACCCGGGGACCCAGCTGTCCCGCTGGGTAAGGGGCCCCGGGATGCCATGAACGGCGTCATCCTGAGATGCCGGCCGACAGGCCGGCCTCGAAGGAGGCTCACCCGGACGACCCTCCCTCACCGCCCGGTTCCCGCGCGGCTCAGGATAAGGTTGTCCCCTCGAAGCGAATGATCAAAGGCCCCACCGCACATGGATGTCGGAACCCTCGCCTTCTCCGCGCTCTACCAGTTCGGCGACGCCTTCGCCTTTCTGGTTCTGTCCGCCTGCGGCCTCGCCGTCATCTTCGGCATGATGGGCGTGATCAATCTGGCGCATGGCGAATTCATCATGTGCGGGGCCTATGTCACCGTCTCCGCCGCCCATGCCGGCGTGCCGCTGCCGCTCGCCATCCTCATCGGCGCGCTGGTCTCGGCCGCCGTGGGCGCGCTGGTGGAGATCCTCATCATCCGCCATCTCTATGACCGGCCGCTCGACACCATCGTCGCCACCTGGGGCCTCAGCCTCATCTTCACCCAGGGCACGCTGATCGTGCTCGGCTCCACCATGGCCGGCGTCGGCACGCCCTTCGGCAGCTTCACCGTCGGCGATTATTCCTATTCGCTCTATCGCCTCGTGCTGTGCGGCATGGCGGTAGTGGTCATCGCCGGGCTCTACGCGCTGTTCAACTGGACCCGCTTCGGCGTGATGGCCCGCGCCACCATCCAGGTGCCGCACATGGCGGCCGCGCTCGGCATCGACACCCGCCTCGTCTACAGCCTCACCTTCGCGCTCGGCGCGGGCCTGGCCGGCCTCGCGGGTGGGCTCTACGCCCCGACCATGACGCTGGTGCCGACCATGGGCACCACCTTCATCATGGAAGCCTTCGTCACCGTGGTGGTCGGCGGCGCCGACGTGTTCCTCGGCACCGCGCCGGCGGCGGCGATTCTCGCCGTGGTCAAGGCGACCATGACCTCCTGGTACGGCCAGTTGGCCGGCCAGATCGGCCTGCTCATGGCCGTCATCATCGTCATCCGGGTGCTGCCGCGCGGCATCTCTGGCTTCCTCCTGCGCGAGCGGGCCTGATCCCGGACACGGAAAACTGACATGAACGCGCTTTCACGTTTCTTCGCCCGCCTCGAAGGCCCGCAGACGCTGGGCCGGGGCCCCGGCTTCTGGATCGGCTTCCTCATTGTGCTGGCCGGCGCCTGCGCCTACCCGCTGTTCTCGGACGGCTACACGGTCGGCAACACGGTGTATTTCTTCACCTGGATCTTCATGGCGCTCGGCCTGTCCCTCATCTGGGGCTATGGCGGCGCGCTGAGCTTCGGCCAGACCGCCTTCTTCGGCATTGCCGGCTATGCCTATGGCATCCTCACCATCAATTTCGGCGCCGCCTATGGCTTCACCTTCATCGCGCTGCTGTTCGCGGTGGCGATCGCCGCGCTGTTCGCGGCGCTGCTCGGCTATTTCCTGTTCTTCGGCCGCATCTCCGGCGTGTTCCTCGGCATCGTGACGCTGTCAGTGACGCTGGTGCTGGAGCGATTCATGGCGCAGACCGCCGGCCCGGAATGGAAGATCGGCGCCGCCCGGCTCAACGGCTTCAACGGCATGAGCAACATGCCCCCGCTCACCGTGCCCTGGCCCGGCGGCGACATCGTGCTGTTCCCCGATGTGCAGCTCTATTACGTCGTGCTCGGCATGCTGGTGCTGGTGTATCTCGGCCTGCGCATCCTGGTGAACTCGCCCTTCGGCAATGTGCTCGTCGCCATCCGCGAGAACCCGGAGCGGGCGGAGATGCTGGGCTACGACATCCGCAAATACCAGCTCGGCACTTTCGTCATCGGCGCCGCGCTCGCCGGGCTGTCGGGCGTGCTCTACACCAGCTGGGGCCAGTATATCACGCCCTCCTCCATGGGCATGACCGCCGCCGCCCTGCCCATCGTCTGGGTCGCGGTCGGCGGGCGCTCGGACCTCACCACGACGCTGGTCGGCACCATCACCGTGCTCGCCGTGTTCCAGGCGCTCACCATCCATGGCAGCCAATATGCGCTTGTGGTGATGGGCATCATGCTGGTGCTCACCGTGCTTCTGGCGCCGCGCGGCCTCATCTACGCGCTGGCCCGGCTCATCGCCCGCCCCTTCTCCAAGCGTCAGCCGGGAGACGCCTGATGCCGATGCTCCAGACCCTAGGCCTCAACAAGCGCTTCGGCGGCCTGCACGTCACCAACAATGTCGACCTGACGCTTCAGGCCGGCGAGGTGCACTGCCTCATCGGGCCGAACGGCGCCGGCAAGTCGACGCTGTTCCGGCTGATCCTCGGCGAGCACCTGCCGAGCAGCGGCGCCATCCTGTTTGGCGGCGAGGACATCACCAGCCTCAAGCCGTTCCAGCGCATCCGCCGCGGCATGAGCGTGAAGTTCCAGGTGCCCGGCATCTTCAAGGCGCTGAGCGTCCGCCAGAACTTGGAGATCGCGATGCAGCACCATTATCCCCCGGCGGTGCTGGGCGAGGAGATCGACAAGCTGCTGGCATTCCTCAACCTCACCGCCGATTCCACGCGCCTCGCCGGCAATCTCTCGCACGGCCAGAAGCAGTGGCTGGAAATCGGCATGGCGGTCAGCCTCAAGCCGCGCCTGCTGCTGCTCGACGAGCCGACCGCCGGCATGTCGCCGGAGGAAACCCATGCCACCGGCGAAATGGTCAAGCGGCTCAATGCGCAGGGCATGACCGTGCTGGCGGTGGAGCACGACATGGCCTTTGTGCGTCAGGTGGCACAGCAGGTCACGGTGCTGCATCTGGGCAAGGTGTTCGCACAAGGCTCGATCGACGAGATCGTCGCCAATGAGGACGTCGCCGCCATCTATCTCGGCCAGACCACGGCACACGAAACCGCTCACGAGCCGGCGGGAGGCCCCCATGCGTAAGGAAGTCATGCTCTCCACCCTTGGCCTGCGCGCCGGCTATGGCGGCAAGCCGGTGCTGCAGGGCCTCGACATCGAGGTGCGCCAGGGCGAGATCGTCGCCGTCATCGGCCGCAACGGGGTGGGCAAGTCCACGCTGATGAAGAGCCTGATCGGCCTCGTGCCGGCGATGGAAGGCTCCATCGTCTTCGGCGACAAGCCGGTGGAACATCTCTCCGCCTTCAGGCGTGCGCGGCTCGGCATCGGCTATGTCCCGCAGGGCCGCGACGTGTTCCCCCGCCTCACCGTGGGCGAGAACATCGCGGTCGGCGGCATGCGCACGGGGCGCGTCACCGAGGCCGACCGCGAGCGCGTGCTCGGCTATTTCCCCATCCTGCGCGAGCGCTGGAGCCAGCGCGCCGGCACCCTGTCCGGCGGCCAGCAGCAGCAGCTCGCCATCGGCCGGGTGCTGGTGGCCAATCCGCAGCTCATCCTGCTCGACGAGCCCTCCGAGGGCATCCAGCCCAACATCGTGCAGGACATCGCCCGCATCATGGTTCAGCTCAACGCCGACACCGGCGTCACTGTGGTGCTGGTGGAGCAGAACATCGACATGATCCGGGCGATGGCCCAGCGCTGCTATGTCATGGACAAGGGCCGCGTCGTCGCCGAACTCACGCGCGAGGGGCTCGCCGATGGCGAGGCCATGCGCCGTCACCTCGCCGTCTGAACCAACAGCCGGAACCAAGGAGAACACCATGTCCTGGCTCGCGAACTCCCTCATGGCACGCAAAGGCCTCGCCAAAGGCCAGGCGGGCGCCACCCACTCCCTCACCGAGGCGGAGCAGGGCAAGTACCATTATGTCTACGGTCCCTATGTCGACCCGGTGCTGCGGGTCGATCCCGGCGCGGTCGTGGCGGCGGAAACCCATGACGCCTTCGAGGGCGCGATCAAGAGCGAGAGCGACAACCCGCTGGAGATCCTGAACTTCCCCTATCTCAACCCGCAGAACGGCCCGATCTTCGTCAACGGCGCGGAAAAGGGCGACACGCTCGCGGTCTACATCAAGAACATCGTGCCGCGCGGCCCGCAGCCGGTGGGTACCACGCTGATCATGCCCGATTTCGGCGGGCTGGTGCCGACCAAGGACACGGCGATGCTGAACGCGCCGCTGCCGGTCAAGGTGAAGAAGCTGCATGTCGATGCCGAAACCGGCACCAAATGGAGCGACAAGATCACCCTTCCTTACGTGCCCTTCATCGGCACCATCGGCACCTCGCCGGAGATCGAGGCGATCACCTCGCTGCAGCCGGACTATTACGGCGGCAACATGGACCTGCCGGATGTCGGCATCGGCGCGGTGATCTATCTGCCGGTGAACATCGCCGGCGGCCTGCTCTATCTCGGCGACTGCCACGCCACCCAGGGCGATGGCGAACTGTGCGGCGTCGCGTTGGAGCACCCCACCGTCACCACCATCCAGATCGACCTGATCAAGGGCTGGACCATCCACACCCCGCGCCTTGAGACGGAAGAGTTCATCATGTCCATCGGCTCGACCCGGCCGATGGAGGATGCCACCCGCATGGCCTATCGCGACCTCATCCGGTGGATGGCGTCCGACTACGGCTTCGACGAGATCGAGGCCTATATGCTGCTCACGCAATGCGGCCGCGTGCGGCTCGGCAACATGGTGGACCCGAAATACACGATGGGCGCCTCGATCCTGAAGTCGTACCTCACGGCCTGACCGTACAGATGCCGTCATGCCCGGCCGCAGGGGCGGGCATGACGCTTCCTCACACGCCACTTCTGTTCCAACCCGACGTCATCCTGAGGTGCCCGGCAAAGCCGGGCCTCGAAGGATGGAGGCTGCGTGCGCCCTGAGCGAACCTCCGTCGAGGCGCGCTGCGCGCGCGCCTCAGGATGACGGCGTCTTCCAAAAGAGCCCGGAGACCTGCCATGACCACGACGCTGAAGGTCGCAACCGTCCAGTTCGAGCCGACCCTGTTCGAGAAGGAGCGCAACCTCGCCCGGCTGGAGGCGCTGGTCACTGAAGCTGCGCAGCAGGGTGCCAAGCTCATCGTCACCCCGGAAATGGGCACGACGGGCTATTGCTGGTTCGACCGCGCCGAGGTCGCCCCCTTCGTCGAGACGATCCCCGGCCCGACCACCGACCGCTTCGCGGCGCTTGCCCGCGCGCGGGACTGCTACATCGTCATCGGCATGCCGGAGGTCGATCCCGCGACCAACCTCTATTACAATTCCGCCGTGCTGATTGGGCCTGAGGGCATCGTCGGCGCCCACCGCAAGACCCACCCCTATATCGCCGAGCCGAAATGGTCAGCACCGGGTGATTGCGGGCACAAGGTGTTCGACACGCCGATCGGCCGCATCGCGCTTCTCGTCTGCATGGACATCCATTTCATCGAGACCGCGCGCCTTGTCGGGCTCGGCGGTGCCGACATCATCTGCCACATCTCCAACTGGCTGGCCGAGCGCACCCCCGCGCCCTACTGGATCACCCGCGCGGTGGAGAACAGCTGCTACCTCATCGAATCCAACCGCTGGGGGCTGGAGCGCACGGTGCAGTTCTCCGGCGGCAGCTGCGTCATCGGCCCGGACGGCGCCATCGAGGCGGTGATCGATACGGGCGACGGCGTTGCCTGCGTCGAGATCGACCTGGAGCGCGCCCGCGCCCGCCGCATGCTCGGCGAACCCGTGTTCGAGCAGCGCCGGCCGGAACTCTATATGGAGCTGCCGACCACCACCTTCGCCTGGAATCCGCTCGACTTCTTCAGCCTCTACGGCCACCGCCCGCTGCCCAAGGGAAGGCGCTCGCAGGTCGCCGTGGCGCAGTTCGCCCCCACCGGCGACGCAAACGCCAATCTCGACCGCATCGAGGAGCTGGCCGGGGCGGCGAAGGCCGACGGGGCCGAACTCGTGGTCTTCCCCGAGCGCGCCGTCACCGGCCTCGATGCCCCCGCCGCCGTGCCGCTGAACGGGGAAGCGGTGGCCCGCCTCATCGCCATCGCCACCCGCCATGGCCTGCACCTCGCCGCCGGCCTCGCCGAGGACGAGGGCGGCACGCTCTATAACAGCGCCGTGCTGGTGGGACCGCAGGGGGTGATCGGGCGCTACCGCAAGACCCATCTAGACGCCTCCGACCACAATTGGGCGACGCCGGGCGATGAATGGGGCGTGTTCGACACCAAGTTCGGCCGCATCGGCCTGCTCATCGGCCATGACGCCGCCTTCCCGGAAGCGGGGCGCGTGCTGGCGCTGCGCGGCTGCGACCTCATTCTCTGCCCGGCGGCGCTGCGCGGGGCGCTCACCTCAGCCCATGCCGGCACGGCGATCGCGCAGAACTACCCGATCCCAACCGGCGCCGATCCGCATCACTGGCATTTGATGCGGGCGCGGGCCGGCGAGAACAATGTCCATCTCGCGTTCGCCAATGTGCTCGACGAGGCCTCTGGCTATGGCGGCAAGAGCGGCGTGTTCGGGCCTGACACCTTCGAGTTCCCCCGCCGCGAGGCCATTCTCACCGCCGTCGAGGGGGTCGTCGTGGCCGAGATCGACACCACCAATCTCGACACGCCCTACCCCACCAATGTGGTGCGGCGGAAGGATCTGGTGACGATGCGCCTGCCCCATCACTACCTCCCGCTCATCGGCTAAGGGCCCGCGCCTCATCCACAAGCCACGCCGCGCGGGCCGGGCGGCGTGGCCTTCGCGCGCGTGAGTGAATATGGTCTCGCCTTCCCCTCAAGCGATTCCGTGTTCCGCATGACCGATAAAAGCACCCTCGCCGCCGCCATCGCCCGCCAGATCGCGCAGACGATCGCGCAGGAGATCGGCGCGCGCCCGCAGCAGGCGGAAGCCGCCATCGCCCTGCTCGACGAGGGCGCCACCGTTCCCTTCATCGCGCGCTACCGCAAGGAGGCGACCGGCGGTCTGGACGACACCCAGCTGCGCCTGCTCGGCGAGCGGCTGATCTACCTGCGCGAGCTGGAAGCCCGGCGCGCCGCCATTCTCGAATCGATCCGCCAGCAGGAAAAGCTCACCCCGGAGCTGGAAGCCTCGCTCGCCGCTGCCGTCACCAAGGCGGAGCTGGAGGACATCTATCTCCCCTTCAAGCCCAAGCGCCGCAACCGGGCGGAAATCGCCCGCGAGCGCGGCCTCGGCCCGCTGGCGGAAGCGATTCTGGCCGAGCGTGCCGCCGTGCCGGCCGAGCTGGCGGCCGCCTATCTCACGGAAGAAGTGGCGGATGTGAAGGCGGCGCTGGAAGGCGCGCGCGACATCGTCGCCGAGCAGTTCGCACAGAATGCCGAGTTGCTGGGCCGGCTGCGCGGGCATCTCCGGCAGAACGCCAATCTCCGCGCCCGCGTGGTCGAGGGCAAGCAGGAGGAAGGCGCCAAGTTCTCCGACTATTTCGACCATGTCGAGCGCTGGGCCAATGCCCCCAGCCACCGCGCGCTCGCCATGCTGCGCGGGCGCAACGAGGATGTGCTGGCGCTGGAGATCGAGGTCGACATGGACGACCCCCGCCCGCTGAAGCCGGTGGTGCGGATGATCAACGAGGCCTACGCCATCGGCGACAAGCTGCCCGGCGATGCCTGGCTGATGGAGGTCGCCGGCTGGACCTGGCGGGTCAAGCTCTCGCTGCACCTCTCGCTCGATCTGATGACCGAGCTGCGGATGCGCGCGGAGAAGGAGGCGATCGACGTCTTCGCCCGTAACCTCAAGGACCTGCTGCTCACCGCCCCGGCCGGCTCGCGCACCACGATGGGGCTCGATCCCGGCATCCGCACCGGCGTCAAGGTGGCCGTGGTGGACGGCACCGGCAAGCTCGTTGCCACCTCGACCGTCTACCCCTTCCAGCCGAAGAACGATGTGCGCGGCACGCAAGCCGAACTCGCCCGCCTCATCCGCGCGCATGGCGTCGATCTCATCGCCATCGGCAATGGCACGGGCAGCCGCGAGACCGAGAAGCTGGTGGCGGAGCTGCTGGCCGCCCTCCCCGCGTCCGAAGCCGGCACCAAGCCGCTCAAGGTGGTGGTGTCGGAAGCCGGCGCCTCGGTCTATTCCGCCTCGGCTCTGGCGGCGGCGGAATTCCCCGGCCTCGACGTGTCGCTGCGTGGCGCGGTCTCCATCGCCCGCCGGCTGCAGGACCCGCTGGCGGAACTGGTCAAGATCGACCCGAAGTCGATCGGCGTCGGCCAGTACCAGCACGATGTCGACCAGTACCACCTCGCCCGCGCGCTCGATGCGGTGGTGGAGGACGCGGTGAACGCGGTCGGCGTCGATCTCAACACCGCCTCCGCCTCGCTGCTGGCGCGGGTATCGGGGCTCGGCACGGCGCTGGCCGAGGCCGTCGTCGCCCATCGCGACGCCAATGGCCCGTTCGCCAGCCGCAAACAGCTGAAGGACGTCGCCCGGCTCGGGCCGCGCACCTTCGAGCAATGCGCCGGCTTTTTGCGCATCCGCGACGGCGCTGAGCCGCTCGACGCCTCCGCCGTCCACCCGGAAGCCTATGGCGTCGCCCGCAAGATCGTGAGCGCCTGTGGGCGCGATCTGCGCAGCCTGATGGGCGACAGTGCCGCGCTGTCCGGGCTCAACCCCGCCGCCTTCGTCGATGAGCGCTTCGGCCTGCCCACCGTGCGCGACATCATCGCCGAGCTCGACAAGCCCGGCCGCGACCCGCGCCCGGCCTTCAAGACCGCCACCTTCGCCGACGGCATCGACGACATGAAGGACCTCAAGCCCGGCATGGAGCTGGAAGGCACCGTCACCAACGTCGCCGCCTTCGGCGCTTTTGTGGATATCGGCGTGCATCAGGACGGGCTGGTGCATGTCTCCCAGCTCGCCGACCGTTTCATCAAGGACGCGCATGAGGTGGTGAAGGTCGGCGATGTGGTGAAGGTGCGGGTGCTGGAAATCGACATCAAGCGCAAGCGCATCTCGCTCTCCATGCGCCGCGACGCCGGGGCCGGCGCGCCCCAGCGTGGCGTGGGCGACAAGCGTGAGACCCCGCAGCCCCCGCGCACGCCCAACTCCCGTCCACCCGCGCGCGAGCCGCAAAAGGCGCCGCAGGGCGCGCTCGGCGCCGCGCTGATGGACGCGCTGAAGCGGCGCTGAGGCAGGGCGGGACGCTCAGGCGCCGATCAGCACGATCCAGCCGGCCGCCATCGCCATGCAGGCGAGGGTGACCGGCACGCCGGCGCGGGCGAATTCGCTGAAGGAGATCTTCACCCCGCACGCCGCCGCCTGTTCCACCACGATGATGCCGGCGAGGCTGCCGAACACGATCAGGTTGCTGGAAAAGCCGGTGCCCAGCGCCAGCGCCGCGCCCAGCGCCTCGGCATCCCCGCCGGGGGTAAGAAAGGGGATGAGCAGCATCACGGCGGGGTTATTGCCGACGATATTGCTCAGCGCGCCACCCACGAGATAGAGCGCCAGCGGATCGTCGAGGTTCAGCCCGGTGGCGCGCAGCCCGTTCAGCAGTTCCTGCGGCAGGCCGGTGGCCGCCATCGCCGCATTGACCACGAACAGCCCCATGATCAGCAGCAGCAGGTCGCCATCGACATGGGCGAGCAGGTCGCGCGAGGCGATCTGCCTGTTGATCAGCAGCACGCCGGCGGCGCCGAGCGCGATCAGTTCGCGCGGCCAATCGCTGAAGATAAAGGCCGCCACCACGAGGAGCGTCACCAGCCCCGCCTTCGCCGTCTCCACCCGGTTGAGCGGCACCGGGGGAGGCGCCGCTTCCGGCGCAGCTCCCGGCATCCGCGCGCCCGCGCCCTGCGGCAGTGTCCAGCGGCCGCGATAGATCAGCGCCACGATCCCCCACACCAGCGGCAGCGAAGCCAGCGCTGGCAGGCCGGCAATGGCGAGAAACCCGTTGAAGGACAGGCCAAGCTGCTGCGCGGCGATCATGTTCTGCGGCGAGCCGATCAGCGTGCCGGCCGAGCCGGTATTGGCGGCGAAGCAGAAGGCGAGGAGGAACGGCACCGGGTTGAGCCCGCGCGCCAGGGTCAGCGACACCAGCAGCGGCGTCATCGCCACCACCACCACGTCATTGGTCAGCAGCGCCGAGAGCCCGCCGCCGACGCCGATCAGAACCGCCAGCAGCACCGGCGCGCTCACCGGAAGCAGCGCCACCCGCTCGGCGGTCCAGCCATAGAAGCCGGAGACGACGAAGGCCGAGGACACCACCATCAACCCGAACAGCATGCCGACGCTGGCATAGTCGATCGACTCCCACGCCGCCTTCGGGCTGATGCCGCCCGCCACCATCACCGCCAGCGCGCCGACAATGGCCGCCCCGGTGCGGTCCACCTTGAAGCCCGGCAGCTTGCCGAAGCCCATGGCGACATAGACGAGAAGGAAGATGAGAAGGGTCAGGGCCATGGCGGTCGCGGTTCCCGGCGCGGCGAAGGGCGCGGATCGCCGGAGGCGGCGATGCTTGAACGCCAACCCTTAGGCAGCGGGGCGCGCGAGGGCAAGACGTTCGGCGCCAGCGCGGGACAGCGGCGCTCAGAGCTCGCGTGGCGCGTTCGGCGTGATGAGCCGCCGTGCAAAGACAGCCGCCATGACCGGCACCTGCCAGGGCGCCCGCAGGATCCGCCGCCCGCCTTCGCCGAACAACGCCTGCGCCGCCCGCAGCGTGTAGTGCCAGCGCGGAGACCTGGCGAAGCGCTCCATCTTCCGCAGTTGCGCCGGGTCGGCCGGCAGTGGGTTGGGCAGGTCGAAACAGGTCTCGGTGACGGTGAGCAGGCGCTGTGCAGACCTTTCCCATCCCGCCTGCTTCACCCGCGCGAGAAAGGCCGCCGGCACCGTGCCCGCGAAATCATCATGAACCCGCTGGACAAGATCGAGTGCCTTCACCAGCGGGATTTCGGCAATGCCCAGCCACGATCCTCTGGGGTCGGTGCATTGCTGCAGCGAGCACAGCAACCGTCCCATCGGGTCGAGCTGGCCGATCCGCAGCCCCTCCCAGTCCAGCCATTCCACGCCCTGCGCCGCCTCATCGTCCGGCAGCAGGGCCTCATAGGGCGCCACGACGCTGTGGTGCAGCTCGATCCGGGCCATCTCGTCGGGATGGAAGAAGCCCGGAAAATGCCGGGGGCTCACATTCTCGGGGCCCTCCGAGACATAGCCGAGGCCGCGCAGCACCTGCATCGCCGCGCGCTGCGCGCTCTCTTGCGGCAGCCAGACGTCGAGATCCATCATCTGCCGCCCGGCGGCGGGCCCTTCCGGCGGCAGCAGCGTCAGCGCGCCCTTGAGCCAGACCGGCTCCAGCCCGGCCGCGTTGAAGGCGGCGCTCACCGTCCGCATCTGCCGCCGGAAGCCCTCATTGCGCTCGGCGTTCCAGTCCGCCACCGCCGCCAGCAGCTCGGCCAGTTCCGCATCGACCCGGTCGAGGAGCCCGTGACGGACGAGCGTGACGTGAAGGGCGGGAATCAGCCGGTGTTTGTCGGCCTGGGCGAGCAGGTCCTGCCAGGGCGGCGTCGCCGGCCAGTCCGCCAGCAGCGATTCGCGGGTGGAGAAGGGCGAGACGAGGGCGCCGAGCAGGCGCAGGCCTTCAAGGACGGATGGACGGCTCGGCATGGCGACCCCTTGACCGGCGCGGGTGGCGCGAAGCCGCCGCCCGGCCTGCGGCATCCCGGCCAACGCTATGTCAGCCCTCCGGGCCGGGCAAGCGCGCGGCAGGCAAATGCCGAAGCCGCACACGCCGCATTTCACGCTGGTGTCATAGGACCATTGACGGTAAATTGAAACTACCCTCCATTGTATGCGCCGATGGGGAATGCCTCCGGCGAACGTGCCGGTCCTGCCTTCCCGGCAACCTTGCTCTCACCTGCGAGACCGACCATGCCTCCTTCCCTGCCTGAGCCGGAAAAGACACCCGCCACGGATGAGCGCCGACGCGCGGCGTTGCGCCGCCTCGGCCGCGGCGCCGCCTATGCGGTGCCGGCCACCTTGGCGCTAATGACGCTGCGCCGCGCCTCGGCGGCTAGCCCGCCCGGCTGACCAGACGGGCTGCCGCACGACACCCGGTTCCCGCTCCCTCCTGAAAAGGCTCCAGCCCGCTAATGACCACGCGAGAGAACGCGCCGCCGCAGGGCGTGCTCCCCGGCAACGGGCCCGCCCCATCCCCCGCCGCGCCCGCCGACGCCCGTCGCCGCGACGCCTTGCGGCGCCTTGGCCGAGGCGCCGCCTGTGCCCTGCCGGCCACGCTGGCGATGATGACGATGGACCGGGCCGTCGCCCTCAGTTGACGCGCGGTCGGTGGAGGTGCATTTTTACCCTCCAGTCTTGGCTGCGCGTATATCCGCCTTGGCTCAACGAGATGAGGGAGCACCATGGCGACTGATCGCGAATCGACGACCGAGCGGGACACTCCCGCCACCCGCCCTGCGCTGGAAGGGGCTGAGCTGCGTCGGCGCGCGGCACTGGCCAAGCTCGGCCGCGCCGCCGCCTATAGCGTTCCCGCCACGGTGAGCCTTTTGATGATGTCCCGGTCCGCCCGGGCAAGCTGATCGCTGCGGCAGCATCGCTGACAACACAATTCTGCCCCGCTTTTCGCCACCCCTTCGGGATAAGCGCGCATGACACACTCTGACGACAGCGACTCCGACAACACCCACGCCGGGACGCAGGCCCCGTCCGCACACCCGGCGCCGACCGAGGCCGTCGACAGCCGCCGGCGCGCGGCGCTGGCGAAGCTCGGTAAGACGGCCGCCTATGCGGTGCCCGCCACGGTCAGCCTGATGGCGATGAGCCGCTCGGCCCGCGCCTGCGTCTGACCGGCGGCCCCGGGGACCCGGCGCCGCCTTCCGCCTCGCCCCACCGCCTCCGGGAAGCCGCGCATGACCATTTCTGACCACGTGGCCGACGATGTGCCGGCCACCGCTACCCTCCCGACCTCCCCTGCGCAGCCAGGCGAGGCGATCGACAACCGCCGGCGCGCCGCGCTGGCGAAGCTTGGCAAGACGGCCGTCTACGCGGTGCCGGCCACGGTGAGCCTGATGGCGATGACCCGTTCCGCCCGCGCCTGTTGACCCGCTGCACCGGGGGCATGACAGCGGTTCGGATAAGCCCCGCCCCGGGGCACCTTTGAAGAGGGCGCCGCCCCCCGGGAGGCGACCGCCGATCGGCCGGAGAAATCGATGTCAGCTGAAGAGAACACCCACCTCGTCAGGAAGCCGCCGACCACCGATGAGCGCCGGCGCGACGCCCTGCGCCGGCTCGGCAAGGCGGCGACCTATGCCGTACCGGCAACACTCAGCCTGATGGCGATCAAACGCGCGGCGGCGGATAGCTAGAGCCCTTTCGCGCGACGCGGCTCCGCTTCGCGTGCAGAAAATGCGTAAAACAAAAACCTGGAGCCTTTTCGAGCGAAGCGGGTCCGGTTCGCGCGACCCGAAAGCCCCCGGCACGCGCCTCTCCGTCCCAGAACCCCGTGCCCCGAGGGCGGAAAGGCCGACCCGTTTCGCATGACCCCGCAGAGCCCATGACCCCGCACCGCGTGCCCACCGACGCCGTCAGCGCGACCGATCCCTCGCCCGAGCGGTTCTATTTCCGCGTCGTCGACCAGATTCTGTTCGTCTTCGACGCCGATGACGAGATGGCGCATGCGCTGAACGAGGCGGCGGCGCAGCTGTTCCTCAGCCTGCCCCCGCATTTCCAGCCGATCGCCGCTCTTGCCGCCGAGGCCGGGCTGCCGCTTGAGGCGCCGCTGCGGGAAAGTCTCGCCGCCTGGGAAGAGCTCGGCTGGATCGAGAGCGACGGTGCCGGGCAGGTGCGGTTGCGGAACACGAGGGGGCCCCGGTCGGACGCGGCGCGCGCGGCCGACCTCGCCCCGGCTGGCGAGGAGAGGCTGGTGGATGGCTACCAGGTCCGGTTGGCCGGCTCCTCCGTCGCGTTCCGCCTGTTCGTCAGCGGCGGGCCGGAAGGCCCCGGCGGGGCGGCGACGCTGGACGAGCTATCCGCGTTCGACGACCCGTCCGATCCCGATGGCTTCGCCGCCCGGCTGGCGAGCGGCCGGCGCATGTTCGGCTTCTTCGGCGGCTTTCTCGATCCCACGCCGGAGCGTCATCCCCCCCTCGCCACCATCGACCTCGTGGCGACGCCGGAGGGTTTCCTGCTGCGCTGCGGCCCGCGCCGCCTGTTCACCGAGAAGGTGGCGGTCGTGGTCGGCAAGGTGCGGCTCTGGCTGCTCGATCTCGTCTATCGCGCGCCCCACCCTTCGGTCTTCGTCCACGGCGCGGCGCTCGCCACCACGGCGGGCGCGGTGGTGATGGCCGGCGTATCCGGCGCCGGCAAGAGCACGCTTTCCGCCTATCTGGTCACGCGCGGCTGGCGCTTCGGCACGGATGATTCGCTCGCCCTCGGCTTTCGGGACGGCGAGGCGGTGGTGCTGCCGTGCCCCGGCGCGATCAACGTCAAGCCGGGGAGCACCGCCACCCTGCTGCCCTTCCACCCGCAGCTGGCGGCGCTGCCGCTGATCGGCGTGGGCGAGAAGCGCGGGCGCTATCTGCCGGTGCCGCTCGCGCTCCACATCGGCGCCGAGGGTGGCGAGAACCATGTCCGCTGCTTCATTTTCCCCCGCTTCGCGGCCGGCTCGCCGACACGGGTGACGGCGCTCTCCCCGGCACAGGCGCTGCTCGAACTGATGGAAGCGGAGTTCGATCTCGCCGAAGAGGCCGGCGCGGCCGAATTCGACGCCTTCTTCGACACGCTGGAGCGGATGCCGCGCTACGCCATCGTCTATAGCGACCTCGTCGAGATGGAAGCCGTGCTGCGCCGGCTGGTGGCGGGCGAGAGCGCCTGAGACCCGGCCTGCCGGCGCGTCACAGCGCCGGCAGGCGCCCGCCCAGCTCCTCGTCGATATAGGCGTCGAGTATCTCAGCGAAATCCACGTCGCCGACAAAGCCGAGCGCGCGCGCCCGCGCCGCATCGAAGCGCTGCGGCCAGCTGCCCACCACGCGGGCCACGGTGGCATCGGGCGCGTGGCGGATCAGCCCGGCCACACGATCGCCCGCCCGTGCCCGCAGCGCCGCGATCTGCTCGCCCACCGTGACCGAGACGCCCGGCATGTTGAGGCTGCGGCGGGCACCGAGCGGGCCGGTGTCGAGGCTGGCGGCGTGCAGGAGATAGGACACGGCGGCGCGCGGCGAGGCGATCCACACGCGCATCGCCTCCTCCACCGGCAGCACGGCTTCCTCACCCTTCAGCGGCTCGCGCATGATCGAGGAGAGAAAGCCCGACAGCGCCGCATTCGGCCGGCCGGGGCGCACGCACACGGTGGGCAGGCGCAGCGCCAGAGCGTCGATAAAGCCGCGCCGGCTGTAATCGGCCAGCAGCAGCTCCACCATCGCCTTCTGCACCCCATAGCTGGAGGAGGGCGCGCAGAGATAGTCGTCGTCGACCACCTCAGGGCACGGCGCGCCGAACACGGCGAGCGAGGAGGCGAACACCACGCGCGGCCGATAGTCCGGCAGCGCGCGGATCGCCTCCAGCAGCGCCCGCGTGCCGTCGAGATTGACCCGGTAGCCCTCCTCGAACCGCGCCTCCGCCTCGCCGGAGACGATGGAGGCGAGGTGGAAGATCACCGCCGGCCGCCCCGCCACCAGCGCCGCGGCGGCACCGGGGGCGGCATAGTCGCCGGCCTGGCACTCCACCGCGAAGGGCTGCGACGCCGGCGTGGGGTCGACCACGTCGTGCAGCACGGCGGTCGTCACCGCCGCCCCGCCGAGCCCTTCCACCGCCAGGCGGGCGAGCAGCTTGCGGCCGAGCATGCCGGCGGCACCGAGGATCAGGATCTTCATCGGCGGGTCTCCGTTCAGGACGCCTCGGTTTTATCAGCCGGCCGGCGCCGCGTCCCGGCGCGCCCGCGCCATGCGGCAGGCGACATCGAACGCCGCCTGAATGGCGCCCCAGCCGGCCTCGCCCTTGCCATAGCGATCAAAGGCGGTGCCATGGGCGGGGGTGGCGATCGGGATCGGTATGCCGCCATGCACGGTGACGCCGCGCGAGAAGCCCATCAGCTTCATCGCGATCTGCCCCTGGTCGTGATACATGGTGACGATGGCGTCGAGCTCGTCTTTCTTCAGGAACAGCGTGTCGGCGGGGAACAGGCCGAGCACCGGCAGCCCCTGCGCCCGCGCCGCCTCCATGGCGGGGGCGATCACGTCGATCTCCTCGCGGCCGAAGCTGCCATTGTCGCCGGCATGCGGATTGAGCCCGCATAGGGCGATGCGCGGCTCGGCCACGCCCACCCGCACCAGCGTGGAATGGATGAGCCGGATCGCGCCGACGATGCGCTCCTCGGTCAGCAGCCCCGCCACATCCTTCAGCGGTACATGGCTGGTGACGCGGCTGGTCCACAGCCCGTCCAGCGCGTTCAGTTCGCCATAGGGGCCGTTGGGCTGCAGCATCTCGGCGAACCAGTGGGTCTCGTCGGGATGGCCGAGCCCGCCCAGATGCAGCGAATGCTTGTTCAGCGGGGCGAAGCACACCGCGTCGGTCACGCCGGCCGTGGTGTACTCGATGGCGCGGCGCAGCGTGTCCATGGCGTAGCGCCCGCCATTGGCGGTGGAGACGGCGCGCGCGAACGGCGCCTCGCCCCGGCCGCGATAATCCACCAGCACAGGCACGCCGGGGAACAATTCCGGGCGCTCGGCGTCGCCGGCCAGCGCATAGTCGAAGCGCGCGCCGCAGATCCGCATGGCTTCTTCCAGCTCATCGCGGTCGGCGACGATGAGAATGTCGGCGGCCTCGCGGTTCGGGGCATGGGCGAGCAGGCGGACGACGAGTTCGGCGCCGATGCCGGCAGGGTCGCCGGGCGCGATGGCGATGCGGGGGATCATGGGTGTCTCCTGGAATGTCGGCAAAGGGTCAGGAATGGGCCGGCGCGGTGTGGGCCGGGCCGAAGAACGCCGAATCCTGCAGGCGGCGCAGCGCCAGCAGTTCGGAGCCCTCCTCCACCGCGATATCGGCCATGGTGATCAGCTGCCCGGCCGCCACGGGCCGGACGAGGGTGCGGTTGGCGGCGAGGTAGAACGGGGCCGGCGCCTCCGGTGTCAGCGGCGCGCCCGGCACCAGCTCGGCGCTCGTGCCCTCGATCGTGTGGTGATGCCCGCCCATGGCGAGCACGCCGCCGGCCGGCAGGGGCTGGGTGGCGCGGGCGACGAGGTCGAGATGCGGGCGCGGGTCGATACCGCCGCTGGAAGCGCCGAGCAGCGCCGCCTCCAGGATCGTGGTCGCCGCCTCGACGCCGAGCAGATGGCGCGGCAGGTACAGCATCGCCGTGGCGCCGGAGCGCGACACGACATGGCCCTTCTCCGCCAGCATGTCCCAGGTCGCGCGGTCGGTACAGCGCACCACCACGAACACCCCGCCGGCAAAGCTCGGCTCATGCGGCGCGCGCAGGCAATGGAACACGTCGATCCGCTGTTCACCGGCGAGCAGGCCGCCTTCATGGCGGCCGGCGAGCAGGTCCGGCACCTCGCTGATGCGGGCGATCGGGGCGTGCAGCTCCGGCCGGTCCGGCAGGAATCCGGTGGCATTGCCGACGATGAGCAGTTCGCACAGGTCAGGCACGGCGCGCTGCGGCAGCATCGCGGCGACCTCCGCCCGGGCGGCGACGATCTCGGCGGCCGGGCGGGTGCCGATGGTGAAATGCGCGGCCATGCCGGGGGCGGCGATGGCGCGGCCATTGCTGGTCAGCTCATCCGTGGCGGCGTCGAACACGAAGTCATATTCGCTCGACTTGCCGGCGGCGACGATCTCGAATCCCAGAATCTGCGCCCAGGTGACGAGGCCGATCAGCAGGCTCGGCTGGTCGCCATCCACCGGCGTCGCCACCACGCCGCGCGCCGCCGCCATCCGGGCAAGGCCCGGGCCGACCACGCTGTCGAGTTCCTTGGAGACCACCGCGAGATGCTTGCCCGCCTCAAGGGTCAAACGCGCATGGCGGGCGCCGGCCTCGGGATGGCCGGTCGCTTCCACCACCACCTCGATGGCGAGGCCCAGCACGGTGGCGAGATCACCCGCCGCGACGAAATCGCCGGCCGCGAAAGCCGCCTGCGCCTCCTCCGGCGTCGTGCAAACATGAATGCGCGCCGGGTCGATGCCGACCGAGGCCAGCGCGCGCGCGGCAACCTCCGCCTCGCGGTCGACGGCGACCCGGCAGCGCATCAGCGGCACCCGCAGGCCCTGCGCGAGAAAACTGCGGCCGAAGCCGCCGGTGCCGACGACGCAGGTCTCGACCGGGCCCCGGTCGGCGGCGAAATAACGATGATAGTTCATGGACTTGCCTTTGGTGTCGCAGTGCCTCGGTCACGGTTCCACCACGCGGCGGCGCCGGGGGACGACAAGGAAACCGCGCGCCCCGGGCCGTCGAGGCCCGGATGCATGCAAGCGCAGGACGGCGCCCGCAGCAGCGGCGCCTCGCCCTCGGCATTTCCTCGCGTTCCGGCGCCTCTTGCACGGGCCTTCGTGAACTCGTGACACATATTGCATGCAATCATACGCAGAAATCAACCCGTCTGGACCGAGATTGCCGAATGTGCCACGATGTTTGCATGCAATACGCGCCCGACGCCGCCACCCCACAGCCAGTCCCAGAGACCCGCAGCCTGCGCGGGCGCAGCGCCGCCCATGTCGCCGAGCGCATCCGCGAGCGCATCCTGTCCGGCGAATTGCCGCCGGGCGAGCGGCTGTCCGAGCGTAGCCTGACCGAGGGGCTGGGCGTCACCCGCACGCCGCTGCGCGAGGCGTTCAAGATTCTGGAGGCCGAGGGGCTGCTCGCCATCGTGCCCAATCGCGGGGCGCAGGTGGTCGAGCTGTCGCCGGCCGATGTCGATATGGCGATGGAACTGCTCGCCGGGCTGGAAAGCGTGGCGGCGGAGCTGGCCTGCGCGCGCGGCACGGTCCAGCAGTTAGCCGAAGTGGCCCGGCTGCACGCCCGCATGGTCGCCTGCCAGCAGGCGGGGGATCTGGTCGGCTATTTCCGCGTCAACCAGGACATCCACCAGCACATTGTCGACTGCGCCGACAATCCCGCGCTGTCGCGGGTCTACCGCACGGAGAGCGCGCGGGTGCGGCTCTATCGCTTCGCCGGCAACCGGGTGAGCGCGCGCTGGAGCCGCGCTGTCATGGAGCATGAGCAGATTCTCACCGCCCTGCAGCAGCGGCAGGGGCCGCTGCTGCGCGAATTGCTGCGCGCCCACCACCTCAATGGCTGGCGCGTCACCCGCAAGGTGCTGGAGAACGAAGTCCAGCCGGACCTGTAAGCGCGGCCGCGCTCAGCTGCCGGTCCAGTTCGGCACCGCCTTGGTCTTGGCCAGGAAATTCTCGACGCCCCGGCGGAAATCGGCGCTGCCATAGACTTCCTCGACGATCGCCTCGATATCCGGCAGCGTGCCCAGCGCCATCAGGCGGATCGTCTCCTTGCTGGCCCGCGTCGTCAGCGGTGCGTTTTCCGCCGCCCGCGTGGTCAGCGCCGCGATCTCGGCGTCCATCGCCGCCGGCTCGACGATCTTCAGCAGGAAGCCCTTATCGAGCATTTCCTGCGCGGTGATGATCTCGCCCAGCAGCACCATCCGCTTGGCGATGCCGACACTCACCGCCCCGCCGATCCGCGCCATGGAGAGCGCCGAGAGGCAATTGCCCAGCGTGCGGCCGATCGGCGAGCCGAAACGCGCGCCTGGCGTGGCGAGGCGGAAATCGCAGGCAGAGGCGATGTTGAGCCCGCCGCCCACCGCCCAGCCATCGACCACGGCAAAGGTCGTCACCGGAATGGCGTCCACCGCCGCCATGCATTCGTCGATGCGGTGCTCATAGGCGATGCCGTCGGCACCGCTGGTGAATGTGGTGAAGCCGGATATGTCGGTGCCGGAGACGAAGGCCTTGCCGCCGACGCCGCGAAACACCGCCGCCCGGATCGAGGAATCCGCCGCGATTCGCAGCGCCGCATCGCGCAGGCCGAGCCACATGTCGGTGGTCAGCGCATTGTGCGCCTCGGGGTTGTTGAAGCGGACGAAGGCGACGTCGCCCTCGCGGTCGAAATTGATGCGCGGGCCGCTCATCACACGGTCTCCTTCGTGGTCGACGGCTTCAGCAGCCCCTTCTCCACCAGCTCGCGGCGGATGTCGGCGCCATGCTCGTCCAGCAGCGGCGGCGGCAGGCGGATTTCCTGCGGCGTCGCGCTCATCTTCACCGGGAAGCCGAGCGCGCGGAATTCGCCCTCCACCGGGTGCGGCACCATCTGCACCATCTCGCGGGCCACCGCCTGCTCGCTGGCAACCGCCTCGCCATAGTCGAGGATCGGCGCGGTCGGCACGCCGGCTTGCGTGAGCGCGTCGATCCACTCTTCGCGGGTGCGGGTGAGGAAAGTCGGCGCCAGTTCTTCCATCAGCTGCAGCCGGTTGGTCACGCGCGCCGCATTGGTGGCAAAGCGCGGGTCGTCCTGCAGTTCCGTGCGACCCAGCACCTTGAGGAAGGTGATCCACAGGCCCTGATTGGCGGCGCCGATGACGAACCAGCCATCGGAGGCTTCCACCGCCTGATAGGGCGCCGACATGCGGTTGGCCGAGCCGATCGGGGTGGGGGACTTGCCGGTGCCCCACAATTCGGTGGTCTCCCAGATCGAGAGCGCCAGCGCCGCCTCGAACAGCGAGGCGTCGATATGCTGGCCCTCGCCGCTGGTCTGCCGGCCGATCACCGCGCTGAGAATGGCATAGGCGCTGAACAGGCCGGCGCCGAGATCGGCCACGGCGATGGAATTCTTTGCCGGCTCCATATCCGGGAAACCATTGGAGCTGAGAATGCCGGACACCGCCTGCGCGATCAAATCGAAGCCGGGCCGCTGCGACCACGGCCCCGTCTGGCCGAAGCCGGAAATGCTGGCATAGACGAGGCGCGGGTTGATCGCCTTCAAGGTCGGGTAGTCCATGCCGAGCCGGCCGGCGACGCCGGGGCGGGCATTCTCCACCAGCACGTCGGCGGTCTTGACCAGCGCGTAGAGCACCTCGCGGTCCTCGGGCGACTTCAGGTCCAGCGTGATCGAGCGCTTGTTGCGGTTGAGCGCCAGAAAACCCGGGCTGTCGCTGCCCTTGAGCCGGAAGCCCATGGAATGGCGGGTGGAGTCACCCGTGCCGGGCGGCTCGATCTTGATGACATCGGCGCCCATATCCGCCAGCAGCATGCAGCAGAAGGGCCCCGCCATCACCTGCGAGATGTCGAGCACGCGAATGCCTTGCAGGGGCAGCGCCATCAGAATTTCCTCCCGTTTCGAGTGTTCTCGGCCCGCGCCTTGGCGGCGCCTGTCGCCGGACGGCCTGCTATTGGGTGCCGCCAGCGCTTCTGGCGGCGGGCAACGGGGCCGGCATCGAGCCCGACCCCACGCCGCGCGCGGCGCCGGTCCGCAGTGCCGCGTTCATATATCCTATATGATTTACCGGCGCCGCGAGGGCCTGTCAAACCCGCCGCGCCGGAGAGTGCCGCCGTGAAGGCCGGCCTCAGCGCCGGCGCGAACGGCCGCGCCGCGTCGGCCCGTCGGGCGTGGGCGGCGTCTGCGCCGCCGTGAGGCGTTCGCGCTCCTCCAGCACCACATTCATCCGCCCGCGCGAGGCTTCCAGATGCGCCCGCATCGCCCGCTCCGCCGCTACCGGGTCGCGCGCCAGCAGGGCGGATATGATCGCCTCGTGCTCCTGCACCGCCTTGTCGGTGGCGTTGGTCTTGAACAGGAAGCGGAAGATGTGGAGATGGGCATGCAGCCCCTCCACCGTCTCGGCGATGAAGCGGTTGCCGCTCGCCGCCGCCACCAGATGGTGCAGCCTGGCGTCGCCCTCGGCGAACTGGGCATAGGCCAGCTCGTTGCCGGTCTGCGCGCTCGACATCTCCCCGGCAAGGCCGGCGAGGCGCGACAGCGCGGCATCGTCCGCTTTCTGCGCCGCGAACGCCGCCGCCGCCGGCTCGATCAGCAGCCGCAGCTCGAACAGGTCGTGCACTTCCCGCCGGGTCAGCAGCTCGGCGGCGCGGAAGCCGACATTGGGGATCTTGTAGGCGAGCTTCTGCGCTTCCAGCAGCGTCAGTGCCTCGCGGATCGGGGTCTGGGAAATGTCCAGCTGCCGCGCCAGCGCCTCGATGCCGATATGCGCGCCGGGAGCGATCTTCATCGTCACCAGCATGGAGAGCAGCTGCTCGTAGGCCAGTTCCACCAGCGACTGCGGATAGGCCGGCCGCCGCTCGTCGAGTGTGACCAGCCGCGCGAAGGACAGCGGCTCCTGATTGTTGGCAGCCATGAGAATCGAACCCAAACCCCGGATGATATAAGATATAGGTTTTCATCTTTCCAACCAAGCCGGCCACGCCCTCACGCGGCTGCCTCCGGGCGGGCGGCGGGCTCCGTGGGGGCCGCCCGCCCGGAGGGCCTTCACCAGTTGACCGCGATATACTTGGCCTCGGTGAATTCCAGCAGGCCGTGATGGGCGCCCTCGCGCCCGAGCCCGCTCTGCTTGACGCCGCCGAACGGGGCGGCCGGATCGGAGACGAGGCCGCGATTGAGCGCCACCATGCCGTAGTCCAGCCGCTCGGCCAGCTGCAGGCCGCGCTTCATGTTCTCGGTGTAGACATAGGCGGCGAGGCCATATTCGGTGTCGTTGGCCATCCGCACCGCGTCCTCGACATCGGTGAACTTCACCACCGCCGCCACCGGGCCGAAGATTTCCTCGCGCAGCAAATCGGCATCGAGCGACACATCGGCCAGCACCGAGGGCGGATAGAAGAAGCCCGCCCCCTCAGGCGTCTTGCCACCGAGCCGCACGCTGGCGCCCTTGGCCACCGCGTCGTTTACCAGCGTCTCGATCTTGTCGATGGCGGCGCGGTTGATCATCGCGCCGCACTGGCTGGCGGTGTCGGTGCCGGCGCCCATCTTCAGCGCGCCCATCTTCTCCACCAGCTTCTCAACGAAGGCGGGGTAGATGCCTTCCTGCACATAAAACCGGTTGGCGGCGGTGCAGGCCTCGCCGGCATTGCGCATCTTGGCGATCATCGCGCCGTCAATGGCGGCGTCGAGATCGGCGTCATCAAGCACCAGGAACGGCGCGTTGCCGCCAAGTTCCATCGAGCAGTTGATGACATTGTAGGAGGCCTCGCGCAGCAGGATGCGCCCGACCTCGGTGGAGCCGGTGAAGGAGAGCTTGCGGGTGCGCCGGTCGCGCAGGATGGCGCGGCACACGCCGGCGGGGTCGGAGGTGTTGATGATGTTGACCACGCCCGCCGGCACGCCGGCCTGGCGCAAAATCTCGCCCACCGCCAGCGCGGTCAGCGGCGTCTCTTCCGCCGGCTTGAGGATGCAGGTGCAGCCCGCCGCCAACGCCGGGGCGATCTTGCGGGTGGCCATCGCGGCGGGGAAGTTCCACGGCGTGATCAGCAGCGAGACGCCGATCGGCTGATACTGCACCATGATGCGGTTGCCGCCGGCCGGGGCGACGGAGATGTCGCCATTGATGCGCACCGCCTCCTCCGCGTACCAGCGGAAGAACTCGGCGGCATAGAGCACCTCGCCGCGCGCGTCCGGCAGCGCCTTGCCGTTCTCCAGCGCGATCAGCTGGGCCAGCCAGTCGACATTATCGACAATGGCCTGGAAACAGCGCTGCAGGATCACGGCGCGGGCGCGCGGCGGGGTCGCGGCCCAGCCGGCGGCCGCCGCTTCGGCGGCATTCAGCGCCGCCATGCCGTCGGCGATGGTGGCATCCGCCACCGAGGTCAGCACCCCACCCGTCGCCGGGTCGAGAATGTCGATACGCTGGCCGCCCGAACCGGGCACCCAGGCCTCACCGACCAGGAGATCGGTCGGCACCGGGAAGGCCGCCGCCTCGAAGCCGGGAACGAGATAGGTGTTGCCGGCCGCCTGGACCGTCGCGCCTGAAGTGGTGAGGGTCATCGCTTATATCCCGTGTCAGAGGTCGCGCAGAGCGGCGCGTTCGCCTGAGAAGGCGGCCTGGGTGATGTTCAGCATGGCGGCAAGGTCGAGCGGGCGCGGGTTGTTCTTCACCAGCCGCTCCGCCTTCAGCGCGCCGGCGGCCACGTCCTGCTGGTGGTCGGCACCAAGGCCGAGCGCCTCCAGGGAGCGCGGAATGCCGATTTCCGCGAACAGCTTGGCCACCTCGTCGATGAACAGCTGCGAGCGTGCCTCCACGCCCATGCTGGCGTGGCCGAGGCCGACCACCTCGGCCAGCTCGGCAAAGGCTTCCGGGTTAGCGGAGCGGTTGAACTGCATGACATAGGGCAGCAGCGTTCCCACCCCGTCGCCATGCGAGGTGTGGGTGATGTTGCCCACCGGGTATTGCAGCGCATGCGCCGCCGCCGTGCCGGAGGTGCCGAAGGCGCAGCCGGCGGCGAGCGAGGCCAGCATCAGCCCCTCGCGCGCCTCGACATCGCTGCCGTCGGTGCAGGCGCGGGCGAGATAGCGGAACACATTCACCACGGCCAGCTTGGCGAAATGGTCGGAAAGCAGGTTCTTGCCGATGAACACATGCTGCTCGGTCAGCAGCGGCTCGGCCGGGCGGGTCTTGCTGGTGAAGCCTTCCACCGCATGGGCGAGCGCATCGGCGCCGGAGCAGGCGGTCAGCCCCTTCGGGCAGGTCATGGTCAGCTCGGGGTCGCACACCGCCATGTGCGGAATGATGTAGGGGCTGGCAATGCCGATCTTGGTGCCACGCCCGCTGTCGAGGATGACGGCGACCGGCGTCACTTCCGAGCCGGTGCCCGCCGTGGTCGGCACGGCGATCAGCGGCAGCACCGGGCCGGGCACGGCGAACTCGCCATAATAGGCGCTGGCCTCGCCGCCATGGGTGAGCAGCACCGAGACCACCTTGGCCATGTCGATGCAGCTGCCGCCGCCAATGCCGATGATGCTGTCCGGCTTGAAATCGCCGATGCCGGCGACGCAGTCCTGGATCGATTCGATCGGCAGGTCGGGGATGGTGCCGTCATAGACCCTCGCCTCGACCCCATGGGCGGCGAGGTCCGCCAGCAGGTCGGCGAGCACCGGCAGCTGCGCCAGCCGCGCGTCGGTGCATACCAGCGTGCGGGCGCCGATGCGGGCGGCGGCGGCGCCGATGACGTGGCGTTGGCCGCTTCCGAAAAGGATGGTGTGGGGCAGGCGCAGGGCTCCGAACATGGCGGCTCTCACTGGCTAATGGTTACTTATTACCTCTTGAAACATACGCCGGACGGACCGCCGCATCTCTGCGAGGCCTAGGGTCGGGAGGTCTGGCCGGCGTCGGTGCTGTCCCCGCGCCGGAACAGCGCGCCGAACAGCGTCGTGAGCAGCGGCAGCGACAGCAGCAGGATACCGATCCCCATCATGGTGGCGACGAGCGAACCCTCGAAGAACACGCTGAGCGAGCCGCCGGAGGACAGCATGGACTGGCGGAAGGCGTCCTCCGCCTTGTCGCCCAGCACCACTGCCAGCACGAAGGGTGCGAGCGGGTAGTCGAGCTTCTTGAACACATAGCCGACGAGGCCGAAGGCCAGCGCCACCCAGATGTCGAACATGTGGTTGGAGACGGTATAGGCGCCGATCAGGCAGACGATGGCGATAAGCGGGCCGACCACGGTGAAGGGCGCGCGCAGGATCCAGGCGAAGATCGGCACGGTGGCGAGCACCAGCACCACGGCGATGACATTGCCCAGATACATCGAGGCGATGAGGCCCCAGACGAAGTCCGGCCGGGTGGTGAACAGCATCGGCCCGGGCGAGAGGCCCCAGATCATCAGCCCGCCCATCATCACAGCCGCCGTCGCCGAGCCCGGCACGCCGAGCGCCAGCATCGGCAGCAGGGCGCAGGAGCCGGCGGAATGGTCGGCCGTCTCGGGGGCGACGATGCCCTCGGGCTCGCCCTTGCCGAAATACTTGCCGCGACGGGAGAAGCGGCGGCCGAGCGCATAGCTCATGAAGGAGGCGGCGGTCGGCCCGCCGGGGGTGATGCCCATCCAGCAGCCGATCAGCGCGCTGCGCAGCAGCGTCACCCAGTAGCGCGGCAGCTCGGCCAGGGTGCGCACGATCACCCGCAGGCTGAGCTTGGCCTTCACCCCGTCGAACTTGTAGCCCTCGTCGATGGTGAGCAGCAATTCGCCGATGCCGAACAGGCCGATGACGACGATGAGGAAGGAAATGCCGTTGGTGAGCTGGGTGATGCCGAAGGTCAGCCGCCCCTCGCCCGAGATCGTGTCCATGCCCACCGTACCGACGGCGAGGCCCAGCATGATGCAGACCAGCGTCTTGAAGGGCGAGCCGCCCGCCATGCCGATGAAGCTGGCAAAGGCCATGAAATAGACGGCGAAATATTCTGGCGACCCGAACTGCAGCGCGAAATTCGCCACCCAGCCGGACAGCAGCGTGATCACCACGACGCCGACCATGGCGCCGAAGCCGGCGGAACCGAAGGCGAGAGTGAGCGCACGCACCGCCTCGCCCTGCTTGGCCATCGGGTGGCCGTCAAATGTGGTGGCGACGGAGGAAGGCTCGCCGGGAATGTTGAACAGGATGGACGTCGTCGAACCGCCGAACAGCGCGCCCCAATACATCGAGGTGAGCAGGATGATCGCCGCGATCGGGTCCATGGTGAAGGTCAGCGGCAGCAGCAGCGACACGCCGTTCGGCGCGCCGAGCCCCGGCAGCACGCCGACGACGAGGCCGAGCAGGACGCCGATCACCATGATCATCACGTGATGCACGGTGAGGGCGACGACGAACCCGTCCATCAATTGCCCGAAATTGCCCATGGCGCTTCCTCAGTCCGTTCTTGTTTTTTCAGTAGATGCCGAAATATTCGAGGATCGGTCCCTTCAGCAGCGGGACCATGAACAGCTTCTCGAACACGACGAAATTGACCGCGATCACCAGCAGCGCGGCGGCAAGGCTGGTCAGCGTGCGGAACCCGGCGGAAACACGCATCGTGTAGAAGATGTACAGCCCCATGCCGATATAGAGGCCGAGCCAGGCCGAGAGCGCCGTCATCGCCACGATCGGCAGCACGAAGGCCACCAGCAGCCGCAGCCGCGTGCCGTCGATGAACGGCTCCTCCGGCACGGCGCCTGCGCCGGCGCCGGCAGAATGCCCGCCGGCGGGGTGCGCGCCGGCATGTTTCCAGAAGGTCTGCACCAGGGTGGCGAGGCTGCCGATCAGGATCAGGCAGCCAATGCCGAAGGGGAAATAGCCGGGCTCGGGCCCGCCCGGCCCCCAGCCAATGCCGTTCTCCGTCGAGCCGTAGCAGATCAGTGCGCCGACACTGCCGGTCAGCACTGCCGTCGCCACTTCCATGGTCTTGCGGGAAATTTCCATCGCCTACACTCCGCGGGAGCCCGGGGCATCGGCACACGCCGACGCCCCGTCTCGCCCCACCCGGCACCGGCCGCAACCGGCGCCTGTCTGGTCCGTCACTCGCGCCGGGCATACCCGGCGCATGGCGTCACTGGCGCCGGGCATACCCGGCGCATGGCGTCACTGGCGCCGGGCATACCCGGCGCATGGCGTCACTGGCGCCGGCCCAGGCCGGCGCGTGGCGTCACTGGCTGGCGGGCAGCAGCCAGTTATTGTCGGCGTAGATCTTCTCGTAGTTCTTGGTCTGCTCGGCGAGGAAGGTCTTCAGCTCGTCGCCGGCCATGAACTTGGTGATCTGGACGTTGCGGGTCGTGTAGTCCTTGAATTCCGGCGTATCCATCGCCTTCTTCATCAGGTCGGTGTAGTAGGCCACCGCTTCGGGCGGCACGTCGGCGGCCATCCATACGGTGCGCGGCTGCACGAAGTCCTTCACGTCGATTCCCGCCTCGACGCAGGTCGGGATGTCGGCCCAGCTCATGCCGTCGGCGACCACGGTCTTGTCGGTGAGGCGGGCGGAGGTGAAGACGCAGAGCGGCTTCTGGTTGCCGGCCTTCCACTGCTCCAGGCTCTCGCTCGGATTATTGGTGTTGGCCTCGATATGGCCGCCTGCGACCTGGATCGCGGCTTCGCTGCCGGACTTGTAGGGGATATAGGCGAGGTCGATGCCGGCGGCGCGCTCGACCAGCGTCACCACGGTCTCGTCGGCGTCCTTGGCCTTGGCGCCGGCAACGCGGACCTTGCCGGGGTTTTCCTTCGCCTTGGCGACGAATTCCTGCGCGGTGTTGATGCCCGAGGCCTTGGGGTTCGACCACAGGATGAACACGTCGAACACCATGGACGCGACAGGCGTCAGGTCCTTCATGGAGTAGTTCACCTTGGTGCCGAGCGGCAGCACATAGGCGTCCTGGGTGCCGAAATAGACCTTGTAGGGGCTGCCGACATTATCCTCGGCGTAGTTGAACGCCTCCGAGCCCGAGCCGCCCGGCTTGTTGACGACGATGAGCGGGGTTTCGACCAGCTTGTTCTTGGTCAGCGCCGCCTGCACCACGCGGGTGAAGATGTCGGAGCCGCCGCCCGGGCCGGCGGAAACCACCAGCTCGACGGGACGGTTCGGCTTCCATTCCGCCAGCGCCGCCGTGGCGCCGGTGAGGCCGACGGCGAGCGCCGACGCGGTGAGAACGCTCGCGGTGAGAACACCCTTGCGGAGCGAAGTGATCTGCATGTCGTTTCCTCCCAGTTGCCTGCGGCAGCGCGGCCTCTCGCCGCCCGCCTCCGGGCAATCATTGCGATGTGACGGGCGCGCCTGTGCCGGCGGCCTTCTTGTTGCTGTTGCCTCGCAGCCGGCGGCGGAGAGGGCCGCGCCGCGTCGAGGGAAGGATCGGCCGTCCGCACGCGAAGGCGCATGGAACGGGAAGGCGAGCGTTGAGCCAGCCTTGGGCGCGCCGCCGGACGAAGGCCCGGTCGCGGGGTGGCAAACCCGCCAGCGCACCAAATCATATATCATCTATGATATTGTAAGAAGCAAAGATCAAGCATCTTTTGTCTGGCGCCGCAGCTAAACGTTCATCTCCTGCGCGGAAGGGCGCCCCTCTGCGGGCACGGCCGGGCGAAGGCACGTCCCGGCGCGCGTCCGGCGCGCCCAGCCCGTGTGCCGGCCCTTCGCCGCCGCACGCACTCTCGTCGCCGGGGGCGATGTCGCACGCCCACGGCCAGCGCGACGCAGCCGCCGCGACGGTGCGAGCCCCGCCGCGCGCGCGGCAGGCCTCGCCATCCGGAAGCGATGCTAAGCGTAGCTGGTATGATAGGTCAATAGGTGGCTAGGGCACCCCGATCAGATTGCCCATCTGATCGGTAAATCGCCCTCTCATTTTCGGAGAGAGCACGCGCCGCCGGTTCACCCGGCCGGGCGGTCGCGGTCCCAATACAGCGCCGCCACCGATTCCAGATGGGCGCGCATTGCCGTTTCCGCCGCGTCGGGGTCATGCGCGGCGATGGCGTCGTAAATGCGCTCATGGAAGGCGAGCGCCATTTCCTTTGCCTGCGCGACCTTCAGCGTCACGCTGCGCTGCTCGGACAGCCATTGCACCACCGCGCGGTGGACGCCGTCGAACAGCGGGTTTTGCGAAACCAGCACGATCTCATAGTGAAAGGCGATGTCGGAGGCCTCGAACGCCGCCATGTCGCCAAGGTCGCGCCGGTTGCGGGCGAGCGCGTCGCCGATGCGGGCAATGTCGGCCGGGCTGGCCTCGCGCGCGGCATGGCGGGTCAGCGCCATTTCCAGATGCAGGCGCGCGTTCTGGAAATGCCGCATGCCGGCGGGGTGGGCGAGATAGGAGCGCACCGAGGCCGACAATTCCTGGATGAAGTGCTTCGGGTCCGGCCGCACCACCCGCGCCCGCTCGCCATTGGCGATCGACACCAGCCCGGCTTTCTGCAGCGACATCAGCGCCTCGCGGATCGCCGGCCGCCCGACCTTGAACTGCTCCATCAGCTCGCGCTCGGAGGGCAGCACGTCGCCCTCGCCCAGTGTGCCGTCGAGCATCAGTTGCTGCAGGCGTTCAGCCACATCCTCATAGATGCGACGGCGGCGGATCGGTTCGATATCGAGCACGGCGACTCCCCTGGCTGGTATGAAAGGATCACCGGCCCGGCCGAACTGTCAACCGCAAGATGCCCTGCTACGATCTTACCGTATCTTTGGCTGCACCACGACCGTGGCGGAGAGGCCCGACACCAGCCGCACGCCGGGCGGCAGCGGGCCGAGCTTGATCCGCACCGGAATGCGCTGGGCCAGTCGGATCCAGTCGAAATTGGGGTTCACCTGCGCCAGCAGCCCCTCGCCGGGAATGGCGATGGCGCGGCTCAGCCCCTCGACCACGCCGTCGATCACCACCCCGCCGGCCATCAGCTCCACCCGGGCCGGGTCGCCGTCGCGGATGGCGGGCAGCTTGGTCTCCATGAAATAGGCGTAGACATAGAAGGAATGGCTGTCGACCAGCGCCAGCATGCCCTCGCCGACGCGGGCATAGTCGCCGGCATCGACATTGAAATTGGTGATGTAGCCATCGGTCGGCGCGCGCACGCGGGAGCGGTCGAGATTGATCTGCGCCGTGGCCAGCGCCGCCTGCGCGGCGTCGAGTTCCGCCTGCGCCTCGGCGGCGGTGGAAGCGGTGAGTTCGACCGTCTGCGCCGCGATCGCGTCGGCATCGGCGCGCTCCAGATTGGCATCGCGCCGGGCGGTGTCGCGGGCATAGTCCAGCGCCTGCTGCTTCAGCGCGACATCCGCCTGCGCCTGCTGCAAGGCGGCGGTGAAGCGCTTCTGGTCGATGACGAACAGCACGTCGCCCTTCTGCACCAGCTGGTTGTCGCGCACATTCACCGTGTCGACGAGGCCGGAGACATCGGGCGCGATCTCCACCACCTGCGCCAGCACCCGCGCGTCGCGGGTCCAGGGCGAGACGGTGTAGTAGAGCCACAGCCGCCAGCCGACAAAGACCGCCGCCAATGTGGCGAGCAGCGTGACGCCCACGCGCAGCACGGAGCCGATGTTCATCGCAGGATCTCCCCCAGCGCCGGCAGCAGGAAGATGACCACGCCGAACAGGATGATGTAGAGCGCCGCGTCGAACAGCGGCTTGTGCCAGACAAAACGATAGAACCCGGCCCGCGCCAGGCCCCGGCGCAGCAGCAGATAGGGCACCAGCGCCACCAGCGCCCACAGCAGAGCGGGCGGAAAATAGATCCCGAACGCCGCCGGGGTGAGGAATGGCAGGGCGGTGTCCATCAATCCTCCCCAAAGGCGTGCAGGAAGAACGCCCGGTCGATGTCGAAACGGTCGGCGATAAAGCGCAGCGACGCCCCGGCGCGCAGATTCAGCCCCGCCGCCGGCGAGCCGGGCGGCAGATCGCGCCCGGCGTCGCGCCCGGCCAGCGCCGCCGCGCGCGCCTCCGCCGCCGCCGCGTCGACACGGGCCGGCAGCGCCGGGCCGGCTTCGGGCAACGCCTCCAGCTGCGCGGCGAAGCGGTCGAGGAAGCCGGCAACCAGGGCGCGCGTGCCCTCCGCCAGATCAGGTGCCGCCAGCAGCCGGTGCAGGCGGCCGAGTTCCAGCGCCGTCGAGGCCGCGCCCAGTGTGCCGCGCAGGAACTCGTCCTCGCCCGGTCGGTCGAGCGCGAGGCGCGGCAGCAGCTCGGCCAGCCCCCCGACGATCTCGCGCAGGATCACCCGCTCATGGCGCACGCCCCGCGCCGCCTGCGGCAGCCGCTCGCCCAGCGTCTGCACCCAGAGCCGCCGGCGCGAGCCGCGCGAGGTCACGGGCAAGAGGTTCAGCAGCACCAGCGCCAGACCCATGCCGAACAGGGTCGACAGCGCCGCGTTGAAGAACCCGGCCTCATCAGGCAGGAACACATTGCCGGTGCCGATCTCGGCGACGAAGAAGCCGCCGAAGGCGATGCCCGGCCAGGCGAGCTGCGGCGTGCCCGCCATCAGCCCGGCCGGGAACAGCGCCAGCATCAAAAACAGCGCCAGCGCCTCGAAGCCCTCGATGCGCGGCAGCACCAGCACCATGGCGAGGAACGCCGCCGCCATGCCGAGCGCGGTCCACAGCAGGAAGGCGAAGCCGAGCGGCCCGGGCCGGTCCTGGTTGACCGAGAAGAACAGCAGCACGGCGAGGCCCGAGGCGGCGTTGAAACCGTCGGTCCACTCCGTGGCCGCCCAGAAGCCGCACATCAGCGCCAGGACCAGCCCGGCGCGCAGCCCGGCGAGCCCCGCTTCCCGCCGCTGCTCGGGGGAAGGCCCCACCGGCTTCAGCGGCGCGCGGGCGAGGCCCCGCGCCGGGCGCAGGCTCGCCGCCTCGCTCACCATCACCATGGAGAGCCCGTGCAGCAAATCCCCCGCCCGCCGCAGGATCAGCACCCCATCCGCCAGCGGCACGAAGGGCACGCGCCCGGCCATCGCCTCCAGATCGGCCCGTGCGGTGTCGAGCGCGACCCGGGCGGCGAGAAGATCGGACCGCACCCGGCGCGGATCATGAAACGCCGAGGGATCGCCGGCGAGCCGCTCCAGCCGCGCGGAGACGTCCGCCATCGCCGGGCGCAGCCGGTCCGCCACCACGCCCGCCCCTTCCACCTGGAAATCGTCGAGCCGCACATAGAGCCCGCGCGCCACCGCCAGCACGCGCAGGAACTCGCGGGTCATGCGGCGCAGCCCCGCGTCGCTGGCGCGCATGTCAGGCGCCTCGAACACGGTGTAGGAGCGCAGCGCATCGAACGTCACCACCCCCGCCACCATCTCCCGGCGCAGCGCCGCGAAGGTGGCGGGCGGCGTGCGCGGCTGAAGCGCCACCGCGCCATAATGGCAGAGCCGGCCGAACAGCGTCGCCAGCTGGCGGCGCAGCACGTCGCCGGCATAGACCGGAAACACCACCACGCTCACCGCCGTGATGCAGGCGATGCCGATGATGATCTCCGCCGTGCGGTCAAAGGCGATGTGCCAGGCCCCGGTCGGCGCGAACGCCCCTTCCAGCCCCACCAGCAGCGCGGTGTAGCCGGCGAGCAGGAAGCTGTAGGCGGCATAGTTGCGCCGCTGCGCCGCCAGGGTGAAACACAGGCCGAGCCAGAGCGCGAGGGAGCCCACCAGCGGCAGCGGCGCCTGCGACCACAGGCCGAGAATCACCAGCCCCGCCGCCGCCCCGCCCAGCGTGCCGACGACGCGGTAGGCGCCCTTGGCCACGGCGGCGCCGGCGGTCGGCTGCGCCAGCAGATAGACGGTGAGCGCCGCCCATTGCGGGTCCTGCAGCTCCAGCCAATAGGCGGCGGCAAGCGCCATCACCGCAGCGGCAGCGGTGCGCAGGGAAAAGGCGACATTGCGCCAGCCGAAATCGACCGGAACCGCCTTGCGAACGCTCTTCCAGAAGGTCGGGAAAGCGGTGCCGGCCGTGTTCATGGGGCTCCGTGGCGTCGGAAGAAAAAGCCGGGGCGCCCGGCGCGGGACCTTAGCAACAGCCCGCCCCGCCACGCAATGGCGCGCCCCGGCCGGCCCTCACCAGACCAGGGTCGGCGTCGCCACCGGCGCGCACCAGAGGGCGAACTCCTCCGGCGTCAGCAGGGCCAGCGTCACCGAGAGCCCCGCCATGTCGAGCGAGGTGACGAAGGTGCCGACCAGCGCCCGCGCCGGCACGATGCCGTGCGGACGCAGGAAGGCGCGGGTCAAATTGTGGGCGAGGTGCAGCTCGATCGGCGGGGTGCCGCCAAAGCCGTTGACGATCAGCAGCGGGCAGGCCTCCGCCAGCGGCGAAAGCTGCGCCAGCACCGGCTCGCACAGCAGCCGCACAATCTCCTCCGGTCCGGCGCGCCCGGTGCGGTAGAGCCCGGGCTCGCCATGAATGCCGACGCCGATCTCCATCTCGTCCGGCCCCAGCGCGAAGGTCTCGCGGCCATTGTCGGGAAGGCTGACGCCGCGCAGGGCGACGCCCATGCTGCGCACCCGGCCGGAAAGCCCCTCGCCCAGCGCCTTCAGCCCGGCGAGGTCGTCACCCCGCTCCGCCGCCGCGCCGAGCAGCTTTTCCACCACCACCGTGCCGGCGACCCCGCGCCGCCCCCGGCTGCGGACGGAAGGGCCATAGGCGGCATCGTCCTCGACGATCACCGTTTCGATGCGGTGCCGGCCGGCGGCCATTTCCGCCGCCATCTCGAAGTTCATCACGTCGCCATCATAGTTCTTCACCACCAGCAGGCAGCCGGCACCGGTGTCGGTCTCGTCCATGGCGGCGAGGATCTGGTCGGGGGTCGGCGAGGTGAACACATGGCCGGTGCAGGCGGCATCCAGCATGCCGGCGCCGATGAAGCCGCAATGCAGCGGCTCATGCCCGGCCCCGCCGCCTGAGATCACCGCCACCTTGCCGGGGGTGAGCCGGCGGCGGCGCACGAATTTGCCCTCAACGCCAAAGGCGACGAGGTCCTCATGCGCGGCGACGAAACCGGCGAGGCTCTGCGCCGCCGCCGTATCGGCGGCGTGGAGGAACCGCGTCATCCGATGGCCCCCGAACGCGCCCTCTTCCGCGCCATACGCCGCCCCCTCTGCCGCACCCGCTCAGCCCCGCCGGCCGGGAGTGGGCGCGCCGCTGTTCCTCGCGTGCATTCAATCGCCTCCATTCACCAGCGCCGCCATCTTAGCCACGAAGTCGGCGAGGGCATCGTCAAAGCTGCGGTTCTTCTTCTCGTCGCCGAAATCCGGCACCATCAGCGCCAGGGTCCGCATCGCCGCGCCGCCGCCGACCTCGGGCAGCCGGCCTGGATGGGCGGCCTCATAGGCGGCGAGAAAGCGCTCCTGCTCGGCCGGGCTGAAATGGCACACCCGCAAAATGGTCGGCAGATGCCGGGCCGGCAGCGGCGTGTCGTAGCTCGGGCTTGTGACCTGGGTCACGAAGCTGCGGTGCTTGCCCAAAGCCGCCGCCAGCCGCTGGCGCGTGCCGGAAGGCCGGTTGTCGAGAATGCCGGCGAGCAGGGTTTTATAGGCGATCACCGCCTCGTCACTGGTCTCGCGCGCCATGCCTAGGCCTGCCCCGTCGCAGGATCGGGAAAGCCGGTGCCCCGCGCCGGCGGCGGGACAGTTGCGGCCAGCGCCGCGCGCAGGGCGGGAAGCCGCCTCGGGGCGACGGAAAGCCCGTGCAGGCCGAGCGCGCGCAGGCGTCCGGCCGCCGCCGGTTCGGCGGCGAGATCGCCGCACAGCGACACCGGGCGGCCGAGCGCGCGGGCGGCGGTGCAGATCTGGTCCAGCAGCCGGAACAACGCCGTCTCCGCTCCCGCATAGAGCGGCGCCACGGCAGGATTGTCGCGCGCCGCCGCTGCGAGATACTGCATCAAATCGTTGCTGCCCACGGAAAAGAAGGCGGCCTGCCCGAACAGGTCGAGTGTCAGCGCGGCCGCCGGCACCTCCACCATGATGCCGAGCGGCGGGCGCCGGCCCTCGATTGCCTGTCGCGCCAGCCGCGCCGCCTCCTCGTCGAACAGCGCCGCCATCGCCGCCAGTTCCGCCGGCAGCGTCACCATCGGCAGCAGCACGCTGACCGGGCCCTGCGCCGCCGCGCGGATCAGCGCCCTCGCCTGGATGCGGGCGAGATCGGGATGGGCGAGCAGAAAGCGCACCCCGCGCAGGCCGAGCATGCCGGCCGGGTCGCCCTCGGTGAGGCCCGCCAGCGCCTTGTCGCCGCCGAGATCGAACATGCGCAGCGTCACCGGCTTGCCGGCGAGCGCCTCGAGGAGGCGGCGGTAGACCGCCAGATGCCGCTCCTCGCTCAGCGCCTCGGCCGCGCTGGTGAGCATGAACTCGGTCCGCACCAGCCCGACCCCGTCCACCTCGGCCGGATCGAGCGTGTCGAGATCGGCCAGCGTATCGAGATTGGCGAGCAGCAGGGGCGTTTCGCCCCCGCCGGCAGCAGCGGAGAACGGCGCCGCGCCGGCGGCGGCGTGCGGAGCGGGGGCAAGGGGGGCTTGGCGAGGGAGCGCCGCCGCCGGGCCCGCCTCGGCAAGAAGCCGTGCCTCGGGCAGAAGCCGCGCCTCGGGGTTAAGGCGGGCCAGCCCCTGCGTGCCGTCCACCAGCAGCGTCTCGCCCGTCTCGCCCGGCAGCGCCCCGAGGCCGACCACCATCGGCACGCCGCGCGCCCGCGCCAGCAGCGCGACATGGCTTGCCGTGCTGCCGGCGCCAAGCGCGATGGCGCCGCCGCTCGACCAGTCATGGGCGAGAAAGACGCTCGGCGGCATGTCGCGCCCGACATAGACCGCGCCGGGCGGAAAGTCGGCACGAATGCGCCCGGCCAGCGCGTCGAGCACCCGGTGCTGCAGGTCCATCAGGTCGACCGCGCGCAGGGCGAAGGGATCGACCTCGGACCCATCGTCCTGATTGGCCTCACTGCACTGACTGGCGCTCTCACTGCACTGACTGGCCATCGCGTCGATCTGATCGTTCAGCGCCGCGGCGAAGGCCAGCGCCGCCCCCTCGCCCCGGTCGATACGGGCCAGGGCCGGGGCGAGAAGCTCGCCATCAAGCAGCAGCTCGATCTGGAAATCGAGGATGCCGGCGCTCTCCGCATCGGCACCGGCCGAGAGCTGGCGCAGCTCGTAAACCGCTCTGTTCACAGCATTGTTCAGCGCCGCACGGGCCTCGGCCCCGCTGCCGGAAAGGCCGGACGGCGCCGGCGGCTCGCCCGCCCGGTGCACCGGGCCGACCGCCCGGCCGGGCGAGGCGGGATGACCGCGAAACTCACGCGGGGCGGCCATCGGCCCGCCCCGGCTTGCGATCCTCGTCGAAATTGCGCCGCACCAGCCCGCTCAGCGCCGCGACCGCCTCCTCCGCCCGCGCGCCCTCAGCGCGAATTCTCATTTTAGTTCCGCGTCTTATGCGGGCGCCGATGATCTTGACGATGCTCTTTCCGTTCAGCCAGTCGCCCGATCCATCCACCGCCACCTCGACAGTGCAGGGGAAGGATTTGGCCAGGCGGGTGAAGGCGACCGAGGGCCGCGCATGCAGCCCAACCCCATGCGTAACCTCAACTTCCGCCTGGCAACGAGGGGCGGAAGGCCGCCCGAGGAGGGGAGCGGGCTCGGCCATCACGCGGACAACTCTTCCGCCGTCGCCACCACCCGCGCCAATGGGGAGCCGCCGGAAGCCTCCGCCGCCGCGACCACCGCGCCCTCCACCAGCGGCGCGTTGCAGATGGCGACCTTGGCCGCCCGCGCCGGCCCAAGCATCTCCACCGCCATCTCGCTATTGGTTTCCGCCCCGCCGAGATCGACGAAAATGGCGACGCCGGCCTCGGACCACGCCGCCTCGATCGCTACCGAAATACCGACGACATGGGTGCCCAACCCACCCTCGACATTGCCGCCGGTCCAGGCGAGCGGCACGCAATCGCCCACCATCTGGCGCACCATATCGGCGGCGCCCTGCGCCACCAGCGGCGAGTGCGAGACGATCACGATCCCCACATTGGCGATGCGCGCGGGCGTCATGAGGGGGCATTCTCCTTGAAATACAGACAGATAGTCGTCGTGAGCAGCGCGCAGCTCGACGCGCCGGGGTCTTCATGGCCGATCGAGCGTGCGCCGAGATAGGACGCCCGGCCACGCCGCGCCAGCATCATTTCAGTCGCCTGCGCGGCATTACGGGCGCATTCGGCAATGCGCAGCGGCGCCGCATGTCCCGCGATCTCCGCCTGCACGGGGTAGAGCACATCCAGCAGCGTCTTGTCGCCCGGCCCGGAACGGCCCCGCCGCGCCACCGCCGCCACCGCCTGGGCGAGAATGGCGGCGAAATCGGTCGCGTCGTCACCCGTCGCCAGGCCGCGCCCGAGCTCCATCAGCAGCGTGCCATAGAGCGGCCCGGCGGCGCCGCCGATGCTCATGACCAGCACCAGCCCGATGCGCTCCAGCGCCGCCGGCAGCGGCAGGGCGGAAATGGCGTCGCGCTCGCGATGCACCGCCTCCAGCCCGCGCCGCATATTGGCGCCGTGGTCGCCATCGCCAATGGCGCTGTCGAGCCGGCCGAGACGCTCGCAATGCTGCTCGATCTGCTCACGGCACAGGCCGATGAGGGCCGTGACATCGGCGGCATCAAGCGTCATCGGCCTCAGCCCCGCTCCACCAGCGCCGCGAACACCTTGGCCACAGCCACGGCGCCGGGATCGGGCGAACCCTCCAGATCACGCGCGGCGACATAGGCCGCCCGCCCGGCCCGCGCCTGCACCATAGCCTTGGTCGCTTCGGCCCCTGAGGCGGCAGCGGCTGCGGCAGCCCTGAGATCACCGGCGGCAAGCGCCCTGAGGGCGGGATCGAGCGCATCGATCATGGTGCGGTCGCCCAGCGCGGCGCCGCCATAGAACACCATCCGTTCTAGGCCGGCGAGCAGGGCCTCGGGCAGCGCCTCCCCCGATGCGCGCGCCTGCGCGGCGGCAGTGAAGAAGATGGAGAGCAGCACCCCGCTCGACCCGCCCATGGCGGTACCGAGTTCGGCGCCGATGGCCTTGAGCGTAGCGGCAGGATCGGTCAAAGGCAGGCCGGAGAGACGGGCTTCGACGGCGCGGGCGCCGGTCGCGACAGTCGACCCCGTGTCCCCATCGCCAGCGCGGGCGTCGAGCCGGTTGAGTTCCTCCTCCAGCCCGATCAGTGCCGCGCAGGCGGTGCGGATGAGCGCTTCCGCCGCTGCGTCGGTGCTGGCGGGGGATGCCTCGTCGCGCGGCGCGGAAGGCGCGGCCCGGACCTCGACCCGGCCGGGTGCGACCGCCGGGCGCCAGGCCAGCGGCTCGGCCGGGGCGGTCAGCGCCGCTTCGCGCGCGGCGTCGAGCCGGAGATAGGACAGCGAAAAGCCGTTCATGTTCAGCGCCGTCATCAGCGCCGCCGGGCCGATGACCAGCTTCACCCCGCGCCCGAGTTCCGACCCCAGCAGCGCCTCGGCGATCAGGCTCATCTCCAGAGGCGGCACGGCGCCGAGATTGTTGATCAGCAGCGCGTAGTCGGCAGCGGGGTCGAGCCGGGTGGCGAGGCGCTCGCTCATCAGCGCGACGATCGCACCGGCCGGCTGCAGCGGGATGCGCTCCACCCCCGGCTCGCCATGGATGCCGAGGCCCAGTTCACCCTCTTCTGCGCCGAGCCGCGCCTCGAAGGGCTGGCCGGGGATGGAGCAGGAGGACAGCGACACGCCGAGCGAGGCGATGTCGGCCGCCGCAGCCCGTGCCGCCTCGGCGACGGCGGCGAGGTCCGCGCCTGCCTCGGCGAGATGGCCGGCGATCTTGTGCACGAACAGTGTACCGGCGACGCCGCGCGGCTGGGGAATGTCGGGCAGCGCGATGTCGTCGGCGACGATCGCCATCTCGATCCGATAACCCTCGGCACGGGCGCGCTCGGCGGCGAGGCCGAAATTCAGCCGGTCGCCGGTGTAGTTCTTCACCACCAGCAGGCAGCCGGGCTCGCCCGTCACGGCGCGGATGGCGGTGAGCACCGCCTCGACACTGGGCGAAGCGAAAATTTCGCCGGAGACGGCGGCGGTCAGCAGTCCCTTGCCGACGAAGCCGGCATGCGAGGGCTCGTGCCCGGCGCCGCCGCCGGAGACGACGGCGACCTTGGACTTGTCCCAGTCGGCGCGCAGCACAACCTTGATGTCGGGATAGGTGTCGAGCCGCGCCAGCCGGCCGGGCGGCGTCGTTCGCAGGAGACCGTCCAGCGCCTCGGTAACGATGCTGTCTCGCCGGTTGAAGAAATGTTTCATGGCTGCCTTCCCATCCGTTCGACGCGACATCAGGCGCGTGACCGTTCGTCCTCACGCGTGTCCGCTACACAAGTCTCTGGCCGTCCTGCCCGAAATAGAGCGGGTTCCGCAATGACAGGCTGATCCGGTCGCCGGGAGACACCGCCACGTCGGGGTCGGCGAGCGTCACCAGCTTCTGCTCGCCCAGCTTGATGTGCAGGTGGTTCTGGTCGCCGAGATGCTCGATCCAGTCGACCCGCGCATTGCCGCCCTCCTCCCGCGCCAGGGCGATGTGCTCGGTACGCGCGCCGATCGTCGTCGTTCCCGGCGGCGCCGGCACATCCGGCAGCAGGCCGACCGGCAGCAGATTGATGTGTGGCTGGCCGAGCCGGGCTGCCACGTGGAGATTGGCCGGGTCGGCATAGATCTCGCGCGGTGTGCCGATCTGCACCAGCCGCCCCTCGGCGAGGATGCCGATGCGGTCCGCCATGGTCATCGCCTCGATCTGGTCGTGGGTGACATAGAGCAGCGTCGCGCCCAGGTCCTTCTGGATGCGCTTCAATTCCAGCCGCAATTCGCCGCGCAGCTTGGCGTCGAGCGAGGAGAGCGGCTCGTCCATGAGATAGATGGAAGGCCGACGCACCAGTGCCCGGCCGATGGCGACGCGCTGCATCTCGCCGCCGGAGAGGCGGGTGGAGCGGTTTTCCAGCTTGTGGTCGATGCGGACCATCTTCGCCACCTCCCGCACCCGCGCGTCGATGGCGGCGGCCTCCATGCGCCGTGCCGGGGAGCGCAGCGGGAAGGCCAGATTCTCGTAGACGGTGAGGTGTGGGTAGAGGGAGTATTGCTGGAACACGAAGGCGACGTCGCGGCTCGCCGGCGCCAGATCCGCCATCGGCCGTCCGCCAATGCTGACCGTGCCGGCATCGGGCGTCTCCAGACCGGCGATGAGGCGAAGCGTGGTGGTCTTTCCGGCGCCGGTGGGGCCGAGCAGAACCACGAACTCCCCATCCGCGATAGCGAGATCGATGCCATCGACGGCGCGCTTGGCCCCGCCTTTGCCGAAGCTCTTGGTGATGCCCTTGAGCGTCACGTCAGCCATGGCGGGCCTCCTGGCGCAACGCGCCCTCGTGCAGGACGGAAGGAATCACCCGGCCGGAGCCGGCGTCGAACAGCGACAGCCGCTGGCTCTTGAAGGTGAGGCCGACCGGTTCTCCGATCCGGTAGCTGTGCTCGGCTGGCAGCCGGGCACGCACCAGCCCGCCCTCGATCTCCACCGTCACGATCTGGTTGGTCCCGAGATATTCGCTGCCATAAATCGCCCCGCGCAGCGGCGAGCTTTCCGAGAACCGGACATGCTCGGGCCGCACTCCCAGCGCCAGTGCGCCGGGCGCCACATCCCTGCGCAGTTCGGGCATTTCCACCTCCGCCGCGCCGATGCGCGCCGCACGCGCGCCCTTTTGCAGGCCGGCGGTAAAGCGGATGAAGTTCATCGGCGGCGACCCGATGAAGTCGGCGACATACATGGAGGCTGGGCGGTCATAGATTTCCTGCGGCGTGCCGAACTGCTCGATGACGCCATGGTTCATCACCGCGATCTTGTCGGCCATCGCCATCGCCTCGATCTGGTCATGGGTGACATAGACCGTGGTGGCATGGATGCGGTTGTGCAGCTCGCGCAGCTCGCGCACCATCACCTCGCGGAATTCGGCATCGAGCGTGCCGAGCGGCTCATCCATCAGGAAGCACATCGGCCGCCGCACGATCGCCCGGCCCAGCGCCACGCGCTGGCGATCGCCGCCGGCGAGGCCCGACACGGGACGGTCGAGAATGTGATCGATCTGCAGCAGGCGCGCCGTCTCCTCCACCCGCGCCTTGATCTCCGCCTTCGGCACGCCCTGGGCGAGCAGCGGGAAGCCTATATTCTTGCGCACATTCATATGCGGGTAGAGGGCAAAGAGCTGGAACACGAAGGCGATGTCGCGCTCGCTGGCCCGCTTGTAGGTCACATCCTCGCCGCCAAGGCGGATGGCGCCGCCGGTCGGCAGTTCCAGCCCGGCGATCATGCGCAGCGTGGTGGTCTTGCCGCAGCCCGAAGGGCCCAGCAAGGCGAGAAACTCGCCGTCCTCGACGGTGAAGCTCGAATCCTGCACGGCGACGAACTCGCCGAACGCCTTGCGCAGATGCTCGACCCTGATCTCGGCCATGCGCCTACTCCGGGAACTTGGACACGATCATGAACATGAACGTGCCGACGAGGAGGGTAATGAGCGAATAGGTGTAGAGCACCAGCGCGAAGGGCTGGAACAGCATGAGGAAGCCGAGCGCGATCACCGTCACGGCGACCGCCTCCATTGGTCCGCGCCGCAGGAAGAAGGGGCGGCGGCGCGGCGGCAGAGCGGGGCTTTGCGGGGTGAGGAGGGGATCGCTCATTTGCGTACCGCCCCGAAGGTGATGCCGCGCAGGAGCTGCTTGCGCAGCAGGATGGTGAAGACGAGGATCGGCACCAGGAAGATGGTGGTGCCAGCCGCCACTGCCGGCCAGTCCTGCCCGCCCTCGCCGATGATGGTGGGAATGAAGGGCGGGGCGGTCTGGGCGCTGCCTGACGTGAGCAGCGAAGCGAAGGCGTATTCGTTCCAGGCGAAGATCAGGCAGAAGATGGCGGTGGCCGCGATGCCGGTGGTCGCCTGCGGCAGCACCACTTTGCGGAAGGCCTGCAGACGCGAATAGCCGTCGATCATCGCCGCTTCCTCATATTCGCGTGGGATCTCGTCGATGAAGCCCTTGAGCAGCCAGACGGCGAGCGAGACGTTGACCGCCGTGTACAGCAGCATCATGCCGAGGGCGGTGTCCGACAGGCCAAGCTGGCGGTACATCAGGTAGATCGGGATGGCGACGGCGATGGGCGGCATCATCCGGGTAGACAGGATGAAGAACAGCAGATCATCGGCCATCGGCACCTTGAAGCGCGAGAAGCCATAGGCCGCCAGCGTGCCAAGCCCGACGGCGAGGAAGGTCGAGCCGAAAGCGATGATCAGCGAATTGGTGAAGCGCGGCAGGAAGTTGGAGGGTCCCGCGATCACCATGTTGCGCTGCCTTGTGACGGCGTCGCACACCCCGTCCGGCGCCGGCAGCGAGGCGATGTATTCCGGCGTCTGCCGCGTGCGAGTGGTGAACAGGTTGCAATAGCCCTCGATCGAAGGGGTGAAGAGGATCTTCGGCGGGTAGGAGATCGAATCCGGCGGCGACTTGATCGAGGTCAGGAAGATCCACGCCAGCGGAAGCATGGTGACGAGCGCGTAGACGATCACCAGCGTCCCGGCGATCCGTTTGGAGCGGGCGCTCGGCTCGACGACGGAATGGGCGGTATTGACGGTGGTTGTCTTGGCCGGGCTCATCGCTGCTTCACCCTGTTGAGCGCCTTGACGTAGATGTTGGCGAGGCCGAACACCGCGACGAACAGCACGATGGCGAAGGCCGAGGAGCGCCCGGTCGCCCAGGCCTCGAAGGCGTCGCGCTTCAGCGTGATCGAGGCGACCTCGGTGGTCGAGCCGGGTCCGCCGCCGGTGAGCAGGTTCACCATGTCGAACATCTTGAAGTTCTCGATGCCGCGGAACAGCACCGCCAGCATGATGAAGGGCAGCGCCATCGGCACGGTGATCGACCAGAACTGTCGCCAGTTAGAAGCGCGGTCGACCTCCGCCGCCTCGTAGATGTAGTCGGGGATGGAGCGCAGCCCGGCGAGGCAGATCAGCATCACATAGGGCGTCCACATCCAGGTATCGACGATGATGATCGCCCAGGGCGCCAGGTTCACGCTGCCGAGCATCTGGATCTCGGAGGTGGGGATGCCGGTCAGGAACGAGACCGCATAGGCGAACAGGCCGATTTGCGGCTCATAGAGGAAGCGCCAGAAATTGCCGACCACGGCCGGCGACAGCATCATCGGAATGAGGATGAGCGTCGTCCAGAACGCATGGCCGCGAAATTTCCGGTCGATGAGATAGGCGAGCGCGAAGCCGATCACTGTCTGCAACAGGATGGTCCAGAATACGAAATGCGCCGTGGTCTGCATCGACGCCCAGATGTCGGGGTCGTTCAGCACCCGCGAGTAATTGCCGAGCCCGACATTCTTGACCTCGGCATTGGGCCGGTTGGCGCGGAAATTCGTGAAGGAGAGGTAGATCGCCCAGAACAGCGGAAAGATGTTGATCGCCAGCAGCAGCACGATGGTGGGAGCGATGAAGAGCCAGGCGATCGCCCGGTCCGACAGTGCCCGCACTCGCACCACCACGCCGTCCGGCGTCGCCCGCGCAGCCGCCTCGGCGGCCTTGTCGGCTAGAGTATGATGGGATGTTGTCACGCGCGCACTCGCTTGCGTCGGCGGAAAAGGGGCGACCCGGTCAGGTCTCAGATGCAACCGGGTCGCCATCGGGAGGAAGCGGTCCTGTGCGCCAGGATCGCGCGGGGTCGTCGGCGGCCCGGGCCTGCGTCCTTCGAGGCCCGGCATTGCCGGGCACCTCAGGATGGTGGCATGGGGCAGCAGTCATCATGCTGAGGAGCGGGGCGGACACGCCCCGCGTCGCGAAGCACACGGGCCTGAGGCCCATCTTCGTTGAGAGACGGCGTCAGATCTTGCCGTCTTCCTTGAAGATCTCGGTCCAGTCCTTTTCCAGGCCGTCGAGCGCTTCCTTCGCCGTACCCTTGCCGGCGACGACATAGTCATGCACCCGCTTCTGCATCGCCTGCAGCAGCTCGGCATAGGAGGGCTCGGCCCAGAAATCCTTCACGATCGCCATCGATTCGAGGAAGGCGGGCGCGTAGGGCTGGCTGGTCTTGAAGTCCGGGGCGTCGACCACCGCCTTCAGGCAGGAATAGCCGCCGAGCTGCCACCACTTGGCCTGCACCTGCGGCTGGGCGAACCACTTGATGTATTGCAGCGCCGCGTCGCGCTTGTCGGAATAGGACACGACCGAAATGCCCTGCCCGCCGAGCTGGGCGAAATGGTACTTCTCCGCCGGGTTGGGGAAGAAGCCGATACGGTCGCCGCCGACCTTTTCGTCCTTGTAGAGGCCGGGCCAGGTGAAGGCGAAGTTCATCTGCATCGCCACCTGACCGGATTTGAAGGCGTCGGCCGATTCCACCATATAGACGTTGGAGGCGCCCGGCGGCGTGCAGCAATCATAGAGCGACTTGTAGAATTCGAGGCCCTTCACCGCGTCAGGCGAGTTCACATAGCCCTGCATGTCGTAGGGCTTCTTGGGGTTGTCATACATGAAGCCCCAATCATAGAGGACGTTGGTCACGCCCATGGTGATGCCTTCCGAGCCGCGCTCGGTGTAGATCGAGGCGCCATAGACGGTCTTGCCGTCGATCTGCCGCTTCTGGAAGAACTCGGCGATCTGCTTGAGCTGGTCATAGGTCTTGGGCGCGTCGAGGTCCCAGCCGTACTTCGCCTTGAATTCCTTTTGAATCTCCGGCCGCTGGAACCAGTCCTTGCGGTAGGTCCAGCCCACGACGTCGCCCATCGCCGGCAGCGCCCAGTAGTTCGGCGTATTCTTCGGCCATTCGGAGTAGCCGACGACGGTCGCGGGAACGAAGTCATCCATCTTGATGCCTTCCTTCGCGAAGAAGTCGTTCAGCTTCACATAATGGCCGTTCTCAGCCGCGCCACCGACCCACTGGCTGTCGCCGATGATGAGGTCGCACAGCTTGCCGCGCGAGTTGAGCTCGTTGAGGAAGCGGTCGGCGTAGCTCGTCCACGGGACGAACTCGAACTTCATGTCGATGCCGGTCTTGGTGGTGAAGTCCTTGGAGAGTTCGACCAGCGCATTGGCCGGGTCCCAGGCCGCCCAGCACAGGGTGAGCTGTTCGGCCTTCGCCGCCTGCGGCGCGGACATCAGCGCGCAGACGGCCGTCGCCCCAAGAAGGGGTATCCACTTCTTCAGCATGCTCTCCTCCCAGAGAACGAGGGGCTTTCTGCCCCTTTCATGGCTCACGCCGGGCGCGATGGCGCCGGCACGATTTAGCTTTATGTTTAGTTTTGCTCCATTTGCTCAACATGACAAGGGTAATTCGTTGCTGCAGTGCGGCGGTGCGCTGGAACCACTAGATCCACCCTCGCTGGAGAGGATGCCGTCCCCGCAACCCTAGGGAAAGGACGGCCTGACGGGCTTGGAGCGGAGAGGCTGCCAGCCGGCCCTCCCGCCGCGCGCCGGGATAGCCTCGCCCCAGCGCCGGAGCGGGGCGCTGGCATGCCAGAAAAGCCACGGAATTGCTGCAATGCACCTAAACGAAGGTTCGCTTCTTTCGATTTTGCGCTATTGCAGCCCAAAATGGTTTCGTATAGCGTCAATATGAACATAAAAACGAAAGCGCTGCTGACCTAAAGGAGCGCATCGGGAGACGCGCCTTGAACGCTCGCACGATGGACGAGATTTACGACCTTGCGATCATCGGCGGGGGCGTGAATGGTTGTGGCATCGCCCGCGACGCGGCCGGCCGCGGCGCGTCGGTGGTGTTGCTGGAGCAGGGCGATTTCGCCGGCGCCACCTCCTCCGCCTCGACCAAGCTGATCCATGGCGGGCTGCGCTATCTCGAACAATACGAGTTTCGGCTCGTCCATGAAGCCCTCGCCGAACGCGAAGTGCTGTGGGCCATCGCCCCGCACATCATCCGCCCGCTGCGCTTCGTGCTTCCTCACCATGCGGGCCTGCGCCCCGCCTGGCTGCTGCGCCTCGGCCTGTTCCTTTATGACCACCTCGGCGGGCGCAAGCTTCTGCCGGCCACCCGCTCGCTGGACCTGACCCGCGACCCCGCCGGCCGGCCGCTGCGCGAGGGCTATCGGCGGGCGTTCGAGTATTCCGATTGCTGGGTCGAGGACAGCCGCCTCGTCGTGCTGAATGCGCTCGATGCCGCCGAGCGCGGCGCCGACATACGTCGCGGCACGCGCGTCATCTCGGCGAGCCGCGAGGCCGAGCACTGGCGCATCGAGTTCGACGAGGACGGAACGCGCCGCGTCGTCAACGCGCGCGTGCTGGTCAATGCCGCCGGTCCCTGGGTGCATGAGGTGCTGGCGCATGTGCTGCGCGCCAATTCGCCCGCCAATGTCCGTCTCGTACAGGGCAGCCATATCGTCGTGCCCCGGCTTTACGAGCACGACCGTGCCTATATCTTCCAGAATGCGGATGGGCGCATCATCTTCGCCATTCCCTATGAGCAGGATTTCACCCTGATCGGCACCACGGACCGCGACTTCGGCCGCACCCCGAGCCCGCCAGTGGCGAGCGAGGAGGAGATTGCCTATCTCTGCGCCGCCGCGAGCGAGTATTTCCGCCAGCCGGTGACGCCGGGCGACGTGGTGTGGACCTATTCCGGCGTGCGCCCGCTTTATGACGATGGCGCCTCCAAGGCGCAGGAAGCCACCCGCGACTACGTGCTCGAACTGGACGATCAGGACGGGCGCGTGCCGGTGCTGTCGGTGTTCGGCGGCAAGATCACCACCTATCGTCGTCTCGCCGAACACGCGATGCAGAAGCTCGCGCCCTTTCTGCCGGCCGCCTCCAAGGCCTCGTGGACCGGCACCGCGCCGCTGCCGGGCGGCGATTTCGGCGTGCACGACCAGCCCCGCGTGGTCGCCCAGCTTTTGCGCGCCCATCCCTGGCTCGACGAGCATCTCGCCCGGCGCCTGGTCGTTGCCTATGGCACACGCGCCATGCGTATCCTCGACGGCGCCCGCTCCGCGCACGATCTCGGCCGCATGTTCGGCGCCGACCTGACCGAGGCCGAAGTGCGCTACCTGATGCGCGAGGAATGGGCCCGCACCGCCGAGGATGTGCTCTGGCGGCGTTCCAAGCTCGGCCTGCGCTTTTCGCCCGAGGAAACCGCCGCGCTCGACGCCTTCATGGCCGAGAGCGCTCTGCATGGCGCATCGCCGGCCTCGCTGCGGGGAGTTGCGCAATGACGCTCGAACTCGATCACGTCTCGCTCCGCGTGCGGGGCGTTCCCTTCATCAAGGACGTTTCGCTGCAGCTGGAGCGGGGCAGCCTCAATGTACTGCTTGGCGCCACCCTGGCCGGCAAGACCAGCCTCATGCGGCTGATGGCCGGGCTCGACGCCCCCACCTCCGGCCGCGTGCGGATGGAGGGACGCGACGTCACCGGCCTGTCGGTGAAGAAGCGCAGCGTCGCCATGGTCTATCAGCAGTTCATCAACTACCCCTCGCTGACCGTGTATGAGAACATCGCCTCGCCGCTGCGCGTGGCCGGCCTGCCGCGGGCGGAGATCGAAGCGCGCGTTCTCAGCGCGGCAAAGCTGCTGAAGCTCGAACCCTATCTGCAGCGCACCCCGCTGGCGCTGTCGGGCGGCCAGCAGCAGCGCACCGCCATCGCCCGGGCGCTGGTGAAGCGGGCCGATCTGGTCCTGCTCGACGAGCCGCTGGCCAATCTCGACTACAAGCTGCGGGAAGAACTGCGGGAGGAACTGCCGCGTATCTTCGCCTCCACCGGCGCGGTGTTCGTCTACGCCACCACCGAACCGACCGAGGCCCTGCTGCTGGGCGGCCACACCGCCACGCTGCTGGAAGGAGCCGTGACGCAGTTCGGCCCGACCGCCGAGGTCTATCGCCGGCCGGCCAACCTCGCCACGGCACGGGTGTTCTCCGATCCGCCGCTCAACGCGCTGCGCGTGACCAAGCAGGGCCACACGGTGCTGATGGAGAACGGGACCGTGCTGCCGGCCAGCGGGCCGCTCGCGCAGGTGTCGAACGGCGTCTACACGATCGGCGTACGCGCCCACCATCTGGAGGTGGAGGATATCGCCACCGCCGAGCGCATCACCGGAAACGGCCTCATCCGGCTGGGCGCCACCATCGCCGTGACCGAGGTCACCGGCTCGGAGAGCTTCCTGCACATGGATATGGGCCAGGAGCGCCTCACCGCTCTCGTCGCGGGCGTGCGGCGGCTGGAACCCGACGCGCCGGTGGAGGTGCTGATCGACCCCCGCCACATCCTGCTGTTCGGTGCCGACGGGCAGGCCATCGCGCCCGCCCGCGACGCCGCGGCCGCCTGAGGGAGAGCACCATGGCCAGCATCACGCTCGACGGTCTCGCCCATGCCTACCGGCCCGATCCGCGCGGCCCGCAGGATTATGCGCTCAAGGAAATCAACCATGTCTGGCGGCAGGGTGGCGCCTATGCGCTGCTCGGTCCTTCCGGCTGCGGCAAGACCACGCTACTCAACATCATCTCCGGCCTGGTAATCCCGACGCGCGGGCGCATCCTGTTCGACGACCGCGACGTCACGCAGCTGCCGACGGAGGCGCGCAACATCGCGCAGGTGTTCCAGTTCCCGGTCGTCTACGACACGATGACCGTGCGCGAGAATCTCGCCTTCCCGCTGAAGAACCGCAAGATGCCGCGCGAGGCCATCGCCCGCCGCGTCGAAGAGATCGCCAGCCGGCTCGGCCTGAACTCAGTGCTGGACCGCAAGGCCTCGAACCTCACGGCCGACGCCAAGCAGAAGATCTCGCTGGGGCGCGGACTGGTGCGCGAGGATGTCGCCGCCATCCTGTTCGACGAGCCGCTGACCGTCATCGACCCGCATCTGAAATGGCAGCTGCGCTCCTCGCTGAAGGAGTTGCACCGGGCGCTCGACCTGACCATGATCTATGTGACGCACGACCAGACCGAAGCGCTCACCTTCGCCGATACGGTGGTGGTGATGCATGACGGCGCCGTGGTGCAGACCGGCACGCCGGAAGAGCTGTTCGAGCGGCCGGCCCACACCTTTGTCGGCCATTTCATCGGCTCGCCGGGCATGAATGTTTTGCCGGCGAAGGTTGAGGGCCGCACCGCGCATGTGGGCGATGTCGCCATTGCGCTCGATCGCGGCTATGCCGCCCTGCCGGTGGGTGGGCGGATCGAACTCGGCGTGCGGCCGGAATTCGCCACGCTCGCCGCGCCCGGCACCGGCCTGCCGGTGAAGGTGACGCGCATCGAGGATATCGGGCGCGCCCGCATCGCCCGCATCGAGATTTCAGGCAATCCCGCCGCCGCCATGGTGCCGGAGGATTTGTCGCTCGACGGTGACAGCGCCGGCCTCACCCTCGATCCCCGGCAGATCCACATCTATGCCGACGGCGTGCTGGTGCCCGGCGAAGCCGCCGGCCGCGAGGGAGCCATGTGATGGACAAGCCCGTCAACAACGCCGCCTGGCTGCTGGTCGCCCCGGTTTTTCTCATCGTCGCCTTCTCGGCCATCCTGCCGATCATGACGGTGGTGAACTATTCGGTGCAGGACACCTTCGGCAACAACCAGTTCTTCTGGAACGGCCTTGGCTGGTTCCAGGAACTTCTGGACCCCTCGACCGAGCTGGGCGGGCGCTTCCTGGATGCGCTGTGGCGCAACCTGCTGTTCTCCGCCATCATCCTCGCCATCGAGGTGCCGCTCGGCATCCTGGTCGCGCTGTCCATGCCGCGCGACGGCTGGAAGGTCGCCGCGACGCTGGTCATCATGGCGCTGCCGCTGCTGATCCCGTGGAACGTGGTCGGCACCATCTGGCAGGTCTTCGCCCGCGCCGATATCGGCCTCGGAGGTTGGGCGATCAATGCGCTCGGCATCGACTATAACTATACGGGTGACCCGCTGGCGGCCTGGATCACCATCGTGGTGATGGACGTCTGGCACTGGACCAGCCTCGTCGCGCTGCTGTGCTATGCCGGCCTGAAGTCCATTCCCGACGCCTATTACCAGGCGGCCCGCATCGACGGTGCCTCCCGCTGGGCGATCTTCACCACCATCCAGCTGCCGAAGATGAAGCGCGTGCTTTTGATCGCCGTGCTGCTGCGCTTCATGGACAGCTTCATGATCTATACCGAGCCCTTCGTGCTCACCGGCGGCGGCCCCGGCAACGCCACCACCTTCCTTTCCATCGACCTCGTGAAGATCGCGCTGGGCCAGTTCGACCTCGGCAAGGCGGCGGCGATGAGCCTGGTCTACAATCTCATCGTGCTGGCGCTGTGCTGGGTCTTCTATACCGTGATGACCCATGCTGGCACCGAGCGCCGGCAGGAGGAGAACCCGGCATGAGCTCGCACGTGCAACCCTCCTCGCGGGCCGGCACCTTCGTCATGGCGCTGTATCTGGCGTTCCTGATCCTGCCGATCTACTGGCTCGTCAACATGAGCCTGAAGACCAATTTCGAGATTAATACGACGGTCTCGCTGTGGCCGAATGAGATCACTTTCGAGCACTATATAAAGATCTTTACCGATTCGAGCTGGTATTCGGGCTACATCAATTCGCTCACCTATGTGGCGTTGAACACCATCATCTCGATCACGCTGGCGCTGCCGGCGGCCTATGCCTTCTCGCGCTACAGCTTTGTCGGCGAGAAGCACCTGTTCTTCTGGCTGCTGTCGAACCGGATGGCGCCGCCCGCCGTGTTCGCCCTGCCCTTCTTCAATCTCTATTCCGCCATCGGGCTGTTCGACACGCCCTGGGCCGTGGCGCTGGCGCACTGCCTGTTCAACGTGCCGCTGGCGGTGTGGATCCTGGAGGGCTTCATGTCCGGGGTGCCGCGCGAGATCGACGAAACGGCGGCGATCGACGGCTATTCCTTCCCGCGCTTCTTCATCAAGATCTTCATGCCACTGATCGCGAGCGGGATCGGCGTCGCCGCCTTCTTCTGCTTCATGTTCTCCTGGGTCGAACTGCTGCTGGCGCGCACGCTCACCGCCACCAACGCCAAGCCGATCGCGGTGACGATGACACGCACCGTCTCCGCCGCCGGCATGGACTGGGGCCTGCTCGCCGCCGCCGGCGTGCTGACCATCATCCCCGGCGCGCTGGTGATCTGGTTCGTGCGCAACTACATCGCCAAGGGCTTCGCCCTCGGGCGGGTGTGAGGGAGGACGCCATGGAAAACGCCCCCGCCCCGTTCCTGGAAACCCTTGCCGAGAACACCGCCTGGATGGCGTGGACCTGGCCGACCGCGGCGTTCTTCGCCGTCATCGCCGGCCTGCTTGCCATCTTCACCGTGCTGGCGCTGTGGCGGCCCGAACGCGCCCGCGTTGGCGTGCTGGGCATTCCCACCACGCGCGGCGACCGGCTGTTCATCACGCTGCTCGGCAGCGCCTTCATCAATCTCGCCTGGCTTGCCTTGGTGGGACCCAATCTCGGCTGGGCGCTCGCGCTCTGCCTTGTCTACGCGCTGGCGGTGTTCCGCCTCGTGTGAATTCGCCTAAGCGGCAACAAGCCGCGGAATTCTGGGAAGAAACGGGAGGAAAGACCCATGTTGCCGTCTAAGAGCCGAGGCCGGCTTCTGCTGGCCGCCAGCGCCATGGCGCTGATCGCCTTCGCCGCGCCCGTCCGCGCGGACGAGGCTGCCGCCAAGAAGTGGATCGACAGCGAATTCCAGCCCTCCACGCTCTCCAAGGACGAGCAGATGCGGGAACTGGAATGGTTCATCAAGGCTGCCGAACCGTTCAAGGGCATGGAGATCAACGTCGTCTCCGAAACCATCACCACGCATGAATACGAGGCCAAGGTCCTGGCCAAGGCGTTCTCGGAGATCACCGGGATCAAGCTCACCCACGACCTCATCCAGGAAGGTGACGTGGTCGAGAAGATCCAGACCCAGATGCAGTCGGGCAAGAACATCTATGATGCGTGGGTGAACGATTCCGACCTCATCGGCACTCATTTCCGCTACAAGCAGGCCGTGCCGCTGACCGACTGGATGGTCGGCGAAGGCAAGGACGTGACCCTGCCGACGCTCGATCTGGGCGACTTCATCGGCATCTCCTTCACCACCGCCCCGGATGGCAAGGTCTACCAGCTCCCCGACCAGCAGTTCGCCAACCTTTACTGGTTCCGCTATGACTGGTTCACCAACCCGGACATCAAGGCCAAGTTCAAGGCCAAGTACGGCTACGATCTGGGCGTTCCGGTCAACTGGTCGGCCTATGAGGACATCGCCGAGTTCTTCACCAATGACGTGAAGGAAATCGACGGCGTCAAGGTCTATGGCAACATGGACTACGGCAAGAAGGACCCCTCGCTCGGCTGGCGCTTCACCGATGCGTGGCTCTCCATGGCCGGCAATGGCGATCGCGGCCTACCCAATGGCAAGCCGGTCGACGAATGGGGCATCCGCATGGAAGGCTGCCGCCCCACCGGCTCGACCGTCGAGCGCGGCGGCGACACCAATGGCCCGGCGGCGGTCTATTCCATCGCCAAGTATATCGAGTGGCTGAAGAAGTACACGCCGCCGCAGGCCGCCGGCATGACCTTCTCCGAGGCCGGCCCGGTCCCGGCGCAGGGCAATATCGCCCAGCAGATGTTCTGGTACACCGCCTTCACCGCCGACATGGTGAAGCCCGGCCTGCCGGTGATGAACGCCGACGGCACGCCGAAATGGCGCATGGCCCCCTCGCCCAAGGGTGCCTACTGGAAGGATGGCATGAAGCTCGGCTACCAGGACGTCGGTTCCTGGACCCTGCTCAAGTCGACCCCGGTCGACCGCCGCAAGGCGGCCTGGCTCTACGCCCAGTTCGTCACCTCCAAGACCGTCTCGCTGAAGAAGAGCCATGTCGGCCTCACCTTCATCCGCGAGAGCGATATCTGGGACAAGAGCTTCACCGAGCGCGCGCCCCAGCTCGGCGGCCTGATCGAGTTCTACCGCTCGCCGGCCCGCGTGCAGTGGTCGCCCACCGGCGCCAACGTGCCGGACTACCCCAAGCTGGCCCAGCTCTGGTGGCAGGCGATCGGTGACGCCTCCTCTGGCGCCAAGACCCCGCAGGCGGCGATGGACTCGCTGGCCCTCGCGCAGGAATCGGTGATGGAGCGCCTGGAGCGTTCCGGCGTGCAGGGCGAATGCGGCCCGAAGCTGAACGCCAAGCAGCCGATGGAATACTGGGTCAAGCTGGCCAAGGAATCGGACAACCTTGCGCCGCAGCCCAAGCTCGCCAACGAGAAGCCGCAGGGCGAGACGATCGACTACGACACCCTGATCGGCTCCTGGCCCGCCACCCCGCCGAAGAAGAACTGACGCGGGTCGGCTGATCGCACCACCGGGGCTGGAACCTGCAGTCGGTTCCGCCCCGGCATCTCGTCCCGGACGCCCCCGCCGTCCGGGACGATCCTTCTCCATCATGCCGTCGCCCGACGGCATCCCGCCCGACATGGACACTCATCCCGGACAGGAGCAAACCCTTCCGGGATGACGCCTTTTCGCGGAGCGCCCCGTGACGACCCATCTTCTCGCCATCGACCAGGGCACCACCTCCTCGCGTGCCATCCTGTTCCGGCCCGACACCTCCATCGCGGCGCAGGCGCAGCAGGAATTCCCGCAGCACTTCCCGGCCTCGGGCTGGGTCGAGCATGAGGCCGAAGACCTCTGGCAGACGACGCTCGCCACCTGCCGCGCCGTGATCGAGCAGGCCGGCCTCAAGGCCGCCGACATCGCCGCCATCGGCATCACCAACCAGCGCGAAACCACCGTGGTGTGGGACCGCAAGACCGGCGCCGCAATCCATCGCGCCATTGTCTGGCAAGACCGCCGCACCGCCGAGCTCTGCGCCCGGCTGCGCAGCGAGGGGCATGAGCCGCTGGTGAGCGAGCGGACCGGCCTGATCCTCGATCCCTACTTCTCCGGCACCAAGATCGGCTGGATTCTCGACCATGTGCCGGGCGCCCGCGCCCGCGCCGAGCGTGGCGAACTCGCCTTCGGCACGGTGGACAGCTGGCTGCTGTGGAAGCTCACCGGCGGGCAGGTGCACGCCACCGACGCCACCAACGCCGCCCGCACCCTGCTGTTCAACATCCACACCGGCGTCTGGGACGACGATCTGCTCGCTTTGCTGCGCGTGCCGCGCTCCATGCTGCCCGAGGTTAAGGACTGCGCCGCCGATTACGGCACCACGCAGCCGGAATTCTTCGGCGGCGCCATCGCCATTGGCGGCATCGCCGGCGACCAGCAGGCCGCGACCGTCGGCCAGGCCTGCTTCCAGCCGGGCATGATCAAGTCGACCTATGGCACCGGCTGCTTCGCGCTGCTCAACACGGGACCGACCGCCGTCCTGTCGCAGAACCGTCTGCTCACCACCATCGCCTATCAGCTCGGCGGAAAGCGCACCTATGCGCTGGAAGGCTCGATCTTCGTCGCCGGCGCGGCGGTGCAGTGGCTGCGTGACGGGCTCGGCATCATCAAGAACTCGGCCGAGAGCGAAGCGCTGGCGGAAGCCGCCGATCCGGCCCAGCAGGTCTATCTGGTGCCGGCCTTTGTCGGCCTCGGCGCCCCCCACTGGAACCCCGATGTGCGCGGGGCGATGTTCGGCCTCACCCGCAATTCCGGGCCGGCGGAATTCTGCCTCGCCGCGCTGGAAAGCGTTTGTTATCAGACCGCTGACCTGATCGCGGCGATGAACGCCGACTGGGCGCGCTCGGGCGCGGCGGGTCATCGCACGCCGGTGCTGCGTGTTGATGGCGGTATGGTGGCATCAAATTTCGCCATGCAGCGGCTCGCCGATTTGCTGGCCGCGCCGGTCGATCGGCCGGTGATCCGCGAGACCACGGCGCTTGGCGCGGCCTATCTCGCCGGCTACCACGCCGGCATCATGCCGGCGCCGGGGCGCTTTGCCGATTCCTGGCGGCTCGACCACCGCTTCGATCCGGTCATGCCGGCCGAAACCCGTGAAAGCCGGCTCGCCGGCTGGCGCGACGCGGTGCGGCGGCTCACTCTTCCCTAAGCCGGGTCGCCACCAAGTCCTTGCTGTTGCTTAGAATCTTTTCACGAACAGGCCGCGCCTCGCATAGACAGCGGCGGCTTCCTCGATGAGGGTGGCGACGCGGGTCGCGCCGTAGTCGCGGCGCAGAAGCGCCGCCCGGTCGAGCAGCTGCTCCGCGTTTTCGGCCCGGCCCGGGCGCAGCAGCTCATAGGTATCGAGGATCAGTTCCTGCGGCACGCCCACCAGGTCGGCCGCACGCTCGAAGTTGGCCGCCAGGGTCTCTCTCCCGGCGGCGCGGGCGATTTTCGCCTGCAACTTCAAGGCCTCAGGGGTGATGGCGATGTCCTCGGCGCCGATCTCGCCGGCCAGCACCGCCTCCAGCGTCAGGGCGGAAAGCGGCTTGCCGGTGGGGGTCTGCACCCGTTCGGGGGCCTTTTCGGCGACGGGGTAGAGGTCGAGGTCGCTGGGGGGATTTGCACTCATTGCGCGGCCTCCAGCGCACGCCTTTCGGGGCGGTACGCGAGTTCGATGGGGTGAACAGTCGGTTCGATGAGACCAGTCTCGATCGCGTAGAGCAGCGCCACCCGCACATGGAAGCGGGCTCCGAGCGCCTCGCCATGGGTGGCCACCATCACCGGCTCCGGCGTCTCGCCGAAGGTGTGGCGAGCGGCGTTGCGGCCGAGCGCGCGGTAATGGTCGAGCCCGGTGAGGGGGGCGTTGGAGAACAGTTCGAGGTTCATGTGCGGCATGCGGTCGGCCTGGTGCAGGACTGTGGTGCCCTTGGCCTGGATGCCGATGCCGAATCCCGAGCCGGACAGCCGCGCGGCGGCGAGGCCGAGGAAGGAGGTGTCGGCGGTGTGCAGCATCCGCACCAGCCGCGCGGTGCCGCCGCCAGCGGTAATGCCGCCGACCAGCGCCGCCACCACATCGGCCAGGGCATGGCCGGCCGTGGTCTGGTGCAGCTGGCGGGCAAAGCCCGGGCTGACGCCGATCACCACCTCATGCGGGTTCGCCCCCTTCGCCGCCGGGCCGGCGGCCACCAGCCAGTCCACCTCCGCGCCGCCGGCACCGGCGACGACATTCTCCGCCGCCAGCACCCGCTCGCGGGTGAGCACGTTGCGAATGCCCTGCACCTGCTGCCAGCGCTTCTCCGGCATGCGGTAGCCGGTGCCCGGGCCGCGATAGTCGTTGGGATCGTTGATGGCGCTCATCACCCGCCCGTCCCGCACCAAAGCGGAGGTCTGGAGATAGTCGCCGGAAATGCGCTGGCGCAGCATGAGGAGGAGATTCTCCGCCTCCTCGGTAAAGCCGCGCTTTCCCAACGCCCGCACCACGTCGATGGCGGTGAGGCCGCGCGCCTTGATGGCGGCGCTGATCGGCGTCACCTCGCCCGGGGTGTAGCTGACCGTCTCCTCCGAGCCGGAGGCGAACACCACCGACATCATCCGCGCGCGCGGCACGCTGCCGAGGCCCAGCTCCTCCATGACAGCCGCCAGCGCCTCCACCGCCCGCACGCGCAGGCCCAGCACCTGGTCCTCCTCCACCGGTGTCAGGCCGCCATCGGTCTGGAAATCGCGCTGGAGCAGCAGATAGTCCTCGATCTCCTCGCCATTGAAGAGCGAGGGGTTGAACGAATTGTCGTATTTCTTGATCGAGCCGAAGCCCGAGCAGATGAGGTCAGAGCCGGCGAGCAGATAGGGCGTGATCTTGGCGCCGACGCGGATCTCCGATTCGCTGGTGCGGCAATCATTGCCGGAGGCGCATTCGAGCCCGAGCCAGACGGCGATCAGATTTTCCGCCATCAGTTCGCGCACCCCGCCGGCCATGGAGGCGGTGAGCGGAGCGCCGTCAATGCCGCCATTCTGCGTGCCCTGCACGCCCATCGCCCGCTGCAGGCACAGGCAGCGCGCTTCGAGATAGAGCAGCGAGCGCTGCTCGTGGAAGCCCATCAGCAGCTCCGCCGCCGCGCCCGAGGTGCAGCGGGCCTTGATGCCGCGCGAGGCATAGGCGGCGGTGAGCAGCGCCTTCGACCACGGCGTGTCGTCGCCATCGATGAAGGCACGCTCGGTGCCATAGACCGACACCGTCTCGGCATAGGAGGAAAGCCCCGCAAGGCCGATCTGCAGCTCCTCCGCCTCCTCGATGGAGCACTGGAACAGCACGCCGCCGCGCCCGACGGCCGCCCCCACCGTGCAGGCCAGCGCATTGGCCCAGCTGTTGGAGGCCACGCGCATGGTGGTCTCGATCTCGTCAAAGCCGAGCGCCACGGCCACCGCGGCATCGGCCGCGAGTTGCAGCGGGTCGTCCTTGGCATTGGTCACATGCGCCTGATTGCCGGGGGTCTGGCGCTGGCGCATCTTTGAGTAGGCGAAGGCGATTTCCAGCGCCGACAGCCGGCCCACCACTTCCGCCAGCCGCGCCGGGGTGAGCCCCCGCGCCAGCGCTTCGAGTTCGGGGCGCGGCACATTGATGTCGACCAGCTTGCGGGCGATCTCGCCCGGGTCCATCGCCATCGCCACCTCCGCCATGGCGGGGTCGATGTGATGGGCGGCGATGAAAGCGTCGAGAATGTCGAAATCCGCCGCCGCCTTGCCGTCCATCACCGTGACCCGGCCGCCCTCGATGCTGAGCGAGGGCGCGGGGTCATAGGGGCTGTGGAACACCGAGAAACCGGCCTCGGGGTTTTCCGCCGCGAACAGGTCGTGCCGCAGCGGCCGCGCGTCCCATTCGGCGAAGCGGCGCCAGCGATTGGAGCTTTGGGGCGCACTTGTGGGGGGCACGTCGGTTTCGGGCGCGTCAGTCATGCTCAGGCCTCCCGCATGGTCCTCTGCGGGACCCATGTCAGGATAGTGAAGACGGAAGGCGGGATAAAGCGGGCGGCGGCCCTGTCGGAGCTCCGGCGCGCGAAAGCCGGGGGGAACCGTCCCTCCGCCGAGGGCGCGCGGCCCCTGCAGGGCCGGCCGCCCCTCGAAACGGGCACGGGCGCGCGCGACGATCCGGTCGTGTGACCGGAAAAGGCTCTAGTGGAGCCGCGCGCCGCGGCGGCAGAGCAGCGGCTCAACCTTCACCTGATTGACGATAGTGAAGTCGCCGGCGAGGCGGCCGACGGTGTCCTCGATGATGATCTGGGCGCCGCGCGAGGAGACGCGGCCGGTGAGGGTGATGATTCCCTTGTCCGGGCAGATGCCGACATCAACGTCGGCGCCCTCCAGGGCATGATCCACGGCGTCCCGAAGGCGGCGATAAAGCGCGGCGTCCTGCATGGCATCCTCCCACTTCGGCCTCTGGCGGAAGTGAATGGGAGGAGCCAAGCACGCCGGGCGGACCGGCGCCTTGATCTGCCGCAAACCCGGCCCGGTGCCCGACGCCCCGCCCGCCAGGATCAGCCGGCCGCGACGAGGCGCTGCTCCTGCACGCCCAGCCCCGACACCGAGAGCCGCATGGTCTGGCCGGCGGTGAGATAGACCGGCGGCTTCATGCCGAGGCCGACGCCCGGCGGCGTGCCTGTTGTGATGATGTCGCCCGGCTGCAGGCTCATGAACTGGCTGACATAGGAGACGAGGGTCGGCACGTCGAAGATCATGGTGCGGGTGGAACCGGACTGGCGGCGCACGCCGTCCACCTCCAGCCACATGTCGAGCGTCTGCGGGTCGGGGATTTCGTCGGTCGTCACCAGCCATGGGCCGATCGGGCCGAAGGTGTCGCAGCCCTTGCCCTTGTCCCAGGTGCCGCCGCGCTCCAGCTGGAAGCCGCGCTCGGACACGTCGTTGACGACGCAATAGCCGGCGACATGGGCATAGGCGTCCTCGACGGCGATATATTTAGCCGGCTTGCCGATGACGATGCCGAGCTCGACCTCCCAGTCGGTCTTGGTGGCGCCGCGCGGAATCTCGACATTGTCGTTCGGCCCGACGATGCAGCTGGTCGGCTTCATGAAGATCACCGGCTCCTCGGGGATCGGCAGGCCGGCCTCCAGCGCATGGTCGGTGTAATTGAGGCCGATGCAGACGAATTTGCCGACGTGACCGACGCAGGCGCCGAGGCGGGGCGTGCCCTCCACCGGCAGCAATTCCTCGGTGTCGACCGCGCGCAAACGGGCAAGGCTCTCCGGCAGCAGCACCTTGCCGGCAATGTCGGACACCAGCGAGGACAGATCGCGCAGCACGCCGGCCTCATCGATCAGGCCGGGGCGTTCATGCCCGATCTCTCCATAGCGAACGAGCTTCATCGGACGTGTCTCCCTGCCGCCAGAACCGAGCCGCCGGGCTCCTGCCGACGCGCGCCCCAGAGGTACCGGCAAAGACGGGCGGCGTCGAGGCCGCGCGGGGCGACGGGGCGGGGCTGCCGTGCCGCTTGTCGAATCGGGGGCGCTCTCCTATCGCTCAGGGCCCGGCGCCGCCGGCCATGCGGGGGAGAAACCATGGGCCATGTGCTGGTGGTCGGAAGCGTCAATGTCGACCGCATCTGGCAGCTCGCCGCGCCGCTGCGTGCCGGCGGGCGGCTGACCCGGGAAGAGGTGACGCTGCGCTGTGGCGGCGGCGGCTTCAACACCGGCGCGGCGCTGCTCGCCCTCGGCCATCGGGTGACGCTGGCGGCGACGCTCTCCACCGATGCCGCCGGCGCCGCCTGCCGCGCCCGGCTGGAGGCGATGGGCTTCGACCTGCGCTATGTGCGCACCACCGACGCGCCCACCATGCCGCTGGACATTCTCGTCGACCCGAAGGGCGAGCGCACCATTATCGCCCCGGCCACGACAGAGGCGCGCCTTCTCACCGCCCTCCCCGCGCTTGAGGCCGACATCGCCTATGTCAATGTCCGCCGCGCCGCACCCGGCGTGCTGGAGGCGCTGGCCGCGCGCACAAAAGTGGTGGCGCAGCTGCCGCTGGAGCACACGGAGCGGCGGCCGGCGCAGGTGCTGATCGCGTCCGCCTCCGACCACGCGCTGTTTGCCGGCGCGGATGCCTTCGCCCACGCGCGGGAGACCGGCGGCGAGGGGCTGGCGGCGCTGGTGCTGACGCAGGGCGCCGGGCCGGTCGCACTGTGCGAGGCGGCGGGACGGACCGCCGTCGCGGTGCCCCCGCTCGCCGGGCCCGCCGACACGACCGGGGCGGGCGATGCCTTCGCCGCCGGCTTTATCGATGGCTGGCTGGCCGACCTGCCGGCGCAAGCGGCGGTGCGGCGCGGCAACGAGATCGCCGGGCGGCTGCTGGCCGGCGACGCCGGATTCGAGCGTCCGGCGCCGCTGCCCCTGACGACCGTGCTGATCGCCGCCGACTGAGCCGCATCAAGGAACACGACGTTTCCCATGGTAAGCTTGGGTCTGGCGCCGCGACGGGTTCCGCCCGCGCCAGCCAAGGAGGACGCCATGTCGCCACGCGCGCCGTCGCCCGAGCCTTTCGCCCCCTGGCAGGCGGCGCAGCGCGCCGTGCAGGAAAACTGGCGCGAGGCGCAGGCCCGCACGCTCGACCTCTTCGGCTATGGCGTCGCCGAACAGCGCTATGACATCGCCGCCGAGGCGCCGCTGCTGCGGCTGCGGCGCTATCGGCAGGGTGCGGCGCCGGTAGCGGCGCCTGTGGGGCCGGCGGTGCTGATGATCCCCGCCCCGATCAAGCGCCCCTATGTCTGGGACCTGACGCCGGAGCTGAGCGTGGTGCGCTTCTGCCTCGATCGCGGCATGGACGTGTTTCTCGCCGCGTGGCGCCCGCCGGCGGAAGGCGGGGCGCCGCACGGGCTGGAGGACTATGCGCGCGCCATCATTGACGCCGCGCAGATCGTCGCCGCCCGGAGCGGACGGGTACCGACGGTGCTCGGCCATTCGCTCGGCGGCACGCTGGCGGCGCTGGCCGCCGCGCTGGAGCCGGCGCTTTTTCGCGCTCTGGTGCTGCTCGCCGCCCCGCTGAGCTTCGCGCCCGGCTCCAGCGCCTTCCGCGACAGCGTGGCGGCGCAGCGAGAGCACACGGCCGGGGACGGCATCCTGCCCGGCGGGCTGCTGGCGCAGTCCTGCGCCCTGCTCGCGCCCGGCACTTTCGTCTGGTCGCGCTGGATGGACGGGGCGCTGAGCCTCACAGACCCGGCGGCGCTGGACCTGCATCTGCGCATCACCCGCTGGGCGCTGGACGAGGTGCCGCTGGCCGGCCGGCTGGTGCACGAGATGGTGGAATGGCTCTACCGGGAAGACCGCTTCACCCAGGGCCGGCTGGAGCTGGGCGGGCGGCTTCTGGGGCCGCAGGCGCTGGGTGTGCCGGCGCTGGCGGCAGTGAGCGCCGCCGACGAGATCGGCCCGCGCGCCGCCGTGGCGCCGTTCTTCGCCCGCATGGCGGAAGGGAGCACGCAGATTATCGAGCATCCCACGGAGGTCGGCGTCGGGCTGCAGCACCTCGCCATTCTCGCCGGGCGGCAGGCGCATCGCGAGGTGTGGCCGCGCATCGCCGACTGGATCGACGCCCGCACCTAAAACCCGCGCGTGAGGACGCGCCGTCAGCGCGTGGGCAGCTTCAGCCCGCCCTCGACAAGTTGGGTCCAGATGTCCTCGGCCGTGTCGGCGAAGCGGATCAGCGCCACTTCCCGCGCGCTCACCATGCCCTCGTCGATCAGCATCTGGAAATTGACCACGGAGCGCCAATAGGCCGTGTCGAACAGCACGATTGCGACCGGCGGCGCCTTGCCTGTTATCTGCAGGTTGAGGATCTCGAACAACTCGTCGAGCGTGCCGAAGCCGCCGGGAAACACCACCAGCGCATTGGCGCGCATGGCGAGGTGCATCTTGCGCATGGCGAAATAGTGGAAGCGGAAGGTCAGCTGCGGCGTGGTGTAGGGGTTCGGCACCTGCTCATGCGGCAGCGAGATGTTGAAGCCGATGCTGGGCGCGGCCACCTCATAGGCGCCGCGATTGGCCGCCTCCATCACCCCCGGCCCGCCGCCGGTGGCGATGACATTGTCGCGGTAGCCGCCCTCCGACACATCGAGCGCGCCGCCGCGCTGCGAGGCAAGCCGCCCGAAGGCCCGCGCCTGTTCATAGATGAAAGGCTGGCGGCCGGGGCCATTCTCGCGCACCCGGGCCGAGCCGAACACCACGAGGGTGGAGCGGATGCGCCAGCGTCGCAGCTCTTCCTCGGGCTTGGCGTATTCCAGCTGGAAGCGCACGCCGCGCATGGAATCACTGAGGATGAAATCCTGGTCCAGCGCCGCGAGGCGGTAGCTGTGGTTGGGGGAGATGTCGTCGTCCACGCCGGTTTCCTTCACGCGCGCGTCGCCGCGCGGCTCTCTCGCCTGCGGCAGATACCGCCTCAGCCCTCGTCGGGAAAGTTGGCGTCGAGCTCGTCCAGCCAGACCTGCGCGCTCGCATCCGAGGGCGCCCGCCAGTCGCCGCGTGGCGAGAGCGAGCCGCCCGAGGTGATCTTCGGCCCGTTGGGCAGGGCCGAGCGCTTGAACTGGTTGGCGAAGAAGCGCTTCAGGAACAGCCTCAACCAGTGGCGGATCTCGGGCCTGGAATAGGCACGCCGGTCCTCGGCCGGAATATTGGCCGGCCAGGCGCCGCGCGAAGCGTCCCCCCAGGCGTGCAGAGCGAGATAGGCGATGCGCGAGGGGCGCAAGCCATAGCGGGTGAGGTAGTACAGGTTGAAGTCCTGTAGCGCATAGGGGCCGACCACCTGCTGGGTCGACTGGATGGTGGCGCCCGCTTCCGCCGGCACCAGCTCCGGCGAGATTTCGGTGGCCAGCACCGCCTCCAGCGCCCGCGCGGTCGCGTCCGAGACATCGCCCGAGGCGGCAACGAAGCGGATGAGGTGCTGGATCAGCGTCTTCGGCACCGAGGCGTTGACGTTGTAATGGGACATGTGGTCGCCGACGCCATAGGTGCACCAGCCGAGCCCCAGCTCCGAGAGATCGCCCGTGCCGACCACCAGCCCGCCTTGCTGGTTGGCGAGGCGGAACAGATAATCCGTGCGCAGCCCGGCCTGCACATTCTCGAAGGTCACGTCATAGACCGGCTCGCCCCCCGCGAAGGGGTGGCCGAGATCGGCCAGCATCTGCCGCGCCGCCGGGCGGATGTCGATCTCGCCGCCGGTGACGCCCAGCGTCTCGATCAGCGCCTGTGCATTGGCGCGGGTGGCCTCAGACGTGGCGAAGCCCGGCAGCGTGTAGGCGAGGATATCGCTGCGCGGGCGGCCGAGCCGGTCCATCGCCCGCACCGCCACCAGCAGCGCCTGCGTCGAATCGAGGCCGCCGGACACGCCGATCACCGCGCGCCGCACGCCTGACGAGGAAAGGCGCTGGGCGAGGCCCTGTACCTGGATGTTGTAGGCCTCATAGCAGTCTTCCGCGAGGCGCTCGGGATCGTCAGGCACATAGGGGAAGCGCGCGATGAGGCGTTCGAGCGGCGCCGGCGCGGGCGGGGTGCCGAGGGTGAAGCCAAGGGTGCGGAAATCGCCCGCGCCTTCTTCCCGCACGCATTCGCCGAAGGTGGTGGTGCGCATGCGCTCCTGCCGCAGGCGCTCCAGGTCGATATCGGCGGCAAGCAGGGTCGGCCCATCGGGAAAGCGCGCGCTCTCGCCGAGGCACTCGCCATTCTCGAAGATCGCCGCCTGCCCGTCCCAGGCGAGATCGGTGGTGGATTCGCCCGGCCCGGCGGCGGAATAGGCATAGGCGGCGAGGCAGCGGGCGGAATGGCTGGCGCAGAGCAGCCGGCGGTGGCGCGCCTTGCCGATGGTGATGTTGCTGGCGGAGAGATTGAGCAGCACTTCCGCCCCCGCCAGCGCGCCTCGCGTGGAGGGCGGCAGCGGCACCCAGAGGTCCTCGCAGATCTCGACATGGAAGGTGAAAGGCACCTCCCCGCCGGAACGGAACAGGAGATCGGTGCCGAAGGGCACGTTCTCGCCCGCCACCGCGATCGTGCCCGAGGCGCCGAGCCCGGGCGCGAAGTGGCGGCGCTCGTAGAATTCGCGGTAGTTTGGCGGGTAGCTCTTGGGCACCACGCCGAGAAGGACGCCGCGATGGATCACCACCGCGCTATTGTAGAGCGCGCCCGCCCGGCGCAGCGGCGCGCCGACCACCAGCACCGGAAAGAGATCGCGCGAGGCGGCGACGAGCTCGGCGATCGCCGTCTCCACCCGGTCCAGCAGCGCGTCCTGGAACAGAAGGTCGTCAATGGCATAGGAGGACAGGCCAAGCTCGGGAAACAGCAGCACGCCGATGCCGCGCGCCTCGGCGCTGCGCGCCAGCGCCAGATGCTCGGCCAGCGCGAAGGCGGGATCAGCCACCCGCCCGCGCGGCACGCCGGTGCCGATGCGCAGGAAGCCGTGGCGATAAAGACAGTGCGAATCGGCCATTACGCCCTCATAAATGCAATAATAAGGTGATATTGGACCGCGCATGCGCCGTGAACCAGCAAAAGCCGCACAGGCGCCGCGCCCTTCGCGCCGAGGACGGCCGCTGCCCGCCCCACGCCGGTGCGGCGCGGCGGCGTTTGCTGCGGGCCTGCTTGGAGCACCGCTTGGAGCACCGCTTGGAGCACCGCTTGGAGCACCGCTTGGAGCGCTGCTTGGGGCGCTGCTTGGGGCGCTGCTAGGGATCACGCAGGCGCAGGCCGCCGAGCCACCGGGTGCGGCTTCCGCCCGCTACGTCAAGGCGTGCACGGCGGAGGGGCCGGGCTTCGCCTATATCCCCGGCTCGGACACCTGCCTGCGGCTGGGTGCCTATCTCTGGGCCGAGACCTATGCCAACAGCTACACCGACTACCCCGCCGCCAATGCGAGAAACTACTGGGTCTCCACCTTGGGGCTGCTGACAGACGCCCGCACGCGGACGGAATATGGCACGCTGCGCTCCTATACCGATCTGCGGATCATCTGGCGCACCGCCGACCCCTGGGGCGAAGGGGTTCGCGACGGGGCGGATTTCGACCCGCATGACATCCATATCGAATTCGCCGGTTTCACCTTCGGCTATCTCCAGTCCTTCTTCGACTTCTACGCCAATGCCGATGTGATGGGCACCGACCCGGCGACCATCGGCGACCAGACCCAGCTGCCCGTGCTCGGCTATAGCTGGCACCTGCCGGACGGTTTCCTCGCCCAGATCTCGCTGGAGGGATCAGCCAAGCGCGACAATGGCATCCTGCCTGTGGTGGCGAGCGGTGCCGTTTTCGTCGCCGACGACGAGGCGGATGCGGACGGGGCGGGCCGCTGGCCGGAAATCGTCGCCACCTTCGGCCAGAGCGGTGACTGGGGTAATTTCCAGCTCTCGGGCGCGCTGCACCAGATCGCGCAATCGCCGGTGAGCGAGCGGCTCGGCGCCACGACGGGGGAGTGGGGCTATGCGCTGCAGGCCGGGGTGATGTTCAACCTGCCCTCCCTCGCGCCGGGCGACACGCTTTACCTTCAGGCCGCCTATGCCGACGGGGCGACCTCCTATCTCGGGCTGATCGATCCCAGCGGCCGCTTTTCCGCTCCCGATGCCTTCCAGCGTCTCGACGGCTCGCTGTCGAAGGTGGCGGGCTGGAGCGCGGTCGGCCAGTTTCTGCACAACTGGAGCCCTACCTGGAACTCGGCCTTTTTCGGCGGCTATGGACGGTTCGACGTCGCCGACCCGTTGGCGCAGCTCACCTATGGCGCCAGCGGCATCGGCAACTGGAACTTCGGCGCCAATCTCAACTGGACGCCGGTCGGGCCGTTCACCGTCACGCTGCAATATCAGTACAATCTCTACGAGGCTGACGGCTTCCGCCCCGGCACGCAGGGGCCGGCGCTGGCGTCGCAGGCGGCGAACGACTTCCTGCTGATGTTCGCCGCCACCTTCTGAGCGCGCGGCAGGGTCAGGCGGTGCCCATCTCGTCCAGCGCCATCGGCGATTCCGGCAGCACCTGGCCGCCATCGATCACCATGCCCTGGCCGGTGATGTAGCCGGCTTCCTCGCTGGCGAAGAACAGCGCGGCATTGGCGATGTCGAACACGCTGCCGAGCTTCTTCATCGGCACGCAGGCGGCGGTGGAGGCGATATAGGCCTCGCCCATGCCTTCCATGCCCTCGGTGAGGATGTTGCCCGGCATGACGGCGTTGACCGTGATGTTCCACGGCGCCAGCTCGATCGCCGCCGTCCGCATGAAACCCATCTGCCCGGCCTTGGACGCGCCGTAATGGGTCCAGCCGGGAAAGCCGGTGATCGGCCCGGTGATGGAGGAGGTGATGATGATGCGGCCCTTCTTCGCCGCCTTCATCGCCGGCAGAACGGCGGAGACGGTGAGGAAGGTGCCCTTGAGATTGGTGCCGATGACATGGTCGAAATCATCGCCCGTCATCACCCCCAGCTTGGCGGCGGGAAAGATGCCGGCATTGGCGCAGAGCACGTCGATAGTGCCGTAGCGGTCCAGCGCCGCCTGCGCCATCGCTTCCATGTCCTCGGCCTTGGTCACGTCGGCGGCGAAGGCGGAGGCGTTGGGGCCGATTTCGGCCGCCACCTTCTCGGCTTCAGTGAGCACGCGGCTCACCACCAGCACGTTGAGCCCAGCCTGGCCGAAGCGCAGCGCGAGGCCGCGCCCGATCCCCTTGCTGGCGCCAGTGACGATGACGGTCTTGCCTTGAAGCGACATGAACATGGTGCGGCTATTCCCGATGACTCTCTGGAGTTTGTTTTCCGGCACAGCATACCGCCGGCGGTCGGCATGCCGTGAAAACAGGCTGCCTTCCTTTTCATCAGGTTGAGCCGCAAATTTAGTGTTGTAAAGCCCAAATCCAGATGTTTAGGATCACACACAGTCCAACATACCTCCCACATCCGCCCAACGCCGGATGCCGAACGAATGCGCGGCCGCCCAAGGTTCCGCGCCAACAATCCAGAGGGACTTCGAGATGGCGCATATTTCGAGAAGGTCGGTCTTGCAGGGCATGGGAGCGGGCCTTGGCGCGCTCGCCGCCGCCGGTCCGCTGTTCAACGCCAACAAGGCGTTCGCGGCGCGCGAGAAGGAGCTGAACATCCTGTGCTGGGAGGGCTACAATTCCGCCCAGGTGCTGGACCCCTTCCGCTCCAAGACCGGGGCGACGGTGAAGGCGGAAAGCCTCACCAACGACCCCACCATGATCAACCGGCTGCGCGCCGGCGAGATCAACACCTGGGACCTGATCAACGTCAACAATCCCTGGGCGCGCAAGGTGATGCTGCCCGAGAAGCTGATCAAGCCGCTGCCCAAGGCCGAGTTCGAGCCCTTCTTCGCCAAGATGATGCCGGAGTTCAAATGGCCCTATAAATGGGCCATGAGCGAGGATGGCAGCGAGCTGATCGGCATGGCCCAGCGCTTCGGGCCCTACAGCTTCGTGGTCAACACCGACAAGATCTCCCGCAAGACCGCGGAAGACACGGGCTGGGACCTGTTCAACGACCCCGCGCTCGCCGGCAAATACGGCATTCTCGAATCCGATGACTGGAACGTCTTCAACATCTTCATCATCGCCGGCATCGACCCGTTCAAGGTGCATACGCCGGAGGAGTTCACCAAGTTCGAGGAGACCGCCAAGCGCGTCTTCAAGGGCGCCAAGCTGATCGGCGACATCGCCTCGATGAACCAGGCGCTGATCTCGGGCGAAATCGACCTGCACATGACCGGCGGCACCTATTCGGTCTCCCCGGCCCGCGCCGACGGCCACCCGAATCTGCGCGGCATCACCCCGCTCCGGGGCCCGCTGCCCGGTGGCAAGGGCGGCGTCGCCTGGATCGAGATCACCTCGACGGTGAACAACCCGAACCTGTCGCCGCTGGCGCTCGACTTCCTGAAATATGTGCAGGGACCCGAGGTCGCCCACACCGTCGCCTTCGCCGAGGGCACGTTCAACCCGGTGGCGCAGATGGGCAACAAGGCCTGCTTCGACCTGTTCACCAAGGACGAGCTGGACGCCATCCAGTGGGACAGCCTGCAGGAAGAGATGGACCGCTCGGCCGAGTACGACATCGTGCCGGACTACGACAAGGCGCTCGACCTGATGAACGCCGCCAAGCGCCTGCGGGGCTAAAGCGGAGAGGACCTGCGTCCTTTACCTCATCCTGCCCTCATGGCCGGGCTTGACCCGGCCACCCAGGGGCAACGCCGCGCGACGGCGGAAACATCTGGGTCCCCGGGTCAAGCCCGGGGATGAGGGGCGGATAGGAACGATCGACATCCTCGACCACCTGCGGCGATTACCCGCCGCCACCGACCCATGACGGAAGTCCTGATGCTCCAGACCTCGCCGGCCGCCCCGCAGAGCGCCGAACTGCCGAAGCCGATCCTCCAGCTTGTCGGCATCCGCAAGACCTTTGGCGCCTTCACCGCGGTCGACACCATCGATCTCGATGTGCGCGAGGGCGAATTCCTCACCATTGTCGGCCCCTCGGGCTCGGGCAAGACCACGCTGCTGCGCATGCTCGCCGGCATGGATACGCCGAGCGAGGGCAACATCACCCTGCATGGCCAGCTGATCAACGACGTGCCGCCCAACAAGCGGCCGACCTGCCTTGTCTTCCAGTCGCTGGCTTTGTTCCCGCACAAGAGTGTCGGCGAGAACATCGCCTTCCCGCTCAAGGTGAAGGGCGTCGATGCGGCCGCCCGCAAGGCGCGGGCGCTGGAACTGATGCGCGTCGTTCGCCTGCCGGAAAACTACTTCGACAAGAACGTGATGAAGTGCTCCGGCGGCGAGCGCCAGCGCGTCGCGCTCGCCCGGGCGCTGGCCTATGATCCCGAGGTACTGTTCTTCGACGAGCCGCTCTCGGCCATCGACTACAAGCTGAAGAAGACGCTGGAGAAGGAGCTGAAGGATCTGCACCGGGAAACCGGCAAGACCTTCATCTACATCACCCATTCGCTGGAAGAGGCGATGGTGATGAGCGACCGCATCGGCGTGATGCGCGCCGGCCGGATCGTGCAGATCGGCACGCCCGAAGAGATCTATGGCGCGCCGGTCGACCGCTTCGTCTGCGAGTTCGTCGGCGAGGTGAACACGCTGAAGGTGAAGCGCGGCCCGGACGGCGCCTGGCAGGGCGTCGATGTGCCGGGCAGCTTCACCCTGGCGCCGCCGCGCGATGGCAAGACGCTGGACGAGGCCTTCGTGGTGGTGCGGCCCGAATTCATGCGGATTCTCGGCCCCGGCGAGAGCGCCGACAACCAGCTGGAGGGCGTGGTCTATAACGAGTATTCGCTCGGCTCGCGCATCCAGTACCAGGTGCGGGTCGGGGCCAAGGTAATGCTGGTCGAGCTGTCGCGCGGGCGCCCTCTGCCCGCCAGCGCCGACCGCAAGGTGACGCTCGGCTGGGACGCCGCCGACGCCTTCACGCTGGAGAGCTGAGCATGGCCGACCTCGCCATCGCCCCCGCGCGGGACGCGGCGCCCGAAGGCGCCGCCCAGCTGCGCCACGCCCGCATGCTCTCGGTCGGCGCGCGCTGCGCGCTTCCCGTCGCGCTGCTGCTCGGCATCGGATTTTTGGCCCCGCTGGTGGCGATCTTCGGCTATGCCTTCGCCACGCCGCGCAGCTTCGATGTCTTCACCAGCTTCACGCTGGCGAACTTCGCCACCCTGTTCGACACCACCAACACGGTGTGGCTGTCCTTCTTCTGGTCCTGCGGGCTGGCGCTGCTCACCGTGGCGATCCTCGCCGTGGTCGCCTACCCCATCGCCTATGGGCTGAACCTTGTCTTTGGCCGCTGGTCGGCGCTGATCAGCGTGTTCTTCGTCTTCCCGCTCTTCGTCTCGGAGAATGTGCGGCTCTATGGCTGGGTGCTGTTCTTCATCAAGAACGGCGTGCTCGACGGCACGCTGAAATGGCTCGGCCTCAGCGGCGGGCCGGAGGTGCTGTACACGCCCGGCATCACCCTGTTCGGCATGGTCTATACCTACCTGCCCTTCATGCTGTTTCCGATGACGCTCGGCCTTGCCCTGGTGCCGCGCGACCTCGTGGACGCGGCGCGCGACCTCGGCGCCGGGCGGCTGTTCATCTGGCGCGAGATCGAATTGCCGCTCGCCATGCCGGGAATCCTCATCGGCATGCTGCTCACCTTCGTGCTCGCCATCGGCGCCACGGCGGAGGCGAAGATCCTTGGTGGCCAGTCGATCATCGTCATCTCGCACGATATCGAGATCGCCTTCACCTATTCGCAGAACTGGCCGCTCGGGTCGGCGCTGGCGGTGCTCGTCACCTTCTTCATCGGCGCGCTCACCTTGTTCGCCCTGTCGAAGCTGGACCTCGACCGCATGCTGGGGAGGCGCTGAGCCATGGGCCACAAGCGCACCAATGCCGCCATCTGGACCTGGACGCTGTTCGTCCTCGTCGCGATCTACCTGCCCATCGTCTGCGGGGCGCTGGCGAGCTTCAACAAGAGCCGGTATTTCGGCTTCCCGATCAAAACCTACTCGACCGAATGGTGGCAGAAGACGCTGGATTCGATCGAGATCGGCATGATCGTCAAGACCTCGATCTCGATCGCGCTCTTGGTGACGGTGTTCTCCGTCGTCATCGCCACCTTCGGCGCGCTCGCCTTCGCCCGCTATGAGTGGAAGGGGCGCAAGCTCTACCAGAAGCTCATCCTGCTGCCGATCTTCTTCCCCCAGCCGGTGCTGGGGCTGGCCATGCTGCTCGGCTTCAACGCGGTGGGCATCCAGACCAGCTGGATGACGGCGGTGTTCGCCCACATGATCTGGATCGTGCCCGTGGTGACGCTGGTCATCGCCATCCAGGTCTATGGCTTCGACCCGTCGCTGGAAGAGGCGGCCTATGATCTCGGCTGCTCGCGCACCCAGGTTTTCCGCGAGGTGACGCTGCCGCTGCTGTGGCCGGGCATCTGGTCCGGCATGCTGTTCGCGTTCCTGCTCTCCTGGAGCAATTTTCCGCTCTCGCTCTACACGACAGGCGCCGACTCGACGATTCCCGAATGGCTCTACGCCAAGATGGTGGCCGGCTATACGCCGATGGTGCCGGCGCTCGGCACCATGGCGACGCTGGGCGCGGCGTGCCTGCTGCTGGCCGGCGGGCTGATCGGCATCCTGCTGCGGCGGCGGGCGGCGGCATGAGCCGGGCCGCCCCCCTCGCACGGGCGGAGCGCCGCCTGCCCCGGCTCGACAAGGCGGCGCGGCAGGCGCGCATCCTCGCCGAAATGCGCGCCTCCGCCACGCTGCGCGTCGGCGATCTCGCGACCGAACTCGGCGTCTCGACCGAAACGATAAGGCGCGACCTGTTCGAGCTGGGGGAAAAGGGCCTCATCAACCGCACCTATGGCGGCGCGGTGCGCCCCTTCGCCTCCGAACCCTCCGTCACCGAGCGGCACGGGCTGATGGTGGCGCAGCGCGAGGCCATCGCCGCCGCCACCGTTCAGCTGATCAAGCCGAAGGAGGTGATCGCCGTCGGCGCCGGCGCCACCACCACCCATGTCGCCCGCCGCATGGCCGCCGCCTGCCGCGACCTCACCGTCATCACCCATTCCTTCTCGGTGGCCACCGTGGTCTCGGCCAATCCGACCATCGAAGTCATCATGTGCCCCGGCCGCTACAATGCCCGCGAGGGCATGATGGTGGGGGTGGAGACCGGCGAGTTCCTGCAGAACTACAATGTGAACCGCGCCATTCTCGGCATTTCAGGCATCACCACCGACGGCCTCGCCGATGCCGAGCCGGATGCCGCCTTTGTCTACCGGGCGATGATGAACCGGGCGGCGCAGACCATCATCGTCTCCGACCACCAGAAATTCGACGTGCCCTCGCTCGCCATCTGGGCCCGCATTCCCGACATCCAGCACCTGGTCACCGACCGGGCCCCCGAGGGCGCGGTGGCGCGCGCGCTCGGCCGGGCGCGGGTCGAGATCACCGTTGCCGAGACGTAGACCATGACCCAGCCGATCTATGACGACGCCTTCCTGACCCGCATCGAGCACGCGCTGCGCGCCGCCCTGCCGCGCTGGGGGCTGTCGGCCGAGAGCGAGCTGCGGCTGCTCACCATTTCCGAGAACGCCACCTTTCGCGCCCAAGACCCCGCCAGGGGCCAAGACCCCGCCAGCGCCCAAGACCCCGCCAGTGGCCGCGATGTTGTGTTCCGCGTCCACCGGCCGGGCTATCACAGCCGCGACGAGATCGACTCCGAACTCGCCTGGCTCACCGCGCTCGGCCGCGAGGGGGTGGTGGCGACGCTGACCCCGGTGCCGCAGCTCGATGGCAGCCTGATCGCCGAGCTCGACGAGGGCGGCACGCGGCGGCACGCGGTGGCGTTCGAGCTGGTGGCGGGGCGCGAGCCGGCGGAGGGCGACGACCTCGCCCGCTGGTACCGCGAGCTCGGCGCCATCAATGCGCGGCTGCACCTTCACGCCCGGGTCTGGCAGCGCCCGGAAGGCTTCACCCGCAAACGCTGGGACTATGACGCCATGCTGGGCAAGGTGAAGCTGTGGGGCGACTGGCGCGCCGCGCTCGGCCTCACCCGCGAGGGCCGCGCCGTGCTGGAGCGCACCGACGCGGTGCTGCGCGCCCGGCTGGAGGACTACGGCACCGGCGAGGACCGTTTCGGCCTCGTCCATGCCGATATGCGTCTCGCCAATCTGCTGGTCGAGGGCGACAGGCTCTCCGTGATCGATTTCGATGATTGCGGCTTCAGCTGGTATCTCTACGACTTCGCCTCCGCCATCAGCTTCAGCGAGCACGAGCCCTATATTCCGACGCTGCAGGCGGCGTGGATCGAGGGCTATCGCACCGTCGCGCCGCTCTCGGATGAGGACTGCGCGCTGCTGCCGGTGTTCATCATGCTGCGCCGGCTGCTGCTCACCGCCTGGATCGCCTCGCATGCCGAGACCCCCACCGCGCAGGCGATGGGCGAGGGCTACACCCACGGCACGGTCGAACTCGCCCGCGCCTTTCTCGCCACCTATGACGTGCCGGAACGCGAGGGGAGCCACAGGCTTGCCGCAGCCGGGAGGGCCGCCTCGTGAAGAGACAGGACATCTTGAAAAAGCAGGACATTCCGGAGCAGGAGGAACTGCAGATCCTCTCGCTCAACGCCTTTTCCGGCATGGGAGGCGCGATGGCGCCCGATGTCGCGGCACTGGTGGAACGGCGACGGCGCGCCTTCGGTGCGGCCTCGGTGCTGTTCTATGACGAGCCGCTGCGCATCGTGCGGGCGGAAGGCGCGACTATCCACGCTTCCGACGGGCGGGCCTATCTCGATTTCTACAACAATGTCCCCACCGTCGGCCATTGCCACCCCAAGGTGGTGGAGGCGGTGCGGGCGCAGCTCGGCGCGTTCAACACCCATTCGCGCTATCTGTTCGACGTCGCGCATGATTATGCCGAAAAGCTGCTCGCCACCTTCCCGGCCGAGCTCAGCAATCTGGTGCTGGCCTGCACGGGCAGCGAAAGCAACGACCTGGCGCTGCGGCTCGCCCGCAAGGTGAGCGGGGGCGAAGGCATTATCGTCACCCGCACCGCCTATCACGGCAACACCGCCACCGTGACCGAGGTTTCGCCCTCCTCCTACAAGACCGGCGCGCCGCCGCGCTACATCCGCATGGTGCCGCCGCCCGACCCGGCGCTGTTCGGCAACGATATCGCGCAGGGCTTCGCCGACGCGGTGAAGGCCGAGATCGCCGCGCTGAAGGCGGACGGCATCGGCTTCGCCGGGCTGCTGGTCGACACCATCTTCTCCTCCGATGGCGTCTATGCCGACCCGCCCGGCTTCCTGAAAGCCGCGGTGGAAGTGACGCGCGCCGCCGGCGGCCTGTTCATCGCCGACGAGGTGCAGCCGGGCTTCGGGCGCACCGGCGAGGGCATGTGGGGCTTTTCCCGCCATGGCGTGGTGCCTGATATCGTCACCATGGGCAAGCCGATGGGCAATGGCTACCCGATGGCCGGCCTCGTCACCCGGCCGGATATCCTCGACGCCTTCTGCGCCGATTTCGGCTATTTCAACACCTTCGCCGGCAGCCCGGCGGCCTGCGCGGCCGGTCTCGCCGTGCTGGAGGCGATCGAGGAAGACGGCCTCATCGCCAATGCCGCCCGCGTCGGCCGGCATCTCACCGCCCGGCTGAAGCGGCTGCAGGCGCGCGCGCCGATCACCGCCGTGCGCGGGGCCGGGCTTTATCTCGGCATCGAGTTCGGCACCGAGAAGGGCCCGGCGCCTGATATCGCCAAGGGGCTCATCAACGGGCTGCGCGACCACGGCATCCTCATCGGCGCCGCCGGCCGCTATGGCAATGTGCTGAAGATCCGTCCGCCGCTCTGCGTGACCACGGCGCATGCCGATCTGCTGGTCGACACGCTGGAGGAGTTGCTGACCTAGATCATTTCACTGTTTCAAGGAAAAAGTGAAATGATCTAATTCTTTGTTTTATCGCGTTTTCTTCTCGCGAACCGGCATCCACTTCGCTCGAAAACGCTCTAGGAAAACAGCGCCAGCAGGTTCTCCAGCCGGTCGATTTCCAGGTCGACCGCCTCGAAGCCGCCGCCGGTCGGGGTGTAGCCGACCACGAACAGCCCCGCCGCGCGGGCGGAGAGCGCGCCGGAGCGGCTGTCCTCCACCGCCACCACGCTGGCCGGCGGCAGGCCGAGCCGTTCGCAGGCGCGGCGATAGGGTTCGGGATCGGGCTTGCCGGCCGCCACATCGTCGAGGCTGAGCGAGAAGGCGATCGCGTCGGCAATGCCGAGCGCGGCGATGTTGGCGTCCACCACCGAGCGGCTCGAATTGGAGACGCAGGCCTGCGTGACGCCCAGCTTTTCCAGCGCTCGGATGGTGGCGACGGCGCCGGGCAAGGCGATCAGGCTGTCGCGGTTATCGACATAATGCGCGTTGATCCGCGCCGCCCATTCGGCTTCCGCGACGGCGGCGGGCAGGCGCGGCGAGACCTGTTTCCACACATCGCCCATATGGATGCCGCGAAAGGCCTGGTCCGGCAGGTCGGAAAGATCCGCGCCGAGCGCCCGGCAGGCGGCCACCAGCGCGCGATGATGCAGCGGCTCGCTGTCGATCAGCGTGCCGTCAATGTCCCAGGCGACCGCCTTCAGCGGCGCGCGGCTCATGTGGGCCGCCCTTCGAGGCGGCGGTAGAGATCGCGGTAGCGGGCATAGAAGGCGGCATAGGTTTCGGCCGAGGCGGGGTTCGGCACCAGCGTTTCGCCCTGCTCGACAAAGCGGGAAATGCCGCTCCAGGTCGCCGCGCCAATGCCGACCGCCGCCGTCCAGGCCGCGCCGAGCGAGGAGCCGGGGTGCCCCTTCAGCCGGTGCACCGGTTGCTGCAGCACATCGGCGACAATCTGCATCCACACACGCGAATTCGAGCCGCCATCGGAAACCAGCACGCGGCCGGCGGCGTGGCCCATATCGGCCAGCACTTCCACATGGTGGGCGCAGGCATAGGCATAGCCTTCCAGGAGCGCCCGCCAGACATGGCCGATATCGTGCGAGAGGGTGAGCCCGTCGATGACGCCGCGCGCGGCGGGGTCATGGATCGGCGTCTTCTCGCCGAGGAAATAGGGCAGAACCGTCAGCCCGTCGGCGCCGGCGGGGCGCTGTTCCGCGAGCGCGTCGAGATGCTGGTGCAGGCTGAGCCCGGCCTTCTTGGCCGCCGCCGCCTCGCCGCCGGCGAAATTGCGCACGAACCAGTTGAGCCCCGAGCCGCCGGTCGCCATGCAGCCATTGGGCATGTAGAGGCCGGGAATGAGGTGGTAGTCGAGATAGAGCCGCGGGTCGGGCTTTACCTGGTCGGTGGCCACCAGCACATCGATGGCGCCGCCGAATTTGAGCAATATGTCGCCGCGCTGGGTGACGCCGGCGCCGAGCGCCGAGGCGATCATGTCGGCCGCGCCGCCGATGACGGGCGTGCCGGCGGCAAGGCCGGTCTCAAGCGCGCCCTGCGCGGAGACCCGGCCCATCACCTCATGCGAGGCGGTCTTGCGCGGAATGGCATCGCGCGGAATGCGGGCCCAGCCGACGAGATCGTCGTCAATGGCGTGGCGGGAGACGTCGACAAAGCCGGCCTCCAGCGCCCAGTTCTGCTCCACCGCGCGTTCGCCAGTGAGGCGCCAGTTCACATAGTCATAGGAGCCGAACACGGTGGCGATGTCAGCAAAGACCTCCGGCTCGTGGCGGGCGATCCAGCGCAGCTTGGCGGTCACGAGCTGCTGGTTGATGCCGTTGCCGGCCTTGGCGATGAAGGCGGCCTCGTCGCGCTCCCCGCGCAGTTCCGCCACCTCCGCCCCGCAGCGCCCGTCGCTCTGCTGGATGGAGGGGCGCAGCAGGCGACCCTCGGAATCCAGCAGCACCACGGCGGGCAGCATGCCGGTGACGCCGATGGCGGCGATCTCGGCCGGGTCGATGCCGGCGGTGGCGACCAGTTCGCGGGTGAGGGAACACACATTGTCCCACCACTCGGCGGGGTCTTCCTCCGCCCAGCCGGCATGCCGGGAGGTCAGCGTCACCGGCCGCGAGGCGACGCCAAGAATCTCCCCCGGCAGCCGCAGCAGCAGGCCGATGGTGGAGGTCGTGCCGATATCGAGGCCGAGAACGCAGCTCTTCATGGGGAGCCTCTTGGGGTCGGTGGGCCAGTGCAAGCCGAGAAACACGTGATCCCGGACGGCGGCAAGGCCACCGCGCCGGGATCGTGTACGGAGTGTCAGGCGGGCCGCGCTCCCGACGCCGACCGGCGGCCGGTCCGGGAGGACGGCGCACGATCAGCGGATGGAGTTGACCACATCCATGAAGCGCGACACCCGCGCCTGCTCCACCGCGTTCCAGGTGTTGCCGTCGACCTTGAAATGAGTGCCGATGACCACGCCCGAGGCGACCGAGAAGATGTCGCGGATATTGTCGATGTTGACGCCGGTATTGGCGAAGATCGGCACATCCTTCACCGTCTCCGCCACCTTCTGCAGGTGCGACTGGTCGGCCGGCTGGCCGGTGATGGGGCCGGAGACGAGGATGGCATCGGCGATGGAGGAGAACACCGCGCTCTTGGCCCTCAGCTCGATCGGCCGCTGGTCGAGCGAATGGGCGAACTCGGCATTGATGTTGAACAGCATCTTCATGTCGTCGCGCTTGAGATCATGGCGCAGCCGCGCCGCCTCGGCGCAGTTCGGCTCCCACAGGCCCATGTCGGAGGCGAACAGGCCGGTGAAGATCTCGCGCACGAAGCTGGCGCCGGTGACGGCGCCGATGGCCACCGTGGCGACCGGATCCCAGAGATAGTTGACGCCGAACGGCACCTTCAGGCTCGGCTTCACCGCCTGCACGATGGCCGACATGGCGGCGATGGAGGCGGGCGAGCCCTTGAAGACGTAGGGGCGATCATTCTCATTGCCGAACATGATGGCGTCGACGCCGCCGGCCTGCAGCTTCTCGACATCGGCGAGCACGCCCTCGATCAGCTTGTCGAGGCCGCCATCGGCATCATAAAGCGGCGCGCCAGGCAGGGCGCCGATATGGGCCATGGAGATGACGACCTTCTTCTTGGCGCCGAAACACTCGAAAACCATTCCAACTACTCCTTGAGGGGACGGCGCGCGCGGCGCCTCACTGTCCGGCGACGGGCGGCGCGAGCCGCACCTCGACACGCGCCGCCGCCAGGGCGGCTGCGATGCGCGGGGGCGGCTCGGCGTCGGTGATAAGCAGGTTGATGTCGGCCAGCGTGCCGACCTGGACCAGCGACATGCGCTGGAACTTGGCGCTGTCGCACAGCAGGATCTTGAACCCCGAGCGGCGCAGATAGACGCGCTTCATGTCGGTGTCCTCGAAGGAATAGTCGAAGAAGCCTTCCGAGGTGATGCCCGACGTGCCGAGCACGGCGACATCGAACCACAGCTTCTCGAACTGGGCGGTGGCGGTGGGGCCCCACACCGACATTTCTTCCGGCCGCACCCGGCCGCCGGCGACATAGACCTCCGGCGCGCCGCCATCGAGGCGGGTGGAAACGCGCAGGCTGTTGGTGAAGACCTTGAGATGGCCGACTTCGCGCAGATGCCCGGCCATCAGATAGGTGGTGGTGCCGACATCGATGGCGCAGGTGCGGTAGCCGGCGACAATGCCGGCGGCGCAGGCGGCGATGGCGGACTTGGCGTCGCTACCACGCCGGAGCCGGGCGTCGAAACGCGGTTCCTCGCTGTCCATGGCGACGCTGGCCGGCGTCTCTGCCAGCACCGCCCCGCCATGCACGCGCAGCAGCCGGCCGTCGCGCTCCAGCTCCAGTAGGTCGCGGCGGATGGTCATGTCGGACACGCCGAGCTCGGCGGCGAGGACGCTGACGCCGACCGAGCCGGCGGCGGCGAGATGATCGAGAATGCGGGCATGGCGCACATGCGAGAGCAGGCGCTGGCGATCCTCGCCTGACGGCGGCTCGGCCACAGAATTCTCTCGGAAAGACACGTCTTCGGCCATCGCTCCACCCTGCCTGATCGCGGTTCCGTTGCAGAGGAACGGATTCGCGGCCGGTCGGCTAATTCTGTTTAACCGATCAATCGCACAAGATCAAACATAAGAATGCTCTTGATGTGAGTTCTTGTTCATATAAACTGACGAGCGAACATGAGGAGCTTCGCATGACCCCCCCCGCCACCGCCGTGCCCGTCCCCGCCTATTATGAGCTGAAGGGCCGGCTGGCCTTCGTCACCGGGGCGGCGGCCGGCATCGGGCGGGCGATCGCCGTGGCGCTGGCCCGGCAGGGCGTGCGGGTGGCGGTCGGCGACATCAATTTCGCGGCAGCGCAGGAAGCAGCGGCGGCGCTCGGCGGCGGCGCCATCGCGATCGAGATCGACGTGCGCAAGCGCGCCTCGGTGGAGACCGCCTTCGCCCAGATGCTGGAAGGGCTCGGCGGCTGCGACCTGCTCGTCGCCAATGCCGGCGTTTCCACCATGCGGGCGGCGCTGGAGCTGACCGACGAGGAGTGGGATTTCAACTTTGACGTCAACACGCGCGGCGTCTTCCTCACCAACCAGATCGCCGCCCGGCACTTCGTGGCGCAGGGCAAGGGCTGCATTGTCAACACCGCCTCGCTGGCCGCCAAGGTCGGCGCGCCGTTCCTGGCGCATTACTCCGCCTCGAAATTCGCCGTGCTCGGCTGGACGCAGGCGCTGGCCCGCGAGCTGGCGGCCACGGGCATCCGCGTCAACGCCGTCTGCCCCGGCTTCGTGGCGACCAGCATGCAGTCGCGCGAAGTGGAGTGGGAGGCGAGCCTGCGCGGCGTCACCCCGCAGCGGGTGATCGACGACTACATCGCCCAGACCCCGCTCGGCCGGCTGGAAGTGCCGGAAGACGTCGCCGATGTGGTGGTGTTCCTCGCCTCCGAACAGGCCCGCTTCATGACCGGCCAGGGCATCAACGTCACCGGCGGCGTCTACACGACCTGAGCAGGGTCGGAAGGTCGTGATCGACTCTGAACGAACAACGTTTGAATTAGCACTTGCGATGTTCGTTTTTGTCCGCTTACACTCCGCGCGCCAGCGGCGCACCGGGCGGGGTTTTTCTCTTCCCTCCGCCCCGCGTGGCGGGACCCTGCCCCTGCAGGCAAAGGATCGCTGATGTCGTCGATCGAACTCGATCATGTCTCCAAGCTCTACGCCAACGGCGCCTATGGCGTGCGCGACGTGGACCTTTCCATTGGAGAGGGCGAGTTCGTGATCTTCCTCGGCCCCTCGGGCTGCGGAAAATCGACGACGCTGCGGATGATCGCCGGGCTGGAGGGCATCTCCTCGGGCGATCTGCGCATTGGCGGGCGCAGCGTCAACAATGTTGCCCCGCGCGACCGCAACATCGCCGTGGTGTTCCAGTCCTACGCGCTCTACCCGCATATGAGCGTGCGCGACAATATGGGCTTCGGCCTGAAGATGCGCGGTGTCGCCCGCCCGCTCATCGAGGAGAAGATCCGCGAGGCGGCGGGCCTGCTCGGCCTCACCCCCTATCTCGACCGCAAGCCGGCGGCGCTCTCGGGCGGCCAGCGCCAGCGCGTGGCGCTGGGGCGCGCCATTGTGCGCGATCCCGTCGCCTTCCTGCTCGACGAGCCGCTGTCCAATCTCGACGCGCAGCTGCGGGCGGAAATGCGGCTCGAACTGGTCAAGCTGCACCGCCGGCTGGGCCGCACCATTGTCCATGTCACGCATGACCAGGTCGAGGCGATGACCATGGGCGACCGCATCTGCATCATGCGCGAGGGGCGGATGATCCAGGTCGGCAAGCCGCTGGAGGTCTATGCCGACCCGGTCGACACCTTCGTCGCCCGCTTTCTCGCCACCCCGCCGATGAACCTGCTGCCCGCCCGGGTCGAGGGGCGCGGCGATGACCTTGCCGTCATCGGCGACGGCTTCACGGTCGAGGTGCCGCAGATGCACCGCGCCGCCTATGCCGGGCTGGCCGGCCGCGAGGTGATCTTCGGCCTGCGCCCGGAAGACCTGCACGAGGCGCCGCAGCCGGGATTTTCGCCGATCGAGGTCTCCGTGGTGGCGATGGAATCGCTGGGAGTGGAGAACATCCTGGTCGGGCAGATCGGGACGGGTGCATCAGGCGGCAAGCCGCTGGAAATCTCCGCCCGCCTCTCGCGCCATTTCACCGCGCCGGTGGGTGCGCGCGTGCCGCTCCATCTCGACCCCCGCCCCATGCACCTGTTCGATCCGGAGACGACGCGGGCCTTCCCCCGCCCCAGCCTCCGCCTCGTGACCAACTGAGGGAGGGGGCAGCATGCGGCGCATCGGACTTCACCTTGGCCTTCTCTTCGCCTGCGCCGTCATTCTCGTGCCCCTGCTCTGGGTGGTCCGCACCAGCCTTCTGCCAGAGCACCTGTCCTATTCGCCGGAACTGATGCCGGCGGTGACGCTCGACAATTACGTCGCCCTGTTCACCTCCACCCGTTACGGCCAGTCCTATCTCAACAGCCTGATCGTCGCCTTCGGCTCGGTGGTGGTGGCGCTGCCCTTCGCGGCGATGACCGGCTATGCCTTCGCCCGGTTCAAGACCAGCGGGCGGGCCGGGCGCTTCGCCGTGCTGGCGACGCAGATGCTGCCGCCCGTCGCGATCGTGCTGCCGGCCTTCGCCCTCTTGCGCACGGTGGGCCTCACCAATTCGCTGACCGGCCTCATCATCGTCTATGCGGCGGTGAACCTGCCCTTTCTGATCTGGATCCTGATGGGGTTCTTCGAGGGCATCCCGGTCGATCTCGAATGGGCGGCGCAGACCGATGGCGCCACCGCCTGGGGCGCGTTCTGGCGCATCGTGCTGCCGGTCTCGCTGCCCGGCATCGCGGCGGCCGGCGTGCTCGGCTTCATCCTCACCTGGAACGAGTTCCTGTTCGCGCTGGTGCTGAGCGGTCCACAGACCGCGACCGTGCCGGTGGCGCTGGCCGCGCTCCAGACGTCCAACGGCGTGCAGATCGCCAAGGTCTCCGCCGGCGTCGTGCTCGCCGTGCTGCCGCTGGTGATCGCCTCGCGCTTCATCCAGCGCTTCATCGTCCAGGGGCTGACCTTCGGCAGCGTGAAGTGACGGTGTCTTCCGCCGCGTCCATTCGGGCGTGCGCCAACGAGGCGGGCAAAGCCCGTACCAGAGGAACAGGAGAACGAGATGCAGTTTAAGTGTAGCCTCAAGGCGGCGCTGCTCGGCGCCACCCTGCTCGCAGCGGCCGGCTCGGCCCAGGCGCAGAACGTCACCCTGCGCGCCCTGATGGAGGACGTGCCGGAGACGCAGATCATCGAGAAGCTGCTGCCGGAATTCGAGAAGGAAGCCGGCATCAAGGTCGAGTTCGAGAAGATCGGCTATGGCGACATGCACGACAAGCTGGTCGCCCAGCTGGTCTCGCCCGAAAGCTACTACAACCTGCTCGAAGTCGACTTCCTGTGGGCGGGCGAATTCCCCGCCGCCGGCTGGCTGGAAGACCTGAACCCCTATATCGCCAAGTCCGGCTTCGACCTGAAGCCCTTCATCCCGTCCATGCTGGACCTGCTCGGCCAGACCAAGGACGCGACGCCGATCCTGCCCATGTACAACTACTCCATGGGTCTGATCTACCGCACCGACCTGTTGAACGACCCCAAGATCAAGGCCGACTACAAGGCCAAGACCGGCAAGGATCTCGCTCTGCCGGCCACGCTGGCCGACTATGTCGCGCTCTCCGCCTTCTTCAAGGCGAACACCCCCGTCGTCGGCGCCGCCATGCAGGGCCAGCGCGGCGACCCGAACGCGATGGAATTCTCCAACTACCTGTTCGCCGTCGGCGGCGCCTATCTCGATGCCGACCGCAAGGTGGTGCTGAACAGCCCGCAGGGCCTGACCGCGCTGAAGCTCTATGCCGAGAACGTGCAGAAGGGCGCGCAGCAGGGCGCCCTCTCCGCCACGCTCGACGACACGATGCGGCTGATGTGCGCCGGCGACACGTTCAGCATGGTCACCTATTGGTGGATGCTGCCGCAGCTCGACAATGCCGAGAAGTGCCCGAAAGTGGCCGGCAAGCTCGCGCTCTCCGTCATGCCCGGTGGCCATGGCGAAAGCGGCGGCTGGGGCTGGGGCATCCCGAAGAACACCTCGGATGAATCCAAGGCCGCGGCCTGGAAGTTCATCGAATGGGTGCAGGGCAAGAAGATCTCCGTCGCCCGCGCCATGGAAGGCCACGCCCCGGTGCGCTCGGACGTGTTCGAGGACGCGGCCGTGCTGAAGAAGTACCCCTTCTACAAGACCGGCCTTGAGGTCGTCGCCTCCGGCAAGTCGTTCCCGATCTTCGCCTATTCCGCGCAGTATGAGGACGTGCTGGGCGCCCAGCTCTCGCTCGCCGCCGGCGGGCAGGCCAAGCCCGAGGACGCGCTGAAGGCGGCCGCCGACGGCCTGACCCAGCTGCTCAACAAGTAACCCCATCGGCCGGGACCCCGCGTGAGCCCCGCAGGACCCCGGCCATACGGCGCGCCAGCCTTCCCCCTCGTTGGCTGGCGCGCCGGTCTCTTTTCTCGGCACGCTTTGGACGGAATGGACGACGCGCATGCGCTTTGCGGCACTGGCGGATCGGGACTGGCGCACCGGCTGGGCCTTCGCGGCTCCGGGTCTTCTCACCCTCGCCATCGTCATGGGCCTGCCGCTGGTCTATGCGGCGCTGATCTCGGTCTCCTCGCTCACTCTGCTCAAGCCGATGCTGCAGCCCTTCACGGGCTTCAAGAACTTCGCCATCGTGATGAGCGACCCGCTGTTCTGGGACGCGCTGTGGCTGACCATCAAATATTCGGTCATCACCGTGGCCGGCGAATTCGTGCTCGGGCTCGGCGTCGCCCTGATGCTGAACCGCGCGGTGACGATGAAGCCGGTCTATTTCGCCATTCTCACCATTCCGATGGCGATGTCACCGGTGAGCGTGGCGCTGATCTGGCGCATGCTGCTGCAGCCCAATCTCGGCATCGCCAACCAGCTGCTGGAGAGCCTCGGCCTGCCGCGTGTCGACTGGCTCGGCGATGCCGATTTCGCGCTGTGGACCATGGCGGCGATCGACATCTGGCAGCAGACCTCCTTCGTCATCCTGATTCTGGCCGCCGGCCTCGCCTCGCTGCCGCGCGATCCCTATGAGGCGGCGGAGGTGGACGGGGCCTCGCCGCTGCAGCAGTTCTGGTACATCACTTTGCCAATGCTGCGCCCGGTGGCGGCGATCGCTGTCATCATCCAGCTGATCAACGAATTCCGCACCTATGACCTGCCCTATATCCTCACCAAGGGCGGGCCGGGCAATTCCACCGAGGTGCTGAGCTTCTTCGCCTATCGCCGCGCCTTTCTCGGCCTGCACCTGAATGAGGGCGCCGCCGCCGCCTTCGTGCTGCTGCTAATCGTGCTCGGGCTGACCATCCTGTTCTTCGCCACGCTGGAACGCCGGCGCTGACCCGGGGCGACAGGGCGCGACATCCGCGCCTGATGTAGGCGCCGCGGCGGCGGCCGGTCAGCGATCGATCATCCGCAGGCGCGATCCACGGCCGCTGCGCCAGGATCCAGGCCAGCGCGATCTGTGCCGGGGTGGCGGCCACGCCCGGCCGGGTTTTCCCCCGCCACACGAAAAAGGGCGCCCGCGACGGGGCGCCCTCTCCTTCGCTGCGCAGCGACGGGGGGTCAGATGCGCGCCGAATTGGCGTAGAAGGGCGTGGGCTCGGCCTCCGGCAGATAGCCCTCATAGAACTTCTTCACATAGGGGAACACGGCGTGGCCGAGCGCGTGACGGGCAAGCTCGTCCTCGTTGCGCGGCTTGCCCAGCGTGTCGGCGATCTCCGCCAGCACCGCCTCGCGGTCGACCTTGGTGAAGCGGCCATCCTCATAGACACGCTCGCCATTGATGAAAACGGCATCCACCGCGCCCATCTTCGCGCGCTGCACCAGCGCGTCGAGCATCGGAATGTCCGGGTCCTGATAGGGATAGGTCGCCTTGGTCCAGTTGATCAGCACCGCGTCGAAGAAGCGGCCCGCGTCCAGCCGGCCGATGCTGGCGCCGAAGGCGGTGGTCATGGCGCCGGCCTCGGTCGCCATCTTCACCACCTGCGGGCAGGTCGGCACATCTTCCTCGTCCATGCCCGGCTCGCGGTGGACACGCAAGGCGAGGCGCAGCTCGGAGAGCATGTCGCGGTCGTCATTGATGCCGGCCTCGTCGAGGCCCATGCCGACAGTGATGCCCTTGGCCTCCCAGCGGTTGAGCGGGGCAAGGCCCGAGCGCAGGCGGAAATTCGACGAGCAATTGTGGCAGATGCAGGTGCCGGTATCGGCGACAATGTCGATGTCTTCCTCGTTCAGCCACACGCCATGGCCGAGCGTCATGTGCGGGCCGAGCACGCCGAGATCGTGAAGGTGGCGCAGCGCCGTCTTGCCGGTGCGGCGGCGGGCATATTCCTTCTGGTAGATCGTCTCCAGCAGGTGCATGTGCATCGGCACGCCGGCCGCCTTGGACTTCGCGTCGAGCGCCTGCAGGCCCTCATCCGTGCACCAGTGCAGGTTCGCCGGCGCGAGCTGGATGCGGGTCAGATCCTGGCCGGCATTCTCGGCCGAGAGCTGGTCGAACAGCTTGAGGAAATCGTCGAAGGGCATGGCCTGCGCCTTCAGATATTTGCCCAGCGCCTCGCCGAGATCGGCCGGCAGGCGGGCGCAGAAGGCCTCGTCCGCCTCATAGACCAGCCGGTTCTGCTCGCGCACGGCGTAGCAATAGGAGGCGCGCATGCCGAGCGAGCGGTAGGCGCCCAGCACCTTGCTGGCGGCGCCGTGGACAGCCGCATAGCCGCCCGGCATCCAGCCATGGATGTGCTGCACCGTGGTGACGCCGGACGCGATCATCTCGAAGGCCGAGTAGAGCGTGTCGAGCGTGAGGTCGAGCCGGCGCGCCGGCATGCGGCTGGCGAACCACAATTCCAGCGCATGGTCGGGCGAGCCGAGCTGCAGCGGGGTCATGCCGACATGGTGGTGACTGTTGACGAAGCCGGGCAGCATGGCGTGGTCGGGGTATTTGCGCAGTTCCGCCGTCGGCGCCAGCTTCTGCATGTCTTCCAGCGTGCCAGTGGCGATGATGACGCCGTCGCGCGAGAGCACCGCCCCCTCGTCGATCACCTCGGGGGTGAAACGGTCCCGGATGCCGGTGACGACCCAGCGGGCCTGGACGATCAATTCAGACATGATGCTTCCTCAAACTGACGGCAGGCGCAGGCGCGCCTGTGTGGCGTTGGTCGCTCGCGCCTGGGCGAGGCGCGCGGGATCGATGGAGACGAGGAGCGGCCGGCGGTCGCCGCGCGAGGCACGGGCCAGCGGCGCGCCATCGGGGCCGAAGGCGAGAGTCTCGCCATCATGGCGCACGGCGCGGCCGGTGACGGTTTCCGTGCCATAGCGGGCCGCCGCCAGCGCATAGACGGCATTGGCCCGGGCGCTCGCCTGCAATTCGGCGGCGTAGAGCCCTTCCGGATCGTCCGGCGCCGGCCCGCCGACGAGCACCGCCACCACATCCGCCCCGGCGCGCGCGGCGGCACGCCAGCATTCGGGAAAGCGGCGGTCGTAACAGATGAGCGCGGCGACTTTCACCGAGCCGACCTCAAGGGTGCGGATCTCAGGCGCGCCAGGCGAAAAATGATCGGCCTCGCCATAGGCCTCGCCGGGGCCGGCCGGCGGCAGGTGGATTTTGTGCGCCAGCGTCTCCACCCGCCCGTCCGGCCGCGCCAGCAGCGCGGCGTTGAAGGGCAGCCCGCCCTCGCGCCGCAGCGCCAGACCGAACAGCACGGCAACCTCGAAACGCCTGGCCGCGGACGCCATGCGGGTGGCGGTCGGTCCATCAAGGTCTTCGGCAAAAAGGGTCCAGTCGCCGGGCGCCTCGGCCGCGACATAGGGAAGGGCGAAGAGTTCGGGCAGCACGACGAGACCGGCGCCGTCGCGGGCGGCGGCGGCAATGCCGGCCTCGGCCTCACGCCAGAGCGGCGCGGGATCGCGGCCCGCCGGGCCGATGGGCAGGGCGACAGCGAGGAACGGGGCAGCCATGGCGCCTACACCGCCTCCTGCTCGGCGAAGGCGCGGTCGACCTCGTCGGCGAGAAGCTCCGTGAACATGTCGCGATAGGCGTGGTAGCGCGGGTCGCGGGATTCACGCGGGCGCGGCAGGTCGATGGGCACGATGGTCTTCACCCGGCCGGGGCGCGAGGTGAACACCACCACCCGGTCGGCCAGCGAAATCGCCTCGTCGATGGAATGGGTGACGAGCAGGATCGAGGCGCCGCTGTCGCGCCAGATCTGCAGCAGGAAGTCCTGCATGCGGGCGCGGGTCTGCACGTCGAGCGCGGCGAAGGGCTCGTCCATCATCAGCACCTTTGGCCGCATGGCGAGCGCCCTTGCGCAGGCGGCGCGCTGGCGCATGCCGCCGGAAAGCTCGTCCGGCTTCTTGTCCAGCATGTCGCCGAGGCCGACGCGCTTGAGCGTTTCCACCGCGATCTCGCGGCGCTTCACCGGCTGCACATGCTGCACGGCAAGGCCGAAGGCGACATTGTCGGCGATGGTGAGCCAGGGAAACAGCGAAGCTTCCTGGAAAATCAGCCCGCGCTCGGCGGAAGGCTCGGTGACGGGCTCGCCATCGCAGGCGATGGTGCCGCCGGACACGTCCTCCAGACCCGCGATCATGTAGAGCAGCGTGGACTTGCCGCAGCCGGAAGGGCCGAGCAGGACAATGAACTCGCCCGGCGCGACGTCAAAGCTGAGATCTTCCAGCGCGTGCACCGGGGCGCGGCCTTCGGGGGTCCAGCGCTTGGAAACGGACTGGATCGAGACGGCGGGGCGGCTCATCGGGCGGCTCCCTGGTTGGGGGCGACCCACCACAGCATCTTGTGCTGCACCTGGCGGAGCGCGAAATCGGAGAGGAAGCCGAGCAGGCCGATGATCGCCATGGTGAAGAAGACCAGCTTGGCGTTGAAGGTCGAGCGCGCCATCGAGGTGATCTGGCCAAGCCCGGTGCCGACGCCGACCGTCTCGGCGATCAGCACCACCATCCAGGCGGCGAACAGGTTCAGCCGCAGTGTCATGAACAGGCTGGGCAGGATGGCGGGCAGGATCACCTTCCAGAAGGTCTGCCGCTGGCTGGCGCCCATGATGCGGGCGACATGGATGTAGTTCTTCGGCACGCTTTCGATCTGCGCCCCGGTGGAGAGCACGATGGCGAAGAACACGGTGATGAAGACGAGGAAGATCGCCGGCACATCGCCAATGCCGAAGACGAAGATGGCGACCGGCAGCCACGCCACCGGCGAGATCGGCGCCAGCAGGAGGATGGTCGGCAGCAGGAGGTTGCGCAGGAGCTTCACATAATGGATCGCCGCGCCCACCGCGACGCCGCAGGTGAAGCCGAGCGTGAGGCCGACCAGCACCCGCAGCGTGGTCGAGCCCATGGTGAACAGCAGCGGCCACACGCCCACCCCGCTCGCCACAGAGCCGATGCGGTTGGAGCGGTCGAAGAATTTCAGCGTGCCGGGAATGTCGGAGAGAAACAGGTGCGGCGGCGGCAGCAGCAGCGGGTTCAGCATGCCGAAGAACCACAGCGCCTCCCACAGGCCGGCGAACAGGCTGAGCGAGACCAGCCCCCAGCCAATAGCGCTGAGCCGCCGGCGCAGGGCGGGCGAGAGGAGCGGGGCTTTCGCTATGGGCGCCGCCGTGTTGGGCGCCGCGCGCCCGGCCTCGGCGTGGCCGAGGCCCGTCTGCCCGGCATCTGCGGTCATCGTCATGGCGTCCTTCCAGTGAAGCGGGGGCGGGGCCAGAACCGGCCGGTCGCACGCACGGGTGCCGGCAGGGGTCCCTGGTGGTCCGGCGCAGTCTCCCTCCCCCCGGCGGGGAGAGGGAGAACCCGTGCTCAGGCCGACTTCAGCTTGAGGCTGTCATAGACCGGCTTGTTGGCGGCGATGACCGCCTCCAGCAGGCTCCAGTCGAAGGCGCCCTGGTCGGGCAGCTTCTTGACGTAGCCGAGTTCCATCATCGACTGGCCGCGGTCGATGATGAACTGGGTCTGGTTGCGCTGGTCGACGACGATCGGCTGCTTCGAGGAGGCATCCTCGGCCGCTTCCATGCTGGTCTTGTAATATTTGCCGACCGTGTCCTTCAGCGCGGCCTGCTTGTCGGCCTCGGCCTGCGACTGGGCGACCATCAGCGCCTTGATGACAGCCTTCACCGCCGCCGGGTTGCTCTCCAGCAGCGGGGTGCGCACCGCGAGCACGCAATCCGAATAGCCCTTGCCATAGACGTCGGTGCCATCGGACAGCACGGTCGCGCCCTTGCGGCCAAGCACGCATTGCGAGGCATAGGGTTCGATGTGGCAGATGGCGTCGATGGCGCCGGCCATGAAGGCCTGGGCGAGTTCCGGCGAGGTGTCGAGATATTTGATCTGCACGTCGTTGAAGGAAAGACCGGCCTTCTTCAGGTAATCATAGGGCAGCACTTCCAGCGTGTCGGCCTGGAAGGTGCCGAAGGTCTTGCCCTTCAGGTCGGCGGCGGAGGTGATGCCCTCCTTGGCGACGATGATGCAGCCTTCGACGCCGCCACCGGCGACGATCTTCACCGGCGCGCCGGCATCGTAGAGCGTCATGAAGTTCGAGTAGGGGATCATCGACATGTCGACGAGACCCGCGCCGAACATGGTGGTGATCTCGGTATTGGACGGCGTCACCACGAAGTCGAGTTCGACGCCGTCCGCCTTGGTCAGTTCCCGCTCCTTGGCGAGGAAGATGCCCATGTTGCAGAAGCCGGAGCCGTGCGTCGCCTTGATGGTGGTGCCGGCGGCGCGGGCCACATTCGGCGCCAGCAGGCCGGCCAGCCCGGCCGGCAGCGCGATGCTCGCCGCCGCGCCCGCCACCGAGGTCTTCAGGAAGCCGCGGCGCGAGAAGTTACGATAGAAAGTGCCGTCACGATCACACATGATCCCCTCCGGATCTTGAGAACCGATACGACCCCGCCTTACAGCCCGTTCGTTGTCGAACTGTAGATCACGCCGCCACGGTTGCACACCGCAGCAACGGGACCCGCAGACGGGATCACGATGATGGGCACGCCAACCCGAAAGAGCATTTTCGCCCTGCGCTACACCACAGGTGCGGCGAAAACATCCGCACTATACGAGGCCAATACAGGCAGCCAAGCGCAAATAAGCGTCAGAATACCCATCATTCTGACCAAGAAATGGGCTGAATACGCTCACTCCCCTTCGCACCCGCCGCTCGCACTGACCGAAACCCGCACCGAACCGCCGCTCAGGCGGGCCGTTCGCACACGCCCCGCATCCCCTGAGCCCGGAGAAGGCTTCCTCCCATTCGACGGAGCCCGCCGAACCGGATCGTCCCTCCGGACGGCCCGCGACACCGGCCTGACGCTTCCTGCGAAGCGGCAGCCGGACCGCATCTGCCGAGGAGTAAAAGACGCGCGGACAGCCAGCGCAATGATTTTTTGTATGCTGAATACAATTTACTCCAAGCGCCTATTCCTACGTCAGAATGTGACTATAATTGCAGCGTTAGGGCCCCTTATCGCGGTGCGCGTGCGTGCTAGGATCGGCGCGGGACGGAACAGATGGACACACCACGCAAGCGAGGGCGCCCGCGCAAGCTGCGCCCGGTCGAGAACTCAGGCACGGAACGGCTCAGTCGCGCCGGCCTGCACGAACACGCCGGCCGTCAGCTACGGGAGATGATCGTCACCGGCGCGCTGGCGCCGGGCGCGCCGATCGTCGAGGCCGATCTGTGCGCGCGCCTCGGCATCTCGCGCACGCCGTTGCGCGAGGCGGTGAAGATGCTGGCGGCGCAGGGGCTGGTGGAGCTGCGTCCCAATCGCAGCGCCCGCATCGCCCCTTTCGACGCCCCCCACATCACCGAGCTGTTCGAGGCGCTGAGCAATGTAGAGCGGATCGCCGCCGAATATGCCGCCCAGCGCATGAGCGCGCGCGAACTGGCGCATCTGCGCGATCTGCAGGAGACGATGGAGGCGCATTACCGCGCCGGCGATCTCGCCGCCTATTTCGCGGTCAACCAGGCCATTCACAGCGCCATCCTCGCCGGCGCCCACAATGACACGCTGGTCGAAATGCATGGCTGGCTGTTCGCCCGCGCCGAGCGGGCCCGCTATTTCGCCCTTGGCGCTCATGCCCGCTGGGCCGAATCGATCGAGGAACATCGCGCCATTCTCGCAGCGCTGGAGGCGCGCCAGCCCGACACCGCCGGCCGGCTGCTCGCCGCCCATGTCATGCATACGGGCACCGGTGTGCTGGCGCGGCTCGCCGACACCGCCGGCGCCGCGGCCTGAAGGAACAGCCCTTGCGTATTCTCGTGCTCAATCCCAACACCACCGAGGCGGTGACGCAGATGCTGCTCGCCGCCGCCCGCCCCGCCGTGGCGCCGGGAACGGTGCTCACCGGCCTGACCGCGCCGCGTGGCGTGCCCTACATCGCCTCGCGCGCCGAGGCCCAGCTCGGCGGGGCGCTGACGCTGGAAATGCTGGCCGAGCACCATCGCGACTACGACGCCGCCATCATCGCCGCCTTCGGCGATCCCGGCCTGCTGCCGGCCCGCGAATTGTTCGACCTGCCGATCCTCGGCATGGCGGAAGCGGCGATGCTGACCGCCTGCACGCTGGGCCAGCGCTTCAGCATCGTCACCTTCACCACCACCATGGCCAATTGGTACCAGGACACGGTCGAGGCCTACCGCCTCTCCGGCCGCTGCGCCGGCATCCGTGCCCGCAGCCTGCCCTTCTCGGCGATCGAGAATGTGCAGGCGGAGATGGAACAGGCCATCGCCGCGCTCGCCCGCGAGGCGGTGGAGCAGGATGGGGCGGATGTGGTGATCCTCGGCGGGGCGCCGCTCGCCGGCATGGCCCCGCGCCTGCGGGCGCAGGTGCCGGTGCCGGTGGTCGATCCCATTGTTGCGGCGGTGAAGATGGCCGAGGCGCTCGTCACCCTCGCCCCGCGCAAGCCGGTGCTCGGCACGTTCAGCCGACCTCCGGCCAAGCCGACCTTCGGCCTGCCGCCCGCGCTCGCCGCCCGCATCGAGCACAGCGACGCGCCGGTGGGCTAAGGCGCGGGACAGCCGGAAGGCCGATGCCCCCTACATGTCCGCTGCCGAAAAGACGCCGAAGCGCCGCAGCAGCGTCTTCTCGATTTCGAGAAGGACCATGAGCGCCGCGCCGACGCCGATAATCATCACCCCGTCGAGCAGGGCGATGGGGCGGGTGTCGAAGATCGCCTGCATGACCGGCAGATAGGTGAAGGCGAGCTGGCCGGCCACGACAGCCGCCAGCGCCATCAGCACCGCCGGCGTGCCCAGCGCGCCGCGCCAGCTGAGCGAGCGCATGTGCAGGAAGCGCACATTGAAGAGATAGAAGATCTCCATCACGACAAGCGTGTTGACCACCATGGTGCGCGCCATCTCCAGTTCCTGCCCACGCCAGATCGACTGGAAGAAGACGGCGAAGGACACGAGGGTGAACAGCACCGAGACCAGCACCACCCGCCACAACATGAAGCGGGTGAGAAGCCCGGCACGGGCGGGACGGGGCGGGCGCTCCATGACACCCGGTTCAGTCGGCTCGAAGGCCAGCGCCAGGCCGAGCGTCGCGCTGGTCGCCAAATTGATCCAGAGGATCTGTGCCGCCGACATCGGCATGGCGATGCCGAACAGGATGGCGCCGATCACCGCCAGCACCTCGCCGCCATTGGTCGGCAGCGTCCAGGCGATCATCTTGCGGATATTGTCGTAGACGGTGCGCCCCTCCTTCACCGCCGCGACGATGGAGGCGAAATTGTCGTCGAGCAGCACCATGTCGGCCGCCTGCTTGGCCGCTTCCGTGCCCTTGTGGCCCATGGCGATGCCGACATCGGCCTGCTTGAGCGAGGGCGCGTCATTGACGCCGTCGCCGGTCATCGCCACCACCGCGCCGGTGGATTGCAGCGCCCGCACGATGCGCAGCTTGTTCTCCGGGCTGGTGCGGGCAAACACGCTGGTGCGCGCCGCCATCACCACCAGATCCTCGTCCGACACCGCATCGACCTGCGCGCCGGTCACCACCACCGGATTCTCGGCCAGCCCGAGCTGGCGGGCGATGGCGCCGGCGGTGACACCATGATCGCCGGTGATCATCTTCACCCCGATGCCGGCGCTGCGGCACTCGGCGATGGCGGCCACCGCCTCGGGGCGCGGCGGGTCGATGAAGCCGATAAGGCCGAGAAAATCGAAACCCTCGCCCAGCTCCGCGAAGGAGAGGCGCGGCGGCGCCTGCGCCAGCCGCTTGATCGCGAAGCCGAGCACCCGCTCGCCCGCCGCCGCCGCGCGGGCAATGGCCTGCTCCCACGCGCCGCCGCCGGGCAGGCCGGCGAGCTTCAGCACCTCTTCCGGCGCGCCCTTGACGAAGATCACCGCCCCGCCCTCCGGGTCGCGATTGAGGCTGGCCATGAAGCGGTAGGCGGCATCGAAGGGAATCTCGTCGAGCCGGGCAAAGGCGGCGCGCTCCCGCTCCGGGCGCAGCCCCGCCTTCAGCGCGAGGGCGACCAGCGCCCCCTCCATCGGGTCGCCTTCCGCCCGCCAGACGCCGTTCTCGGCGTGAAGATGCGCGTCGTTGCACAAAAGCCCGCAGCGCAGCAGATGCGCCGCCACCTCGGCCGGGGCCCGCGTCGCGCCCTCGTCCGGCGCCTGCCAGGCGAGCGCGCCGGCGGGGTCATAGCCGATGCCGGAGACGGCGATCTCGGCAAGGTCCCCTGTGGCCGGGACCACCAGCCGCCGGGCGGTCATCTCGTTGCGGGTCAGCGTGCCCGTTTTGTCGGAGCAGATCACCGAGGTTGCGCCCAGCGTTTCCACCGCCGGCAGCTGGCGGATGACGGCGTGCTGGCGGGCCATGCGCCGCACGCCGATGGCGAGCGTGATGGTGATGACCGCCGGCAGCCCCTCCGGCACCAGGCCCACCGCCAGCGCCACCACCGCGATCAGCGCCTCGCTCCAGCCGTAGCCACGCACCGCGACGGCGAACAGGAACAGCGCCGCCGACCCGCCAAGGGCGAGCCAGGTGAAGCGGCGGGCAAAGGCATCGACCTGCCGCAGCAGCGGCGTCGCCAGCGGCTCGACATCGGCGATCAGCCGGCCGATGCGGCCGATCTGGGTGTGCGGGCCGGTGGAGACGACGATGCCCGCGCCCTGCCCGGCGGCGATGGTGGTGCCGGAAAACGCCATCGAATGACGATCCCCCAGCGCCGCCTCCATTGCGGCCGGCGCCTCGTCCTTGGCGGCGGCGACGGATTCGCCGGTGAGGACGGCCTCGTCGATCAGCATGCCCCGCGCGCGGATCAGCCGCGTATCCGCCGGCACCCGGTCGCCCGCCTCCAGCAGCACGAGGTCGCCGGGCACGAGGTCGCGTGCGTGCACGCTCTGGCGCCGGCTGGCCCGCATCACCGTGGCATGCGGCGCGATCATGTTGCGGATGGCCCGCAGCGCCTGTTCGGCCTTGCCCTCCTGGATGAAGCCGACCAGGGCGTTGACCAGCACCACGGCGACGATCACCCCGGCATCGACATAATGAGCGAGCACGAACGCCGCCGCCGCGCCGGCGAGCAGGAAATAGATCAGCGCATTGTTGAACTGGGCGAGGAAGCGCAGCAGCGGCGAGCGGCCGGGCGGCTCGGGCAGCGCATTGGGGCCATGGGTGGCAAGGCGCGCCTGCGCCTCCTCCGGCGTCAGCCCGGCGCTGGTGACGCCAAGCCGGCCGGCCACCTCTTCATGGGGAATCGCGTGCCAGTGATCGGCGGCGGGATCGTGCGGCAGGCCGGAGGGAACGGCATCATTCATCGGTCGGGGGCGCTCGCTGACGTTGCGTTAGCCCGAACCTAGAAGCACACCCTCCCCCGGCCTAGCGGAGTTTCCCGTATGGCGTCGCGTCGCCGGCCCGGTTCAGCGCGGCGCGCGCTTGGCGAGGATGCGCTGGAGCGTGCGGCGGTGCATGGAGAGGCGCCGCGCGGTTTCCGAGACATTGCGGCCGCACAGCTCATAGACCCGCTGAATATGCTCCCAGCGCACCCGGTCCGCCGACATCGGGTTCTCGGGCAGCTGCGGCTTGAAATCGCCCTGCGCGTTCAGCGCGGCGCAGATGTCGTCGGCATCGGCCGGTTTGGCGAGATAGTCGACCGCGCCGATCTTCACCGCGTTCACGGCGGTGGCGATGTTGCCATAGCCGGTGAGGATGATGCCGCGCGCTTCCGGCCGGCGGCGCTTCAACGCGGAAATCACGTCCAGCCCGTTGCCATCGCCGAGGCGCATGTCCACCACCGCATAGGCCGGTGCGCTGCCCTCGACGCTGGCGAGGCCATCGGCCACGGTTTCCGCCGTCGTGACCATGAAGCCGCGCGTTTCCATCGCCCGGGCGAGCCGCTGCAGAAACGGCCGGTCGTCGTCGACAATGAGCAGCGTGCGATCCTGCGGTTCCATGGCGATATCGAGCATCTCAGTGCTTTCCAATGTGCCGGCTGCGGCATCCCCGGGCGGGGTCAGAGACCGCCACCCGCGATGCGTCGCCAAGTCGACTTTTGACGCAGCTTATACCCCGAGGGCAGCGAGATCAAAATGTCGCAACCCTTCTACGGCCGGGCGGGCGGCCGGTTCTCCGCCTCCGGTTCACGATCACCTGATATGTCGATCAGCGCGCGCGGCCAGCGCACCCCCACCGAGGCGCCATGCGCCGGCGGCGGGCGGTTGACGAAGGTGAGCCCGGCGCCGGTGCGCTCCAGCAGCGTCTTGGCGATGAACACGCCGAGGCCGAGGCCGTTCTGGTCCTCGCCATCGCTCTCCGTCCCGCGCTTCCAGCGGTTGCGGCCGCGGCTGGTGACATAGGGTGCGCCGATGCTGTCCAGGAGTTCGATCGGAAAGCCCGGCCCGTCATCGGTGACGGAGATCGTCACCTCGTCCTCGCTCCAGCTGGCGACGATGTTGACCCGCCCTTCGGCGAAATCCACCGCGTTCTCGACAATGTTGCCGAGGCCATAGAGCAGGCCGGGATTGCGGGCGATGATCGGCTCGCCGGGGGCGCCATTGGGCAGAGTGACGGCGATGGTGATGCCGAAATTGCGGTGCGGCGCCACCACGTCTTCCAGCAGATGCGAGATCGGCATGCGGTCGAACGGCGCCTCGCCGGCATCCAGCGTGGTCAGCCGGCGCAAAATGGCGCGGCAGCGCTCGGCCTGTTCGCTCACCAGCTTGATGTCGTCGCTCATCGGGCTGTCGGCCGGCAGCGACCGGGCCAGCTCCTTGGCCACCACGGTGATGGTGGCGAGCGGCGTGCCCAGCTCATGCGCCGCCGCCGCCGCCAGCCCGTCCAGCGCCGAGAGGTGCTGTTCGCGCGCCAGCACCAGCTCGGTCGCCGCCAGCGCCTCGGAGAGTTCGCGCGTTTCCTCCGCCACCCGCCAGGCATGCACCCCGATGAAGGCGATGGCGATGGCCAGCGCCAGCCAGATGCCGACGAGATAGAGCGTCGGTAGCTCCGGCACAGCGCCCAGCGCGCCACTGCTGGCCCAGGGCAGCGGCATCTGCCAGAAGCCGACCAGCGCCGCGCAGGCCGCCGCCAGCACGCCAAGCAGGATGGTGGTGCGCGGGGAGAGCGCCGTCGCCGAGATCAGCACCGGGGCGAGAAAGAGCAGCGCGAAGGGGTTGGAAAGCCCGCCGGTGAGGAAGAGCAGCGCGGCCAGCTGCAGGATGTCATAGGCCAGCAGCCAGGCCGCCTCCACATCCGACAGCCGCCGCGCGCCGGGATTGCGCAGCCGGAGCGCCAGATTGAGCCAGGCGGACAGCGCCACCACGGCGAGGCTGGCGCCGATCGGCAGCGAGAAGCCGAGCAGCCACTGCACCACCACGATGGCGACGGTCTGGCCGGAAATCGCCAGCCAGCGCAGGCGGATAAGCGTATCCAGCCGCAGGCCGAAAAAACGTTCGCCAATGGGATGATCGAGCGAGAGCGACATGAAGGCCCCTTGCGCGGCGCCCCACCGCGCCGTGGCGCCCTCTATAGCGCCGTTGCCCGCCCAAGCGCGAGAGCGGGCCTCACGTTGACGCGGCCGCGAAAGAGCCTATTTATGCTGCAACGCACAAGAGCGACGCGCGACAACGACGCGACAGCGCCGAACGGGCGGAATGAACTACGGAGGCTTGCATGGCGATCGGCGTTTTCGGCGATGTTCCCGATGCGGAAGACGTGGTGGTGGCACCCGAGGTGACGCTTGAAGCGGCCTCGGCGCTGGCGCGGCCGATGTACTGGATGTTCGAGCTCGGCCACGCCGCGCTCGACCCGCTGCGCATGATGGCCGATGCCGGCCGGCTGTTCTACCGCAACCCCGCCAACCCGCTCAGCCACACCGGCTTCGGCAAGACTATGTCGGCTTCGCTGGAAATGTTCGAGCGCACCACGCGGCGCTATGGCAAGCCGGACTGGGGCATTGACGAGGTGACGGTCGGGGGCGTTTCCGTGCCGGTCGAGATCGAGACGGTGTGGGAGCGGCCCTTCTGCAAGCTGCTGCATTTCAAGCGTCATTTCACCAACAAGCCGCGCCGGCCGCAGCCGCGCATGGTCATTGTCGCGCCGCTGTCGGGCCATTACGCCACGCTGCTGCGCGGCACGGTGCAGACCCTGCTGCCCAATCACGATCTCTACATCACCGACTGGGTGGACGCCCGCAACGTCCCGGCCACTGAGGGTCCGTTCAGCCTCGACGACTATATCGACTACGTCATCGAGATCTTCCACCATCTCGGCGGCGGGGTGCATGCGCTCGCCGTGTGCCAGCCGGCGGTGCCGGTGCTGGCGGCCGTGGCGCGGATGGAGGAGCTGGGCGACCCCGACGTGCCCGCCTCCATGGTGCTGATGGGCGGGCCGATCGACACCCGCGAGAGCCCGACAGCGGTGAACCATTTCGCCGAAGAGCGGGGTATCGAGTGGTTCCAGCGCAATGTCATCACCACGGTTCCCTGGCCCAATGCCGGGGTGATGCGCCAGGTCTATCCCGGCTTTCTCCAGCTGCACGGCTTCATGGCGATGAACATGGAGCGCCATCTGAAGGCCCATGCCGACATGTTCGGCCATCTGGTGAAGGGCGATGGCGATTCCGCCGCCAAGCATCGCGAGTTCTATGACGAATATCTCTCCGTCATGGACCTGCCGGCGGAATATTACCTGCAGACGCTGCAGACCGTGTTCATCGACCACGCGCTGCCGAAGGGCACGATGACCCATCGCGGCGCCAAGGTGGACCCGTCGAAGATCCGCAACGTCGCGCTGCTCACCGTCGAGGGCGAGAATGACGACATTTCCGGCATCGGCCAGACGCGGGCGGCGCAGACGCTCTGCTCCAGCCTGCCCGACGACATGAAGGCGCATTATCTGCAGCCGACCGTCGGCCATTACGGCGTGTTCAACGGCTCGCGCTTCCGCGCCGAAATCGCCCCGCGCATCTCCGACTTTGTGCTCAGCCATAACTGGCCGAAGAAGGGCCACAACCGGCCGGACAGCGACACCCCGACGGGCGGCACGGGCGATCATAAGCCAGCCTCCCAATAGGGCGGATCGCCGAACGCCTCGCGCAGACATTGCGCCAGCGCGCGCAGCTTGGCGGAAGGTTGGCGGCCCTCGGGATGGGCGACATAGATGAATTCCGCCTCCGGCTGGGCGCCGACATCCACCACCTGAAGCCGGCCGATGCGTATATCGGGGCCGGCGATGAACAGCGGCAACAGCGTGATGCCGAGGCCGGCGGCGGCCGCATCGCGCATGATCACGCCGTTATTGACGCGAAGCGCCGGCCGCGCCCGCACTTGGATCGCCTTCCCTTCCGTCACGAAGCGCCAGTCGGCGATGCCGCGATGGGTGTAGAAAATGCCCCGGTGGGCCTCGAGCTCCTCAAGACTTCCCGGCCGCCCGTTCTGTTCGAGATAATCGGGCGAGGCAACCAGCACCCGCCGGCTGCGGGCGAGGCGCCAGGCCATCAGCCGGCTGTCGCGCATCGGCCCGTGGCGCACAACGCCATCATAGCCTTCGGCCTGCGCATCTACCACGCGGTCGTCGAGCTCGATCGTCAGGTCGATCTCCGGATGCTGGCGCAGGAAGGGGTAAAGCGCCGGCCCGATATGTAGCGCCGTCAGCGTCACCGGCGCGGATAGGCGCAGCGGGCCGGAAAGCGTGCCGCGCCGCTCGGCCAGCGTCGCGGCGGCTACATCCAGGCCGCGAAGCGACTGCGAGGCCAGTTCGAGGAAGATCAGGCCGTCCTCCGTCAGCGTCAGTCGGCGCGTCGAGCGGTGCACCAGCTTGGCACCGAGCTGCCGTTCAAGCTGCGCCAGACGGTCGCTGACGACGGACTTCGCTAGGCGCAGCCGGCGGGCCGCCTCACTGATCGAGCCCGCCTCGGCAATGGCGACGAAAGCGGCGATGCCGTCGAGTTTCATCGTTCGGTTATTCCGGACATGGTTTCCGCTCACCGCAGGCTAATCCGAACGTGGCGTTATCGCCATACTTCTCCCCGACACGCCGCCGAGGGCGGCCGTATGATGAGGAGAATTGCGATGGGACGTCTTGAGGGCAAGGTCGCGCTGATCGCCGGCGCCAGTTCCGGCATCGGCCGGGCCGCTGCGGTGCTGTTCGCCCGTGAGGGCGCGAGGCTGGTGCTCGGGGCCCGCCGCCAAGGCGAGCTGGACGCGCTGGCGGCGGAGATTGCCGCCGAGGGCGGCGCAGCGGCTGTGCTCGCCGGCGATGTGCGCGAGGAGGAGTATGATCGGGCGCTCGCGGCATTGGCGGCGGAGCGGTTTGGCCGGCTCGACATCGCCGTGAACAATGCCGGCACGCTCGGCGAGAAGGGACCCAGCACCGAGATTTCGGCCAAGGGCTGGGAGGATACGCTGGCGGTGAACCTCACGGGCTCCTTCCTCGGCGCCAAGCACCAGATCGCGCAGATGCTGAAGACCGGCGCGGGCTCGGTGATCTTCACGTCGACCTTCGTCGGCTACACGGCAGCCTTTCCCGGCCTCGCCGCCTATGCCGCCTCGAAATCCGGACTGGTCGGCCTTACCCAGGCGCTCGCCGCCGAGTTCGGCCCGAAGGGCATCCGGGTGAACGCCATCCTGCCCGGCGCGGTGGAGACCGAGATGTACCGGGAAGCGAACGACACGCCGGAGGCACAGGCCTTCGTCACGGGGCTGCACGCCCTGAAACGCGTGGCCGCGCCGGAAGAACTGGCCCGCTCGGTGCTCTATCTCGCCTCCGACGACTCGTCCTTCGTGTCCGGCACCGCGCATCTCGTCGATGGCGGGCTGTCGATCAACCGGAGCTGAGCCGGCGTGGCAGATTCGCCTGCCCTCTAACCCCCAGCTAGAGAACACGTAACCGATCGGCTTGCGATGCAAGCTGATCGGCGCGCGCTCAATGTGCGCGGGCGAACATCTCGTTGAAGGAATAGCCGGAACCGCGCACGGTGCGGATCGGGTCGGGCTGGCGGGGGCGGTTGAGCGCCTTGCGCAGCCGGCCGACATGCACGTCGACCGTGCGCTCGTCGATATAGACGTCCTGCCCCCACACGCCGTCGAGCAGCTGCTCGCGCGAATAGACGCGGCCCGGCGACTGCATGAGGAATTCCAGCAGCCGGAACTCGGTGGGGCCGAGATGCAGCTCGCGGCCGGCGCGGTGCACGCGCTTGGTCTCGCGGTCGAGCTCGATGTCGCCGGCCCGCAGCAAGGTGGAGATGTGCTCGGGCTTGGCCCGGCGCAGCAGCGCCCGCACCCGGGCGACAAGCTCGGGCACCGAGAAGGGCTTCACCACATAGTCGTCCGCGCCGGTGGCGAGGCCGCGCACGCGCTCGGTCTCCTCGCCGCGGGCGGTGAGCATGAGGATGGGCATGCGCTCGGTTTCCGGCCGGGCCCGCAGGCGCCGGCACAGCTCGATGCCGGAAAGGCCCGGCAGCATCCAGTCGAGGATCAGAAGGTCCGGCACGCTTTCGCGCAGCCTTGTCTCCGCCTCGTCGCCCCGCCCGACATTATCGACCGAATAGCCTTCGGATTCGAGATTGTAGCGGAGCAGGAGGGTGAGGGGCTCCTCATCCTCCACGATCAGTATGTTGGTGGGCATGATCTTGATCCCGAGCGTTCGCGGGCCGTGGGGTGTCAGGCCGGGAACGCGACGCTGGTCAGGCTGCTGGTGTCCTGCTTGGGCCGCTCTTCGGTGAGGAGCTGGCCGGTCACAAGATAATGGATGGTTTCCGCGACATTGGTGGCATGGTCGCCGATACGCTCGATGTTCTTGGCGCAGAACAGCAGATGCGTGCACAGCGAGATGTTGCGCGGATCTTCCATCATATAGGTGAGCAGTTCGCGGAACAGCGAGGTGTAGAGCACGTCGACCTCGCCGTCGCGCTGCCAGACTTCCAGCGCCCGCACCTCGTCGCGGGTGGCATAGGCGTCCAGCACCACTTTCAACTGTTCGAGCACGATGTTGGACATGTGCTCGACGCCGCGCACCAGCTTCTGCGGGTGGAACTCGCCGGTGAGGGCGAGCACGCGCTTGGCGGTGTTCTTGGCGAGGTCGCCGATGCGCTCCAGATCATTGGCGATCCGCATGGCGGCGACGATCTCGCGCAGGTCGCCAGCCAGCGGCTGGCGGCGGGCGATGATGAGCACCGCCTTTTCCTCGATCTCCCGCTGCAGCAGATCGACCGGGCCGTCGAGCACGATCACCTTCTGGGCGAGCTCGCTGTCGCGCTTGACCAGCGCCTGGACGCTGTCGGCGACGAGACGCTCGGACTGGCCGCCCATCTCCACCACACTGCGGCCGAGTTCCTTTAGGTCGGTGTCGAACGACGAGACGATATGTTCGGTCATGGGGCAGGCCTCTCTCGTCGCGGGCTCAGCCGAAGCGGCCGGTGATATAGTCGCGGGTGCGGGCTTCACGCGGGTTGGTGAAGATCTCGTTCGAGGCGGCGACCTCGATCAGTTCGCCGAGATAGAAGAACGAGGTGATGTCGGCGCAGCGCGCCGCCTGCTGCATGTTGTGCGTCACGATGACGATGGTGAATTCCTGCTTCAGTTCGTCGATCAGGTCTTCGATCTTCGAGGTCGAGATCGGGTCGAGCGCCGAGGTGGGCTCGTCGAGCAGGATCACTTCCGGCCGCACCGCGATGGTGCGGGCGATGCACAGGCGCTGCTGCTGGCCGCCGGAGAGGCCGAGCGCCGAGGTGTGCAGCCGGTCCTTGGCTTCTTCCCAGATCGCCGCCTTGCGCAGGCACCACTCGACGCGCTCGTCCATCTGCGCCTTGGAAAGGCGCTCATGCAGGCGCACGCCGAAGGCGATGTTGTCATAGATCGACATCGGGAACGGGGTCGGCTTCTGGAACACCATGCCGATGCGCGAGCGCACGACGGTGGAATCCAGGTCCTTGCTCAGCAGGTCGGCGCCGTCGAACAGGATCTTCCCTTCCGCGCGCTGGCCCGGATAGAGCTGATACATGCGGTTGAAGATGCGCAGCAGCGTGGACTTGCCGCAGCCCGAGGGCCCGATCATCGCGGTGACGCGCTTTTCCGGGATCTCGAAATTGATGTTCTTCAGCGCGTGGTTGTCGCCGTAGAAGAAATTGAGCTTCTCGACCTTGAGCTTGGACTCGGCCGAGGGCGCGGTGGCGCGGTTGACGGCGGAGGCGATGTCGATCGACGTCTCGGGTGCGAAATTCATGGTCCGTCTCACTTCATCTTCGCCAGGACGAGGCGGGAAAGGATGTTCAGGGTGAGAACCCCGACGGTGATGATGAGGGCGCCCGCCCAGGCCAGGGCGACCCAGTCCTCGAAGGGGCTGGCAGCGTATTGATAGATGGCGATCGGCAGGCTCGCCATGGGGGCGTCGAGGCTGAGCGACCAGCCATTATTGCCGAGCGAGGTGAACAGCAGCGGCGCGGTCTCGCCGGCGGCGCGGGCGATGGCCAGCAGGATGCCGGTGACGATGCCGGCCCGGCCGGCGCGCCAGGTAATGAAGGTCACGACCTTCCACTGCGGCGCGCCGAGCGCGAAGGCGGCTTCGCGCAGGCCGATCGGCACCAGGTTCAGCATGTCCTCGGTGGTGCGAACCACCACGGGGATGATGATGATCGCCAGGGCGATGGAACCGGCCCAGCCGGAGAAGCCGCCGAAGGGCACGACCAGGAGCTGGTAGACGAACAGGCCGATGAGGATCGACGGGGCGGAGAGCAGCACGTCATTGACGAAGCGCACCGCATTGCCGACCTGCGTCCCGCGGCCGTTCTCGGCCAGGAAGGTGCCGCACATCAGGCCGATCGGGGTGCCGATGATCAGCGCGACGCCGATCTGGATCAGCGAGCCGACAATGGCGTTGAGCAGGCCACCGCCGGCGCCGGGCGGCGCGGTGATGTGGGTGAAGACATGCGGCCCGAGCGCGGGCAGGCCGCGCGCCACCAGGGTCCACAGGATCCAGGCGAGCAGGACCAGCGAGAGCGCGGCGAAACCGACGCTGATCGCCTTGACGGTGTAGTCGGTCGCGCGACGGCGGGCGAGGGATGCCATGTGTGTCTCCACTCAGCCCTTGAGCCGGGACCGGACGAGCAGGCGCGAGAGCGCGAGCACGATGAACGAAATCACGAACAGGATGAAGCCCAGTTCCAGCAGCGCCTGCAGCTTCAGCGAGCCGATCGAGGCCTCGGGAAACTCGTTGGCGATGGTGGAGGCGATGGTGGCGCCCGGGGCGAACAGCGAGGCCGACATGCGGGTGGCATTGCCGATGACGAAGGTCACGGCCATGGTCTCACCCAGCGCGCGGCCGAGGCCGAGCATGATGGCGCCGACCATGGCTGTGCGGCCATAGGGCACCGAGACGTTGCGGTAGACCTCATAGGTGGTGGCGCCGACGCCATAGGCCGATTCCTTGATCATCGGCGGCACCGATTCCAGCACCTCGACGAACATGGCGGTGATGAAGGGCAGGATCATGATCGCCATGATCAGGCCGGCGGTGAGCATGCCCGCGCCGAGCGGCGGGCCCTGGAACAACGCGCCGATGATCGGCAGCGGCCCGAGCCATTCGATCAGCGGCGGCTGCACATAGGCGGCCATCAGCGGCACGACGATGAAGAAGCCCCACATGCCGTAGATGATCGACGGGATCGCGGCGAGCAGCTGGATCGCGACGCCGATCGGCCGGCGCAGCGGGCCGGGGGCGATCTCGGTGAGGAAGAAGGCGATGCCGAAGGACAGCGGCAGGGCGATGATGACGGCGATCACGGCGCTGAAGACGGTGCCGAACACCATCACGCCGGCGCCGAACACTTCCGTTACCGGGTTCCACGTCGTCGACCAGATGAAGGACAGGCCGAATTCCTGAATCGCCGGCAGGCCGCCCTCGAACAGCATGGCGATGATGAGGCCGAGCAGCAGCAGAACGACAATGCCGCTGGTCCATAGAATGCCGACAAAGATCGGGTCGCTGACGCGGCCGGTCGGCTTGCGCGCGGCGATCAGGCCGGTGCCCGCCTGCCTTCCGCTGAGAGTGGCATCCATGTCGTGTAATCCTTGGAGCGCCTTGTCACCCGAAAGCCGCGATCGGCCTGAGGGGCGGCGTGCTGTGACGGAGCGTGGGCGTCGCGGGCGTTAGGGGCAGACTACAATTGGCTGAGCCGGACGAGAAGAGGCGGCCGGACGAGAAGAGGCGGCCGGACGGCCGCCTCCTCCCCCTGCAGGGCAGGATCAGTTGGTCCAGACGGCCTTGCCGTCGGCCTTGACTTCGCTGGCCCAGGCCTTGCGCACTTCGTCCGCAACCGCGTCGGGGAGCGGGATGTAGTGCAGCTTCTCGGCGATGGCGTCGCCTTCGGCGCTGTAGGCCCAGTTGAAGAACTTGATGGCCTCGGCCGACTGCGTGGCGTTGGTCGGGTTCTTCGGCAGCAGGATGTAGGTGGCCGAGGTGATCGGCCAGGCGCCTTCGCCAGCGGTGTCGACCATCGAGGCGGCGAAGTTCTTCGCGCCCTTCCAGTCGGCGGCGGCGGCCGCTTCCATGAAGCTCTTGGTCTCGGGCTTCACGACCTTGCCGGCCTTGTTCACGAGGTCGGTGGTGGCGAGCTTGTTGGCGGCGGCGTAGATGAACTCGACGTAGCCGATCGCGCCCTTGGTGTTCTTCACGGTGCCGGCAACGCCTTCATTGCCCTTGGCGCCCGCGCCGACCGGCCACTGGACGGAGGTCGCGGCGCCGACGCCGGACTTCCAATCGGCGCTGGCGGAAGCGAGGTAGGAGGTGAACACGAAGGAGGTGCCCGACGAGTCCGAACGGTAGACCGGGACGATGGCGATGTCGGGAAGCTTGGCGCTCTTGTTCAGGGCGGCGATCTTCGGGTCGTTCCACTTGGTGATCTTGCCCTGGTAGATCTCGGCAATGATCTCGCCATTGAGGGTCAGCGCGTGGTCTTCGCCGAGATTGACGATGGCCACGACCGAACCGATCACGGTCGGGAACTGGAGCAGGTTGGCGGATTCGAGCTTGTCGTCCTTCATCGGCGCGTCGGAGGCGCCGAAATCGACGGTGCGGTTGACGATCTGGTTCTGGCCACCGCCGGAACCGATCGACTGATAGTTCAGGCCCGTGCCGGTCTTTTCCTTATAGGCGGCAGCCCAGGCCTGGTAGACCGGCGCCGGGAAAGAGGCACCGGCGCCATTGATGTCAGCGGCGAAGGCGGCGCCCGAAAACACGGCGCCGAACGACAGCGCCGCGGCGCCAAGCAGATGGGTGAATTTCAAGGGTCTTCTCCTTAGGTCGGGAGATCGGCGGCATCGCGGAGATGGGCCCGGATGCGCGATTGGCCGAAGGGCGGTGGACGTTTCACACGGGAGTCTTACCGCCCGGGCACCAAGGTTCTATGACCCTTCGATGAAGTCTTGATGACAGCACAAGCCATTGATAACGCTTGAACTATCTCTTGGCCGCGGAAGCTGTCGACAGGCGGACCGAGAATGTCGAGCCCGCGCCCGGCACGCTTTCAATGCCCATCTTGCCGCGATGGCGGGCGACGATGTGCTTGACGATGGCCAGCCCGAGCCCGGTTCCGCCCTGTTCGCGCGAATGGGCGGTGTCGACCCGGTAGAAGCGCTCGGTCAGGCGCGGCACATGCTCGGGGGCGATTCCGGGGCCATAATCGCGCACCGTCACCAGCGCGTCCGTCCCCTCGCGCTGGATGGCGATCTCGACAAGGCCGCCGGTGGCGCCATATTTCAGCGCGTTCTCGACCAGGTTCTCGAAGACGCGGATCAGCTCGTCGCGGTCGCCGCGCACCTCGACGGGGTCCGCCGGGGGCGCGAAGGCGATCTCCACCCCGCGCTCGCGGCCGAGCGGGGCCAGCGCGTCGCGCACATGGCTGACCACGGCGACGAGATCCACCGCCGCCTCGGGCCGAAGATGGGCGTTGAGCTCGATGCGCGAGAGCGAGAGCAGGTCGTCGATCAACCGCGACATGCGCCGCGCCTGCTCGTTCATGATCTTGAGAAAGCGCTCGCGGGCGCTGGCGTCGTTGCGGGCCGGGCCCTGCAGCGTCTCGATGAAGCCCGAGAGCGAGGCCAGCGGCGTGCGCAGCTCGTGGCTGGCATTGGCGACGAAGTCGACGCGCATCTGTTCGACCCGGCGCTGCGGGGTGAGGTCGATGAAGCTCAGCAGCACCGCCTCGGTCGGCGCGCCCTCGCGCAGCAGGCCGGGGCGGATTGGCACGATGTCGGCGCGCAGCCAGCGGTCGATCGGCACGCGCTCGGCGAATTCGATCCGACGGGCGGCGCCGTCTGTGATCGAGGCCCGCAGCGCTTCCAGCACTTCGGGCACGCGCACGGCGAAGGAGACGGGATCGCCGACCCGCACGCTGGCGAGCAGGCCGACCGCGCCGGCATTGGCGGTGAGCACGGTGCCGCGCGCGTCGAGCAGCAGCGCCGCCTCGGGCAGCGCGCGCACCAGCGCCGGCAGCCGCTCCTCGGCGCGCGGCGAGGGCTTGGGCTCGCCACCGAAGCGGGCCAGGGCGGCCGCGACCGGGCGCCGGCGCGTCGGCAGCATCGCCCCCAGCGCCACCAGCCCGCCAATGGCCAGCGCCGCGCCCGGCGTCATCGTGCCGGCCCAGCTCGCGCCACCAAGGCCCAGCGCGGCCGCGGCGAGAATCCAGCGCGCGCCGATGAGGCGCTCACGCAGCGTATCCTCCGCCAGTTGCTGCGATTCTCCGAGGGCCATGCCCGCTCTTCCTGCCCAACAATCGTGGACGACGTTGCCACCGCCCTTCCGGGCGCGCCGTTCTTTCCTGATATGCTTCTGTCGCGCCTGCCGAAAGGCGAATCGCCTCGCGGCCGAACCTTTCGCAGGCCGGCACGTTGCCCCTTATTATACAGTTGAAAGGCTTCCATATGACGAAGAAGCCGGCCACGCCCCCGCCCGCCCCGAAGGGGAAAGCCGAGAAGGGGAAAGTCGCCAAAGGCAGCGCCAGTAAAAGCAGCGCCGCCGCGCCGGAGCCCGCGCGCCGGGAGGCGGAGCTTTCGGCCGTCGTGGCAGCCTTCTCGGTGGAGGCGGCGGAACTGCCGCCGCTTATCGCCGCGCACGCTTATGGCAGCGGCGGCTACCCCTATAGCGACCGGCCCAAGCGCAAGACCTATGAGAAGGAACTGCGCGCCCTGCAGATCGAACTGCTGAAGCTGCAGGAATGGGTGAAGGCCCAGCACGAGCGCATCGTGATCGTGTTCGAGGGGCGCGACGCCGCCGGCAAGGGCGGCACCATCCACCGCCTGACGCAGCACCTCAACCCGCGCTTCGTGCATGTCGTCGCGCTCGACAAGCCGACCGAGGTGGAAGCCGGGCAATGGTATTTCCAGCGCTACATCGCCCATTTGCCGCGCCGGGGCGAAATCGCGGTCTTCGACCGCTCCTGGTACAACCGCGCCGTCATCGAGCCGGTGATGGGCTTCTGCACCCCGGCGGAAAGCGCGCATTTCCTCACCCAGGTGCCGGTTTTCGAGCAGATGCTGCGCGATGACGGCATCAGGCTGTTCAAGATCTGGCTCGACATCGGCCGCGAAATGCAGCTGCTGCGCCTGCATGAGCGCCATCAGGACCCGCTGAAGCGCTGGAAGCTCTCCCCGGTCGATCTCGCCGCCCCGGCGCGCTGGGACGCCATCGCGCAGGCGCGCGACACCATGATCGAGGCGAGCCACTCCCCGGTCCCGTGGTCGGTGGTGCTGGCCAACGACAAAATGCGGGCGCGGATCGGAGCCATTCGTCAAATCCTCGCCCAAATCCCGTATGAGGGCAGGGATGATGGCGTCGTCGGCATTCCCGACCCGGCCATCGTGCTCGATGGACGCGCCTTTCTCGGCCGTCGCACCGCCCGATGAATCGCGAAGGGACCCGAATGCGCCGCCATGGGATCGTCAGCCTGATGCTGGGCATCGGCATGTCGTTCGACGTTACCGGCCTCGCCGCCGAACCCATGCCGGCGCCCGCCGCCGACTATCGCGCCAAGGCGCGCGCGGCGCAGGGCGTGGAGATGAGCGTGGCGCATCACCAGGGGCAGGTGCGCGTCGAGGTCGCCACCGGCAACCTGCCCGAGGGCATGGTGAGCCTGATCGATCTCAACCGGCGCGGCATGGTGGTGCTGATGGACGTGCCCGGCATGGACCGCATCGCCGTCGAGATGGAGATGCCGCCCGGCTTCGCCTTTTCCGACGCCGGCCGGCAGGGCACCCACACCGGCACCGGCGAGGCGCTGGGAGAGGCGTGCGAGCTGTGGCGCTTCGAGGTCAAGGCGCTGAACCAGCCGGTGGAGAGCTGCGTCACCGCCGACGGCATCGTGCTCAGGACCACCACCTCGATGGCCGGCAAGCCGGTGGTGCTGTTCGAGGTCACGGAACTCACGCGCGGCCCGCAGGACCCGGCGCAGTTCACCCTGCCCAAGGGCATGAAGGCGCGCAAACTGCCGTCGAGCATGCGCAGCCTGCTGCCCGACCTCGTGCGCTGACCGCCGCCAGCCCGCCCCTGCCCTCAGCCGGCGGCGCGGCGGCGTTCCGGCTTTGAGGTGTCGTCCGGCGCCGCGTCCGGCGCCCCGTCTGGCTCGATCACCGGCAGGGCGGCAAGCGGGTCGACCGAGATGCCCCGGGTGGCGGCGAGGCGGCGGCGGCTCATCATCAGCTCGCGGCTGCCCATCAGGATCAGCGCGATGGCGAAGGGCGTCACATAATAGAGCAGGCGCAGCAGCAGCAGCGCGCCCAGCAGCGGCTCGGTTTCGAACTGAGGCAGCGCCACCAGCATCGCCGCGTCGAACACGCCGAGGCCGCCCGGCGCATGGCTGGCGAAGCCGAGCAGCGTGGCGGAGATGAACACCACGCCGAGCGCGATCGGGTCGATATAGGGCTGCTGCGGCATCAGCACATACATGGCGGCGGCGCAGAAGGAGAGATCGATGATGCCGATCACGATCTGCATCAGGGTGAGCTTCCAGCCCGGCAGCGTGACGGTCCAGTGCCCCTTGCCGACGCCGATGCGGCGCGGCTTGAGCCCGACCCAGACGACATAGGCGGCAAGGCCGCCGAGCAGGGCGAGCCCGATCAGCCGGTTCACCCAGGGCGGCAGATGGTCGACCGCGCTGGCGGCCCAGGGCTCGATGGTGATGCCGAGGCCGAGAATGGCGATATTGCCGAGCCAGAAGGTGAGCCCGGTGATGAAGCAGAGCTTCGCCACATCCACCGCGCCCAGCCCGTGGGCGGAATAGATGCGGTAGCGCACCGTGCCGCCGGTGAAGGCGGAGAAGCCGATATTGTGGCCGATGGAATAGGAGGTGAAGGAGGCCAGCGCCGCAACCCGGTAGGGTACATGCGGCTTGCCGATGGTGCGCAGGGCGAACCAGTCATAGAAGGTGAGGGTGAAATAGGCCCCCGCCACGAACAGCGCCGCCACGCCGATCCGCCACAGGTCCGTGCCCGAGATCGCTTCCAGCACCTCGCGCGGCCGGATATGGCGCAGCATCTCGTAGAGAACGAAAACGGCGATGCCGATGATGACCAGGCTCGCGACCAGACCGAGCGTGTGCCAGCCGAGCCGCGCGCGCAGCCAGCCGGGAATCAGCTTCAGTCCCTTCATCGCGTGCCTGTCCTCGCTGTTATGCCAGTGTGCCGGGCAGCCCTAGCAGACCCGGCCGGCTTGCGAAACACGTTCAGCGGGCCGGCGGCGCATTAACGCACCCGCCCCGTTCCGCCGATTCTCGCGTCTGTCTGACGCCAGATGGCGGCGCGGGTGCGACGACGCAATGACAGTCACGCCGGCGTGAGCGCGTTCCACGCCTAGAGCCGGACCGGATAACCGATTTCGATGGTGCGCGGGCGCGGCAGGCCGAAGCGGTCGACCGAGCGCTCGGCATTGCGGGCGAGAAAGGCGAAGACATGGGCCAGTACATCGCGCACGCCGAGAATGTCGTCGGGCGGCATCACCCGCTCGTGGCCGATGACATAGACCGCGTCGTCGGGTTCGATACCCTGGGCGTAGAGGGCGGGGCCGAGCACGGCCGGGACGTCGATCTGCTGCATGTAGCCAAAGCGCACATCGACGCGCAGATGCGCGGCGTCCAGCGGCAGCACCCGCACCCGCTCGTCCACCGGCACGCGCGGGCGCGAGGCGATCCACACCGAGACGATGACGGCGCGGGTGAACTGCACATTGAGCAGTTCCGACAGGCGCCCCAGCGCCACCGGCGTGACGGCGCCACCGCGCGAGAGGAAGATGGCGGTGCGCGGGCTTACCGCGCAGCCTGGCGGGCGGCCCTTGGCGACGAACTCGTCCAGCGGCTGGGTGAAGCGGCGCTGCTGCAGCCCCACCCCTTCCATGCCGCGCCGCCACGACACCATGATCACCAGCACCAGCGCGGCGATCGTCACCGGCAGCCAGCCGCCATCGTGCAGCTTGGTGAGGTTGGCGGTGGCAAAGGACAGGTCGATCACCGCCAGCCCGCCGGCTAGGCCCACCAGCGCCGGCCAGGGCCAGTGCCAGCGCCGGCGCACATAGGCGACGAACAGGATGGTGGTCGAGACCATCGCCATCGCCACGGCGATGCCATAGGCGGAGGCCAGCCGGTCGGACGAGCCGAACGACACCACGATGGCGGCGCAGGCCGTCATCATGATCCAGTTGAGCCGGCCGACATAGATGTGCTGGTCGTTGTGTTCGCTGGTGTAGCGAATCCGCATCGGCGGCAAATAGCCGAGCTCGATCGCCTGCTTGGCCAGCGAGAACACGCCGGTGATGATCGCCTGCGAGGCGATCACCGTCGCCAGGGTCGCGAGGATCAGCAGCGGCACCTCGACCATGTCGGGCGCCAGATCGTAGAAGGGATTGCGCACGGACTCGCGGTGCAGCAGCACATGGGCGCCCTGGCCGTAATAGTTAAGCAGCAAGGCCGGCATGGCGACGAAGAGCCAGGCGCGGGTGATGACCGGCCGGCCGAAATGGCCGAGATCGGCATAGAGCGCCTCGCCACCTGTTATCGCCAGGAAGGTGGCGCCGAGAATGACGCCGGCGAGCAGCGGATTGTCGGCCAGGATCGCGATGCCATGGCGCGGGTCGAACGCCGCCAGTACCTGCGGCGCCTGGACGATGCCATGCAGGCCGAGCGCGCCCAGCGACAGGAACCAGACCAGCATCACCGGCCCATAGAAGGCGCCGATGCGCTCGGTGCCGGCGCGCTGCGAGATGAAGACGAGCAGGATCACCAGCACCGTGGCCGCCACGATCCAGTGGTCGAGCGCGGGGGCGATCACCTCCAGCCCTTCAATGGCCGACAGCACCGAGATCGCCGGGGTCAGCACGCCATCGCCGATCAGCATCGCGGCGCCGACCAGGCCGGCGACCAGCAGCCAAAGCCGCTTGCCATTGGCCGAGCGCTGCAAATCGAGCAGCGTGACCAGGGCGAGGATGCCGCCTTCGCCGTCATTGTCCGCCCGCAGCACCAGCGTGACGTATTTGAGCGTGATGGAAAGGATGATGGCCCAGGTGATCAGCGACAGCAGGCCGAACACGTCGGCATCGGAGATCGCCGGGCCGCCCACGGCGTTGAGCCCCTGCTTGAAGGCATAGAGCGGACTGGTGCCGATATCGCCGAACACCACTCCCAGCGCCGCCATCTCGGCGGCGAAGGGAATCGTCCGGCGTCCCGTGGGGCGACGCTCAGCCATGGAGCCCCCGCGCGTCCCCGGCGCCGCCACGGCACGGGCCGGGAAGGCAGTGGCCTGCAGGACCCGGCCGACCGGCGCTGTGCGCGCGGGCGGGACGGGAGATCAATGGAGAAGACGCGACAGGACGGTGCATGAGGGCCGGGTGTGCGCAGAGCAATGCCGTGGCATCGGGGGGCGTTGCAGCAATACCCCGCCGCGCCACCGGCGCCAAGCGCTCTCTCGGGGGCGCCGCGGGATCGCGGCGGCCGCGCCGACACCGCGCCAACGCCGCACCCACGCGAATGTGAAGACGCCCCGGACGATCGGCCGATTGGGGCGATCGGAATGAGGGAGGGGGATTGGGGGGGCGGTTTAATCCCCCTCCCTCTACCAGCGGGCCTGTGTTGTCCAAAGGCTTGCGGGCTCCTTGGGACCAGATCCGCTGGCGCGTTTGGATCATTAAACGGTTCATCGCTCGCGATCAATATCGACTGAACCGTTCGGTCAATTTGTTTACCCGCCCCTCAGCCGCCCTCTGCCACATTGCTTAAAGGCGCCCGGCGCTCCAAACTGTTGTTGCGAATAAGTCATAATTGCTCATCCCGATCAGATTGTTCATGGCCTCATTACCGGACTTCGCCCATCAACGGACCGAGCGCCGGCCGGCCGGCGGACGGCAGGCCGGGCCGGGGCGCGCCGAAACGGCCGCCGCCCCCGCCTCCACCAAGCACGACCAGATCCTGCGCGGCGCGCGGGAGGTGTTTCTCGCCTCCGGCTTCGACGGCGCTAGCATGGGCGAAATCGCCCGCGCCGCCGGCGTCTCGAAGGGCACGCTGTACGTCTATTTCGATTCCAAGGAAAACCTGTTCACCGCCCTGGTGACGGATGAATGCACCCGCACCGCCGAAGCCTGCTTCGACCTCGATTCCGACGGACCCACCGAGGAGACGCTGCGGGGCCTCGCCGGACGTTATATCCACGCCATGCTCGAGCCGGGCCATATCCGCACCGTGCGGATGGTGATCGGCGTCGGGGAGAAACTGCCCGAGATCGGCCGGGCCTTCCTCCAGGCCGGACAGGAGGCCGGGGTCAGCCGGCTGTCCGACTGGCTACGGGCCAAGATCGCGCAGGGCGAATTCGTCATCGAGGATGTCGAGATGGCCGCCTGGCAGTTCATGCTGGGCTGCCAGGGCAAGCTCATCATGCCGATGCTCTTCGGCGACAATACCCACCCGGACGCGGCGACGATCCGCAATGTGGTGGACCAGACGGTGCGCTCCTTCCTCAGCGCCTTCGCCGCCAAGAAGCCAGGCGAAGCGCCGCCGGCCTAGGCGGCGAAACAGGTCGAGGCGCAGCAGGTCGAGGCACCCTCGCCTTCGCCCGTGCCCGCCGGCGAAAGCCCGCGCCGCTGAGCCCGCACCGCAGACGGCGCGGCCGCGCGGCCTCCACAGGTCAGAGGGTGAACCACCGATCCGGCTTGTTCAGCCGGGCCGGTGGACCGCGCTCTATTGCGAGAAGCCGCCGGTGGAGGGGGCCGGGGCGCCGATCCACTGAGTCTGGCCGTTGTCCGGGGCGGGAGCCGCCGCAGCCGGCGCGGTCGCGGCGGGAGCCGTTGCCGCCGGCGCCGGGGTGGCGGGAGCGGTCTGCACGGTGGAGGTCGGCGCCGAGGGGCTGGTGCGCGGCGCGGCGCTGGCGGCCGGCGTGACGGTGGGCGAGATCTGGCGCGGCGTGGCGGTCGGCGCAGGCGTCACCACCGGGGTCGCGCGCGGCGCTGCCGTGGCGGCGGGAGCCGGCCGCGGCGCCTGCTGGGCCTGCGGCTGGGCGCGCGGCGTGGTCGGGCGCGCCCGCGTGGGCTTCTCTTCCTTGCCCTGCGGGTCGAAGCCGACATAGACGATGTAGCGCTCGGAGAGGCCGGGCGTCGGGCGCGGGAAGTTCACATCATCCGCCACCAGGCCGAAATCGACCTGCATCACGTTCGGCCCCACTTCAACCGGCACCGAATAGAACTTGGTCCACACCGATTTCGGCGCCGGGCCTTCCTCGACGACGGCGAGACGGATCGGCACGGTGAGCTTGCCCGGGCCGCCCTTGGGGCCGAGCAGCACCCGGCCCTGAATGCCGACGCGCATGTTCATGTCGGGGGCGGAGAAGCGGCATTCGCGCGAGAACTGGCCGAGCGTCGCCTGGTAGCGCACGCCGCCATCGGAGGGTTCCGTCACCTGCCAGGCCGCCGCGCCGGCCCGCACCTGGATCGGCGGGCAGGTGAACGCGGAAGGATCGGCATCGCCTGGTGTAACCGCCGCCGTGCCGGCGCCCACCGCGCCGCCCGCCGCCGCGCTGCCGCCGGTCGGGGCCACGGTGGTGGTCTGCATGGTGGAGCCGAAAATGCCCTGGTCGCCGGCATTGCCGGACCCCATCGGGCCCTCATTGCCGTCGCCGCCGCCAATGCCGTTGCCGGCGCAGCCCGCCAGCAGCAGAGCGAGCGCCGGGAGTGCGAGCCAGTGGCGGGCACGCCCCCTGTGCGTCCGCCCGCGCCTCGCCGCACCGGCCGGCTCGTTCACCTGTTCGGCGTTCCCCACGTTCCGGCTCCCAACGTCCCCGATACCCATACGCATACTCCCCGCCGTGGCGGCTGGATGGACCCCGGCGCCCTCCCCCGCAGCGCCGGATGGCCGATGTGCTTGATCCATACGTTCCCGGACGCTCTTATAGCAGGGGATCGCTGACAGGGAACATGCCCTGACGCCCTCCCGTCAAGCGTCCGCGCGGGCGCGGGGGGCGCAAACGCCCGGCCCGCTCCCGTCGTCACTCGGGTTGCCCGCCATCTGGCGCTGCCGCCCGCGCCGGCCGGCCGTCACTGGGTCAGCCCCTCGGGCTTGCCGACCAGGCTGAACAGCAGCGCGGGGTGCTCATTGAGCCGGGCCGCGACCCGCTTCACGTCGTCCAGCGTCACCTTCGCCACCAGCTGGTTGCGGATGTCGATATAGTCGATGCCGAGATTGTCGATCTGGATCTGCAGCAGCTGCGAGGCGACCTTGGCCGAGCTGTCGAAGCGCAGGGCGAAGGAGCCGATGAGGTAGCTCTTGGCGTCCTCCAGCTCCTCCTCGCTCGGGCCTACCGTGAGCAGGCGCTCATATTCCGAGCGGATCAGCGCGGCGCTCTCGCCGGCGCGCTCGTTCTTGGTCGCGGTGCCGCCGAGGATCAGCGCCGTGTGGTCGAGCGGGGCGAGATGGCTGTAGACCGAATAGGCCAGCCCGCGCTTTTCCCGCACTTCGCTGAACAGGCGCGAGGAAAAGGCCGAGCCGCCGAAAATGTGGTTGAGCACGAAGGCGGGGATGAAGTCCGGGTCGTCGCGCTTGAGGCCGATGCCGCCAAAGACGATGGAGGTCTGCGGCACGTCGAGCGTCTTTACCACATCGGTGCCGAGGCGCTGCGGTTCCACGTTCGGCACCGGGGTCAGCTGGGCCTTGGCCGGCAGGGCGCCGAACATGGCGTCGAGCGCCGGGCCGAGCTTTTCCGCCGTGATGTCGCCGACCACGGCGATCTTCAAATTGTCGCGCGCCAGGGTGCGGCCGACAAAGGCCTTGAGGTCGTCGCGGCTGATGGTGGGCACGCTCTCCAGCGTGCCGGCCACCGGGCGGCCATAGGGATGGCCGGGGAAGGCGGCGGCCGACCAGCCAAGGCTCGCCAGCGAGGAGGGGTCGTTCAGCCGCCGGCGCAGCTGGGCCAGCTGGCCCTGGCGGATGCGCTCCACCGCTTCGTCGTCGAAGCGCGGCGCGTTCACTGCCAGCGCCATCAGCGCGAAGGCGTCGTCGACATTCTCCGAAAGGGTGCGCAGCGAGCCGCCGAGGCTGTCGCGCGAGGCGTCGAAGCGCAGTTCGATCGCCTTCTCCGCCATCCGGTCCTGGAAGGCGCGGGAATCGAGATCGCCGGCGCCCTCGTCGAGCAGCGAGGAGGTGAGGCTGGCGACGCCGGGCTTTTCCGTCGGGTCCTGCGCCGCGCCGCCGACAAAAGCGATCTCCATCGCCACCAGCGGCAGGGTGGTGTCGTGCACCAGCCAGGCCTCGATGCCGCCCGGGCTGATCACCCGCTGGATGCGCGTGGTCTCGGACTGGGCGAGGGAGGCGGGGGCGAGAGCGATGGTCATGAGGGTGGCCGCGGCGAGGGACAGGAGGGAACGGGAAAGGCCGGCGCGCCGCGGGGTGGCGGCGCCGGTCACGAGCGGTCCTCCGCCGGGGCCGCACGCTCGGTGCCCGGCTCGGGCAAAGCGGCGGCGGGGGCGGGCTTGACCTGCAGCAGCTGGCTGGTCACGGCACGGGCCGGCACCAGCCAACGGCGGGCGGCGTCGCGCACCTGCTCGGCGGTCACGGCCTTGACCAGATCCGGCCAGATCTTCACGTCCTGCGCGGTGGAGCCGGTGGCGAGCGCGGCGCCGTAGATGCGCGCCAGCGTCGCCTGGTTGTCCTGGGCGTAGATCGCCTCGGCCACCAGCCGCGTCTTGGCGCGCTCCAGCTCGGCCGGGTCCGGCCCGTCCTTGGCGAGGGCGGCGATGGTCTCGTCCAGCGCGGTCTCCAGCGCTTCCATCGTCACTTCCGGGCGGGGGGTGACGGAGAGGCCGAAGCGGGTGTCGTCCAGCGCGGTGGACTGGTACCAGGCGCCGGCATTGGCCGCGACAGCCTTGTCGGCCACCAGCGTGCGATAGAGCCGGCCAGTGGAGCCGCCACCCAGCACCTGGGACAGCACGTCGAGCGCGGCGCTCTCCTGCTTGTCACCCTTATAGGACGGCACGAGATAGCTGCGCGACAGGCTCGGCTGGCCCACGCGCCCATCGGCCAGCACCAGCCGGCGCTCGGCGCGCGGCGGCGGCTCCTGCGGGCGGACCCGCTCGGCGGTCTCGGCGCGCCGTTCGACCTTGCCATAGGTGTCCTCGGCGAGCTTCCTCACCTCGTCCGGCTCGACATCCCCGGCCACCACCAGGATGGCGTTGTTGGGGGTGTAGAAGCGGCGGTAGAAGTCGAGCGCGTCCTGCCGGTTCAGCTGGCGGATCTCGTCTTCCCAGCCAATGATCGGGTGGCCATAGGGGTGGTTGACGAACATCGCCGCCTGCGCGGCCTCGGAGAGCTGCGAGGCGGGGTCGTTGTCGGTGCGCATGCGGCGCTCTTCCAGCACCACGTCGCGCTCGGGCAGCACCACCTCATCGGTCAGCACCAGCCCGGTCATGCGGTCGGCCTCGAAGCCCATCACGGTGGCGAGGTTCTGCTTGGCCACGCGCTGGAAATAGGCGGTGTAGTCCTGCGAGGTGAAGGCGTTCTCCTGCCCGCCAAGCTTGGCCACCACCTGAGAGAACTCGCCCGCCGGGTGGGTGGCGGTGCCCTTGAACATCAGATGTTCGAGGAAATGGGCGATGCCTGACTTGCCCGGCTGCTCATCGGCCGAACCGACACGGTACCACACCATATGGGTGACGACGGGGGCGCGATGGTCAGGCACCACCACCACCTGCAGGCCGTTACCCAGGGTGAATTCCGACACTTCGGTGGCATCGGCGCGCGAGGGGGCCGTGGCGAGGCCGGCGGCGGCGCCGGCCAGCAGCATCAGAGCGGGCATGATTCTTCCAGTCACAGCTTCATCCGTTTCGGCGACCGCCCGGAGGGCGCCGGGGGCGCACGGCCCGGGATAGGGCCGCGCAGGGCGGGGAACGCCACACAATGTAGCGACGAAGCGTGCGCGGCGCGACGCGCCGCCGGCGTGCTTCACCGCGAAGTGAGAGAAGCCCGCGGCGGCGGCAGAGCGCGTCTCCGTGGCGCGTCTCCGTGGCGCGTCTCCGTGGCGCGCATCAACGGCGCGCCTCCAAGGCGCTTTGCCGGCGGGCCTGGCGACGGCGCGCGGGCGCCGTGCGCTGCAGCCGATCAATTGTTCGGCTGGGCCCGGTCGAACCAGGCCGGCATCTTCCAGTCCTTGTCTTCCGGACGATCCGACACCACGCCATATTTGGCGCCGGGGGCGGGCGTCTGGTAGCCGGGCGGCGGCTGGACCAGCGATTCACGGTCCGGCTCGCCCTCGAACGGGACCGTCTCCTCAGCCTTCTTGTTGCCCCAGCCGAAGAAGTCGAGCTGGTTGAGCGAGAGGCGGTTGTCGTCATTGGTGCGCCGGTTGTTGAAGCCGGAACCCGTCACCTTGCTGGCCTTGTAGCCCTTGTCGAGCTCGGCCGGGGTGAGGGTGCGCGAATTGGTGTTGCCGTCGCGGGCGATCGATTCCCACGCTTCGGACCAGTTGGTCTTTTCCGCCTGCTCGCGGACGACCGCGTCATGGTCCTTCGGCCAGGCCGGGTTCTGCGCGATGGCGGAGGCGTCGCGCGGCGGCGGGAGGATGTCGCCGGTCGGCGGCACCACCAGCGGGGCGCGCTCGCGATAATCGATATTGGGCGGCGGCGGCGCCACCAGGCCGAGGCCGGTGAGCAGCTGGCCGGTGAGGTTCATCTCCGGCGGGTCGTCGGCGGCAAAAACCGGCGCGACGCCGAAGGCGCCAGCCATCGTGCAGACCATGGCGCCCCGCAGTAGCGCGGTGCGGGTTGCATGAACTCGTTTCGTCATCCGGTCGTCTCCTGCCGGTCGGGTGAGGCGGGCGAGATGCCGCCCCCGCGCGACCGCTCAAGCGTGCGGAAGATCCGATCTCACCTCAGGGCGGCGATTTTGCGGCGCCCCCGAAGAAGGAAGCATACAAAAGCACGCCCACCCCGGCAACAATGGCGACATCGGAGAGGTTGAACACGTACCAGTAGAAGCCGAAAGCGTGCAGCGAAATGAAATCGAACACCGCGCCATAGGCCGCGCGGTCGATGGCATTGCCCAGCGCGCCGCCGATCAGCAGCCCCAGCGCCGCCGCCTCCAGCCGGTTGTCGATGCGCGCCAGCCAGAGCCAGAACAGCAGGGCGGCCGCCACTTTCAGCCCGCCGAGAATCCACCAGCCCTCCGCCCCCAGCGAGAACAGGCCGTAGCTGATGCCGGTGTTCCACGCCCAGACGATGTCGAGGAAGGGCGCCACCTTCACGATGCCGTCAGGGCCGAAATCGACCCCGCCCAGCACGGCGAGCTTGGACGCCTGGTCGGCGACCAGCGCGGCCAGCGCGAAAGCGCCTCCGTAAAGAGTGAACGGGCCGGCGAGGCGGAGGTTCACGGGGCGCCGCTCATTCCGCCGCCCGCCGGGCATGGGCGAGTTCGCGCAGTGCCATGGCGTCGCGCGGGGTCACGTCCGGATAGTCCGCATCCGTCCCCACCAGCGGCGAGATCTTCCAGGAGCGGGCGCATTTATGGCCCACCGCCCGGTTCGGCACCACCGCCACTCCAGGCACCTCCGCGAGGCGGAAGGCGTCTTTCGGGCCCTCGTCGGGCATCAGATGCGCGTCGGAGGTGATGCACACTTCCGCCAGATCCACAGCGCTCACCGCCGCGAACAGGTTCGGGTCGGACACATGCACAACAGGCGCCGCTTCCAGGCTGGAGCCGATGCGCTTGGCCGCGCGCTCCACTTCCAGCGCGCCGAGCACCACGCGCCGCACCTGGCGGATCTTGCGCCACTCGTCGGCCAGCGTGTCGTCGCGCCACTTCGCCGGCGTGTCGGGGAAGGTTTCCAGATGCACCGAGCCGGTCTCGGACGGGAAGCGCGCCAGCCAGGTCTCTTCCGCCGTGAAGGGCAGGATCGGCGCCAGCCACACCACCAGCCGCGCGAACACCTCGTCCAGCACGGTGAGGCAGGCCCGCCGCGTCACCGAGGAGATCGGGTCGCAGTAGAGCGCGTCCTTGCGCACGTCGAAATAGAAGGCCGACAATTCGCTGGTCATGAAGGCGGTCATCGCCGCGTTCACCCGCTTGAAGTCGAAGCCGGCATAGGCCTCGCGCACCACGCCGTCGAGTTCGGCCAGCCGGTGAAGCACCATGCGCTCCAGCGCCGGCATGTCGGCATAGGCGACGCGCTCGGCCTCGCGGTAATGGTGCAGCGAGCCGAGCAGCCAGCGCAGCGTGTTGCGCAGCTTGCGGTAGGTCTCGACCGTGGTCTTCAGGATTTCCGGCCCGATGCGCAGATCGTCGGAATAGTCGGAGGCGCACACCCACAGCCGCAGAATGTCGGCGCCGGAATTCTTGATCACCTCCTGCGGGGCGACCACGTTGCCGACCGATTTCGACATTTTGCGGCCCTGCTCGTCGAGCACGAAGCCATGCGTCAGCACCACGTCATAGGGCGGGCGCCCGCGCGTGCCGCAGCTCTCCAGCAGCGAGGAGTGGAACCAGCCGCGATGCTGGTCCGAGCCTTCGAGATACATCACCCGGTCCGGCCCGCCGGCAAAGGCGCGGTCGGCTTTGAGGTCTTCGCGCACTTCCAGCGTGAAGGCGTGGGTGGAGCCACTGTCGAACCACACGTCGAGAATGTCGTCGACCTTGGTCCATTCATTGGAACTGTAGTCGGTGCCGAGGAAGCGCTGGGCGGCGCCTTCCTGGTACCAGGCATCGGCCCCCTCGGTGGCGAAGGCCTCGGCGATGCGGGCATTCACCCGCTCGTCGCGCAGGATCTCGACCGTGCCGTCGCCCTTGTCCTTGACGAAGACAGCGATCGGCACGCCCCAGGCGCGCTGGCGCGAGACCACCCAGTCCGGCCGGTTCTCGATCATGCCGGTGATGCGGTTCTGGCCCGAGGCCGGCACCCACTGCACCTTGGCGATGCCGTCGAGCGCGCGGGCCCGCAGCGTATCGCCGCCGGTCGACGAACCGTCCGCCGCCGCGATGTCCTTGTCCATCGCGATGAACCATTGCGGCGTGTTGCGGAAGATGATCGGCGCCTTGGAGCGCCAGCTATGCGGGTACTGGTGCTTCAGCCGCCCGCGCGCCAGCAGCTTATCGGCGCCCATCAGCGCCTTGATGACCGCGTCGTTGGCGTCGCCGTCCTTGCCCTTGTCGTCCATCACCCGGGCGCCGGCGAACAGCGGCACATGGTCATAGTAGCGCCCGTCCGGGCCGACCGTGTGCGGCACCTCGCCCAGATGGGCGGACATGAACAGGTTGAAGTCGTCGGCGCCGTGGCCGGGGGCGATGTGGACGAAGCCGGTGCCGGTGTCGTCGGTGACGAAGTCGCCGGGCACCACAGGCACGCGGAAGTCGAAATAGCCCTGCGCGCCCTCCACGCCGTTCAGCGGATGGGCGCAGACGAGATGCGTCGGGTCCACCTCGCGGTGGCGCTCGTAAGCCGTGACGCGGGCGGCCTTGAACACCTCTTCCGCCAGCTTGTCGGCCAGGATGAAGTGCTCGCCCACCTTGGCCCAATTGTCGTGCGGGGCTTCCGTCACCTCGTAGACCGCATAGGTCACGTTCGGCGAGAAGGCGATGGCGCGGTTGCCGGGAATGGTCCAGGGCGTGGTGGTCCAGATCACCACGCTGGCGCCCTCATAGGAGGGGAACAAATGGATGTCCGCCGCCTCGTCCGCCGGTTCCAGCCCCTTGGGCAGGCCGCCGGCGGTGGCCGCGCTCTTGCGGTAGCCGGTGACGGGGAACTTGACGAAGATCGTGGTCGACTGGTGGTCGTGGTATTCGACCTCGGCCTCGGCCAGGGCGGTGCGCTCGACCACCGACCACATCACCGGCTTGGAGCCGCGATAGAGCAGGCCGTTGCTGGCGAATTTCACGATCTCGCGGGCGATCTGCGCTTCCGCGTCATAGCTCATGGTCACATAGGGGTGCGCCCAGTCGCCCTCGACGCCGAGCCGCTTGAACTCGGCGCGCTGCACGTCGATCCAGCCCTGGGCGAAGGTCCGGCATTCCTGGCGGAACTCGACGACCGGCACCTCGTCCTTGTTCTTGCCCCGGGCGCGGTACTGTTCCTCGATCTTCCACTCGATCGGCAGGCCGTGGCAGTCCCAGCCCGGCACATAGTTGGAATCATGGCCGAGCGCGCCTTGGCTGCGCACCACCACGTCCTTCAGGATCTTGTTGAGCGCGTGGCCGATATGGATGTTGCCATTGGCATAGGGCGGGCCGTCATGCAGCACGAAGCGCGGGCGGCCTTCGCCGGCCTTGCGCTGCTGGCCATAGAGGTCGATCCGCTCCCAGCGCGCCAGCAGCTCCGGCTCGCGCTGCGGCAGGCCCGCGCGCATGGGAAACTCGGTCTGCGGCAGGAACAGGGTGGCGGAATAATCGTGCGCCGTCCCCTCGCCGGCCGGTTCTCCGGCGGGCTCGTTCCCAGTGCGACCATCGCTGTTGCGGCTCGTCATGACGCGCTCCTTAGCCTTCGCGCCCGGTTTAAGCGCAGCGCCGGGCGCGTGCAAGGGAGGGGGCGGTATGAGGCCATGCGTGCTTCGAGGCCGGCCTGACGGCCGGCACCTCAGCATGACGACGTCGCTGGCCGCTTGGAAAGGGCCACGTCATCCTGAGGTGCAAGCGGAGCGAGCCTCGAAGGATGGAAGCCACGAGCCCCCTACGCCAGCGCCGCCCGTGCCCGCGCGCTGTCGATGTCCATCTGCGCGATCAGCGCCTCGATGCCGTCGAATTTCAGTTCCGGCCGCAGCCAGGCATGGAAGGCGACGGGCAGCACCCGGCCATAGAGGTCGCCTTCATAATCGAACACGAAGGTCTCCAGCCGCGGCGCGCCATCATCAAAGGTCGGGCGGCGGCCGAAGCTGGCCACGCCCTTGTGCCGCACGCCGTCGATCTCCACCGTCACCGCATAGATGCCGTGCGCCAGCGCCACCGCCGGGTCGAGCCGCATATTGGCGGTGGGGTAGCCAAGTTCCCGCCCGCGCTTGTCGCCATGGATCACTTCCGCCGCGATCTCGAACGGCGCGCCCAGCATATGGGCGGCCTGTTCGACGCGGCCCTGCGCCAGCGCGGCGCGGATGACGCTGGACGAAATCTGCGCGCCCTCATCCAGCAGCGGCGGCACGATTTCCACGCCGAAGCCATGGCGCTTGCCAGCCTCGCGCAAAAACAGCGGCGAGCCGCCGCGCCCCTTGCCGAAATGGAAATCGTAGCCCGCTACCACCATGGAGACGCCGAGCCGCCCGACCAGGATGTCGGCGACGAAATCCTCCGCCTCGCGCCCGGCCATGGCGGCGTCGAAGGCCAGCACCACCGCGCCGTCGAGCCCGGTCTCGGACAGCCGCTTCAGCTTCATCGGCTCCGGGGTGAGGCGGAAGATCGGCTCGGTGGGGCGGAAAAAGGCGCGCGGGTGCGGCTCGAACGTCACCGCCAGCGCCGGCCGGCCCAGCGAGCGGGCCTGGTCGATCGCGGTGCCGATCACCGCCCGGTGGCCGCGATGCACGCCGTCGAAATTGCCGATGGCGACCACCGGGGCGGCAAGGCCCGCCGGCAGCGCGTCATCCTTGCGCAGGACGGGGAAGGGATGCGGGGCGGCGGCGGCGTGGGTCATGTCAGCGCTACGCAACGGGAAGGCCGCCCGGGGGCCGGCGAGGAACAGGCCTGTTAAGTGGCCCCGTCCCGCCCCGGCGTCAATCCGGGGGAGTCGCGACGGGGCGGCGGCGCACTACCAGGCGAGGCGCGTGGTCACGGCGGCCGGGCGGCCCGGCCCGTCGGCCAGCAGCCGGGCGAGCGCGCGCGGCTCCACCTCGCCCCCCTGTCCGAGGCCCAGCTCGCCGGCATGGATGCCGGCCGCCACGAACAGGCAGTCAATGCCATGGCCGAGCGCGCCGGCCAGATCGGTGCGCAGCGCGTCGCCGATGGCAATCGCGCGCGCCTTCGCCACCGGGGCGCCGCGCAGCTTTTCAGCGGTGGCGAAGGCGGTCTCGTAGATCGGCCGGTGCGGCTTGCCGCAGAACACCACCTCGCCGCCGAGTTCCGCATAGGCCTCGGCGATGGCGCCAGCGCACCAGATCAGGTCGCCGCCGCGCTCCACCACGATATCAGGGTTGGCGCAGATGAAGGGCAGCCCCCGCCCGTGCGCCGCCGCCAGCGTCTCGGCATAGTCGTCCGGCGTTTCCACCGTGTCGTCGAACAGGCCGGTGCAGACGATCAGCTCCGCCTCCTCGAACGAAGCGAGGGAGAGGTCGAGGCCCTTATAGATGCCAAGGTCACGCTGCGGGCCGAGATGCCACATCTTCACCCCCGGCCGCCCGGCCAGCAGCGCGCTCGTCACCATCCCCGAGGTGACGATGGCGTCATAGGCGCTGCGCGGAATGCCGAAGCCGTCGAGAATGCGGGCGACGCCTTCCGGCTCGCGCGGGGCGTTGGAGACCAGGATCACCGTGGTGCCGGCCTCGCGGGCGCGCACCAGCGCCTGCGCGGCCGCCTGCGAGCCGAGGACGCCATTATGCAGCACGCCCCACACATCGCACAGGACGAGGTCGTAGCGGGGCGCCAGCGTGGCGAAGGACGAGACGAGGGGCGGGGTGTTTTCGTGTTCCATGACGGCGCGCATGCCATGTGCGCGCGCGCCGCACAAGGCCCGCCCCGGCAAGGCAGGGCTGCGGGAACTTTTCGGCACCGGCCTTACGGGCGGAAGGAAGGGCCGTTGGTGATGACCATGCCGTGGCCGGCGACCTCGTTGGCGCGGGGATAGACGCCGCCGAGCACCTCGTCGAAATGCCGCTTCACCGCCGCATGGCAGCCGCAGCACAGGCCGCGCAGCCGGTCGGGATCGGTGATGCGGATGCGCCCGCGCAGCGGGTCGACCGCGCCGGCCTCCTTCATCTGCCCGAGCACCCGGCTGATATAGGGCCGGCCGACCGCCAGCATCGAGGCCAGCTGCTCCTGGGTGAGGGTCAGCGTCTCGTCGCCGGTGCGGTCATAGGCGGCGAGCAGCCATTTGGCGGTGCGCTGGTCGATGGAATGGGTGGCGTTGCAGGCGACCGACTGGAACACCTGCGCCAGCAGGCAGTCGGAATAGCGGGCGAACAGGTTGCGCAGCGGCGGCGAGGTTTCCTTGGCCCGTTCCAGCTCGACTCCGTCGAGCCGCAGCAGCGGGCCTTCCATTTGCACAACAGCGCGGGAGAAGGCCGGCAGCCGGCCCTGGCTGACAATGCCGCCCACCGCGCCCTCGCGGCCGATGCTGGTGATCTCCACCTGCCGCCCATCCTCCAGCAGCACCATGAAGGACAGCAGCGCCTGGCCGCAGGGGAAATAGACATGGCGCACATCGTCGCCCGGCTCGTACAGCACGGCGCCGGCCGGCCGGTCGATCCGCCGGAGATGGCCGCGCAGCAGAGCGAAATCGGCCGGGCGCAGGGCGCCCAGCAGATTATTGCCGCCCGACGAGGTGACGGCGACGCCATGGCCGCCGGCTTCTTCGCTGGTGTCGACGCGCATGAACTTCTCCCCTTTGCCGCGTCAACGCACGGACCGGGGAAATGTTCACAAGCGGACAGAACTCAGGTGACGAGTTGGGTACAAACAGGCACACTCGCGCACCAGCGGAAATCGCAGCGCTTTGGGGGAGTCCGGTTCGATGTATGCGACTTCCTTGGCGGGCGATCCGGCGCGGGGCGCTTCGCCCGCGGCGAGCGCCGCCGGGGCCGGAACCCGGCCTTTTGCGCAGGCGCCGTCGGCGCGGCCTTTCGCCCATGAATGACGGCGCAGCCCGTCAGCGGGACGCTGCAGGCAGCGTCGTCGAGGGCGAATCAGCCACGCAAGGGGGCGGGGAGGGTTCGTTCTTCTGGTCGCTGGTGCGCGCCGCCCAGCCGCTGCGCCGCCATCCCTGGCTGGCCGATGCGGTGGGCGTGGCGATGTTCGCCGTGGCGCTGGTGCTGCGCTTCGCGGTGGATGGCGAGCTGCCGCCCGGCTTTCCCTTCCTCACCTTCTTCCCGGCGGTGATCCTCACCACCTTCTTCTGCGGGCTGCGGCCGGGTGTCACCTGCGCGGTGCTGTCGACCTTCGCCGCCTGGTTCTTCTTCATCGGCCCGGCCAACGACATGCGGGTCGACGGGCAGACGCTGCTGGCGCTCGGCTTCTTCGTCGTCATCGCCGCCATCGACATCACGCTGATCCACTTCACCTTCAGTGCCGCCGACCGGCTGCGCACCGAGAAGGAGACGACTGCCCGGCTCTATGAGAACCAGCGCACCATGTTCCAGGAGCTGCAGCACCGCGTCGCCAACAACATGCAGTTCGTCGCCGCCCTGCTCACCCTGCAGAAGCGCAAGGTGGGGCAGGATGCGCGGCAGGCGATCACCGCGCTTGATGAGGCGCGCTCGCGGCTCGACACCATCGCCCGTATCCACCGCCAGCTCTACGCGCCCGAGCGGCTCGACCTGCCGACCGACCAGTATCTGCGCCAGCTGTGCTGCGATCTCGTCACCGCCTCGGGCACGGCCGGCATCCGCTCCACGGTGGAGTCGCCGAACCTGCCGCTCAGCGTCACCCAGCTCACCACCCTGTCCATGCTGGTGGCGGAGATCGTCACCAATTCGCTCAAGCACGCCTTCGTCGAGGCCGATTCCGGCGTCATCACCATCACCGTGCTGCCCGCCGGCCCGGGCCGCTACGAGATGACCATCGCCGATGACGGGCGCGGCCTGCCACCCGATGCCGACCTCTCGCGCAGCGACGGGCTCGGCTGGCGCATCATCCAGAGCCTCGCCGCCCAGCTCGGCGGCAAGGTGGAACTGGCCAGCCGGGTGGAACCCAGCCGCGGCACGGCGGTGCGGGTGCAGTTCGCGCTGGCGTGAGCCACCGGACCGGGACGGGAGGCGTTCACCTCAGCCGCGCTTTGGCGTAAGAGCGAGCCGGCGCGGCGTTGCGGCGGCAACCTCTCATCACCGGCGGGGACAGCATGACTGAGACTTTCGATCTTCTCCTCAAGGGCGGCACGGTGGTGAACCAGGACGGCACCGGCGCCCGCGATGTCGGCATTCGCGCCGGGCGCATCGCCGGCATCGGGTCGTTTGACGCCGCCCAGGCCGGCGAGACGATCGACTGCACCGGCCTGCACCTGCTGCCCGGCGTCATCGACACCCAGGTGCATTTCCGCGAGCCCGGCCTCGACCACAAGGAAGACCTCGAATCCGGCTCCCGCGCCGCTGTCATGGGCGGCGTCACCGGCGTGTTCGAAATGCCGAACACCAACCCGCTCACCACCTCGGCGGAAGCGCTGGAGGATAAGCTCGCCCGCGCCCATCACCGCATGCATTGCGACTTCGCCTTTTTCGTCGGCGGCACGCATGACAATGTGAAGGACCTGCCGGAGCTGGAAATGCTGCCCGGCGTGCCCGGCATCAAGGTGTTCATCGGCTCCTCCACCGGCTCGCTGCTGGTGGCCGACGATCCGGGCGTGCGCGCCATCCTCAAGGTCATCCGCCGCCGCGCCGCCTTCCATTGCGAGGACGAGCCGCGCCTTGAAGAGCGCAAGGGCCTGCGCGTTCCGGGCGACGCCTCCTCGCACCCGGTGTGGCGCGACGAGGTCGCGGCGCTGACCGCCACCACCCGGCTGGTCAACCTCGCCCGCTCTGAGGGCAAGCGCGTGCATGTGCTGCATGTCACCTCCCAGGAAGAGATCGAGTATCTGCGCGGCCAGAAGGATGTCGCGACCGTCGAGGTGACGCCGCATCACCTCACCATGGACGCTTCCTGGTACGCCTCGCACGGCACGCTGGTGCAGATGAACCCGCCGGTGCGCGAGGCGCGGCACAAGGCGGCGCTGTGGCGCGGGCTGGCGGAGGGCGTGGTCGACGTGCTCGGCTCCGACCATGCCCCGCACACGCTTGAGGAAAAGGCCAAGCCCTACCCGGCCAGCCCCTCGGGGATGACCGGGGTGCAGACCTTCGTCCCGACCATGCTCGACCATGTGAATGCCGGCCGGCTGACGCTGGAGCGCTTCGTCGACCTCTCCAGCGCCGGCCCGGCCCGCATCTTCAACATCGCCACCAAGGGCCGCATCGCGGTGGGCTATGACGCCGACTTCACTATCGTGGACATGAAGCGGCGCCAGACCATCCGCAATGAATGGATCGCCTCCAAGGCCGGCTGGACGCCCTATGACGGGGTGGAGGTGACCGGCTGGCCGGTCGGCACACTCATTCGCGGCAACAAGGTGATGTGGGAAGGCGAACTCGTCGCTCCCGCGCAGGGCGAGGCCATCCGCTTCCTGGAGACGCTGGCCAAGGGGTGAGGCGCATCCATCGTCCCGGACGGCCGACGTTTCCGGCTCCGCGCGGCTGATCATCCTTCGAGGCTCGCTGCGCTCGCACCTCAGGATGACGGCGTGATCAGCGGAGAGGAAAAACCTCGTCATGCTGAGGCGCCGGCGCACCGCGCCGGCCTCGAAGCACGCAGTGTTTTATCATCCCCACCCACACAGGCCGCCCCATGCCCCGCCGCACCCTGCAGCCGCCGCAACTGTTCGACAGCCGCCCTTGGGGCTTCTCGCAGGTGAGCGTCTCGCCGCCGGGAACCCTCGTCCATGTCGCCGGGCAGGTGGCGTGGGATGCCGACGGAAAGGTCAGCGCGGTGGGGCGCGAGGCGCAGCTGCGGCAGGTGCTGCGGCAGGTCATCCTCGCGGTGGAGGCCGCCGGCGGCACGGCGGACGACCTCCAGATGCTGCGGCTCTATATGCCCGGCTTCCGTTCCGGCCCGGAGGCCGACCTTGTCGGGCGGGTGCTGGCGGAGGTGTTCGGCACGGAAAACCCGCCGAGCTCCACCTGGATCGGCGTCGACGCCCTCGCCCAGCCGGAATATCTCGTCGAGGTCGACGCGGTGGCGGTCATCCCCCTGCGGTGAGGGGAGCGGTGACGTTCATCCTTCACGGTGCGCTGGCCGACCAATCCCTCATGGCCGGGCTTGACCCGGCCACCCAGGCTTCCGCCTCTCTGGGTCCCCGGGTCACGCCCTGAAATGAGGGGAATATACCAGTACTGGCAAACTCGATCTGGGGCGATGAAGCCGGACAGGCCATCGGTCTATTAGGGGGCGGAAGCCGATATCGGAGCCGCTAGGGGGACGTGCGCACCGCATCAAAATAGTCGTTTTGACCTTCATCGACATAGTGACCATGGAGCCTCATCCCGGCCTGCTCCAGTGCGCTTTGATATTCCTCCTCTCCAAGGGAAAGTGACGGCTGTCCCGTCAGCATGTCATCCCATACGCAAGGTTGGCGCGGCGCGCTGAACAGGAACCGCCCGCCTGGCTCCAAAGCCCCCGCTACCCGATCAATGACCTTGCGTTGGTCGTTGGCGGGCAGCAGAAACAGGAGGCCAACTGCGACGGCTCCATCGAACCTTCGCCGAAAAAAGTCGCTCGTCTGCGCCGCCTCGCAGGCTATCTCGGCGGACGGGAACTGGCGGCGGAACTCCGCCACAAGCGCTGGAGAGGCGTCGATCCCGAAGACTTCAAAGCCTTCTTCCGCGAGCACTGTGGAAATAGGTTTGCCCGAACCGCAGCCGACGTCCACCACGGTTCCGCCTGATGGCAATTGCCTTGCCCATCGACGCACAATCTCGGCGCCTATGCCTGATCGCACCTCGATGAACCTATGCGCGATCGCGTCCCAGCCGCGAGATGGGTCAATGGCCATCTTTTAGAATTAACAGAGTGGTGCGCATCCGCGAGGCCCGAATGGGCGACTTAAGGGCTTCAGATCATCACCGTGAGCCATTGTCGGTCCCGGTGAACACCCGCCCGGGGATGACGGCGATGCAGGGGGCTCATCCCAAGGCACCGGGCCGCGCCCGCCCCCCACTTACCCCCTCAATACGTCACTTCCGCCAGATACAGCCCGGCCGAGGGCGCCATCGGGCCGCAGCGTGTGCGGTCGGCGGCCTCCAGCGCGGCGGTCACGTCGTCCGGCGTCCATGCCGCCTCGCCCACCTTCACCAGCGTGCCGACCATGCTCCGCACCTGATGGTGCAGGAAGGAGCGGGCCTGCGCGTGCACCCTTATCTCCATGCCCGGCCCTTCCAGCGGCACCGTCTCCACATCAAGCCGGTCGAGCGTCTTCACCGGCGAGGCGGCCTGGCAGCCAATGGCGCGGAAGGTGGTGAAATCGTGCCGGCCGATAAGCCGGGCCGCGCCTTCCGCCATCGCCTGCGTGTCGAGCGGGCGCAGCACCCGCCAGGCCCGGTTGCGCTCCAGCACCAGGTCCGGCCGGCGGGCGATGATGCGGTAGACATAGCGCCGCCCGGTGGCGGAGAAGCGGGCGTGAAAATCCTCGGCGGCCGGCTCGGCCTCCAGCACCGCGACCGGGTGCGGGCGCAGATGCGCGTTCATCGCGTCGCGCACCGTGTCCGGGCGCCAGTCGCGGGTGAGTTCGATATGGGCGACCTGCCCGGTGGCGTGCACGCCGGCGTCGGTGCGGCCGGCGCCGTGCACCACCACCTCCTCGCCGGAAAAGCGGCGCACCGCCTCGGCGAGCACGCCCTGCACGGTCCGCCCCGCCGCCTGGACCTGCCAGCCGACAAAGGGGGTGCCGTCATATTCGATGGTGAGCTTGTAGCGGGGCATGGTGTTTTCCTGTGCGCTCTGTAGCGCCGGAAGGCCGGCGCGTCACCTGCGCAGCCCAATGCCCGCCTCTCACGCCCCTTGCCCCGGCGCGGCGGCGGGGGCATCGTGCGGCGCGAAACGGAGCCCGCAATGCCCGCCACTGATGCCCATCACGAGACTGTCGACACCGGCGACCATGTCGTCCTGATCGACGGCTCGGCCTATATCTTCCGCGCCTACCACGCTTTGCCCCCGCTCACCCGTTCCTCCGACAAGCTGCCCGTCGGCGCGGTGGCGGGGTTCTGCAACATGCTGTGGAAGCTGGTGCGGGCCGGGCAGAATGGCGGCGGCTTCGCGCCGAAGCCGACCCATCTCGCCGTGGTGTTCGACAAGTCCGAGCAGACCTTCCGTAAGGACATCTACCCGCTCTACAAGGCGCAGCGCCCGGAGCTGCCGGAGGATCTGCGCCCGCAATTCCCGCTGATCCGCGAGGCCACCCGCGCCTTCGACCTCGCCTGTGTCGAGCAGTCCGGCTTCGAGGCCGACGACCTCATCGCCACCTATGCCGAGCAGGCCAAGGCCAAGGGCGCTCTTGTCACCGTCATCTCCTCCGACAAGGATCTGATGCAGCTCGTCGATGGGCTCGTGCGGATGTACGACCCGATGAAGGACAAGGCGATCGGCGTCGAGGAAGTGTTCGAGAAGTTCGGCGTCGCCCCCGACAAGGTGGTGGACGTGCAGTCGCTGGCCGGCGATTCGGTGGACAATGTGCCCGGCGTGCCGGGCATCGGCATCAAGACCGCCGCCCAGCTCTTGGGGGAATATGGCGACCTCGACACGCTGCTGGCCCGCGCCGGCGAGATCAAGCAGACCAAGCGGCGCGAGAACCTGATCGAATTCGCCGACCAGGCCCGCCTATCGCGCCAGCTGGTCACGCTCAAGCGCGACGTGGCGCTCGACGTGCCGCTCGACGACATCGCCGTGATCGAGCCGGAAGGGCGCAAGCTGATCGCCTTTCTCAAGGCGATGGAGTTCACCACCCTCACCCGCCGCGTCGGCGAGGCCTATGAGATCGACATCGCCGCCATCGATCCCGATCCCGGGCTGAAGGCGGGGGGCGGCGAGAGCGGGCTGCTGGCCGCCGGGCTCGACCCGGACACGCGCGAGACCGCGGTGCCGCTGGACGCGGCGCCGAGCCCGGCGGAAGGCCTCACCCCGCAGGCGCTCGCCGCCGCGCGGCAGGCGGAGGCCACCGCCACCCCGGTCGACCGTTCCCGCTACGAGACGGTGACGACGCTCGCCCGCCTGCAGGAATGGGTGGCCCGCGCCACGCAGATCGGCTTTGTCGCGGTCGACACCGAGACCACCGGGCTCGACCCGATGCAGGCGGAGCTGGTCGGCTTCTCGCTCGCCACCGCGCCTAACGAGGCCTGCTATGTCCCGCTCACCCATAAGGGCGGCGATGAGGGCCTGTTCAGCGAGGGGCTGCTGCCCGGCCAGATTCCTCCCCGCGAGGCGCTTGCTGTCCTGAAGCCGCTGATGGAGGACCCGTCTGTCCTCAAGATCGGCCAGAACCTGAAATATGATTGGCTGGTGCTCAAGCGCGCCGGCATCGAGGTCGCCCCTTACGACGACACGATGCTGCTGTCCTATGTGCTGGATGCCGGCGCCTCGCCGCACGGCATGGACCCGCTGTCGATGCGCTGGCTCGGCCACACCCCGATCAAGTTCGAGGAGGTGTGCGGCAAGGGCAAGGGGCAGATCACCTTCGACCGCGCCCCGCTCGACAAGGCGAGCGAATACGCCGCCGAGGATGCCGATGTCACCCTGCGGCTGTGGCGGGTGCTGAAGCCCCGCCTCGCCAGCGAGGGCAAGGCGACCGTCTACGAGACGCTGGAGCGCCCGCTGGTCGCCGTGCTCGCCCGCATGGAAGCGCGCGGCATCATGATCGACCGCCAGATGCTCTCGCGCCTGTCCGGCGAGTTCGCTCAAGGGATGGGCCGGCTGGAGGCCGATATTTCCGAGATGGCGGGGGAGAGCTTCAACCCCGGCTCGCCCAAGCAGCTCGGCGACATATTGTTCGGCAAGATGGCCATTCCCGGCGGGCGCAAGACGCCGACGGGGGCGTGGTCGACGGGCGCCGACGTGCTGGAGGAACTGGCCGAGCAGGGCCACGAGCTGCCGCGCCGCATTCTCGACTGGCGCCAGCTCTCCAAGCTGAAGATCACCTATGCCGACGCCCTGCCCTCCTATGTCCACCCCGAGACGGGGCGGGTGCATTCCTCCTTTGCCCTCGCCGCGACGACGACGGGCCGGCTTTCCTCCTCCGAGCCGAACCTGCAGAACATCCCGGTGCGCTCGGAAGAGGGGCGCAAGATCCGCAAGGCCTTCATCGCCGCCCCCGGCCACAAGCTCATTTCGGCCGATTATTCGCAGATCGAACTGCGGCTTCTGGCCGAGATCGCCGACACGCCCTCGCTGCGCCAGGCGTTCCAGGACGGGCTCGACATCCATGCCATGACCGCCTCGGAAATGTTCGGCGTGCCGATCGAGGGCATGCCGGGCGAAGTGCGCCGCCGGGCGAAGGCGATCAATTTCGGCATCATCTACGGCATTTCGGCGTTCGGCCTCGCCAACCAGCTCTCGATCCCGCGCGAGGAGGCGGGCGCCTATATCAAGCGCTATTTCGAGCGCTTCCCCGGCATCCGCGCCTATATGGACGAGACCCGCCTGTTCGCCCGCGAGCACGGCTATGTCGAAACGCTGTTCGGCCGGCGCTGCCATTACCCCGATATCAATGCCAAGAACCCCTCGATCCGCGCCTTCAACGAGCGTGCGGCGATCAATGCACGGCTGCAGGGCTCTGCCGCCGACATCATCCGCCGCGCCATGGTGCGGATGGACGGCGCGCTGGAGACGGCGCGCCTTTCCGCCCGCATGCTGCTGCAGGTGCATGACGAACTGATCTTCGAGGTGCCGGACGACGAGGTCGCCGCCACCATCCCGGTGGTGCGCGAGGTGATGGAACTCGCCCCCTTCCCGGCGGTGGCGCTGAAAGTGCCGCTGAAGGTCGACGCCCGCGCGGCGTTGAACTGGGACGAGGCGCACTGAGGGGCGGGGCGGGCCGACCGGCGGTGGGAGCGGTCCTAGGGCGATCCTGAAAGAAACGCGCCGGCCGTGAACCCGGAGAGAGCCGCCTCGGGCAGGCGGACCTCGGCCGCGAGAACATCCTGTCCGCCACCAAGGCTGCGCATCGTCTTCCAGTCGGCCTTGCCGAAGCGGGAGTCCGATGCGGCGAAGCCCAGATTTTCCGTCTGGTAATCCTGGACGAAGGCTTTTCCCTCTTGCGAGAGGACAACCCGGTTGGCGCGGGGGTCGAAAACCAGAACCCTGGTGGTGTCGACATCCGGGCTTTTGCGGGAAGCGACGCCACGCGCGGTCGCCGCCACTGACAGCGCCGCGAAGATTTCGGCGTCCTGAGCCTTGCCGGTGCCCCGCAGCTGCGTCGCGATCTCGCTGCCAAGGATCGCTATCTTGCCGTAGTCCGCAGCGGTGAGGGCCTCTTTGACCTTGTCGGAATAGGCCGTCGCATAGCCTTCGGCGTTCTCGACGCCGCCGAGTGCCTGAACCCACGCCGCTTTGTCCGAGAAGCGTTCGATCAGGTTGGCCGCGCTCGTCACGTAGAAATCGGCGAAGACGATTTCCGGGTATTTGCACTTCACTTCTCTTATCGGAACCTGTTCGATAAAAGACGTGGTCGAGATGGCCCTGTATTCAATCGAGTCGTTGCACACGTCTTCGAGGACTTCGTAGATTCCCACACCTCGGGCCGCAGCGTTCGCCTTGGCCCAGGCGTCACCGTTCTTCCGTCGCTCGATGACGACGTTCACCGCGACGTTGTCGTTGGTCCGGGTGATGATGCGGACCTTGACCCGATCGGCGAAGGCGACGCCGGCGGAAAGCCAGCAGCCGAGGCCCAGTATCCAACCGCACGAGACGCCGAGGCGACGCCAATGACCCATCATCCCCTCCTTCTATCGGCACGGGCTGTTCAGCGCGGAGCGGCCGCCGCCTCGCCCCTCTGCAGGCTGACAAATGCGATCACAATCCAAGCGACAAAGCACAACCCAACGAAGATCAAAGAATAAATGATCATGGAAAGATAGTTTTCGAGCACCCAACCCTCCAGGGTGGGCCCTCGGCCAAAGACGACGCCGACCGCGCTGCCGCCATTGGCGGCGATGTCGACGCCCGCGAGGTCATAGCCGACGCGGACATCCGCGTTGATGCCAACGAGCCCCATGCGATAGGCGACCTGGGCGCGCGGCGGCACGACGGCATCGACCGTGTAGATGTCGTCTGTCACCAGTTGGGGAGTGGAACGCAGCCAGATCGCCCCGCTTCGCACGAACTCGACGGCCTGCCCGCTGCCCCGCCGGCTGCGGAAGCACGGGCCGGTCTCGCCCGGCGGCAGCAGGCATTGAAATCCGAAGCGGCCGACACTGATCGGTTGGCTCATGGATCGGTTGATGAAGCGGACAATGGCCTGCCGATCGTCCGCTCCACCGGAATAGGAAATGGTGTACTCGATGAAGCGGGTGTTCTTGAGCTCGACAACCGCAGAATTCAGCAGCCAACCGAGCGCCCCGGCGATTATCGCGAGGACATAAGGCGCATTGCTGTCCCTGAAGATACTGCCCATGGCTGCCTCCTCCGGCACGGCACAGCAGAAGCAACGCAAGAGGACGGATCTTGGCGGGGCGTTCTCGCGTCATCTATGCCGGTACAATATGCCCCCCATATTTTGCGTGGGAACGCCTCCCGTCAAGATTGTATTTTCACGACGCACAAGCCGATACGTGTCCCTCAGAACTCCACGTCGAGTTCCTCCATCTCGTCCGGCTCCTCCCGCGCCGCCGTGGTCCATTCCTTCATCGCGGGCAAAGCGAGCATGGTCTTGCAATAGGCCCGGCTCCTGGCGTCCAGCGGCACGTCATAGGTGGTGAAGCGGGCGCAGACCGGGGCGTACATCGCGTCCGCCAGGGTCGGGGCCGGCCCGAACAGATAGGGCCCGCCATAGGTCTTCAGGCACTCGGTCCAGATGGCGAGGATGCGGACGATGTCGCCCTGCGCGCCGCTCCACACCTTGAAGCCGGGATGGTGCGCCTTGAGGTTCATCGGCAGCGCCGAGCGCAGATTGGCGAATCCCGAATGCATCTCGCCGCTGATGGAGCGGCAATGCGCCCGCGCTGCGCGATCCCTAGGCAGAAGCCCGGCCTCTGGCTTCAATTCGTGCAGGTACTCGGCAATGGCCAGCGTGTCCCAGATCCGCAGCCCCTCATGGTCGAGGCGCGGCACCAGGAAAGAGGAGGATTGCAGCAGCAGCTCGGCGCGGATTGCGGGGTCGTCGGCGGAGACGCGCGCCTCCGCCACATCGAGCCCCGCCAGCCGGCACAGCAGAAAGCCCCGCAGCGACCAGGACGAATAATTCTTGCTGCTGATGGTCAGCACCGCCGCCGGCGGGGCGGCGGTGGATGCGGCAGTGGATTCGGCGGCGGCCGCTTTCGCCACGGGCTTGGCGCCCGCCTTCACGCCCGCCGCCGTGCTCGGGGCCTTCTTCGTCCCGCGCGCGTCGGGCGTGGCGGCAGGCTTCGAGGCACCCTTGGCGGCGGGCTTGGCGGTCGAGGTCGGGGCGGGCATGGCAGGCTTCCTGTTCCGGCGGCGCGTCCATTGTGCGGCCCGCAAGCGGCAATCACACTTCGTGCCATTCCTGACGGGGGTATGACGCGCCCAGTGCCGCCCGGCATCCCCGCGCAAGCCACACGCGGCAGAGTGCTCGCCGGGTGCGTTGGCCGGGTGCGTGCCCGCTACTCCGCAACCGTCTTGGCAGCGGCCTTGCATCCGCTCTAGGATGGGTCCGGCAGGCCCCATTACAGGCGAACCGTGCGCCCCGCACCGATCGCCGCACATGGACCCTCTGCCGGAGCGCGCATGACCTCTCGCCGCCCACACTGTTGTCGCCCGAGCTGCTGCCGCGCAGGCTTTTGCCGGAAGATTCCCCGCCGATGATCTATGCCGCCTATCAGGCCCAGTCCGACCTCCTCGATCCGATCCGCCTGGCCGCGCGCCTGTCGCGGCAGATGATCGGCACGATGGGCGGCTTCGGAGACACGCCGCTGCTGCGCAATGTCACCGCCGTCTGCGAGATGATCGAGCGCGCCGGGCTCAGCCATGCGCGCCCGACCTTCGACATCGGCACCGTCACCTCAGGCAATCGCGAGGTGGAGGTGCGCGAGGAGGTGGCGCTGACCCTGCCCTTCGGCTCGCTGCTGCATTTCGCCAAGGATGTCGACCAGAAGCAGCCGCGCCTGCTGGTGGTGGCCCCGCTGTCCGGCCATTTCGCCACGCTGCTGCTCGACACGGTGAAGACGCTGCTGCCGGAAAACGACGTCTACATCACCGACTGGCACAATGCCCGCGACGTGCCGCTCTCCGCCGGCGGCTTCGGCTTCGACGATTATGTCGGCCATGTCGTGCGCTTCCTGGAGGAGATCGGGCCGGGCGGGCATGTGCTCGCCGTGTGCCAGCCCTGCGTGCAGGTGCTCGCCGCCTGCGCCGTCATGGCGCAGGAGAACAACCCCGCCCAGCCGCTGTCGATGACGTTGATGGCCGGGCCGGTCGATACCCGCATCAACCCGACCAAGGTCAACGAGCTCGCCACCTCCAAGCCGATGGAATGGTTCGAGCAGAACCTCATCGCCACCGTCCCGCCCGGCTACAAGGGCGCGGGGCGGCGGGTCTATCCCGGATTCCTGCAGGTCAGCGCCTTCATGGCGATGAATCTGGAGCGCCATGTGAAGGCGCATGTCGGGCTGTTCGAGAACCTCGCCATGGGCGAGCACGACAAGGCCGACACCACCAAGACCTTCTATGACGAGTATTTCGCCGTGCTCGACCTCGCGGCCGAGTTCTATCTGGAAACCATCGACAAGGTGTTCCAGCAGCATGAGCTGCCGCGCGGCGTGCTCACCTATCGCGGCGGCAGCCTGGATTTCCGCGCCATCCGCCGCACCGCGCTGCTCACCGTGGAGGGCGAGCGCGACGATATCTGCGCGGTCGGCCAGACGGTGGCGGCGCAGGACATCTGCACCGGCCTGCGTCCGCATCTGCGCCGCCACCACATGCAGGCCGGGGTGGGCCATTACGGCGTGTTCTCCGGCCGGCGCTGGAAGGGCCAGGTCTACCCGCTGGTGCGCAACCACATCCTCGCCGCGGATGCGTGAGGGGGGGGCGATGCCGTCATCCCGGACGGCAACAGGCCGATCCGGGATCGCGCGCCGTGCCACCAGACCACGACCCGATCCCGGCCCTCGCCGAAGCTCGGCCGGGATGACGCCCGCACCGCGAACCTCTCCCTGTCCGCCGTCATGCTGAGGTGCCGGCCGCAAGGCCGGCATTGAGGCACGCAGCCCACGTCGCGCGCCTCCCCCCGCCGCCCCGTCACGCGCCCGTCACCATTGACGCGGCAGGCTGCGGCGTCCCATGGTGCGCGCGCATCTGTGCCTTTTGGAACCAAAGGAGTGTCCCCGCGAATGTCAGTCTGGCCGGTCTACGGAAAAATCGACGGTCCCCTCGTGCTCATCGGCTTCGGCTCGATCGGGCGCGGCATCCTGCCTCTCCTGGAGCGGCACTTCGATTTCGACAAGGAAAGCCTGACCGTCATCGACCCGGTGGACGACCACCGCGCCCTGCTGGACGAGCGCGGCATCCGCTTCCTGCAGCTCGCCATCACCCACGAAAACTACCGCGAGGTGCTGACCCCCCTGCTCACCACGGGCGGGCGCGGCTTTGTCATCAACCTCTCGGTCGACACCGGCTCGGTCGACCTGATGCTGTTCGCCCGCGAGCTCGGCGCGCTCTACATCGACACGGTGGTCGAGCCCTGGCTCGGCTTCTATTTCGACAAGGACGCCACCCCCGCCAGCCGCTCCAATTATGCGCTGCGCGAATCCATGCTCAAGGCCAAGCGGGCTAATCCCGGCGGGCCCACCGCCGTCTCCTGCTGCGGCGCCAATCCGGGCATGGTGTCCTGGTTCGTCAAGCAGGCGCTGGTCAACCTCGCCACCGATACCGGCCTCGCCTTCACCGAGCCGACCAGCCGTGAGGGCTGGGCGGAGCTGATGAGCCGCGTCGGCGTCAAGGGCATCCACATCGCCGAGCGCGACACCCAGCGCGCCCGCGACCCGCGCCCCTTCGGCATGTTCGTCAACACCTGGTCGGTCGAGGGCTTCGTCTCCGAAGGCCTGCAGCCGGCCGAGCTTGGCTGGGGCACGCACGAAACCTGGATGCCGGAAAACGGCCACACCCATAATTTCGGCTCCGGCGCGGCGATTTACCTGATGCAGGCCGGTGCGGCGACCAAGGTGCGCACCTGGTGCCCGACGCTGGGCCCGCAGCACGGCTTCCTCGTCACCCATAACGAATCGATCTCGATCGCCGACTATTTCACCGTGCGCAACGGCGCGCAGGTCGCCTACCGCCCGACCTGCCACTATGCCTACCATCCCTGCAATGACGCGCTGCTGTCCTGGCACGAGATGTTCGGCAATGAGGGCCGGTTCGACGGCAACTGGTCGATCCTGACCGAGCACGAGATCGTCGACGGGCGCGACGAGCTCGGCGTGCTGCTCTATGGCCACGCCAAGAACGCCTATTGGTACGGCTCGCAGCTCACCATCGAGGAAGCCCGCGACCTCGCCCCCTACCAGACCGCGACCGGGCTGCAGGTGACGTCAGCCGTGCTCGCCGGCATGGTGTGGGCGCTGGAGAACCCGGAAGCCGGCATCGTCGAGACCGACGAGATGGACTATCGCCGCTGCCTGGAAATCCAGAAGCCCTATCTCGGCACGGTGCAGGGCTATTACACCGACTGGACCCCGCTGGACGGCCGCCCCGGCCTGTTCCCCGAGGATATCGACCCCACCGACCCCTGGCTGTTCCGCAACATTCTGGTGCGGTGAGGGATCACGGCCGGGGGGTCACCCCTCCCGGCCGATGGTGAGGCAGCGCCGGCGGGCGGCTTCCAGCCCTTCGGCCACAACATCGGCAAGGCCGGCCGCGCGCAGCGCCTCCAGCCCGGCCGCCGTGGTGCCGGCATAGTCCACCATCTCGGCAACGAAATCCGCCGCCGGCTGTTCGCTTCCCGCCAGCAGCGCGCCGGCGGCGTGGAACAATTGTCCCACCGCCCGCCGCGCCACCTGCGGATCGACGCCCTGCCCCTGCGCATAGTCCTGCACGCTGGCGGCGAAGGCGGCGACGAAGCCCGGCACCGGGCCGGTGATGGCGGTGAACACGTCGATCTGGCTTTCATCAGGCACCTCGTCGGTGATCCCGCAGGCGGAGAACAGCGCCCGCACCACGCGCCGATCGGCCGGGGTGACGCCCGCCCCGGCGAACCAGGGCGAATAGGCCATGCCGATGGCGGCGGCGGGCGAGGACATCGCCCGCACCACCCGCGCCCCGCCGCTGATCGCGCCCAGATCCTCCACGCTCACCCCGGCCATGACAGAGACCACCAGCCGCCCCGCGCCTTCAAAGCGCAGCGGACGCCCGGCGGCGGGCGGCAAGGCGAGCAGCAGCGTGTCGCATTCTTGCCCCAGCACCTGCACCTCGCGGGTCCAGTTCAGCGCGGGATAGTGGGCAAGCGCGGCGACCGGCCCGGAGCGGTTGGCGATCCACATCCGCGCCGGGTCCACCGCCTCGGCCCGCAGCAGCGCCGTGGCGATGGCCACGCCCAGCTGTCCGCAGCCGACCAGACCAAAGCTGCCGTGCATTTTGTCCATGGTGCCCCCTCCCGCCGTGAACCTCGGCGCGCCGGGCAGCGTACAACGCTCTGCCGGAAAACGCGCGGGCCGCCACGCACGCCTGCGACATGCGCCCGGTTGGAATGCGCCCGGTTGGAATGCGCCGCCCATCCACCTATAAGCACGGCAGAAGCTGCCGGCAGCGATCCGTCGAGGGAGTACCGATGACCAAGCCTGTTCCGGTGGACGCGGCACACGTGGCTCTCGCCCCCGCTCTCACCCCCGCCCTCCGCCGCGGCCCCGATGGCGGGCTGCCCGCCGGCCATCCGCCGGTCAAATTCGGCAAGATCGGCGTGCTCATCGTCAATCTCGGCACGCCGGACGGCACCGACTACTGGTCGATGCGCCGCTATCTCAAGGAGTTCCTCTCCGACCGCCGGGTGATCGAGGTCAACCGCGTGCTGTGGTGGTTCATCCTCAACGTCATCATCCTGTCGATCCGCCCGCAGGCCAAGGGCAAGGACTACGCGACGATCTGGAATAACGAGCGCAATGAAGGCCCGCTGCGCACCATCACCCGGTCGCAATCGGAAAAGCTCGGGGCTGCGCTGGCCCCGCGCGACGACCGCCTCGTGTTCGACTGGGCGATGCGCTACGGCCAGCCTTCCATCGCCTCGCGCATCGAGGCGCTGCAGGCGGAGGGTTGCGAGCGCCTGCTGCTCATCCCGCTCTACCCGCAATACGCCGCCGCCACCTCGGCCACGGTGTGCGATGCCGCCTTCGACGCGCTGAAGAAGATGCGCTGGCAGCCGGTGCTGCGCGTCGCCCCGCACTGGCCGGACGAGCCGGCCTATATCGAGGCGCTGGCCAATTCTATCACCTCGGAACTGGCGAAGCTCGACTGGGAGCCGGAGCTGGTGCTCGCCTCCTTCCACGGCATTCCGAAGGAATATTTCGACAAGGGCGACCCCTATCACTGCTACTGCTACAAGACGATCCGGCTGGTGCGCGAGCGGCTCGGCTGGCCCGAGGGCAGACTGCGCCTCACCTTCCAGTCGCGCTTCGGCAGCGCCGAGTGGCTGACGCCCTACACCGACAAGACGGTGGAAGCGCTGGCGAAATCCGGCGTGAAGCGCCTCGCCGTGCTCACCCCCGGCTTTGTCGCCGACTGCCTGGAGACGCTGGAGGAAATCGCCGGCGAAAACGCCGAGATCTTCCACCATAATGGCGGCGAGAAGTTCCACTTCATCCCCTGCCTCAACGATAGCCCCGACGGCATCAAGGTGCTGGAAGCGGTGGTGAAGCGCGAGCTGAAGGGCTGGGCGGAGCTTTAGGGGCACCCAAGACCACCCTCATCCCCGGGCTTGACCCGGGGACCCAGCCCTCTTCGGCGTCGCGCAGGCCCGGGTGGCCGGGTCGCGCCCGGTCCTGAGGGGATGTGTGGGAGTGGAGCGCCCCGCGTATCAACCGCGAAACCGAACGTGTCTTGCCGGCCCGACGGCCATCACGGATGCAGAGGTCCCGCCCCTCCCGACAAGAGCCGCGCATGTCCGACGCCCCCGCCCCCCGCACCGAACTGCAGAAGATGCTGGCCGGCGAGCTCTACCGCGCCGGCGATCCGGAGATCCAGGCGGCGCAGCGGGCGAACTTCGCCTGGCTGGCGCGGTTCAACGCCTCGCTCACCCTCTCGCGCGAGGAGCGGCGCGAACTGGTGCGCGAAGGGGTCGGTTCGGCCGGGGAGCGCACTGGCATCCGCCCGCCCTTCCATTGCGACTACGGCTTCAACATCCATCTCGGCACGGGCGTCTTTCTCAATTTCGACTGCGTGATCCTTGATGTAATGCCGGTGCATATCGGCGACGGCACCGAGATCGGCCCCGGCACCCACATCTACACCGCGGACCACCCGCGCGACCCGGAGGTGCGCCGCTCCGGCCTGCAATATGGCCGTCCGGTGCGGATCGGCCGCAATGTCTGGATCGGCGGCAAGGCCCTTATCCTGCCGGGCGTCACCATCGGCGACGATGCGGTGATCGGCGCCGGCGCGGTGGTGACACGCGACGTGCCGGCCGGCGCCACGGCGGTGGGCAACCCGGCGCGGGTGCGGTGAGAGGCGGCCCGGCCTATTCCGCGCGGCGGCTGGTGCCGGCGAAGCGCTCGGTGAAGGCCAGCACCGCATAAGCGGCGAGGAACAGCACGCTCGCCGCCATCAGCCAGCGCACCTGCGTCTCGCTCACATCGGTTTCCAGCCGCATCAGCGCCTTGAGCAGGGTGATGGCGGCGATCGCCATCAGCGAGGCGAACAGCTTGAGCTTCAGCTCGAAGAAGCTGATCCGCATCATCCAGGCCGGCGATTCCGGCGCCTGCCGGCGGTCGATCTGCTCGACGAAATTCTCGTAGCCGGACTGGATGACGATCACCATCAGCCCGCCGACCAGCACGAGGTCGATCAGGTTGAGCAGTTCCATGATGACAGCCGTCTCGGTGAGGCTGAAGATCTGCAGCGCGAAGGCCCACAGCCGCGCGGCGAAGGCGACCACCAGCAGCACGAGGGCGAAGGCCAGCCCGAGAAACAGCGGCACCATCGCCCAGCGGCTGAGCAGCACAATGCGGACGATGAAGCGCCCCGGCCAGCCCGACATCTCCGCCGCCATCATCCGCCCTTTCCGCCCCTGCCCGCCGGCCACCCCGCACCGGGCGGCCGATGCTAGCGGAGGAGCGGCGCGGGTTCAAAGGGGCGGCGCGGGGCACAGGCGCAGACACAAGGGGAGACCAGAATGGGACGAGATGCACTGGCGCACCACCCCTCGGGGCTTATCCCTCTGAAACGGCAGTGCAGCCGCCCTCACGCATCCTCGGCAAACACCACGTCGGTCGTGTCACTGTAGAAGGCGAACTCGAACCCGCACTCAAGACCAAGGGCGCCGATATCCATCAACTGCCTGGGCCAAAGAATAGGCCCTCCCGTATTGTACCGGGACCACCAGATGCAGTTGAAACGAATCTCCCATCCCCTTTGTCTCAATGTGGTGGCATCAAAGCGCACCTCGGCCAGACGGGTCAGCATCCAGTCGAGATGACGGCGTAGATCGCGCGACGTGACATGGCTCTCTGTGTCGAGAAACCATGCATTGAGGGGCGAGACACGGTGACGCCCACGACTCAACAGCACGATTTCGCCCTGCCGCGTCAGACGCGTCGGTGTGAGGCCGGTCGCGCGCGTGACCTCATCGGGGTCTGACCCGCCGGTGTAGATGTTGAGATGAACCGCGGTGCGATCGCAGGTGGCGTAGTCGTCGTTGTATTCTTCCTTCATGGATGCGTTCTTGGTGTTTGTTGGCGGGCCATCTGAACCGGCGCACCCCCCTCCCCCTCCCGCCAGTCCGGCGGCAAGTGGAAGGTGGCGATCAGGCCGGCCTCGCCGGCGCGGGTGAGGGTGAGGGCGCGGCTGCCGGGCACCCGGGCCAGCCAGCCGAGCGTGAGCAGCCGCTCCAGCAGGCCGGCGCCGAGCCGGCCGGAGAGGTGCGGGCGGCGCTCGCTCCAGTCGAGGCAGGTACGGCAGAGCGGGCGGGCGCGGCCGCCTTTGCCGGCTCTCTCGCCCGCCCCATCAAGGTCGAGGCCGAAATCGGCCAGAAACGCCCGCCCCTGCGGCGTCGGCTCCACCGCTTCGCCGTCACTGGAGAGCCGCAGATGCCCCTGCGCCTCCAATGCTCCGAGCAGCGCCACCGCCAGCCGGCCGGCGAGGTGGTCGTAGCAGCTGCGGGCAAGGCGCAGCGCGCCGTCGCGCGGCCCGGGTGGGCGATGGCGCGGCGGGCCCAGGGTCGCCGCCAGCATCAGCGCGTGCAGCACCTCGGCGATCTCCCGCGAGGCCAGCCGGTAATAGCGGTGCCGCCCCTGCGCCCGCGCCGCCACCACCCCGGCCGCGGCCAGCTTGGCGAGGTGCCCGCTGGTGGTGGGCGCGCTCACCCCGGCATGGCGGGCGAGCTCCCCCGCCGTCAGCGCCGGCCCGCCCATCAGCGCCAGCAGCATGTTGGCGCGCGCCGGATCGCCCAGCAGCGCCGCGATTTCGGCGATACGGGCTCCGGAGGCGAAGGAGGTTGTGGCGGCGAGCTGGTTCATGGCGCGACTTTAGCCCTGCCCACCGCGCCCGTCAGCCGATGACGCTTCGGCCACGGCCGAAACATCGGCGCCGTGCGGTGGGCTAGACAAGGCGCCCCTACCACTGCCGGACGCCCCATGGAAAAGCCCCGCCTCGCGGTCGAACTCGCCCTTCTGCTGCTGCTCTCGACCCTGTGGGGCGCCTCCTACAGCTTCATCAAGATCGGCGTGGAAACCCTTCCGCCGCTCAGCTTCATCGCCGCCCGCACGGCGCTGGCCGGCGCTGTGCTTTATGCCGTGCTGCGCGGGCGCGGCCTGCGCCTGCCGGCGGACCGGGCGACGTGGCGCGCCTTCCTCATCCAGGCCTGCCTCAACAGCGCGGTGCCCTTCACCCTCATCGCCTGGGCGGAGACGCGGCTCGGCGCCGGGCTCGCCGTCATCCTCAATGCCACCACGCCAATCTTTGCCTTCCTGATGGCGGCGCTCAGCGGGCGGCATCCCTCCGGCGGGGCCCTGCGGGGGGTGGGCGTCGCGTGTGGGCTGGTGGGGACGGGCCTCGTGGTGGGGACGGAAGCGCTCGGTGCGGACGCCTTCGCGACGCCGGCGGCGGTGCTGGCGCCGCTCGCCATTCTCCTCGCCACCGCCTGCTATGCCGGGGCGGCGCTGTTCGGGGCGCGCTTTGCCGGGCTCGATCCGATGCTGCCGGCCTGCGGCTCGCTGCTGTGCGGCACGGTTCTGCTGGCGCCGCTGGCGCTGGTGGTCGACCGCCCCTGGCAGCTTTCCCCCTCGCCCGCTTCGCTGGCGGCGTTGATGGCGCTGGCGCTGGCCTGCACCGCCTTGGCCTTCGTGCTGTATTTCCGGCTGCTGCGCACGCTCGGCCCGGTCGGCGCCACCGCGCAGGCTTATCTCCGCGTGCCGATCGGCGTCGGCATCAGCGTCGTCTTCCTCGGCGAGGCGCTGGCGCCCACCGCCTGGCTCGGGCTCATCGCGGTGGTGATCGGCGTCGCGGCGATGACGCTGCCGGGGCGCTCACGCTAAGCCCTCCGCCGAACAAAACGGCCGGCGTGTCGCCACGCCGGCCGTCTTCAGCTTTGTCGATCCGCGCTCAGGCGGGCCGGGTCAGGCGGATCAATCCGCCTTCTCCAGAGAGGCCGATCAATCGGCCTTCTCGGCCTGCTTCTTCAGCGCGGCGCCGAGGATGTCGCCGAGCGAGGCACCGGAATCCTGCGAGCCGAACTGGGCCACGGCTTCCTTTTCCTCGGCGATTTCCAGCGCCTTGATCGAGACCTGCACCTTGCGCGCCTTGCGGTCGAACAGGGTGACGCGGGCGTCGAACTTCTCGCCGACGGCGAAGCGGTCCGGACGCTGGTCGCCGCGGTCGCGGGCCAGTTCCGAGCGCTTGACGAAGGCGGTCATGTCAGAGCCGATGATCTTCACATCGACGCCGCCATCCTTCACGTCGATCACTTCGCAGGTGACGATCGCGCCCTTGCGCAGTTCGCCAGCATCCTGGAAGGGGTCGCCGCCAAGCTGCTTCACGCCGAGCGAGATGCGCTCCTTCTCGACATCCACGTCGAGAACGACCGCCTTGATCATGTCGCCCTTCTTGAACTCCTCGATCACCTGCTCGCCGGGACGGTTCCAGTCGAGATCCGACAGGTGGACCATGCCGTCGACGTCGCCGTCGAGGCCCAGGAACAGGCCGAACTCGGTCTTGTTCTTGACCTCGCCCTCGACCACCGCGCCGGCCGGATACTTCTCGGCGAAGGCGTCCCAGGGGTTCTGCAGCGTCTGCTTGAGGCCGAGCGAGATGCGGCGCTTGACCGGATCCACCTCGAGGATCGCCACTTCCACTTCCTGCGAAGTGGCGACGATCTTGCCGGGGTGGACGTTCTTCTTGGTCCAGCTCATCTCGGAGACGTGGATCAGGCCTTCGATGCCCGGCTCCAGTTCCACGAACGCGCCGTAGTCGGTGATGTTGGTGACGCGACCCTTGAAGCGGGCCTCGACCGGGTACTTGGCCTCGATGCCCTCCCACGGATCGCCGAGCAGCTGCTTCATGCCGAGCGAGATGCGGTGGGTCTCGTGGTTGATCTTGATGATCTTCACCTTGACCGTCTGGCCGATGGAGAGCACCTCGGTCGGGTGGTTCACGCGGCGCCAGGCGATGTCGGTGACATGCAGCAGGCCGTCAATGCCGCCGAGATCAACGAACGCACCGTAATCGGTGATGTTCTTGACCACGCCGTCGATGACCTGACCCTCTTCGAGGTTCTGCACCAGCTCGTGACGCTGCTCGGCGCGGGTCTCTTCGAGAACCGTGCGGCGCGAGACGACGATGTTGCCGCGGCGGCGATCCATCTTGAGGATCTGGAAGGGCTGCGGGTTGTGCATCAGCGGGCCGACATCGCGGATCGGGCGAATGTCCACCTGGGAGCGCGGCAGGAACGCCACGGCGCCGTCGAGGTCGACGGTGAAGCCGCCCTTGACCTGGTTGAAGATCACGCCGGTGACCTTCTCGGTGGCGTTGAACGCCTTCTCGAGGCGGACCCAGCTCTCTTCGCGGCGGGCCTTGTCGCGCGACAGCACGGCTTCGCCCAGCGCGTTCTCGACGCGCTCGAGATAGACCTCGACCTCGTCGCCGACCTTGATTTCCTGGTCGCGGCCGGGGCCGGCAAATTCCTTCAGTGCCACGCGGCCTTCGGTCTTCAGGCCGATATCGATGATCGCGAGATCCTTCTCGATCGCGACGACGATACCCTTGACGACTGAACCTTCGGCGAGCTCCGATTCACCGAAGCTCTCTTCGAGCATGGCAGCGAAATCGTCACGAGCGGCGGCAAGCGTTTGAGTAGCGGACATAGATGCTCCTTGCCAGGATCTGCGCCGGATTGGGTTGAATGAGCCTCTTCCTCCACGGGCGCCGGGACTGGCAGGCCCGGCGCTGTCCACCCGCAAAGGCGAACCCGGCGCGCTGGCCGTGAGGGACAAGGCTTTGAAAACGCCACGCCACGCTGCCCGGGCGCGGCCCCCTAGAGGGAGCCGTCACGCATGGGCACGCGGTACTGTCCGGGGCACGCCGCGAGGCAGGATCGGAGGACTGGCCTCCAAGCACGGAGAGCGCGCATCCCGCGCCCCCGGCCCTCCCGATTGACCGCCTCGATTAAGTGGTGGCCCGGACAAGCGCGTGCAATAGCGCAAGGGGAGGGGAAGGGCAAGGGTGGGGGGCTACGCTATTCTCTTCGGCGATCTATTCGGCTTCCTTTGACAGCCGATCAGCAATGCTCGCAATATGAGCCAGAACGTCTTCCTCGATTTTATTCGCGATATTGGCGATTTTCGGTGCTAGGTCTGCACTCCAACTGAATTTGTACCAGCGGCGCGTCAGCTCGGCTCCGGCGTCGGCAAATGCATCCCATCTTGTTCGAGGGTGACGCGTGGACAGTTCAAACAAGTAGCAATTTTCAAGACTCGGCGCGCATGTAATAGCCAATATTATTTGCTGAAGTGACATGTAACGGGGAATAAACTTGATTTTCTGCTGAACTCTGCCAACTGGAAGATTGATTTCTAGCGTTATTTTTTCCTCTTTATCGCGATGAGGCGCCATTCCCGCGGCCAGTCTTGTGATTTCGCTAAATGATAATGCAAGCTCTGTACTAGAAATATCCGCCGTTACAAATTCATCTAAACGCTTTTCGCTTCTAAGGACTCTGGCTACGAACGTTTTGGCAGAGTCCTCCAAATAGTCATCGTGTTCTACAAATTCTATATCATAGTAATCTTCCAAGTTACTACTGGATAATTGATCCTTTATCTCATCAAATATATATGATATTACATTTTCTACCCTCTCTTTATTAGCTAAACGCGATTCGTATTTCGCTAGAATGGATGATGTGTTTTGACCGCCTTCTAGCTCGCTTTCGGCTTCATTTCTTAAATCGTCAGATGTAATCGATTTCGATATCCACTTCGAATCAAAAATATCTTTGAATTTAATCAAGCAACTTGCTTCTTCAACAAAAGTTTCGCGCGCAGATGCCTGAAGAACGAAATGCGGGGCTCTTTCATCATTAGATAAATATTGATCTTTCAGCGCAGAAATAATATCCAAATAATATATCGGTCCAGATGTCGAGCGTGTGGCCGCAATGCAAAATCTCTCCGTGAACTCTCTCAATGGTTCGCCCATGAGAGAAGTTTCTGATTCTTGACACGATGCTATTTGAATTATATTCTTTATAGTTCCTTTGTTGTTATTTATAAATTCTCTGTATCCTTTTATAAAAGGTGTACCAGAATTACATGCGTCTATTATCATTACAGTTGTAGTTGGAGAAATGTCTCGAATTACTGTAGTTAGTTCAGAATGAGACAATCCAGTTTCATTAGGGTGAATTTCATTAAAATCGTAGCAGCAAAAATAAAATTCTTGCCCGTTACTAAATCCATGTCCAGAAAAGTAAAAAAGAACTTCATTAATTTCTGATTGATTTGAAAGCAGATTCCTTAATGTCATCTTCAAGTCGGTGGAATTGACATCTTTCAGGCGATGGACCTTCGAATAACGGCCTGTCGCTACAATCAATTCGCCAATGGCGTCGACGTCCGCATTGCATGAGGGCAACGGATTTAGAAGTTTATATTCCGAATTACCAACGAGTATCGCCACCGATGACATGATTATCGAAATCCTCCGCTATTATCTTAGAATAGACAGATAAAAGAACGTTATCAATTCTGAATTGACATCAACGACCTCTCGCCGGTGCCGGGCGCCGGCGCCAAGGCGCGAGCCCCGGGAACTCCGTCATCCCGGCCGCAGCCGAAGGCGGAGAGCCGGGATCGTCCACCAGAATAGGGAGGCGATCCCGGACAGGACCTGCGGTCCTTCCGGTATGACGTCGGCGGAAACGTTTTCAAGCAGGCTCTCGGCAGGATGCGACCGTCGCGCTCCGGCCCCTCGCCCCGACAATCGCCCCTCACCGTCTCCCCGCCCGCACCACCGCCGCCACGCCCAGCAGGATGAGGCCGGTGCACACGCCGCTGGCGATGACGGCGGCGGGGGTCATGCGGGCGCCGCCGGCAAGGCTCAGCGGGCCGAGGCGCACCTCATAGGCGGCCTTCATCTCCTCAGGATGCGTCGGGGGCGCGGCCAACCAGTCGAGCGCGGGGGTGGCGTTGCCACCCGCCACGCGAGCGGCGGCGCCCGGCGCGGGGGCGGTGTCCGGCATGGTGGCGCGGGATAAGGCGGGAACGGGCGGCATCGGCGTCTCCTGCAGCGGAGGCGCGATTATGAACCGGATCGGCGGGCCGTCGAGGCTTTCCGCGTCGAGGCTTTGCTCGTTGAGGCGTTACCCGTCGAGGCTTTAACCGTCCCGCCGCGCCAGCCACACATCCATCACCCAGCCGCGCGCCGCCTTCACCTGCGCCCGCGCCTCCGCAATCGCCCCGGCGACCTCGGCGCACGCGCCGGCGTGCAGCACCTGCCCCGCCGTGCCGAGATTGGCCCCCCACCAGAGCTGGCCCTGAAAGCCGCGCGCCGCCAGCGCGGCGAGCCCGGTTCCATCGTCCAGCAGCACGGCGAAGGCGGGGGCATCAGGCGTTTCGGCGGCGAGATGGCGGCCGGTGGTGAGCAGCACCTCCTCGCCAATGGCGTTCAGCGGCATCGCATGCGCTGCGCACAGCGCCTGCAGCGCGGTGACCCCCGGAAACACCTCGACGGTGAAATCGGTCTGCGCCCTCGCCCCCGCGAGCACCCGCAACGTCGAATCATAGAGCATCGGGTCGCCCCAGACGAGGATCGCGCCGATCCCGTCCTCGGCCAGCTCGCCGGCGATCAGCCCGGCCAGCAGGTTCGCCCGAGCGCCGTGCCAGTCCGCCACCGCGCCCTCGTAATCCTTCCGCGCGCCCGCGAGAGCGGCGGGGCGGCGGGGCGGGCTGGGCGCGCGCACCACCCGGTGGCCCGGCTTGCCGAAGCGGACGATCAGCGCCTGCCGGGCCACCACCAGCTCCCCGGCGCCCTCGGATTTGTCGAGCAGGAAGAACACGTCCGCCCGGCCAAGCGCTGACATGGCGTGGCCGGTGAGCCCTTCCGCCTCGCCCATGCCGATGCCGATGACCAGCACATGGCGCATGGCCTAGTCCGCCTTTGCAGCGAGACCGCGATCGGCAAACACTTCCTTGGCGATCATCAGCGCGTCCAGCGCGGCGGGGAAGCCGGCATAGAGCGCCATCTGCATGATCACCTCCACCACCTCCTCGCGCGTGGCCCCGACATTCAACGCCGAGCCGATATGCACCCGCAATTCGCGCGCGGCATGGCCGAGGCAGACCAGCCCGGCGACGGTAGCGAGCATGCGGGCGCGCAGATCGAGCCCGGGGCGGGAATAGATGTCGCCATAGCCGAACTCGAAAATGTAGCGGGCGAAATCGGGGGCCACATCGCCCAGCGCCGCCATCACCTCCTGGCCGGAGCGGCCGGTGATCTCGGCGAGCCGCGCCTGGCCGCGAAGGAGGCGGTCCGTGTCTTCCGCTACGGCGGCATTGGACGAGTTGGTCGCATCGGCCTGATCGTCCATCTCATTACCCTCACTACGCCAGCTCATGAGGCCCTCCGGCGCGCGACCAGAGCCAGCGCCGCCTGCCAGCTTTCGTCGATGTTCAGCGTGGTGGTGTCGAGGATCTCGGCATCGCCAGCGCGAATCAGCGGGGCGCTGGCACGGCCACTATCCCTTTCATCGCGCTTGAGAATATCGGCGAGCACCTCTTCAGGGGTGACGCCCTCGCCGCGCGCGGCCAGTTCCGCATGGCGCCGGGCGGCGCGCGCTTGCGGGCTGGCGGTGACGAAGATCTTCACCTCCGCCTCGGGGGCGATGACGGTGCCGATATCGCGCCCGTCCAGCACCGCGCCGCCCGGCTGGCGGGCGAAATCCTGCTGCACGGTCAACAGCTTGGCGCGCACCTGCGGCAGGGCGGCGACCCGCGAGGCGGCCTCCCCCACGGCGCCCGACTTCAGCGCCTCGGGGTCGAGAGCGGCAAGGTTCAGCGCGCCGGCGAGCGCGGCGAGCGCGGCGAGCGCCGCCTCGTCCTCGAAATTGACGTGATCCGCCAGGGCCTTGGCGCCCACCGCGCGGTACAGCAGCCCGGTGTCTAGATGCGGCAGGCCGAAATGCGCGGCCAGGCGCCGCGCGATCGTGCCCTTGCCCGAGGCGGCCGGCCCGTCAATGGCGATGATCATGCCGCGACAGCCTCGGTATCGATGAGAGCACCCAGCCCCCGCATCTGCGGCAGGAAGGTGGGGAAGGAGGTGGCGATGAAGGAAATATCGTCCACTTTCAAGGGCTTGTCGGTGGCGAGGCCCATCACCAGGAAGCTCATGGCGATGCGGTGGTCCATATGGGTGGCCACCGTGCCGCCCCCGGCCGCCGCGCCGGCGCCGGTGACGATGAGGTCGTCACCCTCGATGCGGTAGGCGACGCCCGCCTGCGCCAGCCCGTCGGCGACGGCGGCGAGACGGTCGGATTCCTTCACCCGCAATTCGGAAAGCCCGTTCATCCGCGTTTCGCCAGAGGCGAAAGCGGCCGCCACCGCCAGCACTGGGTATTCGTCGATCATCGAGGGCGCCCGCTCGGCCGGCACGGAAACGCCTGTCAGCGCGGAGGCCCGCACGCGAATGTCGGCGACGCTCTCGCCGCCCTCGACGCGCTCGTTCTCGAAGGTGATGTCGGCACCCATCTCCTTGAGCGTGATCAGCAATCCGGTGCGCAGCGGATTGGTCATCACCCCCTCGATCACGAGGTCCGAGCCGGGCACGATCAACGCCGCCACCAGCGGGAAGGCGGCGGAAGAGGGGTCGGCGGGCACATGGATCGGGGCCGGCTTCAGCTCCGGGCGACCCTTCAGCGTCACCTTGCGGCCATGTTCGCCATAGGGCTCCACCGTCACTTCGGCGCCGAAATGGGTGAGCATGCGCTCGGTATGGTCGCGGCTCGCCTCTTTCTCGATCACCGTGGTCTCGCCCGGCGCGCCGAGGCCGGCGAGCAGGACGGCGGACTTGATCTGCGCCGAGGCGACCGGGCTTTCATAGGTGATCGGCACCAGTTCCTGCGGCCCCTTGAGAGTGAGGGGCAGGCGCCCGCCCTCGGCGGCGTCCACCACCACGACGCCCATCTGCTCCAGCGGGTCGAGAATGCGGCGCATCGGCCGGCGGCGCAGGCTGGCGTCGCCGTCGAACGTGGCGGTGATCGGGTTGCCGGCCACCATGCCCATCATCAACCGCGAGCCGGTGCCGGCATTGCCGAAGTCGAGCACGCCCTCGGGCGCGCGCAGCCCGCCGACGCCAAGGCCGTGCACCCGCCATTCGCCCTCGCCCACCCGCTCGACATCCGCCCCCAGCGCGGCGCAGGCCTTGGCGGTGTTGAGCACGTCCTCGCCCTCCAGCAGGCCGGAAATGCGGGTCTCGCCAATGGTGAGCGCGCCGAAGATGAGCGAGCGGTGCGAGACCGACTTGTCGCCGGGGACGCGCACCCGGCCCTTGAGCGCCGGGGAGCGGCGGGCGAGGGCGGGAACGGGGAGGGCGGCGTGACCGGTGCTGCTCATCACTCAAGCCTTGTCTGTGACGTTAGATGTCGTGTGGCGTCAGATGTAATGCGACGTTAGATGTGGTGCGACGTTAGATGTGGTGCGAAGTTCGGCCCCCGGCGGGGAGCGGTAACGCGCAACGCCGGCAGAAGCCTTCCCCGGCGGCGCAGTGGGCGCCCCTCCTAGCATGCGGGCGCTGCTGCCGCCACGGCCCTCGCAGATGCGGCTTGACTCCGCCCCGCGAGCGGTTCAATGGGAGCACCCTTTCCATCACCACCCCGAGGTCCGAAACCGTGGTGAAACCTGAATTAGGCACCAAGCGCGTCTGCCCCGTCACGGGGCGGAAGTTCTACGACCTGAACAAGGATCCGGTGATCTCGCCCTATACCGGCCAGATCGTCCCGATCACCCTGCCGGTGACGCGCGGCCGCGCAGAAGCGCCGCGTGCCCCCGTGGCGGCGGTGGTCGACCCCGATCTGGAAGAGGTCGCCGAGGTCGAGCTGGTCTCGCTCGAGGACGCCGACGAGGAAGCCGCCGGCACCACCAAGGCGGCGGTTGTCGACGACGACCTGGAAATCGATGACGACGAGGTCGCCACCGACGATGACGACACCTTCCTCGAAGAAGACGAGGACGGCGACGATGACGTGACCGATCTGATCGGCGACGGCATCGAGGACGACGAGGAAAGCTGAACGAGGAAAGCCCTGGGGACGGATCACTCGATTTAAAATCGAGGCTTGCAGTCCGATCCGCCATGTGCTTTACGACCACTCCGCCCCGGGTTGTTCCCGGGTCGGCAAGTCCGGATGAGAACCCAAGGTGCAGCGCTCCGGCGCTTCACGCATCCGGCACCCTCGGTGGGGCCATAGCTCAGTTGGGAGAGCGCTTGAATGGCATTCAAGAGGTCGGCGGTTCGATTCCGCCTGGCTCCACCAAATCTCTCCCGGTAAGCGGCATTTCACCCTTAGCGACCAGGGCCCTGTTGGCGGCCCGTAGCGGCGCGACGCTTGTTCACGGGCGGCGCCTGTGCGGCGCTGGCGCCACGCCACAGCGGGGTTGCCTTTCGCGCCTGCCTTCCACTGTCTGTTGAGCCTGTAAGAGAAGGCCCTGCCCGGGCAGCCGGGCAGGGCCTTTCTCAGTTTGTACGCAAGCCCGGCTCAGCGCCGCTCGGCCCCGCGCAGCGCATCGACGCTCCACGGGCCGGGGCCGGCGAAGACAAGATAGAAGAACACGAAGCAGTACAGCGCCGCGAGTTCGCCGCCATTGACCAGCGGGTAGAAATCCTTGGGCGCATGCACCAGGAAATACGCCACCGCCGTCATGCCGGAGAGGATGAAGGCGGTCGCGCGCGAAAACAGCCCGATCAGCAGCAGCGCGCCGCCGACCAGCTCGATGATGCCGGCCATGCCAGACATGGAGGTGAGGCTCACGCCGCTCATCGGCGTCGCCGGAAAGCCCAGCACCTTGGTGGTTCCGTGCTGCATCAGCAGCAGCGCCGCCATGATTCGCAGCAGGCTGAGAATATGCGGGGCCAGTCGCGTCAACGTGCCAATCATCGGGTCGTCCTCTCGGGGCTCATGAATTGCCGGCCCGCCAGCCTGCCCCAACCGCCCCGCCGCTTCAATGCGGGCGCGAGCGCGTCAACGATGCGTGGCACAAAGTTCATGACGCAACTGCGAATGATGGATTGAAGGGAAGACCTCAAAACGCTAGACCAAGAGTGGGAAAAGGCTCGGGGCCTCTCGTGGCGATCGGCTCAACCCGTTGGCGTTGCGTACATTTCAGCCATGGCTGAATTTCCATCACGGCGTCGGGGCCCGCATCGGCTCCACCCAACAGGGCATCTGAAATGACGAAATGGGTCTACACCTTCGGCGACGGCACTGCGGAAGGTGCGGCGGAGATGCGCAACCTGCTCGGCGGCAAGGGCGCGAATCTCGCGGAAATGTCGAATCTCGGTCTGCCGGTGCCTCCCGGCTTCACCATCTCGACCGAGGTGTGCACCTATTATTACGCCAACGGCAATGTCTATCCGGACAGCCTGAAGGGCGATGTCGACGCCGCGCTCGCCCATGTCGGCGCGCTCGCCGGCCGCACCTTCGGCGACCCCGCCAACCCGCTGCTGGTCTCCGTGCGCTCGGGCGCCCGCGCCTCCATGCCCGGCATGATGGACACGGTGCTCAATCTCGGCCTGAACGACGTGACGGTGGACGCCGTGGCCGCCTCCTCCGGTGACGCCCGCTTCGCCTATGACAGCTACCGCCGCTTCATCCAGATGTATTCCAACGTGGTGCTGGACTTCCCCCACCACCATTTCGAGGAAGTGCTGGATGGCTTCAAGGCCGACCAGGGCTACAGCCTCGACACCGATCTGCATGCCGATGACTGGAAGGAAATCGTCGCCCGCTACAAGGCGCTGGTGCTGCACGAACTCGGCACCCCCTTCCCGCAGGACCCGCACGACCAGCTCTGGGGCGCCATCGGCGCCGTGTTCGGCTCGTGGATGAACCAGCGCGCCATCGTCTATCGCCGGCTGAACCAGATTCCGGAGAGCTGGGGCACGGCGGTGAACGTTCAGGCGATGGTGTTCGGCAATATGGGCGAGACCTCCGCCACCGGCGTCGCCTTCACCCGCAACCCCTCCACCGGCGAGAACGCGCTCTATGGCGAGTTCCTCATCAACGCCCAGGGCGAGGATGTGGTGGCCGGCATCCGCACACCGCAGAACATCACCGAGGTCGCGCGCATCGGGGCGGGTTCCGACAAGCCCTCGATGGAGAAGGCGCTGCCGGAGGTCTATGCCGAGTTCGTCCGCATCGCCGGTGTGCTCGAAGGGCATTACCGCGACATGCAGGACCTCGAATTCACCGTCGAGCGCGGCAAGCTGTGGATGCTGCAGACCCGTTCCGGCAAGCGCACCGCCAAGGCCTCGCTGCGCATCGCGGTGGAACTCGCCCATGCCGGCGTCCTCACCCGCGAGGAAGCGATCGGCCGCGTCGACCCCGCCGCGCTCGACCAGCTGCTGCACCCGATGCTCGACCCCAAGGCCGACAAGAAGGTGATCGGTTCGGGCCTGCCGGCTTCCCCGGGCGCGGCGTCGGGCGAGATCGTGTTCTCCGCCGACGAGGCGGAACTGCTGAAGACGCAGGGGCGCAAGGTCATCCTGGTCCGCATCGAGACCTCGCCGGAAGACATTCACGGCATGCACGCCGCGCAGGGCATCCTCACCACCCGCGGCGGCATGACCTCGCACGCCGCCGTGGTGGCGCGCGGCATGGGCAAGCCCTGCGTCTGCGGCGCCGGCACCATTCGCGTCGACTATGCCGCCGGCACCCTCACCTCGGGCGGGGTGACGCTGAAGAAGGGCGACATCCTCACCATTGACGGCGCCACCGGCCAGGTGATCGCCGGCGCGGTGGCGACGCTGCAGCCGGAACTCTCCGGCGAGTTCGCCACGCTGATGGGCTGGGCCGATGGCGTGCGCCGCCTGAAGGTGCGCGCCAATGCCGAGACCCCGCTGGACGCGCGCACCGCGAAGAATTTCGGCGCCGAGGGCATCGGCCTCTCGCGCACCGAGCACATGTTCTTCGAGGGCGACCGCATCCGTTCCGTGCGCGAAATGATTCTGGCGGATGACGAGAAGGGCCGCCGCACCGCGCTGGCCAAGCTGCTTTCCGCCCAGCGCTCGGACTTCCAGCAGCTGTTCGAGATCATGGACGGGCTGCCCGTCACCATCCGCCTGCTTGACCCGCCGCTGCACGAATTCCTGCCGCACACCGAGGCCGACATCGCCGAGGTGGCGCAGGGCCTCGGGGTGAGCGCCGCCAAGCTCGCCGCCCGCAAGCGTGAGTTCGACGAGTTCAACCCGATGCTCGGCTTCCGTGGCTGTCGCCTCGCCATCGCCTTCCCGGAAATCGCCGAGATGCAGGCGCGCGCCATCTTCGAGGCGGCGGTGGCGGCGGAGAAGACCACCGGCAAGAAAGTGGTGCCTGAGATCATGGTGCCGCTGATCACGGGCAAGCGCGAATTCGACCTCGTCAAGCACGACATCGACACGGTGGCCAAGCAGGTCGAGGCCGAGACCGGGGTGACGCTGGAATACCAGGTCGGCACCATGATCGAGCTGCCGCGCGCCGCGCTGATGGCCGGCGAGATCGCGCAGACGGCCGAGTTCTTCTCCTACGGCACCAACGACCTCACCCAGACCACCTATGGCATCTCGCGCGACGATGCCGGCACGTTTCTGGGCACCTATCTCGCCAAGGGCATCTTCGCGGTGGACCCTTTCGTGTCGATCGACACCGAGGGCGTGGGCGAACTGGTGAAGATCGCCACCGAGCGCGGCCGCGCGGTGCGGCCCAAGCTCAAGCTCGGCATCTGCGGCGAGCATGGCGGCGATCCCGCCTCGGTCGCCTTCTGCGAGGAAGTCGGGCTCGACTATGTCTCCTGCTCGCCCTTCCGCGTCCCCATCGCCCGCCTCGCCGCCGCCCAGGCCGCGCTGAAGATCAAGGCCGCCAGCCAGGCGTGAGCGGGCTTGCATGAGCATGGGAGCGGCCGGCAAAGGTCGGCCGCTCCCGAAATGCGCAAGGTCAATATCCCGTCTTGACTTAGAGCGCGCTCGAACCCCTAGCCTCCGCTGCGTCGTGGCAAAAAGGGCGATCATGAAGATCGGGGAACTGGCGAAGCGCGCGGGATTATCGGCCCATACCATCCGCTATTACGAGCGGATCGGGTTGCTGCCCTATGCTGACCGGGACCGTTCGAGCCAGCGCGATTACGACGCATCGATCCTGGTCTGGATCGCCTTTCTCGGCCGCCTGAAGACGGCCGGGATGCCGATCCGGGACATGCTGCGCTATGCGGCCTTGCGGGAACGCGGCGTCGAAACCGAAGCCGAGCGGCGCGCGCTGCTGGAACAGCACCGCGAACGCGTGGCTCTTCATCTGGCCGAACTGCAGGATTGCCTTCTTGTCCTCGACACCAAAATCGCCGGCTATGCCGGCCCGGAGCAGAGGATGAAGGAATATGACGCACCACCGCCCGAGCGACGGCGCAAGCCGGCCGGAAAGCCGGCTGGAGCGCGGCCGGCGCGCGCTGGCTGACATCGACGGTGAGGCCGGCGAAAAGGTCGTCGCCTCGCTTGCCGACATCGCCCCTGATTTCGCGACCTATCTGATCGAGTTCCCATTTGGCGACATCTACGCCCGTCCGGGCCTCGATCTGCGCGCGCGGGAGATCGCAACCATCGCCGCGCTCACCGCGATGGGGAACGCCGCCCCGCAGCTGAAGGTGCATATTGCGGCTGGGCTGAATGTCGGCCTGTCCCGCGACGAGATCACTGAGGTCATCATGCAGATGGCCGTCTATGCCGGCTTCCCCGCCGCGCTCAACGGTCTGTTCGCCGCCAGGGACGTGTTCGCGTCAGGACGCCCCGCCGAATCGAAGGGTTAGCCGGCAAGCGCCTGCAATGTCCGGGGGTGATGTCTCAGGACGGCAGCGCGCTAAGAACACCGTCATGCCCGGGCCTGACCCGGGCATCCACGTCTTCCCGAGCCGCGATGAAAAGTGGTGGATCCCCGGGTCAAGCCCGGGGATGACGTTGTGGGGCCGGGAGGACCGCATGTCGCGACGCGCCCGTCTCGTCTAGACTGGTACCCGGGGGAGGCCGTCATGCTGCCGTTCAACGCCGCGCTGCTTGTCATCGACCTGCAAAACGCCATCGACCATCCGAAATGGGCGGTCCACGGCCCGCGCAACAATCCAGGCGGCGAGCAGGTCGTTGCCCGCCTGCTCGCCGCCTGGCGCGAAGCCGGGCGGCCGATCCTTCACATCCGTCACGACTCCCAAGATCCGGCCTCGTCCTATTACGTCCACGGCCCGGGAAGCCCGTTCAAGCCCGAGGCGGCACCGCTCGGAAGCGAAACCGTTGTCGCCAAGAGCGTCCACAGCGCCTTCATCGGCACGGATCTGGAAGCACGGCTGCGCGCCGCCGGAATCGCCACAGTGGTGGTCTGCGGCGTCATCACCAATAATTCCGTCGAGACCACGGTTCGCATGGCCGCCAATCTCGGCTTCGATGTCGTGCTGGTGGAAGATGGCTGCTTCACCTTCGCCCGGCCGGACCACGCTGGCCGCCTGCGCAGCGCCGAGGAGGTGCATGCGATGTCGCTTGCCAACATGGACGGCGAGTACTGCACCGTGGTGCGGGCGGTCGACATCCTGTAGCGTCTCACCCCGCCTTTGCCGCCGCCTTCAGGCGGTAGAGCGCTTCCAGCGCCTCGCGCGGGGTCATTTCGTCGGGGTCGATGCCGGCGAGCGTCGCCTTCACCGCCGCCGCCACCGGGTCGGCCTTTGCCACCGGGGCGGCGGGGGCCGGGGCGCGGTTCAGCGCGGCGAAGAGCGGGAGGTCGTCGAGGATGCGCTGGGTCGGGGCGGCGCGGTCGGCGGACTCCAGCTCGGTGAGCACCGCGCGGGCGCGCTCCACCACCGCGTGCGGCAGGCCGGCGAGCTTGGCGACCTGGATGCCATAGGAACGGTCGGCGGCACCCGGCACCACCTCGTGCAGGAAGATCACCTCGCCCTCCCACTCTTTCACCTTCACCGTCGCGTTGACGAGGCGGGAGAGGCGCTGGGACAGCGCGGTAAGCTCATGAAAATGAGTGGCGAACAGGCCCCGGCAGCGATTGGTCTCGTGCAGGTGCTCAAGGCTCGCCCAGGCGATGGACAGGCCGTCAAAGGTGGCGGTGCCGCGCCCGATCTCGTCGAGAATGACCAGCGAGCGCTCCGTCGCCTGGTTGAGGATGGCGGCGGTCTCCACCATCTCGACCATGAAGGTGGAGCGCCCGCGCGCCAGATCATCCGCCGCGCCGACGCGCGAGAACAGCCGGTCAACGATGCCGATGCGGGCCAGCGTCGCCGGCACGAAGGCGCCGGCCTGGGCGAGGATGGCGATCAGCGCGTTCTGGCGCAGGAAGGTCGACTTGCCCGCCATGTTGGGGCCGGTGACCAGCCAGATCCGCCCGGCGCGGGCGCCCTCGGGCGGGGAGAGCTCGCACTCATTGGCGACGAACGGCCCGCCATCCCGCCGCAGCGCCTGCTCCACCACCGGGTGGCGCCCGCCCTCGATGCGGAAATCCAGCCCGTCATCCACCTCCGGGCGCACATGGCGCTCATCCACCGCCAGCTTGGCGAGGCCGGCGGTGACATCGATGACGGCGAGTGCCTCGGCGCAGGCGCGGATCGCCTCGGTCTGGCCCATGACAGCGCCGACCAGTTCGTCGAACAGCAGCTGCTCCAGCGCCAGTGCCCGCTCGCCGGCGCTGGATATCTTCGCCTCCAGCTCCGCCAGCTCGGTGGAGGTGAAGCGCATGGCACCCGCCATGGTCTGGCGATGCAGGAAGACGGCGTCGAAGGGCGGCTCGCGCAGCCGGTCGGCATTCTGCTGGCTCACCTCGACGAAATAGCCGAGCACCGCATTGTGCCGGATCTTGAGGGCGCGCACCCCCGTCTCCTCGACGTAGCGCCGCTCCAGCGCCGCCACCACGCGCCGGCTCTCGTCGCGCAAGGCGCGGGTGGCGTCGAGTTCGTCCTGGTAGCCGGCGCGGATGAAACCGCCATCGCGCCGGTTCAGCGGCAGCTCGTCGGCGAGCGCGGCGGTGAGCGTCGCCGCCAGCGCCGGATCGACGCCTGTGAGCGCGGCGGTGGCCCGCGTCAGTTCGGCGGGTGCAGGGGCATCGGCGATCAGCCCGGCGATGGCGGTGCCCTCAAGCAGCCCCCTTCCGATGGCGGCAAGATCGCGCGGGCCGGCACGCCCCAGCGCCACCCGCGAGAGGGCGCGGGCAAGGTCCGGTACGCCGGCCAGGCGCTCGCGCAATTGGGCGCGCAAGCTGGTCTCATTGGCCAGACACTCCACCGCATCGAACCGATCGGCCACCCGCTTCGGGTCAGTCAGCGGCTCGGCGAGACGGCGGGCGAGCAGGCGCGCGCCGGCGGACGTGACGGTGCGGTCCACCGCCGCCCAGAGGCTGCCGGTGCGCTCGCCCGTGGTGGTGCGCAGGATTTCAAGGTTCGCCCGGGTCGCCGGGTCGATGATCATCGCCCCGCTGGAGGCCTCGCGCTGCGGCCGTCCCAGCGGCGGGCGAGCGCCGAGCTGGGTGCGCTCGATATAGGCGACGATGGCCCCCGCAGCGGCCAGCTCGGCGCGGGAGAAAACACCAAAGGAATCAAGCGTTGCCACCTGGAAGAAGCCGGCGATGCGGCGCCCGGCCGTAGTGCCGTCGAAGCTCTCCTTCGGCAGCGGCGTGACCGCCGGCAGGGTGCGCCAGAGCGGGCGCAGCTCGGCATCCTCGTAGACTGCGTCGGCGACCAGCAATTCGGCCGGCTCGATGCGGGCGAGATCGGCGGAAAGCCTCGTGCTGTCGGTCTCGGCGACGCGGAAGGAGCCGGTGGAAATGTCGGCGAAGGCGAGAGCGTAGACATAGCCGTCGCCCTCTTCGCCCGCGCCGCCCTTCACCCGGGCGAGGCTCGCCAGCACATTCTCGCGCCGGGCGTCGAGCAGCGCGTCCTCGGTGATCGTGCCGGGGGTGACGAGCCGGATGACGTCGCGCTTGACCACGCTTTTCGGCCCGCGCTTCTTCGCCTCGGCCGGCGGCTCCATCTGCTCGCACACGGCAACGCGGTAGCCGGCGGCGATCAGCTTGTGCAGATACTCCTCCGCCCGGTCCACCGGCACCCCGCACATGGCGATGTCCTCGCCCTGGTGCTTGCCGCGCTTGGTGAGCACGATGCCGAGCGCGCGCGCAGCGATCTCTGCGTCTTCGAGAAAAAGCTCGTAGAAATCGCCCATCCGGTAGAACAGCAGGCTGCCGGGATTGGCGGTCTTGATCTCGATATACTGCGCCATCATCGGGGTGACGCGCTCGGTGTCGGCCGCCTTGGGCGCGGTGCTGCTCACGGTCTCATCCATGGCGAGGACGCTGGCAGAGGCGGGGCCCGCCTTTCAAGCGCCATGGCCGGTTATCCCCTCTAAAGCGCGATGCCGCGCAGGGCCTCGGGGTCCATAAGCCCCATCAGCCTTCCAGCGGCGGCGCGGGCGAAGCGCAGGGTGAGCGCCTTGCGGGTGGCGCCCGGGATCGGGTGGCGCGGCGCCTCGCGTACCAGCCCCGCGCCGAACATGTCGGCGACCAGTATGCCGGTGTCCTCGGGCAGGATGTCGAGCGGGAAATCCGGTCCGACGGCGAAGAACAGCCGGTCGCAATAAAGCCGGTACTCGCTCCATTTGCGGTCGGTGCGGAAGTCGATGACCGAGGACTTGATCTCGACCACCCACACCTCCCCGCGCGTGTCGAGCGCGGCGATATCCGCGCGGCGGCCGGAGGCGAGGCTGAACTCGGGCACGCCGACGAGCCCGCGCGCCGCCAGATAGCGCAGCGCCCCGCGCTGAATGCCGCGCGCGGTCTCCGACTGACGCCCATCGGGGGGCAGGACGAGGTCGGGAAAGCTGGTATCGCTCATTCCCGTACTCTATCCGTTCTCCTCCTCGCGAGGAAAGACCCCGGCAGCGGTCTCGATGGCGGGGGCGTCCTCGCCACGCGAAAAGGGCGGCAGTTCCGGGCCGGCCAGCGCGGTTGCCGGTGCCGGCGGCGGCATGCCGGCGTGCAGCCGGCGGACCACGGCGAAAGCCGAGATCAGCGCCGCCACGCCGAAGGCGACCGAGCCCAGCGCCTGCCCGGCGAGCACCCCCTCTACGCCATACCAGTGGCTGCCGAGCCAGACAAAGGGAATGGTGCCGAGCGTCGCCCGTCCCCAGTTGAAAAGGGTGGAGAGCAGAGGCGCGCCGAGATTGTTGAAGGCGGCATTGGCGACGAACAGCGCGCCGAAGAACACATAGGCACCGGCCGCGTAGAGGCAGAAGAACTCGACCAGCGCCACGCCCTCCGCCGACAGACCGAACAGACCGGCGAGCGGCTGGCGCGCCAGCGCAAGGAGCAGCCAGACGCCGAGCACATAGGCGATGGTGAGCTTCAGGCTGTCGCGCACCGTCTGGCGCACCCGGTCATAGCGCTGGGCCCCCACATTCTGGCCGATCACCGGGCCGATGGCGCCGGTGAGGGCGAAGAGCGGGCCGAAGGCGACCGGTATCAGCCGACCGATCACCGCCCAGGCCGCCACCGCCGCATCGCCATGCGGGGCAAGGGCATAGGTGACATAGGCATTGCCGACCGGGGTGGCGATGTTGGTGAGGATCGCCGGCACCGCGATGGCCGAGAGCGGGCCGACATCGGTCATAAAATCGGCCAGCTTCGGCCGCGCCGCGAGCCGATGCACCCGGATCACCGCGTTGAGTCCGTAGGCAGTCATCACCACGCGGGCGATCACCGTGGCGATGGCTGCACCCTCGACGCCGAGGCCGAGCCAGAGAATCAGCAGCGGGTCGAGCACCGCGGTGGCGAGGCCGCCGGACAGCGTGACCCACATCGAGCGCCGCGCATCGCCAATGCCGCGCAGCGTGCCCGAGGCGGCCATGCCGAGACCAAGCAGGGGCGTGGAGGGCAGCACGATCAGCAGGAAATTCCGCGCCAGCTCCAGCGTCCGCCCAGTGGCGCCGAGCAGCGCCAGCAACGGGCCGAGAAAGGGCAGCATCATGAGCGTCATCAGGCCGGTGGCGAGCGCCATGTAGATCAGCGAGGAAGTGGAGAGCCGCCGCCCGTCGACCAGCCTTCCGCTACCGATCGCCCGCGACACCAGCGCCGAGCCGGCGATCATGACACCGATGCCGACCGAGGTGGTGAAGAACATCACCGTGCCGGCATAGCCGATGGCCGCCGCCAGTTCCTCCTCGCCCAGCAGCGAAATGTAGAACAGGTTCAGAAGGTCGACGACGAACACCGCCATCAGGCCGACCGAGCCGGCCGCCGTCATGGTGGCGACATGGCGGAGCGTCGAGCCTTCGACGAAGCGGGCCTTAAGGGGCTTGCGGGTGGCGGGCGTTTGCATCGGGTGCATATGGCATGCGCGGGGGCCGGCGGACAGGTTGGCCGGTGCAAGCCATTTCTTGCACGCCCGCCCTCCATGCCCGCCCTCCCGCCGACACAAGGCGATGATTGAGAAGCGTCATCGAAATCGGCTAGAAGGGCACTCCCCATCCGGCCGCCCGCGCGGCCACGCGCCTGTCTCATTCCCGCTCCCGTGCGAACGGACCTGCCATGACCTCCGAGACCATTGACGACCACACCAAGGCCCGCGTGCTGGTGCAGGCGCTGCCGCATATGCAGCGCTATGACGACGCCATCATCGTGGTGAAATATGGCGGCCACGCCATGGGCGACGAGCAGGTGGCGCGGGACTTCGCGCAGGACATCGTGCTGCTCGAACAATCGGGCGTGAACCCGGTCGTGGTGCATGGCGGCGGGCCGCAGATCGGCGCCATGCTGGCCAAGCTCGGCATCAAGTCGGAATTCGCCGCCGGGCTGCGCATCACCGACAAGGCCACCGTCGAGATCGTCGAGATGGTGCTGGCCGGTTCGATCAACAAATCCCTTGTCGGCTTCATCAACGAGGCTGGCGGCAAGGCGCTGGGCCTGTCCGGCAAAGACGGCAACATGGTCGTCGCCTCCAAGGTGACGCGCTCGGTGCGTGATCCCGATTCGAACATCGAGCAGGTGATCGACCTCGGCTTCGTCGGCGAGCCCGAGACGGTGGATACCACCGTGCTCGACCAGATCCTCGGCCGCGAATTGATCCCCGTGCTCGCCCCGGTCGCCACCGGCAAGGGCGGCGGCACCTTCAACGTCAATGCCGACACCTTTGCTGGCGCCATCGCCGGTGCGCTGGGCGCCAAGCGGCTGCTGCTGCTGACCGACGTGCCCGGCGTGCTCGACCGCGACAAGCAGCTCATCAAGGAATTAACCATCGCCCAGGCTCGGGCGCTGATCGCCGACGGCACGATTTCCGGCGGCATGATCCCGAAGGTGGAAACCTGCATCTACGCGCTGGAGCAGGGCGTGGAAGGAGTGGTGATCCTCGACGGCAAGGTGGCTCATGCGGTGCTGCTGGAGCTGCTGACCGACCACGGCGCCGGCACGCTCATCACGCGGTGATGCCAAAGGACGGCTGGCGCCGCTGACCACGTGACCCCAAGCGCCACGTCATCCCCGGGCTCGTCCCGGGGATCCACGTCTTCGGGAGCGCACGGGAACGACGTCGTGGATGCCCGGGCCAAGCCCGGGCATGACGACCGAGAGCGTTTCAGCTAGAAGAGCGGCATGTCCTCTTCCTCCCCTTCCCGTTCTGCCGAGTCCGCCCGCACCGCGAAACTCGACTTCTCCCATGTCGAGACCTGGGTGTTCGATCTCGACAACACGCTCTACCCGCCCGGGCTCGACCTGTGGCGACAGATCGACATGAAGATGCGCGCCTATATCGCGAACTTCCTCGGCCTGACGCTGGACGAGGCCTTTGCGCTGCAGAAGGGCTATTACCGCAAATACGGCACCTCGCTGCGCGGGCTGATGATCGAGCACGCGATGGACCCGGACGACTTCCTCGCCCATGTTCACGCCATCGACCTTGCCAGCCTAGACGCCGCCCCCGCGCTGGGCGAAGCGCTCGGCGCGCTGCCGGGCCGCAAGCTGGTCTACACCAATGGTTCGCGCGGCCATGCCGACCAGGTTCTCGACAAGCTCGGCATCTCCGAGCATTTCGCCGATGTGCACGACATCGTCGCCGCCGAATTCCACCCCAAGCCGCAGGAAAGCGCCTATCGCGGCTTCCTTACCCGCTTCGACGTCGATCCGACCCGTGCGGCGATGTTCGAGGACCTCGCCCGCAACCTCGAAGTACCGGCCATGCTGGGCATGCGGACCGTGCTCGTGGTGCCGCCGGGCCTCGCGGTGAACCCCGCCGATCGCGAGGCGTGGGAGCATGAGGGCCGCGACGGCGCCCATATCGACGTGGTGACGGACGATCTGACGGCGTTCCTGAACGGCCTGCGGAGTTCCTGATGCGACTCGGCCGTTGACAGAAGCGCGCCGCGACCGGACAAGACCCGCGAACAGCGGAGAATGACATGTCGAGCCAGCTTCAGAGCATCATCGAGACCGCCTTCGACAACCGGGCCGAGGTCAATTTCGAGACCGGCGGCGAGATCCGCCACGCGGTAAACGAGGCGCTCGGCCTGCTCGATGCCGGCCAGGCGCGCGTCGCCGAGCCGGGCGCGGACGGCAACTGGACCGTCAACCAGTGGCTCAAGAAGGCTGTGTTGCTCTCCTTCCGCCTCAACGACATGACCGCCATCCCCGGCGCCCCCGGCGGCGCCCACTGGTGGGACAAGGTGCCCTCCAAGTTCGAGAGCTGGGGCGAGGCCGAGTTCCGGGCCGCCGGCTTCCGCGCCGTGCCGGGCGCCATCGTCCGCCGCTCGGCCTTCATCGCGCCGAATGTGGTGCTGATGCCTTCCTTCGTGAATCTCGGCGCCCGCGTCGATGCCGGCTCGATGGTCGACACCTGGGCGACGGTCGGCTCCTGCGCCCAGATCGGCAAGAACGTGCATCTGTCCGGCGGAGTCGGCATTGGCGGCGTGCTGGAGCCGCTGCAGGCCGGCCCGGTCATCATCGAGGATGACTGCTTCATCGGCGCGCGCTCGGAAGTGGTCGAGGGAGTCATCGTCCGCCGCGGCGCGGTGCTCTCCATGGGCGTGTTCATCTCCGCCACCACCAAGATCATCGACCGCGCCACCGGCGAGGTTTTCATCGGCGAGGTGCCGGCCTATTCGGTCGTCGTGCCCGGCGCCCTGCCCGGCAAGCCGCTGCCGAACGGCCAGCCCGGCCCCTCGCTCTACTGCGCGGTGATCGTCAAGCGCGTGGACGAGCAGACCCGTTCCAAGACCTCGATCAACGAGTTGCTGCGCGATTGAAGCGGAGGCCGCGGGCAGCTCTCGTCAGGCGGTCGTGTCCCTGGTCGTCATCCCCGGGCGTGACCCGGGGATCCATGTCTTCGGCGCCGCTGGAAAGCGTGGATGGCCGGGACAAGCCCGGCCATGACGGCTAAACAGATGGTTGCCGGCTCCGGAGACTCCGCCAGAGGACGTGTTATGACCGCCACCGCGCCTTCCTTCCATGCCCCGGCAGACCCCGTCGACATTCTGCGCACACTCATCCGCTGCCCCTCGGTGACACCGGCAGAAGGAGGCGCGTTGGCCTATCTCGACGCTGTGCTCTCCAATGCCGGCTTCGCCACCCACCGGGTGACGCTCACCGGCCCAGACACGCCGGATGTCGAAAATCTCTACGCCCGCTTCGGCACGCGCGGCCCCAATCTGTGCTTTGCCGGCCATACCGACGTGGTGCCGCCCGGTGATCCCACCCATTGGCGCTTTCCCCCCTTCGAGGGGGCGATCCAGGACGGGCTGATCTATGGCCGCGGCGCGGTCGACATGAAGGGCGGCGTCGCCGCCTTCATCGCCGCCGGGCTCGACTTCGCCGGCGCCCATGGCCACGACCCCGACCATGCGGACCTGCCCGGCTCGATCTCCTTCCTGCTCACCGGCGACGAAGAAGGCCCAGCCATCAACGGCACCGAGAAGCTGCTGCGCTGGCTGGCCGACCGCGACGAGCGGATAGACCATTGCGTGCTGGGCGAGCCCACCTCGCGGGCGGCGCTGGGCGACATGGTGAAGATCGGGCGGCGCGGCTCACTCTCCGGCACGCTCACCGTGCACGGCCGGCAGGGCCATGTCGGCTACCCCCATCTCGCCGAGAACCCGATCCCCGGCATGGTGAAGCTGCTCGCCGCGCTGAAGGCCGAACCGCTCGACGGCGGCAACGCGCATTTCCAGGCGTCGAATCTCGAAGTCGTCTCGGTCGACGTCGGCAACCCCGCCTTCAACGTCATTCCCGCCGAGGCGCGGGCGCGCTTCAACATCCGCTTCAACGATCTGTGGACGCCGGAAACGCTGGCCGCCGAGATCGAACGCCGCATGGTGGCGGCGGCTGGCAATGAGGTGCGCTTCACCCTCGGCTTTGAGGCCCGCTCCTCCGACAGCTTCCTCACCGCCCCAAGCGATTTCGTCGATCTCGTGGTCGAGGCGATCTCGGAGGCCACCGGCCGCCGGCCGGAACTCTCCACCACGGGCGGCACCTCGGATGCCCGCTTCATCAAGGATCACTGCCCGGTGGTCGAGTTCGGCCTGGTAGGTACCAGCATGCATGCGGTGGACGAATCGACGCCCATCGACGAAGTCGCGGCGCTCACCCGGACTTATGCCGGGGTGATCGCGCGTTATTTTGCGCTGTTCGGGCGCTGACGCGCGGCTACTTGCTCTTCAGCCCCGGCGCGAGGGCGTCGACCCGGCTCGTGCTGTTCACATCGGTGGAATAGAGGTCGGTCTGCACGCTGCCGCTGATCTTCACGCAGGTGGAGGACCCGGCCAGGCGGGTGAACCCAGCGCCAAAGTGGGCGCAGGCGGGGTCACTCGTCTCGGCGACCGTGGCAGGAGTGCGGCCGGGCACGGCAGTCTGTGCGGCCACCGGCAGGCTGCCGAGGAGCGTCGCCCCGGCGAGCAGCAGGGCGTGGGCGCCAGAGCGCCGGGCGCTGCGTCCGTCCTTCGCCGTCTTGCCCATGGCTTCCCTCGCTACGTGAATCCTTGCCGAGCTTCCGATCCGAATGCGGCTCCAATCGGGCGCGGTCAAGGCCAGCCACTCAGAGCGCCGGGCGGGAAACCGGATAGGATGGCACCGATTCGCCCACCGGACGCCCGCCATGCCGAACCTTATCCGACCCGTGCTCGCCACCAGCGCCGCCGTCTTCCGCGACGGACGGGTGCTGCTGGCCCGGCGCGGCCGCCCCCCTTCGCTGGGACTGTGGACCTTGCCGGGCGGACGGGTGGAGCCGGGCGAAACGCTGGCGCAGGCCGCCGCGCGCGAGGTGATGGAGGAGGTGGCCGTGGCCTGCGAGATCCTCGGCGTCGCCGGCGCGCTCGACATCATCCAGCGCGATCCGGACGGCGCGCTTTCCGCCCATTTCGTCGTGGTCAGCCATGCCGCGCGCTGGGTCCAGGGCGAGCCCCAGGAGGGGCCGGAGGCGGCGGAAGTCGGCTGGTTCCACCCCGCCGCCCTGCCGCAGAAAACTACGCCCGGCCTCGGGGAGATCGTCGCGGCCGCCCTCGTGCTGGCGCGCGCCACGGATGCGCCAGAGTCGCAATAGGCGGCTATGCCGGCTCTTGACGCCCGCGCGGCGCCGGCGCACCACAGGCGCATGCCACGCTCCCCGCTCGTCCCTCTGCTGTCTGCTGCCCTGCTGGCGGGGCTTGTTATCGCCTCGCCACAGCGAGCACTGGCGCAGGCGACGCAGGGCGGTGCGCCGCCTTACGAGGCCGAATTGCTGCATCTGGCCGAAATTCTCGGCGCGCTTCATTACCTGCGCCCCCTGTGCGGCGCGGCCGAAGCGACGCGCTGGCGCGACGAGATGCAGGCCATGCTTGATATCGAAGCGCCCTCGGGCGACCGTCGCGGCCAGCTCACCAGCGCCTTCAACACCGGCTATGAGAGCTACCGCCAAGTCTACCGCGTGTGCACGCCCTCGGCGGAACTGGCCAGCCAGCGCTATCTGGAGACCGGCGCCAAGCTCGCGCGTGACGTTGCAACCCGTTACGGTAGCAACTAAGCCGCGCAGCGCCGCCACGTGGCGGAACGATTATGTCACACCTGTCGCATTTATGCCGCGGCAAATTAACCGTCCTTCAATTCTTGGGCGGACGTGCCGCCGGGGCATGCTAAGGTTTCGGCGTTGCGTGCCCCGCGGGGCGGGAACCCGGCACGCGGAGGGTTTGGTTTGTCTCAGCTTCCTGGAACGCTCGATATCGACGACAAGGCCGACCAGGCTCACGAGGACGAGCGCCATGCCGCGCTCGCCTATCTCGATGAGGCGTGGAACGAGGCCGTCTATGACGGGCTCGACGAGGACTGCCTCGCCCAGGCGGCCCTGTTCACCGCCATCCGCTCCATGGTCGCCACCTATGGCGAGGAAGCCGCCGCCGGCTTTGCCGAGCGCCTGGCCGAGCGCATCCGCGCCGGCGAGTACACGATTCCCTATAATCGCCAGTAGCCGGCGCCCGCTTTAGCCGCGACGCCGGACAAAGATCTCCAGCCCGTCGACGTCGGATTCCACAAGGCTCCAGCCGCGTGCGGCGTAGTAAGGCGCCAGTCGCGCTTCCGCTGCCAGATACACGTGCTCATGGCCGCTGGCGAATGCCGCCTCGGTCGCCCGCGCCATCAATGCCGCGCCGATCCCCTGTCGCGTGCTCACTGGCTCCACCCAGAGCGCGGCGACCCAGGGCGTCAACGCGGGGCGCTGGTCGACGTCGCTGGCAATGAGCGCGGCGCAGCCAAGGAAGCGTTCGCTGTCATGCGCGACGAAAGTCGCCGGCACCGGGCTTCGCCCAAGGCTCTCGTCGAGCCGGGCGCGCAAGGCGTCCAAAGGCACGCCCTTTCCTTCCCACCAGGCCCGCCAGACGCGTTCGGCCACCACGGCGGCGAAAGCGGGGACCTCACGCAGGTCCGACACGGTGCAGGCGAGTGCCATGCGGCCCATTCTCCCAACGCAAAAAGCGCGGTGACTGTCGTCACCGCGCTTGGATATCTTTCAGGTCCTGGCAGTCCCGAAGGGGACCGCACAGCGTCGTGTCAGCGGGGACCGCCGGGAACGACCTTAGGCTTCGAGGGCAGCAGACCTTCGCGCTGGGCGCGCTTGCGGGCCAGCTTGCGCGCGCGACGGACGGCCTCGGCCTCCTCGCGGGCGCGCTTCTCGGACGGCTTCTCGTAATGGCCGCGCAGCTTCATCTCGCGAAAGATGCCTTCGCGCTGCATCTTCTTCTTCAGCGCCTTGAGGGCCTGATCGACGTTGTTGTCCCGAACGAGAACCTGCACGTGTCTTCCTCTTTCGTGCTTCGCGTATCGCGCATCGTTGAATTCTGGCGATTGGCGCGGGTCTCCCGAAACCTACGGGATGGCGGGCAGCCAATCAGGGTGAGGGCACATAGCAGGACTCTTTCGTGTTGTCCATCGTCGACGCGCCGGCGAACCGCACAAAGCCCCGCGAGCTTGCGTCTTTGCCCTTCCCGCACGCTCTCGCCGAGGCACCGCCTCATTTGCGCAAGAGCGGGCGCCGGTCACACGCCGGCGAGCGCGATCACCTCGGCCACCGCCGCTTTGCTGCGGAAGGCCAGCGCCGCCTGGTATTCCGGCGAGTTGTAGCAGGCCAGCGCGGCCGCCAGATCCTTGAAGGCGACCAGCACATTGCGCGAGCGGGCCTCGCCGTGCACGCCCTCGTGCCGCCCGCCGCGCACCACGAACCAGCCCTCATATTTCGCGATGGCGATGGCGTCGGCGGCGACATAGGACTTGTAGGTTTCCATGTCGTGCACGTCGATCCGCATCACCCAATAGCCGGTGCCAGACCCATCCGCCGGGCCTGCGATCGTCGCGGCCGCCGGCTGCTCGCCTTCGTAGCCCTCGATGATCAGGTGCTCGCCCTCAGAGGAGGCGACTCGATGGGTGTAGGCGGCTTGGTATTCCGGCGACTGGAAGCAGGCGAGCGCGGTCTCGTAATCCTTGAATTCGACCACGACATTGCGCGAACGGGCGGTGCCCTCCAGCGCCTCCGGCGTGCCGCCGCGCAGCAGGAACCGGCCGCCAAAGGCGGCAATCGCCGGCTCGGCGCCCTGAAGATAGGGCTTGTAGCCGTCCGTATCGTGCACATCGAGGCGGCTGATCCAGTAGCCCTTGGCCATTGTTCTCGGTCCTTCTGCGTGGGTTCAGGAAAGCGCGCGGGCGATCTCGGCCTGCACCGCCCGGGCGGCCGCGACGGGATCGGGCGAGGCGACGATCGGCCGGCCGACCACCAGATGGTCGGCCCCGGCACGGATGGCGGCAAAGGGCGTGGCGATGCGCTTCTGGTCGCCGACATCGCTGCCGTCCGGGCGCACGCCGGGGGTAACGATGGCGCCCCTTTGGCCCAGCGCCGCGCGCACAGAGGCGGCGTCAGTCGGGGCGCAGACAATGCCGTCAATGCCGATCTCACGCGCCTGCGCTACCCGGCGCGCCACCGTTTCCGCGACGCCGGCGCCATAGCCGGCCTCGGTAAGGTCGGCCTCGTCATAGGAGGTGAGCACGGTGACAGCGAGAATGCGCAGCGGGCTCGCCCCCTTGCCCTCCATGGCCGCGCGCATGGTCTGGGGATAGGCATGCACGGTGGCGAAGCTGGCGCCCAGTGCGGCGAGGCTGGCGACGCCGCGCGCCACCGTGTTGCCGATGTCGTGCAGCTTGAAGTCGATGAACACCTTGCGGCCATCGGCAACCAACTCGCGGGCAAGGCCGAGGCCGCCGGCAAAGCCGAGCTCGTAGCCGATCTTGTAGAAGCTCACGCTGTCGCCGAGCCGGGAGATGATGCTCTCCGCCGCCCCGAGCGAGGGCAGGTCGAGAGCGACGATCAGCCGGTCGCGCGGATCGGGAACAGGGGCGTGCATGAGGAAAGTCTCCGCGCTTGAGCCTTTTCCGCAAAAGCTGAACGCGCTTTGCGAGACGAAAAGGCTCCGGCCTCTCTAGGCGCGCAGACCCGCCCGCAGCGCCGCCTGCTCGATAAGCGCTGTCATCACCGCGCGCAACCTCTCGCGCGCTTTCTCGTCCTTGAAGTCGCCGCGTTCGTCGAAAGCGCCTGAGGCGCCCGCCAGCATCACCTGTTCGGCCAGCACCAGGGCGCCGAGCCCCAGCGCCAGCGTCTGTCGCAGCATCATCGAGGCACGATAGCCCCCTAGTCCGCCGGGCGAGGAGGACCCGATAGCGTAGACCGGGCCCTTGAAAGCGTCGCCCTCGCCGCCGCGCACGCGGCTGGCCCAGTCGATCGCGTTCTTCAGCAGCGGCGGCAGGCCGGCATTGTATTCCGGGGTGACGATGAACACACCGTCGGCGCGGGCCAGCTGGTCGCGCAACTGCTTGGCGGCGGCAGGCACGCCCTCGCTGGCTTCGAAGTCGCCGTCATAGATCGGCATCGGGTAGTCGGCCAGCGACAGCAGCACCGGCTCGCATTCCATCAGCGCCAATTCCTTCGCCGCCAGCGCGGCCAGGCTGGCGGAGAAAGAACCGGCACGGATGGAGCCGGCGAAGACGAGGATACGAGGCTGGCGCATAGGAGCTCCTGCGATGACGCGGCCAGTGCGGCCAGCCTCACGCCTCGGCCGCGCTCAGCTCCGGCGTCGGCGCGTGGTGAGTGTTGGAACGATACACCCAGACGCGGGCGGGCGGCAGATTGGCCCAGATGCGCTGGCTGACATGGGCGTCGAAGCGCTCCGGCGCCAGCGGCACCGGCGAGACGACGGCATAGGTGAACTGGATGAAAGGCGCGCGCGGCACTGACAGGCCAAAGGCCTGGTCGAGCAACCCGTGACGCTCGGGGGCCGGGCGGGTGAACAGCGGCAGGCTGGACACCACAGCCGCCGAGGGCCGGTCGAGATGGCTCTCCACCGTGCGCGCCATGTTGTAGGCGTCGCCCTGTATGACGGTCGCGGCGGGGAAGCGCAGGCGCAGCAGCTTGCAGAATTCCGGGTTGTACTCGATCAGCACCAGCCGCTCGGGCGCGACGCCGCGGGCGATCAGCGCCGTCGTCACCGGGCCGGTGCCAGGCCCAAGCTCGATCACCGGACCATCCTGCTCGGGGTCGACGAAGCTCGCCATGGTGCGCGCGAGGGCGCGGCCGGAAGGCGAAACGGCGCCGGTACGAAGCGGGTTCTGCAGCCAGGACTGGAGGAAGCGGACTTCGTCGGGGCGCTCTTTCGGCGAGGGGACGGCAGAACGATGGAGCATGCGACTTCGATTCCGGTAAGCCGTGGCGGGAAGGCGCGCAACGCAAGGCGGCGAGGCGAGGGCAGCGCGGCGACGAGGCAGGTGCCGCGCGCCAAGAGGCCGAGGCCAACACTAGAGGCCGGACAGCCTCCTGTTAAGGCCTCGCGATGACGCAGTGATTACGTTTCGCCGCTTATTCGGCATCGCCGGCAAAGAAATCCTTTACCCGGGCGAAGAAGCCGCTCGATTCCGGATGAGTGTCCTTTGAACATTCCGCATCGAACTCGCTCAGAAGTTCGCGCTGACGTCGCGTCAGGTTCTGCGGTGTTTCGACGACAACCTGCACATACATGTCGCCGCGCGTGCGGCTACGAAGTACCGGCATGCCCTTGCCGGACAGGCGGAAACGCTTGCCGGACTGCGTGCCCTCGGGAATCTTCACCTTCGTTGTCTCGCCATCGATGGTCGGCACCTCGCAGGTACCCCCGAGCGCGGCGGAAACCATGGAGATCGGCGCCCGGCAGAACAGGTCCGCCCCGTCGCGCTGGAAGAAATCATGCGGGGCGAGCGACAGGAAGATGTAGAGGTCGCCCGGAGGGCCGCCGCGCACCCCGGCCTCGCCCTCATTGCCGAGGCGAATGCGGGTGCCGTCCTCGACACCGGCCGGAATGCCCACTTCCAGGGTGCGCTCCTTGGTGGTGCGCCCGGCACCGTCGCAAGCCGGGCATGGGTCCTCGATCACCTGACCACGGCCCTGGCAGGTGGGACAGGTGCGCTCGAGGGTGAAGAAGCCCTGCGCCTGGCGAATGCGCCCGGACCCTGAACAGGTGCGACAGGTGGTCGGCTGGGTGCCCGGCTTGGCGCCGGTGCCCGAGCAGGTTTCGCACACGATCGAGGTCGGCAGGCGGATGGTGGCGTCCTTGCCGGAGAACGCCTCCTCCAGCGTGATTTCCATGTTGTAGCGCAGGTCCGCCCCGCGCTCGCGCCCGCCCCGTCCGCCACCACTGGCGGCACCGCGCCTTCCGCCGGACATGCCGAACAGGTCATCGAAAATGTCGGAGAAGGTGGAGGCGAAGTCGGAGCCGAAGCCCGGCCCGCCCGGACTGCCCATGCCACCATCAAAGGCGGCGTGACCGAAACGGTCATAGGCCGCGCGCTTCTGCGGGTCCTTGAGGACGTCGTAGGCCTCGCTGATTTCCTTGAAGCGAACCTCGGCGTCACCATTGCCGGGATTCTTGTCGGGATGCCACTTCATCGCCAGCTTGCGATAGGAGCTCTTCAGCTCGCCATCGCTGCAGGTGCGGGTGACTTCGAGGAGTTCATAATAGTCGCGTTTGGACATGGGTCGCTGTGCCGTCGCATCCTTGGCCGCCGCCGGCGCTTCCCGCGGCGGGCGGTCCCGGCCGCCATGCAGGAACCCTGCCGGAGGACGCCCCGGCGATGATCCTGCGTGCCGGGCTTATGCTACCCGTGGCGGCTGCGGCACCGGCCGCACGGCCACGGAAAGAAATCCGCCCCCGGAACGGAGCCCGGGGGCGGTGCTCAGATGTCGATCAGGCCGACTTCTTCTTGTCGTCGTCGACCTCGGTGAACTCGGCGTCCACCACATCGTCCTTCGGCGCCTCGTCGCTGCCGGCATCGCCCTGCTGGGAGGCGTACATCGCCTCACCCAGCTTGAGAGAAGCCTGCGCCAGCGTGTTGGTCTTGGCGACGATCGCTTCGCCATCATCGCCTTCCATCGCCGCCTTGAGATCGGCCAGCGCCGTCTCGATCGCGGCCTTCTCAGGCGCGCCGACCTTGTCGCCATAGTCGGCGAGCGACTTCTCGGTCGAGTGGATCAGCGCCTCGGCGTGGTTCTTGGCCTCGACGGTGGCGCGACGCTTCTTGTCTTCCTCGGCGTGCGCCTCGGCGTCCTTCACCATCTTGTCGATGTCCGCGTCCGATAGGCCGCCCGAGGCCTGGATGCGGATCTGCTGCTCCTTGCCGGTGCCCTTGTCTTTGGCCGAGACATTGACCAGGCCATTGGCGTCGATGTCGAAGGCGACCTCGACCTGCGGCACGCCGCGCGGCGCCGGCGGGATGCCGACGAGATCGAACTGGCCGAGGATCTTGTTATCCGCCGCCATTTCGCGCTCGCCCTGGAAGACGCGGATCGTCACAGCGGTCTGGCCGTCCTCGGCGGTGGAGAAGACCTGGCTCTTCTTGGTCGGAATGGTGGTGTTGCGGTCGATCAGGCGGGTGAACACGCCGCCCAGCGTCTCGATGCCGAGCGAGAGCGGGGTCACGTCGAGCAGCAGCACGTCCTTCACGTCGCCCGCGAGCACGCCGGCCTGGATCGCGGCGCCGATGGCGACCACTTCATCCGGGTTGACGCCCTTGTGGGGCTCCTTGCCGAAGAACTGCTTCACCACTTCCTGCACCTTGGGCATGCGGGTCATGCCGCCGACGAGAACGACCTCGTCGATCTGCCCGGCGGTGAGGCCGGCATCCTTGAGCGCCTTCTTGCAGGGCTCCATGGTGCGCTGGATCAGGTCGTCCACCAGCGCCTCGAACTTGGCGCGGGTGAGCTTCATGGTCAGGTGCTTCGGGCCCGAGGCATCCGCCGTGATGAAGGGCAGGTTGATCTCAGTCTGGGACGCGCTCGACAGCTCGATCTTGGCCTTTTCGGCGGCTTCCTTCAGCCGCTGCAGGGCGAGCTTGTCGTTGCGCAGGTCGATGCCCTGCTCCTTCTTGAACTCGTCGGCGAGATAGGTGACGAGCCGCATGTCGAAGTCTTCGCCACCCAGGAAGGTGTCGCCATTGGTCGACTTCACCTCGAACACGCCGTCGCCGATCTCCAGGATCGAGACGTCGAAGGTGCCGCCGCCGAGGTCATAGACCGCGATCGTGCCGGCCTGCTTCTTGTCGAGGCCATAGGCCAGGGCAGCCGCGGTCGGCTCGTTGATGATGCGCAGGACTTCGAGGCCGGCGATGCGGCCGGCGTCCTTGGTGGCTTGGCGCTGGGCGTCGTTGAAATAGGCCGGGACGGTGATGACCGCCTTGTCGACCTTGGCGCCGAGATAGGCCTCGGCCGTCTCCTTCATCTTCTGCAGCGTGAAGGCGGAGATCTGCGAGGGCGAATACTTCTTGCCGTCCGATTCCAGCCACGCATCGCCATTGTCGCCACGCACAATCTGGTAGGGGACGAGCTTCTTGTCCTTCTCGACCATCGGGTCTTCATAGCGGCGGCCGACGAGGCGCTTCACCGCAAAGAAGGTGCGCTCGGGGTTCGTGACCGCCTGGCGCTTGGCCGGCTGGCCGACGAGGCGCTCGCCATCCTCGGTGAAGGCGACAATGGAGGGCGTGGTACGCGCGCCTTCCGCATTCTCGATCACCTTTGGGGTCGAGCCTTCCATGACCGCGACGCAGCTATTGGTCGTGCCAAGATCGATGCCGATGACTTTAGACATATGTTTCTCCTTCCGGCAGGCCGGCCGGACCTTCTTGAAGCACCCGGAGAGGAACGGACTGGATGCCGTGCCCCCGGACCGGCCCCCAAACAATAGGGTACGACGCTATCCGCGCCGTTCGTGGCCGATATAGGGGGCGGCCGTTTCCGCCGCAAGAAGCAGCGGGCGGGGAAAAGATGCGCCGCACGAAAGCCTCGCCCGGCGCAGGGGCCGCCGGGGCCGGCCCGCCCCTCACAGGGCGGGCACAAATGCCGGCTGGAAGCGCCCGGCGAGAGCCCGCAGCACGGCCACCTGGTCCTTGAGCTCGCGCCAGTGGCGTGGGTTCAGCTCCAGCATGGCAACCGCGCCGGCGGGCGGGCGCACCATCTGCACAACCGCGTCCCAGTCGATGCCACCCCAGCCGATCGGCAGGTGCAGGTCGCCTTCGCCAAAGGCCACCGCCTCGGCCGGGTCGTAGAACCACAGGTCGCCCGGCCGGCGCTCATTGGGGCGGCCGAATGAATCGTGCAGGTGGAAATGAGCGACATGCGGCGCCAGCGCCGCCATCTCCGCGATGGGGTCAAGCCGGGCATCGGTGCAGCGGATATAGGCGTGGCTCACATCGAGCGTCGCCTTCACCGCCGGATGGTCGATCGCCGCCAGTTCGCCGGCGAGCTTGGCCGGGGTCGCGGTCTCGCGGGCGTGAACGAAGCGGAAAATGTTCTCCACGCACAGCGTCACCCCATTGGCCGCCGCATGGTCGCCGGCGCGGGCGAGGGCATCGCGCTGGCGGGAATAGGCGACTTCGAGATCATCCTCGGGGTCCCGCACGAAGCCGGTGTGGATGACGAGATGCTGGGCGCCGAGGGCGGCGGCGATGTCGATATTGGCGGCGAGCACCTTCTCGTGGCGCGCCAGGCGCTCGGGCAGGTCCATCAGATTGACCGCCAGCGCGCCGTGCACGCTGTAGCCGAGACGGCGGCCCTGGAGCGCCCGGACCAGATCTTTCAGCCGGTTGTCGAGGATGCGCCCGTCCACCACGAGGTGCCAGGCATAGACCGGCAGCTCCACCATATCGACGCCCAGCGCTTCCGCCTCGTCGAGCCCGGCGCCCACATCGTCAAACTCGGGACTCCCCTCGCGAAGGGAGAAGCCGCAGGCGCGAATGGCGGGAACCGGGATATGGAACTGCATCGTGTCGATCTTCCCCAGGAATTAGGCGTGGAACGAGAGCGACCGCCGCGCGGCGCACCGCCAGATTACGGCACATATATGGCACAGACGTAACGGATCGACCGAATCGTCTGAAATAACGGCAGGTTAGAGGTCGCCTACGCGCCGGATGGGAGGCACGGTGTCGGCGTCATCCAACCGGCAACCGCGCCTTGCGAATCGCGCACGATGGCGATGCGGCCGACCTCCGGCACATCGAAGGGCGCGCGCAGCACGGCCCCGCCGGCGGCAACCGCGCCCTTGATACGCTTGTCCACGTCGTCGACGGCGATATAGGCGAACCAGTGCTCGGGCACGCCCTCGAATTCCGGTCCGTCGAGTACGAAGATGCCGCCGACCTCGGCTTCGCCGCTGTGAATGAGGGCATAGTCGGGACCGTCCGCCATGGGCATCGCGGTAAAGGTCCAGCCGAGCGTGGCGGCATAAAAAGCCTTGGCGGCTTCCATGTCGCGGGTGTTCAGCTCGTTCCAGATGAAGACGCCGTGCGGTGTCGTTTTTGCCATGGTTCCCCACCTCAGCGTTAGCACTTCGGACACCATAACCCGAAATCCCCCGCCGGGTTCATCACCGTCGGTGGCCCCGCCCGCCATGTTGACGCCGCTATGGCTTGCGATGAGGCGCGAACCCTTCTAGACCGATTTCAGGCGCCGCCTGCCGACGGTCCGCGAAAACCCTCCCGGAAAATGCAGCTCTATCACCATCCCTTCTGCGCCCATTCGCGTCTGGTGCGTCTCGCTCTCGGCGAGATGGGCATCGAGCCGGAACTGATCGAAGAGCGGGTGTGGGAGCGCCGGCCCGATTTCCTGATGCTCGACCCGGCCGGTGCCACCCCCGTGCTGGTGGAGGATGACGGCTTCGTGGTGCCGGGGATCGACCCGATCACCGAATATCTCGACGAGACCCGCGGCAGCGCGCTGGGCACGCGGCGTCTGCTGCCGCTGCACATTGGCGAGCGGGTCGAGGTGCGCCGGCTCGCTTCCTGGTTCAACCACAAATTCTTCGCCGAAGTGTCCGAGCCGCTGGTGCGCGAGAAGGTGTACAAGCGCTACACCCCGCGTGAGCTCGGTGGCGGCCCGCCTGACATGGCCATCATCCGTGCCGCGCGGGCCAATATCCGCTATCATCTCCAGTATATCGGCTGGCTGCTGAAGGCGCGGAACTGGCTGGCCGGCGAGCGGATGACCTATGCCGATCTTGCCGCGGCGGCGCATATTTCCAGCGTCGACTATCTCGGCGACGTGCCGTGGGAAGAGGATGAGGGAGCGAAGATCTGGTACGCGCGCATCAAGTCGCGTCCCGCGTTCCGGCCCCTGCTCGCGCTGAGCATGGCGGGCATGCCGCCGGCGCCGTGCTACGCGGATCTGGATTTCTGACGCCGGAAGCGGCCAAGGCCTATCTGTTCGCGCTGGCCCGCGAGGAAGGCTTCGACGCGATGGGGATCGCCGGCGCCGATGCCATTCCTGAGGCTGGCCCGCGCCTGCACCAGTGGATTGCCGAAGGCGCGCATGGCGACATGGACTGGATGCCGGAGACCGCCGCACGCCGCGCCGCGCCCGGCAATCTGTGGCCGGAGGTCGCCTCTGTTCTCATGCTCGGGCTCAATTACGGACCGGACGAGGACCCACGCGCCATCCTCGCGGAACGCACGCGCGGGGCGATTTCGGTCTATGCCCGCGGCGACGATTATCATGAGCTCATCAAAGGCAAGCTCAAGCGCATCGCCTCCCGCTTCGTGCCCCGCGCGGGTGCAGCCGGCGCGGTCGAGGTCAAGGTGTTCGTCGATACCGCGCCGCTGATGGAAAAGCCGCTTGCGCAGGCCGCCGGGCTCGGCTGGCAGGGCAAGCACACCAATCTGGTCTCGCGCGACAAGGGCTCCTGGCTGTTCCTCGGCGCCATCGCCACCAATCTCGCGCTGCCGGCGGATGCGCCGGACGCCGACCATTGCGGCAGCTGCCGCGCCTGCCTCGACGCCTGCCCGACCAACGCCTTTCCCGCGCCGTACCAGATCGACGCGCGTCGCTGCATCTCCTATCTCACCATCGAGCTGAAGGGCGCCATTCCGCGCGAACTGCGGCCGCTGGTCGGCAACCGCATCTATGGCTGCGACGATTGCCTCGCCGCCTGCCCGTGGAACAAGTTCGCCGCGCTCGGCCGTGAGGTCCGCCTTTCCGCCCGCGAGGAGAACCGCGCTCCCGCGCTGGCCGACCTCGCGCGGCTTGACGATGCCGCCTTCCGGGCGCGCTTCTCGAAGAGCCCCGTCAAGCGCATCGGCCGCGCCCGATTCCTGCGCAACGTGCTGGTGGCGATCGGCAATTCCTGCGACGCCGGCCTCGCAGCGGAAGCCGAGCGGCATCTGGACGACGCCCACCCGCTGGTGCGGGGCGCGGCAGTGTGGGCACTCGCGCGGCTTTTGTCGCCCGCCGATTTCGCCGCCCTTTCCGCTGCCCATGCGGGCGAAACGGACGGGGAGGTGCGCGAGGAATGGCGGCAGGCGATGGCCATCGCGATTGGAGAGCAATCATGACCGGAACCTTGCTCTGCCTGGGGCACGGCTATTGCGCCCAGCGCTTCGTTGCCTTGCACGGCGATGCCTTTGCCCGGCACATCGGCACCAGCCGCAGTGAAGAGCCCTTCCCCGGCATGGAAATGCTGCGCGTCGATGGCCCACCGTCGCCGGCATTGCTTGAGGCGGCGGGAGCCGCCGATGCCGTGCTTGTCTCGGCCGCGCCGGGAGAGGCGGGCGATCCCTTTCTCGGCCCGCTCGGGGAGGCGCTGGCGGAAGGCAAGGGGCCGCTGGTTTATCTCTCCACCATCGGCGTCTATGGCGATTCCGCCGGGGCGTGGATCGACGAGAACGCGCCCGCCGCCGCCACCGCCCCGCGCGCCCGGCGCCGCATAGAGGCGGAGGCCGGCTGGCAGGATCTCGGCCGACGCACCGGGCGTCCGGTGGCGGTGCTGCGCCTCGGTGGCATCTATGGCCCCGGCCGCAACGCGCTGATCGACGTGGCGGACGGCACCGCCCGCTGCATCGAGCGCGAGGGCCAGGTGTTCAACCGCATCCATGTCGACGACATCGCCGGCGCCATCCATGCCGCCATCACGCAGCATTTCGACGGGGTGGTGAATGTGGTGGACGACGAGCCCTCGCCCTCCTGTGCGCCCGTGCGCTTTGCCGCGACACTGCTCGGCCTGCCGCCGCCGGTGCCGGAGAAATTCGAGGAGGCCGCGCCGCGCATGTCGGCGATGGCGCTCTCCTTCTGGGCCGACAACCGGCGGGTGAGTAATAGGCGGCTGCACGCCCTACTCGGCGGCGCGCTCCGCTACCCGACATTTCGCGAGGGCCTGTCGGCGCTGGCGCCGACGATTCGCGAGAGCCCTTAGGCGCAAACGCCGACGTTTCGTGAAGGCCTGTCGGCTCAGGCATCGTCCTCGGCATGGCCGCGGCGGATGCGGCGGACCACCGACCAGATCAGCAGCACCACCAGCGGCACGGCGATGGCGGTGGCGACGCCGACATCGTAATGCAGCCCGGCCGCCTCGGCGCGGGCGTGCAGCCCTTCCAGCGCGTAGTGCAGCAGGCTGATGACGTAATAGGAGATGGCGGCGACCGAGAGCCCTTCGACGGTCTGCTGCAGGCGCAGCTGCATCCGCGCCCGCTTGTTCATGCTTTGCAGCAGGTTGCGGTTCTGCTGCTCCAGCTCGACATCGACCCGGGTGCGCAGCAGATTGGCGGCGCTGGTGAGCTTGACCGACAGATTGGCCTGGCGCTGCTCGATCGCCTGGCAGGTCCGCATCGCCGGCTGCAGCCGGCGCAACAGGAATTGCTGCCAGGTGGGATAGCCCGAAATGGGCCGCTCGCCGATGGTGCGCAGGCGCGAGGAGACGATCTCCTCATAGGCGCGGGTGGCGCCGAAGCGGAACAGCGAGGCGGCAGCGTCCGCCTCCAGCTGGGCGGCAAGGCCGGTCAGCGCGTGAAGCAGCTTGTTGTTGGCGGCGAGCCCCTCGCTCTGGCGCATCTGCTCGGTCAGCGCCGACAGCTCGTTCTCGCTGTGCGCCACGGTGGGGGCAAGGCGCTGCGCCTCCGGCAGGCCGAGAAGGGCAAGGGTGCGGTAGGTCTCGATTTCCAGCACACGCTGCACCAGCGCGCCGGCAGCATCGTCGGTCATGCCGCGATCGCGCACCAGGATCCGCACGAAGCCGGAGGGGTCGGGCTGGAAATCGGTGGCGATCTCGGCGAATCCGTCCTCGACATCCGAGCGCGCGAGGCTGGTGCGGTCGAACAGCCGGTCGAGCGGGAGCGCATCGGCGGTGTCCGTCACCAGATGCAGGTCCACCGCCACCAATAGCGGCCCAGGCTGGGGCAACTGCGTGAGCACGTCGGCGAGGCTGGCGCCGGAGGGTTGGAAGGGCAGGCCGCCCTCCACCACATCCTCGGCCGGCACTTCCCAAGTGTAGGTGGTGAATTCGGCGTGGCGTTCCCAGCGCAGCACGAAGCGGCCAAAGGCCACGCGGTGCTGCTTGGCATCTCGGCCCGGCGCGGGCTGGCCGCGCGCCAGGCAGAGGCTGGCGAAAGCGGCCCGGTCGGCGATCGCCTGGGCCCGGTCGACCAGAAAGGCGACGTGCAGAATGCGTGCGGGGGTCGAGACCGCCACGAAGGGGCGCGCATGCAGTTCCGCAAGCACCGGGGCGCGCAGCGGATGATCGTAAAAGGCCTTGCCGGCGGCCGGGGCCGTCGCGTTCGCTGTCACCGGGCCTACTCCCTCACCTGCCCCCGTTGCCTACCCTCGCACCGGGGGAACTCCGCGCCGCCAAGTGGGTTGCATGCTCGCGTGAAGCTGGCAAGGGGGCGCCTTTGCGCACGCGCGCGGCCAAAAGTCCGGCCGCGCGCGTGACGATTCCCCTGCTGCCACTGTTGCCCATCGGCATCATGGCTTCGGCAAAGCTGGGACACTTTAGAATCTGTTTGCAAGGGTCGGGAGCCCAGAGCATGAAGTCAGACGGTCTTTTCGGGATTTGTGACATGAGATTTTCGCGGGTCTTGGCCGTGTGCCTCGCCGTTGCCGCCATGATGTTCGTCGGTTTTGCCCCGGCCCAGGCCCAGGCCCAGTCCAAGCCGAATCCGAACCAGCCCCGCGTCTATCTGCTGCGCGGCCTCGCCAACATCTTCTCGCTCGGCATGGACGACCTCGCCGCCAAGCTGCGCGCGCGCGGCATCGAGGCGAGCGTGCATTCCTATGTCGATCTGGAAACGCTCACCCGGTATGCGGTGGAGCAGGCCAGCATGGGCAAGCGCCGCCCCTCGCCGGTCATCATCATCGGCCATTCGCTCGGCGCCGACGCCGCCGTCACCATGGGCAACCGCGTCACCGCCGCGGGCGTACCGGTGCCGCTGGTCGTGACATTCGATCCCGTAACCGCGATGACCGCCTCGTCGAAGATCGGCAAAGTGGTGAATTATTACCAGGCCGGCGGCTCGGGCAAGGCGGTTTCCGGCCCGCGCGTGGAGAATATCGACCTGACGGGTTCGGGCGCGCTCAGCCATTTCAACATCGACAAGGCGGCCGAGCTGCACAACAAGGTCATCGGCATGATCCAGCGCCCGGCGCGCCAGACGCGCCCGCGCGCCGTGGCCGCCACGCCGACGCCCAAGCCGGTCTCTGCGCCTGCCGACGCGGCCGCCGTGCCGGCGGCAACACCCGCCGCGACCCCGGCGGACGCGGCGCCTGCCGCAACCCCCGCCAGCGTTCCTGCCTCCCCCGCGCCGGCTGCAGCGACCCAGAGCCGCGCCGTAGCGCCGATCTCCGGCACCGAAACCGCCTCAGCCCCGAGCGCGGTGCCGACCGCTCCGGCAGGAACTGGTACCTCGAACTGACTGCTACCTCGAACTGACCGGCACGTCGCACTGACCGAGTGAACGTCTCACGAGAACGGCGCGGGCCCGCGAGGGCGTCCGCGCCGTTGCTTTATGAGGGCTTGCGGTCAGGCCGGCACCACCGAGAACACGGTGAAGGTGTGCATGTCGCCGTCCTCGTCGCGCAGCGAAACATATTCGCCCGGCACGAAGGCATGGTCGCCGAAACGGTAGCCGGTCTCGTCATCGTCGCTGGCGTCCTCCTCATAGTCGAACACCCAGCTCGACCCGCCGACACCGCCGGCGCGATGCACCAGCCGGCCGTGCTCGGGGGCCTCATTGGCCCAGAAGCGGGTGACAGTGCAGGCGGGGCGCAGATCCTTCCACGCCTCGCCGTCAATGTGGCCTTCAGCGTTGAGCGGGGCGACGAACTCGTAGCCATGGCGGGCGCTGCCTTCAGGAAATTCCTTCGAGCGGGCGAGGTGCAGGCGGATTCGGCTGAGCGCCCCGGTGGCGGCGCCGGCTGTGACCTCGTTCATGCGCGTCTCCCTGTGCTTGGCCGTGCGGTGATGCGCGGCCTTTGGTCTCGGCTGAGCGCCCCGGTGGCGGCGCCGGCTGTGACCTCGTTCATGCGCGTCTCCCTGTGCTTGGCCGGGCGGTGATGCGCGGCCTTTGGTCTTGGCCTTAAGTGCTAGAGGTGCGCGCGGCCTTGATCGCGCGCAAGGGTCCCGTCGACGGGACCCTTGCGCGCCGCAGGGAGGGCGACAGGGGTAAGCGATGGGAGAACACGCAACATTCATCGTTGGTCTAGTTTTTTTACCATAGGAAGGCGCCGCGCTTTTCCCTAGAATGGATCGAAATCAGACACGACCGGCGCCGGTCGCAAAAAACGTCGATTGGGAGGAGTGCCATGTCCGGTCTCGTCATGCCGGCGCCGAAGGCCGATGTTCTGGCCCGCCGCGCCCAGATAATCGCCGATCTGCGCGCCATCGTTCCCGGCGAGGGGGTGATCGACACCGAGGCCGAGATGCGCCCCTTCGAGAGCGACGGGGTGACGGCCTATCGCCAGCTCCCCCTCGTCGTCGTGCTGCCCTCCACCACTGAGCAGGTGTCGAAGGTGCTGGCTTACGCCAATGCCAACGGCATCCCCGTTGTGCCGCGCGGGGCGGGCACCTCTTTGTCCGGCGGGGCGCTGCCGCTGGAAGACGGCATCCTGCTCGGCATGGGCAAGTTCAACCGCATTCTCGACATCGACTTCGCCAACCGCACCGTCATCGCCCAGCCGGGCGTGACCAATCTCGGCATCACCACGGCGGTGGCGCATGAGGGCTTCTATTACGCCCCCGACCCCTCCTCGCAGATCGCCTGCACCATTGGCGGCAATGTCGGCGAGAATTCCGGCGGCGTGCACTGCCTGAAATACGGGCTGACGACGAACAATGTGCTGGGCGTCGAGATGGTGCTGATCACCGGCGAGATCATCCGGCTCGGCGGCAAGCACCTCGATTCCGGCGGGCTCGACCTGCTCGGCCTCATCGTTGGCTCGGAAGGCCTGCTCGGCGTGGTGACGGAAGTCACCGTCCGGATCCTGAAGAAGCCGGAGACGGCGCGTGCCGTGCTGCTCGGCTTTCCCTCCTCGGAGGCGGCGGGGGCGTGCGTGGCCGCCATCATCGCCGCCGGCATCATTCCCGGCGGCATGGAGATGATGGACAGGATGATGGTCCACGCCGCCGAGGCCTTCCTCGGCGCCGGCTATCCCCTCGATGTCGAGGCGCTGCTGATCGTCGAACTGGACGGGCCGGAAGCGGAGGTGAACCACCTCATCGACCGCGTCGCCGAGATCGGCGACGGGCTCGGCTGCATGACGCTGCGCGCCTCCACCAGCGAGGAGGAGCGTGTCGCCTTCTGGGCCGGGCGCAAGGCGGCCTTCCCGGCGGTGGGGCGGATTTCGCCGGATTATCTCTGCATGGACGGCACCATTCCGCGCAAGGCGCTGCCGCTGGTTCTGAAGCGCATGGAGGAGATGTCGGAGAAGTACGGTCTGCGGTGCGGCAATGTCTTCCACGCCGGCGACGGCAATCTGCACCCGCTGATCTGCTACGACGCCAACACGCCGGGCGAGCTGGAAAAGGCCGAGGCCTTCGGCGCCGACATCCTCCTGCTCTGCGTCGAGGTGGGCGGCGTGCTCACCGGTGAGCACGGGGTGGGCGTCGAGAAGCGCGACCTCATGCCCTCCATGTTCAACGAGATCGACCTCGCCCATCAGGAGCGGCTGAAATGCGCCTTCGATCCCGAGGCGCTGCTTAATCCCGGCAAGGTGTTCCCGGTGCTGCACCGCTGCGCCGAACTCGGGCGCATGCATGTCTCGGGCGGCAAGCTGCCCTTCCCCGAACTGCCGCGATTCTGATGCGCGCGCGCGCGCATAACGTGTCGTCATCCCGGACGGAGCGCGTCCGCGCGCGGGGAGGCGGAACCCGATGACCACGCTCCTCGTGAAGAACGCCACCGTGCTCGTCACCATGGACGGCGCCCGCCGCGAGATTGCCGGCGGCGGCCTGTTCGCGCGCGACGGGATGATCGAGCAGGTGGGCCCGAGCCAGACCCTGCCGGAAAGCGCTGACGCGGTGCTCGACCTCTCTGGCCATGTGGTGCTGCCCGGTCTGGTGAACGCCCATCACCATCTCGACCAGACGCTGACCCGCGCTTTGCCCGCCGCGCAGAACGTCAACCTGTTCCGCTGGCTCGGGGCGCATTACCGGCTCTGGGCGGCGCGCACGCCGGAGGCTTCGCGCACGGCGACGCTGGTCGGGCTGGCCGAACTCGCTTTGTCCGGCTGCACCACCTGCTTCGACCACGCCTATGTCTTTCGTAACGGCTGCGCGGTCGACGACCAGATCGCGGCGTCGCGCGAGATCGGGATGCGCTTCATGGTCTCGCGCGGCTCCATGTCGCTCGGCCAGTCCAAAGGCGGGCTGCCTCCGGACGACTGCGTCGAGGCCGAGGACGCGATTCTGGCCGACAGCGCGCGCGTCATCGCCCGCTATCACGACGCTGCACCCGGCTCGCTGCTTCGGATCGCGCTCGCCCCCTGCTCGCCCTTCTCGGTGACGCCGGAACTGATGCGCGACAGCGCGGCGCTGGCGCGGGACAAGGGCGTGCGGCTGCACACCCATCTGGCGGAAACCATCGACGAGGAGCGCTTCACCTTGGCGCGCTTCGGCAAGCGCCCCGTCGCCTATATGGAAGAGCTGGGCTGGCTGGGCGAGGATGTGTGGTTCGCCCATGCGGTGCATGTGAATGCGCACGAAATCGCCTGCTTCGCCGGCGCCGGGGTCGGCGTGTGCCATTGCCCCTCCTCGAACATGCGCCTCGCCTCCGGCATCGCGCCTGTCATGGCCTATCGGAAAACCGGGGTGAAGGTCGGGCTCGGGGTGGACGGCTCGGCCTCCAATGATGGCAACAACCTGCTCGCCGAGGCGCGGCAGGCCATGCTGCTGGCGCGACTGCAGATCAGCCTGCGCCCGCCCGAGGGGCCGGATACCACGCTCTCCACCGCCGATCCCTCGCGCGATGCTGAATGGATGACCGCCCGACAGGCGCTGGAGCTGGCCACGCTCGGCGGCGCTTCGGTGCTGGGACGCTCCGATATCGGCGCGCTGGCCCCGCGCATGTGCGCCGATTTCTTCGCCCTGCGGCTGGATGAGGCCGCCTTTGCCGGCGGGCTTGCCGACCCGGTGGCCGCCGCCCTGTTCTGCACCCCCGGCCGTGCTGCCTTCACCTATGTCCATGGCCGGCCGGTCGTGGCCCATGGCGAGGTGGTGACGATCGACCTGCCGGCGGTGGTGGCGGAACACAACACGCATGCCGCGCGGCTCGCCGCGCTTTCGGGAGGTGCCTGAGATGAGCGAGAGGCTGTGTCCGCGCGACGAGGCCGACGTGGTGGAGGCCGTGCGCTGGGCCGTGTCGAACGAGCGCACGCTTGATGTTGCCGGCTCCGGTTCCAAGGCAAGTCTCGGCCGACACATCCAGACCGACGCCACGTTGGAGCTGAAGGGCCTCTCCGGCGTCACGCTCTATGAGCCGGAAGAGCTGGTCCTGAGCGCGAAGGCCGGCACGCCGGTGGCGGAGATCGAGGCTCTGGTGGCGGCCTCCAAGCAGATGCTGGCCTTCGAGCCGATGGATTTCGGCCCGCTGCTCGGCGTGGCGCCGGGCGGGGGCACGCTTGGCGGGCTGATCGCCTGCAACCTCGCCGGCCCGCGCCGGCCGAGCGCCGGGGCGGCGCGCGACCATGCGCTGGGCGTGCGCGCGGTCTCCGGCCGGGCGGAGGCGTTCAAGGCCGGCGGGCGAGTGGTGAAGAACGTCACCGGCTATGACCTGCCGCGCGGGCTGTCCGGCTCCTATGGCACGCTCGCCGCCTTCACCGAACTCACCATCAAGGTGCTGCCGCGCCCGGAGACGGTGGAGACGCTGCTGGTGCTCGGCCTCGACGACGCGGCCGCGGCCGGGGTGATGAGCGCGGCGGTCGGCTCCTATTACGACGTGTCCGGCGCGGCGCATCTGCCCGCCGAGGTCGCCGGCCAGATCCCGGTCGTCGCCGAGGCGGGGATGGGGGTAACGGCGCTGCGACTTGAAGGGGTCAAGCCGTCGATCGTCCACCGGCGCGGCAAGCTGGAAGCGATGCTGCGAACCCATGGCACGCTGTCCTTCCTCGATGAGGCGGCCTCGCTCGCCTTCTGGCGGGCGGTGCGGGACGTGGAGCCCTTTGCGTTCCCGGAGGGTGGCGCTCTCGACACCGCCCCCGCCATCTGGCGCATCTCGGTGGCGCCGATGGCCGGGCCCGCAGTGGGCGCCGCGCTGCGCGAGATCGGCGCGCGCTGCCTTTATGACTGGGCCGGCGGACTGGTCTGGGTCGAGATGCCGGGCACAGAGCCCCACAGCGCGCGCGTCCGCGCGGCGGTGGCGGGCGCGGGGGGCGGCCATGCGACGCTGATCCGCGCCTCGGCGGCAGCGCGGGCGGGCGAGGAGGTGTTCCAGCCGCTCGACCCGATCACCGGCGCGCTGATCGCCCGGATGAAGAGCGGGTTCGACCCGGGCCGGGTGCTGAGCCCCGGCCGTATATATGCGGGAGTGTGAGCGATGCAGACCAACTTCTCCCTCGCCCAGCTTGCCGACCCACAGACCGCCCGCTCCGAGCAGGTGCTGCGTGCGTGCGTCCATTGCGGCTTTTGCACCGCCACGTGCCCGACCTATGTGCTGCTGGGCGACGAGCTGGATTCGCCGCGCGGAAGAATCTACCTGATCAAGGACATGCTGGAGAATGATCGACCGGCTACGGTCGAAGTCGCCAAGCATGTCGACCGCTGCCTCTCCTGCCTCTCCTGCATGACCACCTGCCCCTCCGGCGTGCACTACATGCACCTTGTCGACCATGCCCGCGATCATGTGGAGAAGACCTATCACCGCCCGCTGATGGACCGGCTGACCCGGGCACTGCTGGCGCGGGTGCTGCCGAGCCGCACGCTCTTCCGCCTCGCCATTGGCGGCGCGATGGTGGCGCGGCCTTTCGCCGGCCTGTTCGCGGCGGTGCCGGGATTGAGGCCGATCGCGGCCATGCTGCGCCTCGCCCCGGCTCGCCCGGCCACCCGCTCCGCCGCTGAGGGCGTGCGCCTCTTCCCGGCGCAAGGCGCCCGCCGCGCCCGTGTCGCCCTGCTCGATGGCTGCGCCCAGCCGGTGCTGCGGCCGGAGATCGACGAGGCGGCGATCCGGCTGATGACCCGCATGGGGGTGGAGATCGTGCGCCCAGTGGGCGGCGGCTGCTGCGGCTCGCTCACCCACCACATGGGCAAGGAGGAGCTGGCGCTGGCCAATGCCCGCGCCAATGTCGATGCCTGGATGCGCGAGATCGAGGGCGAGGGGCTGGACGCCATCCTCGTCACCACCTCGGGCTGCGGCACCACCATCAAGGACTACGGCCACATGCTGCGCACCGAGCCCGCCTATGCCGAGCGCGCGGCCAAAGTCTCCGCGCTGGCCAGGGATGTGAGCGAATTCCTTTCCGAGCATACGCTGCCCGCCCCGGTGATCGCGCCGGGCATCCGGGTCGCCTATCACTCGGCCTGCTCGCTGCAGCATGGTCAGCGCGTCCGCACCCCGCCCAAGACGCTGCTGGCCAGCGTCGGCTTCACCGTGCTGGAGCCGGCCGAGGGGCATCTGTGCTGCGGCTCGGCCGGCACCTACAACATCCTGCAGCCGGAGATCGCCGAGCGCCTGCGCGCGCGCAAGGTCGCCAATATCGAGCGAACTGACCCCGAGGTGGTGGCGGCCGGAAATATCGGCTGCATGACGCAGATCGGCGGCGGCACCGGCCTGCCGGTGGTGCACACGGTGGAGCTGCTGGACTGGGCGACCGGCGGGCCGATGCCGGCCGAGCTGGCGGGGATCCGCGCGGCAGCGTGAGCACCTGACAGAAGGGGCGGCGGGCGGCTATGATCGTGGCCCCATTGCTGCTTCGTCAGGGTCTTCCATGCCGCTCCCCCGCCTTCTCGTCCTTTCCCTCGGCGGCACCATCACCATGACGGCGAGCGCCGGCGGCGGCATCCTACCGACGCTGGGCGCGGCCGAGCTGGTGGCCGCCGTGCCTGGCCTGGCCGAGCTGGCGCAGATCGAGGCGCGCTCGCCGTTGAAGGTCGGCAGCGCCTCGCTGACGCTGGAGAACATCGCCGCCGTGGCCGCCGACATCAGCGCCGGCTTCGCGCAGGGTTTCGACGGCGCCATCGTCATCCAGGGGACGGACACCATCGAGGAGACCGCCTTCGCGCTCGACCTGCTGGTGCGTGATGAGCGCCCGGTGGTGGTGGTTGGCGCCATGCGCGGGCCACAGCAGCCCGGCGCCGACGGGCCAGCCAACCTCCACGCCGCCGCCCTCGTCGCCACCAGCAAGGAGGTACGCGGGCTCGGCGCGCTTGTCGTAATGAACGACGAGATCCATGCCGCGCGCTTCGTGCGCAAGGCGCACACCGCGCTCACGTCGGCCTTCGTCTCCGACATGGCCGGTCCGCTCGGGCTGGTGGCGGAGGGGCGGGTGCGGATTCTTGCGCGTGTCACCCGGCCAGCGCTTCCCGCGCTCGAAGTTGGCCCCGGGACACTACCCCCGGTGGCGCTGCTCAAGATCGCCATGGGCGACGATGGACGGCTGCTGCGGGCGGTGCCCGGCCTCGGCTTTGCCGGCCTCGTCATTGAGGGCGCGGGGGCGGGCCATGTCCCGGGGATGATGGCGGAGAGCCTCGGCGAGGTCGCCGCGCACATGCCGGTGGTGCTGGCCAGCCGGACGCTGGCCGGCCCGGTATTCGAGCGCACTTATGGCTATGCCGGCTCGGAGATCGACCTTCTGGCGCGCGGCGCGCTCTGCGCCGGGCTGCTGACCGGGGTGAAGGCGCGTCTGCTGCTCATCCTGGCGCTGGCCTGCGGCTGGGACCGGGCGGCGCTCGCCCGCGCCTTTGCCGCTTATGGCTGAGCCTAGCGCGCGGCTCTGCCGCCGCTGACGGCACCCCTCCGGCCGATGCCCCCGGCGAGTCCTTTGGCAAGTTCCGCACAAGCCAGATGACCTCCTCTAACGGCATGTTAAATGCTCTGTGGAGGTGTTCCGTGGGTAAGATGCGACTGGGCATCGCCATGAAGCTCGGCATCGCGTCCGTGCTGCTGATTCTTCTGTCGTGTGGCGTGCTGGTCAGCCGGCATTACGCCATGTCGAGTATCGAGGAGGCCAATGCAGCCTCCGACCGGCAAGCCGCGATTCTCGGCGAGGCCGAAAGGGTCGGTCAGCTGATCACCCGAATCCAACTCAACGCCACCGAGCTCAGGCTGTCCTTCGCCAACCCGGACAATGAGGCACTACTCAGCGGGGTGAAGAAGGACGTAGGAGCAGCGCAGGGCGGGCTCGACCGGCTTATGGAGCTTGAAACCCATGACGATGATCGTGCGGTATTCCTTCAGCTGAAGCAGCTGCTGGTCCAGATCGGCGCGGTCACAGCCAAGGTGCATGCCTCCGAAGTGGCGCAGCAGCAGCTGGTTGAGGCGCGCCCGGCTCTCGCCATGCGGGCGCGCACTCATTTCTCCACCCTCGCCGGGCAGATGCTCGAACTTGGCCAGACAGACATGGCCAGCAACGTGCAGCCGCTGGAGCAGCTGGTCGACAACATCAACCTCGCCGCGTCCACCTATATGCTGGAGGGCGATGCCAAGCAGCTGAAGCGCCTCGCCTCCATGCAGAACCGGGTCGCCACCATCCTTGCCGATGTCGGCCAGCAACTGGCCGACAACCCGCAGGTGGCGCAGACGGTGGAGACGGCGCTGAAGGATTTCGAGGCCTATAAGCGGTTGATCGACGACAATCTCGCTGAACTCGCACGCCGCACCGCGCTGGTGAATGACAGCAGCGCGCCGCTGATGCGTGAGGCCACCGGCCTGCTGAACGCCGTGGTAGGCGAGACGCGAAGCCAGGCCGAGGAAGCCAAGGCGCTGGCCACCGAGGCGCTGGACGACGGCATGACCCGCATCCTGGTCTTCTCCGCCATTGCCATTCTGGCGGCGGTACTGGCCGGTGCCTACTCGTTCTTCGGCATTGCCCGTCCGGTGCGCGAAGTGAGCGAAGCGATGGAGCAGGTCTCGGCCGGCGATCTGGAGACCGTCATTCCCCATGCTGGGCGCACCGACGAAATCGGCGAGCAGGCCCGGGCGCTAACCGTCTTCCGCGACGGGCTGCGCGAGGCCGAGCGGCTGCGCGAGGAGGCCCATCGCGCCTCGCTGCGCGCCGCCGAGAACCGGCACGCGGAAATGCGCCAGCTCGCCGACCAGTTCGAGACGGCGGTGGGGGCAGTGGTCGATATGGTCGCCAATGCCGCCAGCGACCTGCAGGCCGCCTCCGAAGCGCTCAACGCCACGGCGGAGGAAGCCACGACACAGGCCGAGGCGGTCGCTGCCGCGGCGCAGCTCGCCACCACCAATGTGCGGACGGTGGCGGAAGCGATGGAAGAGCTTTCCGCCGCCGCGCAGGAAATCGGCGACCGGCTGCAGCATTCCACCGTAATGACCGAGCGGGCGGTGGGCGAGGTTGCCGCGACCACCGGCCAGATGAACGAGCTGAAGGCCTCAGCCGAGCAGATCGGCACGATCACCGGCCTCATCGGCTCGATTGCCGGCCAGACCAACCTGCTCGCCCTCAACGCCACCATCGAATCCGCCCGCGCCGGCGACGCCGGAAGGGGCTTCGCCGTGGTGGCGCAGGAGGTGAAGGCGTTGGCCGGCCAAACGGCGGAGGCCTCCGCCGGCATCTCCGAGCGTATTTCCGGTATTCAGCAATCCACCGGCGGCGTTCAGGGTGCCATCGCCGGCTTCAGCCACACCATCACCGAGCTGCGTAACGCGGCGGCCGCTATTTCCGCCGCCATGACCGAGCAGCACGCCACCACCTCCGAGGTCGCGCGCTCGATCCAGCAAGCGGCGAGCGGGACACAGGACGTCACCAGCAACATCTCCGCCGTCCAGCGCACGGCACAGGCCTCCGCCGCCGCCGCGCACCGGGTGCTGACCTCGGCCCGCGACCTGTCGCAGCAGGCCGTGACGCTGCGCCGCGAGGTGCACAGCTTCGTCGACATGGTGCGGGCGGGCTGAACGGCGCCCCCTGCCCCATCGACAAACGAAAAGGGCGGCCGCGAGGCCGCCCTTTCTGTATCTGGCGCCATCGTTCCGCACACCGCCCCGGGGCGGTGCGACCGGGGCGGCGCGCCGCCCCGTTGCGCGTCACTCGGCGGCGCCGGCCTCGGCTTCGTCAGCCGGCTTGCCCTTGGCTTCGAGGTCCTCGCCGGTCTCCTGGTCAACGACCTTCATCGACAGGCGGGTCTTGCCGCGCTCGTCGAAGCCGAGCAGCTTCACCTTCACCTTGTCGCCTTCCTTGACGACGTCGGAGGGCTTGGCCACGCGCTCCTTGGCGAGCTGCGAGACATGCACAAGGCCGTCCTTGGCGCCGAAGAAGTTCACGAAGGCGCCGAAATCGACGACCTTGACCACCGTGCCCTCATAGATCTGGCCGATCTCGGGCTCGGAGGCGATGGACTTGATCCAGTTCAGCGCCGCCTTGATCGATTCGCCGGAGGCGGAGGCGACCTTCACCGTGCCGTCGTCCTCGATGTTGATCTTGGCGCCGGTCTTCTCGACGATCTCGCGGATCACCTTGCCGCCCGAACCGATCACTTCACGGATCTTGTCGACCGGGATCTGGATCACCTCGATGCGCGGAGCGTGCTCGCCGAGCTCGGAACGGGCGCCGGTGAGCGCCTTGTTCATCTCGCCGAGAATGTGGATGCGGCCGTCCTTCGCCTGGGTGAGGGCGACCTTCATGATCTCCTCGGTGATGCCGGCGATCTTGATGTCCATCTGCAGGGCGGTGACGCCCTTGTCGGTGCCGGCCACCTTGAAGTCCATGTCGCCGAGGTGATCCTCGTCGCCGAGGATGTCGGAGAGCACAGCGAACTTCTCACCCTCGAGGATGAGGCCCATGGCGATGCCGGCCACCGGGCGGCGCATCGGCACGCCGGCGTCCATCAGGGCGAGCGAGGTGCCGCAGACGGTCGCCATGGAGGAGGAGCCGTTCGACTCCAGGATCTCCGAGACGGCGCGCAGCGTGTAGGGGAACTCGTGCGCGGGCGGCAGCAGCGGGCGGATGGCGCGCCAGGCGAGCTTGCCATGGCCGATTTCGCGGCGGCCGGGCGAGCCCATGCGGCCCGTCTCACCCACCGAGAAGGGGGGGAAGTTGTAGTGCAGCAGGAAGCGCTCCTTGTAGGTGCCTTCCAGGCTGTCGATGAACTGCTCATCCTCGCCGGTGCCGAGCGTGGCGACCACGAGGGCCTGCGTCTCGCCGCGGGTGAACAGGGCGGAGCCGTGGGCGCGCGGCAGAACGCTCGCCTCGGCGACGATCTGGCGGACGGTCTTGGTGTCGCGGCCGTCGATGCGGATCCCCTCGTCGAGGATGTTCCAGCGCACGATCTTGGCCTCAAGCTCCTTCAGCACCTCGGCCAGAACCTGGGCGTCCGGCACCGGCTTGCCCTCGGCGGCGAGCGCGGCGTAATGCGCCTTCGCCTTGGACTTGGCATTGCCGACCGCCTCGTAACGGTCCTGCTTGCGAACGATCTTGTAGGCGGCGCGCAGATCGCCATCGATCAGGGCGCGGACCTCGGCTTCAAGCGCCGAATGGTCCGGCGCGGTATAGTCGCGCGGCTCCTTGGCGGCCTTCTCGGCGAGGCGGATGATGGCGTCGATCACCGGCTGGAAGTGGCGGTGGCCGAACATGACCGCGCCGAGCATGACTTCCTCGGAGAGCTCCTTGGCCTCGGACTCGACCATCAGCACGGCGTCGGCGGTGCCGGCGACCACGAGGTCGAGCGCCGATTCCTTGACCTCGTCGGTGGTCGGGTTCAGCACATATTCATTATCGATGAAGCCGACGCGCGCGCCGCCGATCGGGCCCATGAAGGGCACGCCCGACAGGGTGAGCGCGGCGGAGGCGGCGACCAGCGCGACGATGTCGGGGTCGTTCTCAAGATCGTGCGAGAGCACGGTGACGACGACCTGGGTCTCGTTCTTGTAGCCGTCGGCGAAGAGCGGGCGGATCGGACGGTCGATCAGGCGGGAGACGAGGGTCTCCTTCTCGCTCGGACGGCCTTCGCGCTTGAAATAGCCGCCCGGGATGCGGCCGGCGGCGTAGGTCTTTTCCTGGTAGTTCACGGTCAGGGGGAAGAAGTCCTGGCCGGGCTTCGCCGACTTGGCGGAAACGGCAGTGGCGAGCACGGTGGTGTCGCCATAGGTCGCGAGCACGGCGCCATCGGCCTGGCGCGCCATGCGGCCGGTCTCGAGGGTGAGCGTGCGCCCGCCCCAGTCGAGTTCCTCGCGGTGAATATCGAACATGTCTGTCTCTGGCTTTCCGAAACGGGGCCATGGGCAAGACGGCGAGAGACTCCGGCGATCGGGCGGCCTTCAGCAAGGCGGCGCCATGGGACCATGCTTATGGAACCACGGGATCGGGCCACGAGTCTCCGGCGATCCTGCCATGGCGCGCCGCTTCACTATCGGTCGCGGCGAGCCCCATGCCCGCCGCATCTTGCGTCTTCAGCGCGACGGGTCATCCGCCCGCGCCGTCTTTCAGCGCGCGAGGCCCGCACCAAGGGTGGCGCGAGCCTCGCATGTCAGATCAGCGGCGGATGCCCAGGCGCTGGATCAGCGACTTGTAGCGGGCTTCCTCGGTCTTCTTGAGATAGTCGAGAAGACCGCGACGGGCCGAAACCATCTTGAGCAGGCCGCGGCGGGAATGGTTATCCTTGGCGTGGCCCTTGAAGTGGCCGGTCAGGTTGGCGATGCGCTCGGTGAGGATCGCAACCTGCACTTCCGCCGAGCCGGTGTCGTTCGGCTTGGTGGCGTATTCCTTGATGAGCGCCTGCTTGCGCTCGGCAGTGATCGACATCGGAAACTCCTTTTCCATAAGGGAGGGGGTGAAGAAGCGCTTGCGCGCCGCTTCGGGCCATTGTCGCGGGCCGAGCCGGGATGTCGTCCAGCACGGTCGATGCAACAATGGGTTCGCGCGGACGAGGGGTCCGCGACGCGCGCGCACCATACACGAAAACACCGCAGGTGCTAGTGGCAGTAAGGCGCTCTGAGGACCGGAATGAGCCAGGTCTACGCCGCGCGCGTCACCGAGATTGAGAGGGGCGCAGGCGCCCTCCCCACACTCACTTGCCGGAATGGAAGATCCGCTTGGGATGGATCTCGCCGGCTTCGGCTTCACCCAGCGCGATGAGGCGCCCGCCCGCGGTGATGGCGACCGGGCCCTCCAGCACCGGCGCGTCGCGCCCGCGCAGGATGATCGGCTGGCCATGGGCGAGGCGGGCGGCGTCGGAGGACGAGACCCGCAGCGCCGGCAGGCTCTCCAGCCCGATCTCCACCGGGCGCAGGGCATAGCTGGGCGGCGCGTCGTCCATCGCCTCGGAGACTTCGCGCAGCTTGGCCAGCGGGATCAGCTCTTCCTCGGGAAAGGTGCCGACGCGGGTGCGGCGCAGGGCGCTGATATGGCCGCGCGCGCCCAGCGCCCGGCCGAAATCGCGGGCCAGCGAGCGCACATAGGTGCCCTTGCCGCATTCGGCCTCGAACACCGCATGGTCCGCATCCGGCTGGTCGACCAGTTCCAGCGAATGGATGACCACGGTGCGGGCGGCGAGGTTGACCTCGACGCCGTCGCGGGCGAGGTCATAGGCGCGTTCGCCATTGATCTTGAGCGCGGAATAGTCCGGCGGCACCTGTTCAATCTCGCCGCGATAGGCGGGCAGCAAGTCGAGGATCGCCTCGCGCGTCGGGCGCAGATCGGAGGTCTCGGTGGGCTGGCCCTCGCTGTCGTCCGTGTCGGTCTCGATGCCCCAGCGCACGGTGAAGCGGTAGACTTTGCGCCCGTCCATGACGAAGGGAACGGTCTTGGTCGCCTCGCCCAGCGCAATCGGCAAGCAGCCGGAGGCGAGCGGGTCGAGCGTGCCGGCATGGCCGGCCTTCTTGGCCTGGAACAGCCATTTCACCGCGCCGACCGCCTGGGTCGAGGTCATGCCGACCGGCTTATCGAGCAGCACCCAGCCATCGACATCGCGCTTGGGCCGGCGCTTGCGCGGGGCCTCGCGGAACTCGTCGGCGGCAGGAGCCACGGGAGCAATCTCGGCAGTGACGTCGGACGCTTCGTCAGGAAGGCGGGTGGGGTTGAGCGGGGCGTTCATACCGCGTCCTCTTGGTCGTTCGTGTCGTTCGTGTCGCCTTCGGGTCCGCCGAGGTCGCGCTGCACCTGCGGCAGGCGCAGCAGCGCGTCGATGCGCGAGCCTTCCTCGAAGGAGGTGTCGATGCGGAAACGCAGCTCGGGAATGGACTTCAGCGCAAGGCGGCGGCCGATCTCGCCGCGCAGCGGCTTGGCATTGGTCGCCAGCGCGGCGATCGCCGCCTTGGCGTCCTTGCCGCCGAGCGGCATGACATAGCAGGTGGCGATCTTCAGGTCCGGGCTCATGCGAACCTCGGGCACGGTGATCACCACCCGCGTCAGCGCCGGATCGGGCAGATCGCCGCGCGACAGGATATCGGAAAGGGCGTGGCGCACCAGCTCGCCCACGCGCAGCTGGCGCTGGCTCGGGCCACCGCCCGAGCTCGCTTTGTTCTTCATGCGTTCAAACCTTCAAGGCCCTGCCCGCACCTGGGGGCATCGGGGCCGGCCGCGACCGAAGCGAGCGGGTTTGGACCGCGCGCTCCCGTGGAAAGGCCGCCCCCGCGTGCGGGAACGGCCAAAGCGTTGCGTGCACTTTGCGCTCAGAGCGTGCGCTGCACGACCTCGACGCGGTAGCATTCGATGACGTCGCCGGCGCGCATGTCCTGGTAATTCTCGAAGGACATGCCGCATTCCTGGCCGGAATGCACCGTGTTGACCGCATCCTTGAAGCGGTTGAGCGTCGACAGCTTGCCCTCGTGGATAACCACGTTGTCGCGGATGAGGCGCACATGCTGGCCGCGTTCGACGACACCGTCGGTGACGAGGCAGCCGGCGACCTTGCCCACCTTGGAGACCGCGAAGATCTCCTTGATGAGAGCATTGCCGAGCATGGTCTCGCGGTTGATCGGGGCGAGCAGGCCGCCCATCGCCGCCTTCACGTCATCCACCAGGTCGTAGATGATGTTGTAGTAGCGGATTTCGATACCGGCACGCTCGGCCGCGTCACGGGCTTCCTTGTTGGCACGCACGTTGAACGCGATGATCGCCGCGCCGGCCGTCTCGGCCAGCGTCACGTCGCTCTCGTTCACGCCGCCCGCGCCGGAGTGGATGATGCGGGCCTGCACCTCGTCGGTGCCGAGCTTCTCCAGCGAGGAGGTGATCGCCTCGATGGAACCCGACACGTCGCCCTTGATGATGAGCGGGAATTCCTTCCGCCCGGCCGTCTTGGCCTGGCTCATCATCTGCTCCAGCGAGCCACGGACGGTGGCGGAACGGGCCGCCGCCTTCTCGCGCTTCTGGCGCTGGCGGTAATCGGTGATCTCGCGGGCCCGGGCTTCGTTCTCGACCACGGCGAGACGGTCGCCCGCCTCCGGCGTGCCGCTGAAGCCGAGCACTTCGACCGGGAAGGACGGACCCGCCGAGGTGACGTTGGCGCCCTTGTCGTCGATCAGGGCACGCACACGGCCCATCTCGGCGCCGGCGACGACGATGTCGCCGACACGCAGCGTGCCGCGCTGGACGAGGACAGTGGCGACAGGGCCCCGGCCGCGGTCGAGCTTGGCCTCGATGACGGTGCCCTCCGCGTCGCGGTTGGGGTTCGCCTTGAGGTCGAGCACTTCCGACTGCAGGGTGATGAGTTCCAGCAGCTTGTCGAGATTGGTCTGCGCCTTGGCCGAGACCTCGACTTCCAGCGTGTCGCCGCCGAGGCTTTCGACCTGAACCTCGTACTGCAGCAATTCGCTGCGCACGCGCTCGGGTTTGGCATCGGGCTTGTCGATCTTGTTGATCGCCACGATGAGCGGCACCTTGGCGGCGCGCGCGTGGTTGATGGCCTCGATGGTCTGAGGCATCACCCCGTCATCGGCCGCCACCACCAGCACCACGATGTCCGTCACCTTGGCGCCACGGGCGCGCATCGCCGTGAAGGCGGCGTGGCCAGGCGTGTCGATGAAGGTGATCTTGCCGCCGAGCGGCGAGGTCACCTGATAGGCACCGATATGCTGGGTGATGCCGCCGGCCTCGCCGGAGACGACATTGGCCTTGCGGATGGCGTCCAGCAGCGAGGTCTTGCCGTGGTCAACATGGCCCATGATGGTCACGACCGGGGGACGCGTCTCCAGGTGCTCATCGGTATCCGTGGTGTCGAACAAGCCTTCTTCCACGTCGGATTCGGCGACGCGGCGCACGCTGTGGCCGAGTTCCTCGGCGATCAGCTGGGCGGTGTCGGCGTCGATCACGTCGGTGATCTTCACCATCTGGCCCTGCTTCATCAGCATGCGGATGACGTCGACCGCGCGCTCGGCCATGCGGTTGGCCAGCTCCTGAATGGAGATGGTCTCCGGGATGATCACCTCGCGGGCGATCTTTTCCTTCGCCTCGACATGGCGATGGCCGCTCATGCGCTGGGTGCGGCGGCGGAACGAGGCCACGGAACGCTGGCGCTCGTCGTCGGACGACTGGGCGGTGACGACGGTCAGGCGGCCGCGGCTCTTCTCCGGGCCAGCGGGACGGGTCGGCTTGGCCGGGGCGGCAGGGCGCGCGGGGGCGCCACCGGGACCGCGACGGACCGGACGACGGTCGTCCTCCTCGGCATCCATCGGGCCGCGCGGCGTGGCGACACGCGGCGCGCCGGGGGCGGCGGGCGCCGAGGACGGGCTTGCAGGCGTTGCGGTGCGGGACGCCGTGCCGGCCGGCGCCGAGGCGGCGGCGGGCTGGTCCTCGCCGAAGCGCTTGCGCGCCTCCTGCTCGGATTTGCGCTTGGCTTCCTCGTCGAAAGCGCGGCGCGCGTCTTCCTCGCGCTTGCGGGCCTCGGCGGCCTCGCGCTCGATCTTCTCGCGCGCCTCGCGCTCGGCGCGGCGGACGGCCTCGATCTCGGCGCGCTTGCGGTCCTCGACCTCACGGATGCGAGCATCCTGGAGGGCGGCGGTGCGGGCGCGGGCCTCTTCTTCCGTCAAGGTGCGCAGCACCACGCCACCGGGGCGGCTGCCTTGCGGCGCCGGACGGGGGCTCGAAAGATTGGCGCCCGGGGAGGGCTGGGTGCGCAGCGGCGGCCGGCTGGAGGGCTGGCTCGCCGGGGCGCTCGCCGCCGGGGCGGCAGGCGCGGCCGGTGCCGGGCGCGCGGGCGCGCTCGGCGCGGCAGCAACCGTCGGTGCCGGACGCGCGGGGGCGCTCGGCGCGGCAGCGACTGCCGGTGCCGGACGCGGTGGCGCGCTCGGCGCCGGGCGGGCGGCCTGTGCGGCGGGCGGGGCGGATGCCGGCGGCGAAGCCGGTGCGGCCGGCGCCGGCGCCTCGGGCTTGTCGCCCGGGCCGAGCACGCGGCGCTTCACCTTCTCCACCACGACGGACTTGGACCGCCCATGGCTGAAGCTCTGGCGGACGACGCCCTGCTCGACAGGTCGCTTGAGCGTGAGGGTGGTCTTGCCACCCTGTCCGACGCCCATCGTCTTCTCGCCGGGGTTCTTCGTATCGGTCATTCGGTATCCGTTCCTGTACCTTTCCGCCTCATGCGGAAAGGCCCCACTATCGTCGGCCAGCCTGCTTAATCCGCGCGCCAGCCTTCGAGCCTTTTCATTCGCGCGAGGAACCCCGCGCTCGTCGGATGCGCGAGCAGCGCAGCATGTACCACATTTGCCCGCCCTAGCGCCAAGTCCAATTGTTCGCCCGGCAGGCCATCGATGCGGGCGATTTCCCGTCCGGCAGCCTCACCGATCCGCCGGGCCAGTGCGTCGAGCTTTCCCGCCCCGTCCGGGGCGGCTTCGCTCGCATGCATCAGCACCGCGACCTTCCCGCTCTGCAACGCCTCGATCACCTTGGCGTTGCCCGTCACCACCTGCCCCGCCTTCTTGGCGAGGGCAAGGGCAGCGAGGGCATCCTTCTCCAGGAGTTGCCCAACCATGTCGGACAGTCCCGGCTCGGTTCGTCCCTTACCCTTGAAGGCGCGCGAAAACGCCTTCCGCTTCAGGGCCTCGGCCAGCACGGCGCTCCGTGCGGTCACCCAGGCGCCACGCCCGGGTAGCCGGGCGTGGATATCAGGCACCACCGTGCCGTCAGGTGCCACGACGAAGCGCAGCAATTCCTCCACCGGCCGCACCGCCCGGCTGGCGATGCACAAGCGGGTCGGCGCGCGGCCCACATCCGATAGGCCGGCATCGGTCAGCCCGACATCGGCCTGGTCGGCGCCGGCGGCATCGGTGCCGTCTACCGGCTCAGCCCCGTGGGGTGCCGTCTCGTCCGTCACCGCTTCCATTCCCTTCGGTCCCGAGGCCGCGCCGGAGCGGGCGATCAGGGGGTAGGCGATCAGGCCTGGCTTTCGCCGGCCTCGGTCGCCTCGGCCTCTTCCTCAGCCGGGCCGGCGAGTTCCTCGGCGGTGATCCAGCCGGCCTTGACGCGGGCCTGCATGACTAGGGCCTCGGCCGCCTCGCGGGAAAGCTCGAAGCCCTCCAGCGCGCCGGCGACACGCACGACCTCGCCATCCTTGCGCTCGGTCCAGCCGACGAGATCGTCGGTGGCGCAGCCGGCAAGATCCTCGACCGTCTTGATGTCGTTCTCGCCGAACGCCACCAGCATCGGCGAGGTGACTCCAGGCACTTCGCGCAGCGCGTCCTCGACGCCGAGCGCCTTGCGGCGCTCGTCAAAGGTCGCTTCCACCTGCGCCAGATGCGCCAGAGCGCGATTCTGCAGTTCCTGCGCCGTGTCCTCGTCGAAGCCCTCGATGCTCGCCAGCTCGTTCAGCGGCACATAGGCGATTTCCTCGACCGAGGCGAAGCCTTCGGAGGCGAGGAGCTGGCCCATCATCTCGTCGAGGTCGAGCGCCTCGGCGAACATCGTGGTGCGCTCGGCGAAGTCCTTCTGCCGGCGCTCGCTCTCTTCCGCCTCGGTCATGATGTCGATGTCCCAGCCGGTGAGCTGAGAGGCAAGGCGCACATTCTGGCCGCGGCGGCCGATCGCAAGCGAGAGTTGGGCATCCGGGACCACAACTTCAATACGCTCGCGGTCCTCGTCGAGCACCACCTTGACCACTTCGGCCGGGGCGAGGGCATTGACGATGAAGGTCGCGACGTCGTCGGACCACGGAATGATGTCGATCTTCTCGCCCTGCAGCTCGTTCACCACCGCCTGCACGCGCGAGCCGCGCATGCCGACGCAGGCGCCCACCGGATCGACCGAGGAATCGCGCGAGGTGACAGCGATCTTGGCGCGCGAGCCGGGGTCACGGGCCACCGACTTGATCTCGACGATACCGTCATAGATCTCCGGCACTTCCTGAGCGAACAGCTTGGCCATGAAATGGGGATGGGTGCGGGAGAGGAAGATCTGCGGCCCGCGCTGCTCGCGGCGCACGTCATAGACATAGGCGCGGATGCGGTCGCCGGTCTTGAACACTTCGCGCGGCAGCAGCTCGTCGCGGCGCAGCGAGGCTTCGCCGCGGCCGAGGTCGACGACCACATTGCCGTATTCCACCCGCTTGACCGCGCCATTGACGATCTCGCCGATGCGGTCCTTGAATTCCTCATACTGCCGGTCGCGCTCGGCCTCGCGCACCTTTTGCACGATGACCTGTTTTGCGCTTTGCGCGGCAATTCGGCCGAAATCGAAGGGCGGCAGGGTGTCGGCGATGGAATCACCAATCTGCGCCGCCGGGTTCAGCCGGCGCGCGCCGACAAGGTCGATCTCCACGGCGGGATTGTCGACCTGCTCGACCACCAGCAGATGGCGGGCGAGGCGCAGTTCGCCGGTGCGCGGGTTGATCTCGGCGTGGATGTCGGTCTCGGCGCCGTAGCGCGAGCGCGCCGCCTTGGCGATCGCATCCTCCATCGCGGCGATCACGATGCCCCGGTCAATCGTCTTTTCCCGCGCGACCGCGTCGGCGATCTGCAGGAGTTCAAGCCGGTTGGCGCTGACGACAGCCATCAGTGCGTCTCCTTCGCATGGGATTTGCGTTTGGCGTTGGATTTCTTGCCGGGCTTGGCGGCGCCCTTGGGCTTAAGCATCGGCTTGGACTTCTGCTTGACCGGCATCTTCTTCGGCGGAATGACGCGCGGGGCGACGCCTTCGCCACCCACGAACATGTCGTCATCCGGATTCTCGTCGGCGTCGTCGCCATCGAGCGGCACGTCGCCGATATCGGCAAAGTCGATGTCGTCCTCGTCGATGCCGGCGCCCTCGCGCAGCGCCTTGTCCCGGCGCAGCGCCTCGCGGATCAGCGCGTCGGTCATCACAAGGCGGGCGTCGCCAATGTCGGAAATGGGTAGGGCGACGGTGTCGGCCGCTCCCGCGGGCGCGTCGGGCAGGCGCAGCAGCGCCTCGTCACCCTTCGCACCGACCAGGATGCCGCGGAAGCGCTTTCGCCCATCCACGGGCACCGCCATGTCAACCTTGATGTCATGGCCGGCCCAGCGGTGGAAATCGGAAAGTCGCACAAGCGGCCGGTCGATGCCGGGCGAGGACATTTCCAGATTATAGGCACCGGTGATCGGGTCCTCGACATCGAGCACCGGCGAGATCGCGCGGCTCGCCGCCTCGCACTCGTCGATGCCGAAGGAACCGTCGGGGCGCTCGGCCATGATCTGCAGGGTCGGCGGGCTGCCGCCGGAGATCTTGGCCCGCACCAGGCGGAAGCCAAGGCCCTGCAGCACCGGGCCGACAATGCCGGCCACACGGGCGGCGGGGCCGGTCTCGATGACGAGACGTGGCTCGTCGAGACGACCCTCGGGCAGGGCGTTCGAATCAGTGGCGTTGGCTTCGTTGGCGTGGGCTTCGGTTTCGCTCATCGTCCTCGTCGGATCGGCTTACGATCCGCAATGCAAAAAGAGCGGGCCCCGGCGACGGAACCCACTCTCAACCGATCAGATGATCGTTTGTGAGATCGTTGAATGCCCTGCTTATACAGCCAAACCGCCCCGGGGTGCAAGGGAGCGGTAGAGGGAGCGTTTATGCGGGTCAGCCCGGTCATCTCGTGCCCGCCGGAGGCACGGGCGGGCGGCGGCGGTTGCGGCCAGCGAAGGCACGTCGCATAAGCGGTTCATGTCTGTTCACCCTCCGCCAAATGCCGTGCTGCGCGAGCGTGCGCCCGCCAAGGTCAACCTCACTTTGCGGGTGCTCGGCCGGCGCACCGACGGCTATCACGATTTGTCGAGCCTTGTTGCCTTTGCCGGCGTGGGCGACCGGCTGGCTCTCCTGCCGGGGGCGGAATTGGCGCTGATGCTGGAGGGACCGGGCGCGCCGTCGCTTGCCGGCGAGGGCGACAATCTGGTGCTGCGGGCGGCACGGGCGCTGGCGGCGCTTGTCCCGGGGCTCGTAACGGGGCGCTTCACCCTCGCCAAGCGGCTGCCCGTAGCGGCGGGCCTTGGCGGCGGCTCGGCGGACGCGGCGGCGGCGCTGCGGCTGCTGGCCCGGGCGAACGGGCTTGCGAGCAATGATCCAAGGCTGTTCGATGCGGCGCTCGCCACCGGTTCGGACGTGCCGGCCTGCCTCTATGGGCGCTCCTGCGTGATGGGCGGGCGCGGCGAGGCCATCACGCCGCTCGCTTTGCCGCGCTTCGGCGCCGTACTGGTCAATCCGCGCATCGCCATGGCCACCGCCGATGTCTTCCGTGCGCTGGCGCTGGCGCTGGAGCCCGGCACGCACCGCGCGGAAGCAGGGCCCGAACCCGCCGGAGCGACGCGCTCCGGGCTGCTCGCCTGGCTGCGCAGCGAGCCCAATGATCTGGAGCCGCCGGCGCGGGCGCTGGCGCCGGTGCTCGGCGCCGTGGAGGCGGCGCTCCATGGGACGGCGGGGGCGCGGCTGGTGCGGATGTCCGGTTCCGGGGCAACGATGTTTGCGCTCTATGACAACTGCCGCGCGGCAGCCGCTGCGGCGCGGATCGTGGCGGCCGCCCATCCGGAATGGTGGGTGAAGTCGACCGTAATCGGATAGGCGGAAGGCGTGATGCACACCGCGCTGCTCTTCGCCGCCGCCGCTTTGCTTGAGATCGCCGGCTGCTTCGCCTTCTGGGCGGTGATCCGCAACGGGGCGAATGCGCTCTGGCTGGTGCCGGGAGCGGCGAGCCTCCTCGCCTTCGCTGCGGCCCTGACACAGGTGGAGGCGGCGGCGGCCGGGCGCGCCTTCGCCGCCTATGGCGGGGTCTATGTCGCGGCCTCGCTGGCCTGGCTATGGGCGGTTGAGGGGTTTCGCCCCGACCGCTGGGACCTGATGGGCGGGGCGGTGTGCCTCATGGGCGCCGCGCTCATCGTCTTCGCCCCGCGCGGGTGAAGCCTCACCGCACCCGCGCGATGCAGAAATCGACCACGTCGAGCAGCGCATCCCGTGCCGGGCTGGCGGGGAAGACATCGAGCGCCTGCTTGGCCGCCGCGCCATAGGCGCGGGCGCGCTCCACCGTCTCGGCGATGGCGCCATGGCGCAGCAGCAGCGCGAGCGCCTGTTCGAGATCGCCCTCGCCGATCTCGCCCTGTTCGAGGCAGCGGCGCCAGAAGTCCCGTTCCGCCTCGTCGCCGCGCCGCACCGCCAGCACGATGGGCAGGGTGATCTTGCCCTCGCGGAAATCGTCGCCGACATTCTTGCCGAGATCGGCCTGCGAGCCGCCATAGTCCAGCGCATCGTCGACCAGCTGGAAGGCGATGCCGAGATTCATGCCATAGGCGCGGCAGGCGGCCTGCTCGGCCTCGCTCCGTCCGGCCAGCACCGGGCCGACCTCGCAGGCGGCGGCGAACAGCTCGGCGGTCTTGCCGCGGATGACGGCGAGATAGGCGTCCTCGTCCGTGCCGATGTTCTTGGCGGCGGCGAGCTGGGCGACCTCACCTTCAGCGATGACCACGGCGGCGGTGGAGAGGATGTCGAGCGCCCGCATGTTGCCGACCTCGATCATCATGCGGAAGGCTTGGCCGAGCAGGAAGTCGCCGACCAGCACGCTGGCCTCGTTGCCCCACAGCATGCGGGCGGCCAGCTTGCCGCGACGCATCTCGCTGTCGTCGACCACGTCGTCATGCAGCAGCGTCGCCGTGTGCATGAACTCGACCGAGGCGGCAAGCTTGACCGTGCCCTCGCCCTCATAGCCCGCCAGCGCGCCGGTCGCGAGGGTGAGCATGGGGCGCAGGCGCTTGCCGCCTGATGAGATGAGGTGCTGCGCAACCTCCGGAATCATCGCCACGTCGGAACCGGTGCGCGACAGGATCAGCGCGTTCACGCGCCCCATATCGGCCTGCACGAGCGTGACGATGCCCGCCAGCGAGGCTTCGGACCCCGTCACGGCGGGAGTGAAGGAGTAGGCGACGGACACAGGTGGGCTCCCTCAGCAATGGCGACGGCGAGCGGCGATACGCGCGTGACCCGGAGGGTCGTCATAGCTTACCGCGCCCGAAGGCGAAAGTTTTCGTCGGCCCCCGCCGACCGGCGGAACGGCGCGCGCGGGCCCGGCTGGCGGGAGTTCGATTTGGCCCGGGGGAGAAATCAAACCAGCTGTTGCGAAGATAACATGGAATTGACTAGTATCTCGATACTAGAGTGTCTTGGGATCACGGGCTTGGCGTTGTTTTTAAAGGTCCGCAAGGAGCTGGGACGCTGGCGCGCCAAGCTGTCCAGCGTGCCTTGGATGTTTCTCGGCGCCGTGCAGCGCCGGGACTACGATTCAGGGCGCCCGCACAGCGTAAAGATTACGCTGGGAAAACAGCCGATTGCCGACGATGTCGCCATTCTGGTGATCTTTCCGCGCGCCGGCATCCCCGCCTCCACCTTCTCCACCCTGGCCCATTTCGCCCGTCACGGCATTGCCTGCGTCGTCGTGTCCAATGCGCCACTGCGCGAGGAGGATCGCGAAAGACTGGGCGAGGCCACGCATCTGGTGATCGAGCGCCCCAATCTCGGCTATGATTTCGGCGGCTTTCGCGAGGGTATCCTCACGCTGTTCGAGCGGGGCGTGCGGCCGCGCATGCTCTTCCTGATGAATGACAGCCTGTGGTTCCCGCTGCGCACGGATTGCGATGCGCTGGCGCGCTGCCGACAGGCGCCGGAAGACGTGTTCGGCTTTCTGCTCAATGGCGTGCCTCGCTTCGGCGTGAGCCGGGACTATGTGCAGTCCTACTTCCTGCGCTTCTCGCCGCGCCTGCTTGCGAGCGAGGAATTCCTCGCCTTCTGGCGCGACATGCCGCTCATCGACAACAAGCACCTGGTGGTGCGGCGGCTGGAGCGCGGCCTGTCGCGCCATTTCGTCCGCCGGGGCTATACGCTCGGCGCACTCGTCCACTGGCGCACTGTGATCGACCGGCTAATGACGCTGGACGACCCGGACAAGCTCTCCCGCATCTTCGCCTATCAGTGCCGGCTGAACCCGAAGGACGCGGCCAGGCTCCAGCCGCTGATCGACAAGGGATGGTCGCCGCTGCGCATCCGCGACGCGCTGGCCGGCCCGATCCGCCGCAAGCGGCTCTTCGCTTCCTTTCCGTTGATGCACCCCGAATTCGTGCTGGAGCTCGGCCTGCCGGCACTGAAGCGCAAGCTGCCGATCCAGTACCGGGAACTCGTCCGCCTCGGCCTCGACACGGATTTCGAGCCCGCCGTGCGGGCCGAGATGCGGCTCTGAGACGGCCCGCCCGCCTGCATCAAACGCGGCCGGCTTGCCTTGCGGGCGGCTTGCTGCCTCATATAGCGCGATGCGTGAACTCATCCGGACCAATGACGTCGTCCTCCTTTCCGCGATAACGGCCCTGCTCGACAGCGCGGGGATCGGCCATCTCGTGCTCGACCAGCATATGAGCGTGATGGAAGGCTCGATCGGCCTGCTGCCACGTCGCCTGCTGGTGGAGGGCGAGCGGGAAGAGGAGGCGCGGGCACTGCTGGACGAGGCCGGCTTCGGCGCCGCGCTCGGCGACGCATGAGCGATGCGAGGCGCGAGCCGATGGGCGAGGTGCCAACGGACGATGCATCGTCCCCTGCCGCACTGACCGACGACGCCTTTCTCGGCGGGCGCCTGCGGCTGCTGCAACCCACGCGCGGCCACCGCGCCGGCCATGACGCGCTGCTGCTGGCGGCCAGCGCGCCGGAAGCCGGACGCGCGGTTGATCTTGGCACCGGGGTCGGCGCGGCCGGCCTCGCCTATGCCGTAAGGGTTCCCGTCGCCGCGCTGACACTGGTGGAGATCGACCCGGCGCTGGCCGACCTCGCCGCACGCAACGCCGCACGCCAAGCGCCGGGCCTCGCCGAGCGGGTGCGGGTGGTCTGCGCCGATGTCGCCCGGCTCGGGCGCCCGTCCGGCCCGGATATGCCAGCCGCCGGCGCGGCCGATCTGGTGCTGATGAACCCTCCCTTCAACGACCCAGCCCGCCACCGCGCGTCGCCGCACGCCGGAAGAGCGCTCGCCCACGCCATCGCCGATGCCGATGTCGAGATCTGGCTGCGGGCAGCGGAGCGGTTGCTGGCGCCGGGTGGGCGGCTGGCGCTGATCCACCGGCCGGAGGCCATCGAAGCGCTGCTGGTCGGGCTGAAGGGCCGATTCGGCGCCGTGACGATCCGCCCGGTCCACCCTTCCCCCGAAGCGCCGGCCAACCGGCTGCTGATCGGCGCCATCAAGGGCCGCCGCACACCGCCGGCACTGGTGCCGGCGCTGGTGCTGGCGGGAAGCGACGGCCGGCCGAGTGCCGCCGCCGAGTATGTGCTGCGCGAGGGCGGGGCGATCGGGCCGGAATGACGCGAGGCTCAATGCGTCGCCCCGGCGCGACGACGCATTGAGCAAAGGCCGAAGGCACCCTATCTCTACGGCATGGCCACTTCATCCTTCGTCCAAGACCTCCGCCGCCGTCTCGATCCCTTCCTGCCCGCCAGGCTGCGCGGCGGCACGCCTGTCGTGCCGGTGGTGCGGCTGAACGGGGCGATCGGCATGGCCAGCCCGTTCCGCCCCGGCATCACCTTCGCCAACACGTCGAAAGCGCTGGAGCGCGCCTTCGCGGTGAAGGGCGCCAAGGCGGTGGCGCTGGTGATCAATTCGCCGGGCGGCGCGCCGACGCAGTCGCACCTCGTCTACAAGCGCATCCGCGCCCTCGCGGTCGAGAAGAAGCTTCCGGTGATCGCCTTTGTCGAGGATGTCGCAGCCTCGGGCGGCTATATGCTGGCCTGCGCGGCCGACGAGATCGTCGCCGATGATTTCTCCATTCTCGGCTCCATCGGCGTGGTGAGCGCCGGCTTCGGCTTCCCCGCCGCGCTGGAAAAGCTCGGCATCGAGCGCCGCGTCTACACCGCCGGCACCCGCAAGGTGATGCTCGACCCGTTCCAGCCGGAGAAGGCCGAGGATATCGAGCGGCTGAAGGCGCTGCAGCAGGAGATCCATGCCGCCTTCGTGGCGCTGGTGAAGGCGCGGCGCGGCGACGTTCTCTCCGGCGATGACGACACGCTGTTCTCCGGCGAGTTCTGGGCGGCGCCGCAGGCGCAGGAGCTCGGCCTTGTCGACGCCATCGGCGACCTGCGCGGCTTCCTGCGCGCCCGCTATGGCGAGAATGTCCGCACCCCGCTGATCGAGGTGAAGCCCGGCCTGTTCGGCCGTCGCTCGCCCGGCGTGGCGATGAGCGCGGTAACGGGCGGCGGCGCGGCGGCCAATATCGGCGCCGGGGCGGCGCAGGCTCTCATTTCCGCCGCAGAGGAACGCGCATTATGGAGCCGCTTCGGGCTCTGACGCGCCGCTGCCGCCCCCTCTCGGAAACACCCTCATGCCGCCCGTCTTCATTCTCGCCCTGGGTGCCCTCGGCACCGCCGCCCTGGTCAAGGTGCTGGTGCGCGAATCCCGCCGCGTGAACACCGAGCTCGACGCCCAGCGCCGGGCCGAGAAGGCGGGGGCGCTCGACCCTCGCGCCACGCTGCGCCGCGACCCCGCCACCGGCGAATACCGGCCGGGTGATTCCTAGGGCTCGGCCCGCGCCTCCGGCCCCAGGCTGGAGCGGCTCCAATCTTGCCGCCGCACCCCATCATTACCGCGAATTCACTTTATCCGCCGTGACTTAGGCCTTACGCCTTGAGGCTGGCGAGGACGGAATGGCGTGATGTTGCAGAAGGCGGAAAACAGCTGGACGGGTGAGAAGACGACGCGCCGGCGGCGGCGAAGCCGCTGGCCGTGGCTGCTCGCCGCGCTGCTGATGGCCGGAGGCGGGTATTATTACTTTGCCGGCGCCCAGGCGCCCGAGGAGGCGGCCGTCTTCCAGACGGCGGTTGTCGCGCGCGGCGACATCGAGACCAGCGTCAACGCCATCGCCAAGATGCAGCCCAAGACCTATGTCGATGTCGGCACGCAGGTGTCCGGCCAGCTGCGCACCATCCACCCCGATGTCGGGAGCGTGGTGAAAAAGGGCGACCTGCTGGCCGAGATCGACCCCACCGTCTACCAGACCCGCGTCGCCGGCGACCGCGCCAGCCTCGACAATCTGCGCGCCCAGCTGGCGCAGGCCGAAGCCCAGCTCACCCTCGACAAGCTGCGCAATGAGCGCGCCCAGCAATTGCTCAAGAACCAGTCCGGCAGCAAGGACGCCGCCGACGCCGCCATGGCGACCGAGCAGATCAGCGAGGCCAAGATAGACGCGCTGAAGGCGCAGATCGCGCAGATGCAGGCGACGCTGGACGGCGACCTCGCCAATCTCGGCTACACCAAGATTTACGCGCCGATGGACGGCACCGTCGTCTCCATCACCGCCCGCGAGGGCGGCACGCTGAACGCCAACCAGTCCGCCCCCATCGTGCTGCGCATCGCCGACCTGCAGACGATGACGGTGACGGCGCAGGTGGCGGAGGGAGACATTCCCCGCATCACCGTGGGCACGCCGGCCTCCTTCTCCACGCTCGGCCTGCCGGACCGGCGCTGGCGCGGCACGGTGCGGCAGATCGAGCCGACGCCGACCATCGTCAACGACGTGGTGCTCTACAATGTGCTGATCGACGTGCCCAATGAAGACCTCATGCTGATGACCGACATGACGGCGCAGGTGTTCTTCCGCCTCGGCGAGGCGCGGGACGTGCCGCTGGTGCCGACCCCGGCGATCCGCACCGCCCGCGACGGCAGCCAGAGCGTGCGCGTACTCACCCCGCAGGGGCCGCAGGAGCGCCCGGTGAAGACCGGCCTGTCCAACCGCAGCCAGACCCAGATTCTGGAGGGGCTGGAGCCAGGCGAGACTGTCATTACAGGCACCAACGCCCCGGCCGGCCCACGCCCGGGCGGCGGGCGCCCCTCCATGCCGCCGCGCCTGGGCTGACGCCATGAGTGAGGCCACGACCCGCATCGAAGAACGCGCCGCCGCGCCCCGCCCGCCGGGCGAGGGCGTGCGGCCGATCGTCGAGCTGGTCGATGTCAGCCGCATCTATCCCAATGGCGAGAGCGTGGTGCGCGCGCTCGACCGTGTGTCGCTCTCCATCCAGCCCGGCGAATTCATCGCCATCATGGGCCAGTCCGGCTCGGGCAAGTCGACGCTGATGAACATCATCGGCTGCCTCGACCGGGTGTCGACCGGCGCCTACCGCGTCGACGGGGTGGATGTGGAGGAACTGGGCCCGGACGAACTCGCGGAACTGCGCTGCTCCACCTTCGGTTTCGTGTTCCAGCGCTACAATCTTCTGCCCAGCCTTACGGCGGCGGAGAATGTCGCCATTCCCGCCATCTATGCCGGCATGGGGCGCGAGGCGCGGGAGGAGCGGGCGCATGAGCTACTCGCCCGGCTCGGGCTCGGCGAGCGCAGCGAGCACCGGCCGAACCAGCTTTCCGGCGGCCAGCAGCAGCGCGTCTCCATCGCCCGCGCGCTGATGAACGCGGCGCCCGTCATCCTGGCCGACGAGCCGACCGGCGCGCTCGATTCACGCTCCGGCGAGGAGGTGCTGGCGCTGCTCGGCGAATTGAACGCCGAGGGCCACACCGTCATCCTCATCACCCACGATCCCGATGTCGCCGCCCATGCCCGGCGCGTGGTGCGCTTCCAGGACGGGCGGATCGTTTCCGACGAGCGGCGCCAGGAAGAGCCCGCCCGCGCCCCCCTGCCCGGCACCGGCCCGGCCCGGCGCGGCGGGCTGGCGCGCTTCGTGCCGGATCTGGCAGAAGCGGTGCGCATGGCCTTCGCCTCGATGACGGCGAACCTATTCCGCACCGCGCTGACTCTGCTCGGCATCGTCATCGGCGTCGCCTCCGTCATCACCATGCTGGCGGTGGGCGATGGCGGCAAGCAGAGCGTGCTGGACCGCATTTCCCAGATCGGCACCAATCTGCTCATCGTCCGCCCCGGCGCACCGGGCATCCGGACCGCCGGCGACAATGCAACGCTGCTGGCGGAAGATGCCGAGGCGCTGAAGGCCATTCCGGGCATCGAGGCCATCGCCCCGGACCGCTCCGGCCGCTACACGATGCGCTACGGCTCGCTCGACTATTTCACCACCGTGACCGGCACCACGCCCGACTATCTCGCCGCCCGCGACTGGGCGCTGGCCCGTGGGGTGATGTTCACCCCGGCCGATGTGCGCGCCTATGCGCCGGTGACGGTGCTGGGGCAGACCGTGGCGCAGAACCTGTTCGGCGCCGATGACCCGATCGGGCGCTATGTCATGGTCAAGAACGTGCCCTATGAGGTGATCGGCGTGCTCGCCCCGCGCGGCGCCAACGCCTTCGGCCAGGACCAGGACGACGTGGCGCTGGTGCCGCTCTCCACCGGCTTCGTGCGGGTGTTCGGCCGGCAGTTCCTCAACTCGGTCACGATCAAAGTGACGGAGGCCGGCGACATTCCGGCGGTGGAGGCGGCGATCACCCGCACCCTCGCCGAGCGCCACCAGGCAGAGGATTTCCAAGTGCGCAACACCGCGCAGTTCCTGGAAACGGCGATGGAGACGCAGAACACGCTCACCCTCGTGCTCGGCTGCGTCGCTGCCATCTCGTTGCTGGTGGCCGGCATCGGGGTGATGAACATCATGCTGGTGAGCGTGACCGAGCGCACCCGCGAAATCGGCATCCGCATGGCGACAGGCGCGCGCATGAGCAACATCATGCTGCAGTTCAACACCGAGGCGCTGGTGGTGTGCTCGGTGGGCGGAGCGGTGGGTGTCGGCCTCGGCCTCGCCGCCGCGCTGGGGCTGGAGGGCATGGGCGTGACCATCGTGCTCTCGCTGATGCCGCCGCTGCTGGCCTTCGCCTGCGCCTTCCTCACCGGCCTCGTCTTCGGCTACCTGCCCGCCCGCAAGGCGGCGGGGCTCGATCCGGTGGTGGCGCTGGCCTATGAGTAATGAAGGGCGCCGCCTGAAGGCTCGCCTGCGTGCTTCGCGGGCAGCACCTCAGCATGACGAACGTGTTTCGTCTTCGCTGGTGCGACGTCATCCTGAGGTGCTCGGGCAAAGCCCGAGCCTCGAAGGATGTGGGCGACGTCGGTCCGGGCCACCTTTCGCCCTCCCCCCTTGCCCCTCGCCGTCCGAACGTTTAGGCGAAACGCTCAGCGAGGCGCCCGCCGGGGCGCGCAGATCGAGGTTGCCGCATGAATGTTCTTCTGCTCGGCTCAGGGGGCCGCGAGCATGCGCTCGCCTGGAAGCTGGCGCAGAGCCCGCTGATGGACGCCTTCTTCGCGCTGCCCGGCAATCCCGGCATCGCCCAGTTCGCCACCTGTTTCGACAGCGTGCCGCTGGAAGACCATGACGCCATCGTCACGCTGTGTCTCGCCGAGAAGATCGACCTGGTGGTCGTCGGCCCGGAGGCGCCGCTGGTGGACGGCATCGCCGACCGGCTGATCAGCGAGGGCATCGCCGTGTTCGGCCCGCGCCGGGTGGCGGCGCAGCTGGAGGGCTCCAAGCTCTTCACCAAGGAATTGTGCAAGGCGCACGACATCCCCACGGCCGCCTTCGGCCGCTTCACCGATGTGGAAGGCGCTCGCGCCTTCGTCCAGCACCACGGCGCGCCGATCGTGCTCAAGGCTGACGGGCTGATGGCCGGCAAGGGCGTGATCGTGGCGATGACGCTGGAGGAGGCGCTGGCCGGTGTCGACGAGGTGTTCGCCATGGGCGGCGCCGGCACGGAAATACTGATCGAGGAATTCCTCGACGGCGAGGAAGTCTCGTTCTTCTGCCTGGTCGATGGCGAGACCGTGCTGCCCTTCGGCTCGGCGCAGGACCACAAGCGCGCCTTCGACAATGACGAGGGGCCGAACACGGGCGGCATGGGCGCCTATTCGCCCGCCCCGGTGTTCACCGCCGAGATGGAACGGCGCACCCTGCACGAGATCGTCAAGCCCACCGCCCGCGCGCTGGCCGATGCGGCGAGCCCGTTTCGCGGCGTGCTGTTCGCCGGGCTGATGATCACCCGCGAAGGGCCCAAGCTGATCGAATATAATGTCCGCTTCGGCGATCCCGAATGCCAGGTGCTGATGATGCGGATGGAGGGCGATTTGCTGCCGCTGCTCGCCGCCGTCGCCACCGGACGGCTGGAGGACCAGCCGGTCGCGCTGAAGCCCGACGCGGCAATTTCCGTCGTCATGGCGACCAAGGGCTATCCCGGCCCCTATGGCAAGGGCTCGCGCATTGGCGGGCTGGAGGCTGCGGAGACCGTTCCCGGCGTGAAGGTGTTTCATGCCGGCACCCGCCGGGAGGGCGAGGCCATCCTCGCCCATGGCGGGCGGGTGCTGACCGTCACCGCGCTCGGCGGCAATGTCGCCGAGGCGCGCGAACGGGCCTATGACGCCATCGCCCGTATCGACTGGCCGGAAGGCTTCTGCCGCCGCGACATCGCCTGGCGAGCGCTGGGCGACTGAGCCGGGCGGCGGAAAGCCCGCTATTCCGCCGAATGCGGGCCGCCCGCTCTGGCGTCGCCGTGCCGGCGTGCCCATGTTCAAACAAATGCCGCGGGCCCGTGGCAGAACACGTGCATGGGCGAAACCATGGATGATTCCACCTCTGGCCGGCGGCGGCGTTCGCCGGCGAGCGATGCCTCGGTCGGCGAGCTTGCGCCGGCAGCCTCCTCCTCGGCGCCGGAGGAAACGGCTGCGCGCGGCGCAATCTCCTCGCCCGGTGGCACCGTGCCGGGCGCCCCGGCGCACCGCGTGCCGACGCTCGGCGTCGCGCTGGGCTCGGGCGGGGCGCGCGGCCTCTCGCATATTCTCGTACTGGAAGCACTGGACGATCTCGGCCTGCGCCCCACCGCCATGGCCGGGGCCTCCATCGGCGCGCTGTTCGCCAGCGTCTATGCCGCTGGCATGCCCGCGCGCGACATCCGCCATCTCGTCACCCACACGCTCAAGAATCGCGGCGAGGTGATGAAGCGCCTGCTCGCCGCGCGGGTGGGGCGCATTTCCGATCTCTTCGGCGCCGGGCTCGGCAACCCGGTGCTGATCGATGCCGAGCGCTTTATCGGCGGTTTCATGCCGGAGGCGGTGCCGGAGACCTTCGAGGAACTGTCGATTCCGCTGCAGGTGGTCGCAACTGATTACTGGGAGCGCTGCGAGCGCACCTTCGCCGGCGGGCCGATCCGCCCGGCGGTGGCGGCCTCGCTGGCCATTCCCGGCCTCATCCGGCCGGTGCAGCTGGACGGCCATACGCTGGTCGATGGCGGCGCGGTAAATCCGCTGCCCTTCGACCTGCTGCGCGCCCGGGCCGATGTGGTCATCGCCGTCGACATCACCGGCGGCCATGGCACGGAGATGCGCGGCGTGCCGGCGCCTTTCGAGGCGATGTTCGCCACGCTGCAGATCATGGCCTCCTCGATTGTCGGCGAGAAGCTGAAATCCGGGGCGCCGGATATCCTGATCCGCCCGAATGTGAATGATTTCCGCGTGCTCGACTTCTTCCGCGCCGCCGCCATCCTCAAGGCGGCCGAGCCGGTCAAGGACGAGGTGAAGCGCCGGCTGGAGGCGGTTCTGGGATAGACCTTTGGTTTGTCGCGTTTTCCTGACGCGACCCGACATCCACTTCGCTTGAAAACACTCTACTCCCGCCGCCCGGCGAAGAAGCCGCGCAGCAGGCTCGCCGCCTCGCTCTCGCCCAGGCCGCCATAGACATCCGGCCGGTGGTGGCAGGTCGGCTGGGCGAAGAAGCGCACGCCGCTTTCCACCGCCCCACCCTTGGGATCGGCCGCGCCGTAATAGACCCGGCGCAGCCGCGCGAACGAAATCGCCGCCGCGCACATGGTACAAGGCTCCAGAGTGACGTAGAGATCGCAGTCGGTGAGCCGATCATTGCCGAGACGGGCGGCCGCCGCGCGGATGACCAGCATCTCCGCATGGGCGGAGGGGTCGGAAAGCTCGCGGGTGCGGTTGCCGTCGGCGGCGAGCACCGTGCCGTCTTTCACCAGCACCGCGCCCACCGGCACCTCGCCGCGGGTGGCGGCGCGCGCCGCCTCAAGGAGGGCAAGCCGCATGAAATCGCGGCGTGCCCAGCCAGTGCCGGCGGCGTCAGAACGCTCGTTCGTCAAGGCCCTACTCGTCTAAAGCTCGCCAAAAGCTCGCATCCCCCCGCAGGACATGCTAGCACCCGCCGCCCGGAGACCGGATCAATCCCCATGCCCAAAAACACGCCGCCCCGCAAGGAAATCAACCGCGTTCCCCGCGCCGCCCGTCCGGCCGCGCCAGAGGAGGCGGGACCGCGCGAGGCGGAACGCATCGCCAAGGTGGTGGCCCGCGCCGGCCTCGGCTCGCGCCGCGAGATCGAGGAGTGGATCCTGGCCGGGCGCGTGGCGGTGAATGGCGAGGTGCTGGAAAGCCCGGCCCGCACGGTGACCGCCGAGGACGAGATCACCGTCGACGGCGTCAAGCTGCCGGAGAAGGAGCGCACAAGGCTGTTCCTCTACCACAAGCCCAAAGGCGTGGTGACGACCAATTTCGACCCGGAAGGCCGCCCCACCCTGTTCGAGATCCTGCCCGCCGGCCTGCCGCGCCTCGTCTCCGTTGGCCGGCTCGATCTCAACACCGAGGGGTTGATCCTGCTCACCAATGATGGCGGGCTCTCGCGGGTGCTGGAGCTGCCGGAAACCGGCTGGCTTCGCCGCTACCGCGTGCGCGCCAAGGGCGACATCACCCAGGACAAGCTCGACGCGCTGATCGCCGGCATCACCGTCGAGGGCGTGCATTACGGGCCGATCGAGGCGGTGCTCGACCGGGTGCAGGGCGCCAATGTGTGGCTGACCCTGGCGCTGCGCGAGGGCAAGAACCGCGAAGTACGTAACGTTCTGGGCTCGCTCGGGCTCGACGTGAACCGGCTGATCCGCCTCTCCTATGGCCCGTTCCAGCTCGGCGAGCTGCCGCAGGGCGAGGCCGAGGAAGTGCGCACGCGCGTGCTGGCCGACCAGCTCGGCGAAGCCTTGTCCAAGGCCGCCGGCGCTGATTTCGACGGCCCGATGTTCAACCATGCCGAGGACGAAGCGCCAGCCCGCCCCGCCAAGGGGGCGGCGAAACCGCGCTACGCCAAGCCGGAAGGGGCCGAGGACCGCCACCGCCGCCTACCCATCAACACCGAGCCGGGCGAGGGCAAGAGCGTGAAGGCCAGCATCGTGGCCGACCGCAAGGGCCGCAAGGTGCTGGTGCAGCGCGTGCGCTCCACCGAGCCGGCGCCCGAGCCCGCGCCGGCCCGCGCCCGTCGCGACGAGGAACGTGCCAGCGTGCGGACCGGCAAGCGCCCCGGCGCCGCCACCGGCGAACGCGGCGGCGAGCGGACCTTTCGCAAGCGCCCGGATCAGGCTGTCGAAGCCGGCGAGGCCCGCCCCACCCGCGAGGATCGCCCTTTCAGCGAACGCCCCGCCCGTACCGGTGCCTCCAGCCGCGACCGCAAGGTCGGCGGGCCGCGCCCCTCCCGCCCGCGATTCGAGCGGGAAGGCGACGCCAGCGAGCGCACCTTCCGCAGCCGGGACGAAAGCAGTGAGGCTCCGCGCGCGGAGCGTCCGGCTCGCGGCGATCGCCCCGAGCGTCCCGAACGCGCCGAGCGTCCGTTCCGCGAACGCGCGCCTCGTCCGCAAGGTGAGCGGAGCGAGCGTCCCTTCCGCAGCGTGGGCTCCGAGCGGCCCGAGCGCAGCGAACGACCGGAGCGCCCCGAAGGCGGGCGTTCCTTCCGTGGTGCCGGCAGCGCCCGGCCCTATAGCGGCCGGGTGAAGTCCGAGCAGTCGCGCAGCTTCCGGCCACGTCCGGAAGGCGACGAGCGCCCGGCCCGCCGCGAACGTCCCGAGGGCGCACGCCCGGATGCGGCCCGCCCGTTCCGCGAGCGCACGCCGCGCCCCGAGGGCGAACGGCCCGCACGTTCCTTCCGGCCCCGGCCGGAGGGTGATGAGCGTCCCGCGCGTCGCGAGCGTCCCGAGGGCGCGCGTCCGGATTCGGCGCGGCCGTTCCGTTCACGCGACGATCGTGCGCCCCGCGACGACCGTGCCCCGCGCGGAGAGCGGCCGTCCGGAGGCCGTTCCTTCGGCGACAAGCCCTCGGGCGGCGGCGGCAAAAGCTATGGCGCCAAGAACTTCGCCGACAAGCCGGGCGGGCGCCCGTCCGGCGGCAGGCCGTTCGGCAAACCCTCGAGCGACCGTCCTGAGGGTGGCCGACCGGCCGGCGGAAAACCGTTTGGCAAGCCGGCGGGTCGTCCGGGTGGCGGCAAGCCCTTCGGCAGCAAGCCTGCCGGCGGCCGGCCCTCTGGCGGCAAGCCTTCTGGCGGCAAGCCTTCTGGCGGGAAGCCTTCTGGCGGGAAGCCTTCTGGCGGCAAACCTTCTGGCCGCCCGCCCCGTTCGCCGCGTAGCTGACGGACCCGGCCATGCGAATCGTCGGCGGGCGCTTCAAGGGGCGGACGTTGCGCGCGCCCTCCTCCATGGCCACGCGCCCGACCTCCGACCGGTTGCGCGAGGCGCTGTTCAACGTGCTCGCCCATGCCTATGGCGATGCGGCGAACGGCGCCCGCGTGCTCGACCTGTTCGCCGGCACCGGCGCGCTGGGGCTGGAAGCGCTGTCACGCGGCGCGAAGCTGGCGGTGTTCGTCGATGAGGCGCCGGAACCGCGCGGGCTGATCCGCGCCAATGTCGAGACGCTCGGCGTCGCCGGCATCACCCGCATTTTCCGCCGCGATGCCACCAAGCTCGGCGAGGCCTTCGCCAGCGATGCCTTCGACCTCGTTTTCTGCGATCCCCCCTATGGCCGCGGCCTCGCCGAGAAGGCAGTGGCCGGGGCGCTGGCGGGCCGGTGGCTCGCGCCCGGCGCGCTTGTCGTGGTGGAGGAATCGGTCGAGGCCGCTTTCACCGCCCCGGAGGGCTTCGAGGAGCTTGAGCGCCGCCGCTACGACAGCAGCGAGATCGTCTTCCTGCGCGCGCCGGGCGGCTGAAGCCGGCCGCGACCGGCCGGCGCGCCGGCGCCCTGCTCACCCCACTTCCGCCACCGCCGCCAGGATGCGCTCAATGTCTTCGGGCCGGGACAGGCGGTGGTCGCCATCCTTGATCAGGCTCAGCACCACATCGTCCTCGGCCAAGCAGGTGACGAGGCGCAGCGCGTGCTGCCAGGGCACATCAGGGTCGGCCACGCCCTGCAGGATCCGCACCGGGCACCCTACGGCGAAGGGCGAGCCGAGCACGAGGTTTGACCGCCCGTCCTCGATCAGCCCGCGGGTAATGACCTGCCCGGGGCCATATTGCGACGGGCGCACCCAGCGACCCTCCCGCAGCAGCGTGGCGCGGACATCGTCCGGCATCGCCTTCCACATCAGCTCCTCGGTGAAATCGGGCGCGGGGGCGATCAGCACCAGCGCGGCGAGCCGGCCGGCCTCGCCCCGCGCCGCCAGCGCCCGCGCCAGCAGCAGCGCGATCCAGCCGCCCATCGAGGAGCCGACGACGATCTGCGGGCCCGTCGTCTCGGCGTCGAGCACGGCGAGGGCATCCTGCGCCCAGCGCGAGATCGTGCCGTCCTCGAAGGCACCAGCCGATTCGCCATGGCCGGAATAGTCGAAGCGCACGATGCGCCGCCCGGTGCGCGCGCCCCATTCGGCCAGCGCCTGCGCCTTGCTGCCCCGCATATCGGAGAGAAAGCCGCCGCACCACAGGACGCCCGGCTTTTCGGCGGTCGAAACTCCCGGGGTCACGCGCACCGCGATGGCCCTGGCGTCGTCGCCGACGGTGAGAAAGTGGGGTGCGTCGTCGGTGTCGGCGGGGTGGTTCATCAAGGGTCCTTCCTCAACCATCGGCGGGTGCGGTGGGCGTGCCGCGCGGTGCCAGCCTCTTGCGATTCGCCCCGGCAGCGCCATCTTGGCTTACAGCTAGGGATCGCGCGCGAACAGCAGGACGGAGCTCCAGGGCGGGTAAGTGCTGCTGGCATGCGTAATTACATGCGATCGCGGCCGTCACGCCGTTGACTTCTGTCGGGTTTGTCACGATCTTCTGCGACCGTTTTACGCGCGCGGAAATCAGCCGGCCGGCGACCTTCGAGGCGCGGTGAAAACGCCACTATCTGAAATGGCAGAGGAGAAGACGCCATTCGTCGCCCCATGAGACCCGTCGCGCCGGAAAAGGACGGTCCGCGCGTCAACGAAGACATCCGCATCCGCGAAGTTCAGCTCATCGATCAGGAGGGGCAGAACCTCGGTGTCGTGCTCACGCGCGACGCGATCGCGATGGCGCAGGAGGCCGGTCTCGATCTCGTCGAGATCGCCCCGAATTCGGCGCCGCCGGTCTGCAAGATTCTCGACTATGGCCGGTTCAAATACCAGAACCAGAAGAAGGCCAACGAGGCGCGCAAGAAGCAGCACGTCGTCGAGATCAAGGAAATCAAGCTGCGCCCCGGCATCGACACCCATGACTATGAGGTGAAGATGAAGTCCATCCACCGCTTCTTCGAGGAAGGCGACAAGGTGAAGATCACCCTGCGCTTCCGCGGTCGCGAGATGGCGCATCAGGAGCTGGGCTACAAGCTGCTGAACAAGGTCAAGGAAGAGCTGGCGACCATTGCCAAGGTCGAGGCCGAGCCCTCGCTCGAAGGCCGCCAGATGATCATGGTGCTGGCACCGCGCTGACGCGCGCTGGTCGTCCGAGCAAGACGGGGCTGGCAGAGATGCCGGCCCCGAGCTTATGGACAAGCCTTGAAAACTTCTCCGAGCGCCTGCCCGCCTTTGCCTGTCTTGAAGACCTTGTCGAAGGTTACGCCCCTGAACGAAAGGCGGAATGCAAATTCTTTTGCTTTCTTGATCGCCTCCGCCATGGGTCGGGATTCCTCAACCTGAATAATCTTATCGCTCAGAGCGACGCCCGTTGCTTCGATGATCTCGCCTTCGTCGGCACGAAAACGTACGTCGAATTCCATGCCTTCCTCAAAGCGACCCGCGCCGAGGGAAAGCTCGCCGACGACGACGGAAACCTCCGGCGGGAAGCATCGCACGGCAACCGCATCTCCCTGCTGCATCGACAGGGCAATGACTTTTGACTCTCCATTGAACCTGTCTTTGTCGATGGACACTTCCCACGTACCAAAGCGCTTCTTGATCTCGTCGGCCCCTACGGCGGTCGCGGACACGAAAATCCCCACGATAGCTAACGCGACACGCATCATTTCCCCCTTTGGTGCGCAACATTACCATGTAACTGGCAGTTGAGTACCGCATTCCCGGGGGGTTGGTCTATGGAGCCTTCGGCCGCCTAGTCCGGCAGCGCGCCGTTCTCGCCCAGCACGGCGCCGGCGAGATAGAGCGAGCCTGCGATCAGTACCCGGGGCGCCGCGCCGACCGGAAAGGCCGAAAGCCCCTCCAGCGCGGCGGCAACACTTGGGGCGGTCGAGGCGTCGAGGCCGTGCGCCCGCGCCGCTTCCGCCAGCGCCTCCGGCGCCGCGCCCTTGTGCTCGCCGGGCACCGGCACCGCCACCAGCTCGCGGGCCAAGCCGGCGAAGGGCGCCAGGAAGGCGTCCGCGTCCTTGTTCCCCAGCATGCCGACGATCAGCACCAGTGGCCGCGACACCCGGTCTTCCAGATCGGCCAGCGCGGCGGCGAGCGCCTGACCGCCGGCGGCGTTGTGGCCGCCATCGAGCCAGATGTCGACGCCTTCCGGTGCCCGCTGGGTGAGCGGGCCGGGGCCAAGCCGCTGCAGCCGCGCCGGCCACTGCGCCGACCGCATACCCTCCTCGAAGGCGTGCGCCGGCAGGCCGAGATCGGCCACCCGCAGCGCCTCCACCGCCAGCCCGGCATTGACGATCTGGTGCGGCCCGACAAGGCGCGGGCGCGGCAGGTCCATCAGCCCGGCCTCGTCGGCGACGACCAGCCGGCCGCCCTCCTCATGCGCCTGATAGTGCTCGCCCATCACCGAGAGCGGCACGCCTAGCCGAGCCGCCTGCCGCTCGATCGCCGCCAGCGCCTCGCGCGGCTGGTAGCCAAGCACGGCCGGCACGCCGCGCTTGAGAATGCCGGCCTTCTCGCCGGCGATCTCGGCCACGGTCTCGCCGAGAAAATCGACATGGTCGATCGAGACGGGGGTGATGACGCTCACCAGCGGCTTGTCGATCACATTGGTGGCGTCGAGCCGGCCGCCGAGGCCGACCTCCAGCAGCAATATGTCGGCGGGCACCTCCGCAAACAGCAGCATCGCCGCCGCCGTGGTGATCTCGAAAAACGTGATCGGCTCGCCGCCATTGGCCTCTTCCGCCCGCGCCAGCGCCTGCGTGAGCCTTGCATCGTCGACCAGCGTGCCGGCGAGGCGTATGCGCTCGTTGAAGCGCACCAGATGCGGCGAGGTGTAGACATGCACCCGCTTGCCGGCGGCTTCCAGTATCGCCCGCATGAAGGCGACGGTGGAGCCCTTGCCATTTGTGCCGGCGACATGGATGACCGGCGGCAGCCGATGCTCGGGATGGCCGAGCCGGTCGAGCAGCCGCCACATGCGGTCGAGCGACAGGTCGATCAGCTTCGGGTGCAGCGCCAGCAGGCGGTCGAAAATGGCGTCCACCGGCCGCAGCGACCCCTCGATGGGGCCGGGGCCGGCGGCGGGAAGCGCGGTCATGGCTGCCTCAGGCGCTCGTGGGCGCCGCACTTTTGGGTGCGGCGGCCGGCAGGGCCGGGGCCTCGCCCGCCGTTTCCTCGAAAGGCTTTGCCGGCGGCGCCTTGGGCTGGTCGGCAAGCGGGGCGGGCGCCGGGGCGCGCATCAGGAGCCGGCAGAGCCGGGCCAGCGTGGCGCGCATCTCGTGGCGGTGGACCACAAGGTCGATCATGCCGTGGTCGCGCAGATATTCGGCGCGCTGGAAGCCCTCGGGCAGCTTCTCGCGGATCGTCTGCTCGATCACGCGCGGGCCGGCGAAGCCGATCAACGCACCCGGCTCGGCGATCTGGATGTCGCCCAGCATGGCGTAGGAGGCGGTGACACCGCCGGTGGTCGGGTTGGTCAGCACCACGATATAGGGGCGCTTGGCCTCGCGCAGTTCCTGGATGGCGCAGGTGGTGCGCGGCATCTGCATCAGCGAGAGGATGCCCTCCTGCATGCGCGCGCCGCCTGACGAGGCGAACATGATGAAGGGCGTGCCGCGCGAGGCGGCGGTCTCAAGGCCGGTGACGATGGCCTCGCCCGCCGCCATGCCGAGTGAGCCGCCCATGAAGCCGAAATCCTGCACCGCCACGGTGACGGGCAGGCCTTCCAGCTTGCCATAGCCGACCTTCACCGCGTCCTGCGCGCCGGTCTTGGTGCGGGCGTCCTTCAGCCGGTCGACATAGCGCTTCTCGTCGCGGAACTTCAGCGGGTCGATGGCGACCGCCGGCAGCGCGATGTCATACCATTTGCCGCCGTCGAATACCGAGCGCAGGCGGGCGGCGGGGTCCATCCGCATGTGAAAGCCGGAACCGGGGACGACGTGAAGATTCGCCTCCAGATCCTTGTGGAACACCATCTGCCCGGTCTCCGGGCACTTCACCCAGAGATTTTCCGGCACTTCCCGGCGGTTCAGGAAGGAGCTCAGCTTGGGGACGACGTTCGAGATCCAGTTCAACGGTCGGGCTCCGGACGGTGGCGCGGCGGCCCGCGACAGGGTTTTCCTGCCGCCGGCCGCCCCTCATCTAATGCCGCAGAAGGGCGATGAAAAGGCGCAAGCGCGATTCCACCGCTTGCTCGCTTGCGCGCCGGCCTATTCCGCCGCCTGGCGACGCACCCCGCGCACCGCGTCGGCAAGCCGGCCGACGAGATCGGTGACGGCCGGGAGGGTGGCGGGCGTCGCCCGGTTCTCGCTGTCGAGCGTGGCCCGCAGCGCGTCGATCAGCGCCGAGCCGACCACCACGCCATCGGCATTGGCGGCGATGGCGGCGGCGCTCTCGGGCGTCTTCACGCCGAAGCCGACGGCGACGGGCAGCGCGGTGTGGCGCTTGATCCGCGTCACCGCCGTGCCGACGGCGGTTGGATCGGCCTGAGCCATGCCTGTTATGCCGGTGATGGAGACGTAGTAGACGAAGCCCGCCGTGTGCTTGAGCACGGCCGGCAGGCGCTTGTCGTCGGTGGTCGGGGTCGCGAGGCGGATGAAGTCGAGCCCGGCCGCCAGCGCCGGCAGGCACAGTTCCTCGTCCTCTTCCGGCGGCAGATCGACCACCACAAGGCCATCGACGCCGGCCGCCTTGGCGTCGTTCAGGAAGCGCTCGACGCCATAGACATAGACCGGGTTGTAATAGCCCATCAGCACCACGGGGGTGGTGTTGTCGCCTTCGCGGAAGGTCTTCACCATCGCCAGCGTCTTGGCCAGCGTCTGCCCGGCGGCCAGCGCGCGCAGCCCGGCCGCCTGGATCGCCGGGCCGTCGGCCATCGGGTCAGTGAAGGGCACGCCGAACTCGATGATGTCGGCGCCCGCCGCCGGCAGGGCCTTCAGCAAAGCCAGCGAGGTGTCGAAATCGGGGTCGCCGGCGGTGACGAAGGTGACGAGCGCGGCGCGTCCCTCAGTGGCGCAGGCCTTGAAGCGCGTCTCGATGCGGGTGCTCATAGGCTCGTTCCCAGAATGTCCGCCACCTGCGGGATGTCCTTGTCGCCACGGCCGGAGAGGTTGACCACCATCAGATGGTCTTCCGGCAGGGTCGGGGCGAGATCGGCGACCTTGGCCAGCGCATGCGCCGGCTCCAGCGCCGGAATGATGCCCTCAAGCTTCGCCACCAGCTGGAAGGCGGCCAGCGCCTCGTCATCGGTGGCGGAGATGTAGGTGGCGCGGCCGGTGTCGTGCAGCCAGGAGTGCTCCGGGCCGATGCCGGGATAGTCGAGGCCGGCGGAGATCGAATGCGCCTCGGCGATCTGGCCGTCGCCGTCCATCAGAAGATAGGTGCGGTTGCCGTGCAGCACGCCGGGGCGCCCGCCGGTGAGCGAGGCGGCGTGCTGGCCGGAGGGAATGCCGTGGCCGGCGGCCTCGACGCCGAAGATCCGCACACTCGGATCGTCGAGGAAGGGATGGAACAGGCCCATGGCGTTGGAGCCGCCGCCGATGCAGGCGATCAGGCTGTCCGGCAGGCGCCCTTCCATCTCAAGCATCTGCTCGCGGGTTTCGGTGCCGATGATGCTCTGGAAGTCGCGCACCATGGCGGGGTAGGGGTGCGGGCCGGCCACCGTGCCGATGCAGTAGAACGTGTCGCTGACATTGGTCACCCAGTCGCGCAGAGCCTCGTTCATCGCGTCCTTCAGCGTCTTCGAGCCGGACTGGACCGGGACGACGCTGGCGCCGAGCATCTTCATGCGAAAAACGTTCGGCGCCTGCCGGGCGACATCGACGGCGCCCATATAGACGACGCATTCGAGGCCGTAGCGCGCGCAGAGCGTGGCGGTGGCAACGCCGTGCTGGCCCGCGCCGGTCTCGGCGATGATCCGCTTCTTGCCCATGCGGCGGGCGAGCAGGATCTGGCCGAGGACGTTGTTCACTTTGTGCGAGCCGGTGTGGTTCAGCTCTTCGCGCTTGAAATAGATCTTGGCACCCATGCCCGGAGCCGCACCCGCGCGAAGATGCTCGGTCAGCCGCTCGGCGTAATAGAGCGGGCTGGGGCGGCCGACATAGTGCTTCAGCCCGGCATCCATCTCCGCCTTATAGGCGGGATCGGCCTTGGCCTCATTATAGGCCGTCTCCAGATCGAGGATCAGCGGCATCAGCGTTTCGGCAACGAAACGACCGCCGAAGAGGCCGAAATGCCCGTTGTCGTCGGGGCCGGTGCGGAAGGAGTTGGGAGCGTTCACGACGGGCTCGTCTCTCTGGCAGGTGAAGGCGGCGTCGGCTTGGCGCCAGCGGGTGTGTCGCCGGTGGGCCGGCGGGCCCCGCCTTCCGCCTCGGCCGCCCGCGCGGCGCGCAGGAAGGCTTCGATGCGGGACGGGTCTTTGATGCCGGGTCCACGTTCGACACCGGAGGATACGTCCAGACCGGGCGGCTGGATGAGCCGCACCGCGCTGGCGACGTTTTCGGGATCGAGCCCGCCTGACAGCATGAAGGGCCGGGCGAGGTCAAGGCCAGCGAGGAGGTTCCAGTCGAAGGTCACGCCATTGCCGCCGGGCAGCACGGCGCCCCGGGGCGGCTTGGCGTCGAGCAGCAGCCGGTCGGCGACGCCCCCATAGGCGACGAGCGCGGCGAGGTCCTCGGCTGAGGCAATGCCGAGCGCCTTCATGACAGGCAGGCCGAAGCGCGCCTTGATCGCGGCGACGCGCGCCGGGCTCTCATGGCCATGCAACTGCAGCATGTCGGGGCGCAGCGCGTCGACAATAGCGGCGAGGGCGGCGTCGTCGGCATCGACGGTGAGCGCGACAATCTGCGCGCGCCCGCGCGCCTGCGCGCCAAGGACGGCGGCGGTGGCAAAGTCCACATGGCGCGGCGAGGGGGCGAAGAACACCATGCCCACCATGTCCGCACCCGCACCGAGCGCCGCCTCCAGCGTCTCGGCGGTGCTGAGCCCGCAGATTTTGATCTCAAGCGACAAGGACGCCTCCTGGAAGAGAGCCACCTAGCACGGAACCGCCCGTTGACGCGAGGGTATCGCCGACGGCGGGCAGCAGGGGCGCGACATGCCGGCTCAATTCCTCGCCCGGCGCGTGAAATGGCGGCGGCGAGGGTTGAAAATACCCCTTCCGTCACGACATCCCGCATGCTACTCACAATTGACTGTGAAATTATTCAATTCACGAATAAATAATGGATAAAGCGACCTTGTCCCGGCCGCGCGTCCTTCCGACACTGGAGACTGCCCCATGCGCCTCTCGCGCCGCCTGATCCTGACCACGGCCCTCGCCGCAGCGCTCGCGCCCCTCGCCCTCGCCGGCTTCGCGCCGCAGGCCCGCGCGGACGAACCGAACCAGATCCTCAATGCCTCCTACGATGTAGCCCGCGAACTGTTCGAGGCAGAGAACAAGCAGTTTGAGTCGGCCTACAAGGCGAAGACCGGCAAGGAGATCAAGGTCAACCAGAGCCATGCCGGCACCTCCAAGCAGGCGCGCTCCATCGTCGAAGGCCTTGAGGCCGACGTCGTGACCTTCAACCAGATCACCGACATCACCTTCCTCGCCGACAAGGGCTATGTAGCCAAGGACTGGCAGACCCGCCTGCCCAACGGCTCCTCGCCCTGGTACTCCTTCCCCGCCTTCCTCGTGCGCGAGGGCAACCCGAAGAACGTGAAGAACTGGGACGATCTCGTCCGCGACGACGTGAAGCTGGTGTTCCCCAACCCGAAGACTTCGGGCAATGCCCGCTACACCTATCTCGCCGCCTATGCCTTCGCGCTGGAGAAGTTCAACGGCGACGTCGCCAAGGCTGACGCCTTCGCCAAGAAGCTGCTGTCCAACGTCGTTGTCTTCGACACCGGCGGGCGCGGCGCCACCACCTCCTTCGTCGAGCGCGAGCAGGGCGACGTGCTCATCACCTTCGAGGCCGAGGTGATCGGCGTGAAGGACGCCTATAAGGACAAGCACTTCCAGGTCGTGGTGCCGGAAGTGAGCCTGCTCGCCGAGTTCCCGGTCGCGGTGGTGGACAAGGTGGTCGACAAGCGCGGCTCTCGCCAGGTCGCCACGGACTACCTCACCTATCTCTATTCGCCCGAGGGCCAGAAGATCGCCGCCGAGCTGAACAACCGCGTCGTCGATCCGAAGGTGGCCGAGGAGTTCAAGGCCAAGTTCGCGCCCGTCCGCCTGGTCAAGGTCGAGGATGTGTTCGGCGGCTGGGCCAACGCCCAGAAGACCCACTTCGCCTCCGGCGGCAAGCTCGACGAACTGTTCGTCGCGCAGTAGGCGGCGGCGCACCCCATCCGTCATCCCGGCCAAGCGAAGCGCAGAGCCGGGATCGCGCGACGGACATGCGTTGACGCGATCCCGGATATTGCCTGACGGCAATTCCGGGATGACGTGCCAGCGGGGCAGAACGCCTGACCGCACTGGACATCGGCGTTGAATTACGGCATGGCCGGGCACGTCCCGGCCAATCCCCGTTTTCCCGAGGCCTCTGCCCGAACAGGCAACCGACCGAAGGAGCCGCCCGTTGAACCGCGTCATACCGGGCCTTCCGCTCTCGCTCGGCATCACCGTGCTCTATCTCAGCCTGATCGTGCTGCTGCCGCTCGGCGCGCTGGTCTGGCAGGCGCTGGATGTCGGCTGGGAGCGTTACCTCGCCATCATGAGCGGGGCGCGCACCATGGCGGCCTTCCGCATCACCCTGTCGACCGCGGCGTTGGCCACACTGTTCAACTGCATTTACGGGCTGGCGCTGGCCTGGGTACTGGTGCGCTACGAGTTTCCCGGCAAGCGCTATCTCGACGCGCTGGTCGACGTGCCCTTCGCCTTGCCGACGGCTGTCGCGGGCCTCGCCCTCTCGGCCCTGTTCGCCAAGAATGGCTGGTTCGGCGGGCCGCTGGCGCAGATCGGCATCGAAGTCGCCTACACCCCGCTCGGCATCGCCATGGCCATGGCCTTCACCTCGATTCCCTTCGTGGTGCGCACCGTGCAGCCAGTGCTGGAGGATCTTGCCGCCGATGTCGAGGAAGCCGCCGCGACGCTCGGCGCCTCGGACCTGCGCATCTTCGCCCGCATCATCTTCCCGGCCATCCTGCCGGCCTTCCTCACCGGCGCCTCGCTCGGCTTCGCCCGCTCGCTGGGCGAATTCGGCGCCATCATCTTCATCGCCGGCAACCTGCCGCTGAAGACGGAGGTGGTGTCGCTGCTCACCTTCATCCGCATTGAGGAATATGACTACCCGGCCGCCGCCGCCATTGCCGCGACGCTGCTCGGCTTCGCCTTCGTCATGCTGTTCCTGGTCAATATGATCCAGCTCTGGCAGCAGCGCCGCATCGGCACGGGGGACTGACACCATGGCCCGTGAACCGCTTCCTCCCACCAACACCCATCCGCCCCGCCGCATCCGCGTCGGCGACGGGCCGCTGGCGCGCGTCCTGCTGATCGGCACCGTGCTGCTCGTCACCGCGCTGGTGCTGGTGGCGCCGCTGCTGGCGATCTTCGCCGAGGCGTTCCGGCACGGCATGGGCGCCTATGCCGCCTCCTTCAGCGCGCCGGACACGCAATACGCCATCGGCCTCACTTTGTTCACCGCGCTGATCGTGGTGCCGATCAATGTCGGCTTCGGCATCGCCGCCGCCTGGTGCATCGCAAAGTTCCGATTCACCGGCCGCAACCTGCTGGTGGCGATGGTGGAACTGCCCTTCTCGATCTCGCCTATCATCGCCGGCGTTGCCTATCTCTTCGTCTATGGCGCGCAGGGGCTGCTGGGGCCATGGCTGGCCGAGCACGACATCAAGATCATGTTCGCCGTGCCGGCCATCATCCTCGCCAGCCTGTTCGTGACCGCGCCCTTCGTCGCCCGCGAGTTGATCCCGCTGATGATCGCGCAGGGCACGGAGGAGGAAGAGGCGGCGGTGACGCTGGGGGCGGGGGGCTGGCGCATCCTGCGCCTCGTCACCCTGCCCAATGTCCGCTTCGCCCTGCTCTATGGCGCGGCCTTGTGCAATGCGCGGGTGATGGGCGAGTTCGGCGCGGTGTCGGTGGTGGCGGGCAATATTCGCGGCCAGACCAACACGCTGCCGCTGCAGATCGAGCTGCTCTACCAGGACAACAATGCGGTGGCCGCCTTCGCGGTGGCGACGCTGCTGACCCTTGTGGCGCTGGTGACGCTGGTGGCCAAAGCGATCATCGAGCGGCTCGACGCGGCGCGGGTGAAGGCGCAGGGCAAGCCGGGCCATTAATTTCCGCCGTCATGGCCGGGCTTGTCCCGGCCATCCACGTCTATGCCGCCGATTACGTCGTGGATGCCCGGCTCAGGGCCGGGCATGACGTTCGTTAGGGCGCGACGTTCAGCGCCTTCCACACCAGCTCGGCGGCGGCGAGGTCCTCGATCGCGGTGCCGACCGACTTGAACAGGGTGATCTCGTCCGCGCTGCCGCGCCCCTTCGCGGTACCGGCGGTCAGCTCGAACAGGTCGCCCTGGATGGCGTCCGCCGCCAGCACGCCGCTGGCCAGCGGGATGACGATGTCGCCCGCCTCCTTGCCGGCGCCGGCGCGGGTGTCGACATAGACGCGCGCGCGACGGATCGCCTCGTCATCGGCCTCGCGCATGATCGGCGTGAAACCGCCGACGAGGTCCACATGCTGGCCCGCTTCGAGGTAGCGCCCCTCCACCAGCGGCTGCGGCGAGAGCGTGGCGGAGGTGACGATGTCGGCCCCCGCGATGGCGGCACCGCGATCGGCCTCGGCCCGCGCGTCGAAGCCCTCGCTGCGCAGGATTTCCGCCAGGGCCTCGGCCTTGGCGAGCGTCCGGTTCCACACCGCGATGGAGCGGATCGGCCGCACGCTGGCATGGGCGCGGGCGAGATAGGGCGCCAGCGCCCCGGCGCCGATCAGCGCCAGCCGGCTGGCATCCTCGCGGGCGAGATAGCGGGCGGCGAGCGCGGAGGCGGCGGCGGTGCGCCACACGGTGAGGGCACGGGCGTCCATCACCGCCAGCGGCTGGCCGGTGGCGCCGGAATTGAGGATGTAGAGCCCGGTGATGCTCTCGATGCCGCGGGCGGCGTTGCCGGGAAACACCGTCACCAGCTTGGTGCCGTAGACGTCGTCCTCGGTGCCCGCGCTGGTCCAGGCCGGCATCAGCAGCGCCGTCGCGTCGCCGTCCGGGCGCGGCATGGTGTGATGATGGCGCACCGGCACGGTGATGGAGCGCCGGAAGGCCGCCTCGATGGCGTCGATCAGCGCGGGAAAGGACAACAGCCCGGCGATCTCGCCGGACGAGACGAAACGAAGATCGCTCATGATGTGTCTCGTCAGGCCGCGTCGCGGCGATGGGTGATCACCGGCCGTGCCGCCGGCTCGCGGTTGGCGGCGCGCAGCGCCTCCACCTCGGCATGAGCGGAACGGGCCTCGCGCGCGGAACTGCGGGCGGCCCGGCGGTGACGGCCCTGGCTCAGCCAGGCCGCGACCCCGCCCAGCACGACGCCGATTATCATCGCCGCGAAGACAATGAGGAACAGCGGCGCTTCAAGCGACCAGCCCCCCGGCCCCGTCAGCGGGTCGATGACCAGCGACACCGGATGGCGGTTGGCCACGGCGAGCATGACGAGCCCCACCGAGACCGGCAGGACGATGAGGATCAGCAGAAGACGACGCAGCACGAATTCTCCCTCGGCAGCCTATTCCAGCCGACCCTATTCCAGGTCGACGCCATCATTCAGGCGTTCGCGCATTTCCTTGCCCGTCTTGAAATAGGGCACGGCCTTGCCGTCGACATCCACATGCGCGCCGGTGCGCGGGTTGCGGCCGGTACGCGCGGGGCGGGCCTTCACCGAGAAGGCGCCGAAGCCGCGCAGCTCGACACGATCGCCGCGTGCCAGCGCCGCGACGATTTCGTCGAGAATCGCATTCACGATGTTCTCGACATCGCGCTGATAGAGATGCGGATTTGATTCAGCGATCCGCTGCACCAGTTCGGACTTGATCATCGACGCCCCGGCCCCTTTTTTGTTCGGCTCGTCGGTACTCCAAAAAATTGATATTTTGGAAGCTCTTGGCCCCGTCTAGCCTCCCCGAGGGTGCCAGAGGGCCAGAAGACCGTCAAGGCGGGCCTGCGCTGCGGCCCCACCGGCCGCATCTGCCACGATCCGGGCGATATCTTCAAGCCCGATCAACGACATCAGCCTAATTGAAATGCCGTGCAGCCAGCCAAATTCGTCGCCACTGCGGCGCGTATGCCAGTCACGGACGGGAAGATCCTTATCGATGCCCCGTTCGCGCTCCAGCCAGTCGCGGCCGGTGCGCTCGTCGCCGATCTCGTCGATGAGGCGCAGCGGCAGGGCCTGGTGGCCGGTGAACACCCGCCCGTCGGCGGCGAGGGCCAGCTTGTCGCCCTCCAGCAGCCGGCGTTCGGCCACCAGCCCCTTGAACCAGGCATAGCTGTCCTCGACCAGCGAGCGCACCGCCGCGCGGGCGTCCTCGGTGGGCGGATCGAACATGTTGGGCGCCGCCTTGAGGGGGCTCGACTTGATCTCCTCATAGGAGATGCCGACATTCTTCATCAGTTCGGCGAAGTTGGGGAACTGGAACAGCACGCCGATCGAGCCGACCAGCGCGTTGCGCGGCGCGACGATGTGGTCGGCACCCATGGCGGCGATATAGGCGCCCGACGCCGCCATGCCATTGACCACCGCGACGATGGGCTTCTTCTCCGCCAGCCGGCGCAGCGCGTCATAGAGCGCGGCCGAGCCGACCACCGTGCCGCCGGGGCTGTCGATGGAGAGAATCACCGCCTTGGCGCCTGATTTGCCGATGGCCTCCAGCATCTCGATCCGCTCGCGCTCATTGCGGATGATGCCGCCAATGGTGACGCGGGCGACATGCGCGGAGGCGCGCGGCAGCACCGCGCCATCGCTCCACCAGGCGAAGGCGCCGAGCCCGCCGAGCAGTACCACCAGCAGCGCGAGCACCCGCCAGAAGGCGAGCTTGCGCCGCAGCCGGCGGCGGGCGAGCACCTCGTCGACATCCAGTGCGCTTGCGGCCATCGCGTCCTCCTGCTTCAGCGCCAAGGGGTAGCGGCGGAGCGGAAGCGGCGCAAGGGCGGGGCGCCGTGCCGCGTCAGGCCTACCCGCCGTGCTTTTCCAGAAAGGCCTCGATCGGCAGCGCGCGGAAATCCTCCAGCGCCGCCCTCAGGCGGGCATGGTCCCAGTCCCACCAGGCCAGCGCTTGCAACCGCTCGGCGACGGCGGGCGGGAAGCGCTCGCGCACCGGCCTGGCCGGCACGCCGGCAACGATGGTGTAGGGCGCGACGTCCTTGGTCACCACCGCGCCGGCCGCGATCACCGCGCCATCGCCGATGCTTCGGCCGGGCAGCACGATGGCGCCATGGCCGATCCACACATCATGGCCGATGCACACCGGCTGGGCGCGGCGCCAGGCGAAGAAATCCGGCTCGTCCTGCGCATCGTCGAAATAGGCCGAGGCGCGGTAGGTGAAATGCGACTGGCTCGCCCGCTGCATCGGGTGGTTGCCCGGGTTGATCCGGGTCATGGCGGCGATGGAGGTGAAGCGGCCGATGCGGGTGTAGGCGATGTCCGAATCGTTGACCACGTAGGAATAGTCGCCCAGCTCCACTTCCAGCAGCTGGGTGCGCGGGCCGACTTCGGTGTAGCGCCCCAGCGTCGAGCGCGTGACCTCGGCGGTGGGGTCGACGGTTGGCACCGGGCCGAGCTTGAGCGCCATGGCCGTGTCTCCACCTCAGCTGCCGAAGGGAAAGCGGGCGATCAGCCGGAAGGGTCCGGCCTCCTGCCGATAGAGGGCGATCTCGCGCACGATCAGCGGCCCGTCGGCGCCACTGGCGGCGAAATGCTCGGCAAGCTCCGCCTCGGCGAGCGCGCGCTCGTCATCGTCCAGCGTGCCGGTCAGCGTCATGTGGAAGCGGAAATCGTCCAGCACATAGGGATAGCCCCAGCGGGCGAGATATTCCTGCTGGCGTGGCGTGAGGGGCGCCCGCAGGCGCTTCTCGCGTTCGGCCTCGCTCATCGGGGCACGGAAATCGTCGAGCGCCGCCACCGTGCCGGCCGCCAGCCGGTCCAGCGCGGCGCTGGGCGCGGCGAGGCGCAGAGCGAGAAAGCGGCCGATGCTGGCCAGCTTCACCCCGGGGGAGGCGAAGCCGGCGCGGTTCTCGGCGAAGCCGGCGCAGGCGGCCCGCAGCTCGTCCTCGCTGCGGCCGGGCGCGAGGCGGAACGGCGCCTTCAGCGTGCCGTGGAAGCCGTAGCGGCGCGGCTCGGCGGTGATCTCGCGCCAGCGCGCGGCATCGAAACGGCGCAGCGGCAGCGGGGGCGCGTCCGTGCCGGTTTCCGCGTCATAGCCGAGCACGGCGGAGCCAAGGCGCCAGAGTGCGCTCTGCGCTGGCGGGGCGAAATAGAGCGCATAGCGCGGCGTTGTCGGCCGGGTGGCGGCGAGTTCGTTGGGAAGCGCGGCGTTCGGCACGGCGGACACGAGCGGGCCCCTCAAAAGACGCGCCGGCCGGCGACGAAGACCTCGTCGATCCGGGGCGTGTCGTCGGCGAGGCGGAAGCGCACCAGATCGGCCCGCAGGCCCGCCTCCAGCCGGCCGCGATCCTCCAGCCGGGCGAGCCGGGCGGGAGCTGAGGTGACGAGGGCCAGCGCGTCAGGAAGGGTGAGGCCGGCGGTGCGGGTCAGCGCCAGCGACGCCTGCAGCAGGCTCGCCGGCACATAGTCCGAGGCGAGAGCGTCGAGCAGCCCCTCGCGGGCGAGATCGCGCATCGACACCCCGCCGGCATGCGAGCCGCCACGCACCACATTGGGCGCGCCGCCAATGGTGGCGAGGCCGCTGTCGCGGGCGGCGCGGGCGGCCTCCATCGTGGTCGGGAATTCGGAAATGGTGCAGCCGGCCGCCACCGCCTCGTCGACATGGGCGGGGGTGGTGTCGTCATGGCTCGACAGCACGAGGCCGGACGAGGCGAACAGCGCCACCATCCGGCTGTAATTGTCGGCGACGGCGCCGCGCGCGCGCTCGATGCGATCGGCCACCTCGGCGTCGATATCGCCGCCGCTCTTGCCGATGCCGGTGAGATAGACCTTGAGATGCTCGACATTGCGCCACTGGCGGGTGCCGGGCGTGTGGTCCATCAGCGAGGCGAGCGCCAGCGTCGGGCGCCCGAGCGCGACATCCACAAGGTCGGGCAGGGTGCGGTCGGTCAGCTCACAGCGCAGATGGACGCGGTGATCGACGCGGAACAGGTCGCGCTCGACGCCCGAATCGACCGCGTCCAGCATGACCTCATACAGCGCCCGCCGGTCCGCCTTGGCCTGGTCGAAACCGCCGGCGCAGATCGCGTCATAGACGGTGGTGACGCCCGAGGCGGCCATCTGCGCGTCATGCGCCAGCGCGGCAGCGCGGGCATCCGGCCAGATCACCCGGGGGCGCGGCACGAAATGGCCTTCCAGCGCGTCGGTGTGCAGGTCAATCAGCCCGGGGGCGAGATAGGCCCCCTCGCAGTCAATGGCGGCGGGAAGCTGCGAGCGGCCTTCGTCGATCGCGCGGATTCGCCCGTCCGAATGGACCAGCGTGCCATCGACGACGCGGTCTTCCAGAACAAGGCGGGCATTGGTGAGAATCACGTCCATGGCGGCGCGTCTCGCATGTTGTTGTGACCGTTCGATGAAGTCGCGTAGGAGCGGATACGTCCGTTCATACCCCACTGGCTCCGCCGTCCGAACGCGGATCATGCGCGCCCTCCAGCCCCGTCTTGCCAGGATGCAGGATGACCGCTCCGGCATGGCCCATCATGTCGGAGAATGATTCGGGGATGATCTCGACATCGTGACCGGCAGAGGCAAGCTGTTCGGCGAGACCGCCATCGAAGGCGCCTTCCAGGTGCAGATTGATAGGGTCGGCGCTCCCCTCGCGCCCGAGCCGCCAGCGCGGAGCACCGATCGCCTCGCCGAGCGGGACGCCGAACAGGGCGTAGCGGCTGATGATCGCCGCATCGGTCTGCGGCTGGCCGTCGCCCCCCGTCGCCCCGAAGGCGACGACGCGACCGTCCGGCAGACGCGCAAGGCCGGGAGCCGGCGTGCAGGGTGGACGGCGGCCGGGCGCGAGGACGTTCTTCGCGCGGTTGTCGAGCGAGAAACCGGTGCCGCGATTGTGCATCAGCAACCCGGTTGCCGGCAGCACGAGGCCGGCCCCGAATACCCCGTGATTCGATTGAATATAGGAGACCACGACGCCGCTGCGATCCGCCGCGCCGACCCACGCCGCCGCACCGGGCATCGCACGATGCGACCAGGGCGCGGCGCGCTTCGAGTCAATCGCCGCCGCCTCGCGGGCGAGCGCCTCAGCCGTGAAGGCATCGGCGGGGTCGTGAAGGAGCAGGTCGCGCTCGGTCATCAGCCCGTCGCGCACCCCGAAGGCCCTCTTGGTGGCCTCGACCAGACCATGGACATGGGCGACGCCGTCCGGCCGCGAGACGCCCGCCCGGGCGAAGAGGGCGAGGATGAGCAATGTCGCCAGGCCCTGCGTCGGCGGGGGCGAAGACCACAATTCCATCTCCGGCAGCTTGACCGTCAGCGGCAGTCGCGTCACGGCGCGGTAAGCCCGCAGGTCGGCGCGGGTCAGGGGGCTGCCGGCGCGCTCCAGATCGGCAGCGATCTCGCGGCCGACATCACCCCGGTAGAAATCCTCCAGCCCGGCGCCGGCGAGCTGCCCCAGCGTGTCGGCCAGCCGCTCGCAGGGCCGCACCGTGCCGACCGCCGGCACCGTGCCGTCGGGGGTCAGAAAAGCCGCCCGGAAGCCGGGGATCGCGTCGAGCTCGGCGCCGGTCGCAAGGCTTGCCCTATACAGCGAGGGAGAAAGAGTATTGCCCGCCCGCGCGTGCTCAATCGCCGCTTCCAGCAGGCGGCGCATCGGCATCTTACCACCGAAAGCGTGCGCGGCCTCCTGCGCCAGCATCCAGCCGCCCACCTGCCCCGGCACGGTGAGCGCGGCAAGCGGGCCGCGCGGCGGGATCTCGTCATGGCCGCGCTCGCGGTAGAACGGGATCGTCGCCTGCGCCCCGGCGGCGCCTGCCGCCTCGATATATCCGACACGCCCGGATGGGTCGCGGATCAGCCAGAACCCATCGCCGCCAAGCTGGGCCATATGGGGGTGGACCACCGCGAGGGTCGCGGCGGCGGCGAGCGCCGCCTCAACCGCGTTGCCGCCCTCCTCCAGCACGGCGCGACCGGCCTCGGTCGCCAGCCAATGGGGGCTCGCGACCATGCCGGCGCCGGCGCGCGCGCTCTCATGAACCAGATCGTGAGCCATTTCGCACTCCACATGCGCCAGCGCGGTAGGTCGGCCGCTTGACCCGCGCCGCCGGGCATAGCAGGTTGCGCCGCGCCGAAGTAGACGGATTGGGACGAGATGAGCACGGGCCGACGCATTCGCTGGGACAATGTCAGCACGGTGGGCAGCGCCGCCATCCTGCTGGGCGCCGAGCTTATCGGGGCCGGCCTTGCCGCCGGCTGGGCCCTTGCCGCCCTGTTCGAGGCCAGCTGGGTGTGGGAGCTCATCTTCGAGGGCGCCTTCGGCTTGCTCGCCCTCTACGGCATCTACCGCTTCGTGATGAAGGCCAAGTCGATCGAGCCCTTCGTCGAAGGCTGAGCGCAAGCGCCAGGCAAGCCTCGCACGCCCCTGCGATACCGCTTGATAGGTATGCATGCCGATATTTCGGGCGCATGCGATAAAAACCGCAAAACCCGCTTGCATATGACAGCGTAGATCCCTAAATCCCGCCTTGCCCAATATTCGCACGTGCCTGTGGTCGCGTGCCGATCGGCGGAAGTCCGGACAAGAGGCCGGAAAGTCGCCAGTAAGATCGGTAGCCGGAGGCGAAACCGGCGCACCTCGCTCTCAGCGGGGAACGTGACTTGAAGCAACGACGTACGGGCTTTTTTGGTCTCTGTCGGCCCTCCAAAGGTCGGGAAACTGAAGAGGCACTACTTCTTGCCGGGCGTGCGGTCGGGTTTCCCGTACCAAGCGAAGGCATTTGACGACGCTGGCGCTCTCCACATGCGCGCAGCGGCGCTCTGATGCCACGGCTCCATTCCAAACGACCGAGCGGCATACGCCGCGCGGTCGGCGGACGGGTGCGCATTCCTGCCATCAACGCGGCCCATTGGCGCCGCGGGCGGGTGTTCGCATCCACATGTCCGCTTCATCTGGATCGAAGCTTCGGGTTGTGGAGACTGACATGACCGACCGTATTCGCGAATTCCTGCGTACCCGCCGTGAAGATGGCCCCTGTGTCGTCGTCGATCTCGACGTGGTCCGCACCAATTATGCCGCCTTCGCCCGGGCGCTGCCGGACACCCGCGTCTTCTACGCGGTGAAGGCGAACCCGGACGCAGCCATTCTCTCGGCCCTGGCCGAGATGGGCTCCTGCTTCGACTGCGCCTCCGTGGCCGAGATCCAGATGGTTCTCGCCGCCGGCGCCACGGCCGACCGCATCTCCTTCGGCAACACCATCAAGAAGGAGCGCGACATTGCGCGCGCCTTCCAGCTGGGCGTGCGCCTGTTCGCGGTCGATTCCACCGAGGAAGTCGAGAAGGTCGCCCGCGTCGCCGCCGGCTCCAAGGTGTTCTGCCGCATCCTGTGCGACGGCGCTGGCGCCGAATGGCCGCTGTCGCGCAAGTTCGGCTGCGAGCCCGACATGGCCGTCGACGTTCTGGAGCATGCCCACCGGCTCGGGCTGGAGGCGCATGGCGTCTCCTTCCATGTCGGTTCGCAGCAGAAGAATGTCGAGGCGTGGGATTCGGCTCTGGCGTCGGCTAGCGCGATCTTCCGCGCCTGCGCCGAGCGCGGCCTCTCGCTCTCGCTGGTCAATCTGGGCGGTGGTTTCCCGGCTAAGTACCTGCAGGACGTTCCGGCGGCCGAAGCCTATGGCGAGGCGATCTTCCGTGCCTTGTCCCGCCACTTCGGCAACGCCATCCCGCAGACCATCATCGAGCCGGGCCGCGGCATGGTCGGCGCGGCCGGCCTCATCGAGGCCGAGGTGGTGCTGATCTCGAAGAAGTCGGACACCGATTCGGTGCGCTGGGTCTATCTCGACATCGGCAAGTTCGGCGGTCTCGCCGAGACGATGGACGAGGCGATCCGCTACCCCATCGTGACGGCGCGCGACGGCGACGCGGTGGAGCCCTGCGTGCTCGCCGGCCCGACCTGCGATTCGGCCGATGTGCTCTACGAGAAGACCCCGGTCATGCTGCCAGTGTCGCTCGCCATCGGCGACAAGGTGCTGATCGAGGCGACCGGCGCCTACACCACCACCTATTCGGCGGTGGCGTTCAACGGCTTCGACCCGCTGCGATCCTATGTGATCTGAGCGGGCCGCGCCCCGCTCTCGTCATCCCGGACGCTGCGGCGATCCGGGATCGCTGGCCGACGACCGATTTCACAATTCCCTGTCCCTCTTTGCCCGGCGATCCCGGGTGTTGGAGGCCGCCAATGACCACGCTTTCGCTCGCCACTGCCGCCCCCGCCATTTCTCTCGAGACGCAGGCCGACATCGCCCAGCGCGAGGCCCTGCTCGATCTTGCCTTCGGCCGCGCCGCCCGCCTCGCCAAGACCAGCGAGCGGCTGCGCGAAGGCCGGAAGCCGGCTAATGGCCTCGCCTTTGCCTCGCACGGCCCGGACGGGCGCGTGGTGGCGACGCTGCGCCTGTGGCATGTGACCGCCGGCCCCGCCCGCCCGGCGCTGCTGCTCGGCCCGCTGGCGGTGCATCCGTGGTTCCGCGACCGTGGCCTCGGCGCGGCGCTGATGAACACCGCCATCTGCGAGGCGACCCGGCTTGGCCATGGCGCCATCCTGCTGGTCGGCGATGCACCCTATTACGCCCGCTTCGGCTTCGATGTCGGGCTGACGGAAGGCCTGTGGCTGCCCGGTGCCTTCGACCGCAGCCGCTTCCTCGGGCTGGAGCTGACCGCCGGAGCGCTCGCGGGCGCGCGCGGCCTGGTCAGCCCCACCGGCGCGCCGGTGGAACTGCCGAGCCTGGGCGAACTGGTGGCGCAGGGCGGCACGGGCGAACTGCGCCGCTCGGCGTGAGCGGGGGGCAGCACCTACCACCCGAACATCGTCATGGCCGGGCTTGACCCGGCCATCCACGCCTTCTCGCGCAAAAGTCGTGGATCCCCGGGTCAGGCCCGGGGATGACAACCCTCTGGCGGCAAGCCCTGACGCGCTGTTCGGCGAGCGGGACAGGGGATGTTGCTCTTGAGCGGAGCCCGCCTCAGCCGACGCTGAGTTCGACCGGGATATTGCCGCGCGTGGCCTTGGAGTAGGGGCACATCTGGTGCGCGGCCTCCAGCACCTCCTCGGTCTGCTCGGGCGTCAGCGCCGGCGCCTTCAGCGAGAGCTTGGCGGCGAGGCTGAAGCCGTCATCGCCCTTCACCAGCGACACCGCGACAGTGACAGCGGCGCCGGTCACATCGAGCTTCTTCTGGTGGCCGACCGCCTCGACGGCCGAACCGAAGCAGGCGGCGTAGCCGGCGGCGAACAGGTGCTCGGGCGTCGTCTTGCCGGAATCGAGCACGCCGTTCTTCGGCATGCCGAGATCGACTGAGACCGAGCCGTCGCTGGTCTGGGAATGACCGCCCCGGCCGCCAATGGCGGTGGCAGTGCCGGTGAAGAGAACGGTGCCGGACATGGAAATCTCCCTTACGAAATGGTGGGGGCTGAAACCGCGCAGCCCGCCCTGAAGATGGGGCGCCCGTCTCGCCGGGCAACCGTGCCGGCGAAATTGACTGGCGCGCCCGCACGGCGGTGAATGTGCACCCCGGGGCGACCTGTTCCCGTTTCGTTTCTTTACGCTTGCCCCATCGCCCGGCGCGTCGTACCTCTCGGGCAACCCGCCCGCACCGCCGGGCACCCCAGTTCGGAGCGCGCCTCCATGCCGATCGCGATCCTGAAGGAGCGTGCCGTCGCCCGCATTGCCGGGGCCGACGCCACCCATTTTCTCGACAATCTGCTCACCGCCCGCACCCCCGCGCCGGGCGCGGCCCGCTATGCCGCGCTGCTCGCCCCGCAGGGCAAGATCGTCGCCGACATGATGGTGTTGGCGACCGAGGGCGGCTTCCGCCTCGACATTCCCCGCGCCGTGGCGCCCGACCTGCTCAAGCGGCTGCAGCTCTACCGGCTGCGGGCCAAGGTGGAGATCGGCCTGCTCGACGACCTCGTCGTCGCGGTCGCTTGGGATGGGGTGAGCCCGCTGATCGACACGCTGGCCTATGACGACCCGCGCCTGCCGGCGCTCGGCCGGCGCTTCCTGCTGCCGGCCGCCGAGGCGGCGCAGATCGCGATGGTGCCGGAGGCCGAATGGCACGCCCACCGCATCAGCCTTGGCGTGCCCGAGGGCGGGCAGGATTTTCTCTATGGCGACGCCTTCCCGCACGAGGCCGACATGGACCAACTCGGCGGCATCGATTTCGACAAGGGCTGCTATGTCGGGCAGGAGATCGTCAGCCGCATGCAGCATCGCGGCACGGCGCGCACCCGCATCATCCCGCTCGCTCTGTGCGGCCCGCCGCCGGCCGAGGGCACGCCGATCACCGCCGGCGGCAAGAGCATCGGCCGCATCGGCTCGGGCGTGAACGGGCGGGCGCTGGCGCTGGTGCGGCTCGACCGGCTGGAGGAGGCCCGCGCCGCCGGCCATGTGGTGGAGGCCGAAGGCGCCGCGCTGGTGCCCGAGCGCCCGGCCTGGGTGCGCTTCGCCATTCCGGGCACGGAGGACGCTTCATGAGGGAGAATCGGCCGTGAAGGTTCACACCCATGAAGACGGGCTGACCCGCTGCGCCTGGTGCGGCACCGATCCGCTCTATGTCGCCTATCACGACACCGAATGGGGCGTGCCGGAATATGACGACCGCGCGCTGTTCGAGAAGCTGATCCTCGACGGCTTCCAGGCCGGGCTCGCCTGGATCACCATTCTGCGCAAGCGCGAGGGGTTTCGCGCGGCGTTCGACGGTTTCCAGCCGGAGATCATCGCCCGCTACACCCCCGACAAGGTGGAGGCGCTGATGCAGGACGCGGGCATTGTGCGCAACCGTTCCAAGATCGAATCGACCATCCGCTCGGCGCAGGCCTGGCTCGACATCCAGGAGCGCGGGCCGGGCTTTTCCAAGCTGCTCTGGGACATTAACGGCCCGGTGCTCGACAATTGCCGCGCGCCCGGCGATCCCGCGCTCGTCACCTCGCCGGTGGCGCTCGCCATGTCGAAGGAACTGAAGAAGCGCGGCTTCAATTTCGTCGGCCCGACCATCGTCTATGCCTTCATGCAGGCGGTGGGCATGGTGGACGACCACGCTGTCACCTGCCACCGCCACGGCGCGCGGGCCTGAAGCCCGGCACGATGCGGGACTGCGCCAAAACCGAACCTGACACGGCCGAGCCCACCATGATCGACCCCGCAACACCGGCCTCCACCGCCAAGCCGCTGCGCGCCTGGCAGCGCATGCTGTCGGGGCGGCGGCTCGACCTGATCAATCCCTCACCGCTCGACATCGAGATCGAGGACATCGCCCATGGCCTGGCCCGCGTCGCCCGCTGGAATGGCCAGACGCGCGGCGAGCACATCTTCTCGGTGGCCCAGCATTCGGTGCTGGTCGAACTCATCGCCCGCCGGCAGGCGGCGCTGCGCGGGGCCGATATCGACCGGCGCTGGCGGCTCGCCATGCTGCTGCACGACGCGCCGGAATATGTGGTCGGCGACATGATCAGCCCGTTCAAGGCGGTGATCGGCGGCGACTATAAGGCGGTGGAAGCCCGGCTGCTGGCGGCGGTGAGCCTGCGCTTCGGCCTGCCGCCGCACTGGCCGGCCACTCTGGTGGCACGGGTCAAGGCAGCCGACCGCGCCAGCGCCTTTCTGGAGGCGACCCGGCTCGCCGGCTTCGAGAGCGCGGAAGCGCGCCGCTTCTTCGGCACGCCCTGCCCGCTCGACAGCGCGGACGAGCGCGACTACCTCACTCCCTGGAGCGCGGATGAGGCGAAGGCACGCTTCCTCGCCCGCTTTCAGGAACTGGTCGCGGAGGCCCCATGATTCACGTCTGCCCGCTCTCCCGTCTCGAAGAGACCGTCACCCGCACCGGCGCCGAGCATGTGCTGAGCGTGATCAACATCGCGACGCCGGTGACGCTGCCGCCCACGGTGCTGCGCGAGAACCATCTCTTCGTCGGCTTCAACGACATTCTCGCCCCCCAGGACGGGCTGGTGCACCCCTCCATCGAGCATGTCGAGGCGATCCTCGGCTTTGCCAGGCGTTGGCCGCGTCGGGCGCCGCTGGTGGTGCACTGCTATCTCGGCGTCAGCCGCTCCACCGCCTCGGCCTATATCGCGGCCTGCGCGCTGGAGCCGGAGCGCGACGAGGCCGAGATCGCCCAGGCGCTGCGCGCCGCCTCCCCCATCGCCACGCCGAACGCGCTGCTGGTTTCGATCGCGGATACGGCGCTCGGTCGTCAGGGCCGCATGAGCGCCGCCATCGCCGCCATCGGCCGTGGCCGCGAGGCGATGGAGAACGAGCCGTTCGAGATCAGGCTGGGGTGAGGGCCCGCAGCCGGCCTTACTCCGGCCAGCATCCTAGGCCCTGGCCGCCCTCTCGCGCTCATCCCCGGGCTTGACCCGGGGATCCACGACTTCGGCGTGAGCGGACGGCAAAGACGTGAATGCCCGGGCCGAGCCCGGGCATGACCCTGTATTGACGGAAAGGTGCCGCGAGCGTAGGCCGCGCGCCGCCCCGCTCAGACTGCCGGCACGCCGGTGGCGGGCAGCACGACGACGCGGGTGCCGGTGGGCACGCGGCGGTACAGGTCGATGATATCCTGATTGATGAAGCGGACGCACCCCGACGACACCTGCGTGCCGATGGTCCAGGGCTCTGTGGTGCCGTGCAGGCGGTAATAGGTGTCGCGCCCGTCCTTGTAGAGATAGAGCGCGCGCGGCCCCAGCGGGTTGGTCGGCCCGCCCGGCAGGCCGCCGGCATAGGGGCCGTAGCGCTCGGGTTCGCGGGCGATCATCGCCGGGGTCGGCGTCCATCCCGGCCATGACGCCTTGCGGGCGACCACGCCTTCGCCGCGAAAATTGAAGCCTTCCTCGCGCCCGACGCCGACGCCGTAGCGCAGCGCCCGTCCATTGGCCATGACGAGATAGGCGAAGCGCTCATTGGGGTCGACCACGATGGTGCCCGGCTGGTAGCGCGTCGGATAGGCCACTTCCTGACGCAGGAAGCGCGGGTCGACCTGCGTGAGGTCGACCGCCGGCACCGGGAACGGCTCGTCGGTGATCGCCGCATACATACGCAGATAATGCGGGTCCATCGCCGGTGGCAGGACGCGGCTCGTCATCGGCTCGCGCGTGGTGGCGCAGCCGGCGAGGGCGAGCGGCGAGGCAAGGAGAAAAAGGCGTCGGTCGAGAAGCATGGGGGCGCACGCGGGAGGAAAGAGGTGGGGAGCGGTGAAATGCGGCAATGATCCTCACCTACAGGCGAAGCATGGCAAACTTCGTGAAGCCGGCGATCACGGGCGTGTCACTGGCCGCTATTGCGCCGAGGTGTGGCCCGGCGGCCGCACCCGGCAGTAACGCGCCACCTTGGGGAGCTAGATCGCGCCCGCTTCCATCAGTTTTGCTGATGGTCATCCTGAAATTTATTCGTTTTCCATCCGGGGCGGCCCGGCGCTAGCCTGAACGCCCAGGGCGGCCCGCCGCGCCGCGCCGATTCGAGGCCCCCGATGTCCGCCCACACCGACGCTCCCCGGCCGAGCCTTGCCGCCCGCGCACCGCTGCTGATCGTGCTCTGCGGCTGCCTCATCGCCATGCTCAGCTTCGGCCCGCGCGCCTCCTCCGGCATCTTCATGCTGCCGATGACGGGCGACTATGGCTGGGGCCGCGACACATTCGGCCTCGCCATCGCCATCCAGAACCTGATCTGGGGCATCGGTACCCCCTTTGCCGGCGCGGTCGCTGATCGCTTCGGGGTGACGCGGGTGCTGTGGATCGGGGCGGCGCTCTATGCCGCCGGCCTGGTCTTGATGGCGTATTCGGCGACGCCGGGAATGCTGCATCTGTCAGCCGGCGTTCTGGTGGGCTTCGGCCTGTCGGGCTGCTCGTTCAACATCGTGATTGCCGCCTTCGGCAAGATGCTGCCGGAGAAGTGGCGCCCGCTCTCCTTCGGCGCCGGGACGGCGGCCGGCTCCTTCGGCCAGTTCCTGTTTCCGCCGCTGGCGGCGGGGCTCAACACCACCATTGGCTGGCACCAGACGCTGCTCGTGTTCGGCCTCGCCATGCTGCTGATCATGCCGCTGGCGCTGGCGCTGGCCGGCGCGCCTCCTGCCGCGAAGGCGGGGGAGCGCCAGCAGTCCATCGGCGCCGCGCTGGGCGAGGCCTTCCGCCATCCCAGCTATGTGCTGCTGGTGCTCGGCTTCTTCACCTGCGGCTTCCAGCTGGCGTTTGTGACCACCCATCTGCCGGCCTATCTGATGGATCGCGGCCTCTCCATCGCCGTGGGCGGCTGGACGCTGGCGGCGATCGGCCTGGCCAACATGGTCGGGTCGCTCGGCTCGGGCTGGCTGTCGAGCCGCATGCCGCGCCGCTATCTGCTGGCGGCGATCTATTTCGCCCGCGGCCTTGCCATCATCGCCTTCATCCTGCTGCCGGCGAACCCGGTAACGGCGATCGGCTTCGGCATCGTGCTCGGGCTGCTATGGCTCTCCACCGTGCCGCCGACCTCGGGGCTGGTGATGCTGATGTTTGGCACCCGCTATCTCGCCATGCTCTACGGCTTCGCCTTTTTCAGCCACCAGGTCGGCGGCTTCCTCGGCGTCTGGCTGGGCGGGCTGCTCTATGAGAGCCTCGGCTCCTATGATTTCGTCTGGTGGCTATCGGTGGCGCTCAGCTTCGCCTCTGCCGTCATCAACCTGCCGATTGTCGAAAAGCCAGTGGCGCGGGCGGCTCTGCCGGCTTCAGGCTGAAGAGCGGCGCGCGTTTGCCAGCTGTTAACCCTCACCCTTCACCATAGGGATCGTGGTACCGAAGGCGTTGCGGCGGGGCCACACCGGCAAGTCGCGTGCCCCGGCAGCAGGGACTGATTCGCCGCGCGGCCTTGACAAGGCAGGCCCTTCGCAGCGCATCGTGAAAACTCCCGAGCGATGGAAACCGTCATGCGCCTGTGTTCTGCCCTGCCGGCTGCTGCCCTTCTCGCCGCCACCCTGGTGGCGCCGATGGCTTCCGCCTCGGCCGAGACGCTGACGGCGCAGGAGGCCCAGCGCTTCGTGGTCGGGCAGACGTTTTCCTATACCTGCTATGAGGGCACGGCCGGCTCGGGCCGCATCCTGCCGGACGGCTCGGTCGCCGGCACCATCCAGATGCGCGGCAAGGGCAATGCACGCTATGTGACGCTGCCCGCCGGCACCATCATGGTGCGGGGCGAATCCGTGTGCGCCAAGCTGAAGGGCGTGGCGTTCCAGCCCTGCTTCGAGCTGGAGAAGACCGACAAGGTGAGCTTCCGTGGCAACCTCGCCGGGGCGGACCGGCTGTGGTGCGAGTTCAAGCGCGGTGGCAGCGGCCGCACCCGGTTGGCCGAGCGCGCGGTGGCGCCCAAGCCGGTAGATCGCGCCGAGACCGTGCCGGTCGAGACGGCGGAAATCGATCCGGTAAAGTAGTCGACCCGCGCGGGTTGAGACGCCGGATCTGCCGTCCTAACGGGGTCCGGGCGAGAGTTGAAGGCGGGAACCGCCTCGGAATAACCGTTACAGATGAGGCTCGACGAGCTGCGACGCTGCCAGCGGCAGGCAGGCGGACGAGGCGTTGCTGTCAATCGCCCCAACATTGCGGAAATGCAAGGGCGCTCGGGTATTCGCGGCTATCGCGTTGCGGCCTGCGTTGGATTACCTCCGAGCAACGACAGGCGCCGCCTGCCCGCTCCTCTAACGCTCCCGCGAGATCCGCCATGATTGATTCCCGTTCCGCCCCTTACGGCGCCTTTGTGCTGCGCGTCGCGCTCGGCCTGATGTGGGTGTCCCACGCCCTGCTGAAATACGCCGTGTTCACCATTCCCGGCTTTGCCGGCTTCCTCGGCAGCCTCGGGCTGCCGGAAGCGCTGGCCTGGCCGATCTTCCTGGCCGAGCTGATCGGCGGCCTGCTGATCATCGCCGGCGTCTATGCCCGCCATGTTGCGCTGCTGCTGATCCCGGTCATGGCCGGCGCCATGAGCGTTCACATTCCCAATGGCTGGCTGTTTTCCGCTGCTGGCGGCGGCTGGGAATATCCCGGCTTCCTGATCGTCGCATCCTTCGCGCTCTGGCTGATCGGCGATGGCGCCTTCGCGCTGCGCGCGCGTCCTCTGTTCTTCATCGGCGCCGCGGCGCGCTGAGCCTGAAGACCGGTCAACAAAAAGGGCGGGTCCCGCTGGACCCGCCCCTCTTTTATTTCAGTCGCGCGCGCGAGGGGCGGCCTCAGCCGCCATTCCCCGGCTTCTCGGCATCCTGCGTCTTGTCCGCCGCGGCCTTCTGCGGCTCGACGGCCGGCGTCGCCTCGGTCTTCTGGATCGGCGCCGCGCCAGCCTTAACGCGCTCGGCCTCATCCAGGCCCACCGCGATCTTGCGCTCGATATCGGCCAGCTCGTCCGGCTCGGGCTTCAGGTCGCGGGCGTGGTTCCACTTGAAGCGGGCTTCCAGCTTGCGGTCGACCTTCCAATAGGCGTCGCCGAGATGGTCGTTGATCACCGCCTCGTTCGGCTTGAGCTCGACCGCACGCTCGAGTTCGCGCACGGCCTCGTTGTAATGACCGGTGCGGAAATAGGCCCAGCCGAGGCTGTCGATGAAGAAGCCGTCATCGGGGCGCAGCGCCACCGCCTTGCGGATCATCTCAGTGCCGGCCTCCAGGTTCACCCCCTGGTCGATCCAGCTATAGCCGAGATAGTTCAGCACATGCGGCTGGTTGGGGCTGAGTTCCAGTGCCTTCTTGAGATCGGCCTCGGACTTGTCCCACTGCTTGGTGCGCTCGTAGCAGGTGCCGCGGAAGTAATAGAGCACCCAGTCCTTGGCCTGCGGCGTGCCGAGCTGGTCGATGGCGGCGGTGTAAACCTCCGCAGCCTCGGCGAACTTCTCGTTCGCGCGCAGCACGTCGCCCAGTGCCATGATCGAGCGCTGGTCCTTCACATCCCCGGCAACCACCTGCTTGAGCACGGCGAGCGCCTCGTCATGCTTGTCGATGGCGTCGAGATTGAGCGCGCGCTGCACCTCGGCATTCATCTTGAAGGGCGAAGAGTCGGGCACGGCGGCGAAGAGGGCGATGGCGTCCTCGTGCCGCTTCATCGTCTCGAACAGGTCGGCAAGGGTGATGGCCATCAGCGGCTGTGAGGGATCGAGCCAGCGGCCGAGCTGCAGATAAACGAGGGCAAGGTCCTCGCCACCCTGCCGGCCGAGCGCCGCGCCGAGGCCGTACAGCACCTCCGCCGCGCCGGCGACCGGGGTGGTCACCAGCGGAGGAAGCGTCTTGCCCGCATTCAGCTGTTCCAGCGAGCGGGCGACCAGGGGGTCGCCGGGCACCAGCTTGTCGAACGCTTCATAGGTCGAGATCGCCAGCGCCTTGTCGGCATTGCGCGAGGCCCAGCGGGCATAGGCATCGACGACGCGCAGCGTGCGCGGATCGAGCTTGAGCGCCGCCTCCAGCCGCTGGCCGGCTTCTTTCTTGACGCCGGCCGCATCGAGCAAGAGCCCGGCGTGGAAATCCTTGAAGCCGGCATACCATTCCGGGCCCTGCAGCGCGTCGATCGCCTTGACGCCAGCGCGCGCATCGCCCGAGCCGAACTGGCTCCAGGCGCTGAGCAGGGTGGCGTTCAGCTCGGCGATGGCCCCCTGGCCGGAGCGGCGCAGATTGCTGCGGGCGGTGACATATTGCTTGGCCTTGATCGCCCGCACGCCGAGCACCAGCCGTGCCAGCGTGTGCTCGGGATCAATCCGCACCAGCCGCTGGGCCAGCCCGACCGCCTCGTCGATGGAGCCTTCCGCCAGCAGGGTAAGGAAGGCGCGCTCCAACAATTCGCGCTGGCGCGGGAAAAGCCGGGCCAGCTCGCGGTAATAGGCGGCGGCGGCGGCCGTGTCGCGTTCGGTGATTGCGAGGCGCGCGGCGAGATAATTGCCCGCTGGCGAGGAGCGGGCGATGAAGTCTGCCGGCGGGGCGTCGGCACGCGCGGGCAGCGCGACACCCAACGCCGTGAGCGTAGCGAGAATGGCCGCTCCCGGCCGCAGCGACAAACGTCGAAACGTCAAGTTGGAACCTCCTGCGGCAAGCGGAACGCCCCGCGCCACGCGGGTGGCGCCGGGCTCCGGCCTTTGTGGCAGATTGGTCCTTTTTAGCAGCCCCTGCAATAACGGGAGGCTAATGCGGACCGGGCCGATGAGGGCCCGGCATCACATTTTCAGACCCGTCGGCCAAGAATAAGGCCGATCACCGCCGCACCGGCCGCAATGCCGAGAACGGTCTTCACGCTGGCGGGAGGCATCCCGGCCGGCGTCGCCGGGTCGACGCCCGGCGCCATGCCGGAAGCCGCCGGGGGCACGGCAGCAAAGGCACCATAGCCGCCAAGGCTAACCGACCGAGGTCGCCGCCCCCGCAGCAGAGCGACGAGAAGGAAGATCAGGCCCATCACAAACAGGAATCCGCCGATCGCCAGCGCGGCGGTCAGCGCGTCATAGCGGTCAGCCAAGGCGATGAAGGAGGCGATCATGAAGAACACCGCCGCGCACGCGATCAGCAAACCACCAATCGCGCAGAGCAAGGCCGTGCGTGCGGCCCTGCGCGCCATGAGGCGAATCTCTCCGCCGAATATCGCCAGCAAAAGGCGAAGCATCACTTGCCCCGCGACAGCAGGCCAAGCAGGAAGCCGACCCCCAGCGCCGCGAGCACCGAGCCATAGGGGTTACGTTCGATGGTGGCGCCGAGATCGCCGGTCAGCGCCTGGGCGCGCACCTTGGCATCGTGCAGGGCGGCATAGCCTTCGTCGGCAAGACCGGAAGCGGCAGCCTCGGCGCGCGCGGCGCCCGAGCGAAACCGGCCAGCGATGGCGTCAGCGGCCGAAGCGCCTTCCGACTTGGCGATGGTGGCGAGCGTCTCGGTGAGCTTCGCGACATCGCTCCGCAGGGTCGAGAGGTCGGCGGACAGCTTGGCGAAATCGTCCTGCGGCTGGGCCATGTGTATCTCCGGATAAGGAACATTGGGTCGACGTGCCACGTAAACGCGGCCGCGCCCGTCATGGTTCCCAGTCTAGACGGTAATCAGCGGCGCCGGAACTCGTAGTATCCCGGCCGGCGGCCCTCCCGCAGGGCTTTGGCCTCATAGCGCGTGCCCGGCCAGCCGGCCCAGGCAAGGCGCCAGTCGTCAGCGCGTTCCGCCGTCCAGTCGAAGCGTGGATCGGCCAGAAGCTGGCGCAGCGTCCACGCCGCATAATGCTCGATATCGGTGGCGAAGCGGAAATGCCCGCCGGGCAACAGCAGCCGGGCGATGCGGTCGATATTGTCGGCCTGCACGAAGCGCCGCTTCCAGTGCCGGCGCTTGGGCCAGGGGTCGGGATAGAGCAGGTCGATGCGCGCAAGGCTGGCGGCGGGCAGGCGGTCAAGCAGGGGAATGACGTCGTCGCCATAGAGCCGGACATTGGCCAGCCCCTTTTCGCTCACGCTGGTCGTCGCCTTGGCGATGCCGTTGAGGAACGCCTCGGCGCCGATATAGCCGATGTCAGGGTGGCGCTGCGCCTCGGCCACCAGATGCTCGCCGCCGCCGAAGCCGATTTCCAGCCGCACCTCGCGCACGGGATGAAGGAAGAGGTCGGCGAGCGGCGCCGCGCCGACCTCGTCCAGCCCGATGGCAAGGCGCGGCAGGTCCTGCACCATGTGGGCGGCCTGCGCGGTGCGCAGCTTCTTGCCCTTGCGCCGGCCATAGAAAGCGGCCTCACGGGGGGAGGGGGCGCCCTCCGGCGGCCTGTCGCCGGTCGTGCGGGGGCGGGTGTCGTCGGCGGCGGTCATGCGGGATGCTCGAAACAGGGGCGGGGCGGACATGGCCTGTCCGCCCCGCATAAGCGCAGTGTCTTCCGCGCGCAATCGCGCGCGGGGCGTCAATGTCAACCGACGGCGGACTTCAGCGCCTCGACGAGATCGGTCCGCTCCCACGAGAAGCCGCCATCGGCTTCCGGCGCGCGGCCGAAATGGCCATAGGCGGAGGTGCGGGCGTAGATCGGCTTGTTGAGGCCGAGATGCTCGCGAATGCCGCGCGGGCGCAGGTTCATCACCTCGCGCAGCGCGGTCTCCAGCTTGGCTTCCTCAACCTTGCCGGTGCCGTAGAGGTCGACATAGACCGCCAGCGGGTCGGACACGCCGATGGCATAGGCCAGCTGGATGGTGCAGCGGTCGGCGAGATCGGCGGCCACCACGTTCTTGGCGAGGTAGCGCGCGGCATAGGCGGCCGAGCGGTCGACCTTGGTCGGGTCCTTGCCGGAGAAGGCGCCGCCGCCATGCGGGGCCGCGCCGCCGTAGGTGTCGACGATGATCTTGCGGCCCGTGAGGCCGCAATCGCCATCCGGCCCGCCAATGACGAACTTGCCGGTCGGGTTGACGTGCCAGACCGTCGCCGGGGTGATCCAGCCATCGGGCAGCGCCTGGCGGATATAGGGCTCCACGATGCTCTGCACATCATGCGAGGAGAGGTCGGCGTCGAGGTGCTGGGTCGACAGCACGATCTGCGTCACCTCGACCGGCTTGCCGCCCTCATAGCGCACCGTCACCTGGCTCTTGGCGTCGGGGCCGAGCACGGTGCTCTCGCCGGAATGACGGGCATCGGCCAGCAGCTTGAGGATCTTGTGGGCGTAATAGATCGGCGCCGGCATCAGCTCGGGCGTCTCGCGGCAGGCATAGCCGAACATGATGCCCTGGTCGCCGGCACCCTCGTCCTTGTTGCCGGCGGAATCGACACCCTGGGCGATGTCGACCGACTGCGCGTGCAGATGCACGTCGATCGCGGCCTTCTCCCAGTGGAAGCCGTCCTGCTCGTAGCCGATATCCTTGATCGCGAGCCGGGCGATATGGCTCAGGAAATCCTTGGTCAGCTGCGCCGGGCCGCGCGTCTCGCCGGCGATCACCACCCGGTTGGTGGTGGCCAGCGTCTCGGCGGCGACGCGCAGATGGCTCGGATCCCAACCGAATTCCGGACCGTGCTTGAAGAAGGCATCGACGATCTCGTCGGAGATGCGGTCGCACACCTTGTCGGGGTGGCCCTCGGAGACGGATTCGCTAGTGAAGAGATAGGCTTGGCGGGACACGAGTCGGCTCCTCGATTCTCGGCAGGCGCATATGCCCGCGCCCGGCCGCGCATCTTTTGCAAGCGCGGTCGGGGCGGTCAAGGTTTTAAAGGCGGAATCGTTCGGAAAAAAGAACGCCCCTGCACCACAGGATCACGCCGCCGGGCTCGGCTCGGCAAGAGCCTCGACCAGGTCGACGATACGGCGGCGGACCTTGCCGTCAGCGATCTTGAGGAACGCGCGGGTGAGGGCGAGCCCTTCCGATGAGGCCAGGAAATCCGAGACATAGGCCGGCGAGGCGTCCTCGGCGAAGCCGGCGACATCGCCCGTCATGGTGGGGGCGCCCTCGAAGAAGAAGGCCACCGGCACGGAGAGCACCTGCGAGATATTCTGCAGGCGGCTGGCGCCGATCCGGTTGGTGCCCTTCTCGTATTTCTGGATCTGCTGGAAGGTGATGCCGAGGCTCTCGCCGAGTTTTTCCTGGCTCATGCCGACCATCATGCGACGCATGCGGACCCGGCTGCCGACATACTTGTCGACGGGATTGGGAGATTTCTTCGTCATCGGCTTCCCCGACTGCAAACAAAAAAATACCTCCCCCCCGGTTCAGAGGGAGAGAAGCAGTGCCCGAGCCCGTGGACAGTCTAGGCGCAGCGCGTTCCGGCGTCGATCAATCTAGACGTGCATAGCTCGCAAACGCAGCACGAGCGCCCCGCAGAGGCAGCCAAGAAGCAACATCCACGGTATCACCCTGCCAAACGCGGCATAAGGGGTAGCGGACAAAGCTTGTGGGAGGCTGTCGTCCAATACGCCTCGCACACCCAAGGGTAGAACCGCGCTGATTCGTCCCAGCGGGTCGATAATGGCGGAGATGCCATTGTTGGTTACCCGGACCAGGGGCAAGCCTTGCTCGACCGCCCGCAGGCGGGACTGCTCGAAATGCTGGTAAGGGCCCGGGGTGAGGCCGAACCAGGCATCGTTGGACAGGTTCAGCAGGAAGCCCGGCCGCGCCCCTGCCTCGCCGGCCCCCGCGCCGGACACGGACATCACCTCGTCCGGAAAGATCGCCTCATAGCAGATCAGCGGAACCGCATCGGGCAGGCCGGGAATGGGCAACAGGCTGCGCGAGGGCGCGGCGGCAAACCCTCCGCGCAGCCGGGTGAGCGCCTCCAGCCCCATGGCCTCCAGCGTTTCCTGAAACGGCAGGTATTCGCCAAAAGGAACGAGGTGCACCTTGTCGGCATTGCCGCGGATCATGCCTTCCGAATCGATCACCCGCACGGCGTTGAACACGTCCGGACGCTCGCGGCCTGGCACCGGCTGGTAGCGCGCGGCGCCTGTTATGAGGGTGGTGCCGCGCGGCAGCATCGCCACGATCCGCGCCAGCGCTTCCGGTTCGCGTTCGAGGAAAAAGGGGAAGGCCGATTCCGGCCAGAACAGATGGGTAATGCCGGCGAGCCCGCCCTGGCTCTCGCTGGTGGCGAGATAGAGGTCCATCACGGTGCGGCGGGCGTCGTAGCGGAATTTCTGGTCCTGCGGCAGGTCGGGCTGCATCAGCCGCAGCCGCACGCCCGGCACTGTGCCGACCTCCGTGGTGGCAAGGCGCCACTGGCCGCCCGCCCACAGCGCCGCGAGCAGCCCGACGCCAAGGGCGAGCGGCATATGGCGGGCGCGGCGCGAGCCGAGCGGGCTGAACAGCGCCGCCGGGCTGGCGAGGCACACCAAGGTGAGGAGGCACAGGCCGATCAGCCCGACGACCGAGGCGACCTGGGCGAAGCGCAGATCGGTGGCCAGCGCATAGCCGAAATCGTTCCAGGGGAAGCCGGTCAGCAGCGTGCCGCGCGCCGTCTCCGCCAAAGTGAGGGCGACCGCGAAGGCGAGGATCCGTCCCGGTCCGCGGGTCCACAGCAGCCGGGCGAGCACACAGCCGAGCCCGGTATAGAGGGCGAGGCAGGCGGGCAAGCCGATCACCGCGAACGGCATCAGCCACATGAAGACCTCGGCCTGCACGAGAAACGCCTGGCCGATCCACCACAGGCCGGCGACGAAATAGCCCATGCCGAACAGCCAGCCGGCGGCAAAGCTCGCCCGCAGCGCCCGGCGCAGCGGCAGATCCAGCGTGGCGTCGATCAGAAAAACCAGCACGGGCAGCGTCAGCGCCAGCACCGGCCATAGCCCGAAGGGCGGCATGGCCAACGCCGAGAGCCCGCCGGCCGCAAGGGCGGCGAGCGCGCGCCAGCGGGCGGGGGCCGCCTGCAGCCGCTCTGGCGTCAGCATCGACGACGCGCTCGCCGGGCGCCGGGCCGAACGCCCGGCCTCGCCTCAGGCGGCATCGGTATCGCGGCGCGGGTCGGTCCGCGAAGACTCGCCGGCCTGCTGGGCGGGCGGCGGCAGGGCCCGCGCCGTCGCGGCAGCGCTCTCGCCGCCGGCCAGCCGGGTGTCGGCGCCCGCCTCGCCACGGCTTGGCGAGATGCGCAGCCGCTTGACCCGGCGCGGATCGGCATCGAGCACCTCGATCTCGAAATTGCCCGGCGCCGGCACGATCTCGCCACGCACCGGCACGCGGCCGGCCAGGGTCACGAGCAGGCCGCCCAGCGTGTCGACCTCCTCGGCCTCCTCGCCGAGGGCAAAGGCCGGGTCGATCATCTCGGCGACATCTTCGAGGCTGGCGCGGGCGTCGGCGATGAAGCTGCCATCGGCCTGGCGGGCGATGGTGGGCGTCTCGTCCTCGTCGTGCTCGTCCTCGATGTCGCCGACGATCTCCTCGACAAGGTCCTCCATCGAGACGATGCCGTCCGTCCCGCCATATTCGTCGATGACGAGGGCGAGATGGATGCGGCTCGCCTGCATGCTGGCGAGCAGTTCGATGGACGGCATAGAGGGCGGCACGAACAGCAGGCGGCGGATCAGCTTGGCGCCGCTGAGCGAATTGGAGAGGTCGATGGCCTTGAGGTTGAAGGCCGGCCGGGCGGCCTTGCCGCCCACATCGGGCATGTCAGCAGCGGCAGACTCGCGCGCGCCATTGCGCGGCGTCGCGGCGCGCGGGGGGGCTGCGCGCGGGCTCATGGCGCGCTGAGTCAGATAGGTCACGAGATCTCGGATATGGACCATGCCGACAGGGTCGTCGAGCGTGTCGTCATAAACGACGAGGCGCGAATGGCCGGCCTCGGCGAAGACGGCGAGCAGTTCGCCCAGCGAAATGTCCTTCTGCACGGCGACGATGTCCGCGCGGGGAACCATGAGGTCGCCGATGCGCAGTTCGCGCAGATCCAGGATGCTCTTCAGCATCGTCCGCTCGGTGGCGGTCAGGTCGGCGCCGGGCTCGGCGCCGGTCGAGGCGAGGATGGCGGAAAGATCCGTGCGCAGCGAGCCGGAGGAACGCCTGCCGCCGATAAGGTGGCGGAGCCGGTCGAAAAAGCCGGCGCGGGACTCGCTGGAGCCTCCGCCGGCTTTGCTTCGCTGCCCGGCGCTCGCCGGGGCGCTACTGGAAGCGCCGTTACCGGAGGCGCCGCTACTTGGGCCCTCGCTGCCCCGGGGGGCGGAGGGCGAGCTTGAAACAGGATCGGACATCGCTCTTTGGTTCAGTTTGCTCGGTCAGTGGTGAGAACGGGTTCGGTGTCGGCATAGGGGTCGGCAATCGCGAGGTCGGCGAGCACGCGGCGCTCCATCGCCTCCATCTCCTCGGCCTCTTCCGCCACCTCGTGGTCGTAGCCGAGCAGATGCAGCGTACCATGGACGGCCAGATGCGCGAGATGGTCGGCGAGCGGCTTGCCCTCGGCTTCCGCCTCCCGCACCAGCGTCTCATAGGCGATGGCGATGTCGCCCAGATGGGGATCGCCGCCGGCGCGCGCCACCTCGGGGGTGGGAAAGGACAGCACGTTGGTCGCGTAGTCCTTGCCGCGCCATTCGCGGTTGAGCGCCTGGAGCGTGGCGTCGTCGGTCAGCTTCACCGCGATCTCGGCGCCGTCAATGTCGATCTCATACTCGGTGAGCGCGCCGGCGCAGGCCGCGTTCACCGCCCGCACCACCAGCGCCTCGGCATCGGCGAGGCCCGACCACGGGGCGGCCTCCACCAGCACGTCGACCTCGATCTGGGGCGCCTCGCTCATCGGCGCGGCATCCCGGCAGGCGCTGCCGCCCGCGCCGCCGCGTCCTTGGTCTCATAGGCGGCGACGATGCGGCCGACGAGTTCGTGTCGCACCACGTCAGCGGCGCTGAAATGGCAGACGTCGACGCCCTCGACCTCGCCCAGCAGCCCCACCGCCTCGGCAAGGCCCGAGGTCTGGCCCGGCGGCAGGTCGATCTGGCTGGGATCGCCGGTGATGATCATGTGCGAGTTCTCGCCCAGGCGGGTGAGGAACATCTTCATCTGCATCGAGGTGGTGTTCTGCGCCTCGTCGAGGATGACGCAGGCATTGGCCAGCGTGCGCCCGCGCATGAAGGCCAGCGGGGCGATCTCGATCTCGCCGGAAATCATCGCCCGCTCGACAAAGGCGCGGTCCATCAAATCGTGCAGCGCGTCGTAGATCGGCCGCAAATAGGGATCGACCTTCTCCTTCATGTCGCCGGGCAGGAAGCCGAGCCGTTCGCCCGCCTCCACCGCAGGGCGGGAGAGGATGATCCGGTCAACCACGCGGCGCTCCAGCAGGTGCACCGCATAGGCGACCGCCAGCCAGGTCTTGCCGGTGCCGGCCGGGCCGACGCCGAACACCAGTGTCTGGCGCTTCAGCGCGCGGATATAGGCGTCCTGCGCGGCGGTGCGGGCGCGCACCGGGCGGCGGCGGAGCTGGATCTCGTCGAAGCTCTGCTTCTTAGTCGCGGGGTCGAACTCGAACAGCTGACCCTGCGCCGCGGCCTCGCGCATCACGCCCTCGACATCGCCGGGCTGCAGCTCGCCGCCCTTCTTCAGCCGGGCATAGAGCGTTTCCAGCACATGGCGCGCCTGCTCGCAGGCCTCGCGCGGGCCCTCCAGCGTGACATGGTTGCCACGCTGCTCGGCGACGATTTCCAGCCGCCGCTCGATCAAGGCGAGGTTCTGCCCGTAATGGCCGAAGAGCTGGCTGGCGATCCGGTTGTCGTCGAAGGCGAGGACGATCTGCCCGGGCGCCTCGTCGCCGGGCGGCTCCATCCAGCGCGGGGCCGCCGGGGCGGGGCGCGGCGCCCCGCGCGGGGAGGAGGCCAAGGCACGTTCCGTCTCGCTACCAGATCCGCTACCAGGTCGACGCACGCTCACGCCTCCAGCTTCTCGCTCTGCCCGATGAAACGCGATTCGCGCGCCGGCCGTTCAACGAAGAATTCGCCGCCGCGTATGTCGCCCGAAAGATTCCTGGTGCTTACCCCGTGCACCTCCACCCGCGCCAGCGTGCCGATGGCCTCCACCGGGCCGTCGACGACGATCGACTGGAGATAGGGCGAGCGGCCGATGAGCTGGCCGGGGAAACGGCCCGGCTTCTCGATCAATATGTCGAGGACCCGGCCCTGACAGGCGGTGTCGAAGGCCAGCCTCTGGGAGTCGAGAAGCGCCTGCAGCGCATGGATGCGCGCGGACTTCTCCTCTTCAGGAACCTGCCCGTCCATGCCGGCCGCCGGCGTGCCGGGGCGGGAGGAATATTTGAACGAGAAGGCGGAAGCGAAGCCCACACGTTGCACGAGATCCATCGTGTCGGCGAAGTCGGCGTCGGTCTCGCCGGGGAAGCCGACGATGAAATCCGAGGAAAAGGCGATGTCGGGCCGCACAGCCCGCACCTTGTCGACGATCTCGAAGAACAGCTCGCGGTCATGCTTGCGGTTCATCGCCGCGAGAATGCGGTTGGAGCCGGACTGCACCGGCAGGTGAAGATAGGGCATGAGCGCCGGCAGGTCGCGATGGAGGCCGATCAGCTCGTCATCCATGTCGCGCGGGTGGCTGGTGGTGTAGCGCACACGGGCGATGCCGGGCACGTCGGCGATGCGGCGGATCAGCTCGGGAAGGTTGGCGGAGCGGCCGGCAGCGTCGAGCCCGTGATAGGCATTGACGTTCTGGCCGATCAGCGTGACCTCGCGCACCCCGGCCTCGGCGAGGCGGATCACCTCGTCGAGAATTTTCGGCAGCGGGCGCGAGACTTCCGCCCCGCGCGTATAGGGCACGACGCAGAAGGTGCAGAACTTGTCGCAGCCTTCCTGCACGGTGACGAAAGCCGCCGGGCCGCGCTTGTTGATCGCCGCCCGCGTGGGCGGGGGCAGGAAATCGAACTTGTCCTCGACCGGGAACTCGGTCTCGACGATGCCGGCGCGCCGGTTGCCGCCGCGCCTTTGGGCATCGGCGACCAGCTCGGGCAGCTTGTGATAGCTCTGCGGCCCGACCACCAGGTCGACGCCGCGGGCGCGCTTGAGAATTTCGGCGCCTTCCGCCTGCGCCACGCAGCCGGCAACCGCCACCATCTGCTGGCGGCCCGCCTCTTCCTGCGCCTTTTTCAGCCGGCCAAGCTCGGAATAGACCTTCTCGGCCGCCTTTTCGCGGATGTGGCAGGTGTTGAGAATGACGAGATCGGCGTCGTCGGGGCTGTCGGTTTCGACATAGCCCTCCTTGGCCAGCGTGTCCGTCATGCGCTGGGCATCATAGACGTTCATCTGGCAGCCGAAGGAGCGGACGTAAAGCTTGCGCGTTTCACTCATTGCGTGTCGATCGACCCGTGCCGCGCGGCGTCCGGGGACGCGGCGGCCCTCTGCGTGGGCAACCCGAGGTCACGACAGGCGCGCCCTCGCAAGGCGCCCTCATCCATTGCCGCCCGGTCCCAGCTCGGTATCGCGCAGGTCGAGATCGTCCAGCTCTCCAGAAGTGACGCCTAGAGGTTCTGTGTAGCGGGATTCCCGCGAAAAGGAAATGCGCCCCGCCCCGCTCTGCGGGCGCAAAGCCTTAAAAACCGCACCTTATCCCTCAGCCCGGTCGCCCGGTAAGGGCCTGCGTCAGCAGGGTACGGACAGCGCGCTCGGCCTCCTGCGCCGCCGCCTTGCGCCCGCCCGCCGCCAGCGTTGCGCCGAAGCGCAGCTCCACCTCGACGCCGCCGCGCCGCAGCACCTCCATCAGATGCGGGGCGAGGTCCATGTCGCCATACCAGGCGAGGCGCGGGCGCCCGGCGCGGCCGAGCGGCAGGCCGGCGAGCCCGACATAGGCGATGGCGAGCGGCTGGATCGTCGCTGCCGGCCCCTCGGCCTCGCCCAGGCTCTGGCGGGCGGCGCCGACCAGCGCCGAGCGGAAGGGCAGCACCCGGTTGCCGTCGCTGGAGGTGCCTTCGGCGAACAGCACCACCGGGTCGCCATCATTCATCCTTGCCGCCATCTCCCCCGCCACCCGCCCGGTGGCGGCGCGCGACGTGCGGTCGACGAAAATGGTGCGCTGGAGCTTCGCCAGCAGCCCGATGCCCGGCCAGCGGGCCACCTCGCTCTTGGCGACGAAGCACAGCGGCAGGCGCCCGCCGAGCACGGGAATGTCCAGCCAGGAGGCGTGATTGGCGAGAATGAGCAGCGGCCGCGCCGCCGCCGGCGCGCCCACCACCCGCACCCGCACCCCAACCAGCGCCAGCACGATGCGATGATAGAGCACGGGCAGGGTGCGCCGGGTCGGCAGGCGAAGGGCGAGTGAGAGCCATTGCAGCGGAATGCCGATGAGCGTGACGAGCACGACCGGCACGATCACCAGCCAGGCCCGCACGCCTCACTCCTTCCGGGACGAAAGGGAAGGCGTGGGTATCTCCGTGCCCGGCGGCGTGTCGAGCGGCACGCCATAGAGCTCCAGCCGGTGGCCGATCAGCCGGTAGCCGAGCTTGCGGGCGATCTCTTCCTGCAGATGCTCGATCTCCTCGGAGCGGAACTCCACCACATGGCCGCTGCGCAGGTCGATGAGATGATCGTGGTGCTCGTCCGGCACCGGCTCATAGCGCGAGCGGCCATCACGGAAATCGTGGCGGGCGATGATGCCGGCATCCTCGAACAGCTTCACCGTGCGGTAGACGGTGGAGATGGAGATGCGGTCGTCCACCGCGATGGCGCGCCGGTGCAGCTCCTCCACATCGGGATGGTCCTGCGCATCGGCGATGATGCGGGCGATCACCCGGCGCTGGTCGGTCATCCGCAGGCCCAGCGTGACGCAGGCTTCCTCGATCGCGGTCGGCTTGTCGTTCATTCCTCGGCCTGCTTCCTTCAGCCCGCATCGGTCGGTCTGTCCGCGCCCGTCCGCCTTATGGCGCAGCCAAGCCGGCAAGGGCAATGGTTTCTCTCAGGCGATGTCGCGCCGCATGGTGAGCGCGGCCACCGGCGCGCCGGCACTATCGCGATAATAGCCCGGGCGCCGGCCGATTTCGCGGAAGCCGGTGCGGGCATAGAGCCGCAAGGCGGCGGCGTTGCCATCCTCAACCTCCAGGAACACGGTGCGGTAGCCCTGCGCCGCCAGCGTACCGAAGGCGGCCTGCACCAGCTTGAGGCCGATGCCGGCGCCGCGCCGCCGGCGGTCGACGGCAACCGAGAGAATCTCTATTTCCGGCGCCACCCCGCTCAGCAAGATGAATCCCACCGGCGCGCCGCCGGGGCCATCGGTGGCCACGAGGCCACGGCTCAGCCGGTTGGTGATCAGGCGCTCGAACTCGGCAGCGTCCCAGCCATGGCGGAAGGACTGGGCGTGAAGGCGCGCCAGCGCCTCGGCATCGCCGGCCTGGAGGGCGCGCAACGACACCTCGCGCGGGCGCCCGCGCGTCATCCAGCCGAGCCATGCCGGCAGCCCGGTCATCGACGGGCGATCCGCCCGCCGGTCTGCGGCTTGGCGTCGGCGTCGCGCAGATAGAGCGGCTTGGGTTCGGAGCGGGCGGGGTCGGCGACGCTGGCGATGCGCGCCAGCCAGACCGGGTCCGGCGTCGCGGTGGCCCGCACCTCGACCGGCGGCTGCGCGCCCATCGGCCAGGTGTCGGCGAGCAGGCCGGCGCCGGAGCCCACCAGCCGCACCGGCCCGTTGGCGACCGAGCGGGCGGCGTCCTTCACGCTCATCACGCGGGGGCTCACCAGCACCCGGCCGGCCGGGCCGATCATCTGCAGATAGACATTGCCGTGGCGGGCGTCGATGGCGGCGGCCACCGGCACCGCATCGTCGCGCGCCAGCAGCGGCGCCGCCAGCACGGTCAGCGTCGGCAGGCCGAGAACCGGCTTGCCGGTGGCAAGGCCGAAGCCGCGCGCGGCGGAGATGCCGACCCGCAGCCCGGTGAAGCTGCCGGGACCGACCGTGACGGCAAAAAGGTCGATGGCTGAGAACTCCGCCCCGCCGGCGGCCATCACCCGCTCCACCATCGGGATCAGCGATTCGGCATGGCCGCGCGCCATGACGACATGCTCCACCGCCCGGGTCTGGTCGGTATCCATGTCGTGCAGGGCCGCCGAACAGGCCTCCAGCGCGGTGTCGATGGCAAGAATCAGCATGGGCGACAATCAGCAGGGCCAGAATCAGCAGGGGCGATCATGCGCCCACCATGCTCATGGTCGCCTCAGATTGGAAAGCGGCCGGCCGTCGGACCGGGTCGCGTCAGACCGGACGCACCTCGACGACGTCGGGCACGAAATGGCGCAGCAGGTTCTCGATACCGTTCTTCAGCGTGGCGGTAGAGGACGGGCAGCCGGCGCAGGAGCCCTTCATCGCCAGGAACACCACGCCGTCCTTGTAGCCGCGGAAGGTGATGTCGCCGCCATCATTGGCCACCGCCGGGCGCACGCGGGTGTCGATCAGCTCACGAATCGTGTCGACCAGCCCGGCATCCTTGGCCTCGAAAAAGGCGTCGTCGGCGGTGTGCTCATGGTCCTCGGGCAGGATCGGCTGGCCGGAGACGAAATGCTCCATGATGGCGCCGAGAATGGCGGGCTTGAGATGCGCCCAGTCACCCTGCGCCTTGGTCACGGTGACGAAATCCGAGCCGAAGAACACGCCGGTGACGCCGGGCACCTCGAACAGCCGCACCGCCAGCGGCGAGCGGGCGGCCTCATCGGCGTCGCGCGCCTCGAAGGTGCCGTCCCCGAGCACGGAACGGCCGGGCAGAAACTTCAGCGTGGCGGGATTGGGGGTGGCTTCGGTCTGGATGAACATGTCGGTCTCCTTGCCAACCGGGGTTCAAGGCCGCGGCGACGGGGGAATTTCCACTTTAGATAAGCTCTGACCGGCGCGAGGGGAAGAGGCGGGAGACTCACCGCAACGCGACGCCGCCGCTCGGCCGCCCACCCGTTCACGCCAGCGCGTCGATCTCGCTGTCGGAGAGCGAACCCGGCACGAGCGTGATCGGAACCGGCAGGCTCGCCCACATCCCCTTGGCCAGCGAGGCGATGAGCGGGCCGGGGCCTTCCTTGCCGGTTCCGGCGGCGAGCACGAGGATGGCGATGTCCTCGTCCTCCTCGATGATCTTTTGGATCTGCTCGGCGATGCCGCCCTCGCGCACGATCCGCTCGGGATCGATGCCGGAGATGCCCTGCGCCCGGGCGGAGAGCAGGTCGAGCCGAGCCTCCGCCTTGTCGGTCGCCTCCGCCCGCATCAGGTCGGCGACGCCGAGCCACTGGCTCGGCGCGTCCTCCAGCTGCAGCACGCTGAGCAGCACCACCCCGCCGCCAGTGCGCGCCGCCCGCCGCGCCGCGTAATAGAGCGCGCGGTCGCATTCCGGCGTGTCGTCCGCCAGCACGAGAAACTTGCGGCGGTGGCCGGGCTCATGGCTTTGGCGCCGGCGCGGCATCGGCTCTCCCCCGACGGTCTATCCTGCGGACAAAGCTAGCGCACGAAGCCGACAATGTCCCGGACATTGGCCATGGTGGCGTCCGCCAGCACCCGGGCACGCGCCGCGCCGTCGCGCAGGATGGCGTCGATATGGTCCGGCTCGGCCACCAGCCGCTGCATCTCTGCCCCGATCGGCCCGAGCTTGGCCACTGCGAGGTCGACCAGCGCCGCCTTGAAAGTGGAGAACTGGCCGCCGCCGAACTGGGTCAGCACCTCCTCCTTCGCCACCGCGCCGAGCGCGGCATAGATGCCGACAAGGTTCTCCGCCTCCGGCCGGCCCTTCAGCCCCTCGGCCTCGGAGGGCAGCGGCTCGGGGTCGGTCTTGGCCTTGCGGATCTTCGAGGCGATGAGGTCGGCATCGTCGGTGAGGTTGATGCGCGAGAGATCGGACGGGTCCGACTTCGACATCTTCTTGGCCCCGTCGCGCAGGCTCATTACCCGCGCCGCCGGCCCGCCGATCAGCGGCTCGGGCAGCGGGAAGAACGCCTCGCCCAGCCCGTTGGCGGCGATGGAGGGCCCGAAATCATTGTTGAACTTCTGCGCGATGTCGCGGGTCAGCTCCAGATGCTGCTTCTGGTCCTCGCCGACAGGCACATGGGTGGCGCGGTAGAGCAGGATGTCGGCGGCCATCAGGCTGGGATAGGCATAGAGGCCGACCGAGGCGTTCTCGCGGTCCTTGCCGGCCTTCTCCTTGAACTGGGTCATGCGGTTGAGCCAGCCGAGGCGCGCCACGCAGTTGAACACCCAGGCGAGTTCGGCATGGCCGGAAACCTGGCTCTGGTTGAACACGATGTGCTTGGTCGGGTCGATGCCCGAGGCGATGAAGGCGGCCGTGACCTCGCGGATCTGCCGCTTCAGGTCGGCCGGGTCCTGCCACACCGTGATGGCGTGCATGTCGACGACGCAATAGAGGCAGTCATGGCTGTCCTGCAGCGCCACGAAGCGCTGGATGGCGCCGAGATAATTGCCGAGATGCAGGTTTCCGGTCGGCTGGACGCCGGAAAACACGAGCGGCTTGAATTCCATGTCGGGACGTCCTGTGGTCTGCGCCCTGCCGTGCCGCGCCGTGCCGCGAGACTTGGCCCCGGCGCGGGGGCGCTATGGCACGCATGACCTTCAGGGGCAAGTTTCTTCCGGCGGCGGCGCACGCGCTATTTGCGCAAGCCCGCGCGCAGCGTGGCAAGGTCGGCGCCGCCCAGCACCAGCGCGAGCCCGGCATAGGCCGCGCCCCCCAGCATGACGAGGCCGGCCAGCGCGGCGGCGGCGACAAGTCCGCCCTGCGCCAGCACACCCTCAAGCCCCTGTCGCGCCGCCATCACCGCCGCCGCCATGGCGAGCGCGGCGACGACCAGCCGCGCCAGCCGGCGGCGCGAGGGCTTCGGCAACACGATAAGCCGCCGGCGGCCGAGGCCTGTTGCCAGCCCGGCGAGCGCCACCAGGCTGGAGGCCAGCACCCCCAGCGCCGGCCCCGCCATGCCGAGCGGACCGACGGCGGCAAAGCCGACCAGCGCCCCCACCGGCAGCACCACGAGGCTGCACAGGGTGACGAGACGAGACAGGCCCCGCGCGAAGGCGATGGCGATCAGCACCTTCTCCAGCGCCTGCGCCGGCAGGGTGAGCGCCAGCAAAGCGAGCGCGCTCGCGGTGAGTTCGCTGGCGGCCGCATCGAAGGCGCCGCGCTCGAACAGCACCACCACGATCGGGTGGGCCAGCACGGCAAGGCCGAGCGCCGCCGGCAGCGAGAGCGCCAGCGCCGCCGTGATGCCGCCCGCGCCAAGCCCGGTGTCGCCGATTCCGGCCTCGCCCTCCTCCCGCTCTCCCGCCAGCGCCGGCAGCAGCACCGCCCCGGCGCTGGCGCCGACCAGCCCGAGCGGCAGCTCGACGAGGCGCGTCGCATAAAACAGCGCCGCCACCCCGCCGCCAATGCCCGAGGCCGCTGCCGCGGCGATGAGAAAGCGCAGCTGCGGCAGGGCGGCGGCCAGCAGCGGCGTCGCCGAGCCGGCGAGCAGCGGCAGCGCCGCCTTTAGATCGGCGGGCGCAAGGGAAAGCCTGATAGAACCACGCGGCACGGCGGCTAGGTTCAGCACGAACTGGGTCAGCGCCCCCGCTACCGCTCCCGCCGCCAGCCAGGCGAGGGCGGCGGACACGCTGATCGTGTGCGCTCCAGCCAGCCACAGCAGCACGAGCAGCGCGATGACCGCGAGATTGGCGGCGGCCGGGGCCATGGCGGGCCGGGCGAAGCGTCCGGCCGCATTGGCGAAGGCAGCCAGCACCCCGGCGAGCAGGGCAAGCGGCAGGCACACCACCGCCAGCCGCCCGGCCAGCACCGCGCCTTCCGCCCGCGGACCATCCCCGGCAAAGCCCGGCGCCAGCACCGCCACCACGGCCGGCATGAAGAGGAAGAAAAGGCCCGCGAGCACGAGCCCGGCCAGTGCGAACAGCACCAGCGTCGCGCCCGCCAGACGCCGGCGCGCGGCCTCGTCCTCCGCCCGCGCGAGGCCCGGCAGCAGCGCGGCGTTGAGCGCACCCTCGCCCAGCAGCCGGCGGGCGATCTGCGGCACGGCGAGGCCGGCGACGGAGGCATCCGCCACCACGCCGGTACCAAACAGCGCCGCCACCCCGGCGTCACGGGCAAAGCCGAGCACACGCGAGACGAGGGTAAGGAGAGCGACGGTGGAAGCGTGGCGGAGCAGGGCCATCGGCTAGCCATAGCGCGGCGCGTGCAGGAAGGAAAAGCCGGATCGGCGTAGGGGTGCAGCTGCGCGCCCGCGCGCCACCTGCAGGCTGGGCCCGACTGGGCCACCGCCGGCTTCAGGTCTGGGTGGACTGGGTGGCCCGCTCCCCGGACCATGCCCCGGGATGAGCCGGCGGTAAGCGCCGCTCGCCTCCGGCACGCGCGCCGTCCTCCTGAGGTGCCGCCGCAGGCGGCCTCGAAGGATGGTTCTCGCATGCACACGATGCCTCGGCCCCGACGCGCCCTTCGCCGCCCCTCAGTCGCCTCCTTCGAGGCCCGCCCGATGGCCGGGCAGCTCAGGATGACCTTGCCTGGAGACGGACGGGAGGCTCGGCCCGGCACCTCAGGATGACGCGGCTTGAAATCGAGCGACAAAGCCGGGCCGCGCTCCCTCGCACGCGGCGCCGTCATTGCGGTGGGGGCGCGCGTCTGCTACCGCGTCACCCGCCTTCGTCCCCGGCGAAACCCTGCGGAGAAAAGCCGTCCATGACCGTCCCCCCGCTCGATGTGATCGGCTTCGGCAACGCCATTGTCGACGTGATCGCCCGCTCCGAAGAGGCCTTTCTCGACCGCCACGGCATGCGCAAGGGCGGCATGACGCTGATCGACGAGGAACGCGCCGAGACGGTCTATGGCGCCATGGGGCCGGGGGTCGAAATATCAGGCGGCTCGGCCGCCAACACCATGGTCGGCATCGCCGCTCTGGGCGGCAAGGCCGGATTCATCGGCAAGGTGCGCGACGACGAGCTGGGCGGCATCTTCGCCCATGACATCCGCGCCGCCGGCGTCGCCTATGCCACACCGGCCGCGACCGCCGGCGCCGCGACCGCCCGCTGCCTCATCCTGGTGACGCCCGATGGCGAGCGCACCATGAATACCTATCTCGGCGCGGCGCAGGACCTTTCCCCCGCCGATGTCGACGAGGCGATGGTGGCGAGCGCCAAAGTCACCTATCTCGAAGGCTATCTCTGGGACCCACCGCCGGCCAAGGAAGCCTTCCTCAAGGCCGCCGGCATCGCCCACAAGGCCGGGCGCACGGTGTCGCTGACTCTCTCGGACGCCTTCTGCGTCGGGCGCTACCGGGCGGAGTTCCTGAAGCTCATCCGCGAGGGCACGGTCGATCTCGTCTTCGCCAATGAGGCGGAGCTGATGTCGCTCTACGAGACCGATTTCGACGCCGCGCTCGCCCAGCTGCGGCAGGACGCCCGGCATGGCGTCGTCACCCGCAGCGAGAAGGGCGCGCTGGCTGTGTCGGGAGACGGACTCGTGACGGTGCCGGCCTTCCCGGTGCCGAAGCTGATGGACACGACCGGGGCGGGCGACCTGTTCGCCGCCGGCTATCTCCACGGCTTCGCCAAGGGCTTAGGTGCCGAGGAATGCCTGCGGCTCGGTGCGCTCTGCGCGGCCGAGATCATCAGCCATATCGGCGCCCGTCCGGAGCGGTCGTTGAAGGACTATGCCGCGGAGAACGGCCTCGCCGTCTGAGCGCGGGCGCTACCGGCAAAAAAGAACAGGCCGGTGAGGGGCCGGCCTGCTGGAGTTGGGAAGTGCCCCCTGCCCGAAGGCAGGGGGTCGATTGACGCGGGGGAGGTGGCGAGGTCAGAACTCGTCGCCGCCGCCGCCAAACCAGTCATCGCCGCCGCCGAAGAAGCCGCCATCATCGGCGCCGGCATCCGTCGGCTCGTCGGCCGCCGCCGGCTCGTCAGCCGGGGCATCCGCGGGGGCTTCCGCCGCTTTGGCCTCACCGCCGCCGAACATGCTGCCAATGGCGCTGCCGAGCAGCACACCGCCAGCGACGCCCATGGCGGTCTGCGCCGCGCCAGCAAGGAAGCCGCCGCCACCGCCGAAGCCCGGGCGCCCGAAGCCGCCCGGCTGCTGGGCGCCGGGTGCACCCATCGGCTGCCCGCCCTGCATGGACCCGGACTGCCAGGCCGGCGACGCGCCGGCCGGGATGGCGCCGCCGGCGCCGCCGGCACCGATGGCCCCGGCGCGCGGCATCGAGGGCACGGAGCCGCGACGCGCCGGCTGGCTGGAGCCGAACAGCCCGCCGAAGAGGCCGCCGCCCTGGGGCTGCTCGGCCGATTCCCGGGCCTGCTGCGCCTGCTGCTCCAGCGCCTCGATGCGGGCCTGCGCCTGCTGCAGGGCGTAGTCCTGCATGACGATGGTCTGCGCCATCAGGTAGGGCGCGGCCGGCTGCTGGGCGACGCGCTGGGCGATGAAGCCTTCCGCGTCCGCGTCGCGCGGGCCGGACTGGCGCTCGGCCTCGGCAAGCTTGGCGAAGAGGCCGTCAATGGCCTGTCGGTCCTGGTCGTTCATGGCTGGGTTCCCTTGGCGATTGCTCGCCTCACTCCCGCTCGCCGGTGAGATTCAGCAGAAGCTGGAAGATGTTGACGAAGTTCAGATAGAGCGAGAAGGCGCCGAACACGGCGAGCTTCTGCTGCGATTCGGCGTCGAAATTGTCGGCGTACTGTTCCTTGATCGACTGGGTGTCCCAGGCGGTCAGGCCGACGAAGACGAGGATACCGACCACGGAGACGATGAACTGCAGCATCGTCGAGCCGAGGAAGATGTTGACCACGCTGGCGATCACCACGCCGATCAGGCCCATGATCAGGAACGAGCCGAACTGCGAGAGGTCGCGCTTGGTGGTGTAGCCATAGAGGCTGGTGGCGCCGAACATGGTCGCGGCGATGAAGAAGGTGCGCGCGATCGAGGTGCCGGTGAACACCAGGAAGATGGACGCCATCGACAGGCCCATTACCGCGCAGAAGGCCCAGAACATGGTCTGCGCGCTGCTGGCCGACATGGACTGCATGCGGAACGAGAAGATCAGCACGAAGGCGAGCGGCGCCAGCATCACCACCCATTTCAGCGGGGTGGAGAAGATCGGCACATAGAGCGCCGGCGTCGTGCCGACGATGAAGGCCACCGCGCCGGTCAGCACCAGGCCGAGGGCCATGTAGTTGTAGACCCGCAGCATGTGGCGGCGCAGGCCCTCGTCATAGACGGCTTGGTCGACACTGGCGGTGCGGGACCACTGGAAGCCGGAATTCGGCGTGTTCATGTCAGTCTCCTGATGAGAAGCATCTGGGGTCAGTAGAGCGACCGGGCAAGGCGCGCGGCCGCCCGGTCGAGATCATGGGAATCGGCGGCCGGGCTCCGCTGCGCGACCAGCGCATAGGCGACCTCACCGATCTGCCAATAGGCGGCGGTGAGGTCGTCCTGCGGCACGGTGGTGGCCGGCACCACGTCGAAGCCGCCCGGCCGCACCGCGAACAGCGAGGCGGTGCCGATCTCCCCCGCCTCGACGGTCATTTCCACGCTCGGGCCGAAGGTGGAGGGAAACACCTGCACGTCTTCCACCTTCCAGCCCTCCGGCAAAACAGGCATGACGATGGCGGTGGCGGAGAGAATCTCGGCCGGGTCGTACTGGCGTGTGCCCGGCTGCGAGGGCATGCCGGCGCGCACCAGGGCGGTGCGATGCGAGCGCACCGCGTCCTCCAGATACGCCGGGTTCAGCCCGGAGGCGACGACGCGGCTCACGCCGAAATGGCCGAACTGGGCATTGGCCATCCAGCCGGCGCCGACCAGCAGCGCCACCATCGCGGCTATGCGCAGCCGGCGGGTCCAGCGCGCGCGGGTGAGCGCGCCCTGAAGCCGCCGTGCCGCTTCCACCGTGGCGAGCCGGGCCGCCGCCGTGGAGGCCGCGCGCGGCGTCTCGGCGAGCGCCAGGCGCAATTCGTCGCGGATGCGCAGATCCCCCATCACCCGCGAGGCCGCCGCCGGATTGGCGCTGAGATAGGCCTCGACATCGATGCGGCGGGCGACGCTCAGCTGGTCGTCGACATAGGCCTGCAGGTCGTCGCTGGAGACGGGATCAACGGGACGGTTCATCCGTACCTCCTACGATGCGCAAATGGTTGGGTGTCTCCGCCGCCGGGCCGTCCTCCATGGCCCGCAGCGTGGCGCGGGCGCGCGACAGGCGGGACATCAGCGTGCCCGGCGGAATGCCCAGCGTGGCGGCGGCCTCGGCATAGCCGAGCCCCTCAATGGCGACGAGGTGCAAGGCCGCGCGCTGCTCCTCCGGCAGGGCCATGAAGGCGTCGCGTACCTGGGCGAGGCGCAGATGATGCTCCTGCGCCGGGGCGGCGCTGGTCTCGGCGAGGTCGACGCTGTCGGCCTCGCGGCGGGCCTCGGCGATACGCGAGCGGCGGCGGTCGATGAACACATTGTGCAGCACCGACAGCAGCCAGCCCCGCAACACAGAGCCTTGCTGCCCCGCGCCCTTCTGCGCCGAATCCCGCGCGCCCTTGCCGGGCGCCGCGCGGTCGGTGTCGAAGCTGCCGCGCCGCTCATAGGCGCGCACCAGCGCGTCATGCACCAGGTCCTCGGCCTCGATGTCGTCGCGCGTCAGCGAGCGCGCATAGCGCCGCATCACGCCGAGCTGGGCCGGCACGTCGAAGGAGGTCTCGTCGCGCTTCATGTCCCGTATACGGAGCCGTGGCCGTCCTTCATCCCGGGCGTCGACGATTTTTTCGTCGCCGCCCTCTGCCATAGCGCAGCCTCGTGCCCTCCGCCGGTCACAAGGGCGCGCTTGCCCTGCGGGTTGGGCGCAGGCCAAATAGGCGCATCGGTAGAGGCGGCGGTCGTGGCGCCCGGCGCCGTCAGCAGGGGGTAGTGAGGGTGCAACAGGCGACAGGCGACGGCATCCTGCCCATATTGGCGGCGCAGGCGGACGAGCTGGCGGGATGGCGCCGCACCCTGCACGCCATGCCCGAGACGGCCTTCGAGGAGCACCGCACCTCGGCCTTCGTCGCCGAGAAGCTGGAGAGCTTCGGCCTGCCAGTGTATCGCGGGCTGGCCGGCACAGGGCTGGTGGCGACGCTGAAGGGCCGCCTCGGCGACGGCCCTGCGATCGGCCTGCGCGCCGACATGGACGCACTCGACATTCATGAGGCGACCAACCTGTCCTGGCGTTCCGACACGCCGGGCAAGATGCACGCCTGCGGCCATGACGGGCACATGACCATGCTGCTGGCCGCCGCGCGCCATCTCAGCGAGAATCCCGATTTCAACGGCACGGTGCATTTCATCTTCCAGCCCGCCGAGGAGAATGAGGGCGGGGGCAAGGTAATGGTCGAGCAGGGCCTGTTCGACCTGTTCCCCATGCAGGGCGTCTATGGCCTGCATAACTGGCCGAACGCCCCCTTCGGCAGCTTTCTCGGCCGGCCCGGCGCCATGTTCGCCGCCTTCGACATCTTCGAGGTGAAGGTGATCGGGCGCGGCGCCCATGCCGCCATGCCGCAGCGTGGCATCGACCCGGTACTGACCGCGTCCCACATCGTCGCCCAGTTGCAGTCCATTGTCGCTCGTTCGGTGAACCCGCAGGAGGCGGCCGTCGTCACCGTCACCCAGATCCATGGCGGCGACACCTGGAACGTCATTCCCGACGAGGTGGTGCTGCGCGGCACGGTGCGCACCTTCACCCCAGAGGTGCGCGACCTCGCCGAGGCGCGATTCCGCGCCATCGTCGAGGGCGTCTGCGCCGCGCAGGGCGCCCGGGCCGACATCCGCTATGAGCGCCGGTATCCCTCGCTGGTGAACCACGCGGCGGAATTCGGCCACGCGCTGGCGGCGGCCCGCGCCACGGTGGGCGAGGCGGTGGATGCGGATTTCGAGCGCATCATGGCGGCGGAGGATTTCGCCTACATGCTGGAGGCGGTGCCCGGGGCCTATCTCTGCCTGGCCAGCGGCCCGGGGCCGAACCTGCACAATGCGGCTTACGACTTCAACGACGCCCTGCTGCCGGTGGGGGCGAGCTACTGGGTGAACCTCGTGCAATCGCTGCTAGGGCCGGAGGCACCCTAGCCGCCGATCAGCCCTACCGCGCCGTCATAGGTGAGCTTCAGCGAGATGAGGAACAGCGCGCCCATCACCAGCTTGTAGAACAGCGCCTCGGGCAGGCGCCTGGTGAGCCAGACGCCGGCAAAGGTCGCCGCCACCGCCACCGGGATCAGCGCCGCCGTGACCGTGAGATTGGCCGGGTTGAGCTGGCCGAGCGCGGCATAGGGGATGAGCTTGATGGCGTTGATGGCGGCGAAGGCGAGAGTGGTGGTGCCGGCATAGACCATCTTCGGCAGGCGCTGCGGCACCACATACATCTGGTAGGGCGGTGCCCCGCCATGGCTGACGAAGCTGGTGAAGCCGGACACCGCGCCCCAGAATAGCCCGCGCGGCAGGTCGGCGGGCCGCGCCTCTCGCCCCGCCCCACCGAGCCAGCGGATGAGGCAGAAGGCGAGGCCGATGACGCCCACGATCAGCATCACCATCGCATCGGTGACGAGCGAGGCAGTGGCCCAGCCGATGCCGATGCCGAGCGTGGCGGCGGGGATGAGAATGGCGAGGTTGCGCCCGGAGAAGTCGCGCCGATAGGCCCAGACCCCGAACATGTCGCTGACGACATAGACCGGCAGCAGCAGGCCGGCGGCCACCACCGGCGACATGAACAGTGCCATGGTCGGCACGGCGAGCGAACCGATCATTGGCACGCCGCCCTTACTCATGCCGACAAAGAAGGCGGCAAGGCCTGCGGCGAGGGCGAAGCCGAGATCGGGCACGAACATGACGGCAGGAACCGGCGGAAGAGACGAAGGAGGAGGGCGCCGCCCTCCTCCGCAGTTCAGAAGCGATCGGGCGGTCTCAGGCCGCCTTGGCGCCGTCGATCCGCTTGGCGACAAGCGCGCGCAGCGAGTTGAGGTCGCGGACGAACTGGCGGATGCCCTCGGAGAGCTTTTCCGTTGCCATCTGGTCCTCGTTGAACGTGAAGCGGAAGCCGCGCTCGTCGAGATGCAGCCGCTCGGGCGCGCCCTCGGTGTTGGCGGGGTCGAGCTTGCGCTCCAGCGTGCCCTCGTCGGCGGCGAGCTGGTCGAGCAGTGAGGGGCCGATGGTCAGACGGTCGCAGCCGGCCAGCGCCTCGATCTCGCCGGTGTTGCGGAATGAGGCGCCCATGACCACGGTCGGTATGCCGTGCTTCTTGTAATAGGCGTAGATCTGCCGGACCGACACCACGCCGGGGTCGGTCTCGGGGGTGAACGGGCCTTCGCCCGCCTTCACGTGCCAGTCGAGAATGCGGCCGACGAAGGGCGAGATGAGGAAGGCACCGGCATCCGCCGCCGCCGCCGCCTGGGCGAGCGAGAACAGCAGGGTCAGGTTGCAGTCGATGCCTTCCTTCTGCAGAACCTCCGCCGCGCGGATGCCCTCCCAGGTGGAGGCGATCTTGATGAGGATGCGGTCACGGCCGACGCCGCGCTCCTCATAGGCCTTGATGAAGGAGCGCGCCTTGGCCAGCGTCGCCTGCGTGTCGAAGGAGAGGTCGGCGTCCACCTCGGTGGAGACCCGGCCGGGGACGATCTTCGACAGTTCGGCGCCGAAGTTCAGCGCCAGCCGGTCGCAGGTCGCCGAGACGACGGCGTCCGAGGTGCCGCCCTGCTTGGTGCCCCAGGCAAGGGCCTCGTCGACGAGGGAGGAATAGGCGGACATTTCCGCCGCCTTGAGCAGAAGCGTGGGATTGGTCGTGCAGTCCTGCGGCTTCAGGCGGCGCACCGTCTCGATGTCGCCGGTGTCGGACACGACGACGGTCATGGTACGCAGTTGGTCGAGCTTGGAGGGCATGGCGCTATCTCTCTTCTCGCGGGAAAGGACCCCCGTGGTCCTGTCCGCAGGCACGGAGCAACGGATCGGCTTCGTTGGACCACATTTGGGGCGCTGTCTTCAAGGTGCGCAATCGATGACGCGCATGTGACGTCTCCCCGAAGCGGCCTTGTCGCGGCGCCGCGAGAGGCGTAAATCTTTCAACCCGGCGTGCGGCTTGGGCCAGCGGGACCTTCCATGGATGATATTCATTACCTCGAATACAAAATCCTGCTCCGCCCGGAGCGCTTCTTCGATCCGCACCAGTTCGAGGTCTACTGGCACAAGCTGGGCCTGATCGCGCCGGAGTTCAAGGTCGGGGTGACCACGAACAAGGACGGGTTCAAGCGCCAGGTGCGCGAGGTGCTGTTCTACGACACGCCCGATTACGACCTCTACCGCAACGCCTTCATTCTGCGCAAACGCACCTTCTACACCGATGGCTGGCCCGAGCCGGAGCATGAGCTGACCCTCAAGTTCCGCCATCCCGAGCTTGCCGTCGCGGCGGCGGTGGATGTCGTGCCCCATCTCAGCGGCCATGCCGACATCAAGTTCAAGGAAGAGCTGCTGCCGCTGAAGGACAGCCTCGGCGGCATGCGCTCGCTCTACTCGCATAATTGCGTGCTGCTCAGCCCGGGCCTTGTGCTGAATGAGGGACTGGAGCGCATCACCTCCGTGTTCCCGGAACTGGCCGAGCACTGCCCTGCCGACAAGGCGGCGACCATCTCGCTGGTCAACAACCTGCCGGTGGAAGAGGTGCAGGTGAATGTCGGCTCGTTCGATTTCGGCCATGGGCTCACCGCCAAGGCGACCATCTCGGTCTGGCGCGACCGCGCCACCGAAAGCGCGATCATCGGCGAATTCGCCTTCCAGGCGAAGTTCGACCGCTACGACGCCCTGCACGCCAAGGCCCGCGAGCGCTCGGAGGCGTTTTTCAAGGCGGCGCAGACCCGGGCGCCCGAATGGGTGAAGCTCGGCGCCACCAAGACGGCGCTGGTCTATAATTTCGGCAAGCAGCTCGTGGCCAGCCACGAGGGCTGACGCCGCCCCCTCGCATCTGGGAACCGCCCCCGCCATGAGCCCTCCCCCCCCGCCTGTTCCGGGCGCGGCGCCTGCCGCCGAGGCGCCGTCCGCCTATGCGGTGCCGCAGGACGTGCGGCTGTGGGACATCTTCGTCACCTTCCTGTTCATCGGCGCCGTCAGCTTTGGCGGTGGCGTGGTGGCGTATTTGCGGGCCAGTCTGGTGCTGAAGAGGGGCTGGCTCGACGAGGAGCATTTCCTCTCGGCGCTGGAGATCGCCCAGGCGCTGCCCGGCCTCAACGCCACCAATATGAGCATCATCGTCGGCGACCGGCTGCGCGGCGTGGCCGGGTCCATCGTCGCCTTCACCGGCATGACGCTGCCGGGCGGCAGCATGGTGCTGGCGCTGGGCGTCGCCTATGCCGCCAACGCCCATAACCCCTATGTCAACGCCGCGCTGGTCGGGGTCGGGGCGGCGGCGGTGGGCATGCTCTCGGCGGTCACGCTGCAGATCGGCCACAAGCAGCTCGGCCAGATGCTGAACGTCGCCATCATCGCCGCGACCGTGCTGATGGTGAGCTTCCTGCACATTTCGCTGGTCTGGGTGCTGCTCACTGTCGGCCCGGTGGCGGTATTCCTGTTCCGGCCGCGCAAGGGCGATTCCGGCGAGGGCGAAGGGGAAGCCTCATGAACGAGAACCTGTCGGTCCTCGGCGTCTTCTCGCTGCTGTCGATCCTCGCGGTGGGCGGCGGCGCCGCCGTGCTGCCGGAAACCAAGGCGCTGGTGGTGGGCACCCATCACTGGCTGACCGACGACCAGTTCCGCGACATTTACGGCCTTGGCCAGGTGGTGCCCGGGCCGAACATGCTGATGGTCATCGTCATCGGCTACCACGTCACCGGCTTTCTCGGGGCGCTGATGGCCTTTGTCGGCTTCTTCCTGCCGGCCGGGGCGATCTCCTGGGCCGCCTCGCGGGTGTGGGACCATTTCGAGGGCTCGCCCTGGCGCCGCTCGCTGCAGCAGGGACTGGCGCCGCTGGTGGTGGGGCTGATGGCGTCGGGCACCATTTCCATCGCCCGCACGGCGATCGATGGCCGGCTCACCATCATCATCGCCTTCGCCGTGTTCGCCGGGGTCTATTGCGTGAAGAAAATCAACCCAGCGCTGCTGGTGCTGGGCGGCGGGCTGGTGGGCCTCGCTCTGCTCAGCGGCACCGGCGCCGGCATGCCGCCGAACTGATGTCGCCGCCCTGACGCCCCTGCCCTGAGTTGCGCCTTCTATCCCCGGCGCTCGGGCAGATAGGGGCTGATCGCATGGGCGAGGCCCGGCGCCGTCAGGCTCTGCAGCCACACCTTGCCGGGGCCTGAGAGCCGCACCAGGAACAGCCCGTCGCCGCCGAACAGCGCGTTGCGTATGCCGCGCATTGTCGTCAGCTCGAAGGACACGCTCTCCTCGAACAGGCCGACATGGCCGGGATGGACGAGCAGCTGCTGGCCGGCCTGCAGCTCATAGGTGACGAGCTCGCCGCTCAGCTCGATAAAGGCGCTGGCCCGGCCGGCGAGCTTCTGCAGAATGAAGCCCTCGCCGCCGAACACCGCCCCGCCCAGCGTCTGCTGGAAAGCGGTCGTCACCTCAATGCCGGGGCTGCCGCAGACGAAGCCGTGCCGATGGACGAGATAGCCGCGCCCGGGCTCGATCTCGATTTCCACGAAGCTGCCGGGCAGCTTGGCGGCGAAGGCGACATTGCCGGGGCCGCGCTCGGCATGAAACTCGGTCATGAACAGACCGCCGCCCGAGACCGCCCGGCTCATCAAACCGAGCAATCCGCCCGCCCCGCCCCCCGCGGTGGAGGTGGTGAGCGCGATGTCGCCGGACATCCAGGACAGCTGGTCCGGTACGCCGACGATCCGGTCGCCGGCGTCGAGCTGAAGTTCGAGAACGGGGAGCGTGGTGCCGATGATCTTCGAGCGCATGGAAGGTCTCCGGGATGAGTGCCGCGCGGCGCAGGGCGCGCGCGTCGACCTTAAGCGGCGCGCGGCGCGCTGTCGCCCGCCACCGCATTACCCGACGAAAATTTCCGCTGCCGCATGGGGTTACGGCTGGTGCGACGCAAGGCCCGTGTTATCTTGCCTCGTTATCGCCATCTTTCCCCTGGGAGTGCTTCATGCGTTATCCCTTCCTCACGTCCGCTCTGGCGCAGCTGCGCCGCGCTGTCTTCGCCGTCGCTCTCGTCTTCGCGGCCTTTACCGCCGGCGGTCTCGGCTCGGCCGAAGCCGGCGTCGCCACGCCGGGCCTTGCCACGCCCGCCGCCGCCGCCGTGGACATCCTCGCCCCCGCGACCTCGCTCACCGAGACGGTGCGCTGGGTCTGCGGCCCGTTCCGCTGCTTCTGGCGGCCGAACTGGAACAATTGGTACGTGCCCCCTTATGCCCGCGGCTGGGGCCCGCCGCTGCGTCCGAACTGCTTCTGGCGTCGCGGCTGGGGTGGCGGCTGGGTGCATGTCTGCCCCTGAGGCGTCCGCGCGCGGATGAAATGGCCGCGCCAAACGCGAAAATGCCAATTGAGAAGAAGAAGGGCGCCTCTTGCGCCCTTTTTTATTGACCCTTCCCGCCGTGCCACCCCCCTGCCGGGCGGCGGGACATGAGAGCTTCCATGACCGATGCCGGTTCCCGCCCGCTTCTCTTCGCCACCTTCGCCACTCTCGTCGCCGGCTTCGTCGATGCCGTCGGCTACGCCCATCTCGGTGGGCTCTTCCTCTCCTTCATGAGCGGCAACAGCACCCGGCTCGGCATCCAGCTGGCCCAGGGGCACTGGCCGCTGGCGCTGCTGACCGCCTCGGTCATTGCCAGCTTTGTCGCCGGCGCCTTCTTCGGCACGCTGATCACCGACGCGGTGGGGGAGTGGAAGCTGGTCGCCGTTCTGGGCAGCGAGGTGGTGCTGTTCGCGCTGGCGGCGGGGGTGGCCGGCCTTGATGCCGGCCAGCTGACGCTGCTGCCGGTGGCGCTCGCCATGGGCATGCAGAACAGCGTGCATCAGGTCATCGCCGGGGCGGATATCGGCAAGAGCTTCGTCACCGGGGCGCTGTTCGGCCTCGGCCAGGCGCTGGCGCGCTGGGCTAAGGGGCGCGTCGGGCCGGTGGAGGCGCTCGCCTATGCCGGCTCATGGGCATCCTTCGTCGCCGGGGCCGGCATCGGCGCCCTGCTGCTGGCGGCAAGCGGGCTGGTGCCGGCGCTCGCGGCCGCGTGCCTGCTGCTGGCGGGCCTCACCGTCACCGCCTTCGCCTTCCAGGGCCATCTGGCGCATCCCTTCGGGCGGCAAGGTGGCGACTGACGGGGGCGACCGACAGGCGGCGACCTAGGGGCCTCGGGTTTAGTCGCGCGCGCTCAGCTCGCGCTCGCCGCGATGCACGGTGAGTTCGCCCGGGCGGCCGGCGCCGCGTCGGCGATACACGCTCGGCCGGCGGTGCTTGAGCGCGCCACGGCGCGCCCGGCGCCCGCGCACCTCGCCAAGGGTGAGCCGGCCGATCATCGCATAGGCCGGCCGGTGGCACCCATCCGCCTGCGTCACCAGCATCGGCCGGCCGAGCGCCGCGCTCCAGCCCCGCCATTCCGCCACCACATCGTCGATATGGGGCGCGCTGTAGAGCGTGACCGACAGCGCCGGATCCTCATGCACCAGCACGATGGCGACGCCGTCATCGTCACCCTCCGGGTCGAGCAGCGCCACCGCGAGCCCGAGATAAGAGGTGAGCGGGCGCGCCGCCTTCATCGCCACCCCGGCCACGCGCCGGCGCAGGACCACCTCGTCGAGGCCGATCTCGATCTGGCGCCGGCTGTCATCAGCGCCGGCATCGGCGGCGTCGAACCGCAGCGGCCAGCCTTCCGGCCCGCTCGGCCGCGCCAGCGCCACATAGGGCCCGCCCGCCGCCGCCGACATTATCGGCCCCATCTGTGCTTCCATCTTCCGTTGACGCATCACGCAACTCCCCGCCGATCTTCTGGCTCTGTGGCCTCGGTCGTGGGGACACCCTAGTCGCGGGCGGTTGCCGGCCCGCTTAAGGGAGATGGTTGACGGTTTCTTCTCGGCGGGGAATGGCACCTATGCTTGATGAAAGCTTGTCGGAATGGCTCGCAATGCCGATATCGCGTTTGCATTCCTCACCTCTCCCGCGTACTCCCCGCCAATGGAACCCATGCCAACCTTTGCCGCCGGCCTGCCCCGCCCCGATCCTCTCGCCGACCCCGCGGTCGCGGCGCAGCATCTGGCCGAAGCGGTGGTCGCGGCCGGCGCGGTGGCGGTGGAGATGTTCCGCGCCGGCGTGAAGAGCTGGTCCAAGCACAATGATTCCCCCGTCACCGAGGCCGACGTCGCCGTCGACGCAATGCTGCGCGAGCGGCTCAGCCTCCTCGGGCCGGACTATGGCTGGCTGTCGGAAGAGACGGTGGACGAGCCCTCCCGCCTGGCGCGGCGCCGGGTGTGGATCGTCGACCCCATCGACGGCACCCGCGCCTATATGGCCGGACGCGCCGACTGGTGCGTCGAGGCGGCGCTGGTGGAGGATGGCCGCCCCATTGCCGGCGCCCTCTTCGCGCCCGTCACGCAGGAGCTTTTCATCGCCGTGCTGGGCGGCGGGGCGACGCGCAACGGCCAGCCGATCCGGGTCTCCGCCACCCCTGCGCTGGACGGGGCCGTGATCGACGGCCCGGCCCCCTGGCTCGCCCATCTCGACCGGGCCGGCAGCTGGCGCCGGGTCGATCGCATCCGTTCGCTGGCGCTGCGCCTCGCCCGGGTCGCCACCGGCGAGCTTGACGCGGCGCTGGCCTCGCCCAACGGTAATGATTGGGACCTTGCCGCCGCGGACCTTTTGGTGCACGAAGCAGGCGGACGGCTGACCACGCTCGACGGCCGTCCGCTCGCCTATAACGCGCCGGTGCCGCGGCATGGGGCGCTGGTTTCCGCCGGCAGCCTGCTGCATCCGGCCCTTGTGGCTCTGGCGCGCTGACGACCCCCGAGCAGAGGACGTGACAGGAATGCCCGAGACCACCAGTCCCCAGCTTCTGCACCTCGTCTTCGGCGGCGAGCTGGAGAAGATCGACGGCGTCACCTTCAAGGATCTCGACGCGCTCGACGTCGTCGGCGTGTTTCCGAACTACGCCACCGCCCACGCCGCCTGGAAGGCGAAGGCGCAGCAGACGGTCGACCAGGCGCAGACGCGCTATTTCATCGTGCACCTCCATCGCCTGCTGGACCCGGAAGCCAGCGCGAAGACCAGCTGACCGCCGGCTTCCCGCATGTGGCGTCGACTGCGCACCTCACCGACGGTCCGCACCGTTCTCGGGCGCGGCATGGCGTCCTATCTCCGGCTGGTCTGGCGCACCCAGCGCGTGGTGATGGAGCCGGCCAATCTCTATGAGCTGGCTGACGCCCAGCTGCCGATGATCCTCACCTTCTGGCACGGCCAGCATTTCCTCACCCCCTTCCTGGTGCGGCCCTATCACCGCGCCAAGGTGATGATCTCGCGCAGCGCCGATGCCGATGTGAACGCTATCGCCGCCGAAGCGCTCGGCATCGGGGCAGTGCGCGGCTCGGGCGCGCAGGGGCGCGATTTCCGCACCAAGGGCGGGTTCAACGCCACGCTGGAGATGATCCGCCATCTGGCTGAGGGCACCAATGTGGCGATGACGGCGGACGTGCCGAAGATCTCGCGCATCGCCGGCCTCGGCGTCGTCACCATCGCCAAGCATTCGGGCCGGCCGATCTACCCGGTCGCCATCGCCACCTCGCGGCGCATCCTCGCCCGTTCCTGGGACAAGTCGGCCATTCACCTGCCCTTCGGCCGCGCCGCCGTGGTCGCCGGCGACGGGGTGATCGTGGCGGCCGATGCCGGGCCGGCAGAGCTGGAAGCGGCACGGCGCGAGGTGCAGCGCCAGCTGGAGGTCGCCACCGCCCGCGCCGAGGAACTGGTCGGCCGGCCGGAGGAGGCAAAGGCGCTCGCCCGCAAGCGTGCCGCCGAGGCCGCGGCCACCGCGACGAAGGCTGGGAATACCGCGCCCGCCACCTCCCGCAACGGCTAGCGCGCCATGGCTCGCGCCCGCTCCCCCCTTCTCGTGCGCCTCTACCGGATGGCGACCTGGCTGGCGACGCCCTTTGTCGGCCTTTTGCTGGCGCGTCGGCTGAGGCGCGGCAAGGAGGACGGCACGCGGCTCACCGAGCGCTATGGCCGGGCCAGCGCGCCGCGCCCGCGCGGGCCGCTGGTGTGGGTGCATGGCGCCAGCGTCGGCGAGATGATCGCGGTGCTGCCGCTGATCGAGCGGCTGCGCGCGCGTGGCTTTCGCGTGCTGTTCACGTCCGGAACGCTGACCTCGGCGCGGCTCGCCCAGGCGCGGCTGCCGCCCGATGTGCCGCACCAATTCGTGCCGCTGGATTCGCCGCTCTTCCTGCGCCGCTTCCTCAAGCACTGGCGGCCGGACCTCGTCCTCCTGGTGGAATCCGAATTGTGGCCGAACCTCATCCTGGAGGTGAACGCCCGGTCGACGCCGCTGGTGCTGGTCAATGCGCGGATGTCGCCCTCCTCCTTCGCCAATTGGCGGCGTGTTCATGGCAGCGTGTCGGCGCTGCTGGCGCGGGTCGATCTGTGCCTGGCGCAGGGGGCGGAGGATGGCGAGCGGCTGCGCCAGCTCGGCGCGCCGCGCGTCACTGTGACCGGCAACCTCAAATTCGACGCCCCCCCTCCGCCGGTCGACATCGCCGCCTTCGACGCGCTGCGGCTGGCGACGGCGGGGCGGGTGGTGTTCGTCGCCGCCTCCACCCATGCGGGGGAGGAGGAAATCGTCATCGAGGCGCATCAGCGGCTCGTCAAGGAACTGCCGAATCTGCTCACCGTCATCGCCCCGCGCCATCCCGAGCGCGGCACAGCGGTGGTGCAGCTGGCGACGGCGGCGGGCTGCCCGGCGGTGCTGCGCAGCGACGGCTACCGGCCCGACAAGGGCACCGCCATCTATGTCGCCGACACGATCGGCGAACTCGGCCTATTCTACCGCCTCGGCCCGGTGGCGCTGCTCGGCGGCTCGCTGGTGCGCAAGGGCGGGCAGAACCCGATCGAGCCGATCAAGCTCGACACCGCGATCCTGCACGGGCCGCATGTGACCAATTTCAACGCGCTCTATGCCCGGCTCGACGAGGCCGGCGGCGCGGCGCTGGCAACCGATGGTCGCTCGCTGGCGGCCGCCATCTACATGCTGCTCGCCGACGGCGCCTCGCGGCAGAAGATGGTCGCGGCGGCGCAGGTCACGGTGGAGAGCTTCGGCGGCGCGCTGGAGCGCACGCTGGGCGCCATCGATCCCTATCTGGTACAGATCCAGCTGGAGAGGCATTGAATTTCATGCGGGCACCCGCTTTCTGGTGGCGTCGGGAACGCGGGCGGCTGGCACAGCTGCTGGCGCCGCTCGGCGCGCTGGTGGGCGGGGCGACGCTGGCCCGCCTGCGCCGACCCGGCATGGGCGTCGGCGTTCCGGTGATCTGCGTCGGCAACCCGACCGTGGGCGGGGCCGGCAAGACGCCGACCGTGATCGAGATCGCCCGCCGGCTCACCCTGCGCGGCCACAAGCCGGCGGTGCTCACCCGCGGCTATGGCGGCCGGCTGAAGGGCCCGGTGCGGGTCGACCCGCTGCTGCACGGCGCTGACGAGGTGGGCGACGAGCCCCTGCTGCTGGCCCGCAGCGCCCCCACCTTCGTCGCCCGCGACCGGCTGGCCGGCGCCCAGGCGGCGGCGCAGGCGGGGGCGGACGTGCTGATCATGGATGACGGCTTCCAGAGCCCGGCGCTGGCGAAGTCGCTGTCGATCCTCGTCATCGACGCCGGGGTCGGCATCGGCAACGGGCTTTGCCTGCCGGCGGGCCCCCTGCGCGCACCGCTCGCCCCGCAGCTGGAACGGGCGCAGGCGCTGCTCGTCATCGGCGAGGGCGCGCCCGGCGAGCGCGCGGCCCGCGAGGGCTATGCCGCCGGCATCGTGGTGCTGCGCGGCAGGCTGGCGCCGGAGGCGCAGGCGGTGGCGCGGCTGTTCGGCAAGCGCGTTCTCGCCTATGCCGGCATCGGCCGGCCGGCCAAGTTCTTCGAGACGCTGCGCACGCTCGGCGTGCTGCCTGTCGTGACGCGGGCCTTTCCCGATCACCACGTCTACACCGCCTCCGACGTGCAGGAGCTGCGCGCCCAGGCCGAGGCGATGGATCTCCTGCTCGTCACCACCGAGAAGGACGCCATGCGCCTCGCCGGCAGCGAGATCGGCCAGCATCTGATCGAGGTGTCCGACGTGCTGCCGGTGCGGATGGCGCTGGAGCCGCAAAGCGCCAAGGCGCTGGAGCGCATGCTGGGCGGGCTGGAAGCCGGCCCGCGCGAGCATTAGGCCGTTCCGGCCTTGTGTCAGCCCGGCTTGAGCCGGTCCGGATAGAGCCGCGCCAGCACCGCTTCCGGCGTGGCATAGGCTTCCTGCAGGTCCACGCTCCAATAGCGCAGCTCGTCGAGCGGAATGGCTTCGCCGGTCACGGCGCAGCGCACGAAAGTGCCCGGACGCACGACCCGGAAGTCGCCGTCGAGATAACGCACTTCGGCTTCACCCGAGGCGGAGAATCGTTCGAAGCGGTTCATGGTCCCGCTCATCCTGTCGGTTCGGTTGCCGCGACAATAAAGACCCGGCCGGGGGTCCGGCAAGCCCGTTGCCACTACGTATCGGCGGTGCGGCCCTCAGCTGTCAAACAAGGTGGGCTGGCGGGGCTGCTCCGGCAAGGGGGCCGGGCGCGCCTTCGCCGGCTTGCGCGCCGGGCGGGAAGGCGAGGGCGGCGCGTCAGGGGCGCTGGCTGTCGCCTGCACCGCCACGCGGCCGTCGCGGAACTCGATCTCCAGCGCGTCGCCCGCCTTTATGCCGGCCGCCGCGTGCACCGGCGCACCGGAGCCGGCGCGCACCAGCGCGAATCCCCGCGCGAGCACCCCCTTATAGGACAGCGCCGTCAACAGCTTGGCGACGCCATCGAGCCGGCGGGCACGTTCCAGCGCCTGCTGGCGCTGGCAGCGCTGCAGCCGCGTGCGCAGATTTTCCAGCCGCTCGCGGCCGCGGTCGCGACGGTCGCGCTGGGACTGCGCGATCAGGCGCAGCCGCGATTCGGCGCGGGTGAGGTGCAGCCGGTGGCCGGCGGTGGTCGCGCTCAGCCCGCGCGGCAGCCGGGCGGCCACGACGGCAACCCGCTCGCGCCGCCGGGCAAGGGCGGTGGTGAGAGTCGACGGCGTGAGGCGGCTCTCGGCGCGGGTGAGCCGCAGGCGGTGGGCGCCGGCATTGGCCTTCAGCGCCCTCGGCAGGCGCTGGCCGGCAATGTCGAGGCGCTGGCGCGGCACGGCGAGCACCGCATCGGCGCTCGGCAGCAGCCGGGCGAGCCCGCGCAGGTCGCTCCGGCGCCGCTCCAGCCCGCGAGCGAAACTGGCACGCAGCCTTGCGTGCAGCTGCGCCACCTCGGCGACGAGATCGGCCCGCACCGGTACCGCCATCTCAGCCGCCGCCGTCGGGGTGGGCGCGCGCAGATCGGCGGCGAAGTCGATCAGCGTCACGTCGGTCTCATGGCCGACGGCGGAGATCAGCGGGATGGCGCTGTCGGCCGCCGCCCGCACCACGCTCTCCTCGGAAAAGCCGAGCAGGTCTTCCAGCGAGCCGCCACCGCGCGCGACGATGATGACATCGGGACGGGGAATCGGCCCGCCGGGGGCGAGCGCGTTGAAGCCGCGAATGGCCGCGCTCACCTCGGCGCCGCACGTATCCCCCTGCACCCGCACCGGCCACACCAGCACATGGCGGGGAAACCGATCGTTCAGCCGGTGCAGAATGTCGCGGATCACCGCCCCGGTCGGCGAGGTGACGACGCCGATGACACGGGGCAGGAAAGGCGGGCGCCGCTTGCGCTCGGCCGCGAACAGGCCTTCGGCGGCGAGGCGGTTCTTGCGCTCCTCCAGCATCGCCATGATGGCGCCGGCGCCGGCGAATTCCAGCTGCTCGATGACGATCTGGTAGGAGGACTTGCCGGGAAAGGTGGTGATGCGCCCGATGGCGACCACTTCCAGCCCTTCCTCGGGCTTGATCCGCAGCCGGCCGAACACGCCCTTCCACACCACGGCGTCGAGCCGGGCATTGCTGTCCTTCAGGCTGAAATAGGCGTGCCCCGACGAGTGCGGCCCGCGATAGCCCGAGATTTCCCCGCGCACGCGCACATGGCCGAAGGAATCCTCCACCGTGCGCTTGAGCGCGCCGGAAAGTTCCGAGACGGTCCAGTCGGGGGCGTTGGAGACAGGCGATTCGTCGAGCGTGTCGGGCATGGGGAAGTGATAGTCGGATTCGTTCCGGGCGGGAACGGGGCGGCGGGGGCGTCAGATGACGTTAGTCCCGGTACACTTCTCGCTTCAACAACAATAGGTCTGGCGAATCTCTATTTTACGTATCAGAGTGATAAACTTACGTCGGCCGGTATGGCGTTGTGGCGGAGCATCAGATGATAGATATCGAAAAGCTGTTCGATCAGGCTATGTTCGAGGTATATCGCCGTGCCAAGATCGAGGCTGGGTACAATGCAACTATTTTCCTTCAAATGCTCACCGATAATGGCGGTCTTCGTACCGCAAAAACTCTGATTAACTCGCCCAAACCTTCAGATGGCTACACCGCACTCCATCTGCGAGGCCGGCTGGACCTCACGGTTGAGGCAGTCGTGATTGAGGATGAACGGTGGCATTCACTGTTCGATGATAGCGAACTGGCGCGCGCCCGGAAGCGTTTGCATGACTTTCAGTACAAGCCCCGTGCTCGTTCAAACCCAGATTAGGGTACGGCTGATGCGTTGCCGAGCTTGATCGTATGTCTTGCCCGGCCTAGGTTGCGCCGCCTTTTCAAGCCAACCGCCGGCTCATTCCATGATCGATCCCGCCCTGCCGCCGCATATGCGCCCCGACAACTCGTTCCAGGGGCTCATCCTCGCGCTCCATGCCTTCTGGGCGGACAAGGGCTGCGTGGTGCTGCAGCCCTACGACATGGAAGTCGGCGCCGGCACTTTCCACCCCGCCACGACGCTGCGCGCGCTCGGGCCGCTGCCGTGGAAGGCGGCCTATGTGCAGCCCTCGCGCCGGCCCAAGGATGGGCGCTACGGCAAGAACCCGAACCGGCTGCAGCATTATTACCAGTACCAGGTGATCCTGAAGCCCTCGCCCGCCGACCTGCAGGACCTCTACCTCGCCTCGCTGTCGGCCATCGGCATCGACCTCAACCTGCACGATGTGCGCTTCGTCGAGGACGATTGGGAAAGCCCGACGCTCGGCGCCTGGGGGCTGGGCTGGGAGTGCTGGTGCGACGGGATGGAAGTCTCGCAGTTCACCTATTTCCAGCAGGTGGCCGGCTTCGAGTGCGCCCCCGTCGCGGGCGAGCTGACCTATGGGCTGGAGCGCCTCGCCATGTATGTGCAGGGGGTCGAGAACGTCTACGACCTCAATTTCAACGGCCGCGAGGGTGACGAGAAGGTCACCTATGGCGACGTGTTCCTGCAGGCGGAAGAGGAATATTCCCGGCACAATTTCGAGCATGCCGACACCGACATGCTGTTCGAGCAGTTCCGCATGGCCGAGAGCGCGGCGGCGAAATATCTTGAAGCGGGCTGGGAAGACGGCACCAAGGCCCGTCACCTGATGGCGCAGCCGGCCTATGACCAGTGCATCAAGGCCAGCCACGTGTTCAACCTGCTGGACGCGCGCGGGGTGATTTCCGTCACCGAGCGGCAGAGCTACATTCTGCGCGTGCGCGAGCTGGCCAAGGCCTGCGGCGCGGCCTGGCTGGCCACCGCGGCAGGCGGCACTCCCGCGCCCTGATCCTCTCCAATCCGCCGGGAGCCGCGTCCATGTCCAGCCTCGACGTTGCGTCCTATCCCGATACCGGGCCCGCCGATACAGTGCCGGCCGGCCCGCGCGCGCTCCTCGCCGGGGCGCTCGGCAATGCGCTGGAATGGTACGATTTCGCCGCCTATGGCTTCCTCGCCGCCATCTTCGCCAAGAACTTCTTCCCGGACAGCGACGCCTTTGTCGGGCTGATCGCCGCCTTCGGGATTTTCGCCGCCTCCTTCGTCATGCGCCCGGTCGGTGGCATCGTCTTCGGCCATATCGGCGACCGCCATGGCCGGCGGCAGGCGCTGTTCATCTCCGCCGCCACCATGACCGCCTCGACGGTCGCCATCGGCCTGCTGCCGACCTATGCGGCGATCGGCGCGGCGGCGCCGCTGCTGCTGCTGGTGCTGCGGCTCTTGCAAGGCCTCTCCATCGGCGGCGAATACACCACCTCGGCCATCTTCCTCGCGGAGAACGCGGCCGTGCGCCGGCGCGGGCTCATCGCCTCCTTCGCCGGCTGCGGCGCGTCGGGCGGCACGCTGCTCGGCTCCATGGTGGGGGCCGCCACCGCGACATTGATGAGCACGGACGACCTCATCGCCTGGGGCTGGCGCATTCCGTTCCTGCTCGGCGTCCTGCTCGGCGGATTCACCCTTTATCTGCGCGGCTCCTCGCAGGAGCGGGCGGCGCCCGCGCGGCCGCGCCGCCCCGGCCGGCTGCCGCTGGTGGAGGCCCTGCGCGCGGACGGGCGGGAGATGATCCGCGCGGCGGTGCTCAACCTCACGCTCGGCGTCAGCTTCTACATGCTGTTCGTCTATCTCACGACCTATATGCAGCAGGTGGACGGGCTCACCGAGCGGCTGTCGCTGCAGATCAACACCATCAGCATGGTGGTGGTGCTGGGGCTGGCGCCGGTTTTCGCCGCGCTGTCGGACCGAGTGGGGCGCAAGCCGGTGATCTGCGGCGGGCTGATCGGCTTTGTGCTGTTCTCCTGGCCGCTGTTCCTCCTGCTGGATTCGGGCGATGCCTTCTCTGCCCTCGCCGGCCAGCTCGGCTTCGCCGTGCTGATGGCGGCCTATGCCGGGCCGATGCCCTGCGTGCTGGTGGAGATGTTCCGCCCCGCCACACGCTGCACCGCGCTCTCGCTCAGCTACAATCTCGCCCTCGGCCTTGCCGGGGGCACCGCGCCGATGGTGGCGGTGTATCTGGTCAACCGCGAACAGTTCGACATGGGGCCGGCCGCCTATCTCATCGGGGTCGCCGCGCTCTCGCTCATTGCCGCGCTGACGATGAAGGAAGGGCGCGGCCGCGCGCTTTCCTGAACGTGACGCCTCCCCTCGCGGGGCGCGACGTGCTAGGCGTCCCGCGACCTTCCCGCAAGGGCGCGCCCCGCACGGTGCCGCCCGCCAGCCGACGTGACGCAGCGCCATGCCCGATCTTCTGCTCGAACTGTTCTGCGAAGAAATCCCCGCCCGCATGCAGGCCGGCGCGGCGGAAAGCCTGCGCAAGCTCGTCACCGACGCGCTGGTGGAGCGCGGCCTCGTTTATGAGGGCGCCAAGGCGTTCGTCACCCCGCGCCGGCTGGCGCTGGCGGTGCACGGCCTGCCGGCGCAGCAGCCGGACACGCATGAGGAGCGCAAGGGCCCGCGCGTCGGCGCCCCGCAAGGCGCAATCGACGGCTTCCTGAAGGCCGCCGGCCTCGCCTCGATCGACCAGGCCCGCATCGAGAGCGACCCGAGGAAGGGTGAGTTCTATGTCGCCCACCTGCACAAGCATGGCCGCGCCACGCCCGAGGTGATCGCCGAGATCATCCCGCAGGTGATCCGCGCCTTCCCCTGGCCGAAATCGATGCGCTGGGGCAAGGGCTCGTCCAGCCCCACCACGCTGCGCTGGGTACGCCCGCTGCAGTCGATCCTGTGCACCTTCGGCCCCGAGACCGAGGAGCCGGAAGTGGTGGCCTTCGAGGTCGACGGCATCCGCTCCGGCGATGTGACGCGCGGCCACCGTTTCCTGTCCGAGGGCACGATCCGCGTGCGCCGGCTGGAAGACTGGATGGCGAAGCTGGAGGCCGCCTTCGTGGTGGTCGATCGCGAGCGCCGCAAGGACATCATCCTCAACGACGCCAAGGACCTCGCTTTGGCGCAGGGGCTGGAGCTGGTGGAGGATGCCGGCCTGCTGGAGGAGATTTCCGGGCTGGTGGAATGGCCCGTGGTGCTGATGGGGTCGTTCGACCCGGCCTTTCTCGACGTGCCTGACGAGGTGATCCGCGCCACCATCCGCATCAACCAGAAATGCTTCGTGCTGAGGGACCCCACCACGGGGCGCCTCGCCAACAAGTTCGTGCTGGTGTCGAACCTCGCCGCCAGCGATGGCGGCACCGCGATCATCGCCGGCAATGAGCGCGTCATCCGCGCCCGGCTGTCGGACGCCAAGTTCTTCTGGGAGACCGACCAGAAGACCAACGCCACCGTGCCTTTGGCCGAGCGGCTGGAGAAATTCGGCAACGTCACCTTCCACGAAAAGCTCGGCTCGCAGCTGGAGCGCATCCGCCGCATCGCCGCGCTGGCGAAGGCGCTGGCGCCTGTGGTGGGCGCCGACCCGGACCTCACGGAGCAGGCCGCGCTCTACGCCAAGAGCGATCTGCGCACGGAAGTGGTGGGCGAATTCCCTGAGGTGCAGGGGCTGATGGGCCGCTATTACGCCCGGCTTGAAGGTCTGCCCGAGGAAATCGCCGCCGCGGCGGAAGAACACTACAAGCCGCAGGGCCCGACCGACATTGTCCCCACCGCGCCGGTCTCCATCGCCGTGGCGCTGGCCGACAAGCTCGACACGCTGGTCGGCTTCTGGGCCATCGACGAGAAGCCGACGGGGAGCAAGGACCCCTACGCGCTCCGCCGCGCCGCGCTGGGCGTAATTAGGATTATGTTGGAGAACGAAGTAAGGGGCCGTTTGATAATCCCCGTCGCGAGAACAATTGGCATGCATCTGGCTGGAAAGAGATTCAACCAGCTAGCTCAGGCCGATCAGAAAATTAGCGAACTGGAACAGATCAATTTCGATCCTGAAAAAATTCGTGAGCTGAGGGACGTTATCGCAGATAACGTTCAGCCTAGCTCAGCTCTCGATTTCATCGACATGAGTAAGGATTTGGCTTTTGCTATTGGATCTGACCTTCTAGCCTTCTTTGCGGGTCGTCTTAAGGTGAGTCTCCGCGAAGCCGGCGCGCGCCATGACCTCGTCGACGCGGTGTTCGCCCTTCCCGGCCAGGACGACCTTCTCCTCGTGGTGAAGCGCGTCGAAGCCCTTGGCCGTTTCCTCGCCACCGAGGACGGTAAGAACCTGCTCGCCGGCAGCAAGCGCGCGGCGAATATCCTGCGCATCGAGGAGAAGAAGGACGGCGTCGCCTATGAGGGCGGCGTCGATGTGGTGCTGCTGCACGAGCCGGAGGAACGGGCGCTGGCCGACGCCATCGCCGCGCTCGGCCCGCAGATCGAACAGGCGCTGGCGCGTGAGGATTTCGAGGCCGCCATGGCGCTGCTCGCCGGGCTGCGCGCCCCGGTGGATGCGTTCTTCGAGAAGGTGACGGTGAATGCGGAGGACCCGGTGCTGCGGGTCAACCGCCTGCGCCTGCTCGCCGACATCCGCGCCGCCACCCGCTCCATCGCCGATTTCGACCGCATCGAGGGGTAGGGGCGCACACGCCCTCACCTGCGGCCCCTGCGCCCCACGCCGTCATCCCCGGGCTTGACCCGGGGATCCATGGCTTTTCAGCGCATTGCCGGCGCCCAAGATCGAAACCAACGCCTGCCGCACCGAGAACCATCCTGAGGCGCGCTGTGCGCGCACCTCAGGATGACGTCCCGATGGATGACCGCGAAGGGGCCACGCTGCCCCACCACACCGGCATCCCCTGGGCGAGGGGAGGTAGAGGGCACGGTCCTGACGGCCATTGGACGAATGACAACGGCCCCGCCCTGCCCCCGCTTGCGCCGGCGCGGGCGCGGAACCATCCTGCGCGCGGCGGCTTATGTCGCTACCACCCAGCGGAGCGTCCCATGGACATCAACATCATCGCCATTCAGCCGATCGTCGCGCTGATCGCCGGCATTCTCATCCTCATCATGCCGCGCCTGCTCGCCTATATCGTCGCCATCTATTTGATCTTCATCGGCATTTCCGGGCTGCTCGGCACCGGTGGGCTGGAGAATATCGGCCAGCGGCTCGGCATCTAACCCCAACTTCACGCGCGCCGCCGGGCTGACCGCCGCCGTCCGGCGTCGCCCGAGCGGACGGGACCGGGCGCCTGTGCCAGCCGCCCGGTCGATTGTTTGTCACGGTTGAGAGAGACGCGCGCTAGGCGCGCGGGCCGCGCGGCAGAACGAATCGGTCGATGGCGTGGGCGACGCCGTCCTCCTCATTGGTGAGGGTGACGAAATGCGCCTGCTCCTTCACCTCCGGCGCGCCATTGCCCATGGCGATGGCGAGGCCGCCCGTGCTGAACATGGGCAGGTCGTTCGACATGTCGCCGATAACAGCCACCTCGTCGAGCGCCACCCCATAGTGCCGGGCGAAGGCGCGCACCGCATAGCCCTTGTCGGTGCCGGGCGGCGTCATGTCGAGATATTTGGCCTGCGAGCGCCGCGCCGTGGCGCCCGCGCCCGCCAGCGCCTGCAGCTCAGGCTCGCTCGCCGCCAGCATGTCGAAATCGGTCGAGGAGAACACGATCTTGCCGGCGCGGGTGATGTGGTCGCCGAAATCCTCCACCACCGTCGGTGGGAACGCCACGGTGCGGGTCTCCCCGGCGACATAGGTGCTGTCGGGGTCGGTGACGAACCACTCATTGTCGGCGAACACCCAGATCGAGGCGCCGCGCGGCTTCATCAAGGCGATGCCGGCGCGGGCCGCGTCGGCCGCTACGAAGTGCTCTTCCACCACCGAGAAGTCGCGGCGCAGGATGGAGCCGCCATTGAAGCCGCCGAACAGATCGACATTCAGCGCCTCGACCATCAGCTTCATGCCGCGCGGCGGGCGGGCCGAGACGGCGGCGAAGGCGATGCCGGCGGCGTGGAGGCGGCGCACCGCCTCCACCGTGGCCGGCGCCACCTCCTTGGCCTTGTTCACCAGCGTGCCGTCGACATCCGACACCATGAGGCGGATGCGCGAGGAGGGGGCGCTAGCCGCGCCCCCGCGCTCGTCAATTGCCTCAGCGAGGTTCGATACGCTCATCGCGGGCGATCCCTTTCGAGCGGAAGCCACTGGAAGCCGTCCTGCGCCAGCATCACGTCCGACATGGCCGGACCGCTGGAACCGGCGGAATAGAACTGCACCTCGTTCTCGCCGCCGCTGACCGCCTCCAGGATCGGCTCCACCGCCTCCCAGCCGGCCTCGATCGTGTCGGCGCGCTGGAACAGAGTGGGGTCGCCGCACAGGCAGTCATAGATCAGCGTCTCATAGCCAGTGCTGGGCGCCGCCTTGAAGTAGTCGGCATATTTGAAGCTCATCTCGACATCCGAGAGCTTGACCTTGCGGCCGGGCACCTTGGCGGCGAAGCGCAGCGACACGCCCTCGTCCGGCTGGACATGGATGACCATCAGGTTCGGCTTCAGCGCCGTGGGCAAATGGCGGAACAGCACGCCCGGCGCCCGCTTGAACTGGATGGCGATCTCGGTGCGCCGCACCGCCAGCGCCTTGCCGGTGCGGACATAGAACGGCACGCCGTTCCAGCGCCAGGAATCGACGAAGCACTTCAGCGCCACATAGGTCTCGGTGCGGCTGTCGGGATGCACGTCCTTCTCGTCGCGATAGTCCTTCACCGCCTCGCCATTGACGAAGCCGGCGCGGTACTGGCCGCGCACCGCCGCGCCGATCGCCTCGCTCGGGCGCATATGGCGGATGGCTTCGATGACCTTGGTCTTTTCCGAGCGCACCGCGTCGGCATCGAAGGAGTTCGGCGGCTCCATCGCGGTCATGGCGAGCAGCTGGAACATGTGGTTCGGCACCATGTCGCGCAGCGCGCCTGTCGCGTCATAGAAGCCGCCGCGCTGCTCCACCGTCACCGTCTCGGCGGCGGTGATCTGGACATGGTCGATATATTCCTTGCTCCAGATCGGCTCGAAAATGCCGTTGCCGAAGCGCAGCGCCATCATGTTCTGAACCGTTTCCTTGCCGAGGAAATGGTCGATCCGGTAGATCTGGCGCTCGTCGGCCACCGCCAGAAGGCGCCGGTTGAGCGCCTTCGCCGACGGCATGTCGGAGCCGAAGGGCTTTTCCACCACGACATGGCGGAAGGCGCCCTCCGCCTCCTTCAGCAGCCCGGCGGCGCCGAGCTGCTCGGAGATGGTGGCGAAGAAGCGCGGCGCCACGGCGAGATAGAACACCGCATTGCCGGTCTGCGCCTTGCGCTGGTCCAGCCGCTCGCGGATGCGCCCATAGGTGGCGGGGTCCTCGAAATCGCCGGAGACGTAGAAGATCCGGCTGATCAGCCAGCGCCAGGTCTCGCCCTCGGGGTCGACCGAGCCCGGCAGCTCCCGCACCGCGTCGGTGAGGAAGGCGCGATAATCGTCCTCGCTCTGCGCGACATGGTCGACGCCGACAATGGCGAAGTCGTCGACCAGCACGCCCTCATGGGCGAGGTTGTAGAGCGAGGGCAGCAGCAGGCGCTTGGTGAGATCGCCCGAGGCACCGAAGATGAAAAAGGTCGAGGCCGGTGCCGGCGCCGTATCGGGCGCCAGCACCTTCTGGCCGAGAACGACGGACTCGCTTCCCATGGATCGCGTCCGCCGCTTACTTGGACTTGAATTCGGTGTGGCCACCGAACTGGAAGCGCATGGCCGACAGCAGCTTTTCGCCGAAGGTGTGGTCCTGGCGCGAGCGGAAGCGGGTGTAGAGCGCGGCGGAAAGCACTTCGGCGGACACCGCCTCCTCGATCGCCGCCATCACCGTCCAGCGGCCCTCGCCCGAATCGGCGACTTCGCCGGGGAAATCGCTCAGCTGTTCGTCCTTGGTCAGGGCGATGGCGGAGAGATCGAGCAGCCAGGAGGAGACCACGCTGCCGCGGCGCCAGACTTCGGAGACATCGGCGAGGTCGAGCGTGAAGCGCTCATTCTCGGGCAGGGCGGTCGAATCCTTGTGCCGGAGAATCTCGAAGCCTTCGGCATAGGCCTGCATCAGCCCGTATTCGATGCCGTTATGCACCATCTTGACGAAGTGGCCGGAGCCGGCCGGCCCGCAATGCATGTAGCCGCTTTCGACACGCGAATCGCGCCCTTCACGGCCCGGGGTGCGGGGAATGTCGCCAAGGCCGGGGGCGAGGGCGGCGAAGATCGGGTCGAGCCGGTCGACCGCTTCCTTGGTGCCGCCGATCATCATGCAGTAGCCGCGCTCCAGGCCCCACACGCCGCCTGAGGTGCCAACGTCGATATAGTGCAGGCCCTTGGGCTCCAGCTCGGCGGCGCGGCGGATGTCGTCCTTGTAGAAGGTGTTGCCGCCATCGATGATGACATCGCCCGGCGACAGAAGGCCGGCCAGCGTGGCGATGGTGCCCTCGGTCGGCGCGCCGGCCGGCAGCATCACCCAGATGGCGCGCGGCGCGTCGAGCTTGGCGACGAGATCGCCGAGGTCGGCGGCGGGCCGGTTGCCTTCGCCACCCAGCTCCGTCACGGCGGCCTCGTTGCGGTCCCACACCACGCAGTCATGTCCCGCCTTGGTGAGACGGCGCGCGATATTGCCACCCATGCGGCCAAGGCCAACGATTCCGAGCTGCATCTGCTTTTCTCCCCGATACGACGCCAGCGCCCGCGAACCCCGCGGCCCGGGCCGGCGCCCGTTGCATTCAAGCCGAATGTCTAGGCCAAGCCTATGCCGACCATGCGACAATTGGAACGGGTCGGGTGAGAAAGCGCCGCCATCGACCGGTAACGGCGCGATCACAACTCAGGAAGAGAACTCGGTTTCGTGCTTCAGCACGTCCTCGGCCTCGGGATTGAGCGGGCGCGCGGGACGCTCGGGAGCGATCAGCGGCTCGGGTTCCAGCGGCAGCGGCCCGCGATCCTCGCCCTCGGCGAGCTGCCGGCGCAGCCGTTCCAGGTCGCGCTGGCGCACATCGGCCACGGTGGCCTGCGCGGTGGCGGCGTCGATGCCATTGGCGCGCAGGGCGGCTTCACCAAAGGCGAGGGCCGATTCGAAGGTCTCGCGAATCTCGTAATCCACCCCGCGCCCGCGCAGCGCCACCGCATGGGTCCGGTCGAAGGCCCGCGCGTGCAGGCGCACATCGGGCATGTTCTGGCGGATGATCTCGACGATATGGTCGGTGGTCTGGCGCCGGTCGACACAGACGGCGACGACCCGTGCCCGCTCGGCGCCGGCGGCGCGCAGCACGTCGAGCCGGGTGCCGTCGCCGTAATAGATGCGGAAGCCGAAGCGGCCGGCGTTCTGGATCATCTCGACATCATTGTCGATGATCGTCACCTCCATCCCCTGCGCCAGCAGGCATTGCGAGACGATCTGGCCGAAGCGGCCGAAGCCGACGACCAGCACCGAGCCATGGGCGTCGCTGAAATCCTCGCTCGGCAGGGTGCTGGCGCGGCGATCCAGCCGCCGGGCCAGCTGCTCGCCCAGCAGCGCCACCGGCGGACCAAGCAGCATGGTCATGGCAGCGCAGGCGACCAGCATGTCGGACTGGCGCGAATCGATCAGCCCGAGCCCGAGGGCGAGCGGAAACAGCACGAAGGAGAATTCGCCCGCCGGGGTCAGCACCGAGGCGGAGCGCACCGCGTCAGCCCGCGTGCTGTCGGAAAAGCGGAACACCGCCCACACCGACACCGCCTTCACCAGCGTGACCAGCAAGGTGCCGATGATGAGCAGCGGCGCGTTGGCCAACACCACCGCCAGGTTCATAGACATGCCCACGCCCATGAAGAACAGCGCGATCAGCAGGCCGCGAAAGGCGTCGATATTGGCTTCCAGCTCGTGGCGGAAATTCGATTCGGAGAGCATGACACCGGCGAGGAACGCGCCCAGCGCCATCGACATGCCGGCCGCCGCCATCAGCGCCCCGGCCCCCAGCACCACCAGCAGCGCCGCCGCCGTCATCACCTCGCGGGCGCCGGAACGGGCGAGGATGCGGAACAGCGGGGTGAGCAGATAGCGCCCGGCGCCGACGATCAGCAGCATCGCCCCGACGATGATCGCCACATGCCTGGCTGAATCGAGGAAGCTGTGCTCCTCATGCGCGCCCTGCCCGAGAAAGGGCAGCAAGGCGAGCAGCGGCACGATCGCCATGTCCTGGAACAGCAGCACGCCGAAGGCCCGCTGGCCGTAAGGCTGGGCGAGGCCGCCCTTCTCCTCCAGCAGCTGCAGCGCGATCGAGGTGGCCGACAGCGCCAGCGCCATGCCGGCCACCAGCGCGCCGCGCCAGTCGAAGCCGTTGGCGGCATAATGGGTCAGCACCGCAATGGCAGCGCCGCTGAACAGAAGCTGCGCCGTGCCCAGCCCGAAGATCGCCCGCCGCAGCGCCAGCAGCCGCGAGACCTGCAGTTCCAGCCCGATGATGAACAGCAGCAGCACCACGCCGATCTCGGCGACGGTGATGATCCGCTCGGGATCGTCGAACGCCCCGAGGCCGGAAGGGCCTATGGCCACCCCGGCCAGCAGGTAGCCGACGATGGGCGACAGGCCGAGCCGGCGCGCCACCGGAACGGCGATGACGGCGGTGGCGAGAAACACCAGCGCCCCCAGCAGCAATCCGTGTCCGTCTTCATGCATGGACCCGCCATCCTCCGCCCGCTGCCCGGCACCACAGTAGAGGATCGGATGACGCGCGCCGATGGCGGAAGCGTGATGGTGCGGTGAAGAATTCGCGCGGCGGGCGGCAATTGCGTGAAAACGTGCGTTCCGGAAAAACGCTGGCGGCGCATGCCCTTACGGAAGTCGCGGCGCATGACGCCGACATGGAAAGGCCGGCAGCGCCCCGCGGCGTGCCGGCCCCCTGTTTGAATCGGCCGAATCAGTGGTGGTGCGCGGTCGGGCCGGGCACGTCGAGCGTCGGGCGCGGCGCGGGAATGGTGTCGCGGCTCACCTTGGGCAGCGAGCGCAGCGCTTCCAGCACGTCGGGCGCCAGCCCCTCGCCGCCGCCGGCGATATGGTCCTCGATCCGGGCGCGCATGCGCGGGTCCCAGAAATCCTTGATGTGCTTGGCGACGCCGGTGACGGTCTTTTCCCGGCCCTGCGGCTCGAAGAACTTGCCGATCTGGTTCGCCATGTAGACCAGACGTTCCATCGTGTTAGCCGACATGGGCGATACGCTCCTTCTCTGCCCCGTCCAGCACGATGCGATGGGGGTGGGTAAAGACTTCGAATCCGTCGTCGCGGGCGATGGCGACGAGGGTGATGCCCGCCTTCTCCGCCGTCCGCAGCGCCAGCGCCGTGGGGGCGGACACCGCCACCAGCACCGAGGCCCCGAGCATGGCGGTCTTCTGCACCATCTCGATCGACACCCGGCTGGTCAGCAGCACCATGCCGCCGCCCGCCTGATGCCCCTCGCGGACGAGATGGCCGACCAGCTTGTCGAGCGCGTTGTGGCGCCCGACATCCTCGCGCACCGCCACCAACCCGGTGGCGGGCTCCCAGAAGGCGGCCGCATGCACGGCGCGGGTCTGGTGGTTCAGCAGCTGCGCCGGCGGCAGCGAGGCCACGGCGCGGGAAATCTCAGTGGCGGAGAAGCGCGCCCCGTCCGCCACGGTGCGGGCGGGCTTCACCGCCAGCTCCAGGCTTTCCACCCCGCACAGGCCGCAGCCGGTGGGCCCGGCGATCTGCCGGCGGCGCGCCACCATCTGGCCGGCGCGCGCCTCGTCGAGCCACAGCCGCACCTCGACCCCGAGCACGCCGGCTTCGTCCTCGAATTCCAGCGTCTCGATCGACTGCACGTCGGCGAGGCTGTCGATCACGCCTTCGGTCAGGCTGAAGCCATAGCCGAAATCGTCGAGGTCCGCCGGCGTCGCCATCATCACGGCATAGGTGGAGCCGTTATGGACGATGGCGACCGGCGTTTCCTCGGGGATCGCCCGCTCGCCCACCGTCGCCCCCGAGGGGGTGACGGCCAGGCGCGAGACGCGGGCGACCGGCGCGATCATCGACGCAGGGCTCCGCTCACTCCGCCGCGACCGCGATGCGGCGGCTCTGGCGGGTGAACTCGTCATAGTCTTCCTGCCACTCGGACGGGCCGTTCGAGCGGGCGATCTGCACCGCCGTCACCTTGAACTCGGGGCAGTTGGTGGCCCAGTCCGAGAAGTCGGTGGTGACGACATTGGCCTGCGTCGTCGGGTGGTGGAAGGTGGTGTAGACCACGCCCGTCGCCACGCGGTCGGTGATCTGCGCGCGCAGGGTGGTGGAGCCGGCGCGGCTGTCGATCCGCACCCAGTCGCCGTCGCGCACGCCGCGCTGCTCGGCATCATGGGGGTGGATTTCCAGCACGTCCTCGGGATGCCAGGCCACATTCTCGGTGCGGCGGGTCTGCGCGCCGACATTGTAGTGGCTGAGGATGCGGCCGGTGGTGAGCAGCAGCGGGAAGCGCGGGCCGGAGCGCTCATCGGTGGCGACATATTCGGTGAGCACGAACTTGCCCTTGCCGCGCGCGAAGCCGCCAATGTGCATGATCGGCATGCCCTCGGGATTGGCGTCGTTGCAGGGCCACTGCACCGAGCCCATCTCGTCGAGCTTCTTGAACGACACGCCGGCGAAGCTCGGGGTGAGCGCGGCGATCTCATCCATGATCTGCGAGGGGTGGGTGTAGTTCCAGTCCATGCCGATGGCACGGGCCAGCATCTGGGTGACTTCCCAGTCGCCATAACCGTTCTTCGGCGCCATCACCTTGCGCACGAGCTGGATGCGGCGCTCGGCATTGGTGAAGGTGCCGTCCTTCTCGAGGAAGGTGCAACCCGGCAGGAAGACGTGGGCATAGGCGGCGGTCTCGTTCAGGAACAGGTCCTGCACGATCACCAGCTCCATCGCCGCGAGGCCGGAGGCGACATGATGCGTGTCCGGGTCGGACTGCAGGATGTCCTCGCCCTGGATGTAGATCGCCTTGAAGGTGCCGTCGACGGCGGCGTCCAGCATGTTGGGAATGCGCAGGCCGGGCTCGGGGTCGAGCGGGCGGCCCCACATCGCCTCGAAGGTGGCGCGGGTGGCGTCGTCGGAAATGTGGCGATAGCCCGGCAGCTCATGCGGGAACGAGCCCATGTCGCACGAGCCCTGCACGTTGTTCTGGCCGCGCAGCGGGTTCACGCCGACGCCGCGACGACCGATATTGCCGGTCGCCATGGCGAGGTTGGCGATCGCCATCACCGTGGTGGAACCCTGCGAGTGCTCGGTGACGCCGAGGCCGTAATAGATCGCGCCATTGCCGCCGGTGGCGTAGAGCCGGGCCGCGCCGCGGATCTGCTCGGCCGGCACGCCGGAGAGCTTCTCGACTTCCTCGGGCGAGTGGCGCGCATCGGCGACGAACTCGGCCCAGTCCTGGAATTCCTCCCAGTCGCAGAACTGGCGGACATATTCCTCGTTCACCAGACCTTCGGTAACGACGACATGGGCCAGCGCGGTGACGACGGCGACATTGGTGCCCGGCTGCAGCGGCAGATGGTAGTCCGCCGTGACGTGGGGCGAGCGCACGAGGTCGATGCGGCGCGGATCGATGACGATCAGCTTCGCGCCCTCGCGCAGCCGCTTCTTCATGCGCGAGCCGAACACCGGGTGGCCGTCGGTCGGGTTGGCGCCGATCACCAGGATGACGTCGGAATCCTCGACCGAATCGAAGTCTTGCGTGCCCGCCGAGGTGCCGAAGGCCTGGTTCAGGCCATAGCCGGTCGGCGAATGGCAGACGCGGGCGCAGGTGTCGACATTGTTGGTGCCGAAGCCGGCGCGGATGATCTTCTGGACGAGATAGGCCTCCTCATTGGTGCAGCGCGAGGAGGTGATGCCGCCGACCGACTTGCGGCCATAGGTGTCCTGGATGCGCTTCAGCTCGGAGGCGGTGTAGGCGATCGCCTCTTCCCACGACACTTCGCGCCACGGCTCGGTGACCTTGGAGCGGATCATCGGCTTGAGGATGCGGTCCTGGTGCATGGCATAGCCCCAGGCGAAGCGGCCCTTGACGCAGCTATGGCCGCGATTGGCCTTGCCGTCCTTCCACGGCACCATGCGGACCACTTCCTGGCCGCGCATTTCCGCCTTGAAGGTACAGCCGACGCCGCAATAGGCGCAGGTCGTCACCACCGAATGCTCGGGGGTGCCGATGTCGATCAGCCGCTTCTCGGAGAGGGTGGCGGTCGGGCAGGCCTGCACGCAGGCGCCGCAGGACACGCATTCCGAGGTGAGGAAGGCTTCCGACTGGCCGGGCGAGACGCGGCTGTCGAAGCCACGGCCGGAAATCGTCAGCGCGAAGGTGCCCTGCACTTCCTCGCAGGCGCGCACGCAGCGATTGCAGACGATGCACTTGGCCGGGTCATAGGTGAAGTACGGGTTCGACTCGTCCTTCGGCATCACCAGCTCGGAGGAGGGGGCGAAATGGTTGGCGCCCTCCATGCCGTAGCGCACTTCGCGCAGGCCGACCGCGCCGGCCATGTCCTGCAATTCGCAGTCGCCATTGGCGGCGCAGGTCAGGCAGTCCAGCGGGTGGTCGGAGATGTAGAGCTCCATCACCCCCTTGCGCAGCTGGGCGAGGCGCGGGGTCTGGGTGTGGACCTTCAGGCCCGGCGCCACCGGCGTGGTGCAGGAGGCCGGGGTGCCGTTGCGGCCCTCGATCTCGATCAGGCACAGGCGGCAGGAGCCGAAGGCTTCCAACGTGTCGGTGGCGCAGAGCTTGGGGATCTGCGTTCCCATCTCCATCGCCGCGCGCATGATGGAGGTGCCTTCCGGCACCGTCACTTCCATCCCGTCAATGGTGAGCGTCACCATCTTGTCGGTCTTGGGAGCGGGCGTTCCGTAGTCGATCTCATGGACGAGTGACATGGGGCGTCCTCCTATTCGGCGGCTTCGAGGACGACGCGCGGGGGCGCACCGAAATCCTCGGGGAAATGGTTCAGCGCACTCAGCACCGGATACGGGGTAAACCCGCCAAGGGCGCAAAGGGATCCGAGCTTCATCGTCTGGCAGAGGTCGGTAAGCGTCGCCAGGTTGGCGGTGACGCGCTCGCCGGCGATGATCTTGTCCATCAATTCGACGCCGCGCGTCGACCCGATGCGGCAGGGCGTGCACTTGCCGCAGCTTTCCACGGAGCAGAACTCCATGGCGAAGCGGGCCATCTTGGCGAGGTCGGAGCTCTCATCGAACACGACGATGCCGCCATGGCCGATCAGCGCGTCCTTGGCCGCGAACGATTCATAGTCGAAGGGCAGGTCGAACTGCCAGGTCGGCACATAGGCGCCGAGCGGGCCGCCGACCTGCGCGGCCTTGACCGGCTTGCCGGTGGCGGTGCCGCCGCCGATATCGTTCACCAGCTCGCCCAGCGTGATGCCGAAGGCGGTCTCGAACAGGCCGCCAAACTTCACATTGCCGGCGATCTGGATCGGCATCGTGCCGCGCGAGCGACCCATGCCGAAATCGGCGTAGAACTGCCCGCCATCGGCCAGGATATGCGGCACGGCGGTGAGCGAGAGCACGTTGTTGATGACGGTCGGCTTCTGGAACAGGCCCTTATGCGCCGGCAGCGGCGGCTTGGCGCGCACCGTGCCGCGCTTACCTTCCAGGCTGTCGAGCAGGGCGGTTTCCTCGCCGCACACATAGGCGCCGGCGCCCATGCGGACTTCCATGTCGAAGCTGTAGGGCGAGCCGGCGATGTTGGCGCCGAGCATGCCATTGGCCCGCGCCACCTCCACCGCCTTCTCCATCGCCCAGATGGCGTGCGGATATTCCGAGCGGGTGTAGACATAGCCCTTGGTGGCACCCACCGCGATGCCGGCGATGGTCATGCCCTCGATCAGCTCGAAGGGGTCGCCCTCCATGATCATGCGGTCGGCGAAGGTGCCGCTGTCGCCCTCGTCGGCGTTGCAGACGATGTATTTCTGGTCGCCTTTGGCGTCCGCCACCGTCTTCCACTTGATGGCGGTCGGGAAGCCGGCGCCGCCGCGCCCGCGCAGGCCGGAGGTCTTCACTTCCTCGATGATGCCCGCCGGGCCCAGCGTCAGCGCGCGCTCCAGCCCGCGATAGCCGCCATGGGCGCGGTAATCCTCGTAAGAAGCCGGGTCGATGATGCCGCAGCGGGCGAAGGTGAGGCGCGTCTGCTTGGCAAGGAAGGGGTGTTCCTCCGGCTTGCCGATGCGCAGCGCATGGTCGGCGCCGGTGAGGAAGCCGGCCGCGAACAGGCCCTCGACATCGCCGGCCTCGACCGGGCCATAGGCGATGCGGCCCTCATCGGTGACGACCTCGATCATCGGCTCCAGCCAGAGCATGCCGCGCGAACCGTTGCGCACGATCTCGACCGGCTCATTGCGGGCCAGCGACACGGCAGCGATGGCCTCGGCCACCTCGTCGGCGCCGCAGGCGATGGCGCAGGCGTCCTTGGGAACGTAGATGCGAATGGTCATGGAATCGGTGCTCACGACTGCGCCTCCGCGATCAGGGCGTCGAGCCGGCGCTCATTGAGCCGCGCCACGATCTTGCCGTCCAGCATGGCCGACGGCGCCGTGGCGCACAGGCCGAGGCAGTAGATCGGCTCGACGGTGACGCGCCCGTCCGCCGTGGTCTCGCCCAGCTTGCAGCCGAGCTTGTGCTCGGCATGCTCGGCCAGCGCGTCGCCGCCCGCCGCCTGGCAGGCCTCGGCGCGGCAGAGCTTCAGCACATGGCGGCCGGCCGGCTCGTGGCGGAAATCATGGTAGAAGGTGACGACGCCATGGACTTCGGCGCGCGAGACATTGAGCTTCTCGGCCAGCATCGGCACGACGGCGTCGGGAACGTGGCCGAACGTCTCCTGCACCGCGTGGAGCATCGGCATCAGCGGGCCTTCCAGATGAGCGAACTCATCGATGACCGCGCGGGCGCGCTCGTCGCTCCAGGGTTCGTAATGCGGCATTTCTCCCGTAGCCTTCTTTTAGAATTTTCCAAAGGTAAGGATGGTACGCACGGGAAGCGAAATCAATTCAGGTGTTCCGTGCCACGATAGAATTTTTCTATCATAAGGCTGCGCACCCCCTTCCCTAACGTTTTGTTCATCTTTCGCAGGGTTTGTTCCTGTATTGTTCTTGACGTCGGCGGCCGAGCCCGTATCGTGCCACCAGCGCGTTCGCCGGCTGGCGGTGCGCCAGGCTCCGTCAGGAGGGCGTCGATGGTCCAGCGCGTGGCAACGGTGGCGTTCGAGGGCGTCGAGACCCGCCCGGTCGACGTTCAAGTTCAGGTGAGCCCGGGCCTGCCGGCCTTCAATCTCGTCGGTCTGGCCGACAAGGCGGTCACCGAGGCGAAGGAACGGGTGCGCGCCGCCCTCACCGCCTCCGGCCTCGCCCTTCCCGCCCGGCGCATCACCGTCAACCTCGCCCCCGCCGACCTGCCGAAGGAAGGCAGCCATTACGACCTGCCGATCGCCCTCGGCCTGATGGCGGCGATCGGCGCCATCGGCCCCGACGCGCTGGACGGGTTCACCGTGGTGGGCGAACTGGCGCTGGACGGGCGCATCGCCGCCGTCTCCGGCGTCCTGCCGGCCGCCATCGGCGCCAATGCCCGCAATCATGGCCTGATCTGCCCGGAAGCCTGCGGGCCGGAGGCCGCCTGGGCCAGCCCTGACATGGCGGTGCTGGCGCCGCACTCGCTGATCCAGCTGGTCAATCACTTCGCCGGCCGCCAATTGCTCGCCCGCCCGGAGCCGCGCCTGGAGGCCGGCACGGCGCATCTGCCGGATCTGGCGGAGGTGAAGGGCCAGGAAACCGCGCGCCGGGCGCTGGAAATCGCCGCCGCCGGGCGCCACAATCTCCTGCTCAGCGGCCCGCCGGGGGCCGGCAAGTCCATGCTGGCGCAGCGGCTTCCCTCCATCCTGCCGCCGCTCACCCCATCCGAGCTGCTCGAAGTGTCGATGGTCGCCTCGGTCGCCGGCACGCTGCAGGGCGGCGCGCTCACCAGCCGGCGCCCCTTCCGTGCCCCGCACCATTCCGCCAGCATGGCGGCGATGGTGGGCGGCGGCATGCGGGCGCGCCCGGGCGAGGTGTCGCTGGCGCATAATGGCGTGCTGTTCCTCGATGAATTGCCGGAATTCGCCCCCGCCGTACTCGATTCGCTGCGCCAGCCGCTGGAGACCGGCGAGGCGGTGATCGCCCGCGCCAATCACCGCATCTCCTACCCCGCCCGCTTCCAGCTGATCGCGGCGATGAACCCCTGTCGCTGCGGCCGGGCCGGCGAGCCGGGGCAGACCTGCCGGCGCGGGCCGCGCTGCGCGGCGGAGTACCAGGCGCGCCTGTCCGGCCCGTTTCTCGACCGGATCGATCTGCATCTCGACGTGCCGGCGGTCGCGGCGGTCGATCTGGTGCGCCCCGGCCCGTCCGAGCCCAGCGCCGCCGTCGCGCGGCGGGTGGCGCAGGCGCGAATCGTGCAGCGCGAACGCTTCTGCGCGCTCGGCCGGCCGGACCTGTTCACCAATGCCGAAGCCAGCGGGCCGGTGCTGGAAGAGATCGCCACCCCGGACGCCGCCGGGTCGGCCCTGCTGGCGGACGCCGCCAAGCTCATGCGCCTCTCGGCACGCGGCTATCACCGGGTGCTGCGGGTGGCGCGCACCCTGGCCGATCTTGCCGGCGCCGAATCGGTCGGGCGGGCCCATCTCGCCGAAGCGCTCGCCTATCGCGCCGCCGCCGACCGCAACGCCGCGGCGGCCTGAGAGGGGAGATACGCCACGGGGCAGCGTGCCACGGCACACGCCTGGAGCACACCCAGCACGTCGGCGGCCGGGGCAGCGCGGCAGGCCGGCGGCCGCGCGAAAGGGAGTTGCGCCGCTAGGCGGAGCGCGCGGACCGTCGAAGCCTGTCAGGCGTGTGGGCCGATTAGGGAATTTTGAGACGCGGAGGGTCGGGACGTCGAGCGTCGGGACGTGGAAGGTCGGGGCCGGGAGACGCTGAGACCTCAGAAGGGGCCGTTGGAGTGGTCTTGATGGGAGCGTGGGGATCAGGTTCACGCGCATAGGGGACGGGGACGAGAGGACGGGCGTGCCATTCCGCGCCGTGTGGTCAGGGCTTGATGAAGGGCGTCCCACGGCGGCATCGCGGCGGCAAGGAGGCGCGAGGATACGCCTTGTCGCCGCTCGGCAACCGTTCGGAAAATGTCTGGCGGCCGCCCTCTCCGCCGCAGCCGGAGGCGAAGAGCCGGAGTCGTTCGCCGGGATATCTCCCCGCGCACGGACGGGACCCCGCCGCGCTTGCGTGCTGGCGTGACGGAGTAATTTGGAGAAGGGAACTCTCGCCCAGGATCGTTCCGGAAAACCTCGGAGGCCCGTCGCCCCGGCCCTCGCAAGGAGAGGAGAGCCGCGATCATTCGCCGGGTATGTCCCCGCTCACGGACACGACGGCGGCGTGTCGGGACGAGGCGGCGGGAAGCGTTTCCAGAGGGGCGCTCGCCGCGAACCGCGGCGGGTGTTGGGGAGCCGCGCGGCACGAGCAGGAACTGGCAAGCAGGAACTGGCGAGCAGGATTGGGAGAGCTGGACCAGACCAAGAGGACCGAGAGGACCAGACCAATGGAACCGGACCAAGCGGGCCGGGCCAAGAGGACCGGGCGAGCAGGCTTGGCACGCATCCGCCTCGCCCGCACGCCCTGTCCGCACACCCCGTCCGCACACCCCGTCCGCGCGCGACGGCCGGCCACCGGCGGTCACGTCTGCCGCTCAACTTCCCCCTCCTTGCCCCTCGCACCCCATCGAAATCGCTGGCGCGCACGAGCCGTCCGCTCCGCCGCACGGGCGTTGTCACCCCCCCTGCCGGCGGTCCGGCCTCCCCCTGCGGCAGGCCGCTGCGGTCGGGCTGTCACATGGGCGTCCGAGAAATGTGATTCCTGTCACAAAACGCTATAGTGAAGGCAGCGTGGGGGGTCGGTCATGACGCAGCTGTTCGCCGATGGGACTGTCGAGACACCGCCAGCGTCGCGTGTCGCCGCCCTCACCGCCTCGCTCGCCCCCCCCGGGCTGGCGGCCTGGCGCAGCTTCTTCACCCCCAAATTCAACGCCAAGCACGCGACGCCGGGCCCGAAGGGCGCCGCGCCGCTGCGGCTGGTGCCGGCAGCGTTCACCCCCTCCCGCCTGATGCCGGCGCTACGCTCCTATTCCGGCGTGCGCCATCGCGGCAGCCGGGGCGAACCCGGCCCGGCGGCGCTGGGGCGGATCGGCGCGCTGGAAGTGCGCCTGGCGGTGACGGCGGCGGATGTGCGCCGCGCCCAGCGCCTGCGCTACGAGGTGTTCTACGAGGAAATGTCGGCGACGCCCGCCGCCGCCATGCGGCTCACCCGGCGCGATGTCGACGCCTTTGACGGCATTTGCGATCACCTTCTGGTGCTCGACCACGACTCCTGCCGGATGGTGCGTGGCAAGCGCGTGCCGCGCGTCGTCGGCACGTATCGCCTGCTGCGCCAGGAAATCGCCGACCGCCACAATGGCTTCTACACGGCGAGCGAGTTCGACATCGCCCCGTTGCTGGCACGCCATCCGCACCGCCGCTTCCTGGAGCTCGGCCGCTCCTGCGTGCTCGCCTCCTACCGCAACAAGCGCACGGTGGAACTGCTCTGGCACGGCATCTGGGCCTATGTGCGCCGGCACGGCATCGATGTGATGTTCGGCTGCGCCAGCCTCGAGGGCTGCGACCCGCAGGCGCTGGCCCGCCCGCTCGCCTTCCTGCACCATTTCGCGCCGACCGATCCGGAATGGGCGGCGCAGGCGCTGCCCCGCCATGCCGCGCCGATGGACCTCGTCTCGGTCGAAGCGCTGGACGCCAAGGCGGCGCTGGCCGCTCTGCCGCCGCTGATCAAGGGATATCTGCGCCTCGGCGCCCAGATCGGGCGCGGCGCTGTCGTCGATCGCCAGTTCGGCACCACCGATGTGCTTATCGTGCTGCCGGTGGAGAAGATCAGCCCGCGCTATCTCGATCATTTCGGCGTCAATGGCGAACGCCACGCCGCCTGATCGAGGCGGGGGGCTGGCGGCCTTGAAGGCCTTTGCGAACACCTTCCGGTGCGCCGGAAGGTGAGCGGGGGCTCACCCCGGCGCCGCTGCCCGCCGCCAAGCCCCCGTCCCGCTGAGCCAGCTGTCCCCTCTCCCCCCGACAGCTGCCTGCCAGACTCCTGCCGCTCGGCCCGGCGCGCGCGAGCGGCGCCGCTCTGGCGCCCCGCCGCCTCCCTTTGCGTCGCTGATCGCCCGGCCCTCGTCTTGCGCGGAGGCGGGCGCTGTCCCATATCGCTTCCCAACGGGATGCCTGAACGGGGTCCCATCACACAAAGTCGCTTCAGACGAGGACTTTGGGAGCATGTCGCGTATTCCCTCGCTGTCGAGCCCCTTCCTGCTTGGCTTTGACGAGGTCGAGCGGGCGCTCGACCGTGTCATGAAAGGTTCCGACGGGTACCCGCCCTACAATATCGAGCGGGTGGCCACGTCCGAGCAGCCGGAAAAGCTCCGCATCACCCTGGCCGTCGCGGGCTTCACCCGCGAGCAGCTGGAGGTGACGGTGGAGGAGAAGGAACTCGTCATCCGTGGCCGCCAGAGCGAAGAACCCGGGCGGGTCTTCCTTCACCGTGGCATCGCCGCACGCCAGTTCCAGCGCGTCTTCGTGCTGGCCGAGGGCATGCGGGTGATCGGTGCCGAGCTGAAGAACGGCCTGCTCTGCGTCGAGCTGGTGCGGCCGGAACCGGAACGCATCGTCCGGCGTATCACCATAGCGACGGATGAATGACGGAGCCCCAAGCCGGTCTCGACTGTACGCAGAGGAGTAGCCGATCATGACCAACGAATTCCACATCGACCCCGCCTCCGCCGGTTCGGCGCTCGCCGGCGCCCTCACCGCGGAAGATTTCGCCAATCTCGGCGGCGGGCACATCGCCTATCTGCGCACCATCCGTTCCGAAGAGGCGGCGGAAATGTTCCCGCAGGCCCATCTCTCGCCCGGCCTCGTGCTGTTCACCCTGCACGCCGCCGATGGCACGCCGATCATGCTGACCGACAGCCGTGAGGCGGCGATCGCCAACGCGATGCAGAACGAGCTGGTGACGCTCAGCGTCCACTGAACTGCGCCGCGTGCGCGACGCAAAGACGGCACCGTCTCTTGCCGAGGCGGTGCCGTTTTCATGTCTGGCCGGCCGATGTGCGACAGGCGCGCCCGCTTCAGACGCGGGTCAGGCTCGCTTGGCCTCGATCATGTCCCACACGATCGGCGCGATGTCCGGCCCGCCGATCCGCTTGATGGCGCGGATGCCGGTCGGGGCGGTGACGTTGATCTCGGTGAGATGGCCGTCGATCACGTCGATGCCGGTGAGCAGCAGCCCGCGCGCCCGCAGCGCCGGGCCCAGCCGCTCGCAGATCTCGCGCTCGCGCGGCGTCAGGTCGGTTTCCGCCGCCGCCCCGCCGCGCACCATGTTGGAGCGCAGATCGCCCTCGCTCGGCACGCGGTTGACCGCGCCGGCGAACACCCCGTCCACCAGGATGATGCGCTTGTCGCCATGCTTCACCTCGGGGAGGAAGCGCTGCACCACCCAGGGCTCGCGGAAGGTGGTGGCGAACAGATCGTAGAGCGAGCCGAAATTCAGGTCGTCGCGGGTGAGGCGGAACACCGAGGCGCCGCCATGCCCATAGAGCGGCTTCATCACGATGTCGCCGAACTCGTCGCGGAACGCCTTGATCTCGTCGAGGTCGCGGGTGATCAGCGTCGGCGGCATCAAATCGGGAAATTCGGTGACGAAGATCTTTTCCGGCGCGTTGCGCACATGGGCGGGGTCGTTCACCACCAGCGTGCGGGGATGGATGCGCTCCAGCAGATGCGTCGCGGTGATGTAGTTCAGGTCGAAGGGCGGATCCTGCCGCATCAGGATCACGTCGAACGTGTCGAGCCGCACGCGCCTGGGCTCGCCGAGGGTGAAATGGCCGCCCTTCAGGTCGCGCACTTCCAGCGGCTGAACGGTGGCGAACACCTCGCCATCGCGCATCGCCATCCGGTCCGGCGTGTAATAGGCGAGCGCATGGCCGCGGGCCTGCGCTTCCAGCATCAGGGCGAAGGCGGAATCGCCCGCAATATTGATGCGGTCGATCGGGTCCATCTGGACGGCGACGTTGAGGCTCATGAGAGTTCCGTCTGCGACAGGAGGGAGCCGGCCGAAGGCGGGGTCGCCCGGCGGCATTCGCCTTCCTGTTTAATCGCTCGCGCGGCGTCGCGCCACGACCTCGTTTCCCCGCTCATTCCGCCTCGAAGGCGCCCGGCAGGTGCAGCGGCGGCGCGCCCGGCGCCACCAGCACCACGTCGAGCCGCATGTCGAGCTCGGCCAGCTCCGGGTGGCGGGAGAGATAGATTTCCGCCGCGCCGACAATGCGCCGGCGCTGGCGCAGCAAAATCGATTCGGCCGCGAAACGCAGTGAGGCCCGCGCCTTCACCTCGATGAACACCAGCAGCCCGTCGCGCCGCGCCACCAGGTCGATCTCGCCGCGCGGGGTGCGGGCGCGTCGCTCCAGAATGACGAAGCCCTCGGCTTCGAACAGGGCGGCGGCGGCGGCCTCCGCCGCCATGCCACGGGTGAAGGCGGCGCGGCGGCGCTGCTTCTGCGCGCCCTCCGGCGGTGCCCCCTCCGGCCGCGCCTCGTCAGCCATCGCCGCCCTGCAGCGCGAGCGCCCGGGCATAGACGGCGCGGCGCGGCAGGCCGGTCGCGGTCGCCACCGCCGCCGCCGCATCCTTGACCGAAAGGCTGGCGAGCGCCTGCTTCAGCGCCACGTCGAGATCGGCGGCGCTGGATTCCTCCGCCCCCGGCGGGCCGATCACCAGCACGATCTCGCCCCTGGGCGGGCCGGCCTCGGCATAGAAGGCGGCGAGCACGTCCAGCGTGCCGCGCCGCGCCTCCTCGAAGGTCTTGGTCAGCTCGCGGCACACCGCCGCCGGGCGGGGGCCGAGCCCCTCATGGAGGTCGGCGAGGCTTTCCGGCAGGCGCGGGCCGCTCTCATAGAGGATCAGCGTCGCCGGCAGCGTCTTCAGCTCGCTGATGCGGGTGCGGCGGGCGCCACTCTTGGGCGGGAGAAAACCCTCGAAGAAGAAGCGGTCGGTCGGCAGCCCCGCCGCCACCAGCGCGGCAAGGCTGGCCGAGGCGCCGGGCAGCGGAATGACGCGGTGCCCGGCCTCGATCGCCGCCGCCACCAGCTTGTAGCCGGGATCGGAGATCAACGGTGTGCCGGCATCCGACACCTGCGCCACCACGCCGCCTTCGGCCAGCCGTGCCAGCAGCCGGGGGCGCGCCTGCTCGGCATTGTGATCGTGATAGGCCACCAGCTTCGTTTCGATTCCGTAACGCTCCAGCAGCCGCCGTGTGATGCGGGTGTCCTCGCAGGCGATGATGTCGGCACCCGCCAGCGTCTCCAGCGCCCGCAGCGTCACGTCGCCGAGATTGCCGATCGGCGTGGCGACGATGTACAGGCCGGGTTGCGGGCGCGCGGCGGGAAGGCTGTGCGCGCCGATGCGGAAACGGCGGGCGGACGCCGTGTCGGGGGCGGGTTCGGCGGAAAGCGGATCGGGGGAAACGGCATCAATGGGAAGGGTCATGGCGGCGCATTGTAGAGAGCCCCGGCGCTGCCGTCATGCGTCTCGTGGCGCACTGGCGCGGGCTAAAATCGCCGGAAACCGGGCCGAACGGGTGGATATGTCGCGCTTTCGCCGCCCGCGCCCCGGCGGCGAGGTGACAGGGCGAGTCCCGCCGTCCTAAAAAGGGTCAGCGACGTCCGCCAGGGTGGCAGGCGCACAGCCGAGCCGAACGCACCGCATGAACGCGAAGGACACGGCCGCGATCCGCGCACGCCTCGCCCGTACCAGCCGGCGCGGCTTTCTCCTCATGGCCGGCGCGGCGGGACTGGCCGCCTGCTCCTCCGGGCCGGAGATGAGCGCGCCGCAGGCGGCGCTGCCACAGCCGCAACTGCCGCCGGACCCGAATGCCGGCCTTGGCACCGGCACCCCGATCGGCCTCATCCTGCCGCTCGGCGCCTCCGGCAATGCCGGCGCGGTGGCGCTCTCCTTGCGCAACGCGGCGGAGATGGCGCTGTCGGAATTCTCCGGCGCCCGCATCCGGCTGATCGTCAAGGATGATGGCGGCACCGGACCGGGAGCGCAGGCCGCCGCGCAGCAGGCGCTGGACGAGGGCGCGCGCGCCATTATCGGCCCGCTCTTCGCCCATTCCGTTGCCGCCGCCGGCCAGGTGGCGCGCCAGCGCGGCGTGCCGCTCATCGGCTTCTCTACCGATACCAATGTGGCGACGCACGGGGTCTATCTCCTCAGCTTCCTGCCGCAGACCGATGTCGAGCGGGTGATCCGCTACGCCGCCGCCAATGGGCGGCGCTCCTTTGTCGGGCTGGTGCCGGACAATGCCTATGGCTCGGTGGTCGAGGCCGCCTTCCGCGAAACCGTGCCCACCGTCGGCGGGCGCGTGGTCGGGCTGGAGCGCTATGGCGCCGGCCAGGCGGCGGAGGCCGCGCGCCGGCTCGCCGGCTCGGTGGCGCAGGCCGATGCGGTGTTCCTCCCCGACGCCGCCGACACCGTGCCGCAGATCGTGCAGGCGCTGTCGGCCTCGGGCGCCAGCCTCGCCGGCAAGCAGCTGATCGGCACCGGCCTGTGGGACGATGCCAAGCTGTTCGCCAATCCGGCGATGAACGGCGGCATCTTCGCCGCGCCCGACACGGCAGGCTTCCGCGCCTTCGCCGCCCGCTACCGGGCGCGCTTCGGCCGCGAGCCGGTGCGCACCACCACGCTCTCGCATGATGCGGTGTCGCTGATGGCGGCGCTGGTGAACTCCTATGGCGAGGCCGGCATCACCGACGCGGCGATCCAGAACCCCTCGGGCTTTTCCGGCGTCGACGGCATTTTCCGCTTCCGCGCCGATGGCACCAATGAGCGCGGGCTGGCGGTGATGCAGATTTCCGGCGGCACCACCCAGATCGTCAGCCCCGCCCCGCGCAGCTTCGCGCAGGGGATGTGAGGCGGAACGTTTCAGCCGCGCCAACGCGCACCGTCATCCTGAGGTGCGAGCCCAGCGAGAGCACCCGTCATCCCCGGGCTTGGCCCGGGGATCCACGACTGTTTAGCGGCGGCTGAAGAGAAGACGTGGATGGCCGGGCCAAGCCCGGCCATGACGATGTGCCCGGCCCTCACGCGCCAGATCACGCCGCCAGATTCACGCCGCCAGATCGGCGACGATGGCGTCGAGCACCGGCAGGCCGAGATCGGTGGCGCGCAGGCGCTCGTCCGGCAGCGCCTCGATCATGCCGTCTTCCAGCAGCGCCGCCACCCGTGCCGGGTCGAAGGGGCGGCCCGCCAGCCGGGCGAAGCGGCGGGCGTCGATGCCTTCCAGCAGCCGCAGCCCCATCAGCAGATATTCGTCGGCCTGCTCCGCGCGGGTGAGCTTCTCGTCGACGATGACGCCGTGCCCGGCGGCCTCGACCCGCGCCACCCATTCCTCCGGCCCGCGCTCGGTGGAGGTGGCGACCCGCGCCTCCGGTGTGTCGAGCCTTCCATGCGCGCCGGGGCCGATGCCGGCATATTCGCCATAGCGCCAGTACAGAAGATTGTGCCGGCTCTCGGCGCCGGGGCGGGCATGGTTGGAAACTTCATAGGCCGGCAGCCCGGCGGAGCGGGTGGTCTCCTGCGTCACGTCCCACAGCGCGCGGGCGGCCTCGCTGTCGGGCACGATCAGGCGGCCGGCGCGGTGCAGCGCGGCGAAGGGCGTGCCGTCCTCGATGGTGAGCTGGTAGAGCGAGAGATGCTCGCAGCCCTCGTCGATGGCGCGGCCGAGCTCGCGCGCCCAATCCTCCGGCGTCTGGCCGGGGCGGGCATAGATGAGGTCGAAGGAGACGCGCTCGAAGGCGGCGCGCGCCACCGCCACCGCGCCCAGCGCCTCCTGCGCGCTGTGCATGCGCCCCAGCGCCTTCAGCGCGGCATCGTCGAGCGCCTGCACGCCGAGCGAGACGCGGTTGACGCCGGCGGCGCGATAGCCGCGAAACCGCTCCGCCTCGACGCTGGTCGGGTTGGCCTCCAGCGTCACCTCGGCCCGCGCGTCGAGCGGCCAGGCGGCGTTGATGGCGTCGAGAATCGCCCCCACCGTGCCCGGCTCCATCAGCGAAGGGGTGCCGCCGCCGAAGAACACGCTCTGGGTGCGCCGCTGGCCGATGCGGGCGCGAGTGTGGGCGATCTCCGCCTGGAACGCGGCGACGAAGCGCGCCTGGTCCGGCGGGGCATGGCGGACATGCGAGTTGAAGTCGCAATAGGGGCATTTGGCCTTGCAGAACGGCCAGTGCACATAGACGCCGAAGCCGGGATCGAGCGGCGGCGGCGCCGGGGGGCGCTCAGTCAAAGGTCGCCCCGAGGCAGGCCTGCGCCAGCGCCATGAAGGCGCGCGCGCGGTGCGAGAGGCCGCGGCCGAGCGGCGGCAGGCCGTGCTTTTCGGCCCCCGACATCTCACCGAAGGTGAGCGGATTGTCTTCCGGCTGGCCGTCGGGCTGGAACATCGGGTCATAGCCGAAGCCGGCCGGCCCGCGCGGCGGCCAGACCAGTGTGCCGTTGACCACGCCCTCGAAATCCTCGACATGGCCATCCGGCCAGGCGAGGCACAAGGCGGAGATGAAATGCGCCTGGCGCAGATCGGGCAGTTCCGCACCAGCGTCGCGCAGCTCTTCCTCCACGCGGGTCATCGCCGCCATGAAGTCCTTCTCCGGCCCGGCCCAGCGGGCGGTATAGAGCCCCGGCGCGCCGCCCAGCGCATCGACGCACAGGCCGGAATCATCGGCGAAGGCCGGCAGGCCGGCGGCGGTCGCGGCGGCGATCGCCTTGATGCGCGCATTCTCGGTGAAGGTGAGGCCGGTTTCTTCCGGCTCGGGCAGGCCGAGCTCGCCAGCGGAGACGACGTCGACGCCATAGGGCGCGAGCAGGCCCGCCATCTCCTCCAGCTTGCCGGGATTATGGGTGGCGATGATGACGCGGCCTTCGAGCCGGCGGTGCGGGGCGGTGTTCATGCGACAGCCAGCTTCTGCAGGTCGACCAGCTTGGCCACGCCCTTGCGGGCAAGGCCGAGCATGGCGTCGAACTCTTCCTGGGAAAACGGCGTCTTCTCTGCCGTGCCCTGGATTTCGACAAAGCCGCCGGAACCCGTCATGACGAAGTTGACGTCGGTATGGGCGTCGGAATCCTCGGCATAGTCGAGATCGAGCCGCGGCTCGCCATCGACGATGCCGCAGGAGACGGCGGCGAGATGATCGCGCAGCGGGATGGTGGAGAGCATGCCGCGCGACTTCATCCAGCTCAGGCAGTCATGCAGCGCGATCCACGCCCCGGTGACGGAGGCGGTGCGGGTGCCGCCATCGGCCTGGATCACGTCGCAATCGACGGTGATCTGCCGCTCGCCGAGCTTTTCGAGATCGACCACGGCGCGCAGCGAGCGGCCGATCAGGCGCTGGATTTCCTGGGTGCGGCCGGAAGGCTTGCCGGCCGTCACCTCGCGGCGGGTGCGCTCATGGGTGGCGCGCGGCAGCATGCCATATTCCGCCGTCACCCAGCCGCGCCCCTGCCCCTTCAGCCAGGGCGGCAGGCGCTCTTCCAGCGTGGCGGCGACCAGCACATGGGTCTCGCCGAACTTCACCAGGCATGAGCCCTCGGCATGGCGCAGCACGCCGCGCTCGAAGCTCACGGCACGCATCTCGTCGGGAAGGCGGCGGGAAGGGCGCATGCGGCGGGTCTCCTGATCGGCGGGCGGCGGGGCAGTTTAGCCCAGCCCTGTGGCCGGACCTTGTAAGGGTGGCGCGGGCCCGGTGCAATCGCCGGGCGCGGAGTCTTGACCCGGCGCCGGGCGGCACGCGACCGCGCCCGCTTGTACATGGGCGGCGAATACCGAGATAATAGCCACCCCTGAACGGGTAGACGACACAAGGGACCAACGCGGCGATGCCCCTCGACCCATTTCTGGCGGCCACCGCGCCTTCGCTGGCGCGGCTCGACGAGCGTTCGCGCGAGATCTTCCGGCAGATCGTCGAAACCTATCTCGCCACCGGCGAGCCGGCGGGGTCGCGCAACATCTCCCGCCTCATTCCGATGACCCTGTCGCCGGCCTCGGTGCGCAATGTGATGGCGGACCTTGAGGCCGCCGGCCTCATCTTCGCGCCGCATACCAGCGCCGGCCGGCTGCCGACCGAGCGCGGGCTGCGCTTCTTTGTCGATGCGCTGCTGGAAATCGGCGATGTCTCGGAGGATGAGCGCAACTCGATCGAGACGCAGGTGCGCGCCGCCGCCCGCGCCCAGACGGTGGACGGGGTGCTGGCCGAGGCCTCCAACCTGCTCTCCGGCCTGTCGCGCGGCGCCGGCGTCGTCACGACAGGCAAGACCGATGTGCGCCTGAAACATATCGAATTCGTGCCCCTCGACGCCACCCGGGCGCTGCTGATCCTCGTCTCCGACGATGGCGAGGTGGAAAACCGCCTGGTGCCGCTGCCCAAGGGCCTGCCGCCCTCGGCGCTGGTGGAGGCGACCAATTTCCTGTCCTCGCTGACGCGCGGGCGCACCCTGACCGAGCTGCGGGCCGAGGTGGAGCGCACGCTCGCCGCCCGCCGCGCCGAGCTCGACGAAGTGACGGCGCGGGTGGTGGAAAGCGGCATGGCCAGCTGGTCCGGCGGGGAGAAGGCCGACCGGAGGCTGATCGTGCGCGGGCAGACGCGGCTGCTGCAGGATCTGCGCGCGATCGAGGATCTGGAGCGGGTGCGCCTGTTGTTCGACGATCTCGACGCCAAGCAGGAGGTGGTCGACCTGCTCGGCCGGGCCGAGGACGCGCAGGGCCTGCGCATCTTCATCGGCTCGGAGAACAAGCTGTTCTCGCTCTCGGGCTCCTCCACCATCGTCGCGCCCTATCGCGACGGGCAGGGAAGGGTGGTCGGCGTGCTCGGGGTGATCGGCCCGACACGGCTCAACTATGCCCGCATCGTGCCGATGGTCGACTTCACCGCCCGCGTCGTCAGCCGCGTTCTCGGCGGGCCAGGCTCCGACGCGGCTTGATTTTTGCGCCGTCCAACCCGATATGGCGGGCGTCCGGGTGGCCCACCGCCCGGGCAAATCCATTCTTCGACGAGGTATTCATGAGCGACGAGAACCGCACTCCGGCTGACCAGCCCGACATGGCCGATCAGACTGTCGACGCCGAGAACGGCGCTGCGGGCGCGCCGGACGATCTCGCCGCCGCCTTCGCCGCCGAGAAGGAGCGGCTGGAGGCCGAGATCGTCGCGCTCAAGGACAAGTTCCTGCGCGCCTTCGCCGAGGCCGACAATGTGCGCCGCCGCGCCGAGCGCGAAGTGGCGGACGCCAAGATCTATGGCATCACCGGCTTCGCCCGCGACGTGCTCACCGTGGCGGATGATTTCGAGCGCGCGCTGGGCGCCATCGACGCCGAGGCCCGCGCCAAGGCCGAGGGCACGCTGAAGACCCTGCTGGAGGGCATCGACCTCACCGGCCGCGCCCTGATTCAGGCGCTGACCAAGCATGGCGTGGCGCGGATCGAGGCGGAAGGCGCCAAGTTCGACCCGAACATGCATCAGGCGATGTTCGAGGTGCCCAATGCCGAGGTGCCGTCCGGCACCGTCGTGCAGGTCATCCAGCCCGGCTACAAGCTCGGCGAGCGCGTGCTGCGCCCGGCCCTTGTCGGTGTGTCCAAGGGCGGCCCCAAGGCGCCGCCGGCGGAAGCCCCGGCCGCCGAGGGCTGAGAGCCCGACCGTAAAAGGGCCCTTGCGAGGGCCCTTTTTTGTTGCCGCGCCGAAGCTCAGCGCAGGGCGACCCCGTCGCGCAGGGCCCGCATGGCGCCGTAATCGGCGTCGAAATTCTCCGTCGGCGCGACGCCGACCATGCGCAGATAGCCGGTGCGGCCGAAGCTCAGCCATTGCGCCACCTTCACCGGCTGGCCGGTCTGCTGGTCCACCGCATTGGCGATCAGCTCGAAGCCGGGCTGGCCGCCGACGCGCAGCGGGCCGCCGCGCTCGACGCGCAGTTCCTTGATGCCGGGCACGCTGGTGATCGCCCGCTTGGCCGCGGCCTCGCGCTCTTCCTCGCGGATTTCGCCGGGGCCGACGGCGACGATGAAGAAGGACTGGGTCTGCGGCCCGCCTTTATCTGCCGCGCCGGCCGCGCCGGTTTCCGGCTTGGTGAGCAGCACGGCGCTGGAGCCGATCACCTTCATCACCTTGTAGCCCTCGGTCTCGGCGACGGTGAAGGGCAGCTTGGCCAGCATCTCCTCGGTGCTGGGCGGGGCGCGGAAGACCACGGTCTTGAGCGCTTCCTCAACCTTGGCGTCGGGGTAGCGGGCGGCGGAAGCCTCGGGGAACTGCACCGTCACCATGCCGGTCTGCTCCTTGGCGCCGGCGATCAGGATCCACTTCTTCAGCGCCCCGGCGCCGACGGTCTGGAAGCCCTTCAGCAGCACGGCCGGCACGCCGTCGGCCAGCGTCACGTCGCGGCGCTGTTCCACCGTCACGCCCTGCTTCTGCAGTTCCTCCGGCGCGAAATTCGAGGTGATCTCGGCGAAGGCGGGCTTGGGCATCTCGAGAACGAGGATCGAGGCGCTGGCGGCGCGGTCCTGGAAGCCGGGCACGCCCGGCACCGGCACCATGCCCTCCGGCGGCACCATGCCGATCGTGCCGTCATTGGGATAAATCGTCTGGGCGGAGGCGGGGAGGCCGAGCACTGCCAGAGCAAAGGCGGCGGCGGCAAAGCGGGCAACAAGGCGCATTCGCAATCCTTCAAGCTTAAGGAAGCCGTAACTTCGCCCTTTCTGAGGGTTCATCAAGGCCGAATTTCGCCCGCCGGTGCCGCATGGACGCGCCGTAACGTCAGATTGATCCGTCCGGGCTGCTTGAGCAGGGTCGAGCTGCCCGGGTAGATGCGATCAATGCCGTGAAAGGCCAGCCGCGCCGGTCCCGCCAGCAGCAGCGCGTCGCCCGAGGCGAGGCGAAGCGAGCGGGTTGGGTCCTTGCGCGCCGTGCCGCCGATGCGGAACAGCGCGGTGTCGCCCAGCGACAGCGACAGGACGGGCGCGGAAAACTCCTCCTCGTCCCGGTCCTGGTGCAGCCCCATGCGGGCCGTGGGGGCGTACCAGTTGATCAGGCAGGCTTCCGGGGCGGGCGCCGCGCCGGCGAGCGCGTCCCAGGCGCGGGTCAGCGCCGGGGGAAAGGGCGGCCAGGGCCGGCCGGTTTCGGGATGCGTCGGCTGGTAGCGATAGCCCGTCACGTCAGACACCCAGCCCAGCGGCCCGCAATTGGACATGCGGACCGAGAAGGGCTTTGCCGTGCGCGGCATAAGCGGGGTGAACAGCGGGGCCTCGACGAGGATCTGGCGCAGCTCCTCGGCCAGCGCCTCCTGTGCCGCGCGGTCGAGCCAGCCCGGCCAGTAGCGGCAGCCGGGCACGATGTCGACCGCCGCACTCATCTTTCACCCGCCATCCCGGACGGAAGGAGGCCGAGCCGGGATCGACCGCGCCAGAAGGGCCGGCGCAATGCCGGCGATCCCCGCTCTCCGCTTCGCGCCGGCCGGGATGACGGCATGGCGTGGCGTCCGGCCGCCATTCACAGCTTCCTCAGCGAAACCGCCTCGACCTCATGATCGCCGCCCTTGCGCAGGATCAGGTCGGCGCGCTGGCGGGTGGGCAGAATGTTCTCCTGCAGGTTCAGCAGGTTGATCGAGCGCCAGATCGCGCGGGCGGTGGCGTCCGCCTCGGCAGCGGTCAGGCTGGAATAGCGGTGGAAATAGGCCTTGGGATCGAGAAAGGCGGTTCCGCGCAGCCGCATGAAGCGCTCGACATACCAGCGCTCCAGGATGGTCTCGTCGGCGTCGATATAGACCTTGAAGTCGAAGAAGTCGGAGACGAAGGGAATGCCCTTGCCATCCTTGGGCGGGCGGCTGGTTTGCAGCACGTTCAGCCCCTCGACGATGAGGATGTCCGGCTGGTCGACCTCCACCATGAGGTTGGGCGTCACGTCATAGTCGAAATGGCTGTACACCGGCGCCCGCACCGGCCGGCGGCCGGCCTTGATGTCGGTGAGGAAATGCAGCAGCGCCGGCAGGTCGTAGCTCTCGGGAAACCCCTTGCGCCCCATCAGCCCTTCGCGTTCCAGAATCGCGTTCGGCAGCAGAAAGCCATCGGTGGTGACGAGCGCCACTTTCGGCGTGTTGGGCCAGCGGGCCAGCAGCGCCTGCAGCACGCGCGCGGTGGTGGATTTGCCCACCGCCACCGAACCGGCGACGCCGATGATATAGGGCATCTTGCCGTTCTGCTCGGGGCCGAGAAACTTCTGCATCTGGCGGAACAGCTTCTGCGTCGCCCCGACATAGATCGACAGCAGCCGCGACAGCGGCAGGTAGATCTCCTCGATTTCAGGGGTCGACAGCCGGTCGTTGAAACCCTGCAAGCGCTGGATTTCGTCCGCCTTCAGCGGCTGGGGCGTGTCGGCACGCAAAGCCGCCCATTCGGCGCGGCTGAAATTACGGAAGGGCGAGAGCCCCGCCCCGTCGAGCTTCAGGTCCATGGCAGCGTTTCCCGGCTCGCCCGGACATTCAAAGCGCCAGGCGTTGGTCGACCGTATACCACTAAAGGAGGAGACGTGATACCGCCCGCGCAAGGCCCGGGGGCCGCGCCAGAAGCGAGGGTCCCGGCGCCCTTAGCCCTTGGGGCGGGACGCCTTTTCCTCCAGGCCGGACTGGTTCGTCCGGCGGCCGAGCTCCGCATACACGTCATCCAGCGACACGCCGCGTGCCTGAAGCAGCACGGCCAGATGGTAGAGAAGATCGGCGGTTTCGGAAATGACCGCTTTGGTATCGGTGCCGACAGCCGCGAGCGCCGTCTCCACCGCTTCCTCGCCGAGCTTCTGGGCGCATTTGGCGACGCCCTTGGCGATGAGCGTGCGGGTATAGGACGCCTCGCTCTCGCTCGCGGCGCGGGCGGCGACGATGGCGGCGAGGTCTTCGAGCGTCACGCGGGCAGGCATCTCGCGGGCAGGGGAGGCGTTCATCGGCCGGTCTCCTCAATGTCGCCACCGCCGCTCCGGACGGGAAGCCCGGCGGCGCCGAGCGCCTGCTTGGCCGCGCCGATGGTGAAGGTGCCGAAATGGAAGATCGAGGCCGCCAGCACCGCCGAGGCGCCGCCCTCGCGAATGCCGTCGACAAGGTGGTTGAGCGTGCCCACCCCGCCCGAGGCGATCACCGGCACCGTCACCGCATCGGAAATCGCGCGGGTGAGCTTCAGGTCGAAGCCCTCGCCGGTGCCGTCACGGTCCATCGAGGTGAGCAGGATTTCGCCGGCGCCGAGCGCGACGACCTCTTTCGCGTATTCCACCGCGTCGATGCCGGTGCGGTTGCGCCCGCCATGGGTGAAGATCTCCCAGCGGTCCGGCTCGCCCTCGGCGGACACCTTCTTGGCGTCGATGGCGACGACGATGCACTGCTCGCCGAATTTTTCGGCCGCCTCGCGCACGAATTCCCGCCGGTTCACCGCCGCGGTATTGATCGACACCTTGTCGGCGCCGGCGTTCAGCAGCGCGCGGATGTCCTCCACCGTGCGCACGCCGCCGCCCACGGTGAGCGGCATGAAGCACTGTTCGGCGGTGCGGCTCACCACGTCGATCAGCGTGCTGCGGGCCTCGACGCTGGCGGTGATGTCGAGGAAGCACAATTCGTCGGCGCCGGCGGCGTCATAGGCCTTGGCCGCCTCCACCGGATCGCCGGCATCGCGCAGATCGACGAATTTCACGCCCTTGACGACGCGGCCGTCCTTCACGTCGAGGCACGGGATGACGCGGACCTTGAGCATGGACGTCTCGCCTTTCCCGCTCATGCCGGCAGGCCGGCGACCAGCGCCAGCGCCGCGCGGGGATCGAGCCGCCCATCATAGAGCGCGCGGCCGGTGATGGCGCCTTCAAGCTTGGCCGCGCGCGGCTCCAGCAGCGCCGTCACGTCGTCCATCGAGGCCAGCCCGCCCGAGGCGATGACCGGAATGGAGATGGCGTCGGCCAGCGCGATGGTGGCGTCGAGATTGAGCCCCTTCAGCAGGCCGTCGCGGGCGATGTCGGTGTAGATGATGGCGGAAACGCCGGCATCCTCAAAACGCTGCGCCAGTTCCAGCGCCGTGAGGTCTGAGGTCTCCGCCCAGCCTTCCACCGCCACGCGCCCGTCCTTGGCGTCCAGCCCCACCGCGACGCGGCCGGGGAAGCGGCGCGCCGCCTCCTTGACGAAGGCCGGGTCGCGCACCGCCGCCGTGCCGAGGATGACACGGGTGATGCCCTTTTCCAGCCAATCCTCGACCCGGGCGATGTCGCGTATGCCGCCGCCGAGCTGCACCGGCATGCCCACCGCTTCGAGAATGCGCTCCACCGCCGCCGCGTTCACCGGCTGGCCGGCGAAGGCACCGTCGAGATCGACGATGTGCAGGTAGCGGAAGCCCTGTGCCTCGAACTGCGCCGCCTGCTGGGCGGGGTCATGGTTGAAAATGGTGGCGCGTGCCATGTCGCCCTGCTGCAGGCGCACGCATTTGCCGTCCTTGAGATCGATGGCGGGAAAGAGGATCACGGCGCCCACTTCAGGAAATTGGCGAGAAGGGCGAGGCCGAGGCGCTGGCTCTTCTCGGGATGGAACTGCGTTCCGGCGAGGTTGTCGCGGCCGACCATGGCGGTGACGGCACCGCCATAAGAGGTGGTCGCGATCACATCGCCCGCACGCGCGGCGTTGAGGTGATAGGAATGGACGAAATAGGCGTCGAGCCCGTCCTCGCCGGTGGGAATGCCGGCCAGCAGCGGGTGCGGGCGGGCCACGTCGAGCGAATTCCAGCCCATATGCGGGATCTTCAGCGCGGCATCGCCCGGCTCGATCTTGACCACCTCGCCGTCGATCCAGCCGAGGCCGGCGGTGTCGCCATGCTCGCGCCCGCGCGTCGCCATCAATTGCAGCCCGACGCAGATGCCGAGAAAGGGCTGGCCGCGCGTCATCACCGCCTCGGTCAGCGCCTCCACCATGCCCGGCACGGCGTCGAGCCCGCGCCGGCAATCGGCATAGGCGCCCACCCCGGGCAGCACGATGCGGTCGGCCCGGCGCACCACGTCAGGATCGGCCGTCACCAGCACGCTCTTGCCGCTGCCGCCCTCGCGCGCGGCGCGTTCCAGCGCCTTGCCGGCGGAATGGAGATTGCCGGAGCCATAGTCGATGAGGGCGACGGGCGCGGGGGGAATCATCGGGCGGCCTCCGGGAACAGGCCCAGCACGCCGGCCTGCGCCGGCCGCGCCGCAGCGTGGATGCGGGCGCCGCCCATGGGGGGCAGCGGAACACGGGCGGCGGCGACCTCGCCGAGCCGGGCGTCGAAATAGCGCTGCTCGGCCGCCTCCAGCTTCGGGGCCACCACGCAGCCGGCCTCCTCATAGCCCTTGCCGAGCAGCTTGGCACGGCGCAGGCCCGGCAGGCCGACCGCCACCGCGATATTGGCCACCAGCAGCAGGGCGAAGGCGCGGTCGGCAAGGTCGAGCCCGAGAATGGCCGCGATCACCGCGCCCTGCGCCAGCACATAGACGATGAAAGCCAGCCAGAGGCGGTGCCGCAGCAGCACCAGCGGGGCGAAGAGCAGCGCGCTCCAGGACAGGCGTTCGGGCACGAAGACGAAGCCATCCGCCCAGTTGAGGGTGGAGCGCCGCTCGCCGTCTTCCTCGGGCTCAAAAACCGTCCAGACCGTCATGATGTCTCCAGCCCCGGTTCAGCCGCCAAGGCTGCCCTTGGTGGACGGGATTTCCCCCGCTGCCGCCGGGTCGATCGCCACCGCCGCGCGCAGGGCGCGGGCCAGACCCTTGAAGCAGCTCTCCGCAATATGGTGCGCGTTGGCGCCATAGAGAGTCTCGACATGCAGGGTCAGCCCCGCATTCATCGCGAAGGCCTGGAAGAATTCGCGCACCAGCTCGGTGTCGAACTCGCCGATCTTCGCCACGGCGAATTCGGTGCGGAACACCAGGAAGGGCCGGCCTGAGATGTCGAGCGCGACGCGGGTCAGCGTCTCGTCCATCGGCAAATGCAGGCTGGCATAGCGGGTGACGCCGCGCATGTCGCCGAGCGCCGCCTTCACCGCCTGGCCGAGCGCGATGCCGACATCCTCCACCGTGTGGTGGAAATCGATGTGCAGGTCGCCCTTCGCCTCGATCTCCATGTCGATGCGCGAATGGCGCGCCAGCAGGTCGAGCATATGGTCGAAAAAGCCGACGCCGGTCGCGATCATCGCCTTCCCCGTGCCGTCGAGATCGACGGAGAGGCGGATCTGCGTTTCCTTGGTGGCGCGGGTGATGCTGGCCGTGCGCATGGCGAGGGGCTCCCGGAAAGAGCGCGCGTCTTAGCAGCTAAAGTGTGGAGAGGCCATATGCGCAGCCTTTCCCCCCGTGCAAGGCTGGCGCGCGGGGAGAAAGGCCATCATCATCCCGGTCTCCGCGCATGGGAGCTCTTTCGATGGACCTGGCCACGCTGCGCACGCGCGCGCCCCTGTTCCTCGCCGTCTTCATCGACATCTTCTCCTTCGGCCTGATGTATCCGCTGATCGTCGCGCTCTTCGAGAGCCCATGGTTGACGAGCGCCTATGGTCCGGCGACGCGCGACACGCTGCTGTCACTGGCCTTCTCCCTGTTTCCGATCGGCATGTTCTTCGGCTCGTCGCTGCTCGGCGACCTGTCGGACGCGCTGGGCCGCCGGCGCACCCTGATGATCTGCATGGGCGGGCTGGCCGCAAGCTACGCGCTGATGGCGGTGGCGCTCTCCGTCGGGCATCTCTGGCTGTTCTTCCTCGGCCGCCTCTCCTCCGGGCTGATGGCCGGCACCGCGCCTATCGCCCAGGCATCGGTGGTGGACGCCGTGCCGCCGGACCAGCGCAGCGCCGCGATGGCGCAGATCGTGCTGGTCAACACGATCGGCATGGTGGCGGGTCCCGCGATCGGAGGGCTGCTCGGCCATTTCGAGCTGCGCCTGCCGCTCATCGTCGCTCTGCTGCTCTGCGTCGCGACGCTCGTCAGCCTCAACTCGGCGCATTTTGCCAGGGATGAGTCGCGCCGGGCCCTCGTGCTCGACTGGAGGCAGCCCTTCCGCCTGCTGGCGCGGATCGGGGACCGGCCGGCGATCCTCATGCCGGCGACGTCCTTCTTCCTCTTCCAGCTCGGTTTCCTCATCTACTACACCTTCATCCTCATCGAGATGCAGCGCTCCTATGGCTTCACGACGGCCGGGCTTGGCCTGTTCTCCATGGTGATGGGCATCGGCTGCGCGGTCTCTTCCGCCGTCGGATTCGCGCTGGTTCGCGCGCGGCTCGGCAGCGACAAGGCGACCGCCCTGGTCGGCCTCGCCCTGTGCGGCCTCTGTCTCATCGTGAGCGCGCTGCCCCTGCCGGCCTGGGCTCAGGTGGCGCTGGGCTTCCTGTCGACCGCCAGCAACATTCTCGCCTTCATCACCCTGCTCGCCGCCATCTCCTCGGCGGTGGACGAGAGCGAGCGGGGCTGGGCGCTCGGCATCGCCAATGCGGGGGTCGCGCTTTCTGTCCTCATCGCCGGGCTGCTGAGCAGCCTGCTGGTGGTGCTGCCGGCCGATGCGTTCCTCGCGGCCGGGGGCGTCATCGTCCTGATCGCCCTCCTTCCCGGCCTCCGGCTCGCCGGGCCGACGGCCGCCGCCGGTCCCGAGTTGCGCTGACGCGTTGAAGACTTAAGTAAGGGCGCACGTGACGCGCCCTCGATACAGAGCCCTTGATGACCCATTCCCCCGATACGATCTACGGCACCACCATCGTTTCCGTCCGCGCTGACGGGCGCGTCGCCATTGGCGGCGACGGGCAGGTGACGCTCGGCAACACGGTGATGAAATCCAACGCCCGCAAGGTGCGCCGGCTCGGCAAGGGCGATGTGATCGGCGGCTTCGCCGGCGCCACGGCGGATGCCTTCACGCTGTTCGAGCGGCTGGAGGCCAAGCTGGAGCAGTATCCCGGCCAGCTGCAGCGCGCCTGCGTCGAGCTCGCCAAGGACTGGCGCACCGATCGCTATCTGCGCCGGCTGGAGGCGATGATGATTGTCGCCGACGCCAATGTCACTTTGGTGCTCACCGGCACTGGCGACGTGCTGGAGCCGGAAAACGGCATCGCCGCCATCGGCTCGGGCGGCGGCTTCGCGCTCGCGGCGGCCCGCGCCCTCTCCGACAGCGGCCGGGACGCCGAGGCCATCGTGCGCAAAAGCCTCGCCATCGCCGCCGAGATCTGCATCTACACCAACCACAATGTGGTGGTGGAGACGATCGGGTGAGCATTTCCGACAATACCGTCCTCATCGCGACCGAACGCGGCGTCATCACGCCGGAGCAGGCCGAGCGGCTACGCGCGCTGGAGGCGGAGCTGGTTCCCACACGCGACGCCGCCCTCCCGCCGCCGGAGGATGACGAGCGGCTGCGCTTCATCACCGGCTTCGGCGACATCTTCGTCACTATCGGGCTGGCGCTGTTCCTCGGCGCGCTGGGCTATTTCGGCGATAGGCTCGGCGCGGCCGGCATGTGGGCCGCTATCGGCGCGGCCAGCTGGCTGCTGGCGGAGTTCTTCACCCGCGTGCAGCGCATGGCACTGCCCAGCATCGTGCTGCTGGTGGTGTTCTGCGCGTCGGTTTTCATGGCGTCGTCCACCTGGCTCGGCAGCACCATGCCGCTCATCCCGAGCCTCGCGACGCTCGGCGAAGATCCGCTCACCCTGGCGCTGGCCGGTCTGGCGACGCTGGCCGCCGCGATTCTGCATTATTGGCGCTTCCGGGTGCCGATCACCCTGGCCGCCGGCGCCGCCGCGCTGGTCGCGATCGTGGTCGGCCTGGTGGCGGCCGCAACACCCGGCGGCCTCGCGGCGGTGATCAATCCGGTGCTCATGCTCTGCGGCCTCGGCGTCTTCGCGCTCGCCATGCGCTTCGACATGAGCGATCCGCAGCGGCTGACGCGGCGGACCGACATCGCCTTCTGGCTGCATCTTCTGGCGGCGCCGCTGATCGTGCATCCGCTGATTCGCGGCTTCATCTGGCCGGAGGGCGCGCCCGGCGAGGCCAGCGCGCTGCCGATGCTGGCGGTGTTCGCCGGGCTCGGCGTGGTGGCGGTGCTGATCGACCGCCGCGCGCTGCTGGTCTCCGGTCTTGCCTATGCCGGCTTCGCCTTCGCCTCGCTGATCGAGGTCAGCGGCTTTGCCGATAGCTCGACGCCGCTGAGCCTGTTGGTGCTCGGCGCCTTCATCCTGCTGCTCAGCGCCCTGTGGCACCCGCTGCGCCGGGCCGTGCTCGCCCTGCTGCCGGCCCGGCTGGCGCGGCGGCTGCCGCATCCGACCGTCCTTCCCACCCCACATATTGCATCATCATCATGACCAGCTTCTCGCCCCGCGAAATCGTCTCCGAGCTCGACCGCTACATTGTCGGCCAGCACAAGGCCAAGCGCGCGGTCGCCATCGCGCTGCGCAACCGCTGGCGCCGCCAGCAGCTGGAAGGCCAGCTGCGCGAGGAGGTGCTGCCGAAGAACATTTTGATGATCGGCCCCACCGGCGTCGGCAAGACGGAGATCTCCCGCCGCCTCGCCCGGCTCGCCGGCGCGCCCTTCCTCAAGGTGGAGGCGACCAAGTTCACCGAGGTCGGCTATGTCGGGCGCGATGTCGAGCAGATCATCCGCGACCTGGTGGAGATCGGCATCGGCCTGGTGCGCGACGTGCGCCGCAAGGGCGTCGAGGCCAAGGCGCATCTGGCCGCCGAGGAACGGGTGCTCGACGCGCTGGTTGGCGCCACCGCCTCATCAGGCACTCGCGAGAGCTTCCGCAAGAAGCTGCGCGACGGGCTGATGGACGACAAGGAGATCGAGATCGAGCTCACCTCCAGCGGTGGCCAGGGCATGCCGATGTTCGAGATTCCCGGCATGCCGGGGGCGCAGATGGGCGCGGTCTCGCTCGGCGACATGCTGGGCAAGGCCTTTGGCGGCCGCTCCAAGCCCCGCCGCGTCAACGTGAAGGACGCCCATCCGCTGCTGCTCTCGGAGGAAGCCGACAAGCTGATCGACCAGGACGCCATCGTGCAGGAGGCGATCCGCTCGGTGGAGGAAAACGGCATCGTCTTCCTCGACGAGATCGACAAGATCTGCCGGCTCGGAGCGGCGCGGCGGCGCTGATGTCTCCCGCGAGGGCGTGCAGCGCGACCTGCTGCCGCTGATCGAGGGCACCACCGTCTCCACCAAGCACGGGGCGGTGAAGACCGACCATATCCTGTTCATCGCCTCCGGCGCCTTTCACGTCTCCAAGCCCTCGGACCTGCTGCCCGAACTGCAGGGCCGGCTGCCGATCCGGGTTGAGCTGGAAGCGCTGACCCGCGAGGACTTCACCCGCATCCTCACCGAGACCGAGGCGAGCCTCGTCAAGCAGTCGGTGGCGCTGATGGGCACGGAAGGGGTCGAGCTCGTCATCACCGAGGACGCGGTGGCGGCGATCGCCGACATCGCCGTGCAGGTGAATGCGAGCGTGGAGAACATCGGCGCCCGGCGTCTGCAGACGGTGATCGAGCGGGTGCTGGACGATCTGTCCTTCACCGCCCCGGACCGCGCCGGCGACAAGGTGGTGGTGGATGGCGACTATGTGCGCGAGCGCGTCGCCGACCTCGCCGGCAACACGGATCTCAGCCGCTATATTCTTTGATTCGGACCCGGAACGAGACCCGAGCCGGCTGAGGGTTTCACGTGAAACGGGGCAGTCCGGCAATGACGCTGGAAACACCGCCGTCATGCTGAGGAGCGGGGCGCGAGCCCCGTGTCTCGAAGCACGCAGGCCATGTTCCGCCCCGCTACCCCGGGCGCCGCAAGATCTTCAGCCGGCCAAGCAATTCGGCCACCGCTTCGGGCGGCAGGGTGGCGATCTCGCGGGCGAGAAGGTTCGCCAGCTCCGTCGCCTCGGGCGCGAGGCCTGACGTGTCCACCACCACGCGCGGGTCGGAAAGGTCGGCCAGCGCCCGCAGCGCTTCCGCCTCGTCCCAGATGACGTTGAAATAGGCCATGATGCGCTGGAGCATCAGCCAGGTCGGCTGGCCGCGCTTGCCGTGTTCCAGCGCCGAGAGATAGGCGGCGGAGACGCCGATCGTTTCCGCCATCTGGCTCAGCGTCACCCCGCGCTCGGCCCGCAGCTCGCGCAGGCGGCGGCCGAAGGGCGTCACGGCCGGCCTCCGCGCAGCCGCCGCACCCGCACATAAAGCGCGCCTTCACCGCCATGGCCGCGCCCGGCGGTCTCGAAGCCGAGCACCACGGTGCGCAACTCCGGCGCGCCGAGCCATTGCGGCACCAGCCGGCGCAGCACGCCGCGCCCGCCCTCGCCGGCGAGCACGCTCATCGCCTCGCCCTTGCCTGTTATGACAAGCACCAGCCCGTGGCCTGAGCCCTGCGCCGCACGCAGAAAGCCGATCAGCCTTCCATGCGCGGCGGCCTGGGTCATGCCGTGCAGATCGAGCCGCGCATCCACCTCCGCGCCGCGCGACAGGCGGCGGCGCAGCTTCGGCTCCAGCGGGGCGAGCGGCAGCGGCGCGGGGGGCTTCGGTGCGCTCTTGGGAGCGGAGGGTACGGCCTTGGTCAGCCGGGCGGGCTTCTCGGAGGCCGGCTCCGCCGCTGCCTCGACCACGCCGCCGGTCTCCGCCGAGGCGAGAGTGGTGCGCTTCACCGGGCGGATCGGTCGGATCGAGCGCGTCACATGCTCCCACAGCGCCTTTTCCTCGGTGTCGAGAGGACGGCGCCGGCGCGAACGCCCGCCCGAATCAACAGGCCCCGCCATCACGGCGTCTCCGACACGGCGGCGGGAAGCGGCGCCTCGGGCGCGCTCGCCGGCCTCGGCTTCGGCAACGGCACCCGGGCGCGGGCGGGATCGAGCGCGCGCGGCAGCAGCACGGTGAAGCGGCCGGGATGCTGGATGCGCCCAGCCAGCCTGCCCGCCTCGTCGCCGGCACCGAAGAAAATGTCGGCGCGGGCCGGGCCGACAATGGCCGAGCCGGTGTCCTGCGCGATCATCAGCCGCGCGAAGGGTTCGCTGGCCCCTTCCGGCCCGGTGGGCAGCGCTGCGTCGAGATAAAAGGGTGTGCCGTAGACGTGGATCACCTTGTCCACCGCGATCGAGCGCCCCGCCATCAGCGGCAGGCCCTGCGCGCCCACCGCCCCGTCCTCGGCCTTCAGCTCACGAGCGATGCGGAAAAAGATGTAGGAACGGTTTTCCCGCATCAGCGCGCGCCCTTCCTGCGGGTGCGTGGCGATATAGGCGCGGATGGCGTCCATCGACATCTTCTCGCGCGGCACCAGCCCGCGCTCGATCAGCAGCCGGCCGATCGGCGTGTAGGGCTGGCCATTATGGCCGTCATAGTTCAGCCGCAGCACCTCGCCATCGGGCAGGCGCACCCGCACCGAGCCCTGGATATGAGCGAAGAAGGCATCGGCCGGGTCGCGGATCCAGGCGACCACCGCCCCGTCGTCGCCGAGCGCCCCGTCCTCGATGGCGGCGCGGTCGTGATAGGGCACCAGCGCGCCGTCCACCTTGCGGAAAGCGCCGCTCTTATTGCTCGGCGGGCCGCCACCGGGCGGCGATTCGATGACGAGATCGGCCGGACGGGCATAAAGCGGTGTAGCGAACTCGCCCGAGCGCGTGCGCGAGCCCTCGACCTCCGGCTCGTAATAGCCGGTGAGAAAGCCGTTGGCCTGTCCCAGCGCGGTGATGGTGTAGGGGCGGAACTGCGTCTCGAAGAATTTTCGCGCTACCGCGTCGCTCGGTTGCCTCGGCAGCCGCGCCGCCCGGGCGCAAATCGGCCGCAGGGCGGTGAAGACCGGGCGGGGCGGGGTGACGCGATCACCCTTGCGGGCGATCGCACCGCAGCTGCGGCGGAAGGCGGCGAGAGCCTTGGCATGGTCGTCCTGCGCCCAGCCGGGCAGGTCGGCAAAGCGGCTCGGCTCAAGCACCGCCTGCGGAAACAGCGGCGCCGGCGCGGCGCGCGCCGGCCCGGCCCCGAGAAGAAGGGCCCCGGTCAGACTTCCGGAAAGGGAAAGGATGAGAAGAAAAGCGCGCACCGCGCCATCTTCTCACGAAGCCGCTTCGGTGGCGACAAGCTTCCAGTTGGGGTCGCGGGCGCCCAGCTCCCGGGCGAAGGTCCACACATCGGTCACATCGGCGACCTGCTCGGCATCGCCATCGACCACGCCGCCGTGCTTGTCGCGGGTGACGGAAATCAGCTGCGACAGGAAGCGCACGGTGATCTGCGCCGAGCGTCCACGGGCGTCGGCCTCGATGATATCGGCCTTCTCGATGCCGACGAACTGCGTCTCCATCGTCTCGCCGCGCTGCTCGCGCTCGGCGATGGCAGCGGCGAAGCCCTCGAACACGTCGCGCGCCAGCAGGTCCTTGAGCGCGGCGCGGTCGCCATGGGCGAAGGCGACGACGATCATCTCATAGGCGGCGCGGGCACCGGTGAGGAAGTGCTTGGCGTCGAAGTCGCGCTCCTGCGCGGCGATGGCGTCGAGGCCATTGGCCACCGCCGAGCCGACCTCGGCGATTCCGGCCCAGCGCGCCGGCGCGGGTTCGGCATCTTCCAGCGGCTCCACAGGCGCGGGCACGGCCGGCTTGTCATTGGCCGGGCCGGGGAAATTCACCACCTTGTCGGTGGCGCCCACCGGCGCCTTGGCGGCATCGCGGCGCGAATAGGGGTCGTAGGGCGGCCGCTCGCGCCCCGTACGCTGTCCCAGCACGCTCCGCAGCCGTATGAAAATGAACACGGCGAGGGCCAGGAAGATGATCGTATAAATATCGAACACGTCGCAGTTCGCCGCTGTTGGCCCCGCCGGAGCCGTTCCGGCGCGGGACTGTACATCATGTGGTGCCGACGCGGCTTCTTCCAAGGAAGAACCGACCCGTTCACATGACCTATTTACGACGTCTGGCCGATTTCGCCACCCCGTCCCTGCCCCAAGGTCATCACATCGGGCGGAACAGCGGGGCGGAACAGCGGGGCGAAACAGCACGGCCGGACATCCACCCGCACAGTAGAGCAAGCCGGCGGCTTCCGCCAAGCGGCGTGGTTCGCGGTGCCGTTCGCGGCGAGGTTCGTGGCTTGGCCCGCTGGCATGGCAGGACACATGGAAAACGGCGCCGCACCGCGCTTGTGAGCCGCATCCAACCGTGTTAGCGACACCCGCCCCTTGAAAGACCGGCTGCGGCGGGACCACCGACCCAGCGGCACCATCGCCGGCGCCCCGGATGGCGGAACCCGGCGAACCCCACGGAGAAACCTATGGCTGAGACCGACAACGCCCAGATGCCGACGCTGCAGGTGCTGACGCAGTACACGAAAGACCTGTCCTTCGAGAATCCTGGCGCGCCGGAATCGCTGGTCGTGAAGGGCCAGCCGCAGATCGGCATCCAGATCAACGTCAATGCCCGGCCGATGCGCGAAGGTTCGGAATATGAAGTCGAGCTCAAGGTCGAGGCCAAGGCCGAGCTGAACGGCAAGACGCTGTTCGCGCTGGAGCTGGCCTATGCCGGCATCTTCCGCGCCCAGAACGTGGCGCAGGAAACCATCCATCCCTTCATCCTGATCGAATGCCCGCGCATGCTGTTCCCCTTCGCGCGGCAGATCGTCGCCGACACGGTGCGCAATGGCGGCTTCCCGCCGCTGATGATCGATCCGGTCGATTTCGTCACGCTGTATCGCCAGCGCATGGCGCAGCAGGCGCCGAGCAACGTGCTCGCGTCCTGACGCCGGCCTTTCGAGCCTGATCTGAACAGCACGGCCGGCGGCGTCAGCTTCCGGCCGTGTAGTCTTTCCAGATGGCGTTCTCGCCCAGCGTGGCGATGAAGGCGGCATGGGCGGCGGCCTCCGCCTCGTTGCCGCGCGGCGCCAGCGGCCGCGGGCGCTGCATCGGGCTCGTCACCTGGCCCTCGATCACGATGACGGTGGCGTCCGAGGCAGTCAGGCTCAGCGCCGTCTGCTTGCCGCCGCACAGTTCGGCATAAACCTCCGCCAGCAATTCGGAATCCAGCAGCGCCCCGTGCTTGGTGCGGCGCGAGCTGTTGATGCCGTAGCGGTTCATCAGGTCGTCGAGACGATTCGACGCACCCGGATGCCGCCGCCGCGCCAGCGAGAGTGTGTCGACCACCCGGTCGAAGGTCAGCGCCGGCCGGCCGATCTTCGCCAGCTCCGCATTGAGGAAGCCGATATCGAAGGCGGCGTTGTGGATGACCAGCGGGTCGCCGGCGATGAAGGCGAGGAAGTCGTCCGCCACCTGGGCGAAGAGCGGCTTGTCGGCGAGAAATTCGCTCGACAGCCCATGCACGTTGAACGCCTCCACCGGCATGTCGCGCTGGGGGTTCAGATAGACATGGTAGACCTGCCCCGTCGGGATGCGGTTGAAGATCTCGACGCAGCCGATTTCGACCAGCCGGTCGCCGGTGAGCGGGTTGAGGCCGGTGGTCTCGGTGTCGAGCACGATCTCACGCATCGCCGTCTCCTTGTTCTGCGTCCGCGCCGCGCGCCGCCCGCAGCTGGTGCAGCAGCTCTGCCATAGCGGCCCGGGCCGGGTCGAGCCCCTGGCTGGTGTCGAGCACAAAATCGGCGCGCCGGCGCTTCTCGGCATCGGGCATCTGCCGGGCGAGGATGGCGGCGAAGGTTTCTTCGCTCATGCCGGGCCGGGCCATCACCCGGGCGCGCTGCACCTCTTCCGGCGCCGTCACCACAAGCACGGCGTCGACCCGGCCCTGCGCCCCGGTCTCATACAGCAGCGGAATGTCGAGCACGGCGATGGGTTCGCCCGCCGCCGCCGCCTGTTCGAGAAAGGCCTTTTCCCGCGCCCGCACCAGTGGGTGGACGATGGCTTCCAGCCGCTTCATCGCGTCGTCGTCGCCGAACACGCGGGCGCCCAGAAGCGCGCGGTCGACCCGCCCCTCCACCACCACGCCGGGAAACGCCGCACCCACCGGGCCGACGCCTTCCGCGCCATAAAGCGCATGCACCGCCGCATCGGCATCGTGCACCGGCACGCCGAGCGCGCGGAAAATCTGCGCCGTAGTCGATTTGCCCATGCCGATCGAGCCGGTCAGCCCCAGCCGGAAGGGGCGCGCCCTCACGCCAGTTGCCCCTTGGCCTTCAGATCATCGATCGCCAGCGCCCGCAGCTCCGGCGTCACCTCCGGGCGCACGCCGAACCAGCGCGCGAAGCCCGGCACCGCCTGGTGCAGCAGCATGCCGAGCCCGTCCACAGTGGCGAGGCCGCGCGCCTTGGCCGCCCGCAAGAGCGGGGTTTCCAGCGGCACATAGACGATGTCCGTTACCAGCGCGTCCGGCGACAGGGCGGAAAGGTCGATATCGAGCGGCGGCTGGCCCTTCATCCCCAGCGAGGTGGTGTTGACCAGCAGCCGGCAGCCGATCAGCCGCCCGCCAAGGTCGCGCCAGTCGATCGGCAACACCCGCGGGCCGAACTGGTCGCGCAACGCTTCGGCCCGTGCCCGCGTGCGGTTGGCCACCACCACGCGATCGACGCCGCGCTCCAGCAGACCGTAGACAACAGCCCGCGCCGCGCCGCCGGCGCCCAGCACCACCGCCTCGCCGAGCGCCCGCGCCCAGTCCGGCTCGGCGGCGTCGAGATTGGCGAGAAAGCCATGCACATCGGTATTGGCGCCGTGAAGCGCGCCATCCTGCAGCCAGATCGTGTTGACCGCGCCCAGCGCCGCCGCCACCGGATCACGCGCGACACAGGCGCGGAAGGCAGCTTCCTTGTGCGGCACGGTGACATTGCCACCGACGAGGCCAGAGGCGGCGAAATCGGCGAGAAAGCCGTCAATATTCTCAGGCGCGACATCGCGCACGCCATAGGCGCCATCAATGCCGTGCTGGGCCAACCAGTAGCCATGGATCAGCGGCGAGCGCGAATGGCTGACGGGATGGCCGATAATCGCCACGTTGCGGGTCACAGCAGAAGTCCTTCGGAGCGGAGAAAGCCGAGCAGCGGCAGCAGCGGCAGTCCCAGTATCACCGAATGGTCGCCCTCGACACGGGCGAACAGATGAATGCCAAGCCCCTCCAGCTGGTAGCCGCCAACGCTGGAGAGCACCGCATCGCCGGCCGCCTCGAGATAGGCCTCAAGCGCGGCGTCATCGAGCGGGCGCAGGGTGAGATGGGCGCTTTCCACCGTCGCCCACAGCACCGCGCCGTCGCGCGCCACCGCGACCGCCGAATGCAGGGCATGGGTGCGGCCGGCCAGACGGGCGATCTGCGCCTTCGCCGCCGCCCGGTCCGCCGGCTTGTGGAAGGCCTCATCGCCCAGTGCCAGCGTCTGGTCGGCACCAATCACCAGCCGCCCGTGATGCTCGCTTGCCCCCGCCAGCGCCTTGGCGCGGGCAAGCTCCAGCGCGACGGCAGGCGGCGCGGCGCCGCCCTCCACCGCCTGCGCCTCAATCGCCCGCTCATCCACCTCAGCCCTCACCACCGCGAAGGGCAGGCGGGCCGCCTCCAGCAAGGCGCGGCGGGCCGCGCTCTTGGAGGCCAGCAGCAGCGGCGCCGTCCCGCGCCAGAGGCCGTTGTCGCCTTCGGTGTCAGCCATTGGGATTCTCGGTCAGTTTGCGCCGGCGCTCCTGCAGCAGGGCGATGATCGCCGCCGCCGTCTCCTCGATGGAGCGGCGGGTGACATCGATCATCGGCCAGCCATGGCGGGCGCAGAGCCGGCGGGAAAAGGCGATTTCCTCCGCCACCGCCTGGCGGTCGGTATAGGTGTCGGCCGCCTGCGCCGCGTTCAGCCCGAGCAGCCGGTTGCGGCGGATTTCCACCACCCGGTCGGCGCTGGCGAGCAGGCCGACGATCAGCGGCCGCTTGAGATCAGCCAAGCCCGGTGGCACCGGCAGGCTCGGCACCAGCGGGATATTGGCGGTCTTGATGCCGCGATTGGCGAGATAGATGCTGGTCGGCGTCTTGGAGGAGCGGGAAATGCCGAGCAGCACCACATCGGCGGCTTCCAGCCCGTCCACATGCTGGCCGTCATCATGCATGACGGTGAAGTTCATCGCGTCGATGCGGCGGAAATAATCGCCGTCGAGCTGGTGCTGGCCGCCGACGCGCGGTTCCGGCACACCGCCGAGATAGGCCTGGAACAGCTGCACCACAGGCGCCAGTACGGAGAGCACCGGCACGCCATGGTCGCGGCAATAGGTCTTCAGCCGATTGCGCAGTTCCGGATCGGTGAGGGTGTAGAGCACGATGCCGGGGAATTCATCGATCGCCTGCACCACCTTGTCGAGCTGCTTGTGCGAGCGCACCAGCGGGTAAATGTGCTCGATCGGCTTCACATCATACTGCGCCGCCGCCGCCCGGCCGACGCTGATCAGCGTCTCGCCGGTGGAATCCGACACGAGATGGAGGTGGTAGTAGCTCTCCGACGGGCGGGCGGAATCAGTCACCCCGGTCATCCACAGGCCTGTGCATAGGATGGGAACAAGCCATGCCCTTTGCCCGTTCGCAAGGGGAGGGCTGGGGACAGCGGCCGTTTTCCTCCACAGGTGACACCCTGTGCGCTTTATCAAGGCGCATGCGGCGAACTGCGTGGATAACACCGCACGCGGCGGCTAAGCCCTTAAACCGGCTGAATTTTGGATTCATCCGCGGCCGGCGCGCCAGCGCCTAGGCTGGGGGCGTATTGTGGGCGGGGAGGAACATCTCTAATCCCCTGCTCACTACACAGACAACCTTCGATTCAAAGTGCTTAAAGAAGTATGAAGAGGCAGGGGACAAACGGATGGAAAGCGCCGGAATGGAAAGCACCACGGCAGGGGCCAGCGTGAAGAACGAGCCGATCCTGCTGCAGGCGCTGGACGGACAGGTGCCCAGCCGCACGCCGATCTGGATGATGCGCCAGGCCGGGCGCTATCTCCCGGAATACCGGGCGGTGCGCGAGAAGGCCGGCGATTTCCTCACCCTCTGCTACACGCCCGATCTCGCGGTCGAAGTGACGCTGCAGCCGATCCGCCGTTTCGGCTTCGATGCGGCGATCCTGTTCTCCGACATACTCGTCGTGCCGCACGCGCTCGGCTGCCCGCTGACCTTCGAGGCCGGGGAAGGGCCCCGCCTCGTGCCTGTGACGAATGGTGCCGAGCTTGCCGCGCTGCGCGAGACGCTGGACCCGGACAAGATCGACCGGGTGCTGGAAGCGGTCACTCGCATCCGCGCCGAACTTCCCAGCGAGACCGCGCTGCTCGGCTTCTGCGGCGCGCCGTGGACGGTGGCGACCTACATGATCGCCGGGCGCGGCACGCCGGACCAGGCACCGGCGCGGCTCGCCTCCTTGCGCGATCCCGATTTCTTCACCGCGCTGATCGACCGGCTGGTGGAAACCTCGGCGCGTTATCTCATCGGCCAGCTCAAGGCCGGCGCCGATGCGGTGCAGATCTTCGACAGTTGGTCCGGGGTGCTCGATCCCACAAGCTTCCGCCGCTGGTCGATTGAACCGATCGCCCGCATCGTCGCGCTGGTGCGGGCTGAAGTGCCCGGCGCGCGGATCATCGCCTTTCCCAAGGGCGCCACATTGTCCGGCCTCACCGCGATGGTGCAGGCATCAGGCGTCAATGCGGTGGGGCTCGACTGGACGGCCGACCGCCCGGCGACGCGCTATGCGTTGGGGGGCAAATGCGCGCTGCAGGGCAATCTCGATCCACTCACCCTGATCGCCGGCGGCCGGGCACTCGACGCCAGCATCGACGCCATCCTGGCGGATTTCCGCGGCGCCTCGCATGTGTTCAATCTCGGCCACGGCATCCGCCCGGAAACGCCGATCGCCCATGTCGAGCAGATGATCGCCCGGATTCGCGGCGGCTGACGACTTGGACGCCGTCATGGCCGGGCCTGACCCGGCCATCCACGTCTTCGCTATGGGCCGAGGTCGGACAAGTCGTGGATGCCCGGCCCGAGGCCGGGCATGACGTTGTGCAGGGAACGGGGTGTCGATGCTCTACGACTGGATCAAGGCGCTGCATGTGATCGCCATCATCTCCTGGATGGCGGCGCTGCTCTACATGCCCCGGCTGATGGTCTATCACTGCGACGCGCCCCAAGGCTCGCCGCAGTCGGAAACCTTCAAGGTGATGGAACGGCGCCTGCTCAAGGCGATCGCCCGTCCCGCCATGGCGGTGAGCTGGCTGGCCGGGCTGTATCTCGCCTGGCAGGGCGGATGGTTCGTCTCCGGCTGGTTTCACGTGAAACTGGCGCTGGTGCTGGGCATGACCGTCGCGCAGGAATATCAGGCCCGCTGGGTGGCCGATTTCGCCGCCGACCGGAACACGCGGCCGGCGCGCTTTTTCCGGATCATGAACGAGGTGCCGACGCTGCTGATGATCGGCATCGTCATCATGGTCATCGTAAAGCCGTTTTAAGCCGCTCAAAGCTTGTGACGGCGCACTTGCGCCGAATCGTGCCTTTGCCTATGGTGCGCGAACTCCACGAAGCTGGCTGTCGCTCCGTTCAGACGGGCATCTCCCCGATGCCGCACGGTGTGCCGGACAAGAAGCCGATCCCCTCGGCCTGGGTCCGCAGACCAGCGCTTCCCACCTTTTGTCGTTTCGGCGGGTGTTTTCCCGACCGGCTACGTCCACATTAGACATATCGAGGCCCTTTCCCATGGGGGAAATGAAGCTCCAGGACCTCAAGTCCAAGAACCCCGCCGAACTTCTCGTGGTTGCGGAGGAGCTTGAGGTCGAGAACGCCAGCACGCTGCGCAAGCAGGAGCTGATGTTCGCCATTCTCAAGCAGCTCGCCGCCAAGGACACCGACATCATCGGTGAGGGCGTGGTCGAGATCCTTTCCGACGGTTTCGGCTTCCTGCGCTCGCCGGACGCGAATTATCTGCCCGGCCCCGATGACATCTATGTCTCGCCGAGCCAGATCCGCCGCTTCGGCCTGCGCACCGGCGACACGGTCGAAGGCCAGATCCGCTCCCCGAAGGATGGGGAGCGCTACTTCGCCCTCCTCAAGGTCAACACGATCAATTTTGAGGACCCGGACAAGATCCGGCACAAGATCAACTTCGACAACCTGACCCCGCTCTATCCCGACGAGCGGCTGAAGCTGGAAATCGAAGACCCGACGCGCAAGGATTTCTCCGCCCGCGTCATCGATGTCGTGGCGCCGATCGGCAAGGGCCAACGCGGCCTGATCGTCGCCCCGCCGCGCACCGGCAAGACCGTGCTGCTGCAGAACATCGCCCAGTCCATCACCACCAATCATCCCGAGTGCTACCTGATCGTGCTGCTCATCGACGAGCGGCCGGAGGAAGTCACCGACATGCAGCGCTCGGTGAAGGGCGAGGTGGTCTCCTCCACCTTCGACGAGCCGGCCCAGCGCCATGTGCAGGTCGCGGAAATGGTGATCGAGAAGGCCAAGCGCCTCGTCGAGCACAAGCGCGACGTGGTGATCCTGTTGGATTCGATCACCCGCCTCGGCCGCGCCTACAACACCGTCGTGCCGTCGTCGGGCAAGGTGCTGACCGGCGGTGTCGACGCCAACGCGCTGCAGCGCCCCAAGCGCTTCTTCGGCGCGGCGCGTAACATCGAAGAGGGCGGCTCGCTCACCATCATCGCCACCGCGCTGGTCGATACCGGCTCGCGCATGGACGAGGTGATCTTCGAGGAGTTCAAGGGCACCGGCAATTCCGAGGTCATTCTCGACCGCAAGGTGTCGGACAAGCGGGTGTTCCCGGCCATCGACATCACGCGCTCGGGCACCCGCAAGGAAGAGCTGCTTGTGCCGGCCGACGTTTTGAAGAAGATGTACGTCCTGCGCCGCATCCTGAACCCGATGGGGACGGTCGACGCGATCGAGTTCCTGGTCGACAAGCTGCGCCAGACCAAGACCAATGGCGACTTCTTCGACTCGATGAACACGTAAGGCGAAAACACAAGGCAAGCACGCCCACGGCGAAAACGCCGGGGCGAGGCCGCTGGGAGGCGGGGCATGCGGGCAGGGCGGATCACTCGGCTTTCGTTGATATCGCTTCCTGTGGCGCTGCTTCTGGCGCTGCCGGTCCAGGCCGGCGTCGCCGAGCGCGAACCGCCCATGGCCGAGCTGTGGCTCTTCGTCATCGGTATCGCCGCGCTGAGTTGGGTCATGGCCTGCCGGCGCTGGTGGCTGCCCCTTGCTGTGTGGCTGCCCACCGCCCTGTTCGTCGCCAGCCTCATCGCCGATTTCGCCGACCCGGTGATCGGGCCGGCGGTGCGCGAGGAACTCGGCCTCGCCTATGTCCTGCAGGCGGACCTTGCCGGCGCGCTGCTGCTGGTCGTGCCGCTCATGCTGGCCAATATCCGCTTCAGCCGAAAAGACTGACGCCGCCGGCGTCCGGTGCGCCCCGCGGTGTCGGGAGGGCGATCTTTGCGCCGACGCATTTGATCCGACATTTTACGGCGATAAATAGTGCGCCCGTGCACGTTTCGTAGCCGAAACAATACACTCCACAAATGACTCAGGGCGGCCAAACGGGGTCACGTCCGATCCATCCATCGTAAAAGTCCTTTCGCCTGCCAGCGGCCATTTCTGTTGAAATGCGGGCCGGTGGGGGTTTTTGCCCCCAACTTATCCACAGGACTGTCCACAGGCGGGCGCGACGGGCGCAAATCCGCGCCAAGCCCGCGTCCCGGCGCCCATTGCCGGCGCGACCCGAGGCGTCACGCCCTCGCGCTCAGCCGCCACGCACCACTTCCGCCAATCGATTCGATTCCGTAACGGGAAGCGAACACACCGCGCCGGCGCAGACAAAGGCGGCGGCGCCCCCTCCCGCGCCGGCCGCGAGACTTTCCGCCTTGGCGCGGGCCGGATGATCGGCCGGCAGCGCCGCCGGGTCTTCCACCCGCTGCAGGGTGATGTCGACGCGCGGCAGGCGGCGGGCGGTCTCCGCCAGCGCGTCGGCGGCCTCGCCCGCGCCGATAATCACGATCTCCGGCGCCCGCAGCCGGCTGTCGAGCGCGTTGAGCAGGCCGGCATGGCTGTAGAGATTCGGCGCGGCGCGCGGCAGCAGGGCGTCGAACAGAAGGTCGGCGCGGGCGCGATAGGCGTCATCTCCGGTCAGCGCGGCGAGCCGAACGAGGTTGCGGGCGATCAGCGCCTGCGGGTTGGTGACGGCATCGTCAGCGGTCGCTTCGGGCCGCAAAATCAGCCCCTCGGCATCGTCGGCCGTGAGGTAATAGCCGCCTTCCTCGCTCGCATGGTGCGTCTCCAGCTGAGCCTGCCAGGCGACCGCCTGGTCGAGATAGTTCCGCTCGCCGGTCGCCTGGTGCAATGCAAGCGCCGCGCCGATCATCGCGGCATAGTCGCTGGCAAGGCCGGGGAACACCAGCCGCCCCGCGCGCCAGCTATGGCCGAGCCGCCCGTCCTTCACCATCGATTCGGCGATGAAACGGAAGGCGCCGGCGGCCAGCTCCACCCATTCCGGCCGCCCAAAGCGCGGCGCCGCGCCCACCAGAGCTGACATCATCAGCCCGTTCCAGTCGGCCAGCACCTTGTCGTCGCGGCCGGGCGGCACCCGCTTTTCGCGCACGGCCAGCAGCTTGTCGCGCAGCAGGGCGAGGCGCACCTCGTCGGCGCCGGAGCGCTCCATCTCCTTCAGTCGATTCGGGATCGAAACGCCTTCCCAATTGCCGAAGGGCACAATGTCGTAATGCCGGGCGAAGAATTCCGCGTCCTGCGCCCCAAGCGCGTCCAGCACCTGCTTGAGGGTCCAGACGTAATAGCGGCCCTCATGGCCTTCGGAATCGGCGTCGAGGCTGGCGGCGAAGGCGCCGCCTTCGGTCAGCATTTCCCGTTGCAGCCAGCCCACCGTCTCATCGGCGCGGGCGCGGAAAAGCTCGGCCAGCGTCTCGCTATAGGCGAGGCCGAGCAGGTCGAGGATCTGCGCATTGTCGTAGAGCATCTTCTCGAAATGCGGCACCAGCCAGCGCTCGTCGACGCTGTAGCGGGAATAGCCGCCGCCAATATGGTCGTAGATGCCGCCCTCGCTCATGCCATCAAGCGCGTGCAGCGCCGCGTCGCGCAGCTTCGTTCGGCCGGTACGCTCCCAGCCGCGCCACAGCAGCTCAAGGAACGGTGTGTTGGGGAATTTCGGCGAGCCCTGTAGCCCGCCATGCTCGGTATCCATGATGCCGAGGATCCGCCCGGCGATATCGTCCAGCTCATGGGTGCCGATCACCACCTGGCCGGCGGGCCGGGCCTTCTGCCGCAGCCGGTCCAGCAGGGCGGCGCGGTTCTGGGTGATGCGCGGATCGCCCGAGGCATAGGCGCCAGCCATGGTCTTCAGCACCTCGGTAAAGGCGGGCTGGCCATAGCGCGCTTCTTTCGGGAAATAGGTGCCGCCCCAGAAAGGGGCGCCTTCCGGGTCGAGGAACATGGTCATCGGCCAGCCGCCCTGCACGCCGAGCTGCTGCAGCGCGGCCATATAGATCTGGTCGACCTCCGGCCGTTCCTCGCGATCGACCTTGATGTTGACGAACAGCTCGTTCATCACCGCCGCCGTCGCCTCGTCCTCGAAGCTCTCATGCGCCATCACATGGCACCAGTGGCAGGCGGCATAGCCGATGGAGAGCAGGATCGGCCGGTTGCTGCGCCGGGCCTCCGCGAAGGCGTCCGGCGTCCATTCCCACCAGTCGACGGGGTTGTCCTTGTGCTGGAGCAGATAGGGGCTGGCGGCGGCGGCGAGCTGGTTGGGCAAGATGTCGCTCCGGCTGGGGACGGGGTATCGTGGCGCGGCGGCGGGCGCTTCTTGCAAGCGACGCGGCCGATTCAACAGATAGGGCGTAGCGGGTGGACGTGCAGGAAAAAAGCGCAATCGACATAACCGCCACTGACAAAGGCGCCGCCGTCGCCGCTACCGACACCATCGCGGCGGTGTCCTCCGGCAGTGGCGGCGCGGTGGCCGTCATCCGCCTGTCCGGCCCGCAGGCCGGGGCCGTTCTGGTGGCGCTGGCCGGCCGGCTGCCCGAACCGCGCCGGGCGCATCTGGCGCGGCTGCGCCACCCCATCTCCGGCGACGTGCTCGACCAGGGGCTGGCGCTGTGGTTCCCCGGGCCGCGCAGCGCCACCGGCGAGGACATGGCCGAATTGCAGATCCATGGCGGGCGCGCCGTCGTCGCCGCCGTGCTCGGCGCGGTGCTCAGCGTTCCCGGCCTGCGGCCTGCGGAAGCCGGCGAGTTCACCCGCCGCGCGTTCCTCAATGGGCGGATGGACCTGACCGAGGCCGAGGGCCTCGCCGACCTGATCGGGGCGCAGACCGAAGCGCAGCGCCGGCTCGCCTTCGCCCACGCCTTCGGCCATCTCGGCCAGCGCGTGGAGGAGTGGCGCCGCCGCCTCATCCGCGCCATGGCGCTCATTGAGGCCGGCATCGATTTCGCCGACGAGGACGATGTGCCGGCGGGGGCGCGGGCGCTGGCGCGGCCGGAAGTGGAGGCTCTCCACGCCGAACTCACCGCCGCGCTGGCCGACCGGCGCGGCGCGCTGGTGCGGGAAGGCGCGCTCATCGCCATTGCCGGCCTGCCCAATGCCGGCAAGTCGTCGTTGATCAACGCGCTGGCGCAGCGCGACATCGCCATCGTTTCCGACGAGCCGGGCACCACGCGCGACCTGCTGGAAGTCGCGCTCGACCTCGACGGCCACAAGGCGACGCTGGTCGACACCGCCGGCCTGCGTGAGGCGGAAAGCAAGGTGGAAGCGGAGGGCATCCGCCGCGCCCGCGCCCGGATGGCGCAGGCCGATCTCGTGCTGTGGGTGCACGACGTCTCGGTGGGACCCGCGCCCGAGGCCTCTCCCTCCATCGAAACAGAGCGCCCGCTCTGGCTGGTGGCGAACAAGATCGACCGGGCCGGGGATGCGCTGTCGCCGGAAACCGGCTGGGCGGCGCGGGGCTTCAAGGTCTCGGCGGCGAGCGGGGAGGGGCTGGAGGCGCTGACCCGTGCGCTCGGCGGTTTCATCGCAGCGCGGGCGGAAGGCGAGCACCCGGCGCTGATCCGCGCCCGTCATCGCGCCAGCGCGCGGGAAGCGGATGCACATCTCGCTCTCGCGCTGGAGCACTGGGAGCGGCTGGACGACGAGCTTCTGGCCGAGGAGCTTCGCCTCGCCGCCCGGGCGCTCGGCCGCATGACCGGGGCGATCGGGGTCGAGGATCTTCTCGATGTCGTGTTCCGCGAATTCTGCATTGGCAAATAGCCCCCAAGCAGGGGTCGGATTCACGTGAAACAGAGCCGCCGCCGAGGCCGATTCGTAAACGAAATGTTTCACGTGAATCAGGTCGCCGCCTTGTCCCCAGCCGGCCGAAGCATCGGGCTGGCTTGACGGCGGGGCAAATCGCTGGCTGAAGAGGCCATCCCTTCGCCCGCCGAGATGCGCGCGCCCGTTTTCGCGGCGCGACAGAAGCCTGCGAGCCTGCCCTATGACCGCTCCCGCACACTCTTTCGACGTCGTCATCATCGGCGGCGGCCATGCCGGCACCGAGGCCGCCGCCGCCGCCGCGCGGCTGGGCGCCCGCACCGCGCTGGTAACGCACGCCCATGCGACGCTCGGCACCATGTCCTGCAACCCGGCGATTGGCGGGCTCGGCAAGGGGCACCTGGTGCGCGAGATCGATGCGCTGGACGGGCTGATGGGCCGCGTCGCCGACCAGGGCGGCATCCAGTTCCGCCTGCTCAACCGCCGCAAGGGGCCGGCGGTGCGCGGCCCCCGCGCCCAGGCTGACCGCAAGCTCTACGCGCAGGCGATGCAGCGGGCGATCGATTCGCAGCCGAACCTATCGGTGGTCGAGGGCGAAGCCGACAGCCTGATCCTGCAGGAAGGGCGCGTCACCGGCGTGGTGCTGGCGGATGGGCGGCGCCTGATGGCGGGTGCCGTCGTCGTTACCACGGGCACCTTTCTCAACGGGCTGATCCATATTGGCGACCAGCAGATCCCGGCGGGGCGGATGGGGGAGGCGCCGGCGCGCGGCCTCTCCACCTCGCTCGCCGCGCTGGGCCTGCGGCTCGGCCGGCTGAAGACCGGCACCCCGCCGCGCCTCGATGGCCGCAGCATCGACTGGGCCGGGCTGGAGATGCAGGAGGGCGACACGCCCCCCGAGCCGTTTTCCTCGCTCACGCAGGCGATCACCAATCCGCAGGTGAAGTGCGGCATCACCCGCACGACGCCGGAAACCCATGCGGTGATCCGGGCCAATATCGCCCGCTCGGCGATGTACTCCGGCAATATCCAGAGCGTCGGCCCGCGCTACTGCCCCTCGATCGAGGACAAGATCGTCCGCTTCGGCGAGCGGGAAGGGCACCAGATCTTCCTGGAGCCGGAGGGGCTGGACGATCCCACCGTCTATCCCAACGGCATCTCGACCTCGCTGCCGGAGGACGTCCAGCGCCTGCTGCTGGCGACCATTCCGGGGCTGGAACGGGTTCAGCTTTTCCGTCCCGGCTACGCCATCGAATATGACCATGTCGACCCGCGCGAGCTGGAGCCGACGCTGGAAGTGCGCAAGGCGCCCGGCCTATTCCTCGCCGGCCAGATCAACGGCACAACCGGCTATGAGGAGGCGGCGGCGCAGGGGCTGGTCGCCGGGCTGAACGCGGCGCGGCGGGCAGGCGGGCAGGACGGCGTCACCTTCGACCGGGCGGAAGCCTATATCGGGGTGATGATCGACGATCTCGTCACGCGCGGGGTGAGCGAGCCCTACCGCATGTTCACCTCACGGGCGGAGTATCGCCTCTCGCTGCGGGCCGACAATGCCGACCAGCGCCTCACCGGCAAGGGCGATGCGCTCGGCCTGGTCGGCGCGGCGCGGCGGGTGCACTTCGCCGCGCGGCGCGAGGCGCTGGCGCGGGTGTCGGCCTGGAGCCGCTCGGTGTCGATCACCCCGGGGGAGGGCGACGCGCATGGGCTGACCCTGAACCGCGACGGGCAGCGGCGGACGGCGTTCGATCTGCTCTCCTACCCGCATGTGAGCTGGGCCGATATTTGCCGCATCTGGCCACAGGCCGGCGGCGAGGACGCCCGCATTGGCGAGCAGGTGGAGGTCGATGCGAAATACGCCGTCTATCTCCACCGTCAGGAGGCCGACATCGCCTCGTTCCGCCGCGACGAGGCGGCGGAGCTGGCGGAGATGGATTATCGCGGGCTGGCCGGTCTCTCCAACGAGATCAAGGCCAAGCTGGAATCGATTCGCCCCCGTACCATTGGCCAGGCCGGCCGCATCGACGGCATGACCCCGGCGGCGCTGGCGCTGCTGGCGGCGCATGCCCGCCGAGTGTCGTGATCGGCAGTGTCGTGATCGGCGCATGTCGTGACCGGCGGCAATCGCCTTTCCGCACCGTCTCTCCCGCTGATCCGGCGCCGCGACTGCGGTAGAATGCGTCATGTCCAAGAACGATTCGTCCGATCGCACCCGCGCGCTGAGCCTCACCCCTGTTTCACGTGAAACGGAGCAGCGGCTCGACATCATCGTCGCGCTGCTGGAAAAGTGGCAGCGCACCATCAATCTGGTCGCGGCCGCCTCGCTGCCGCAGCTGTGGACCCGCCATGTCGCCGATTCGCTTCAGCTGGTGCCGCTGGCCGGCGAGGCCACGCGCTGGGTTGATCTCGGCTCCGGCGGCGGCTTCCCCGGTCTGGTCGTGGCGGCGGTGCTGGCGGAACGGCGGGACGCCGATGTGACGCTGGTGGAGAGTGACAGCCGCAAGGCCGCCTTTCTGCGCGAGGCGGCCCGGCTGGCCGAGCTGCCCGTTACCGTGCTGCCGTCGCGAATCGAGCAGGTCGCGGCGGTGCTCGCCCCCGGCGTCGAGGTGGTCTCGGCCCGCGCGCTTGCGCCTTTGCCGCGACTGCTGGAACTGACGGCGCCCTTCCTTGCACAGGGGGCGACGGGGCTGTTCCTCAAGGGACAAGATGTTGATAACGAATTGACCCAGGCAGCTAAATCTTGGAGAATCGAGGCTGAGATCAGGGCGAGCCTGACCGATGGCGGCGGGCATGTGCTGATCGTCCGCAACGCGGTCCCGCTGGGGCCGGATACGGCCGGCGGCAATCGTTCGGATCGCAGTTCGGATGACACGGGTTCGGGCGGCAGTTCGGTCGGCAAGGGAATTTCGCAGGGTGGACATCATGGATGAGGCTTCGCTCGCTCCGGCCGCGCCCCGGCCGGTTCCCCGCGTCCTGGCCCTGGCCAACCAGAAGGGCGGGGTCGGCAAGACCACGACGGCGATCAATCTCGGCACCGCCCTCGCGGCGATCGGCGAGACGGTGCTGATCATCGATCTCGACCCGCAGGGCAACGCCTCCACCGGGCTCGGCATCGACCGCCGCAGCCGCCGGGTGTCGACCTATGATGTGCTGACCGGTGAGATCGAGCTGCGCGACGCGGCGCTGGAGACGGCGGTGCCGCGGCTGCACATCGCGCCCTCTACCATGGACCTGTCCGGCCTTGAGCTGGAGTTGGCCGGCCAGCGCGACCGCGCCTATCGCCTGCGCGACGCGATCCGCCGCCTCAACGGCCCGGCCGAGCAGTTTGAACGGGACCGGAACGATATTGATTACACCTACGTTCTGATCGACTGCCCGCCCTCGCTCAATCTCATCACCGTCAACGCCATGGCGGCCTCGAACGCCATTCTGGTGCCGCTGCAATGCGAGTTCTTCGCGCTGGAAGGTCTCTCCCAGTTGCTGAAGACGGTGGAGCAGGTGCGCACCACGCTCAACCCGGAACTGTCCATCCACGGCATCGTGCTGACCATGTTCGATGCGCGCAACAATCTCTCCACCCAGGTGGTGGACGATGTGCGCCAGTTCATGGGCGCCAAGGTCTATGAGACCATCATCCCGCGCAATGTGCGGGTGTCGGAGGCGCCGTCCTATGGCAAGCCGGTGCTGCTCTACGATCTCAAATGCGTCGGGTCGCAGGCCTATCTTCGTCTCGCATCCGAAATAATCCAGCGCGAGCGCAGCCTGCGCCTCGCGGCGGCGTAGGGGAGGGGGCGATGGCCATGGCGGAAGACGGCGGCCGCTCGCGGCTCGGGCGCGGCCTTGCGGCGCTGATTGGCGATATGGGCGAGGACAGTGGCGCGGCCAATGACCGGGGCCGCATCGGCGGCGGCGCGCGCAAAGTGCCGCTCGCCTTCTTGCGGGCCAATCCGCGCAACCCGCGCCGGACCTTCGCGGAGGGCGATCTCGACGATCTCGCCGCCTCGATCCGCGAGCGCGGCATCATCCAGCCCATCGTCGTGCGCCAGGTCGCCGGCGAGCGCGAGGCGTATGAGATTGTCGCCGGCGAGCGCCGCTGGCGCGCCGGCCAGCGCGCCGGCATCCATGAGGTGCCGATCGTCGTCGTCGAAGTGGACGACCGCGAGGCGCTGGAAATCGCCATCATCGAGAATGTCCAGCGGGCCGATCTCAATCCGCTGGAAGAGGCGGCGGGCTATCAGTCGCTGGCCGACCAGTTCGGCTATTCGCAGAGCGATCTCGCCCGGGTCATCGGCAAGAGCCGCAGCCATGTCGCCAACACGATGCGGCTGCTGCGCCTGCCGGAAACGGTGAAGCAGTTCCTCGCCGATGGAAGGCTCTCCGCCGGCCATGCCCGCGCGCTGCTGACCCAGGACGACCCGGAGGCGCTGGCGCAGGCGATCGTCGCCCAGGGGATGAATGTGCGCGCCATCGAGGCGCTGGCGCAGGAGCTCAATGTCGCCAAGGCGGAAGCCGCCGGCAAGCCGCCGAAAAAGCCCAAGCTCCACCCTGCGCTCGACGCCGACACCGCCGCGCTGCAGCGCCGGCTCTCCGACGAGCTGGGCCTTGCGGTGACGCTGAAGCATGATGGCGAGGCGGGTGAGATCCGCATCCGCTATTCCTCGCTCGACCAGCTGGACGAGGTCTGCCGGCGGCTGGCGGGAATCTGAACGCCCGGCCCTGAGGCCTCAGCCGCGTTTCGCCTGCCCGGCCACCTGCAGCAGCGCGCGCTCGGCGATTGCCGGGCCCAGCGCCGCGTTGCGCCGGGCGGCGAGCAGCGCGTCGTCGAGCGCGAACAGCGCCGTCTCCAGCCGGGCCACGCTCCAGCCGCGCAGCGCCTTCTCGACAAACGGCTTGCGGCGGAAATGGATCGCCGGCCGGGCGCCTTCCAGCGCGCGCTCGACACTGCCGCCCGCTTCAATGGCAAGCCGCATCTGGTGCAGCGCCTGCGCCGTGCGGCACACCGCCCCCAGCACGATGTCGGCCCGCATGCCCTCGCCGGTCGCCTTGGCGAAGGCGCTCGCCATGTCAGCCGGCTGACCGGCGAAGGTGGCGTCGGCGATTTCGTCCAGCGCCAGGCTGGAAGCGTCGCCGACAATGGCGCGCACATGGGCGCTTGTTATGCGCGGCTCGCCGGTGGCGTAGAGCAGCAATTTGGCGATTTCGCCGCGCGAGGCCATGCGGTCGCCGCCGAGCAGGGCGAGCAACTCGCCGCGGGCATCGCGGTCCAGCGCCATGCTGGCCTCCGCCATCATGGTGTCGACCAGCCGGGCGAGATCACGCTCGCTATCGGCATAGCAGGCGATCGCCAGCGCATGCGGCGAGGCCTCGCAGAGCGCGCGCAGCCCCATACCGCGCTTGAGGTCGCCGGCCTCGATGACGATGATCGCCTGTTCCGGCGGCGCCGCCAGCAGCGCCTCGACCGCCGGAACGACATTTTTGGAACCGGCCCGCAGCGAGACCACCCGCCTTCCGCCGAACAGCGCCAGCGTGCCGGCCTCATCGACCAGCCGGCCGGGATCGCCTGAAATCTCGTCGCCATCCAGCCGGACCATGCCGAAAGGATCGTTGGAGCCGGCGGAGGCGCGGGCGAGATAGGCGCGGGCGCGCTCGCGCACCAGCCCGCTATCGGGACCGAACAGCAGGACGACAGGGCGCAGCGGATCGAGGCGGCTCAGCGTCGCCTCGACATCACCCGGCCGGACGGCGACCATGACGGCTCAGCTCTTGGGCGCGGTCGTGACAGGTGCGGTGGCGCCCGGGCCGGTGGGGCGGGAACCGGCGGTCAGGAAATAGGAGGCCAACTGGCTCTTGATGGTCTCGGCGACCACCGTGGCGGAGCGGTTCTCGGCGTCGCGAATGGCGCGGTTGCGGGCGAAGCGCTGATAGCCGCTGTCCAGCGAAGCCTTGCCGGAGGCCTGGCCGATACGCAGCGGCGTCTTGGTGTTGCCGGTCTCGAAGAGCTGCCATTTGACGTCGACCGAGACGATTTCCACTTCCGGCAGGCCGGTGAGCGGGCTGACGACGGAGGCCTCCGCCGTGGTGCTGCGCACATCGAGGTTCAGCCGGTAGGGCGCCCCCGCCGGGTTGCCGGCGCCGCCGGTCAGCGCGAAGATCAGGTCGTTGCGCACCTCGTCGCCGACCCGGCCGGCGACGAAGACCACTTCGATATCGTTGAAGCTCCGCTGCAGCGCCGAGCCCTCGCCGGGCGTGGTCTCGGCATACATGGGCTGGAAGCAGCCGGCCGCGGAAAGGGCGAGCAGTCCCGCCCCGGCGAGACCGAGCAGGCGGCTTCGTGCGGGCATCGTGTTCCTCCGGTCAGGCGACGACATTCACAATCCTTTGCGGCACCACGATGATACGCTTCGGGGCGCGCCCGTCGAGTGCCTGCGCGATGAGATCGAGGGCGAGCACCGCCTTCTCCACCTCGGCGGGGCTGGCATCCTTCGGCACCACGATCTCGCCGCGCCGCTTGCCATTGATCTGAATCGGCAGCGTAACGGTGTCGTCGACCAGCAGATCGGCCTCGACCTGCGGCCAGCCGGCCTCGGCCATCAGCCCGGTGCCTGCCAGCACCTGGCCGCATTCCTCGGCGAGGTGCGGCACCATGGGCGCCACCACGGCGGCGAGGAAGGTCGCGGCCTCGCGCAGGGCGAAGGCGAGATCGGGCGCCACCGTGCCGGAAGCCGCGCCGGTGCGGGCGCTGGAGAGCGCCTCGGCGAACACATTGGCGAAGGCGTGCACCCGCGCCACGGCGACATTGAAGCGCAGCCGCTCGATATCCTCCGCCACCTGCGCCGCCAGCCGGTGTGAGGCCCGGCGCAGGGCGATCGATTCGGTGCCGAAATCAGCCGGCCGTGCCACAGGGTCCGGCGCCAGCGCCACCGCGTCGCCCACCAGGCGCCACAGCCGCTGGACAAAGCGCCAGGCGCCCTCGATGCCGGCGCTGGTCCATTCGCTGTCGCGCTCGGGCGGGGTGTCGGCGAGCATGAACCAGCGGGCGCAATCGACGCCATAGGTGTCGGCGACGATCTCCGGCGGCACCACGTTCTTCTTCGACTTCGACATCTTCTCCGGCGCGCCGATGGTGACGGGCTCGCCCGTGCCCACCTTCACCGGCCGGCCCTCGCCGTCGCGCTCGACCTCCTCGGGGAACAGCCAGCGGCCTTCGGCGTCCTTGTAGGTCTCGTGGACGATCATGCCTTGCGTGAACAGCCCGGCGAAGGGTTCGGCCACCGAGACGCGGCCGAGCTTCTTCAGCGTGCGGATGAAGAAGCGGGAATAGAGCAGATGCAGGATCGCGTGCTCGATGCCGCCAATATACTGGTCCACCGCCAGCCACTGGTCGGCGGCGCCCTTCTGCAGCGGCGCGGTGCCGGGCTCGGCGGCGAAGCGGGCGAAATACCAGGACGAATCGACAAAAGTGTCCATGGTGTCGGTCTCGCGCCGGGCCGGCGCGCCGCAGTTCGGGCAGTTCACATGCTTCCATGTGGGGTGCCGGTCCAGCGGGTTGCCCGGCTGGTCGAAGGTCACGTCCTCCGGCAGCTTCACGGGAAGCTGATCCTCGGGCACCGGCACCGGGCCGCAGCTGTCGCAATGGATGATCGGGATCGGGCAGCCCCAGTAGCGCTGGCGCGAAATGCCCCAGTCGCGCAGGCGGTAGTTCACCGCCCGAGCGCCGACGGGCGCGTTGCCGAGAATCTCGTTCTCCAGCCTCAGCGCCACCTTCTCCTTCGCCGCCGGCACGGTGAGCCCGTCGAGGAAGCCGGAATTGAACAGCACGCCCTCGCCCTCATAGGGGCCGTCCGCCACCGAGAAGCTGGCGGGATCGATATCGGGCGGCAGCACGACGGGCGTGATCGGCAGGCCGTATTTGCTGGCGAAATCATGGTCGCGCTGGTCATGCGCCGGGCAGCCGAAAATGGCGCCGGTGCCGTAGTCCATCAGCACGAAATTGGCGACATAGACCGGCAACTCCGGCCCGCCCAGCGGGTGGCGCACCTTCAGCCCGGTGTCGAAGCCCATCTTTTCCTGGGTCTCGATCTCGGCGGTAGAGGTGCCGCCGCGCCGGCATTCCTCGACGAAGCTCGCCAGCGCGGGATTGCTCGCCGCGAGCGTCTCGGTGAGGGGATGGCCGGGCGAGAGCGCCAGGAAGGCGGCGCCGAACAGCGTATCCGGCCGGGTGGTGTAGACCTTGATCTCGGTTGGCAGGCTTTCGGGCAGCCCCGCCGGCGCATCGGCCAGCACGAAGCGCACATGCAGCCCTTCGGAACGGCCGATCCAGTTGCGCTGCATCAGGCGCACCTTGTCGGGCCAGCGCTCCAGCGTGTCGAGCCCGGCGAGGAGTTCCTCGGAGGCATCGGAGATGCGGAAGAACCACTGCGCCAGCTTGCGCCGCTCCACCAGCGCGCCGGAACGCCAGCCACGCCCGTCGATCACCTGCTCATTGGCGAGCACGGTGTTGTCGACCGGGTCCCAATTGACCTCGCTCTCGCGGCGATAGGCGAAGCCGCCCTTGAGGAAATCGAGGAAGATGCGCTGCTGCTCGCCATAATAGGAGACGTCGCAGGTGGCGATCTCGCGCGACCAGTCGAGCGAGAGGCCGAGCAGCTTCAGCTGCTCGCGCATGGTGGCGATGTTCTCGTAGGTCCACTTGCCCGGATGGGTCTTGCGCTCGATCGCGGCGTTCTCCGCCGGCAGGCCGAAGGCATCCCAGCCCATGGGGTGCAGGACATTGAAGCCCTTCATGCGCTTGAAGCGCGCCACCACGTCGCCCATCACATAGTTGCGGCCATGGCCGATATGGATGCGCCCCGAGGGGTAGGGGAACATTTCGAGCACGTAGTATTTGGGACGCGGATCGTCGTTGCGGGTGCGGTAGATCCCGCGTTCGTCCCAGATCTTCTGCCAGCGGGGCTCGGCCTCGCGGGCGTTGTAGCGCTCGGTGCTCATGAACAGGCTTCTTGGATCGGCAAACATCGAAAAAGGGGCGCAAACCTTCACGAAAAGGTTCACGGATGGCGCCGGACTAGGCACCAAACCGCGTTCCCGGTCAACCTTTTCGCTGCGTTGCGGGGGAGGGCGGGCGCGGGCGGGGCGGCCCGGCGCATATTCACGCGCGCGCGCATTCCCGCGACGGTGCGATTGGCGTATCGAGGGCGTCGGGATCAGCAGGAGAGCCAGCATGGAGCCGGACCGGACCGAGGACGTTTTTGCGCGCGAGGTCACCGCACGTCTCAACGAGGTGCGCGCGCGCATCGCCCAGGCCTGCGACGATGCCGGGCGCCCTCCCGCCAGCGTGCAGCTGGTCGCCGTCTCCAAGACCTTCGGGGCCGAGCATATCGCGCCCGTCATCAAAGCCGGCCAGCGCGTGTTCGGCGAGAACCGGGTGCAGGAATCGGCAGCGAAATGGCCGGCGCTGCGCGCGGCCCATCCCGATCTCGAACTGCACCTGATCGGTCCGCTGCAGAGCAACAAGGTGCGCGAGGCGCTCGCCCTTTTCGACGTGATCCAGACGCTGGACCGCCCCTCGCTCGCCGCCGCGCTGGCGAAGGAACTGCGCCGCGAGGGCGCCCCACCGGCGCCGCGCCTGCTGGTGCAAGTCAATACCGGCGAGGAGCCGCAAAAGGCCGGGGTCGCCCCCGGTGAGGTCGATGCGTTTCTGGCCGAATGCCGCGAGGTGCACGGGCTGGTGATCGACGGGCTGATGTGCATTCCCCCGGCCGACGAGCCGGCCGCGCCGCATTTCGCCCTGCTGGCGAAGATCGCCGCCCGCCACGGGCTGAAAACGCTCTCCATGGGCATGAGCGGCGATTTCGAGACCGCCATCACGCTGGGCGCCACCCATGTGCGGGTCGGCAGCGCCATTTTCGGCACCCGCTAGGCGCCGCGCTCAGCAGACGGAGGCCCCGGCGTCCCAGCAGGAAGAAGCTGAGCCCGAACACGCCGGGCGCCCGTTCCAGCAGGTGCCAGAGCGCCGGCAGGCCGGAAAGGCCGCCAGATGCTGCGCAATCGCGGCGTTCGCCGCGCGGCCGCGCCGCCCGTCGATGATCTCAGGAGCCGCGCGTTTCCCGGGCCGGCGCGGCGCCTCAGCCGGCGCTCTCGGGCGTCCCCGGCGTGGCCGCGAGGTCGAGAAAGGCCTGCGCCGCCTTGGTGGCGTAGCGTTCGCGGTGGCGCAGCGAGAGGAAGGGGCGCGAGGGCAGGGGGTAGTCGATCAGCGCCATGGTGCCGGCGCGGATGGCGCCTTCCACCACGCGGCGCGAGATCACCGTCACCCCGCTGCCGGCCTCCACCGCCGCCCGCACCGCTTCATTGGAGGGATAGTCGAGCACGACGCGCAGCGCGCCGGGGGCAAGGCCCGCCTCCTGCAGATAGGATTCGAAGATGGCGCGGGTGCCCGATCCCGGCTCGCGCAGCACCCAGGGGCCATCCGCCAGCTCGGCCGGGGAGGTGGGCGCCCGCCAGTGCCAGGGATGCGTCACCGGCGCCACCAGCACCATCTCGTCCTCGGCCACCGGCGCGGCGAGCAGCACCGGCGCCTCGACCTCCCCCTCGATGAAGCCGAGATCGGCGGCGCCGTCCTGCACCAGGGCGGCGACGAAATCGGTGTTGCCGATGACGAGGCTCACCAGGACGCCGGGATAGCGGCGGCGGTAGCGCTCGATCAGCGGCGGCAGCCAGTAATTGGCGACCGTCTGGCTGCCCGCCAGCGCCAGCGATCCGTGCACCAGCCCGGCGAGGTCGGCCAGCACCTTCTCGGCGGCGCTGGCGCGGGCGAGCACGGCGCGCGCCTCCGGCAGAAACAGCCGCCCCGCCTCGGTGAGCACGATGCCCCTGCCGACCCGGTCGAACAGCCTTGTGGCGTGGCGCGCCTCCAGCGCCGCGATCGCCGCGCTGGTGGCCGAGGGGGTGAGATGGATGTCCCGCGCGCCCTGCGTGATGTGCTCGCGCTCGGCGACGGCAACGAAAATGCGTAGCTGCTCCAGGGTCATCCGCCGTCCTCGGCCTCGCTCAGGCGGTCATCTTTACCAGAGCGAGGGCGAACAGGGCGATGAAGACGAAGCCGGCGAGGCCGAGAAGAAACGGCCGCAGCCCCTTGGCGCGCAGCTTGGCGATGTCGGTTTCCAGCCCCATCGCCGCCAGCGCCATGGAGAGCATGAAGGTGGTGGCCAGCACCAGCGCAGCTTTCATCTCCGCCGGCATCGTCACCACGCTGTTCAGCCCCACCATGGCGAGAAAGCCGAGCACGAACCACGGCATGGGCGGGCGGGCGCGGCTGGCACCATGGCCGAGCCGGGTGGCACGGCGGGCGGCGATGAGCCCGAGCCCGATCACCATCGGCGCCAGCAGCATCACGCGGGAGAGTTTTGCAATGGTGCCGAACTCGCCCGCGGCCGGCCCGCCCTGATAGGCGGCGGCCACCACCTGGGCGATCTCGTGGATCGAGGCGCCGGCCCACAGCCCATAGGCGTGCGGCGACAGGCCGAGCACGACCGGGAGCAGCGGATAAAGGAACATCGCCACCGAGCCGAACACGGTGACGCAGGCCACCGCATAGGCGACATCCTCATCCGGCGCGCGCGTCACCGTATTGGTGGCGATCACCGCCGAGGCGCCGCAGATCGAGGTGCCGGCGGCGATCAGCTCGGCCAGCCCACGCTCGACCCCGATCAGCCGGCCGAACCAGGTGATGAAGAGGAAGGTGGCGACCAGCGTCAGCGCGATCACCGCGATGCCGGTGGCGCCCACTTCGGCGATCTGCGCGGCGGTGAGCTGGAGCCCGAGCAGCACGATGGCGGCGCGCAGGATGCGCCGCATGGCGAAGGCGACGCCGGGCTTGGCCCGCACCGGCGTGCCGATGAGATTGTGGAAGCCGATGCCGATCATGATGGCGAGAATCATCGGGCTCAGCACCCCGACCATGGGCAGCTGGCGCAGGCCGAAGGCGAGGCCGGCAATGCCCGCTGTCAGCGCGAGGCCGGGCAGGATCGCGGTGGGATGCGCCTTCGCCACCCTGTGGCCCTCGGCCCTCTCGACATGCGCGACCATGATGCGTCTCCCCTTGCGGCAACGTCCCTTGATCGCAGGGGAAGATCGTTCGATCCAGCGCATTATATCGCACAAATCGTTCGATAAAATCGGAGAGTTGAACGCATTGCCGCTGTCATCCCATGAGCGACGAAGACCAGGCATGGCACTGACCATTAGCGGCGAGGGCGGTCTGGGGCGCAGACCATGCCCGGCGCTGACCCTCGACTTTCCTCTCCCCCACGGGGAGAGGGAGAAGAACGCCCCACCCCTCCGTCATCCGTCCCGCCTACCATCGTCATCTCCGGGCTTGACCCGGGATCCCCGGCTTGGCGCGGCCGGACGGCTGGATCCCCGGGTCAAGCCCGGGATGACGGCCGGAAGGCGGATATGGGAGCGAGGTGCGCTGGTCCTGCGTGCTCCAGTTTGCCCTCTCCGTCCCAACCGTTCCCCCTCATGGCCGGGCTCGACCCGGCCACCCAGACTTGGGCTGAGAGGGGGCGGGACCGCTGGGTCCCCGGGTCAGGTCCGGGGATGAGGGAGTGCGTGTGGTCCGCCTCGCTCCCTGGAGGGACGAGCCGCGCGTCGCGGAGATGGGCGTGCGGCAGAAAGGGGGGCGTGATGCTTATACGGGGAAGGGTCTTGCGGCCATAAGGCGCCGGAACGGCGCGGAGGCGGAAATGGTGCCGCTTGTCAGACTCGAACTGACGACCTCCGCATTACGAATGCGATGCTCTACCAACTGAGCTAAAGCGGCACGCGCGGCTCTGATAGCCGCGAAGCGCGGCTTTTTCAAGCGGGCGGCGGCCTCAGCCGCGCGCATTGCCGGCGAAAGTGCTTCCGCCGGCCCCTGCGGGGCTTTTCCGCCAAGCCCCGCGCCAGCCCCGATCAGCCCCAGGGCCCGCGACGCTCTCCGCCGCCGGCGTCGCGGCGGCCCCAGGGATTGCCCGACCGGCGGCTCGAGAGCCGCGCCGTGCCGGACCCCGCCCACGGCCCGCTTTGCGGTGCGGTGGTGGAGGCATAGCCGCCGCTCGCGCCCATCTGCTGCGCCAGCGCCTGCAGCGCGGCGATGCGGTTCTCGGTGGCGGGGTGGGTGGAGAACAGGCTGTCCATTCGCTCGCCGGACAGAGGGTTGATGATGAACATGTGCGCGGTGGCCGGGTTGTGCTCGGCCGGCATGTTCGGCACGGCGTGCGCGGCATTGGAAATCTTCGCCAGCGCCGAGGCGAGCCACATCGGCTGGCCGCAGATCTCAGCCCCCAGCTTGTCCGCCTCATATTCGCGCGAGCGCGACACCGCCATCTGCACCACCATGGCGGCGAGCGGGGCGAGGATCATCATCGCGATGGTGCCGATAATGCCGAAGCCGCTATTATTGTTGCGGTTGCCGCCAAAAATCATCGCGAAGTTCGCCAGCATGGAAATGGCGCCCGCCAGCGTGGCGGTGATGGTCATGGTCAGCGTGTCGTAGTTTTTCACATGCGCCAGCTCATGCGCCATGACGCCGGCGACTTCCTCGCGGGAGAGCGAATTGAGCAGGCCGGTGGTGGCGGCCACCGCCGCATTGGCCGGGTTGCGGCCGGTGGCGAAGGCGTTGGGTTGCGGGTTGTCCATGATGTAGACGCGCGGCATCGGCAGCTGCGCCCGGGCGGCCAGCTCCTCCACCATGGAATAGTAATCGGGCGCGCTGGCACGGTCGACCTCGCGGGCGCCGTACATCGACAGCACCATGCGGTCGGAATTCCAGTAGCTGAACACATTCATGCCGGCCGCCACCAGCAGCGCGATCAGCATGCCGCCCTGGCCGCCGATCATGAAGCCGACGCCCATGAACAGCGCCGTCATGCCCGCGAGCAGGATCGCCGTACGGAAATAGTTCATCGTTCCCTCATCCGCCGCAGGGTGCGGCCTGTCGGTCCAGAAAATGGGATGGTCCCGGCGGGCGCGCAAGATTGCCGGCCCGATCGCCGGCAGCATCGCCCGCGCGCATCATGCCGTTGCGGGAGGTCGCCGCCCTTGACGCGGGCCGGGGGGCGGTGGTTCCAATGAGGCATGAGCCAGATTGATCACACTGCACCGACACTCCACCTCACTGGCCTCACTGGTCAGTCCGATGGCGCCGATTCGGCCGCCCCGCGCCGGCCGCTTTCCCCCGCCGCCGAACGGGCGCTGGCCGAGGCCGCCGCCCGCCGCGCCGCCGCCACCCCGGTGGCCGGGCCTAGGGAAATCGATGGCCGAAACGGGCCGGAGCCGGTGCGCTATGGCGACTGGGAAGTGAAGGGAATCGCGACGGATTTCTAGGGGGTTAGGGCGGGTGCGCCCTATTCGTCCGGTCCGCCGGGCCGGTCGCGGCGCAGCGATTTGACCCCCGCCCGCTTGGCCTTGCCCTCCAGCCGGCGGATTTTCGAGCCGAGCGTCGGGCGGGTCGGGCGGCGGGTGATCGGCACGATCGCCGCCTCGCGCACCAATTCGACCAGCCGGGCCAGCGCATCCGCCCGATTCTGCTCCTGCGTCCGGTAGCGCTGGGCCACCAGAACCAGCACGCCCTCCTTGGTCAGGCGTCGCCCGGCGAGGCGGGAGAGGCGCTCTTTCACGTGATCCGCCAAGGTCTTGGAGCCGCGCACGTCGAAGCGCAGCTGCACCGCGCTTGACACTTTGTTGACGTTCTGGCCGCCCGGACCGGAGGCGCGAACGAAGGTTTCCTCGATCTCGTCCTCGTCGAGCCAGACCCGCGGCGTGACCGGAATCATGGCCGCCGCAGGTCCTCGATCGCCTCCAGCCGCTCGCGCACCCGTTCGAGATCGGCAAGGGTGGCGGAGACGCGCTCGCTCAGCCGCTGCGTCAGCTCGCGGGCGGCGTCGGGATAGCTTTCCAGCGTGCGCAGGAACATGTTGCGGGGAATACGCAAAACCTCCGCCGGCTCCAGCGCGGTGGCGGTGGCGGGCCGCCGCGTCTCGGTGAGCAGCGCCATTTCGCCGATCAGCGCCCCTTCGCCGACGCGCGCGCTCTGCCCCGGCCGGGCCGCCAAATGCGGGTCGTCCGGCGCGACCGCCAGGCTGCCCTCCTGCACCACATAGGCGCAATCGGCCGGCTCCCCCTCGTGGAAAAGCACCTGCCCGCGTGTCAGCGCGAAATGCTCGACGCTGATGGCGATAACGCGCAAAGCCTCACGCCCCATCAATGCGAGCGTCGGCACACGTTCCAGAAAGGCGATGTCGTCCTCGATGGACATTCGGCGGGCGAAACTCCAAGGCAGGACGAATCAATCGGCCTGTCAGGGCAGCAATTTGTACCCCCCAGCCTCGGTGGCAAGCAGGCTGGGGTGAGACGGGTCCTTCTCAATCTTCTGGCGCAGGCGATATATATGCGTCTCAAGGGTATGCGTCGTCACGCCTGAATTATAGCCCCAGACTTCTTGCAACAGTATTTCGCGCGCCACCGGCTTCTTTCCCGCCCGATAGAGGTAACGAAGTATGGCGGTTTCTTTTTCGGTGAGGCGAATCTTGGAGTTGCGCTCGGTCACCAGCATCTTGGCGCCGGGCCGGAACGTGTAGGGCCCGATGGTGAACACCGCGTCCTCGCTCGCCTCATGCGAGCGCATCTGAGCCCGGATGCGGGCGAGCAGCACGGCGAAGCGGAACGGCTTGGCGACGTAGTCATTGGCGCCGGCTTCCAGCCCCATGATGGTGTCGCTGTCGGTGTCGTGGCCCGTGAGCATGATCACCGGCGCCTTGAAGCCGTTCTGCCGCATCACGCGCACGGCTTCCCGGCCGTCCTTATCCGGCAGGCCGACATCCATCAGCACCAGATCGACCCGTGTCGATTCGACTTCGCTGATGGCGGCCGTGGCGCTGTCGACCGAGACCACTTCGAATTCGTCATAGAGCGAGAGCTGCTCGACCAGCGCTTCGCGCAGATCCTTGTCGTCATCGACCACCAAAACTCGCAGAGCGTTCGCCATATCGCTTTCCCGAATATCCGCGTTCCCGAGAGGCCGCTGGCCGAAGCCCTTGTCCGTGGCGCCTCGCGCGTCCACTCTCACGCAAGGCTGGAGTGAAATGCCGTATGTCCCGAGTAGGCAGGCGAAACGCATTCGGCAAGCGCCGAGCACTTGCGAGACGAAGGTGCTGCCGGTTCGTGACGTGATCGTGAACGGAAATGGCGTGAAGAAGAAGACCCTTCGCACAGAAACACACGGGAAATCCCGCTTCGCCTCCCGCCTGCGTGTCGCCATGCGCCCGGCCGGTCACGTTCACGGCCGCCAGCGCGGCTGGCTCATTCTCCATGGACGCCCGATTCCCGTCGCCCTCGGCAGGGCCGGAGTTCGTGCCGACAAGCGCGAAGGCGATGGCGCCACGCCACGCGGCATTTGGCATGCGCGTGAGGTGCGCTACCGGGCCGATCGTGGCATGCGGCCGATCACCGGCCTGCCGGTGCTGCGGACCCGCCGCGCGGACGGCTGGTGCGACGAACCTGGCGACGGGCGCTACAACCGCCCAGTATGCTTGCCTGTCAGGGCATCGCATGAAGCGATGTGGCGGGATGACGGGCTCTACGATCTGGTCGTCGTACTCGACCACAACAGCCGTCCCCGCCGCTCCCGGCGCGGTTCCGCCGTGTTCCTGCACATCGCCCGGGGCACTTTCGAGCCGACGGCGGGTTGCGTCGCCTTTCGCCCGGCCGATCTCCGACGCCTTCTGGCGCGTCTCACCCCGGCGACGGCGATCGAGATCATTTAGGCGAACGGCCGCCAGGGGAGCAGCGCTCCCAAGGCGGCCGTCGTCGTCACATCGTCGCGGCTCTGGCTGGATCGGCGCTAGCGGTACACATACCAGCAGCGGCGCACCGGCCGGCCCCACCTGTCGCGCCGAACAGCGCACACCCGCCGCCGCCGGCGCCGGCGGTGGCGTCGACCGGGCGGCACGCCGGGCGGTCCCCACTGCGTCGGCTCCACAGGCGTACCGTCGGGCGTGCGGCCCGCCGGCTCGATCTCAGGCGTGCCCTCGGGGGCGATGTCCTTGAGCTGGTCCAGTACCATAGCCTGTGCAGGCGTGAGGAGCGTCCCGACGGCGACGCCCGCTCCCAGTGCCCCGGCAAGACCGAGTAAAAAGCCCCGTCTGTCCATGTCGTTCTCCACTCTTCCACCCCGCGCGCCTATGGGCCGCTGGCCCGGATCAACGCGGTGCGGGGTAGATGGTTCGCCGACCATGATCAGGATGGACATTAATCACGGCGTTCCGGCGGCGGGCAGCCTGTATCGGCTCTTGCCGGCTGCGGGGGCGCGCGCGATAGTCAGCGCAGCGAATCGCAGAGGTCGGACATGACAGTCTTCGGCACCAAGGTCTTGAAGTGGATGATGCGCGCGGCTCTCGCCGTTGCCATCGCCCTGCCTCTGCTGGCGGTGAGCCCGCCCGCGCAGGCGAGCAATTCGACCGGCGCGCTCATTGGTGGCCTGGTCGCCGGGGCGCTGGTTGGTTCGGTGGTCACGTCCGCCGTGAACCAGCCGAAGACCTATTATTACGCCCCGCCTCCGCCGCCTCCGCCGGCCTATTACCCGCCTCCGCCGCCCCGTCCTGTCTATGGTCCGGGCTATTGCGGCGCGCCGCCCTATCCGCCGTGCCGCACGCCGGTCTACTGAGACGCACCGTTCGTTCCTTCCGGTCACGCACCAGGGCACTCCCATGCTGAAGACGGCCGCTACCGCGCTCTGCCTGATCCTCGGCCTCGCCGCCGCTCACGCGCAGGATTCATCCGGCGCTTCCTCCGGGCCTTCCGCCGCCGTACCCCCAGCTGCCGCGGCGGACGACGCACTGCCGCCCCCGATCGCCTGCACCTTCGAGAAGGTGTTCGTCTGCGAAGCGGCAGGCTGCAATCCCTCTCAGGAACTCGGCACAATCGACCTCCCCGCGCGCTTCCTGATCCATTTCGGCGAGCAGATCATCGCCAGCGTGTCGGACGACGACCTGCCGCATATCAGTTCGATCCAGAGCGTGATCGGCGATGGCGACACGCTGATCCTGGACGGCAATGACAACATGGCCGCCTGGGCGATCGAGCTGTCTCCGTCCAAGCCGGAGGCGACGCTGACGACGCTGGCGGGCGGAAAAGTGCTGACCGCCTTCGGCACCTGCAAGCCGGCATCCTGAAGGCTGACGGCGGCGCTTCATCCGGGCGCCCATGGCGAAGATCGCCAAGGGCCGCTTTCGAAAGCGGCCCTTCCACCTTGAAGAGCCGGCTTTTCACTTGGCGGCGCGGTTCATTTCGTTATAGAGAACCGCACCGCGCGGGCGTGGCGGAATGGTAGACGCGACGGACTCAAAATCCGTTTCTGGTGACAGAGTGTCGGTTCGAGTCCGACCGCCCGCACCAGCCACCGGCCTCGGAACACTGCAGGTCTCGAGATGAAGCCCCTCCTTGCTGTGCAGGGGCCGCTCAGTTGAGATATCCCCTCTCCAGTAGAAACGCGAAGATGTGCTCGGCCGCCGCCTCTGCGGCCAGCGCCCCGCTCTCTATCGTGATCTCTGGGTCGAGCGGCGGCTCATAGGGGCTGTCGATGCCGGTGAAGTTCTGGATCTGTCCGGCCCGGGCCCGCTTGTACAGCCCCTTCACGTCGCGGGCCTCGGCCACGTCCAGCGGCGTGTCGACGAAGATCTCGACGAATTCGCCGGTCTCCAGCAGCTCGCGCGCCATCTGGCGTTCGGCCCGGAAGGGCGAGATGAAGGAGACGAGCACGATCAGCCCGGCGTCCACCATCAGCCGCGCGACCTCCGCCACGCGGCGAATGTTCTCCACCCGGTCGGCATCGGTGAAGCCGAGGTCCTTGTTCAGCCCGTGGCGGACATTGTCGCCGTCGAGCAGATAGGTGTGGCGACCCAGCGCGTTGAGGCGCTTCTCGACAAGGTTGGCGATGGTGGACTTGCCGGCGCCGGAGAGGCCGGTGAACCATAGCACTGCCGGCTTCTGCAGCTTGAGGCCGGAGCGGCTGGCCTTGGACACGTCCAGCGCCTGCCAGTGCACATTGGTTGCCCGCCGCAGGCCGAAATCGACCATGCCGGCACCAACCGTCTGGTTGGTCATGCGGTCGATGACGATGAAGGCGCCGGTCTGCGGAATTTCGGCGAAGGGGTCGAGCGCGATCGGCTCATGGGTGGCGATGTTGACCACCGCGACATCGTTGAGCGCCAGCGTCTTGGCGGCCAGCTTCTGGAAGCTGTTCACGTCGATGCGGTGCTTGATCTCCGTCACTGACATGACGACGGTGCGCGTGCCGATCTTGATGAGATAGGGGCGGCCGGGCAGCAGCACGTCCTCATGCATCCAGATCAGATGGGCGGCGAACTGGTCGGAGACTTCCGGCCGCGCATGCGCCGCCGCGATCACGTCGCCGCGCGAGGCGTCGATCTCATCTTCCAGCGTCAGCGTCACCGCCTGGCCGGCGCCCGCTTCGGGGAGTTCGCCATCGGCGGTGACGATCGCAGCGACCCGCGAGGTCGCGCCGGAGCCCGCGACCACCACCGCCTCGCCGACCCGCACCGTGCCGGAAGCCACCGTGCCGGAGAAGCCGCGAAAGTTCAGGTTCGGCCTGTTGACCCACTGCACCGGCAGGCGGAACGGGCGCGTCTGCGCCACGCTTTCCACATCCAGCGTGTCGAGATGGTCGAGCAGGGAGGGGCCCTGATACCAGGGCGTATTGGCGCTGCGGGCGATGACATTGTCGCCGTGGCGCGCCGAAATCGGAATCGGCACCAGCGTACGGAAGCCGAATTGCGCGGCAAAGGCGCGATACTCGGCGACGATCTGGTCGAAAACCGCCTGCGAATAGTCCATCAGGTCGATCTTGTTGACCGCCAGCACCACGTCCTTCAGGCCCAGCAGCGCGACGATGAAGGAATGCCGCCTTGTCTGGGTGAGAATGCCCTTGCGGGCATCGACGAGAATCACCGCCACGTCCGCATTGGAGGCGCCCGTCGCCATGTTGCGGGTGTACTGCTCATGGCCGGGCGTGTCCGCGACGATGAATTTGCGCCGCTCGGTGGCGAAGAAGCGATAGGCGACATCGATGGTGATGCCCTGCTCGCGCTCGGCCGCCAACCCGTCGACGAGCAGCGCGAAGTCGAGGTCCTCGCCGGCGGTGCCGTGCTTGCGCGAATCGGAGGCGAGCGTCGCCAGCTGGTCCTCGAACAGCAGCTTGGTGTCGTACAGCAGCCGGCCGATGAGGGTGGACTTGCCGTCATCCACGCTGCCGCAGGTGAGGAAGCGCAGCAGGCCCTTGCCCTCATGGCGCGCGAGATAGTCGGCGGTGCTGAGGGACGCGATCGCCTCGTTCATCAGAAATACCCCTCGCGCTTCTTCTTTTCCATCGAGGCGGCCTCGTCATGATCGATCAGGCGGCCGGCCCGCTCGGAGGTGCGGGCGAGCAGCATCTCGCCGACGATGGCCTCCAGCGTGTCGGCGTCGCTCTCGATGGCGGCGGTGAGCGGATAGCAACCGAGCGTGCGGAAGCGCACGCGCTTCATCTGCGGCACCTCGCCCGGCGCCAGCGGCAGGCGCTCGTCATCGACCATGATGAGTTGGCCGTCGCGTTCCACCACGGGCCGCTCGGCTGCGAGGTAGAGCGGTACGATGGGGATGTTCTCGGCGAGGATGTACTGCCAGATGTCGAGCTCGGTCCAGTTGGACAGCGGGAACACGCGGATCGATTCACCCGGGCGGACGCGGGCATTGTAGAGGTTCCAAAGTTCCGGGCGCTGGCTCTTGGGATCCCAGCCATGGCTGGCGGTGCGGAAGGAGAACACCCGCTCCTTGGCGCGGCTCTTCTCCTCGTCGCGCCGGGCGCCGCCAAAGGCGGCGTCGAAGCCGTGCAGCGTCAGCGCCTCCTTCAGTGCCTCCGTCTTCATCACGTGGGTGTAGAGCGAGGAGCCATGGTCGAACGGATTGATGCCCTTGGCGACCCCGTCCTGGTTGGTGTGAACCAGAAGCTTGAAACCGAGCCGAGCCGCCGTGGCATCGCGGAAGGCGATCATCTCGCGAAATTTCCACGTCGTGTCGATGTGCATAAGCGGAAAAGGCGGTGGCGACGGATAGAACGCCTTGGCCGCGAGATGCAGCATGACGGCGGAGTCCTTGCCGATTGAATAGAGCATCACCGGGTTGGCGAACTCCGCCGCCACCTCCCGCATGATGAAGATGGATTCCGCTTCCAGACGCCTCAGGTGCGTCATCCGTTCTGACGACATCAAACCCGCCTATCTCTCGAGACTTCCACCGCCTTGTGCGGTGGGGTGAATGTCGGCTTCCCCGTTCGGCGCGCCGGCGGGGTCGCGCCCATCCGTCGACGAGAACGATGCCTGGGCCGCATCTCGCGGCAAGGCGCAGAACACGTGTCAGATGATCGTGCCGAGACAACTCTCACTCTGTTCTTAGACAGGCAAAGCGGTAGGGTCAATATCCCACAGGGCAGAATTGGTAACCAGAAAAACTCCAGCAAAAAATCGTAATCAAAATCGAAACCCGAATCCGCGCTGCGATACAGGGGGTCGTCTGGCCCCCGTGGAGCCCACGGCCGCAGCGATCAAGCTGAATGGCGGCGGCAGCGCCATGGAGCAGGGCGCTTCAGGTCGCGCGCCCCGACCGCAGGAACGCCTGCGGCTTCAAAAGCGCCAGCTCAGGCCGGCCTCGAAGCCACTGTCGACTAGGCCCGAGCCAAAGGCGCCCGAATAGGACAGGTCGAGCTGCGCCGTCGCCGACAGCGGCAGGGAGAGGCCGCCCTCAAGCACCAGCACATCCTCCGCCACGGGCACACCGAGAACGGAAAACGGCACGGTGCCGGCAAAGCCGAGGGTGGCCTGCGGATCGGTATCGCCGAAGGCGTGGCGCCAGCCGGCCATGCCGGTGAAGCGAGCCTGCACGGCGCCCAGGGCGGCATCGGCGGATGCGCGCAGCCCCAGCGTGGTGAAGGTCACGGCCGCATCGCCGGCCGTCCCCGAAAGCGCTGCCGCTCCTCCGCTCTCGTTGAAATCACCGCTGGAGACGTTGACATAGGCCAGTCCGGCAAAGGGTTCCAGCTCGGCCGACCCGACCGTCAGCCGCCAGCCGGCCTCAAGAAAAGCCTGCGCCGTATGGCTGTCATAGACGCCGCTCAGGCGTTCGGCGAAGCCGGGAAAGGCGATCTGGCGCGTGGTGTCGACTTGCTGATAGGTGTAGGCGGCACCGAGGCGCAGAGCCAGCGCACCGAACTGGCCGCCGCCATAGAGGCCCGCATGCCCATCGTCGCTGTCGGCGGTGGCGCCGCCGGGGTCGAGGCGGTAGCGGCTCTGTCCATAGCCGGCGAAGGCACCGAGGCGAAACGTCTCGCCGATCCTGCGATCGGCGCCGATGACGAAACCGCCAATTGTGCGGTCGAACCCCGAGGCATCGCCGTCGCTGTCGAACGTGCCCCACGAGCCATAGGCTTGGCCCCACATCGTCGCCGCCGGGTCAGCGAAGGCCTGCTGAAGCCGGCCCAACGCGGCGTCGCGCACGAAGCGGCTGTCTTCGAGCGCGGCGCTTTGCGCGCTGGCGTAAATGTCGCCTGAGAGCTGATCGAAGGCGATACGGGCGGCGAAATCGGACAGTTGCGAACCGACCGCTTCATGCAGAAGGCCCCCGCCGGGCAGGCTGTCCAGCGCTGCGGCGGTGGCCCGCTGGTTCGCCGTCCAGGCGGCGGCGGTGAAGGCCCGGTCCTGGAACACATCGAGATACACCGCCGTATCATCGGCGCTGACCTCCACCGCATAGAAGGCCGAGATCGAGGTGTCGCCCACGAGCGTGTAGGCGCCGGTAATGCCGCCGCCGGCGGTGAGCACGGTTAAACGGGTGCCGACCGGCGTGACGCCGCCAAGTCCGTCGACGCTGAGCTGTGCGCCGTCCGCCAGCGTGGCGGTGCCGCCGACCGCGATGAGGTCGGCCCGGCCGCCCGCAACCTCCACGGCATAGAGAGCGCCCGCCGCCTGATTGAAATCGCCGGCAACCGTCACTGTCCCGATGGAGGCACCTGGCGCTACCGTGGCGCCGGAAGCAAGGCTCAGCGCCGCGACCCCTCCCTTCCCCGCCAGCACGGCGCCCTCCGCCACGCTGACGGGCCCGCCGAGCGTTCCCGCCAAGGCCAACGTGCCAGCCTCGATAGTGGTCGTGCCGGTGAAGGCGGTGGCGTCGCCGGCATAGGTCAGCGTGCCGCTACCGGTCTTGAGAAACGTTCCTGTGCCGCTCAGCCTATTGCTGAGGCGGCCGGTTCCGGTCTGGTCGAGCACCAAAGTACCCTCATTGACAATCGCGCCGCTGCCGAAGCTCGTCGCCGATCCGATAAGCGTCCCGGTGTGGATGGTGGTGGTGCCGGTGTGGGCGTTGACGCCGGTAAGGGTGGTGATGCCCGCATAGGCGTCGACCGTCAGCGCCCCGGAGAGATTGGCGTCGATCAGGCTGTCGCTGTTCGTATGGTTCAGCACCAGCTGCGCGCTGGCTCCCTGCTGCACCGAGAGCGTCCCGGCCTGCAGCGTGCCCGCCGCCGTCGCCGCATCCCCGGCAGTGGCGCCGATGACGATGAGGGCCGAAATGCCGGCATTGTCGTCCTGATCGGCATCGCCGACCCAGACACGATCGGCCATCAGGGTTCCGCCGTCGGAAAGGGTCAGTACGCTTGGCGTTACCCCGCCGAGCGCGAGCATGCTGCCAGCCTCCAGCCTCGATTCGCTGCCGGTCACGGTGATCTCGGAGGTGCCGCCGAGGGCATCGAGCAAGGAGGCGACCACCCGCCCGCCATTCTCGACCTGAAGCCTGCCCCGCCCGCCCTCGCTGCCGATGGAGAGCTCGCCGTTGACGGTCCAGCGCGAACCTGTGCCCGCTATACTGACGAAACCGTCTGAACCGGGGCCGGCGCCCAGCGCCGTGGCACCGGTGACGAGCGTGCCGCCGGCCTCGACCACCACCTCGCCGCTGCCGCCGAAGCCGATATAGAAGCTGTCGGCGACGGTGAGTGAGGCGCCGGCGCCGATGCCGATGGCGCCGTGGCTTTGCGCCTCATAGCCGACCACGGCGACATTGGCGCGGACGGAGGCGCCCGCGTCGATGCCGAGTTCACCGTCGCCGCCATCGCCGACATAAAGCACGCCGTCGACGCTCCAGCTGGAGCCGGCGCCGGAGAGATCGACAATGCCGATCGTGCCGAAGGAAGCGCCGATCACGCCGTCGCCGGAACGCAGCGACGCGCCCTCCGCCACGCGCAGCGAGCCATAGCCTTCATAGCCGACCGCGACCGCCTGCGAGGTGGTCCAGCTAGACCCGGGCCCCGTGATCTCGACCCGCGCCGGGTCAAAGAGATCGACGCCGACCAGAAGCTCCGTACTCGTGGCGGTGGCGCCATTAAAGACCGAGACGATGCCGCCGGTTTCGACACGGACCGTGCCGCTGCTGTCCCAGCGTGAGCTCTCGCCCCCAACCTCGACAAGGCCGGTTGAAAATTCGTCGCCGACCACGGCGTTGGCATTGGAGACGCTGCCGCCGTCGCTGATCGCCAGCGTTCCCTGCCCGCCGCCCGTCGCCACTGTGAGATCGCCGGCGATCGTCCAGTGCGAGCCGGTGCCCTGTATGGCGACCTGCCCGTCGCTGTTGGCATTACCGATCAGGGCGGTTGTGGCGGTGACGGCGCCGCCCGAGGCTACCACCAGCGACCCCGCTCCCAGCGCGCCGACGATGAGAACGCCATCGACGTCCCAGCGCGAGTCTGGGCCATCGACGGTGACATTTCCGGTCGCCGCGCTCACGCCGTCGCCGATATTGGCCTGGCCCGAGGTCATAACCGCCCCGTCCAGTACCGATACCGTGCCATTGGTACCAATGGCGAGCGAGCCTTCGACCCGGAACGCCGAGCCTGTCCCACTAACCATGACCTCGCCGCTGGGCGACAGCAGGCCGGCCACCACCGTGTCGCCGGTGGTCATGACGCCGCCATCCGCGATCGTCAGCCGGGCGGATCCCAGTCCGCCCAGCGCGAGGCTGCCGGCATTGTTCCATTGCGAGCCGATGCCTGTGACCTCGACCGAGCCGGTCGCGCTGGAACCGGCCACGCCGAAGCTGGCGTCGGCGGAGGTGAGTATCCCGCCTTGCTCCACCACAAGGCTGCCATTGGCATCGAAGGCCACGGTGAGGGTGCCGGACATGTCCCAGCGGGACCCGGCCCCCGATAGAAGAACTTCCCCCGCCCCGGCCTGTCCCACCGTGCCGGTCGCACCAGAAACCGTGGCGCCGGCCAGGATGTTCAGTGTGCCCGCGCCGCTGGCGCCGACGACGACGGCGCCGCTATTGGACAGCACGGTGCCGGGGTCGGTGACGGTGAGGTTGCCCGTCATCCCTCCAAGCCCGACGCTGGTGTTTTCATAGGAAGGCGTGGCGCCCTGGTCGATCTGGACAGCGCCGGTTACGTTGAGGTCCTGGGCGCGTGCCGCACCTGCGGCGAAGGACAGCGCCGGCAGTGAGAGGGTGGCCATCAGGGCGCATTTCGAGGCGGCGCGAACAGCGTAAAAGCCCGGCCGCAATGGACGTGTGTGCCTCGTCTCGTTCCTGCCCATCAAAGCCCCTCCCTGCGCATTCGGGTGTCAGCCGGCATCGGCCCTCCCGCCTAACAGAAGGAGGCGGGGCCTGTTTGATCGTTCTTGCTCTTTGCCGGCGCTGTGCCGGCCCCGATGCGCGACGACAACAGTCGATCAGGGCGAGCACGGCACCAGGACGCTGGCGTGGATACCCCCGGCCCCCCGCCAGGGCGGAGTGCGGTACATCTCATAGGCGGGAGCCTCGCCGAGCGCCCGCCGATGGCGCGGCAACCACACCGCGCACACGCCGAACACCGCTTCCGGGATCAGCTGATAGGGGCCTTCCACATCCAGCCGGACAAATGAGCCGGCGTGCACGCTCAGACGCCGCAGCGGGGCGCGCAGGGCGGGAAAGGTGGAAACTGTGTCCACCACCGCGCAGTCATAGCGGGTCTGTCCCGGCGCGGTGAAGCCAGGGTCGTCATGGAGAATGCCCATCGCGGTCATCGTCTCTAGCGGCAGTCCGGCCGCCTTCAGAGCCGCCGCAAAGTGCTGCCAATGGGCGGGAACCTGCGTCAGCGGCCCGTGAAAGCGCATGCCGATGAGCGGCAGCGCCCCCAGCCGGACCGGGGCCGCCGGCTCGACGAGATCGACATGCAGCCGCTGCGGCAGCGGCGCCTGAGCCTGCGCCATAGCCCGCAAACGGTTCGGCGCCATGGCGAACTGGCGGGAGAAGGCACGAGTGAACGCCGCCTGGCTGCCATAACCACAGCGCAGTGACGCCTCGATGATCGGGGTGGACGACCGGCAGATCAGTGCAGCTGCATGGGCCAACCGGGTGCGGCGCACATAGGCGCCATACGTTTCCCCCATGAGTTCGGCGAAGCGGCGATGGAAATGGAACGGGCTCAGGCCAACCCGCTCGGCCGCCGCCTCTATGGTGCGTGGTGCGCCCATGTCACTCTCGATCCAGTCGAGCGTCGACAGCAGGAAGCCGGTTTCGACCCGTACCGGCGGCGCGAGGGGCAGCGGATCGGTCCAGAGCTCGGTGAGCGCCAGTGCTTCGCCGGCACGCGGTTGCGCGCACCCAAGCGGCGAGGGCAGACCTCTCAGCCCGTTCATCCGACGAAGGGGTGGGCTGGAGGGCGCAGAACGGCAAGCGGGAGGCTTTGCTTGCGCCGGATCGGGAGCGCCGGCGGGGAGCTCCGCTGCCCGGCAAAGACCGCCTTGTCCATCCCGCACGCGCTCCGTTCGAGCTTTCGACTCGACAGAGCTAAATGAACTTCCAGATGGGCGGAGGTAATAATCGCCCAAATCGACAACGCCGTCCCGTCGACAGCGCTGCCGAGGGCGCATCGCGCCCGCATTATCCGTCGAAGGGCTGCAGCCGCTCCAGCAACGCCGGGGCGTAGCTCGATTTCGTGCACCGCGCTTCTATCGTGGACGCGCGACCGCCGGTTCCGGCTCGGGTCTCGACCTCGCCAATGCCGCCACCTTTCGTCTCGATGCGCGCCTAAGCCTCGCGTTGGGCGTGTAGCCGGTCGCGAATGGCGTCGATGGCGGTCCGCAGGGCGTCGATGGTCTGCCCGTCCTGTCCCACCGCCGCCTCGACGCAGCGCATGATGCCGCCGGCCTCCGCCTTCAGCGCTGTGCCCGCCGGCGTCAGATGCAGCAGCACCTCGCGCTCATCCCGGGGGTTGCGGGTGCGGGTGACCAGCCCGGCCGCGTCCAGCCGTTTCAGCAGCGGGGTGAGGGTGCTGGAATCGAGGAAGAGCGTGCGACCCAGCTCCTTCACATTCTGCCCGTCGCGGTTCCACAGCGTCACCATGACAAGATACTGCGGATAGGTGAGGCCGAGCCGGTCCAGCAGCGGGCGGTAGAGCTGGGTGAAGGCGTGGCCGGCCGCATAGATGGAAAAGCAGAGCATGCCGGTCACGTCCACCGCCGGGGCGGCGGTCGGGTTGTCGGCGCGCTGGGCGCGGTCAGGACTATCGGGCGTGTGGGTCATCAGGATCTCCTGGCTCATCAAATAATTTGTACGCGATGCATTTGCAAGCGATTGACAGTTCGGCGCGGCGCAGCTAGTTATATCGCATCCAAAGGAATCGTTCACAAATCAATCGTGATCAAGTCAAAGGAGAGCGTCATGAGCAGCTTCACCACCACCGACGGCACCCGTCTCTTCTACAAGGATTGGGGCTCGGGCCAGCCCATACTGTTCGCCCATGGCTGGCCGCTCTCGTCCGATGCCTGGGACCAGCAGATGCTGTTCTTTGGCCAGAACGGCTACCGCGTCATCGCCCATGATCGCCGCAGCCATGGCCGTTCCGACCAGACCTGGGACGGCAACAACATGGACCAGTACGCCGACGACCTGGCGGAACTGATCGAGGCGCTGGACCTGCGTGACGTGGTCCTCGTCGGCCATTCCACCGGCGGCGGAGAAGTCGCCCACTATATCGGCCGGCATGGCACGGCTCGGGTGGCCAAGGTGGTGCTGGTCGGCGCGGTACCGCCGCTGATGCTGAAGACCGAGGCCAACCCCGCCGGAACCCCGCTCGCCGTGTTCGATGGCATCCGCGAGAGCACCGCCAAGAATCGTTCGCAGTTCTTCTTCGACCTCACCGTGCCGTTTTACGGCTTCAACCGGGAGGGCGTTCCCGCCAATGACGGCCTGCGCGAGAATTTCCGCCGTATCGGCCTGCAGGGCGGCATCAAGGGGCAGTATGACTGCGTTCATGAATTCTCCGAGGTCGACTACACCGAGGACCTCAAGCGTATCGACCGGCCGACGCTGATCCTCCATGGCGACGACGACCAGATCGTGCCGATCGACGCCTCGGCCCACCTCGCCGCACAGATCGCCCCGCAGGTGACGCTGAAGGTCTATCCCGGCGGCTCGCATGGGCTGGCGGAAATCGAAGCCGACCGCTTCAACGCCGACGTGCTGGCCTTCATCCGCAGCTGAGCGCGCCACCGCGCAAATCGGCGTCTTCGATCACGGCCGCCACCCGCGAGGGTGGCGGCCGATTTGTCGTTGGTGGGGATGGCTCTGGGCGCTTCCTCAGCGCGTCTTCACATTCGTGGCCGGCGCCGTCAGCTCGGCGCGCTCCAGTCGCTAAGCTGGGCATAGAGCGCGTCGCGCAGCTTCCTCATGTCTCGGTTCATGGCGCCGAGATGGGCCGGGCTCTGCCCGGAAGCCTCAAGCAGCGCATCGCCAAGGCACCCCGCCTGACCCCTCAGCGCGCGCCCCTGATCGGTGAGGGCGACGACGACCTGGCGTTCATTGTCTGGGTTGCATGGAGAGCCAGTGCTGCCGCCCGGTGAGGCAGAAGGCGAGCTCACCGAAAGTTCACAGACAACATCCTCGGCAAGCGGCGCCTTGGCTACGCCTGCCGAGCCGTTTCGGGGCCCTTGCCGTGACGCGGGGCTGGGGCCCAATCTCCCTTGCGCCTATACTCCCTCCAGTATAATCAACCTTCCGAACCGTCGCGACCAACAGCATGCAGGGTGCCCGAGTGCCCCATTCGCCGGATGACAAGAAGCGCGCCCTGACGCGGCTGCGCCGCATCAAGGGCCAGGCTGAAGCGCTGGAGCGGGCGATCGAGGCGGAGGCCGAATGCGGCGTTCTGCTGCAGCAGATTGCCGCCCTTCGCGGCGCCGCTGGCGGCCTGATGGCCGAGGTGCTCGACATCCACCTGCGCGAGAGCATCGGTCATGCCATCGGCGCGGCGGGTGCGACGCCCGCGACCGACGAACTCGACGCCATCATGAAGATCCTGCGCACCTATTTGAAATAGCCGCACCAGATCCGAGAGGGAGAAGTCCATGAAATCGCGTGCCGCCGTCGCCTGGGAAGCCAAGAAGCCGCTGACCATCGAGACCATCGAGATCGGGGGCCCAAAGCCCGGCGAGGTGCTGGTCGAGATCATGGCCACCGGCGTGTGCCACACCGATGCCTACACGCTGGACGGGCTGGATTCCGAGGGCAAGTTTCCCGCCATTCTCGGCCATGAGGGCGCGGGCATCGTGCGCGAGGTCGGGGCCGGCGTTACCTCGCTGAAGGTCGGTGATCACGTTATCCCGCTCTACACGCCGGAATGCCGGCAGTGCAAAACCTGTCTGTCGCAGCGCTCGAACCTGTGCACCTCGATCCGCGCCACTCAGGGCCTGGGCCTGATGCCCGACCGCACGACGCGCTTTTCCTGCGAGCGGGTGGGCGCCCAGAGCGGCGAGATCTTCCACTATATGGGCTGCTCAACCTTCTCGAACTTCACCGTACTGCCGGAAATCGCGCTCGCCAAGGTGCGCGAGGACGCCCCCTTCGACAAGATCTGCTACATCGGCTGCGGTGTCACCACAGGCATCGGCGCGGTGGTCTATACCGGCAAGGTATGGCCCGGAGCGAACGTCGTCGTCTTCGGCCTCGGCGGCATCGGCCTCAACGTGATCCAGGGCGCCCGCATGGTCGGTGCCGACAAGATCATCGGCGTCGACATCAACCCGGCCAAGGTCGAGATGGCCCGCAAGTTCGGCATGACCGACTTCATCAACCCGCTCGATGTCGGCAATGACAAGGTGGTCTCGGCGATCCAGGACCTCACCGATGGCGGCGCGGACTTCACCTTCGACTGCACCGGCAATGTAGACGTCATGCGCCAGGCGCTGGAGGCCTGCCATCGCGGCTGGGGCACCTCCATCGTCATCGGCGTGGCGCCGGCGGGGGCTGAGATCGCCACCCGGCCGTTCCAGCTGGTGACCGGCCGCAACTGGCGGGGTTCCGCCTTTGGCGGCGCGCGCGGGCGCACCGACGTGCCGAAAATTGTCGACTGGTACATGGAGGGCAAGATCAACATCGACGACCTGATCACCCACACCATGCCGCTCGACGAGATCAACACCGCCTTCGACCTGATGCACGAAGGCAAGTCGATCCGTTCCGTGGTGATCTACTGATGGGCGCGTTGATGGAAACGATCAGCACCGCGAAGTCGCATGGTGGCGTGCAGGGCGTCTATCGGCACCAGTCGAAGACCACCAGCACGCCGATGACCTTCGCGGTCTTCGTGCCGCCGCCGGCGGCCGATGGCCCCGTGCCGGTGCTGTGGTATCTGTCGGGTCTCACCTGCAGCCATGCCAATGTGATGGAGAAGGGCGAATACCGCGCCGCCGCTGCCGCCCAGGGCGTCATCATTGTCGCGCCGGACACCAGCCCGCGCGGCGAAGAGGTGGCGGATGAGCCCGGCAATTGGCAGTTCGGCTCGGGCGCCGGCTTTTATCTCGACGCCACGCAGGCGCCCTACGCCACGCATTACCGGATGTATTCCTACATCGTCGAGGAGCTTACCGCCCTCATCGCCGCTGAATTCCCGGCGGATATGAGCCGGCAAGGCATTTTCGGCCATTCCATGGGCGGGCACGGCGCGCTCACCATCGCGCTGAAGCATCCGGACCGCTTCAAGAGCTGCTCGGCCTTCGCGCCGATCACCGAGCCGAGCACGGCGGACTGGTCTCGCCCGGCGCTGGAGAAGTATCTCGGCACGGATGCACGCGCTTGGCGCGCCTATGACGCGGTGGCGCTGATCGAGGACGGAAAGCGCTTTCCCGAATTCCTGGTCGACCAGGGCTCGGCCGATCCGTTCCTGGAGACCGGGCTGCGGCCGCAGCTTCTGGCCGCCGCCTGCGCCGCCGCCAGCATCCCCCTCACGCTCAACCTGCGCGAGGGCTATGACCATTCCTATTTCTTCATTTCCACCTTCATGGCCGACCACATCGCCTGGCACGCCGCCCGCCTCGGCCGCTGAGGCTGCCCCGCCCCCCGCTCCGGCCCGATCAGGCCATGGCGGGGGGAACCAGCCTCTCAGAAGCGGTAATTCAGGCCGATCTTGATCGCCTGGAACGACGCCGAGTTGGAGGCGTCGCGGCCGTCGGCGATGGTGGAGGTGCCGGCGTAATTCCTCGTCTCGTAGACCGGCTTCTCGATGATGTCGCAGAACCTTCCGCCCCTCGTGGCGCACCCGAATTCGCTGCGGACGGCCCACACTGTGCCGATCTGAGTCGTGGTTGAGTAGGGCCGGGTGACGCCTGAGCGCGCTTTGTTGAAGGCGAAGCTCTCGGCCCCAAAGCCGGCAAAGGCATACTCGGCCTTGACCGACCAGCGGTCATTGATGGCGTATTCCGCGCCGCCGCCGGCGGAAAAGCCGGTGCGGGTCTGGCTTGCTGATTCCGTGAAGCTCAGATTGGTCCGGCTCCCTCCCGGATTGGAGGCAGTGGCGGAGGCCGAGATGTACTGGGCGCGGTCCTCGGTCTCCTGCAGGAAGGCTACACCGACTGTGCCATAGATCAGCCACTGGTCGTTCAAGGCATAGCCGAGCTTGGCGCGCACCGTGCTCATCCAGTCGAAGGAATAGTCGGTCTGCGCCTCCGGCATGCGGTTGTTGATCAGATTGGGCCCTTCGGTCGCGCCGAGCACGTTGGAACTGCCGATGTCGAGAGAGCTGACATCGGCCTCGATGCCGAACACGACATTGTTGGCGAACTGGTAGTTATAGCCGATCTGCCCGCCCCACAGACCGCCGCTGAAATCTTCATTGGCGGATTCACTGAAAGCCCGCCGCGCGTAGCTGCCATCCGCCAGCGTCGTGGTGCCGCTGATCGAGCCGAAGCCATAGCCGAACGAGCCGCCGGCATAGAGGCCGGTCCAGCGCTCGCCATTCGCCCGCAGGCCGAAGGGGAGCGGTGCGATCGGCTCCTCGCTGCCGAAGGTGCCGGTGAGCGTGGCCATGAAGGTGCGGCCGGGGGCCGGCATGTCGGTGTTGTTCAGCGCGTCGACATAATAAGTGTCGAGCAGGTTCTGCACGCTAACATCAAGGGTCAGGTGGCTATTCAGCTTCCACTGGGCGAAGGCGTCGACGACCGTGTAGGGCTCCCACACCTTTGTCACCCAGGTGAAGAACCCCCCATCCTCGGCCACCGGCACCAGCCGCTCACTCATATAGCTGACGCGGCCGCCCAGCGTCAGCCGATCGTCCATGAACCGGGCGCCGGCCGTCACCGAGGCGGTGAAGCGCGGGGGAATCTGGTTGGTGAGGTAGTCGGCGGAAAGCGTGTAGTCGGTGCAGACGCCGTTCTGCTGGCAGGATTCGAAGTCGGTGTAGTAGTTGAGGCCGAACTCGGTGAAGACGGCGCCGGCATCGTAGCGTCCGGAGAATTCGACGCCCTTAAAGCGGACATAGTCGTAGTTGAACAGCCCCATATTGCCGTCAAACTGACGGCCGATATAGTTGTCTGTGGTGTTGTCAAAATAGGCGAGCTTCAGCCGCAGCTTGTCGCCCGGCAGCAGTACGTCGTCACGCAGTAGGTTGGTGCCGAACTCCCAGTTGCTGGCCTCTTCCGCCTGAAGGTCCGCGTTGAAAATCTGGTCGCTGCGGGTCTGGCTGGTTTCGCGCACGCTCGGCGGGCGGATGCCGCTCTGGTACTGGCCATAGATCTGCCAGCCCGCGACCGGTGTCACCATCACGCTGGCGCTGGGGCTCAGGCCATCACCGGAGTAGCCGGTGAACGGGTCTCCCTGGACATTGTAGGTGGTTACGCCGTTGAAAGAGGTGTTGTAGGTCAGATATTCCAGCCCGGCCGAAAGTTCGAGCCAGGTGGTGGGCTCCCATTTCACCCGGGCGAAAAGCGCGCCGATCTCGCGCTCGCCATTGGCCGGAATGGCCCAGAGCGCCACGTCAGAGAAATCATAGGTCTGCGTCGGCCGCGCGTTCTCATAGACGTAGCTACCGCCATAGCTCAGCGCCACCGGCATGCCCGCCACCGAAAAACGCGAGGTGTTGCTCGCGTTGACGCCGACATTCTGCGACTGCTGGTCCAGCTCCTCCACCTCGCCAAGCGACATGAAGACGTTGGTCTCGTCGGTGTTCGAGACATAGGTGTCGAGCCTGAAGTCGACGAGATCGGTGCTGGTTGGCGTGTAGTGATAGCGCAGCGTGGCCTGATTGATCTCCACCGAGGAGAGTGGCAACTGGTCGGTAACCCCATTGCCCGCCGTGATGACCGAGGGTGACACCTCGCCGAACTCGTTGCCGTAATAGAGATAGCCGATCTGCAGTTCCTGCTCGTCGGTGGGGCGGAATGTAGCCTTCAGTAGCGCCGAGGTCACGTCTTCGGAGGTGTTGTAGACCAGCTGGCCATGGCCGTAATTCGACAGCGGCACCTCGTTGCCGAGATAGTCGGTCGTGGTCAGGGAACCTTGTGTGCCGGCAAAGTAATTGCCGGACTTGCGGCGGACAAAGGCGCCGATGGCGTCAACATTGTTCTCACGCACAGCGAGGGCGAAGCTACCATTGGTGATGTCGGCCCCGTCCGGGTCGCCGAACGCTGGCTCACTCGCCCCTATGACAGGGGTGGCGGAATTGGTGGCGAGACCGGCCCGCGCGCGTACGCCCCAGCGCTCGCCGGCCTTGAGGATGTCCTCGACGTTCAGCGTCTCCATGGCGATGGTGCCGCCAATGGCGCCGGCCACCGCGCCGTCCGGCCCCTTGGTGATGGTGATGCCGGAAATGAGATCGGGATCGACATAGGTGCGGCTGTCGATGCCGGAATAGCCGCGATAGGAAGAGGTCGATTGCTGCGAGCCGTCGATCGTGGTGGCGACGCGGTTCTGGCCCTGCAGGCCGCGAATATTCGGGTCGATCGAGGCGCCGTTATTGCCGCCGCCGGAAATGACGCCGGGCGTGCCCTGGAACAGCGCGCCGGCGGTCTGCGGCGGGAAGCGCTCGATTTCCTCGGAGGAGATGTAGTTGGTGGAGCCGGCCGTCTCGAAGGGCAAGTCGGCCGCCGCGCCGGCGCCGGTGACGTCGATCGTGCCGAGCTCGATCGCGCCGTCAGCGCCCTGCATAGCTTCGCTGAGCGGGGCGTCTTCCCCCGGCACGTGGATCGTCACGGAACGGGGCCCGACGAAGCGCCAGCCTATCCCCGTCCCGGCCAGCATGATGCGCAGCGCCTCTTCCGGCGGGTAAAGCCCGCTCACCGGCCGGGACATGATCTCATAGGCCTTGGAGCCGGAATACAGCACCTGAAGCCCGGCGCGCACCGACAGGTCGGCAAGGGCGCGCGGCACCGGCATGGAGGCGATGGTGAGGGCGACGCTCGGGCCGCCACCTTGCGCATGGGCGTAAGGCGTCCGGGCGGGAAGGGCCGCCAGTGCGGTTCCCGCCAGAAGGCACAGGGTGAGCATACGCAGGCGTCGGGTAGACATCATCCTCATCGTCGGTCCCACATGTTCTGCCAGAGCCGGGTGGACGGCATCGGCGAGATCCCCAGTGGGTATGACGAAGGCGGCGGGCGGACTCCCCCAGTGTGCCGTTCACAAAATCATCCGATGACGATCAGCGCGTTGGTCAGACGCAGCGACGAGACGCCGAGCGTCGCTTCGATCATGTCGATGACGGAAGCGGGATCGCTTGTGTCGAACACACCGGTGACGGGGAGCGCCCGCACCCGCTCGCTGAGGATCAGGATGCGGCCGCGCTGGTAGCGGTTCAGTTCCCCAATCAGCTCGCCGAGCGGGGCGCGGAAGAACACCATCTGCCCCCGGCGCCAGGCGGTCGCTGTGTCTGCCGGGAACGGCCGGACCTGACCGAGGCCACTGGAGGTGAGTACCCCTTCCTCACCGGGGGAAAGGCGCAGCGAGGCGTCGGGATCGGCGGCGGCGGTCAGGCTGACGGCGCCCTCTACCAGGCCGACCTCGGTGACATCGTCCCGCAGCCGCACATTGAAGCTGGTGCCGGTGACGCGCACCTCGCCCTCGCCGGTCGACACCAGGAAAGGTCGCTGCGGATCAGAGGCGACCTGAAAGAACGCCTCGCCGCGGAACAGCCGAACCCGGCGCTGTCCGGGTTTGAGGTCAACGGCGAGAGCGGTGTCGGTGTTGAGTTCGACCACCGAGCCGTCGTCCAGCTGGATCGTCCGGTGTTCGCCGATCGCGGCGATGTGGTCAGCGCGCAGATCATCCAGCCCGCCGCGCCGCACCCATTCAGCTCCCCCCAGCGAGAGACACAGCAACAGGCCGGCCACTAGGCCGCGCCCCAGCCTTCGGCGCGGCGCGGCGCTCTCGACCAGCGCCGTGATGGCGGCCTCGTCGCGTCGCCCACCGGCCGCCCCGCCCATGGCCGCCCATAGCCGTTCCGCCTGCTCATAAGCCTCGAAATGGGCGGGATCGTCGGCGAGCCAGGCCTGGAACGCCGCGTGGGTCTGGGCATTGGCAGCGGGCTCGCGCAGGCGCGCATGCCAGCGGCTGGCCGCTTCGAAGGTGGTGTCGGCATGTGTGTGGGGGCCGGGCCGGGGTGCAGTCATCAAACAACGATCCGGAATCGAGCGGGCGGGCCGACCGTGGCCCACCGATATAGACGAAGCCGCAGCGGCCTGTCCCCCAGTCGCGCCCCGCGCCCGCTCAGATCGCCCGTCCGGCATTGCGCAGGGCCTGACGGCACTGCATCATGGCGCGGGCGATGTGCTTCTCCACCGTCTTGTCGGACAGGCTGAGACGAACGGCGATCTCCTTCATGGTTAGGCCGTGATCGCGCGACAGCAGAAAAACGGCGCGGCATTTCGAGGGCAGTTCATCGATAGTGCGGCGCAGGAGGGCGAGTTCCTGCACACCCTGCAGCGTCTCGTCCGGCAGTGGCACGGTGCAGGCGACCTCGCAATCGGCCAGATCCGTTCCGGAGAAATAGCGCGCCCGCACCCTCTCGCGCCGCAAATGGTCGAGCGCCATATTGGTGGCGCAGCGGGCGAGATAGGCCTGCTTGTTCTCGGCTTCGGCAAAGGCGTTGCCCCGCAGCAGGCCGACGAACACGTCCTGCACCAGATCTTCCGCCGTGCTTGGGCTTCCGACCAGCCGACGCATCGCCCGCATCAAGCGATCATGCTCGGTGCGGAACAAATGGCCAAGGTCGGAGGCGAGAGCCAGCACGGGCAATCCTATGACTCCAGCAAGCGGCGCCCAGCGCGCCGTGAAACACTCTCTACAAAAAGTTATATTGTCTAGCAATATCAACAGTTTAAATCAATTCCAGAGTGGGGCGCGATCTTGCGACATCCGCCTCGGGGTCGCGAGGCAGAAGGGCGTCCCGTCCACCGGATCGTTGATGACCCCCGCCGCAACGCCGAACACGTCGCGGATCGTCGCGGCGTTGACGACCTGGCGTGGCGGCCCCGAGGCTGCGAGGATGCCGTCCTTCATGAACACCATCGTGTCGGGCGGTGGCGCTGGCCGGGTTGATGTCGTGCAGCACCGCCGCCGCGATCTTGCCGTTGGCGCGGACGACACGGTGCATGAGGGGGAGCACGTCCAGCTGGTGGGCGATGTCGAGAGAGGTGGCCATCTCCTTAAGCAGGAGAATGTCGGTCGCCTGAGCCAGCGTCATCGGGATCCGCGACAATCGTCGGCTGTTGCTCGACGTGTTCCACACGGTCAATAGTGGGCTCGACCCGCTGGCGCAGATCCGCGGCCAGGCCGGCGCCAAGGCCAGCGCCATCGGGCCATGTCCCCATCGCCGACCATGCGGGAGGCCGCGAGCCCGGGAGCGCCGGGATTGATTTTCACGAGGTTCGGCGCGCGCCCGCAGAAGTGGGATATGACGACCGAATCGGCTGCGAATACAGCCCGCGCGGCGCGACGGTGGAAGAACTCATATGGCTCGCCCAGGAATCAGCGCAAACACCTGGCGAGGGACCGTTGGCGCTGCACCGCCCGGGACAAGGATGAACAGCCGACCCGCCGGGAACGTTCAGGCCGGCAGGACCACGACCTTGGTCTTGACCGGGGTGTTGTCGTAAAGCTGGATCATGTCCTGGCTCAGCAGGCCGACGCAGCCGCTGGTCACACCGGAGCCGATCGATTCGGGATCGCTGGTCGCGTAGATCGTGTACAGCGTGTAGACGCCGTTCTGATAGAGATGCAGCGTGCGCGCGCCGAGCGGATTGTCGAGGCCGCCCGGCATGCCTCGGGCATATTTTGCCACTTCGGGCTGGCGCTTGATCATTTCCCTGGGCGGCGTCCAGGTCGCCCATTCGCTCTTGCGCCCGACATAAGCGTCGCCGCTCCACAGGAACCCCTGGCGACCGACATTGGCCCCGTAGCGGGTCGCCATGCCGTCTTCCTCGACGCGGTAGACGTAGTAATTCTTGGGGTCGACGATAAGGGTTCCCGGCGCCTCCTCCGTCTCGTAGCGGATGGTGCGGCGGAAATATTTCGGATTGACCTTGCTGACATCGACGGCCGGGATCGGGAATTTCTCCTCCGGAACAGGGCCATAGACCTTCGCCGCCTCGGCGAGGCTCATCCCGTCGGGATTGGCGCAGCCGCCCAGCCCGAGCGCTCCAAGGCTGATCGCCGAGCCGGCCAGAAACGACCGGCGGCTGAGCCGCCCCGCCCGCTGCCGAGCGTGCTCGTCCATCGTGCCGGCATCGGCGGTGCGACCGTGGCTGATCATATATGAGCTTCCCGTGCTGTTCGCGAAAGAGAGGCCGGGGGGGCGGGCCGCCTGCTGTTCGCCGGGATGAGTTAGCTCTTGCAGGGCCTCGCTGGCAAGCGCAGCCCTGCCCTGCGCTTTCGCGCAGGGTCCGGCCATCAGGGCGCCATGATGGCGCAATGCCGCTGCGCTTGCAGCGCTACGCTCCCCTCATAAGCGCGCAGCGCGATGGCGCGACCAGCGCTGCAGCGCCCAGGGACCGACCGCGAAAATGGTCGCGAGCACTCACGGAAGGATCGAGATGTGGCTCTGGAACAGAGTGCCTAGCTCGCCGCCGCTGATGGCCAGCCCGTTACGCAGGTTCACCTCCATCACGTTGCTGAGCACGAAGCCGAGGATGATCGGCGCCATGTCGAAGCCGGAGCTTGCGCAGCAGCCAACCCATGCAGCCGACACCCAGCATGAGCAGGACAGCCGCGAGCGGGTGCAAAGAGCGTCGTGACATCCTTTTCAGCGAATTAAGACGCATGGACGCATTCAGACATCCAATGGCCGATTTTACCCCACAACGTCCTCTATTAGTACTTATGTGCAGTACGCATCGGCACGGTTCGATATCGAGGGCGTTAAATGCGCGGCCATTCTGGTATGGAAGAAGAATACTCCGGTATAATAGAGCTTGTTGGAAGAGCCTCCATAATCTCGGAACGCTCTTTCGCATCTCGGCGTGGCGTGGTCGCGGCGCGCGCGGAATTGATGCGCCGGGCCCGCCCGCACGCCGCGATACGATCGCTTCTTAGCACCGGCTGTGTCGGTCTGCTCGCCATTGCCGGCACCATGGGCGGCTGCGCCCCCGCGCCACTGGTGCAGGGCGTCGGGCTTTCGACCTATGACGCCATGGTGCCCTCCGATGGCGTTCTCACGAAATCGCGCCTCGCGGTGAACAAGGAGCAGGTTCTCGCCGCGAGGACGGTCCGGATCGTGCCGACGAGCTTTCCCTCCCAGATCGCCCCGAAGCTGACCAGCGAGCAGAGGACGTTGGTTGCCAACAGCGTCAACCGCGGGCTTTGCGTCAGCCTGAGCGATCGCTTCAAGGTGGTCCCGCCGGACGAGGCGGCCGATCTCACCGTGCAGGCCCATGTCACCCAGGCGACCGAAACCGACGAGGTCGCGGCCGGTATTTCGGCGGCCACCTCGTTCGGCATGAATTTCGTCGACCTCGGCGTCCCGGTGCCGACGCCGCGCATTCCCATCGGCATGGGCAATCTGTCGATGGAGGCGGCGGCCACTGACCCGTCCGGTCGGCAACAGGCATCCATGCTGTGGGCCCGGGGGGCGAACGCCTTCTTCAGCTCGCCCCGGGCCTCAAAAGCGAGCGACGCCTATGAGCTCGCGGATGCGTTCGGCGAGGATTTCGGCGCTCTTCTGGTCAAGGGCGAGAGCCCGTTCGGCGCTTCGGGGATCGATCTGCCCTCGGCGCAGAAAATCAACTCAGCGATGGGCCTGCCACCCAAATACGACGCCTGCGAGCGCTATGGCCGATACCCCGGCCTCGCCGGCGTGGTCGGCAGCCAGCTTGGCCTGCCACCGGAATGGACCGACAAGGGCGCCAAGCCGGCGGCGCCGGCAGAGCCGGCCGCCGTCGCGGAAGCGCCATGAGCCGGCTAAATTCCGTCCGAGAGTGCTGGTAAGGCGCTGTCTGAAGCTGAACGAAAGCCAGGCTCACGACGGGGGCCGGCCTCCGACATGATGAAAACGGTCGAGCGGGGAAACATCCGCCTCGCCAACAGGGCTCATGACAGTGACGCCTTGCGCGAAGAGAGGGTCGGGCGCGGTGCATGGGCCAATGTCCGCGCCATGCCCAACCGCGCCGTTGCGGCATCGGGTGAGCCGCGAGGCGCGCCGGTTGAGCATTGAGCCGGCATTGGCGTCGCCCTCTTGATCCGGAGCCGACCTCATGAGCCTTGGTCGCGCAAGCTGACAAGTGTGTTTGCAACAGTCAAAGCGCGGAACCGGATACCTAGGCGGTCGGTCAAATCCTATTGCGGCCGCCTATCAGTGATAATAGGTTTGCTTGTTGATTAGGGAGCTATGATGAAAGAATAGCGAACACCTATATCTGAGAATTTTTTTCTCAAATTGAGATATAGTGCAGAATTTGAGCGATGCTAGGCTTTCCACAGTCCAGGGGGTTGCGTGCGACTGGATATGGCCTAACGAGGGGCGCGCCCCTTTTAGGGCGATAATATCGGTCTCCGGCGATGGCCGGGGTGGTTTCGTACGTGCGGTCCATGCGCGTCGGGAGGGGTGAAAATGTGCACTGCATGTGACTGGGCACCGTATTTCGAGGGTTTTGGTCGAGGTCGGGCAATGAGCCGGCGTGCTGTGTTGCGCGGAGGCGCGGCAATCACGGCGGCGACGGCTCTGGCGCCGGTCTTTTTGGCCACCGATGCGCGCGCTGAGGAGCCTAAGGCGGCAACCGACGGGCCTGCGGATTTCGTGTTCCACAACGGCCCGGTCTACACGGTCGCGGGAGCTGCGCCTTGGGCCGATGCGGTCGCCGTTCGTGGCAATACCATCGTGCATGTTGGTGATGCGGATGGGGCGATGGCAATGGCTGGCCCAAAGACGCAGGTGATCGACCTCAAGGGCCGGCTGCTGATGCCCGGCTTCGTCGAAGGCCACACCCACCCCTTCCTCGGCGCCTTTCTCACCTCCGGCCTTGATCTTCAGCTCGCCAATCTCGATGAGGTGCTGGCGGCCATCAAGGCCTACGCCAAGGAGCACCCCACGGGTCCGATCCGTGGCTTCGGCTGGCGTGTCGACATGTTCCCACCCGAAGGGCCGAACCGCGCCGAGCTCGACGCCATCCTGCCGGACCGGCCCGCCTTCTTCTTCGCTATTGACGGGCACAGCCTGTGGGTCAATTCCAAGGCGCTTGAGATGGCCGGCGTCACCCGCGACACGCCTGATCCCATTCCGCGTTTCAGCTATTACGCCCGCGACCAGAAGGGCGACCCGACCGGCTATGTGCTGGAGGTGAACGCCGTGCTCGGCCTCGTGAACGCGGTGGAGCCAATTACCGGCGATTCAATGGGCACGCTGCTGGAAGGCTGGCTGCCGAAGGCCGCTGCGGCGGGCATCACCACTGTCTTCGACGCCGGCGTGCCCCCCATCGGCAGCGACCAGGCCGCCATGTTCGCGCTCTATGTGGATGCCGAGAAGCGCGGCGTGCTGCCGTTCCGTGTATCCGCAGGGTATACGGTGAAGTCACCGCCCATCGACAAGGCCGTGGAGACGCTGACTGACATCCGCCGGCGGATCGGCAGCGAACTGGTCAAGGTCGACACGGTGAAGATCATCGGCGACGGCTCGCAGGCCGGTTACACAGCCTGGCTGATCGAGCCCTATGCCGACAAGCCGGACTCCACCGGCGGCTCGCCCTTCACCGAGGAACAGTGGCACCAGCTCATCGCCATGGTGGATGCAGCCGGCTTTGATGTGCATGTTCATGCCTGCGGCGAGCGCACGACGCGGGTGGTGCTCGATTCGATCGAGAAGGCCGTCGCCGCCAATCCGGCGCGGAACCGGCGCCACACCATCGCGCATCTGGTCTATGTCGAGGATAGCGACATGCCGCGCTTCCCCAAGCTCGGCGTCATCGCCGAGTTTTCGGCCAACTGGTCCTCGGCTGATCCCGACACGCTGGAGAACATGGTGGCGCGCTATGGCCAGCCGCGCGCCAGCAAGATGTACCGCACCCGCAGCATCCTAAAGGCAGGCGGGCGCGTCTCCTTCGGCACCGACTGGCCGGCGGCAGGCTATTTCTCGACCTATGAGCCGTTGAAGTCGATCCAGGTTGGCGTCACCCGCCAACTCATCGGGCTGAAGGATGCGCCGGTGCTGAGCCCGGCGGACGAGCGGCTGACAGTGGAGGAGGCGATCCACGCCAACACGATGGGCGCCGCCTACCAACTGCGCATGGATGATGCGGTCGGATCGATCGAAGTGGGGAAGCGCGCGGACCTTATCGTGCTCGACCAGAACATTCTCGCGATCGAACCGCACGAGATCCACAAGACCAAGGTCGAGCTCGGCATGATGAACGGCACCATCCGGCACAAGGCGTGAGGCCTGAGCCCTCTTCCTGCTGAAACAGCTCAGGCGGGCACAACGTGCCCGCCTCTCGCTCTTCCATCAAAAGTCACCCGGCTGTGCCGGAGAGGTCATCTGAAAGGCCCTCGCATGAAACGTCTTCTTGCTTTGGTGATGCTCTTGCTGCCTGGTAAGCGTGTCTGCGCCTGCCGTTTGCCCTCCTTCCGCTGAGGCCCAGTCGATGTCCCAAGAAGATACACCCGGCCGCATCTCCCGCCGCGACCTACTCGGAAAGGGGACGGCGACAATCCTCGGTGCCAATCTGCTGCCGGGCATCGCGCCCGCCGCAGCCGAGGCCGCGACCGCACCGGCACAGCCTATCGTCGCGCCGGATTCGCCGCCGGGCGGCTACAACATCCTGTTCATTCTCGTCGACCAGGAGCACTTCTTCCCGCAATGGCCGTTTCCCGTGCCGGCGCGCGAGATGCTGAAGCAAAAGGGCGTCACCTTTGCCAACCACCAGGCGGCGTCATGCGTCTGTTCGCCGGCGCGCTCCGTGATCTATACCGGCCAGCATATCCAGCATTCCGGCGTCTTCGACAATCTGAACTATCTCTGGCAACCCGACCTCTCGACGTCGATCAAGACGATCGGCCACCGCATGAGTGAGCTCGGCTATTACGCAAGCTATCAGGGCAAGTGGCACATGAGTGCCAATCTCGACCAGACCAAGGTCGCGGTCGACGCACCGATGGCGGACTACCGCGAAATCATCCAGAGCTACGGCTTCGACGGTTTCTTCGGCGTGGGTGACCTTATCGACAGCGGGCTGGGCGGCTATACGTTCGACGGCTTCACTGCCGACCGCGTCGCGAGCTGGATGCGGCGCGAGGGTGAGGAACTGCGCGCCAAGGGCCAGCCCTGGTTTCTCGCCGTGAACTTCGTCAATCCTCACGACGTGATGTACATCAATTCCGACCTTCCCGGTCAGGTTGTGCAGGGCAAGAGCGCTGCCATCGACATCTTCCCAACGCCTGAGGACAAGCTTTACCAGGAACGCTGGGACGACCTGCCGCTGCCGTTCAACCGCAGCCAGCCTCTCGATGCGCCGGGACGTCCGAAGGCGCACGCCATCTACCAGCAGATCCAGGACATGATGGTTGGCGCGTGGCCCGATGAGGACCGTCGCTGGCATGTTCTGCGTAACTACTACTACAATTGCATCCGTGACTGCGACCGGCAGGTCATGCATGTCCTCAAGGCGCTTGAGGACAACAACATGCACAACAACACCATCGTGGTGTTCAATGCCGATCATGGTGAGCTCGCCGGCCATCACCAGATGCGCGGCAAGGGCAACTGCACCTACAAGGAGCAGAACCATGTGCCGCTCATCGTCTACCACCCCGCCTATCCCGGCGGCGTGACCTGCGAGGCCATCACCTCGCAACTGGACCTCGCCCCCACGCTGATCGCCCTCACCGGCGCCGACCCGACGGCGCAGGCCAAGGCTGCCGACGGGCTCAAGGGGCACGACTTTTCAGGCCTGCTGAAGGCGCCTACAGTGGCAAAGGTCGATGCGATTCGACCAGCCTCGCTGTTCAACTACAACATGCTCTCCTATCAGGACGTGACCTGGGCCGAGCACTTCGTGAAGATGACGTTCTCCGGCGACATCGCGAACAGCCAGAAGATCCAGACTTATCTCAAAAACGACCCGGACTTCGCCGAGCGGGTCGGCATCCGTTCGATCTTCGACGGACGCTACCGCTTCTCGCGCTATTTCGGGCAGACCGACTTTAATACACCGACCACGCTGGAGGACCTCGTCGCCAGGAACGACCTGGAACTCTATGATCTGCAGGAAGACCCCGGCGAGATGAACAACCTCGCCATGGACACCGTCAAGAATGGCGAGCTTCTGCTGGCGTTGAACAAGGTCGCCAACGACCTCATCGCCGCCGAGGTCGGTATCGACGATGGATCGTTCCTGCCGATCAAGGACGGCAAATGGTACTTCCCGTCGAAGAGTGAGCGTTAGCCTCCGCGCCATGCCGCATCGAGTGGGGAAGCGAAGGCAAAAGCGAGGCTGGCAAGGGCCTCCGGCTGGCGCGCTGGCGGCCTGCGTGTGGCTGGTCGCCGGCTTCGAGGCGGTCGCGCAGGAATGCGGCAGCTGCGGCACTGAGGTGGGGAGCGCTTCTTCGGAGGCCGCGCAGGCCTCGCAGCCCATGACGAACTTCTTCGGCAATTCGCGCTACCTGCAGGCGATCAGCGAGCAGGTGAACCTCAGTCGGCAGGGCGGGTCCCTGCCCTTCACCCTGTCGGGAAACGTACAGGCCTGGACCAGCGGCCCTCCGCAGGAAGACCTCTACACCGAGAGCGCCCAGCTTGCCTACAAGATGACCGACGAGTGGACCCTGCTCGGCCAGCAGCTGTACCAGCAGCAGGCCAAGATCGAGCTGTGGAACTTCGTCGGCGGGTTCGGCTATCAGCCCACCGAGAATGTCAGCGTGAACGTGATGGCAGGCTTCGGCGTCCACACGGCCTACACCTATCAGTGGGCGACCTATATCTCGCCGCAATATACGCTGCCGATCACCATCGCCGGGGAGAAGCGCATCGCGCTCGGCGCCAATATCACGGTGGAGAAATACGAGCTCGGCACGTTCTACCAGCTGCAGCCGCGCGTGAGCCTCCGGCCTGCGGCGTGGCTGCCGCAGCTGCAGATCGCTTATGCCTTCGGCGCGTTCGACAATGCCACCGAGGTCACGAAAACCCAGTATTACCAGCCGCAGGCGGTGAGCGGCTGGTCGCTGACCGCCGTCTTCCATCCCTTCGAGCCGATCTATGCGGTGGTCACCTATCTCCCGGAAAACCGCAATTACATTGCCGGCAACTATGTCGTGCAGAACACAATCAGCGCCACGCTGCACCTGAACCTGACCCCGTCCCTGCGCACATCGCTGTTCTATCAGGACACCTGGTATCAGGGCGGCGGCGATGAGGCGTTCGGCGGCAGTGTCAGCGTGGCCTTTTGAAGCTCACCCCGCCAGCACCCTATTTCAGGCCCGCGAGGGAGCGCGCCCTAGCGACGGCCTTCATACAGCCGGCCTCGTCGCCCGCTGCCTGCAGGTTCAACGCCTCGTTCAAGGCGCCGGCGGCCCCGGTTTCAGGCTCCTTCAGGCCGGCCGCCGCCAGAGACGAGGGCGTGGGCTGATGGGAATCCTGCGCGGCGATACTCTGGTCCTGCGTCTTGGGCTGGGCTGGCCCTTCTGTCGACGACGGCTTCAGCTCGCGCTGCGCCTTGGCGATGGCCTCGACACAGGTCTCCCAAGTTTCCGCGCGCGCCGGTTGCGCCAGTCCCACGACGCCGAGAGACAACAAGGTGGCAGCCACGAGACTGCGATGCGCTGCGAAAGTCGACCTGAACGACACGGATGCGATCTCCCGGTGAACGAACACGAGGGAGACTTCCTTACATCGCTCCCGCTTCGCCATCCAGCGGGCGCCGGCCACCTGCCGGCCGGGCGGTGCCCGCAAGCGCGTCCCGTTCGCTGGAACGCACGATCTCGCCTTCCGCCGAACCCGCCGCAGGGCTAAGAAAGTGCACCGCGTGAGCGAACAGAAGCCCCCAGAAGAGACGGCATCCAGGCCATGTTCAAACTGTCCTTCCTGCTGATCGGCACGCGTGCGTTCCGGGCGCAGTGGTATGTATTGTGCGTCATCGGTGCTGTGCTCATGGCCGGCGCCTTCTATCTGGCCTTCCACGCCCCGGCTGGCCTCGTTGTCCTCACCGGACGGGCCATCGGCGTCGTTTTCCTGCTGATGGGGGCCGGCAACCTTCTGCAGTTTTTCAGCCAGATACGCAGCGTGCGGGGCGCCGTGGCGCTCGCCAGGGCGGTCTGCCTCATCGCCGCCGGTGCGTTTGCCATCCATTGGCCGGCCCATGCGGAAGACGTGCTTGCGGCCCTGTTCTGCGTCGTATTCATCGCGGACGGCCTCGGGCGCATCGGGGTGGGGCTGCTCTTGCGGCTGCCCGATCTACGGTGGCGCGTGACCTATGGCTCGGTGCAACTCGCCTTCGCGCTTGTCTTCCTGGCCGGATGGCCATTGCCGCTGGAGCGGAGCGTCGCGCTGTGCGTCGGCTTGATCTTCGCCTTCAGGGGCTGGCTGCTGATGCGGCTCGGTCTGCTGTTTCGGAAGCTGGATGAGGATTCGACGATCCTCCATCTGCCAATGTTCGCCACACGTGGCTGGTATGCCCGCTCGCCGGACCACGCCGAGGCCGCCACGGCGACAGTGGCCTTTCCGATGATTGTCCATGTCTGGACTCCCGCCGGCTCTGCGGACGTGCCGCACCGCCGTCTCCTGCTCGACCGCTATATCGCGGCCGTCAACGCGGACGGTATGATCTCCACCGGCCATTCCTCGCTGGAGATGCCACCCTCGCTCTATATCAGCCACTACCCGGCCGTCGAAATGGACCGCTCGGGCGAGGATTTTGTCGGCGCCCTGCGCAGCACGGCGGAGAACGACGTGCCGGGTCATTTCCAGCCCTCCTATGCCGAGGAGGCGGCAGGATGGTGCGAGGCCGATGGACGGGTCGAGTTCCACAACTACAGTCCCCGGCAGCTGGAGGCGTTCTGGGCCCGCTATCAGCAGGACGACACCTACAACCTCACCAACCGCAACTGTTCGGTAGTGGTGGCGCAGGCGCTCGACGCGGCGTTGGAAGGCACGCTGGCGACGCGCAGGCCGTGGCTGCAACTGCTTACATTGCTGACCAACCCGGAGATCTGGGTCGGCGCGCTTATAAGGGCCCGCGCCAATGTCGGCACCTGGACCCCCGGCCTGGTGCTGGACTACGCACGCACCTTGGCGCGGATCGTGGAGCGGCGCGAGGTTTCCCGGTTCGACAGCCTCGCGCGCTTCGCCCGGCGCCTTGGCTTGGCTGGCCCGGCTAACCGGCAGGGGTCGACCCCGTGACTGTCCCGACGTCCGGCCGCTCCACCTTGCTCTCGCAAGCGGCGGTCATCGCGACGGCCAGCATGTTCGGTCTGACCTACAGCCTCAGCGCCGGTCTCATCGCCTTCGGTCTCGCCGATCAGGGGTGGGGCGAGGCAGTCATCGGCGCCAACGCCGCCATGCATGCGGCCGGCGTCATCATCGTGGCGTTGCTGCTGCCGCGCATCGTCCCGTTCTTTGGCATGCGCCGGCTTGTGCTGCTGGCGCTCGTTACGGCGGGCGTCGTGCTGGCCGCCTTTCCCGTGCTGCCTTTCATCGCGCTGTGGTTTCTGCTGCGGCTGCTTCTCGGTATGGCTTCAGAGGTCCTTTTCGTTCTTTCGGAAACGTGGACCAACAGCCTGAGCCGGGAAGAAACACGCGCCCGCGTCATGGCGGCTTATACGGCCGCGCTCTCCATCGGCTTCGCCGCTGGGCCCTTTATCCTGTCGCTGGTCGGGACGACGGGTTATCTGCCCTATCTCGCAGGCGCCGGCGTCGCCCTCGTCGCGGTTTTCCTGGTCGCCTCGCCCAAAATTGAAGCGCCGGATTCCGGTGAGGCCCCCACCGGCAACCCGCTAAGGTTTCTTCGCCTGGCGCCGGTGGCCATCGCAGCCACGATGCTCAATGCGGCGCTGGAGACCTCGGGACTCTCATTCCTCGCCATCTACGCCATGCAGCTCGGCTGGCCGGAGACGGAAGCGACGCAGCTGATGACGGTGATGATGGTTGGAGCCATCGTGTTGCAGCTTCCCATCGGCTGGCTCGGCGACAAGATGGACCGGGTCAAGCTGGTGGTCGCCCTCGCGGTCGCCGCGGCGCTCGGCGCCCTGATCTGGCCCTTCGCTCTTGGCCACCCTTGGCTCACCTACACATTGCTCTTCCTTTGGGGGGGAGCCTTTGTCGGAATCTACACGCTGATGCTTGCCGTGGTTGGAAGCCGGTTTCACGGATCGGAGCTCATCGGCATTTACGCCGCGATGGGCCTGATGTGGGGGCTCGGGGCGTTCCTTGGCCCGATCGCGGCAGGCCTGGCCATGCAATGGTCGGCAAACGGCCTTGCCTTCTTCGCGGCCGCCGTGTGCGCAACCTTCGCCGCCTTCGTGGCTGTCGTGGGCCAGAAAGGCAGAGCCGCATAACCTCCAGGCCCCGGCTTAACCGACGGCGGACGAGGAATGTCACCGCACGCGTTTGTTCTCCAGCCATAGCCATGGAGACGCCCTGCAACGCCGAGCAGAAGGCTGCCGGGCTCGTCAGATAGCGGTCGCGGGCGTGGCGGTTGGCTCTTCTTCGCCGGCCGGCCCCGGGGCGTCGCCGATGTGTTCGCGCTGCGTTTGTCGTACCGCCGCAACCTTAAGCCGGCGACAGCTGCCAGCTGCTGGCGCACCATGCCTGAGCGGACATCGAAGAAGCCTCCCTAGTCGTCGGTAACCAGATAGTCGTGCGCCTCCCCGTAGTCCATCTGCTGGAGGTGGCGCACGTCGGTTCCTGCAGGCGCACCGGCAAGAGGGGACGCTGCCGTTACTACGCCTGCTCCAGTCCGAGCGCTTGGCAGCGATCCTCGCCAACCTCGCTCGCGGCGCGGAAGCCGGGCACACCCCGGCATCACGCGCCACTTCGCCGAACGAAAATCGATATGAGCGGGGTCAGTAAGTCTTGGCGAGATAGTCGGCGATCGCCTTCGCGTCCTCCTCGCTCACGGGGGCGTGGTAGACATGAACCATCTTCTGCACCTCGCTTTGCCAGAAGGCTGCGCCTTTGCCGGGGGGCTGCGTGTTGATGTAGTCCACCGAGTGGCAGACCATGCAATTGTCCTGGGCGGCTTCGAAGCCGGGCTGGGGACCGGGGCGCAGTTCGGCCGTCTCATCGGGAAGCTCGTAGCTGAGCGGCGTCGCGCCGGCGGCTCCGGTCAGAGCGAGTGCGAGAGATAGTCCGGCGAGCAGGCGAAGGCGGCTCGTGCTGGTTTTGATCATGATGCCCACCTCTAGACGGCGACGACGGACGTGGCTTCGACGACGTTGCGCATG
>NZ_KB904818.1:1272124-1789624 GCF_000380205.1 Ancylobacter sp. FA202 | reverse complement strand
GGCGCAGCGAAAGCGAGTCTGAACAGGGCGTTCAGTTCGTCGGATTAGACCCGAAGCCGAGTGATCTAGCCATGAGCAGGTTGAAGGTGCGGTAACACGCACTGGAGGACCGAACCGGTGCCCGTTGAAAAGGTCTCGGATGACTTGTGGCTAGGGGTGAAAGGCCAATCAAACTCGGAAATAGCTGGTTCTCCGCGAAAACTATTTAGGTAGTGCCTCGCGTGAATACTCCAGGGGGTAGAGCACTGGATGGGCTAGGGGGGTTTACCGCCTTACCAAACCTAACCAAACTCCGAATACCTGGAAGTACTGCGCGGGAGACAGACGGCGGGTGCTAACGTCCGTCGTCGAGAGGGAAACAACCCAGACCAACAGCTAAGGCCCCAAATTCGTGGCTAAGTGTGAAAGGATGTGAGAGTCCGAAAACAACCAGGAGGTTGGCTTAGAAGCAGCCATCCTTTAAAGAAAGCGTAACAGCTCACTGGTCTAGGATTCTTGCGCCGAAAATGTAACGGGGCTCAAGCCATGCACCGAAGCTTAGGGTTTGCACTTAGGTGCAAGCGGTAGCGGAGCGTTCCGTAAGCCTGCGAAGGAGGACCCGTGAGGGCCTCTGGAGGTATCGGAAGTGCGAATGCTGACATGAGTAACGACAAACAGTGTGAGAGACACTGTCGCCGAAAGTCCAAGGGTTCCTGCGTAAAGCTAATCTGCGCAGGGTTAGCCGGCCCCTAAGGCGAGGCCGAAAGGCGTAGTCGATGGGAATCAGGTGAATATTCCTGAGCCTGTGGGTAGTGACGAATCCCGTGTGTTGTCAGACGAATTGGTTCTGTTCTGGCTTCGAAGGGGTTCCAGGAAATAGCTCCCACATTATAGACCGTACCCGAAACCGACACAGGTGGACTGGTAGAGTATACCAAGGCGCTTGAGAGAACTATGCTGAAGGAACTCGGCAATTTACCTCCGTAACTTCGGGATAAGGAGGCCTTCACATTGGGCAACCAGTGTGGAGGGGCACAGACCAGGGGGTGGCAACTGTTTAGCAAAAACACAGGGCTCTGCGAAATCGCAAGATGACGTATAGGGTCTGACGCCTGCCCGGTGCCGGAAGGTTAAGAGGAGAGGTGCAAGCTTTGAATCGAAGCCCCGGTAAACGGCGGCCGTAACTATAACGGTCCTAAGGTAGCGAAATTCCTTGTCGGGTAAGTTCCGACCTGCACGAATGGCGTAATGACTTCCCCGCTGTCTCCAGCATAGACTCAGTGAAATTGAATTCCCCGTGAAGATGCGGGGTTCCTGCGGTCAGACGGAAAGACCCCGTGCACCTTTACTGCAACTTTGCACTGGCATTCGTGTCGGTATGTGTAGGATAGGTGGTAGGCTTTGAAGCGAGGGCGCCAGCTCTCGTGGAGCCATCCTTGAAATACCACCCTTATAGATATGGATGTCTAACCGCGGTCCGTTATCCGGATCCGGGACATTGCATGGTGGGCAGTTTGACTGGGGCGGTCGCCTCCCAAAGAGTAACGGAGGCGCGCGATGGTGGGCTCAGACCGGTCGGAAATCGGTCGTCGAGTGCAATGGCATAAGCCCGCCTGACTGTGAGACTGACAAGTCGAGCAGAGACGAAAGTCGGCCATAGTGATCCGGTGGTCCCACGTGGACGGGCCATCGCTCAACGAATAAAAGGTACGCCGGGGATAACAGGCTGATGATGCCCAAGAGTCCATATCGACGGCATCGTTTGGCACCTCGATGTCGGCTCATCACATCCTGGGGCTGGAGCAGGTCCCAAGGGTTCGGCTGTTCGCCGATTAAAGTGGTACGTGAGCTGGGTTCAGAACGTCGTGAGACAGTTCGGTCCCTATCTGCCGTGGGTGTAGGAATATTGAGAGGATTTGTCCCTAGTACGAGAGGACCGGGATGAACGTACCTCTGGTGGAGCTGTTGTGGCGCCAGCCGCAGTGCAGCGTAGCTATGTACGGTCGGGATAACCGCTGAAAGCATCTAAGCGGGAAACCCACCTCAAAACGAGTATTCCCTTGAGAACCGTGGAAGACGACCACGTTGATAGGCCGGGTGTGTAAGTATGGCAACATATTGAGCTTACCGGTACTAATCGTTCGATTGGCTTGATCGTTCTCATCCTCGATGGTCATCCATCAAGGATCAAAGCAATCCAAAGACCAGGGTCGACCAGACCCGATCCCAAAAGGATCCTTGCTTCGCAAAATGCTGTGCTTCGCCGGCCTGGTGGCCATTGCGAGGAGCCCCAACCCGATCCCATCCCGAACTCGGCCGTTAAACTCCTCAGCGCCGATGGTACTATGTCTCAAGACCTGGGAGAGTAGGTCGCTGCCAGGCCTGCAAAGCACAGCAAAAACGCTTCTTCACACCCTAAACAAAACCCCGCCCGCGAGACATCGCAGGCGGGGTTTTGTGCGTCTGAATACCCAGCCGACACCTCAGCCATAACCCTGACGTTGCCCCCCACTTCGTAAGCGTCGCGTCAGGCCACGTCACTGAGGGTGGGCTTGGCGGGATAGGCCCATGGCATGAGCTCATCGATGCGGCTGTTGGGGTGGCCCTCGACGATGCGGGTGATGATGTCCGTGAGGTAGGCCTGGGGATCGATGCCGTTCAGCTTGGCTGTCTCGACGAGCGAGGCGATGACGGCCCAGTGCTCGGCACCGCCGTCGGAGCCGGCGAACAGGGCGTTCTTCCGGGTCAGGGCCAGGGGGCGGATGGATCGCTCGACGATGTTGTTGTCGAGCTCGATGCGCCCATCATCGAGGAAGAGGCCAAGCCCCGCCCAGCGCGAGAGCGCGTAGCGCCTCGGCGAGCTTGGTCTTCTGGCTGATCAAGGCGAGCTTTTGCCGTAGCCATGGTTCCAGGGCATCGATGATCGGTTTGCTCCTTTGCTGCCGCGCGTCCCGGCGCTCCTCCGGGGTGCGGCCACGGATATCGGACTCGACGCGATAGAGGTCGGCGATGCGTAGCAGGGCTTCGCTGGCGATCGGCGCGGGGCCGGTCTGGGCGAGCTCGTAGAAGCGCCGCCGAACATGCGCCCAGCAGAACGCCAGGCTAACCGCGTTGCGCCCGGCCAGCGTCTTGTAGCCGCCCCTCGGGTCTTGCCTTTGGCAAGCCCAAGGACAGGCTTCGCCATCGACCTGCAGGATGCCGGCGAACCCATCGAGATGGGCGATCGGTCGCTCCCCCTTGCGGTCGGGGGCGTAGACATAGGCGACGGCGGGCGGATCCGCGCCGCCCCAGGGCCGGTCATCGCGGGCATAGGCGAAGAGTTGCCCCGTCTTAGTCCGACCTCGCCCGGGATCGAGCACCGGCACTGTCGTCTCGTCGGCGAACAGCTTCGGCGAAGCCTTCAGCATCGCCAGCATCCGCTCGTGCACGGGGCGCAGCAGGAAGGCCGCGCGCCCGACCCAGTCGGCCAGCGTCGCACGATCAAGCGTGACACCCTGACGGGCATAGATCTGGGCCTGACGGTACAGCGGCAGATGATCGGCGTATTTTGAGACCAGAACCTGGGCGACCGTTGCCTCGGTCGGGATACCACCCTCGATCAGCCGAGCCGGCGCGGGTGCCTGCACCACCACGTCTTCGCAGGACCGGCAGGCGTATTTCGGTCGACGCACCACCAGCACGCGGAACTGCGCCGGCACGATGTCGAGCCGCTCGGCCACGTCCTCGCCGATGCGGTGGAGCCGGCCGGAGCAGCAGGGGCAGACATCGCTCTCGATATCGACCACCGTCTCGATGCGCGGTAGATGGGCGGGCAACGCGCCGCGGTTTGCCCGACGCTTTGCGATCCGCTCTGCCTTCGTCGCCGGCGCGTTTTCCTCAGATGCCGCAAAACCTGCGGCCTCCACCTGCTCGGCCTCTTCCAGGGCGAGGAGAAGCTGGTCCTCGGGTAGCGTCTCGGCGCGCCGGCCGAAGCGATGGCGCTGCAATTCCTTGATGATCTGACGGAGCCGCTCGATCTCCGCGTCCCGGGCGATCAGCATCGCCTGGAGCGTCTCGGGATCACGGGGAAGCTCGGAGCGGAGCGAAGCCATGACCCCGATTCAATCATATTCGCCAGTGGCTTGCGAGGGTTTTCAGCTCGCCGCGACCGGCGTCGTCGTCCGTTGCGGCTCATGTACCCGGCGCCAGTCCAGACCCTCGAACAAGGCTTGCAGCTGGGCCGCCGTCAGCCGCAGCGCGCCGTCCTGGATCTTCGGCCAGCGGAACTCGCCATCCTCCAGGCGCTTGGCGACCAGCACCACGCCGGTGCCGTCCCAGAACACCAGCTTCACCCGATCGGGACGCTTGGCGCGGAATACATAGACCGTGCCCGTGAAGGGATCGGCACCCATCGTCTCGCGCACCAGGGCGGCCAGGCCTTCGGCCCCCTTGCGGAAATCGACGGGCTTCGTGGCCACCATGACCCGGACCGTGCCGGTCGGACCGATCACAACCCGGCCTTCAACGCGCTGAGCACTGCCGCGATGGTCGCTGGCGAGGCCCCGTTCTCGATCGTGACCCTGACGCCGTCGACATCGACCTCGATGGCAGCCGCCCTGCGTTGCCGGCCACGCCGCTTCGGTCGTGACGGTGGGGCGGACGGTTCAGATGCCGGAGCCGGCTCCGGCGCGACGACCGCCGGCACAAAGGCCGGGATCATCTCGCTCGCCTTGCGTGCTTCGCGCCGCCAGGTGAACAGTTGCTGCGGCGTCAGACCGTGGCGGCGCGCCACGGCGCTCACCGTCACATCCGGCTCGAAACTCTCCGCAACGAGCCGCGCCTTATCTTCGGCCGACCAATCCCGACGGCGCCCCGCTCCCGTGAACACCTCATACCGCCGAACCGGGTCGGCAGCGCTGGATTTAAGCGTAAGCTCTGAAATCGTCATGTGTCCAAGCCCTCGGGGCTCAGAACATCAACGATCACGCCAGCGCGCGATAGGTGGGGCCAAGACGGCGCTTACGGGGGAGCGAGACCTGATGTTGGAGAGACAGCGCGAGGGCATCGCCAAGGCCAAGGAGGAAGGCAAGTACAAGGGGCGTGCCCCCACGGCGCGGCGCCAAGCGGATGCGGTGATCCTGCTCAAGGCGGAGGGGCTCACCGGGGACGCCATTGCCGCCAAGCTGGGCATCGGGCGGGCCAGCGTCTTCCGTATTCTGAGGGAGGCGGCTTGAGGGCGCCTATCACGTTGCCCGCCCTGTGAAAATTGACGCCGTGGCGTCTGCGAATACAGGATCAGCAAATCTACCTGTCGGGACGAAATCGAAAGGGCGAGTCCTGTGTCTAAGCTCGAATATAACCCCAGTTTGGGCAGGCGTGTTATTGACGCCATATTGATATGTTGCGCAAACGGCCCGAAATGTCTTTCCAAGATCTAACTCATTCACCTTTAGATCGGGGTCTGAATGAGACGATATGCGATAAGTTATTTCACCATTCGGAAGAATGTTCGATCCATGCATTCCCTCCTTTAGCCACCTTTTTCCCGAATCGAAGAAATTGATAAAATCCACGTACTCATTGAAGCCTTGATAGAACGTGAATATTTTCACATCTACCATTGCTTTAATGGCCGGAGATCGTCCTATATTCCTCGCAATTACGTCGACATTTACAAATATTATCCCATCTTTCTGGGACAAAGCGACGTTCTCGGCTTGAAGTTCAACCCATGGGCGCTGATCGCGTATGGCCGCGCTTACAGCGTCTCTTGTCGCGTCTAGCGTCCGACGTAGCAGAATTATAGCCCAAAAGCTCAGTAATACAGCCGGTATTGAACTTACTGCCATTACCCACTGAGCTAAGCCGTCGCCCCAAAATATAAAGTTCCCCGCGCGGTCGTCCTGGCCAGTTTGTACGTTCGGCGGAGACCCTTGGGAAAGGACCTGGATCGTCGGGGCGCCGGCAAAACTCGACTCTTGTTCCCGAGACGAGCTTGCACCGGTAGACTGATTAACTTTCTTGTCGGTTGTGGCTCCGTGGGCCTCTATGTTGGTGGGGGCGCCACCAAAAACTAGCAGCCCGAATGCCACCGCCGTCACCCACTGGTAGATGCGCATAGCTGAGAGTCGCCAAATCGAGGGAGGCCGTCCAAAGCCAGTACGTGCCTTTGCTCACCTGTCGTCAACGTCAATCGTCGTTGGACATTGCGGTGTGCAGGTGCTCCACGGTGGGGCGGCGCAAGGGTGCCGACGAAGAAAATTGGGGGCGCGTTCTGGGGGCGCATCACGTTTGCGCTCCACCGGAAATTGGGTCTAAGCTATTGAAATATAAAGGCCATACAGGCCCATGGTGGCGCTGGCGGAGAGGGTGGGATTCGAACCCACGGTACGCTTGCACGCACAACGGTTTTCGAGACCGTCCCGATCGACCACTCCGGCACCTCTCCACACGCAGGGCGCGGGGGTCATCCGCGCCGTGAAGCGAAGGCTCCATAGCCGACGCCCGCTTCCCGCACAAGTCCCTGCGCTGCACTTGCCTGCCTTCGCGCCGATTTGCCGGCCAGCCCCCCTGTCTGGCGGGGGGGCGCGTTCCGGTATTTTGGTAGCTCTCAAGGGGCGGGTCGGTCAAACCGTCGCCGGTCGAGATCGGGCAGCCCGGCGCGGAGCGGGCGCCGCTCTATGAAGGGCCGATCGACGCCATCGAGCGCGACGTGCTGGCGTTTGTCTCCGGGCTGGCCGCGCGGGCTGTCGTTCCCGCCGACGCGCCCGCCACATGGCGCGGCCGGAGCACCGCCGTGTGGCGCGCAACTTCGCCCGCGCTGCATGAGGGCGTCCGCCCCTGCGCGCCCTCTGGGGGCGCCCAGTCGGGGTTCAATTGCCGCTTCTTCCCAACGGCACGCTCTTCGTCACCACATAGCTGAAATAGCGCGCGATCCCGATCGGCTGTTCGAGCAAGCGGTCGATGAGGCGCTGGTAGCTGTCGATGTCAGGCACCGTCACCCGCAGCATGTAGTCGATGCCGCCGCCGGTGGCGTCGCAGGCGACGATGGCGGGCTCGCGCGCGATCGCCTCCTCGAAGCGGCGGAAATCGGCCTGCTGGTGGCTCGAAAGGCTGATCTCGACAATCACCGTGGTGCGCGGTTCCCCGGCGCCGAGGTCGATGATGGCGGTATAGCCCTTGATGACGCCGCCAACCTCCAGCCGGCGCAGCCGCTCCCAGCAGGCCGCCGGGGAGAGATGCACCTCCTCGGCCAGCCTGAGCTTGGTGATGCGCCCGTCGCGGCGCAGTGCCGCGAGGATCCGGTGATCGGTGGCATCGAGCTTCATCTTTCGCGACCGGGCGTGCATAATGTCATGAATAACCTCCCTTAAGAACGAGACAATTCGATGCTTCGTCAAGTCCACCCCGAGGCCGCCCCTCCTGCCGCTACGGGGATGGGCAAGAGCGTGGAGTGGCAGCCCCGCCTCGCCAAGGTCAAGGGCCAGACCAAGCACGCGGCGCTGACGGAGCGCATCATCGCCGATATCGATTCCGGCGTGCTGAAGCCGATGGACCGGATGCCGACGCATCGCGACCTTGCCCGCGACCTCGGCCTGTCGGTGCAGACGGTGAGCCTGAGTTACCGCGAGGCCGAGCGGCTTGGCTATCTCTCCGGCGAGATCGGCCGCGGCACCTTCGTCAAGGCCCGCGTCACCGAGCGCGCCGGCCGCCTGATGCTGGACCGGAACCCCGACGAGGCGGTGGACCTGTCCATCGTCCGCGGCGTCTATACGCTGGCGCATGAGGAGGCGTCGCGCACCGTTCTCGCGGCGCTGGCGAGTGCGGACAACAGCGCCTTCATGAGCGCCTGCCGGCCGATCGCCGGCCTCGATCCGCACCGCGAGGCGGCGCGGGCCTGGCTGAAGCCGCTCGGCGTCGACGCCGGCACGGAACGCATCCTCATCACCAATGGCGCCGCGCACGGCCTGTTCCTGGCGCTGAGCTGCATCGTGCGCGCGGGCGATGTGGTGCTGACCGAAAATCTCACCGACCATGGCGTGATCGGCCTCGCCAATGTGCTGGGCTTCAGCCTGAAGGGGCTGCCGACCGACGCCGAGGGCGTGCTCCCTGAAGCGTTCGAGGCCGCGTGCCAGGCCGGCAGCCCGCGCGCTCTGGTGCTGATCCCGACGCTGAACAACCCGACCAGCCATGTCGCCGGCCCCGGGCGGCGCGAGGCCATCGCCGCCATCGCCCAGCGCCACGGCGTGTTCGTGATCGAGGACGAGGTCTACAAGCCGCTGATCGACACGCCGCTGCCCGCGATCAGCCAGATGGTGCCGGATCTCGGCTTTTTCGTCACCAGCTTCACCAAGACCGTGCTCACGGGGCTGCGGGTCGGCTATCTCGTGGTGCCGCCGCAATATTCGATCCGCGCCGCCTCCATCCTGCGCGTCACCAGCTGGAGCGGGGCTTATCTTCTGGCCGAGATCGCCACGCGCTGGATCGCGGACGGCACCGCGCAGCGCCTGCTGGCGGTGCAGCGCGAGGAGGCGCAGGCGCGGCAGGCGCTCGTGGCGGCGGTGCTCGGCGCCCATGTCGCCTCGACGCATCCGCTCTCGCTCTGCGCCTGGCTCAAGGTGCCGCCGCACTGGACGGAGGACGGGCTGGTGCGCTCGCTGGCGGAGCGGCGGGTGGCGGTGACGCCGTCCGATCCGTTCATCGCCGGCAGCAATCATGGCGGCGGCATCCGCATCTGCCTCGGCGGGCATTTCTCTCCCGCCGCGCTGACACAGGCGCTGACCACGGTGCGGCAGACCTTCGAGCAGCTTCCCCCGGTCTTCGATATCGGCGCCATCGGCTGAGGGCGCGCTGCCGCGCCATCATTGGATCATTACAATATAATAATTGACATGATTTTTGATGCCTCTCACCATTACAAGTGAGAGGGAACATCAGCTCATGCCGCATCGCGCCGCCGCCGCTTCCATCCGCCCCGCCCCGGACGGCCTTCCGGTCGCGTTCGCGCGCGTCGAGGCGGCGGCGCGGCGCATCGACGGCCGGGTGACGCGCACGCCGCTGGTCGCCTCGCCGACGCTGACGGAACATTGCGGCCACCCTGTTCATCTGAAGCTGGAAACCCGCCAGCCGGTCGGCGCCTTCAAGCTGCGCGGAGCGATGAACGCGGTGCTGGCGCTGGACGAGGCGGCACGCCGGCGCGGGCTCGTCACCGCCTCCACCGGCAATCATGGCCGCGCCGTCGCCTATGCCGCCCGCGAGGCCGGGGTGCCGGCCATCGTGTGCATGTCGGCGCTGGTGCCGGTCAACAAGGTCGAGGCGGTCCGCGCGCTCGGCGCCGAGGTGCGGATCGTCGGCCGCTCGCAGGACGATGCGCAGGCCGAGGTGCGGCGGCTGGTGGCCGAGCGCGGCCTCACCGACATCCCGCCCTTCGACCACGCGGAGGTGATCGCCGGCCAGGGCACGCTCGGCCTTGAGCTGATCGAGGACCTGCCGGACCTCGCGCTTGTGCTCGTGCCGCTGTCGGGCGGCGGGCTCGCCGCCGGCATCGCGCTGGCGGTGAAGGCCCTGCGCCCGCAGGCCCGCCTCATCGGCGTGTCGATGGAACGCGGCGCGGCCATGGCCGCCTCGCTCAACGCCGGCAGGCCGGTCGATGTGACGGAGGAGGCGACGCTGGCGGATTCGCTCGGCGGCGGCATCGGGCTTGCCAACCGCTACACCTTCCCGCTCTGCCGGGCTTTGCTGGACGAGGTCGTCCTCGTTACAGAGGAGGACATCGCCGCCGGCATCCGCCATGCCGCAACGGCCGAGGGCGAGACGGTGGAGGGCGCCGGCGCGGTCGGCATCGCCGCCCTGCTCGCCGGCAAGGTCCGCCCGCACGGGCCGACCGGGCTCATCCTGTCGGGGGGCAACATCGACCCGGCCGCGCATCGCCGCATCCTCAACGGAGAGCCCGCATGAGCCAGATGCTCGTCCTCACCGAGGCAGACCTTCGCCCGCTTCTCCGGCTCGACGCCCACGCCGTCGACTGCGTCGAGGCGGCCTTCGCCGCGCTGGCGACCAAGCCCGTTGCCATGCCGCCGATCCTGCGGCTCGACATTCCCGAGCATCGCGGCGAGGTGGATGTGAAGACCGCCTATGTCCCCGGCCTCGACGGTTTCGCCATCAAGGTCAGCCCGGGCTTTTTCGACAATCCCCTGCTCGGCCTGCCGAGCCTGAACGGGCTGATGATCCTGTTCAGCACGCGGACCGGGCTGGTCGAGGCGCTGCTGCTCGACAATGGCTATCTCACCGATGTGCGCACCGCCGCCGCTGGCGCCGTCGCCGCCCGGCATCTCTCCCGCCCGGAATCCGGGGTGGTGGCGATCCTCGGCGCCGGCATGCAGGCAAGGCTGCAGCTGGAAGCGCTCACGCTCGTTCGCCCCATTCGCGAAGCCCGGATCTGGGCCCGTGATGCGGCCAAGGCGGACGCCACCGCCCGCGATCTCACCGCAAGCCTCGGCTTTCCCGTCATCGCCAGCGCCGATCCGCGCGCGACCGTGGGCGGCGCCGACATCGTCGTCACCACCACCCCGGCTGAGCGGCCGATCCTGAGCGCGGACTGGCTGGAGCCGGGCCAGCACGTCACCGCCATGGGCGCGGACAGCGAGCACAAGAACGAGATCGACCCCGCTGCCTTCGCCCGCGTCACCTACATCGCCGACCGGCTGAGCCAGACACGGCGGCTGGGCGAACTGCATCACGCCATTTCAGCCGGGCTCATCGCCGCCGCCGCGCCTTTCGCCGAGCTTGGCGAGGTGATCGCCGGCACCGCGCCGGGCCGCACCCGTCCGGACGAGATCACGCTGGCCGACCTCACCGGCACCGGCGTGCAGGACACCGCCATCGCCAATCTCGCTCTTGCCCGTGCGCGCGACGCCGGCGCGGGACGCCCCATCGACACCAAGGCCGCAGCCGGAGACATCGCGTGACCGTCACCCTCAACTTCTCCCGCGAGGAATATGCCGAGCGCCTCGCCAAGACCCGCGCGGCGATGGACAAGGCCGGCATCGACCTGCTGGTCGTCACCGACCCCTCCAACATGCACTGGCTCACCGGCTATGATGGCTGGTCGTTCTATGTCCACCAATGCGTGCTGGTGGCCCCGAGCGGCGAACCGGTGTGGTACGGCCGCAAGCAGGACGCCAACGGCGCGAAGCGTACCGCCTATCTCGGCCACGACAACATCATCGGCTACCCCGACCACTACGTGCAGTCGACCGAGCGTCACCCGATGGACCTGCTGGCGCAGATCATCGCGGATCGCGGCTGGGACAAGGGCTCCATCGCGGTGGAGATGGACAATTATTACTTCACCGCCGCCGCCTTCGCCTCGCTGCAGAAGCATCTGCCAAACGCGCGCTTCACCGATTCCGGCGGGCTGGTGAACTGGCAGCGCGCGGTCAAGAGCCCGACCGAGCTGGACTATATGCGCAAGGCCGGCCGCATCGTCGAATTGATGCACAAGCGCATCGTCGAGGTGGTCGAGCCCGGCATGCGCAAATGCGATCTCGTCGCCGAGATCTACGATGCCGGCATTCGCGGCACCGCCGAGTTCGGCGGCGACTACCCCGCCATCGTGCCGCTGCTGCCGTCGGGAGCGGACGCCTCCGCCCCGCACCTCACCTGGGACGACAAGCCGATGCGTGCGGGGGAGGGCACCTTCTTCGAGATCGCCGGCGCCTATAAGCGCTATCACTGCCCGCTCTCGCGCACCGTCTTCCTCGGCACGCCGACCCAGGCCTTTCTCGACGCCGAGAAGGCGACGCTGGAAGGCATGGAGGCGGGCCTTGCCGCCGCCAAGCCCGGCAACACGTGCGAGGACATCGCCAACGCCTTCTTCGCGGTGCTGAAGAAGTACGGGATCATCAAGGACAACCGCACCGGCTACCCGATCGGGCTGAGCTACCCGCCGGACTGGGGCGAGCGCACCATGAGCCTGCGCCCCGGCGACCGCACCGAGCTGAAGCCCGGCATGACCTTCCACTTCATGACCGGCCTGTGGCTGGAGGATATGGGGCTGGAAATCACCGAGAGCATCGCCATCACGCAGACCGGCCATGAATGCCTGTCCAACGTACCGCGCCAGCTCTTTGTGAAGGGGTGAGGCGATGCTGACCGCTTCCCCGCGCCCCTCGCCGATCATACCGACGGTCGATTTCGCCGCAAAAGGCGTGCAGCACGGCCATCTGCGCCTGCCCTATAGCCGCGACGACAGCGCCTGGGGCTCGGTGATGATCCCGATCTGCGTCATCGCCCATGGCGAGGGGCCGACCGCCCTGCTCACCGGCGCCAATCACGGCGACGAATATGAGGGCCCGGCCGCTCTGTTCGAGCTGGCGCGGACCTTGAGGCCGGAAGAGGTGCAGGGCCGTGTCATCCTCGTGCCGGCGCTGAACTACCCCGCCTTCTGCGCCGGCACCCGCACCTCGCCGATTGATCGCGGCAATCTCAACCGCAGTTTTCCCGGCCGCCCGGACGGCACGGTGACGGAGAAGATCGCCGATTTCGTCACCCGGCACCTCGTGCCGCTGGCCGATGTGGTGCTCGACTTCCACTCCGGCGGGCGGACGCTCGATTTCCTGCCCTATGCCGCCGCGCATGAGCTGCCTGATAAGGCGCAGGAGGCGCGCTGCTTTGCGGCGGTGGCCGCCTTCGCCGCTCCCTATTCGATGCGGATGCTGGAGATCGACGCCGTCGGCATGCTCGACACCACCGTCGAGGAGATGGGCAAGGTGTTCGTCACCACCGAGCTTGGCGGCGCCGGCACGGCGAGCGCGACCAGCATCAATATCGCCCGGCGCGGCACGCTGAACCTTTTGCGCCATGCCGGCATCCTCGCCGGTGAACCGGAGGCCGCGCCAACCCGTTGGCTCGATATGCCCTCCGCCGACTGCTTCGCCTTCGCCGGGGATGACGGGCTGGTCGCCTTCGCCATCGATCTCGGCGCTCCGGTGCGCAAGGGCGATCTCATCGCCCGCGTCTACCCCATCGGCCGCACCGGGCAGGCGCCGGCCGAATACCGCGCGGCGATGGATGGCGTGCTCGCCGCCCGCCACGTGCCGGGCCTGATCAAGGCCGGCGACTGCCTTTCCGTCCTCGCCGTGGTGACGGAGGCCTGATCGATCCGGCCCTAAGTGGCCCAACAGGACGCCGGAACACGGCGCCGCCCCGAGAATTCGGACCCATACCGACCAGAGGAGAAAAACATGTCGTTCATCAAGCTTGCCGGGCTTTCCGCCCTTGCCCTCGCCGGCGGTCTGTCGGTCGCGGGCGCCACCACCCTGAAGGATGTGAAGGACCAGGGCTATATCCGCGCCGCCACCGCCAATGAGGTGCCCTATTCCTACATGAAGGATGACGGCACCTCGGCCGGCATCGGCCCGGATGTCGCCAACGCCGTGCTCAAGAAGATGGGCATCACCGATGTCACCTGGTCGGTGACGCCGTTCGGCACGCTCATCCCCGGCCTGAAGGCCAAGCGCTACGATTTCGTCGCCGCCGAGCAGAACATCTCGCCGGAGCGCTGCAAGCAGGTCGCCTTCACCGAGCCGAACTCCTCCTATGGCGAGGGGCTGCTGGTGAAGGCGGGCAACCCGAAGAAGCTCACCACCTATGCCGACATCGCCAAGGACCCGTCTCTGACGGTCGCGGTGGTCTCCGGCGCCAATAATATCGACTTCCTGCGCGCCGTCGGGGTGAAGGACGAGCAGGTGATCTTCATCACCGCCAATGCCGACGCGCTCGCCACCGTGCGCAACCGCGCCGACGCCTATGCCGCGACCGAACTCACCGTGGCCGCGCTGGCCAAGGGGCAGGAGGGTGTCGAGCAGGTGGCGCCCTTCACCGATCCTGTCGTCGACGGCAAGCCGGTGCGCAACTTTGGCGGCTTCGCCTTCCGCCCCGAGGACAAGGAGCTCTATGGCGCGTTCAACGCCGCCCTCGTCGAGTTCCGCACCACCGACGAGTACAAGAAGATCCTCGCCAATTACGGCCTCTCCGACGCGAGCATCAAGGCGGCGGCGGACCGCAAGGTGGCCGATCTCTGCGCCGGCAAATAAAGTCGCGCGTTAGCTGGGGTGCACCCCTCCGCCGGCGGCAGTGTCCCCGGCGGAGGGCGCGCTCTTTTATCGGCGCTCACACCGGGAGCTGACCATGCCGTGGGTTTCCTATCTGCCGGCGCTGGCGCAGGGCGCGCTCGTCACCGCGTGGATCACGCTGGCGGCGATCGCGATCGGCGCGGTACTCGCTTTTGTCGCCGGCATCGCCCGGGTCGAGGGCGGGCGCGCCGTCTCCACGCTGGCGTTGTGCTATACTGAGCTGTTTCGCGGCACCTCGCTGCTGGTGCAGCTGTTCTGGTTCTATTACGCGCTGCCGCTGGTCGGCATCAGCTTCGAGCCGGTGGCAACCGGCATCCTCGTGCTCGCCTTGCATGTCGGCGCCTATGGTTCGGAGATCGTGCGCGGGGCGCTGACCTCGGTTTCGGTTCAGCAGCTTGAGGCGGCGCGGGCGCTGAATTTCGGCCGGATGCACACGCTGATCCACGTCACCCTGCCGCAGGCGATCATCGAGATGCTGCCGGCCTTCGGCAATCTCGCCATCGAGACGCTGAAACTGTCCTCGCTGGTGTCGCTGATCTCGATCGCCGACCTCACCTTCCGCGCCCAGTCGATCCGCAACCTCACCCTCGACAGCGCCGGCGTCTACAGCCTGACGTTAGTCGGCTATTTCGCCATGTCGCTGGTGCTGATGCTGGTGATGCGGCTGATCGAGCGCTGGGCCCGGCGCGGCGCGGCCTTCCCGCGCGCGGCGCATTCGTGAGGGCCCCTTCATGATGTACGGCTTCACCTGGGACACAGCGACCCCGCTCACCTATGCGTGGTCGATCCTGCCGATCATCCTCATCGGCCTCACGGTCACGCTAAAGGCCGCAGCGGCCGGCTTCGCCATCGCCCTGGTGCTGGGGCTGGTCTTCGCCATGCTGCGCCGTAGCCGCTGGCGCAGCGTGTCGTGGACCACGGCCTGCGTGGTCGAGTTTCTGCGCGACACGCCTTTGCTGGTGCAGCTGTTCTTCCTCTACTACGTGCTGCCGGAATACGGCCTCACCTTGCCGGCCTTCCTCACCGGGGCGCTGGCGCTCGGCCTGCAATATTCCGCCTACACCTCCGAGGTGTATCGCGGCGGCATCGAGGCGGTGCCGCGCGGGCAGTGGGAGGCGGCGACCGCGCTCAACATGACCCGGATGCAGACCTATCGCGACATCGTCGTGCCGCAGATCGTCCCGCGCATCCTGCCCGCCATGGGCAATTACATGGTCGCCATGATCAAGGAGACGCCGGTGCTCTCCGTCATCACCGTGCTCGACATGATGGCGCTGGCCAACATGATCGGCGAGCGCACCTTCGAATATCTGGTGCCGCTGACCATGGTCGGCCTCATCTTCCTCATCCTGACGCTGATCTGCTCTGCCGGCCTGCACCGGCTGCAGAAGGTGCTCCCCAAGGCAGGAATCCCGCTGCGATGACCGAGAAAGCTCCTGCGCCGCTGATCCAGTTCGCCGGCGTGACCAAGCGTTTCGGCGCCCTCACCGTGCTCGACGATTTCAATTTCGAGGTCGCGCCGGGCGAGAAGGTCACGCTCATCGGCCCGTCCGGCTCGGGTAAGTCGACCGTGCTGCGCATCCTGATGACGCTGGAGCCGTTCCAGGAGGGCAGGCTGACACTGGCCGGCATGGACTATCAGGAGCCGGGCGGCACCGGCCCGTTCAAGGCCTCGGAGCGGCATCTGCGCGAGATCCGCAGCCATGTCGGCATGGTGTTCCAGAGCTTCAACCTGTTCCCGCATATGAGCGTGATGCGCAATGTGGCGGAGGCGCCGGTGCGCGTGCTCGGCCTGTCGCGCGACGAGGCGCAGGCGCGGGCGGTCGATCTGCTCGCCATGGTCGGGCTGGCGGACAAGAAGGACCATTTCCCCTCGCAGCTCTCCGGCGGCCAGCAGCAGCGCGTCGCCATCGCCCGGGCGCTCGCCATGCGCCCGCGCGTGCTGCTGTTCGACGAGCCGACCTCGGCGCTCGATCCGCAATTGGTCGGCGAGGTGCTGGCTGTAATCGGCGACCTCGCCCATGAGCACGACCTGACCATGCTGCTGGTGACGCATGAAATGCGCTTCGCCCGCGAGGTCTCGGATCGCGTCTGCTTCTTCGACAAGGGCCGCATCTGCGAGCAGGGCAGCCCGGAAGCCATTTTCACGGCGCCCAGCCACCCGCGCACCTGCGAGTTCCTGGCCTCGGTGCTGCGCTAATCGGGCCGCTCCCGCCGATAATTCTTCGGCGGAGGGGCGAAGTTCCGGCTTCCTATCGGTGGTTTCCCGTGTGTTCGGAAACCCTCTCGGAGCCCGCGCCCCTAGGCTGGCTGCGTTCAGATTGAGGAGCCGCCATGATCGCGCCCGCCCGCACCGAACGTCCGGCCCGCCTTTCCGCCCGCAGCGCCGGCCACCCGGCCTTGGCGCGCCTGGCCGATCCGCGGCTGCTGCGCAGCCTGTCCTATATCGACGGCAAATGGACCGGCGCGCCAGATGGCCGGACCTTCACCGTCACCGATCCGGCCGATGGCGGCGCCGTGGCGGAGGTCGCCGCCCTCGGCGCGGCCGAGGCGATGCGGGCGATCGCGGCCGCCCATCGCGCCTTCCCGGCCTGGAAAGGGCGCCTGCCGCAGGAGCGCGCGGATATCCTGCGCCGCTGGCACGCCCAGATGCTGGACGCGGCCGAGGACCTCGCGCTTCTCATGACGATCGAGCAGGGCAAGCCGCTGGCGGAATCGCGCGGCGAGATCGCCTATGCCGCCTCCTTCATCGCCTATTACGCTGAGGAAGCACTGCGGGTGAATGTGGAGGGCGTCACCAGCCACCTCCCCGGCGCGCAGATGACGCTCAGCCGGGAGCCGGTAGGCGTCGCCGCGCTGCTGACGCCGTGGAACTTCCCTTCCGCCATGCTCACCCGCAAGGCCGCTGCCGCGCTGGCGACCGGCTGCACCATCGTCGCGCACCCCTCCTCGCACACGCCGCTCTCGGCGCTGGCTCTCGCCGAACTCGCCGAGCGCGCCGGCATGCCCGCCGGCGCGTTCAACCTCGTCACCGGTGAACCCGCGCCGATCGCCGAGACCTTCTGCGCCGATCTGCGCGTGCGGGCGGTGAGCTTCACCGGCTCGACGGAGGTGGGGCGAACGGTCGCCCGCAACGCGGCCAGCAGCATGAAGCGCGTGGTGATGGAGCTGGGCGGCCATGCGCCGCTGATCGTGTTCGACGATGCCGATCTCGACCGCGCGGTCGAGATCGCCGTCGATGCCAAATTCGCCACCTCCGGCCAGGACTGCCTCGCCGCCAACCGGATCTATGTGCAGCGCGCCCTCTATCCCCGCTTCTGCGCCGCCTTTGCCGCGCGCGTCGCGGCGCTGCGCCTCGGTCCCGGGCTCGACCCGCAGACCGAGATCGGCCCGCTGATGCATGCAGGGGCGGTGGCCAAGGCGCAGGCGCAGATCGACGATGCACTCCAGCGCGGCGCCCGCCGCCTCACGCCGGATCGCGCCGTGCCCGGCCCGCTCTTCCTCGCCCCCACCGTGCTGGCCGACGTGCCGGAAGCAGCGCTGATCATGCGCGAGGAGACCTTCGCCCCCGTCGCCGCCCTCGCGCCCTTCGACAGCGAGGACGAGGTGATCGCCCGCGCCAACGCCACCGAATACGGCCTCGTCGCCTATGTCGTCACACGCGACGGCGCGCGGGCGGCACGGATAGCGCAGGCGCTGGACTACGGCATGGTCGCGATCAACCGGGTCAAGATCACCGGCGCGCCCATCCCTTTCGGCGGCATGAAGCAGTCCGGCCTCGGCCGCGAAGGCTCCCGCCACGGCCTCGAAGCCTTCACCGACCTCAAATATGTCTGTCTCGACCTCGGCTGAGGCGGGAGCTTAAGGAGACCACCATGCTCGACCATCCCGCCCCGGCCAGCAACGCATTCGACAGCTGGGACCGCGACCACTTCTTCCATCCCTCCACCCATATGGGCCAGCACGCGCGTGGCGAGACGCCCAACCGCATCATCACCGGGGCGGAGGGGGTCTACATCGTCGACCGCGAGGGACGGCGCAGCCTCGATGCCTTTGGCGGGCTGTACTGCGTCAATGTCGGCTATGGCCGAAGCAAGATCACCGACGCCATAGCCGAGCAGGCGTCCAAGCTCGCCTATTACCACGCCTATGCCGGCCACGGCTCGGAGCCCTCGATCCGCCTCGCCCGCATGGTGATCGAGCGCGCGCCGGCCGGGATGAGCCGGGTGTTCTTCGGCCTGTCGGGCTCGGATGCCAACGAGACCAACATCAAGCTGGTCTGGTACATCAACAATGTGCTCGGCCGGCCGCAGAAGAAGAAGATCATCTCGCGCTGGCGCGGCTATCACGGCTCGGGCGTGATGACCGGCAGCCTCACTGGGCTCGCCGGCTTCCACAAGCTGTTCGATCTGCCGCGCGCCCCGATCCTGCACACCGAGGCGCCCTATTATTTCCGCCGGGAAGACCGCTCGATGAGCGAGGAGCAGTTCTCGCAGCATTGCGCCGACAGGCTGGAGGAGATGATCCTCACTGAGGGGGCGGACACCATCGCCGCCTTCATCGGCGAGCCGGTGCTCGGCACCGGCGGCATCGTGCCCCCGCCCGCCGGCTACTGGCCGAAGATCCAGGCGGTGCTGAAGAAATACGACATAATGCTGATCGCCGACGAGGTGGTGACCGGCTTCGGCCGGCTCGGCAGCATGTTCGGCTCGGATCACTACGGCATCGAGCCGGATCTCATCACCATCGCCAAGGGCCTTACCTCCGCCTATGCGCCGCTCTCCGGCGTCATCGTGTCGGAGAAGGTCTGGCGGGTGCTGGAGCAGGGCTCGGACGAGTTCGGTCCGATCGGCCATGGCTGGACCTATTCCTCGCACCCGCTCTGCACCGCGGCCGGCGTCGCCAATCTCGAACTGGTGGACGAGCTCGACCTCGTGACCAATGCCCGCGAGACCGGCGCCTATTTCAATGCGGCGCTGAAGGACGCGCTCAGTGGCCATCGCCATGTCGGCGAGGTGCGCGGAGAAGGCCTGCTGGCGGCGGTGGAGCTGGTGCGCGACCGTGACGACCGCACCTTCTTCGAGGCCAGCGAGAAGGTCGGCCCGCGCGTCGCCGCCGCAATGCTGGAGCGTGGCGTCATCGCCCGGGCCATGCCGCAGGGCGATATTCTCGGCTTCGCCCCGCCGTTGTGCCTGACGCGCGAGGAGGCCGACATCGTGGTCGACGCCACGCGCGGCGCCGTCGAGGCGGTCTGCGCGACCCTCGGCTGAGCGCGCGCGCGGGAAGCCGCGCGCGCCATGCGGCGCGGCTTCCCGCCGGCTCGCAGCCCTTTTTGATGCCGCCGGCCGCGCGCCGGCCTTTACGCCGGCGACCGTTCCGACCGGAAGGAATGGACGCGCTTCAATATGTTCAGAAACACCTTGATGCGCTGGCTGATCGGCCGCGCGGTGGAGAATATCGCGCATCCCTCGTGCTGATAGACCGGGCTGGTCTCCTCGATAGCGAGGTTGAACCTCCGCTTGATGAGATCCCCGTAGTGGGTCGGCAGCATGCCCTGGTAGAAGCCTGTCGCGACCATGGCGGCGACGGAATCGAGGCCGGCGGCGTTCGGGCCGCGATGGTAGCGGCCGGACCGGATCGCGTGCTCCACATAGGGGTGCTGGCGATAGACCAGAGGCAGGTTGGGTATCTTGGACGTGTCGACAAAATTGGCGACATAGACCCGGTGGATCTCGCGATAGATCGGCACGTGAAAGAAGTCGCGATCATCCGTGTACTTGCCGCGGATGACGAGGTCGACGCGGCCCTCATTTAGCGACTGCGCCAGTTCATTGAACGTCATCACCAGAATCTGCGGCTCCACCCCCGGCGCCTGACGCCGCATCTCGGTGAGGGCTTCGGGGAGCTTGCAATCGGGATGGGTGAGGGTGTGCTCGCCGATACCGATCGCGAGCCGGCCCGACAAGATGCCGTGCACGGCGTCGATCTCGGGGCGTATGCGTCCCAGTGCCTGGAAGGCGGCGGAGGCGAGGTCGAGCGCCACGTCCCCCTCCGGCGTCAGGCGAAAGCCGCTCCGCCCTCTTTCGCACAGCCTGACGCCGAGGCGCGCCTCCACCTCGCGGACATGGCGACTGATCGAGGGTTTCGACATGGCGAGCTTCTTCTCGGCCGCCGCAAACCCGCCCGCCTCCGCGACCGCGCAGAACACCCGCAGCGAGCGCAGGTCTCGCTCGTCGAAATCAAGCTTCATCATGCGCGATACATATCAAAAAACGAAACATAGGTCGCAAAAAAATCGCTTTTCGTGATGTGATGGCCTTCGTAAGGTTACGGCGCTCATAAGAATACCCGCGCCGAGTTCCCTGTAGGCCTCGACTTTGAGTCCGTTCATGCGGCTCGCGCACAAGCACAATCAGGAATGCGACGATGGCCCACACCCGAATCCGCAAGTTCAATACCAAAGTGACCTATCCCGAGCAGAGCATCGACAACGATCTTTGCCAGGCCGTCATCGCTCGCGGAACCACCGTCTACCTGCGTGGCCAGATCGGACAGGATCTCGATACGTCCGAATGCGTATGCATCGGCGACGTGGCGGGCCAGACCGAGCAGGCCATGAAGAATATCGACATGCTGCTGAAGGAATGCGGCAGCCAGCTCGATCATATCTGCAAGCTGACGATCTACATCTCCGATCCCCGCTACCGCGAGGACGTGTATCGGGTGGTCGGCCGCTGGCTGAAGGGTGTCTTCCCGGTGTCGACCGGCATTGTCGTCACCGCTTTCGCCCGCACCGAATATCTCGTCGAAGTGGACGCGACGGCCGTTATTCCGGACTGAGTGCCGCTCACACGCGGCTCCGGCCGGCCATGACGGTTTCGCGGGCGTCCCTGCGGAACCGTCCGACACCATCAACCTTCCAGCAATAAGGGTGTAGGCAATGACCGCACGTATTCTGTTCGCCGCCGCCATCGGCCTCATGGCGACGCTTGGCACCGTTCCCGCCGTCGCCGACGCGCTGGACGACATCATCGCCCGCAAGACCATCCGCGTCGCCGTGCCGACAGACTACCCCCCGTTCGGCTCGGTCGGCGCCGACATGCAGCCGCGCGGCATGGATATCGACGTCGCGAATCTGATCGGCGAGAAGCTCGGCGTGAAGGTCGAGCTTGTGCCGGTCACCGCGCCGAACCGCGTCGCCTATCTCCAGTCGGGCAAGACCGATCTCACCATCTCCTCGCTCGGAAAGACCGAGGAGCGGGCGAAAGTGATCGACTTCAGCATCGCCTATTCGCCCTTCTTCGACGCCGTGTTCGGCAAGAAGGAGCCGCCGGTCAAGGACTATGCCGACCTCTCCGATAAGACCATCTCGGTCACGCGCGGCTCGATGCAGGACAAGGAACTCGAAGACCTCGCGCCGAAGGCGGTGGTGAAGCGCTTCGAGGACAATAACAGCACCATCGCCGCGTTCATGTCCGGCCAGGTGGAGATGTTCGCCTCGGGCACCCCCGTCGCCGCGGCCATCAAGCGCCGAAACCCGGATCTCGATCTGGAGCTGAAGATCGTGCTGGCGAACTCCCCCTGCTATGTCGGCGTGGTGAAGGGCGAGACCAAGCTGCTCGACAAGGTCAACGCGATCATCCGCGAGGCGAAGGCCAGCGGCGAGATCGACCGGCTGTCGGTGAAGTGGCTCGGCGCCCCCGCCGGCGAGCTGCCCGAGTAATCAATCGTTGCGAAGGGCATTTGGTGCAGGCGGGTCGAGATGAGCCCCACTCCCCGCAATCCCTCGCGCCTTATGGCGGAGTGGGGCTCGGCCGCGCGCGCCGCCGACATTCCCGATCGCATCCGCGCCATCGCGCAGGCGTGCGTGATCGATACGGTCGGCGTTGCCCTCGCCGGCGCGGGCACGCCGGTGGCGGGCCTCGCCCGCCAGTTCGCGGTGCGCAACGCTGCGGCGGGCGTGTCGGAGATCTGGGGCGCGCCGGCCCGTTTGTCGGCCGTTGGCGCGGCCGCGTGCAACGCGACCGCCGCCCACGCGCTCGATTTCGACGATAATTGCTATGCCGGCTTCGTCCATGGCTCGGCCGTCATCGTCCCCGCCGCCATCGCTATCGCGCAGGAGACCGGCGCGACGGGGGCCGACCTCCTGACCGCGATCACGGTCGGCGCGGAGTGTGAATACGCGGTCGGTGCGGCCGCCGGCCAGGACCTCTACGACAAGGGATGGTGGACCACCGGCCTGCTAGGCCCGATCGGCGCGTGCGTCGCGGCCGGGCACCTTTTGAAGCTCGACGCGCGGCAGATGCGCGCCGGCATCGGGCTGGCCGTGGCCGGCGCGGGCGGCAGCAAAAGCTGCTTCGCCACCGACGCCAAAGCGCTCCTTGCCGGCGAGGCCAGCGCGGCGGGGCTGACATGGGCCCTTCTGGCGGCCAGTGGCGCCAGCGGGCCGGACGAGCCCTTCACCCATCGCAACGGATTCGCCGCGCTCCACACCGATGGCGTGTTCGACATGGCGGCTTTCGCCGACCTCGGCCGCTCCTGGCGGCTGGAGACACCCGGCATCGACATCAAGAAGTTCCCGATCTGCCTGTCCTCGCATGCGGCGGTCGACGTCGTGGCTGACATCAGGGCGCGCGAGGGCGTTTCAGTGGACGAGGTGGAGAGCGTCCTGTGCGATGTCCCGCCCGTCGTCGTGGCCAATCTGGCCTATGCCGCGCCTGATACCCCGCGCGAGGCGCAGTTCAGCATGGAGTTCGCGATCGCCGCGACCCTGTGCTTCGGCGCGCCGGGCGTCGAGCATCTGCGCGAGGATGTGCTCGCCAGCCCCGCCCTGCGCGCCCTGATGGCGCGCGTGCGGATGGTGAGCGGCCCGATGTGGAACGCCAAGCGACGCCGGGAAGCGCCCGAAGGGGCGTCGATCACCCTCGCCCTCCGGGATGGCCGCACCTATTCGGGCTACCAGACCCACGCGCTGGGCACCGCCGTCAATCCGGTGCCCCCGGCGCATCTGCGAACGAAATTCCTGCGCTGTGCCGAACCCACGCTCGGAAAGGCGGCCGCGCAGCGGCTGCTGCAGGCCTTTGAGGATCTCGATGCCGACATCCCGCTGCGTGATCTCCTGAACACGGCCCTGACAGGCTCACCGACACGGATGCCCGCCGCATGAACCTCTCCTCGTTCATCGATGTCTTCCACAGCTGGCCGAGCCTGCTGAACGGTCTGGTGATGACCGTGATGCTGACGCTGGTCTCCTCCTTCCTGGGCGTCGTGCTCGGCACCTTGTGCGCGTGGGGCAGCCTGCGGGGACCCAAGGCGCTTCGCTGGTTCATCCGTGGCTATGTCGAGTTCTTCCGCAACACGCCGTTTCTCGGCCAGATCTTCTTCATCTTCTTCGGCCTGCCGGCCCTTGGCCTGCGGCTGGATCCGGTGACGGCGGCGCTGGTCGCGCTGACGATCAACCTCACCGCCTATGCCTGCGAGATCATCCGCGCCGGCATTGAGGCGACGCCCGCCGGACAGTTCGAGGCCGCCAGCAGCCTGGGGCTGAAGCCGGCGCAGGCGTTCTTCCTCGTCATCCTTCCGCCCGCCTTCCAGCGGGTCTGGCCGGCCATGACCAGCCAGCTGGTGATCATCCTGCTGGCCTCGGCGCTGTGCAGCCAGATCTCCGTCGCCGAGCTATCCTATGAAGCCAACATGATCGCCAGCCGGACCTTCCGGAATTTCGAGGCCTATATCGTCGTCACGCTCATCTATCTCGGCCTCGCCGTCCTGTTCCGGGACATGCTGAGCTGGGTCGGGCGCCGCTTCGTCTACGGGGAATTTGCCACGGAGGCGCAGCGATGAACGACTTCACCACCTGGGACGTCTTTCGCAACCTGCTCGCCGCCGTGCCGTGGACGATCTACCTCTCGCTGATCGCGTTCACGGGGGGCGCCGCCGTCAGCCTCCTGCTGCTGTGCCTGCGCTTTGCGTTTCCGCGCGGCGCCGGCACCCCGGTGCGGCTCTATGTCCAGCTGTTTCAGGGAACGCCGCTGCTGATGCAGCTCTTCCTTGTCTATTTCGGCCTGGCGCTGATGGGCGTGCAGACGACGCCGCTGTTCGCCGCCAGCCTCTGCCTCTCGGTCTATAGCAGCGCCTATCTCACCGAGACCTGGTATGGCTGCGTCCTGGCCGTGCCGAAGGGGCAGTGGGAAGCCTCCTCCAGCCTCGGCCTCAAGCACTGGCAGCAGATGCTGCTGATCGTGCTGCCGCAGGCCCTGCGCCTCTCGGTGCCGCCGACGGTCGGCCTGATGGTGCAGATCGTCAAGAACACCTCGCTGGCCTCCATTGTCGGCTTTGTCGAGCTGACCCGCGCGAGCCAGATCATCGCCAACGCCACCTTCGAGCCGTTCCTCGCCTATGGCGCGGTGGCGTTCATCTATTTCGTCATCTGCTTCTCGATCTCGCTGTGCGGCAGGCATCTGGAAAAACGGATCCGGATCTGACCGCGCCCGGCGCGCCCTCGCGCCCTCGCGCCTGCCGACAGCCGCCCGATCGAACCGCAAAGGCACACGCTTCCCATGTCGAACCTCGCCCCGTCCGCCGCCCTCGCGCCCGCCATTCCCGCCTCCGCCTCCGCCTCCACAGGCGCGGCCATCGAACTGGTTGGGGTCAACAAATGGTATGGCGACTTCCATGTGCTGCGCGACATCAATCTCAAGGTGCATCGCGGCGAGCGCATCGTCATTTGCGGGCCTTCGGGCTCGGGCAAGTCGACGATGATCCGCTGCATCAACCGGCTGGAGGAGCACCAGCAGGGCTCGATCGTGGTCGACGGCATCGAGCTGACCAATGACCTCAAGCGGATCGACGAGATCCGCCGCGAGGTCGGCATGTGCTTCCAGCACTTCAACCTGTTCCCGCATCTCACCATTCTGGAAAATCTGACGCTGGCGCCGATCTGGGTCCGCAAGATGCCGAAGAAGGAGGCGGACGAGCTGGCGATGCACTTCCTCACCAAGGTGAAGATCCCCGAGCAGGCGCATAAATATCCCGGCCAGCTCTCCGGCGGCCAGCAGCAGCGTGTCGCCATCGCCCGCGCCTTGTGCATGAAGCCGAAGATCATGCTGTTCGACGAGCCGACCTCGGCGCTCGACCCGGAAATGGTCAAGGAAGTGCTGGAGACCATGGTGAGCCTGGCGGAAGAGGGCATGACCATGCTGTGCGTGACGCACGAGATGGGCTTCGCCCGCCAGGTGGCCAACCGGGTGATCTTCATGGATGCCGGGCAGATCATCGAGATGAACGAGCCGGAAGCGTTCTTCTCCAACCCGCAGCACGAGCGCACAAGGCTGTTCCTCAGCCAGATCCTGGGACACTGACGCACCCCGGCCCACCCGTCACGGACGGGCGGTGCCCGCCGGGGCTCGCCCGTCGCCTGCGCCCGACGCGACATTGACGACAAGGAAAACGTGCATGCCCCTGACCATCCCCGCCAAGGCCGAGCATCAGACCTTTCTCTATTCCGAGCCCTGCACCGACCTCGACGCGCTCCGCGCGGATATCGCCTATCTCGGCATCCCCTACGGCGAATCCTACACCTTCGGCGAGATCGCCAGCGACCAGAGCCGCGGCGCGCTGGCGATGCGCCGGGCGACGGGCCGGATTCTCCGCGCCATCGAGCGCTATGATTTCGACATTGGCGGCCCGCTCTACGACAATCGGCCGATTCGCGCGGTGGATTGCGGCGACGTCTATGCCGATCCGCGCGAGCTGAAGCAGCATCTCGCGCGCGCCGAGCAGGTGGTGCGCAAGATCGTGGCGTCAGGCGCGATGCCGATCATCCTCGGCGGCGACCATTCGATCCCGATCCCGGTGCTCAAGGCGCTCGACGACCAGGGACCGATCACCCTTATCCAGATCGACCAGCATCTCGACTGGCGCGAGGAGATCAACGGCGTCACGCACGGGCTCTCCAGCCCGATCCGCCGGGCGTCGGAAATGGACCATATCGGCGAGATCTTCCAGATCGGCCTCCACGCCAGCGGCAGCGGCCGGCAGGAGGAGTTCGATGCCGCCCGGGCCTATGGCGCGCATCTCATCTCCTCCTATGAACTCCATGAGCGTGGTATCCAGCACGTGCTCGACCGGATCCCCGCCGGGGGGCGCTACTACATCACCGTCGATCTCGACGCTTTCGAGCCCGGCATCGCGCCGGGGGTCGCCGCGCCCTGCGCCGGTGGCATGACCTTCATGCAGGCGAGAAGCCTGATCCATGGCCTGGTGAACAAGGGGCGCGTGGTTGGCATGGACGTGGTGGAAATCACCCCGGCCACCGACGTCAACGACATCACCTGCATCACCGCCGGCCGCCTGATCGTGAACCTCGTCGGCGCCGCCGTCCGGGCCAATTATTTCGGCACGAAATAGGCGTCCCTCCGCACATGAGGCGCGCGCCCTGGTGACGCCGCGCGCCTCCCGGCGACGCCCTGACACGCCCCTCGGGCCCGCTGGGCCACGCTCATTCCCGGATGCCGCTTCATGAATGTCGTGCAGATTCTCGAACGCCTGGTGAGCTTTCCCTCGGTCGTCGGCACCCCGAACGGTGCGATTGTCGACTGGATCGCCGGCTATCTGCAGAGCCATGCGGTCGAGGTGCGGGTCCTGCCGGGGCCGGAAGGCGACCGCGCTAATCTGTTCGCCACGCTGGGGCCGCGCGACCGGCCCGGCTACATCCTGTCGGGGCACATGGACGTGGTGCCCGCCGAGGAGGCGCAATGGCGCTCCGATCCGTTCACGCTCCGGTCGGAAGGCGACGCGCTCCACGGGCGCGGCACCAGCGACATGAAGGGGTTTCTCGCGGCGGTGCTCGCCAGCGTCCCGGCTCTCAAGGCCGGCCGGCTCGACCGCCCCCTCCATTTCGCCTTCTCCTATGATGAGGAGGCCGGGTGCCGCGGCGCGCCCCACCTCATTTCCCGCCTGCCGGAACTCTGCGCGCCGCCGCTCGGCGCCATCATCGGCGAGCCGAGCGGCATGAGGGGTGTGCGCGCCCATAAGGGCAAGGCGGCGGCCCGCATCCGCATCGAAGGCCGCGCCGGCCATTCCTCGCGTCCCGACCAGGGCATCAACGCCATCCACCTGATGGCCGAGGTGCTGGCAAAAGCCGTAGAGACGGCGCAGGCCCTGGCCGACGGACCGCAGGATCCGACCTTCGAGCCGCCTTATTCCTCGATGCAGATCGGCACGATCCGGGGCGGGCAGGCGCTCAACATCGTTCCCGACCTGTGCGTCGCCGATCTGGAGGCGCGCGCCATTCCCGGCCTTGCGCCGCGCGCGCTGCTCGAACCCGTCCACGCCGTCATCGGCTCGCTCGCCGCGCACGGGATCAACGCGACGTGGGAGACGCTGAGCGATTATCCCGCGCTCTCCCTTCCCGCCGATGCGCCGCTGGCCCTTCTGGTGGAAAGGCTGACGGGGAAACCGCCTCTGGCGGCCGTCAGCTATGGCACGGAAGCCGGGCTCTACCAGGAGGCGGGCATCGCCTCAATCATCTGCGGGCCGGGCGACATCGACCGCGCGCACAAGCCCAATGAGTTCATCCGCCTTGATGAACTGACATCCTGCCAGGCCTTTATCGAGGGGCTGGGGCAGGGCCTGTCCCCGGCGTGACGATCGCCCCACCGTCCGGCGCTGGCGGTATCGCCTGCCTCCGGCCGGGCAGGAACCTCGCCGCTTGGCCGGCCTACCTTTGATTGACTATAAACTATTGATATTGAAGAGCTATTTAAACTCACGTAAGTGTGAAGCCTCGCGATGAAAAACTCCCCATGCGGCGGATGAGGTTTCGACGCAGTGACTTGCGACCTGAAAATAGCGTTCGATGCCCATGGGCCGGAGCTGCGACGCTATCTCCGGTACCGTCTGGACGACGCGCACATGGCGTCCGATCTGGTGCAGGACACCTTCCTGCGGGTGATCGAGCGGCCCGAAACCCGCGTCGACGATGTCCGCGCCTATCTCTATACGATTGCCCGCAATCTCCTGCTGAATCACAAGAAGCAGGAAGCCCGCCGTCGCACCGACAGCGTGCCGCATGAATGGCTTGGCGATATCGCCGCCGATGCCCCGACCCCGGAAGATGCCGCCGATGCAAGGCTGCAGCTTGAGCGCCTGCAGCGCTTTGTCAGCGAATTGCCGGTGCGCACGCAGCAGATCTTCGTGCTCAACCGCGTCGATGGGCTGACCCATGTCGAGGTGGCGCGGGCGCTGTCGATTTCCGAAAGCTCGGTCCAGAAACATCTGGCCATGGCGATCCAGCACGTGACGCAGCGGCTGCGAACGCGCTAGACGGTCGATCCTTACGGGTTTTGGTCCCGTCGGTTGTCTTCCCCTTACGGTGGCACGGACGGCACGCTCAATGGATGACGACGTGAACGAGGATCGAGCGTCGGTGGCGGACCGGCACGCGGCGCAATGGGTCGCGCGCCTCGACGGCCGGCCGCTGGACGCTGCCGAGCGCGACGCCTTCCGCGACTGGCTGGAGGCGGACCCGGACCATCGCCTCGCCTTCGAGGAAGCACACAGCGCCTGGCGCAGCCTCGATCTGCTGCGCCGCGACCCCGGCCCGCTGCGCGCGCTGGCGCGTCCCAGCCGCCGGAAGCCCGTCCGTCGTGCCGGCATGGCCGGCATCATCGCCTTCCTTGCCCTCGGGCTGCTCGTCCTGCGCTACCAGATCGGCGATCCGTGGATCGCCCTTGCCGCCGACTGGCGCACCGCGCCGGGCCAGATCCGGCAGGTGACGCTGGAAGACGGCAGCCTTGTCGATCTCGGGCCGGACAGCGCCATCGCGGTGGAGTTCGGTGCCGAGGAGCGCCGTGTCACCCTGCTCGCCGGCGAAGCGTTCTTCCAGGTCCTGCCGCGCGCCGGCGCCGAGCGCCGTCCCTTCGTGGTCGAAGCCGGCCATGGCACCACGACCGCCCTCGGTACGCAGTTCCTGGTGGAGGGGCGCGCGGACGGCGCCCGGGTCACCGCCGTCGAGCACCGCATCGAAATCGCCCTCGCCCTGCCGGAGCGCGGCGACGAGCGCGTGGTGCTCTCGCCCGGCACGGCGGTGGAGTACGACCTGTCGCGCGGCCTCGGCCCGGTCGCCGCCAGCGATGTCGACGAGGCGACCGCCTGGCGCAAGGGCCTCCTGGTGTTCGATTCCGTGCCGCTAGAGGATGTCGTGCGCACGCTCAACCGCTACCGGCGCGGGCGCATCGTCATCGCCAATCCCCAACTCGCCCAGCGCCGGGTCAGCGGCGTGTTCGCCAGCCGCGATCTCGACGGCGTCATCCGCACCATCACGGCGGAACTCGGCGCCAGCGCCTCCTCGCTGCCGCCGCTGGTGACGGTGCTCTATTAGAGCGTTTTCGAGCGAAGTGGATACTGGTTCGCGTGAAGAAAACGCGACAAATCAAAGGATTAGATCATTTCACCGTTTCCATGAAACAGTGAAATGATCTAAGGCGGAAATTAGTTTTACGGGGTTTGCCCCTCCCGGTTGTCTTCCTCCCCAAGAGACGCATCGCGGACACGAGGGGATGGGCCGACATGGCTGGAACGACACAGTGGATGGGGGCTCCCGCGCGGCGCCAGGGGCTGGCGGCCGGTCTGGTGGCCGGGCTGCTCGCCTCGGTGGCGCTCCCCGGCTTTGCGCTGGCGCAGCAGCCCGCCGGCACGGCGTCCGCGCGCATCGCCTTCGACATTCCGGCGCAGGACCTCAATCGCGGCGTGCTGAAATTCGCCCAGCGCGCCGGGGTGCAGGTCTTCTATGACACCGCCAAGCTGGAGGGGCGCCGCTCCTCGGCGGTTTCCGGCACGCTGACCCCGCAGGAAGCGCTGTCGCGCCTGCTGGCCGGCACCGGCCTCGTCTACCGCTTCACCGCGCCGAACCAGGTGACGATCGTCGATCCCCGCGCCACCAGCGCGGTGGGCGCCAGCCCGGACGGGGCGATCGAACTCGGCACGATCGACGTGCAGGGCGATGGCGGCACAGTCGGCTATGTCGCGACCGAAAGCACCGTCGGCACCAAGACCGACACGCCGCTGATCGAGACGCCGCAGTCCATTTCCGTCGTTACCCGCGACGAGCTCGACGACCGCGACGTGCAGACGCTGACCCAGGCGGTGGCCTACACGCCGGGCGTGCGCACCGGCCAGGCCGGCTTCGACCCCCGCTACGACTCGTTCTCGATCCGTGGCTTCGACGCCACCTATACCGGCATCTATCGCGACGGGTTGCGCTGGCCGGGCGCCAACATGTCGGTGTTCAAGATCGAGCCCTATGGGGTGGAAAGCGTTACCGTGCTGCGCGGGCCGAGCTCGGCGCTCTACGGCCTCGGCTCGCCGGGCGGCCTCGTCGACGTCACCTCCAAGCGTCCCACCGAGGAGGCCTTCGGCGAGGTCGAGCTGCAGGGCGGCAATTACGACTGGTGGCAGGGCCAGTTCGATCTGGGCGGGCCGATCGACCCGGAGGGCGAGTTCCTCTACCGCCTGACCGGTCTGGTGCGCGATGCCGGCTCGCCGAACACGCTGGGCGGCGGCGTCAATGACATGACCTTCATCGCCCCGGCCGTGACCTGGAAGCCGAACGACCAGACCCGGATCACCTTCCTCGGCGAGTACCAGGAATCAGAGACCCCGGCCTCGCTGCCCTATTATCAATGGCAGGGCGCCAGCGGGACCTTCAGCCGGGCACCCGGCGACTATAACAGCCAGCCGCAGGAGCAGTGGAGGATTGGCTATCTCGCCGAGCACGACCTCAACGACGTCTTCACCCTCCGCCAGAATCTGCGCTACGGCCATGCCGACACCTCGGTGCGCTACACCAGCGTGTACCCCATCGATCCCGCCACCAACATTGCGCAGCGTGGCACCGGCTATGTGCATGATGTCCTCGACTCCTTCGTCATCGACAACCAGGTGCAGGCCGATTTCGTCACCGGCCCGGTAACGCACAAGCTGCTGGTCGGACTCGACTACACCTATCTTGAGCTTGACGGCGGCATCGGCTTCGGCACGGCGGCGGATTTCAACTTCAACACCGGCCAGCCGCTCGGCCCGACCTATGATCCCGATTTCAACTATGCCCGCTACCACCAGACCCAGAGCCAGACCGGCGTCTATGTGCAGGAACAGGCCAGTTTCGACCGCTGGATCCTGACGCTGACCGGCCGCTATGACTGGGTCGTCTCCACGGATGATGACCTTCTCGCCTACAGCACCGAGAACACCGACGACAGCAAGTTCACCGGCCGTGCCGGGCTGACCTATGTGTTCGACAACGGCATCGCCCCCTATGTGAGCTACGCCACCTCCTTCGCGCCGACGCTCGGCGTCGACGTCAATGGCAATGCCTTCGTCCCGACCACGGCGAAGCAGATCGAGGCCGGCGTGAAATACGCGCCGGCCGGCTTCGACGGCTATTTCGCCGCCGCGGTGTTCCAGATCAACCAGGAGAACGGGCTCGCCACCGACGACACCAATCCGCTGCTCCAGGTGCAGACCGGCGAGGTGCGGGCGCGCGGCTTCGAGCTTGAGGCGGTCGCCAATCTCGGCAATGGCCTCAAGCTGCGCGGCGCCTACACCTATCTCGACCTCACCAATGTCGATGGCGATGCGGAGACGATCGGGCTCACCCCGTCGGGCCAGCCGGAAAATTCCTTCGCCATCTGGGCGGACTACCAGTTCCAGGAGGGAAGCAAGCTGGCCGGCCTCGGCATCGGCGCGGGCGTGCGCTACACCGGCGCCACCTGGGGCGACTCGCTCAACACCTTCCAGAACAGCGCCTACACGCTGGTCGATGCCAAGCTGAGCTATGATTTCAGCTACCTCGCCCCCCGGCTCAAGGGCTGGAGCGCGCAGGTCAACGCCCAGAACCTGCTCGACGAAGAATACGTCACCTGCGACGCCGGCTATTGCTACATGGGCGCTCCGCGTACCGTCATCGCCGGCCTGAAATACCGCTGGTAGGGCACGCGCCGTGCCCGCCTCCGCGCACCGCCTGACGCGGCGGGGCCTGCTGGCCGCTGCCGCGTGCTGCGCCGTGCTGGAGCCCCGCCCGTCGCGAGCGGCCGGCGTGCCGGCCCGGATCGTTTCGCTGGATTACGGTCTCGCCGAAACCCTGCTGGCGCTGGACGTGACGCCGGTCGCCATCGCCGAGGCGGAGGCCTGGGCGACGTGGGTGGTCGAGCCGGCGATGCCGCCCGGCGTGATCAATCTCGGCGCCGCGCTGGAGGCCAATATCGAGCTTCTCCACGCGCTGCGGCCGGACCTGATCCTCACCACCCCCTATCTCGCGCGCCTCCGGCCGATGCTGGAGCGCATCGCCCGCACCGAGAGCTTCGCGATCAACACGCCCGAGCCCGGCACGCCCTATGCGCGCAGCCTGACGGCGACGCGCCGGCTCGGCGACATGATCGGGCGGGAGAGCCAGGCTCAGGCGCTGCTCGACGCGAGCGCCGCCGTGATGGCTGCGACCCGCGCGGCGCTGGCCCGCCATGTCGGCACCCCGGTTTTCCTCGTCAGCTTCATGGACACCCGCCATGTCAGGGTCTATGGCGCGAAAAGCCTGTTCGACGACGTGATGACGCTGTGCGGCCTCGCCAATGCCTGGCAGGGCGAGGTCAATTACTGGGGCTTCGCCACCGTCGGCATCGAGCAGCTGGCCCGGGCGCCGGAGGCGCGGCTGATCTATGTCGAGCCGATTGCTGCCGATGTGCGGGCGGCGCTCGACCGGTCGCCGCTGTGGAACAGTCTCGGTTTCGTGCGCGCGGGGCGGGTGCATTCCATGCCGCCGGCGTTGATGTTCGGCATGCTGCCTTCCGCCATGCGCTTTGCCCGGCTGCTGGGGCAGACACTTGCCGGGACGCCCGCGCATGGGTGAGCGCCTGCGGCTCGGTCCCGCTGCCCTTGTCGGCGTGCTGGCGCTTGCCGCGATCGGCATGACCGTGGCGACGCTGGCGCTGCGGCTGCCGCCCGGCCTGTGGACCGACGCGCTGGTCGGCCCCGATGCCTCCGATGTGCGCCAGATGCTGGTGCGCTACAGCTTTGCCCCCCGCCTTGCCGTCAGCCTGCTGTGCGGCGGCGCGCTCGGCCTCGCCGGCGCTCTGCTGCAAATGGCGCTGCGCAATCCGCTGGCCTCGCCCACCACGCTCGGCGTTTCCGCCGGCGCCAATCTCGCCCTCGCCCTCGCCATGCTCTGGGCGCCGGGGCTGCTGGCGATCGGGCGCGAATGGACCGCTATGGCCGGCGGGCTGGTGGCCGCGCTCCTCGTGCTCGGCCTGTCCTGGCGCCGGCGGCTGTCACCGCTCACCGTCGTGCTGGCCGGCATGGTGGTCAGCCTGTACTGCGGCGCTCTGGCGGCGATGCTGGCGCTGTTCAACAGCCATTACCTCGCCGGCCTGTTCATCTGGGGGGGCGGATCGCTGAGCCAGCAGGATTGGACGGCGGCGCATTTCCTCGCCCCCCGGCTGGCGCTCGCCCTGCTGGGTGCCGCCCTGCTAGTGCGCCCCCTCACCCTGCTGACGCTGGATGACGACCAGGCCAAGGGGCTCGGCCTCTCCGTGCCGCTGGTCCGCCTCTCGGCGCTGGCGCTCGCCGTCGCGCTGACCGGCCTCGTGGTCGGCACGGTGGGCGTCATCGGCTTCATCGGGCTGGCGGCACCGGCGCTGGTGAGCGTCGCCGGCGCCCGCCGCGTCGCCGCACGCCTGGTCTGGTCGACCCTGCTCGGCGCCGTGCTGCTGTGGCTGACCGATCAGAGCGTGCAGCGCCTGGCCGGCGATCTCGGCGAGATGCTGCCGACGGGCGCGATCACCGCCCTGTTCGGCTCGCCGCTGCTGCTGTGGCTGATCCCGCGCCTGCGGCTGACCCTGCAGCCGCCCACGGGGCTGGGCGAGGCGGCCGGCCGCGCCCGCCGGCCGCTGTTGATCCTCAGCGCGCTCGGGTTGCTGCTGCTGGCGATGGTCGTCCTGTCGCTCGGCGTCGGCTACGGGCTGGAAGGCTGGAGCGTCAGTGGCGACCTGCTGGAATGGCGCTGGCCGCGTGCGCTGGTCGCGTTGGCGGCCGGCGTCATGCTGGCCTGCGCCGGCGGCATGCTGCAGCGCCTGACCGGCAACCCGATGGCGAGCCCGGAAGTGCTGGGGGTGAGCGCCGGCGCCGCCTTCGGGCTGATCGTCGCGATGTTCACGCTCAACGAGATCGGCCGCGCCGCGCAGCTCGGCGCCGCCACGCTGGGCGCGCTGCTGGCGCTGCTGGCGATCCTCGCACTGGGGCGTGGCCGGGCGGCGGCGCCGGAGCGGGTGCTGCTGGCCGGCGTCGCGCTGGGGGCGATGTTCGATGCGCTGGTCACCGCGCTGATGGCGGGGGGCGACCCGCGCGCCCTGCTGCTGCTCAACTGGATGACCGGCTCCACCTATGCGGCGACCGCGACCGATGCCGGGGTGGCGCTCCTTGCGGCGCTCGCCAGCCTGGCCGCCCTGCCACTGCTGGCGCGCTGGCTCGACATTGTCCCGCTCGGCGGGGCGACCTCCGCCGCGCTCGGCCTGCACCCGCGTCGCAGCCATTGTGTGCTGCTGGTCGCCACGGCGGCGATGACGGCGGTGGCGACGCTGGTGATCGGCCCGCTGACCTTTGTCGGGTTGATGGCACCGCATCTGGCGCGGTTCCTCGGCCTGCAGCGCGCGCTGCCCCAGCTCATCGCGGCGGCGCTGCTCGGCGGCATCATCATGGTGGCGGCGGACTGGTTCGGCCGCACCATGGCCTTCCCCTGGCAGATTCCGGCGGGACTGACCGCCACCTTCATCGGCTGCCCCGCCCTCATGTGGCTGCTGGCACGGAGACAACGCGCATGATGACTGAGACCGAGCCTGAGACCCCGACTAAGACCGCGACGCCCGCCCTCATTCCCGGCACGGTGCAGTTCGACCTGGCCTCGCGCGAAGGCGGCGAGCCCCACCGCATCTATCTCTACACCCCGCCGGGCGAGGCGCCGGCCGGCGGCTGGCCGGTGCTGTATCTGCTCGACGGCAATGCGGTCATCGCCACGGCGGTGGAAGCGGTGCGGGCGCAGGCTCCCTATACGCTCGGCACCGGCATCACCTTCGGCGTGATCGTCGCGATCGGCTATCCCACCGAGGAGGCCTATGACAGCCTGCGCCGTTCCTGGGACCTCGGCCCGCCGCCCGGCCAGACCTACCCACCCTTTTTCGAGGGTGGCCCGCCGGTGCGCACCGGCGGCGCGGACGGGTTCCTCGCCTTCATCGAGGACGAGGTGAAGCCCGAAGTCGCCCGTCGCGTGCCGGTCAACGCCCGGCGGCAGGCGATCTTCGGCCATTCCTTTGGCGGGCTGTTCGTGCTGCACGCGCTGTTCCTGCGGCCCGACGCCTTCACCGGCTGGATTTCCGCCAGCCCGGCGATCTGGTGGGAAGGCGCGGGCATCGTCACGCGGGCGCAGGCCTTCGTCGCGGCGGGGCAGGAAGGGACGGGCCCTGAGGGGACAGGGCAGGGGGCCGGCCGGCTGCTGCTGCTGGTCGGCGAGTATGAGCAGCAGCTCGCCCCGTTCCAGATCGGCGCGGTGGATGCGGAAAAGCGCCGCGCCAGCTTCCTTGAGAGCCGGATCGTCGACCATACGCGGGAGATGGCGGAGCGGCTGGCGCCGGTGCCGGGGCTGGCGACAACCTACGAATTCCTGCCCGGCGAGACCCATATGTCGGTGCTGCCAGCCTCGATCAACCACGCCGTGCGCTTCGCCTTCGGGGCGGTTCATGCCGAGTGAAGCCCTGCCGAATGATGCCCCGCTGTTCGCGATCGAGCAGGCCCGCTTCACGGCGAATGGCCGCACGCTGCTCGGCCCGCTGAGCCTTGCCGTGCCCAGCGGCGCCTTTATCGGGCTGATCGGCCATAATGGTTCCGGCAAGTCGACGCTGCTGAAAATGCTGGCGCGCCAGCAGCCCGGCCAGGGGGTGATCCAGCTCCGGGGCCGCCCGCTGGCGCAGTGGGGCGAGCGCGAATTTGCCCGCGAGGTGGGCTATCTCCCGCAGGCCACGCCGACCGGCTCCGGCCTGCTGGTGAAGGAGCTGGTCGCGCTCGGCCGCTATCCCTGGCACGGCGCGCTGGGCCGCTTCAGTGCCGCCGATCGTGCCAAGGTGGAGCAGGCGCTCGCCCTGACCGGCCTCGATCCGCTCGCCGGGCGGGTCGTCGACACTCTGTCGGGCGGCGAGCGCCAGCGCGCCTGGATCGCCATGCTGGTGGCGCAGGACACGAAATGCCTGCTGCTGGACGAGCCGATCTCGGCGCTGGATATCGCCCACCAGATCGAGATCCTCGCCATGATCAAGGATCTGGCGCACCGGCGCGGCATCGGCGTCGTCGCGGTGCTGCACGACGTCAACATGGCGGCCCGCTTCTGCGACCACATCATCGCGCTGCAGGGCGGCAAGCTGATCGCGCAGGGCCCACCCGCCGAGATCATGCAGCCTGGCCCGCTGGAGGCGATCTACGGCATTGCGATGGGTGTCATCGCCGCCCCGGAGGCCGGCCTCTCCTTCTGCTACGCGCGCTGACGGCCGGACGGGAAGGCCGCGCCTTTTCCCGTGAAGTCCGTTCGAGGCAGCCCCCCGCCCGCGCCGAGCGAGCCATCCCCGCCAGACCGCGCGGCCCGCCCGGCCCGCCCGGCCCGCCCGGCCCCACCGGGCGCGGGGCGCGGGAGGCTTGGAGTCTGCGCGGCAAGGTGGGCGTGCTGAGGGCGCAACAGGGCTTGTCGCCGTAGTGGGCCAACCTCGCGCAAGCCACTCGGCTTCTACTGCCGGCTTACTTTATCCACGCGAGGCGTCGGACATGCGATTCTCCAACTGGCCCATACTGGGGAAGATCTCCCTGGTGGTCGTACTGCCCGGCCTGTGCTTGACCGGATGCACCCTGTTTGCCGGCCGAAGAATGGCAGAGATGCAGGACGACTATACGGCGCTGCTCGAAGGCGATGCCAAGGCGGCGGTCGCCCTGGCGCGGATGAACCGTCGGGTCGTGTGGTCGGAACGGTCGATCTTTCACGCGCTGGCCTCGACCAGTCCCGAGGAAAGCCGGGAGGCGCAGACAGAGCTGTCACATGGCTTGGACGAGCTGCACGACTATGCGGCTGAGGCCCAGAGAGCGCTGCCCGATCAGGCCGCTGCCATCCAGTCCCTCGTCAACCGCTTCGACGCGCAGGTCAAGAGCGCATGCGGGCCGACCATCATGATGGCGGTCAGTGCCACGACTGCCGAGGAGAAGCACAGCGCTGAAAAAATGATGATCGCGGACTGCGAGCCGGCGCTGGAGAAAGAGCGGGAAGAGTTGGTCAGCCTCGTCTCCGCGCTGCAGGTTGAAATGCACCAGCGCGAGGAAGAGCTGCATGCGCGCGCCGATGCCACTCAGCTTGAGCTCTATGTCGGCACGGGCATCGCGATCCTCGCCTGCCTCGCGCTGGCGTTCTTGATCGCCACACGGGGGATCGTGAGGCCGATCGGCCGTATTGTCGGCGTCATGGGCGCGCTCACCTCCGGGCGCTTCGAGACGGAGGTCGCGGAAACCGAACGCCGCGACGAGGTGGGCCAACTCGCTCGGGGCCTGGCGCGTTTCCGGCAGGAGCTGATTGCCAACGCTGATCTGCGCGAGCAGGCCGCGATCGAGGAGCAGCGGTCGGCCGAACGGCTGCGCGAGCAAAAGGAAGAGATTGCCGCAAGCTTCGAGAGCCGCATGGGCGCGCTTGCTGAATCCTTCTCGACCTCGTCCACCGAAGTCGCGCAGGCGGCCACCAGCCTGTCCGCTGCGGCGGAGCAGACCACCCGCCAAGCCCGCGCCGTGAGCGAGGCCGCGACTGAGGCGTCGGCCAGCGTGCAGACGGTCGCCGCGTCTACGGAGGAGATGTCTGCCTCGGTTCGCGAGATCGCGGAACAGGTTGTCCGCGCCGCCACCATCGCTGAAAGCGCGTCCAGCGATTCGACCCGCATCCAGAGCGAGATAGCCGAACTCACCCAGGCGGCGCGTCAGATCGGGGCGGTCATCGACCTCATCACCAGCATTGCCGGGCAAACCAATCTTCTGGCCCTCAACGCCACAATCGAGGCCGCCCGCGCCGGAGAGGCCGGCAGGGGCTTCGCCGTGGTGGCGCAGGAGGTGAAGCAACTCGCGAGCCAGACCGCGCAGGCGACCGAGGAGATATCCGCCAAGGTCACCGAGATCCAGAGCGCGACAGGCCGGTCGGTGGCGTCGATTGCGCGTATCGCGACCACCGTCAACGAGATCCGCACCGCTTCGGCGGCGATCTCCGCGGCTATCGAGAAGCAGGGCGCGGCGACGCGCGAAATCGCCCACAGCACCCAGCACGCCGCCGAGGGAGCCCGCATCGTCAATGGCAGCATCCACGGCGTGGGCGAGGCGGCGGAGACCACGGGCGCCGCCTCGGTCCAATTGAAGGGTCTTTCGCAGCAGCTCTCGGGTCAGGCGATTCAGCTCAGCAGCGAAGTGCGCAGTTTCGTGACGACGCTGCGCGCGGCATAAGCCACCGCGAGCCCTCTCGACGAGGCGAGCTCAGCGGCCTGCGCCACGAGGCCCGTCGCGTCACTTGGTGGATCGGCCATCGATAAAGCGCGCCACCCGGCCAACCCGGGTGGCCCTAGAGTTCCGGCGGCCTCTGCAGCACGCGCGGGCCCTCGGCCCGCTCTTCCAAGATGAAGCCGCCCGCCACGCCGCGCCGCCTGCGCCCCGCGATCCCGCGAGGTTGCCACCTCTGCAGCGGTGGTGGCCTCCCGGAAGGGAATCGAACCCCTGACCCCAGGTTTAGGAAACCTGTGCTCTATCCTGCTGAGCTACCGGGAGTGACCGCGCGTACATGAACCCAATTGGTGGCTCCGATCAAGAGGGCGGGGGGCGCGAGGAGATCGCGCAGTTCTGAGCGCCCGCGCCATCAAGCCCATCCGTTCAAGAAGGCGTGGGGTGGGAGCCTCGGGCGCCGCTCTGGGCGAAAGCGAGTGTGTGCGCTAGGCTGCGGCGAGGCGCCGGGGGATCCGTGCCGGCAAAGCCGGGGGCCGGAGCCCCGCCGGACAGGGCCGGCGGGTTCGCGGCGGAGAGGATCGGGAGTGTCATGCACAGGCGCCTGGCCGCACCGCCCCTGATTTCGCCCTGGCCCGCGTTTTCGCGGGGGCACCGGCGCGTCGGCTGGGGCTGGGCGGCCCGTGCGGGCGGGGTGGCACTCGGTCTGCTTCTGGCCTGCGCCGCATCGGCGCAAGTGTCCTCCACAGAGGTGTCCTCCACAGAGGTGTCCTCCACAGAGGTGTCCTCCACAGAGGTGTCCTCCACAGAGGTGTCCTCCACAGAGGTGTCCTCCACAGAGATGTCCTCCACAGAGGTGTCCTCCACAGAGGTGTCCTCCACACCAGGCTCCCCCGCAGACGTCACCTCCGCACAAATCGCCGGCACGCAAGCGGCATCGGCGCATGCCGCCGCACAAGCCGCCTTCGAGGCCTGCCCCGAGCTCTCCCCGGCTCGGGCCCGGGTGGCGAGCGTCAGCCCGGCGGGCGATCTCGTGCTGGCCGATGGCACGGTGCTGCGGCTGGCCGGGCTGGCGGGCGGCGGCGCCGGGGCTGAGGTTGGCTGGCGCCCGGAACTCGCGCGGCGTGTGGCCGGACGCGACATCGCCTTTGCCGCCGGCCCGGTGCGCGACCGTTATGGCCGTCGCGCCGCCCTGGCACGCGGCGAGGGGGAGGCCGGCACGCTGCAGCAGGCGCTGCTCGCCGAGGGGCTGGCGCTGGCACGGCCGGAACAGGCGTTCCTCGGCTGCCTGCCGGGTTGGTTGGAAGCGGAGGCCTCGGCCCGTCGCGAAAAGCGCGGAATCTGGCGCGCCCTGCCGCTCGACGCCCGCGACATCAAGGCCCTTCGGGCCCAGCAGGGCCGCTTCACAATCGTGGCAGGCCACATTCTTGACGTTGGAAAGACAAACCGCGTGGATTACCTCAATTTTGGCCGGGTTTGGCGTCAGGATATGACCGGTAGGGTTGAGACCGAGGGGCGATCGGCGCTTGAGGCGCGTGGCCTCGACGTGGCAAGGCTTGCCGGGCGATGGGTGCGGTTGCGCGGCACGGTGTTCGAGGCCGGCGGGCCGGCGATCACCCTGCGCCGGGCGGAACAGATCGATCTCGCAGTCGATCAGGCGAAGGATCCGCCCGACAGGACTCGAGCGGGGCATGGGGCAGCAGGCCGGAAACGGCCAACGGGGGACGAGTGAGGGCAGCGACGGGCAGGAGCAGGACGAAGCCGGCGGCGCCTTTCTGGCGCGCGCTTGTGCACGCCCCTGCGCGCGCGCTCTGGCGCGGCCTTCCCCGCGCCTTTGCCCGCGCGCTGCTGCTGGGCGGCGTGCTGGTTCTGGGGGCCTGTGCGGCGGCGGTGGACCGGCAGGCGGCCGCTCCGGCGGCGCTGCCCGGCATGGAGGAGGCGCTCCCCCCGGCGCAGCGCAAGGAGCATGACCGGCTGGTCGCCTCCTATGGCGGCGCCTATAAGGACCCGAAGCTGCAGAAGCAGATCGAGCTCGTGGTGGCGCGCCTCGTCGCCGCCTCCGAGCGGCCGGATCTGCATTACCGCGTCACCATTCTCAATTCGCCGGCGGTCAACGCCTTCGCCCTGCCGAACGGCTCGCTCTATGTGACGCGCGGCCTGCTCTCGCTCGCCTCCGACAATGCCGAGCTGGCCTCGGTGCTGGCGCATGAGATGGCGCATGTCATCGCCAACCATGCGGCGACGCGCGAGGACCAGATGAAGCAGGCGGTGCTGGTCAGCCGCGTCATCTCCGATGTGGTCAATGATTCCGATCTCGGCGCGCTGGCGCTCGCCCGCAGCCGCGTCTCGCTCGCCAGCTTCTCGCGCGGGCAGGAGCTGGAGGCGGACGCGATCGGGGTCGGCATCAGCGCCCGTGCCGGCTTCGATCCCTATGGCGCCGAGCGCTTCCTCACCACCATGGGCCGGCAGGCCGGCATGCGCTCCACCTCGATGAACCAGAGCGCCGGCGCCGATTCGCCCGATTTCCTGTCGAGCCATCCCGCCACGCCCGAGCGCATCTCCATCGTCATGGCCAATGCGCGCGAATATGCCTCGCCCGACAAGCCGGGCGAGCGCGACCGCAAGCAATATCTGACCGCGATCGACGGGCTGGTCTATGGCGACGACCCGAAGGAAGGCTTCGTGCGCGGCAGCCGCTTCTTCCATCCCAAGCTCGGCTTCACCTTCACCGCGCCGGCCGGCTTCACGCTGGAAAACACCTCGCAGGCGGTGCTCGGCGCCAGCACGTCCGGCCGCGAGGCGCTGCGGCTCGACGCGGTGCGCGTCGCCGGCGACCAGAGCCTGTCGCAATATCTGTCGTCGGGCTGGATCGAAGGGGTGGAAATCTCCACCGTGGAAACCCTGGTGCTCAACGGATTCCCCGCCGCCACCGCCGTGGCGCGCGGCGACCAGTGGTCGTTCCGCATGTTCGCCATCCGCTTCGGCAGCGATGTTTACCGGCTGATCTTCGCCGCCCGCGACCTCACGCCGGAGCTCGATCGCGCCTTCCGCGACGCGGCGGAAACCTTCCGCCGGGTGTCGATCGAGGAGGCGGAGAACGTCAAGCCGCTGCGCCTGCGCATCGTCACCGCCGGCCTCACCGACACGCCCGAGCGCCTGGCCGCGAAGATGGACGTGCAGGACAAGGCGCTGGAGCGCTTCCTCATCCTCAACGGGCTTAATCGCGGCGACAAGCTCGGCTATGGCGAGCCCTACAAGATCATCGCGGAATAGCGGCGGGGCGGCACCGTGCGGTGTTCCGACGTTGACCCGTCCCGGCCGGGCCAGAGGTGGGCGGGGCCCGGGGTAGGCTGAATGCCCCCTCGCAACCTCCCTTATCCCCGGGCTTGACCCGGGGACTCAGCTCCCTCATCCCCGGGCTTGACCCGGGGACTCAGTCCGCTCCAGCGCCCCCGGCCGGGAGGCCACTCTTCCGCGACCACTCTTCCGCGACCACTCTTCCGCGGGCGCTTACGCCGTGAACGCGCCGCGTGGCACGTCGGGGCCGTTGGTGAGGGCGAAGCGCAGCTTCTCGATGGCCCGGCTCTCGATCTGCCGCACCCGCTCCTTGGAGATGCCGAGCCGGGCGCCCAGCACTTCCAGTGTCTCGCTCTCATCCGTCAGCCGGCGCGCCTTGATGATGCGGAACTCGCGCTCGTTCAGCCCGCGCAGCGCGCCGATCAGCCAGCGCCGGCGGCGCTCGCCGTCGATTTCGCGGCTGGCTTCCTCATCGGGCAGCGGGTCCGACGCCACCAGCTGGTCCATCCGCTCCGCCCCGTCCTCCTCGCCGGCGGCGACGGGGGCGTTGAGGGAGAGGTCAGGAATGTTCAGCCGCGCATCCATGCGCGCCACTTCCTTGGTGCTGACGCCGAGCTTGGCGGCGATGGAGCGGTGCAGTTCCTCGCGGGTCGGGGCCAGGGCGCTGCCATTGGCCAGCTCCAGCCGCGCCCGCACCCGCCGCAAATTGAAGAACAGCGCCTTCTGGCCGGATGAGGTTCCGCCGCGCACGATCGACCAGTTGCGCAGCACATAGTCCTGGATGGCGGCGCGGATCCACCAGGTGGCATAGGTGGAGAAGCGCACCTCGCGGGTGGTTTCGAAGCGGGCGGCGGCTTCCATCAGGCCGATATGGCCTTCCTGCACCAGATCCGACATCGCCAGCCCGTAATTGCGGAAGCGGCGGGCGATGGAAAGCGCCAGGCGCATATGGGCATGGATGAGGGCGTGCAGCGCCTTCTCGTCGCGCTCCTCGCTCCAGCGGCGGGCGAGCTCATATTCATCGTCGCGCTCCAGCAGCGGCGTCGCCATTGCTTTGCGCGCCATCTGGCTGCTGCGGCCGGCTTCCTCGCTCATGCGCGTCTCCCCGAACCTACCGGGCCGGCGAAGCGATGGCCCGACACCACCGCGCTGGCGGCCGCAGGGCGCGCCATGCCCGAACGGGGCGACAACGCGAGAGGGGGCGGAAAGTTCCCCGCGGCGCTCTGCGGGAGGCGCCAATGAAAAAGGCCCGGCGCGAGCCGGGCCTTGAACGTCGCATCGTCAGCGCCGCACGGCGCCGGCACGCCTCAGGCGGCGGCTTCTTCCGGATCGGCCTCGGTATCGGCCTCGTCCTCGGCTTCCACCGCGTCGGCTTCCACCTCGCCCTTGCCAAGGCGGCGCGGGCCCTTGAGCAGATTCTGCTCGATGAGCTTGATCGCCTCGGTCTCGGTCAGATTGTCGACAGCGGCGAGTTCGCGGGCCATGCGGTCGAGGGCGGCCTCGTAGAGCTGGCGCTCGGAATAGGACTGCTCGGGCTGGGCGTCGGAACGGTAGAGGTCGCGCACCACTTCGGAAATGGCGACGAGATCGCCGGAATTGATCTTGGCCTCATATTCCTGGGCGCGGCGGCTCCACATGGTGCGCTTCACCCGGGCGCGGCCCTTGAGGGTTTCCAGCGCCTTCTTCATCACCGCCGGTTCGGAGAGCTTGCGCATGCCGACCGAGACGATCTTCGGGACCGGGACGCGCAGCGTCATCTTGTCCTTCTCGAAGTGGATGACGAACAGTTCGAGCTTGAAGCCCGCGACTTCCTGATCCTCGATCGCCACAATGCGCCCGACGCCATGGGAGGGATAGACGATGTGCTCGCCCGTCTTGAAACCCTGGCGGATATTGCTGCTGGGCGGCTTCTTGGTCGACGTCATTCTGTGCCTGCTCCTGGGTCTCGGTTCATCCGGCGCCGCGTCGCCCTCGGCGCGCTGCCGCCTGCGGCCTGCCGCAGGGAAAAGAACACCCCGGCGCCCCGCGGATGCGGGAGCCGTACTTCAGCCGTCGACGGAAAACTCAGGGAAGCCCTTCCTGCGGCGGTGGCCGCACGAGGAGCGAAGGCCCGACATCAATTCCGGGAGGGGCGCTCCGGTACGGGAGCGTTGCGCCATGGCAAACCCAATCGACTGCACGAAGGGTCATATAGCACAAATCTGGGGAGAATCAAAATACTGCCGCAATGCAGCGCGCGCGCCCGCGCGGCCGCTGCAAAAGCGCGCGGCCGGGGCGGGCGAGGTTCAGGGCCTGCCGTTGGGGCCGCCCACTCAGTCCTGCTTACCCGGTTCGGGCGAGAGATACTGTAGCTTGTCGGGCACACCGTCCCATTCCTTCGCCTCGGGCAGCGGGTCCTTGCGGTCGGTGATGTTCGGCCAGACCTTGGCGTAGTCGGCGTTCAGCGTCAGCCATTTGTCGAGGCCCGGCTCGGTGTCCGGCTTGATCGCCTCGGCCGGGCATTCGGGCTCGCACACGCCGCAATCGATGCACTCGTCCGGGTGAATGACGAGGAAGTTCTCGCCCTCATAGAAACAGTCCACCGGGCACACGGAGACGCAGTCGGTGTATTTGCACTTGATGCAATTATCCGTGACTACGTAGGTCATTGATCCAGTCTCCGTGCGGGGCATGTGAATTAGGCGCGCAAGAAGGCCCCGCAACGGCTCCCCTAGCGCACCTCAGAAGGCGGCGCAACACACATCCCGGGTCTAGAATGCATGGCTGCCCGGCGCGGCGCCGGCCGTCGGCCCGGAACCTTCCTGCGGCGCCACCTCCACATAGGTGGTGAGCGCCGCCGGCGCATCCCCCCGTCGGGCGATGAATCCGATCACCCGCCACAGCCGCACCCGGGAATCCAGCGAGAGGGTGAGCACGTCGCCGCGGCGGACGGGCTGGCTGGGGGCGGTGATGCGCGCGCCGTTCAGCCGCACCCGCCCGGCCTTCACCAACTGGGCGGCGGCGCTGCGGGTCCGCACGCAACGGGCGTGGAACAGCCAGATATCGAGCCGCTGGCGTTCCGGGCCAGCCTCCGCTTCGCAAACCTCCGGAGCGGAAATCTGCGGCGCGGAAACCCGCGCGCCGGAACCGTCGCCGGCGCCGCGCACGCCTACTTGCCCTTCTTCTCCGCCTCCATGCGCGCCTTCAGGGCGAGCAGGGCGGCAAAGGGCGAATCCGGGTCGACCGGCTTGTCGCGACGCGGCTCGTTGCGCGATTCATGACGCGCCTCGTGCCGCGAATCCGGCCGGGAATGGCCGGCGCCACGGTCCGGCCGGTCGCCCCGCTCGGGACGCGGCGGACGCGGGCCCGAAGACCCGCGATTATCGTCGCGGCGCGGCTCGCGCTCGCCTTCCGCGCGGGCGGGACGGGGCTCGCGCCGGTCCTCGCGGGGCGGACGACGGCCACGCTCGCCTTCGGGGCGATCACCCTGGGGCCGCTCGCGGCGGGCGTCTGGTGCGGCGCCTTCCGCCGGCGCAACTGCGCCCGCGCGGGAAGACGCATCACGAGACGACGCATCGCGATGTCCGGGCTCGCGCGCGCCCTGGCCACCCCGGCGCGGCTGGTGCGCCGGGCGGTTCTGCCCCGGCGGCCGGCCGGGACGCCAGATTTCGATCATCGCCGGCTCGGCGGGCGCCTCGGCGGCGGCGGCCTCGGTCGTCGCGTCGGCAGCGGGCGCGGCTTCGGTCGCTTCCTCGAGCGCCGGCTCCACGGTCTGGTCGAACACCGGGTCGGTAAACACCTCGCCGCTGACGGCGGCGTCCACCGGCAGGGCCTCGCGCGGGGCCTCCACCTCGGCGGACGCTTCCTCCAGCGCCGGCTCGACCGTCTGGTCGAAGGCGACATCGGCGGCTTCCGGCAGCGCGGCAACGGCGCCTGGCGCGGCGGCGGACGCGGCCTCGCCGTCGAGCGCGGGCTCCACGGTCTGGTCGAACACCGGGTCGGTGAACACTTCGCCGCTGAGGGCGGCGTCCACCGGCAGGGCCTCGCGCGGGGCGTCGATGTCGGCGGGGGCCTCTTCCAGCGCCGGCTCCACCGTCTGGTCGAAAGCGATATCGGTGCCGATGGGCAGCTCCGGGGCGGCCGGTTCAGCGGCGGCCGCCGCTTCCGGCACCGCCGCCTCGGCGGCAACAACCGGCGCGGCCGGGGCTTCCACCGGCGCCGGGCGGCGCTCCATGCGGTAGCCGAGCGAGCGCAGGATCGAGGCGAAATCCTCGCCGGCGCAGCCGGCCAGCGAGGTCATGGCGACGGTGGCGATGAAGCCATTGCCGTCGAACGCCCCCGCCGGCTTTTCGCCGGGCGAATTGGGCCGCCAGGCCAGGGCCGGGCGGATGAGGTCGGCGAGGCGCTCCAGAATGTCGACCCGCACCGCGCGCTCGCCCGCCACGCGGAAGCCGACGGCGCGGTAGAGCCCCTTCTGGATTTCCGGGTCGACCGGGATAGAGGTGCGGCCGGAGGCGGCCAGATGCGGCAGCTCGTCCAGCCCCTTCTGCTGCAGCCCGCCATGCTTGAGCGCCCAGAGCTGGGCGGCGAGGGCGCGCGGCGCCGGCTTGAGCAGCGTGGGAATGTAGATGTGGTGGGCACCGAAGCGCACGCCATGGCCGCGCAGCACCGCGCGGGCCTCCTGCGGCAGCGCCTTCATTTCCTCGGCCACGCGGTGGCGTTCCAGCACGCCGAGCGATTCGACCAGCTGGAAGGCGATGCCACGGCCGATGCCGGCCACGTCCTCGGCCTTGCCCAGCGCGATCAGCGCGCCGAGCAGCTTCTCGATATGGGCCTTCAGCCACAGTTCCATGCGGGCCTGCACCGCGTCGCGCGCGGGGCCGGTCAGGTGCTCGTCGGAGATCACCTTGAGGCGGGGGGTGAGCACCTCCTCGCCGGGAATGAGCTTGGCCACGGGATCGCCGATCCAGCGCAGCGTGCCGTCGGTGGAGAGCACGAAGGCATCGTCGGCGGCTTCCGAGAGGCGGTTGGCCCGCGTCTCGATCTCGCCGGCCAGCGCCTTCTGCGCGGCGGCGCGCAACGCCTTGGCCTCCGGCCCGCCGGCGGATGCGTCCGCCGCGAACTGGAAACCGAGCAGATGCCCGATGACGTGGCCTTCAACGACGACGTCGCCGGTCTTGGTGATTTCTGTTTCGAGCATCGCGTTCTCTCGCAGGCGTCTCATCAGCACGCTGGTCCGGCGATCAACGAAGCGGTGGGCGAGCCGCTCGTGAAGCGCATCGGAAAGCCGGTCCTCCACACGCCGCGTGACACCCTGCCAGTGTTCCGGGTCGTCGAGCCAATCCGGCCGGTTCGCTGCGAAGGTCAAGGTGCGGACCTGCGCTATACGTCCCGACAGGGTGTCTATGTCACCTTCCGCTCGGTCCGCCAAGGCCACTTGTTTGCTAAACCAGTCGGCGGAGAGCCGGCCGCGCCGCATCAGGTCGTCATAGACCGTCGCGACAAGGTCGGAATGCGAGGCCGGAGAGACCTTGCGGTAGTCCGGCAGCTGGCAGGCTTCCCACAGGCGCTCGATGGCCTGGGCGCTGGTGGCGAGGCGCCTGATCGCCGGGTCGCCGGCCAGCCGCTCCAGCACCAGCACGTCGTCGGCGGTCGGCGCGCGGGTCAGGCCCTCCTCGCGGGGAGGAATGGAGAGCGAGCGGTTGAGCGCCTCGATGCTGGAAAAATCCAGCACGCTGTTGCGCCATTGCGCCATGCGGTGCGGCTCGAAGGCGTGCGCTTCCAGCCGCTCCACCATCTCGGCGTCGAAGGGCGTGCAGCGCCCCGTCGTGCCGAAGGTGCCGTCGCGCTGGGCGCGGCCGGCGCGGCCGGCGATCTGCGCCATCTCGCCCGGGTTGAGCCGGCGGAACTGCCAGCCGTCGAATTTGGTGTCGCCGGCGAAAGCGACATGGTCGACATCGAGATTGAGCCCCATGCCGATGGCGTCGGTGGCGACGAGATAATCCACGTCGCCATTCTGGTACATGGCGACTTGCGCGTTGCGGGTGCGGGGCGAGAGCGCGCCCAGCACCACCGCCGCCCCGCCCTGCTGGCGGCGGATCAGCTCGGCGATCGCGTAGACCTCGTCGGCCGAGAAGGCGACGATGGCCGAGCGGCGCGGCAGCCGGGTGATCTTCTTCTCGCCGGCGAAGGTGAGGTTGGACAGGCGCGGGCGCACCAGAATGTTCACGCCCGGCAGCAGCTTCTCCACCAGCGGGCGCATGGTGGCGGCGCCGAGCAGCAGCGTCTCCTCCCGCCCTCGCCGGTTCAGCAACCGCTCGGTGAACACATGGCCCCGGTCGAGATCGGCGGAGATCTGGATCTCGTCCAGCGCCACGAAGGCAACGTCGAGATCCCGGGGCATCGCCTCCACCGTGGCGACCCAAAAGCGCGGATTGTCCGGCTTGATCCGCTCCTCGCCGGTGATCAGCGCCACATTGTGCTCGCCGGCCCGTTCCACCAGCTTGCCATAGACCTCGCGGGCGAGCAGGCGCAGCGGCAGGCCGATCAGCCCCGAGGAATGGCCGAGCATGCGATCGATCGCCAGGCTCGTCTTGCCGGTATTGGTCGGGCCGAGCACGGCGGTAACGCCGCGCGCGCGCTGGCCGGGCGGCAGCGGCGTGGTGGCGGGGCGCAGAAGGGCCGGCGGGGCGGCGATGTTCATGGAGGCGTTCAGCTGGAACCGTTCGTGTGGGCGGGCCGGCGGGCGCTTGGTGCAGAGCGCGACCCGCTCCGATTGCAGCAATCGGAGCGGGTGATGCGTTCTCTAGCACGCCGGGCCCGCAAGGGGGACGCTCGATATGGGGTGCCGCGTCGCAAATGCCCGTCCGGCGGCGAACCTCCGCCGCAACGGCTCAGGGCAGCCCCGCCTTGGCAGGGGTGGCGCGGGTGCAGGTTCTCCGGCTCAGTCGGATGGGTTTTCATCCAAATATGCGCGCCACTCCTGCATCATCGCGTCGAACTGATGTTTGTTAAACGCCGGAAAAGCGATGTCGCGCTGCTGCGCACCCTTCGCCCATGTGAAGAACACTGATCGAAAGGCGGTCGTCTCCATCCTGCCGATGTGAGCGGCCTCTATCATGGGCATAATTTTGTGCCTGGCAGGACCATTTTTCCAAAATTTAACGACGCCTGCAGCTGATACGAACCTGTCTGAGATTATATCCCGATTAATTTCAATCCAAACTGCTCCGCGCCAGGACTTACGGTAAGGAACGAACTCGTGCCAGCTGCTGAACGCATAACGCTTATCGTAGTCGACCGCATCGAATGCTGCGAAGTCGAATAGACTCACGCCTCCCATTTTGCGGACACACGGAAATCTATCGGGGCTGGAGTCTCGGCCGGTTCCCCAGCGCTCCCGATCCGACAAATCTGGCGGCTCAGGAAGTAAACCGCCTGTCGCGATTATCTGGAGGAAGCGCTCTGCGCTAGTCGTGTGCCAGAGACCTCCGCACAGTCGGGCGTCTAGCTCCCCCAACCCAGCCATTTGTATAACTCAGGGCAGCCCCGCCTTGGCCGGGGTGGCGCGAGTGCCGACCACGGCCCGCGTCTCGAAGGCTTCCGCCTCCAACTGGGCGATGCCGATCGCCGTCGTCACCGAGGCGCGGAACGGCACCAGCACGCGGGTGCCGGCCACCGGCGCCAGCCAGACGAACATGTCCTTGTTCTTCATCATGTATTTAACGCCGGCGCGGTTCGGCTTGTGGCCGGAGACCGGGCGATAGGCGATGCGGCAGACCACCGCCGGGCCGGCATAGCCCTTCTCGGCCTTCACCTCGTCGATACGCTCATAGCTGAGCGCGAGATCGTAGCGCTGGCGGCCGTCGAAAATGGAGAGCGTGCGCTCGCAGGCCTTGGCCGAGAGCGGGTCGTCGGTGCCCGGCACCATCACAAGCGCCGCCGTCATCGGGTCGAAGATGCCCTTCTTGTCCTTGTCCGCCACCGGCACCCGGTCGGGCGAGGGAAACACCGGCGGCTCCACCCGCATGTCGGTGACGCCGCCGCCATTCATGACAAGCCGGATGGATTCGGTCTTCTTGTCCGACACCGCTTCCATGGCGAAGCTGCGCGGGGCAAGCTCGCCGCTGCGCACCGTGCCGCGCGCCCCCGCCGTGCCCTTGCCGGAGGAGACCGCCTGCACCACGCCGGTAAGCCGGCCGCTGCCCGAGGCGATATAGGATGTGTCGTCGACCTCGATCAGCAGCGCCGCGCGGCCAAGCTCCAGCCCGCCCAGCGACATGCGGTAGCGCGCTTCCAGCCGCCCGTCGGCGCGGGCGTCCGCAACCATCGCGCCCGCGACGGCAACCGCCAGAAAGGCCGTGAGGCACACCCGCATCATGAAGGCAGATTCCCGAATCGCCGTGACCCGAGGGCCGAAGCGTGAATTTATCCCTGTTTCGGATGTGTGGGGAAGGCGGCGGAACTGTGACTCGCCTCCTCACGAAGTCGCCAGCGGGCATTCGCCGGCACGGCTTCGCGCTCCCCGGCCTTGACGGCACAGGGACCGGCCCTTATAGGAGCGCTCTCAATTTCCACGGATACCGGATGCGGGATCGTCGGGCGGACTATACGGCCTACGACGCAACGGTTTTGATACAAGGATGTCCACGATGTCGCGTCGGTGCGAACTTACCGGGAAGGCGGTTCTGTCCGGCAATCGCGTGAGCCACTCCAACCGCAAGACCCGTCGGCGCTTTCTGCCGAATCTGGTGAACGTTACCCTCACCAGCGACGTGCTGAAGCGGTCGGTGAAGCTGCGCGTGAGCGCCAACGCCCTGAAGACCGTCGATCATCGCGGCGGCCTCGATGCGTTCCTGCTCAAGGCTCACACCGAAGAGCTGTCGCCGAAGGCGGCCGAGCTGAAGCGCGCCGTCGCCAAGGCGACCGTTGCCGTGGCGAGCGTCGCCGCCGCCGCCTGAGCGATGACGACCGCCGGCACCAAGATCCCGTTCAAGAGGCTCTCACTTCCCGTCATCGCCATGATGGCGGTGGTTGCGGCCTCGAACGTGCTTGTCCAGCATCCGGTCGAGCAATTTGGCCTGCAGGATTTCCTGACCTGGGGCGCCTTTACCTATCCGCTGGCCTTTCTGGTCAATGATCTGACCAATCGCCGCTTCGGCCCTGCCGGGGCGCGGCGCGTGGTCTATGCCGGTTTCGCCCTGGCGGTGCTGCTGTCGATCTGGCTGGCGACGCCGCGCATCGCGCTGGCTTCCGGCACGGCCTTCCTGTTCGGGCAGCTGCTGGATATCGGCGTGTTCAATCGCCTGCGGCGGATGAGCTGGTGGCAGGCGCCGCTGGCCGGCAGCCTGTTCGGCTCGGCCATCGACACGGCGCTGTTCTTCTCGCTCGCCTTTGCCGGCGATGCCGACATGTCCTTCCCCGTCACCTATGCCTCCACCGGCATCACCGTGCCGCTGTGGATGGGGCTGGCCTATTTCGACTTCCTGGTGAAGTTCGGCTTCGCGCTGCTCGCGCTCATCCCCTATGGCGCGCTGATGGGCTGGCTCAAGCCCTGGACCGGTGCCCCGGCCGACACCGCCGCGCGCTGAAGCGCTTTCGATAAGATTAGAACTTCAGGGCAGTTTGGTTGGGCTTTAGTTCTCCGATGTGGCGCTCTATCGCGGCAATTTTACTGGCGGTTGCGACGTACTCGTAACCAGCATAGTTAGACCCGAAACGAACAGCGCCGATGGATATCGCATCAGCCGATACGCGGAACTCGCAAGTCGCCGCCTGACGTATCAGCGCTCCGAACATATTCTGAGCGTCGAACGCTATAGTCACCCTGGACCCGTCGACTATGCCGCCGACGAATCGATACGTCGCTGGAGTTGAAATCAATCCCACGACCGTGCCGTCACACCATTTGATGGCGGGATCTTCCGCTGCGTGGGCGGGCCCTAAGATGCCCAGGCAAATCAACAGAGCTGCTCCAACCCTTCGCCGCATATCCGCCCCCCCCACCGATATCTCTGTGGGGAAGGTAGCACCTACTGCAGTTACGCGCATCGGTTAGCCCTCTCACTCGACCAGCGCGAAGCGCAGCAGCAGCGTGCGCTGGAGCGGGGAGAAATTGTCGTCGGAAATGAGGGTCAGGATCAGCTCGCCCGCCGCGTTGCGGTGCAGGGCGAGGCCTTCCATATTGTCGATCGCGGCCAGCCGGTTGGCGGTCAGCAGCACTTCGCCGGTGATCACCGCCCCCGGCGTGATCGCGCTGAGCGGAAAGCGCCTCAGCCGCAGGGCGACGCCGCGCAGATAGTCGAAGCGGCGCTCCAGCAGATACACGGTGCCATCATCGGCCAGCGCGGCATCGGTGGCGGCGAACTCGTCGCTGCGCGCCACGGTGAAGCGCCCAAGCGGCTTGGGCTTGCCGAGCGGGCCGAACAGGAAGCCGGGCAGGGCGGCCGGATCGTCCGGGCTTTCCTCGGCGATGACGATCACCGCCGCCGGCACCCCGCCGGGCGGGGCCAGCAGCGTTTCCGGGCCCTGATTGCCGCCGAGCCGCGCCAAGGCCGGGTCGGAAATCAGCTTGGCGCCAAAGGCCCGCAGCGGCTCGGGCCCCGGAAACAGCCAGACCTCCTGCGCGCCCTCGATACCGACGAGAACGCCCGAGGGCACGCGGACCAGCGATTCGACGTCGCCGCGTCCCTGTTCGGACAGGGCCTTGCCATTGTCGGCCATCATCGGCGCCATCCGGGCATTGCGGATGCCTACCGGACGGTCGCCCTCGCTGGCGATGCGCCCGCTCAGCCACCAGCCCTTGTCGGTGACGGCGAGGAATTCCTCGCCCTTGGCATCCAGCACAAGGCCGGACACGCCGCCAAAGGTCGAGGAGGTGGAGGACAGCACCAGCCCGCCGCGAAACTCCAGCGGGCCGAAGCGCACCGCGCCGCTGGCGTCGAGGCGTTCGATTGGCATGGCGGTGATGGTGATCGGCTGGGCCGGCGCCCGCGCTGGCGCCAGCGTCAGCAGGAGAGCGGCGGCGAGCAGCGGCAGCAGGCGGCGCAGGGCGCTTTGCATGGCCTGCCCTCAGCGCCGGGCCGGCAGCATGCGCAGGATCAGCCCGTCCCGCCGCACGAAATGGTGCCACAGCGCCGCCGCCACATGCGCCATCACGATGGCGGCGATGACATAGGCCAGCGCCACATGCACCGCGCCGGTCCAGCCCAGCGCCTTGCCGAAGGCGGTGATCGTCACCGCGCCGAGGATCGGCTGCAGCAGAATGAGCAGATAGAGCATTCCATGCGTCGCCCGCGCCGCGATCTCGGCCGGCCGGCCCATGCCGGGGGGCAAGGGCGGCGCGGGGTGGCGCAGCCGCCAGGCGATGCGCGCCATCGCCAGCGCCAGGATGAGGTAGCCGGCATAGATATGGGTGTTGAACAGATAGAAGCGCGGCCCCGAGCCGCGCGGGAAATAGCCCCAGCTCCAGCCCGTGGCGAACTGCACCAGCACAAGGGCGGCCACCAGCCAATGCAGCAGGCGGGAGGTCCGGTCATAGGTCGCGGCCATGGTCGATCTCTCTCGCGTGTCGCTCGAAGGTGGTCTTGCTCAGCTTCTCTTTTGCCGGTTTGCGCCGGGGCGCGCCGCCAGCCGAATCGACGCGGCGGCGCCCGGCATATTGCGGCGGCTTTCCTTTCCGTGCCATGTCAGGGCACGGGTCAAGGCGGGAGCTTTTGTTGACAGTCGCGCGTTCCACCGTTTCTCCGCCCCGCCGCACGGCACGGCCGGCAGCCGCGCGCGCCGCGCTGGCGGCGGACCCGGCCGGTGCGCGCCCCGAGAGCCCGCGCACCAAGACGCCGCATCGCCTGCGCCGCATCGCCGAGAAGCGCACCGCCATCCTCGACGCCGGCCTGTCGCTGTTCTCACGCTACGGCCTGCACGGCACCACGGTGGAGCAGATCGCCCGCACCGCCGCCGTGTCGAAGACCAATCTGTTCTATTATTTCGCCTCGAAGGAAGAGGTCTATGTCGGCGTGCTGAGCCGGCTTCTCGACCAGTGGCTGGACCCGCTGCGCGCGCTTGAGGTGGAAACCGACCCGGTCGAGGGCATCCGCGCCTATATCAGCCGCAAGATCCGCTTCTCCCGCACCCACCCGGAAGCCTCGCGGCTGTTCTGCCTGGAGGTGGTGCAGGGCGCGCCCCTGCTGCGCGGGGAGCTGGAGACCGCGCTGAAGCAGCTGGTGGACGCCAAGACCGAGGTGATCGCCGGCTGGGTGGCGGCGGGCAAGTTGGCGCCGATCGACCCGCATCACCTCATCTTCGCCCTGTGGGCGACGACGCAGCATTATGCCGACTTCGCGGTGCAGATCGACGCGCTGCTCGGCAGGGGGCTGGACGAGGAGGCCTTTGTCGAAGAGGCTACGCGCAACGTGCAGCGCCTCATCCTCGATGGGCTGCGCCCACGGTGAAACGTGCCGGAGGCGCCCCGATCCGGGCGCGGCACAGGTAAAAGGACGTTCCGATGAAGCGCCGCGCGCTGCTCCTCACCGCCGCCGGCGCCCTGTTCGGCGCGTGCCTGCCGCTGCTGGCGGCGACACCTGATGTGTCCCCGCCGGCCGGCGCGGCCAAGCCGCTCGATGTCGACGCCCTGCTGCACGACCCGCAGACCCCGACCTTCGGCAACCCCAAGGGCGACGTCACCATCGTCGCCTTCTTCGACTATAATTGCGGCTATTGCCGCAAGTCGCTGCCGGAGCTGGAGCGGCTGGTGACCGAGGATGGCAAGATCCGCCTCGTCTACAAGGACTGGCCGATCCTGGCGGAATCCTCCGTGGTCGCCGCCCAGCTCGCCTTGGCCGCGAACTACCAGGGCCACTATGTCCTCGCCCACAAGACGCTGATGAACCTGTCGGGCAAGCTGACCACCGAGCGCATGAGCGACGCGCTGGCCAAGGCCGGCATCGACCGGGCGAAGCTCGCCAAGGACCTCAAGGCGCATGCCGGCGACATCGGCGCCCTGCTCAAGCGCACCAATGAGCAGGCCGAGGCGCTCGGCCTGCCGGGCACGCCGGTCTATCTGGTCGGCCCGTTCAAGGTCGCCGCCGCGCTCGACTATCAGGGCTTCAAGGACGTGGTCGATGACGCCCGCGCGCGGGCGGCGGAACGTTGATGGTTGCCGGTTGGACGGTCTTTCAATACCATACCGTCCTGCAGCCGTTCTCATGACAGTTTTGTCCTGATTGCGCCGATATTCGGCAAAGCTGCAGCAGGGATGGCTGCAACCGGACAGGTAAATCGCTCGTCACCTGCGGTCCGGAAAGGCCGGGCCTGTTCGCATTCCACGCTTCTCCCTTAAGAGCGGCCGTTCTTTTTATGATAATTTGGGCGAGAAAATAGATGATTGAAGGCGGTGCAGCCTATCTCGACAAATTGTCTCGATCGAATTCAAGTGAAAGTCAAACTCAAGATGAATATTACGACTATCATAAGAAGAGGTTTGATTGTGTTATTTCATTCTGTCTGAAATATTGCCCAAATCCGGAATGTAATGTTCTGGATATAGGGCGCAGTGTTCTGTCGGGAATGCTGCTTCAGAAATACAAAAACGTCACGACGATGGGATTCGCGCTCGATGCCGGAGGGGGGTCAGTGGGTGATCCCCGTCTGGCCGGAATTCGTGGGCATATCGTCTATGACCTCAACAACGCCCAGTCGCTCGAAGAGATTCCCTGCGACGAAAAATTCGACCTTGTCGTCTTCGCGGAAGTGGTCGAGCATCTTTACACGGCCCCCGAACTGACGATGTTCGCCCTCCGCAGCGTCATGAACCCGGGAGGGATCATGATCCTGCAGACGCCCAATGCCGCCTCGCTCAATCGGCGTATCAAATCGTTCTTTGGCCTCAGCCCGACCGAACGCATCCGGATCGACAACACCAATCCGGGACATTTTCGCGAATATACGAAGAATGAACTGATCGAAATCGCCCGCATTGTCGGCTTCGAGGTCTGCGCGCATCATTACCTCGAATATTTCGGCGTGGCCGGTGCCGCGCGCCGATCCATAAAGCGCGCGCTCTTCTCGGCCATCGTGGGGGTCATACCGCCCTTCCGCAGGGGCCAGACTCTCATCCTGAGGCGCCCGGCCTAAGCTCCCGCATCGGCCGGCAACAGGCGCGAGGAGGGAGCGTCAGCCCTCGACCAGCGTCCGCGCCTGGGCGAGCAGTTGCTCAGGTGTTTGCGTCGAATCCAGCCGCGCCCAGTCGAGCGGGCCGGCCTCGCGCCCGGCCTGCCAGCGCACCACCTCCGCCGTGGCGTCGGAAGCGTCGCCGCGCCGCGCCGCCACCCGGCCGGCCAGCGCCTCGACAGGCGCCTCCAGCCACAGGCCGATAAAATCCACCCCGCCTTCATGCGCCAGCGCCGCGATCTCGGCGCGCTCATCCGGGCGCTGGTGCACGGCGTCGACGATGACGCCATGGCCGGCGGCGAGAATCGCCTCCGCCCGCGCCCTGAGCGTGGCATAGACCTGCTGCGTCGCCTCCATCGAATAGGCTTCCTGCGGCAGGCGTTCCAGTTCGGGCGTGCCGTGGAGGCGCTTGCGCTCGACATCCGAGCGCAGATGCACCGCGCCGGGCAGCGGCCCCAGATGCGGCGCCAGCGCGGCGGCGAGCGTGCTTTTGCCGGAGCCGGACAGCCCGCCCACTGCCACCAGCTTCACCGGGCGCGGCGCCAGCGCCTCCTCGGCGAAGGCGAGATAGGCCCGTGCCTCCTCGCCCGCCTGCGCCCGGCCGGCGGGATCGCGAAAAGCCGCCGCCGCCGCGCCCACCTGCGCCCGTATCGCCGCGCGCAAAGCGAGGAACAGCGGCAGCGCCGCCAGCCCGTCATAGGGCGGCGCCGCGCCGCAGGCGATGAGGTAGCGGTTGAGCAGCAGATTGGCGGCGACGCCGTGCCCGCGCAGAGCGATGTCCATGAGAAGGAAAGCGAGGTCGTAGAGCCGGTCGATGCTGGCCAGCGCCTCGTCGAATTCCAGCGCGTCGAACAGCACCGGCGCGCCGTCGATGAGCGCGATGTTGCGCAGATGCAAATCGCCATGGCAGCGCCGCACCTCGCCCGCCGCCGCGCGGCGCGCCAGCAGCGGCTCCACCCGGTCGAAGGCTTCAAGGAAGCCGGCCTCCAGCGCCGAGACCCGGCCCGGGGGCAGCAGGTCGGGCGCCTCGCGCAGCCCGGCGACGACGTTGCGCGCCACCGCCCGCAACTCCCGGCCGGAGCTGCCGGTGATCACAGGCGCGCGCTCATGCGCGGCCGCCACCGCCTGCGCCAGCGCGGCGATCAGGGGCGGCGCAAGCCTCTCGCCTTTCTCGCCCGCGCCTGTCTCGCCCCCGCGGGCGAGAACATGGTCGAGCGTGGCGGTTTCGTCGAAACGGGCCATATGCACCGCCCATTCCACCACCTCGCCCTCGCCGCCCAGATGCAGCGCGCCGCCGCGCCGGACGATGGGGGTGAGCCCGAGATAGAGCGCGGGGGCGGTGGCGCGGTTCAGTTCCAGCTCGCGGGCGCAGGCCTGCCGGCGCTTGTCCAGCGTGGAGAAATCCATGAAGGAAAACCGCACGGCGCGCTTGACCTTGTAGACATCGGCGCCGGCGAGAAACACCGCCGCGCCATGGGTGTCGATGCGGGCGACGGGGGCCTCCACCCCATGGGTGGCGGGGTCGGCGAGCAGGGCGAACACCGCCTCCTGGTCGGCGACGACATGGTCATTGGCACTCATGCTGGTTATCTAAGCCCGCCCGCCCGGTCCGCGCTATCCGGCAACTGACGCAGGGAACGTCCTCCCCGGGCGATTGACAAGTGCCCCGGCGCCGGTTTCCTCCCCGGTGAAGGCCCATATGTGAGCCCCCATTCCCTTCGCCGCAGGACACGCCGTGACCGAGACCCCCGCCTCCCGCCCGCCCGGCTTCGGCAGCGACAATGTCGCCGGCATCTCCCCGGCCATTCTGGCCGCGCTTGCCGCCGCCAATGAAGGGCCGATGCCCTCCTATGGCGCTGACGAGATCTCCGCCCGCGTCACCGCGCGGCTCTCCGCCCTGTTCGAGCGCGAGGTTTCGGTGCTGCTGGTCTCGACCGGCACCGCCGCCAATGCGCTGGCTTTGAGCGTGCTCACCCCGCCCTGGGGCGCGGTGCTGTGCCATGCCGACAGCCATATCGAGAATGACGAATGCGGCGCGCCGGAATTCTTCACCGGTGGCGCCAAGCTTGTGCATGTGCCGGGTGCGAACGCGAAGATCGATCCCGTCGCTCTCGCCGACGCCGCCCGCCGCAACCGGGGCGATGTGCATTGCGTGCAGCCTTCCTGCGTCTCCATCACCCAGGCCACGGAACTTGGCACGCTCTATTCGGTGGAAGAGACCGCCGCCCTCGGCGCGGTGTGCCGCGACGCCGGCCTGCCGCTGCATATGGACGGTTCGCGCTTCGCCAATGCGGTGGCGGCGCTGGGCGCATCGCCCGCCGACATGACCTGGAAAGCCGGGGTCGACATCCTCTCCTTTGGCGCCACCAAGAACGGCGCGCTGGGGGTGGAGGCGATCGTGCTGTTCGATCCGGCGCGGGCGGGGGAACTCGCCTTCCGCCGCAAGCGCGGCGGCCACCTCGCCTCCAAGATGCGGTTTCTCGCGGCGCAGATGGACGCCTATCTCGACGGCGACCTCTGGCTCGCCAATGCCCGCCACGCCAATGCCATGGCGGCGCGGCTTTCCGCGGGGCTCGCCGGCATTGCCGGGGTGGAGATTCAGGGCGTGGTGGAGGCCAACATGCTGTTCGTTCGCCTGCCCGCCCCGATGTGCGAGGGCCTGCTGGCGCAGGGCTTCCGTTTCTATACGGACCGCTGGGGCGCCGGCGTGGTGCGTCTCGTCACCTCGTTCGCCACCTCCGAGAGCGATGTCGACCGGCTCATTGAGGCGGCGCGGGCGCTGGCGTGAGGGGCGCGCCGGGGTGCGCTTGCGTGAGGCGCGTGCGTGCTTCGAGGCAGGCCTGTCGGCCGGCACCTCAGCATGACGGGCCCCTGTACCGACATTCGTCATCCTGAGGTGCCCGGCCATCGGCCGGGACTCGAAGGACGCAGGCGAGGGCACGGGAAGAGTCATTCCCACACTGCACCCCGTCATCCCCAGGCTTGACCCGGGGATCCACGACTTCCGCTATCCGGCGGCAGTTAAGGCGTGGAGGACCGGGTCAAGCCCGGCCATGACGGCGATCGGTGGGAATGCGGCCTGTGGCCGTCCGGGATGACGGATCGCGTAACATCCTCACATCACAGCCGACACCACCTCGGGCGATTCCTCCAGCGCGTGCGCCATGAAATCCAGCGCCGAGCGGATCTGCGCCCGGCTCGCCGGGCCGCCGAGGCACACCCGCACCGCCTCGATCGCCGGGCCGGCGACGGTGAAGGCGTCGCTTGCCACCACGCCGATGCCGGTGGAACGCATGTGACCGACAAAGGCCGAGCGGGTCCAGGGCGCGGGCAGCTCGATCCAGAGATTGAAGCTCAGCGGGTCGGCGCGGAAGCTGCCCTTGGGCAGGATCTCGCTCGCCAGCGCCTGCCGAGCGGCCGTCTCCGCGCGGATGAAGCGCAGCAGCGTGTCGGCGGTGCCGTCCTCGATCCAGCGCGTCGCCAGCGCGGTGGTGAGCGGCGAGGCCATCACATTGGCGGTGCGCAGGGCGCTGGCGAAGGGGTAGCCCGCGCGGGCCTCGGGCGCGACGACATAGGCGGCGCGCAGGCCGGCGCCGATGCATTTGGCCAGCCCGGCAATGTGCCAGGTCAGGTCTGGCGCGATGGCAGCGAGCGGCGGCGGGCCGTGCGGCGGCACGAAGCCATAGGCGTCATCCTCGACGATCGGCACGCCGAAGCGCCGCGCCACCTTGGCGATCGCCTCGCGCCGCTCCTCGGGAATGGTGAGTGTGGTGGGGTTCTGCAGCGTCGGGTTGAGATAGAGCGCCTTCGGGCTCATCTCGCGGCAGGCCTGTGCGAAAGCGTCGGGGTCGATGCCGTCAAGGTCCATCGGCAGGCCGTGAAGCTTGATGCCGAGCTGAGCGGCGATGGCGCGCACGCCGGGATAGGTGATCGCCTCGCACAGGATCACATCGCCCGGCCGGGCCAGAAGGCCGAAAATGCCGAGCAAAGCGGGGTGGGCGCCCGGGGTGACGAAAATGCGCTCCTGCGCCGGCACCAGCGCCCGCCGGCCGAGCCAGGCGGACGCCGCGTCCTTGTCCGCCGCCGTGCCGCCAAAACCCTGGTAGCGCAGCAGGGCGACGAGATCGCGCGCCACCTCGGCCAGCCCTTCCTGCATGCGCTCGATCAGCGCCGGGTCGTCCGGCTCGGGCGGCAGGTTCATCGAGAGATCGACCGTGCCGGGCTTGGGTGCGGTGGTCGCGCGGGTCTTCGGGCGCGGCGCGCCGGTCACGAAGGTGCCCTGGCCGACGCGGGATTCGACGAGGCCGCGCTTCTGCGCCTCGACATAGCCGCGCGCCACGGTGGTGAAATCGATGTCGAGCTTGGCCGCGAGCTTGCGCTGCGGCGGCAGCCGGTCGCCGATGGAAAGCCGCCCGGCGCGGATGTCCTCGCCGATCAGGTCGGCAATGGCGAGGTAGCGCGGCTTGTCGGAGCGGGCGAGGTCGGGAATCCAGTCGGCCATGCGTCTCGTCACCTGTCTTATCCCGGACAGCCGTCAGGCCGATTCGGAATTGTCTGCCAGAGCGGAGTGCGATCCCGGCTCTCGCGGCGCTCGGCCGGGATGACGGTCTCCATCCTACCTCGCCCTAATTGACTGTATAATGTTGCAGAGGTGGTCTGTCACCCTTGGTCCACAACTTGCTGCGTAAGCGCGGTACCGGACCCGACGCCAGCGCCTGCGCAGGAAGCGGGCAGTGTCCCGCCAGTTCTCTAAGCGTCCGCCCGCTTTCTCGCCACTGCCGCCTTCACGCATCACGTGTGATTGAATGTAATATTGTATGTAATTTGATTGTTTTGATGATTCTTTTTGCATTCTGTCAATTGGCACATTGATTGCAATTCACCTGGCGTACCCGGCGCAGAGCCGGCCCGATTGCAGCCCATGGCCGGCCCCCGCCGGCCCATTGCAGCAGCCAAGGAGAGCGACATGGCCACCATCACCGTGCCGGCCCATGCCAAGGGCGACGTGCTCGTCGATTATGAGGACAAGAAGTTCGAGGACGTAAAGGCCGCCCCCGGCGAGAAGGCGCTCGTCACCTTCCACACCGTCGCCTTCGAGGGCTCGATCGGCCTGGTGAACCTGCTGCAGGCCTCGCGCCTGATCCAGAAGGGCTTCGAGACCTCGGTGCTGCTCTATGGCCCCGGCGTCACGCTCGGCGTGCAGCGCGGCTTTCCCAAGCTCGGCGACGAGGCGTTTCCCGGCCATCTCAACTTCAACAACCGCATCGAGAAGATCCTGAACGATGGCGGTAAGGTCTATGCCTGCCGCTTCGCCCTGCAGGCGCTGTACGGCCATGGCGAGGGCGCGCTGATCCCCGGCATCGTGCCGATCAGTCCGCTGGATGTGCTCGACATCGTGCTGCTCCACCGGCGCGAGAACGCCTTCATCCTCGATACCTGGACGTTGTGACGGCTTTTCACTGACCGAGCGATCCCGGATCGGCGGCAGGGCCGCCGTCCGGGATGACGCCCGAGGCCGGAGGAGGCCGCCATGGCCGAGATGAAAAGTGCCGAAAGACCCAGCGCCGAAAAGCGCATCGTGCGCGTCGCCGCGGTGCAGATCGCGCCCTCGCTCGACAGCCTGGAGGGCACGCTCACCCGCGTGCTCGCCGCGCTGGAAGAGGCGGCGGGCAAGGGGGCGCAGCTTGTCGTGTTCCCCGAAACCTTCCTGCCCTGGTACCCCTATTTCTCCTTCGTCCTGCCGCCCGTACTGACCGGGGCGGAGCATCTGCGGCTTTACGAACACGCCGTGCTTGTCCCCGGCCCGGTGACGGAGGCGGTGAGCGCCAGCGCCCGCCGGCTCGGCGTCGTCGTGGTGCTGGGGGTGAACGAGCGCGACCATGGCTCGCTCTACAATGCGCAGCTGATCTTCGACGCCGATGGCTCGCTCAAGCTGAAGCGCCGCAAGATCACCCCCACCTTCCATGAGCGGATGATCTGGGGCCAGGGCGATGGCGCCGGGCTCAAGGTCGTCGACACCGCCGTCGGCCGCGTCGGCGCGCTGGCCTGCTGGGAGCATTACAACCCGCTGGCCCGCTACGCGCTGATGACCCAGCACGAGGAAATCCACGTCGCCCAGTTCCCCGGCTCGCTGGTCGGGCCGATCTTCGCCGAGCAGATCGAGGTGACGATCCGCCACCACGCGCTGGAATCGGGCTGCTTCGTCGTCAACGCCACCGGCTGGCTCACCGACGAACAAATCGCCCGCATCTCCCCCGACGAGCGGCTGCGCAAGGCGCTCACCGGCGGCTGCATGAGCGCGATCATCTCGCCCGAGGGCAGCCATGTCGTGCCCCCGCTCACCACAGGCGAGGGCATCCTGATCGCCGATCTCGACATGGCGCTCATCACCAAGCGCAAGCGGATGATGGATTCGGTCGGCCATTACGCCCGGCCGGAACTGCTCAGCCTCCACCACGACACACGCCCGGCCGTGCCCGTCCACACCGCTGCCGGGGCCCCTTTCCCCGTCCAGACAGGGAGCGTTTCCGATGAAGCCGATGGATCTCGCCAGCGAACTCACGCCGCTGCCGACGCAGCAGCTGATCAACGAATTGCAGTCCTACGGGGTGCGGCTGGTTGATCCCCGCGCCGGCGCGGATTCGCGCCGGGGCGGGGCCGGGCCTTCCGACCACAAGGCGATGACGCTGGACGGCATGACGGTGATGGTTCCCGTCCACACCGCGCCGGCCTTCGAGAGCCCCTATCTGGTGGAAAAGCCGGACGCCTATGGCCGCAGCCGCATCAGCCGCGACGGGCTTGTGCTGGGCGAGGTGTCGTTTCCGCTGCAGCCGAAATTCTACGGCCTCACCACGGCGGATGGCATTCCCTATTCCAAGATCGCCGTGCTGCATGGGCGCGACGTGCTGGCGACCACGGTGCTGCAAAGCTGCATCCGCTACCAGAGCCGCACCAAGACCTGCCAGTTCTGCGCCATCGGCCAGTCGCTCGCCGCCGGCCGCACCATCGAGCGCAAGACCCCCGCCCAGCTCGCCGAAGTCGCCAAGGCTGCCGTGGAACTCGATGGCGTGAAGCACATGGTGATGACCACGGGCACCCCGCCGGGCAAGGACCGCGGCGCGGCGCTGCTCACCGAGAGCGCGGCGGCGGTGAAGGCGGCGGTGAACCTGCCGATCCAGGTGCAGTGCGAGCCGCCCGATGACGATGCGTGGTTCGCCCGCATGTTTGAGGCCGGCGCCGACGCGCTCGGCATGCATCTGGAAGCCTGCACCGAAGAGGTGCGACACCAGATCATGCCCGGCAAGGCGCAGGTGTCGGTCGAGCGTTATTTCGAGGCCTTCGCCGCCGCCGTGCCGGTGTTCGGGCGTGGGCAGGTGTCGACCTATATCCTCGCCGGGCTCGGCGACAGCCGAGAGGACATCCTCTCTGTGTGCGACCGGCTCACCCGCATGGGCGTCTATCCCTTCGTGGTGCCCTTCGTGCCGATTTCAGGCACGCCGCTGGAAAGCCACCCGACGCCCACGCCCGCCTTCATGAACGCCATCCTCGGCCCACTCTCGGGGATGCTGCTGGCCACCGGGCTGAAATCCATTGACGTTAACGCCGGCTGCGCCAAATGCGGCGCCTGCTCGGCGCTCTCCACCTATGAGCGGCAGGCCCTTGGTCGGGAAGAGCTGCGGCAGGGGGACAGGCAGCACGGGGGCTGCGCATGATGTACGGCACCTTCCGCCCCTTTCGCGCTGCCGATTTCCAGGTGAAGTTCGCCACCCAGACCTGGGAGAAGCGCGGCGCCGCGCGCCTGCGTCACGAGGTGTTCTGCGACGAGCAGGGCCTGTTCGCCGGCGACGACCGCGATTGTATCGACGACATCGCCATTCCTATTGTGGCCGTCTCGCTGCTCGGGCTGCTGGCCGATGATGTGGTCGGCACGGTCCGCATCCATGAGGCCGAGCCGGGCCTGTGGTGGGGCTCGCGCCTCGCCGTGGCGGAGGATTATCGAAAGGTCGGCGCGCTGGGCGCGGCGCTGATCCGCCTCGCCGTCTCCTCGGCTCATGCGCGCGGCTGCACCCGGTTTCTCGCCCATGTGCAGGCGCAGAACGCGCTGCTGTTCCGTCGCCTGCACTGGAAAATGGTGGAGGAGAAGGAACTGCACGGCCGGCCGCATGTGCTGATGCAGGCCGACCTTGCGCATTACCCGCCGATCCTCGACGCCGAAACCGGCTTCCACGCCCAGCCCAGACGGGCGGCGTGACATGGAAGCGCGCGCACTGAGCACCCGCTTCTCCGACGTCGCCTTCTCCGAGGTGGTAAGCCGGCTACGCACCTCGGCCGGGCTCGCCTCCAAGGCCGATATCGCTCGCGCCGCCGCCCGGCTCGGCTTTGACGGGCGCGAGGCGATCCGGGTCGGCGACGACTGCGCCGCGATCCCCGATGGCGACGGTTATCTCCTCTTCGCCATTGAAGGCTTCATGAACGAGTTCGTCGCCACCGACCCCTGGTTCGCCGGCTGGTGCGGGGTGATGGTCAACCTTTCCGACATCGCCGCCATGGGCGGGCGCCCGCTCGCGGTGGTGGATGCGGTGTGGGCCAAGGGCGAGGACGGCGCCGCCCCGGTGCTGGAGGGGCTGCGCGCCGCCTCCGCCCGCTTCGGCGTGCCGATCGTCGGCGGCCACACCAATCTGGCCAGCGATCGCGGCCAGCTCTCCGTCGCCGTGCTCGGCCGGGCGAAAAGGCTCCTCACCTCCTTCGACGCCCGCCCCGGCGAGGTGCTGGTGGCGGCGATCGATCTGCGCGGGCGCTACCGCGAGCCGTTCTCGAACTGGGACGCCGCTACCGACGCCCCGGCCGAGCGCCTGCGCGGCGACCTCGACCTGCTCCCCCGTCTCGCCGAGGCCGGGCTGGCCCGCGCTGCCAAGGATATCAGCCAGGGTGGGCTGGTGGGCACCGCCGCCATGCTGGCGGAAGGGTCCGGCGTCGGTATCGAGATCGACCTCGACGCGGTGCCGACGCCTGAAGGGGTCGATCCGGTGCGCTGGCTGATGACCTTTCCGAGCTTTGGCTACCTTGTTCCCACTGCACTGACTGTCCACCCCACTGTCCTCACTACCCTCAGGGAGCGCGGCATCGCCGCCGCCGTCATCGGCACCGTCACGGCGGAGCGCAAGGTCACGGTGAAACAGGGCCTAAGCCACGAGACGATATGGGATTTTTCCCGCGCGCCGCTGATTGGCTGCGGGCCGGCGGAGGATGCGGCATGACGCGCCCGCTGCGCCGCCCTCTTCGCATCGCCCTTCTCGCCCATTCCACCAACCCGCGCGGCGGCGTCGTCCACGCGCTGGAACTCGGCGAAGCGTTGGTACGACTGGGTTTCGAGGCGGTGGTGCATGCGCCCGACCCGAAGGGCGCGGGCTTTTTTCGCCCCAGCCTGTGCGAAACGGTGAGCGTGCCCGCCGGCCCGGCGGGCGGCGACATCACCGGCATGGTGCGCCAGCGGATCGGCGAATATGTGAGCCATTTTAATGTGTTGGAGAATCGCCGCTTCGACGTGTTCCACGCCCAGGACGGCATCTCCGGCAATGCGCTGGCGACGCTGAAGGAGCGCGGCGTCATCCCCGGCTTCGCCCGCACGGTCCACCATATGGACGCCTTCCGCGATCCCGAGCTTAAGGCCTTGCAAAATAGATCGATTTTCGCCGCCGACCGGCATTTCGTCGTCAGCCATCTCTGGCAGGGGCTCCTCGCCGAGCGGTTCGGCATCGCGGCCGCCATGGTCGGAAATGGCATTGATATCAAGCGCTTCTCCCCCGTGCCGGACGGTCGGGAGGCGGCGCTGGCGCGGCGTCTGGGGCTTGATGTCGGGCCTGTCGTACTCAGCATTGGCGGGGTGGAAGAGCGCAAGAATACCACCCGCATCCTGGAGGCCTTCATCCAGCTGCGGGCTATGCACCCGCGCGCCCAGCTCGTTATCGCCGGCGGCGCCAGCCTGCTGGACCATCACGAATACGCGAATGAATTCAAGGCACTGCTCGCATCCTCCGGCCTGCCGGCAGAGGCGGTGATCCGCGCCGGGCCGCAGGCGCAGGAGGATATGCCGGCGCTCTACCGCCTCGCCGACGTCCTCGCCTTCCCTTCGGTGAGGGAGGGGTTCGGCCTGGTGGCGCTGGAGGCGATGGCCTGCGGCGTGCCCACCGTGGTTTCCGCCATCGCGCCCTTCACCGAGCATATCGGCGCGGAGGAAACCGTGTGGTGCGACCCGCTGAACGCCGGCTCCATCGCCAACGCGCTGATGCTGGCCCTGCAGCCTCAAACCCTTGCACGCCTTGCGCAAAAGGGGCCGGAGGCCGCCGCCCGCTTCGACTGGGCCGCCACCGCCCGGGCGCATTTGCCCACCTATGAGACCCTCGCGGAGCCTGTCCATGCCTGAAATGCGCTTCACCATCCGCTGGCCGGACGGCACGGTCGAGGGTTGCTATTCCCCCTCGCTGGTCATCAAGGACTACCTTGTCCCCGGTGAGAGTTACAAGCTGCTGGAATTCCTGGAGAAATCGCGCGAGGCGCTCACCATCGCAAGTGATCGCGTCGAGGCGCGCTACGGCTTTCCCTGCTCGCGCGCGCTGGGTCAGCTCGCCCGCATCGAGGCCGCCGGCCGCACATTCGCACCCCTTCCCGACGCCTGCGTCGCCGTCGAGTCCTTCGACGAATGAACCGGAGAGACCCCATGAACGAGAACCGCGTCACGCATTACCCCGTGGTCATCGTCGGCGGCGGACAGGCCGGGCTGTCCACCAGCTACCACCTCTCCCTTCAGGGCATCGACCATCTGATGTTCGAGAAGCACCACGCGATGCACGCTTGGGAAACGCAGCGCTGGGACAATTTCTGCCTCGTCACGCCGAACTGGCAATGCGACCTGCCCGGCCATCCCTATGCCGGTCCGGACCCGGACGGCTTCATGAAGAAGGAAGAAATCCTTCGTTATCTCAAGGAGTTTCGCACTAAGGTCGATCCTCCCATCCGCGAGGGTGTGAGCGTGCGGCGGGTAACGCCCCGGCCGGAAGGCGGCTTTCTCGTCGCCACCAGCGCGGGCGATTTCAGCGCCGACAATGTCGTGGTCGCCTCCGGCGGCTATCACGAGCCGATCGTGCCGCGCATGGCCGAGCGCCTGCCGCCGTCGATCACGCAGATCCACTCGGCGCAATACCGCAATGCCGGCCAGCTTCCCGAAGGGCCGGTGCTGGTGGTCGGCTCCGGCCAGTCCGGCGCGCAGATTGCGGAAGACCTTCACCTCGCCGGTCGCCAGGTGCATCTGGCCGTCGGCAACGCCCCGCGCTGCGCCCGCTTCTATCGCGGCCGCGACGTCGTCACCTGGCTCGCCGACATGGGCTATTACGACATGCCGGTGGAAGAGCACCCGCTGCGCGAAGGCGTGCGCGACAACACCAATCACTATGTTACCGGCCGCGACGGTGGGCGCGACATCGACCTGCGCAAATTCGCCCTTGAAGGCATGGAGCTCTATGGCGCCCTGCGCGCGTTCGACGGGGAGCGGCTTCTCTTCGACGCGAACCTCGCCCAGGCGCTCGACGATGCCGACAGGACCTATAACGGCATCAACGCCGCCATTGATAAACATATAGCGCAGAAGGGGTTGGAGGCGCCGCCACCCTCGGTCTACGAGGCTGTCTGGCAGCCGCCGGAGGAGCGCCCGACGCTCGACCTTGCCGCATCCGGCATCGCCTCGATCGTCTGGTGCATCGGCTTCCGGCCTGACTTCCATTGGCTTGACGCGCCGGTGTTCAACGGCGCCGGCCACCCCCAGCACCGGCGCGGCATCACCGCGCGCGAGGGCGTGTACTTCATCGGCCTGCCCTGGCTGCACACATGGGGTTCCGGCCGCTTCGGCAGCGTCGGGCGCGATGCCGCACACATCGTCGCCCATATTGACGCGCGGGCGCAGCTGGCCCGCCGGGGAAGCGCCGCATGAACCTGGTCCCGTCTCCCGGGTTGTTTGCGACCCCGCCGGCGCTCATCGCGGAGGCAACGGTTCAGCTCGGCATGCCGCAGCTCTGTCTCGGCGGTCTTTCGGAAACGTGGCTGCTCAAGGAGTTGGGCCATCGCCACTGGATGGCCCTGGCGGCAATGGCCGGCCGCGCGGTTCCCGATTTCCGCGACGCCGACGGCGCTCCGGTCTACGCCGCCTTCAGCGCGCTATCGGTGGAGGACGCCGATTTCGCCTCGCTCCGTGAAAATGACCGGCTGACCATCCGCAGCGAGACCTGCCGCCTTTCCCGCACCCAATGCGCCAGCCGGCATGATCTCGCCTGCCGGGGGCGCGCCGTCGGTTCGGTGCATCTGGTGTCCGCCTTTGTGCGGCGCGCGCCCGGTGGCGGCAACCATACGGTGGCGCGCGTGGCACTGGACGGCTTTCCCGCCCCGCCCGTGATGGGTGCGGGCCGGCGCGAATCAGCGCTCGCCGCCCGCGCCGCTTCCTTCCGCGCTGGCCGCGGGGCACCGGATGCGCGATTCGGATCCGGCCTTTCCTCGGAACCGGAGGCGGTGCTGGAGATCGACCCGTGCCCGGCGCAGGACTTCAACGGCGCGGGCTTCCTCTATTTCACCAGCTTTCTTGCCTTCATCGACCGTGCCGAATGGCAGTTCGACGGACGCCGCGCGCCGCTGGCGACCACGCGCGCGCGCGAGGTGTATTTCCACGGCAATATCGATCCCGGCGAGCGGGTGGTGGTGCGCCGGCTTAAGGGCGAACGCCAGCCGGGAGAGCTGTTTCATCACTGCCGCCTGGAGCGAGCCGGCGATGGCGCCCGCCTCGCGGACGCCTTCACGCGCCGAGCGCTGTGAGGTTCGAAAGGCCCGTCGCGACCGGCGGAAAGAGACGCTGTCATCGGCCTGTGAGAAATCTGCGAAACCCCGTTGCATTCTCTGCGAGGCTGGGGCATAGAGACGGCCCGTTCGGGGCCGCAGACAAGCGGCGCGGGACGGCGGAGCGGGCGGGTGTAGCTCAGGGGTAGAGCACAACCTTGCCAAGGTTGGGGTCGTGGGTTCGAATCCCATCGCCCGCTCCAATTTTACCCAATAAAATCAGATGGATAACAAGCGCCCTTAGGGGCGTTTTCTGTTTTGACTTGTCGGCCGCGCGCGCGAATCTGAGCGGATCAGTGCGCCCGGAAGAGAGTGTCCGCATGCCATGGCGTGGGGTGCAAAGCGCTCGGTGGAGCGCCCCAGTTGCCGCGGCGCGTTCGTAAAAACCGGCGCCTGCCGTCTCCTTCTGCGCCATCACCGCACCGGTGAAAGTCGGTTCGCCGGATGCTCTCCAGCCTTTTGCTGTTACGCATCTTCATCACGCGAACCGGAACCCATTTCGCGCAAAAATGGTCTAACTCTGGCCGAGCGAGACCAGCCAGTCGTGCAGCCGAAGGGGCGAGGCGTCACCCTCGCTGCCCTGCCACTGCGCCATGTGCGGGCGCACCACCGCCAGGGCGAAGGGAGCGGCGGCGAAGGCGATGCCCTCATACTGGGCGAAGTTCTCGAAGCGGGCCCGCACCCCGCCCGGCAGCGGCGCGAGGCTTGCCACTTCCAGCAGGCCAAACGGCACGGTCAGCCCGCAGCGCAGCGCCTTGGAGAGCGCTTCCTTCAGGCACCACAGCAGCAGCAGGCGCTGGGGTTCATTAAAGGGCAGGGCGGCGTGCGCCCGTTCCCGTTCCCGCGGCGTGGTCTGCTCGCGCAGCGCGCCAAGCTGCTCAGGCGCGGCCCGCTCCAGGTCCACGCCCATCGGGCAGGATTCGGGGTGCGCCACGGCAAGTGCCGCCCCGCCGGCATGGGCCAGCGTGACCTGCAGATTGGCCCGGCCCGGCAGCGTGGCCACGGGCTGCTCGAACAGGCCCGGCAGGATGCGGATGTCGCGGGCGGCAATGCCGGGCGCGAGCAGGCCGAGAGCGTTCTTCGCCGCCCATCGCCCGGCGAGGAGCGACTGGCGCCGGGCGGGGGCGAGCCGCTCGGTCAACAGTGCCGCCTCCTCGGGGGCGAGCCAATCAGGCGCCGCCGCGTCCAGCGCCTCCAGCGGCGCCGCTACCAGCGACATGGCGCAGGCGAGGGTGCGGCCGCCGGCCTGGAGGGCGAAGGCGGCCTCGCGGGCGAAGACCGGAGAGGCGGCGCCGGGGACGGTCATGTCACGCCGAGGCCGACGTCGCTGCGGTCGCCGGCTCGGACTCGTCGCGATGGCTGAGCAGCAGGTAGAAGGCGGGCACCACGAACAGGGTGAACAGCGTGCCGATGGACAGGCCGGAGGCGATGACCAGACCCATATTGTAGCGCGAATTGGCGCCCGCCCCGGTGGCGATGATCAGCGGGGTCACGCCCAGCACCATCGCCGCCGTGGTCATCAGGATCGGCCGCAGGCGGATGGTCGCCGCCTCGATGACCGCCTCGCGCTTGGCGAGCCCCTGCTTGCGCAGCGTGTTGGCCACTTCCACCATCAGGATGCCGTGCTTGCTCACCAGACCCATGAGCGTCACCAGGCCCACCTGGGTGTAGATGTTGATGGTGGCGCCGCCAATGCCGAGCCAGATGAAGACCAGCGCGCCGGCGAGCGACATCGGCACCGAGACCAGGATCACGAGCGGGTCGCGGAAGCTGTTGAACAGCGCCGCCAGCACCAGGAAGATGATGACCAGCGCCAGCGCGAAAGTGGTGACGAAGCCGTTCGATTCCTGCTCCAGCTGGCGCGAGGAGCCGGCGAAGTCGTAGCTGTAACCCGACGGCAGCGAGCGGGCGGCGATGGCCTCCAGTTCCGCCAGCGCCTCGCCATCGGACACGCCGGGCATGGCGATGCCGGAAATGGTCGAGGAATTGAGCTGCTGGAAATGGTTCAGCGACTGCGGCACGGTCTTCGTCTCGATCCAGGCGATGGTCGAAAGCGGGACCGAGGTGCCGTCCGAGGCCTTGATGTAATAGTTCAGCAACTGGTCGGTGTTGAGCCGGTGCTGCTGCTTCACCTGCGGGATGACCTTGTAGGACTTGCCGCCGAGATCGAAATAATTGGCGTAGTTGCCGCCCAGCATGGTGGCCATGGCGGCGCCGACATCGCTCATGTTCAGCCCCAGCGAGGAGACCTTGTCGCGGTCGAAATGGATGGCGGCGTGCGGCTGGTCGATCTTCATGTCGCTGTCGAGAAAGATGAATTTGCCGCTCTTCATCGCCTCGCCGAGGAAGTTCTGCGAGGCCTCGTAGAGCCGCTCATAGGTGTCGTTGGACTTCAGCACGAACTGGATCGGCAGGCCGCTGCTGCCCGGCAGGGGCGGCAGCTGGAAGGCGGCGACGCGCACGCCGGCGATCTTGTTGAACTCCTGCTGGATCAGCGGGGCGAGCGCCAGTGCCGAGACGCTGCGCTGGTCCCAGGGCTTGAGCACCCAGCCGCCGATGACCTGCCCGGGCATGTCGATCTGGAAGACGAGGTCGGTTTCCGGCCGCTTGTCGAGAATGTCGTAAATCTGCTGCACGTAGAATTCGCGCTGCTCCAGCGTCGCATTCGGTGCCGCGCTCATCATGGTCAGGATCACCCCCTCATCTTCCGGCGGCGCCAGCTGCGAGGTGGAGTTGGAGTAGAGCCAGTAGATGCTCGACAGCACCAGCGCGCCGAACAGAATGGTGAGCGGCAGCACGTGCAGCGAGGCGGAGAGCGCGGCGCGGTAGACCCGGGTGACGGCCTTCATGGCGCCGTCGATGGTGCGGACCATGCGCGCCTCCACCGTGCGCGCGGAGGGGTCGTAGGGCGCCAGCAGATAGGCGCAGCTCATCGGCGACAGGGTGAGCGCGATGACCGCCGACACCATCACCGCCGCCACCAGGGTGAAGGCGAATTCGGTGAACAGCGAGCCGGTGAGCCCGCCCTGGAAGCCCACCGGCACATAGACCGCGATCAGCACCGCCGTCATGGCGATGATCGGCCCGGCCAGCTCCCGCGCCGCGGCGATGGCGGCGTCCACCGGCTTGAGGCCCTGCTCCATGTGGCGGTTCACCCCTTCCACCACGATGATGGCGTCGTCCACCACCAGGCCGATGGCGAGCACCAGAGCGAGCAGGGTCAGCAGGTTGATGGAGAAGCCGAAGGCCAGCATCAGCGCGAAGCTGCCAATCAGCGAGAGCGGAATGGCGACGATGGGAATGAACACCGAGCGCCAGGAGCCGAGGAACACGAAGACGACGAGGGTGACGATCAGCGCCGCCTCGAACAGCGAGCTGACCACCTCGTGGATCGAGGTGTTGACGAAATCGGTGGCGTCATAGAGCACCGTGCCGGACAGCCCGGTTGGCAGGTCGGCGAAGATGGTCGGCAGCATCTCCCGCACGCCGGCGACGACGTTCAGCAGATTGGCGGAGGGTGCCACCTGGATGCCGATATAGACGGCGGACTTGCCGTCGAAGCTGGTGCGGGAATCGTAGTCGTCGCTGCCCAGCGAGACATTCGCCACGTCCTTCAGGCGGATCACCGCGCCGTCGACATTCTTGATGATGAGCTCGCGGAACTCCTCCACCGAATGCAGATTGGTGGCGGCGGAGAGCTTCACCTGGATCAGCCGGCCCTTGGTGGTGCCGACGCCGGCGATATAGTCGTTGGTCTCCAGCGCGGTCGCGACATCGGTGGCGGTGAGGCCGAGCGAGGCCAGCTTGTCCGGGTCGAGCCAGGCGCGCAGGGCGAAGTTCTTGCCGCCGAGGATTTCCGCCACCTGCACGCCGGCCACCGCCTGCAGCTTGGGCTGCACCACGCGGGCGACATAGTCGGTCACCTCGTTCTCGGCCAGCACCGTGCTGGAGAAGGCGATGTACATGGCATCGATGGTGGAGCCGGTCTTCAGCGCGAGGATCGGCTGCTGGGTGCCGTTCGGCAGCTGGTTCAACACCGAGCTCACCTTGGTGCTGATCTCGGTGAGCGCGTCGCCGGTATTGTAGTTCAGCCTGAGGTTGACGGTGATCGAGCTCACCCCGGTCTGGCTGGACGAGGTCATGTAGTCGATGCCGTTGGCCTGGGCGATGACGTTTTCCAGCGGCGAGGTGATGAAGCCTGCGATGATGTCGGAATCGGCACCGGCATAGGTGGTGGTCACCGTCACCACGCCGTTCTGCATCTCCGGATATTGCAGGATCGGCAGCGCGAACATGGCGCGCACGCCGATCACCAGGATCAGCGCGCTGACCACCAGCGAGAGCACCGGGCGGCGGACGAAGATGTCGGTGATGGGCATGGCCGCTCCTGTCAGTCCGACACGTTCGGATCAAGCTCGACCTTGGGAATGTGGCTGTTGTCGACTACGGCGGGGGTGCCGTTGCGCAGCTTGATCTGGCCGGCCACCACCACTGTCTCGCCCTCGCTCAGCCCGGAGGTGACGGCGATGAAGTCGCCGCGCGCCTGCCCCAGCTTGACGAAGGTCTCGCGCGCCACCAGCCCCTTGCCGTCGGCGGTCTTCTCCAGCACGAACACGGTCGAGCCATAGGGGTTGGCGACGATGGCGGTCTGCGGCAGGGTGACGAAACGCTCGGCGGCGCCGACGTCGAGGGCCACCTTGGCGAACATGCCCGGCACCAGCTTGCCATCCGGGTTCTTCAGCGTCGCCCGCACCTTGACGTTGCGGCTGCCGCTTTCGACCTTCGCATTGATGGCGCTTACCGTGCCGGGGAAGCTCTCGCCGGGATACGCATCCACGGTCACCTTCACCGGCTCGCCCACCTTCAGCTGCCCGAAGAACTTCTGCGGCACGAAGAAATCGGCGAAGAGCGGGTCGAGCGCCTGCAGGGTGACGATGGTGGTGCCGGCGCTCAGATACTGGCCGAGATCGACATTGCGAATGCCCAGCCGTCCCGTGAACGGCGCCTTGAGCGCGTAGTAGGAGACCAGTGCCTCCTGCTGCTTCACCAGCGCCTGCGAGTTTTTCAGATTGGCCTCGTCGGTATCGACCGTGGCCTGGCTCACCGCCTTGATCTTCAGCTGCTCGGTATCGCGCTTCAGGATGATGGCGTTGAGCTCCGCGGTGGCCTTGAGAGAGGCGAGCTTGGCGACCTGGTCCTCGGCGACCAGCTGCAGCAGCGGCGTGCCGGCCTTCACCGTCTGCCCGGACTCGAAGGCGAGCGATTCCACGACGCCGGAGACCTGGAGCGACAGATCGGCGCCTTCGGAGGCCCGCAGATCGCCCACCAGTTCCATGGTCGGCTGCCAGGTCTGCATCTGCGCCGGCTGCGCTGCCACGGTCTGCGCCGGGGCGCCGCCATGGGCCGGGGCGCCTGCCGGGGACATGCGCTCCTTCACGACATAAAAGGCCCCGCCGGCAAGGGCGGCGACGGCCAGCCACAAGATGACACGCGGTTTGCTCACCGGGATTTCTCCTTGCCAGTGCCGGGCTCGGGCGTGGGCGGCAGGTCGGGCAGGCCCGGCCGGGTGGCGGCGAGGGCGGGCCCGTCCGGCCCCTCGAAATAGCCGCCATTGCGAATGGCGGCGTCGCTGGTTTCGTCGACGCGGTTCCACCAGCCACCGCCCAGCGCCTGGAACAGCGCCACGGTATCGCTGTAGCGCATGGCCTGGGCCTGGATGCGGGCGATGACGGCGTTCTGATAGGCCTGCTGCGCCTCGATGACGATGGCGTAGCCGATGGCGCCGACCTTGAACTGTTCCTGCGCCATCTTCAGGCTGTCCAGCGCCGATTGTTCCGCCAGAGCCTGCGCACGCAGGGTGCCGGCGTCGTACTGCACGGCGCGCAGCGCGTCCGCCACATTCTGGAAGGCGGTGAGCACGGTGCTCTGGTACAGCGCATAGTCCTGCTCGAACGCGGCGACGCTGGCTTCCTTGGTGCGGTAGAGCTGGGCGCCGTCCATCAGTGTCTGCGCGATGCTGGCGGCGGCGGTCCAGGCGAGGCCCTGCGGCGTGAACAGCTGGCCGACGGTCAGCGCCTGCGAGCTCACCGACGGGGTGAGGGTGAATTGCGGCAGCAGGTTCGCCGTGTTGACGCCCACCGTCGCCGCCGCCTGGTGCAGCGTCGCCTCGGCCAGACGGATATCGGGACGCTGGCGCACGAGCTGCGAGGGCAGGCTCACCGGCAGTTTGCGGGGCAGGCGCAGGCTTCTGAGATCCACGCTCTCGCCGCGATCCTCACTGGGCAGGCGGCCGAGATAGGCCATGAGCTGGTTGCGGCCCTGGGCCAGCTGCTTCTGCAGCGGTGGCAGGGTCGCCTGGGTCTGCGCCAGCGTCGTCTGCTGCGCCAGCACGTCGGCCTGCGATACCGCGCCGACCTCGAACTGGCGCTGGACGCGGAGCAGCTGGTCGGTTTCCGCCGTCACGATTGCCTGGGTGGCGGCGATCTGCGCGCGCAGCGAGGCGTCGGTGATCGCTGAGGTGACGACATTGGCGGTGAGGGAGAGATAGGTCGCCTCCATCTCGAACCGTTGGTACTGCGCCTGCGCCTCGGCCGATTCCACCTGCCGGCGAATGCCGCCGAACACATCGAGCGTGTAGGAGACGTTCACCGTCGTCTCGTAGAGATTGTAGAGCGTTGGGGCGCCCGTTGTTCCGCCGGAGGCGGCGGTGATCTGTTCGCGCGTGGCCGAGACGTTGCCACTCACCTGCGGCACGAACTGACCCCGCACCTGCAGCGTCGTCTCCCGGGCCGAGCGCAGGGCATATTGCGCCGCCCGCACATCCGGATGGTTGCGCACGGCCTCCTCGACGAAGGCGTTGATCTGCGGCGAGTTGAACTCCCGCCACCATTGCCCGCCCACATCAAGCGCTTCGACGAAATTCTGCTGCGCGCCGCCGACGACATCGGTCGCCATCGCTGGCCGCAGCCGGGTCTCGACGGTGTAGCCGCTCACGTCAGGCGCCGGCGGGGCCTGGAAGTTGGGCCCCACCATGCAGCCCGCCAGCAGCAGCGGAGCGGCAATGGCGCTCAGCCGCCCCGCGAGCACTGCGGCGGCAGCCGGGCGCGCATGGCGGGGACCATGTGGCTTTGTCTGTCGCGTGCGAATCGGGGGGGCGCCCATGGCGTTATTCTACCTGCGCGCCGGGCAAGGCACGTCGAGAAAAGCGGCGATGGCCGCCGCTGCCTGCGCCGCCCCCTCACCCGAGAGCATGGATACATGGTCGCCGGCAACCGTGTTCACGCCGAGGAGGCGATCATTGAGGCGCGACCAGCCCATGTCGGGCGTTGCGAGGATCGCCCGGTCGGCCTCGCTGAGATCGCCCTGGTGCAGGCTGGCGGCCCGCACCAGGCACAGCGGCAGGTTGCGCGGCGCCCCCACAGCGGGGGCATAGGCGAGGAATGCCTCATAGAGGGCGCGGCTGGCGCGATAGGCCCGGCCAAGCCAGGCGACATTGGATTCCGGGGCGATCAGCCCGGCCTCGCGCATCCGCGCCCAGGCGAGGGCAAAGCGGGCCGCCTCGTCGAGCGGCAGCAACTCGTCGACGTCGAGATCGAGCGGGGTGCGGTGGTGGCGGGCCCGCACATCGGCCATCCGCAGCAGCCAGTGCGCCTGTGCGTGTTCCGGGTCCGGCGGCAGCACGGAGCGGCTGCCGAGCGGGGCGGGGGTGTCAATGATGACGAGCCGCTCGGGCGGGGTGCCGCGCGCGCTCAGCTGGCAGGCCATCTCATAGGCGACGATGCCGCCGAAGGAATAGCCGCCGAGCAAGCGCGGGGCCGGTACACCCCGGCGGGCCAGCGCGGCAAGGTTAGCCTCCGCCAGCGCCGCGACGCTTGCCGGTGCCTCCTGTCCTGGCTCCAGCCCCGGCGCCTGAACCGCCCAGAAGCCGGTTTCGGGCGGGAAGGCGCGGGCGAGTTCGAGGAACGCGCTGACATCGCCGGCGATAGGATGGACGCAGATGAAGGGCTCGCCGCCCCCGCCGGTGAGCGGTACCACCGCGTCCCATACCGGTTGCGAAGGGCCTGCACGCGACAGGGCGCGGGCCAGCGCGGCGGCGCTGCGATGCTCGATCAGCGCCGTGACCGGCACCGGGCGGCGAAGGCGCTCGGAGAGGCGCGCGGCCACGGTCGCAAGACCGAGCGAGGTCAGCCCGGCATCGAGCACGTCCTCGGTGAGGCCCAGGCGACGGCCGAGAATCGCCGAGAGCACGTCGAGCGCCGCTGCCTCCGTGGCGTTGGCGGGAATAGGCGCGGGCGCCTGCCGCTCCGCCTCCGCACGCGCCGCCGGCGCACCGTGCTCCGCCGCGCTGGCAACCGGGGCGGCGGCGGGGAGCGGCACCAGTGCGACCGTTTGCTCGATGGCGCCGGGAAGGGCGGCGAACAGCGCGGCAAACTCAGCAATCATCGCCTCGCCGAGGGCTTCGGCGGTGCCGTCCGTGTCCGGCAGCACCAGCGACAGGCCGACGCGCTCGCCCGGGATGACCACGCCGGTGAGGCTGTAGGCGGATTTCAGCGCGTTGTGCACGCTCTCCACTCGCAGCCCGCCGGCGCCGGTCCAGGCGTCGGAGCCCGCCGGCATGTTCTCCACCACCAGCAGCGTGTCGAATAGCGAGGAGGCGCGGTTGCCAAGGCCCGCGGCTTCCGTCACTTCCATCAGCGACAGCTGCGCCTGCGACTGCAGGGCGACGATCTGGCGCTGCATCTCCTGCGCGAGAGCAAGCAGCGGGCTTGAGGGCGCGAAGCGCAGGCGCACCGGCAGATTGTTGATGAACAGGCCTACCATCTGCTCGACGCCGGGCACCTGTGGCGGCCGGCCGGAAACGGTGGTGCAGAAGACCGTGTCGTCGACACCGCGCCGCACGCCCGTCCAAAGCCCCCAGGCCAGATGCGCCAGCGCGGCGATGGTGAGGCCGCGCCGGCGCGAGAGATCGCTCAGGGCCTTGCTCTGTGCCACCGAGAGCTGGCGGCGGACGGTCACATAGGCCGCCGCGCCGTGGCCACCCGCAAGCAGCGCCGGCTGGGCCGGCGCGCCGGCGAGAAGCGGGACGAAGGCGGCGCGCAGGCCGGCCCGCTCGAGGGTGGTGGTCCAGGCGATGAAATCGCGAAAACGGGCGGGCGGCGGCAGCGCCGGCGAAACGCCGCGCCGGAAGGCCTCATAGGCAGCGCGCGCCTCGCGCTCCAGCTGGGCGAGGCACCAGCCATCCGCCAGCATGTGGTGGAAGCTGGCGATGAGATAGGCCTCGCTCGCGCTCACCCGGATCAGGATCAGCCGGGCGAGCGGGCCGGCCTCCAGGTCGAAGCCCTCCCTACGGTCTTCCGCCAGCCGCTGTTCCAGCCGCTCGGCGCTGAAGCCCGGCCAGGTTTCCAGCTCCACCGGCGGGCGGGCGTTGCGGCGGACCAGCTGCAGCGGGCGCTCCAGCCCGCGCCAGCGGAACACCGTCCGCAGCACCGGGTGGCGCTCGAACACCAGCGCCCACGCCTTGCGCAGCGCGGCCACGTCGAGCGTGCCGCTGAAGCGCATGCAGCTCTGCTCGAAATTCACCGCCGAGCCCTGCCGGCTCAGCGAATGCAGCAGCATCGCCTCCTGCATGGGCGAGAGCGGGTAGATGTCCTCGATATCGCCGCCGCTTCCGGCCACTTCGTCCAGCGACGCCGCATCAAGGCCGGCGAGCGGGAAGTCGCCCGGGGTCAGCAGAGGTGCCGTCTGGTGCGGCGCCCATTGCGCGATGGCACCCAGGGCCTGCGCGATTGCCTCCAGCCGCGCCTGCGCCGCCGGGGCAGGCGCGGCCTGCGACCAGCCGAGCGCGAGGCGTCCGCCGCTCACCCGCACGGTGAGGCTGGCGCGTACCGAGGCCGGGACGTTCGGCGTGTGGGGATGCAGGCGGATCGCCGGGTCGTGGGCCGGGGCCGGCAGCAAGGCGAGGCCGATCGTGGGCGGCGCCAGACGAAAGGCCGAGCGCACGGCGCTGAAGGCGAGGCCGAGCGGCTCGGCGCGCTGGCGGGCCGACTTGGCCTCGCGCAGCCGCAGATCGAGCGGGCGGTCCGGTGGGCACGCCTGCAGCGGCAGGAGCGTATCGAGATTGGCGACGAGGCCGGCGGCTTCCGGCGCCCCGGCGGGCAGGGTGCGGCGGCCATCCACCAGCTCGATGGCGGGCGCGCCGCCCAGCGCCTCGCCCAGCGCCACCAGAAGCGCGTCGAGCAGCGACACCCCGAGCCGGCCCGGCAGGTCCTCCAGCAGCACGCGCGAGGTGCCGGCGTCGAGCACAAGCTCTGCCCCGGCAAAGGTGGCGGCGGTGGCGGCGAAGCCCTCCGGCGGGGCCTCGGCCTGCGCGGTCTCGCAGGCGATCGCCGCTTCGCGCACATGGGGGCTGGCGGCGTGGCTGGCGAGCCAGGCCAGCCAATGGGAGAAGCTCAGCGAGGGGGCCGGCTGCCGGGCGCTGTCCGGCCCTGCCGCCAGCGCGGCCTCCAGCTCGGTGGCGAGCAGCAGCAAGGCGCGGTCGTCGGCCACCGCCTCGTGCAGCGCCAGCACCACGGTGGAGCCAGCCCCCGAGGGGGCTTCCTGCTTCACCAGCGTCGCGGCGATGGTGACGCCCGCCGCGAGATCGATGCCGCGCGCCAGCCGGGCGCCGTGTTCGTTGATCCAGCCGTCGAGGTCGTCGAGCGTGCCCGCGGCCACGTCGACGAAGCGCACCGGCACGGCGGGGAGGAAATCCGAGACGGCGAGAGAGCGTCCGCTCGCATCCTCCACCCGAATAAGGCGCAGCGCGTCGTGCCGCTCGGCGAGGCGCTGGATGGCATAGCCGAGATCCACCGCCGAAACCGTCGCGGCGACCGTGACGCTGACGAAGCGGCAGGGATTGCGGGGGTCGCAGGCGGCGGCGATCAGCTCCGCCCCGTAGCGGGCACCGTGGCCCTGCGCCTGCACCGCCCGCTTGCGGCGCAGCGCGATGGCGGCGAGGCCCTCGATGGTCGGCTGGTCGAAAACGTCCTTCAGCTCGATGTCGAGCCCGGCTTCAAAAGCCCGCGCCACCAGCCGGATGGTAAGGATGGAATCGCCGCCGACATGGAAGAAATTGTCCTGGATCCCCACAAGCGGTCGGCTTCCGGCACCGCTGCCGAGCAGATCGCCCCAGATGCGGGCCAATATCCTCTCTTCCGGCGTGCGCGGTTCCAGCGGCGGCTCGGCCGGGGTATCGATTAGTTCCGCCGGCGGCAAGGAGCGGGCGTCGATCTTGCCATTGGCGTTCAGCGGCAGCTTCTCGAGCACCATGAAGGCGTGCGGCAGCATCTGCCGGGGCAGGCGCGCCTCCAGATGCGCGCGCAGTTCCCCCGCGGTAAGCGTCTGGCCCGGCTTTGGCGCGACATAGGCGAGCAGGTCGCGCTCGCCGCTTGGCCGGCGGGGGGCGAGAACGGCCGCGCCGCCGACTGCCGGGTGCAGCGCCAGCACCGCCTCGATTTCGCCGAGCTCGATGCGGAAGCCGCGGACCTTCACCTGCTTGTCGGCGCGGCCGAGGAAGACGATGTTGCCGTCCGCCCGCCAGCGGCCGAGGTCGCCGGTGCGGTACATGCGCGCCCCGGGCGCGCCGGCGAACGGGTCCGGGCGGAAGCGCTCGGCGGTCAGCGCGGCATCGCCGGCATAGAAGAGCGCAAGGCCGTCGCCGCCCAGCCAGATATCGCCCACCAGGCCCGGCGGCAGCGGCCGGCCCGTGGGGTCCAGCACATAGGCGGTGCTGTTGGAGATCGGCATGCCGATGGGGATGCTGAGCTCGTCTTCGGCGAGGCCGGCAATGTCGAACAGTGTGCTGAAGGTGGTGTTCTCGGTCGGGCCATAGCCATTGAGCAGCACCAGCCCCTGGTCGCGGCCCGCCGCCAGCACCGCCCGCGCCGCCACCGGATTGACCACGTCGCCGCCTGTTATGACCACGCGCTCGCCGGCGAAGGCGGCGGGGTCGAGCGCGGCGATCTGCTGGAACAGGCCGGCCGTGACCCAGAGCAGCGAGACGCGCGCCTCGGCCAGGAACAGGCGCAGCGCGCGCGGGTCCATCACCACGGTGCGGTCCACCGGCAGCAGCGTGCCGCCATTGAGCAGGGGCAGCCAGATTTCCAGCGTCGAGGCGTCGAAGGCGGGGTTGGAATAGACGGCGGCGCGCAGCCCAGGCGCCGCCAGCCCACGCGCCCGTGCCAGCCGCACGATGGCGCGGTGCGGCACACACACGCCCTTGGGGGCGCCGGTGGAGCCGGAAGTGAACATCACGTAGGCTGGGCTCTGCGCGCTCACGACGAACCCGGGGTGCGGCGCGGCGGTCTCGGCCTCGACCACGAGCTGCGCCCAGTCGAGCGTGGCGCAGCCGGCTGTGGCCAGCGTGTGATCGAGCACCACGGCGTGCCGGGCCCCGGTGATACGGGCGCGCTGGTCGCGCTGTTCGGCCGGAAAGGTCGGGTCAACCGGGGCATGGGCGGCACCGAGCGTCAGCACCGCCAGCTGCGCCTCGATAAGCGCCGCCGAGACGGGCAGGGCGAGAAGGGCGACGTCGCCCTGGCCCAGCCCACGGGCGGCAAGGACGCTCGCCAGACGGCGCACCCGCGCGGCGAGTTCCCCATAACTCAGCGCGACGCCGTTCTCCTCGATGGCGGGAGCGTGGGGATGGCGCTCGGCCTCGCGGAAGAACAGATCGATGGCGCTGGCCTCGCGCTCATAGGCAAGGGCGGTGGCGTTGAAGCGCGCCACCAGTGCCGCGCCATCCGCCGGCGCCAGCAGCGGAACCTCCAGCACCGCCTGGTCCGGCTCCCCGGCCAGCGCCTGCGCGAGACGGCCGAAGCCGTTCAGCACCGCCGCGATGGTCTGCGCCTCGAACAGGCTGGCATCGTAGCGGCACCACAGGCGCAGCCCGTCCTCGCCGCTCGCATAGACCACGGACAGATCGGCCTTCGCCTCCTGGTCGAGCTGCTCGGGCAGCCGCTCGAAAACCGTGCCGTCGCGGGCGATGAGCGGGGCGGAAGGTGGCTGCGCCGCGCCGAACAGCACCTGCAGGAACGGCGCTGCCTCGCCGCGCCGCTCGACGCCGCTTGCCTCGACGATGCGCTCGAAGGGCAGGTCGCGATGCGCCATCGCGCCGCGCAGCGCGTCGCGCAGCTGCGCCACCAACACGGGAAAGCGGGTGTCGTCGGCCAGCACGGCGCGGATCGGCAGCGTGTCCACCAGCAGGCCGACCATTTCGGCCAGTTCCGGCCGGTCGCGCCGCGAGGCGGGAATGGTGACGACGAGATCGTCCAGCCCGCTCCAGCGCCGCAGCACCGCGAACATGAGGGCGAGGTAGAGGCTGAACTCGCTGGTGCCCTCCTGCCGCGCCAGCGCCGCGAGGCGGGCCGCGACATCGCCCGGCACCTCAAGCTCGGCCTGGGCCGACGGCGCCCCGTGCAGGCCGCCCGGGCGCCGGTCATAGGGAAGGTCGAGCCGCGCCGGGGCACCCTGCAGCGCCGTGCGCCACGCCGCCATGGCTGCCTCCAGCGCCGGGCCGCCGGCGCCGAAACACTCCTGCTCCCAATCGGCGACATCGGGAAACTGCAGCGCCAGCGCGGGGCGAGGCCCCAGGCCGGCACCCAGCGCCGCGTCATAACCCGCCTTCAATTCGTCGAGGAACAGGTCGAGCGAGGCGCCGTCGCAGATGATGTGATGGAACACCGCCACCAGCGCCGCCCCGTCATCGCCGGCGCGCAGCAGCAGGAAGCGGGCGAGCGGCCCCGCCGAGAGATCGAAAGGCTCGTCCACCAGCGCCTGGGCCCGTGTGGCCATCAGCGCCGTAAAGGCCGGGCTGGCGAAGGGCAGTTCCGTGGCCTCCACGGCCAGGGGGAGTTCCACCTCATCGGCCACCGCCTGCACCGGGGCGCCGTCCACCAACGGAAAGGTCGCCCGCAGGCCATCATGGCGGCGGACCAGCGCGGCGAGCGCGGCGCGCAGCGCGGCGTCGTCCACCCGCCCCGAGAGCCGCACGAGAAGCGGCATGGCGAACAGGGTGCGCCCCGGCCGCAGCAGTTCCGCCATCCGGATCTGTCGCTGGCCGAAGGAGAGGCCGGCAATGTAGCCGCTCGCCATCAGCGGCCTCCCGGCAGAGGGGGGAGGGTCACGAGGGCAGCTCCACGCGGGCGCGCTGGCGCCCAGCGAGGGCGGGGCCGGTCTCCGGCCGGTTCGCCGCCGCCAGCCGCTCCGCCAGCGCCGCCAGCTGCGGTGTCTCGAACAGGTCGGCAAGGGTCGCCGTCGGCGCCAACTCCCGACGCACCCGGGCGATCATCTGCATGGCGAGGAGCGACGTGCCGCCGAGGGCGAAGAAATGGTCGTGCCGCCCGACCCGGACCCCGCCCAGCGCCTCGCTCCACAGGGCGGCCAGCGCGGTCTCGAAGGCCCCCTCCGGCGGGGCGTCGACGGCCTCGGCGAGAGGGGCGTGCGGAAGAGCGGACAGGTCCACCTTGCCATTGGCGGTGCGCGGCAGGTGGGCCTGGCGCAGGAAGGCGTGCGGAATCATGTAGGCCGGCAGCCGGGCGGCGAGAAGCCGGCGCAGCGCGGCGTCGTCCGGCGTGGCAGGCCCGGCGCCGAGATGGGCGACGAGGCGGGCGGGCCGTCCCTCGGTCTCGTCCACCAGCACGGCCACGTCGAGAATGCCGGGCAGCGCCTGCAGCGCCGCCTCGACCTCGCCGGGCTCAACCCTGTAGCCGGCAATCTTCACCTGCCGGTCGCGGCGGCCATGGAAGAACAGCCGTCCGTCAAAGTCGAGTGAAACCCGATCGCCGGTGCGATAGGCCGCAACGGCCGGAGTGCTGCCCGGGTCGCCGAGCGGGGTGCGCAGGACGATCCCCGGCTCCGCGCCGATATAGGTGCGCGCCACCGCCGGCCCGGACACGACCAGCTCGCCGACGGTGCCGAACGGGCAGGGCCGGCCCTCGGCATCCAGCACATGCAGTCTTGTACCGGGAATGGGATGGCCGATGGCGACGCTGGCGCCTGTTGTTTCCGGCCGGCAGCGCTCGACGCAGACCCACACAGTGGCCTCGGTCGGGCCGTATTCGTTGCACAGCACAGCGTGCGGGGCGCGGGCGGCATGGGCCGAGACCAAGGCCGGCGGGCAGGGCTCGGCCGCCACCTTGGCGAGGCGCAGCCCGGGCAGGCCCTGCGGGCCGGCAGACTCCAACAGCAGCGCCCAGAGCGAGGGGGTCAGGCAGACATGGGTGACGGCGTTGGCACGGATCAGCGCCAGCAGCTGGTCGACGTCGCGCGCCTGCGCGGCATCGGGCAAGACCAGCGTGCCGCCCTCGCACAGGGTGCAGAACAGCCCGGTCACCGAGCCGTCGAAGAACAGCGGGAAGGTCAGCAGGAAGCGGCCGATCGGCAGGTCGGCATTCTCGGCCGCGCTGGCCGCCACATGGGTGCGCAGATTGTCATGGCCGACACTCACGCCCTTCGGCCGCCCGGTGGAGCCGGAGGTGAAGATGACATAGGCCTCGTCGGCCGCCGCCGGCCGCGTCACCGTGTCGAGATCGGCCGGTTCCGGCGCGATGTCCTCCATCGCGAGGGTCGCAAGCGCGGGGAAGCCGTCGGCGAGGGCGCGGCGGGTGACGAGCGCGGCGACGCCGGCGGCCTCAAGGATCATTGCCCGGCGCTCGGCTGGCGCCTCGGGGTCGAGCGGGACATAGGAGGCCCCGGCGCAGAGGATGCCGAGAATGGCGGCGACCGCTTCCGGCCCGTGTTCCAGCATCACCGCGACCCGGGCACCGGGCCGCACCCCGGCTCCGGCAAGCCGTGCCGCGATGGCGGCGGCGCGCCCGCCGAGGTCGCCATAGGTCCACACGCCGCCGGTGGTGATGAGCGCCGGCGCTTCCGGCCGCGCCCGCATCTGCGCCAGGATGAGGTCGAGGGCCGTGCCCGCTGGCGTGGGCAGAGGCCGCCCTGTTAGAGCCGCTTCGATATCCCGGCGCATGGCGTCCGGCATCACGTCCAGCGCGTTGGCGGGGGCATCGAGATGAGCGGGAAGGCGCTCCAGCGCGGTCGCGAGCATGTCGAGAAGCTGGCGCGCCTGCGCCAGCGAGACATGCTGCTGGTCGACCATCAGGCGCAGCTCGAACGCCTCGCCGATCTCCACCATCAGGTTGAGCGGCATGTCCGGCAGGGTTACGTCGCCGCTGGCGAGAATGTCCAGCCCGGCGGCGCGGAAGGCGGCGGCAAGCGCGAGCGGATAGGTCTGCACCGCGATCAGGCTGCGCAGCGGCAGCGCGTCGCTCGGCAGGGCGAGGAGGTCGCGCATTGTGTCGAGCCCTAGCGGCCCGGCCTCACGGCCGGTGGCCCGGGCGTTCTGCATCTCGGCGAGCCAGTGCCGCAGGGGTGTGGCGTCGCGGCGCACCCGGCTGGGGAGCAGGCCGATCTGCGGCCCGACCATGTGGCTTGAACGATCACCCAGAAGCTCGGGCGGGCGCACCGTCTCGACGCAGCCCATCACGAGGTCGTCGGTGCCGTCAGTGCGGGCCAGCACCAGCGCCCAGGCGCCTTCCACCAGCGTGCTGAGCGTCAGCCGCTCGGCACGCGCGAGGGCGCCGAGCTTGTCGGCAAGGGCGGGGGCGAGAACATGGCATGCCTCGCCGATGTGCGGGGCATGAACGGTGGAGCTGCGGGCCGCCACATCCGGGCTGTGGCCGGCCAGCACCGCGCCCCAATGCGCCCGCGCGGCGTCAACATCGCGGCCCTGCCACCATTCCACATAGCGGCGGAACGACAGGGCGGGCGGCACTGTGCCGCCGCGATACAGGGTCAGGACCTCGTCCATGATTTCGCCCAGCGACCAGCCATCGACCGCGAGATGATGGCGCGTCCACACCAGCAGATGGCGCGGCGCCGGGCCGTGAGGTGCAAGGGTGACCAGGCGCACCCGCATCAGCGGTGGGCGGCGCAGATCGAACGGGTGAGCCCGGTCCTCTTCCAGCAACGCGTCGAGGGCGGCGCGCCAGTCATCGCGGGCGCTCCAGTCGAGGCGCTCGACCTCGAAGGCGGGCGCGGTGGCCACCACTTGGGCCGGCACGCTCTTGAGTTCCCAGTGGAAGCCCGAGCGCAGCGCGCTGTGGCGCTGAACGACGGCAGCCCAGGCGGCGGCGAAGCTCCCGGCATCGAGAGGGCCGGCCAGCTCCGCCCACCACTGACCCATGAAGAGAGGCTGGTCAGGATAACTTACGCATCGCACCAGCATAGCGCGCTGAAGATCGGTCAGGCCATAGATGTCTTCGATCGGACCTCGGGCCACATCACAACCTTTTGAAGAAAAGAGCAGTGCCACGGGCTCGTCCAGCGTGTAACCGCCGCGGAATCTGCTTATCGGCGTTCATTCCGTGTGCCGTCGAAAGACCGCCGGGCAAAGGTGCGTCGAGCCGCGCCTGCCCTGCACGACATAATCCTGAATCTACAATTTTTGCGTGTATCGCCGGCCCTCCGGCGCGGGGAACCGGCGGCGGCCATGGCCGCCGCCGGAAGTATCAGAGGCTTTCGATGTAGAAGCCTTCGCCCTTGATGTCGCCGTCGCAAAGCTTCTGCAGCTTCTCGACGATCCCGCCGCCGTCCTTGGCGCGGGGGTTGGCGGCCATCTTGTCGAAAGCAGCTTCGCTCTCCCACACAGTCGCGATACCGTACATGGACGGGTCCTTCTTGGACTTCATAAGTCCAAAGCCGACCAGGCCTTCGATGACATCGCCCGGCTTCTTGCCGTCGTTGGGGAGCATTTCCTTCTCGAGAAGCGCGCGCGCATCCTGCTCGCTACCCGCCTTAACGTGACAACGAGAGATCGTCATAAACATACTTGCCACAGGATCTTCTCCAGCCAGAGTTGCGGATGATGGCATACAGCGGGGCGTGCAAACCGGCAACTGTCTATTTTTGTTCCCTTCGCAGTATTTTCTCGCAAGCCGTTCAATAAGGTTCTAGCAATTCATGAATGCTCCACATGTCCAGAGTATCATGTCTAGCTCAGTCGACTTTGAGTTCGGTCCTATCTGCAGATCAACCCCCGCGTGCGGCGCGTGCGCTGGAAGTGTCGCGGCGCCGGCGGTGGAGGCCTGCAGCGGACGGCGGCGCGCACCCGTCGCCACCCCGGGAGCCGGGTCGGTGTGGCGATGATGGGCCGCTGCTGATGCATTCCGTAGAGGAAGTCGCTCGCCATTCGGGCAAGAGCGCGGGTGGGCCCCTCTCTGCCCCCGGCCGGAACGGTGCCGGCTGCGCAAATGATCGCGACGCCTCGGCAGGCGGGCGGACCGCGCCCGTCCGGTGCCCGGCGAGCACGTGGGACCATTGCGCCGCCGCCGGACGGCAGCCTGCCCTCTCGAGTCGGCTCGACACTGTCCCGACCCGGCCCACGCGGTGGCGCTACGCCCGCCCGGCCCGGGCGGGCTCCGCACCTATTGGATGTAGCTTACCTGTGTCGAACCGCCGGTCCCCCGGCCTCTCAGGCGCGGGGCGAGAGAACCGGGAACAGATTTCCGCGAATGGGCGCGCCGACGGCGAGATCCACCTCGAAGCCCTCGGCCACCAGCCGGTCGACCACGGTGCGGCCATGCGGCGCCAGCACCGCCGTCTCGTCGACCCAGCGCGTCACCATGCGGCGTGTGTCGTGGTCGAGCGTGTTGCCCGGCGAGCCGTGCAGCGTGCGGGCGTGGAAGACAAGGCAGTCGCCCGGCTCCATGTCCCAGCTCAGAATGTCGTACTCCGCGCGGTGGCCCTGGATGTCGGGCACGCGGGAGAAGGTGTCGCTGGCGGAAATATCGAATTCGCCGTGGTAGCGGGCATAGAACTCCTCCACCGCCGGCAGCGCCTCCTGTTCGCCCTCGAAGAAGTTCGCCGGCATGAACAGCTTGTTCCAGCGATGGGAGCCGCGGACGAATTCCAGCGCGGCTTCGCGCGGGATGGGGTCGAGCGCGACCCAGATGGAGCAGAACGGTCCAAGCACGACATTGTCGTGGTGCCAGGGCGTGCGCGCCTGGGTGCCGGGGCTCTTGTAGAACCAGGTGTCCTGCAGCAGCCGCACGGTCGGCGTGCGCAGGCAGCGGGCGGCGATGGCGGCGGACGGCGATTCGAGCGCGAAGGTCTCCAGCTGGGAGATGTGCCGGCGCGACCAGATGTCGGAATAGAAGGCGCCCTTGTCATTGGGCGAGAAGCTCTGGAACAGGGCGCCGGGGCTTTCGATGTTGCGCCTTATGCCCTCCGCGGCGAGATCGACCCATTCCGGTCCGAAGGCGCCCCTCAGGCAGATGGCGCCGTCGCGGTCGAGGGTCTCGATCATGGCCTCGTCGATGGGGGAAGTGTCGTTCGGCATGAATCCTCCTGGACATGTGCGCGGCTCAGCCGTTTTCCCCGGGCGCTCCCCCTTGGGAGAAGGCGGGCCGCGCGAAGGGCGCGGCGTGCGACGGGGCGGTCACGTGGCACCGCATGCCCACGGTGGGGCACATTGGCGGGCGCTGTCCATTGGCGAATTTTGGCATGATTTCGCTCCCGTCGACGGTCCGGGCCGATCCCGAAGCGGTGTCGCCCGCCCTGCTGCGCTGGGTGCGCCGGCCGGCGGGCGCGGCGACGGTCATCTGCTTTCCCCATGCCGGCGGCAGCGTCCTGTCCTGCCTCGGCCTCGCCGCCGCTCTGCCCGCTACGCTCGCCATCGCGACGGTGGAGCTGCCCGGCCATGCGCCCGATGTGCCGGGAGCGCCGGAGACCGATGTCCGCCTGCTGGCGGCCCGGCTGGCGGGTGAGATCACCGGCACCCTTGGTGCTGAACTCGCGCCGGAGGGGGCGGGGCTGACCCTGCTGGGAAACAGCTTCGGCGCGCTGCTCGCCTTCGAGACGGCGCTGGCGCTGGAGCGTGCCGACGCCGCCTGCGCGCCCCGGCTGCATCTCGTCGTCTCCGGCTTCCGCGCGCCGAGCCGTCCGCCCTTTGAGGCGCCCTTGCACCTTCTCCCGCGTGCCGTGCTGCTGGCCGAGCTGCGCGAGTGCTTCGGCGCCGTCGGGCCTGATCTCACAGAGCTGCTCGGCCCGCGCGAGGAGGCGGCGCTGCGGGCCGATCTCGAAGCCTGCGAGACTTATCGGCTGGGCGACGCGCCAGCGCTGCGCTGCGCGGTTTCCGTTATCCGCCTCACCGCCGACCCCTCGGTGTCCGCCGAGGAATGCGAGGCCTGGCGCGAGGTGTGCGCCGGACCCGTTCGCAACCGCGTGCTCGACGCCGGTCATTTTCCCTGGAGCGGCACCACCGCCGCCTTCGCCCGCCTTGTTGGCGAACTGGTCGCGCCCGCGCGCCCGGTTGCTGCCGTTCCGGCGCTCGCCGGGCGGTCCGCCCTCTCCCAGCCCACACGCCAATCATAAAGAGCCGCCATGTCCACCCGGCATTTCGACTGGTTCAAGAAACACGAGACCGAGGACGAGGTGCAGCACAAGCTGCAGCGCCTCTACGGCCTCGCCTGCGACCGGCTGGCGATGAAGCCGGACAAAGGTTTTATCGCTGCCGCCATGGCCGCCGATCCGGAAGAGGCCCGGCGCGACCCGGCGCGCCGGCTTGCGCATCACCTGTTCACCTACAAGCTGGCGATGCCCACCGGCGCCTGGGGCCTGCTGGGGCTCGGCCTGCTGCATTCGGTGCTGCAGGAAGTGGCGCGCGACGACGGCAAAAAGCCGGCGCCGGTGCGGATCCTGCGGACCGAGGCGCATGATCTCAACGGTTTGGCGAGTCGCCTCCTGCTGCCGGACGTGGACCAGAAGGATGTGCGCCGGGCGGCGGCGTTCGTTGAATATCTGCTGAAGGCCAAGGGCGCGCGCGGCTTCATCAAATTCGGGCGCAAGATGGGCGCCAATGGCAATGTCGACGCCGCAAGCGAGGCCGTGGCCGGCATCTCGGCCGGGGCGCTGGAGCTGAAATGGCAGGACGCCATCCGCGCCGGCACACCGGAGCGGGGGCCGACCCATCTGGTGGCCTGGGTGGCGAAGGCGGCGGCGCGGCACAAGATGCTGCTGTTCTGGTTCCTGCTCGCCAATGCGGTGCAGATTCTCTACGCCGTCTATGTGCCGCTCTGGCTGCAGGCGCTGTTCGACGAGGGCATCAAGCCCAGCGATGTCGCGGTCATCCGCACCTATCTCGCCTATCTGACCTGGGGCTTCCTGGCGGCGTCCTTCTTCGGCGTGATCCTCGACTATACCGTGGCCAAGCTTGGGCCGCGCATCATCAACGACCTGCGCGCGCGCATGTTCGCCAAGATCAACAACATGGACGCGCGCGAGCTCGCCAGCTCCGACACGGATGAGATCATCGCCGATTTCTCCAACGACATCACCGTGGTGGAGAAGGCGGTCATCTGGGCGGTGCCGGGCCTGTTCTCCAAGGGGCTGATGCTGATCGGCTCGGTGGTGGTGGCGTTCTCGCTGGACACCCAGCTGGCCATCGCCACCCTGGTCTCGCTGCTGATCGCCTTCTGGCTGCCGAGGGGCTTCAGCAAGCGCGCCGTGCGCTACAATTACGAGCGCGGCGCGGAAGACGCCAAGGTCGCCCATATCGTCAAGGAAACCCTGCTCATGCAGCGGGTGATCCGCATCTTCGGCTTGCGCGAACTGCAGTTGAAGCTGTTCACGGGGCAGCTCGGCAAGCTCTTCAAAGCCAGCTACCACCAGTATTTCTCCTCCGGCCTCGTCGGCCGGCTGACCAGTTTCGGGGTCAGCGCCGCGCAGCTGCTGGTCATCGGGCTCGGCGCCATGCAGTCGGTCGAGGGCGAGGTGTCGTCGGGCACCATCGTCGCCTTCATCACGCTGCTGCTCACCATCGGCGGCGCCGCCGGCTTCATCGGCGCCCAGCTGCCGCTGCTGATCCAGGGCGTTGGCGGGCTGGAGCGGGTGCAGGCGCTGCTCGGCAAGCCCGATGCGGCGGCGGACCCGGAAAGGCCGGAGGACATTGGCGGCAAGGTGCACTCGCTGCGCTTCGACGAGGTGAGCTTCAGCTATGATGGCGGCGGCGCAACGCTGGACAAGGTGTCGATGGCCATCGACTGCCCGCGCAAGGTGATGGTGGTGGGGCCGTCCGGTTCGGGCAAGTCGACCATCCTGCGCCTCATCGAGAACCAGTTCTCGCCGGGCAGCGGCCATGTGCGGGTGAACGGGGTCGACATGCGGCTTCTGGGCGAGAAGCAGGTGCGCTCCCTCATCTCGCTGGTGCCGCAGGAAGCGATCCTGTTCCAGACCTCGGTGCGCGAGAATATCCGCATGGGCAAGCTCGGCGCCAGCGATGCCGAGGTGGAGGCCGCCGCCAAGGCCGCCGACATCCACCCCATCATCATGTCGCTGCCGGACGGCTATGACACCGATGTCGGCGAGGGCGGCAGCAAGCTCTCGGGCGGGCAGCGCCAGCGCATCGCCATCGCCCGCGCCATCCTGCACGACCCGCAAATCATGCTGCTGGACGAGGCCACCTCGGCTCTCGATCCGGCAAGCCGCGTGGCGGTGGAGGAGACGCTGCGCAAGGTAACGCAGGGGCGTACCGTGATCGCGGTCACGCATGATCTGACCCAGTGCGAGCAGGCCGATCTCATCTATGTCGTGAAGGCGGGCCGGGTGGTGGAAAACGGCACTCATCAGGCCCTGCTCGACGCCGACGGGGTCTATGCCGATCTCTGGCAGCGCAGCGTGATCGCCGGGTCCGAGGGCACCGTGCCGCGCGACCAGCTGCTCGACCGGCTGCGCAAGCGGCCCATTCTCAAGGGCGTGCCGGATGTCTTCCTGGAGCGCCTTCTGGCGCGGATGACCCTGGAGACGGTCGGCCCGGACACGGTGCTGATCGAGGACGGCAAGCCCGCCGACCGGCTGATCTTCCTGACCCAGGGCGAAGCGCAGGCGAGCATCCGGCTCTCCGACGGAACGTTTATGCCGGTTGGCATTCTCGAGCCGGGGGATTCCATGGGCGATTATGCGGTGCTTGGAGATGCCGAAGAGTTCACCCGCGTGGTCACCCGCAAGACCTGCCATCTGCTGAGCATCGAGGCCGGCGCCCTGCGGGCCTTCGTCGCCGGCGACGCCGACACCGAGCTGCGCATCCAGACCGCGCTCGCCGCCCGGCATGAGGCGATGCTGGAGCATTATGCCTGGCAGAAGCTGCAGCAGCAGGCGCAGCCGCAATGAGCGCCGCGTCCATGGGCACCATCGCCACCCGCCTCGCCGACCTCGCCGCGAGCCCCGATCACCGCTGGTCCATCACCTTCCTCGACAGCCATGGCGCGGTGTTCGAGCGCTGCGGCGCGGCGGAGCTGGCGGCGCGGGCGGCCCGCGTCGCCGGTTTTCTGGAGAGGGAGAGCGCGCCCGGCGCGCCTGTCCTGCTGGTTTTCCAGCCCTGCGTCGACTTCCTGGTGGCGTTCCTCGCCTGCCAGTGGTCAGGGCGCCTCGCGGTGCCGATCAACCCGCCGCGCCGGCATCGGCTGATCCAGCGCCTGCAGGCGGTGGCCGCCGACAGCGGCGCCACGGTGGCCCTGACCGGCGGCGGAGTGGCGGAACAGTCCGCGCTCTGGCAGGCCGACAGCGCCGAGCTGGCGGCGATCCGCTGGCAGGATATGGGCGATATCGACAGCGATCCGGCGCAGGCCACCCCCCTGCGCGCGGTCGACCCCGCCGCCACCTGCTTCATCCAGTACACGTCCGGCTCCACCGCCCTGCCCAAGGGTGTGGAGGTGAGCCACGCCAATCTCATGGCCGACATGGCGCGGATGGAGGCGGCGTGGGGCCTGTCGCCGGCCAGCGCCATGGTCACCTGGCTGCCGGCCTTCCACGATCTCGGCCTGATCTTCGGGCTGCTGCAGACGCTGTATTCCGGCTGTCCCGTCGTGCAGATGGCGCCGAACAGCTTCCTGCAGCGCCCGGTGCTGTGGCTGGAGGCGATCAGCCGCTTTCGCGGCACCCACACGGCGGCGCCCAGCTTCGCCTATGATCTGTGCGCCCGCCGGATCCCGCCCGAGGCGCACGAAGGGCTCGACCTCTCCTCCCTCGTCATGGCGATGAACGCGGCCGAGCCGATCGACCCGCAGGTGATGGAGGATTTCGTCGGCGTGTTCGGCCCGCACGGCTTCCGCCGCGAGACCTTCGCCCCCGCCTATGGGCTCGCCGAATCGACGCTCGCCGTCACCGCCAGCCCCGTGGGCGTGGCACCCCGGCTGTTCGCCCTCGATGCCGCCGCGCTGGAAGCGGGACGCATCGTCGAGGCCGGCGCTACGGCCCGGCGTCTGGTGATTCCCGGGAGTGGCGCGCCGCTGGCGGATGTGAGCGTGGCCATCGTCGATCCCGAGACCGGGCGCCGGCAGCCGCCCGACCGGGTCGGCGAAATCTGGCTCGGCGGTCCCACCATTGCGCGAGGCTATTGGCGCCGGCCGGAGGAGAGCGCCGCCACCTTCGGGGTGCGGGTTGCCGGCGAGGACGACCCGACGGGCTATCTGCGCACCGGCGATCTCGGGGCGATGATCGGCGATGAGCTCTGCGTCACCGGCCGCATCAAGGATCTCATCATCCTGTCGGGCGCCAATCATTACCCGCAGGATATCGAGCGGGTGGCGCAGGGCGCGCATCCGGCGCTGCGCGCGGGCGGCGGAGCCGCTTTCGGCGTGGTTGGCGAGCCGGGCGGCGAGCAGGTGGTGCTGGTGCAGGAGCTGGAGCGCACCCAGCGCCGCACCGACCCGGCGCCGCTGTTCAGCGCCATCAGCGCTTCGGTGTGGCAGACGCTGGAGCTGCAGCTCTCGCGCATCGTGCTGGTCGAGCCCGGCGCGGTGCTGCGCACCTCCAGCGGCAAGATCCAGCGCGCCGCCAACCGGCAGGCCTGGCGCGAGGGCGTGCTGCCCGTCATCGCCGAGTGGCGCAACGCGCGGCAAGAAGCGTTGGACGCGGCGCTGGACGCGGCGCGGGAATCCCCGCCGCTCGCCCCGCCAATGGCCCTCGCGATGGAGCCATCGGCGCTGGAAGTCTGGCTGCGCGACTGGCTGGCGCAGCGGCTTTCCCTGCCCGCTTCCGCCGTGCCGTCCGATCGCGGCGTGGGCGAGCTCGGCCTCACCTCGCTCGACGCGGTCGATCTCGCCGGGGCGCTCGGCACCCATCTTGGCCGCGCTTTGCCGCAAACCCTCGCCTTCGACCACCCCACCATTGCCGCCATGGTGGCGCATCTGACCGGGGCGCCACCGGCGAGCCCGGCGCAAGCCTCGCCTTCGATACCAGCGCCGTCGCCGGGTGCCGGCGGTGATCTGGAAGAACTGTTGTCGATGATTGAAGGAGGCGCCCGTGGCCACGAGTGAGGAACGGCGCGCGGGCTTGCTGACCCGGCTGAGCCGGCTGCATCCCGAACAGATCACCGATCTGATGCTAGCGCTGGAAGGGCGCATCGACGCGCTGCGGGCCGAGACCGCGCGGGCGCGCCAGCCGGTGGCGATCATCGGCCTCGCCGCCCGCTTCGCCGAGGCCGCTTCCGCCCCGGCCTATGGCGCGCTGCTGTTCGAGGGCCGCGACGCCGTCCGCCCCGCCCCGGCCGACCGGCCGGAGCGCGAGGGCCTGCCGCCCGGCGGCTATATCGATGGGGTGGAGCGCTTTGACCCCGGCTTCTTCGGCCTCCGCCCGATCGAGGCCGAGGCCATGGACCCGCAGCACCGCCTGGCGCTGATGCTGGCCTTTCAGGCGCTGGAAGATGCCGGTTATGCCGATGCTCGTCTGCGACCCCGCGCGACCGGCGTGTTTCTCGGCCTCGGCGCCAATGAATATGAGGCCCGGTTCCAGGCGACCGACACACTCTCCCCCGCCGCCATTCTGGGCAATGCCGGCTCGATCGCCGCCGGGCGCATCAGCCATTGGCTTGATGTCACCGGCCCGGCGCTGGTGATCGACACCGCCTGCTCCTCCTCGCTGGTGGCCGTGCATGCGGCCTGCCGCGCGCTGCGCAGCGACGAATGCGATCTCGCCTTGGCGGGCGGGGTCAATCTGACACTGGACGCCGACGTCACCGCCGCCCTCGCCGCCGCCGGCATGCTGGGGCCCGGCCATGCCTGCCGCACCTTCGACGCGGGCGCGGACGGCTATGTGCGCGGCGAGGGCGGCGGGCTGGTGGTGCTGAAGCGGCTGTCCGACGCGTTGCGCGACGGTGACGCCATCCGCGGCATCATTCGCGGATCGGCCATCAATCATGACGGCCATTCCAGCGCGCTGACCGCCCCCAATGGCGCCGCCCAGCGGGCGGTGATCGCCAGCGCCCTTGCCGATGCCGGCCTGTCAGCGGCAGATGTTCAGGTGGTGGAATGTCATGGCACCGGCACGCCGCTCGGCGATCCCATCGAGGTGCAGGCGCTCGCCGCTGCCTATGGCGAGCGCCGCGCGGCGCCGCTGCTGCTGGGTTCGGCCAAGACCAATATCGGCCATCTGGAAGCCGCCGCCGGCATTGCCGGCCTCATCAAGATGGTGCTGGCGCTGGAAGCCGGGCGGCTGCCGGGCACACTGCACCAGGCGCAGCCCAATCCGCGCATTGCCTGGGACGAACTCCCCGTGCGCGTCGTCGACCGGGCGATGGACTGGCCGGCCTGCGACACGCGCCGCGCCAGCGTGAGCAGCTTCGGCTTTTCCGGCACCAACGCCCATCTCATTCTCGAACAGGCCCCGCCGGTTGAACCGGCGACCCTCGACACGCCGCTGCCGGTCGTCCTCGCTTTCTCCGCTCCGGATGAAGAGGGTCTGCGCCGTATGGCCGCCGCGCTGGCCGACCATCTGGTCGTCGATCCGCAGGCCTCGCTGGCCGGCATCGCGGCGGCGCTGAATTCCGGGCGCGGGCGTTTTTCCCACCGTGCCGCCCTGCTGGCGCGCAGCTATGAGGAAGCGCTGGCGGGCCTGCGCGCCGTCGCCGAGGGCGAGGCGCCGACCGTAGGTGCCACCGGCCTCGCCTTGGTCGGGCGGCCGAAGGTCGCCTTCCTGTTTTCCGGCCAGGGCAGCCAGTGGCCGGGCATGGCGGCGGAGCTCTATGAGGTCGATCCGGCCTTTCGTGCCCGCATCGACACGGCCGGGGCGCGGCTCGGCCTCGATCTCGCCGCGCGCATGTTCGATCCGGCAAGCGGGCCGCTGACCGAAACGGCCGAGGTGCAGCCGGCGCTGTTCGTGCTGGAAGTCGCGCTGGCCGAGCGGCTCAAGGCGTTCGGCGTGACGCCCGACATCGTCGCCGGCCATAGTCTGGGCGAATGGTCCGCCGCCTGCGTCGCCGGCCTGCTGCCCTTCGAGGCGGCGCTCGACCTGGTGGCGGCACGCGGCGCGCTGATGGGCGCGCTGCCGCAGGGCGGCGAGATGGCGGCGGTGTTCGCGACGCCCGAGCGCCTCGCCCCGCTGCTGGAGCCTTACGGCGCCCGGCTCGACATCGCCGCGTTGAACGCACCGGAAGAGGTGGTGGTGGCGGGCGAGAGCGAGGCGATCGCGTCGCTGCTCGCCGCTCTCGACGCGCAGGGCATCCGCAGCCAGCGCATCGCTACCAGCCACGCCTTCCATTCCCATCTGATGGATGATGTGGTCGCGCCGTTCGAGGCGAAGGTGCGCGAGGCATCGCTGGCCGCGCCGCGCCTACCGGTGGTCTCCAATGTGACCGGCGATCTCTCCGCCGATCTGACCGATCCCGCCTATTGGGGGCGGCAGATCCGCCAGCCGGTACGGTTCGGCGCCGGCCTCGACACCATGGCCGGCGAGGGCGTGCAGGTGGTGGTGGAGATCGGCCCGGCCGCGACGCTGGTCGGCTTCGCCCAGCGGGCCCCCGGCTTCGAGGGCCGTGACGCCCGCTTTATCCCGACTCTCCGCCGCAACCGCGCGGCGGGCGAAACCCTGGCGCTGGCGCTGTGCCGCCTGTTCGCCGCCGGCATCGATGTGCAATGGCCGGCCAGCGGCGCGCCGCGCGCGCACCTGCCACCCTATCCTTTCGCCGGTGAACGGCATTGGATCGACGCTCCCTCCCGGCGGCAGGTGGCGCCGCTCGCCCTGCACGCGCCCGCAACCCCGGCGGCGGCGGTCGTGTCGGTCCTCCCGACGCCGAGCCGCGAGGACATGCGCGCCGGCATCGCCGCCAGCCTGCGCCGCAGCTTGCAGCTGAGCGAGGCGGCGCTGTCCGGCGACGCCGGTTTCTTCACGCTGGGGGTGGATTCGCTCGCCCTCACCGAGGCGCTCTCGACGTTGGAGCGGCGGTGGAAGGTGGCGATCCCGCGCCGCGAGCTGTTCACCACCCTCACCACGCCACGGGCGCTGCTGGAACGGGTGCTGCGCGAGGTCGAGGCCCAGGCCTCTACCTCCGCCTCCGACCCTGCGGCCGCGCTTTCGACCCCGCCCTCTTCCGCCATCCCGATTGCGGCCGCCATGGGTGCGGCCACGGAGGCTCATGTGTCCAGCCCAGCCCTGCCCCCGCCGGACGCTCCTCCCGCCGCGCCGGCCGAAACGCTGAGCCCGCAGGCGGCCAGCTTCATCACCGATTTCGCCGCCCGCTACGGTGCCGCGCACGGCGCCTCCCGCCACCAGCGCGAGGCCTATGGCGCGGTGCTGGCCGACAGCCGGGCAGTGGCCGGGTTCCGACCCGAAACCAAGTCGCTGCTCTACCCGATCATCGGCGTGAAGGGGCAGGGCAGCCATGTCGTCGACGCCGACGGCAACGACTATGTCGACCTCACCATGGGCTTCGGCGTGCAGCTGCTTGGCCACAACCCGCCCATGGTGGTGGAGGCGATCCAGCGCCAGATCGCCGAGCAGGGGCTGTTCCTCGGCCCGCAGGCGGAAAAGGCCGGCGAGGCGGCGGCGGCGATCGCCCGGCTCACCGGCAATGAGCGGGTGCTGTTCTGCAACACCGGCACCGAAGCTGTCATGACCGCGCTGCGGCTCGCCCGCCACGCCACCGGCCGCCCGCTGGTGGCGATGTTCGCCGGCTCCTATCACGGCCATTTCGACGGCACGCTGGCGCGCTCCGGCACGGACGGCGCCAGCCTGCCGCTCGCTAGCGGCACGCCGCCCGGCATGCTGGCCGATGTGGTGGTGCTCGACTATGCCGACCCCGAGGGCAGCCAGAGCGCACTGGAAGCGCTGGGCGACCGGCTGGCGGCTGTCATCGTCGAGCCGGTGCAGAGCCGGCGCCCCGGCCTGCAGCCGCGCGACTTCCTGCAATGGCTGCGTGGCTTCACCGCCCGTGCCGGCGCGGCGCTGATCTTCGACGAGGTGCTGCTCGGCTTCCGCGTCGCCGCCGGCGGAGCGCAGGCCTGGGCCGGCGTGCGGGCCGATCTCGTCACCTATGGCAAGATCGTCGGCGGTGGCCTACCGATCGGAGTCGTCTCCGGCAAGCGGGCCTTTCTCGACGGCATCGATGGCGGCGTCTGGCCGCTGGAGGGCGCCGGCGGTCCCAAGGCCGAGCGGACCTTCTTCGCCGGCACCTTCAACAAGAACCCGCTCGCCATGGCGGCGGCCTCCGCCATGCTCGGCCATCTGGAAGCCTCCGGCCCGGCGCTGCAGGAGCGGCTGAACGCCCGCACGCAGGCGCTTTGCGCTACGCTGAACGCGGGACTGGAGGAAGATGGCAGTCCGCTGCGGGTAGAGCACTTCTCCTCCGTGCTGCGCTTCTCCGGGGCGAGCGACCTGTTCTACAGCCAGCTCATTTCGCGCGGGGTCTATGTGTGGGAGGGGCGCACCTGCTTCCTCTCCACCGCCCATAGCGAGGGCGACCTCGACACGGTGTCGCGTGCGGTGCGGGAGAGTGCCCGCGCCCTCGCGACGGTCGGCCTGATGGGCGGGGCGTCCCTTCCCGCCCTGCTCGATGCCCCCGCCGAGTCCAAAATCATCGCCACCGCCCCGGGGCAGCAGGCGCTGTGGACGCTCGCCGCCTTCAGCCCGGAGAGCGCGGCGGCCTATAACCAATCGCTGGTGCTGCGCCTGCCCGGTTCGATCGATACGGCGGCGCTGAACGCGGCGCTGGCCGATCTCGTGGCGCGCCATGACAGCCTGCGCCTGCTTTTTTCGGACGGCGGCGGCGAGGCGGTGATCGAGCCGCACGCCATCGTGGCGCTGGAAGAGGCCGATCTTCTCGACGACGTCGCCGTTGACACATGGGTACGGCAGGCGGCGGCGCGGCCGTTCGATCTGGCGCGCGCCGGGCAGATGCGGGCCGGCGTGCTGCGCTGCGGGGCGGAGACGGCGCTGGCGCTGATCCAGCCGCATATCGTCACCGATGGCTGGTCGCTGCAGGTGCTGGCCAATGAGCTGGGCCTGCTCTATTCCGCCCGTCTGGCGGGGACCGAGGCCGCGCTGCTGGCCCCCGTCGCCTATGAGCGCTTCGCCACCTTTGCCCGCGACGCCGCCGCCGACCCGGAAGCGGCCGCCCATTGGCAGGCCATCTTCGCCAGTCCGCCGCCGGCACTGGCGCTTCCCACCGACCGGCCGCGCCCGCCGTTGCAGACCTATGCGGGCGGCACCGCGCGGGCGCTGCTGCCGCCGGCCTTCGCCACGGAACTGTCGGCGCGGGCGCGGGCGCTCGACTGCTCGCTCTTCACCCTGTGCTTCGCCGCCTATGGCCAGCTGCTGGCGGAGCTTTCCGGCCAGGACGATCTGGTGGTGGCGATCTTCGCCGCCGGCCAGCCGCTGGTCGGGGAGCCTGGACTGACCGGCTATTGCATCTCCACCGTGCCGGTGCGGCTTGCCGGGCTGGGTGGCGATGCGCTGGGCGCCAGCCGCACTGCCATGGCGCAGGCGATGGCCTTCCCCGCCTATCCGCTCTCCGCCATCGTCAAGGCGAGCGGCGTGCGGCGCGATCCTTCCCGCCCGCCGCTGGCGAGCGTGTCGTTCAATCTGGACAAGGTGGAGAAGCTGGCACCCTTCGCCGGGTTGGCACCGGCGATCCGCGCCAATGCCCATGGCAGCGTGCGCTGGGACCTGAACTGGAACCTCGAATCCAGCGAGGAGGGCCTCGTCGTCGAGGCCAATTTCAACACCGATCTGTTCGATGCCGCACGGGTGGAGGGGTGGGTTTCCCGCTACCGCACCTTGCTGGAGGCGATCGGCAAAGGCCCGGCCGAGACGGTGCCCACGCAGGTGGCCCCGGCCATCGCCCCACAGCCGACCAGCCTCGCCGATCATGTCGCGCACTGGGCGGCGCTGCAGCCGGAGGCGCCGGCGGTGATCGACCGCGAGGGCACGCTCAGCTGGGCGGAACTCGCGCGAGCCAGCGGCGCGCTCGCCATGCGGCTGGCGGTACAGGGCGTGCGGCGCGGCGATCGCGTCGCCTTCTGCCTGACACGCGGTGCCGGCCCGCTGGTGGCGATGGCGGCGGCGAGCCATCTCGGCGCGGCCTTCGTCCCGCTCGATCCCGACTTCCCCGCGCCCTACCGCGCCACGCTTCTCGCCGAGAGCGGCGCCAAGGTGCTGGTGGCGGATGGCGACCTTGAGGACGAGCCGGCCCCGGTGCCCGTGCTCGGCTGGAGCCGTCATCCGGCAAAGATAGCGCCGCCCCCGCGGGCGACCTGCACGGCCGGCGACCTCGCCTATATCCTGTTCACCTCAGGCTCCACCGGGCGGCCGAAGGGGGTGCGGGTGTCCTGCGGCGGGCTCGATGCCTATACCCAGGCGCTGCTGCACCGTCTGGCGCTCCCCGGCCCGCTTGTGTGTGCCATCGCCACCTCCTTTGCCGCCGATCTCGGCTATACCAGCGTCCTCGGCGCCGTGGCTTCGGGCGGCACGCTCAATGTGGTGGACGCGGCGACCGCGCGCGACCCCGCCGCCTTCATCGACTGGATGGCGCGCCACCCGGCCGACGTGCTGAAGATCGTTCCCAGCCATCTCGCGGCGCTGATGGCGCATCCCGAGGCGGCCGCGCTGCTGCCCCGGCAGGCGCTGATCTCAGGCGGCGACGTGCTGACCTTTGGCCTGGTCGAGAGGCTGAAGGCGCTGCGGCCGGAGCTGCGCGTCTTCAACCATTACGGTCCGACCGAGACCACCATTGGCTGCACCCTGGTGGAGGTAACGCCGGCGCTCGCCGCCGGCACGCAGGCGCCCGACCGCGTGCCGGTGGGCCGGGCGCTCGATGGCGCGCGGATCGACATCGTCGACGAGGATGGCGCGGTGCTGGCCGCTGGCGAAACCGGCGAAATCCGGGTGAGCGGGGCGGGCGTGGCGCTGGGCTATGTCGGCCAAAGCGATGAGGAGCCGGCCGCCACTTCCGGCTTCATCCAGCTGGCCGACGGTACGCGGGCCTATCTCACCGGCGATCTCGGCAGCCGCGATGCCGACGGCCTCATCCGCTTTCTCGGCCGCAAGGACGACATGGTGAAGGTCCGTGGCCACCGGGTCGATCCCAATGGCGTGGCGGCGCAGCTGCGCGCCTGCCCCGGGGTGCGAGATGCAACGGTGCTGGCCCTGAGCGAGGACGACGGCACGGTGCGCCTTGTCGGCGCGGCGGTGGCGCCCGGGGAGAGCGCGCAGAGCCTCAGTGCCCTGCTCAGCGAGAAGCTGCCCGAAGCCCAGCGCCTGTCGCGCCTCATCATCCTTGAAGCGCTGCCGCTCACCGCCAATGGCAAGGTGGACCGGCCGGCGCTGCGGGCGCTGTTCGCCGCACCCCCGCCCGACGAGAGCGCTGCCCCCGCTGTGCCGGCCCCCGCCGCCGCTGCCGACGCGCAGGACCCGCTCGCCACGGTTCTCGCGCTGTGGCGGGAGCTGTTCGCCAGCCTCGGCACCTCGAACATTGGCCCGGAGGATGACTTCTTCGCCTTGGGCGGCGATTCGATCCTGGCGATCCAGCTGGCCGGCAAGGCCCGCGCGGCGGGCTGGCTGCTCTCCCCGGCGCAGATCTTCACCGCGCCGACGCCGCGCGCTCTGGCCGGCGTGATGCAGCCCGTGTCCACGCACCCAACCGAAGAGCGGGGGCCCGTGCCCGAGCCGGTGCCGCTGACGCCGATCCAGAACTGGTTCATGGGGCTCGCCATGCCCGACCGCCGGCACTGGGCGCTGACCGCCGTGTTCGACCTGCCGCTCGGCACGAAGGGCGAGGCGGTGGAAGCGGCGCTGGCGGACGCGGTGCAGCGCCATGACGGGCTGCGCGTGCGCCTGCAGGAAGGCGTGCCGGCGCTCCAGCAGGTCGAGGACGCCGCCGCGCTGCCGGCGCTGCTGCGCCAGCAGGTGCCGGTCGGGCAGGATGTGTCGCCCCTTGAGGACCGCATGGCCGATCGCCTGGTGACGATGCTCGACCCCGTGGCGGGCCGTCCCTTCGCCGCCGGCATGATCGAGGCCGGCGCCGCGCTGCGTCTCGTCCTCGCCGTGCATCACCTTGTCTTCGACATGGTGTCCTGGGCGATCCTCGCCGATGATCTCGCCAAGGCGCTGTCCGACCCGCCGCTGCCGGTGCTGGCGCCGCCGACCTCCTGGTCGTGGTGGTGCCGCCATCAGGCCGGGATGGGCGCGGCCTTCGAGGTCGATCGCGCCTATTGGCAGAGCGTGACGCAGGCACCCACCACCGTCCCGCTCGATCATCCAAACGCGCCGGACGTTGAGGGCGCCGCGCAGATCCGCGATCTCCGGCTGGAGGCGGCACTGTGCCAGCCGCTGCTGGCCGATCTCACCGAGCGCTTCGGCCACCAGCCGCAGGAGAGCGCGCTCGCCCTCATCGCCCGCCCGCTGGTGCAGTGGACGGGGGGAGCGCTTCAGATCGAGCTGGAAGGCCATGGCCGCGAGCCGGGCGATGCCGCCATCGACCTCTCGCGCACCATTGGCTGGTTCACCACCCGCTATCCGCTGGCGCTGCCGGGGCAGGCGAGCGACCTGCCGGGCTGGCTGCTGGCGGTCAAGGATCTGGCGCGGGCCGCCGCGGGGCGCTCCATGGGCTATGGCCTGCTGCGCGCCGCCGCCGTGCCGCTCGCCGGGGCGCGGCCGCACGTGTCGTTCAACTTCCTCGGCGACATCAGCCGCTTCGGCCATGCCGGCCTCGCTCTGGTGCGGCTGGGGGCGGGCCGGGAGCGGGCGGCGCAGGCGGCGCGTCCGCACCGCCTCGCCTTCAATTGCTGGCAGGAGGGCGGCGCCCTGGTGATACGCTGCGAATTCGGCGCCGGCCACAACGCCGCGACCATCGAGCGCCTGCTCGCCGCCATCCGCGACGAGGCCGAGGCCTGCCGCGCGGTCGCGGCGCGCTCGGAGCGCCGCTATTCGCCGAGCGACTTCGCGGCGCTCGATCTCAGCCAGGAGGACCTCGACACGCTGACCCAGTTCAGCTGACCGGCGGCCATCTCAATGCTGTGACGGGGACGACCGCCGCCACAGCCCTTCCGCCCCGAGCGGGCCGCCGCCGAACACCACCAGCGCGAAGGCCATGGCGGCCCAGGGCAGGTGAAAATTCGCCCAGCCCTCGGGAATGGTGAGCTGGATGATGGCGGTCATGACCAGCAGGCCGAGCGCGGCGAAGCGGGTGCCGAGGCCGAGCAGCAAGAGCAGCGGCAGCACGATCTCGCCCGTTCCCGCCGCCGCCGCCATCAGGGTGGGGAAGGGGTAGGCATAGGTACCGCCGAACAGGTGCAGCCGGAACTCTTCCTCGAACAGGAAGTGCGCCCCAGCCGACAGGGTGAGAAAGCTCTCCCATTTGGTCAGGCCCGACAGGAAGAACGGCACCGCCAGCGCGACGCGCAGGCCAAGGAGCGGCAAGGCGGCCGGGATCGACGCCAGCAGGTCCTCGGCCCGCGCGAGCAGCGCGAGAAGCGGAAGCGGCCGGCGCTGCGGAAGAACACGGGTCTCTGTTGTCATGGCACGTCCCCTTGATGGATGTCGGCAAAGGCACTGAGGGTGAGAAGGCCGACCAAGGCGGCGCCGAAATCAAAGCCGGGCTCTTCATTGAGCGCCGCCTCCGCCGCCGCGCCGAGCGTGCCGCCGGCAAACAGAAGCGCGGCGAAGGGCCCGTCGCCGGCCGGCAGGACATGGACGTTCACCGCCATATCCGGCCGCACGACCAGCACGGTCTCGGGCTGCCACGCCTCGATGTCGGCGAGCTCCGCGCCCTGATGCGCGGCCCAGATCGCACCGGCGGGAAAGGGCGAGCGCAGCAGCGTCGCGGAAGGGTGCGGTTTCAGGGTGAGCGTCGCCAGCGCCTCCGGGGCGAACGCGGCGAGCCGGGCAAGGGCGAGCGGGGCGGCATCGGCCGCGTGATAGGCCCGCGTCCAGGCCGCCTCCAGCCGGGCGACATCGGGGAGATAGGGCAGCGCCTGCGCCGGTTCGAAGCCGGCAATGAAATCCGGGAAGTCGTCGCCATAGTCGATGATCAGCGGCGAGGAGGGCTTGTGGTCCTGCGCATAGGCCCGCGCCATGCCGGCGAAGAAATCTCCGCCCACCAGCCTCTCCGTCACGCCGAAGCGCTGCGCCAGCGCCCGGGTCAGCCCGACATGGACATTGTTGCGATAGACCGCGAAGCGCGCGGCGTCAGCCACCCCGCGCGCGCCCGTCAGGCCCGGGGGCAGGGGAGCGTCGGCATGGAGCAGCGCCTGTGCGAAGGCGTGCTGGCCTGTGGCGAAGTCCATGGCTCAGCCCGCCCGCTTCAGCACGTTGCGCCGCGCCGCCTGCCCGGCGATCAGCGCGTCGACGCGCACTGCCTCGGCATGCAACGTGGGGAAGGCCGGCACGTCATTGTCCCATTCGATCAGCGTCGGCACCGGCCCGGTGCGCGCCAGAGTGAGCGCGTACAGCGCCATCACGTCGGTCTTGACTGGCGAGCCATGGGCGTCGATCAGCAGCCGGTCGCCGGCGCCGTCCACGGTCTCGTCATAGCCGGCCAGGTGAATCTCGCCGACGCGCTCGACCGGGAAGCGGTCGATATAGGCGGTCGGGTCCAGCCGGTGATTGACGCAGGACACCATCACATTGTTGACGTCGAGCAGCAGGCCGCAGCCGGTGCGCTCCGCGACCGCCTCCAGGAAGTCGATCTCGTCGATCGTGCTCTCGGCGAACAGCAGATAGGTCGAGGGGTTCTCCAGCAGCAGCTGCCGCCCGATCGCCTGCTGCGCCTCGTCGACATGTTTGCTCACCCGCGCCAGCGTTTCCTGCGTGTAGGGCAGCGGCAGCAGGTCGTTGAGAAAGCCGGTGTCGTGCGTCGACCAGGCGAGATGTTCGGAAAAGCTCTGCGGCCGGTAGCGGTCAATCAGGTCGCGTAGCCGGCGCAGATGCGCCGTGTCGAGCGGTCCGGCCGCGCCGATGGAGAGGCCGACGCCGTGCAGCGAGAGCGGGTAGAGGCTGGCCACCGCTTCCAGATAATGGTGCGGCGGCCCGCCGGCGCCCATGTAGTTCTCGGCATGAACCTCGAAGAAGCCGATATCCGGGCGCGCCTCCAGCACATGGCAGTAATGCTCCGGCTTAAGCCCGAGCCCGGCGCGGGCGGGCAGGCAGTCGCGGGGGACGGCGTTCATCATCGGTCTCGCGGCTTTGGGAACGGGGAGTTGCGAGAAGAGGAGGCCCGCGGCGCGGGCCTCCTGAGCCGGCTCAGCTCTTGATCGGGGTCAGCGAGCCCATATGCATGCCGCCCTTCATGGTCACGCAGGTGCCCTTGGGAACCGCCTTCCAGGCATTGCCCTGGTAGTCCATGGTCGAGGTGCCGGCGCAGGTGGTGCCGGCACCCGCGGCGCAGTCATTCTGGCCCTTCAGGGCAACGCCGTAGCACTTCTCGTTGCCGGCCATCTTTTCCGGCGAAAGCGGGGCGGCGAAGGCGGCGCCGGCAAGGGCAGTGGCGAGGGAGCCGGCGAGCGCGAGAGCGAGGGTCGAGCGGTTCATGGGTCGTCTCCTGTTGATCGGTGCAGAGGGCCGTGCTTGACCCTGCATCGGTCCATTCGAGACGGGAGCCGGCGGTGTTACGCTCCTCTTCGACACGAATTCGTGATGAGGTGGGCGTGGCATTCGCAGATTATTTCCGCCCGACCGTAACAAGGCGGCCCGGGCGCGCGAAAAGGAGAGACCGGCGTTGAGCGGCAAGAACGAGCGCGAACTTGCCGATCTGCTCCGCGCCGCCCTCGCGGGCGACGAGCGCTGCTATTCAGCGTTTCTCGACCGTGTTGCGGGCCTTGTCCGTGCCTATGCGCGCGGCAAGATCACCCATGGCGGGGTCGATGCGGAAGATGTGGTGCAGGAGGTGCTGCTGGCGATCCATCTGAAGCGCCATACATGGCTGCCCGAGGCGCCCGTGCTGCCCTGGGTCTATGCCATTGCGCGCTTCAAGCTGATCGACGCCTTCCGCCGGCGCGGCCGGCGGGTGGAAATCGACGTCGACGACATCGCCGAAACCTTCGCCCAGCCGGAGGTCGAGACGGTGAGCGCGCGCGACATCACCCGGGCACTCGACGGGCTCGCCCCGACGCAGCGCTCGGTGGTGGCGGCGATTTCGGTCGACGGCCGTTCCGTCGAGGAGACGGCCCGGACCTATGCGATGACCGAGGCGGCGGTGCGGGTGGCGCTGCACCGGGGACTGGCCGCGATCGCGCGGCGATTTGGACGCGAGTGACATGGACACGCAAGATCTCATCCGGGCGATGGCCGCCGATACACGCCGCCGGGCACTGCCGCTGGGCACGGCCTGGCGCGTGGCGATGGCGCTCGCGCTTGTGCTCGCCGGGGCCGTGTTCGCGCTCGCCCTTGGTCCACGCCCCGATGCGCTGGCCTCGCTGGAGACGGCGCGCTTCGTGTTCAAATTCGTGGTGACGCTCGCTTTGGCCGCCAGCGCGTTCGTCCTGCTGCGCCGGCTGGTGCGGCCGGGCGAGGAGGCGCGTACGCCGCTCGTCTGGCTGCTGGCCGGGCCGCTGCTGCTGATCGCCGCCGTGGGGCTGGAACTGCTGGCGGTTCCCTCCGCCGATTGGGCCGCGCGGCTGGTCGGGGTCAATGCCCGTGTCTGCCTCACCTTCATTCCGCTGATCGGCGCCGCGCCGCTGGTGGTATTCCTGGCGGTGCTGCGCCATGGCGCGCCGGCACGCCCGGCGCTGGCCGGGGCGGTGGCGGGGCTGCTGGCGGGCGGGCTGGCGGGCGCGTTCTATGCCGCCCATTGCCCCGACGATTCTCCGCTCTTCGTCGCCAGCTGGTACAGCCTGGCCATTGCCGGCCTCGCCGTCGCGGGGGCGATCCTCGCACCGCGCGTGGCGCGCTGGTAGTTAAACACCGCTCCGACCCTATGCGCTAGCCCGGGATCTCCGGCTCCACCAGCCGGGCGAGGTTCTCCAGCGATTGCTGCCAGCCAAGGGTGCAGGCCTCGGGCGGAATGGCGTCCGGTATGCCCGCCTGCTCGATCTCCAGCTCGGTGCCGACGGAAACCTCCTTCAAGCTCACGCTCACCACAATCTCGCCGGGCAGGGCGGGGTCGTCGAAGCGGTCGGTGTAGCGCAGGCTCTTGCCGGGGCTCAGCTCCAGATAGGTGCCGCCGAAGGCATGGCTTGCGCCGGTGGTGAAGTTGCAGAACGCCATGCGGAACGTGCCGCCGACGCGGGCCTCGAGATGGTCCACCGTGCAGGTGAAGCCGTTCGGCGCAATCCACTTCGCCAGCGCGTCCGCTTCGATAAAGGCGCGGTAGACCTTCTCCGGGCGGGTTGCGAGGACGCGGTGCAGGCGTATCGTGCTGGGCATGGCGGGTGAGCCTCCTGATCTGCCGGTGATGCCTCAAGGACGCGCGATCCGGCCCCCCGCCGACAGGGCCGCGAAAATTTTCTCAGTCCCTGTCGGTTTCGTGCCCCGCCCTTCGTCCTCGGGTCGTCGAAGGCAATCAAAGGGAGATCAGCGATGAACGTGCAGGCCTATCTGATGTTCAACGGGCGCACCGAGGAAGCGCTGGCGTTCTACACCCAGGCGATCGGCGCTGAGGTGACGGCGCTGATGCGCTTTGGCGAGGCCCCCGAGCCGCCGCCGCCCGGTATGGTGCCGGACGGCTGGGACGACAAGGTGATGCATGCCAGCTTCCGTGTCGGCGAGGCCGAGCTGATGGCCTCCGATGGCTGCCAGTCGGACGCGGCGGGTTTTGCCGGTGTCTCGCTGGCGCTCTCGGTCGCGACAAGGGAAGAGGCCGAGACGCGGTTCGCCGCCCTGTCCGAGGGCGGGCAGGTGACGATGCCGCTCGGCCCCACCTTCTTCGCCCCGGCCTTCGGCTCGCTGGTCGACCGCTTCGGCGTGTCCTGGCTGGTCGTGGTCGTGACGAGTTGAGCGGAGGGGGCGATGGCACGGCAGGTTTTCGTTCTTGTCGGCACCCGCAAGGGCGCCTTTGTGCTGGAGAGCGACGCGGCGCGGCGCTCCTGGCAGCTGCGCGGCCCGTTCTGCGAGACCTGGCCGACCAATCACGTGGTCGCCGATCCTTTGAGCGGCACGCTCTATGCCGGCGGCGGCAATGAATGGTTCGGCCCGGCGGTGTGGAAATCGACCGATCTCGGCGCCAGCTGGACCCATTCGAGCCAGGGCCTCGCCTATGAGGCCGGGCAGGCGCCGGTGAAATCGGTCTGGAGCCTTGCGGTGGCGGCGGATGGCAGCCTCTATGCCGGGGTCGAGCCGGCCGGGCTGTTCCGCAGCACCGATGGCGGGGAGAGCTGGAGCCACATTGACGGGCTGCAGCAGCACCCGAGCCGACCGGAATGGAACCCCGGCGGCGCCGGGCTGATCCTGCATTCGCTGGTGCTCGACCCGGCCGATCCGAACAAGATCTGGGTCGGCATTTCCGCAGCGGGCGTTTTCGCCAGCGAGGATGGCGGCGCCACCTGGGAGGCGCGCAACCGCGGCACCCGCGCCGACTTTATGCCGGAGGGGCAGAACTATCCCGAATTCGGCCAATGCGTGCACTGCCTGGTCATGGCGCCGGGCGGGCGGGGGCGGCTCTACCAGCAGAACCATTGCGGCATGTACCGCTCCGACGATGGCGGGCGCAGCTGGGAGAGCATCGAGAACGGCTTGCCCTCCTCCTTCGGCTTTCCAGCCGCCGTGCATCCGCGCGACCCGGACGGGCTCTACCTCATCCCGTTGAACGGCGACATCAAGGGCCGCTTCATGCCGGAGGGCAACGCCGCCGTGTGGCGAACGGGGGACGCCGGCGCCAGCTGGCAGGCGAACCGCGCCGGCCTGCCGCAGGGCGGGGCCTATTTCAACGTGCTGCGCCAGGCGATGGCCACCGACACGCTGGAGCCGGCCGGGGTGTATTTCGGCAGCAATGCCGGCGGGCTCTATGCCAGCGCCGACGAGGGCGAGAGCTGGAACTGCGTGGCCCCGCACCTGCCGACCATCACCTCGGTCGAGACGCTGGTGCTGGAGCGGTGACGATGATGGAGGAGGCGGGGGAGAAGATAGACGTGGCGTCCGCCCCCGCCCCCGTCCTCGTGCGCCTGCCGCCGCATCTCGTCGTGCTGTTTCCCGGCGCCGAGCGGCTGGTGCCGCTCCACGCCTCAAGCGTCGCGGAAATGGTGGACGGGCTCGACGCGCTCTGGCCCGGCATGGGCGAGCGCATCTGCGACGAGACGCCGGCGATCCGGCGTCATATCAACGTCTTCGTGGCCGGGCGCCGCGCCGGTCTCAACACCCCGCTCGCCCCCGGCGCGGATGTCTTCGTCATCACCGCAATCAGCGGCGGCTGATTCCTGCCTCACGAAAGGTGCCCATGTTCTACGCCCTGCTTTGCTACCACCAGGAAGACGTCGTCTGCGCCTGGACCAAGGAAGAAGATGACGCGGTGATGCGCAAGCTCGCCGTGGTGCAGGAGCGGCTCGCATCAGCGGGCAAGCTCGGGCCGGTGGCGCGGCTGCTGCCGACCACGGCGGCCACCACGCTGCGCAAGGACCAGGACCCGCCGCTGGTGCTCGACGGCCCCTTCGCCGAAACCAAGGAGCAGCTGCTCGGCTTCTACATTCTCGACTGCGCCGACCTCGAAGAGGCGCTTGGCATCGCCCGCGAGCTCGGCGCCGCCAATCCCGGCGGGTCTTATGAGATCCGCCCGGTCGGCCTGTTCATGGATGGTGGCGCCCGGCCATGATCGAGGAGGCGCGCACGATCGGCATCACGCTCACGGCGGCGCGCCCACAGGCACTCGCGGCGCTGCTGCGCTATTTCCGCGATCTCGACCTCGCCGAGGAAGCCTTTCAGGAGGCGTGCCTGCGGGCGCTGAAGAGCTGGCCGCTGAACGGCCCGCCGCGCGACCCTGCCGCCTGGCTGATTTTTGTCGGCCGCAATGTCGCGCTCGACAGCGTGCGGCGTCGGGCAAAGCAGACGGAACTGCCGCCCGAGGAAGCCTTCTCCGACACCGAGGACGCCGAGGCGGAGGTCGCCGCGCGCATGGATGGCGCGCATTACCGTGACGATGTGCTGCGCCTCCTGTTCATCTGCTGCCATCCCGAACTGCCGGCGACGCAGCAGATCGCGCTCGCGCTGCGCATCGTCTCCGGCCTCTCCGTCGGCCAGATCGCCCGCGCCTTCCTGGTGAGCGAGACAGCGATGGAACAGCGCGTCACCCGCGCCAAGGCGCGCATCGCTCGTGCGCAGGCGGGGGAGAGCGGCGTGCCGTTCGAGCCGCCGGGGCCGGTGGAGCGGGCGGAGCGGCTCGGTGCCGTCGCCGCCATGCTCTACCTCGTCTTCAACGAGGGTTATTCCGCCGCCGGCGACCAGACCGCCGCCCGCGAGCCGCTGTGCGAGGAGGCGATCCGCCTCGCCCGGCTGCTGCTGCGCCTGTTCCCGGCCGAGCCGGAGATCATGGGCCTTGCCGCCCTCATGCTGCTTCAGTACGCCCGCGCCCGCGCCCGCTTCGATGCCGAGGGCGCGGTGATCCTGCTCGATCAGCAGGACCGCACCCGGTGGAACCGGGCGATGATCGGCGAGGGCCTCGCTTTGCTCGACAAGGCGATGCGCCACCGCCGGCCCGGCGCCTATCAGGTGCAGGCGGCGATCGCGGCGCTGCATGCGCGGGCGGAAACGCCCGGGGCCACCGACTGGGCGCAGATCGACCTGCTCTACGGCACGCTGGAAATCCTGCAGCCTTCGCCGGTGGTGACGCTCAACCGCGCAGTGGCGATTTCCAAGCTGCGCGGGCCGGAAGCGGCGCTCGCGATGGTGGAGCCGCTGGGCGACCGGCTGGGCGGCTATTTTCATTATCACGGCCTGCGCGGGGCGCTGCTGCTGCAGCTCGGCCGGACAAGGGAGGCGCGCGAAGGCTTCATGACCGCCATCAGCCTCGCCACCACATCAGCCGAAGCCGCGCATATTCGCAGCCATCTCGACGGGTTGAAGCTTTAACCCGCTGGTTTGCGCCGCCGGGCTAGGCGGGCGGGTGCGAGCTCGATCCAGGCCGGGGCGTGGTCGCTCGCCTTCTCCCAGCCGCGCACGGCACGGTCGACCCCGGCGGCGGTGAGGCGCGGCGCCAGCGTGGGGCTCAGCAAGAGATGATCGAGCCGCAGCCCGGCGTCACGGGCGAAGGCGTGGTGGAGATAGTCCCAAAAGGTGTAGACCCGCTCGCCCGGATGCAGCGCGCGCAGCGCGTCGGTCCAGCCCTGCGCGATGAGCGCATGGAAGGCCTCGCGCACCTCGGGACGGAACAGCGCGTCGTCCACCCAGCGCTCGGGCTTGTACACGTCGAGTTCGGTCGGCATCACATTGTAGTCGCCGGCGAGGATGACAGGCACGTCGAGTGCCAGCAGTTCCGCCGCATGCGCGGCGAGCCGCGCGATCCAGCGCCGCTTGGCGTCGAATTTGGCTCCCGGCGCCGGGTTGCCGTTCGGCAGATACAGGCAGCCGATCAGAAGGCCCTCGACCGCCGCCTCGATATAGCGGGCCTGTTCGTCGTCCGGATCGCCCGGCAACCCCCGCCTTGTCTCGATCGGTTCGCGTCCGCGTGCGAGGATGGCAACGCCGTTCCAGCTTTTCTGGCCATGCCAGATCGCGCCATAGCCGGCCTGCTCGATGGCGCGGATGGGAAAGCGCGCATCGGGTGCTTTCAGTTCCTGCAAGCACACCACATCCGGGCGCGCCTCCTCCAGCCAGCGCAGCAGCACGGCGAGGCGGCCATTGATGCCGTTGACGTTGAAGGTGGCGATCTTCAGGGAGGCTCCGAAAGCCGCACGCATGTCAGCGCCAGCCCTCCAGCACTTCCTCGGCGCGGGCTACCTCGACCTGCTGGCTGAAACGGTTGAGATAGAGTTCCATCAGCGCGTCATGGGTGGCGTCGGAGGAACTGCACAACGCATCCGTGACCAAGATGACGCGGAAACCCCGGTCGATCGCGCCGAGCGCGGTGGCGAGGACGCAGACATCCGTCTCGCCGCCGCTGATCACCAGCGTGTCCACTCTCGCGGGCGCCAGTAGCGCATCGAGCCGCCCCTCGGTCCAGGGCGAATAGACGCTCTTGTCGATAACCCGCGCCGGCGGCACGAATGCCTCCAGCGCCGGCACCAGCCGTGCCGCATCCGGCCCGATTGCCTCGCCCGTGACTGCGGCCCAGCGCTGGTAATAGCGCGCCCAGCCACCCCGCGCCTCGTCGGGCCGCCGCGGCGGAACGAACCGCGTGAACACGGTTCGTTCCGGCTTTTGGGCGCACAGGGACTCCACCAGCGGCAACACCTTCTCCAGCCAGGGCATCGCCCAGGGAAAGCCCGGGCCGAACAGGCGCTGCATGTCAACGCACACATGCAACGTGTTCGCGCCGAGCGGACCGTGCACGAGGCCCCTTGCCGCCATGATGCGCGCCCCTCAGAGCTTGACCACGCCCTCGCGCGCCCACAGGCGGAGCGTGCGGCAGCTCGCGACGAAGGCGTCCACCGAGGCGCCATCCTCCAGCGCGATCAGTCCCTCATCTTCATCCGGGGCGACGCCGGCCTTGGCCATCAGCGGCAGGGCGGCGGCGGTGAAGCCGATGAACTTGCAATGAGCGAAGGCGTCCGCCACGAAGTCGCGCGCCGCCGCCTCGCCCACCAGCCGTTCGGCCCCCTCTTCGGAAAGCAGCAGCGCCACCGCGTCGAACAACACCGAGGGCCCGCCATCGATCATGTGATGGGCGGGCAGCTTGCTGCCGTCGGCGGTCTCCACGCCGCCGACCTTCGGCGCCACCAGCTCCATTGTCGCGCCTTCCGCCGCCAGCGCCGCCTGGAGCGCCGTCAGCAGCGTGCCGTCGCAGCCATTGCTGACCAGCACGCCGACCTTGCGGCCTTTGAAGCTGTTCGGCCCGTTCTGGACGATGCTGAGGGCGGGCGAGGCGGGCAGGTCGTCGCGCGGGGGCACGGCCGCCTCGGCGGGCTTGGGCAGTTTGTCGATGCCGAGCTTGTCGGCCACCGTCGCGCCCAGCGCCTCGTCGATGTTGAGCAGATGCGCCACCATCCGCTCGCGGATGACCACGTCCTCCACCTTGCTCAACTCGAAGGTCAGCGCCATGGCGATGTGCTTCTGCTCCGGCCCGGTCTGGCTGTTGAAGAACTGCCGCGCCTGGCTGTAATGGTCGGCGAAGCTCTCCGGCCGCAGCCGCACCTTCGGCGCCTCGATCTCTTCGGCGAAGGAGCGGAAGCCGCGCGACGGGTCGGGGCGCGGGCCCTCGCCGCGCGAATTGGGCTGGTAGTTGGTGCGCCCCACCGGGTTGCGCATCGCCATGTGCCCGTCCTGCTGGAAATGGGCGAAGGGGCATTTCGGCGCGTTGATCGGGATATGGGTAAAGTTCGGGCTGCCGAGCCGCTTCAACTGGGTGTCGAGATAAGAGAAGTTGCGCCCCTGCAGCAGCGGATCGTTGGAGAAGTCGATGCCCGGCGGCACGTTCTGCGTCATGAACGCCACCTGCTCCGTCTCGGCGAAGAAATTATCCGGCATCCGGTCCAGCACCAGCCGGCCGACCGGCACCGGCTTGATGATCTCCTCGGGGATCAGCTTGGTGGGATCGAGCACGTCGAAATCGAAACTGTCGGCGAAATCCTGGTCGAACAGCTGCACACACAATTCCCATTCCGGGAAATTGCCGGACTGGATCGCCTCCCACAGATCGCGGCGATGGAAATCGGGGTCGGCGCCGTTGATCTTCACCGCCTCGTTCCACACCACCGATTGCAGGCCGAGCTTGGGCTTCCAGATGAACTTGACGAAGGTCGATTCGTCCTTCTCGTTCACGAGGCGGAAAGTGTGGACGCCGAAGCCCTCCATGAAGCGGAAGGAGCGCGGAATCGCCCGGTCGGACATCACCCACATGATCATGTGCATGGATTCCGGGGTCAGCGAGATGAAGTCCCAGAAATTGTCATGCGCCGACTGCGCCTGCGGAAAGGCGCGGTCCGGCTCGGGCTTCACGGCGTGGATGACATCGGGAAACTTGATCGCGTCCTGGATGAAGAACACCGGGATGTTGTTGCCGACGAGGTCCCAATTGCCTTCCTGGGTGTAGATCTTCACCGCGAAGCCGCGCACGTCGCGAGCGAGGTCGAACGAGCCCTTGGAGCCCGCCACCGTCGAGAAGCGCACGAAGGCGGGCGTCTTCTCGCCCGGGCGCTGGAACAGGTCGGCGCGGGTGTATTCGGCCAGCGATTCATAGGTCTCGAAATAACCATGGGCGCCATAGCCGCGCGCATGCACCACGCGCTCGGGAATGCGCTCATGGTCGAAATGGAACATTTTCTCGCGGAAGTGGAAATCCTCGATCAGCGCCGGGCCGCGCGCGCCGACCTTCAGTGTGTTCTGGTCGTCCGCTACCGGGCCGCCTTGCGCGGTGGTCATGACAGGCGTGTCGCCTTGCGCGAACTGGTGCAGCTCGCCGCCATTTCCGCGCGTCAGCGTCTGGTCGTGAATCCTAGCGGCCGCCCCTGCGGCCCCCTTGGTCTTGCGTGCCATCTATCCGTGCTCCCTCGGCGTGCGATCGGTGATCCGGCGTCGCCCCACTAACCGCAGGGGAGGGGTTTCGTTGCCTCGAGGGCGCGTTCGCGGTCCGGATTCGTCGGCGCGGGCCGCCGCGCTTCGCCGGCTACCGGCCAGGGGTATTCGGCGAGGGTCAGGCGAAGCGGCGGCTGAGAAAAGGCGAGCCGCGCAGGCCGAAGCGCCAGGGCGCATCCACCGCTTTGGTGATGCCGATGCGTGGGCCGGCAACGATATCGGGCGTGCCCTCGCGCTCGCGCCATTCAAAGGGTGGGCGGTCAAGCGGCGCGCCGTCAAGGGCGCCTGTTAGGGCGAGCGCCTGGGTGAGCCGGCCGGGGCCGGAGCACAGCCGGGCCGCCCCGCCACGGCGCGCGACCATGCGCTCCAGCCCAGCCAGCGGCGCCAGCGCCCGCACCAGTACGGCGCCATGGCCCTGCGCTACGATGTTGAAGCACCAGTGCAGGCCGTAGGAGCGGTAGACATAGGCATGGAAGGGCGGGCCGAACATTGCCGCATTGCGCGGCGTGGGGCCGGCAAAGCTGTGCGAGGCGGGGTCGTCGCGCCGATAGGCCTCAGTCTCGACGATGACGCCGCCGACCCCGTCGACCAGCAGCGTCATTCCGATCAGACGGGGGGCGAGGGCGAGCGCATCGCCGTCAAACTCGATCATGCCGCGAGACTAGCATGAGGCGGCGGTGGGAGGGGGCGCCCCGCCCCCTCCCTAGGTGCCGGCTGGTCAGAACGGGCTGTCGGGGAAGTAGAACTGCGCGGCGTTCTCCGCCGTGATCAGCGTCGAGCCGATGATGAAGCGGCCATAGACCGGCGTGGCGGAGACGAAGTTCAGCGCCGTGACCTCCAGCGCGGTGGAGATCAGCGCCGGCGGATAGGACACGTCGACCGGGATCTGCGGGTCCTTGTCCATCACCCGCTTGATGATCTGCTTCATGCCGGCGCCGCCGACGATCCACATCTCCTTCTGCCGGCCGGACTGGGCAATGGCCTCCATCACGCCGATCGCCATGTCGTCATCGGCCGCCCACACGGCGTCGATCTTCTTGTGCTTGGACAGGTAGTCCTGCATCACCGAAAACGCCTTGTCGCGGTTCCAGTTGCCGTGCTGCATGTCGAGGATCTCGATCCCCGAGCCCTCGATGGCGATCTTGAAGGCGTCCACGCGCTCATTGTCGAGCGTGGTCGGGATGCCGCGCAGCACCACGATCTTGGCACCGGGCTTCAGGTTGGCCTTGAAATACTCGCCCGAGACGCGACCGAAGGCGGTGTTGTCGCCGGCGACATAGAGGTCCTCGATGCCGGCCTGCGAGAGGCCGCGATCGACCACCGTCACCCATTTGCCGGCATCCTTCACCGCCTTGACCGGGCTGGTCAGCGGCTCGGATTCGAAGGGCAGCACGACAAGCGCGTCGATGTTGCGGGTCGCCACCATGTCCTCGATGTCATTGACCTGCTTGCCGACCGCACCAGCAGTGGCGAGCACGAATTCGAGGTTGGGATAGGTCGCCTTCAGCCGCTTGATGGTGTCCTGCGCGTGCCAGTTCAGCCCGCCCATGAAGCCGTGGGTGGCGGAGGGAATCGAGACGCCGATCACCGCCTTCTTGCCCTGCGCCATGGCGGGCAGGGAGAGCCCGGTGGCGGCGGCCGCGGTGCCAATGGCGGCGGTGGTGAGAAATGTCCTGCGTTCCATTGTGTTTTCCTCCCGTTATTTCCGCTCTCAGGCGGATGATTTGCTGCGCTGGAGAACCACCGCGAGCACGATAATGACGCCCTGGATCGTCCCGTTGAGATAGGGAGAGACGAGGTCCGCCAGAATGAGGATGTTGTCGATCAGGCTGAGGATCAGCACGCCGATCACCGTGCCCCAGACCCGGCCATAGCCGCCCTTCAGCGCCGTGCCGCCGATGATGACGGCGGCGATCGCCTCCAGTTCCCACAGCATGCCGGTGGAACCCGAGGCCGAGCCGAGGCGCGGCACATACATGATGGTGGCCAGCCCGACGAGCAGGCCGAGCAGCACATAGGTCATCAGCCTTATGCGCTCGACATTCACCGCCGAATACAGCGCCACCTTGTCGTTGGAGCCGATGGCTTCGCAGTAGCGGCCAAAGCGCGTATGGCGCATCGCCACCTGCCCGGCGATGGCCACCACAGCGAAGACGAGGATCGGCCAGGCGATGCCGAACAGGCCGGAATAATAGACCGGCCGGTAAAGCTGGCGAACGCCGAAATCCAGGCTGATCGTGCCGCCATCGGCCAGCCACGTCACCAGCGAGCGGAAGATGCCCATGGTGCCGAGCGTGACGATGAACGGCTCGATCCGCGCCTTCGTCACCAATAGCCCGTTGCCGAGCCCGGCCAGCAGCCCGGCCCCGAGCGCGATGCCCATGCCGGCGAGAATCAGCGGCACGCCGACGCCCATCGAGGGCAGCAGCGCGTTCATGGCGAGGATCATCACTCCGGCGATGAACGCCGCCATCGAGCCGACCGAGAGATCGAGCCCGCCTGACGTGATGACGAAGGTCATCCCCACCGCGATCATGCCGATGAAGGCGGAGCGGGCCAGCACATTGGTGACATTGCCGGCGGAGAGAAAATTCTCGTTGAGATAGGCCCCCAGCGCCACCAGCAGGATCAGCGCCAGCAGCGGGCCGAGCGCCGACAGGCCCGGCAGGCGCGCCGCGAGCGAAGGCCGCGCGGTGTCGGCGCGCGCGAGGTCGGCGCGCGTGGAGTCAGAGCGCGTGGAGTCAGACATGCGAGGCGCTCCCTGAGGCCTGTTCGTTGGTGCCCATCACCAGGCGCACCACGGCGTTTTCGGTGAGGCGTTCGCCCTCCAGCTCGCCGGCGATCCGGCCATGGCGCATCACCAGCACCCGGTCGGACAGGCCGAGAATCTCCGGCATGTCGGAAGAGATGACGATGACGCTGCGCCCCTCGGCGGCCAGCGCGTCGATGAAGGCGTAGATCTGGCTCTTGGTGCCGACATCGATGCCGCGCGTCGGCTCGTCGATGATGACGACTTCGGGGTCGCCGAGCATGGTCTTGGCCAGCAGCAGCTTCTGCTGGTTGCCGCCGGAGAGGTTGCCTACCTTCATGTCGCGGCGCGGGGCGCGGATGTCGAAATCGCTGATCGCCCGGGTCAGCGCCGCCTCCTCGCGCCCGGCATCGATGAAGGGCGTGCCGAAGCGGGCCAGCGTCGAAAGCGTGAGGTTCACCGCAAGGTTCTTGTCGAGCAGCAGCCCGTGCTCCTTCCGGTCCTCGGTGAGATAGGCCATGCCGCAGGCGGCGGCCTCGCGCACCGAGCCGACCTTGACCGGCACGCCGTGGCGCAGGATTTCGCCGCTGGCGGGGCGCAGGCCCACCAGCCCCTCGGCGAGTTCCGTGCGACCGGAACCGACCAGGCCTGAGATGCCCAGCACCTCGCCGCGCCGCAGGGAGAAGGAAATGTCCTTCACCAGCGGCGGCACGGAAAAGCTCTTCACCTCCAGCGCCACCGCGCCGGCATGGTGGCGCTTGGCCGGGTAGATATCCTCCAGCTTGCGCCCGACCATGGCGGTGGCCATGCCGTCCTCGGTCAGCTCGCCGCGCCCGGCCCTGCGCACCACCGCGCCGTCGCGCAGCACGGTGACGCGGTCGGCCAGGCGGGTGATCTCCTCCAGCCGGTGCGAGGTGTAGAGCAGCGCCACGCCCTGCGCCCGCAGCCGCTCGATCTGGCGGAAAAGCACCTCCACCTCTTTATGGGTGAGCACGGCGGAAGGCTCGTCCATAACAAGCACCCGCGCCTTGCGGGCCAGCGCCTTGGCGATTTCCACCATCTGCCGGTCGGAGACGGGCAGGTCGCGGATGCGCGCCTCCGGGCGGATCGGGCTGTCGAGCTCGTCGAGCAGCGCCTGCGTGCCCGCCCGCATCGCGCGGTGGTCGAGGAAGATCCCGCCGAGTTCCCGCCCGAGCCAGATGTTCTCGCTCACCGTGAGGTCGGGGGCGAGGTTGAACTCCTGATGGATCACCACCACACCCAGCGCCTCGGCCTGCGCCCCGGTCGCATAGGGCGCCGGCTTGCCGTCGAGCCGCACCGCGCCGGAGGAGGGGGCGAGAAAGCCGCCGAGGATCTTCATGATCGTCGACTTGCCGGCGCCGTTCTCGCCGATCAGCGCGTGCACTTCCCCCGCGTGGAGCGCGAAGTCGATGCCGTGCAGGATCTCGATCGGCCCGAAGCTCTTGCGCACATCGACGAGTTCGAGCACCGGGGCGGCCGCGCGCTCCGGGGCGGCGCTCACAGCGTCACCCAGCCGGCATTGCGGCGCGAGGACTGCACGCAGGCCTCGACGAAGCGCATCCCCGCCAGCCCGTCCGCCAGTGTCGGGAACAGCACGCCCTCTGGCGCCGCCTCACCCTTCTGATGGGCGCGGATGGCGCGCGCCGCCTCGGCATAGATGTTGGCGAAGCCTTCCAGATACCCCTCGGGATGGCCGGGCGGAATGCGCGAGACGCGCCCCGCCTCCGGCCCCGCCCCGGCGCCGTTGCGGGTGATGCGGCGCCTCGGTTCGCCGAAGGGGGTGAACCAGAGATAGTTCGGGTCCTCCTGCGCCCATTCCAGCCCGCCCTTGTCGCCATAGATGCGCAGGCGCAGGCCGTTCTCATTGCCCGGCGCCACCTGGCTCGCCCACAGCATGCCGCGCGCCCCGCCTTCAAAGCGCAGCAGCACATGGGCGTTGTCATCCAGCGCCCGGCCCGGCACGAAAGTCTGGAGGTCCGCCGCCAGCGCTTCCGCCGTCAGGCCGGAGACGAAGCCGGCGAGGTTGTAGGCATGGGTGCCGATATCGCCGGTCGCCCCGCCCGCGCCCGAGCGTTCCGGGTCGGTGCGCCATTCCGCCTGCTTGGAGCCGGATTTCTCCGCCGCTTCGGTCAGCCAGTCCTGCACATATTCCACCTGCACCAGCCGGACGCGGCCGATCTCGCCCGCCGCCACCATGGCGCGTGCCTGTCGGATCATCGGGTAGCCGGTGTAGTTGTGGGTCAGCACGAACAGCGCCTTGGCCTGCTCCGCGACTTTGGCGAGCTTCTTCGCTTCCGCCATGGTCGCGGTCAGCGGCTTGTCGCAGATGACGTGGATGCCGCGCTTGAGGAATTCGATCGCCGGGCCGGCATGCCTATGGTTCGGCGTGACGATCGCCACCGCCTCGATGCCGTCCTTGCGCCGCGCCTCGGCTTTCGCCATGGCGAGGTAGTCGTCATAGGCGCGCGGGATTCCCAGCGCCTCGCCCGAGGCGCGGGATTTCTCCGGAGTGGAGGACAGCGCGCCGGCAATGAGCGTGAATTCGCCGTCGAGCCGCGCGGCGATGCGGTGTACGGCGCCGATGAAGGCGCCCGAGCCGCCGCCCACCATGCCGAGCCGCAGCGGTCGGGTTGGGACAGGGCCGCTCATCGGTCCAGCCCCAACAAAGCGCGATTGGCGGCGCGGTCGGTGGCGCCGGCGGCGAAGTCGTCAAACGCCTTCTCGGTGACGCGGATGATGTGGTTCTTGACGAACTGCGCCCCCTCGCGCGCGCCGTCCTCGGGGTGCTTGAGGCAGCATTCCCACTCCACCACCGCCCAGCCGTCGAAATCCATCGCGGCGAATTTCGAGAAGATGGCGCCGAAATCGACCTGCCCGTCGCCGGGGCTGCGGAAGCGCCCGGCGCGCTTCAGCCAGGGCTGGTAGCCGCCATAGACGCCCTTGCGGCCGGTCGGGTTGAACTCGGCATCCTTCACATGGAACATGCCGATGCGCTCGGCATAGATGTCGAGATGGTCGAGATAGTCGAGCTGCTGCAGCACATAGTGCGAGGGGTCGTAGAGCATCTTGGCGCGGGGGTGGTTGTCCACACGCTCCAGGAACATCTCGAACGTGTCGCCGTCGTGCAAATCCTCGCCGGGGTGGATCTCGAAGCAGAGATCGACGCCGCACTCATCGGCGAAGTCGAGCAGCGGCCGCCAGCGGCGCGCCAGCTCGTCGAACGCCTCTTCCACCAGCCCGGCCGGGCGCTGTGGCCAGGGATAGACATAGGGCCAGGCCAGCGCGCCTGAGAACGTCACCATGGCGGTGAGGCCCAGATGCTTGGAGGCGGTGAGCGCCTTTTTCATCTGGTCGACCGCCCATTCCTGCCGCGCGGCCGGGTTGCCGCGCACCTGCGGTGCCGCGAAACCGTCGAACATCGCGTCATAGGCGGGATGCACCGCTACCAGCTGGCCCTGCAGATGGGTGGAGAGCTCGGTGACGACCACGCCGTTCTGCGATCCCTGCCCGGCCCATTGCGCGCACCAGTCGCGCGAGGCGGCGGCCTGGTCGAGATCGAGGATGCGTGGGTCGTTGGTCGGCACCTGCACGCCTTCATAGCCGCATTCGGCGGCCCAGCGTGTGATGGTGTGCCAGCTGTCGAAGGGCGCGTCTGCGCCGATGAACTGGGCCAGAAACAGGCCCGGCCCCTTGATGGTCCGCATGGTTTCCTCCCGACCGGCGTGCCGGCCAACCGTTGATTTTTGTAATCGGTTGCATTCAGCCTAGCGGAGGCTTGTAATCGATTGCAAGAGGGTGTGGCCGGGAATGCCGCAACGGTAGCGCGAGCGGATTGCCAGAGAGCCCCCGGCGCGTCTATGGAGGGGCCCATGCAGCACCAGAGACCGAAGATCGTGGACGTGGCGCGGCTCGCCGGCGTTTCCACCGCGACGGTCAGCCGCGTGCTCTCAAATCCCGACGTGGTAAGCGCCGAGACGCGCCGCAGCGTCGAGGAGGCGATCCGCCAGACCGGCTACCGGCTGAACCACGCCGCGCGCAATTTGCGCCACCGGCGCACCGGCGGGGTGGTGGCGCTGGTGCCGAACCTGTCCAACCCGTTCTTCTCGCAGATCCTCGCCGGCATGGCGGCGGTGCTCGCCGGGGCGGGCTATAATCTGCTGATCGCCGACACCTGCGCCATGGGCGGGGAAACTCTGCTCGGCTATGCCGAGCCGAGCCGTGCCGACGGGCTGATCGTGCTCGACGGCACGCTGCCGGCGGAAGGCCTCAAGCGCCGGGTGCCGATCGTGCTGGCCTGCGAGTGGATACCGGGCATCGAAGCGCCGCGGGTGAAGATCGACAACCGTGCGGCGGCGCGGGTCGCGGTCGGCCATCTCGCCGATCTCGGCCACACGCGCATCGGCCATGTGATGGGGCCGCCGGGCAATGTGCTGAGCGAGGCGCGGCTCGCCGGCACCGAGCAGGCGCTGGCGGCGCGCGGCCTGCCGCCGCCCCTCGTGCTTCCCGGCGATTTCAGCCTCGATTCCGGCCGCGTCGCCGGTGCGGCCTGGCTCGCTTTGCCGGCGGAGCAGCGTCCCACGGCGATGTTCCTCGCCAGCGACGCCATGGCCTGCGGCTTCATCGGCGAGGTGCAGCATCGCGGCCTCGCCGTGCCGCGCGACGTCTCGGTGATGGGGTTCGACGATATCGAGCTGGTCTCGCATATGACGCCGGCGCTCTCCACCATCCGCCAGCCGCGCGAGGCGATCGGCCGCCGGGCGGCGCAGTGCCTGCTGGCGATGATCGGCGGCGAGGCGCTGGAGGGCGACATCGTGCTTCCCACCGAGCTGGTGCTGCGCGCCAGCACCGCTCCTCCCGTTACCGCCCCTGCCATAAAGAGCCGCGCGGCCGGCCCGGCGCGCTTGTGAGCGCGGCGGAATCCGGGCTATCGCAAGGGAAAGTACAGCGCGGAGGAGGGCAAAGGCGAGGTGAGCGCGAGCGTGACGCGATCGGCGGCGAACAGTCCCACGGCGCGGCGTGGCCGCCCGCGCAGGCCGGGTGCCGGACGGCGCCTCGCCCCTGTTCTCGCGCTGGCCGCCGGCCCGCTGCTCGCCGCCGCGCCGGCGGGCGCGATCTATCTCAACGATGTCGATGCCGCGGCCGTGGGCGGCGTGCAGAACTGGTACGACAGCGAAAACCGCTTCGCCAATGTCGTCGCGCTCTCGATCGACGGCCAGTCGATCTGCACCGGCACGCTGATCAATTCGCGCACCGTGCTCACCGCCGGCCATTGCGCGCTGAGCGCGGAGACGGGCGCGGTGCTCAGCTGGTTCAATGAGGTGGAGGTCCGCTTCTCGCCGGACTCGACCCTCGCCAACCCGAACGACCGCGCCCTCAGCGGCGTCGCGGTCAATCCCGCCTATGTGCCGGAAGGCTTTTCGTCCAGCGATGTCGCCCTCATCTCGCTGGCGCAACCGGTCGCCGGCGTCGCGCCGGTGACGCTCGCCACCTCGCCGGACCAGATGCCGGGCCTTGGCGACGTGGTCTTCCTCGCCGGCTATGGCCAGATCGGCACCGGGACGGAGAACGATCTCGGCTATGACGACCGGCGCCGCGCCGTCACCAGCACGCTGGGGCAGGTCACGGTGTTGCCCGACGGCCGCCTTCAGATCTCCGTCCAGTTTCGCAACCCGCTGAGCCCGGACGATCCCAATGAATTCGGCGTCGAGGCCCCGGTGCCTGCCTGGCAGGGCGGCACCTCCTTCGGCGACAGCGGCGGGCCCCTGTTCATGATCGGCCCGGACGGCGGGTTGATCCAGCTCGGGGTCAATTTCACCGCCGGCTTTGCCGATCCAGACAGGCCCGGCGAATACCTGTTCACCTACGGCTCACCGTCCAATTACGGCGCCGTCGCCGACCACGCCGACTGGCTCGCCGCCGCCAACCCGCTGCGCACCACGACAGCCGCCGCCGGCGCCTTCGCCTGGAGCGACGCCTCTCGCTGGACCGACACGCTCGGCCGCCACGAGACGCCGGACAATGCGGATGGCGACTTCGCCGGCTATGGAACGCTCGGCCGCTATTATGAGGTGACGCTTGCCAACGCCGCGCAGATCCGCCTCGACCTCTCGCCCACCATCGACCGCCTCACCCTGGCGCATCCGGCGGCGCGGCTGGACATTGCCGCCGGCACGCAGCTGGACGTGCTGCTCGACACCGCGCTGGCCGGCGGAAGCCTCGCCATTGGCGGCACGCTGGCGACGGGCGGCCTGCTGCAATTTGGCGGCGTCGTCTCCGGCACCGGAACCCTCCGCGCGGCCTCGGGCTATGTCCAGGCCGGCGGCACGCTGGCGCCGGGCGCGGCTGGCGCGCTCGGCACGCTCACGCTCGCCGGCGATTATGCGGCGGGGGAAGCGGCGCGGCTGAATGTGCGGCTCGGCGCGGCGGGCGCCGACCTTCTTGACGTGAGCGGCACTGCCCGTCTCGACGGCACGCTCGCCTATGGCCTGTTCGATCCCGCACCCTTTGGCAGCTACACCGTGCTGGTGGCGGGCGAGGGTATCGAGGGCGCGTTCGCCACCCTTGCGGGTCCGTCCTCTGCCTTCGCTACGGTCACGGCGATCACAGGCGAAAATGACGTGGCGCTCAGGGTCGCGAAGTCGCGCGCCTTCGCCTCCGCCGGCGCCACCCCCAACCAGCGCGCCGTCGGCGTGGCGCTTGATCGGATGGACCCTGACGATCCTCTGGTCGCCTCCGCCGCGTGGCTGCCAAGCCTCGCGGCGGCGCGCGGCGCCTTCGATCGGCTCTCCGGCGAGGGCTATGCGTCTGTGCAAACCGTTCTGCTGCAGGACAGCCGCTTCGCCCGCGCGGCGGCGCTGGACCGACTGCGCACGGCCGCCGGCGCGGGCGCGGGGCGGGCGCAGGTGGTGAGCTTCGCCGATGACGGCACCCGGCTCGTCGAACCCGCGCCCGGCACCGGCACCGATTTCTGGCTGCAGGGCTTCGGCGCCTTTGGCGATAGCGCCGCCACCCCGGCCAGCGCCGGGCTGTCGCGCGACATTGGCGGCTTCCACGCCGGCCTCGACCGGCTTTTTCTCGATGTCTGGCGGATCGGCGCGTTCGGCGGCTACAGCCACAGCTCCATCGGGGCCGGTGCGCTCGCCGCCTCCTACGGCGTCGACAGCTACACGCTCGGTCTCTATGGCGGGCGCAGCTGGGGCCCGCTCGCGCTGCGGCTTGGCGGCGCCTATGGCTGGAACGAGGTTTCTGCCCGCCGCAGCCTCGTTCTGCCGGGGCTGGCCGAAACCCTGACCGCCGATATCAGCGCCGGCACCGGCCAGATTTTCGGCGAGATCGCTTATGGGCTCGCGCTCCCCGCCGCGACGCTGGAGCCCTTCGCCAGCCTCGCCTATGTCGCGCTGGAGGGCGATGGTTTCCGCGAGGCCGGCGGCAGCGCCGCGTTGGCCTCGCCCGGGCTCGACGCCAGCGCCAGTTTTGGCACGCTCGGCGCGCGGCTGTCCCTGCCGCTGGGCGAACAGGCGTCTCTCCGCCTGCGCCTCGATGCCTCCGCCGCGTGGCAGCATGTTTGGGGCGACGCATTGCCCGCGCTCGCCGTCGGTTTCGCCGGCGGGCCGGGCTTTACCACCACAGGCGCGCCGCTGGCGCGGAATACGGCGCTGCTGGAGGCGGGGCTGACCGCGCAGGCCGGCGACAGGCTGCATCTGGGCGTGCAGTACACCGGCCAGTTCGGCGAGGGGTGGCGCGACAATGGCGTTGAGGCCAGCGTGCGGGTCAGCTTCTGACCCTCGCCCGCCTCGGCCCGGCAGCGATACGCGATTGACCGCACCGGAAATCTCTCGCAGGTTCCTCGGTGGGGCACGGTAGGCGCGTGCGCCGGGGTGTCCCGGCGCGCCAAGGCAAGGATCGCCCGTTTTCAAGGGCGTGTGAGTGGGGAAAACGATGAGCACGGATGGAGATCTCACACCGCCCGGCGGCCCCGGCGGCCCGGCGCGCTGGACATCAAGCGCCAAGGTGGGCGTCGGCACCGCTCGCACGGCGGCGAGCCGGCTGTGGTTCACGCTGAGCCACGGCATCCTCAACGAGATCTATTACCCCCGCGTCGACACCGCCTGCACCCGCGATTTCGGCTTCCTCGTCACGGGCCCGGACGGCTATTTCGCCGAGGAGAAGCGCGACGCCGAGCACGAAGTCGGCGTGCTGGAGCATGGCGTGCCGGCCTATCACCTGCTCAACACCGCCAATGACGGGCGCTGGCGCATCCAGAAGCAGATCCTCACCGATCCACGCCGGGAAGTGCTGATCCAGAAGATCACCTTCGAGGCACTGATCGGCGATATCTCCGACTACCGCCTGTTCGCGCTGCTGGCGCCGCATCTCATCAATGCCGGCGCCGACAACACCGGCTGGGTCGGCGACTACAAGGGCACGCCCATGCTGTTCGCCTCCGGCCGGCATGGCCAGTCGCTGGCGCTCGCCTGCTCGGTGCCGTGGAAGGCCCGCTCGGTGGGCTATGTCGGCACCTCCGATGGCTGGCAGCAGCTCGCCCGCTCCGGCGAACTGGAGGAACGCTACCAGCGCGCCGAATCCGGCAATGTGGCGCTCAGCGCCGAGATTGACCTTGCCGCCAGCAATGGCGAGATGCTGGTCGCGCTCGGCTTCGGCGCCCGGCCGGAGGAGGCGGGGTTCCGCACCGTTTCCAGCCTGCAGGAAGGCTTCGAGGAACTGCGCCGCACCTATGTGCAGGGCTGGCGCGCCTGGCAGGGCACGCTGCTGCCGCTCGACCATCCGCAGAACCGCTCCAACATCAATGCCTACCGCGCCAGCACCATCGTGCTGGCCACCCACCAGCCGAGTTCCGTGCCGGGCGCCATCATCGCCAGCCTCTCCATTCCCTGGGGCTTCAACAAGGGCGACGAGGATCTCGGCGGCTATCACCTCGTCTGGCCGCGCGATCTGGTCGAGAACGCCGGCGGCCTGCTGGCGGCGGGGGCCTCCGACGAGGCCAAGTCGGTGCTCGGCTATCTCCGCAGCATTCAGGAAACCGACGGTCACTGGTCGCAGAATGTCTGGCTCGACGGCGTTCCCTATTGGGGCGGCGTGCAGATGGACGAGTGTGCCTTCCCCATCCTGCTTGCCGACATGATCCGCCGCGGCGGCCATTTCGCGCGCGGCGAGCTCGACGGCTACATGGACATGATCGAGCGCGCCGCGCGATTCATCGTCCTCAACGGCCCGGTGACCGGCCAGGACCGCTGGGAGGAGGATGCCGGCTATTCGCCCTTCACCCTGGCGGCGGAAATCTCCGCCCTTCTGGCCGCCGCCGAGATGATGGAGCTGTTCGGCCGCAAGGACGAGGCGCAGTATCTGCGCGAAAAGGCCGACGCCTGGAACGACTCGATCGAGCACTGGACCTTCGCCACCGGCACCGACCTCGCGGATAAGCTCGGGGTCGAGGGCTATTATGTGCGCGTCGCCCCGCCGGAAACCGCCGACGCCGCGTCGCCGATCGACGGCTTCGTTCCGGTGAAAAACCGTCCGCCGGGTGACAGCGACCGGCCGGCGGCGCAGCTTATCTCGCCGGACGCGCTCGCGCTGGTGCGCTTCGGGCTGCGCGCGGCGGACGACCCGCGCATCCTCGCCACCATCAAGGCGATCGATGCCATTCTCAAGGTGGAGCTGCCGCAGGGCCCGGTCTGGTACCGCTACAATGGCGACGGCTATGGCGAGCATGAGGATGGCTCGCCCTTCGACGGCACCGGCGTCGGCCGGGCCTGGCCGCTGCTCACCGGCGAGCGCGCCCATTACGAGATCGCCGCCGGCAATCTGGTGCGCGCCGGCCAGCTTCTGGTCACGCTGGAGGACTGCGCCGGCCCCGGTGGGCTGCTGCCCGAGCAGGTGTGGGACCAGGACGACATTCCCGAGCGCGAGCTGTTCAAGGGCCGCCCCTCGGGCAGCGCGATGCCGCTGGTCTGGGCGCATTCCGAGCATATCAAGCTGATGCGCTCGCTGCGTGACGGCAAGGTGTTCGACACGCCGCCGCAAACCGTGCAGCGCTATCTCGTCGACAAGGTGACCTCGCCGCGCCGGCTCTGGCACTTCAACCAGAAGCTCCGCTCGGTGCCCGCCGGCCTCGCCTTGCGGGTGGAACTGCCGGCGCCGGCGGTGATCCACTGGTCGCTCGACGGCTGGACCACGGCGCAGGACACGCCGACGCGGCCCACCGGCTTCGGCTTTCACATCGCCGACCTGCCGACCACCGTCAAACAGCATGGCCGGCACCTGCGGTTCACCTTCTTCTGGACCGAGTCCGGAACGTGGGAGGGCGAGGATTTTGTCGTCACCGTCGATGGCGATGGCGCGCTGTTCCATGCCAGCGCCGACGAGGACGATCATGAGGTGAGCCGGCGGGTGGCCGAGCCGGCGCAGGCGTCGAAGTGAGAGGATGAACCCTATGACAGATACGACGGCCGCCACCGGCGCGGCGGGCATTCTCGCGGTCGATATTGGCGGCACCGGTCTGAAATGCGCCGTCATCGACGACCATGGCACCATGATCTCCGAGCGCGAGCGGGTGGACACGCCCCATCCCTGCCATCCGGAGGCGCTGCTCGACGCCTATGCCGGCATGGCGGCCAAGCACCCGGCCTTCGACCGCATCGCCATCGGCTTCCCCGGCGTGGTGCGCGAGGGCAAGGTGCTGACCGCGCCCAATCTCGGCACCGAGCTCTGGGCCGGCTTCGCGCTGGCCGACGCGATGGCGGCGCGCCTCAAGGCCCCCGCCCGGCTGATCAACGATGCCGAGATGCAGGGCTATGGCATCGTCTCCGGCAAGGGGCTGGAAATGGTGATGACGCTCGGCACCGGCTGCGGCACGGCGCTGTTCCGCGATGGCGAGCTGATGCCGCATATGGAGCTGGCGCACCATCCCGTGCACGACAACCTGACCTATGACGAATATCTCGGCGTCGCCGCCTATGAGGCGCACGGCAAGAAGCACTGGAACCACCATGTGAAGCGGGTGATCGAGCTGCTCTACGTGCTGCTGCATTACGACCATCTCTATCTCGGCGGCGGCAATGCCAAGCATGTCGAGATCGAGCTGCCGGCCAATGTCAGCCTGGCCTCAAACGATGCCGGACTCACCGGCGGCGCCGCGCTCTGGCGCAAGGGCTGAGCGCCCACCAGTCCGCACACCCTCATCCCCGGGCTTGACCCGGGGATCCAACCTTTCCGCACATGCGCGGCGGATCGCAGAACCCTTGCCTCGGCAGGCCCGGCCGCTGGGTGCCCGGGTCAAGCCCGGGCCTGAGGGGAACGTCTACTCCACCACCTCGGCCGCCTGCAGCACGGCCTGCAGCAGCACATCGGTGCCGGCGCCGGCCCATTGCGGGGTGATCTCCTCCGCCTCATTGTGGCTGAGCCCGTCGACGCAGGGGCAGAAGATCATGGCGGAGGGCATGGTCTTCGCCACCCAGCACGCATCGTGCCCGGCGCCCGACACCATGTCGCGGTGCGAATAGCCCAGCCGCTCCGCCGCCCCGCGCAGTCCCGCCAGCAGATCCTCGTCGAAGGTGGTGGGGTCGAAGGCGCCGACTTCCTCGATCGCGATGCCGATGCCGAGATCGGCCGCCACCTCGCGCGCCGCCTGCTTCACCTGCTCCGCCATGGAGTTGAGCGCCGCCAGATCGGGATGGCGCAGATCGGCGGTGAATACCACCGTGCCGGGCAGGATGTTGCGCGAGTTCGGCGCGAAGACCAGCTGCCCCACCGCGCCGACTGCCCTCTCGCCATGGGCGCGGGTGATCGCCTCGATGCGGTCGATGATGCGGGCGGCGCCGAGGCTGGCGTTCAGCCGCCGGTCCATCGGCGTGGTGCCGGTGTGGGCCGCGCGCCCGGTCAGCGTCACCTCTACCCAGCGCAGCCCCTGGCCATGGGTGACGATGCCGATGTCGACCCCTTCCTCCTCCAGGATCGGCCCCTGCTCGATATGCAGCTCGAAATAGGCGTGGCCCTTGCGCTGGCCCACCGGCTCCTCGCCCTTGAAGCCGATGCGCTCCAGCTCGTCGCCGAAGCGCAGGCCCGCCGCGTCGGTGCGGCCATAGGCCCAATCGAGCGTGTGCACGCCGGCATAGACGCCGGAGGCGATCATGGCGGGGGGAAAGCGCGAGCCTTCCTCATTGGTCCAGTTCACCACCTCCACCGGCCGGCGGGTGCGGATGCCGAGATCGTTCAGGGTGCGCACCACTTCCAGCGCCGCCAGCACGCCGAGCACGCCATCATATTTGCCCCCCGTCGGCTGGGTGTCGAGATGCGAGCCGATGAGGATCGGCAGCGCGTCGGCCTCGGTCCCCTCGCGGCGGGCGAACATCGAGCCCATGGCGTCGACGCCGACGGTGAGGCCGGCGTCCTCGCACCAGCGCTGGAACAGCAGGCGCCCCTCGCGGTCGGCATCGGTCAGCGCCTGCCGGTTATTGCCGCCGGCAATGCCGGGACCGATCTGCGCCATCGCCATCAGGCTGCCCCATAGCCGCCCGCCATCGACGCGCATATTGCCGGTCTGCTGGTTCATCCGCTCGCTCTCCGTCAGGTCCCTTTGGGCGGCGCATGTTAGGGGCGCGGCGTCGCTCCACCAAGCAGCGGTGGCTAGAATTTTTGCGTGCCCGTTTTCGCGACGGTTGTGCCGCCAACCTCAGTTTTTCCGATCCAGACCATGCCAAATTAATGGTTTGCCAATGCGCCCCGGCCGGTCATCCTGCCGCCCCGTTCTCCCCCTGCCGGCCCGCTTATGACCGCTTCCCGCCCGATCGAGATCCTGGAACGGCTGATCGCCTTTCCCACCATCAGCCGCGAGTCCAATCTCACGCTCATCGATTATATCAGCGCGCTGCTGGCGCCGCTCGGCGCCCGGCTGACGCTGGTGCACAACGCGGCCGGCACCAAGGCCAATCTCCACGCCGTGCTCGGCCCAACGGGTGCCGGCGGGGTGCTGCTGTCCGGCCATACCGATGTGGTCCCCGTCGAGGGGCAGGCGTGGAGCACCGACCCGTTCCGCCTCACCGAGCGCGGCGACCATCTGCTCGGGCGCGGCAGCTGCGACATGAAGGGCTTTCTCGCCTGCGTGCTGGCGGCGGCGGAGGCGGCAGCGACACGCCGGCTCACCCGGCCGCTGCACCTGGCCTTCAGCTATGACGAGGAGATCGGCTGCGTCGGCGTGCGCGGGCTGATCGAACGCCTCATCGGCGCGGACGACCTGCCGGCGCTGTGCATCATCGGCGAGCCGACGATGCTGGAGACCGTGGTCGCGCATAAGGGCAAGCTCGCCGCCCGCCTCACCTGCCGGGGGCAGGAATGCCATTCCAGCCATGCGCCGGAAGGGCTGAACGCCATCCACCTCGCCGCCGACATGGTGGGCGAGATGCGGGCGCTGCAGGACGAACTTGCGGCCGGCCCGCAGGACGCGGCTTACGCCGTGCCCTTCACCACCGTGCATGCCGGCACCATCCAGGGCGGCACCGCGCTCAACATCGTGCCGAATGCCTGCACGGTGGATTTCGAGATCCGCAATTTGCCGACTGACGATCCCGCTTTTCTGATGGACCGGCTGTTCGACAGGGCGGCGGCGCTGACGCGGGCGGCGCAGGCCCGCTTTGCCGGCACCGGCGTTTCCATCGACATCGTCAACGCCTATCCCGGGCTGGAGACGCCGCCGGAGGCCGAGGTGGTGGCGCTGCTGCGCCGGCTCAACGGCCCCGGCCCGCTGCGCAAGATCGCCTTCGGCACCGAGGGCGGGCTGTTCCGGGAAAAGCTCGGCATTCCCACCGTGGTGTGCGGGCCCGGCGACATACGCGACGCCCACAAGCCGGACGAATATGTCAGCCGCGACCAGCTCGCCCGCTGCGAGGTGATGCTGGCGCGGCTGGTGGACGAGATCAGCGCCTGAGCGACGCGCCTGACGCCTACCGCACCCGCGTCAGCCGGGTGCGGGCGACGATCAGCGCCAGCACGGCCGAGGCGACGCAGGCCAGCGCCGCGAGGTCGATCGCATGGGAGAAGGCGCCATGGGCCGCCTGCAGCAGCGGCGTGGCCAGCGCCTCGGGCAGTTTGGCGGCGGCGGTGACGGCGCCGTCCAGCGTGCGCTGCGCCGGCTCCAGCAGCGTGGCCGGGATGCCGGCGGGCAGGGCGGCGCCTTCCATGCTCAGCCGGTAGCTTCCCGCCACCAGGCTGCCAAGCGAGGCGATGCCGATGGCGCCGCCGAACTCGAAGCTGGTCTCGGAAATGCCGGAGGCGGCGCCGGCGCGCTCGGGCGGCGCGAGGCGCATCACCAGATCGGTGGTGATGGTGCCGGCCGGCGACAGGCCGAGGCACATCAGCACGATGGCGCCCATCAGCACCGGCAGCGAGGCTTCCGCCCGTAGCTGTGTCAGCAGCAGGAATCCGAATATCGCTGCGACGAGCCCGACCGACAGCACGTCCACCGCCCGCCAGCGGCGCACCAGGCGCGGCGTCGCCATTGAGCCGATGGCGAAGCACACGCCGGAAGGCGCGGTCCACAGCCCCGCCTCCAGCGGGCTCATGCCGAGCACCAGCTGGAGATATTGCGAGATGAACACGAAGATGCCCATCACCCCCATCATCGCCAGCACGTTGATCGCGAGCGCCGCGCCGATGCCGGGATGGGCGAACAAAGCAAGGTCGATCATCGGGTCGGCGAGGCGCTTCTGCCGGGCGACAAAGAAGCCGATCACGACAAGCCCCAGCGCCAGCGCCGCGCCGGCCTCCAGGTCGGGTCCATGCTCGGCGATGCGCTTCATGCCATAGACCAGCGCCAGCACGGCGGTGACGGACTGCAGCGCGCTCACAATGTCGAGCCGGCCGGCTTTCTCGTCGCGGAACTCCGGCAGCAGCAACGGCCCGGCAATGAGCAGGAGGAGCATGACAGGCACGGCGGCAAGGAACACCGCGCCCCACCAGAAATAGGTGAGGATCACCCCGCCGACCAGCGGGCCGAGCGCCGCGCCTGACGAGAAGCAGGCGATCCACACGCCAATCGCGAAGGTGCGCTCGCGATCGTCGAGAAAGATGTTGCGGATCAGCGAGAGCGTCGAGGGCGCCAGCGTCGCCCCGGCAAGGCCGAGCAAGGCGCGGGCGAGAATGAGCTGTTCGGCGCTGCGCGCCATCGCCGCCAGCACCGAGGCGACCGCAAAGGCCGCCGCGCCGATCAGCAGCAGCTTGCGCCGGCCGATGCGGTCGCCCAGCGTGCCCATCAGCATCAGCGCGCCGGCGACCATGAAGCCGTAAATGTCGATGATCCACAAAAGCTGCGCCGCCGAGGGCGCGAGGTCGAGCGCCAGATGCGGCACGGCGAGATTGAGCACCGTCAGGTCCATCGCATAGACGAGGCACGGCACCGCGATGACGGCGAGCGCCAGCCAGTCGCGCGGGCTGGCCCGGTGTGTGGCGGGGGATGTGGCGGCGTACATGTCGTGTTTCCTGCCCGGCGACGACGGCGGCCTGTTGCCACCGGCGGCGCGGCCGGCCTGATTAGCCGATTGCGGGCCGGTCGGCCAGTTCGCCTGTTGGCGGCGGGCGGGACATCACATCATCAGCGCGCGCAGCCCCTGAAGGATGAGCACCAGCCCGCCGATCACCACCACGCCGTCGAGAACGCGGATATGGGCGCCCTCGGACAGGGTGCCGACCAGCCGCCGGGCCAAGAACACGCCCGGCGTCGCCGCCAGCCCAATCAGCACCGCCATCACCCAGGAGGCGAGGGGGAGCGCGCCGGCCGCCTGGAACACCCCCACTTTCACCACGCCGAGCACCAGCGAGATGCCGGCATCGGTGGCGATAACAGCCGCGCCGTTCAGCCCCGCCGCCAGCAGGATGGAGAGCAGCACCACGCCGGTGCCGGCGGTGCCGCCCATCAGCAGCCCGAAGCCGGCGCCGGCCGCCATCAGCCCCGGCCCGTCGAGATGACCTTTGAGCCGGGCCAGCCCGTGGCGGACGGGGATGGCCAGCATCAGCACCGCCCCGATCACTATCGACACACCAGCCCCCGACAGGCTTGTATAGCCATAGGCCCCCAGCGCCGAGGTCGGCAGCGCCACGGCAACAATGAGCATGGCCCGGCGCGGATCGAAAGCGCGGCGGAAGGCATAGAGCCGGCTGGCATTGGACAGCATGGCGGAGACGGCGATGACAGGCACCACCGCCTGCGCGCCGATGATCGGCAACAGGATGGGCGGCATCAGCAGGCCGGGCCCATAGCCGGTGACCCCGCCGGCGACACCGGCGAGGAAGGCGACGCCGGCCACCAGCACGTAGTGCCACAGGCTCACATCACCGAACATGGCGGCTCCCGTCTTCTGGGTAGGAGGAGGCCTTCCCGCTAGGGCAAAAACGCGCCGCCATTGACGTGGACGGTCTGGCCGGTGAGGAAGCGGGCGGCCGGGCCGGCGAGATAGGCGACCATCGCCGCGACTTCCTCCGCCGTGCCCTCCCGCCCCAGCAGGGTCTGGTTGCGGGCATGGTGGGCCGGGTTCTTCTCGGCCGAGGCGTGGCTGCGGTCGGTGCCGATGCGGCCGGGCGAGACGAGATTCACCGTGATGCCGCGCGGCGCCAGCTCCACCGCCAGCGCCTTGGTCAGCCCGTCCAGCCCCGCCTTGGCGGCGACCACATGGGCGCGGTTCGGGGCGCCGGTATAGGCGGTGAGGCCGCCAATATTGATGATGGCGCCGGCCGGCGATTCCGCCAGATGCGGGATCGCGGCGCGGCAGAGCAGGAAGGCGCCGTCGAGGCAGATGCCGGTGATCTCCCGCCATTCCGCCAGACTCATCGCCTCCACCGGCTTCTCGCGGCGGATGGCGGCGTTGTTGACGAGCACATCGAGCCGGCCGAAGCGCTCCAGCGCATGGGCGACGATGAGATCGGCGGAGGCTTCGCGGGAGACATCGGCCAGCACCGACGTCGCCGGCGTGCCCAGCGCTTCCAACTCATGCACCACCTGTTCTGCGGCGTCGCGGTCCGAGCGGGCGACGATGACCACCGCCATGCCCGCCGCCCCCAGCGCATGGGCAATGGCGCGGCCGATATTGCGCGAGCCGCCGGTGACGATGGCCACGGGGCGTGAGGGGCTGTCCGTATGGGGTGTGTTCATGCGCTCTCTCCCAGCGCTACCTTCCCGCCGGCGGCGATCGCGTCGATCGCCGCAAAGAGCGCTTCCGCCGTTGCCGCGTCGCCGCCGCCAAAGGCCACATTGGCGTTGAACTTGGCCACCAGCTCGGCATCGGAAAGCGGCTCGCGCGCGCCTCCGCGCATATGCGGCTGGCGGATTTCGATCACCGAGCCGTCGGTCAGCGTCGCCCGCAGATGGCCGGTGAAGTTGCTTGGATACTCATCCGCTGGGTCGATCTCATAGGAAATCTTCGCCGCGAAGGCCCGCACATCCGGACGCCGTGTCTGCGCGTCGGTGAACTGCACCAGCCCGGCCGCCCCGTCGAGAAAGCCGACCGCCATGCAGAAGGGGGTGGAGAATTTGCCGGCATAGCCGTTCGGCACCGCCTGCTTGGCGGCGAGCGGCTCCCACAGCCGGTGCACTGTGCCCTCGCCCGCCTTGCAGGTGAGGCTGACGATCTCCTCGGCGCGCACGCCCTGCCGGGCCAGCGCGATGGCGCAGTCGATGAAGGGCTGGGTCATGGTTCCGCAGGCATAGGGCTTGAAGGCGATGGTCGGCATGATCCAGTCCTCGCCCAGCCCGTCCAGCAGCGGGGCGAAATTCGCCGTCTTCGAGGGGGCGAAGGCGCGGAAGAAGCCGTGGTCGCCCTCGAAAACGCTGGCCGGCCCGACAAAGCCGCCCTCCGCCAGCAGCGCCGCGCGCAGCCCCGCCTGCGCCGCTGCGCCGGGGTGCAGCCGCTTGGTCCAGGAGCCGTCGGCGAGATATTCGATGATGCCGGAAGCGAGGCTGCCGGCGATCCCCAGCGCGTTGGCGAGCCGGGCGCGGTCGAGCCCGATGGTGGTGCCTGCGGCGGCGGCCGCCGCCATGGAGCCGATCACCGCCGTCGGGTGGAAGCCGGCCTTGTGGATCGCCTGCGGCGCGACGAGGCTGAGCCGGCTCATCAATTCCGCGCCGATGGCGATGGCGCGCATGACAGCCGCGCCGTCGAGCCCGCGATGCTGGGCGAGGGCGAGCGCGGCCGGCACCACCACCACGCCGGCATGCACCGGCCCGCCCTCGAAGGTGTCGTCATAATCCTCGCCATGCGCCGCCGTGCCGTTGACCAGCGCGGCGTCGTAGAGGTTCAGCCCGTGGGCATGGCCAATGGCGGTGCAGGGCCCCGTGCCGGCGGCGCTGGCGAGCGCGGCGCTGGTATAGGGCTCGTGCCGGGCGGCGAAGGCGAGGCCGCAAATGTCGAGCAGCAGGCGCCGGCTCACCGCCTCGGCGGCCGGCGGGGGCGCGGCGCTGGCGGCAAAGCTGGCCAGCCGGCCGGCGACGGTTTCCTCTGAGATCGCGCGGTGCTGGTTCACAAATGGGTTTCCTGCATCTGGGTCCGGCGCGCGTCGCGGTATTCGCGGGCCAGCGAGAAGACGATGAAGAACAAGGCGGCGCCGAGCAGGCCGACGGCGATCGGGTCCTCGACGAAGATGTGGAAGTCGCCGCCCGAGAGCACCAGCGAGCGGCGATAGCTCGATTCCACCATGTGGCCGAGCACGACGCCGAGGATCATCGGCAGCACCGGGAAGCGGGCCAGCCGCATCAGATAGCCCATCAGCCCAAGCGCCAGAGCGAGGCCGAGATCGAACGGGCTGTTGTTGAGGGTGAACAGGCCCGACAGGATCAGCGCGAGAATGAACCCGGCGCGGTAGGGGCGCGGCCGGTTCACCAGCCACACGCAGGCCGGCAGGATCAGCACGCCGACGCCGATCTGGGCGATGATGGCGATGAGCGAGCCGACATAGAGGCTGTCGATCACCTGCGGGTTCTGCTCGAACAGGCGCGGGCCCGGCAGCAGCCCGTGCATCAGCAGGCCGCCCAGCAGCACGGCGGTGGAGTTGGAACTCGGAATGCCGAAGCTCAGCAGCGGGATCAGCGCGGTGGAGGCCACGGTGTTGTTGGCGGCCTCGGGCGCGGCGATGCCCTCTTCCGAGCCCTTGCCGAATTTTTCCGGCGTCTTCGACCAGCGCCGCGCCTCATTATAGGACATGAAGGCGGCGACCGAGCCGCCCCCGCCCGGCGTCAGCCCCTCGAACAGGCCGAGGAAGCAGCCGATCGCCTGCGAGCGCCGCAGCTTGCGCATCATCGCCCAGCCCGGCAGGCGGATGCGGATCGAGCCGCCGAGCTGGGTAACGGTGGTGGAGCCGGACTGGCTCATCAGCTCGGTCAGCGCGAACAGGCCGACCATCACCACCACAGGCTCGACGCCGCTGAGCAGGTCCGCGACGTCGAAGGTGAAGCGGGTGACGCCGGAGATTGGGTCGGTGCCGACGGTGGCGATCATCAGCCCGACCACCGCCGAGGCGAGGCCCTTGAGCAGCGAATCCCCGCCCATCGAGGCGATGACGCTGAGGCCGAGTATGCCGAGGGCGAAATAGGAGGTCGGCCGGAACGCCAGCGCCAGCCAGGACAGCGGCTCGGTCAGCAGCGCCAGCATGGCGAGGCCGAACAGGCTGCCCACCACGCCCGACATCAGCGAGATGCCGAGCGCCTCGCCGGCCCGCCCCTGGCGGTTCAGCTCATAGCCGTCAATGACGGTCGCGGCGGAGGAATTGGTGCCGGGGGTGCGGATCAGAATGGCGGGGATCGAGCCGCCATATTCCGCGCCGATATAGACGCAGGCGAGCAGCGCGATCGCCATCGCCGGGTCCATCGTGTAGGTGAAGGGCAGCACCAGCGCCATGGTGATCGAGGCCGAGATGCCCGGCAGCGCGCCACCGAGAATGCCCCAGGTCAGCCCCATGATGGCGACCGGCACCAGCGGCGTGGCGGTGAGAAGATGCAGGATGTCCCAGAACGTGGTCACGAGAGCCATCCCTGAAAGAGGGAGCCGGCCGGCTGGTGCACGCCGAGCAGCTTGACGAAGATCGCCCAGTAGAGCGTCGCCCCGCCCAGCGCGGCGGTCGGCAACACCCAGCTGCGGGCGGCGCCCTCATAGAGCGCCACGCCGGCGATCAGCAAAGCGACGGCGAGGAAGTAGCCGATGAAGGGCAGCAGCACGACATAGGCGCCGCCGATCAGCAGCAGGCCGATGGCGCGCGGCAGCGGCGCGCCTTCCTCTTCGTCTGCCGCGGCCTGCGGGACGTTGGCGCGGCGGGCGGCGAGGGCGACAAAGGCGGTGCGAGCGATCAGCGCCAGTCCGATGAAGGCGAGCAGCATGGCCAGCAGCCGGGGCAGGCCGGTGGCGCCGATCTCGTCCGACAGCGTGCTCTCGGCGATCGAGCCGGTGGCGATGTAATAGGCGGCGGCGAGGGCGATGAGCACGCCGCCGCTCAGGAAATCCCGTTTCATGGTGCGTTCCTCGGGGGCGGAGGGGGCACGGCGCCGGCCCGCGCGAGGTGCGGGGCGGGCGTTGCGGCAAGGGGTGACGCCGGCGCGGCTTCCCGGTCACGGCGCCGGGGGCTTCGCCGGCGCCGCAGGGGAGGGCGGCGGTCGGTTACTTCACCGCGCCGGTTTCCTTCAGGAACGCCTCTGTCGTGTCGGCGAAATTGGTGATGAAGGCCTGGTACTGCGCGTGCGGGATGTAGTTCGGCACCAGCACTTCTTCGGTGTAGCGCTTCTGATAGTCGGGGTCGGCGAGCACGTTCTTGATCGCCTCGTCCCACACCTTGGTGACATTGTCCGGCAGCCCCTTGGGGCCGGCGAGGCCGCGGAACTTCACCAGCGTCACGTCGAAGCCGCTTTCCTTGACGGTGGGAACCTCGGGCTTCTCGGGGATGCGCTCGGGATTGAAGGTGGCGAGCAGGCGGATCTTGCCGGCGGCAAGCTGCGAGCGCAGTTCCTGGATTTCGCCGATGCCGATGTCGAGCGTGCCGTTCATCACGTTGAGCATCATGTCGCCGCCGCCCTCATGGGTGACGATGGCGGCGTTGACGCCGGCGGCGCGCTTGAGCTGTTCGGCGGCCTGCCGCTCCAGCGAGGCCGGGTTGGCGGCGCCCCAGCGGCCGCGCTCCTTCTTGGCCTTGTCGATCACGTCCTGCAGCGTGTTGAACGGGCCGTCGGTGCGGGTGTAGATCACCTCGCTGTCGGCGAACAGATTCACCAGCGGCTCCAGGTCCTTGTAGGTGGCGGAGGGCTTGGAGAGCAGCGAGGTATAGATGTAGGTCGGGGTGGTGGCGTAGAACACGCTGCCATCGGCCGGCGCGGCGGCCACGCGCGCCACCGCCTTGGCACCGCTGCCGCCCTGCACATTCTCGACGATGAAGGTCGCGCCGATATATTTGCCGAGATATTTGGTCAGCTCGCGCAGGAACACGTCGCTGCCGCCACCGGGGCTGGAATGGGTGACGAGGGTGACGACCTTGTGCGGGTAGGCGAGCGGTTCGGCGTTGAGGCTCAGCGTGCCGAGTCCCAGGGCGAGTACGGCCAGAAGGCCGGTCAGGGTCTTTCGCATGGACTTCCTCCTAGGGTGCGGGGCCGCCTCTGCCGGGCGGTCTCCCGATGAGTGTGTGACGGTCTGGCGGCACGCGGCGTCCCCTTGGCGCGGGAGCGGCGCGTCGCCGGCTCTCAGGCGCGGCGTTCCTCGGCCCGGGCGAGCGACACGGAGCGGGCCAGAAGCCGCTCCTTGCCGCGCTCGACATGGTCGAAGCTGGTCTGGTAGGCGGCTATGGGGTCGCGTTGCTCGATCGCCGCGACGATGCGGGCATGCTCCTCGTTCGAAAGCTCCAGCGTGTTGCCGGTCATCAAATTGCCGGCACGGTAGAGCCGCAGCTGCTTCACCAGCCCGCGATATTGCGCGGTGAGCACGCCATTGCCGGCCTGCTCGACGATGAAGTCGTGAAAGGCGAAGTTGAGCGGGTAGTAGCGGTCGAAATCATGCGCCTGCGCCGCTTGCGTCATCTCGTCGAGCAGGGTGCGCAGCCGGGCGAGCTCGCCGGCATCCGAGCGGCTGGCGAGAAGCTGCGCGGCATAGCCGAACAAAGCCGCGCGCACGCCATACATCTCGACCACCTGCGCGATATCCAGGCTGCGGATGAACACGCCGCGATTGGGCAGCAGCTCGACAAGGCCCAGCGCCTCCAGCGAGCGCAGCGCCTCGCGCACCGGGCCCCGGCTGACGCCGAAGGTGGCGGCGAGCTGGTTCTCGTTGATCCGGCCGCCAATGCTGAGCCGGCCATCGAGAATCATGCTCTCGATCTCGCGCTCCAGCAGCATGGGCAGCGAGGTGAGGCGGAGGAAGCTGACATCATGGGCGGCGGAGGAGGAGGACATAGCGAGAGACTACGCCGCGAGTGTAAAGTGTCAACAATTTAATGTCGTCATAGTGCATTCGACAGGACGCTGCCCGGCGGCCGGGCCGGCAAAGAAAAACCCCGGCTCGGGGGAGCCGGGGTTGAGGCGGGCCTTCGAGGCATGAAGGCCTGGGGAACGCGAAGCAAAGCGAGGGCGGCGCTTCAGCCGCAGGAGGGCGGCGCGTGGTGGTCGAGCGCGTCGAGATCGAGGAAATGGCCGGCCCGGTCGCGCTTGGCGGCGAGGTAGCGGATATTGTCGGCCCCGCGCCGGCCATGGGCGCGCTCGACGCCGGAGACCTGCAGCCCCGCGCGGGTGAGCGCGGCGATCTTTTCCGGGTTGTTGGTCATCAGGATCACCCTGGTGTAGCCGAGCTGGCGCAGCATGGCGGCGGCGAAGTCGAAGCGGCGGCCGTCCAGATCGAAGCCGAGCGTCTCGTCCGCCTCATAGGTGTCGAGCCCGTCGCTCTGCAGGCGATAGGCGCGCATCTTGTTGGCGATGCCGTTGCCCCGCCCTTCCTGGTCGAGATAGAGCAGCACCCCGCCGCCGGCCTTCGCCATCGAGGCGAGGGTGGAGCGCAGCTGGTCGCCGCAGTCGCAGCGCAGCGAGCCGAACAGGTCGCCGGTCAGGCAGGCCGAATGCAGCCGCACCAGCACCGGCCGCGCCGGATCGGGCGTGCCGACGATGACGGCCACCTGTTCGCGCATGCCCTCGCCGCCGCGAAACACCACGAACTCGCAATTGCGCGCGGTGAGCAGCGGCACCGGGGCGCGCGAGACGATTTCCACCCGCGTCGCGCGGTCCTCGCCAAAGCCGGTGATCGCCTCGGCCCGCACGGTCAGCGCCGGCAGGGTCAGCCCCGCCGGGGCGAGCGGGCCCATCAGCACGGCGGGCAGCATCAAGGCGAGGGTGGCGAGCTGCAGCGCCGCCGCGGCCGCCAGGTCGGGTTCGACCAGCGCCTCGCGCAGCTCCATTCCCGCCTGCACGCTCACATCCTGCGCGATCAGCGCCTGCACCCGTTCGCTGCCGAGGCTCGAGGCCGGGATCGCCATGGGCTGCGCCCATTCCGGCCGGCCGAGGGCGCGCAGGCGCGCCGGCGTCAGCACCAGCTGCAGCGCGCCGCCGGCCAGTGCATCCAGCGCCGCCAGCCGCCCGGCATCGGCGAATTCGGCGCTGGCCACCAGGAAAAGGCGGCCCGCCTGCGCGAGAATGACCGGCCGCCCGGCGCGCATCTCGGCGATAGCGCGCTCCGCCTCGGTGAGGGAGGCATCGCCGAAGAGGCTCGCAATCGTGCCTTCGCCCGCCGCGCTAGTGATCATTTGAAGCCTCTTCCGCTGCACCATTTCCGCATCTCGCACGTAGTGGTTACGGATGTAGGGCGCGCACGGACCAATGCCGCCAGTGCCCTCGCGCCGAACGAGAGTGACCATGTCCAAGCTGCGGAGGGCTTCCTTGAATCGTCGCGAAACACCGATCGATCCGCTGGCCGCGCTTTATGAACCGATCCTTCGGCCGCGCACGGCGCCCTTCATCGTCGCCCAGATCGGCCAGTCGCTGGATGGGCGGATCGCGACACCGACCGGAAAATCTCGCGATATCAATGGCCTGTGCGGCCTCGACCATTTGCACCGGCTGCGCGCGCTGGCCGATGTCGTGGTGGTCGGTGTCGGCACGGTGGTGGCGGACGACCCCCGGCTTACCACCCGCCGCGTTCCCGGCCGCAGCCCGGCGCGCGCCGTGATCGACCGCACCGGCCGCTCGCCGCGCGACGCCAAATGGCTGGAGGCCGATGGCTGTCACAGGATTGTGTTCACCCGCGATGGCGCTGGATGGCCCGACGAAGTCGATTGTATCGGCCCCGAGGGCGAGGCCGATATCTTCGAGCCGTCTAGGCTCATCGCCGCGCTGGTCGCGCGCGGCCACCGCACCATCCTCATCGAGGGCGGGGCGTCGACGGTCTCGCGCTTCATCGATGCCGGGCTGGTCGACCGGCTGCATGTCTGCGTGGCGCCGATCATTCTCGGTTCCGGCCGCCCCGGCCTCGCGCTCAAGCCGATCGACGGGCTGGAAGGCGCGCTGCGTCCGCGCGTCGATACCTATCTGCTCGACGACGGAAATATTCTCTGCGACTGTGACCTGCGCCGGACCGGCGGGGGAGGGACGCATGTCGGCTTCTGATCGGAACGTGCCGCCCGCGCCCGCCCGTTACGGCCACACCGCCCGCGCCCTGCACTGGCTGGTGGCGCTCGTCGTGCTCGGCCTCATTCCGCTCGGGCTCTATATGGTGTCGCGCGGCGAGGCGACCGGCTTCGACGCGCTGACCGGCGCGCTCTACAGCCTGCACAAATTCGTCGGCTTCCTCGCGCTGTGGCTGATCGTGCTGCGGATGCTGGTGCGGCTGCGCGGCGCCCCGCCGCCAGCGGCGACGCTCACCCGGTTCGAGCGCGTGGCCTCCGTCACCGTGCATGCCGCGCTCTATGCGCTGCTGCTGGTCGTGCCGCTGCTCGGCTGGGCCGGGGTCTCGGCCTATCCCGCGCTCAACGTGTTCGGCCTGTTCGATCTTCCGGCGCTGCTATCGCCGGACGAGGCACTGGCCAAGCGCCTTCTCGGCCTGCACGGGCTGCTGGCGCAGATTCTCGGCGTGCTGGCGCTCGTGCACATCGCCGCCGCGCTCTACCACCGCTTCCTCAAGCGCGACGGGGTGATGGCGCGGATGTGGCCGCCCTTCTGAGGCGCCGCGATCCACGCGGCTCAGGCATGGCCGAAAATGTCGCGATGGCCAATTCTCACCCGCTCCGCCGCCGCCCGCACCCGCGCCCAGCTGGCGAATTCCGCCTGCCGCGCCGGCTCGATCTGCCCGGCCGCCTGCGCGAAGCCGTCGGTCAGCGCGCCGATGAGGGCGGCATGGGCCGGGCCCAGCACCCACGGGCTGGTGCCGGCGCCGTATTTATAGCCGTGCTGGCGCAGTAACTGCGCCAGGGCCTCGCTTGAGGCCGGGCCCAGCGCCGGCCCGAATCCCTTGTCGCCGCGCTGGTGGCGGTTGAAGGCGGCGATCACCCGCCCGTCCAGCGGCTCGGCGGGCTGCCACTCGGCCTCGCCATCATAGTTCAGCACCGCATAGAGCGGCAGTTTTCGCGTCGCCAACCGGGCGACGAGGCGCTCCAGCCAGTCCTCGGAGACGAGGTCGAACAGCGCGGCGGCGGTCACGAGTTCCGCCCCGACATCGCTGAAATCGAGGTCGCGCACGGTGAGGTCGGCCTGCTCGAAGCTCACCTCGATCACCCGCCCGTCCCGGTGCAGCTCAAGACCATCGCCGCGTGGCCGCGCCGTCTCGGCCCAGGCGGCGAGGTCGATGTGGGCGCGCTCCAGCAGCGCCGGGTCGCCATCGATCAGGTGCCAATGCTGGCGGGGCGGCAGGTCGCCGGCGAGGCCGCGCAGATTCGAGCCGGTGCCGCAGCCGAGATCGACGATGGTGAGCGTGTCGCGGCCGGCGAAATGCGCCCGCATCCGCGCCGCCTGCACGGGGTTGCGGGAAGCGTGGTCCACCGGCTCGCGCAGGGCGAGCCAGTCGGCGGCAAAACCGCTCATCGGGGCATCTCCTTCAGGGCGGCGAGAAGCGTCGCCGCAGTCTGCGTCCATGTTGGCAGGGATTGACCATAGTGCCACGCCGCGTCCGCCAGACGACAGCGTTGTTCCGGTGCGTCAAGCAGCCGTCGCAGCGCGGCGGCGAGGCTCAAAGCGTCGCCCGGCTCCGCCAGCAGCGCGGCCTCAGCCGGCACGGTGTCGGGAATCGCCCCGGCGCGGGTGGCGACAACAGGCAGGCCGTGCGCCAGCGCCTCGGTCAGCCCCATGCCATAGCCCTCGAACAGCGAGGCGGTGACGAAGAGGTCGGCGGCGGCGAATTCGCCGGCCAGGCGTTCGGGCGACAGCGCGCCGGAGAGGCGGATGCGCGCGTCCAGCCCATGGGCGGCGATGCGCGCCTCGACCCGCGCGGTCTCGCCGGGGTCGCGATCGGTGGCGCCGACGATGTGGCAGGTCCAGTCCTGGGCGCGCAGTTCGGCCAGCGCGTCGACCAGCACGCCATGCGCCTTGCGCGGGATCACCGACCCCACGGCGAGCAGCCGCAGCGGCCGGCCGGTGCCGGTGGCGCGCGGGCAGGGGTCGGTGCCGGGCAAAGCGACGCTCAGCCGCGCGGCGGGCACGCCATAGTCCTGCGCCAGCAGCCGGGCGGTGGCGGGGCTGGTAGCGATCACCGCCGCCACTTCCGCCAGCGCCGCCGTCTCGCTGGCGAAAAGCTGCGCCCGCTGGGCCTCATTCAGCCCGCTCTCCAGCGCCAGCGGGTGATGCACCAGCGCCGCCAGCGGCCGCTCCAGCCCGCGCAGCAGCGGCGCCGGCAGCGCGCCGAGCGCGAGCCCGTCGATCAGCACCGTCTGGCCGGGCGGCCGCGCGTGCAAGATCGCCGCGCTCGCCTCCAGCTCCGCCGGGGAGGGGAAGGGGAAGCCGGCGGGCAGCGCGACATGTCTGAGCCTGCCACCGGCGCGCGGCGCCTCCTCGATCACCCGGCGGTCATAGGCATAGCCGCCGGTGGGGAGGCCGATGTCGCCGGGAATGGCGAAGGCGAAGTCGGTCACGCAGCCATCCTCAGCCGAGGCCGGATTCGAAGCTGGCGCGGGCGAGATCGGTCTCGTGCAGGGTGACGCGGATTTTCGACAGGCCATGCCCGTCCGCGCCCAGCGCCCCCGCCTTGGCGGCTGCCGCCATCGCGTCGAAAATATGCTTGGCGAGAAATTCGGTGGTGGTGAGCGTGCCCGCGAATTCCGGCAGCGTGTCGAGATTCTGGTAGGCGAGCGGCGCCAGCGTCTGCTTCAGCACGTCGAGCGCGGCGCCAATGTCGACCACGACGTTCTGGGCGGTCAGCGCTTCGCGGAAGAACGCGACATCGACCACGAACGTGGCGCCGTGCAGCCCCTGCGCCGGGCCAAAGAACGGGTCGGGCAGCGAGTGGGCGATCATGATGCGGTCGCGGACTTCGACAGAATACATGGCATTCCTCATCGGTAATCGAGCAGGATCGCCAGCGCGTCCTCGCCCCCGGTCAGAAGTGGCGGCAGCCGTTCCGGCGCCGTATCAAAAGCGACGACATGCGTGACCAATGGGTCGAGCCGCGCATCGTCGAGCAGAGCCAGCGCCTTGGCGAGCCGGCGCGCATGCGGCCAGCGTGGCCGACGCGACGGAGATACGGAACCCACCTGCGAGCCGATCAGTTGCAGCCGCCGGCTGTGAAAACTCTGACCGAGGGGAATCGTCGGAGCATGGTCGCCATACCAGCTCACCTCGACCACCTTGGCCTCGAACGCCGCCGCCGCCAGCGCGGTCGCCAGCCCGGCGGCGCTGGCGCTGGTGTGGAACACGAGGTCGGCATCATCGCGGATTTCGCCCGGCTGCGCGAATCCGGCGCCGAACGCGCGCGCCAGCGCGGCCCGCGCCGGGTTCACATCCACCAGCGTCACCTCGGCACCGGGAAGCCGGGCGGCGAGGGCGGTCAGCAGGAGGCCGATCACCCCGCCGCCGACAATGGTGATGCGGTCCCCCGGCCCGGCGCCGGAATCCCACAGCGCGTTGAGCGCGGTTTCCATGTTCGCCGCCAGCGTGGCGCGCTCCGGCGGCAGAGCCTCGGGCACCGCCATCGCCGACGCGACGGGGAGGAAATAGCGGTCCTGATGCGGATAAAGCGCGAAGATGGTGCGTCCCAGCCATTCCGGCGGGCCTTGTTCCACCACCCCGACGCTCTGGTAGCCATACTGGACGGGAAAGGGAAAATCGCCGTTCTGGAAAGGCGCGCGCATGCGCTGGTGCTCGCTCGCCGGCACCGCGCCCTCCAGCACGAGGCGCTCCGTGCCCCGGCTCACCGCCGAGACGAGGGCGCGCACGGTGAGCATGGCCGCGCCACGGGGGCCCAGCGGCGCGCGACGCAGCTCATAGCGCCCCGGCGTCACACACCAGAGCTGCGTGGCGGTATCAGACCTGTCGTCCATTACTGATGGCACTCCCCTGCCGCATTCGCGTGCATAACAGCATCACGGTGCGGTTAGATCCCCAAAACCGCGTGAACCGTCCGCGCCGGGCTGCGTACAAACCCGGTGATGTGCCGTAGGGGCAGTTCGCGTGTGTCGAACAGAGGGCCGCATGAGTCTGGATGAGAAGGTCGCCGAAGGGCGTTTCATTCCCGCCGAGCGTTCGGAAGGCCGGACGCCGACCGGCGTGCAGTCGCTGCGGCAGCTGTTCCGCAGGCGGGCGCTGGTGTTCACGCTGATCGGCGCCACCTATGCCGGGCTCGTCGCCCTGTTCGCCCATCTGCTCGGCCATGGCGGCTTCACCGTGCTGGACGGTTTCCTGCTGCTGGCCTTCTGCCTTTCCACGCCCTGGACCATTCTCGGCTTCTGGAACGCGTTGATCGGCCTGTGGCTGGTGCACGGCCCGGGCGATGCGCGGCGTTCGGTCTATCCCTATGCCGGGCGGGCCAGTGAGGACGCGCCGATCACCTCGCGCGTCGCCATGGTGATGACGCTGCGCAACGAGGACCCCGCCCGCGCCTTCGCCCGGCTGCGCGCCATGGAAGGCGAGATCGCCGCCAGCGGCGCCGGCGCAAACTTCGCCTGGTTCGTGCTCTCCGACACCACCCAGCCGGCCATCGCCGCCGAGGAAGAGGCGCTGTTCGCCGCCTGGCAGGCCGAGCGCGGCGCCGGGGCGGGGCTGCACTATCGCCGCCGCAGCGAGAACAGCGGCTTCAAGGCCGGCAATATCCGCGATTTCCTCGACCGCTGGGGCGATGAGCACGAGCTGATGCTGGTGCTGGATGCCGACAGTTTCCTCGGCGCCTCCGCCACGCTGCGCCTCATCCGCATCATGCAGGCCAATCCGCGCCTCGGCATCTTGCAGAGCCTGGTGGTCGGCCTGCCCTCGCCCTCGCCCTTCGCCCGCATCTTCCAGTTCGGCATGCGCCACGGCATGCGCTCCTACACGATGGGCGCGTCCTGGTGGGCGGGCGATTGCGGGCCCTATTGGGGGCACAATGCGGTCATCCGCATCGCCCCGTTCAGGGCGCATTGCCACCTGCCCGTCCTGCCGGGCACCGGGCCGCTTTCCGGCCACATCCTCTCGCACGACCAGATCGAGGCGGTGCTGATGCGTCGCGCCGGCTATGAGGTGCGGGTGCTGCCGGAGGAGATGGACAGTTTCGAGGAGAACCCGCCCCACCTCACCGAATTCACCCGCCGCGATTTGCGCTGGTGCCAGGGCAATATGCAGTATTGGCGGCTGATCGCGCTGCCGGGGCTCCGGCCGATGAGCCGGTTCCAGATCGCCTGGGCGATGCTGATGTATGTCGGCGCGGTGGCCTGGATGGCCTTCATCGCCCTCGCCGCGCTGAAAGTGTTCGATATCGAGCGGGCGGACGAGCCGTTCCCCGCCACGCTGGGCCTCACCCTGTTCGCCACCATGTTCGCGATGAGCCTCGCCCCCAAGGTCGCCGGCCTCCTGGACATCGTGCTGCGGGCCGGCGAACGGGCCCGCTATGGCGGCACGGGAAGGCTGGTCGGCGGGGCGCTGTCGGAATTCGTCTTCTCGGTGCTGCTGGGGCCGGTGGTGGCCTTCCGCATCGCGCTGTTCATGGTCGGCCTTCTGTTCGGGCGCACCGTCACCTGGGAGGCGCAGTCGCGCGATGCCGAGCGCCTGTCCTGGCGCACCGCCATGGCCGGGCTGTGGCCGCAATTCCTGTTCGGCGGGCTGCTCGCCGGGCTGCTCACCGCCTTCGCGCCGGGAACGCTGCCCTGGGCGCTGCCGGTGCTGGTCGCCCTGCTGGGCGCCGTGCCCTTCGCGGTGCTGACCGCCGAGCCGGCGCTCGGGCGCTGGCTGAGCCGGCGCGGCCTGTGCGCCACCCCGGAGGAGGTTTCGCCCACGGTGAGCCTCGTGGCGCTGGAAGCCGCGCAGCGGGCGGCCTGACGGCGCGCGCCCTCTAGCCATCCGGCAACGGGGCGCCGATAACGAGAAAATGGAGATCCCCGCCCCGCCCCCCGCGCCCGTCGATGCCTCCATCGAAGCCCCCATCGGCCCGCATCCCCGGCCGCGCACGGCCCGCCGCGCGCGTTTCCGGGAGCGCCCGGTGCGGTGGACGCTGGGCTTCCTGTTCCGGCTGCTGTGCGCGCCGCTGATCCTGCTCGACGAGCTGGTGCGCCCGCTCTACCGCCCGCTTATCGCCCGCCTCGCGGCGCTGAAGATTATGCACGCCTTCGAGCGCTGGATCGCCGCCCGCTCGGTCTGGACCATTCTGGTGCTGCTGGCGGTTCCCTATGCCACCATCGAGCCGCTGAAATTCGTCGCGCTGCTGTGGATCGCCGGCGGCTGGCCCAAGGCGGGCACGGCGCTGTTCCTCATCGCCTATCTCCTCAGCTTCGTGATCATCGAGCGGATCTATTCCGCCGGCCGGGCCAAGCTGATGACCCTGCCCTGGATGGCCTGGGTGATCCTCACCCTCGCCACGCTGCGCGACCGGGTGGTGGCGGCGCTGCGGCTCGATCGCCTCAAAGCCAGCCTGCGCCGCGCGGCGCGCGATCTCCGGCGCCGGCTGGCCTTGTTGTTTCGCTGAGGTGCGGGGGACGCGCGCGCCCTTATACTTGCCGGCGAATCGAGGGGCCGGGGGCGAGGAATGAGCGAAAACGCGCCGCGCGAGGTGAGCATCGCCTGCCGGGATGGCGTGGACCTCGGCGGCCATGTCTGGCCCGCCTCAGTGCCCGGGCAGGTCCATGGCGCGGTGGTCATCACCCCCGCCACCGGCGTCGCCGCGCGCTATTATCATCGCTATGCCCGCTTCCTCGCCGGCCACGGCTTCGATGTGCTGACCTTCGACTATCGCGGCATCGGCCTGTCGCGGCCGGCCCGGCTGCGCGGCTCACCCATTCGTTGGCGCGACTGGGGCGAGCGGGATGTCGACGCGGCGCTGCGCTTCATGGCGGCGCGCTCAGCCGCCCCGCTCATGCTAGTCGGCCATTCCATCGGCGGTTTCCTGCCCGGCCTTGCCGAAAGCGGCGCCACCGTCACCCGCATGCTGACCATGGGTGCGCAATATGCCTGGTGGGGTGACTATGCCCCGCGTGAGCGCGCCGGCCTGTTGCTGAAATGGCATGTCGCCATGCCGGCTCTCACCGCGCTGTTCGGCTATTTCCCCGGCAAGCGGCTGGGCTGGCTGGAAGACCTGCCCGCCGGCGTCGCCCATGAATGGAGCTTTCGCGGCCCCCGCTTCGAGACCAGCCATCCCCGCGCCGAGCGCGAGGCGGCGCGGGCACGCATGGCCATGGTGCGCGCCGACATCCTCGCCGTGGCGATGAGCGACGATCCGCTCGGCACGGTGCCTGCGCTTAGCCGCACGCTGGCCTATTACACCGGTGCCCGGCGCACGCTGGTGCACCTTTCCCCCGCCGATTACGGCCGGCAGGCGATCGGCCATTTCAGCCTGTTCCACGACAGCCACGCGGAAGGCTTCTGGCGCGACACGCTGGTGTTCCTGCGCGAGGGGAGGAACCCCTGGCCCGGCCATGTGGTGGAGTTGGCGGCGGGCGGCTAGAGCGTTTTCGAGCGAAGTGGATACCGGTTCGCGTGAAGAAAACGCGACAAAACAAAACCCGCCTCAGCCCTCCGCGCCGATCAGCGCGGTGATCTCCTTGACCCGTTGCGCCACCGTTTCCGGCGCGCCCTTGGCCTCCACGTTCAGCCGCAGCAGCGGCTCGGTGTTGGAACGGCGCAGATTGAGCCGCCAGTCGCCGAAATCCAGTGACAGGCCGTCGGTCTCGTCGCGCGCGGGGTTCAGCCCGGCAAAGGCCGCCTCCACCCGCGCCACCGCGGCGGCGGGGTCGGTGAGGCGGAAATTGATCTCGCCGGAGGAGGGGAAGGCCGCCATCCGCGCCGACACCAGCTCGCTCAGCGACTTGCCGCTGCGCCCCATCAGCTCCGCCACCAAGAGCCACGGGATCATGCCGGAATCGCAGCACATGAAGTCGCGGAAATAATGGTGCGCCGACATCTCGCCGCCATAGACCGCGCCGGTGTCGCGCAGCGCCTGCTTGAGGAAGGCATGGCCGGTGCGCGCCTGCACCGCCCGCCCGCCGGCGCGGGCGACCTGGTCCTGCGTGTTCCAGATCACGCGCGGGTCATGGACGATGGTGGCGCCCTTTTCCTTGGCGAGGAACACCTGCGCCAGCAGGCCGACGATATATTCGCCGGCAATGAATCGCCCGGTTTCGTCGAACAGGAAGCAGCGGTCGAAATCGCCGTCCCAGGCGATGCCCATGTCGGCGCCCGCCGCGAGCACCGCCTGTGACGTTACCGGCTGGTTCTCGGGCAGCAGCGGGTTGGGAATGCCGTTGGGAAAGCGCCCGTCCGGCGCATGGTGCAGCCGCACGAAGGTGAGCGGCGCCCCGCGCGCCTCCAGCTCGCCGGCCAGCGCGTCGAAGGTTGGCCCCGCCGCGCCATTGCCGGCATTGACCAGCAGGGTCAGCGGGCGCAGCGCGCCGGTGTCGACGAAGGAGAGCACACGCTGGACATAGGCGGCGCGGGCGCCATCCGCCGGCTTCACCCGCCCGCCGGGCACGTCAGGCAGGTCGGGCCCTTCCGCCAGCGCCTGGATCGCCGCCAGCCCGGTCGCGGTGTCGAGCGGGGCGGAGCCGGCGCGCACCAGCTTCATGCCGTTATAGTCCATCGGGTTATGCGAGGCCGTCACCTCGATGCCGCCATCGGCGGCAAAGTCGGTCACGGCGGCATACATTTCCTCGGTGCCGCACAGGCCGAGGTCGAGCACCTCGACCCCGCCGGCCACGAGCCCCTCGATACAGGCCGCCGCCAGCGAGGCGGAGGAGGCGCGGCAGTCGCGCCCGATCACCACCCTTTTCGCCCCCAGCCCTTCGACGAAGGCCCGGCCGATGCGGCGGGCGATCGCCTCGTTCAGCTCCTCGCCGAGCCGTCCGCGAATGTCATAGGCCTTGAAGCAGGTGAGCATGGCCGGGCCTTTCCGTGCGCCGGCGCGGGGGGAGCCCGGCGCGCCGGCATGGGCGATACGGATTCCACGAGGCGAGATCAAGCTGATTGATCCACCTTGCCTTTCGCCCCCGCCCCGCCCACACTTCCCGCATTGGCCCACGGCTGACTGCGACCCCCAAGGCCCCACCTACGCCCAAGGCCCCACCTACCCCCAAGGCTCAGCTACCCCTAAGGCTTCATGGCACATCTCTATCCCGTTCTTCTCTGCGGCGGCTCCGGCACGCGCCTGTGGCCGCTCTCGCGCAAGAGTTTTCCCAAGCAGTTCGTGAAGCTCGGCGAGGGCGAGACGCTGTTCCAGGCGGCGGCGCGGCGGCTCTCCGGCCCGGATGTGAGCCCGCCTCTCATTGTCACCAATGCCGATTTCCGCTTCATCGTCACCGAGCAGCTCGGCGAGGCCGGCATTCCGCCCGCCGCGGTGCTGATCGAACCCAGCGCCCGCAACACCGCCCCCGCCATCCTCGCCGCCGTGCACTATCTGGCGGCACGCGACCCGAAGGCGCTGCTGCTGGTGATGCCCTCCGACCAGGTGGTGCCCGACAGCGCGGCGTTTTCCGCTGCCGTGCGCGCCGGCCTGCCCGCCGCGCAGGCCGGGCGCATCGTCACCTTCGGCATCCGCCCGACCCGGCCGGAAACCGGCTATGGCTGGCTGGAGCTTTCCCATGCGCCGGAGGGCGAGGCCCTTGCCCCGGTGCCGCTGCGCCGCTTCGTCGAGAAGCCGGACGCCGAGCGCGCGAACGCCATGCTGGCGGACGGGCATTATCTCTGGAATGCCGGCATCTTCCTGTTCACGGTGGAAACCGCGCTGAAGGCGTTCGCCGCCCATGCCCCTGACATGCTCGCCCCGGTGCGGCAGGCGGTGGAAGAGGCGGCCAGCGACCTCGATTTCCTGCGCCTCGCCCCCGAGCCGTGGCAGCGGGCGCAGGATATTTCCATCGACTACGCCATCATGGAGCGCTCGGACAATCTCGACGTGGTGCCGTTTGCCGGCGATTGGTCGGATCTTGGCGACTGGGCCTCGGTGATGCGCGAGGGCACGGCGGATGCCGCCAATGTCGTCGCCCATGGCCCCGTCACCGCCGTTGACTGCACCGATTCACTGCTGCGCTCGGAGGCAGAGGGGCTGGAACTGGTCGGCATCGGCCTCACCAACATGCTGGTCGTCGCCATGCCGGACGCGGTGCTGGTGGCGGACCGTTCCCGCTCGCAGGAGGTGAAGCAGGCCGTGACCGCGCTGAAGGCGCGCGGCGCCCGGCAGGCCGAGCATTTCCCCAGGGACCACCGGCCCTGGGGCTGGTTCGAGACCCTGGCGCTCGGCGAGCGCTTCCAGGTCAAGCGCATCGTCGTCCATCCCGGCGCGTCGCTGTCGCTGCAGAGCCATTATCACCGCTCCGAGCACTGGATCGTGGTCTCTGGCACGGCGCGCGTCATCATTGACGGCGAACCGCGCCTGCTCACCGAGAACCAGTCGGTCTATATCCCGCTCGGCGCGGTCCACCGCATGGAAAACCCCGGCAAGGTGCCGATGGTGCTGATCGAGGTGCAGACCGGCACCTATCTCGGCGAGGACGACATCATCCGCTACGAGGATGTCTACGCCCGCGGGCAGGGTGCCAAAGGGTAACGGCGCCAAGGGCTAGCGCCACAAGGGGGCGCCGCGCCTAGTCTTGCGCCAGCGCCGCCCGCCAGCCGCCGCTGGCGGTGATGTCGCGTGCGCCGCTGAGGCCGTGCGGCTCGCACAGAAAGCCCTTCACCACGCCGCCATCCTCCAGCTCCACCGTGCCGATGGCGAGCGGGGAGGGAATGCCGGCGAGGAAATCGCCGAAGGCGGCGCGCGGCAGCGCCCAGACCTCCAGCGCGATGGAGGCGCCGGTGCCGTCGCTGCTGCGCACCAGCCCCGGCCGGGCCGGCGGCCCGCCGGGCAGGGCGAAGAGCTGATAGGCCGCGCAGGTGCGGGACTCGCGCAGAAAGCGCCCGCCGCGCCGGGTGAGTTCGCCATTCAGCGGCAGGCCGGCCATGTGGGCACCGCAGACGGCAATTCCGATTTCGTCTTCCGCGATTTCGTCTTCCGTCTGTCGGCTGGGCGGGGAGGCGGCCGCCCCGCCGCGCTCGACCCACAGAGCGAGGGCCGCCGCGCGAGAATCCTCGCCCCTGCGCGCCAGCACGGTGAGGCTGCCCGGGCGCCCGTCCGGGCGCGGCCCGGTCGGTACAGCGATGCCGCACATATCCAGCAGGTTGACGAAATTGGTGTAGGTGCCGAGCCGGCTGTTGGGTCCGAACGGGTCGGCCGCCACCTCCTCCAGCGTGACGAAGCAGGGAATGGTCGGCACGCAGAGGAAATCGACGCCGTCCAGCGCCAGCGCGCAGGCCCTGCGCAGTTCCTCCAGCCGGTACAGCCCCTTGAAGGCGTCGACGGCGGAGAATTTGAGCCCCGGCGCGAGGATCGCCCGCGTCGTCGCGTGCAGCGTCTCCGGCGCCTCGGTAAGCCGGTCGCCCACCGCCGCCACCCGCTCGGCCACCCAGGGGCCGGCATAGAGCAGCTCCGCCACGGCGTAGAACGGCGCGAGATCGATCGGGCGAAGGCTCGCCCCGCCCTCGCGCAGCCGTTCCACCGTGGCGCGGAAATGGCTCGCCTGCGCGGTGTCGCCGAAGGTGCGCAGGCTCGCCTCATCAGGCACCGCGACCGTCACCGACGGCGGCAGCGGCGCGAGCTGCTGGCGGGGCGAGGGCGCGGGCATCCGGCGCGACCAGGGATCGGCGGCATCGAAGCCGGCGGTCAGCGCGAACAGCTCCCACGCCTCCGCGACGCTCTGGGCGAAGAGCGAGATCGTGTCGAGCGTGCGGCAGGCCGGCACCATGCCGGTGGAGGACAGCGCTCCCAGGCTCGGCTTCAGCCCGACAATGTCGTTGAACGCCGCCGGCACCCGGCCGGAGCCGGCGGTATCGGTGCCGAGGCTGAACGCCACCAGCCCGCGCGCCACCGCCACCGCCGAGCCGGAGGAGGAGCCGCCGGGCACCAGCGTCGGATCGATCGCGTTGCGCGGCACCGGATAGGGCGTGCGCACCCCCACCAGTCCGGTGGCGAACTGGTCGAGATTGGTCTTGCCGAGGCAGATCGCGCCCAGAGCCCGCAGCCGCGCCACCACGAAGGCATCCGCCCCGGCGACATGGACGAAGCCGGGGCAGGCGGCGGTGGTCGGCATGCCGGCCACGTCGATATTGTCCTTTACCGCATAGGGAATGCCCCAGAGCGGGCGCCCATCCGGGCTGCCGAGCGCGCGCGCCTCGGCCAGCGCGACGCTGCGCGCCTGGTGCAGGAAGATGCCGGGGTCGTTAAGCGCGTCGAGCCGGGCGAAGGCCTCCTCCACCACCGCTTCCGGCCGCAGCCCCCCGGCATAGGCGGCCCGCAGCGCGTCGAGGGTGAAGGTGAGATCGCGCGGCATCGGCAAGACCCTTGGCAAATGGCTGGGGAAAGGGTGGCGAGAAAAAGGGCGGCGGACAGCGCATTGTATGCATCGTTGCAGCCCTTCGCCATGCGCCATCTTGCGCCCGGCACAGCCTGTGGACGCCGCAGTGTCTAAAGCGCCCGGGCGCGCGAGCCCAGCGTGTCGAACTGCCCGCCAGCATAGATCAGCGGGTGAAGCGGCCCCTCCGGCAAATGGAGCGCGACCACCCGGCCGAGGAAGATGCTGTGGCTGTGCACGCTCACTGTTTCCGCGAGCTCGCAGTCGAAGCTCGCCAGCGCGCCCATCAGCGCCGGCGCCCCGGTGGCCAGCGCCCGCCATTCATGGGTGCTGAAGCGCAGATGCCGGTGGGCGGAGGAGGAGAACGCCTTGGCCAGTTCCAGCTCCGGCTCGGCCAGCAGGTTGACGCAGAAGCTGCGCGAGGCGCCGATCACGTCGTGGCAGGAGACGTTGCGGTTGACGCAGACCAGCAGCGTCGGCGTCGGCTCGGCGGCCACCGAGGTGACGGAAGTCGCGACAAAGCCGTGCGGCTGCCCGTTCTCCATCGTGGTGATGACGGACACGCCGGCGGCGAGGCGCCGCATGCCCTGCTTGAAATCTGTCGGGTCGATCATGGCAAACTCCACCTTGCGGCGCGCATGGCCGCGTCGGGGAGGCAACCGCAAGCGGCGTGCCAGCCGTGCCGCGGCCGCGCGTGCCCTGCCTTTGCCGGCAAAATCTCCCGTCGCCGCCCGCCCGTCTCGCCCCGCGCTGCGACAGATGTCGCTGATCTGAGACGGCGCTTCCCGGCCTGACGCCGGCTGGAGAGATCGCCGCCACCGCCGGAAACCAGCGCCGGCAGGGCTTTGCCCGCCCCAGCCCGTCCGCCACCCCTCGCGCCCCGCGCGCGTCGCTGCCGCCGGCCGGCGCTGGCACGGGGCTTGCGGCATCGCCCGCATCCCTGATCGTTGCCGAAAGCCCTGACATGACCCTCTCCGTGAACCCCATCGCCGACATCATCGCCCCGCTGCCCAAGGGGCTGCTGATCGACGGCCAGTTCGTCCCGGCGCTGTCGGGCAAGACCTTCAAGACCTTCAACCCCGCCACCGGCGAGGTGCTGGCCGAGGTCGCCGAGGGCGACGCCGGCGATATCGACCTCGCCGTCGCCGCCGCGCGCCGCGCCTTCGCCGGGCCGTGGAGCCGCTTCACCCCGTTCCAGCGCCAGCAGTGCCTGCTGCGCTTCGCCGATCTGGTGGAGAAGCACTTCGACACGCTGGCGCTGATCGACGTGCTTGATATGGGCGCGCCGATCACCGCCATGCAGGCCCGCCGCCAGCGGGCGCTCGGCCTGCCGCGCTTCTATGCCGGCATGTGCACGGTCATCAGTGGCGGCACCCTGCCCAATTCCCTGCCGGGCGAGGTGTTCACCTACACGTTGAAGGAACCGGTCGGCGTGGTCGGCGCCATCACCCCGTGGAACGCGCCGCTGACCTCGACCCTGTGGAAGATGGGCCCGGTGCTCGCCACCGGCTGCACCATGGTGCTCAAGCCCGCCGAGGACGCCCCGCTCACTGCGCTGCGGCTCGGCGAGCTGCTGCTGGAAGCCGGCGTGCCGGCCGGCGTGGTCAACATCGTGCCCGGCTTCGGCGCCACCGCCGGCGATGCGCTTGCCCGGCACGGCGATGTCGACAAGGTCGCCTTCACCGGCTCGGACCTCACCGGCCGCAAGATCGTCGAGGCCTCGAAGACCAATCTCAAGCGGGTGACGCTGGAACTGGGCGGCAAGTCGCCGGACATCATCTTCGCCGATTGCGACATGGAGGCCGCCGTGGCCGGGGCCGCCATGGGCGTGTTCGCCAATAGCGGGCAGATCTGCGTCGCCGGAACCCGCCTGCTGGTCGAGCGCCCGATCTATGAGGAATTTGTCGCCCGCGTCTCCGCCTTTGCCCGCGCGCTCAAGGTCGGCAACGGGCTCGATCCGGCGACGCAGATCGGCCCGATCGTCAACGCACGGCAGCTGGAGCGCATCACCTCCTATATGGAGATCGGCCTGGGTGAGGGCGTCACCGCCGCCGCCGGCGGCAAGCGCCTCACCGAGGGCGCGCTGAAGGACGGCTATTTCTTCGAGCCGACGGTGCTCTCAGGCGTCACCAACGCCATGCGGATCGCCCAGGAGGAGATCTTCGGGCCGGTCGCCGCCGCCATCCCCTTCGACACGCCGGAGGAGGCCGCCGCCCTTGCCAATGACACGCCCTTCGGCCTCGGCGGCGGGGTGTGGACCACCAACCTGTCCACCGCCCACCGCATGGCGAAGGCGATCCGCGCCGGCACGGTCTGGGTCAACACCTATGGCGGGCTCGATCCCGTGGTGCCGTTCGGCGGCTACAAGACCAGCGGCTATGGCCGCGAATCCGGCACCGAGCACCTCGACGCCTATCTCGAGACCAAATCCGTGGTGATGAAGCTGGCCTGAGGCCAAAGCCCGGCGAGCGCCGGGCCGGCTTCAGTGGCGCAGGGCGCGGGGAATGACCGCGCGCACCGCCACGACGATCACCAGCGCACCGACCGTCAGCATCAGGAAGGCGGCGCGCAGGTCCAGCGCGTGGGCGACAAAGCCGATCAGCGGCGGGCCGAACAGCCCGCCGCCATAGGCGATCGTCACCGTCATGGCGATGCCGGCATTGGGTGGGATTCCCGGCATGCGCCCGCTCAGCGAGAACAGGATCGGCACCAGATTGGCGATGCCGAGCCCGGCAATGGCGAAGCCCGGCAGCGCCGCCAGCGTGGTCGGCGCGAACACGATCAGCGCCACGCCGGCAAAGGCGATGGCGGCGGAAATCTGGATCGTCGTCACCGCCCCCAGCGCGCGGGTGATGCGGTCGCCCAGCAGCCGGCCGGTGGTCATCGCCACCGAGAAGGCGGCGACGCCGGATGCCGCCTGCGCCGGGGCGGAGCCCATCGCCTGCACCAGATAGAGCGCGCCCCAGTCGATCAGCGCCAGTTCGATGACGAAGGCCAGCACGGTCAGCACGCCGATCCCCGCCATGGTGCGGTTGGGCAGGCGGAACACCGAGGTGTCGGCCGCCTCGCGCACATGGTGTTCCGGCAGCCAGAGCCAGGGCATCGCCGCCAGCGCCAGCGCCACCAGCCCCGCGCTGGCGAGGCCCATGCCGAGCGGCGGGTCGAAGCCGAAGCCGATCAGCGTGCCCCCGGCCAGAGCCCCGGCGACGGTGCCGAGGCTGAAGAAGGCGTGCGCCGAGGACATGATCGGCCGCCCGACCTCGCGCTCCAGCGCCGAGGCGTGCGAGTTCATGCACACATCGAGAAAGCCGAAGCACAGGCCGAATAGGGCCGCCGACAGGGCGAGCAGCGGCAGGGTGACGCCCAGCGCCGGGCCGAAGCTGGCGGCCGCGAAGGCGATGCCGGCCAGCGCGCCGGCGCGCAGCGGGCCAAGCTTCGGCCGCAGCAACCCCGCCGCCGGCATGCCGCACAGGCAGCCGAGCGAGACGCACATCAGCACCAGCCCGATCTGCGCATCATCCAGCCCGGCGCGGGCCTTGAGGATGGGGATATAGGTCGCCCACAGCGTCAGCCCGCAGCCGCCGACGAAGAAAATGGCACTCACGGCCATGCGCGAGGCGAACAGCGCACGCCGCTCAGCCGCGACCGACAACTCACTCATGCGTCTTCCCAGTCTCACTTCCGGCCAAGACGGCCGCCCTGGCCGGCGCGCTGTGGCGCGTCTTCCCTGGCGGGTCTTTCTGCCGGGCCTTGGGCAGGATGCGTGCCAGCGCGCCCGCCTTGGGGCGTGTCATGGCCCGGCAGGCCTGCGGGAGCAAGGGGCAAGGGGTGCCGGATAAGGTGGCTGCGACCGCCGGCGGTATCGGGTGCGGTCTCAGCCCCGCTGTCTCGCGCGAGATGTCTCACGCCGGCTGTCTCAGCCGCGCGCCGGTCTCACCGCCGGCCCGTCTCATCCCGCTTTACCGGCGCGGCGCGCCTTGGGCGGAAAGGCGGGCCGCGCGGCGATTCCCGGCCTTGGCGCGACCTTTCGCGCCACCCTGGCACACCCCTTGCGCAGGGTGGGCGCGGCGGCTGCGCCCGCCACCTCTCCCTCCCCACCCGCGTCAGGATTGCCATGCCGCCCGATTCCTCCCTCCAGCGCCTGTCCTCCAATGGCCGGCTCTCCCGCGCCGTCGTGCATGCCGGCACGGTCTATCTCGCCGGCGTCGTCGCGCGGGAAAAGACGCCCGATGTCGCCGCCCAGACCGCCGACGTGCTCGCCCAGATCGACGCGCTGCTCAAAGAGGCCGGCACCGACAGGAGCCGGCTGTTGCGCGTCACCATCTGGCTGCACGACATCGGCGATTTCGCCGCCATGAACGCGGTGTGGGACGGCTGGGTCGACGCCGCCAACGCCCCGGCGCGCGCCACGGTGGAATCCCGCCTCGCCGGAGACGGCGCCAACCTTGTGGAGATGATGGCCACCGCCGCGCTGTGAACCACCAGCGACCCGTAGCCGTATACCCTCATGCGCGCCCGAAACGGGCGCCATCCGGGCTGTCGGTGGCGTCGCTAGCGCCTCTCCGACGGTGGCGCCAGCGAGGGGAGCTCCCACCCCGGTCCCGCCCCTCGCTGGCGCTCTTCGGCCCGAACCGCGTCCGCCCAAGGTCGCGCGCAGCACTTTCTCACGCCTGAGACGTTGCTGTCTCAGCTTTGAGAAAAGACCGAAGTCTATTTTCCATCTATACTTAAAACCATCAAGCTTTTATCTAGTCATTGTCGTATCCGTTTTTCATTGCGTGGCTCGGCGTAGATGTCAGCGCGCGTCGCGGGCCGCCTCAGGGCGGTTTCCGCGCGCGCTTCATCACCCCCGGCGAATGCCGCGCCGGTTCATCAAGGCGGCCTGAACCATGACATCTTACCTGAAGCCCGGCAGCGCGCGCACCATTGCCGTCATCGGCGGCGGCGCGGTCGGTGTCGCCACCGCCAGCTTCCTCCTGCGCGAGGGGCACGACGTGGTGCTGGTCGAGCGCGGCGGCATCGGCGAGGGCGCCTCCTTCGGCAATGCCGGCGTGCTCGCGCCTTCCTCGGTGGTGCCGATGTCGATGCCGGGCACGCTGATGAAGGTGCCCGGCTATCTCCTCGATCCGCTCGGGCCGCTCTCCATCCGCTGGCGCTATCTACCCACGCTGGCGCCCTGGCTCGCCCGCTTCGTAAAGTCGGGCACGCGGGAGCGCGTTCAGGCGCAGGCGCGGGCGCTGAAGCCGCTGCTCGACGATTCCTTCAGCGCCTGGCTGCCGCTGGTGCGCCATGCCGGCAATGAGGCGCTGATCCGGCGCGAGGGCTTCCTCGCCGTCTATCGCAGCGAGGCCGATTTCGCCGGCGACGCGCTGGGCTACCAGCTGCGCCGCGCCAACGACATCCCGTTCGAGGTGCTGCGCGGGCCGGAGCTGTGGGCGTTCGAGCCGGCGATCTCCCGCGACTACACGATCGGCGTGCTGTTCCGCCAGTGCGGCCATACGATCAACCCCAACCGGCTGGTGCGGACTGTCGCCAACGCCTTCCAGCGCGATGGCGGGCGCCTGATCCAAGCCCGCGCGCTCGGCTTCGCCGTGGAGGGCGGGCGGCTCAGGGGCATAGAGACCGATGCCGGCCTCGTCCCCGCCCAGGCGGCGGTGGTGGCCTGCGGCGCCCATTCCCGCCCGCTCGCCGCCGGCCTCGGCGATAACGTGCCGCTCGACACCGAGCGCGGCTATCACGTGCTGATCGCCGATCCCGAGGCGCTGCCGGCGCGGCCGATCCTCGACGCCAGCGCCAAATTCGTCTCGACGCCGATGGAGACCGGGCTGCGCATGGCCGGCACGGTCGAGTTCGCCGGGCTGGAGGCGCCGCCGGACTGGAAGCGGGCGGCGCGTCTGCTCACCCTCGGCCGGCGGCTGTTTCCCGGCCTCGCCCCGCATCATCCGGAAGCGCGGGTGTCGCGCTGGATGGGCTTCCGGCCGAGCATGCCGGATTCGCTGCCCGTCATCGGCCGGGCCAGCGCCTGCGCGGAGGTGGTCTATGCCTTCGGCCATGGCCATGTCGGCCTCGCCTCCGCCGCCCGCACCGGCATGGCGGTGGCCGACCTCATCGCCGGGCGCCCGCCCGCCCTCGACCTCGCCCCCTTCGCCGCCGCGCGGTTCTGAGAGCGGGGATTCGCAGCCGCGCGCCGGCTTTCTCCGCAATGAGACAGGCCGGCGCCGGGGTGGCGGGCTCATCGTGAAGAATATTGTTAAATCAGAGGGTTAAGTCTCTGGCACGGGCCTTGCCGAAGGGTGCTTTGCCGGCACGTTGCCGGTCGCAGTCAAGGGAGACCGTCGTGCTGCTTTCCTTCTTCATGATGCCGCTTCATTCGGTCAACAGGCATTATCCCACTGCCCTGGCCGAGGATATCGAGGCCTTCAAGCTGGCGGACGAGCTGGGCTTCGAGGAAGCGTGGATCGGCGAGCACTATTCGGCGGAGATCGAGCAGATTTCCTCGCCGCTGATGTTCCTGGCGCATATGGCGCCGCAGACCAAGCGCATCAAGCTCGGCACCGGCGTGCTGCCGCTGCCGCTCTATCATCCTGTGATGGCCGCCTCGCATGTCGCGCTGCTGGACCATCTCGCGCCCGGCCGCCTCTTGCTGGGCATCGGCACTGGCGGCCTCGGCTCGGATTTCGAGGTGTTCGGCATGGAGGACGCGGATCGCACCGCGATGATGCTCGATTCCATCGCCATCATGAAGAAGATCTGGGCCTCCGATCCGCCCTATGACATCGAGGGCAGGTTCTGGAACGTGAAGCTCTCCAAGAGCTACTGGCCGGACCTTGGCGTCGGCATCCTGCCGAAGACCCTAACCAAGCCGCACCCGCCGCTGGCGGTGTCGGTGTCGAGCCCCTATTCCGGCTCCATGCGCGTCGCCGCGCGCAACGACTTCATGCCGATCTCGGCCAATTTCGTCGCCTCCTGGGTGGTGAAGACCCATTGGGAAACCTATTGCGATGAACTCGCCAAGCTCGGCAAGACGCCGGACGGTACCAAGTGGCGCGTCGCCCGCTCCATCCATGTCGCCGACACCGACGAGGAAGCCGAGCGCGTGGTGAAGAAGGCCGGCGGCGCCTATGACTGGTACTACGACTACATGTTCCAGGTGTATCAGCGCATGGGCGCGGCGGCGCTGCTCGCCCCCTTCCGCGACACCGATCCCGCCAGCATCACGCCGCAGATGGTGCGCGACCATTTCGTCATCTATGGCAGCCCGGAAACGGTGGCGCGCAAGATCCTCGCCTTGCGCGAGGAGGTCGGCCCGTTCGGCACGCTGATGATGACCTCGCATGAATGGGAGGACAAACCCGCCATGCGCCGCTCGATGGAACTGCTTGCCAGGCGGGTGATGCCCATCGTCAATGCGGCGCTGGGCGAAGAAGCACTGGACGAGAACCTGCCGGCGATCGCCGTCTGAACCGCTGGAGAGAACGAAGATGTCGAGCGCCGACACGGCCGGGCTGCTGCAGCCCGGAAAGCTCTGGTGGAACTGGTTTGGCGAGCAGTATTTCGTGCCGCGCTACACCGCCCGTCCGACCCGCGAGGAGGAGGTCTGCGCCATCGTGCGCGAGGCGCGCAGGCTCGGCCTGCCGGTCCGCGCCAGCGGTGCCGGCCATTCCAACCCCGCCATCGTGCCCACCCCGGGGGTGCATATCGACTTCGACGCCTTCAATCAGGTGGTCGCGGTCGACAAGGAGAAGCTGCAGGTCACGGTGCGGCCGGGCCTGCGCATCAGCGCGCTGACCAAATACCTGCGCGAGCGCGGCATGTCGCTCAACAACCAGGGCGACATTGACCGGCAGGCGGTGATCGGCGCGATGATGACTGGCACCCATGGCGCCGGCAAGACGCTGGCCTGCCTCTCCACCCACCTCGTCAGCGCCCGCATCGTTACCGCGGAGGGCGAGCTGCGCGACCTCTCGGCGGCCGATGGCGAGCTGTTCAAGGCGTTCCGCACCTCCATCGGCATGTTCGGCCTGGTGGTGTCGCTCACCCTGCAGGCGGTGCCGTCCTACAACATCCACAAACGCTCATGGAACACCGACACCGAGGACTGCCTTAGTAACCTACATGAGCTTTTGGAGGCCAACCGCACCTTCTGGTTCTTCTGGCTGCCGCGCAAGGAATCGGCCGATCTCTATGAGCTGCCCGGCGGCGCTGTGCCCTCGAAGACGACGCGCGACTTCGATTTCTGCCACATGCGGACCTATAACGCCGTGCCGGTGGCCGAGCCGGCGCCGACGCTGGGGCCGGGGGAGGAGTTCGACCATTCCTCCATCATCTACCCCAACGACTATGTGCCCAACTTCCGCGAGATCGAATACGCCGTGCCGTTCGGCCGCTTCGAGGAGTGTTTCGCCGAAGTGCGGCACATGTTCCAGACGAAGTACCCGCAGGCCATCTACCCCGTCGAATGCCGGGCGGTGAAGGGCGACGACACCTATCTCTCCGCCTATTCCGAGCGCGACGGCTATGCGCTGTCCATTTCCGGCCCGCTGGAGGAGGCGAGCTGGGCCATGCTGCGCGACGCCGATGCCATTCTCGACCGCTATGACGGGCGTCCGCATTGGGGCAAGCACCATTTCATGACGCCGGAGCGGCTGGAGCGGCTCTACCCGAAATACGACGCCTTCAAGCGCCTGCGCCGGGAGATGGACCCCGACGGGGTGTTCCTCAACGACCATCTGCGCATGCTGTTCGCCTGAACGAAGGGGCCGGCACTGCTGGCCCCTTTTTCGTTTCCGCGCCGAGCGAGGAGGAAGCGGGTTGACGATTAAACTTTGTGCTGCGCACAATTTAAGCGTTGGGGCGGAACCGGAGACCGCGATGCTGGATCTGCGCAGCCATGTCGCGCGCATCGTGACGAGCGCCAACCAGCTTGCGCCTGCCGCCGGCGATTTCCAGGTGCCCCGCGCCGCCGACAGCATGGCCGCCTCCTGGCGCCGCTGTATGGATGGCTACCGCTTCGATCCCGGCGCCAAGTTCCGCATCGAGGCGGTGAGCGATGCCGAGCTGAAGCGGCAATGCGAGGCCAATGATGAGCTGATCCACTATGCCCGCCCGGAGATCGACGCCCTGTTCGGCGCGGTCTCGGTGTCCGGCTTCTCGATCAGCCTCGGCAATGTCGATGGCTACATCATCACCGAGCGCGCCAACTACCACCCCGACTATTACAGCGAGGTTGAGCGGCCCGGCACCGCCTGGGCCGAGCCCTCCGCCGGCACCAATGCCATCGGCACCTGCCTGGTCGAGCGCCGGCCGGTGGGGGTGCTCACCAATGACCATTTCTTCTACGAATTCTCCGCCCTGTCCTGCGCCAGCGCGCCGCTGTTCGGCCCGGATGCCGAGCTGATCGGCGCCATCAACATCTCGATCCGCAATCCCGAATTGCAGCGCGAGACGCTGAAAGTGGTGCTCGGCCTGTCCTCCAGCCTCGCCGACCGCATCGGCGAGCGCATGTTCCGCCAGGCCTTCCGCCGCTGCTTCATCCTGAAATTCGCCATCGGCGCCGTCGACCACGGGCTGATCGCGGTGGATGGCGATTTCCAGCTGGTCGGCCTCAACCACGCCGCCCGCGACATGCTGCGCGACCGCATCCAGCTCGCCCGCGTGCGCAGCCTGTGGGCGGTGTTCGAGCGCGACCACCGCCTGGCCGACCTGTCCCGGCTCGGCGGCACCGAGCTGACGCTGCATCTGCAGAAGGGCGGCGATGCCATCTCGGTCTCGCTCAGCGGGCCGCTGGAACCGGCGGCGACGACGGCCGGCGCCGGCCCGCGCTTCACCGCCGCCCCGGACGTCGCCCCGCCGGCCGGCGAGGCCCGCCCGCGCCCGGCGCCGGCGGCGCTGCCACCCCGCGCGGCGCCGCGCGTGCTCACCCTCGACGACTGCGCCGGCGGCGATGCCCGCATGGCGGCCAATGTGCGCCTCGTGCGGCGGGTGCTCGGCGGCTCGCTGCCGATCCTGCTGCTCGGCGAAACCGGGGTCGGCAAGGACGCCTTCGCCCGCGCCATCCATGAGGAAAGCCCGCGCCGGGCCGCGCCCTTCGTCGCCTTCAACTGCGCTTCCGTGCCGGACACGCTGATCGACAGCGAATTGTTCGGCTATGGCAGCGGCGCCTTCACCGGCGCCCGGCGCGAGGGCAGCCCCGGCCGGCTGGTGGAGGCCGATGGCGGCACGCTGTTCCTCGACGAGATCGGCGACATGCCGGTGAGCCAGCAGACAAGGCTGCTGCATGTGCTCGAATCCGGCGAGGTCACGCCGCTGGGCACGGGCAAGCCGCGCCGGGTCGATTTGCAGGTGATCGCCGCCACCAACCAGAACCTCGAAGCGCGGGTCGCGCGCGGCCAGTTTCGCCAGGACCTGTATTACCGGCTCGCCGGCGCGGTGATCGACATTCCCGCCTTGCGCGCGCGTAGCGACCGGCGGGCGCTGATCGAACAGGTGCTGGCCAGCCTCGATGCCGGGCGCGGGCTCGCACTGTCGCCGGATGCGCTTGCCCTGCTCATGGCGCATGACTGGCCGGGCAATGTGCGCGAGCTGCGCCACGCGCTCAACCGCGCCGTCCATCTGTGCGAGGGCACGGTGCTCGGCCCCGACGACATCGCCATCCGCCCGGCCTTCCCGGCTGCGGGCCTTGCCGCGCGCCCGGTGCTGCCGGCGACGGCCGCCTTCGGGCTGCCGGGCGGGGCAGGGGAGGGCGGCCGGGAGGGGGGCCCCGCCGAGGTGGAAGCGGCCGAGGCCGGCAGCGCCCGCCACGCCATTGCCAGCGCCGAGCGCGAGGCCATCGTCGCCACGCTGGCGCGCTGCGGCGGCAATGTGAAGGCGGCCGCAAGCGCGCTGCAGCTGAGCCGCGCCACCCTGTACCGCAAGCTGCAGCGCTACCGCATCACCCCCTGAACCTCCCCCGCTCGCGCGCCCGCTGTCGCGCCCCCTCTGTCGCGCCTCTGCGACAGCGGCCGGCTCATCCTTGAAACAGCGTCGCCGTCGCGCGATCCTGTCTCACGGCTGCGCCGCGATGCGACACTGTCGCACGAGTGAGTGGTATTTCGTCCCGAAAAGCCAGCAACACGCGCGAGGACGCCTGATTTAAGCTTCAAATCATCCGTCAAAGACCACAAGAAGTGTTGAAATCATCTTTCAATATCGGGACAAATCCGGATGGCACGAGAGTTGCCGAACCGGGTGTCGGCCGGAAAGGCCGAACACAGGGGAAAAAAATGACCTTCCATACTGGAGATTGGGCGCCCTCGCGGCGCGGCGTCCTGAAGGGCATGGGCGCGGCCGCCGCCACGCTCGCCGCCCCCGGCGTTCTCAGCCGGGCCTATGCGCAGGAGCCGATCGTGCTGCTGACCTGGGAGACCTATCACGACCCCGCCTGGTGCAAGGAATGGGGCGAGGCCAATGGCGTCGAGGTGAAGCCGGTCGTCATCGGCTCGGTCGACGAGCTGTTCTCGCAGCCCTTCTCCGGCGCGGTGCAGCCGGACGTGATGTATATCGAAACCGGCTCACTGCCGCGCTTCAAGGAAGCCGGGCTGATCGTGCCGTTCGACACCGCCAAGGTGCCGAACATCAAGAACATCACCCCCAATCTCGACTGGAAGAAATACACCGATGTCGGCGGCGAGGTGGTCGCCGTGCCCTACAACTGGGGCACCCAGCCGCTGATGTACAATGCCGACGCCATGCCCGCGCCGGACAGCTGGAAGGCGCTGTGGGACCCGAAATATCGCGGCAAGGTCAACATCTTCGACGATTGCACCATCTGCTTTCCGATGATCGCGCTCGCGGTTGGCGCCAAGGACCCGTTCAACCTGACCGACGCCGATTTCGCCGCCTGCGAGGAGGCGCTGCGCACGCTGCGGCCGCAGATCCGCACCATCGCCCGCGGCTTCGACGATGCCGTCACCATCTATGCCGCCGGCGAGGCGCTGCTCGGCTATTGCCAGAACATCGCGGTCGTCACCTCGCTGCAGGACAAGGGCAAGAACTTCGCCTATGCGCTGCCGAAGGAAGGCACGCCCACCTGGATCGACTGCACCGGCGTCTCGAAGAAGGGCGACCGCGACATCGTCTACAAGTTCATCAACGACAATCTCTCCACCAAGTGGCAGGCGCGCTTCATCGAGGCCTCGACCAATAATGGCGTGCTGGATCTCAGCGAGGCCAAGGCCGGCGGCGTGAGCGAAGCGACGCTCAAGCGCACCAACATTCCCGATTCGCAGGCCGGCGATTTCTGGGAAAAGCTGGTCATCCTGCAGAAGCCGGAAGATTTCGAGCGGCGGCTGCAGATCTGGAACGACTTCAAGGCCGGCACGCTCTGACGCGCACCTGCTGACCCCGCAACGCGGAGCACGAGAGATGGCGAAGACTTCGCAGGCGATCCTGACGCTCGCCGGCATCGACAAGACCTATGACGGGGCGGCCCGGCCGGCGCTCGACCGGATTTCCTTCACCGTGGCGCCGGGCGAGTTCTTCTCCATCCTCGGGCCGAGCGGCTCGGGAAAAACCACGCTGCTGCGCATGATCGCCGGCTTTGAGCGCCCCGATATCGGGCGCGTGCTGATGGACGGGGCCGACATCACCGATGTGCCGCCCTTCCGGCGCGATGTGCGCACCGTGTTCCAGTCCTATGCGCTGTTCCCGCATATGAGCGTGCTGGAAAACGTCGCCTATCCCCTGCGCATGGCCGGGGCGCGAAAGGCCGAGCGCCTTGCCAAGGCGCGCGACTGCCTTGCCCTCGTCAGCATGGGCGATTTCACTACCCGGCTGCCGCACCAGCTCTCCGGCGGCCAGCGCCAGCGGGTGGCGCTGGCCCGCGCCATTGTCTGCCGTCCGCGCGTGCTGCTGCTCGACGAGCCGCTGGGCGCGCTCGACCTGCGCCTGCGCCAGCAGATGCAGCACATGCTGGTTTCTCTGCAGCGCGAGCTCGGCATCGCCTTTGTCTATGTCACCCACGACCAGGGCGAGGCGCTGTCCATGTCCGACCGGGTGGCTGTGATGAGCGAGGGGCGCATTGCCCAGCTCGGCACGCCGCGCGAGATCTATTTCGACCCGGCCTCCGAATTCGTCGCCCAGTTCGTCGGCCGTTCCAATTTGCTGCCGATCGAGGCGGCGCCGCATGAGGGCAGCCTCACCGCCCTGCTCGGCGGGCGGGCGCTGAAGGGGGTAATGGTGCCGCGCTCCGGCCCGGCGCGGATGGCGATCCGGTTTGAATGCGTGCGGCTCGCCGATGCCGGCACCCCCGCGGGCCATCCCGCCGACGAGGCCTGCGCCATCGAGGGCGTGGTCGAGGACGTGCTGTTCCTCGGCAATGCGCTGGAGGTGAATGTGCGCTGCGGCGACCACAACATCATCGCCGCCGTGCCCACTCTGGGCGGCGAGGGCTATCGTCCCGGCCGCCCGGTGCGGGTGATGTTCGACCCCGGCCAGGCAACGGTGTTCCATGGCTGATCTCGCCTCCGACATGTCGCTTGCCCCCGCCCGCCCCGTGCGCTTCCACCGGATCAGCGTGCTCGGCTGGCCGGTCTATGCCTGGTTCATCGCCCTCGTGCTGGTGCCGAACCTGCTGCTGATCGGCACCAGCTTCCTGCGCACCTCCAACGGCTTCATCGTCTTCGACCCTTCCTTTGCCAGCTATCTGAGGCTTTGGAAGTCGGCGAGCTTCCAGTTCCTGCTGGTGAAGACCCTGGCCACCAGCTTCGGCGCGGCCGCCCTCGGCTGCCTCATCGCCTATCCCATGGCTTATTACGCCGCCCGCGTGGTGCAGAAGAACCGCTCGGTGCTGGTGCTGCTGGTCATCATCCCGCTGTGGATCAGCCTGTTGATGCGGGTCTTCGCCTGGCGGATGATTCTGGGCCAGAACGGCATATTGAACTCGGCGCTGGTCGGCAGCGGCCTGCTCGACCAGCCGAGCGAGGCGTTTCTCTATACCGGCTTCTCGGTGCTGCTCACCTACACCTACATCTCGATCCCGTTCTGCTTCATCGCCATCTTCACCGCGCTGGAGAAGATTCCGCACGCGCTGATCGAGGCCTCGCAGGACAGCGGCGCCTCCGCCTGGCAGACCTTCCGCCATGTGGTGTGGCCGCTCTCGCGGCCCAGCGTCGCCATCGGCTTTTCGCTCGCCTTCCTGATGACGGTCGGCGACTACGTCACCCCCTCCATGGTCGGCGGCATTGATGGCACCATGATCGGCATGGTGATCGCCTCGCAGTTCGGCATCGCCAATAACTGGCCCTATGGCGCGGCGATCGCGGTGTGCCTGATGCTCAGCGTCGGCCTCATCCTGGCGCTGGTGCTGTGGGCGGGGCAGACGCGCGGCGTGCTGACCGGCGACGAGGGCGCCCGTCCCCCGGTGGCGTCGCGCCGGCTCACCTCCGGCCAGCGCCTGCGGCGGGCGGGGGGAAGGATGCTGTTCGCGCTGCCCTATCTCTTCCTCTATGCCCCGCTCGCCATCATGGTGCTGATGTCGTTCAACGATTCCACCGTGCAGGCCTTTCCGCTCAGCGGGGCGACGCTGCGCTGGTATGCCGAGCTGGCGGGCAACCAGCCGATGCTGGAGGCGGTGCGGCGCAGCCTCATGGTCGGCTTCCTTGTCGTGCTGGTCTCGGGCGTGGCGGCGACCGGCTTCGCCTTCGCGCTGCATTATGGAAGGGTGCGGCGGGCGCGCTTCTTCGAGTTCGCGCTGGCGGTGCCGGTGGCGATTCCCGGCGTGGTGCTCGGCATCGTCATGGTGCTGGCGACGCAGCTGGCGCAGATTCCCTCCGGCGTCGGGCGCATCGTCATCGGCCAGGCGAGCTTCGTCATGCCTGTGATGCTGATGATCATCCTCGCCCGGCTGCGCCGGCTGGACGGGGCGCTCCTGGAAGCCTCGATGGATTCGGGCGCCAATCACTGGCAGAGCTTCGTCCATGTGCTGTTCCCCTCGATCAGGGGCGCGATCATCGGCGGGGCGCTGCTCGGCTTCACTCTGTCGGCCGACGATGTGATGGTGACGCTGTTTCTCGCCGGCACCTCGCCCACCCTGCCGATCTGGGTGTGGAACCAGATGCGCTTCGGCTTCACCCCCTCGGTCAACGCCATCTTCACCTTAGTGGGCGTCGGCTCGCTGCTGGCGATCCTGGTGTGCAACCGGCTTATCTTCCACGCGAAGGCGCGCGGTCGCGAGGGCTAGCGCGGATGCGGCGCGTTCAGCGCGTTACCCGCACCGAGGCGAAGCGGCCGACCACGGCGCCGCCGCAGCGCTCCGCCGCCAGTGCCGAGGCGCGGGCCGGCTGCAGGCGCGCGTCTCCGGGATAGCCGGCCTCGCCGCCGGCGGCGGGGCGCTGCTGGCGCGACAGGCCGGCCAGCAGCGATTTCAGCCGGCGGTTCTCCGCCTGCAATTCCTTCATCTGCGCCACCGCCGCCTGGTCCAGCCCGCCGAAGCGCCGCCGCCAGCGGTAGAAGGTGCGCAGCGACACCTGCGCGGTGCGGCAGATCTCGGGGATCGACACGCCGGCATCGGCCTCGCGGATGAGGTGGAGGATCTCGTTGTCGGTGAACTGCGAACGTCGCATCGGCTCGTCCTCAGGGTTCGGACACGGATAGATCGTCGCGATCAGCTGACGCGCGCCGGACCCCCCGCCCCTGCGGCCCGCGTCAGTTGGCGCACATAATTTCAGCGTGCGCTTCTCGTGAGCAGCACTATAGACCCACGACCCGCCGAGGTGAATGCACTTTCTTGAGCGTCTCCGCCGGGCCGGCGCCGCACCTTGCCGCGCCCGCCCGCCAAGCCCGCCCGCCAAGCCCGCCCGGGGCGCCGGCCCGTTCGGTCCCGCGCGGCGTCCGCCGGGCCCCGGCTCCACTGGTGCGCGGTATTTCTGGCAATCCTGCCAGAAAGCCGCGTCAGGGCCGTGCTCTGGCGCCGCTTTGGGCAGGGCTGAACATTATATGAAGTTGCGCCCGCGCCCGGCCTCAACACAATCCGCCCACCTTCCGAACCGTTGAGGTGTGGTCCATGGTCAATATCACGCGGCGTTCTCTCCTCCAGGCCAGCGGCCTTGCCGCCGTCGGGCTGGCCTCCCCGCTCAGTGCCCCCGCCTTCCTGCGCAACGCGCAGGCGCAGTCCGGCCCGGTCAAGCTCGGCTGCCTGTTCTCCTCCTCCGGCACCATGGCCAATCTCGAAGGCCGGCTGAACTATGTGGTCAAGATGGCCGCCGACGAGATCAACGCCAAGGGCGGCGTGAACGGGCGCACCATCGACGTGCTGGTTTCCGATCCCGCCTCCGACTGGCCGCTCTATGCCCAGTCCGCCAAGCAGATGCTGCAGCAGGAGAAGGTCTCCGCTTTGTTCGGCTGCTGGACCTCGGTGTCGCGCAAGACCGTGCTGCCGGTCGTCGAGCAGGAGAACGGCCTGCTGTACTACCCCCTGCATTTCGAGGGCGACGAGAACTCGAAGAACGTCGTCTATGTGAACTCGCCCCCGGCCAGCTCGGTGCTGCCGGCGGTGGATTATCTGATGGGCGAGGAAGGCGTCTCGGCCAAGCGCTTCTTCATGCTCGGCTCGGACTATGTGTGGCCGCGCACCATCAACAAGCAGCTCAAGGGCTACTTCAAATCCAAGGGCATCAAGGAGAGCGCCTGGAAGGAGGAGTATGTCCCCTTCGGCTTCACCAACTTCCAGACCCTGGTTAACCAGATCCGCGCCTTCGCCGACGAGGGCGGCGGCCAGCCAGTGGTCATCCTCACCGTGGTCGGCAATTCGATCCCGGATTTCATGCGCGAATTCGCCAATCAGGGCATTCTCGCCACCGATATTCCGGTGCTCGGCCTCGACATGGTGGAGGCCGACCTTGAAGGCCTCGACACCGCCAAGCTGGTCGGCCACCTCAATTGCTGGGCCTATCTGCAGAACGCCAAGGGCCCGGCAAACGAGGCGTTCCTGAAGAACTGGGCCGCCTATGTGAAGGCCAAGAACGTGCCGTTCTCCGGCACGGTGTCGATCGACCCGATGGTGTCGGCCTATGACTCGGTGCATCTGTGGGCGATGGCGGCGGCGAAGGCCGGTTCCTTCGACGTGCCGGAAGTGTCCAAGGCCTTTGCCGGCCTCACCTTCGATTGCCCGTCGGGTTACAAGATCTCGATGACCGGCGAAAACAACTATGTCGCCCGCGGCGTGTTCATCGGCTCGGTCAACGACAAACAGGGCTTCGACATTCTCTGGCAGTCCAAGGATACGCCCAAGCCCGTGCCCTTCAGCCCCTATGGCTGAGCGGGCGGGCTGATGACGGCGCGGCGTTCCGTAATCCGCCGCCCCGTCATCGCCGGCCTGTTGTCACCACGTCATCCCCGGGCTTGACCCGGGGATCCACGACTTCTCTTTGCCGCAAAACGTGGATGCCCGGGCCAAGCCCGGGCATGACGGTCTTCTTAGCCCCACGACCGCCACTCCTCTTTCACCCGCCGCGCATGGCCTTCCACCGCCCTGTGCCGCCTTGAGTGCCCGATGAATCTGACACGTCTCACCGTCGTTGTTGCTGGCTTGCTGGCCGCGCTGTTGGCCGCCCCCACGGCGCGGGCGCAGGGGCTCGACCGCGCCGGCCTCATCGCCAATCTGTGCGGCAATGCCGGCGCGATGGGCGAGGCGGCTGCCGTGCTCACCGGCCTCGCCATGTCCGGCGATGCGGCCGACCGCGCCTTCGCCGTGCCGCTCGCCCGCGCGGTGATCGACCGCAAGCTCGCCTGCGACGACGCCGGCGCGGTGCTGACCGAGAGCGGTCTCGATGCTGTCACCCGCGCCCCGCGCGCGGCGGCGGGGGAGCCGCGCACCCCGGTTCTCAGCCTGAAGAACCGTGCCACCTATGAACAGGTCGACGCGGCGCTGGCCCTGCGCGCGGCCCCCGAAGCCGCCCAGCGCGCGGCGGCGCTGAAGACGCTGGAGCGCCGCCCGGCGCTGATTCCGGAAGGGCTGCTCGACGCCGCCGCCGCCTCGGAGCCCGATGCCGGGCTGAAGGCTGACATCGAGACCCTCGCCCAGACCGCCGCGCTCACTGCCGCCGACCCGGCTGCCCGCATAAGGGCGCTGGCGCGCATCGCCGACAATCCGAGCCGGCGCGCGCTGACGCAGGTTTCCGCCCTCACCGCCGATCCCGCCTATGCCGCCAGCCCGGAATTCCGCGCGGCGGTGGATGAGGCCACCGCACGCATCGGGCGCGGCATCGCCGTCGGCGACGTGCTGGCGACGGCCTATAACGGGCTGAGCTTCGCCTCCATCCTGTTCATGGCGGCGATCGGGCTGGCCATCATCTTCGGGCTGATGGGCGTCATCAATCTCGCCCAGGGCGAGCTGATCATGATCGGCGCCTATGTCACCTGGCTGGTGCAGCAGGGGCTGCGCGTCGTCGCCCCCTCGCTGCTCGACTGGTATCTGGTGCTCGCCATCCCCATCGCCTTCGTTGTGACCGCCGCCATCGGCATCGCGCTGGAAGCGAGCCTGTTGCGCCACCTCTACAAGCGCCCGCTGATGAGCCTGCTCGCCACCTGGGCGGTGAGCCTGTTTCTGATGAACCTGGTGCGCGTGGTGTTCGGCACCCAGAATCTGCAGTTCGAGACGCCGTTCTATGTCACCGGCGGCGTGCCTGTTATCGGCGACTTCATCTTCACCTGGAACCGCATGTTCGCCATTGCCTTCGCCGTGGTGACGCTGGCGCTGACCTGGGGGCTGGTGCGGCGCACCCCGTTCGGGCTCAACATCCGCGCGGTGACGCAGAATCGCGACATGGCCGCCTGCATCGGCATCCCGACACGGCGGGTGGACATGATGGCGTTCGGCCTCGGCTCTGGGCTGGCCGGGCTGGCCGGGCTGGCGCTGTCGCCGATCTATTCGGTGAACCCGCAAATGGGCCAGAACTTCATCATCGACGCCTTCATGGTGGTGGTGCTCGGCGGGGTCGGCACCATTGCCGGCACGGTGGTGGCCGCCTTGGGCATCGGCCAGATCAATGTGCTGATCGAGCCGCTCTGGGGCGCGGTGGCGGCGAAGGTGATCGTGCTGTTGATGATCATCGCCTTCCTGCAATGGCGGCCCGAGGGCCTGTTCGCCGTGAAGGGGCGCCGCAAATGAACCGCTTCGGCCGGATTACCCACACTGCACCGATCGTCCACCTCATTGCACTCATCGTCCTCGCCGCTCTGCTCATGGCGGGACTGGCCGGAACCGAGTTCGCGCTGTCGCGCTACCTCGCCAACGCCATCGGCCAGCTCGCCGCCTTCGCCGTTCTGGCGATTTCGCTCGACCTGATCTGGGGCTATCTCGGCATCTTGTCGCTCGGCCACGGGCTGTTCTTCGCACTCGGTGGCTACCTCATGGCGATGTATCTGCTCAAGCATTCCTTTGAAATCACCGGTACGGTGCCGGATTTCCTGCAGTTCATGGGCTGGAAGGAGTTCCCGTTTTATTGGGACGGATTCGAGTTCTTCCCCTATGCACTGGCCGCCGCCGTGGTGATAACCACGCTGATCTCCGGGCTTTTCGGCTACGTCTCCTTCCGCTCGCGGGTCGGCGGCGTGTATTTCGCCATCATCACCCAGGCGCTGGTCTATGTCGCCATGCTGCTGATGTTCCGCAACGACACCGGCTTCGGCGGCAATAATGGCATGACCGGATTCACGGTCCTGTTCGGCTGGCCAATGGGCACGTCAGGCATGATCACCGCCCTGGCCGTCGCCTCGCTGCTGGTGCTGGCGGGGGTATTGGCCGGCTGCAACTGGCTGGTGAGGAGCCGTTTCGGCGCGCTGATGCTGGCGACGCGCGACGACGAAACGCGCTTGCGAACAATGGGTTACGAGACGCTGCGGCTCAAGCTCATCGTCTGGTGCCTCTCCGCTCTCATCGCCATGCTGGCGGGCATGCTCTATGTGCCGCAGGTTGGCATCATCAATCCGCGCGTGCTCTCGCCCGAATTGTCGCTGGAAATCGCGGTGTGGGTGGCGATCGGCGGGCGCGGCCATCTGGTGGGGGCGGTGATCGGCGCGCTGCTGGTCAATGCGGTGAAGTTCTGGCTGTCCTTCGCCGCGCCTGAGATCTGGCCGTTCATCCTCTCCGGGCTGATCGTGCTGGTGGTGCTGGTCTTCCCCAACGGCTTGATGGACCTCGCGAAATTCAAGCTGGTGCGCCCGATGGGGGCGAAGCGCCTGGCCGCCGACATGGGCGAGGCGCGGCCATGAGCCTGACCGCGCTTCTGGTCGACGGCCTCACCGTCCGCTTCGGCAGCTTCCGCGCCCTCGACGACCTCTCGCTCGCGATCGATTATGGCGAGGTGCGCGCCATCATCGGCCCGAACGGTGCCGGCAAGACCACGCTGCTCGACGTCATCTCCGGCATCACCCGGCCGAAGCAGGGGCGGGTGCTGTTCGATGGCGCCATTGATCTCACGGGCCTCAGCGAAGCCGCCATCGCCCGCGCCGGCCTGCGGCGTAAGTTCCAAAAGCCGAGCGTTTTCGAGGGGTTGAGCGTGCGTCAGCATATCGCCATCGGCGCCGATGTCGGCTTCCGCGCCCGGCTCGACGCCCCCGCGCTGGAGGACCGCATTGGCGAGGTGCTGGAGACGGTGGGTCTCGTTGACCAGTCCCACCGCCTCGCCGGCGAACTCAGCCATGGCCAGAAGCAATGGCTTGAGATCGGCATGGTGCTGGCCTCCGACCCCAAGGTGCTGATGCTGGACGAGCCCGTTGCCGGCCTCACCGATGAGGAAACCGAGCGCACGGCGGCGCTGGTGCGTGCGCTCAAGCGGCCGGACCGCGCCATTGTGGTGGTCGAGCACGACATGGACTTCGTCGAGCGCATCGCCGATCGCGTCACGGTGCTGCATGAAGGCCGCACACTGTTCGAGGGCTCGATGGCCCATGTTCGCGCCGACGCGGCGGTGGTCGAGGTCTATTTGGGGCGATGAGCATGCAGTTTGCCGTGGAAGGCCTCGATCAGCATTACGGCTCGGCGCAGGTGCTGCGCCACATTGGCTTCGAGATCGCGCCGGGCGAATGCCTCGCCGTGCTCGGCCGCAACGGGGCGGGGAAGTCGACGCTGCTCAAATGCCTGATGGGTCTGCTGGCCCCGAGCGGGGGGCGGGTGATGATTGACGGGGCCGATGCTTCCGGCTGGTCGCCGCACCGGCGCTCCCGCGCCGGCCTCGCCTATGTGCCGCAGGGGCGCGAGATCTTCTCCGAACTGACGGTGGGCGAGAATGTCGAGGCCGCCGCCCGCGCGCACGGCACCTATGGCACGCCGGCGATGGACGAGGCGGTCGAGCTGTTCCCGGTGCTGCGCGAGATGTGGAAGCGGCCCGGCGGCGCGCTTTCGGGCGGGCAGCAGCAGCAGCTGGCGCTGGCCCGCGCGCTCGTCACCCAGCCCCGGCTGCTGATCCTCGACGAGCCGACGGAAGGCATCCAGCCCAACATCGTCGCCCTGATCGGCGAGGTACTGCGGGCGCTGAAGGGGCGGCTGTCGATCCTGCTGGTCGAGCAATATCTCGACTTCGCCATCGACACCGCCGACGCTTTCATCATCCTCTCGCGCGGCACGGTGGTCGAGGCCGGCCGTGCCGAGACGATGACGCGCGACCACCTCTCCCGCTTCATCGCCGTCTGAACCCCTATCCCAGCCGATTCCCAGGAGCTTCCCATGTCGCGCCGCTTCGAAATCCCCGCCACGCCGGAAAACATGGTGTTGGGCTATCTCGACAGCACCACGCCCCCGGTGCTGGAGGTGGCCTCCGGCGATGTGGTGACGCTGCACTCCTTCCCCGCCGGCGGCAAGGAGACGCTGCCGGACAATTTGCCGGTTCCGGCCGACTACATGGCCGCGCTCGACGCGCTGCCGCCCGGGCCGGGGCCGCATTTCATCACCGGCCCGGTCTATGTGCAGGGCGCGCAGCCCGGCGACACGCTGCAGGTCGACATTCTCGACGTGAAGGTGCGCCAGGACTGGGGCTTCGTCTCCATCCTGCCGCTGCTCGGCACGCTGCCGGACGAGTTCACCGATTACGAGACCATCCATCCCGTGGTCGATCACGCCAAGAATGTCTGCGTGATGCCGTGGGGCACGGAAATTCCGCTCGACCCGTTCTTCGGCATCATCGCCACCGCGCCGCCGCCGGCCTGGGGCCGCTGCGGCTCGCCGGTGCCGCGCGCCTTCGGCGGCAACATGGACAATAAGGAACTGCGCGCCGGCACCACGCTGTATCTGCCTGTTTTCAACGAGGGCGCGCTGTTCTTCGCCGGCGACGGGCATGGCGTGCAGGGCGATGGCGAGGTGTGCATCACCGCGCTGGAAACCGGCGTCACCGGCACGTTCCGCCTCACCCTGCGCAAGGACATGCGGCTCGACTGGCCCTTCGCCGAGAGCGCCACGCATCTGATGTCGATCGGCCTCGACGAGGATCTGGACGACGCCGCCAAGCAGGCGACGCGCGAAATGGTCAAGCATGTGTGCGAGCGCACCAATCTCTCGCGCAACCAGGCCTATATGCTGTGCTCGCTGGCCGGAAACCTGCGCGTGACGCAGATGGTGGACGGCAATAAGGGCGTCCACATGCTGCTCGCCAAATCGCTGCTCTGAGCCGCCGCCGCAAACCGCCGCCGTCGCCACGGCCCGACCGCGCCTGCGGTCGGGCCGTTTGCGTTTGCGCGTCCACCTTCTGCGATGAGCCGGGGGGCGCATCGAAATGGGTCATTCTTCCTGGCCGCCGCCGCCGGCTTAGGCGATCGTCGCGTGCATTCAGCGGGAATGACGGTTCAAGCATGTCCCCTGGCGCATCGTCTCCGACCCTGGCGGCGGAACGCGCTTTCCGTCGAGCGCGGGGAGGTGGCTGAAATGGTGCGCCCGTGCGGTATCTTCCTGCCGAAAGCTTCCGAAACGGGCGCGCCTACTTATTGATCAGTGCCGGCGGCCGGCGCCCGCTGGTGGGCCAGACCCACCCCGGCCCGCGCGCCGCCGTCGCCGCGCTTTCGTGCCTGCGCGCGGGGTTTGCTCTCCCGCAATAAGCCGAAATCAGAAGATCAACTCATTGAAATAAAAAGATTTTCCAAAGGTCTGGGCTGGTCGGGCGGCACGCTTGGCGCGGCTTGGCATGCGGTTTGCGGAAGCGAGGGGGCGGAAAGCCGCGGGATGTGGCGGGACGTCGTCGTCCCCGGCCCATCCCCGGCATGTCTGAGGAGGAAACATGAAGCTTCCGGTAAGTGCCAGCGAGAGTTTCGTCGAGTTCGCCGGCGTGCAGAAGAGCTATGACGGCGAGGTTCTGGTCGTGAAGGACCTCAGCCTGCGCATCCGCCGCGGCGAGTTCCTCACCATGCTGGGCCCCTCCGGCTCGGGCAAGACCACGACGCTGATGATGCTCGCCGGCTTCGAGACGCCGACCTCGGGCGACATCATGCTCGACGGCGCCCGCATCGACTCCCTGCCGCCCGAGAAGCGCAATATCGGCATGGTGTTCCAGAATTACGCGCTGTTTCCGCATATGAGCGTGGCGCAGAATGTCGGCTATCCCCTGAAGGTGCGGGGTCTGCCGAAGGCAGAGATCGCTGAACGCGTCGCCAAGGCGCTCGACATGGTGCATCTGGGCAGCTTCGCCGCGCGCATGCCGGGCCAGCTCTCCGGCGGCCAGCAGCAGCGCGTCGCCCTCGCCCGGGCGCTGGTGTTCGAGCCGAAGCTGGTGCTGATGGACGAGCCGCTCGGCGCGCTCGACAAGCAGCTGCGCGAGCACATGCAGATGGAGATCCGCCATCTGCATGAGCGCCTGGGGATCACCGTGGTCTATGTCACCCACGACCAGAGCGAGGCGCTGACCATGTCGGACCGCGTCGCCGTGTTCAATGCCGGCATCATCCAGCAGGTCGCCCCGCCGGCCGAGCTGTATGAAAGCCCGGCCAATTCCTTCGTCGCCCAGTTCATCGGCGAGAATAACCGCCTGCCCGGCCGCATCGAGGCGGCGAACGGCACGCTGTGCTCGGTGGTGCTCGCCAATGGCGATGTCGTCACCGCCACCCTCACCGATGCGGCGCGGGTGGGCGAGGACTGCCTGCTCTCCATCCGTCCAGAGCGGGTCAAGATCGCCCCGCCCGGGGGCCCGCTCGACAACCATTTCGAGGCCGTGGTCGCCGAGATGATCTACCTCGGCGACCATGTGCGCGTGCGCTGCGTGCTCGACAGCGGCGCCGATGTGGTCGTGAAGGTCGGCAATGTCGAGGACCGGCCGGTCTTCGCTGTCGGCTCCCGCATACCGCTGGGATGGCGCGCGCAGGACTGCCGCGCCCTCGACGCGGCCTGACGCCTGCTCCCCCGACCCTGCTCCCCCGACGCCTGCTCCCCGACGCCTCCCGCCAACCGATCCAAAGGGAATGACTATGCAGATGAAGTCGCTGAAGATGACCCTTTCCGCGCTCGCCCTTTCGGCGACCTGCGGCGCCGCCGTCGCGGCGGACAGCCTCACCATCACCTCCTGGGGCGGCGCCTACCAGACCAGCCAGGACGAGGCCTATTACAAGCCCTACACCGCCAAGACCGGCACCAAGATCGTCCAGGAAGAGTATAACGGCGAAGCCGCGCGCATCCGCGCCATGGTCGAATCCGGCAACACCACCTGGGACGCCGTCGATGTCGATGCCGCCACCGCCCAGCAGGGCTGTGACGAGGGCTTCCTCACCCCGATCGACTATTCCAAGTTCGGTGGCGAGGCCGCCTTCGTGAAGGGGTCGACCTTCGAGTGCGGCATCCCGACCATCATCTATTCGACCATCTACGCCTATGACGCCGACAAGATTAAGGATGGCCCGACCACCATCGCCGGCCTGTTCGACACCAAGAAGTGGCCGGGCAAGCGCTCGCTGCAGAAGACGCCCTTCGGCAATCTCGAATTCGCGCTGATGGCCGACGGCGTGCCCGCCGACAAGGTCTATGAGACGCTGAAGACCAAGGAAGGCGTCGATCGCGCCTTCAAGAAGCTCGACACCATCAAGAAGGACATCGTGTGGTGGGAGGCCGGCGCCCAGCCGCCGCAGCTGCTCGCCTCCGGCGAAGTGGTGATGGCCACCGCCTGGAACGGGCGCATCTTCAACGCCAACAAGGTGGACAAGAAGAACTTCAAGATCGTCTGGGACGGCCAGCTGATGGACTATGACCTGTGGTCGATCCCGAAGGGGGTGAAGGACCTCGACGCGGTCTACAAGTTCATCGAATTCGCCTCCAGCCCCGAGGCTCAGGCGGCGCAGACCAAGTACATCTCCTATGGACCGGCGCTGCTCGCCGCCACCCCGCTGGTCTCGCCCGACATCCTCAAGGACCTGCCGACGGCGCCCGCGAACGCCAAGACCGCGCTCGCCAACGATCCCGTCTTCTGGGGCGACAACAAGGAAGAGCTGCTGAAGCGCTTCAACACCTGGATCGCCCAGTGATCCCACGCGCTCCGGGGAAACCATCCCGGCGCGCCAGGGTGTGACGACCGGCCGGCCCTCAAGGGGGCGGCCGGAAAGAGCGGCCGGGGCTCTCGGTGTCCCGGCCGGAAACCGATCGCGCCGCCATCTCCAGAGGCGGACGGCGCGGCACCAGCCGAGGGGGATTTCATCATGGCCGTGGCCGCCCTGCCGGGCGAGGCCGGACCCGACGTGGACCGCACCTCGCTCAAGACCAAGCTCAGGCGCGCCGAGCGCGTCAATCGCGCGCGCTCCTTCTCGCTCGTCGCCCCGCTGCTGCTGTTCGTGCTGGCGGTGTTCGCCCTGCCGATCGGGCTGATGCTGGTGCGCGCGGTGGAGAATACCGAGGTGCGCGAGACGATGCCCCGCACCATCGCGGCGTTGGACGGATGGGACGGCCAGGCGACCCCGGGCGAGGACGTGTTCGCGGCCTTCGCCGACGAGCTGGTGCAGACGCAGAAGGACCGCACCACCGCGCTGGTCGGCAAGCGGATCAATTACGAGGTGCCCGGCGCCCGCTCGCGCTTTCTGAAAGCCGGCCGGCTGGTCGACGCCGGCGGCGGCGGGCCGTGGCGGGAGAAGTTCCTCGCCGCCGATCCCGAATGGGGCTCGGTGGAGTTCTGGGCGATCATGAAGCGGGCCGGGGCGACGTTCACGCCCTATTACCTCCTCACCTCGCTCGATCTGCGCCAGGACGCGCAAGGCGCGGTGGGCCGCAATTTCGCCGACCAGTCGATCTTCGTCGACATCTTCTTCCGCACCATCTGGATCAGCCTGCTGGTGACGCTGGCCACGCTGGTGCTCGGCTATCCCGTGGCGCATCTGCTGGCGATCCTGCCCCCTCGCCACGCCAATGTGCTGATGATCCTGGTGCTGCTGCCCTTCACCACCTCGATCCTGGTGCGGACCACGGCGTGGATCGTGCTGTTGCAGAGCAATGGCGTGCTCAACGACATACTGCTGGCGCTGAACCTGACCACGGAACGGGTGCAGCTGATCTTCAACCGTTTCGGCACGGTGCTGGCGATGACGCATATCCAGCTGCCCTTCACCATCCTGCCGATCTATTCGGTGATGAAGTCGATTCCGCCCTCGCATCTGCGGGCGGCGCGCTCGCTGGGGGCCGGGCCGCTGACCGCCTTCGTCTCGGTCTACATGCCGCAGACCCTGCCCGGCGTCGGCGCCGGCTGCCTGCTCACCTTCATCCTGTCGCTGGGCTACTACATCACCCCGGCGCTGGTCGGCGGGCCGCAGGACCAGATGGTCAGCTATTTCGTCGCGCTCTACACCAATCGCGAAATGAACTGGGGGCAGGCCTCGGCGCTCGGCGCCATCCTGCTGCTGATCACGCTGGCGCTCTACGCGCTGTTCAACCGCCTTGTCGGGATCGACAAGGTCAAGCTGGGCTGATCGACATGCTGGCACCCTCCTATGCGACCCCGCGCGAGAAGCTGTCCTATTTCGTCTTCGCGCTGTTCTGCGCCCTGGTGTTCCTGTTCCTGATCGGCCCGATCCTGGTGATCATGCCGCTCTCCTTCTCCAGCGAACCCTGGTTCACCTATCCGCTGCCGGGGCTGAGCCTGCGCTGGTACATCGATTTCTTCACCGATGAGCGCTGGCGTATCGCGCTGCAGAACAGCGGCATCGTCGCGCTCTTCGCCACGCTGATCGCCACCGGGCTCGGCACGCTCGCCGCGCTCGGCCTGTCGCGCGGCAACGTGCCCTTTGCCGGGCTGATCCTGTCGATCCTGATCTCGCCGATGATCGTGCCTGTCGTGATCGTGGCGGTGGCGATGTTCTTCGGCTTCGCGGCGGTGGGGCTGAACAACACCTATCTCGGCCTCATCCTCGCCCATGCGATTCTCGGCACACCCTTCGTCGTCATCACCGTGACGGCGACGCTGACCGGCTTCGACCGCACGCTGACCCGGGCCGCCGCCTCGCTCGGCGCCTCGCCCTGGACGGCGTTCCGCACCATCACCCTGCCGCTGATCGCCCCGGGCGTCACCTCAGGCGCGCTGTTCGCCTTCGTCACCTCCTGGGACGAGGTCGTGGTGGCGCTGTTCCTCGCCAGCCCGGACCAGCGCACCCTGCCGCGGCAGATGTTCTCCGGCATTCGCGAGCAGATCTCACCGACGATCACCGCCGCCGCCACGCTGCTGGTCTTCTTCGCCGCGCTGTTGATGCTGACGCTGGAACTGCTGCGCCGCCGCTCGGAGCGCTTGCGCGGCACCGGGGGCTGACGGCGGAGCGCCGTCAGCGGTCAAAGGCTTCAGCGGTCGAAGGTCTCGCGCGCTCGGTCCCATTTCAGCCGCGCCTTCACCGCCAGCGGCCAGGCGGCATGGCCGAGGATCGGGTTGATGCGGGTAACGGGGAGGTCGAGCGCCTCCCGCCCGCCGCCGGCGGCGTGGCGGGCGAGCATGCGGCCCGTCGCGGTGGCCATGGCGACGCCCCGGCCATTATAGCCGAGCCCGATGGTCAGCCCCGCCTCCGGCTCGTGCAGATGCGGCAGCTGATCCCAGGTGACGGCGACCTGCCCATTCCAGCGATGCGTCCATTCCACTGACCTGAGCACCGGGAACAGCCGGGTGGCGTGATCGACAAGCGTGCGAAAATCCTGCCGAGCGCTGGCCGGCCGCAGCACGCTGCGCCCGCCCATGACAAAGCGGCCGGCGTCATCCAGCCGGTAATAGGCATAGGAGGCCGACATCTCGTAGAGCACGACGCCGTTCGACAGGATCGGCGCCGCGAGGTCGGGCGGCAGCGGTTCGGTGGCGGTGATCGAGGAATAGACCGGGATGACGCTGCGCCGCAGGCCGGGCCAGAGGTCGTCGCTATAGCCATTGGTGGCGAGGATCACCCGCTCGGCGCGCACGAGGCCGTTCGGCGTCGTGATCTCCCAGCCGCCGGCGACGCGCGCCAGCCGCGTGGCCGGGGTGTCGGTGAACAGGCGGGCGCCGGCCGCCATCGCCGCGCCGGCGAGGCCCCGGCAATAGGCGAGCGGATTCACCTGGCCGCCGCGCCGGTCATGGGCGCCGAGGGGATAGAAGCCGGTGCCGGTGAGGCGCGCCATCTCCTTGCCCTCGCTGATCACCACATCGGCGCCGCGCGCCGCCCATTGGCGCTGGAACTCGCGCACCCCCTTGGCGGCGCGCTCCGAGATGGCGGCGCGCAGCGTGCCGCCGCGCCGGGGGGCGCAGTCGATGCGGTGACGGGCGATGAGGTCGAAGACAAGGCCGGGCGCCTCATCGCCGAGCCGCACCATCCTCCCGCCGAGATCGGCGCCGAAGGCCTGCTCCAGCTGGTCCGGCTCCCATTTCAGCCCGGGATTGACCTGCCCGCCATTGCGGCCGGAAGCCCCCCAGCCGATCTGGCTCGCCTCCAGCACCAGCGCATCGGCGCCCGCCTCGGCGAGGTGCAGCGCGGCGGAAAGGCCGGTGAATCCGGCGCCGACGATGACGACTTTCGCCGTGGTGTCGCCGGCGAGCGCGGCGGTCTCTGGCGCGGGCGGCGCGGTTTCCCGGTAGAGCGAGCGCGGCATGGGGCGGCGGGCAAGGGTCTCGACCATTTCAGGTCTCCGCTCGGGCTGGTGGGCTCACAGTCCCGCCATTGGGCGCGGGCGCGAACCGTCGAAGAAGCGCGACAGGCGATAGGGCGCGGGGTCGGCGATCGGCGTGGCGCCGGTGACGAGATCGGCGACCAGATGGCCGGCGCCCGGGCCGATGCCGAAGCCATGGCCGGAAAAGCCGGTCGCCACGATGAGGCCGGACACCGTGTCGACAGGGGAGATCACCGGCACCGCGTCGGGCGTCGCATCGATGAAGCCGGCCCAGCTCTGCACGATCCGCGCCCCGGCAAAGACCGGAAAGCGCCGCTGCAGCGCGGCGAAGGCCTGCCGGAGATAGCCATTGTCCGGCGCGGGGTCGAGCGCCCGGGCTGCCTCATAGACCGAAGGCTCGTCAAAGGCGCGCCGCGCGCTCTCCCGCCATTCGGTGACAAAGCGCGGGCCGAGGCGCAGCCGCAGCGAGGCGAATTCCATCTGCAGCGCGGGGAGGAAGGGCAAGGCGAAGCGGAAACTGTCCGGCACGATCGGCACCACGTTCACATGCCCATTGGCGAGTGTGTAGCCGCCATCCTCCCGGCGCCGAAAGGCGAAATCATGGTCCCACAGCGCCGGTGCCGGGCCGTTCGGCACCGGCGAGGTGCGCAGCACGCTGGCCCGCACCTTCAGCTGCGGCAGGTCGATGCCGACATCGGCGAGGATGCGCCGCGTCCACGCCCCGCCGGCGACCACGACATTCGACGTCGTGATGCGCCCGCGCTCGGTGATGGCGGCGATCACCCGTCCGCCGCCGGTCTCGACGCCGCGCACCGCACAATCGGTGAGGATGATGGCACCGCGCTTGCGCGCCGCCTCGGCGATTGCCGGCGCCGCCCGCTGCGGTTCGGCGCGTCCGTCGGAGGCGCACCAGAGCGCGGCCGGCGGCGGCTTGGTATCGCCGGGCATATGCCGGGCCAACGCGGCGCGAGAGAGCATCTCGGCATGAATGCCGGCGCCGGCGGCGTCCCTTACCCAATCGGCGAAGGAGGCTTCCTTCTTCGCGTCATTGGCGGCGAACAGGATGCCCGTCGTGGTGAAGCCGGTGGAGGCGCCGATATGGACGTCCATGCCGCGCCACAGCCGCAGCGCCTCGCGGATCAGCTCGAATTCGCGCGGGTCGCGCTTGGCCTGCCGGCACCAGCCCCAGTTGCGGCTGGATTGCTCGCCGGCGATGTGGCCCTTCTCGCAGAGAACCACTTTGAGGCCGCGCTCGGCGAGATAGAGCGCGCTTGTTGTGCCGATGATGCCGCCGCCGACGATGACGACATCGGCGTCGGGCGGGCAGGTGGGGTCGGAAGCGACGGGTACGACTTGGGGTCCCATGATGGCCTGTTCGAGCATGGAAGTGGCGTGCGGCCCTTCATGCGCGTGGCCGGACGCCGAAGCTAGCAAAAGCGATGCCAGCGGCGATCGCTCTTTCTCGCCTCGTCCACAAGCGGTGCCGCAGTGGCGCCCTCGCGCATCAGAACCCCATCGCCGCGCCGTCGCTGCGCGGGTCGGTCGCTCCCTCCAGCCGGCCGTCGGGCTGGCGGACGATGGCGCCGGCATGACCCATCATGGCGTCGAAGGGCGCCACGGTCTCCACCTCGTGCCCGGCCGACCGCAGGGCGGCAACGAGTTCCGGCGGGAAGCGGTCCTCCAGCTTCAGCGTCACCGTCTCCGCCCCCCAGGTGCGGCCCAGCAGCCAGCGCGGGGCGGTGATGGCGGCCTGCACCTCCTGCCCGAACAGGGCGTAGCGCGAGAACAGCGCGGCCTGCGTCTGCGGCTGGCCCTCCCCACCCATGGTGCCATAGACCATGTGGCGGCCATCCTCGAATTGCGCCATGGCCGGATTGAGGGTGTGGAAGGGCTTGCGGCCGGGGGCCAGAAGGCGCGGGCCGTCGCCGGCAAGGGCGAAGCTGGAGCCGCGATTCTGCCAGACGATGCCGGTCTGCGGCAGCACGATGCCGGAGCCGAACTCGAAATAGATGCTCTGGATGAAGCTGGCCGCCAGCCCGTTGCCGTCGATGGCGCCGAGCCAGACCGTGTCGCCGGCCGAGGGCGGCGCCGGCCAGGGCAGGGCGCGCGCCGGGTCGATGCGGGCGGCAAGCCGGTCGAGCGCCGCGTCGGTCAGCCAGTCGCGCGGGTCGCCGGTCATGGAATCGGGATCGCCGACAAGCCGGTCGCGCACGAGGAAGGCCTGCTTGGTCGCCTCCACCAGCCCGTGCAGATGGGCGAAGCCCTCGGCCTCGCTCACGCCGAGCCGGCTGAACAGGGCAAGGATCATCAGCGAGGCCAGCCCCTGCGTCGGCGGGGGAAAGTTGAAGAGCGTGAGGCCCGGCAGCTTCACCGATAGCGGCGCAACGCGGCTCGCGCGGCAGGCGGCGAGGTCGTCCAGTGTCACCGGCGTGCCCGCAGTGGCGAGATCCTGCGCGATTTCGCGCGCCAGGGCACCGCGATAGAAGCTCTCCGTGCCCTCGACGCCGAGCCGGTGCAGGGTCTCGCCCAGCGCCGGCAGCTTCATCGTGGAGCCGGTCGCCGGCGCGGCGCCGTCCACCAGGAAGCTGTCGGCGAAGCCGGAGACATGGCCGAGTTCCGGCAGTTTCTGCGTGGTCAGTTCGCTCTGGCTGGCGGTGACGGCGAAGCCGTTGCGCGCGTGCCAGACCGCGTCCTCCACCAGCCGCGCCAGCGGCAGCGTGCCGCCGCGCTCCACGCTCAGCGCCAGCGCCTCGCCCCAGCCGCCAATGGTGCCGGCGGTGGTGTTGGCGGCGAGCGGCCCGCGCTGGGGAATCGCCTCCAGCCCGGCGCGGAAATACAGCTCCGGCGTCGCCGCCGCCGCCGCCCGGCTGCAGGCGTCGATCGCCACCGGTTCCTCGCCCGGCGCGCCGACCAGCCAGAAGCCGTCGCCGCCGATCGCGGTCATGTGCGGGTAGACGACGGCCAGCGCCGCCGCCATGGCGATGGTCGCTTCCACCGCATTGCCGCCTTCGCGCAGCACCCGCAGCCCCGCCTCGCTGGCGAGATGATGCGGCGATGTCACCATGCCGCGACGGGCACGAACGGTATTCAGCATGTCACGTAAACTCCGGCTACCAGCCGATCGCCTTCGGCAGCCAGGTCGCTACCGCAGGGAAGGTGAAGACCAGCGCCACGGCGCAGATCTGAAGCCCGATAAAGGGAAGGACGCCGCGATAGATGTCGCCGGTCGTCACTTCAGGCGGCGCCACGCCGCGCAGGTAGAACAGCGCCCAGCCAAAGGGCGGCGTGAGGAAGGAGGTCTGCAGCACCGTGGCGATCAGCGCCGCCGCCCAGACCAGGTCGACCCCGGCCGCGTTCAGCAATGGCAGGAACATCGGCACCACGATGTAGCTGATCTCGATCCACTCGATGAAGAAGCCGAGCACGAAGATGATCAGCAGCATGAAGATGAGGATGCCGTCCGTGCCGCCGGGCACCAGCGCGAAGGCGTCATGCACCAGCCGCTCGCCGCCGAGGCCACGGAAGGCCAGCGCGAACACCTGCGAGCAGATCAGCACGAAGAACATCATCGCGGTGATGCGGGCCGTGGTCTGCACCGTGTCGATCAGCGTCCGCAGGGTGAAGCGCCCGGCGAAGGCGGCGACGAGGATGGAGCCGAGCGCGCCCATGCTGGCCGCTTCCGTCGGCGCGGCAATGCCGCCAATGATCGAGCCGAGCACGGCCAGCACGAGGCCGATCGGCGGCAGGCCAACCTTCAGCGCGCTCAGCCAGAGCTGCCGGCGCGGCATCGCCTGGCGCTCGGCGAGCGGAATGGCCGGCACTTTTTCCGGCCAGATGACGCCGACGAGCAGCATGTAGACGCAGAAAATGCCGGTGAGCAGCAGCCCCGGCATCAGGGCGGCGGCGAACAGCGTGCCGACGGATTCGCCGAGAATGTCGGCGAGCAGGATCAGGATGGTGGAGGGTGGGATGAGCTGGCCGAGCGTGCCGGAGGCGCAGATGGCGCCGCAGGACAGGCTGCGGTCATAGCCGCGCCGCAGCAGGGTCGGCAGGGTCAGCAGGCCGAGCGTGACGATGGTGGCGCCGACAATGCCCGTCGTCGCGCCCATCAGCATGCCGACGAGCACGATGCCCAGCCCCATGCCGCCGCGCAGGCCGCCGGAGAGATGGCCGATCACCTCCATCAGCTCGTCGGCGAGCCGCGACTTCTCCAGCATCACGCCCATGAACACGAAGAGCGGGATGGCGATCAGCGTGTAATTGGCGGTGACGCCATAGATGCGCGCCGGCAGCAGCCCGAACAGGCTGGAGCCGAAGCCGAGCCAGCCGAAGAAGAAGCCGCTGATCGCCAGCGTGAGCGCCACCGGCACGCCGATGAGCAGCATGACGAAGAAGGAGGCGATGCAGGCGATCGCCAGAATTTCATTGACGGGCATTGGCAGGCACCTGCGCGGGAGGAGAGGCCTCGCCGCCGAGGAAGGGGATGAGGGCGCGCAGGCTGGCGGCAAGGCTCTGGAGGAGCAGCAGCACGAAGCCGGCCGGGATCATCGCCTTGATGATGAAGCGATAGGGCAGCCCGCCGGGATCGGGCGAGCCTTCGCCGATGCGGTAGGACTGCATCACATAGCGCCAGGACAGGATGATGATGATGACCGACAGCGCCACCACGCTCAGCGCCGAGAACAGGTCGATCGCCTGCCGCACGCGCAGGGGCAGGCGGGCATAGAGGATGTCCACCCGCACATGGCCTTCATGCTTGATCGTGTAGGCGATGCACAGCAGCGTCAGCGGCGCCATCAGGTGCCATTCCAGCTCCTGCATCGCCACCGAGCCGGTGCTGAAGACGTAGCGCATCAGCACATTGCCGGCCATGACGAGGACGAGCGCGAAGCCCGTCCACGCCGCGACCCAGCCGCAGGCCTCGACGATCACGTCGAGGCCGCGGGCGATTTTTTCGAGAGTGCCGCTCATGAGCCCCTGCGGATCTGGGTCTGGTACACCGCCTCGGAAAGGCCGGCCCACTGGCTGTGCTTGGCGGCGAAGGCCGTGAAGCTGTCATAGACCTTCTTGATCTTCGGGTCGGAATCGGCGAGCTGCTGCAGCGTGGTGGCGGAGACCTCGCGCAGCTTGTCGACCACAGGCGCCGGGTAGGGGCCGGCGATCACGCCCTGGTTCTGCACGAGATCGGCCATCGCCTCGCCATTGGTCGCCTCGCACCAGGTGTGGCTGAGCACGTTGCAGGCCATGGCGGCGGCGCGGACGATTTCCTTGAGATCGTCCGGCAGCGAGTTCCAGGCGGTCTTGTTGACGATCAGCTCGGTAACGTTGTTCGGCTCGTGCCAGCCGGTGGTGTAATAGTATTTCGCCGCCTTCTGCAGGCCGAGGCGCCGGTCCTGATAGGGGCCGACGAATTCGGCCGCGTCGATCACGCCGCGCTCCAGCGCCGGGAAGATCTCGCCGCCGGGCAGCAGCTTCACGTCGACGCCGAGCTGGGCATAGACCTTTCCGGCGAGGCCCGGGATGCGCATCTTCAGGCCCTTGAAGTCCTCGACCTTCTCGATCGGCTTGCGGAACCAGCCGGACATCTGCACGCCGGTATTGCCCAGCGGCATCGGCACGAGGTTGAAGGGGTCGTAGAGCTCTTCCCACAGCTGCAGGCCGCCGCCATGGTAGATCCAGGCGTTCTGGCCCTGGAAATTGAGGCCGAAGGGCACGCAGGTGAAGAACTGCGCCGCCGGCACCTTGCCGGCCCAGAAATAGGAATTGGCGGCGTTCATCTCGACCGTGCCTGACGAGACCGCGTCGAAGCCTTCAAGCGCCGGGATGAGTTCGCCCGCCGCGAAGTGCTGGATGGTGAGGCGCCCGCCCGACATCTTGCCGACCAGATCGCAGAAATAGGTCGGGCTGCCCGGGCCGGTGACATAGAAGGGCGCGCCGGGACCATAGGCATTGGTCATCTTCCAGCTGAACGTCTCCTGGGCGCGGGCGACGTGCGGCGCGGCGAGCGTGACGGCAGCGGCGGTGCCGGCAAGGCTGGCCCCCAGAAATCCACGGCGATCCATGTTGTTCCCCTTGTCTTGATGGGCGCCGTGAGCCTGCGGCGCGTCCTGATCGGGACGAGATAACCCGGCGAAACGGCGCCAGGGCAATGCCCCATTGGGGGCAGGGGCTGGGCAGGCGGGCACTGGCGCGGCCGGGATCGACGTCAAATTATAGATTAAAAACAATACGTTGTTCAGAAATGACGCGATTTTGTGCGCCGGTCCTCCGCATCGGCGCGACAAGTTTTTGTGCGCCGTTCGTCAAAGTGCTTCACTGCGGAAACCGCCTCCCACCGTGTAGACCCCCCGCATGAACCGAGCCGCCCCGATTTCGATCAACGCCTTTCCCGCCAGCAAGCAGGAAGCCGCCTGGCGCGAGACGCTGGCCGGCCTCGCATTGGTGGCGCGGATGCCAAAGGAGGCGGTGTTCCATTTCGGCGAGGTGTCGATCAAGCGGTCGCCGACCCAGGCCACCTTCGCCCTGCTGCGCTCGCGGGCGCAGGACCTCGTCCCTCTGGCCGAGGCCGAGCCGCAGATCCTGATCGGCTTCGTCAATTATGGCCGGGGCCACCTCACCGATTCCGGCCGCCGCGCGGCTGAGTTCGCCGATGGCGATCTGTGGGTCTGCGATCCGGCGACGCGCTTCTCGGTGCAGTTCCGCAACGATTTCGAGCTGCTGCTGCTGCGCCTGCCGCGCGAGAGGCTGGTGGGGCGCCTCGGCCGCGCCGCCACCGTGCCGACGCTGGTGCTGGGCGAATCGATTTCCGCGCTCGCCGCCCGGCCGATGATGCGGGCGCTGGCGGCGAACTTCGCCATGATGGAGGATGGCGACGTGATGGCGGCCGAGCCGGCCATCACCGAGTTGGTGCTCTCGGCCCTGCTGGCCGAGGCGCGGCCGGAGGAGGACACCGCCACCCAGGTGCAGGCCGCCCATTTCGCCCGCGTCTGCGGGCAGATCGAGGCGCGGCTGCGCGAGCCCGACCTCTCGGTGGCGGATATCGCCAAGGCGGAAGGGCTGTCGGCGCGTTATATTCAGCGCCTGTTCGAGGGACAGGACCGCTCCTTCTCCGACTATGTCCGCCACCGCCGGCTGGAGCAGTGCCGGCTCGATCTGGTCAATCCCCAGCACGCCGATCGCTCGATCGCCGAGATCGGCTTTCGCTGGGGCTTTGCCGACCAGGCGCATTTCAGCCGGGTGTTCAGCGCCGCCTATGCCATCTCGCCGCGCGACTACCGCAAGTCCGCCGGCTCGACCGTGGCGACCCGCTGGACGCGGGGGCGCCCGATGCACTCAGGCTCGCGCCCGGTGCGGCCCGCCCCGCCCGCCGCGACCATCGCGCCGGACGCTGCCGGGGCGGAGGCGCCTGCGCTCGCAGTCGCCGAGCGTGCGCCGACGGAGGCGCCCGGCCACCATCATCTGCCGGTCTCGCGCGACACCGTGCATTGGGGCTATCTCTCGCGCACCATCCCCCCGGTGCTGCGGGTGCGCTCGGGGGCGCGGGTCACGGTCGAAACCCTGACACAGCACGCCTCGGACGATGCCGAGCGGATGATCGAGGGCGATGCCGGCGCCGAAAGCGTGTTTCGCTGGACGCGCGACTTCAAGGCGGTGGACCGGCGCGGCGCCGGCCCGGTGAACGCCTCGATCTTCGGGCGCGGCGCGGGCGAGGGCTTCGGCGTGCACATCTGCACCGGGCCGATCTTCGTGCACGGCGCCGAGCCGGGCGATGTGCTTGAAGTGGAGATCCTCGATCTCAGCCCGCGCCCCTGCGCCAATCCGGCCTATGCGGGGCAGGCCTTCGGCTCCAATGCGGCGGCGGCCTGGGGCTTTCACCATGACGACATTCTCGACGAGCCGCGCAAGCGCGAGGTGATCACCGTCTACCGCACCGACGCGGCCGGCGAGAGCGGCTTTGCCGAGGCGGTCTATTCCTTCCGCTGGGTGCCGCAGACCGACCCGTTCGGTGTGGTCCATGAGACGATCGACTATCCCGGCGTGCCGGTCGACCATGCCCGCATCGAGAAGCGCGAGGGGGTGCTGAAGGGCGCCCGCATCCCGGTTCGCCCGCATTTCGGCTTCATCGCGGTGGCCCCGCGCGAGACCGACATCGTCGATTCCGTGCCGCCCGGCTATTTCGGCGGCAATATCGACAATTGGCGGGCGGGAAAGGGCGCGCGGGTCTATCTGCCGGTGGCGGTGCCGGGGGCGCTGCTCTCGCTCGGCGACCCGCATCTGGCGCAGGGCGATGGCGAGATCAGCGGCACGGCGCTGGAATGCTCGCTCACCGGGCAGGTGCGCCTGGTGCTGCACAAGCGCGGGGAGACGGAAAAGGTGTTTCTGAATGGGCTGGCGGCGCCGCTGATCGAGACGCCGGACGCCTGGCTGCTGCACGGCTTCAGCTACACCAACTATCTCCGGGAGCTGGGCCGCAACGCCCAGTCCGAAGTGTTCAAGCGCTCCTCGCTCAGCCGGGCGCTGCGCAGCGCCTCGCGCGCCACCCGCAACTTCCTGATGGAACGCTACGGCCTCGATGAAGACGAGGCGGTTTCGCTGATGTCGGTGGCGGTCGATTTCGGCGTCACCCAGGTCGCCGACGGCAATTGGGGCATCCATGCCCGGGTGGCGAAGGCGATCTTCGAGCCCCCGGGCGACTGACCGCGCGGCCGATTCTAGCGCTGGTTCTCCTGCGCGCGGAAGCTGGGCAGGGCGCGCAGGGCGAAGGCGGTCAGGTGCTCGGGATCGCGCAGACCGGACTTCGCCCCTTCGAGAATGGCGAAGGCCAGAAGGCTGCGAATGCCCTCGCCGATGACCAGCCGTTCGGACACCTGATCGCAGGCCCGGGCGAACACGGTGTCGAGCAGTTCCACGTCCTCGGGCTCATAGGCGGCCCCCGCGAGCGCCTCGTCGATCGCGAAAGGGCTTGTGATCTCCGAAATCTCGAAAGACATGCGCCGGCTCCTCCCATGGAGTATTGCGAAAGCGCGACGAGAACGGTCCCGTGGTCTCTCAGTCGCCAGCCTGCTTGTCTTCACCGACGATGACGAAGTGTAACATGGCGCGGCGCAACTCGGTGGGGTGGAGATACCTTCGCGCGTCGGGCGCCGCGATTGTCGCGGCCCTTCGCTCGGTGCTTCTGCGCCGCTCCCTGGCCCGCCTCGGCTATCCCATTTAGCGGGCTGGGGAACCCGGCGCCGCCGCCGGCATTGCCTGAGGCGGCGTGACGCGCGCCGCAGGGTTCCGCGCTGCGGACCCCGGCATTTCTGCCGCGAAATTGATCCACGCCGGACTCCAGGCCGTAAAATGGGGTTCGTCGGAGATCGCAAAAGACCCACCAGCGTGAGCGAGGCAAATGGTCAGGACGATCCAAGCCAAGGGATGGCTGCGCACCAGCGGTTTCGGTTCCGCCACCGCCCGCTTCGAGATCCGCTTTGAAAGCGATGGAGCGGTGGGCGAAGTGTGCTCCGAACTGGCGATGATGGCGGAGGCCCGGAGCGCCGGCCGGGCCTTGCTGGTGACCGAGGCCGGCCGGTGGATTTCCATCCGCCCCACGGACATGGCTGGAAACGTCCTGCGGTTCCAGGTGCTCGACGACGAGGCGACGCTGGCCCGCTGCTTCTCCTGAGCGCCGATGCCTTCAAGCCGGCGGGTGCAGGCTCGCGGGGTCCGGCGGCAATTCGCGCACCGGGGCGGGCTCGACATCACCGGTGATCAGCCGCGCCGCGCGCTGATAGGTCAGGTAGTTCCATAGCCAGGACATGGCGACGGTGATGCGGTTGCGCGCGCCGACCAGAAAATAGACGTGCACGATCCCCCAGAACATCCAGCCGAGGAAGCCGGTCAGCTCAAAGCGGCCCAGTTTCACCACCGCGGCGTTGCGGCCGATGGTGGCGAGGTCGCCGGCGTGGCGGTAGCGGAAGCCGGGTGAAGTGGTGCCGGCAAGGCGCGCCTCGATGACGGCGGCGACATGGTCGCCCATCTGCTTGGCGGCGGGGGCGATGCCGGGCACCGGCTTGCCCTGACGGTCGGTGATCGCGGCCGCGTCGCCGATGACAAAGATGTCCGGTTCGCCCGGCACGCTGAGATCGGGCTCGACGCGGCACCGCCCGGCGCGGTCGGTCTCCGCTCCCAGCCATTGCGCCGCCGGCGAGGCGCGCACCCCTGCCGCCCAGATCTTGGTGGCCACCGGCAGGCTCTCGCCGCCTTCCAGCGTCACATGGTCGGGGCCGATATCGATCACCGGCCGGCCGGTCAGCACCTCCACGCCCATCGCCTCCAGTCGCTCGCGCGCATGGGCGGACAGCCGTTCCGGCAAAGCGGGCAGCAGCCGCTCGCCGGCCTCGATCAAGAGAATGCGCGCGGTGCGCGGATCGACGCGCTTGAAATCGGGGGCCAGCGCATGGCGGGAAATCTCGGCGATGGAGCCGGCGAGTTCCACCCCGGTCGGCCCGCCGCCGATGATGGCGAAGCTCAGCAGCCGACGGCGGGTGTCCGGCTCGGAGGCGACCTCCGCCCGCTCGAAGGCCAAAAGGATGCGCCGGCGCAGCTGGGTGGCGTCCTCGATATTCTTCAGCCCCGGGGCGAAGCGCGCCCATTCCTCATGGCCGAAATAGGAGTGCGTCGCGCCCGTGGCCAGCACGAGGAAATCGAAGCGGATCGGCCCTTCGCTGGTGAGGATCTCGCGGCGGTCGCGGTCCACGCCTTCCGCCCGCGCCATCAGCAGGGTGATGTTGCTCTGGCGCGAGAGAATATGGCGGATCGGCCAAGCGATATCGGCCGGAGAGAGCGTGGCGGTCGCCACCTGGTAGAGCAGTGGCTGGAAGCAGTGATAATTGTGCCGGTCGATCAGCGTTACATTCACCGGCGCCCTGGCCAGCCCCCGCGCCACCTGAAGCCCGCCAAATCCCGCGCCGACGATGACGACATGGGGACGGGTGGCGGGGCCCGGCGCGCCGGGCTCCCCTTCGGTGCCGATCCGTTCGGGCGCGTGCGGCTCGTCGCGTGAATCCTCTGCGGGCATGGCATCCTCATCCCTTTGATGGCGCCCCCGCCCCCTGCGCGTCTCCCGTCCGGAGACGCATGCCAGAGTGCGCCATCCAAGCATCGGCGCCGGCCCGGGCGCAACCCCTGTAGGCCGCCGGCCCCGTTCAGCGCGGCAGCGTATAGGCGATCACATAATCGCCCGCCTTCGTGCCGATGGAGCCGTGCCCGCCGGCCACCTGCACCACGAACTGGCGCCCGCCCGCCTCATAGCTCATCGGCGTCGCCTGCCCGCCGGCCGGCAGGCGCTGCTGCCAGAGCTGGGCGCCGGTGGCGACATCATAGGCGCGGATATAGTCGTCGATGCTGGCGGCGAGGAAGGCGACGCCCGAGGCCGTGAGCAGCGGCCCGCCAATGCCCGGAACGCCCATCGGGATCGGCGGCAGCGGGAACGGCCCGGCATCGCGGATGGTGCCGTTCTTGTGCATCCAGGCCTTTGTGCCCGTTCTGAGGTCCACCCCGGCGACATAGCCCCAGGGCGGCGCCTGGCAGGGCAGGCCGAGCGGCGAGACGAAGGGGGCCATCCGCACGCCATATTTGCCGCCGGCATTGACGTTCAGCCCGGCCTCGCCGGCATTCACCTGTTCGTCGGCGGAAATCTCGTCGGACGGCACCAGCTGCGAGGTGAAGGCGAGATAGGTCGGCATGCCGAACATTACCTGCCGCACCGGATCGACCGCCACCGAGCCCCAGTTGAAGGTGCCGAAATTGCCGGGATAGACCAGCGTGCCCTGCAGCGAGGGCGGGGTGTAGCGGCCCTCATAGCGCAGCTGGCGGAACATGATCCGGCAGGCGAGCTGGTCGAGCAGGCTCGCCCCCCACATGTCCTTCTCGCGCAGCGGCTCGGGCGCGAAGCTCAGCGCCGAGACCGGCTGGGTCGGCGCGGTCCAGTCGTCCTCGACGGCGCCACCGGGCGCGGGCACCTCGCTCACCGGGAGAATCGGCTGGCCGCTGCGACGGTCGAGCACATAGATGTCGCCCTGCTTGGTCGCCTGCACCAGCGCCGGTGTGGTGCCTTGAGCGGTGGCGAGGTCGACCAGCACCGGCTGCGCCGGCACGTCCATGTCCCAGAGGTCGTGATGCACGGTCTGGAACACCCAGCGCACCGCGCCGCTGGCGATGTCGAGCGCGACAACCGAGGAAGAGAAGCGCTCCACTGCCGGGCTGCGATGCCCGCCAAACTGGTCCGGCGTCGCATTGCCGAGCGGGATGTAGACGAGGCCGAGGGCGGGGTCGGCGCTGAACACCGACCAGCTATTGGGCGAGTTGGCGGTGTAGGTCTCGTCCGGGCCGAGCGGGGTGGTGCGGTCCGGATTGCCGGAATCCCACGCCCAGAGCAGTTCGCCGGTCAGCGCGTCATAGGCGCGGATGACGCCAGAGGGCGATTCCATGTCGTAATTGTCGTTGACCGAGCCGCCGATGATGAGGCGATCATTCACAATGGTCGGCGGCGAGGTGGAGTAATAGAAGCCGCTCTGCTGGTGGGGCATGTTGGCCCACAGATTCACCGTGCCCTTGTCGCCGAAGCCCGGGCAGGTGGCGCCCGTCAGCGCATCCAGCGCGATCAGCCTTGCGTCCGAGGTCGGCAGATAAACCCGCGCCGTGCAGGCCGGGGCCGCCGCCACGTCGGTCTCGATCACGCTGGCATCGCGATAATAGGAAAGGCCGCGGCAGGTCTGGTGCTGCCGGTTGGGGTCGAGCCCGTCATTGGCATCGAAGCGCCAGCGCTCTTCGCCGGTCTCGGCGTCGAGGGCGATGGCGATATGGTGCGGGGTGCAGAGGTAGAGCAGATTGCCGATCTTGAGCGGCGTCACCTGATAGGTGGTTTCGGTCACATCCTCCGGCCCCCTGATGTCGCCGGTGCGGTAGGTCCAGGCGACTTCCATCCCGCCGACATTGCCCGGCGTCACCTGCGCCAGCGGCGTGTAGCGCTGGCCGGAAAGAGTGCGCCCATAATGATGCCACTCGCCATCGGGCACCTCGCCGTCGGCAACCGTCGCCCCGCCGGTCTGCGCCTGCAACTGGCCCTCAATGACATGCGGGTCGCGCAGCAGCGCCGTGCCGGCGACGCCGATGCAGATCAGCACCGTGGCGGCGAGGGTGATCCGCGCCCCGTCCCAGCGGCGCAGGCCGCCCACCGCCCACGGCGTCAGCAGCCACAGGCCGAGCAGCACCACCAGCCCGCCGCGCGTGGCCAACGGCCACCAGTCGAAGCCGACCTCCCACAGCGCCCAGCCCAGCGTCGCCGCCAGCACGGCCGCGAACACCAGCCGTGCCGCCGGCTGCGCCCGTCCCACCAGCGCCGCGCAGACCAGCAGGCCGAGGCCGAGCGCCGCATAGAACCAGCTGCCGCCAAGGGTCACGAGCCAGATGCCGCCGCCGGCAAGAAAAAGCGCGACAAGCGCGATCAGGATCGCCGTGGCCAAGGTGGGGATGGGGAAGCGCATGAGCAGCCTTTCGGTCCAGAGGTGCGGCGCGTGGCGCCGACCCGGAACGGAAAGGAGCGGCCGGAGCCGTCGCCGACGCGACGTCCCGACGCCGGGGAACCAGCGCGTGCTTGGGATTAACCGGCAAGCAGGCAAAGCGTTCCCAAAAACGGGCACGCCGCCACGCCAATCGCGCCGGCCCGCGTCAGGCGGCGTTGATCGTGATCGTGTGAGGCGGGTTGCCCTGGCTGCTGCGCGGGTTCTCGTCCTCCAGTACGAAGAAGGAACTCACGAACCAGATCACGGCGATCAGCGCGATGAGGCCGAGTGCGAGGCGCAGGGTGTTGCGCGATAGCATGGGAGTCTCCAGAGTTTCAGGCCGAGGCCGTGGGCCCCGGCGTTGATCATTTGCCGGCTTACGACCGGTTGACCTCGATGGCTCGCCCTGTCGGGGCGCCGGGCCTCGCCTGTCTTGCCGTCAGGACGCGCAGGAGGCGCCGGCACCGCCGACGCCCCTTGCCGCCTGGCCGCCTTACGCGGCCTTGAGGGCCTTCTGGTTGGCGACCTGGTCGGCCAGCGTGGTGAGGGCGTCGTCGGTCATCGACTCTTCCTTCAGCGTGGCGTCCAGCAGCTTGACGGCTTCCTTCATGCCGAGCACCTGCGCCCAGCGCTTCAGCGTGCCATAGCGGCTGATCTCATAGTGCTCCACCGCCTGGGCGGCGGCGGCGAGGCCGGCGTCGAGCGCGGGCTGGCCCTTGAATTCCTCGAGGATTTCCTCACCCTCTTCAAGGATGCCCTCAATGGCGGCGCAGGTCTTGCCCTGCGGGCGCTTGCCGATCAGCTCGAACACCTGCTGCAGGCGCTCGATCTGGCCTTCGGTCTCGTCGCGGTGCTTCTCGAAGGCCGCCTTGAGTTCCGGCGACTGCGCGCCGCGCGCCATTTTCGGCAGCGCCTTCAGGATCTTGCGCTCGGCGTAATAGATGTCTTTCAGGGTTTCATGAAACAGGGTTTCAAGGTTCTTTTCGGCCATGTCGGTCTCCAAAGCGTGATGTCCCCAAGCCTCGCGCCGACAACACAGGCTGTGACCGCTTCGTTCCCGCCTGCGCAGCCAGCTTTTTACTTGGATGGCGGGGAACTGATCCGGGCGGCGCGGCGCGCCGTACCCGCCTTAACAACCGTCACCGCTCCAGAGGCGCGCACATGCAGTTCATCGTCGCTTACGCATCGACCGGGCTTGTCTTCCTCGCGCTCGACGCGCTCTGGCTCGGCTTCATGGCGAGCCGCGTCTACCGGCCGCTGATCGGCGATCTGATGGCGGAGCAGCCGAACTGGCCGCCGGCGGTGCTGTTCTATCTGCTCTATGTCACCGGCGTGGTGGTGTTCGCCGTGCAGCCGGCGCTGGCCTCGGGCCGCTGGACCACGGCGCTGATGCTCGGTGCCTTTCTCGGCCTTATCGCCTACGGCACCTATGACCTCACCAACCATGCGACGCTGCGCAACTGGCCGGCGGCGATGACGGCGATCGATCTCGCCTGGGGAACCTTTGCGACCGCCATGGCCGCGACGGCCGGCATGCTGATCACCCGCGCCGTGACCCATTAGCGGAACGGCCCGGCCAGCCAGGCCAGAAGGCGTTGACGCGGCGCTGATAGGCGCGGAATGCCTCGCCCCGCGAGCGCAGCATATGCGCTTCCGTCGGCGGAATGCCTGAGGCGTGCACCAGCAGCACATACATCAGCGCGGGGGCGAGCAAGGCGGCGAGCCCCGGCAGATAGGCGAGCGAGAGCGCGATGGCGGGATAGGCGGTCCAGCCGAGCCACTCGAAGAAGTAATTGGGGTGGCGCGTCAGGCCCCATAGCCCGGCATCGCAGACCCGCCCGCGATTGTCCGGGTCGGCGCGAAAGCGCGACAGCTGGCGGTCGGCGATCGCGGCGCCGGCTACCGCACTGAGGAACAGCGCCACTCCCAGCCCATCGCCCATCCGCCAGAACGGCAGCGGATTATGCGCCGCCGCCGCCACGGCGACGACCAGCACCAGCCCGGCCAACGCCTGCACCTGCAGGAACAGGAACAGCCTCGTTGAGGCCGCCGCGCCCCATTGCCGGCGCAGATCGGCATAGCGCGGATCGTCATGGCCCTTCAGCGTGCGCTGCAGGATATGCGTGCCCAGCCGGGCCGACCACAGCGCGACCAGCGCGGCGACAAGAAACTGGCGCGGTGCCCAGGGCTCGCCGCCCAGCGGCAGCAGCGCCGCCGCCACCCCGGCGGCGCCGGTGGCGTAGGACCACACCGTATCCACCCAGCCATGATTGCCGCTGCGCTCGGCCACCCACCACGCCCCTGCCATGGCGAGGCAGAGGCCGAGCGTGAGCGCGGCGAGGGAGGCGAGCAGCGTCATCGGCCCGCGTCCGGCGCGGTCACGCGCCCAATGAAGCCGGTCACATCGTCCAGCACGGGGGCGATGAGGCGCAGCGGCGGGGAGAACGCCCCGAGGATCAGCCGGTGGTCGGCCCGGTCATAGACCTTGAGGCTCGCCGTGCCGCCCTCCGCTTGGATGCGCTCGGCGAGGCGCACGCTGTTGCCGGGCTCGACCGTGGTGTCGCGGGCGCCGGTGGCGAGGAAGGCGGGCGGCGCCTCGCCGGTGACGAAGTTGATCGGCTGGCTGCGCCCGCGCCCGGCCTTTGGGCCGAAGATCTCTTTCAGCTTGGCGCTTTTCAGCGGCAGGAAATCATAAGGCCCGGCGAGGCCCACCAGCCCGGCCACGTCGCGCCTGGGGTCGAGCCGCACCGCGCCCAGCCATTGCGGGTCGAAGGCCAGCAGGGCGGCGATCTGCGCGCCGGCGGAATGGCCCATGAGCACGAGGCGGGAAGGGTCGCCGCCATAGGTGGCGGCATTGTCGCGCGCCCAGCGCACGGCCCGCGCGCCATCCTGCACAAAGACTGGAAAGCGCACCTGCGGATAGAGCCGGTAGTCGGCGATGATGACGACCATGCCCCGGCTGGCCAGCGCCGCGCCGACAAAGCGGTACATGGCCCGCTCGCCGGAATCCCAGCTGCCGCCATAGAAGAACACCACCACAGGCCGGCCCTGCGCGGCGCCTGATGTCGGCGCGTAGACATCGAGCCGGTGCCGGGGCCCGTCGGCATAAGCGAGGTTTTCGCTCACGCGCACCGGCTCCAGCCGCGACAGCGCGTTCAGCACGGCGGTCGGGCCTTCCGCGGCGCGGGCCACGCCCGTGCTCAGCAAAGCGAGGGCGATGAGCAGCGCCGCGCGCATCCCCTAGATCCGGACGAAGGGCTGCACCAGCCGGCCGAAGAATCCGTTCAGCCGCATGCTGCCCTCCAGCGCGGCGAGGCAGATGCACTCGCCCTCGGGGTCGACGATCGGCTGGTGCTCGATCTCCTGGTCCATCTCGCTGAGGTCGCCGGGTCCGTAGCGGCCATAGCCGTCGGAGAAGGAGCCGGAAATCACCTGGGTGAACTCGGTGCCGACATGGCCGTGCTCGGGCAGCTTGCGTCCGGGCCCGACGCGCAGCAGCGTCAGCCGCGCCTGCCGGTCTTCCGGCAGCCTCACCGTGCTCGCCCGCACGCCAAGCCCGACCCAGCGCCAGGGGCCGATCTCGCAGTCGCGCAGCGCGGCGGGCAGGGGCACGCCGCCGGGCAGGGACGCCGGGGTGGCTGGCTTCGTGCGGGCGCGCGCGAGCGGCGGCGCGGCGGCATCATCCGGTTGCGCGTCGATGGCGCGCAGCGCGGCGGCAAAGGCGTCCGGCGCCATCGGCGCAAGTGGCATCGCCTCCAGCAGTGCCCCGCCCACCGCCTCGAATTCGGCGAGCCGGGACCGGCAGCAGGGGCAGGTGCCGAGATGGACCGCGAGCACCCGCGCCGGCCCGGCCGGCAGCTGCCCGGCGGCGTAGCGCATCAGCGTTTCGTCGGTCGCGTGATGGCGGATCGTCATGAGTGGCCTTCCAGCAGAACGCGCAGCCGCCCGAGGGCAAGGCGCACGCGGGATTTGACGGTGCCCAGCGGCAGGCCGAGCTCACGGGCGATTTCCGAATGCGCCTTCTCGCTGAAGAAGGAGAGGCGAAGCACGGTGGCCTGTTCGGCGGAGAGGGTCTTCAGCGCCTCGCGCACCCGCGCCTCGCGCTCCGCCGTAAGCAGCAGCGTCTCCCCCGAGGGCGCGGTCTCGACCTCGCCCTGCTCGTCCTCGCTGGCGGCGGCGGTTCGGATCCGCCTGAGATGGTCGATCCGCAGATTGCGGGCGATGGTGAAGATCCACGTCGCCGCGCCGGCCCGCGTGGGATCGAAATAAGACGCCTTGCGCCAGACCGAGAGCATCACCTCCTGGGCGATCTCCTCCGCCGTATTGGGCGGCAGGCCGGATTTGCGCAGAAAGGCATTCAGGCGCGGGGCGAAATAGCTGTAGAGACGCGCATAGGCCTGGCGGTCGCGCTCGGTGGCGACCAGGCCGATCAGCCGCGCCAGCTCCGCACCGTCCGGCACGCCATCATCTTTCATAAGTCGCGTCACCTCCGGCCTCCGCCGCAGGGGCAGGCAAGCATGTGGCTCTGCGGTTCGGGCATGTTCGAGCGAGGCATTCATGAACCCTTCTACGCGCCGGCTCTGCCGCTGGATCATTCCGCCCGTGAGTGATCCAGCGCGGAGCCGGTGGCGTACACAGTAAACAAGCTTCGCTCCCCGCTCCACCGTCCGGATTCGCGCTCCATGAACATTCGTCAGGACATCGTGCCCGGCCCGGCACTGTCGATCGCCGTCATCGGCGCCGGCATTTCCGGCCTGTCCGCCGCCTGGCTGCTCGCCAAGCGCCACGATGTGACGCTGTTCGAGGCCGAGGCCCGGCTCGGCGGTCATTCCAACACGGTGGAGGCGCAGGGCGTTGCGGTCGATACCGGCTTCATCGTCTATAATGAGAAGACCTATCCCAACCTCACCGCGCTGTTCGCCCATCTCGATGTGGCAACAAACGCCTCGGAAATGTCGTTCGCGGTGTCGCTGGACGGCGGCCGGCTGGAATATTCCGGCTCGGGGCTGCGCGGCCTGTTCGCCCAGCCCCGGAATCTGGCCTCGCCCCGTTTCGGCTCGATGCTGGCCGATCTGCTGCGCTTCTACCGCAACGCGCCGCGCGATCTCGCCACCATGGGCAGCCAGAGCCTCGACGCCTATCTCGACGCCCACCGTTATGGCGCGGCGTTCCGGCACGATCACCTCTACCCGATGGCGGCGGCGATCTGGTCGACGCCGGCCGCCGATGTCGGCCGCTACCCGGTCGCGGCCTTTGTGCGCTTTTGCGCCAATCACGGCCTGCTCCAGCTGACCGACCGCCCGGTCTGGCGCACCGTGACGGGCGGCAGCCGCTGCTATGTCGCCCGGCTGCGCAAGGCTTTCGCCGGCCGCATTGTCGCTGGCGGCCCGGTGCGTGCGGTGCGGCGGGGGGCCAGCGGCGTGAGCGTCACCGATGCGTCCGGCGATACGCGGCGTTTCGACCATGTGGTCCTCGCCACCCATGCCGATCAGGCCCTCGCCCTGCTGGACGGGCCGACCGACCGTGAGCGGGACCTGCTCGGCGCCTTCCGCTACAGCCGCAACGAGGCGGTGCTGCATGCCGATAACAGGCTAATGCCGCGTCGCCGGGCGGCTTGGGCGGCGTGGAACTATCTGGCCGACCGCCGCGCCGACCCGAAGCTGTGCGTCACCTATTGGATGAACCGCCTGCAGGCGATCCCCGAGAGCAACCCGCTCTTCGTCACGCTCAACCCGGTGGAGCCGCCTGCGGAGGACAAGGTGTTCTACCGCGCCTCCTATGAGCACCCGCTGTTCGACAGCGGCGCGATGGCGGCGCAGGAGCGCCTGTGGTCGCTGCAGGGCGAGGGCGGGCTGTGGTACTGTGGCGCCTATTTCGGAGCCGGCTTCCACGAGGACGGGCTGCAGGCCGGGCTCGCGGTGGCCGAGGCTCTGGGCGGAGTACGGCGTCCATGGACGGTGGCGAACGAATCCGGCCGCATCGTGTTGCCGCCCCACCACCCGGCGGCGCGGATGCGCGACCGCGCCGGGACGGCCGGGCCGGAGCTGGTGGCATGAGCGAGGCCTCGGCGCTCTATGCCGGCGAGGTGATGCATGTGCGGCTGAAGCCGCGCCGCCACCGGCTGGCCTATCGCCTGTTCTCGCTGCTGCTCGACCTCGACGAGATCGCCGGGCTGGACGAAAGGCTGCGCCTGTTCTCGCGCAACCGCTTCAACGTGTTCAGCTTCCATGACCGCGACTATGCCGATCCCGATGCCGGCCCGCTGAAGGTGCAGGTCGAGCGCCTGCTCGCCGCCGCCGGGCTGGCCCCCGATGGCGGGGCGATCCGGCTGCTCACCCTGCCGCGCCTGTTCGGCTACGCCTTCAACCCGCTGAGCGTGTATTTCTGCCATCGCCGCGACGGCTCGCTCATCGCGCTGCTCTATGAGGTGAACAACACCTTCGGCCAGCGCCATTCCTACCTGATCCCGGTCGGCGCGGGCGAGGTCGCTCCCTTGCGGCACAAGGCGGAAAAGCGGTTCTATGTCTCGCCCTTCATGGATATGGGCCTGACCTATTCCTTCCGCATCACCCCGCCCGGCGAGGGCCTGCGCATCGCCATTCTCGCCAGCGACGCGGACGGGCCGGTGCTGAGCGCGGTGCAGACCGCCCGGCGCCGCCCGCTGAATGATCGCCAGCTTTTGCGGGTGATGCTGAGCTATCCGCTGTTGACGCTGAAAGTGATCGCCGGAATCCATTGGGAAGCGTTGTGGATATGGGCCAAGGGCATGCGCCTGCGCCCGCGTCCGCAGGCGCCGGACTCCCCTGTCAGCATTTCGCCCGCGCACCGACCCTGAGGAAAGAGCCGTATGCCGCGTGACGCCGATACCCTCGCCCATCTCCCCACCGATGTGTCCGGCACGCTCGACGCGCCGGCCGCGCGCGGGCGCAGCCACAGCTGGCGCGAGGCCGTGCTGGCGCGGCTGCTGCGCCAGCTGGCGGTGGGCAGCCTCATCGTGGTGACGCCGGAGGGCCAGCGACTCATCGGGCGCGGGGGGCATCCGGGGCCGGAGGCGACGCTGGTGCTGCACCGCTGGCGCGCGCTGCGCCGGCTGATCACCGGCGGCGACATCGCCTTTTCCGATGCCTTCATCGCCGGCGACTGGTCGAGCCCGGACCTGCCCGCTCTCATCGAGCTGGCTGCCCACAACCTGCCGGTTCTCGCCGGCCGCATCGACGCGCTACCGCCAGTGCGGCTGTGGAACCGGCTGCGGCACGGGCTGCGCCGCAACTCCCGCACCGGCAGCCGCCGCAACATCGCGTTCCACTACGATCTCGGCAATGAGTTCTACCGGGCGTGGCTCGACGCCAGCATGAGCTATTCCTCCGCCATCGGCATCGCACCCGGCCAGACGCTGGAGGCGGCGCAGCAGGCCCGCCTCGCCCGCATCGTCGAGATGCTGGAGGTTCACCCCGGCCAGAGCGTGCTGGAGATTGGCTGCGGCTGGGGCGCGCTCGCCGCCGCGCTGGCGCGGGCGGGGGCGGATGTCACCGGCATCACCCTGTCGCGCGAGCAGCTCGCCTATGCCCAGGCGACCCTCGCCGCCGATCCCGCCCTTGAGGCGCGCACCGAGCTGCGGCTGCAGGATTATCGCGACGTCGCCGAGCGCTATGACCGCGTCGTCTCCATCGAGATGATGGAGGCGGTGGGCGAGGCTTATTGGCCGACCTATTTCGCCAAGCTGCGCGCCTGCCTGAACGAGGGCGGCACGGCGGTGCTGCAGGTCATCACCATCGCCGAGGATCGTTTCGAGTCCTACCGGCGCAACACCGATTTCATCCAGCGCCACATCTTCCCCGGCGGCATGCTGCCGACCAAGACGCATATTGCCGATCACGCGCGGGCGGCGGGGCTGGAACTGGTGGAGACCCAGTGCTTCGGCGAGGGCTATGCGCAGACGCTCAGTGCGTGGCGCGCCCGCTTCCTCGGCGCCTGGCCGCAGATCGAGACGCTCGGCTTCGACACCGATTTCCGTCGCCTGTGGGAGTATTACCTCGCCTATTGCGAAGGCGGCTTCCGCGCCGGCGCCATCGATGTCGGGCTCTATCGCCTGAAGGGGTGAGCGCGCGCGCTCACTTTACCTGCCGCTTCTCCAGCTTGCGCGCCAGCGTGCGACGGTGCATGCCGAGCCGCCGCGCGGTCTCGGAAATGTTGAACTCGGTCTCCACCAGCGTCTCGTGGATGCGCTCCCATTCGAGGTTCTTCAGCGAGGTGGGGCGCCCGTCCAGCGGCACCGAGACGTCCCCCTCCAGCCTCTCGAACGCCTTCTCGATGTCGTCGGCATTGGCGGGCTTGGGCAGATAGTGGCAGGCGCCGAGCTTGATCGCCTCCACCGCGGTGGCGATGCTGGCGAAGCCGGTGAGCACGACGATCCGCATGCCGGGGTCATGGGCGTGCAGCGCCTTGACGCAATCGAGGCCGGATTGCCCGGCGAGCTTGAGGTCGACCACGGCATAGGCCGGGCGCAGATGCGCCAGCAGCTCCGCCACCTCGTCCAGCCCGGCGCAGCTCGTCACCTCATAGCCGCGCCGCTCGAAGGAGCGCTTCAGCGTGCGGGCGAAGATGGCGTCATCCTCGACGATCAGCAGCGGGCCGGCAGGCGCGGCCTCGTTCGTGATAGGCGGCGCCTCGTTCACGGCGTGCCTCCCGAAAGCCCGGCCAGCGGCAGGGTCAGCCGCACCCGGGCGCCGCCCTCGGCCCGGCGTCCCGCCTCCAGCGCGCCACCCAGCCGGCGCAGCACGTTGACGACCAGGAACAGGCCGAGCCCGGCCCCGGCGCGGGCCTTGGTGGAGCGGTAGGGCGTGCCCGGTGCCGCCGCGATGTCGGGCGGAAAGCCGGGGCCGCGATCCGCCACTTCAAGGCACAGCGTGTCGCCTTCGCGCCGCGCCACCAGCCCGACCCAGGCGGGCGAAGCCTCCAGCGCATTGTCCAGCACGTTGACGATCACCTGCTTGAGCGCGAGATCGGAAATGACGGGCTCGTCCGGCGCGAAGGCGTTGTCATAGTCGAAGGCGGTGGGCGCCCGCAGCGCCCGCCAGTCCGCCACTGCCTCGTCGAGAAAGGCGCGCACGCTGGTGCGGATGGTGCCCTCCCCGCGCGCCTCGCCGGAGGAGAGCAGGATGCCGGTGACGATGGATTTGCAGCGCGCGAGCTGCGCCTGCATGTCCGCCAGATCCTGCGTCAGTTCGCTGTTGCGCGCCAGCGCCGGCATCTTCTCCCAGTCATTGAGAATGACTGAGAGGGTGGAGAGCGGCGTGCCGAGTTCATGCGCCGCGCCGGAGGCCAGCAGCCCCATGCGCACCACATGCTCCTCCTCCGCCGATTGCTGGCGCAGTTCGGCCAGCCGGGCGTCGCGATGGCGCAGATTGGCGTTGATGCGGGTGATGAACGCCACCAGCAGGCAGGCCGACAGCAGGAAGCAGATAAACATGCCCTGTATGTGCAGGTTCCAGAACCCGCCCATATGGCTGTGCGGCATCAGCATGTCGCGGTGGAACACGGTGAGGCCGACGAAACAGGCGCTGGTGATCGCCACCAGCGTCCACACCGACCAGGCCTCCAGCAGGATGGCGCCGAGGATCACCTGCAGCAGGAACAGCGTGATGAACGGGTTCAGTGCCCCGCCGCTGAGATAGAGCTGCACGGTGAGCGCGCCGACATCCAGCAGCATTTCGAGGAACAGCTCGGTGTTCGTCACCCGCTCGCGGTGGCGGTAGCGCAGCAGGCTGACGAGATTGAGCCCGACCAGGAAGGCGATCACCGCCAGCATCTCGAACAGCGGTAGGGCGATCGCCAGCTCGGCATGCACGAACCAGATGGTGACAAGCTGGCCGATCGCCGCGATCCAGCGCAGCTGGATCAGCAGCAGCAGGTTTTTCCTGTCGCTTGTGTCGCCGGTCGAATCCGAAGCCAATCCCTGACGCCTCCCGCCGCGCCGACGGGCTTCCCGCAGCCCTTCCCGATGGTCCGCAACACGCGGCGCGCGGCACAGATCTACCCGCCTGCCGCTTCTAGGGCGAGCGCGCCTTGCGGCCGATTGGGCATTCTGTCCAAGGGCGCCCCCCACGACCCACTGTTAAGTAGTTCTACGAAACCAACCGACGCGCTTGTCCTATGGGCGGCGCGGCAGAGACCTCGTGTGCCGCCAGGGCGCAAGTCTGAGGAACGCTGATGTATTGCCTTCCCACTGGCACCATGAATACGCTTTCGGGCGCGGATTCGCACCCTCCGTTACAGGCGCGGGTCGCGGCGTTTTCTGTGTTCGGCGGCGTCGCTGCGGGGCTGGACCCGCGCCAGTGCCGGAATCATCTGGGCGGTGCGCGCCCGGGCCCGGCGTCCCTTGCCGGGGGTCTGCTCGTCCTCGCTCAGCAGCATGATGGCGAAGCCCATCTGCACGCTGCCGAAGGTGATGCCCACGGCGCAGGTCAGCACGATCAACGCGATCAGGCCGGAGGAGGACTGCGTCATCAGCGTGCCGAGCCGCGCCACGTCCAGCAGCACCAGCGTGCCGACGAACAGTGCGCCGAGGCCGACGCCGATCAGGGCGTGACGCATCAGGAAGCGAACAAGGTGGGGCATGGCGGCTTTCCCCTTTCAGGAGCGGGCCGGCGGCCGGCGCATCAGCTGGATCGCCTCGGCCGCGCACATGGCGCCAGCATAGACCGCGAGCAGCGCGGTGAAAATGGCGAAGCCCATGTCTCCCGCCGCCGCGAAGCCGGCCAGCGCGAGCAGAGCGAGGGCGCCATGGCCAAGCCCGATCGCCCAGCCCACCTTCTCGCTGCGCGGGCCCATGGCGAGATAGGCGCCTGTTATGACGGCGAGGGCGATCAGGATGAAATGGGTCGTGGTCACGCTAAGTCTCCCGTAGAGTCGAATATTGATTTCATAATGCGCAGTAGTGATAAACATCGTCAATATATCGCAGCTCACAAATCAAATAAAATAATCGACACTATAAGTAAGAGCGCGTTGCGAGGTGGTTGCTGACATGGACGCGGCCGTCACCTGGGCGCACGCCGCCCGCTCGCACGCCATTCCGGGGTATAACGAGGCCATCATCCGCCGCTTTACCGTGGCGACGGTGATCTGGGCGCTGTTCGGCTTTTCCGCCGGGGTGATCGTCGCGGCGCAGCTGGCCTATCCGCAGCTCAATCTCGGCGAGTACTTCACCTTCGGCCGGCTGCGGCCGGTGCACACCTCAGGCGTCGTCTTCGCCTTTGGCGGCAATGCGCTGATCGCCACCTCGCTCTATGTGGTGCAGCGCACCTGCCAAATCGGGCTGTGGGGCGGGCCGCGCCTCGCCAATTTCCTGTTCTGGGGCTACCAGGCGTTTCTGGTCATCGCGCTGTCCGGCTATGTCATGGGCATCACCCAGAGCCGGGAATATGCCGAGCCGGAATGGTATGCCGACCTGTGGCTGGCGGTGGTGTGGCTCACCTATCTCGCCATCTTCGTCGGCACGCTGGTGCGCCGGCGCGAGCCGCACATCTATGTCGCCAACTGGTTCTTCCTCGCCTTCATCATCACCGTCACCGTGCTGCACGTCGTCAACAATCTGGCGATGCCGGTCTCCTTTGTCGGCGCCAAGAGCTACTCGGCCTTTTCCGGCGTGCAGGACGCGATGGTGCAGTGGTGGTACGGCCACAACATCGTCGGCTTCTTCCTCACAGCCGGCTTCATCGGCATCATGTATTATTTCGTGCCGAAGCAGGCGGAACGGCCGATCTATTCCTACCGGCTGTCCATCGTGCATTTCTGGGCGCTGATCTTCCTCTATATCTGGGCCGGCCCGCATCACCTGCACTACACCTCGCTGCCGGACTGGACGCAGACGCTCGGCATGGCGTTCTCGATCATGCTGTGGATGCCCTCCTGGGGCGGCATGATCAACGGCATCATGACGCTCTCGGGCGCGTGGGGGAAACTGCGCACCGACCCGATCCTGCGCTTCCTGGTGGTGGCGGTGGCGTTCTACGGCATGGCGACCTTCGAGGGGCCGCTGATGGCGCTGAAATCGGTCAATTCGCTCAGCCACTACACCGACTGGACGGTCGGCCATGTCCATTCCGGCGCGCTGGGCTGGGTCGCCTTCATCTGCTTCGGCGCGCTCTATTACATGGTGCCGCGGCTCTGGCGGCGCCCGCTCTGGTCGCACCGGCTGGTGGAATGGCACTTCTGGATCGCCTCCATCGCCATCGTTCTCTACATCACCGCCATGTGGGTCGCCGGCATCGCCCAGGGGCTGATGTGGCGCGCCTATGACGCCTTCGGCTTCCTGCAATATTCCTTCGCCGACAGCGTCGCCATGCTGCACCCCTATTACGTGATCCGCCTGATCGGCGGGGTGCTCTACCTCACCGGCGGCGTGCTGATGGCGGTGAATTTCGCCATGACGCTGCGCCAGCCCGTCCCCTCCCGCGCGCCGCAGGCCGCGCCGGCGCCGGCGCCGGCGTCGTGAGGGAGGCGGAGATGGCATCGAACGCCGAAAACCCCACCGGCCACGCCCTCATCGAGCGCTCCACCACGCTGCTCTTCGTGCTGACGCTGCTGGTCGTTCTCATTGGCGGGCTGGTGGAGATCGTGCCGCTGTTCAAGCTGGAGACCACGGTGCAGCCGGTCGCCGGCATGCGGCCCTATTCGCCGCTCGAACAGATCGGCCGCAATGTCTACACCCGCGAGGGCTGCTACACCTGCCATAGCCAGCAGATCCGCCCGTTCCGCGACGAGGTGGAGCGCTACGGGCATTACTCGGTCGCGGCCGAGAGCATGTATGACCACCCCTTCCTCTGGGGCTCCAAGCGCACCGGGCCGGACCTCGCCCGCGTCGGCTCGAAATACTCCAACGCCTGGCATCTCGCCCATATGGTCGACCCGCGCAGCGTGGTGCCGGTGTCGATCATGCCGGCCTATGCCTTCCTGAAGCACCGCGACATCGACGTCGAGGGCTTCGGCGCGCATATGCGGGCGCTGCGCGATGTCGGCGTGCCCTATTCCGACACGATGATCGCGCAGGCGGCCGCCGATATCCGAGCCCAGGCGAGCGGGGAGGAGACGGAGGGTCTGCTCGCCCGCTACCCCAAGGCGAAGACCGGCGATTTCGACGGCCAGCCCGGCCGCGTCACCGAGATGGACGCGCTGATCGCCTATCTGCAGGTGCTGGGCACGCTGGCGGAGCTCGCGCCGCCCATAAGCGGGGAGGGCTCCTGACCATGCCCGAGGCCCTTCTCGTTTTCGCGCTGAAATACTGGCTGGTCGCTGCCGTGCTGCTGTTCTTCGGCATTCTTGCGCAGGTGTTCCGGCCCGGCAGCCGCGCGCAGATGGACCGCCACGCGCGCATTCCCTTCGCCTTCGAGGAGAACCGCGATGGCCGCGCCTGAACGCGATCCCCTCACCGGCTACTCCACCACCGGCCATGAATGGGACGGCATCAAGGAACTCACCACCCCCATCCCGCACTGGTGGGTCACGGTGTTCCTCGGCTCGTGCTTGGTGGCCCTTCTCTACATGTGGCTGTTTCCCTCCTTCGCGACGACAACAGGCGTGTTCAAGGGCACGCTGGGCTGGACCAGCGAGGGCCAGCTCGCCGAGGAGATGGCGGCCGGGCGCGCCGCGCAGGCGGAATGGCGGCGCCAACTCGCCGACACGCCGCTGGACGAGGTCGAGCGCCAGCCGGATCTGCGCCGCTTCGCCATTGCCGGCGGGCGCGCCGCCTTCAACGAGAACTGCGCGCCCTGCCATGGCGTCGGTGCCGGCGGCCAGATCGGCCAGTTCCCGGCGCTGGTCGACGATGACTGGCTGTGGGGCGGCTCGCTGGCCGCGATCCAGCAGACCGTGCGCTTCGGCATCCGCTCCGGCCATGAGGAAACGCGCGACAGCATGATGCCGGCCTTTGGCGAGATGCTGTCCGCCGGCGAGATCGATTCCATTGCCGACTATGTACTCACCCTTTCCGATCCCTCGGCGGCGGCGTCCCGCGCGCGCCTGCCGGGGGCGGAGCTGTACGCGGCCAATTGCTCGGCCTGCCACGGCGCGGCGGGCGAGGGCGGCCGTGATTTCGGCGCGCCGCGTCTTGATGATGCGATCTGGCTCTATGGTGGCAGCAAGCAGGCGATCCGGCAGCAGATCGCCACGCCGCGCATGGGGATGATGCCGGCCTTTGCCGGCAAGCTGGACGACGACACGCTCCGCATGCTGGCGCTCTATGTCCATTCGCTGGGCGGAGGAGAACGCTGATGCCGGCGACCACGCTGCAAGGTCTTGCCCCGTCCCGCGCCATCGCCCGGCCGGACATTCCCCATGCGGTGCGCGGCCGCTTCCGCCGCATCAAGACCGCGCTCACCGGCCTGATGCTCGGCCTCTACTTCCTCACGCCGTGGCTGCGCTGGGAGCGCGGCGAGGGGCTGCCGGGGCAGGCGGTGCTGTTCGATCTGCCGGGCCGACGGCTACTGGTGTTCGGGCTGGAATTCTGGCCGCAGGATCTGCCGATCGCGGTGGGCATGCTGGTCTTCGGCGCCATGGCGCTGTTCTTCGCCACCACGCTGGCCGGGCGGGTCTGGTGCGGCTTTGCCTGCCCGCAGACCGTGTGGTCGGACCTGTTCTTCGCCGTTGACCGGCTGATCGTCCGCCTTGTCGGCAAGGGGGCAAGCGAGCGTCGGCTACGCACCTTGGCGTGGGTTCTGCTGGCCTTGGCCACCGGGGTCGGCTTCACCGCCTATTTCATCGATGCGCCGTCCCTGCCCGGCCTTCTGCTCACGGGGCAGGCTCCTGCCATCGCCTATGCCACGGTGCTTGTTCTCACCGGCACCACCTGGCTGCTCGCCGCCTATGCCCGCGAGCGCGTGTGCCTGCACATGTGCCCGTGGCCGCGCTTCCAGGCGGCGCTGCTCGACCGGCAGAGCCTCGTCGTCACCTATCAGGATGGGCGCGGCGAGCCGCGCGGGCGCCGGCGCACGCCGCTGCGCCCCGATCTTGCGCAGCCCGCTCCCGCCGCTCCCGCCGCTCCCGCCCTGATGGGGCTGGTGGCACAGGCGGTGGCCTTTTCCGCGCCGGCACCTTCCCCCTCGCTGCGTGGCGACTGCATCGACTGCACGCGCTGCGTCACCGTCTGCCCCACCGGCGTCGACATCAGGCGCGGCCTGCAGATGGGTTGCATCGGCTGCGGCCTGTGCATCGACGCCTGCAATGAGGTGATGGTGAAGCTCGACCGGCCGGAAGGGCTGATCCGCTTCGATGTGGAAAGCGCGCCGCGCCGCTCCTTCCTCGCGCCGCCCCGTGTCGACTGGCTGCGCCCGAAGGCGCTGGCGTTCGGGCTTGCCGCGCTGCTGGCGCTCGGCTTTTCCGGCTATGGCATGGCGACGCTGGCGCAGGTGAGCGTGCATGTGGAGCCGCAGCGCAACCCGCCTTTCGTCCAGCTCTCGGATGGCAGCGTGCGCAATGACTACGCGCTGCGCCTCGCCCATCGCCGCGCCGGGCTGGCGCGGGTGGTGCTCCATGCCGAGGGGCTGGAGGGGGCCCTTCTGCGCCTTGGCACGCAGGACCTGCCGGCCGCCGACGTGGTGCGCGTCGCCATCGGTTCGGATCGCACCCTCGACGAGCGGCTGCTCGTGGTGCTGCCGGCTAGGGCGGCGCCGTCCGGCCGGCGGGATGTCACGGTGGTGGTGAGCGAGGCGGACACCGGCGAGGAACTGGCGCGGATCCCCACCTATTTCTGGGGGCCGGAACGGTGAGCCGCGCCGATACCCCGCACGACCTACGGCGCGATTTGTGGATTCCGGCCGGCTTCGTGCTGTTCTTCATCGCGCTGGCCGGGCTCCAGCTCTGGTTCGTGCTGCTGGCCAACCGCAGCTTTTCCGGCCTCGTCACCGATCCGAAACCGGCCTCCGGCGTGCACGCGGCGGTGCATGCGCCGGACTGGTCGGCGCGGCTCACCTTCGCGCCCGACACCCCGCTCGCCGGCACGCTTTCCGTGGAATTGAAGGGGGCGGACGGCGCGCCGCTGACCCCCGATCGCCTCATCGCCACGGCCGAGCGCGCCACCCGCTTTCCCCAGCTTCTGCCCATCGCCTTCCAGGTGGTCGGCCCCGGCCGGTTCGAGGCGCCGCTTCGCCTGCCGCTGGCCGGCGACTGGGCGGTGCGGCTCACCCTGACGCGGGCCGGCGCGACCTCCGAGCGCATCGAGACGCTGGAGGTGGCGCCGTGAGCCTCGCCTATGCCCATGGCGCCGCACCCGCCGACGCCGAAAGCCCGCGCTCGGTCCGCGGCTTCGTCGAGAGCGAGGGCGAGACAAGGCGGCTGCACCTGCTGGTGGAGGGCGCCCATTGCGCCGCCTGCATTGGCGCCATTGAGGGCCGGCTGACCCAAGACCCCCGCGTCACCGGCGCCCGGCTCAACCTCGCTCTGCGCCGCCTCAGCGTCGAATGGCAGGGCGAGGCGCGCCATGCCGATGCGCTGGCCGGGGCGGTGGAAGCGCTCGGCTACAAGGTGGCGCCGTTCGACCCCGCCCATCTCGCCCGGCTCGACGCCGACACCGGCCGCGACTGGCTGCGCGCGCTCGCCATCTCAGCCTTCGCCTCCTCCAATGTGATGATGCTCTCGCTCGCCGTCTGGGCCGGGCAGGCGCAGGACATGGCGCCGGGCACGCAGGCGCTGTTCCAGTGGCTCGCCGCGCTCGTCACCGTGCCGGCGGTGGCGGTCGCCGGGCGCCCCTTCTTCCGCTCGGCGCTGCGGGCGGTGCGGGCGGGGCGCAGCAACATCGATGTGCCCATCGCGCTGAGCCTCCTGCTCACCGTCCTCATCAGCCTGATCGAACTCGCCCGTCAGGGCCGCGATGTCTATTTCGACAGCGCCACCGCGCTGCTCTTCGTGCTGCTGGTGGGGCGCACTCTCGATTTCCGCGTCCGCGCCCGCTCCCGCGGCGCGGTCGAGCGCCTCCTGATGCTGAAGGCGCAGGGCGCGGCGGTGTGCCGGGAGGATGGCAGCGTCGAGGTGCTGCCGGCCTCCGCGATTTGCGCCGGCATGGTGGTGCTGGTGCGCGCCGGCGAGCGCGTGCCGGTCGATGGCACTGTCATTGAAGGCAAAACCGAACTCGATGTGGCCATCGTCACCGGCGAGAGCCGGCCGCAGGCGGTGGCCCCGGGCGCGCTGGTGCTGGCCGGCAGCGTCGCCCTCACCGGCCCGCTGCGCCTGCGCGCCAGCGCCGGCGTCGAGGACAGCCATCTCGCCGACATCGCCCGGCTGGTCGAGCGGGCGGAGCGCACGCGCGGCCCCGGTGTCGTGCTGGCCGACCGGGTGGCGCGGATCTGGACGCCTGTTATCCACGGCGTGGCGCTGGCGACGCTCTGCGGCTGGTGGCTTTTTACCGAGTCCGGCCTCGCCGTGGCGCTGCTCCATGCGGTGAGCGTGCTCATCATCGCCTGCCCCTGCGCCATCGGGCTCGCAGTGCCGGCGGTGCAGGTGGTGGCGACCGGCGCGCTGCTCAAGCGCGGCATCCTGCTGCGCGCTGGCGACGCGCTGGAGCGGCTGGCGCGGATCGACCTCGTCGCCTTCGACAAGACCGGCACGCTGACCTCAGGCGTGCCCCGCATCACGCACTGGCCCGAGGATGCCCACGCGATCCCCCTCGCCGCCGCGCTGGCGGCTGGCAGCCGGCATCCCGTGGCGCGGGCGCTGCATGCGGCGCATCCCGCCGCCATCCCGCTGGAGAATGTCGAGGACGTGCCGGGCGAAGGGCTGCGCGCGCCCTGTGACGGCGGCGAAATCCGCCTTGGCCGCGCGGCGTTCTGCGGGCTGGCGCCGTCCCTGTCGGGCGAGAGCGAGGTCTGGCTCGTCCGGCCCGGCCATCCCCCCGCGCGCTTTGCCTTTGAGGACATGCCGCGCCCCGAGGCCGCGCGCGTCGCCGCCGCCTTCGCCGCTGCCGGCCTGCAGATGGCGATCCTCTCCGGCGACCGGCCCGAAGCGGTGGCCCGCCTTGCCGCCGCGCTCCACGTGGCGGATTGGCAGGGCGATCTTCGCCCGCGCGACAAGCTGGCCCGGCTGGAAGCGTGGCGGCGGCAGGGGCGGCGCGTACTGATGGTCGGCGACGGGCTGAACGATGCCCCCGCGCTGGCCGGCGCCCATGTGTCGGCCAGCTTCACCCATGGCGCGCCGGCCAGCCAGAGCGCCGCCGACATCGTGCTGCCTTCCGGCGACCTCGCCGCGCTTCCCCATGCATGGCGAGCGGCACGGCGGGCGCGGGCCATCATCGTGCAGAATCTGGTGCTGGCCGCGCTCTACAATATCGCGCTCATCCCGGTGGCGGTGCTGGGGCTGGTGACGCCGCTCGGTGCTGCCATCGCCATGGCGGCGTCCTCGCTCACCGTCACGCTCAACGCCCTGCGCGCCGGCGCCCCCGATGCGGGGCGCCTCTGATGGATGTGCTGCTGTTTCTCGTCCCCATCGCCCTCGCGCTCGGCACGCTCGGCCTCGCCGCGTTCTTCTGGACGCTGCGCGCCGGCCAGTATGACGATCTCGACGGCGCCGCCGCCCGTGTCCTGCTCGACGATGATTCCCCGGAGGCCGCCCCATGAACGCGATGACGCCCCTCAAGCTCGACATCTCCCCCCTGCCTGCGCGCCCCGTCGATATGCCGCGCGCGCTGCCCTTCCTCCTGAACGTGCTGCTCGCCTCGGCGCTCGGCGGTTCTCTCGCCGGCCTGGCCGGCGCGCTGGCGGGGGCGGGGACGATGTTTGCCCTGCTCGGATTTTTCTTCCTGGCGCCGGGCATCGCGCGGGCGCGGCTTGCGCTGATGCGCGCGGCATCAAGCCTGTGGGTGCTCCTCCGCCCGCTGGTCGGCCTCGTGCTGCTGCCGCCCGCCGCGCTGTTGGCGATCACGGCCAGCCTGCTGCTGTTCGCCTGGGACCGCACGCTGGGAAGGCTGAAGCTTTCGGGATTTCCCGTCACCCCGTCGCCATGGCGTGCGCTCATCGCCCTGCGGGATCTGCTGCTGGGACTGCTGGCGGCGGAAAACCTGCCGATGACGGCGGTCAACGCGCTGCTGCTGTTGGTGCTGGGCTGCGTCGCCATCGGCATTCAGGTGGCGTTCTATACCGCGCTGGCCGCCGTGCCGGTGCTGATCTGCGTGCTGATGATGCTGGCGGTGGAATCCAGCCGCGAGCCGGAAGACGGCCCCACTGAGGGCTGAGCGCGCCATGGTCGATCTCAGCTTCATTGGCGGCCTCATCCTCGGCTTCGCCTCCAGCCTGCATTGCGCCGGCATGTGCGGCGGCATCGCCTCGGGGTTGCTGCTCGCCTTCGAGCCCGGCCGTGGCCCCGGCGCCCGCCTCCGGGTGCTGCTGGTGGCGCAGGCGGGGCGCATCGCCTCCTATGTGGCGGCCGGTGGCTTTCTCGGCTTTTTTGGCTCGGTATTTTATGGCGCGTTCGACCAGGGCGCCGCCCATCTGGTGCTGCGCTGGGCGGCGGCGGTGGCGCTGGGCTGGATCGGCCTGTCGATGATCGGGCTGGCCCCGGCCCTCACGGTAATCGATCGGCTCGCCGCGCCGCTGAGCCGGCTGACGCGCGCCCCCGGCCGGCTCATTCCGGCGGATGGCGCGGAAGGGCCCTTCCGCGCCGGCGCGGCAAAACCCTTCCTCGCTAGCCGGGCAAGACCTTTCCTCGCTGGCGCGGTAAAACCTTTTATCGCTGGCGCGGTAAGGCCTTTCTTCGCTGGCGCGGCCTGGGGCCTGCTGCCCTGCGGCATGGTCTATGGCGCGCTGTTCTACGCCATGCTGGCCGGCAGCGGCGGCGCCCTGGTCATGGCCGGCTTCGGGCTGGGCACGCTGCCGTCCGTCACCGCAACCGCCTTCGGCGTCACCAGCCTGCGACAGGCGGCGATGGCGCCGCGCCTGCGGGTCCTGGCGGGCGTGGCGCTGCTTCTGGTCGCGACCGCCAGCGCCCTGCTGCCGGAGGCGGCGTGGGAGGCGCTGTGCCTCACCTGACGGAGCGCGCGAGGCGGGCGATCGGACGTCTTGTCCACTATCGCGCGACGAGCGGCATGCTAGCATCGCTCCCCATGGCGCAGCTGTTCTCCCGCATCGGACCCGCCGACCGACGCTGGACCGTCTCCCGAGGCGGGGGCGTCGGGCTGCGGATTCTGTGCGCCCTCGCCCTGCTGTTCGCGCTCGCCGCGCATCATTCGCCGGCGGCACGCCCAAGCGGGACGGGGATCGACCTTTCGCAATACACGCTGCCTGATGGCACGGTGCCCGATCTCTGCCTCACCGGGGCGGAGGGCGACGGCAACCCGCACCCGGCGGCGCATCGCCCCGGCTGCGACGCCTGCCGTCTCAGCGCGGTCATCGGCCTGTCCGGGCCGACGGGCGATCTGTATCGCCGCGCCGAGTACCGCCTTCTGGTTCGTGTGCCGCCGCCCGAGCGCCTTGTGGCGATGACCCCGCCGCTCTACCGCATCTCCTCGCGCGCGCCGCCGACACCCGCCTTCGCCGCCCTGTTCGCGGCAGGCCTGCGCCTGCCTTTGGTGTGATGCAGCCGGCACGGCCCGCTTGAGGGCTTCCGGCGCCGGTGCCGGATCGTTGCGATGTTTGTCAGCCCCCTTCCCGTCGGCCAGCCGTCGGTGCTCCCTCTCGACGTGCTGATCCCCGGGCTCGAAAGAGCTTCCCGAACTGTCCCCGCATGGGCTGTGGCGCCCGGCACGATGCTGGCCTTGCCCGGTCTGGACCTCGACGCGGCCCCGCTCTACCGGGTCCGCGCCGGCTGCCTGGCGCTCACCCGCCGGCTGGACGCCGAGCGTCGGCAGATCCTCGACATTCTTGGGCCGGGTCGGCTCTTTGATGGTGCGATGCTCGCCCGCCTCGATGGCCTGGCGGTGGCGCTGGCACCGACGCAGCTGGAGCCGGTCGACGAAGCGCCGGCCGGGCGCAGGAGCCTGTTGGCGCAGAACCAGGAGGTGCTGCTCACCCGGGCGCTCGGCCATGTCACCCGGCTGGGCCGGCAGAGCGCCGGCGAGCGGGTGGCGGCGGCGCTGCTCGATCTAGCCGCGCAGTTCGCCGAGGCGTGGGAAGAACACGCGCCGGGTCTGAGCTTCCCGCTGCATCTCAGCCGTGGCGACCTCGCCGACTGGCTCGGCCTGACGCTGGAGACGGTGAGCCGCTGCATGAGCCGCCTGCGCGAAGAGGGGGTGATCGCGTTCGCGAGAGAAGGGCGGTTGATCCTCCAGGACATCGCCGCACTGCGCCGCATTGCCGTGGGTGAACGCAAGGTGGAGGCCCTCTACGCCGCCAAGGGGCGCACGGCGCGGGTGGCCCGGCCGGCGCGGCGCAGCACGACGCCGGCGAAAAGCGCCGCTTGCGCGCGGTGAGGGCGCGCTGTTTTATGCGGGGTGTCGATGCACCCATCGATTCACCATGGTGTCCGGATGGGGAAACCTTTCCGGATGAAACGGGAACGGGGTAGGGCGCACGGACCGCGAGGTCCTTTGCCCGAAGCCCCGACCGCCCCCGCGACTGTAAGCGGCGAGCGGCCTTCCAACGTGCCACTGGACCCAAGCCCCTTCGGGCGAGGACCGGGAAGGCGGAAGGCATGCCGTGACCCGCAAGTCAGGAGACCGGCCATGGATGATCCATCCAACACGTGCCGTCGGGTGAGACGGCGCAGGAGAACATCATGCATATCGAACCCGGCCTGGTGGCCGAAGGAAAGATCTGGCTCAGCTATGTGACGGCGGCCGGCGCCGGCGCTTACACGCTCAAGCTCGTGGCCGACGCCGTGGCCGAGCGCGGCGTCGTCTCGCTCATCCTCCGCAGCCTTTTCACCACGGCGCTCGTCTTCTGCTTCTTCGAGGTGCTGCCGCATCATCCGGTCGGCGTGTCGGAGGTGCACCTCATCCTCGGCTCGACGCTGTTTCTCATTTTCGGCGTGGCCCCGGCGGCCATCGGCCTTGCCGCCGGCCTCGCCCTGCAGGGGATTTTCTTCGCGCCGTTGGACCTGCCGCAATATGGCATGAACGTCACCACCCTGCTGGTGCCGTTGTTCGCACTGGCCTCACTGTCCACCCGACTGGTCGCACCGAACACGCCCTATGTGGAGATCAAATACCGTCAGGCGCTGGCACTTTCGACCACCTACCAGGCCGGAATCGTGGTCTGGGTGGCGTTCTGGGCCCTCTACGGCCACGGATTCACGGTAGAGAACGCTTCGTCGATCGCCTCCTTCGGCGCCGCCTACATGCTTGTAATCATTGTGGAACCTCTGGTCGACCTTGCCGTTCTGGCCGCCGCCAAGGCGCTCAGCGGGCTGCGCGGGACGCCGCTTTTCGAGCGCCGGCTCTACGACGCGGCGTGACATTTGCGGGCCGGGAGGCGCCTTGCGCCTCCCGTTTCCCTGCTGAACATCGTCTGTATTGATGCTGCCCGCCTACGTGGACAAATTGTCCAAGTCACCGCTCAAGTGACTGTTAACCCTGTGCGAACGCCGCTGCCGATGCGATGATCGCCTCGGGGATTCGGGATGGCTGGGCGTTCAGGAAGCAGCTGGCTGGGAGTGCGCGCCGTCGCGCTGACGGTGGCGTATGCGCTCGTCCTGCAGCTGCTGCTGGCCAGTGTTTTTGCGGCCCGTGTCGCCGCCGATCCACTGGGGTCACAAGCCAGCTTCCTCTGCATGAGCGGGCCCTCAGCGGCTGCGCCGTCGGATGAGGGCGAGGAAGGGCACGCCGTCGCCCATTGCCCGCTCTGCACTTTGCGGGTCGATCTTGCCCTGCCTCCGGTCCTGGTCGCCGAGTCGGTTGTCCGGCGTCCCGCTTCTCTCGTCGACTGGCCTGTCTCCGTCCCCTGCCGGCGCCCGATCTTGCCGTCCCGCGACGCGCATCATCCGCGCGGGCCGCCGCTGGTGCTTTTCCTCGTCTGACAACGGCGCCGCCTCGCGCAGCGCCTTCTTTTGACAAACCGGGACCACCCAAGGGTGCGCCGTCTGGCGCGCCTATCCGCAGGTGTGTTCCGCAGACCGATGGAAACGCCATGCAGTCCTCGATCCTGTCTTTTCGCACGCCATCAAGGCGTTCTCCCTGCCGCTCCCTGCTGTGCCGGTCGACGGCGCTGGCCGGCCCTGTCCTGGCGCTGCTCTGCGTCCCCGCGCTGTTCGCGACGGCGCACGCGCAGGACGCAGCATCCGATATGAGGGACGTCCAGCAATTGCCCACCGTCACTGTCGTCGGCCCGGCGGACGGTGGCGCCTCGGCCGCGGCGCTTGACATTACGTATGAGGGCTTCGTGCCCGCCGACACGGGCACCATCTCCGTCCTCGAGGCCAATAACGCCACGCTGTGGACCAGCGATTCGGCCTCGCTGATCGACCGTGTGCCGGGCGGGGCTTCCTGGGGTGCCGGCGGGGTGTCGAGCCTGCCGGCGGTCAACGGCATGAGCGCCGACCAGGTGCAAGTCTCGATCGACGGCATGCTGTTCGGCCCGGCCTGCCCGAACATGATGAACCCGCCGCTGTCCTATGTGAACCCGGCGATGATCGGACAGGTCAAGGTCTATTCTGGCACCGCCCCGGTGAGCCTCGGCGGCGACTATACGGGTGCACGCATCGACGTGACCGTCGCGCCGCCGACCTTCGCCGAAACGCCGGAAGTGGTCTTCTCCGGCAGCGTGTCGGGCTATTACCGAAGCAACGGCAATGTCGTCGGTGTCGACGTGAGCCTGAATGCGGCCAATGATGTCGGAAGCATCAACTATACCGGCGGCTGGGTGCAGGCCGACGATTACAAGTCGGGCAATGGAACGACGATCAAGTCGACGATGTACGAGACCCAGAACCACGCGTTAAGCCTGTCGCGCAAGCTGGACGACGGCCTCGTGAACTTCCAGCTCGGCGGGCAGTTCATTCCCTACCAAGGCTATGTCAACCAGTACATGGACATGGTCGACAATAAGAGCTTCTTCGTCAACGGTGCTCTTGAGAAGAGCTTCGAGTGGGGCCAGCTGGAAGCTAACGCCTTCTACAACAATGTGCGCCACACGATGGGCTTTATCGCGCCTGATAAGACCGGCGACATGCCGATGGATACACAGGCCAGCGACATGGGCTATCGCGTCGCCGGCACGCTCGAACCGACCGACCGCGACATCGTGCGGATCGGCAACGAGGTATATTATAACCAGCTCGATGACTGGTGGCCCCCGGTCGAGGGCTCGATGATGATGGGACCGGACACGTTCTGGAACATCAATGACGGCCAACGCCTGCGCGTCGGCGTGTTCGCGGAGTGGGAGCGGGCGCTTTCGCAGCAATGGACCGCCATTCTCGGCGCGCGCAGCGACGTGGTGTGGATGAACACCGGCGACGTGCAGGGCTACAACGAGATGATGTACGGTGCCAATGCCGCCGCCTTTAATGCGCTGGACCACGCCCGCACCGATATCAACATCGATGGCTCGGCGATCCTGCGCTACCAACCGGATGAGGCGCGGCAGCTAGATATAGGCCTCGCCCGCAAGACACGCTCGCCCAATCTCTATGAGCGCTATTCCTGGTCGACTAACGCCATGGCGATGAACATGATCGGCTGGTTCGGCGACGGCAATGGATATGTCGGCAATATCGACCTCGAGCCCGAAAAGGCCCATACAGCGAGCCTGACCGCCACCTGGCGCGACCCGGTGCGCAAAGCGTGGGAGGTGCGGGTTTCCCCCTATGCCAGTTATGTCGAGGACTATATCGACGTGCGCCGCTGCGCCCTGCCGGGATGTCTGGCCAACCTGCCGGGCAACGTGACGGCCACCGAAGGTTTCGTGTATCTACAGTTCGCCAACTATGACGCCTATCTCTACGGCGTGAACATCGACGGGCGGCTCGACCTCTGGGAGAACCCGACCTATGGCAAAGGCGTGTTCCGTGGCAACCTGAACTTCGTGCGCGGGCAGCGGGTCGATGGAGTAAATTTATACCACATCATGCCTGTTAACGCGACGCTGGCGCTCGACCACATCCTCGGCAACTGGACGACCACCGCCGAGGTGCAACTGGTCGGCGCAAAGACCGAGGTGAGCGAGGTGCATAACGAGCTGGAGACGGACGCCTATGCGTTGTTCAACCTGCGCACCAGCTACCAGCAGGGCCCGTTCAAGCTCGACCTCGGCATCGAGAACCTGTTCGATACCGAGTACGACCTGCCGCTTGGCGGTGCCAATCTGGTGAACTACCAGGTCTCCTCGATGATGGGCACCTCGCCGGCATGGGGTTATGGCGTGGCCGGCCCAGGCCGCTCCTTCAATGCCCGGCTGACCGTCTCTTTCTGAACCGCTCCAATGCCCTGCACGCCACCGCGCGCAGGGCATTCCCACAGCTCCCCACACTGGTCTCACCGCCCATCTTTGCCTAAAGAGGGGTGGACCCTTGGCCTCTTTCGGCCGATAGAACGAAAAACGACGTGTGAGGAGCGCCTGCGATGGAAGCTTCCCGGCAGGGTCCCGCTGAGGGACCGCTGAGCGGCATCCGTGTGATCGAACTCGGCAATCTCATTGCCGCGCCTTTCGCCGCGCGGTTGATGGCGGAGTTCGGCGCCGAGGTCATCAAGGTCGAGGCGCCAGGCGAAGGCGATCCGTTGCGCAAATGGCGCAAACTTCACGAGGGTACCTCGCTCTGGTGGTACCTGCAATCGCGCAACAAAAAGTCTGTCGCCATCAATATGCGCCTGCCCGAGGGGCAGGAGGTGGTGCGTCGCCTCGTGCGCGACGCTGACGTGCTGATCGAGAATTTCCGTCCGGGCACACTGGAGCGCTGGGGATTGGGCTGGGATGCGCTGAAGGCGATCAATCCCACCCTCGTCATGGTCCGCATTTCCGGATTCGGCCAGGACGGGCCCTATCGCGAGCGGCCCGGCTTCGGCGCTGTGGGCGAGGCAATGGGCGGCATGCGCTTCACCACGGGCGAGCCGGACCGGCCGCCGGCGCGCACCGGCATCAGCATCGGCGACTCGCTCGCCGCCCTGCATGCGGTGATGGGCGCGCTGATGGCGCTTCTCCACATCAAGTCCGGGCGCGGCACGGGCCAGGTGGTCGACGTCTCGCTGTTCGAGAGCGTCTTCAATATGATGGAAAGCTTGGTCCCGGAATTCGATGCCTTCGATTTCGTGCGCACGCGCTCGGGCGGCGCGCTGCCGGGCATCGCGCCGTCGAACTCCTACCCCACCGCCGAGGGCACCTATGTCATCGTCGCTGGCAATGGCGACGGCATCTTCCGCCGGCTCATGGGCGCGATCGGGCGCGAGGATCTCGGCGGCGACCCGCGCCTTGCTTCCAATGACGGCCGGGTGCGCCATGTCGTGGAGATCGATGCGGCTATTACCGCCTGGACGAGCCGGCACACGCTCGACGAGGTGACGGAGGCGCTGGACCATGCCGAGGTACCGAATGGGCGCATCTATTCGGTGGCCGACATTGTGGATGACCCGCAATATCTCGCCCGCGACATGATCCTGCCCTCCACCCTCCCCGATGGCCTGAAGGTCAAGATGCCCGGCATCGTGCCGAAGCTCTCCGAGACGCCCGGCGCGGTGAACTGGCTCGGGCCGGCGCTCGGCGAGCACACGGCTACCGTCCTTGCCACGCTTGGCTATGGCGAGGCGGAGATTGAGGCACTGGTGGCCAAGGGGGCTGTAGCTAAAGGTACCGAGGCGAGTGACCCCGACGCGGGAGGGGTGCCATGATCGCCCCGGCCCTCCATTGTGCCGACCTTCCCTCGCATGTGTTCGTCCAGGAAGTGGTGACGCGCGACGGGTTGCAAATCGAGCCGCGCTTCCTGCCGACCGAGGACAAGGTGGCGCTCATCGATGCGCTCTCGCAGACCGGCGTCGCCAAGATCGAGGTCACGTCCTTCGTTTCGCCACGCGCCGTGCCGAACCTCGCAGATGCCGGCGCGGTGGCCCGCGCCATCCAGCGCCGGGCGGGTGTGACCTATGTTGCGCTGGTGCCCAATCTGCGCGGCGCCGAGGCGGCGCTGGAGGCCGATATGGACGAACTGAACCTCGTCCTGTCGGTGAGCGAGACGCATAACCTCGCCAATATGCGGATGACACCCGCGCAGTCGCTGGAAGGTTTCCACGCCATTGTGGCGGCGGCCGGCACGGCGGCAACGCTCAACGGCTCCATCGCCACGGCCTTCGGCTGCCCTTTCGAAGGCGCGCAATCCCCCGAGAAGGTGCTGGACCTGGCGGAGGCCTATCTGGCGGCCGGCCTTCATTCGGTCACGCTGGCGGACACGACCGGCATGGCTAATCCGCGCCAGGTCGCGGGACTGGTCTCCGCCTTTCGCGCGCGTTTCCCCGGCGTGCCGCTGACGCTGCATTTCCACAATACGCGCGGGATGGGCCTCGCCAATGTGGTCGCCGCGCTGGAGGCGGGGGCGGACCGCTTCGACGCCTCCCTTGGCGGCATTGGCGGCTGTCCGTTTGCCCCCGGCGCGACCGGCAACATCTCGACCGAGGACCTCGTCCACATGCTGGAGGCGATGGGGGTCGAGACCGGGGTCGACCTTCCCGCCCTGCTCGCGCTGGCGCGCAGCCTGCCGGCGCTGCTGGGCCATGACATTCCCGGTCAGGTGGCCAAGGCCGGGCGCAGCGGCGACCTTCACCCCGCGCCGGCGCCTCTGCGCGCTGCCCAGTAGGACGACGAGATGGTAGGAAAGACCATGAACGCCGCTGCCGCGGCCTCTATCGCCCCGGCGTCGCACGACGCGCCGCCGGCGGTGGCGCTCGACGACATCGCCATCAGCTTTGCCGTCAAGGGCCGGCCAGTGTTCAAGGCGGTAGCGCCGACTTCGCTCCATGTGAGCGAGGGCGAATTCGTCGCCATTGTTGGCCCGACCGGCTGCGGAAAGTCCACGCTGCTCAACGCCACGGCGGGCCTGCTGGCGCCGGCGGGCGGCACGGTGTCGATCTTCGGCGAACCACTCGTCGGCCTCAATGCTCGCGCCGGCTATCTCTTTCAGCAGGACGCGCTGATGCCGTGGAAAACGGCACTCGACAATGTGGCGATTGCGCTGGAGATCGGCGGGATGGGCCGCTCGCAGGCTCATGCGCAGGCGCAGGACTGGCTGAAGCGGGTGGGCCTTGCTCGCTTCACCGAGCGCTACCCGCATGAGCTTTCCGGGGGGCAGAGAAAGCGCGTGGCGCTGGCTCAGATGCTGATCCGCCAACCGAAAATCCTGCTTATGGACGAGCCCTTCGGGCCGCTCGATGCGCAGACGCGACAGATCATGGGAACGCTCCTGCTGCGGTTATGGGCGCAGGATCGCAAGGCCGTGCTCTTCGTCACTCACGACCTCGAAGAGGCGATCGCGCTGTCCGACCGCGTGGTCATCATGTCCGCCGGGCCGGAGGCGCGGATCATCGGCGACTACCCTATCGACCTCGCCCGCCCGCGCGATGCGGCCGAAATCCGGCTCGACCCGCGCTTCCACGAACTGCACCGGATGATCTGGAACCAGCTCAAGACCGAAGTCGCTAAAACCTATGGCGACGACATGGACGGCGTGGAGGCCTCCTCATGAAGCTTCATCCCGCCAAGCTGCTCTTCCTGCAGATCCTCGTCGCCGTGGCAGTGCTCGCCATCTGGCAGGTCGGCGCCACGGTGCCGATTGGCGGCGACTATCTCCTGCCCGAGTTCTTTTTCTCCAAGCCCGGGGATGTACTCTCTCGGGTCGTTGAGCTGTTCGTCACCGGCACGATCTGGAAGCATCTCTGGATCACGCTGACCGAGACCGTGCTGGCCTTCGTCATCGGCTCGGTGGGCGGCGTCGTCATCGGCTTCTGGTTCGCCCGCAAGCCGGTGGTGGCGGCGGTGTTCGACCCTTATGTGAAGATGGTCAACGCCCTGCCGCGCGTGGTGCTCGCGCCGATTTTCATGCTGTGGCTCGGCCTCGGCATCTGGTCGAAGGTGGCGCTTGGCGTCACGCTGGTGTTCTTCATCGTCTTCTTCAACGTCTATCAGGGCGTGAAGGAAGTCAGCCCCGTGGTGCTCGCCAATGCCAGAATGATGGGCATGAACGAGCGCCAGCTATTTCGCAACGTGTACTGGCCCTCGGCCATGTCGTGGATGTTCTCCTCACTGCACACGGCGGTCGGCTTCGCGCTGGTCGGCGCGGTCGTGGGTGAATATCTCGGCTCCTCGGCCGGGCTCGGCTACCTCATCCACCAAGCGGAAGGCGTGTTCGACGTGACGGGCGTGTTCGCCGGCATGTTCATCCTCGCCGCCTTTGTGCTGGTCATCGACTGGTTCGTGACGCGGGTGGAGAACCGGCTGCTGGTGTGGCGCCCGCAGGCGGCCAGCGAACAGAACTGACAACCACAACAAACGGGAGGACATGCCATGAAGATGCGTACCCTGTTGCTGGCGGCGAGCCTGCTTTTCCCCGCCTTCGGCGCGGCGCAGGCCGGCGAGATCGAGAAGCCGAACCTGACGCTGGGCGTCGGCGGCAAGCCTCTGCTCTATTATCTCCCGCTGACGCTGGCGGAGCGACTCGGCTACTTCAAGGATGAAGGGTTGACCGTCGAGATCAACGATTTCGGCGGGGGCTCGAAGTCGCTGCAGGCACTGATTGGCGGCTCGGTGGATGCGGTGACGGGCGCCTATGAGCACACGATCCGCATGCAGGACAAAAAGCAGGACATCCGCGCCGTCATCGACCTCGGGCGCTATCCCGGCATCGTCGTCGGCGTGAGCAAGCGCAAGGCGGACACGATCAAGTCGGTGGCCGACCTCAAGGGCGCCAAGATCGGCGTCACCGCGCCGGGTTCCTCCACCTATATTCTCGTTCAGTACCTGATGATGAAGAACGGCATGTCGGCTGACGACGCCTCCTTCATCGGCGTCGGCAGCGGCGCTTCGGCGGTGGCAGCGATGCAGAAGGGCGAGATCGACGTCATCTCGCATCTCGATCCGGTCATATCCAAGCTGCAGGACATGGGCGAGCTGACAGTGGTGATCGACACCCGCACAACTGCCGGAACAGAAGCGGTGTTCGGCGGCCAGAACCCGGCCGCCGTGCTCTACTTCAAGGAGAGCTTCATCAAGGCCAATCCGAACACAGTGCAGGCCATGACCAACGCCTTCTACAAGACGCTGAAATGGCTGGAGAAGGCCACGCCTGAGCAGGTGGCGGCGGCGGTGCCTCAGGAATACTGGCTGGGCGACAAGGAGCTCTACATCAAGGCCTTCAACGCCTCGCGCGAATCCTATTCCACCGATGGCAATATCGACGAGGCGAGCATGAAGAGCGCGCTGAACCTCATCACCACCACCGATCCGAAGATCGACCCGGCGAAGATCGACCTGTCCAAGACCTTTGACGGTTCCTTCCTCGCCAAGGCGAAGGCCAACTAAGCGCCCGCGAGGACGGCCGGGGCGTCCTGGCCGTCCTCTCACAGGCCGCTTGGCGGCGCGCTGACGCTGGTAAGCTCCATCAGCACCTTGCGCAGTCGCTCAACTCCCTCGTTGATCTGGTTCTGCGAAAACGGGCTGAAGCCCAGCGTGATGTAGTCGTCGACATCGGTGTCAGGGTGGCGCGCCAGCGCCGAGAGCGGCATGATCTCCAGCCCGACGCGCGCTGCCGCCCTCGCCAGCGTGCGGGCGCTGAGGCCGGGGGCTAGGCGGGCGACGATCTCCATGCCGGTGTCGGTCGGCTGCGCGGTCATGAAGGCGCCAAGCCGACTGCCCACACGCGCCAGCAGATGCGCCTGACGCTGGGCGTAGAGCTTGCGCATCTTGCGCACATGGCTGGCGAAGTGGCCTTCCAGCATGAAGCGCGCGACCAGCACCTGCTCCAAAATGGGTGAATAGCGTCCGACCACGGTGCGCGCAGAGACGAAGGCTTCCACCAGCGGGCCAGGAACGATGGCGAAGCCGAGCCGCAGGGCGGGAAACAGCGTCTTGCTGAAGGTGCCGAGATACAGTACGTGCCGCCCGCGGTCGAGCGCGTAAAGCGATGGCAGTGGCCGGCCGGCATAGCGGAACTCGCTGTCGTAATCGTCCTCGATGATCCAGCCGCCGGTTCTCTGTGCCCAGTCGACCAGTGCCTGCCGCCGCGCCAGCGAGAGCGACATGCCAAGCGGAAACTGCTTGGAGGGTGAGACATAGACCATGCGCGCATGGGGTGCGCCAGCGAGCGCGCGGTCGACATCGAGCCCGTCCGCATCCACCGCCACCGGCACAGGGGTGGCGCCGGTGGCGATGGTCGAGGCGTAGATCCCGTCATAGCCGGGGTCCTCGCAGATCACCTCGTCCTCCGGCATCAGCAGCAGGCGGCAGGCGAGATCGATTGCCTGCTGGGCGCCGGCAAAGATGATGATGTTGTCGGCCGAGCAGTCGATGCCGCGCCCCGAGGCGACATGGCGGGCGATGGCGGCGCGTAACGGCGCGTAGCCCTGCGGGTCTCCCTCGCCCATGAGATGGTTGGCAGTATCGGCATCGAGCTGTCGGTAGAGGTCAGCAGCGAGCTTGGCCCAGAGCGGCACCGGAAAGGCGTCGAGCGCGGGGAAATTGGAGCGGAATGGCACCGGCCGCCGCATGTGACGTAGCGTCTGCGGCGCATGAGCGAGGGCGCCCCCGAACGCAGCGGGTAGGTCTTCCGGTTCCTCGATCGCCACGCCAAGCTCAGCGCTGCGGTCGAGGCTCCCGGCCGCCCGGATCGCCGGGTTGATGCGCGGTGCCGCTGGTACGATCACTTCGGCCGGCGGCTCGCGCGACACATAGGTGCCCGAGCCGGAGAGCCCTTCTAGATAGCCCTCGGCCGCGAGTTGCTCGAAGGCCAGCATGATGGTGTTGCGCGAGACGCCAAGCGACTGGGCAAGATCGCGCGTTGAGGGCAGCCGCTGGCCGGGCTTGATCGTCCCGCCGACGATTTCAGCCGCTAGGCCCTCATAGATCTGCCGGTAGAGTGGCGAATCCGGCCGGCGTTCGAGATTTAGGCCCAGCGCATCGAGCAACACGAGGTGTCCTCCGCGGTCCATGCCCCGGCGCCTTTCGAGGCAATCGTCGTGCCAGAGGCCCACTACCCGGCGAGCCGACTACACCGCGCGCTCGCGCTCCGGCCGGTGGCCGAAGGTCGCCGTGCCGGTGAGCATGAGCACGAACATGAGGCCGAGGCCGAGGATCACGACGAGATTGACGGCGGTGGCCAGGGCGTAGAGTTCGGGCTTCACCCCATAGCGCAGCGCGCCCCAGGCGACCGAGGGCAGGGTCGGCGTCGCGCCCAGTAGGTAGAAGGAGATCTCCAGATTGTTGAACGCCATGATGAAGGTGACGACGAAGGCGCCGAGTAGGCCCGGCCAGATCAGCGGCAGCGTCACCTCGAAGAAGGTGCGCGCGGGCGAGGCGCCGAACACCATGGCCGCGTCGTCGAGCCGCCAGTCATAGCGGTAGAGCTGCGTTGCCATGATGAGCAGGGCGTAGCTGAAGCAGTGTACCGCATTGGCGAGGATGGCCGAGACGAGGTTGCCCTGCAGTTCCAGCACTAGCCCGTTGAAAATCAGCGAGGCGATGCCGATCAGCACCTCGGCGACGAAGAGCGGCGCCACGAACAAGGTGAGGTAGAGCCCCGCACGCCGCCCGGCATGGCGCATCAACCCGAGCGTCGCCGCCGCCGCGAGCAGGGTGGCGAGCGCCGCCGCGCCGAGGCCGAGCACGAGGCTGTTGAAGAAGGCGGTTTGGTAGAGCGAATTGGCGAATAGCCGCCCGAACGTGTCGAGTGTCCAGCGCGGCGGATAGGGGAAAGTGTGGTTTCTGGCGAAGGAGCCGAGGCCGATATGCAGGATGGGGAGATAGAGGAAGAGATAGGAGATGATGAGCGTCGCCAGCAGGGCGTATTTGCCGAGGATCTTCGAGAACGTTCCACGCATCAGCCCCTCCCGAATCCGGTGAAGCCGGTGCGGCGCAGATTGACCCGCATGCCGACGAGCAGCACGGCGATGAGGGAGGTGAGGAACAGCACCACGCCCATGGCGGCGCCCAGCGCCCAGGTGCCGGATTCGCCGAATTGCTGCGCCATCGCCATGCCGTAGAGCGTGCCATTGGGCCCGCCGAGAAAGCGCGGGGCCAGCGTTGCCGACAGGCACGGGATGAAGCACAGGGCGAAGCCGATCAGAGTTCCGAACAGGTTGAGCGGCCAGGTGACTTCGACGAACGCCCGCAGCGGGCTGGCGCCAAAGATCTTGGCGGCGTCGATCAGCCGCGCGTCGAAGTTCAGCAGCGACAGGTAGATCACCGTCACCACGATCGGCAGGTAGAGATAGATAAGGCCGATAGCGCTGGCGACGTTGGTGTACATGATGAAGCGCAGAGGTGCGTTGCCCAGCGCCATAAGCATCGCATTGATCAGCCCGAGCGGACCGAGCAGCCCCTGCAGCGCGATGACCCGCAGCACCTCGCCGGTGAGGAACGGCACGGCGAAGGCGAGGGTGAGCAGCAGCCGGTAGCGTCCGCCATAGAGGATGATGGAGTAGCTCACCGGCCAGGCGATGAGGATGCAGACCAGCGAGACGGCGCTGGCCATCACCAGCGAGCGGATCAGGAAGGTGACATAGGCGCCGCCCGTCGCCAGGGTGATGTAATTGCCGAGATTCCAGTCCTGCACGATATGGTAGTTCTCGGTGCGCCAGAAGCTGAGAACGACCATGGAGAGGAGCGGCAGCACGAACAGTCCCAGCAGAAAGGCTGTAGGTACGCCCAGGAGCGCGCGTCCGGCCCAGCGCCCTTTCATGACGGGCGCTCCCCGTCCGTGTCGTACAGGTCGATGTCCTCCGGGTTGAGATGGGCGATTACCGCCTCGCCGGAGAGAAAGGCCCGCTCGGAACGCGGGCGGCTGGCGTTGAGTTCGCGATCCCCGAAGGCGAGGATGTAGTCGGCATAGGCGCCGCGCAGAATGACGTCCTTCACCGTGCAGGCAAGCCGGTTGGCGCCGTGGCTGGCATCCGTGCCATCGGCGGGCGCGAGACGGAGCTTCTCATTCTTGATGAAGAGCTGCACGGCGCGCGCGGGGTCCAGCGGGGCGGGCAGGGCGAGGGTGGTCCCGCAACGTGTCGCCACACTCCGCCCGCCGGCGCCGACCGTGCCCTCGAAGCGGTTGGAGCGGCCGACGAACTGGGCGATGAAGGCGGTCTTGGGCCGGTCGTAGATGTCAGTGCGGGCGGCGAAATCCTCGATCCGTCCCTTGCGCACCACCGCGATGCGGTCGCTCATCGAGAGCGCCTCTTCCTGGTTGTGCGTGACATAGATGAAGGGGATGCCGAGTGCCGATTGATGGCGGCGGATCTCGACCTCCATCTCCTGGCGCAGCTCGCGGTCGAGATTGGCCAGTGGCTCGTCGAGCAGCAGCGCCTTGGGCCGCCCCACCAGCCCGCGTCCCAGCGCCACGCGCTGCTGCTGGCCGCCGGAGAGCTGGTTGGGGTAGCGCTTCTCCAACCCGCCCAGTGAGAGGATGCCGACCACCCAGGCGACGCGCTCCGTGATCTCGGCCGCCGGCAACTTCAGCATGCGTAGCGGGAAGGCCAGGTTCTCGAACACGGTGCGGTGGGGGAAGAGCAGGAATTCCTGGAACACCATGGCGACGCCGCGCCTGTGCGGCGGCAGGTCGGTGACGTCCTCGCCGTCGATGAGCACGCGCCCTGTGGTGGGCTTTTCCAGCCCGGCTATGATGCGCAGCAGCGTTGTCTTGCCAGAGCCGCTGGGACCGAGCAGCGAGACGAATTCGCTCTTGCCGATTCCCATGGTCACGCGGTCTACCGCCCAGACGCTGTCATACTGGCGCGAAACCCCGTCGAGGGTAATGTACACGTAGCGGGCTCCCCGAAATGGCAGGACGAAGGGCGGAACGCGGCGGCCGGGCGTGGGCGGGCTGGAACCGCCCAGCCGCCGGCGCGCTCAGGCGGCCTGCATGCGCGACCACACGCGCTCCCATTTTTCGGTCGAGGATGGCTGGTCGAACATGTACATCTTGGACAGTTCGCCGGTGCGGTCCATGAGGTAGAGCGCCTGCTCCTCCGGAGTGGAGAGGGAGCGGATGTCGATGGTGGTCGAGCAGCCGCTGGCCAGCGCCACCTTCTTCATCGTCTCCGGCGTGATCATGGTGTCGATGAAGCTCTGGCAGACATCGAGCATCGGCCCATCAGGCACACCTGACGAGACCAGCCAGGTGTCGACCCAGCCGAGCCCGCCTTCCTTCGGCACCAGTGTGTGGGCGAAGGTGGTGTCGATCTCGCCCTTCGCCTTCTTGGCCAGCAGCAGGCGGTAGGTTTGGGCGAATTCCGGTGCGGCGACCACGGCGCCGCTTTCCAGCAGTTGCGCCAGCGTGGGGTTGTCCTGATAGCGAGTGAGCAGGAGCGGCTTCTGCTCGATCAGCAGCTTCTCGACGCCGGCCAGTTCCTCATCGGTGAGGTCATAGGGGTTGAACGGCTTGCCGTTGGGGCGGGGCTTGTCGATCGTACCCATGCGGGTGGCAACAAGGATGCCGGCCAGGGCGATGTTCTCTTCGAAGCGGGCGCTGGTGGAGAGGCGACCGGCATAGGCTGGGTCAAACAGAAGCTCGATGCTGGCGGCTTTCTCGGCCGGCACCACGTCGGCATTGTAGGTGGTGCCATAGCTGCCCCAGCAGAAGGGCACGCCGAAATCGACGCCGGTCGCCGCATCGGTCAGCAGTTTGAACTCCGCCGGCTTGAACACCGGGAAGAGGTGCTGGGTGGCGGGGATCTTGGCGTAGTCGACCGTGCGGATCAGCTTCTCGCGGTAATAAAGGCTCGGCCAGAACCCGTCCGCCTGCACGAGGTCGAAGTCCCGTGTGCCGCCGACGCGCAGTTTGTTGTAGGCCTCGGAATTGCCGTCGAAGAAGGTCGGTGTGAACTTCACGCCATGCTTCTCCTCGAAGGCGGCAATCACCTCGGGCAGCAGGTAGCCCTCCCACATCAGCGCGCGCAGTTGGCTGGGCGCGGCGGATGCTGGGCGAATATAGGGCGTCGCAAGTGCGGCCAGAGCGCCAGCGGCGATCGTCTTGAGGACGTCGCGGCGGGCGACGGAAGAGCCTGCGCTGGCGGCGCCTTCGGGAGCGGCCGGCGTCTCGCTGCTGGCGGCAATCGTCACGTGCGGTGTCATGTATCTGTCCCCTCGTTCGTTGTGGCGTTGACCATCGGCGGGAACCGCCCGACCCGTCGTCTCTCCCGAAGAGCCCGGCCCCAGGCGACATCGGCCCGGGGTCCGGCAGTGTGTGTCGGCGCGGCGCTCAGGCGGCGACGGCGAAGGGATTGTCGGCGTCGGCATAGTTGACCGGCGTCATGTGCCAGCCTTCCTTGTGCTTGCGCCAATAGGTCTCCTTGATCTTCGCGCTGATCGGACCGGGACGATCATTGCCATAGATCCGCTCATTGACGCGGGCGCAGGGCATGACGCCACCGGCGGTGGTGGTGGTGAACACCTCATCCGCGTCCATCAGTTCCTCGAAGGTGATGGGGCCGACGATCGGCTCCAGACCGAGCTCCGGGCAGATGTCGAGCACGGCGAGGCGGGTGATGCCGCGCAGCGCCCCGCGATCAGGGGTGATGACCTTGTTGTCCTTGACGATGAAGACATTGAAGCCCGCGCCCTCGGTCAGATAGCCCTCGGCGTCGAGTAGGATGGCGGTGTCGAAACCCTTATCCTTGGCCTCGAACATGCCGCGGGTGAAATCGCGCCACATATAGTTCTTCAACGTCGGGTCGAGCGAGTTCTGCGAGATGCGGGGCACCTGCGCCACCAGGAGGTGGGCGCCACGCTCCTGAACGTCGGGTTTGATCACGTCGATCCACGGTACGGCATAGGCGATGAAGGTGTTGTCGCAATCGGCCGGGTCGCGCGAGCCATAGACGCGCGGCACGCCGCGGGTCGAGATCATGGCTACGAAGGCGTCCTTCAGGCCGGAGAGGGCGACCACCTTGCCGAGGATGGTGCGCATGCCCTCGCGGGTCACGCCGGGGTCCAGCCGGTAGCCTTCCAGCGAGCGGTGGAAGCGGTCGAGATGGTCCTCAAGACGGAAGAAGCCACCATCGGTGACGTGGACCACGTCATAGGTCACGTCGGAATGGGTGAAGCCCCAGTCGCCGACCGGGACCTTCGCCTCCGAGATCGGGACATACTGGCCGTCGATGTAGGCGGCGCCTTTCGAGAAGTCGGTCTTCGCCTCTGTCATCGCATGCACTCCAGGCAGGATCGTTGCGCCATTGCGAGGTGCAGCGTGGCCCGGCGGCGCGTTCACAGAAAGTGCCGCTTGCCTGAAAAATGACAGTGCCAATTTCGCGGGCATTTGGCTCGACGTGGACGTGAGAGCCCGACGCAGCCGGCTTCAGATAATTCCGGCTTCGCGCAGCGCTTGTAGCTCGCACGCATTCACGCCGAGCAGGGTCTCCAGCACCTCGTCCGTGTGCTGGCCGAGCAAAGGCGGGGCGGTGGGGGCGTCAAACGGCGAATCCTTCAGTCGCAATGGGTTGCGCACGCCGGGGGCGGTGCTGCCAAGCGGATGCGGCAAGTTGATTGCCAGCCCCCGTGCGAGCGCCTGCGGCTCGGCGAAGGTTTGGGCGATGGTGTTGATTGGTCCTGCCGGAATGCCGGCCGCGTCGAGCATGGCGAGCCACGCGCCGGTTGCCTGACGTTTCAGCGCTGCTGCGATGAGCGGAACGAGTGTCTCGCGATGGGCAACCCGCTCGCGATTGGTGGCATAACGCGCGTCGTCCGCCAGTTCCGGCATCTCGGCAAGGCGGCAGAAGCGGGCAAATTGCGCGTCATTGCCGACCGCGAGAATGAGATGGCCGTCCGATGTTTCGAAGGCCTGGTAGGGTACGATGTTCGGGTGCGCATTGCCTAGCCGGTGCGGCGCGCTGCCGCCGACGAGAAAGTTCAGCGCCTGGTTGGCGAGGCTTGCCACCGCGACGTCGAACAGGGCGATATCGATATGCTGGCCGCGCCCGGTGCGGTGGCGCTGCTCCAGTGCCGCCAATATGCCGATGGTGGCGTTCAGTCCGGTGAGGATGTCGACGAGGGCGACGCCGACTTTCTGCGGTTCGCCCTCCGGGCTGCCCGTCACCGACATGAGGCCGGACATCCCCTGAATCATGAAGTCATATCCAGCGCGGCCTGCTTCCGGCCCGTCCTGACCGAAACCGGTGATCGAGCATGTGACAAGGCGCGGGTTGAGCGCGGCGAGGCTTTCATGATCGAGCCCATAGCGCTTCAGGCCGCCAACCTTGAAGTTCTCCACCACGACGTCGCTCTGCTCCGCGAGCCGGCGGATCAGTGCCTGCCCCTGCGGCGTCGCCATGTCGATTGTCACCGAGCGCTTGTTGCGGTTGGCGGCGAGGAAATACGCGCTTTCGCGCGTCGGGCGTCCCTCGCCATCGGAGAGCCAGGGCGGGCCCCAGCCGCGCGTGTCGTCGCCGTCGCCCGGCTTTTCGACCTTGATGATGTCGGCGCCGAGATCGCCCAGCGTCTGCGTGGCCCACGGGCCGGCCAGTACGCGTGAGAGATCGAGTACACGGATTCCGGCCAGCGCTTGCGCAGTAGGCGTGCTCGTGCGGTCGTCGGTCATGGAAAAGGTCCTCGGCGGGCATGCGGCGGGCACGATAGCCGGACCACGCCGGGGGTGCCATCGGCGCGTCGGGGGCGGTCGTGCCATGTATCGTCGGTACCACGCTTGCCCCTACCGGAAACCTTGGCGCACCAGCTTTTCCTTGACAGGACGGGGCTCGCTTTGTAAGGAGCCGGCCTGCGTCGTGGGATCCTGTGTCCCGTGCGCTTATCTCAACCGACCGAAAGAAGCCGGTCCAGGCGGCAACGCCGGAGGCCGGCATCGAACGAAAGGACAAAACATGTTCGCGGTCATCAAGACGGGTGGCAAGCAGTACCGCGTTGCCCCCGATGCGCTCGTTACCGTCGGCAAGATCGAGGCCGAGGCGGGTTCTTCCCTGACCCTGCCGGTTCTCATGCTCGGCGGCGATAGCCCGAAGGTCGGCGCTCCGCTGGTCGACGGCGCTTCCGTCACGCTCGAGGTGGTCAAGCACACCCGTGGCGCGAAGGTTATTGCGTTCAAGAAGCGTCGCCGTCAGAATTCGCGTCGCAAGATCGGCCACCGGCAGGACTTCACCGTCGTCCGCGTGACCTCGATTCTCGGCGCCTGAGACCGCCAGCTAGGAAATAGGAGAGCAACATGGCTCATAAGAAGGCAGGCGGTTCCTCCCGCAACGGTCGCGACTCGGCCGGTCGTCGCCTCGGCGTGAAGAAGTTCGGTAGCGAGAAGGTCGCCGCCGGCAACATCATCGTGCGTCAGCGCGGCACGACCTGGCATCCCGGCACCAATGTCGGCATGGGCAAAGACCATACCCTCTTTGCGCTGATCGAAGGCCGCGTCGAGTTCCGAGCTAAAGCCAATTCGCGCACCTACGTATCCGTGATTCCGGCCGCCGAGGCCGCCGAATAAAGCCGGTGAGGGTTCTTGGAAATCCCGCCGGTCTCGCCCGACCGGAAGGATTTCCCGAACGTCCCTGAGAGGACACACGGGGTACCCGACAGGGGAGGCGAGGAAACCGCCTCCCCTTCGTCGTTCCGGTCCCAGGAGCCCTCAGATGACCATAGTCGAAGCGACACTCGGGTCACCCCTCGTCGAGAGCAGTACCGCCGTCCTCGAAACCAGCCGCCTCCTTCTGCGCGTGCCCCGGATCGAGGACATGACTTGGATCGCGGAACTCGCCGACAACCGCAAGGTTGCGGAGATGACGGCCAACATTCCTCATCCCTATGGAATGGCGGACGCGGCCTCTTTCGTCGCCAATCTGCCGGGCGGTTCGGAAGCGGCAACCTTCGCCATCTTTCTCAAGAACGAGACCGCGCTGCGGCTTCCCGGTTCGGCCAGTTTCGGGCCCGCCATCCCGGTCGGCATGTGCGGCTTCAATCGCCGCGACGAGGACGTGCCGGAAATCGGCTACTGGCTCGGCGAGCCCTATTGGGACCATGGGATCGCCACCGAAGCCGTGCGGGCGCTGATCGACCACGCGTTTGGCGACCGCAAGCTGAACGCGCTCGCCGCCTCGGCCCGCGTCGTCAACCCGGCCTCGCGCGGCGTGCTGGAGAAGTGTGGCTTCCAGTGGACCGGCGTCGGCCTCGCCAAGGTGCGGGCGATGGGCGCCTCGGTGCCGGTCGACCGCTTCCGGCTGGAGCGGCGGTTGTGGACGTCGTTGCGCGCCTGGGGAGCCACCCAGCCCGCGCGCCTGCACGAGCTCGACGCCATTCGCCATTGAGCCGGCATTTTTGCTATCCTCTAAGGGTTCCTGTCGCTGCGGGGACCCCGCAACATTGAGCCGCTATCATGAAGTTTCTCGACCAGGCCAAGATCTATGTCCGCGCCGGCGACGGCGGCGCGGGCTGCCTCTCGTTCCGGCGCGAGAAATTCATCGAGTTCGGCGGCCCCGATGGCGGTGATGGGGGGAGGGGGGGGGATGTTTGGATTGAGTGTGTAGACGGGTTAAACACGCTCATCGACTACCGCTTCCAACAGCACTTCAAAGCCAAAAAAGGCGGCTACGGCATGGGTTCCAACCGTGCCGGGGCGAAAGGCGACGATGTTGTGCTAAAAGTGCCGGCGGGTACTGAGGTTCTTGACGAGGACGGTGAGACCATTCTGGCCGATCTGACCGAGGTCGGACAGCGCATCCGCTTCATCAAGGGCGGCAATGGCGGCTTCGGCAACGCGCATTTCCAGACCTCGACCAACCAGGCCCCGCGCCGCGTCAACCCCGGCCAGGAGGGCGAGGAGCGCTGGATCGTGCTCCGGCTCAAGCTCATTGCCGATGCCGGCCTCGTCGGCCTGCCCAATGCCGGCAAGTCCACCTTCCTCGCCGCCACCACAGCCGCCAAGCCGAAAGTGGCCGACTACCCCTTCACCACGCTCCACCCCGGCCTTGGCGTCGTGAAGGTGGACGGGCGCGAATTCGTCCTCGCCGACATTCCCGGCCTGATCGAGGGCGCGCATGAGGGTATCGGCCTCGGCGACCGGTTCCTCGCCCATATCGAGCGCTGCCGCGTGCTGCTGCATTTGGTCGACGGCACCTGCGAGCATGCCGGCAAGGCCTACAAGACCGTGCGCGGCGAATTGGAGGCCTATGGCCACGACCTCGCCGACAAGGTGGAGATCGTCGCCCTCTCCAAGATCGATTCGCTTGACAAGGAGACGCTGAAGGCCCAGCTCGATCGCCTCAAGCGCGCGGCGAAGAAGAAGCCGCTGGCGCTCTCCGCCGCCACCGGCGAGGGCGTGCGCGAGGCGCTGCGGGCGCTGATCGGCGTCATCGACGAGGGCCGCGCGGAGGAGCTGCAGCGCGGCGCGCCGCCCGAGCCCTGGCACCCGTGAGGTCACTCCCTCTCCCCTCGGGGGAGAGGGTTGGGGTGAGGGGGCGCTGCGGCCCGGCCGTGTGCGGCCCCGGCCGTGTGCGGCCCTGCCATGTGCGCGCCCCGCCGCTCACCCGCCGCTGCGCGGCGACCTCTCCCCACGGGGAGAGGTGAAGGCCACAATTCCCGCGCCTTCCCGGCGGAAACGGCGTATGTAGCGCGCCGTCTCTCCTCTGATCGAAGCCCGCCGCGATGACCGTTCCCGCCGATTCCGCCACCGACACCGCCTCCCTCGTCGAAGCTTCGCCCGCTCCCGCCGCGCCGAAGCTGTCCGCCTTCCGCCGCGTGGTGGTCAAGGTCGGCTCGGCGCTGCTGGTCGACCAGCAGCGCGGCGCCCTGCGCCATGCCTGGCTGGCGGCGCTGGCGGAGGATGTGGCGCAGCTGCACCGCGAGGGCAAGGAGGTGCTGGTGGTGTCCTCTGGCGCCATCGCGCTGGGGCGAAACGTGCTCAAGCTGCCCAAGCGCCCCTTGAAGCTGGAGGAAAGCCAGGCCGCCGCCGCCGTCGGCCAGATCGCGCTGGCGCGGGCCTGGTCGGAGGCGCTGGCGCATGAGGGCGTGGCGGCCGGGCAGATCCTGATCACGCTGGGCGACACCGAGGAGCGGCGGCGCTATCTCAACGCCCGCTCCACCATCGCCAAGCTGCTGGAGCTGAAGGTCGTCCCCGTCATCAACGAGAACGACACGGTGGCGACCTCGGAAATCCGCTACGGCGACAATGACCGGCTGGCCGCCCGCGTCGCCGGCATGACCAGCGCCGATCTGCTCATCCTGCTCTCGGATATTGACGGCCTCTACACCGCCCCGCCGAATGAGGACCCCAATGCCACCCTCATTCCCGTGGTGCCGCGCATCACCGCCGAGATCGAGGCGATGGCCGGCGGCGCCGGCACCGAGCTGTCGCGCGGCGGCATGAAGACCAAGGTGGAGGCGGCCAAGATCGCCACCACGGCCGGCGCGCATCTGGTGATTGCGTCCGGCAAGGTGAAAAACCCGCTGCGGGCGATCGAGACCGGGGCGCGCTGCACCTGGTTTCTCGCCCCCGCCAACCCGGTGGCCTCGCGCAAGCGCTGGATCGCCGGCGCGCTGGAGCCGCGCGGCACGCTGCATCTCGACGCCGGCGCCGTCGCCGCCTTGCGTCGCGGCTCATCCCTGCTGCCGGCCGGCGTCGCCCGGGTGGAAGGCGATTTCAGCCGCGGCGACGCGGTGATTTTGCGCGGGCCGGACGGTGCCGAAGTCGGGCGCGGGCTGGTGGCCTATGACCACGACCACGCCGAACGCCTCAAGGGCCGCTCCTCCGACGAGATCGTCACCATCACCGGCTTCGAGGGTCGCGCCGCGATGGTGCACCGGGACGATCTGGTGCTGGGCGGGGGGTGACCTCTAAATATCATCTACATATAAATTTCCCTGGATATGATTTAGTTTCATCTTTCTGACCAATATATTGTCGTCAAAATCATGTACATCAGATATGTACTTATCTAATAGATTGTTTGGTACATTATAGCCAAAAATAACACTTTTGATAGAAAACTTTGGAAGCCTATCTCTGTATACGCCTGTTGTATTATCTTTTAGTTCGCAGGTTTCAAGATATTTAAGAATTCGCCACTCTTTTTCAAAAGACCATTTCGATTTTTTTACAAGAAATAGGAAATATGGATTACTTAGAAAATCGTCGCAATATTCGTCTGTGTATAGTACCTTTCGGAATAAAGACGATCCCTTAAGATCGCCTTTTTTAACACGAAAAATTTCATTGTATGGATCTATCTCAAGGGCAAATCCCTTACCGGAAGATGCATAAAGGCCCCACATCTGGTCGCTGTTTATGTCTTCGGTGGTAGAAAATACGCCTAGTTTAGACATATCCTCGGAAAGAAACTTATCGAATTCGTCTCTTAATTTATTCAAATTAACGAGAAATTCTCCTATTCTTTTGTTTAGATCATCCTTAATTTGACTAAATATATCTTTCGCCCTTCCGCTTGATATAGCGGTCGAGACTTCTTTTATTTGATCGTCGTTCAATAAGATTCCCTTTCTGGCGAACCAGAGAGTTATCGTTCTCATTATGTGCCCGTCGTCGGAAAATGCCCTTTCAAACGAAGATCTAAGATAAATTTCCAATTTTTCGGAAGTTGTTTTTGAAACGGTCTCCTTCCAGCGTATCGTCAATTCGAAAGGATCATTCAATGTAGCTCCCCTTTGGGTAAAGCGAATAGTTGGATCGCCAATCATGGGGAGTAGATTTTCACCGTAAAATTTATAGAGAGTGTTTCCTTCGAATGGCTTTCCCATTTCACCAACCTTCGGAGAAACTAATCCAGAGAAATCAAAATCTGGAACGGACTTCTCAAAAATGTCTCTAAAAATAGACATGGCCAAGCTCATTTTCTGTCGTGTCGAGAATCCCAAGATGCGTCTTTAACGTAAGAAATTTACCGCCGCGACGAGGGTTCCGCAAGGTTTCGCCCGTTGGGGTAGAGCAGAAGTAATCGCTGTAATTCAAGCCTAGCTGTTGCTCAATCGAGCGGATATTGGCGAGGCAATCCTCCCGTCATCGTGACTAACGCTCGTTCGCGCCCGCCCTATCTTGTCAGGCATGCACCGTCGTTCCCTGCTTGCCGCTCCGCTCCTGCTGCTGACCCCGCGCCTCGCCCTCGCGCAGGCGGACCTTCCCTCTCAGCCTCCCGCGCTGACCGCCGTCCTCGACCGCGCCGGCGAACTGGCGCCGTTGCGCACGGTGCTGGTCAGCCGGGATGGCGAGAGGCTGGCCGCGCGGGGCTATGCCGGCGGGCGGGTGGACCGGCCGACCAACATCAAATCGGCCTCCAAGAGCATCCTCGCCATTCTGGCCGGCATCGCCATCGACAAGGGCGTGCTGGAGGGGGCGGAGCAGAAGATCGCGCCGCTGCTGAAGGCGGACCTGCCCGCCGACCCCGACCCGCGCCTCTCTGAGATCACGCTCGGCAACCTGCTCTCCATGCAGGCGGGGCTGGAGCGCACCTCCGGCACCTTTTACGGCGCGTGGATCGCCAGCCCCAACTGGGTGCGCTCCGCGCTGGCGCGGCCTTTTGTCGACGAGCCGGGCGGGCAGATGCTCTATTCCACCGGCTCCTCGCACCTCGTCTCGGCGATTTTGACGCGGGCCAGCGGGCGCTCGACGCTCGCTCTGGCGCGCGACTGGCTCGGCTCGATCGAGGGGTTTGAAATCGCCGATTGGGAGCGCGACAAGCAGGGCATTTATTTCGGCGGCAACCAGATGGCGATGCGGCCCACCTCCCTGCTCGCCTTCACGGAAACCTGCCGCAGCGGCGGGCGCAACCGGGCCGGGGAACAGGTGATCCCGCCGGACTGGATCGCCCAATGCTGGCAGGTGCGCACCGCCTCGCGCTTCACCGGCGACGCCTATGGCTATGGCTGGTTCACGCGGCCAATCGACGGGGCGCGCGCCCATTATGGCTGGGGCTATGGCGGGCAGATGCTCTATGTGGTGCCCGAACGCGGCGTCTCGCTGGTCATGACCTCCACCACGCACGCGCCCTCCGGCCGCACCGGCCACCGCGACGCTGTGCACGCGCTGGCCGGCGAGATCCTGGCGGCACTCCGGTAGCGCCCGTTTCACAGGCAGGCGGGCGCGCGGGCGTGCTGAATTGCGCGCCAGTGCCGGTTGCATGTCGGGTTTCGACAAGCGGGCCGTCGCGATTGTGCAACGCAGCACCGGCGGGCGCGGCGCTGGCATGCTTCGTGCTCCCCTGACGGCGATCCATCGCCATTCCGAGGGGAACGCCGTGACGAAGAAGACCGAGCCCACCAATTCCTCGATCGAGACGCTGCTCGCCGCCCGCAGCTTCACCCGCCGGGTGCTGTTCAAGGGCGCGCTCGCGGCCGGCGCCATGACCGCCGCCGGCCCCTATCTCGTGCGCGACGCCTTCTCCTCCTCCGGCGAGCTGAACCTGCTCAACTGGGCCGACGAACTGCCCGACCCGGTGATCCCGGAATTCACCAAGAAGACCGGCATCAAGGTCAACTCCACCCCGTTCTCGCAGAACGAGGAGCAGATCAACAAGCTGCAGGCCACCGAGGGCGACGGCTTCGACCTGTGCGCCCCCACCCGCGACCGCGCGCCCCAGTTCCGCGAGCTGGACGTGCTCGCCCCCTACGACCTCTCCAAGCTGAAGCTCGACCAGGTGCTGCCGGCGATGCTGGAAGGCTCCACCAGCGTGTGGACCTGGGATGGCGGGCTGTACCATGTGCCCCATTGCTGGGGCTCGGAAGCGATCGCCTGGCGCACCGACCTCGCGAAGCTGGAATACCCGACGCTGAGCTACGGCACGCTGTGGAGCCCCGAATTCAAGGGCAAGATGCAGGGCCGCCCGCACTCGCTGCTGCTCGGCATTGGCCTGTGGTGGGACAAGACCGGCAAGCTGCCCTCCAACCGCATGCTCGACGCCTTCAAGGACGAGGCGACGATGAAGAAGATCTACGACCCGATCCTCGAATTCGCCGTCGCCAACAAGGCGCAGGTCAAGCAGTTCTGGGATTCCGCTGACAACACCAAGTCCGGCTTCATGGAAAATGGCTGCGTCATCGGCCAGACCTGGGACGGCCCGCCGCTGTCGCTGAAGAAGGACGGCAAGCCGATCGCCTATATGGCGCCGCAGGAAGGCGCCATCACCTGGATCGACGGCTGGTCGATGACCAAGGCGGCGAAGAACACCGCCCAGGCCTATGAGTTCATCAACTTCATCCACACGCCCGAGATCTCGGCCATGGTCGCCAATGGCTCGGGCTACAACCCCGTGGTGAAGGGCGCCGACAAGTTCCTCTCGGAAGTCGCCAAGAAGAACTTCGCCGAAGCCTATCCCGGCAACGCGCTGGACAACCTCTGGAGCCGCCCGCCGGAGCCGTCGTGGTATGCCGAGCTGCGCACCCAGTATGCCGAGAAGTTCAAGGCGGCGTGAGGCGTTTGCCGGCTTAATTCCGTCAGGACCGGGCTTGGCCCGGTCCTCCACGAATTTCCATCGGGTAGGCGCGAACGAAGGCGTGGATGCCCGGGCCAAGCCCGGGCACGACGGCGTTTTTGGTCAACGCGCGTGGGCTGCCCGCTGCACGCTCCCCGCCCGTCACCCCCTCCGGATCGCCGCCGGTGCGGCTTCCGGGATGACGGCAACCAACTGAACGGAAATACGCATGGCCGCTGCCGTCGAGCTTGAGGGCGTCAATGTCACCTTTGGCGATTTCGTCGCCGTGAAGGAGGCCAATCTCACCATCGAGCCGGGCGAGTTCTTCTCCTTTCTCGGGCCGTCCGGCTGCGGCAAGACCACGCTGCTGCGCACCATTTCCGGCTTTATCGAGCCGACGCGCGGACAGGTGCGGATCGGCGGCGCCGACATGAAGGGCATCGGCCCCAACAAGCGGCCCACCGCGCTGATCTTCCAGAATCTCGCGCTGTTCCCGATGATGACGGTGGCCGAGAATATCGGCTATGGCCTGCGGGTGCGCGGCGTGCCCCGGCATGAGCGCGACGAGAAGGTGAAGAACCTGCTGATCCAGGTGGCGCTCGCCGAGCATGGCCACAAGAAGGTGTCCGAGCTGTCCGGCGGCCAGAAGCAGCGCGTGGCGATTGCCCGGGCTCTTGCCGTCGAACCCTCTGTGCTGCTGCTGGACGAGCCGCTCTCCGCGCTCGATCTCAAGCTGCGTCAGCACATGCGCTCGGAGCTGCGGGCCATCCAGAAGCGGGTCGGCATCACCTTCATCTACATCACCCATGACCAGGGCGAAGCCCTGACCATGTCGGACCGCATCGCGGTCATGAATGCCGGGGTGATCGAGCAGGTGGGTGACGGCCGCGCTGTCTATGCCGAGCCGCGCACGCCCTTCGTCGCCTCCTTCGTCGGCGAGAACAACCAGATTCGCGGCCGCATCACCGCCCGCGACGGCGCCATGGCGACGCTGGAGACCCCTCTCGGCACGCTTGCCGGCCGCAACCCGGTGGCGCTCGACGTCGGGCAGGAAGCGCTGCTGTTCGTGCGGCCGGAGGTGATGCAGCTGCGCGCCAATGGCACCACGGCCGGCTTCGAGGGCGAGACGCTCGATGTCGCCTATGAGGGCAGCGTAACCCATGTGACGCTGCGGGTGCGGACGGGGCAGAAGGTGATGGCGAGCCTTGGTGCCAGCGCGCTTGCCGCCCTGCCCACCCCGGGCGAGACGCTGCGCATCGGCTTCCGCCCGGAAGACGCGCTGCTGCTGGCCCGGCCGGAAAGGCACTGAGATGAGCGGCAGCCTCGCCTTCGTCTTCGGCCTGCCGCTGGCGGTGGTCGTGTTCTTCTTCGCGCTCGCCGCCTATGAGCGGCGCACCGGCGTGGCGAACGGGGGCGGCTTCTTCCAGCGCAACGGGCTCGCCATCGGGCTTTATCTCGTGCTCGCGGTTGGTTTCTGGGCCTTCTTCATCATCCTTCTGCCGCAGCTTGCCATGGTGGACATGTCGTTCCGCCCGAAGCTGCCGCCCTCGCAGATGGGCGGGCCGAAGGACCTCTACACGCTGGAGAATTACCGCTACTTCCTGTTCGGCTCCACCACCTCTACCGCCGAATGGAACTGGCTGCACATCAAGGCCTTCTTCCTCACCATCGGGGTGAGCATCATCATCACCCTGATCAATTTCGCCATCTGTTACCCGCTCGCCTTCCACATGGCGCAATCGGCCACGGCGGCGCGGCTGCGGGTGCTGCTTCTGCTGCTGATCCTGCCCTATTGGGTGAACGAGATTCTGCGCGCCTTCGCCTTCCGGGTGCTGCTCTCCTCGGGGGGCATCATCAACCAGATGCTGATGGGAAGCGGGCTTACTAGTGAGCCGATCGACTTCCTCGGCGCCGATGTCGGCCTCTATATGGGCCTGTCCTACGCCTATCTCCTGATGATGATTTTTCCGCTCTACAACGCCATTGAGAGCCTCGACAAGAATCAGGTGGAAGCGGCGCGGGACCTTGGCGCGCCCTGGTGGCACATCCATGCCTTCATCGTGCTGCCGCATGCCAAGCCGGGCATCGCCTCGGGCTGCACGCTGGTGTTCATGCTCACCGCCGGCGCGCTGGCGGCGCCGCTGGTGCTGGGCGGGCCGCGCACGCTGTGGTTCACCCCCATCGTCTATGACCGCTTCTACCAGGCCTTCAACTGGCCGCAGGGGGCGGCCTATGCCTTCATCCTGCTGGTGAGCTGCATCATCTTCGTGCTGGTGGTGCTCAAGGCGTTCAGGCTCAGCCTTGGAGAAATCACGCGATGAATCCGGGTCCGTTCCAGCGGGTGATGTTCGCGCTCTACACTGTGGTGTTCTTCCTCTATCTGCTCGGCCCGCTGGCGGTGATGGCGGTTTCCGCCTTCAACACCCCGCAATATCCGCAGGTCTGGCCGATCGAAGGGGTGACGCTCGACTGGTTTTCGGCGCTGTTCGCCGACCAGGACATGATGACCGGCCTGAAGATGAGCCTGTGGATCGGGCTCCTGGTGGTGTGCATCTCCGTGCCGATTGGGCTGGCGGGCGCCATCATCATGACGCAGATCCAGCCGCGCGTGCGCTCGCTCTATTATCTCGTCGTGGTCTCGCCAGTGCTGACCCCCGGCATCATCATCGGCATTTCCACCGTGGTGTTCTGGCGCCAGTTCACCGGCCAGACCGGCACGCGCTTTCTTTATGACGGCGTTGTGCTGACCGTGCTGGGGCAGGCGAGCTTCATCTCCGCCTATTGCATGCTGATCATCCTCGCCCGGCTGCAGCGCTTCGACCGCTCGCAGGAAGAGGCGGCGCTCGACCTTGGCGCCAGCTACCCCCAGGTGTTCCGCCACATCCTGCTGCCCTTCCTCAAGCCGGCGCTGGCCTCGGCGGCGGTGCTGGCCTTCCTCTCCTCCTTCGAGAACTACAACACCACCACCTTCGCCATCCTCTCCGACAAGACACTGACCACGGTGCTGGCCGGGCGGGTGCGGCAGGGCTCGACCCCGGCGATCTCGGCACTGGCGGTGGTGATCGTCGCGGTGACGGTGATCGGCGCCATCGCCTATGAGATCTACAAGCGCCGTTCGGACGCGGCGGCGGCGGCGCGCCAGCGCGCGGCGCTGGAGGCGGAAGAGGCCGAGCTTGCCGGCGCGCCGGCGGCGGCGATGGGGTGAGCGCCGGCGCTACCGGCCCTGACCGGGGCCGGTGGGCGAAGGGGATGGCGGAAGAGAGTGGGAGTCGAACCCACCAGGGACCGGCTCGCGGCCCCTTCCGGATTTGAAGTCCGGATACCTCACCGGAGGTAACGCTCTTCCAGAAACTGTGTCCGCGCCCGCGGGGGCGGCAATGCCTTGCTCGACCGCAGTGTCGTCGATCGCGCCGAACAGGTCCAGCCGGTGGCGGTTGATCCGGCGCAGGTCGCCGCGCCGCAGGGTCACGCCGTGGCGGTCAAGAAATTCCAGGATCTGGATCGCCACCTTCCGCCCGACCGCGTGGCCGCGGGCCTCGATGCGGTCGCGGAAAGCGCTGGCGGGAAAGTCCCGCCCCGGCGCGGCGGCGGAAAGCGCGCGCGCCATCGCCACCATCTCGGCCAGCGTAGGGCGCAGGAAGAAATGGTCATGCGCCACCTCGTCCACCCGGCCCATGCGGGCGAGCAGCTTCATCAGCCGGCGGATCTCGCTCTCCGCCTCGCCGGTCAGCGCCGCGAGGTCGCGCACGCGCGGGGGACGGAAGCGGGCGGGACCGGCGAGCAGGGGCGCGAGGTCTTCCCACAGGCGCTCGTCCCTGGCGGTGAGGCGCACCTCATGAGCCGGCAGCCGCACCCAGGCGCCTTCCAGCACCAGCGCGCCGTCCTCCGCCAGGCGGCGCGACGCCTCGGTGAAGACCGGCTTGGCCAGGCGGGGGGTGAGCGCGAGGCGCAGCTTCTCCGCCCCCATGCCCGGCAGGTCGGGATTGGCCTCGTGGAAGCGGGCGAGTTCGGCCCGCAGCGCCTCGCCATAGAGCACCCAACGCTCCGGGGCCAGCGCGGTGAGGGTGCCGCCGACGGCGAAAGTCACCAGGCCGAGGCGGGCGGCGATCTCCGCCGGGGCCTCCGCCGCTAGCGCCCGGTCGCGGGCGAAGGCGGTGAGGTCGAGATGCCAGGGCGCGACCGCCAGCAGCCCGGACACCGCCGCATCCGGGGCGCTCTCGGTGAGGGCGCCGAGCTGGGCGAGGCGTTCGGGGGTGCGGCGGCGGCGGGCAGGGGCGCGCAGATCGATCAGCCTTCCGCCACCGAGGCTGCGCTGGGCCGAGGTGTCGCGGATGACATAGCGGTCGCCCACGGCGGCGGCGATCGGGCGCTCCAGCACGATCTGCACGAGGCCTGTGGTTCCGGGGGCCAGCGTCTCGTCCGAGAGCGGCACGAGCCGGGCGCCGACCTCGCTGGCGCCGTGGTGAAAGCGCACCGGAAACCACGCGCCGAGCGGTTTGGCCTCGCCCGCCAGCACGGTGAGTGTGGCGTCGATCCGCTCGGTCGGGGCGTGCAGTGTCGGGTCGAGCACCATGTCGCCGCGCCGTATCGCCTCGGCGGTGATGGCTTCGCCGGCGAGGTTCAGCGCGCAGCGGTCACCGGCGCGGCCTTCCTCCGACTTGCGGTTCTGCGCGTGCAGCGACCGCAGGCGAGCGGGCCGTCCGTCGGGGCTGACCATGAGCGGATCGCCCACCCGCACCCGGCCGGAGAGCACGGTGCCTGTCACCACCGTGCCGGCGCCGGAAATCGTGAAGCTGCGGTCCACCGCGAGGCGGAAGCGGCCCAGCGCCGGGCGGGCGGCGAAGGCGCGGGCGGCCTCGATGAGGTGGGCGCGCAGCGCCTGCACCCCCGCACCGGTAAGCGCCGAGACGGGCAGGATGGGCGCGTCCGCAAGCGCCGTGCCCTCCAGCAGCGCGGCGATCTCGCCCCTCACCTCGGCAAGGCGGGCCTCATCGGCGAGATCGGCCTTGGTCAGCGCGACCAGCCCGCGCGAAATGCCGAGCAGGTCGATGAGGGCGAGATGCTCGCTTGTCTGCGGCATCACCCCGTCGTCGGCGGCGACGATGAGCAGGGCGAAATCGATGCCGCTCGCCCCCGCCAGCATGGTGTGGATGAACTTCTCATGGCCGGGCACGTCGATGAAGCCAAGCGTGCCGGCCTCGGTGGGGAGATAGGCGAAGCCGAGATCGATGGAGATGCCGCGCGCCTTCTCCTCCTTCAGCCGGTCGGTATCGACGCCGGTGAGTGCGCCGACCAGCGCGGTCTTGCCATGGTCGATATGGCCGGCGGTGCCGATGATCATCCCGGCCCCCCGATGTGGCCGAGGCTCTCCAGAAAGCCCTGCTCGTCCTCCAGGCAGCGCAGGTCGAGGATCAGGGCGCCCTCGCTGATGCGGCCGATGACCGGGACGGGCAGCGCGCGCAGTGCGGCGGCCAGCCCGTTCAGTCTCCCCCCCGAGGCTTCCGCCGCCGGGCGGATGGCGAAGCCGGCGCTCGGCAGGGTTTCCAGCGGCAGCGCGCCGGAGCCGATCTGGCTGACGCAATCGACGATCTCGATGTCGAAATCCTCGCCCAAGGCGGCGGCGAGCGGCTCGGCCAGTTCATGGGCACGGACGGCGATGTCGGCGCGCGTGCGCGCCAGCAGGCGCAGGGTCGGCAGCCGGGCGGCCAGCCTGTCCGGGTCGCAATAGAGCCGGAGCGTCGCTTCCAGCGCGGCGAGGCGGATCTTGTCGACGCGCAGCGCCCGCTTCATCGGGTTCTTGTTGATGGCGGCTATGAGGTCGGCACGGCCGACGATGAAGCCGGTCTGCGGCCCGCCGAGCAGCTTGTCGCCGGAGAAGGTGACGATATCCGCCCCTTCCGCCACTGCCTCGCGCACGGTCGGCTCATGGGCGAGGCCGATCCGGGCGAGATCGAACAGCGTGCCGGAGCCGAGATCGTTGACCAGCGGCACACCCTTGGCGCGGGCGATCTCCGCCAGTTCGCGCGCCGGCACCTCCTTGGTAAAGCCCTCGATGCGGTAATTGGAAGTGTGCACCTTCAGCACCAGCCCGGTCGCGTCATTGAGCGCCCCGGCGTAATCCTTCGGATGGGTGCGGTTGGTGGTGCCGATCTCGACCAGCCTCACCCCGGCGCGGGCCATGATGTCCGGCATGCGGAAGGCGCCGCCGATTTCGATCAGCTCGCCGCGCGAGACGATGGCCTCGCGCCCGAGGCCGAGCGTGTTGAGCACCAGCAGCACGGCGGCGGCGTTGTTGTTGACGACGGTGGCGTCTTCCGCCCCCGTCAGCTCGATCAGCAGATCGCGCACATGGTCGTCGCGCTCGCCGCGCTTGCCGGTGGCGAGGTTATATTCCAGCGCCACGGCGGCGCGCATGGCGCTCGTGGCGGCTTCCACTGCCTCTTCCGCCAGAACCGCGCGGCCGAGATTGGTGTGCAGCACCGTGCCGGTGAGGTTGAACACCGGGCGCAGGCGGGAGCGGGCGCCCTTGTCCAGCGCGTCGGTGGCGGCGAGCGCCACATGATCGGGCGCCGGCAGGGCGGCGAGCTTGCCCGCCAGGAGGCAGGCGCGCACCTCCTCCAGCGCGGCGCGGATGGCTGACGTCGTGGGCGCGCGGCCGAACGCTTCCACGGCTTCCTGGCCCGTGGGCGTGGCGAGCACGCGGTCGACCGAGGGCAGGTCGCGCGGGGAGGGGGCGGCGGGGCGGGAGGGCGCATCCATGGCCGCGCCCTCAATAGCCGAGCAGGAACGGGTTGAAGGCGGCGCGGCGATACGGCCCCTGCCGCATCATCAGATCGAGCGCCAGCGTGCCGATATCGTCGGCCACCGGCTCGATGGTGACATCCTTGTTCTGGTACATCACCTTCACATAGGTGTGGCACTCGTCGCAGGTTTCCGCCTTCACCGTGCCGGGGCTGCCCTCGATTTCCTGATAACCGATGCCCTTGGTGGTGCCGCAGGCGCAGCAGCGGATGCGGACATAGTTCCAAAGCGTGGAGCAGAGCGAGCAGGCGCAGAAGCGGTTGCCATGGGCGTTCGGCCATTCAACGATGAGCGAGGCCACCGGCGGGCCGCCGCAGGCGGGGCACACCCCATCGCCCACCGGCACCAGCCTCGCTGCGTCCAGCGCGGCGGCGCGGCGGGCGAAATGCACCTGCAGGGCGCTCGCGACATAGACATGCTCGGCCAGCCGCTCCACCGGCAGGTCATGAGCCAGCACATCGCGCACCATCTGCGCCCGCACCGGGCCATCGGCGAGGCGGACGCGGGTGAGGGCGGCGCCGGCCTCCTCCGGCATCTTCACGCCGGCGGCGGCGTCGAACAACTGGTCGAGCGTTGCCTCCAGCGTGTCGTCGAGCAGGGTCGTGGCGCGGTCCAGCGCCGGCATCTCGAAGGCGCGGGCGCGCTCCAGCGCTTCCGGGTCGGGCGGCGCCACCGGCGGCAGGCCGGGGACGATGGCGTGCTGCGCCTCGATGAGGCCGGCGACGAAATCGAGATAGGGCTTGAGCGGGCTGACCGCCGCATAGATGCGCAGTCGCTTCGCCCGCACGCCGAACAGGCGCGCGGGATCAGGCAGGACCGCGAAAGGCGGGGCGGAGACGGCACCGATCACGGTGGGATCGGGCTGGAGATCCTGCGACATCATCACCTCACGAACCGCACGGGCCACGTGTTCCAGACAGGAAGGCACGTTGAACCCTGGCATCCGTCTCTGGCGGACCAGGGTTCGTTTTCTTGGCCGACCCCACGCGACGTCATCCTGAGGTGCCGCCAAAGGCGGGCCTCGAAGCTGGCATGTTACGGGCATCCTTCTGCTTCAACATCCTTCGGGGCACGCTGCGCTCGCACCTCAGGATGACGTCGCACGGGGTCGGCCCTTGGCTCAGGCACGTCATCACGGCCAGGCGCGGCGCGCGCAAGGGCCGGGATCGGCATTTCGTCGTGGTGCGCGATCCCGGACAGGCCTGCGGCCCTTCCGGGATGACGGCAACGGCACGTCGCCCGCCGCGCGCCGTCCTGTCGCCCGTCCTTACTCTGCCGGCGTCGGCGGGCGCTTGCCCGGCCGCGTGCCGACGAGCTCGCGCAGCCATTTGCGGTGGTGCCGCCACGCCCAGCCGCCCGTCACCTTGCCGCGCGTCATCGCGCCGATGGTGCCCTTGACCCAGATGGCGGCATAGACGTGGATGATCCACACGCAGATGATGCAGACCGCCGCCACCGCATGGACAAGGACGGCGACGCGCTTCTGCTCGATGCTGGTGAAGGCGTAGAAATACTGGTCCCACATCGCGATGCCGCTGGCGATCAGCACGATGATGAGGCCCGACATGCCCCAGAACACGAACTTCTGGCCGGCATTGTACTTGCCGATTTCCGGCAGCCTCTCCTCCCGCCCGCGCAGCACATCGCTGATACGGGCGAGCCAGGTGCCGTCTTCCCGTGCGGGCAGGTTCGCCTTCCAGAAGCGCAGGAACAGCCCGGCGAAGGAGAAGAACAGCACCACGCCGATCCAGGGATGCAGCGCCCGCGTCCACTGCCCGCCGCCGAACAGGCCGGTGAGGAAGAACAGGCTCGGCGTGAACAGCGCCATGCCCGACAGCGCCAGCAGGATGAGGCTCAGCGCCGTGACCCAGTGGTTGATGCGCGCGGCGACCGTGTAGCGCGACACCTGCACCGGGTGGCCCGGGCGAACGGAATCGCCCGGTTCCACATCGTCGGGGGTAGGTTGTTGGTGACGGGACTTGAGGTTTCCGGCGCTCATGGCGTCCTCCCCTCTTGCAGGCCGGCGGGCGGCGCCGGCGGCGGGGTGCCATCGGCGAGCCGCTCGGCGTTCTCCTCGTCCTCCTCCGAGACCTTGTTCGGGCCGGCGACGACATAGTGCAGGAAGCCGGCGGCGGCGGCGAAGCCCATCACCGCCAGGCCGACATATTTGGTCACGCCCTTCCAGGCGTCGACGAGCGGCGAGATGCGCGGATTGTCCGGCAGGCCGGCATAGATCGACGGCGTGTCGGCATGGTGCAGCACATACATCACGTGGGTGCCGCCAACGCCCGGCGGGTCATAGAGCCCGGCATTGGCGAAGCCGCGCGACTTGAGGTCGGTGATGCGCAGCTCGGCCCAGTCCTTCATCTCGTCCTTGGTGCCGAAGACGATGGCCTGGGTCGGGCATGCCTTCTGGCAGGCCGGGCCCTGGCCCACCGCGACACGGTCGGAGCAGAGCGTGCATTTATAGGCGGTGTGGTCGACCTTGGAGATGCGCGGGATGTTGAACGGGCAGCCCTTGATGCAGTAGCCGCAGCCAATGCAGTTGTCGTGCTGGAAGTCCACGATGCCGTTGGAATACTGCACGATGGCGCCGGGGGCCGGGCAGGCCTTGAGGCAGCCCGGGTCTTCGCAATGCATGCAGCCATCCTTGCGGATGAGCCATTCGAGATTCTCGGTCTCGGGATTCACCCATTCGGTGAAGCGCATCAGCGTAAAGGTGTCCGGCGTCAGGTCCATGGGGTTGGTGTAGACCCCGTGATTGAAGCCGATCTCCTCGGTGAGGTTGTTCCATTCCAGGCACGCGGCCTGGCAGGCCTTGCAGCCGATGCATTTGGAGACGTCGATCAGCTTGGCAACCTCGGTCAGCCGCTGGGCGGGCGGCGTGACCTCGGAGGCGCTGCGGCGGAGAATGTCCTTCTCGCCGAAGCGCGGCGTGGCGGCGTCGGAGGCGACCGAGGGGTTGGGGATGGGTGGGAACATGCTGCCGCCTCCCTATGCCACCACCGGCCCGGTGGAGGGCTCGATGTTGACCATGAACGCCTTGAACTCCGGGGTCTCGATGTTCGCGTCGCCCACGAAGGGGGTCAGCGTGTTGGCGGTGAAGCCCTTGCGGGCGGCGCCGACGAAGCCCCAGTGGATCGGCACGCCGACGATGTGGACGGTCTTGCCGTCGATCGTCATCGGCTTGATGCGCTTGGTGACGACCGCCTTGGCGTAGAGCTCGCCGCGCTTCGACCACACCCGCACCCAGCCGCCGAGCGCGATGCCCTTCTCCTTCGCCAGTTCCTCGGAAATCTCGACGAACTGTTCCGGCTGCAGGACCGAATTCACATGGTTGTTCTTGGTCCAGTAGTGGAAATGCTCGGTGAGACGGTAGGAAGTGCCGGCATAGGGATAAGCCGGATCGCCGATATCGGCGAAGGTCTTCCAGTCGTCGGGGAAGACGCGCGCCACCGGGTTGCCCCGCACCTTCGGCGCGATGACATTGGCGACCGGGCTCTCGAACGGCTCGTAATGCACCGGGAAGGGCCCGTCCCGCATCATCTTGCGCACCCACAGGCGGGACGTGCCCTCGGGGTTCATGATGAAGGGACCGACATCCCTGGGCTTGGCGGTGGGCGGAATGTCCGGCACGTCGTAGCCGGTCCATTTCGTGCCGTCCCATTCGATCAGCTTGCGCGAGGGGTCCCACGGCTTGCCGTCGAGGTCGCAGGAGGCGCGGTTGTAGAGAATGCGCCGGTTCGCCGGCCAGGCGAACGACCATTTGAGGAACATGCCGGCGTCGCCGGGGTCGGAATTGTCCCGCCGCGCCATCATGTTGCCGGCCTCGGTCCAGCAGCCGGAGAAAATCCAGCAGCCGCCGGCCGTGGTGCCATCGTCGCGCATCTGGCCGAAGCCGGACAGTTGTTTGCCGGCTTCCAGCACCTTCTTCGTCGGGTCGGCTGGGTCGAAGACATCGACCAGCACCGAGCCGTTCATCTCCCGTGCCAGCTCTTCCGGCGTCGGCTCGCCCGGGTCCTTGTAGGACCAGTTGAGATTGACGATCGGGTCGGGGAAGGTGCCGCCTTCCTTCTTGTAGAGCTCCTTCAGCCGCAGATGGATCTGCGCCATGATCCAGATGTCGGTCTTGGCCTCGCCCGGAGGCGAGCCGCCCGGCCAGTGCCATTGCAGCCAGCGGCCGGAATTGACCAGCGATCCCTCATCCTCGGCAAAGCAGGTGGTGGGAAGCTGGATCACCTCGGTCTGGATATCGGCCGGGTTCACCTTGTTGAAGGTGCCGTGGTCTTCCCAGAAGCGGGCGGTCTCGGTCTGCAGCGGGTCCATGATGACCAGCATCTTCAGCTTGGCGAGGCCGGCGGCGAGCTTTCCCTTGTCCGGGAATGCCTGAAGCGGGTTGAACCCCTGGCAGAAATAGAGGTTCACCTTGCCCTGCTTCATCATCTCAAAGACGCGCAGCACGTCGTAACTGGCGACATCGAGCTTGGGCAGGTAGCTGTAGGCCCAGTCGTTCTCCTTGGTGGCAGCGGAGCCGTACATTGACTTCATGAAGCTGACGAAGAACTTGCGGTAGTTCTGCCAGTAGCTGGTCTGGTTTGGCCGCAGCGGCTTGAAGGCGCGCGTCGACATATAGGTGGTGAAGTCGGGCTCCTTCTGGGTGGGGATGTTGAGATAGCCGGGGATGAGATTGCTCATCAGCCCGAGATCGGTCAGCCCCTGGATGTTGGAATGCCCGCGCAGGGCGTTCATGCCCCCGCCGCGCACGCCGATATTGCCCAGGATGAGCTGGAGCATCGCCATGCCGCGAATATTCTGCGCGCCCTTGGAATGCTGGGTCCAGCCGAGCGCATACATGCTCGTCATGGTCTTGGTCGGGGTCGAGCATTCGCCCACCATCTCGGCCACCTTGAGGAAGGCGTCCTTCGGCGTGCCGCAGATGCGCTCGACCATGTCGGGCATGTAGATGGCGACGTGCTCTTTCAGCAGGTTCCACACGCAGCGCGGATTCTGCAGCGTCTCGTCGACCACGGCATAGCCGTCCGGGCCGATCTCGTACTCCCAGGTGTCTCTGACGTAATCGCGCTTGCTCTCGTCATAGCCGGTGAACAGGCCGTCCTGATAGGCATAGCCCTCGCGCACCACGAAGGTGGCGTTGGTGAAGGGCTTCACATAGTCCCACTGCACCTTGTCATGGCTGATGCAGTAATTGATCAAGCCCATCAGGAAGGCGATGTCCGACCCCTGCCGGATCGGCGCGTAGAAATCCGCCACTGCCGCCGAGCGGTTGTAGCGTGGGTCAACGACGATGAGCTTGGCGCCGCGGGTGGCTTTCGCCTCCGTGACCCATTTGAATCCACAGGGATGCGCTTCGGCGGCATTGCCGCCCATAATGACCACAAGGTCGGTATTCTTGATGTCCGTCCAGGCGTTGGTCATAGCGCCACGGCCAAATGTTGGGGCGAGACTCGCCACCGTCGGGCCGTGTCAGACGCGCGCTTGGTTATCGAACGCTAGTATGCCGGTCGAGCGCACGACCTTGTAGGTCGCGAACGCGGTTTCATTTGTCGTCGCGGAGGCCGCGAGGAAGCCGGTGGTGAGCCAGCGATTGACCGTCACGCCGTCGGCATTGGTGGCGACGAAATTGGCGTCGCGGTCGTCCTTCATGGCGCGGGCGATCTTGTCGAGCGCCACATCCCAGGAGACGGCCTCGAATTTGTCCGAGCCGGCCTTGCGCAGCATCGGCTGGGTCAGCCGGGTCTGCGACTTCACGATGTCGCGCAGCGCCGAGCCCTTGGGGCAGAGCGTGCCGCGATTGGTCGGGTGGTCGGCGTCGCCCTCGATATGGACGATGTCGGCCTTCTCGCCCTTTCGCAGATCACCCTTGGAATAGATGATGATGCCGCAGGCGACCGAGCAGTAGGTGCAGGTGTTTCGCGCTTCCGTGGTGTTCACCAGGTGGAACGGCTTCACGGCAGCGGCGACGGCCGCCTCCGCCTCGCTGAAGCCGAAGGCACCCAACGTGGTGCCGGCAATGCCGGCGCCCGACGTCTTGAGGAACGTACGGCGCGAGAGCTCCATATTCATCGTGGCCCTCCCGTAGTCTCCAAATAAAGCCCATCGACCGATAGGCTTTGCCGATCACAGGCTATTTTTTAGTTCCTCCAAAGTCAAACAGACACAGACACCGGGCGATAAGAAAAATCCCTTTAAGTGCAGGACTTTAAGAATGTTGCCGTGCGATCTTGCAATGCTGCGGCGCAGCATCGATGGTTTTTCCCGATCGCCCAATTGACGATTTTGCAACCCCGGCGCAGCATCACGGCGTGCTCGCATCTGCGGCTCCCGCGTGTCGGGGCGGAAAGAACCACTTCTTGCTGGTTACTGTTGCTTCCCTTGCGTCACTGACGCTTGGCGGGGCGCAGCCGGTTCATGCCGCCGCGCCACTGCCGCTGGGTGCCGCGCCGCCGGCGCTGGTGCTGGATTCGCTTGATCACGGCCCACAGGACCTTGCCACGCTGCACGGGCGCCCGGTGCTCGTTCACTTCTTCGCGACCTGGTGCGCGCCCTGCCGGGAGGAGATGGCGGGGCTGGCGCGGCTCGCCGCGCGACAAAGCGAGGGGCCGCTCGCCGTTCTCGCCGTCGATGTCGGCGAGGTGCGGGTGCGGGTGCGCCGCTTCTTCGAGGCCCATCCTGTGCCCTTCCCCGTGCTGCTGGACGAGGACCGCGTCGCGCTGAAGGCGTGGAAAGTTCCCACCCTGCCGGCGAGCTTCGTGCTCGACGCCTCGCACGTGCTGCGCCTTTACGCCGATGGCCCGGTCGACTGGGACGACCCGGCCGCCGACCGCTTGCTCGACACGCTCGCCGATCCCGCCGCCGCGCCCCTCGGCGCGGGGCTGCCGCCCCTCAACGACGATCAACCGACCCGGGAGAATGCGCCATGACAAGCCCTGCCCAGAACAGCCGTCGTGAGTTCCTCAAAGCCGGCGTCGCCCTCGCCGCCGTTGCCGCCGTCCCGCACGCCGCCTTCGCCCAGGCCGCAGGCCCGGCGGCGGCCGCCGCCTTCGCCCCGAAACCCGGCAAATGGCGCGACTTCGAGGTGGTAACGGTGCTCGATGTGAAGCCGGTGGAGAGTAAGGCCGGCCCGGCTCAGGCCTGGGTGCCGCTGCCTTCCTACACCGCCTCCGACTGGATGAAGCCGGGCGAAAGCACCTGGAAGACCAACGCCGCCACCGCCGAAGTGGTGAAGGACCCGCATTATGGCGCGCAGATGCTGCACCTGACCTGGGCCGAGGGCGAAGAGAAGCCCACGGTCGAGATCACCTCGCGCTTCTCCACCCGTGACCGCGCCACCGATTTCTCCAAGCCCGGCACAGTGGCCGCGCTCACGCAGGATGAGCGGGCGCTGTTCCTGGCCGCTACCGACCTCATTCCCACCGACGGCATCGTCAAGGCGACCGCCGACAAGATCACCGCCGGCAAGGCGAGCGACCTCGACAAGTCGCGCGCCATCTATGAATGGGTGGTCGAGAACACCTATCGCAACGCGGCGACGCGCGGCTGCGGCACCGGCGATGTCGGCTCGCTGCTGGCGAGCGGCAATCTCGGCGGCAAATGCGCCGACCTCAACGCCTTGTTCGTCGGCCTCAACCGCGCCGCCGGCATCCCCGCCCGCGACCTGTACGGCATCCGCGTGGCGCCTTCCGCCTTCGGCTATAAAAGTCTCGGCGCCAATTCGCCGACCATCTCCAAGGCGCAGCACTGCCGCGCCGAAGTGTGGCTCGACGGCTTCGGCTGGGTCGCCACCGATCCGGCCGATGTGCGCAAGGTCGTGCTGGAGGAGCCGCCGGGCAAGAATGCCATGGACGACGCCAAGGTGCTGGCGGCGCGCAAGGCGCTGTTCGGCTCCTGGGAGGGCAATTGGCTCGCCTATAATGACGGCCACGATATCGCCCTGCCGGGCTCCGCCGGGCCGAAGCTCGGCTTCCTCATGTACCCGCAGGCGGAGGTGGCGAGCCTGCGCCATGACTGCCTCGACCCCGACGCCTTCGCCTATGTGATCAAGGCGAATGAAGTGGCGGCGTGAGGGGGCCTGCATGCTCGACGCCGCGGGGCGCTGCCCCGCTCCTCAGCATGACGGGCGTCTGGGGCTGCCGTCATCCTGAGGCGCCCGGCAAAGCCGGGCTCGAAGGACGCAGACGATCGCCGCGCCCGTGTGTGCCAAAAGGAAGACGTCAATGCTCGACACCCCTGCCACCGTCGCTCCGTTCCGCCTCACCAGCCTCGCCCATGGCGGCGGGTGCGGCTGCAAGCTGGCGCCCTCGGTGCTGCGCGAATTGCTGGCCGAGCAGCCTTCCAGCGCCGGCTTCACCCGGCTGCTGGTCGGCACCGAGACCGGCGACGACGCGGCGGTCTACCTTCTCGACGACGACACCTGCCTGATCGCCACCACCGATTTCTTCATGCCGATGGTGGACGACCCCTATGAGTTCGGCCGCATCGCCGCCACCAACGCCATTTCCGACGTCTACGCCATGGGCGGCAAGCCGCTGCTGGCGCTGGCCATTCTCGGCATGCCGCTCGGCAAGCTGGAGCCGGCGATGGTGCGCGAGATTCTGAAAGGTGGCGCCGCCATCGCCGCCGAGGCCGGCATTCCCGTGGCGGGCGGCCATTCCATCGATGCGCCGGAGCCGATCTACGGCCTCGCGGTGATCGGCACGGCGCGGCCGGAGCAGATCCGCAAGAACAGCACCGCCTTCGCCGGCGACGTGCTGATCCTGACCAAGGCGCTGGGGGTGGGGGTCTATTCCGCGGCGTTCAAGAAGGAGAAGCTCTCGTCATCCGCCTATAACGAGATGATCGCCGCAATGACGACGCTCAACCGCATCGGCACCGCGCTCGGCCGGGACGCGGCCGTGCACGCGGTGACCGATGTCACCGGCTTCGGCATCCTCGGCCACGGGTTGGAGGTGGCGCGGGGCTCGGGCCTTGCGCTGGAAATCGAGGCGGGCGCGCTGCCGCTGCTCACCGAGGCGCGCGCGCTGGCGCAGGCGGGCTTCATCACCGGCGCCTCGCACCGCAACTGGGCGAGCTATGGCGAGGGCGTGCGGCTACCCGAGGGAATCGCGGAAGCGGAGCGCCACCTTCTCACCGACCCGCAAACCTCCGGCGGGCTCTTGGTGGCGGTGGCGCCCGAGGCGGCCGAGCGGGTGCTGGGCGAAATCCGCGCCGCCGGTTCCTCCCGCGCCGCCATCATCGGGCGGGCGGTGGAGGGGGCGCCGTCGGTCACGGTGGTTTGATCGGGCACGCGCGCGGCGCCAGCCCTTCGGGATGCCGGCAGAGCGCGGATCAGGCTTCGGCGGAAGCCCGCCTGACCCGTCGCGCGGCTTTTTGTTGTCGGCTTGCCGGTTTAAGACCGGCCTCCAGCGGGATATCCTCCCCCTCGACCGACCGGGAGGGTGAGCCTCCTGCGGCGGACAACCTCAAGGAGCGGCCATGTCTCACACGGGTCTCGAACTCGCCTTCGGTCGCGGTGCGCTGCACCTCACCTTGCCGCCGGGGGCCAAGCCGACCGTGCTGCGCAAGGCGGAACTGCCCAAGCTGCCGGACAATGTGGCCGCCATCCGCCACGCCTTCGAGCATCCCGTCGATTCGGCGCCGCTCGCCGAACTCGCCAAGGGCCGCAAGAGCGCCTGCATCCTCATCTGTGACATCACCCGCCCGGTGCCGAACCGGCTTTTCCTGCGGCCGATGATCGAAACACTGATCGCTGCCGGCATTCCTGCCGATGCCATCACCGTGCTTGTCGCCACCGGCCTGCACCGGCCGAATGAGGGCGCGGAGCTGGCGGAACTGGTCGGCGACCCCTGGGTGCTGGAGACGGTGCGGGTGGAGAACCACTTCGCCCGCGACGAGGCCGCCCATGTCGATCTCGGGGCCACGTCGACGCGCGGAACGCCTGTCTTCATTGACCGCCGCTTTGCGCAAGCCGATCTGCGCATCGCCACCGGGCTGGTCGAGCCGCATTTCATGGCCGGCTGGTCGGGCGGGCGCAAAGTGGTGGCGCCTGGAGTCGCCGGGCACCAGACCATCCGCACCTTCCATTCCGCCCGCTTCATGGAAGACCCGCTGGCGGTGCAGTGCAACCTTGTCGGCAACCCACTGCACGAGGAGCAATTGGAGATCGTGCGCAAGCTTGGCGATGTCTACGCGCTGAACACGGTGCTGGACGAGGCGCGCGACCTGGTCTTCGTGTCCTTCGGCGAGATCATCGCCAGCCATCTCGCCGCCGTGGCGTTCGTGGAGAGCTCGACCGTCATCGAGGCGCCGCGCCGCTACCACACGGTGGTGACATCTTCAGCCGGCTATCCACTCGACAAGACCTATTATCAGACGGTGAAGGGCATGGTGACGCCGCTCGACATTCTGGAGCCCGGCGGCACGCTGATCATCGCCTCGGAATGTTCGGAAGGCTTTGGCAGCGAGGAGTTCCGCGCCGCGCAGGAGCGGCTGGTGGAACTGGGGCCGGAGCGGTTCCTCGCCACGCTCACCGCCAAGACTCTGGCCGATGTCGACGAATGGCAAACCGAGATGCAGCTGAAGCCCATGCGGGTCGGGCGCATCCAACTCCACACCACGGGGCTGACCGAGGAGGAGCGGCGCATCACTGCGGTGGAGATCGTCGCCGACATCAATGAGGCGATCGCGGCCAGCCTGCAGCGTTCCGGCGACAACGCGCTCGCCATCATTCCCGAGGGACCCTATGTGATCCCGGTGTGCCGCGACCGACAGGCGGCGGCGTGAGGCGCATCCATCTCGACGCGGTGGGCGGCGTTGCCGGCGACATGTTCGTCGCGGCGCTGCTGGACGCCTTTCCGGACCTCACCCCCCGCGTGCTGGCGGATGCCCGTGCCGTGCTGCCGGAAGGAGCGGGCACGCCCGTGCTGCGCGAGGGGTTGAGCGGGGGCATCGCCGTGCGCCGCTTCGGGCTGGAGGGTGAGGACGCCCATTCTCACGCTCACGCGCATTCCCACACGCACCCTGCCGACGCGGCCCGCTTCCTCAGGACCGGGCTTGACCCGGCCACCCAGGCATCCACGGGAGTTCGGGCGGAGGGGCTGGGTCCCCGGGCCGAGCCCGGAGATGAGGGCCGTGATGGGGATGAGGGAGGGCATGAACACGTCCACCACGCCCATTCTCACACCCACAACGCTCACCCTCCTTCCGCCTGCATGGCCGGGCTTGACCCGGCCACCCAGACTTCGGCTGCGGTTCTCGTGGAAGCGCTGGTTCCCCGGGTCGAGCCCGGGGGTGAGGGGGGGTGTGAACACGCGCACGCGCCCCACCCCCACGCTCACTCCCACCCCCACGCCGGCTCCTATCGCGACATGGTGGACCGCATCGAGGCCGCCTCGCTGAGCGCGGGGACGGCGGGCCATGCGGTGGCGATCCTCGCCCTTCTCGCCGAGGCGGAGGCCGCCATCCATCGCGTGCCGGTGGAGGAGGTGCATTTCCACGAAATCGCCGACTGGGATTCGCTGCTCGACGTGGTCGCCGCCGGCAGCCTTGCCGCCGCGCTGGAAGGGGCGGAGTGGACCGTATCCCCCCTGCCGCTGGGCGGCGGGCTGGTCAAGACCCAGCACGGGCTGCTGCCGGTGCCGGCGCCGGCGACCGCCGCCCTTCTTGCCGACTTCGACTGGCGCGACGATGGCATTGCCGGCGAGCGCGTGACCCCGACCGGCGCGGCGATCCTCAAACATCTGGCGCGCTGCGGGCGCCCGGCCGGCGGGCGGCTGGTGGTCTCCGGCACCGGGGCGGGCACGCGCGACCTGCCCGGCATGCCCAATATGCTGCGGGCGCTGGTGTTCGAGGAGACGCTGGCGGAAGCTGAGGTGCTGAGCGGCGATGTGGTGGCGGTGATCGAATGCGAGATCGACGACATGACCGGCGAGGAGATTGGCACCGCCACCGAGCGGTTGAGGGCCGAGCCGGGCGTGCTCGATGTCAGCCTCAGTCATCGCTTCGGCAAGAAGGGGCGGCCGGTGGTGGCGCTGCGGCTGCTGGTGCGGCCGGACTGCATAGACGCGGTGGCGCGGGCCTGCTTCGCCCAGACTTCGACGCTGGGGGTGCGGCTGCGCGAGGAGCGGCGTTTGACACTGAAGCGCACGGCGGGCGAGAGCGCGGGGGTGGCGGTGAAGCGTGCGGCGCGCCCGGGCGGCGCCACGGTGAAGGCGGAGAGCGATGCGCTCACCGGCGATACGCTGGCGGCGCGGCGGGCGCTGAAGCAGCGGGCGGAGCGCGGCGACGCGGAGTGTGGCGATGCGTGAGGCGCAGCTTCATACGCCGCCCGCCCTTCGGCTTGCGCGCGTGCTGGACCGGTTTCCCGCACTGGCCGTGGCGGTGAGCGGCGGCGTCGATTCGCTCACTCTGGCCAGCTTCGCGCACGCCCATGGCCTGCCGCTCAGCGTGATTCATGCCGTTTCCCCCGCTGTGCCGTCGGAAGCGACGGCGCGGGTGCGAGAGCTGGCGGCGGCGCAGGGCTGGGCGCTGACCGTCACCGGGACCGGCGAGTTCGATGATCCGCGCTACCGCGACAACCCGGTGGACCGCTGCTATTTCTGCAAGACCAATCTCTATGACCGCATCGCCGGCCTGACCGAATGGCCGATCGCGTCAGGCGCCAATCTCGACGATCTCGGCGACTACCGTCCCGGCCTGATCGCCGCCGCCGAGCGGCGGGTGGTGCATCCGCTCATCGAGGCAGAGATGACCAAGGCCGATGTGCGCGCGCTCGCCCGCGCGCTCGGCCTCGGCGTGGTGGCCGAGCTGCCGGCGCAGCCCTGCCTCGCCAGCCGGGTCGAGACCGGCATTGCCATCGACGCCGACGATCTCTCCTTTGTCGAGAGGGCCGAGCGCCAGCTCGCCGCCCTCACCGGCGGCGGCACGCTGCGCTGCCGCATCACCCATGAAGGCGTCGCGGTGGAACTGGGGCCCGAGGCGATGGGGATGGAGCGCGCGGTGGACGCGCTGATGGCGGGGCTGTGCGCCGGGGCGGGGCGGATCTATGCCGGCAGCCGCGCCTATCGCCGGGGCGCGATGTTCGTCGGCGCACCCGCCATGGGGGCCTGAGCCGTGGATTTCACCTTCGACTGGAGCCGCGCGGTGCGCACCGGCCTGCCTGAGGCGGTGCTGTGCAGCGCCAAGTCGCCGGCGCAGATCACCGAGATTCTGGCCGCCGCCCGGGCGCGCGGGGCACGGCTCTTGATGACGCGCCTGGAGCCGGCTGCCTTCGCGGCGCTGGACGCGGCGGCGCGCGCCGGGCTCGACTATGACCCGCTCGCGCGCACTGCCGTGCTGGGCGGGAAGGTGGCGCTCGCGGACGCCCATGTGGCGGTGGTGGCGGCCGGCACTTCGGACCTGCCGGTGGCGCGCGAGGCGATGCAAACCCTCGCCTTCAACGGGCAGGGGGCGCTCCTCGTCGCCGATGTCGGCGTGGCCGGGCTCTGGCGCCTGATGGAACGGATCGAGCAAATCCGCGCCTGCCGGGTGGTGATCGCGGTGGCGGGGATGGAGGGCGCGCTGTTCAGCGTGCTCGGCGGGCTGGTGAGTGCGCCCGTTATCGCGGTGCCGACATCGGTCGGCTATGGCGTCGCCGAGGGAGGCCGGGCCGCGCTCACCTCGGCGCTGGCGAGCTGCGCGCCGGGCGTGGTGACGGTAAACATCGACAATGGCTTCGGCGCGGCCTGCGCCGCGCTCAAGATGCTGGGCGCGGCTTTGCCGGCGAACGGGGAGCGGTGATGGCGCGTGTTCTCGTCACTGGCGGCTCGGGCTTTATCGCCGCTTATGTGATCCTCGCTTTGCTGCGCGCAGGCCATGAGGTGCGCGCCACGCTGCGTGACATGGCGCGCGAGGACGAGACGCGCGCCCGTCTGGCGGTGGGCGGCGCCCTGCCGGGGGCGGCGCTGAGCTTCCACCGCGCCGACCTGCTCGACGATGGCGGCTGGGATGCGGCAATGGCGGGCTGCGAGTATGCTCTGCATGTGGCCTCGCCGGTGCCGGCGGGCCTGGTGGCGGATGATGAGGCCGCGCTGATCGCCGTGGCGCGCGAGGGCACGGTGCGGGTGTTGAAGGCGGCGCGGGCGGCGGGCGTGCGGCGGGTGGTCGTCACCTCGTCCTTCGCGGCGGTGGGCTATGGCCATGCGCCGCGCACGGGCCCCTATGACGAGTGCGACTGGAGCGACCCTGACGGCGCTGATGTCGACGCCTATACGCGCTCCAAGACACTGGCGGAGCGGGCGGCGTGGGACTTCATCGCCGGCGGGGGCGCCGGCATGGAGCTGGCGACCGTGAACCCGGTGGTGGTGCTCGGCCCGGCGTTGGGGCCTGACATGTCGGCCTCGCTGGATCTGATACGGGCGCTGCTGGATGGCGCCATGCCGGCGACCCCGCGCATCTATCTCGGCCTGGTCGATGTGCGTGATGTCGCCGAGCTGCATCTCAGGGCGATGAGGGCGCCGGAAGCGGCGGGCGAGCGCTTCCTTGCTACGGCGGGCGCGGCGGTATCACTGCACGAGATGGCGAAGGTGTTGCGCGCGGGGCTCGGCCCGGCGGCGCGGCGTGTGCCGCGTTTCCAGCTGCCGGATGTGATGGTGCGCCTTGCCGCCCTCGCTTTGCCGATGGCGCGGATGGCGGTGCCTCGCCTCGGCATCCGCCGTAACGCCGCCAACGAAAAGGCCCGACGCGTGCTCGGCTGGTCGCCCCGAGCGCCGGAGGAGGCGATCCTCGCCACTGCGGAAAGCCTGATCCGGCTGGGGCTGGTGAAACCCTGAGCGTCAGCCCGGCGTGCCCAGCGGTTGCTGCTGGGTGATGCAGTGGATGTTGCCGCCGCCGAGGATGACCTCATGCGTTGGCACGCCCACCACCTCGCGTTCCGGGAACAGGCGGGCGAGGATGTCCCGCGCCGCGCCGTCCTGCGCCGGGTCGAGCAGCGGCATCAGCACGAAGCCGTTGCCGAGGTAGAAATTGGCATAGGAGGCGCCGAGCCGCTCGCCCGGCCGCCGCGACATGGTGCCGGGTTCGGTGCCGAGGTCGAGCGCTTCCTCAGCAGTCCGAAACAGCGGGCCGGGCAGCGGCAGGGTGACGATCTCAAGCGCGCGCCCCCGGGGGTCGGTCATCGTCGACAGGCGCTCGCGCGCATCCTTCGAGATGAGATATTGCGGGTCGAGCGGGTCCTCGCAACCGGTCAGCGCCACCACGCCGGGCCGGATGAAGCAGGCGAGATTGTCGATATGGCCTGAGGTTTCGTCGTCGACGAGGCCGGCGCCGAGCCACAGCACCTTGGAGACGCCGAGATAATCCTTCAGATGCTGCTCGATTTCCTCCCGCGAGAGGCCGGGGTTGCGGTTGGGGTTGAGCAGGCACTCCTCAGTGGTGAGCACCGTGCCCTCGCCATCGACATGGATCGAGCCGCCTTCCAGAACAATCGGCGCAGCGTAGCGGGGCGCGCGCTCGATCTCCAGCATCTTGGCGGCGATCGCTTCGTCCTGGTCATACGGGCTGTAGAGCCCGCCCCAGGCATTGAAGCCCCAATCAACGCCGCGCAGCCGGCCGGCCGAATCGGTGAGGAAGGTGGCGCCGCAGTCGCGGCACCAGGAATCATCGGAGGTCGCCTCCACCACGCGCACCGAAGGCGGCAGGGCGGCGCGGGCATGGCGCCACTGGCGCGGGCTGGCCAGCATGGTGACGGGCTCGAAGCGGGCGATGGCGCTGGCCACGGCCACAAAAGCGTCCTGCGCCGGCTCGGCATCGGCGCGCCAATTGTCCGGCCGCTCCGGCCAAATCATCCAGGTGCCGGCATGCGGCTCCCATTCGGCCGGCATGCGGAAGCCATCGGCGGCGGGAAGGGTGGTGAGGGTTTCGCTCATCAGATGCTCCGGTCGCTGGCGGAGGTGCGGGTCGGCGCCCGACCGTCGAGCGAGAGCAGGGGGCGATAGAGGTCCGGCCGGCGGTCGCGGAACACGCCCCAGCTCTGGCGCTGGCGGGCGATGCCGTCGAGATCGAAGGTTGCGGTGAGCACCGATTCGTCGTCACGCCCGGCTTCAGTGACCTTCTCGCCGGTGGGGCCGGCGATGAAGGAGGAACCGTAAAAGGTGATCGATGTGCCGTTGCGGCCCTCTTCCCGGCCGATGCGGTTGGAGGCGATGAGCGGCATGAGGTTGGCGCCGGCATGGCCCTGCATCACCCGCTGCCAGTGGCCGGCGGAATCCAGGCCCGAATCATGCGGCTCGGAGCCGATGGCGGTGGGGTAGAGCAGCACTTCGGCGCCGAGCAGCGCCATGGTGCGCGCGCATTCCGGGAACCACTGGTCCCAGCAGATGCCCACCCCGATGCGCCCGACCGCCGTGTCCCACACCCGGAAGCCGGTGTCGCCGGGAGAGAAATAGAACTTCTCGGTGTAGCCCGGCCCGTCCGGAATGTGGCTCTTGCGGTAGAGGCCAAGCACCTCACCATCGGCGTCGACCATGGCGAGGCTGTTGAAGGTGGCCTGCCCGGCGCGCTCGAAGAAAGAGACGGGCAGCACCACGCCCAGCTCCTTCGCCAGCCGGGCGAAATGAGCGATCAGGCGGTTGCCTTCAAAGGGCTTGGCGAGGTCGAGGAACTCGTGCAGCTGGTCCTGGCAGAAATAGGGGGTCTCGAAAAGCTCCTGCAGCAGGATGAGCTTTGCGCCGCGCCCGGCCGCCTCGCGCACGAGGGCTTCGGCACGGGCGATATTGCCCTCGATATTCCAGTCGCAGCGCATCTGGGTGGCGGCGACGGTCAGGCTCCGCATGGAAATCTCCGAATCGACATGAAGGCAGCTGTCAGTTGACGGCGCGCAGCGGCTTTTCCAGCACCGCGATCACCCGCGCAAGCTCGTGCCCGCGCTTGAGGATGAGGCCGGTTTGCGACACCACCGTGTAGGCGCCCTGTTTGCGGGCGAGGCGCGGGTCCTTCTCGATGCGATAGATCGGCACCTCGGTGGCGCGGCGGAAGATCGAGAAGATGGCCTTGTCGCGGGTGAAGTCGATGGCGTAATCGCGCCATTCGCCCTGTGCGACCATGCGGCCATAAAGATCGAGGATGCGGTCGAGTTCGCGCCGGTCGAAGGTGACGCGGTCGGAGCGGGCGCCGACCGGCAAGGCTATGGGGTCAATTTCCGCCACGCGGCGCCTCCCGCCTCTGAGGCCCGCCGCGTGCGGGCCTGCGGATTCAAGCATGTCATGTCGGCGTCATGATCCACCGGGCGGCGTGCCGCTTCAAGCGGCTTTCGCGCCGGGCTGCCCGCGAGCGGTCTGCGCGGGGAGGCGGAGGGGGCCGCCAGACACAAAAAAGGGCCGGCAATGGAGCCGGCCCTGAAGAGCAATTCGGGGATTGAACCTAGAGATAACGTCAGGCCGGTCCACAAGCACCGCGGGGGGCTGGGGGGCTGGGAAACCGATGCACTCGCGAACCGGCCCAACGCTATGAAGAGGAGATTGGCCGGCACAAGGGGCGTCGCAACGGCCGAAATCGGGCAGCCTTGTGTTTTCGGTTAACGAGCGCGTGATCCGGTTGCCGGGGATGTCAGTCGAGCGGCTGCAGTGTGGCGCCGAGTATTGCGCCCGGCTCGGTGGAGGAGCCGGACTGCACGAAGACCGCAACCGCATCGACGGCATCGCCCGGCTGGCGGTGCAGCCTGGTCTCGAAGCTCGCTTCGGTTCCGTCCCAGCTGCCGAGCCGGATCCAGCCGCGCACTACATTGTGGTAGGCGACCTTGGTGCCCTCATTCTCGCCGCGGCCGATCTCGACATCCATCCGGCTCGCCACCGGGCAGAGCCAGATCTCGCCCTTCGCCGCGCCGGGGACGGCAGCGATACGGACCTTGACCGTGCCGCCGGCGCTCGCCACCGAAATCGGCACGGGCGGCGGGGCCGTGGCGGCCAGCGTGCGCTCCAGCGCCGCCCGGTCCGAGCCGATCATCATGGCGTGGCCATTGACCACCGCCTGCGGGGTGAACATCTTGCCGTCGCCGCGCATATGGGCATAGGCCTTCTGGCGCAGCGAGTGGCCGTGCTTGGCGAGCGTGTCCTTCCAGCCGAGATAATCCCAATAGTCCACCGCCAGGGTGAGCGCGATCACGTCGGAGCGGGCGGCGAGCTCGCCCATCAGCTGGTCGGCGGGCGGGCAGGAGGAGCAACCCTGGCTGGTGAAAAGCTCGATCATCGCCTTCGGCGCGGTGACGGCCTTTACCGTCGCGGCCTTCTCTACCGCCGGGGCCTCTTCTGCCCGGACAGTGCCCGGCAGCGCCAGGGTGAGGGCGAGCAGCGCCAGCGCCGCCGCACGGGCGGAGGGGGCAGGCAGGCGCGGGGCGATAGCGGTCACGAACATGTCGGGCGGGGGTCCTTGGGCGCGGACGCTCGGTTACAGGCGGGCCGGTCGCGGGGCTCGGGGCGGAGCCATCACCGAAGCCTGCCGGCCGGTCCGCCCCCAAGGCAATAAGACGGCAGCCGCGCCCCGACCAGTCACATTCGGGTGTCGCCGCGCACGCCGGCGTGACGGGCGGTAGCGCGGCGGGCGGCTGAGGAGAGCAGGCGCGCGGGGCGCCCGGATGTGGAAAAGCCGGCGCGGGTGGAGGCCCGCGCCGGCTTTTCACAGAGGCAGGGCCACCCGATCAGGCGGCGAGATTGCGCAGCACGAAGGGCAGGATGCCGCCATTGCGGAAGTAGTCCAGCTCGTCCAGCGTATCGATGCGGCAGGTGAGCGGAACGTTCTTGATGGTGCCGTCGGCGAAGGTGATCTCGGCGATCAGCGTCTGGCGCGGCTTGAGGTCGCCCTCAATGCCCTTGAGGGTAACGACCTCATCGCCCTTGATGCCGAGCGACTGCCAGGACTCGTCGTTCTGGAACACCAGCGGCACCACGCCCATGCCGACCAGGTTCGAGCGGTGGATGCGCTCGAAGCTCTGGGCGATGACGGCGCGGATGCCGAGCAGCGCCGTGCCCTTGGCCGCCCAGTCGCGCGAGGAGCCGGTGCCGTATTCCTTGCCGGCGAAGACGACGGTGGGCACGCCTTCCTGCTTGTAGAGCATGGCGGCGTTGTAGATCGGCATCTCGGTGCCATCGGGCCAGTGACGGGTGAAACCGCCTTCCGTGCCGCTCAGCATCTGGTTCTTGATGCGGATATTGCCGAAGGTGCCACGCATCATCACCTGATGGTTGCCGCGCCGCGTGCCGTACTGGTTGAAGTCGGCCGGGCGGACCTGATGATCGCGCAGATAGGCGCCGGCGGGGCTGGCTTCCTTGATCGAGCCGGCCGGGGAAATGTGGTCGGTGGTGATCGAATCGAGGAAAAGCCCGATCACCCGCGCCTTGAGAATGTCGGTGACAGGCTCCGGCTCCATCCGCATGCCCTCGAAATAGGGCGGGTTCTGCACATAGGTGGAGCGGTCGTCCCAAGCATAGGTCTCGCCGAGCGGAATGGCGATTTTCTGCCAGTTCTCGTCGCCCTTGAAGACGTCGGAATATTTTTCCTGGAACATCTTCTTGGTGACGTTGGCGCGGATGAACGCGGCGATCTCCTGGTTGGACGGCCAGACATCCTTGAGGAACACCGGCTGCCCGTCCGAACCGATGCCGAGCGGCTCGGTGGTAAGGTCGATCTGCAGCGAGCCGGCAATGGCGTAGGCGACGACGAGGGGTGGGGAGGCGAGGTAGTTCGCCTTCACGTCCGGGTTCACGCGGCCCTCGAAATTGCGGTTGCCGGAAATGACGGCACCGGCGATGAGGTCATGCGTGTTGATGGCTTCCGAGATCGCCTCCGGCAGCGGGCCGGAATTGCCGATGCAGGTGGTGCAGCCGAAGCCGACCAGGTTGAAGCCGAGCGCGTCGAGATCGCCCTGCAGGCCGGCGGCGTTGAGATAGCCCTCCACCACCTGGCTGCCGGGCGCCAGCGAGGTCTTCACCCAGGGCTTCGACTTCAGGCCCTTGGCCACCGCGTTGCGGGCGAGCAGGCCGGCGGCGATCAGCACGCTGGGATTGGAGGTGTTGGTGCAGGAGGTGATAGCGGCGATGGTGACGTCGCCATGGCCGAGATCATAATCGGTGCCGGCCACCGGCACGCGCTTGTCGGTCTCGCCGGCCTTCTTGAATTCGCCTTCGAGCGCGGCGAGGAAGCCCTGCTTGGTACCGGAGAGCAGCACGCGGTCCTGCGGGCGCTTGGGGCCAGCGAGCGAGGGCAGCACGGTGGAGATGTCGAGCTCCAGCACGTCGGTGAACACCGGGTCGGCGGTGCCGGCGGTCCGCCACATGCCCTGGGCCTTGGAATAGGCCTCGACGAGGGCGATGCGCTCATCCGTGCGGCCGGTCTCGTCGAGATAGGCGATGGTTTCCGAATCGACCGGGAAGAAGCCGCAGGTGGCGCCATATTCCGGCGCCATGTTGCCGATGGTGGCGCGGTCGGCGAGGGTGAGGTGGTCGAGGCCGGGGCCGAAGAACTCGACGAACTTGCCGACCACACCCTTCTTGCGCAGCATCTGGGTGACGGTGAGCACCAGATCGGTGGCGGTGATGCCCTCCTTCATCTCGCCGGTCAGCTTGAAGCCGATGACCTCGGGGATGAGCATGGAAACCGGCTGGCCAAGCATGGCCGCCTCCGCCTCAATGCCGCCGACGCCCCAGCCGAGCACGCCGAGGCCGTTGATCATGGTGGTGTGGCTGTCGGTGCCGACACAGGTGTCGGGATAGGCGACGGTCTCGCCGTCCTCATCCCTCGTCCACACGGTCTGGGCGAGATATTCGAGGTTCACCTGGTGGCAGATGCCGGTGCCGGGCGGCACCACGCGGAAATTGTCGAAGGCCGACTGGCCCCATTTCAGGAAGCGGTAGCGCTCCTGGTTCTGCTTGTATTCCTCATCGACATTCTTGCCGAAGGCGGCGCTGTCGCCGAAGAAATTGACGATCACCGAATGGTCGATGACGAGGTCGACGGGGACCAGCGGGTTGATCCGCTTGGGGTCACCGCCCAGATGCACCATGGCGTCGCGCATGGCGGCGAGGTCGACCACGGCGGGAACGCCGGTGAAGTCCTGCATCAGCACGCGGGCGGGACGGTAGGCGATCTCGTTCTCGACCTTGCCGCGATTGATCAGCCAGTCCTTGATGAAGACGATATCCTTCTTCGAGACGGAGCGGCCGTCCTCGAAGCGGAGCAGGTTCTCCAGCAGCACCTTCATCGAGAAGGGCAGGGCCGAGACGCCGTCGAGGCCGTTCTTCTCCGCCTCCGGCAGGCTGTAATAGACGTAGGTCTTGGACCCGACGGTGAGAGTTTTCCGGCTTTTGAAGCTGTCGAGCGACGTCACGGCTGGCAGGTCCCCGCTAACAAAGTGACAGGATGCGCTGGGCCTTGGAGGGAAGCAGGCCCGCGGGCTATAGCTCAGCTCGGGCGGGCCCCTGGCACGGCACGGGGCGCATCGTTCAGATTTCTATATAGAGCCATTTCAAACTCCGATCCTAGAGGGCTTGACGCGATGCATCGGAAAATTGTGCGGCGCGTCGGCAACGGTAGGGGGCGGCAGGGGTGATGCGGCTTGTGGTGCAGAACCTGGCCTGCCGGCGCGGCGTGCGGACGCTGTTCGCCGGCCTCGGCTTCACGCTGGAGGCCGGACGGGCGCTGATCGTGACCGGGCCGAACGGCACGGGAAAGTCCTCGCTCCTGCGCATCCTCGCCGGGCTGGCGCGGCCGGAGGCGGGCGTGCTGCGGCTGGAAGGGGCGCCAGAGCCGGACGATTTTGCCGAGGATGTGCATTATCTCGGCCATCTCGATGCGCATAAGGGCGCGCTGAGCGCGCAGGAGAACCTCGCCTTCTGGCGCGCCATGCTCGGCCGCCCGGCGCTCACCGTGGGCGAGGCCATGGAGGCGGTCGGGCTCGGCGGGCTGGAGCGGCTGCCGGTGGCGGTGCTCTCGGCCGGGCAGAAGCGCCGGCTGGCGCTGGCCCGCCTGCTGGTGGCAGAGCGCCCGCTCTGGCTGCTGGACGAGCCGACCACGGCGCTTGATGCGGCCGCGCAGGCGCGCTTTGCCGAACTGGCGCGGGCGCATGTGTCGGCGGGCGGGCTGATTGTCGCCGCCACCCATGCGCCGCTGGATTTCGGCCCCTGCGACGGGCTCGACCTCGGCGCCTGGCGGCCGACGCGGCCTGTTGCCGAAAGGGTGGACGCATGAGCCGGGCCTTTCTGGCGCTGCTCGCCCGCGACCTGCGCCTCGCCCTGCGGGCCGGCGGCGGGGCGGGGCTGGGCGTCGTCTTCTTCCTCGCCGTGGTGGTGGTGACACCCTTCGCCATCGGGCCGGACCTCGCCTTGCTCGCGCGCATCGGCCCGGCGATCCTGTGGATCGGCGCGCTGCTCGCCTCGCTGATCGGCCTCGACCGGCTTTTTTCCGCCGATGCTGAGGATGGCGCGCTCGACGTGCTCGCCATGGGGGCGCTGCCGCTGGAGCTGGTGGCGGCGGCCAAGGGGCTGGCGCACTGGATCGCCACCGGCCTGCCGCTGGTGGTGGCCGCGCCGGTGCTGGCACTGCTGCTGAACCTCGCGCCCGCCTCGATCGGCGCCTTGACGCTGACGCTGCTGGTGGGCACGCCGGCCATCACCTTCCTCGGCCTGATCGGCGCCGCCTTCGCTGCCGTGTTCCGGCGTGGCGGCCTGTTGGTGGCGGTGCTGGTGATGCCGCTGACGATTCCCGTGCTGATCTTCGCGGTGGCGGCCACCTCGACCGCGCTCGGCGGCACGGTGCCGTTCGGCACGCCGTTTCGCATCCTGCTCGGCCTGTCGCTGGCGGCGATGGTGCTCGGTCCGATCGCGGCGGCGGCGGCGCTGCGGGTGGCCCGCGACTGAGCCGCCGCCCACGGGCCGGCGGAGGCGATCGGGCTCTGGTATGCCAGAAGGCGCGACATCCTCGCGCAGGGGTGGAAAACCCTGCGCCGGCATGGGGAAAAGGCGCGGTGCAACAATGCGCCGCAGGCCTCGCAAAGCCTTGCGACAGCGCGATATGGCGCGTGAGCGGGCATTATCCGGCCGCTACGTCATTTGCCCCGGTTTTTCCCTCACGCCCTCGTGTTGCAGCATGCGGAGAGCCGTGTTAGGGAACCGCCGACTTCGCTGTGGGGTAAGGGAAATCCCTACGCCGCCTTGAGTTCACATCCTTCCAGTCTGGAAGAGGCGTCCCCTGCCGGGTGACGCGTGCTTCGGACAAGCCCCGAGAGAGGCAAAGTGGCCGAGACCTACGTATCCGGAGCGGCAGGACGCTACGCGACGGCGCTCTTCGAGCTGGCCCGCGACGCCAATGCTGTCGATGCGGTCAAGGCGGACCTGGACAGGTTCAGCGCCATGATCGCCGAGAGCGATGATCTCAAGCGCCTGGTGCGCAGCCCGGTCTTCGCGTCCGAGGAGCAGGAGAGGGCGATCGCCGCCCTCCTCGCCAAGGCCGGTATCACGGGCCTCTCCGCCAATTTCTTCAAGACCGTGGCGGCAAACCGCCGGCTCTTCACCGTCGAGGCCATCCTGCGCGACTTCGCGCTGCTGGTCGCCGCCTATAAGGGCGAAGTGACGGCCGAAGTCACCGTCGCCCAGCCGCTCTCCGATTCTCACGCTGCCACGCTGAAGCAGGCGCTTGACGCGCTGACCGGCAAGGACGTCAAGCTTGCCGTCGAGGTCGACCCCTCGCTCCTGGGCGGGCTTAAGGTCAAGGTCGGCTCGAAGCTCGTCGATGCCTCGCTGAAGACCAAGCTCAATTCGATCCGCACTGCGATGAAAGAGGTTCGCTGATGGATATCCGCGCCGCTGAAATTTCCGCGATCCTCAAGGAGCAGATCAAGAATTTCGGCCAGGAAGCCGAAGTCTCCGAGGTGGGTCAGGTTCTGTCCGTTGGTGACGGCATCGCCCGCATCTACGGGCTCGACAACGTCCAGGCGGGCGAGATGGTCGAGTTCGAGAACGGCACGCGCGGCATGGCGCTGAACCTCGAAATCGACAATGTCGGCGTCGTCATCTTCGGTTCTGACCGCGAGATCATGGAAGGTCAGACGGTCAAGCGCACCGGCGCCATCGTCGACGTTCCGGTCGGCAAGGGTCTGCTCGGTCGCGTCGTCGACGCCCTCGGCAACCCGATCGATGGCAAGGGCCCGATTGAATACACCGAGCGTCGCCGCGTCGACGTGAAGGCGCCGGGCATCATCCCGCGCAAGTCCGTGCACGAGCCGATGCAGACCGGCCTCAAGGCCATCGACGCGCTGATCCCGATCGGCCGTGGCCAGCGCGAGCTGATCATCGGCGACCGTCAGACCGGCAAGACTGCCGTCGCGCTCGACGCCATCCTGAACCAGAAGACGATCAACGCCGGCACCGACGAGAAGGCCAAGCTCTATTGCGTCTATGTCGCGATCGGGCAGAAGCGTTCCACCGTCGCGCAGTTCGTGAAGGTGCTCGAAGAGCAGGGTGCGCTGGAATATTCCATCATCATCGCCGCCACCGCTTCTGATGCGGCGCCGATGCAGTTCCTGGCGCCGTTCTCCGGCACCGCCATGGGCGAGTTCTTCCGCGACAACGGCATGCATGCGCTGATCGTCCATGACGATCTGTCGAAGCAGGCCGTGGCCTACCGCCAGATGTCGCTGCTGCTGCGCCGCCCGCCGGGCCGCGAAGCCTATCCCGGCGACGTGTTCTATCTCCACTCGCGCCTGCTGGAGCGCGCCGCCAAGCTCAATGACGAGAATGGCGCCGGTTCGCTGACCGCCCTTCCGGTCATCGAGACCCAGGCCAACGACGTCTCGGCCTACATCCCGACCAATGTGATCTCGATCACCGATGGCCAGATCTTCCTGGAATCCGACCTGTTCTTCCAGGGCATCCGCCCGGCGGTGAACGTCGGTCTCTCGGTGTCGCGCGTCGGCTCTTCGGCGCAGATCAAGGCGATGAAGCAGGTTGCCGGCAAGATCAAGGGTGAGCTCGCCCAGTATCGCGAGCTGGCCGCCTTCGCCCAGTTCGGCTCCGACCTCGACGCCTCGACGCAGAAGCTGCTGAACCGCGGCGCCCGCCTCACCGAGCTGCTCAAGCAGTCGCAGTTCGCGCCGCTGCGGGTCGAGGAGCAGGTGGTGGTGATCTATGCCGGCACCAATGGCTATCTCGACGTGCTGCCGGTTTCCAAGGTGCGCGAGTTCGAGCAGGGCCTGCTGATCTTCCTGCGCACCAAGCATGCCGACATTCTCGACGCCATCCGCACGTCGAAGGAACTGTCGAAGGACACCGCCGAGAAGCTCGTCAAGGCGCTCGATTCCTTCTCCAAGACCTTCGCCTGAGCGGCAGAGCCGAGCACCGGGGCACGGGAGTCCAAGTTAGATGGCCAGCCTTAAGGATCTGCGCAATCGCATCGCTTCGGTGAAGGCGACGCAGAAGATCACCAAGGCCATGCAGATGGTCGCCGCCGCCAAGCTGCGGCGCGCCCAGCAGGCGGCCGAGGCCGCGCGTCCCTATGCCCAGCGCATGGAAAGCGTGCTCGGCAACATTGCCAGCGCGATTTCCGGCGGGCCGGACGCGCCGCTGCTGCTGACCGGCACCGGCAAGGACCAGACGCATCTCCTGATCGTGCTGACCGCCGAGCGCGGCCTGTGCGGCGCCTTCAACTCTTCGATCGTCCGCCTCACCCGCGAGCGCGCGCTGTCGCTCATGGGGCAGGGCAAGACGGTCAAGATCTTCTGCGTCGGCCGCAAGGGCCACGAGGCGCTGCGCCGCCAGTTCGAGAAGCAGATCGTCGAGGTTGTCGAGCTGCGCTCCAACAAGGGCGTCACCTTCGCCGACGCGCAGAAGATCGCGGAGAAGATCGGCGGCATGTTCGCCGCCGGCGAATTCGACGTCGCGACCCAGTTCTTCAGCCGCTTCCACTCGGTGATCTCGCAGGTCCCGACGGCGCAGCAGCTGATCCCCGCCACCTTCGCCGCGCCGGCCGCTGCCGCGACCGGGGCCGAGGCGGTGTATGAATATGAGCCGGGCGAGGCCGAAATCCTCGCCGACCTGCTGCCGCGCAATCTCGCCGTGCAGGTCTTCAAGGCGCTGCTCGAAAATGGCGCGTCCGAGCAGGGCGCGCGCATGAGCGCGATGGACAACGCCACCCGCAACGCGGGTGACATGATCAAGAAGCAGACTTTGACCTACAACCGCACCCGCCAGGCGATGATCACGAAGGAACTTATCGAGATCATTTCCGGCGCCGAGGCGCTGTGAGGCAGGACCCGGAAGGACGACGAACATGGCTAATGTCGGACGCATCACGCAGGTCATCGGCGCCGTCGTGGACGTGCAGTTCGAGGATCACCTCCCGGCGATCCTGAACGCGCTGGAGACGACGAATAACGGGGCCCGCCTCGTTCTCGAAGTCGCCCAGCATCTCGGCGAGAACACTGTGCGCACCATCGCCATGGACTCGACCGAAGGTCTGGTCCGCGGCACCCGGGTGACGGACACTGGCGGCGCGATCTCCGTGCCGGTCGGCGAGGCGTGCCTCGGCCGCATCATGAACGTCATCGGCGAACCGGTGGACGAACTCGGCCCGATCGTCGGCGAGGCCACGCGCGGCATCCACCAGCCGGCGCCCTCCTATGCCGACCAGTCGACCGAGGCCGAGATCCTCGTCACCGGCATCAAGGTCGTCGATCTGCTGGCGCCTTATTCCAAGGGCGGCAAGGTCGGCCTGTTCGGCGGCGCCGGCGTCGGCAAGACCGTGCTGATCATGGAACTGATCAACAACATCGCCAAGGCGCATGGCGGCTACTCGGTGTTCGCCGGCGTTGGCGAGCGCACCCGCGAGGGCAACGATCTCTATTACGAGATGATCGAGTCCAAGGTGAACGTCGACCCGCACGAGCACAACGGCTCCTCCGCCGGCTCCAAGTGCGCGCTGGTTTATGGCCAGATGAACGAGCCTCCGGGCGCCCGCGCCCGCGTCGCGCTCACCGGCCTCACCGTCGCCGAGCATTTCCGCGACCAGGGTCAGGACGTGCTGTTCTTCGTCGACAACATCTTCCGCTTCACCCAGGCGGGTTCGGAAGTGTCGGCGCTGCTCGGCCGCATTCCCTCGGCGGTGGGCTATCAGCCGACGCTGGCCACCGACATGGGCGCGCTGCAGGAGCGCATCACCACCACCACCAAGGGCTCGATCACCTCGGTGCAGGCCATTTACGTGCCCGCCGACGATCTGACCGACCCGGCGCCGGCCGCCTCCTTCGCCCATCTTGACGCGACGACCGTTCTGTCGCGCTCGATCGCGGAAAAGGGCATCTACCCGGCGGTGGATCCGCTCGACTCGACCTCGCGCATTCTCTCGCCGCTGATCATCGGCGAGGAGCACTACAATGTGGCGCGCCAGGTGCAGCAGACGCTGCAGCGCTACAAGTCGCTGCAGGACATCATCGCGATCCTGGGCATGGACGAGCTCTCGGAAGAGGACAAGCTCACCGTCGCCCGCGCCCGCAAGATCGAGCGCTTCCTGTCGCAGCCCTTCCACGTCGCCGAAGTCTTCACCGGCTCGCCCGGCAAGCTCGTCGACCTCGCCGACACCATCAAGGGCTTCAAGGGCCTGGTGGAAGGCAAGTATGATCACCTCCCGGAGCAGGCCTTCTACATGGTCGGCACCATCGAAGAGGCGATCGAGAAGGGCAAGAAGATGGCTGCCGAGGCCGCGTGATCCGCGCGCCCCGGCCGCTGACGGCACGGGGCGTCGATCATTGACGCTGACGCATCCCCTGGAGGATCCATGGCCACCTTCCCGTTTGAACTCGTCTCCCCCGAGCGCCTCGTCTATTCCGGCGCGGTGACGGAAGTCATCGTCCCCGGCGCCGAGGGCGAGTTTGGCATCCTTGCCGGCCATGCGCCCTTCGTGTCGACGCTGAAGCCCGGCGTGCTGACGATCAAGGGCGATGGCGGCCCGAAGAAGCTCTTCGTGCGCGGCGGCTTCGCCGAAGCCAACCCGCAGGGGCTCACCGTGCTGGCGGAGACGGCGATCCCGCTCGCCGAACTGCGCGCCGAGAACCTCGCCAAGATGATCCGCGATGCGCAGGAAGACGTCGAGGACGCCCGCGACGAACTGACCCGCGCCAGCCGCCAGCAGTTCCTGGAACAGCTGACTTCGGCGGCGGCGGCAATCGAGGCGGACGCACGGACCTCGCACTGACGCAGTTCGCACTGAACCGCGCGACCGCCGGTTTTGCAGCCACCATAGAGACGATTATGATCCGGGCCGCTGTCACCAGCGGCCCTTTTCATGTCCGGAGGAAACGCTCATGAGCGACGGCTCGACCTTCAGTTCCCACGCCTGGGGCCGGAACTTGCCGACCTATGAGGCGATCCGCACCATGCCGTTCAATGCGGCACTGGCGGATGGCACGCTGTCGCTGGAACGCTTCCGGCACTACATGCTGCAGGACGCGCATTATCTGATCGCCTTTGGCCGGGCGCTGGCCATCGCCGCCGCCAAGGCGGACGATCCGGACGGGCTGGTGCAGTTCGCCGAAGCCGCCAAGGTCGCGGTGGTGGTCGAGCGTTCGCTACATGCCGATTTCTTCGAGAGCTTCGGCATCAATGCGGACGAGTTCGAACGCACCGCGATGTCGCCGGTGTGCCACCATTATTCCAGCTTCCTGATCGCCACCGCCTATAGCGAGCCCTATCCGGTGGCGCTGGCGGCGCTGCTGCCGTGCTTCTGGATCTATGCCGAGGTGGGACGCGACATTCTCGGGCGGGCGGTACGGCCGAACCCGTATGATGCCTGGATCGACACCTATGCCGGCGAGGAGTTCCACGAGGCAGTGCGGGCGGTGATCGCCACGACCGACCGCGCGGCGATGGGTGCGTCGCCGGCCGTGCTCGCGCGCATGCACGCGGCCTATAAGCGGGCCACGGAACTCGAATGGATGTTCTGGGATTCGGCCTGGCGCCTCGCCGACTGGCCGGTCTGAACGGACCGGGCGCGGCGCGGGCGGACAAGGCAAGCCCGCGCGCGGCGGGGAGAGGGGCCGGGCGGCGACGCCCGGCTGCTCAGCGTCGACGACCGGGAGGCGGGCGACGCTGGCCGCTGCCGATCGGCGGGGTCGGTCCACCGGTCTTGTGACGGAAATTAATGCGTCCACGCTCTAGGTCATAGGGCGACATCTCGACGACGACACGGTCGCCGACGATGGTGCGGATGCGGTTCTTCTTCATCTTGCCCGCCGCATAGGCGAGTATCTCGTGTTCATTGTCGAGCACGACGCGGAAGTTGCCGTCGGGCAGAACTTCCGTCACGGTGCCGTCGAACTCGAGCAGTTCCTCTTTCGCCATTAATGGCTCTCCTCGTACAGGCTGCTGCCGGCCTTGCCGCTAGGCCAATACCCTGCCGGCCGGCATTTGTCTTGTCCTGATAATGCTGCGGCGCCGTACATGCCAGCCTGCGCAGCACCCCGCGCACCCTTATCGGGGCGCGGGGTGGTTTTCAGGCGGTCACGGGGCGGCGCGATAGGCCTTGCGGCGCGGGGGCCGGCGGCCTTCGAGCGGCGGGCCATCCCGGCGCACGACGGCGTCGAGGCGCGGGCCTTCATGGCGCGGGCCGTCCTTGCGGGCGTCACCCTCGGGGCGCGGGCCCCGGTTGAACGGGCGGGCGCCACGCGGGGCGTCGCTGCGCGGACCACGGGCATCGCGCGAGGGACGGGCGCCCTCCGGGCGGCCTTCCGAGCGGAAACCTTCGAGGCGCGGGGCGCCTTCACGACGGCTCTCGCCACGACGGTCGACCGAGGGGATGGTGATCTTGATCAGCCGCTCGATGTCACGCAGGAAGGCGCGCTCCTCGCCATCGCACAGCGAGATGGCGATGCCTTCGCGGCCGGCGCGCGCGGTGCGGCCGATGCGGTGGACATAGCTCTCGGGCACGTTGGGCAGGTCGTAATTGATGACGTGGCTGACGCCCGGCACGTCGATGCCGCGGGCAGCGATGTCGGTCGCGACAAGCACCTTGACGACGCCCTGGCGGAAGGCGGCCAGTGCGCGCTCACGCTGCGGCTGCGACTTGTTGCCGTGGATCGCCTCGGCGGCGATGCCGGCTCCGGCCAGCCCCTTCACCACACGGTCGGCGCCGTGCTTGGTGCGGGAGAAGACGAGGGCGCGGTCCATGTCCGGCTCGGACAGCAACTCGACCAGCAGGTTCGGCTTGCCGGCGCGATCCGTGAACATCACCTTCTGCTCGACCCGGTCGGCGGTCTTGGCGACCGGCGTCACCGCGACACGCACCGGATCGGTCAGCAGCGAATCCGCCAGCTTCTCGATTTCGCGCGGCATGGTGGCCGAGAAGAACAGGTTGCGGCGCTTGGCCGGCAGCCGGGCGCAGATGGCGCGGATGGCATGGATGAAGCCCATGTCGAGCATCTGGTCGGCTTCGTCGAGGACGAGCACTTCGACCATGTCGAGCCGAACGGCATTGTTCTCAAGCAGATCGACCAGGCGGCCGGGGGTGGCGACGAGGACGTCGACGCCATTGGCCAGCGCGCGCGCCTGGCGGCCGATCGGCACGCCGCCGATGGCGAGCGCCGTCGAGGGGCGCACATGCTTGCCATAGAGGCGGAAGCTCTCAAGGATCTGGCCGGAGAGCTCGCGGGTCGGGCTCAGCACCAGCGCGCGGGCCGAGCGGCGCTCGGGGCGGAAGCGGTTGGTGACGAGATGCTGCAGGATCGGCAGCGCGAAGGCGGCTGTCTTGCCGGTGCCGGTCTGGGCGATGCCGATGAGATCGCGCCCGGCCAGCACCTGCGGCACGGCCTGGATCTGGATCGGGGTGGGGGTGGTGTGGTTCGCTTCCGCGAGGGCTTTCAGGATCGGTTCGGCAAGGCCGAGTTCGTTGAAGGAGATCAAGTAAAATTCTTTCATGGGCGATTGCGTTCGCGCTCACATCGGGCGCAAACCGCGAATCACGGGGTGTTGAGACACCCCGCGTGGCCTGGGACGTCGGCGATTTCAGGTGATGAAGGGCCGAAGACTGCCGCGGCTCAGAAGTGGAGGCGGAAATTCGATCAGGAAAAACCTGAACAAATCCGGCTCCCAGCCGAAGCGGACATCGAGCGACGCGGCCCCGATGCGGACGAAACGCCCACATGCACCGCCTATGTGGCCTAAAAGGGTGGTGATTTCAAGGCGTCATCGCTCAGGCTATAAGCTATAGCGATGTATCCTGATGTTGTCGGCCTTCGCAGCTTCTATGCCCAGCCCATCGGCGTGGTGACGCGCCGCCTTGTCGGCCGCGCCATTCGCGCGCGTTCCGGCAATGTGCGCGGCCTGTCGCTGCTGGGCATCGGCTATGCCACGCCCTATCTCGGCATGTTCCGCGAGGAATGCGAGCGGGCGCTGGCCTTCATGCCGGGTGCGCAGGGGGTGACGCGCTGGCCTTCCGCCGCGCCGACGCTGGCCGCGCTGGTCGACGAGACCGAACTGCCGCTGCGCGACGGCATGATCGACCGCGTCATCGCCGTGCATCTACTGGAGATGACCCCCGAGGCCGGGGAAGTGCTGCGCGAGGTCTGGCGGGTGCTGGCGCCGGGCGGGCGGCTCATCTGCGTGGTGCCGAGCCGGCGCGGCATCTGGGCTCGCACCGAGAACAACCCGTTCGGCCATGGTAGGCCGTTTTCCCGCACCCAGATCACCGACCTGCTGCGGCAGGCGCTGTTCACGCCCGTCGGCTGGGATGAGGCGCTGTACATGCCCCCGGTGCCGCGCAACTGGTTCCTGCGCTCGGCGGTGGCGTGGGAGCGGGTGGGGTCGACGCTCGCGCTGCCCTTCGCCGGGGTGCACATCGTCGAGGCGACCAAGCAGGTCTACAAGCCGGTGCCGACCAAGCGCCGCGCCCGGCTGCGGGTGTTCGAGCCGGTGCTGGCGCCGCAGCCCATGGGGGGGTGACGTGCTGGAACCGAAGATCCTGCGCAGTATTGCCCCCGGAATGGATGGTCAGGTTGTCGCTTCAATCGATGTTCGACTCGCGCGCATTTGCGAGGCGCATGGCGTGCGGATTCCGCTCGCGATCGAAAGCGGAAGCCGCGCCTGGGGATTTCCCTCGCCGGACAGCGACTATGATTGCCGCTTCATCTTCGTCCGCCCGAGCCACGACTATCTCGCGCTGTTCCAGAAGCGGGATGTGATCGAAACGCCGATTGATCGCGTGTTCGACGTCGGGGGGTGGGACCTGAAGAAGGCGATAACGCTGCTGCTGAAAGGCAATGCGGTCGTCGTCGAGTGGCTTACATCGCCGATCATCTATGCGGCGGACGAACATTTCCGCGCCGAGTTTTCCGCGCTGGCCGACCGGGTGCTCGACCGATCGCGGATCGCCCGGCACTATCTCCATCTGGGCGAGCGCATCCGGCGCAGCGATCTATCCGATCCCTCGGATGCGCCGCTGAAGACGTTGTTCTATGCGCTTCGCCCGGCCGTGATGCTCCGCTGGCTTCAGCTTCACCACGCACGGGCCTATGGGCCGATGCATTTTCCGACCCTGGTGCGCGAGGCTGAACTCCCCGCCACGCTCTGTTCCCTCATCGCCGATCTTCTCACTCGCAAGGCGCAAACGCGGGAACTCGGCCGGGGCGCGCTGCCCGGCCCTATCAGCGCGTTCATGGACGCCGAGTTCGAGGCGGCCCGCCAATGGGCGTCGCCAAGGGAGCAAGGCCCCTCCGATGCGGCGCATCGGGACGCGGATGACTTCTTCCGGCGGATGGTTCGGGAATTCGGCGAAGGGCCCGGTTAGGCGGGCCCGGTCGCGTGCTTTCGCCCTCTCCGCAGGTGCGCCCGGCCTCACCCCTTCCGCGAGAGCAGGAACACCGCCTGTTCGCCCAGCAGGTTCCACACCGCCCAGGGCAGGTTGAACCGCACGGGGTGCCCGTAGCCGTTCAGCGCTGCCGCGCGGTCGATCTGGGCGCCGACCTCCTCCACCAGCGCCACGAAGTCGCGAATGGTGCAGAAATGGATATTGGGCGTGTCGTGCCAGCTATAGGGCAGGTTTTCCGTGCTCGGCATCCGCCCGTTCAGCAGCAGGTCGAGCCGCATGCGCCAGAAGCCGAAATTGGGAAACGAGACGATGGCATGGGTCCCTACGCGCAGCATCTGCTCCAGCACCCATTTTGGCCGGCGCGTCGCCTGAATGGTCTGCGAGAGGATCACATAATCGAAGGAATTGTCGGGGTAGTCGGCCAGATCGACATCGGCGTCGCCCTGGATGATCGGCAGGCCGCGTGCCACGCCGGCATTCACCCCCTCGCGCGACAATTCGATGCCGCGCGCGTCGCAGCCGCGCGTGGTGGCGAGCAGTTCCAGCAACTCGCCATCGCCTGAGCCGACATCGAGCACCCGCGAGCCGGGCCGCACCATCTCGGCGATGAGCAGCAGGTCGACGCGGGCGCCGGCGACACGGGCGGCTTCGCTCATGGTGAGGTCGCGCGGGGCCATTACAGTGCCCCCACGGCGCGGGCGGCGGCATCGATGAAGCCGCGGGTGATGGCTGAGAATTCCGGCTCGTCGAGCAGGAAGGAATCGTGGCCCTTGTCGCTCTCGATCTCGGCGAAGGACACCTGAGCCCCCGAGGCGTTCAGCGCGTGCACGATGGCCCGTGAATCCGCCGTGGTGAATAGCCAGTCGGAGGTGAAGGAGACGAGGCAGAACCGCGTCTTGCTGCCCTTGAAGGCATTGGCCAGCACGCCGCCATAATCCGCCGCGAGGTCGAAATAATCCATTGCGCGGGTGACGTAGAGATAGGAATTGGCGTCGAAACGGTCGACGAAGGCCTCCCCCTGATGGCGCAGATAGGATTCCACCTGGAAATCCGCGTCAAAGGAGAAGGTGTGCCCGTCGCGATCCTGCAGCCGCCGGCCGAATTTCCGATGCAGCGAGGAATCCGACATGTAGGTGATGTGCGCGGCCATGCGGGCGACGGAGAGGCCGCGCCGCGGGCTGGTGCCCTCCTGCAGATAGCGCCCGCCGCGCCATTCCGGATCGGCCATGACAGCCTGCCGGCCGACCTCGTGGAAGGCGATGTTCTGCGCCGAATGGCGCGCGGCCGTGGCAATGGGCATGGCAGCGAAGACGCGCTCGGGATAGCTCGCCGCCCATTGCAGAACCTGCATGCCGCCCATGGAGCCGCCGACCACGGCGAGCAGTTTCTCGATGCCGAGATGGTCGATGAGCATGGCCTGCGCCCGCACCATGTCGCGGATGGTCACGACAGGCAGGTCGAGGCCATAGGGCTGGCCGGTGGCGGGATTGGTCGAGGAGGGACCCGTCGTTCCCAGGCAGCCGCCCAGCACATTCGAGGCGATGACGAAGAAGCGCTCGGTGTCGATCGGCTTGCCTGGGCCGACCAGCGTCTCCCACCAGCCCGGCTTGCCGGTGACGGGGTGGACATTGGCCGCGTGCTGATCGCCGGACAAAGCGTGACAGAGCAGAATGGCGTTGGAGCGGGCCGCGTTCAGCGTGCCATAGGTCTGGTAGGCGATCTGGAACGGGGTCAGCACGCCGCCGGCATCGAGCTGGAGCGGCGTGTCGGCGCCGAAGCGCACCACCGCGGAATGCGGGTGGTCCGCTTCGCCGCGGGCCGCCTCATAGGCCGGAAGATCGCGCAGGGCCGTGCTATCGGACATGGGAACCGTCATACCGGACGAAGAGTTCGTTATACCGGACGATCGGATGATCCCACAGTCGCCACTTGTCAATAGAGCCGGCCCCCCGATTTTCTTTTGCGCGCGACGCGCGCGAGAGGTACGACATCGCGCGATGGACATGAAAGCCGATAGGCCCGAAGGGCCGCAAGCCGCCCTTTCGCCGGTCTGTGCGCCTGCAGCGCCGGACCTCGGGACCCTGCGCGCGGAGATCGACCGCATCGACGCCGCGATGCACGCGCTTTTGATCGAGCGCAGCCAGATTATCGACCGGCTGGTGGCGGTGAAGCGGGCGCAGGGGACGGAAAGCGGCTCGGCCTTCCGGCCGGCGCGCGAGGCCTCGATGATGCGCCAGATCGTCGACCGGCACCGTGGCATCCTCCCGCTCGACACCGTCGAGGGAATATGGCGGGTCATCATCTCCACCTTCACCTATGTGCAGGCGCCCTATGCGGTGCATGCCGACCTTGCCTCGGGCGAGGCGGCGATGCGCGATGCCTCGCGCTTCCATTTCGGCTTCACCGTGCCGTTCATCGGCCATATGGGCGCGGCGGGCGTGGTGGCGGCGGTGGCGCGCTCGCGTGGCGATCTAGGCCTGGTGCCGGCCTTCGCCTCGCCCTCCGCCGGGGCGTGGTGGACGGCGCTGGAGGGCGCCCACGCGCCCAAGATCATCGCCCGACTTCCCTTCGTCGAGCGCGCCGACCACCCTGCCGGCCTACCGGTGTTCTGCATCGCCCATCCGGTGACGGACGGGGCGGTGACGGAAGTCGAGACCTGGAGCCTGCATGTTTCGGGGTGGAACGCGCAGGCGGCCCGCGCACTGGCGCCACTCGCCGACGTGATCGCCGTGCCCGATCGCGGCCTTGACGGGGCGGCCCTGCTGGCCTCGATCCCGGTCGGCGGCGCGGCCAGTCTCGACACCGTGCTGGCGGCGCTGCGCGAAGGCGGCGCCTCGGTGCGTGCGGCGGCTCTCGTCGGCAGCCATGCGAGCCGCTATACCCACTCGCCGCAGGGCTGATCGGCCCTTCCGGATTCCGCCCTGCCTTCCGTCTCCTGCCATCCACATCTGAGAACCGCCGCCCTTCGGAGCCCCGTCATGTCGTCCCCCGCCAGCCGTCCCACCCGTCCTGTCCCGCGCGCCAGCGTTCTGGCGATCGAGGCCTATGTGCCGGGCAAGTCGCACGGCGGTCCGGGCGTGAAGGTGCATAAGCTGTCGGCGAACGAGAATCCGCTCGGTCCCAGCCCGAAGGCAGTTGCCGCTTTCCAGTCGGCCACCGCGCTGGAGCTGTATCCCGACGGCTCGTCGACCAAGCTGCGCGAGGCCATCGGCGCCGCCTATGGGCTCGACCCGGCCCGCATCGTCTGCGGCACCGGCTCGGATGAACTGCTGATGCTGACCGCCGCCGCCTTTGCCGGTCCCGGTGACGAGGTGCTGTTTTCCCAGCATGGCTTCCTCGTCTACCGCATCGCCACGCTGGCGGCGGGCGCGACCCCCGTGGTGGCGCCGGAGAAGGACTATCGTTCCGATGTCGACGCGCTGCTGGCGGCGGTGACGGACAAGACGCGCGTGGTCTTCCTCGCCAACCCGAACAACCCGACCGGCACCTATATTCCCTTCGACGAGGTGAAGCGGCTGCAGCGTGGCCTGCCGCCGCATGTGCTGCTCGCGCTCGATGCTGCCTATGCTGAATATGTCCGCCGCAACGACTATGAGTCCGGCATCGAGCTGGTTGCGACCTCGCCGAATGTGGTGATGCTGCGTACCTTCTCGAAGATCCACGGCCTCGCCGCGCTGCGGGTCGGCTGGCTCTATGGGCCGGCCGAGGTGGTGGACGCGGTGAACCGGATTCGCGGGGCGTTCAACGTCTCGGCGCCGGGCCTGGCCGCCGCCGTGGCGGCGATCGAGGACACCGGCCATGTTGAGCGCGCCATCGCCCATAATGAGCACTGGCTGCCCTGGCTGGCACAGGAACTGACCACGCTCGGCCTCACCGTGACGCCGAGCGTGACCAATTTCCTGCTGGTGCATTTCCCCGAGACGCCCGGCCGCACGGCGAAGGAGGCCGACGCCTTCCTCGCCCACCGCGGGCTGATCCTGCGGCGGGTGGATTCCTACGGCCTGCCGGGCGCGCTGCGCGTCACCATCGGTACCGAGGAGGCCAACCGCCTGCTGGTGGCGGCGCTGACGGCGTTCATGGGCGGGAAGGAGACGGGCGATGGTGCTTGATCCGCCCCTCGCTCATCCGCTCATCGGCCGGCTTACCGTCATTGGCATCGGGCTCATCGGCTCGTCGATCCTGCGCGCGGTTAAGGCGCGCGGACTGGCCGGCACGCTGGTCGCCTATGACGGCGCCGAGGCGGTTCGCGCGCGCGCCGAGGCGCTTGATATCGCCGATCTCGTCGCGATGACGCCAGCGCAGGCGGTCGAAGGCGCCGACATCATCATCCTCTGCGTGCCGGTCGGCGCCATGGGCGCCGTGGCGGAAGCCATCGCCCCGCATGTGAAGGCGGGCGCCATTGTCTCCGATGTCGGCTCGGTGAAGGGGGCGGTGGTAAGCGCGCTGCGCGCCCATCTGCCGGAGAGCGTCCACATCGTGCCGGGCCATCCGGTGGCGGGCACGGAGTATTCCGGGCCGGATGCGGGCTTCGCCACGCTGTTCAAAAACCGCTGGTCGATCCTCACCCCGCCCGAGGGCACCGATCCGGCGGCGGTTGCGGCGCTTTCCGGCCTGTGGAGCGCCATGGGCGCCAATGTTGAGACCATGACGCCCGAGCACCACGATCTGGTGCTGGCGATCACCTCGCACGTCCCCCACCTCATCGCCTACAACATCGTCGGCACGGCGGCGGATCTGGAGGCGGTGACACAGTCCGAGGTGATCAAATATTCCGCCGGCGGCTTTCGCGACTTCACCCGCATCGCCGCTTCCGACCCGACCATGTGGCGCGACGTGTTCCTCAACAATCGCGAGGCGGTGATCGAGGTGCTGGGGCGCTTCACCGAGGACCTGATCGCGCTGCAGCGGGCGATCCGCTGGGCGGAGGGCGACAAGCTGTTCGACCTGTTCACCCGCACCCGCGCCATCCGCCGCTCGATCATCGAGATCGGCCAGGAGACGGCGGCGCCGGACTTTGGCCGCTCGCACGACTGAGGCGCGAGGGGCCTTCAGGGACGCTGCGGATGGATCGGCTGGCGAACGATGAACTCATGATGGCCGAGGCACTGGCGGAGGCGGCCGGGGCCCTGGAAGCGGGCGTGTTCCCTGTCGGCGCCGTGCTGGCGCAGGGAACGCAGGTTCTCGGCCGCGCGCGCAAGACGATGGCGTCCAATCATCTCAACCATGCGGAGATGAACCTGTTCCATCAGGTGTTCATAGGCGACTATCGTTTCGCCCGCGCGGACGGCCTCACCCTCTACACCACGCTGGAGCCCTGCGTGATGTGCTTCGGCACGCTGCTGCACCTGCCGATCACGCGGCTGGTTTTCGCGATGGAGGACGCCTATGGCGGCTGCGCCTCGGTGATCCTCACAGGCGCGCCGCCGCGCCACCAGCACCGGCCGGTGGAAATTGCCGCAGGCGTTCGCCGCAGCGAGGCGCGGGCGCTGTTCGCGGCTTTCCTCGACACGACGTCGGAGTCGTTCTGGCGGGAGGGCGGCGCCTCGCCTTTCCAGGCGACGGTGCGGGGCGAGCCGGGCTGACCGTCAGCCGTCATCCCGGCCGCAGCGGACCTTCGGCCGTCCGGGACGACGACCGGACGTGACGGCCGTCATGGCCGGGCTTGTCCCGGCCATCTACGTCTGCGGGGCGTCGGCAAAGGCGTGGATCCCCGGGCCAGGCCCGGGGATGACGCCGTCTTTTATCTTCAGCCGCTGGTGGGCATGACGAACTGGGCGCCCTCGCGGATGCCGGTTGGCCAGCGGGCGGTGGTGGTCTTCATCTTGGTGTAGAAGCCCACGCCCTCCATGCCATAGACGTTGCGGTCGCCGAACACCGAGCGCTTCCAGCCGCCGAACGAGTGGAACGCCACCGGTACCGGGATCGGCACGTTGATGCCGATCATGCCGGCCTTGGCGTCGCGGTCGAAGGCGCGGGCGGCATCGCCGTCGCGGGTGAAGATGGCGGCGCCATTGCCATATTCGTGCTCGTTGACCAGCTTGAGCGCGTCATCATAGCGGTCGACGCGCACCACGGAGAGCACCGGGCCGAAGATCTCTTCCTTGTAGATCTTCATATCGGGCGTAACCTTGTCGAACAGGCAGCCGCCGATGAAATAGCCGTTCTCATAGCCCTGCAGCTTGAGGCCGCGCCCATCGACCACCAGCTCGGCGCCGGCGGCGACGCCGGCATCGACATAGCCGGAGACCTTGGCGAGGTGCTCCTTGGTGACGAGCGGACCCATCTCGCTGTCGCGGTCGAGGCCGGGGCCCACTTTCAGCGCGCGCACCTTCGGTACCAGCTTCTCCATCAGCGCGTCGCCGACGCCGCCGACCGCCACCGCGACCGAGACCGCCATGCAGCGCTCGCCGGCCGAGCCGTAGCCGGCGCCCATCAGCGCGTCGACGGTCTTGTCGAGATCGGCGTCGGGCATGACAACGAGGTGGTTCTTGGCGCCGCACAGTGCCTGCGCCCGCTTACCGTGGGCGGCGGCGGTCTTGTAGACATATTCGCCGATGGCGGTGGAGCCGACGAAGCTGACCGCCGCGACGTCGGGATGGGTGAGGAGGGCGTCAACCGCCTCCTTGTCGCCCTGCACGACGTTGAACACGCCGGCCGGCAGGCCGGCTTCCGTCAGCAACTCCGCCAGCATCAACGAGGGGGTCGGGTCCTTCTCGGAGGGCTTCAGCACGAAGGCGTTGCCGCAGGCCAGTGCTACCGGGAACATCCACATCGGCACCATGACGGGGAAGTTGAACGGCGTGATGCCGGCGACCACGCCCACCGGGTGACGGGCGGAGAACACGTCGACGCCGCGCGCCACCTGCTCGGTGAAGTCGCCGCGCAGCAGATGCGGGATGCCGCAGGCGAACTCGACCACCTCGATGCCGCGGGTGACTTCGCCCTTGGCGTCCTCGAAGGTCTTGCCGTGCTCACGGGTGATGGCTTCCGCCAGCGCGTCGATGTCGCGCTCCAGCAGCGCCTTGAACTTGAACATGATGCGCGCGCGCGACAGCGCCGGCATGTCGGCCCAGGCGGGAAACGCCTTGGTGGCGGCGGCGACCGCCTCGCCCACCGTGGCCGTGGTGGCGAGCAGCGTCTCGCCGGTCTGCGCGCCTGTGGAGGGATCGAACACCGGGGACGTGCGTCCCGCCGTGGTCACCACCTTGCCGCCGATGTAATGCCCGATGACCGCCATGGCGATCTCTCCCTCTGGTTTTCCTGCCTGCGGTTGTGCTTGTCGAAAGTCGTCACTTCAACGACGATGTTTTCGCATCCGTTGTGCGGCTGCGCACATTGCGCTAGGCAGGGTGCCATGGATTGGGACCATCTGCGCATCTTTCTCGCGGTCGCCCGCGCCGGCCAGATGCTGGCGGCGGCGCGCCAGCTCGGGTTGGACCACGCCACCGTCGGCCGCCGGCTTGGCGCGCTGGAAGCGAGCCTCGGCTCCAAGCTTCTGGAACGCCGCACCACCGGCAGCGAGCTGACCCCCGCCGGCGAACGCCTGCTCGCCCATGCCGAGCGCATCGAGACCGAGATGCTGCAGGCGCAGGCGGCGCTGGGCAATGTCGATCTCGCGCTGGCCGGGGCGGTGCGGATCGGCGCGCCGGATGGTTTCGGCACCTATTTCCTCGCCCCGCGCCTCGGCCGGCTGGCGGAGGAGCATCCCGGCCTCTCGATCCAGCTCGCTCCCCTGCCGCGCAGCTTCTCGCTGCCCAAGCGCGAGGTGGATATCGCGGTCACGCTGCAGCGGCCGAGCGAGGGGCGGCTGGTGGCGCGCAAGCTCACCGACTACACGCTCGGCGTCTATGCCTCGCGGGTCTATCTCGCCCGCACCGGCCCGGTGGAGAGCCTGCGCGATGTCGCCGGGCGGCTGCTGGTCACCTATGTGCCCGATCTCGTCTATTCTCCGGCGCTCGACTATTTCGAGGTGTTTCGCGAAGTGGAGGCCCGCCGGCTGGAATGCGCCAGCGTCGTTGGCCAGATGGAGGCGGTGCGGGCGGGCGGTGGCATCGGCATCCTGCACGACTATGCCGCGTTGGAGCACCCCGAACTGGTGCGGGTGCTGCCCGAGCTGAACTTCCGCCGAGCCTATTGGCTGGTGACGCATGCCGACATCCGCGACCTCAGGCGCATCCGCACGGTGGAGGACTTCATCGCTGGGGCGGTGCGCGAGGCGCGGGCGGGCTTCACCCAGGAGCCGGCAGCGCGCGACGAGGCGCGCCTGGCGCAGGCCTGAGCGGCGCCCGAGAGATCAAGCGCGCCCGCCCTCATGATGCGTGCATTCGCCATGGTCGGCGAGGATCTCAATCACCCGGCAGCTGGCGACATGGCCGTGCGAGCAGCCCTCGACCATGCGCGCCAGCTCTTCACGCAGCGCCGTGAGGCTGGCGATACGCCGCTCCACCGTGATGAGGTGGTCGCGTGCGATGGCGTCGGCGGCGGCGCAGGATTGGTCGGGCTCGTCCTGCAATTGCAACAGGGTGCGGATGGCGTCGATCTCGAAGCCGAGCTCGCGGGCATGGCGGATGAAGGCCAGCCGGCGCAGGTCCTGCGCACCATAGGCGCGGCGCCCGCCCTCGGTGCGCGGGGGTGCGGGGAGCAGGCCGATCTCTTCGTAATAGCGGATGGTCGGTACCTTCACGCCGCTGTCCCGCGCCGCCTCGCCAATGGTAAAAGTACCCGTCATTTCACGCTTGCTCCTCTAGTCGCTAGAGGAGCTAGGGTCTGCCTGCCGCCGACGCAAGGGCGAGCGCAGGAGAGATGATCATGCTGGCGACCAAGACCCGCTACCGTATCGAGGGCATGGACTGCGCGTCCTGCGCCTTGAAGATCGAGACGGCGGTGCGGCGCCTCGATGGCGTCGCCGACGTGTCGGTCGCGGTGGCGGCGGGGACGATGACGGTGACCCATGACGGCGCCGACCTTGTGCTCGTGGAGAAGCGGGTGGCCGGCCTCGGCTACGGCATATTCGCTCTGCCGGCCACGACGAAAGCCGCGACCGGTGCCCCCGCAGCGCCGGCGTACGCCCATGACCATGCGCACGCGCATGGCCCCGGCTGCGGCCACGATCATGATCATTCGCATGAAGGTAACGACCACAAGCGTCACGATCACCACGCGGCAGCGGTCGTAGCGGCGCCGTCGAGCGCAAATGACCACGCGCATCTCGCCGGCGACGGTCCGTGGTGGACCAGCGGTAAGGCGCGGCTCGCCCTCGTCTGCGGCGCAGCGCTGGCGGCCGCCTACGGGCTCGGCCATTTCTACCCTGTCCTCGACCCCTGGATCTTCATCGCCGCCCTGTCGCTCGGCCTCATCCCGATCGCCCGCCGGGCGGTGATGGCGGGGCTCGCCGGCACGCCCTTCTCCATCGAGACGCTGATGACCATCGCCGCCATCGGCGCGGTGATCATCGGCGCTTCCGAGGAGGCGGCGGCCGTGGTGTTCCTGTTCCTTGTCGGCGAATTGTTGGAAGGCGTCGCCGCCGGGAGGGCGCGCAACTCCATCCGCGCCCTCACCGCGCTGGTGCCGAAGACCGCGCGCCTCATCGCGAACGGGGGGACGCGCGAGGTGCCGGCGGAAAGCCTCACTATCGGCGACGTCATCCTCGTGCGCCCCGGCGAGCGCATTCCCGCCGATGGTGCGGTGCTCGAGGGTGCCGGCTCGGTGAACGAGGCGCCGGTGACGGGGGAGAGTGTGCCGGTGGCCAAACAGGCCGGTGACGCCGTCTTCGCCGGCACGGTGAACGGGGAAGCCGCGCTCACCCTGCGCGCCACCACCGCGCCGTCCGACAACACCATCGCCCGTGTCGTGCGGCTAGTGGAGGAGGCGCAGGAGAGCAAGGCGCCGACCGAGCGCTTCATCGACCGCTTCGCGCGCTGGTACACGCCGCTGGTGGTGGTGGTCGCGGCGCTGGTCGCCGTCGTGCCGCCGCTCGCCTTCGGGGCGGGCTGGGACGAATGGATCTACAAGGGCCTTGCGCTGCTGCTGATCGGCTGCCCCTGCGCGCTGGTCATCTCCACCCCCGCCGCAATCGCCGCCGGTCTGGCGGTGGGCGCGCGGCGCGGCCTGCTGATCAAGGGTGGGGCGGTGCTGGAGGCGCTGTGCACCATCAATGCCGTGGCCTTCGACAAGACCGGCACGCTGACCGAGGGCAAGCCCGTGGTCACCGACATCGTGACCTTCGCCGGCGACGAGGCCGGCCTGCTGGCATGGGCGGCCGCGCTGGAATCCGGCTCCACCCATCCGCTCGCCAACGCCATCCTTGCGGCGGCGGAAGCGCGTGGTCTCGCCATCCCGCCCGTGCGCGAGGCGGCGGCGCTCGGAGGCGAGGGGGTGAGCGGCACGGTGGACGGCGCGGTGCTGTTCCTCGGCTCGCCGAAGGCGGCAGGCGCGCGCGCTGGTCTCGACGCCGAGCAGGAGGCGACGATCCGTGCGCTCAACGCCGCTGGCAAGACGGTGGCGGTGCTGCTGGCGGACGGGCGGGCGCAAGGGCTGATCGCCCTGCGCGACGAGCCGCGTGCGGACGCGCGGGCCGGGCTCGATGCGCTCAAATCCGCTGGCATCCGCACGCTGATGCTGACCGGTGACAATGAGCGGACGGCGCGGGCGATCGGCGCCGACCTCGGCATCGAGGTCCGCGCCGGGCTGATGCCGGCCGATAAGCAGCGCATCATCGGCGAGCTTCAGCGCGAGGGGCTGAAGGTCGCCAAGGTGGGCGATGGCATCAATGACGCGCCGGCGCTCGCCGCTGCCAATGTCGGCATCGCCATGGGCGGCGGTACCGATGTGGCGCTGGAGACGGCGGACGCCGCCGTTCTGCATGGCCGGGTGGGCGATGTCGCAGCGATGATTGCGCTGTCGCAGGCGACGATGCGCAACATCCACCAGAACATCACGCTGGCGCTGGGGCTGAAGGCGGTGTTCCTCGTCACCACCCTCATCGGCCTCACCGGCCTCTGGCCCGCGATCCTCGCCGATACCGGCGCCACCGTGCTGGTGACGGCCAACGCCTTGCGATTGCTGGGGCGGAAGGCGTAACGCCGATCGAAAAGGGCAACGTCATCCCCGGGCTTGGCCCGGGGATCCATGACTTTGAAGGCGGAGGCAAAGCAAGGCTTGGATGGCCGGGCCAAGCCCGGCCATGACGGAAGACGGCCGGCTTATTTCGCCAACTGCTTCAGCCAGCGCCTGGCCTGGGTACGCACATTCTTCGGCGCGGTGCCGCCATAGGAGACGCGGCTCGCCACCGACTTCGACACCGAGAGCACGCCGAAAACCTCCTGCGTGATGCGCGGTTCCACCGATTGCATCTCGGCCAGCGTCAGCTTGTGCAGCGGGGCGTCCTTGGCGGAGGCCAGCGCGACGATGCGGCCGGTGACGTGGTGCGCCTCGCGGAAGGGCAGGCCGAGCACCCGCACCAGCCAGTCGGCGAGATCGGTGGCGGTGGAATAGCCGGAACCGGCCGCCGCCTTCATCCGCTTCTCGTCCGGGACCATGTCGCGGACCATGCCGCTGGTGGCGGCAATCATCAGCGAGAGGGTGGAGAGAGCATCGAACGTGCCTTCCTTGTCCTCCTGCATGTCCTTCGCGTAGGCCAGGGCGAGACCCTTCATCACCATCAGCAAGCCATTGAAAGCACCGGCAATTCGGCCGATCTTGGCCCGCACCAGCTCGGCGGCGTCCGGGTTGCGCTTCTGCGGCATGATCGAGGAGCCGGAGGTGAAGCGGTCGGAGAGCTTCATCAGCCCCACCAGCGGGGAGGTCCAGATCACGATCTCCTCGGCAAAGCGGGAGAGATGCATCGCCGCGATGGACGCCGCCGCCAGCGTCTCCAGCACGAAGTCGCGGTCGGAGACGGAATCGAGCGAATTCGCCGTCGGCCGGTCGAAGCCGAGCGCGCCGGCGGTGGCGAAGCGGTCGATCGGGAACGAGGTGCCGGCCAGCGCGGCAGCGCCCAGCGGGCACTCGTTGAGCCGCGCGCGGGCGTCGCGGAAGCGGCCGCGATCGCGCCCGAGCATCTCGACATAGGCCAGCAGATGGTGGCCGAAGGTCACGGGCTGGGCGGTCTGCAGATGGGTGAAGCCGGGCATCACCGTGCCGGAATGGAGCAGCGCCTTCTCGGCAAGTGCCTGCTGCAGATCGCGAATCTGCGCGTCGAGCGTGTCGATCGTGTCGCGGACATAGAGGCGAAAATCGGTCGCCACCTGGTCGTTGCGCGATCTCGCGGTGTGGAGGCGGCCGGCGGGGGCGCCGAGTAGCGTGGCGAGGCGGGATTCCACGTTCATGTGGATGTCTTCCAGCGCCCGCTGGAAGGTGAAATCGCCGGCTTCGATCTCTGACAGGATCGTGTCTAGACCGGCGGCGATCTTTTCGGCATCAGCCTTGTCGATGATCCCCTGCGCCGCCAGCATCGAGGCATGCGCCTTCGATCCCGCAATGTCCTGCGCATACAGGCGCTGGTCGAAACCGATGGAGGCGTTTATCTCCTCCATGATCGCATCGGGCCCGGTCTCGAAGCGGCCGCCCCACATCTTGTTGCTCATGTTAGACTTTTCTCCGCGAGGACGGCCATGACCGAACGACCTGAGGACGCAGGCGGACCCGAAACAGAGGGCTCGCCGCGCCGCACGGGACGCTTCGCCCTCCTTCTGGCGGCCGCCGTGGTGGCGGGCGCCGTCGCCGGGCTGGCAGGCGTATACGGGATAGGGGGCGGGCCGCGCAATGTCGTTGCCACGGGGCCGGCCACCGGGCCCGCGTCCCCGCCCTTGCCGGCCGTGGCCGGTGTGGCCAGTCAGGCCAGTGGGGTGGACGATCAGTGCAGTGTGGCCAGCGCGGCCGGCAAGCGCCTCGCCGCCCTCGCCACCGGGGAACTCGCCGCCTTCGCCCCGACGGAGAAGCCGACCCGGATTCCCGACCTCGCCTTCCTCGCCCCCGACGGCCAGCCGACCCGGCTGTCGCAGGTGGGCGGCGACGGGCTGAAGCTGGTCAACATCTGGGCGACCTGGTGCGTGCCCTGTCGCAAGGAGATGCCGGCGCTCGACGAGCTGCAGGCGACGCTCGGCAGCAAGGGCGGCGATGGCGCGCCGGGCTTCGAGGTGATCACGGTCAATATCGACACCCGCGACCCGGCCAAGCCGAAGACCTTCTTCACGGAGACCGGGCTGACGCACCTCGCGCTCTACACCGACCCGAAGGCACAGGCCTTCCAGGATCTGCGCGTGGTCGGGCGCGGCTTCGGCCTGCCCACCACCATGCTGATCGATGCGCAGGGCTGCGAGCTCGGCCATATCGCCGGCCCGGCCGAATGGGCGAGCCCGGACGCGGTGGCGCTGGTGAAGGCGGCGCTGGCCGACAAGGGGCTGGCGGCGACGGCGGCGCCCTGAGGGCTCACGCGAACCGCTTGGCGGCGGCGACGCACAGCACGATGAAGCCGGTGACGGCCACCATCGCCATGGGCACGGGTTCGTCGAGCAGCAGTCCCGCCAGTAGCAGGCCGAAAAAGGGCTGGAGCAGCTGCAGCTGCCCGACCTTGGCGATGCCGCCCAGCACCAGGCCGCGATACCAGAACACGAAGCCGACCAGCATGCTGAAGACCGAGACATAGGCGAGGCCCAGCCAGGCCGGGGCGCCGATGCCGTGCCATGTCGGGGGCTGGGTGGCGAGGGCGATCGGCGCCATGACGGGAAGCGCCAGCGCCAGCGCCCAGCAGATCACCTGCCAGCCGCCCAGCCGGCGGGAGAGCACCGCGCCTTCCGCATAGCCCAGCCCGCAAATGATGACCGCCGCCACCATCAGCCCGTCACCCACCAGCGAGCCCGCACCGCTTTGCGAGAGGGCGAAGCCGACCACCGACAGGCTGCCCAGCGCTGAGAAGATCCAGAACCCCAGCCTTGGCCGTTCGCCGCCGCGCAGCACGCCGAAGGTCGCGGTGGCCAGCGGCAGAAGGCCGATGAAGACGATGGAATGGGCCGAGGTGACGTGCTGGAGCGCCAGCGCCGTCAGCAGCGGAAAGCCGACCACCACCCCGACCGCGACAATCAGCAGCGAGAAAAGGTCGGAGGCGGCCGGGCGGGGCTGGCGCAGCGCCACCAGCAGCGCCCCGCCGAGCAGCGCGGCGATCACCGCGCGGGCGCTGGTGAGGAAGACCGGCTCGAATCCGCCGACCGCGACCCGCGTGGCGGGCAGCGAGCCGCTGAAAATGAGCACGCCGACAAGGCCGCTGCCCCATCCTTTTGATGTCTGTTCCATCGGCCCGCCCGCGTGAATGAGCGGCATCCATAGCGGCTGCGGCCTTGGCCGGGACAGTTACACCCCGTACAATCCATAGCGAACTGTAGGCCTTTTGGAGCCATACAGTTGGGGTGACGCGATGGCCAAGAATGCGACCCGAACCGGGCAGGTGATGGCGGCGATCCTCGACCAGATCGCCCGCCGCACCTTGGCGCCGGGCGACAAGCTGCCCTCGATCCGTCGCGCCGCCGCAAGCCTCAAGGTGTCGCCCTCGACGGTGGTGGAAGCCTATGACCGGCTGGTGGCGGAGGGGGTTGTGCACGCGCGGCCGGGGTCGGGCTTCTATGTCGCGTCCGGGATGGCGTCTCCGGCCGTCAACGAGCTGCAGCCGAGGGCGGACCGCGCCATCGATCCGCTCTGGGTCTCGCGCCAGTCGCTGGATGCCGCTACGCAGACGCTGAAGCCGGGATGCGGCTGGCTGCCGCCGGACTGGATGCCCGGCGCGATCCTCCGGCGGGCGCTGCGCGGCCTCGCCCGCGCCGATGACGCCCTGCTGGCCAATTATGGCGGCACAAGGGGGCTGCTGCCGCTGCGGCAGTTTCTGGCCCGCCGCTGCGCCAGCGAGGGGCTGGACCTCAGCCCGGACCAGGTGCTGCTGACCTCGTCCGGCACGCAGGCGATCGACCTCATCTGCCGGTTTCTGCTGCGGCCCGGCGACACCGTGCTGGTCGACGATCCCTGCTATTTCAATTTTCAGGCGCTGCTGCGCGCCCATCAGGCCCGGATCGTCAGCGTGCCCTATACGCCGGCCGGGCCCGACATGGCGCGCTTCGCCGAGATCCTGACCGAGCATCGGCCGCGGCTCTACATCACCACTTGCGGCCTGCACAACCCGACCGGCGCGACGATGTCGGCGCCGACCGTGCACAAGGTGCTCACCCTCGCCTCGGCCCACGGGCTGGTCATCGTGGAGGACGACATCTTCGCCGAGTTCGAGCCCGAGCCCTCGCCGCGGCTGGCGGCGTTTGACGGCCTCGTCAACGTCATCCGCATCGGCAGCTTTTCCAAGACGCTGTCGGCTTCCGTCCGCTGCGGCTATATCGCGACGCGGCCGGACTGGATCGAGGCGCTGGTCGATCTGCAGGTGGCGACGCAGTTTGGCGGGGCAAGCCCGCTCGCCTCCCAGCTGGTGTTCGACAGCCTGATGGACAGCTCCTATCGCCGGCACCTGGCGGCGCTGCGGGGGCGGCTTTCCCGCGCCCGGCGCGACACGCAAGCCCGGCTGGCGGCGCTGGGCTTTCGAACGTGGGTGACGCCGCGCGGCGGCTTCTATCTCTGGTGCCAGCTGCCCGATGGCCGCGACGCGGCCCGCCTGGCACAGTTCGCGCTTGGCGAGGGCGTGATCCTGGCGCCGGGCAATGTCTTCAGTCCGGCGCAGCAGGCCACCGACTTCATGCGCTTCAATGTCACCCAGATGGACGATCCCCGCGTCTATGCCGTGCTCAAGGCCGGGCTGGGCGCGGAGGGGCCCCGCCGCCTGCCGCCCGCAACGGACGACCCGCCTCTCCTCTCCTGAGGGGGGCGCCGGCGAAATCGGGTGGCGCGCAACCCTGGGAAGGACTAAAAGGCGGCACCCACCTGCAGGAGCGTGCCCCATGTCCGCGTCGAGCCCCGTCCACCGCACCGGGCTCGCCACGGCGCTCGCCGGGCCGCTGCCGATGGCGCCTTCCGACTGGGCGGCGCTGGCGCTGCTCGGGGTGATCTGGGGCGGTTCCTTCTTCTTCGGCAAGGTGGCGATCGCCGAGATTCCCCCGCTGACCATGGTGCTGACGCGGGTGGCCATAGGCGCGCTGGCGCTGTGGGTGATCGCCCGGGCGCGCGGCATCCACATGCCGATGAACCGGCGGCTGGCGGGCGAGTTCCTGCTGCTGGCGGTGATCGCCAACATCATTCCGTTCGGGCTGATCGCCTGGTCGCAGCAGCATCTGCCGAGCGGGCTGTCCTCCATCCTCAACGCGGCGACGCCGCTGTTCACCGTGCTGGTGGCGCAGGCCTTCACCCATGACGAGAAGTTCACCGTCGGCAAGCTGGCCGGGGTGAGCCTCGGCTTTCTCGGCGTGGCCGTGATGATGGGGCCGGCGCTGCTCGGCCAGCTCGGCGGGCACGAACTGCCGGCGCAGCTCGCCGCCCTCGGGGCGACGGTGTCCTATGGCTTCGCGGCGGTCTATTCCCGGCGCTTCCGCCATCTGCCGCCGCTCGGCATCGCCATGGCGCAGCTGGCGACCTCCAGCCTGCTGCTGCTGCCGGCGGTGGCGCTGATCGACCAGCCGTGGAACCTGCCGGCGCCCTCAACGCCTGTTATCGGCGCGCTGCTCGGCCTCGGCGTGCTCTCCACCGGGCTCGCCTATATCCTGTATTTCCGCATCGTCGGCCGCAATGGCGCGACCAATATCTCGCTGGTGACGTTCCTGGTGCCGGTGAGCGCGATCCTGCTCGGCGCGCTGGTGCTGGGCGAGGCGCTGGAGCCGCGCGAATTCGCCGGCTTCGCCATCATCGCGCTGGGGCTGGCCGCGATCGACGGAAGGCCGGCGCGGTGGGTGCGGGGCAGGATAGGGTAGGGGGCCCGTTACCGCTTGCGGAGGGCATCCGCCTCCTTCGAGGCCCGCCGGTGCCGATGCAACTTTAAATAGGACGAAGAGAGGCACTATAGTACGCTCACCTGCGTTTACGAAGGGGGGCTGAGCATGTCGACCGCCTTATTCAATCTGCATGATGTCCGGGAAATAATAGACGCGGTTAAAACCCCCCTTGGGCTAGCTGCTCTAGCCTTGGCTGTTATGGCTATCTCCTTTGCAGCTATAATTTCAGCCCGCAGACAGAATAAGGTGGTGCAGGATATATCTAAATATTGCTTTATAATTGGTCTTGTATTTGGAGTTTTGTCAATAAGTTCGTATGTATACGAAAAAATAAACCCTGATTACGTAAAGATAAGTGGTCTCGTCGTAGACCAAAAAACGGGTGGCGCTGTTGATTTTGCCAACGTTTCCATTGTTGGAGGTCCCCAGCGGGACGCTGACGGGGGTAAGTTCGAGTTTTTGCTTCCTCGTGCTGAGTTTGCAAACGGGGTCGATATTCATGTAAGCGATACGGCATATGTGTCGCAATCGGTTCGTCTGAACGAGGGCGACGCGAAAGCGCTCGTCATTCGTCTGGAACCTAAGCTGAACGAGAAGTCGATCATCGACCGTATCGACTTCATAAACGTCGGACACTGGATCGGTCTTCCGTTTATATTTATTGATTTAAAATTCTACAATAAAAATGATCAATCTATTAAAATCTCGAGCATATCTATTTCAGTAAAATCAGCAAACTCAAATAATAATATAAAAGATCTAGGTTATCCGAAGCAGGTAGCGATTCAGCCACCTCAAGCAGGTCCTGAAATCAGGTTGCGAATGAACGCTCAGATCGCGCTTCAGGCATCTTTTTTCCAGCCAAGTGACGAGTTTTTGCTTTTTGCCACGCAGGTGAATGACTGGGTTTTGCGGCATCCGGTTCCGCTTGATGCCCAAAGGGAGACTGACAGGATATCGCCCAGCTTAACCGCAGCTCTGCAGGCTTCCGCCAGGAAGAACTTCTTTTGGATGGAAGGCGATTATGTCCTCGCATTGAAGTTCACCTGCGACGACAAAGACAGAGCTTATCAGATAAAATTCAGTCTTACCAAAGAACAGATCGGTCGTATGAAGGGTAACGTGCCGTTCTATCGATATGGATTTGGCGTTCTGGACACTATGATCTTCGCAGCGCCCGCGCCAGATAGCGGTATAGTGCGTGTCGACAACGTGGTTTTTGAAGAAGCGCAATAACCCTGAGGTGCACGCACCAATTCACCTCTACCTTGTCGGCACCGGCTTTTCGCCGCGATAATCGTAGAAGCCGCGCTGGGTCTTACGCCCGAGCCAGCCGGCCTCGACATATTTCACCAGCAGCGGGCAGGGGCGGTATTTGGAATCGGCCAGACCCTCATGCAGCACCTGCATGATCGACAGGCAGGTATCCAGCCCGATGAAATCGGCCAGCTGCAGCGGGCCCATCGGGTGGTTGGCGCCCAGCCGCATGGCGGTGTCGATGGCGTCCACCGAGCCGACGCCCTCATAGAGCGTGTAGATCGCCTCGTTGATCATCGGCAGCAGGATGCGGTTGACCATGAAGGCGGGGAAATCCTCCGCCACCGCATAGGTCTTGCCCAGCCTTGTGATGAAGCCCTTGGACAGCTCGAAGGTCTCGTCCTCGGTGGCAATGCCGCGCACCAGCTCCACCAGCTGCATCAGCGGCACCGGATTCATGAAGTGAATGCCGATGAAGCGCTCCGGCCGGTCGGTGGAGGCGGCCAGCCGGGTGATGGAGATGGAGGAGGTGTTGGTGGCGAGGATCGCCTCCGGCTTCAGGAACGGGCAGATGGAGGAGAAGATACGGCGCTTGATCTCTTCCTTTTCCACGGCCGCCTCGATGACGAGGTCAACCTCGGCGAGGTCGGCCGCCTGGTCGGTGCCGTGGATGCGGGAAAGCGCCGCCTTCTTCTCGTCCTCGGCATAGAGGCCCTTGGAAACCTGCCGGGCCATGTTGCCATTGATGGTGGCGAGGCCGGACTTGATGCGGTCCGCCTCAAGGTCGTTCAGCACCACGTCATAGCCGGCGAGCGCGCACACATGCGCGATGCCATTGCCCATCTGGCCGGCGCCGATGATGCCGATGCGCTTGATCTCGAAAGCCATTGCCACGTCCGTTCTGCCCCTGCGGAGGGCGGCAGTATAGTGTCCCGTCAGGCTTTTGCCTTAGCTATTTCAGCCTGCAGCGCCGGCACGATCTCGAACAGGTCGCCGACCAGCCCGTAATCCGCCACCTGGAAGATCGGCGCGTCCTCGTCCTTGTTGATGGCGACGATGACCTTGGAATCCTTCATGCCGGCGAGGTGCTGGATGGCGCCCGATATGCCGAGCGCGACATAGAGGTCGGGCGCCACCACCTTGCCGGTCTGGCCGACCTGCCAGTCATTCGGGGCGTAGCCGGCATCGACCGCCGCGCGCGAGGCGCCCACCGCCGCGCCGAGCGCATCGGCCAGCGGCTCGACAATGGCGTGGAAGTTCTCGGCTGAGCCGAGCGCCCGGCCGCCGGAGACGATGATGCGGGCGGCGGACAGGTCCGGGCGGGCGCTGGCGGCGATTTCCTCGCCGAGGAAGCTGGCGCCGCCGGCGGGCGCGGCGTCCTCAACCGCGCGGATCGGCGCGGCATTGCCCTCGCCGGCAGCGGCGAAGGAGGCGGTGCGGATGGTGAGCACCTTGGTGGCGTCGGTGGCGCGCACCCGCTGCAGGGCGTTGCCGGCATAGATCGGCCGGTCGAACGTATCGGGCGCGACCACCGCGATCACGTCGGAGACCTGCATCACGTCGATCAGCGCGGCGATGCGCGGCATCACGCTCTTGCCGAAGGCGGTGGAGGGGGCGATGAGCGCGCCATAGGCCGGGGCCAGCGCGACGCCGAGCGCGGCGACCGGCTCGGCGAGGCGGTGGGCATAGGCGGGGCCGTCGGCGAGCAGGACTTCCGCCACGCCGTCGAGCTTGGCGGCGGCCTCGGCCGCAGCGCGGGCGTTCTCGCCGGCGACAAGCACATGCACCGGGGCGCCGAGCGCCTTGGCGGCGGTGAGCGCGCGGGCCGTCACCGGGTTGAGGCTGGCATCGTCATGTTCGGCGAGCAGCAGGGTGGGAAGGGTGTCGGCCATGGTCAGAGCACTCCCGCCGTCTTGAGATGGCCGACCAGCTCGGCGGCGGAGGCCAGCTTGATGCCGCCGGTGCGGCCCGAGGGCTCGGAGGTGGAGAGGATTTGCAGCCGGGGGGCGAGGTCGACGCCCAGCTCGGCGGCGCTCTTTTCCTCGATCGGCTTCTTCTTCGCCTTCATGATGTTGGGCAGCGAGGCGTAGCGCGGCTCGTTGAGGCGCAGATCGGTGGTCAGCACGGCGGGCAAAGCGAGGCGCAGCGTCTGCAGCCCGCCATCGATCTCGCGGGTCACGTCCACCGCGCCCTCGCCGACGACGACCTTGGAGGCGAAGGTCGCCTGCGGCCAGCCCAGCAGGGCGGCGAGCATCTGGCCGGTCTGGTTGCAGTCATCGTCGATCGCCTGCTTGCCGAGGATGACCAGCGACGGCCCCTCGGTGGCAATGATCGCCTTCAGCAGCTTGGCGACGGTGAGCGGCTCGATGCCGGCCTCCTCGGTCTTCACCCAGATGCCGCGATCGGCGCCCATGGCCAGCGCGGTGCGGATGGTCTCGTCGGTCTTCACCGGGCCGATGGAGACGGCGATGACCTCGGTGGCCTTGCCCGCCTCTTTGAGGCGCAGCGCCTCTTCGACCGCGATCTCGTCGAACGGGTTCATCGACATCTTGATATTGGCCAGTTCGACGCCGGAGCCGTCGGCCTTGACCCGAATCTTGACGTTGTAGTCGACCACCCGCTTCACGGGCACGAGGATCTTCATCACCTGTCTCCCCCGGCAGGGCAGCGACCCCGCCTCTGGCAGCCATCGGCGCCGGCGGCGCCGCCTGCCAGGGCCGCGCGGAAAGCCGGAAGAGGGGGCTTGGGGGCGGGAATCTGGGGGGAGCGGGAGCAGCCGGCGAAAAGCGCCGGCAAACTAGGATTCGGCCCCGGCACTGTCAACGCCGCGCGCGGCGTGCGCGGGCCTCGATTACACCGGCGGGCGCCCGTCCGGCGTGCCGTCGCGCGTCATCACCCACAGCGGCACGCCCGGGCGGCGCAGGAAGACGATGAGCACCGCGCCGGCGGCGAGCCCGGCGACATGCGCCCACCACGCGGTTTCCTCGTCGCCGGACTGGAACAGGCTCCACAGCTGGAAGCCGATCCACGCGCCCAGCGGCCAGATCGCCGGCACACGCAGCGGCACGCGCAGGAACATCAGCACCCAGATCCGCACATTGGGGTGCAGCATGAGATAGGCGCCGACGAGCCCCGATATCCCCGCTGAAGCGCCGACCAGAGGCGACGCCGAATCAGGCACGGCGAGGGAATGGGCCAGCCCGCCGGCGATGCCGCACAGCACATAGAACAGCAGGAAGCGGGCATGGCCGAGCGCGTCCTCGACATTGTCGCCGAACACCCAGAGGAAGGCCATGTTGCCGGCCAGATGCAGCCAGCCGCCATGCAGGAACATGTAGGTGACGAGGGTCAGCTCGGCCGGCACGCGCACATATTCCTGCGGCAGCACGGCGGCATGCGTGACCACGGCGGGAATGGCGCCGAAGCCGAAGGCGGAGGGAATGTCGAGCTCGGCGCGGTAGCCATGCTGCAGCAGCACGAAAACCAGCACATTCACCGCGATCAGCGCCCAGGTGACATAGGCGTGGGTGATGCCCTCCAGCGGGTTGTCGTCGTTGAAGGGGATCAGCATGGAGCTACAGCGAATCTCGGAAAGGGCGCGGCGCGCGACGCGCCACGACAATGCCGCGCCGCGCGCGAAAACGCCACCGCGCCGGTGGCTTACGCGGCGCAGAGGCCGAGCTGGTTCAGGGACGGGCGCGCCGCCATGCGGGCCCACCACGCGGCGAGGCCGGGGTGGGCGGCGAGGAGTTCCGCCCCTTCCGGTGCCTGCCTGACATAATCGACCATCGGCGCGAGATAGAGATCGGCGAGGCTAAGCTCATTGCCGGCAAGGTACGGCGCCCCGGCCATCAGCGCCGCGATGGCGGCCAGACACTGGCGGGCCTCGGCGAGCGCGCCCACGAGGCGGGCCTCATCGCTCGGCACGCCCTGCGCGGGCTTTTCCACCCGCTCGACATAGACCCCCCAGACCAGCGCCCGATAGGCATAGGAATCGGCGATGCTGATGATCTGGTTGGCGCGGGCCCGGGCCCGCACTTCGGCGGGAAGCAGGGGAGCGCCGGCGAAGGCCTCGTCGACATAGCGGGTGATGGCGCCGGTCTCGTAGAGACGGAAGCCGTCATGCTCGAACGCCGGAATCCGGCCGAAGGGGTGGCGCTCGCCATAGGAGGGCGGCAGCCCCTCCGGCGCGAAGGGATCGACCGGCACCAGATCGTGGTCGACGCCCTTTTCCGCCAGCGTCAGGCGGACGATGCGGACATAGACGCTGTCCGGCGTGCCGAAGACGCAGGGCCGCGCGGCCGGGCCGTCCGGGGCGGTCACTCCCGCCCCGCTGCCGGCACCCACAAGACGTCACCCGGCTCGCCCTCGCCCGCCGCGCGGGCATTGGCAAGGCGGCTCATGACGAAGAGCAGGTCGGAGAGGCGGTTGAGATATTTCACCGCCTCCGGGGTGACGAATTCGCCCAGCGTGGCGGAAAGCTCCACCGCCATGCGCTCGGCGCGCCGGCACACGGTGCGGGCGACATGCAGATGCGCCGCCGCCGGGGTGCCGGCCGGCAGCACGAAGGAGCGCAGCGGCTTGAGGTTGGCGTTCAGCGCGTCGATGTCGCGCTCCAGCTTGTCGACCTGCGCGGCGACGATGCGCAGCGGGGTGTAGCCGAGGTCTTCGCCCGTCTCCGGCGTGGCGAGGTCGGCGCCGAGGTCGAACAGGTCGTTCTGGATGCGGGCCAGCATCGCTTCCATGTCGGCCAGCGCCGGCTCGGCGCCGGTGTGCAGCCGGGCGACGCCGATCACCGCATTGGTCTCGTCCACCGTGCCATAGGCGGCGACGCGCAGATCATATTTCGGCCGCCGCTCGCCGGTGCCGAGCGCGGTGGTGCCATCGTCGCCGGTGCGGGTGTAGATGCGGTTGAGGACGACCATGAAAACCCTCTCAGCCCTGGTTCATCAGGATGATGGTGAGCAGCACGAAGCACAGCGCCACCGCCTGCAGCAGCACGCGCCACTGCATCAGCTTCTGCGAGCGCGCCGGCGGGCCGCCGCGCGCCATGTTGGCGAGGCCGAGCACCAGCACCAGCGCCACCGAGCCGAGGGCGATGGGCAGGACGATGAATTTGGCGATGGTGACAAGGTCCATCAGGGTCTCCGGCAGTGCCCGGGCGGCCGCGTCACGCGGGGCCGCTCAATTCAGGACGACAATGGCAGCGTTCAGCGTGATGGCATAGGACACCCAGGCGAGATAGGGAACCAGCAGCCACGCGGCGATGCGGTCGATCCGCAGGCAGGCCCAGATGGTGGCGGCGATGGCGAGCCACAGCGCCAGCACCACGACCAGCGCCGCGCCCGGCGCCTCCAGCCCGAAGAACACCGGCGACCAGATGGCGTTGAGCGCCAGCTGCGCCAGCCACAGGCCGATGGCGCGGCGGCGCGCGGACGAGGGCGCGTGCAATTGCCACAGCCGCCAGAGCGCCACCGCCATCAGCACATAGAGCGTGGTCCAGGCGATGGGGAAGGCGGCGGGTGGCGGGGTCCAGGACGGCTTCACCAGCCCGGCATACCAGGTGGGAATCTGCGGCGTGGTGACGAGCGAGCCGAGCGCCCCGACGCCAAGGCAGAGGCCGACCGCGACGACAAGGCGGAAGAAGGAGAGGGTTTTCATCGGGGCACCTTCAGGGCTCGTGGGCCTTTCTGGCCGGCGGCAGGCGGGCGATCCGCGTCGCAGGGCAATACGGGCGGGAGGCGCATCGGTTCACCGGCACGGCAGCGCGCACAGCACCGCCCCGACGCAAAACCCCGCCGCCGGGCGGGCCGGCGGCGGGGAGAAGGTAATCTTCTTTTTCCCTGCGGGGAAACCGGCGGCTCAGGCGGCCAGATGTTTCTCGATCTCGTGGATCGGCAGCTTGACCATGTCGCGGTCCACCTCGGCGGCAAGGATGTCCTGCACGCCCTTGGACAGATGCGGGCGCAGCGCGCCGAGCGAGCGCGGGGCGGCGACGATGACCAGCGACTTCACCTCGCCCGCCGTCACCGCGGCGTCCAGCCGGGCGGCGAGCTGACGCATGAAGGCGCGCTCGCCCTCTTCCTGCCAGTCGGTCGGCTCCACCGAGGAGCGCGCCGAGCCCACCGACTGGTGCACCCGGCCGGGCTGGTCGGTGCCCTGCTCGCGGGTGGGCGGGTTGTCCTGCTCATGCACCTCGTGGGACCGCAGGTTCGGGAAGAGGGCGTCGCCCTTGTTGCACAGGATCAGCGCCTTGCGCCCGTCGCAGACGACGACCCACGCGCCTTCCTCGATTTTCATCTTGTCGTAGCTGGTGCTCATGCGAGCCTCCTTGCCATCTCGAACCCAATACGCCATTGGGCGCCCGGAACGCGCCCGGGCGCCTTGACGAGGGTCAAGCGATGGGAGAGCGGGGAGGTTCCGCCGAGAGGTCGCCCTAGAGCCGCCCTTCGCGGGCGCGGCGGATCGCGGCGTTGAGTTCGCCGCCATACACGAAGATCGAGGCGGTGGTGTAGAGGAAGACCAGCGCGATCATCACCGAGGCGAGGCCGGCATAGGTGGTGACATAATTGCCGGCGAATTCCGCGAGATAGCGGCCGAAGGCGGCGCCAGCGGCTAGCCACAGGCCGAGCGTCACCAAGATGCCGGGCGCCACATCGGCCAGGGAGCGTCGTCCCGCCGGCAGCCACATATGCGCCACGACAAGCGCGACGATCAGGATCGCCGAGGTCGCGGCATAGCGCAGGAAGGTGATAACCCAGCCGAACGGTTCCAGCGCCGGTACATAGCGCACGGCGGCGAGCCACAGCACCGGGCCGAGCACGACCAGGAAGGACAGCGCCAGCAGGCCGGCGGCGCCAACCACGACATAGCCGATGGATTCGAGGCGCAGCCAGTACCAGGAGCGCGCCTCGCGCATGCCATAGGCGCGGTTGAGGCCGATGCGCAGGCTCTCAATGCCGTTGGAGGAGAAGTAGATCGCCAGCACCACACCGATGGTCAGCACGTCGGTGCGGACCTGGGTCAAGACGTTGCGGATTTCGCGGCCGATCGGGTCGGCCACCTGCGCCGGCCACGCCTCCAGCATCAGCTGCACCGTCTCGTCGGCGAGGTTCTTGAAATCGAAGAACGCCGCCAGCGCGGTGACGAAGATGAGGAAGGGGAAAAGCGACATCAGCGCGGAAAGCGCGATGTGGCTGGCAATCGCCCAGCCATCATCCTCGACGAAGCGCCAGAAGGCGTCCCAGGCAATGTCGAAGGCGCGAAACAAGGGCGGCGGTCTCCTCGCGGAAGCGCCTCAGCGGGCGGGCATGTGGGCGTGACATCGGATGCCCGGGGGCAAATGGCAAGTCGCAAATGCGATTCACGCCGGCGCGTCCTGGTAAAGAGCGCGGCACTTGCCATTTCGCTTTGGTGCCGGAAGCCCCGGCTGTGCTAGACAGGGCGCCCGCTTTAACCACCCCCGAAAAAACTGATGGGTGACGTCATGACCGCCTCCTCCGCCCTGCGCGACGCTTCCGCCACCGAGACCACTCTCGGCGCGCCGGCGCCGCGTGTTCCGGCGGATGTGCACGCGGTGATGGCCGCTATCGGCCAGCGCGCCCGCGCCGCCGCCCGCGCGCTGGCGCTCGCCCCGGCGCAGGCGAAGGCCGACGGGTTAATGGCGGCCGCCCGCGCCATCCGGGCCCCCCCCCCCGCCATTCTCGCCGCCAATGAAGACGACCTCGCCGCCGCCCGCGCGGCGGGCATGAGCGCGGCGCTGCAGGACCGGCTGGTGCTGAACGAAGGCCGGCTGGAGGCCATTGCCGGCGCGGTGGAGGAGATCGCCGCGCTGCCCGACCCGGTGGGGCAGGTGACGGAAAGCTGGGAGCGGCCGAACGGGCTGCGCCTGGAGCGGGTGCGCACCCCGCTCGGCGTCATCGGCGTGATCTATGAGAGCCGGCCCAATGTGACGGCCGATGCCGGCAGCCTGTGCCTGAAGGCCGGCAATGCAGTGATCCTGCGCGGCGGCTCGGACAGTTTCCATTCCTCCCGCGCCATCCATGCCGCCATGGTGGAAGGGCTCATCAGCGCCGGCCTTCCCGCCGACGCGATCCAGCTGGTGCCGACCCGCGACCGCGCGGCGGTGGGCGAACTGCTCGCCGGGCTCGGCGGCAATCTCGACGTGATCGTGCCGCGCGGCGGCAAAAGCCTCGTCGCCCGCGTGCAGGCGGAGGCGCGGGTACCGGTCTTCGCCCATCTGGAAGGGCTGGTGCACATCTATGTCGACAAGGGCGCCGACCTCGGCAAGGCGCTGTCCATCGTCAAGAACGCCAAGCTGCGCCGCACCAGCGTGTGCGGGGCGGCCGAAACCCTGCTGGTGGACCGGGCCGACGCCGCCCGCCTGCTCGCCCCGCTCGTCACCATGCTGCTCGATGAGGGCTGCGCGGTGCGCGGCGACGCCGACACCCAGGCGGCGGATACGCGGGTGAGCGCGGCAACGGAAGAGGACTGGCGCACCGAATATCTCGACGCCGTGATCTCGGTGAAGCTGGTGGACGGGGTGGGCGCCGCCATCGACCATATCGAGACCTATGGCTCGCACCACACCGACGCCATCCTGACCGAGGACGCAGAGGTGGCCGAGCGGTTCCTGAGTGAGGTCGATTCCGCCATCGTGGTGCACAACGCCTCGACCCAGTTCGCCGATGGCGGCGAGTTCGGCTTCGGCGGCGAGATCGGCATCGCCACGGGCCGCATGCATGCGCGCGGCCCGGTGGGTGCCGAGCAGCTGACCTCGTTCAAATACCGCGTGCGCGGCACCGGCCAGATCCGGCCGTGAGCGAGAGCGACGACGCTCCTCCTCTCCCCATCGGGGAGAGGGTTGGGGTGAGGGGCCTTGGCGCCGCCCCGGCGACGCCCTTCGCCCGCATCCCCCCGCTCGCGCCGGGCATGCGGATCGGGCTCTATGGCGGCAGCTTCAACCCGGCGCATGAGGCGCACCGCGCCGCCAGCCTGCTGGCGCTGAAAAAGCTGCGGCTCGACCGGGTGTGGTGGCTGGTGACGCCCGGCAACCCCTTGAAGGACAACCGCGCGCTGCCCCCCTTGGCCGAGCGGCTGGCACAGGCGCGCGCGGTGGCGGACCATCCGGCGCTGCTGCCGACCGGGCTGGAGGCGGGGCTCGGCACCCGCTACAGCTTCGACACGGTGGCGGCGCTGGTGCGGCGCTTTCCCCGGGTGCATTTCGTCTGGCTGATGGGGGCGGACAACCTCGCCACCTTCCACCGCTGGCAGCACTGGCGCGACATCGCGGCTCTGGTGCCCTTCGCCGTGATCGACCGGCCCGGCTGCACCTTCCCCGCCATGGCCGGCCCCGCCGCCGCCGCGCTGGCCCGCTGGCGGGTGCCGGAGATTGAGGCCGCCGCGCTCGCCACCATGCGCCCGCCGGCCTGGGTGTTCCTGCACGGGCTGAAATCGCCGCTGTCCTCGACCCGGATCAGGCAGGCCGGCGGGTGAGCGCGCGGCTGGGCGACACCGGCCGGCTGGCGATATCCGATCCGCGTGCGAGGCAAGCTATCGGCGCGGGCTCCCGGTTTTTGCTCTCACGCATTTTCGTCACGTGAACCGGAGTCCCCGTCGCTCGAAAATGCGCCCGACATCGTAATCTGGCGGTCATCATGGCATCCTTTGGTTGTGTGCTGGAGGCCGTGTCGTGACTGCTCAAATGGTCGGCTACATAATTGGCCTTCTGTCCATCAATGCCGTCTTGACCTGGTTCAGCTTCGTGTGTCTGCGGGGCATTATTTCCCCCTACCTGGCGGCTCTTGTGTCGTCCGGTCTGGTTCTGGCCGTCAGATCCCTGACCTACCAGGGAGATTTCATCGAAGGGCTGGTTCTTTACGCCGCGCCTCAAGCGGCCTGTCTGGTCCTTCTGTTGCTGCATGCGCGCCGCACGGCCGTGAGGCAGCGGCTCGCCTTGCCGGCGCCAGTCGCAAGCGCCGAGTCCGATCCGGACGGCGACGCCGAAACGGCGCTTTCGGCGCCGGTGCTGGCGCTGGCGTCTCGGCACGATGCGACGGCCGGCGACGCCAATCCGGTCGCCGCCGACCCGGCGCCCGCCGCGAAAGCCGTTCGAAGCTGGAATATCCTGGGCAATTACTGGCGGGGATACTATTCGCTCGGCGTTACCTATTGGGTGTTCGGCGCGGCCATTTTCGCGGCTGTATTCGCAGTAACCGTTGCGATCACGGTTTTTATTCAAATTAATCAGGGATATTATCCATATGTGATATTTGGGTACTTTGTCTATTTCTGGATATTCCTGCTGTTCGTGACGATCTGGCAATATGTCGGTGTGTGGCGCTCGGCCAATAACAACATCGCCAAGAGGACGTCGGTCGGCAAGAAAGCGGTGTGGGCCAATCTTGCGAAGCTCAGCATCGTATTTGGGACGTTTTTTACCGTCGTTTTGTTTATTGAGAGCGGTTTTCCGCAGCTCAAGGAAGGCTATTCCGTTGCCTTTCGCGGAGACCCGACGATACCGGATTACGGCTTGCGGATCATGCGCAACGGCACCGAAGTCGAAATCACCGGCGGATTCAAATTCGGCCTGACAGACGACTTCCTGACGATTCTGAAGGCGTCGCCACAGATCAAGGTCGTTCACCTGAACAGCATTGGCGGCCGCATCGGGGAAGGTATCCGATTAAGCAAGGCCATCAGGGAGGCCGGGCTGCAGACCTATGTATCCAACCTCTGTGCCTCGGCCTGCACCGTTGCCTTCGCAGGAGGGACGGAACGCTGGATGGTGCCGAAAGCGGTGCTCGGATTCCACGGGCCGGCCTTCCCGGGCATGTCGATCAGCGAGCTTGAATCGGTCAGCCGTCAGCAATCGGCGCTCATGGTTGCGTTCGGCTATGATAAGGCGTTTGTGGAAAAGGCGGTCGCCATACCCAGCGATGATGTATGGAAGCCGACCCTTGCGGAACTGCAGGCGGCCCATGTTGTTACCGACGTTTCAGATGGATCCGACTTTGCGTTGTCGGGACTTGGTCAGAACCTGACCGATGCATCCTTCGTCGACTACATAACGGGGAGTGCGCCTATTCTCGATCGGCTGAAACAGCATGACCCCGATGAATTCGAGGTGGTGGTGGAAGCGTATCACCAGAATTACATCGATGGTGGAACGCTCGATGATGCCAATGATGTACTCAAATTCTACTCGTTTGACGCGGTTGTGAATCATGTGATGTCGGCAGACGACGCCGCTCTGGTCGATTTGGGGCGTCTTCTGATTGATGAACTAAAGATACTTCAAGGCCGGAACGTGCGGCAATGCGCGACATTTGGCGCGAGCGGCGGCGCCCATTTTCGCATCCAGTACGCGCTCCCCTCCGCCACTCTCAAAGAATATCAAGCGATCGGGGCGCGCCTTGTGGAGACGGCGACGGAGCGTCCCGCAGATGATGAGGCTGCGGTCGCGCGGATGCTTGCGCGCACCATCGACCAGATGCGCCCGCGCTACACGCCGGAACAGATCTCCCTGCTGAAGGCGAATGACCCGAACCGCGAGCAGGCGGCGGATTTCTGCGCGGCTGTGATCGGGCTCTATCAGGCCATCGTGGAAGCCCCCCAGACGGAGGCCGCCGCGATGCTGCGTTCGGCGATGGGCGGCGAGTGATGCGACTGGCGCGCGCCGCGCCTCACGGGAGCGTGCCGATGACGCCCTGGAGGAGATAGTCGGTGCGCTGCAGCTCGTCGGCATAGGGGCCATAGCTGGTGCCCGCCCCCAGCACCTGCCGGCCCTTATTGTCGAAGAGCGGGCCGGTGAAGATCGGCTCCCCGCGCGTCATCGCCGCGATGGCGCCCTCTGCCGCCGCGATCGCCGGCGCGGTGGCCCCGGCGCCGAACGGGCTGGAGCGGACAAGGCCGGTGTCGTAGCCGCCCACAGTGAATTTCGGCAGCGCCTCGCCGCGCGCGACGCCCTGGGCGAAGCCCGCGAACAGGCCGGCCCAGTGATAATCCGCGCCGGTGATGTAGCCCTTGGGCGCCAGCGGGTTCTGGTCGACCGCGTGGCCGCAGCTCTTCACCCCGCGCGCCTCCGCCGTCTCGATGGCGACCTTCGGCGCGTCAAGATGGCAGGTGATGACATCGCAGCCGGCATCGACCAGCGCATTGGTGGCGGCCGCGTCATGCGCCTCGTCCTCCCAGCCGCCGGTGAACAGCAGCCGCACGCTGGCGTTCGGGTTGCTGGCGCGGGCGCCGAGCAGGAACGAGTTCACGTTGAGCAGCACCGGGGCGAAGGGCAGGCCGGCGACGAAGCCGAGCGAGTTGCTGGCGGTGCACAGCCCGGCGGCGACGCCGTTGACATAATGCCCCTGGTTGATCAGCGCGTTCTGGCTGCCGAGATTGGCCGGGGTGGCGGCGTTGGCCAGCGCCGAGGCCTGGCGGAACCTCACCGCGGGGTGCCGCTGCGCCGCCGCGACCAGAAACGGGTCGTGACCGAAGGAGGTAGAGATGACCAGCCGCGCGCCCTGCGCCACCAGCGCGTCGAGCGCCTGCGCATAGGCGCGGGTCTCGGCATCGTCGCGGCCGCTGTCGTAATCGGTGCTCTCGGGCAGATAGCCGGCCTCGATCACCGTGACGCCGGCGGCCTGCAGCGCCGCCCCGGCGGCGGCGAAGGACTGGTTCCACCCCCAATCCTGCCACGGGCCGATGGCGATGAGCCCGACGGTGAGCGCCTGGGTGGATGCCTGCGCCCGCGCGATGGCCGGCACAAGCGGCACCAGACCCGAGAGGGCCAGGCCCTTCAGCAGATGGCGGCGGGTGGGCAGGCCGTGCATGGGGCGCATCCGGGGCAGGGGCGGGCTCTGGCGCGCGATCCGATCAGATGAACCGATCGGATCGGCGCGGGCTCTAGGGTTTGGGGTGCAGCGGCCGGCAGTTCAGCGCCACACTCTTCATCGTGCGGCCGGCCTTGCCGTCGCAGCCAAGGCGGATGGTGTTGGTGAAGGGCGGATCGAGAAAATACTCGAAATCATCGGGATCGTCATGCTCGATCAGCCGGTAGAGCTTGTAGGGGTTGCCGTCGCAGATCAGCTGTTCGCTGTCGACGAACAGAGCGGCGGGCAGCACCAGCACATGCTCCACCTCCGGATTGGCCGCGCACCATTTTCGCGCCAGCTCGGCCATGTCCCGCGCCTCGATGATAAGCGCGTCGGGGTCGAAGGCGACGGTCTGGGCGAGGGCCGGGAGGGGGGCGAGGGCGAGGAGGGCCACTCCCAGCGCGGCGAGACGATTCATCCTGGCGATCCTCTCGGCGGGCGAAAACAGCCCGACGATATGTGCGCCAACTTGGCCCGGCAGGCCAGAGATGAATCGCGGGGGGAGGGGGCTGGGGCAATCCGGTGAGGGCAGCGCCGCTGGCAATGCGGCCGTCGGCCGTGCGTTTGTCGACGGGCTTAATCGACCCATTGCAGCCACTCGGGCGCTTTCCTACTCCGTCGGCATGCGACCCCATTTCAGACGGTGGCGCTCCAGCTATGCCGCCCCAGAAGCAGACCTGCCATCGATGTTAATACATGGTCTGCTTGTAATCTTCCTCCAATCCGGCATCGATCTTTCGCATCTCCTCCTCTTCCGGTGCCCCGGTTGTTTCATCCAATATCATCTTGATCAGTGAAGGCATCTGCGTGCGATCCTGATGATGAGCGGATTCCCAGATGTGCGAGCGCCTGAGGGCTTTTGCGCAATGCAGGAAGACTTCGCGGACCTGCACTACGATTGCCAGAGTGGGTATGCGGTTGTTGACCGTCAAGGCCTCGAGAAGTGTCGGATCAATGACTATACGTGCCACTCCGTTGACGCGCAGGGTGTCGTCGAAGCCGGGGATCATGAACAAAAGACCCACGGCAGGATTTGCTATGATGTTAGACAGGCTGTCCAACCGGTTGTTGCCTGGACGGTCAGGGATAGCCAGCGTGCTGCTGTCCAAAATGCGGACGAAACCGGGCGGGTCGCCACGTGGGCTCACATCCGCCCTGCCGTTTAGGTCCTGCGTGCCCAAACAAAGGAAGGGTGAACGTCGTATAAACTCTTGCGCGTGTACTCCGAGACTTTCCTGAAGCTTCTGAATAGCGAGGTCATGCGTGGCCGGATAAAGTTCGCGCAACGCTTCTTCGCGGTTAATGAGGAATTTCGGATCCAAACACTCCTCCTAGAGACTTTGCCTTTTGCACCAGCCTCAAGATGAGGTACGTACCTCAAATTCGTCAAGTCCCGATTTGACTAGTCGCGAAAGTGGGAAAATCTGCCAACGCTCCAAGCACCAGCATTACGTTGGCGATAGCTATGGGCTGCACTCTCATCCAAAGCTGTCTGGCCGCAGTCGCCCCCGAATGCGCCAGCCGACCAATGTCCGCTTTTCCTGGGGGCTCCTCCAAAAGCCACTAGTCCGGTTTCCACCCCAAACCAGATATTGGTTGCGGCCTCGGCGAGAGACCGCTTCGGGCGCTTCCCCCACCCCCTCTCCACCCCCCGGTTGAAGATCGCGCCCATCCGCACTATCCTAAGGGGGCATGCACGGAGCGGGAGGTCCGCCCGGGGCGATGCGGTTTCGACGAGAGGATCAGGACCCCTGTCCATCATGGCGCTTGCAGCGGCCGACAACAGCCCGGCGACTGCACCTGTCTCTGACGCGCGTTTAGACGCCGAGGAGATTCTTGCCCTCGTTCTCGCCCGTCTCGATGATGACCAGGCCGAGGACGTCGTCTCCATCGAACTGCGCGGCAAGACGACCATCGCCGATTACATGGTCGTCGCCTCCGGCCGCGCCCAGCGCCATGTCGGCGCCATTGCCGAGCACCTCGTCGAGGCGCTCAAGGCACATGGCGTCAAGGGCGTGCGGGTCGAAGGCTTCCCGGCCTGCGACTGGGTGCTGATCGATGCGAGCGATGTCATCGTCCACGTCTTCCAGCCGGAAGTGCGCGGGTTCTACAATATCGAGAAGATGTGGTCGGCTGCCGTTCCCGGCGGCCCGGCGACCCTGACGCGCGGCTGAGCGCGTCTTGCGCCTGCTCGTTCTCACGGTGGGCCGGCTGAAGGCCGGGCCCGAGAGGGAATTGTGCGCGCGCTATTTTGACCGCGCCGGCAAGGGCGGGCGCGCGCTCGGGCTTTCCGGCCCGGATGTCTCTGAGATCACTGAGAGCGCCGCCCGCCGCGCCGAGGACCGCATGGCCGAGGAGGGCACCGCTCTCCTCGCCGCGCTGCCCGAGGCCGGCGCAGTGATGGCGCTCGACCCGCGCGGCGTCGAGATGAGCTCCGAGCAGATCGCCGCCGACATTGCCGCCCTGCGCGACCGTGGCGCGCGCACGCTCGCCTTTATCATCGGCGGGGCGGATGGTTTGAGCGATCCGGTGCGCGCCCGCGCCGACCGGCTCATCGCCTTCGGCCGCGCCACCTTTCCCCACCAGCTCGTTCGCGTCATGATGGCCGAACAGATCTACCGCGCCACCACCATTCTCGCAGGCCACCCCTATCACAAGGCCTGAGGGCGATGGCGGCGCGCTAACCTCACATTAACCCTGCCGGCCCCTCCCTGTGCCGATGCCCGCGCGCCGCACCGCTTCGCCCCCCTGCCGCCGGCCGCCCCGCCGGGCGGTGGCGTGCGCCTGCGTGCTGCTGGCGGGGCTCCTTTCGGGGCTTTTCGCGGCGCCCGCGCGGGCGCAGGCGCCCGCTGAACCGGGGGCGGGTCAAGGGGCGGGCCAGGACCAGCAGCAGCGAATCGAGCGCCTCGACGCCGAGCTGAAGGATTCCACCGCCGTCCAGCAGCGCCTCGCCGCCGAGATGGCGGCGCTGGAGGGCGACCGCGCCAAGCTGAACGAGGCGCTGCTCGACACCGCGATCCGGGTGCGCGAGACCGAGGCCAAGCTCGACGCCAGCGAACAGCGCCTGCTGCTGCTGAACCGCGAGGCGGCCGACATCAAGGAATCGCTCGAGGCCCGGCGCGCCGTGCTGGCCGAGGTGCTGGGCGGGCTGGTGCGGCTCGGCCGCCGCCCGCCGCCGGCGCTGATGGTGCGCCCGGACGACGCGCTGCAGTCGATCCGCTCCGCCATGATGCTCGGCGCGGTGCTGCCGGAACTTAAGGCGGAGACCGATCTGCTCGCCAGCGAACTCGCCGCGCAGGAGCGCGTGCGCCAGGACACCGCCCGCGAACGCGACGCTCTCGCAGAATTGAAACGCTCGCTGGCCGATGAGCGCGCCCGCACCGCCGCCCTGATCGAGGAGAAGAAGAACTCGCTGCAGCAGGGCGAGGCGGCGCTGACCGAGGAGAAGACCCGCGCCGCCGCGCTGGCCGCCGAGGCGGGCAATGTGCGCGAGCTGATGGAGCGGATGGAGACCGAGATTTCCGCCACCCGCAAGGCGGCGCAGGAGGCGGCGCAAAGCGAGGCGCAGCAAGGCGCCGGGGCGGGGCCGGCGGACCGGCTGGCGGCGCTGCAGAACCCCGGCCGGCTGGCGCCCGGCGTGCCGTTCGAGGACGCGCGCGGCCTGCTGAAGCTGCCGGTCGGCGGCGCGGTGCTGAAGGCCTTCGGCGCCGATGACGGCTATGGCGGGCAGGAAAAGGGCATGTCCATGGGCACCCGCATCGAGGCCCAGGTGGCCTCCCCCAGCGATGGCTGGGTGGTCTATGCCGGGCCTTTCCGCTCATATGGACAACTGTTAATTATCAATGCTGGCGGCGGTTATCATATCCTGCTCGCCGGAATGGATAAGATCACGGTGGAATTGGGTCAGTTCGTGCTGTCCGGCGAGCCGGTGGGAGTGATGGGGCGCGGACCCCAGCTCGTGTCGTCGGTCGGCCTTGGAACCGCCCAACCCATTCTCTACGTCGAGTTCCGCAAGGATGGTAACTCGATCGATCCAACGCCATGGTGGGCGACGAGCGAAAGCGAGAAGGTACGCGGATGATGCGTAGGACGTCTGTATTTCTCTTCGGTGCGGCGGCCGGCGCCTTGATCGCGGTCGGTGCCACTCAGCCGCGGCTGCTGCTTGAGCCTTCGGCGGCGATGGCGGCGGCCTCGGACACATACCGCCAGCTGAACCTGTTCGGCGACGTGTTCGAGCGCGTGCGCGCCGATTATGTCGAGAAGCCGGAAGACGCGAAGCTGGTGGAAGCCGCGATCAACGGCATGCTCACCTCGCTCGACCCGCATTCGACCTATATGGACGCGAAGGATTTTCGCGACATGCAGGTGCAGACCCGCGGCCAGTTCGGCGGGCTCGGCATCGAGGTGACGATGGAGGACGGCCTGGTGAAGGTCGTCGCCCCGATCGACGAGACCCCGGCGGCCAAGGCCGGCGTGCAGGCCGGCGACCTCATCGCCAAGCTCGACGGCGAAGAGGTGAAGGGCATGACCCTGAACCAGGCCGTCGACAAGATGCGCGGCGCCGTCAACACCCCGATCAAGCTGACCATCGTCCGCAAGGGCGCGGACAAGCCGATCGAGCTGTCGATCACCCGCGACATCATCAACATCAAGTCGGTGCGCTCGCGGGTCGAGAACAACGATATCGGCTATATCCGCATCACCTCCTTCAGCGAGCAGACCGGCGAGGGCCTGAAGAAGGCGGTGGCCGACCTCACGCAGCAGATCGGCGAGGACAAGCTCAAGGGCTTCATCATCGACCTGCGCAACAATCCGGGCGGGCTGCTCGACCAGGCGATCGACGTTTCCGACACGTTCCTCGACCGTGGCGAGATCGTCTCCACCCGGGGCCGCGACCCCGAGCAGACCGAGCGTCGCAACGCCCGGCCGGGCGACCTCGCCAAGGGCAAGCCGATCATCGTGCTGGTCAATGGCGGCTCGGCCTCGGCGTCGGAAATCGTCGCCGGCGCGCTGCAGGACCACAAGCGCGCCACGGTGCTGGGCTCGCTCTCCTTCGGCAAGGGCTCGGTGCAGACCGTGATCCCGGTGTCCGGCAATGCCGCGATCAAGCTGACCACGGCACGCTACTACACGCCGTCGGGACGCTCGATCCAGGCCAAGGGTATCCAGCCCGATATTGAGCTGGTGCAGGACGTGCCGCAGGACGTGAAGGAAAAGGCCGAGGCGGCCGGCGTGGAGACCACGCGCGGCGAGGCCTCGCTCAAGGGCCATCTGAAGAATGGCGAGGACGAGCAGACCGGTTCCCCGGCCTATGTGCCGCCGGACCCGAAGGACGACACCCAGCTCAAGCTGGCGATCGACCTGATCGAGGGCGTGCAGAAGAACGCCGCCTATCCCGCCGACCCCAAGGCCTCCGTGCCGAACTGATGTGATGCCGCCGGCCCCCGGGCCGGCGCTCTCCCGAACCGCGAGGCCCGCCTTACCCGAGGCGGGCCTCGCCTTTTTTGCGCTGCCGCGCCGAATGCCCGATTTTGCCCCGATCCCGCCTTGGTCGGCGGCGACAAAGGCAGCCATGAACAGCGCGCCCCCTCTCCGCATGCTTTCCTCGCCCCGGTCGCAACAGGCGCCATCCGGCGAAGGCCTGCCGGGCCGCGACGCCGGACGCGACCACGCGCGGCACTGCGCGGCGGTCGGGGTGTTCGGCTTCGCCATCCTGTCGGCGATCAGCGTCGGGGTGGCGGCCTATGTGTTCCGGGCCGGCGAGCCTGCCGCACCGCCCAGCACGCCCTTCGCGCTGCAGGCGGATGGCTTCCCCACCATGGGCGTCGCCGCCGACATGCCGACGCTGCGGGCGCCGCTGGCCGGCGATGACGGTGTCAGCATCACCGTGTTCGACGGCGCCACCGGACGCAGCCAGGTGATGGCGGGCCCCGGCGCGCTCGACACCGCCACGGCGGCGCCTGTCGCCGGCGAGAGTGAGACCGCGTTAACCCCGTGACCACACGGGCCGGCGCGACCCCTACGCGCCGCCCGGCTCCTCGCCTATGCTACCGCCCGGTACGTGCGCCCAGAGCGCCTTCCGGTGACGCCGGTTCATCGGAAGTGCTCCAGGTTTTTGTTCTACGCATTTTCTTCACGCGAACCGGAACCCACTTCGCTCGAAAATGCTCACAGGTCCTGCGGTGGCTTCATGATTCCCTTCGACCAGCTTCCCTATCGCCCCTGCGTCGGGGTGGTGCTCGTCAACCGCGACGGTCTGGTCTTTCTCGGCGAGCGCCGGGGCGGGCCCGAGCAGGTGGACGCGCAGCATTCCTGGCAGATGCCGCAGGGCGGAATCGACGAGGGCGAGAGCCCGGAAGAGGCGGCGCTGCGCGAGCTTTACGAGGAGACCAACGTCTCCTCGGTCGAGCCGCTCGCCATGGCTTCGGAATGGTTCGCCTATGACCTGCCGGAGCCGCTGGCGCGGCAGGCCTGGAAGGGGCGCTTTCGCGGGCAGACGCAGAAGTGGATCGCCCTGCGCTTCACCGGCACGGAGGACGAGATCGACGTGCTCCATCCGGGTGGAGGGAAGCACAAGCCGGAATTCGTCGCCTGGCGCTGGGAGCGGCTGGAGCGCACGCCGGGGCTGATCGTCCCGTTCAAGCGCCCGGTCTATGAGCGGGTTGCGCGCGAATTCCAGCCGGTGGTGGCGCCGGCGCAATAGCCGCCGGGCGCGCCGGGCCGGAACTTCCGGTGCCGGACGCCGATGCGAACGAACGTTCGTTCTTGACTCGATTTCCCTGCGTGACTAAATGCGAACGAACGTTCGCTCCCGTGATGGAAGGTGCATGAACACCCACGCTCCCCGCCTCCCCGTGGCCGATGCCGGTGCCAAACCCGGTACGAAGCTTGGAGCGAAGCCTGGCGCGAAGCCGGCCGCCCGCCCGGATTCCGCCGCCGCGCCCAACGCCGCGCCGGTGGAGAAGCTGCGCCGCGACCCGCGCCGGCGGGTGCTGGACGCGGCCATTGCCTGCTTCACCCGCGCCGGCTTCCACGGTACCTCCATGCAGCAGATCTGCACCGAGGCCGGGATGAGCCCGGGCGCGCTCTACCGCTATTTCCCCTCCAAGGAATCGATCATCGTCGCCATTGTCGACGAGGAGCGGGCGGTGCGCATGAGCTGCCTGGAGCTGCTGGACAGCGCGCCGGGCTTTGTCGAGGGGCTGGCCCGCATGGGGCAGGCGCTATTTTCCGGCGAGACGCCGATGGTGACACTGGCGCTCGGGCCGGAGATCTATGCCGAGGCGGCGCGCAACCCGGCGCTGAAGCCGACCTTCGACGCGGTCGAGGACGAGATGAACGCGGCGATCCGTGCCCATCTCGTCGCCGCCCAGGCGCGCGGCGAGATCGACCCTTCGCTCGATCCCGACGTGGTGATGGTGATGATCAACGCCATCGGCGACGGGCTGGTGCTGCGCCAGAGCTTCGAGCCCGACCTTTCGCTCGTCCAGATGATGCCGGCGCTGGCCGGCCTGATCGCCCGCATGCTGGCGCCCGCTGCGGCGCCGAGCCTTTCACCGGACCGCACATCATGACCGTCAAGCCGGCCTCCTTTCGCGGGCGTATCGCGCTCGCGCTCACCATGACCGCCGTGGTCGTCGGCCTTGCCGGCTATGCCTTCCGCGACCGGATCGCCGCCGGGCTGAGCCTTTCCGAGCCGGCCCAGGCCGAAGTGGCCACGCCGGCGCCGAACGAGGTCAAGGGCATCACCATCTCCGTGGTGCCGGCCACCGTGCGCGAGGTGGTGGAGCGGCTGCCCGTCACCGGCACGCTGGTGGCGCGCGAGGAGATCATGGTCGGCCCGCAGATCGACGGCTTCCAGATCACCGACATCCTGGTGGAGGAAGGCGACCGGGTCGAGCAGGGCCAGGTGATGGCGCGCCTCTCGCGCGACATGCTGGAGACGCTGCTCGCCCAGAACACCGCCAACGCCGCCAAGGCGCAGGCCGCCATCGCCCAGCAGAAGGCGCAGCTGCAGCAGATGCTGGCGCAGCTGACCGAGGCGGATGCCGCTGTCGAGCGCGCCCGCACCCTGATCAAGACCGGCGCCACCTCGCAGGAAGTGCTGGACCAGCGCGAGCGCGGGGTGAAGGTGTCCACCGCCCAGGTGACGGCGGCGGAGGAAATGGTGACGGCCGCCGAGGCCGAGGCGGCCCAGATCAAGGCCACGCGCGACGAGATCGAGGTGCGGCTCGCCCGCACCGAGATCAAGGCGCCGCAGGCCGGCATCGTCTCGGCCCGCTCGGCCCGCGTCGGCGCCATCGTGCTCTCGGCCAATAGCGAGCCGCTGTTCCGCATCGTCAAGGATGGCGCCATCGATCTCGACGCCGAAGTGCCGGAATCGGCGCTGCCGCGGGTGACGCCGGGCCTCAAGGTCGCGGTGCTGCCGGCGGGCTTCGACACGCCGCTGGACGGCACGGTGCGCCTGGTCGGCGCCAAGGTCGATGTCGCCACGCGCCTCGCCCGTGTCGCGGTGGCGCTGCCGGACGACCCGCGCCTGCGCCCGGGCGCCTATGGCCGGGGCGTGATTGAGATCGCCCGCCACCAGGGCGTGGCGCTGCCGCAATCGGCGGTGCAGTTCGCCGCCGATGGCATTTTCGTGCTCGTGGTCGAGGGTGACACGGTGCGCCGCCGCCCGGTGAAGATCGGGCTGCAGGGCGATGGCGTGGTGGAAATCACCGAAGGGGTGCGCGAGGGCGAGAGCGTCGTCGCCCGCGCCGGCGGCTTCCTGCGCGATGGCGACCGGGTGAACCCGGTGCCGCTGGCCGCCGACCCGGCCAAGGGAGGCGTCTGATGGCTCTCAACGTCTCCGCCTGGGCCATCCGCAAGCCGGTGCCCTCCATCGTGCTGTTCGTGGTGCTGACCGCGATCGGCCTCTATACGTTCGACCGGCTGCCGATCACCCGCATGCCGAATATCGATGTGCCGATCGTCTCCGTCGCCATCACCCAGCCCGGCGCCGCGCCGAGCGAGCTTGAATCGCAAGTTACCAAGATCGTCGAGACCTCGATCGCGGGCGTGCAGGGGGTGAAGCACATCTCCTCCACCATCACCGAGGGCTCGTCCGTCACCGTGGTCGAGTTCCAGCTGGAGACGCAGGTCGACCGCGCCGTGAACGATGTGCGCGACGCGGTGACCAAGGTCCGCACCGATCTGCCGCAGGATATCGAGGAACCGCTGGTCCAGCGCGTCGATGTCGAAGGCATGGCCATCGTCACCTATGCCGCCTCCGCCCCGGCGATGACGCCGGAGGAACTGTCCTGGTTCGTCGACGACACGCTGGTGCGGGCGCTGCAGGGCGTGCGCGGCGTCGCGCAGGTGAAGCGCGAGGGCGGCGTCGAGCGCGAGATCCGCATCTCGCTCGACCCCGACAAGCTGGCGGCGCTGGGCGTGACGGCGGCGGATGTGAACCGCCAGCTCGCCGCCACCAATGTCGACCTCGCCGGCGGGCGCGGCGAGATCGGCACGCAGGAGCAATCCGTCCGCACGCTCGGCGGCGCCAACACGGTGGCCGACCTCGCCGAGACCCGCATCGCCCTTCCCGGCGGGCGCCATGTGCGCCTGGCCGATCTCGGCACCGTCACCGACGGGGCGGCCGAACCGCGCATCTTCGCCCGGCTCGACGGCATGCCCGTCGTGGCCTTCGGCGTCTACCGCGCCAAGGGCTTTTCCGACGTGGTGGTGGCCGAGAGCACGGCGCAGGCGCTGCGCGACCTTGAGAAGCGCCATCCCGACGTCTCGATCACGCTGATCGATTCGACGGTGAAATACACCGAGGCGGACTACACCTCCGCCATGCACACGCTGATCGAGGGCGCGGTGCTGGCGGTGATCGTGGTGATGCTGTTCCTGCGCGACTGGCGCGCCACCATCATCACCGCGACGGCGATTCCGCTGTCCATCCTGCCCACCTTCTGGGTGATGGACATGCTCGGCTTCTCGCTGAACGGGGTGAGCCTGCTCGCGGTGACGCTCGTCACCGGCATTCTGGTCGACGACGCCATCGTCGAGATTGAGAACATCGTGCGCCATATGCGGATGGGCAAATCGGCCTATCGCGCCGCCATCGACGCCGCCGACGAAATCGGCCTCGCCGTGGTGGCGACCACGCTGACCATCGTCGCGGTGTTCCTGCCGGTCAGCTTCATGGGCGGCATTGCCGGCCAGTACTTCCGCCAGTTCGGCATCACGGTGGCGGTGGCGGTGCTGTTCTCGCTGCTGGTGGCGCGGCTGCTGACGCCGATGCTCGCGGCCTATTTCATGCGCGATCTCGGCCACCGCGAAAAGCCGGATGGCTGGTTGAAGCGCGCCTATGTCGCGCTGCTGCTGCGCTCGATCCGCTACCGCTTCCTCACCGTGGCGGCGGGCATCGTGCTGTTCATCGGCTCGATGTGGCTCTCGACCCTGCTGCCCTCCGGCTTCATTCCCAATGCCGACGTGTCGCGCTCGGTGCTGGCGCTGGAACTGCCGCCGGGGGCGACGCTGGAATCCACCCGCGAGGCGGTGGACGAGATCACCGGGCTGCTGAAGGCCCAGCCCGAGGTGGCCAGCGTCTTCGCCACCGCCGGCTCGGGCTCGGCCGGGGACTCGGTCAGCAGCGGCGGCGAGGTCCGCAAGGCGACGATCATCGTCAACCTGGTCCCGCGCAGCGACCGCGCGGCGACGCAGAAAGAGTTCGAGATGCGCCTGCGCGAGGAGATCGCGCGCCTTCCCGACCTGCGCTTCAATTTCGGCGCCTCGGGCGGGGCCGGCCCCGGCGGGCGCGAATTCACCGTCATTCTGTCCGGCTCGGACGGCGCGCTGGTGGAGGCCAAGGCGCTGGAGCTGGAACGCGAGATCCGCGACAAGGTGAAGGGGCTCTCCAACGTGCAGACCTCGGCGGCGCTGGAGCGGCCGGAACTGCGCGTGGTGCCCAAGCTGGCGGAAGCGGCGGAAATGGGCGTGTCGGTGGCTGATATCGCCGAGACGGTGCGGATCGCCACGCTGGGCGACGTCTCGCAGAACCTCGCCAAATTCTCCGCCGGCGACCGGCAGATCCCGATCCGGGTGCAGCTCGACGAGAAGGCGCGCGCCGACCTCTCCACCTTCGAGACGCTGAAGGTGCGGACGGCGGCCGGTGCCTCGGTGCCGCTGCTCTCGGTGGCCGACATCTCCTTCGGCACCGGCCCTTCCAGCCTCAACCGCTATGACCGCGCCCGCCGGGTCGCCATCGAGGCGGACCTTGCCGGCGAGACCCAGCTCGGCGAGGCGCTGGCGGAAGTCTATGCCCTGCCAGGGGCGAAGAGCCTGCCGGCCAGCGTGGTGCTGAAGGAAACCGGCGATGCCGAGATCATGGCCGAAGTGTTCGGCGGTTTCGCCACCGCCATGGCCGCGGGCGTGATGATGGTGCTGGCGGTGCTGGTGCTGCTGTTCGCCAATGTGCTGCAGCCGATCACCATCCTGATCGCCCTGCCGCTGTCGGTGGGCGGCGCCTTCATCGCGCTGCTCGTTACCCACAACGCCATGACGCTGCCTGTGGTGATCGGCTTCCTGATGCTGATGGGCATCGTGACCAAGAACACCATCCTGCTGGTCGATTTCGCCATCGAGGCGGTGCATGCCGGCGTCGACCGCACCACGGCGCTGATCGACGCCGGCCGCAAGCGCGCCCAGCCCATCGTCATGACCACCATCGCCATGGTGGCGGGCATGATGCCTTCGGCACTTGGGCTGGGCGAGGGCGGCACGTTCCGCGCGCCGATGGCGATCGCTGTCATCGGAGGGCTGATCGCCTCCACCGTGCTCTCGCTGGTGTTCGTGCCGGCGGTGTTCACGCTGATGGACGATCTCGGCCGGCTGATGGCGCGGATCTTCGGCCGCTTCATCGGCGCCCGCGACGAGGAGGACGCGCACCACGCCGACCCGATGGTGCGCCCGGGGCTGCACGCCGTCGATGCCGGCCCGCATTCGACGCCGCGCCCGCCGATGGCGGCGGAGTAAAAGGCGTCCGGCTGTCCCGCATCCCCAGTGGCAAGGGTGAGTGGGAAAGGGTGAGTGGGATCAGCCAGGAGTGTTGTGCTGGGTCCCGGATCGGCGGTGCGCTGCGCGCAGCTTGTCCGGGAAACGAGCGGAACTGGTCTCTCGGAGGCGGCGCGCTCCCCGTGACACCGGGGAGGACGTCGTGGATCCCCGGGCCAGGCCCGGGGATGACGGTGATCGCCTTGTCCGCGCCTTGAGCCCCAACAACGTCATGGCCGGGCTTGGCCCGGCCATCCACGTCTTTTCGTGGAAAGGCGCGCCCGCCCGCTATTGCAGCGTGCCGTCGCCCTCGCCGCCAGTGCGGGCCATGGTCATCTGGGTAACGGCGATCAGCATCTCGGCGCGCGAAGCGAGGCTGGGGGCTTCCAGCAGCGCCTGCTTCTCGCGCGGGCCGAAGGGCGCCATCATGGCGAGCGCGTTGACCAGCGCCTCGTTCGGCGCGTCCTTGATGCTCTTCCAGTCCGCTTCCAGCCGGTTGGCGTCGAGATAATCGGCCAGCGTGCGCAACAGCGTGCCGCGATCCACCGCCTCGGCGCCGGCATTGGGGGTGAAATCGGCGCGGAAGGGCTCGTAATCGACCTTGGCCTGCCGGAAGGGCGTGCCGGAATCGACCTCCGCCACCACCTTGAACCGGGCAATGCCGCTCAAATTCAGCAGATAGCGCCCGTCGCCGCTCTCGGCGATCTCGGTGATGCGGCCGACGCAGCCGACAGCGACGATGTCAGGCGCGCCGGGCACGGCGAGGGCCGGCTGCTCCGGCGCGGTCTGGATCATGCCGATCAGCCGGTTGCCGGCCAAAGCGGCATCGATCATCGCGACATAGCGCGGCTCGAACACGTTGAGCGGCAGCTGGCAGCGCGGCAGCAGCAGCGCGCCCTCCAGCGGGAAGAGCGGGATGATGGGCGCCAGCTCGGACGGGTCGGTATAGGGTTTGTTGATCGCCATTACGTTCCTTGCGCGACTTTTGGCGCGATGTCTGGCGCGACTCTCGGCGGTGGCGGGGGGCACCCCCGCCGGCGTCAGGCGAAGAGCAGGGAGGACAGGCGGCGGCGACCGGCGAGGGTGTGCTCGTCGGTCGGCCCCCAGGCCTCGAAGAACTGCACCAGCTGCTTGCGCGCGCCGTCCTCGTTCCAGGCGCGGTCCTTGCGGACGATGGACAGAAGATGGTCGACCGCCTCCTCGCGCTTGCCACGGGCGCTGAGCGCCACGGCGAGATCGAAGCGGGCCTGATGGTCGAGCGGGTTGGCGGCGACCTTGGCCTCCAGCTCCTTCACGTCGCCCAGAGCGGCGGCGGCTTCCTCCAGGTCGATCGCTGCGCGGACAGCGGCGAGGGCGCTGTCATTGGCGGCCGCCTCGGGCGCCAGAGCGAGGGTGGCCCGCGCCTGTTCGAGATTGCCGGCGGCCAGCTCGGTGCGGGCGAGGCCGGCAATGGCGGCGAGATTTTCCGGCTCCTCGCCCAGCACGGCGGCGAAGATTTCCGCCGCGCCGACAAGATCGCCCTCGGCAAGGGCCGCCTCGCCGCTGGCGAGGATGTCGGCGATGTCGTTGCCGCCGCCCGAGGCCGCGACGAGCTTGTCGACCAGCGCCTTGATCTGCGCCTCCGGCTGCGCGCCCATGAAGCCGTCGACCGGCTGGCCGTTGACGAAGGCATAGACGGTGGGCAGCGACTGGATGCCGAGCTGCTGGGCGACGGCGGGGTGCTCGTCGGTATTCATCTTGGCGAGGCGGACCTTGCCCTTGGCCGCGCGCACCACCTTCTCGATGATAGGGGTCAGCTGGCGGCACGGGCCGCACCAGGGGGCCCAGAAATCGACCAGCACCGGGCGCAGGCGCGATTCCTCGACCACGTCCTTCATGAAGCTCTTGGTGGTGACGTCCATCACCACATCGTCGCCGCCCGGCGCGTCGCCCTTGCCGGCGGGGGAGGAGGGCTGGTTCAGCAACATGGGTCGTCCTCGCAATAGGGCTGTGCTCGGCGTCTAAAATGGTCTGCCGCGCCGCGAATGCAACGGGGCGTTCAGCTCTCGGCGGTGGCGGGCTCCCCCGCCTCGCTGCGGCGGGGTACCGCCAGCACCAGCGGCTCATGCCCGGTGGCGCGCAGGAAGCGGACGAGGTCGGCGCTGGCAAGGGTGGTGGTGGCGGTGTTGACCAGCGGGTGGCAGTTGATCGCCTCATGCGCCATCAGCTCGGCGTCGAGCACGACGGTGACGCGGCCCTGCGTATCATTGACCGGGCCGAAGGCGGTGACGGCGCCGGGCTTCACGCCCAGCACCTCTTCCAGCAGCTCGGCGCTGCCGAAGGAAAGCTTGCTCGCCGCGCCCAGCGGTACGTGCAGATTCTTGAGGTCGACCCGTGTCTCCTCCTCAACCACGACGAGGAACAGGTTCCCCTTCTTGTCCTTCAGGAACAGGTTCTTGGTGTGGCCGCCGGCGATGTCGCCGCGCAGCGCCTGCGAATCCTCCACCGTGAACAGCGGCGGATGCTCGACCGTGCGGGTGGGAATCCCCAGTTCGGCGAGCCGGGCGAGGAGTTCGTCGCGGGAGAGGGGCATGGCGGTGATCCGGCCTGGAAAAGCTGCGGCGTTTTAATGCCGGGCAGGGAGGAGAGGCAAGGGTGGGGGCGGGCGCCGCGGCCGCCTTGCTGTGGCGTCACCCGCCGGCGGGCAGGGGCGTGCGGCTCCAGTTCTTGCAGGTGAGGAAGCGCTCGGTCGGGGCGTAGATCAATATGTCGGGCTTGAAGCGGTCGATGATGCCCCGGTCGAACTCGCAGGCGGCGTGATGGATCCACACCGCCGCCGAGGCGCGGTAGACCAGCGGGTTGTGCCAGTAGCTCTGGGTGAAGGAATCGCCCACCACCATGATGCGCGGCCCGGCATGGCCGGTGGCGAAGGCGTCGAAGCCGTAATCGTCCTTTTCCGGCGGTGGCGCGGTGACGATGCCGGTCAGCGGGGTGGTGTCGTGCGGGCCGGCCAGCGGCGGCTTCCAGACATATTCGCTATCGGGCGGCTCGCGGCTGGTGATCCCGGCGACGGTGAGAAGATCGCCGCTCGTGCGTATCTGGGTGGCGCCGAAGGCCTCCGATTCCGGGATCGCCAGCTGCGGCTGTCCCGCCGCCGCCATGACGGCATTGAACGCCGCCAGCGCGGCGCGCGCGTTCCAGTGGGTGTCGTAGCGATAATAGATCGGGCCCTGGGTCGCGGCCTCGGCGAGGAAGGGGCGCAGATCGACGAAGGTGATGCCGTCGCGCTTCATCCGCGCGGCGACGAGATCATATTCGCTGCGCGCCTGCCGTTGCTGGCGGATGTAGTCCGGCAGCATCTCGAAGCGGGCGGTGTGGGCATTGGGCGCCAAAGTGAGAACGAAGGTGCCGCCGATGGCCGTCATCTTCTCCTTCAGCTCGCGGGCGAGGATGGCCAGTCTTTCCACCGCCTGCGGACGCACCAGCTGGCCGATCGACTGTTCCATTGCGTTGTCGTCGCGCAGGAACAGGCTGCCATCGGTGCCATACAGCACGCGCGTGCCCGGCGCCGAGCCGATGAAGCGCAGATAGCGCCGATGCGCCGCCAGCACCGGGCCGCGGAAGCCGAAGGAATTGTTGATGTAGGGGTCGAGCCGCTCGGAGGCGTGTTCCCACCAGCGCGCTTCCGGCGCCAGCACGTTGCGGATCGGCCCCGGCATTTCGGGCAGCAGCAGGCTGAGGGTCGGCAGGGAAAGGATGGCGACGAAGAGGATCGCCCACCAGCGGCGGAAGGCCATGAGCAGCGCCATCGTTCTCGCTCCCCTCAGAACCGGAAATACAGGAAGGGCGAATAGGTCGCCGCCCCCACCGACAGGATGCACAGCGCGAACAGCAGCGCCATCACCACCGTGTCGGTGATACCGAACAGAGTGCGGCGCGCGCGCTCGGAGAGATGCTTCGGGCGCGGCTGCGGCAGGCCGAACATGGCGAGCGGCCAGGCCAGCACCATGATGACGATCGTCACCGGTTCCAGATCGGCCAGAAGATTGACCGAAAGCGGACCCACCCCGTTGAGCCCGGCAAGGCCGGCGAACAGGTCGAGCGCCTGCGGCAGGCTCTCCGCCCGGAACCAGACCCAGCTGGTGAGCACCACCAGCAGCACATAGGCGTGGTTCACCAGGCGCGGCGCGGCGCGCAGGGCGGCGCCGAGGCGGGTGCGCTCCAGCACCAGGAAGGTGCCGTGATGCACGCCCCAGATGACGAAGGTCCAGCTCGCCCCGTGCCACAGGCCGCACAGCAGGAACACGGTCCACAAATTCAGCGCGGTATAGACATGGCCGCGCCGGTTGCCGCCGAGCGGGATGTAGACGTAGTCGCGGAACCAGCTCGACAGGCTCATATGCCAGCGGCGCCAGAAATCGGTGATCGACAGCGCGCCATAGGGCAGATTGAAGTTGCGCGGGAATTTCAGCCCCATCGCGATGGCGAGGCCAATCGCCATGTTGGAATAGCCGCCGAAGTCGAAATAGATCTGCAGCGCATAGGCGCAGACGCCGATCCACGCCTCGCCGAGGCTCGGGGCGGTGGTGTTGTCGAACACCACGCTCACCAGCGGCGCCACCTCGTCGGCGATCAGCACCTTCCAGGACAGGCCGATGACGAAGATGCGCAGCCCCGCCGACACCCGCCCGAGCGTGGTGCGCCGCGCCCTGATGCGGTGCGCGATGGTGGAATAGCGCACGATCGGGCCGGCGACGAGCTGCGGGAACATGGTGATGTAGACCGCGATCTCCTCGAACCGGCCATTGGCCCGCGCCTTCCCGCGATAGATGTCGACGAGATAGGAGATGGCGTGGAAGGTGAAGAAGGAGATGCCGAGCGGCAGCGGCAGGTGCACCACCGGCAGCTGGGCGCCGGCCGGCAGCAGCAGATTGATGTTCTCAGCGAGGAAGCCGGCATATTTGAAGGCGATGAGGCCGGACAGGTTCAGCGCCACCGCCAGCCCCAGCATGCGCAGCCGCCACGGCCCCGTGCGGGTGTCGATCAGCAGGGCGAAGAGGTAGTTGGCGACGATGGACACCGCCAGCACCAGTACATTGGCCAGCCCGCCCCAGGCATAGAACACCAGCGAGAACGCCAGCAGCACCAGGTTGCGCGCCCGCAGCCCCGGGGTCGCGAAATAGCAGATCAGGAACGCCGGCAGGAAATAGAAGAGAAAGGTGACGGACGAAAAAACCATGAGCTTCCGGCGGCGGCCTGCGGGCGGAGGGGTGGCCCTTCATACACGAAGAATCATCCTCGGAAACGCTTGGCGACGGGCTGTCCCGGCGGCAGCGGCGATCGGGCGCAAGGCGAGGGGCGTCATCGGCTCGCGCGCCGGCTTGCGCGTCCGGTGCAAGGCGGGCCTGCGCGCGGATACCGTTGACAGCCGGCGGGGGCGGGCGCCACATCTGGCGGGCAGAGCGCAGGAGACAGCATGCGTCCGGTCATCGGAGTGATCAGCGACGTGAAGGCCAAGGACGGGCAGGTCGTCCATGGCGTCACGGAAAAATACATCTATGCGGTGGCGCGCGGCGCCCAGGCGATGCCGGTGCTCATTCCCGGCACGATTTCGGCGGTGGATGCCGAGATGGCGCCGGAGCGGATCGTCATCGACGAGATCCTCGATTTCGTCGATGCGCTGTTCCTGCCGGGCAGCCCGTCCAATGTCGGGCCGCAGCACTATGGCGACGTGCCGCACGACCCGCCGCTGCCGGCCGACCCGCACCGCGACGACATCTCGCTGCCGCTGATCCGCGCGGCGCTGGAGCGCGGCGTGCCGCTGTTCGGCGTGTGCCGGGGTTTTCAGGAAATGAATGTCGCGCTCGGCGGCACGCTGTTCCAGAAGCTCTACCAGCAGCCCGGCCGCTTCGACCATCGCGAGGATTCCAGCCTGGCGCTTGAGGGCCAGTACGCCCCCGTGCACGAGGTGAGCCTAGCGCGGGACGGCCTGCTGGCGAGCCTGGCCGGCGCCACCAGCTGGCGGGTGAACTCGCTGCACGGCCAGGGCGTGGCGACGCTGGCGCCCGGCGTGGTGGTGGAAGCGCAGGCCGAGGACGGCACCATCGAGGCCTTTCGCGTGCCGCACGCGCCGGGCTTCAACCTGGCGATCCAGTGGCACCCGGAATGGCGGTTCTGGCAGGACAAGCTCTCCAGCGGCGTTTTCACCGCCTTCGGCACTGCCGCGCGCCTCGCGGCGGAGCGCCGGCGCGGCGGCGGCCGGATGAAGGCGGCGGGCTGAGGCTCGCTGTTCGATCGTCATCGCGGCGCTTGGCACATGAAACGCCGTCATCCCCGGGCTTGACCCGGGGATCCCCGTCTTTCCGCCTGCACACGTTTTCAAAGTCGTGGATGCCGGGGTCAGGCCCGAGCATGACGGTGTGTTGGGGTGGGGCGAGCCGGTGGGGCGAGCAGGCCTAGCCCAGCTGCGCCAGCAGATGGCCGATGCCGTCGCGGATGTCGGCCTCGATGGCGCGGCGCAGCGCCGCTTCGTCGCGCGCCCGCAGGGCGGCGAGGGCCTGCGCGTGGCGGTCCACGGGGTAATGGGTCTCCAAGTCGGCCAGTGCCATCCGCATGAACGGGCCGATCTGCAGCCAGACCGATTCGATCAGCGGCAGCAGCACATTGTCCGCCCGGCTGCCATAGAGCGCGCCATGGAAGGCGAGGTTGGTCTCGATCATCGCCTCGGTATCGCCGGCCGCCACGGCGGCATCGGAATCGGCATTGAGCGCGTCGAGACGGGCGATGAAGGCGGCGTCGGCCACCGCCAGCGCGCGGGCGGCGGCCTCGCATTCCAGCAAGGTGCGCGCTGTCATCAGTTCCTCGAAGCGGCGGGCGGTCATCTCAGGCACCCGGGCGCGGCGATTGTCGAGCAGCACCAGCGCCCGCTCGGCCACCAGCCGGCGCAGCGCCTCGCGCACCGGCATGGAGGAGACGCCGAGCGCGTCCGCCAGCCCGCGGATCGTCACCGCCTTGCCGGGCGGGAAACGGCCGGCCATGACCGAGCGCCGCAGCCGGCGAAACACCCATTGCTGCAAGGTTTCGCCATCAAGGCGCGGTTCCTGGGCGAGATCGAGCGCGGGAGAGTCCATCGGTCCGTGCGGCTGGCGGGTGAGAGGCGACGACGTGAGAATGTCAGCTTGCTGCGCTATATAGCCGGAATACGTTTCCGTCGTTCGCGTAGATCGAGAGAACCCTGCCCATGGCCACCACCCCCGAATTTCCCGCCGCGCGCTCGGGCTATGAGATCGACCCGAAGCTGCTCGAACTCCTGGTCTGCCCCGTCACCAAGGGCCCGCTGGACTATGATCGGGCGGCGCATGAGCTGGTGTCGCGCGCCGCACGTCTGGCCTACCCGATTCGCGACGGCATCCCGATCCTGCTCGCCGACGAGGCGCGCACCCTGACCGAGGAAGAGGCGGCGCGGTAGGCGCCTAGATCATTTCACTGTTTCGTGGAAACGGTGAAATGATCTAATTCTTTGTTTTGTCGCGTTTTCTTCACGCGAACCGGTATCCACTTCGCTCGAAAACGCTCTACAGCGCTTCGCCGCGCAGCAGGCGGGGGGACTTCCCGCCAATGCCGGCGGCGTCGCGGATGAAGAAGCCCTTCAGGGCAGGCATCCGCTCCACCAGGCCGAGCCCGACATCGCGCACCAGCCGCACCGCGTCCGAGCGCAGGCCGAACAGCCGGTTCAGCCCGTCGGTGGCTGCGCCCATGGCCAGCGTGTCGAAGCGGCGCCAGCGCTGGTAGCGCTCCAGCACGTCTGGCCCGCCAATGTCGAGGCCGAGCCGGGCGGCGTCGGTGATCGCCTCGGCCAGCGCCGCCACGTCGCGCAGGCCCATATTGATGCCCTGCCCGGCAATGGGGTGGATGGTGTGGGCGGCATCGCCCACCAGCGCCAGGCGCTCACCGATGAAGGAACGCGCCATCTGGAAGCCGAGCGGAAACGCCTTCGGCTCGTCCAGGATCTCGATCTCGCCCAGCTCCAGCCCGAAGCGCTGTTCCAGCTCGTCCTGCAGCAGCACGCGGGGCAGCTTGAGCAGGCGCGCGGCGGCCTCGGTGGATTCGGTCCAGACGATGGAGCAGCGATTGCCGGTGAGCGGCAGCATGGCGAAGGGCCCGGCGGGCAGGAAATGCTCGATCGCCTTGCCCTCGTGCGGGCGCTGATGGCCGACCGTCAACACGATGGCGGACTGGTGGTAGGGCCAGCCGGTGACGCCGATGCCGGCCAGCGCCCGCAGCTTCGAGCGGCCGCCATCGCAGGCGGCGAGCAGAGCGGCGGCGGCTTCCGTGCCGTCGGCAAGGCGCAGCGCGGTGCGCGCCGGGCCCGGGGTGAAGCCGGCGATGCGGGTCGGCAGCAGCGCGATGCCGCGTTCGCGCGCCAGCTCGGTCATCGCGTCCTGCAGCACCGCATTGGGCAGCATATGGGCGAAGGGCTCGCCCGGCTCCACCTCGCCGTCAAAGGACAGGAACACCGGGCGGGCGGCGTCGCCGAGCTTGGAATCGGTGATTTCCATGGCGAGGATCGGCTGGGCTTCCGCTTCCACCCGCTCCCACACGCCCAGCGCCTCGAACAGGCGGCGGGCGCCGGCAGCGATGGCGGAGGCGCGCAAATCCGTGCTTGAGGGCCGGGGCGCGGCGAAGGCGGGATCGGCGATGGCGAGGCGGGCGCTGTCTCCCAGCCCCTGCCGCAACGCCAAGGCGAGGGAAAGCCCGGCGAGCCCGCCGCCGGCCATCACCGCGTCATATCGCTGGTCCCGTTGCATGGCTTGCTGCATGGCGTGCCGCCTCCGCTCTCGACCATCCGCGCATTGTGCGCGCTCCCTCCTATGCCTTAGCTAGGCACCCCGGACAATGCGCCGGGGTGACGCCCCGCCATATCCGCCCGTCTCGCTGCCCGCCGCCGCACTGTCCGCCGACCCGTTCCGATGAGGAGCCGCCCGCCCATGACCAACAGCGCCGCCGAACTCGTCGCCCTGCTCGATCTGGAGCGGCTGGAGGACAATCTCTTCCGGGGCGACAACCCGCCGGAATCCTGGCCGTTCCGCTCGCGCGTGTTCGGCGGGCAGGTGCTGGCGCAGGCGCTGGTGGCGGCGCAGCGCACGGTGGACGGCGCGGGCGCCCATTCCATGCATGCCTATTTCCTGCTCGCCGGCGACCCGAACGTGCCAATTATCTATGACGTCGAGCGGGTGCGGGACGGGCGCAGCTTCGCCACACGGCGGACGGTGGCGATCCAGCACGGGCGGCCGATCTTCATCATGTCGGTCTCGTTCCATCGCGAGGAGCCCGGGCTGGAGCACCAGCTCGACCTCGACATGGTGGTGCCGCCGCCGGAAGAGGTGCCGGGCATCGGCGAACTCTCCGCCGAGGTGCGGGCCCGGCTGCCGGCGCCGGTGCTGGCCTATTGGCAGCGGCCGCGCCCGATCGAGCTGAAGCCGGTCGGCCTCGGCGAGACGGTGGCGACGCCGCGCCGGGCGGTGTGGTTCCGCGCCAGCGGGGCGCTGCCCGACGAGGAAGGCCTGCACCGCGCCGTGCTCGCCTATGCCAGCGACATGACGCTGCTGGAGGCGACGACGGCGCTGCACGGCACCAGCGTGCTCGGCGAGAGCCTTCAGGTCGCCAGCCTCGACCACGCGCTTTGGCTGCACCGGCCGTTCCGCGCCGATGACTGGCTGCTTTACGCGCAGGACAGCCCCAGCGCCGCCGGCGCGCGCGGCCTTGCCCGCGGGCTGATTTATGACCGCGCCGGGCAGCTGGTGGCCTCGGTGGCGCAGGAAGGGCTGATCCGGCCGATGCGGCCGGCCGGGCCGCCTGCTGCGCAGGCATCTGCCTAAAAATTAGTCTTCATATGGCGATTATGCGGCGGTGACTCAGGATGGGTCATCGTCGCGATCAAGAATTGAGCAAGCGGGCCGTGTCGCACCGGCCGAACGCAGCGCCCGCGTGCGCCGCGCCGGGCCACGCGCGGGGCGGGCATTTGCAGCGAAAGCGTTGATTCATCTCGGTTGGCACGCGAATTGATTCTCTCTTCGCGGCTTGACCGGAAGGTTGAAGGAATCAGCCTGGCCGAGTCCGACATGAAACGCCCAGAACCCCGCCAGCGGTTCGGGGCCAAGCGGGGACACGAACCATGAAGATCGTCATGGCTATCATCAAGCCTTTCAAGCTTGAGGAAGTCCGGGATGCGCTCACTGGCATTGGTGTGCACGGACTGACCGTCACGGAGGTCAAGGGATATGGCCGGCAGAAGGGCCACACCGAGATCTACCGCGGCGCGGAATACGCGGTGAGCTTCCTGCCGAAGCTCAAGATCGAGGTCGCCGTGCCTTCCGATCAGGTTTCCAAGGTCATCGACGCGATTACCACTTCGGCCAAGACCGGCCAGATCGGCGACGGCAAGATCTTCGTCTACGCGATCGACCAGGCCGTGCGGATCCGCACCGGCGAAACCGACGCCGACGCGCTCTAAGCCCGCGACACTGATCCCGATATTTTCCGATTGCGACGGAGCATTGAACCCATGACGACCAAGAATTGGATACGCGCGGGCCTGCCTGCGCTGGCGACGACGGCGCTGTTCGCGGCCGCCGCTTTCGCCCAGGACAACCCGGCCACCGGCGCGGAAGCCACCGCCGAGGCCGCCGCCGCGGTCGTTGCCACCGTGGACAAGGGTGACGTCACCTGGATGATGGTTTCCTCCATCCTCGTGCTGTTCATGACCGTGCCGGGCCTAGCGCTGTTCTATGGCGGCCTCGTGCGCGCCAAGAACATGCTCTCCGTGCTGATGCAGGTCACGGTGATCGCCGCTGTGATGATGCTGATCTGGGTGTTCTACGGCTACTCGCTCGCCTTCACCTCCGGCAACGCCTTCATCGGCGGCTTCGACAAGGCCTTCCTCGCCGGCGTGACCACGGAGAGCCTGGCCGACACCTTCTCGGCCAACGTCAAGATCCCGGAATACATCTTCATCGTGTTCCAGATGACCTTCTCGGCCATCACCCCCGCGCTGATCATCGGCGCCTTCGCCGAGCGCATGAAGTTCTCGGCCATCGTGCTGTTCAGCATCCTCTGGGTGACGTTCGTCTATTACCCGATCGCCCACATGGTGTGGTTCTCGGAAGGCTATCTGTTCGCCATGGGCGCGCTGGACTTCGCCGGCGGCACGGTGGTGCACATCAATGCCGGCATCGCCGGCCTGGTGGGCTGCATCATCATCGGCAAGCGCACTGGCTACGGCAAGGAACTGATGCCTCCCCACTCGCTGCCCTTCGCCATGGTCGGCGCCAGCGTCCTGTGGGTCGGCTGGTTCGGCTTCAATGCCGGCTCCAACCTCGAAGCCAATGCCGGCACCACGCTCGCCGTGATGAACACCTTCGTCGCCACCGCCGGCGCCATCGTCGGCTGGACGCTCATCGAGTGGCTGGCCAAGGGCAAGCCCTCCATGCTCGGCGCGATCTCCGGCATGGTGGCCGGCCTCGTCGCCATCACCCCGGCCGCCGGCCTCTCGGGTCCGCTCGGCGCGATCGTGCTCGGCTTCGTCGCCTCGATCATCTGCTTCTTCTTCTGCACCACCATCAAGAACGCGCTGGGCTATGACGACAGCCTCGACGTGTTCGGCGTCCATGGCGTGGGCGGCATTGTCGGCGCTCTCGGCACCGGCATCGTCGTCGCCCCCGCCCTTGGCGGCCCCGGCATCGCCGATTACGCGATGGGCCATCAGGTCTGGGTGCAGTTCCAGGCGGTGGCGATGACCCTGGTGTGGGGCGGCGTCGTCTCGGCGATCCTGTACTACATCGTCAATGTCCTCGTCGGCCTGCGTCCGTCGGTGGAGAAGGAGCGCGAGGGCCTCGACATCGTCGAGCACGGCGAGCGCGCCTATCACAGCTGATCGGGCCTCGGCTTCGATCCGGCGCGCGGGCCTGCCCCGCGCGTCGATCCTGAGAGGAGCGGCGCCTCCCTTGGTGCCGTTCTCTCCCGGGCCTGACCGCAGGTTCCCCGTTCCGCAGCCTCCCGCTGCCTCAAGGCCCCGGCGTCCACCGGGGCCTTTTCTTTGGGTTTGACAGCAGGGGATGCGCGGTGGAGGGGCCGCGCCTTATCCGGCGCGTGCTCTCACGTCACGCGCGAGAGCACGTCATGCGGCACGTCACGCGCGAGAGCGCGTCATGCGGTCAGCCTGCGCGGCACGCTGATCGGCGGGCTCTAAAAGCCGGCGGCGTGCCCGTCCTTGCGCGAATCCGAGCCGCCGGCGTAGCCGCCCTCGATGCGCTGGACCAGCTGCGCGCCACCAAAGCCGAAGCTGGCATCGGGCGCCTCCAGCACCACCTTGTGGCCACGTCGGATCAGCCCCTGCACGGCCGCCTCGTTCATGCTGCTCTCCAGCGCGAGGTCAAGCCCCGCCAGCACCCGCCAGCGCGGCGCGTCGGAGGCGGTTTGCGGGTCCTGCCGCCAGAGCTGGGTGCGCAGCATCATCTGCAGATGGCCCTGCGCCTGCATCGGGCCGCCCATCAGCCCGAACGCCATGACCGGCCCCGCCTCGTCCATCACGAAGCCGGGGATGATGGTGTGGAACGGGCGCTTGGACGGCCCGACCTCATTGGGATGGCCGGCCTCGGTGGTGAAGCCGAAGCCGCGATTCTGCAGGCTGATGCCGGTGCCCGGCACCACGACGCCGGAGCCGAAGCCGGAATAGTTCGACTGGATATAGGACACCATCATGCCGTCGGCGTCGCCGGTGGCGAGGCAGACCGTGCCGCCCTGTGTCGGCGCCCCGGTGGAGAAATCGGTCGCCCGGTCGCGGTCGATCAGCCGCGCGCGCGCGGCGAGATAGGCGGGGTCGAGCAGATGCGCGGCGTCGACCTCGCGCATGTAGCGCGGGTCCGAGACGAAGGCCCCGACATCCATGAAGGCGAGCTTCATCGCCTCGATCTGCAGGTGAAGCGCCTCGGCGCTGTCGGGGACGAGCGTGGCGATCTCGGTTTCGCCGAGCATGCCGAGCGCCATCAGCGCGGCGATGCCCTGGCCGTTGGGCGGGATTTCGTGCAGCGCGGCCGTGCCGAATTCCTGGGCGAGGGTGCCGCACCAGTCATTGCGATGGGCGGCGAGATCGGCGGCGGTCAGCACCGCGCCATGGGCGGCGGCGAAGGCCTCGATCTTCTGCGCGAGTTCGCCGTGGTAGAAGGCCTCGCCCCGGCTGCGGGCGATCAGGCGCAGGCTGTTGGCCAGCGCCTCGGAGCGGAACAGTTCGCCCGCGCGCGGCGCCCGCCCGCCCGGCATGAACGCCTCGGCGAAGCCCGGCTGGGCGTGGAGCAGTTCGGCGCCCCGGCGCCACTGCTCGCCAATGACCGGGGAGACGTGAAAGCCGCGCGCGGCGTAGTCGATGGCCGGCTCGAACAGGGTCTCGAAGGGCAGCTTGCCGAACCGGGCGGAGAGATCGACCCAGGCGGAGACCGCGCCCGGAACGGTCACGCTCTCCCAACCCCGCATCGGCATCGTGCCCTGGCCCTTGAAGCGCTCGGGCGTCCAGCCGGCGGGCGAGCGGCCGGAGGCGTTGAGGCCGTGCAGTTCCCTTCCGTCCCACAGGATGCAAAACGCATCCGAGCCGAGGCCGTTGCCGGTGGGCTCGACGACAACGAGCACGATTGCCGCCGCGAGCGCGGCATCGAGGGCGTTGCCGCCCTGGCGCAGCATGGCAAGGCCCGCCTCCGTCGCCAGCGGGTGCGAGGTGGCCACCATGTTGCGCGCCAGCACGGGCGAACGGCGCGAGGCGTAGAGCGGCTCGATCGGGAATTTCATCGGCAGACTTTCAGGAGAGCTCTTCCAGCTCGCCGGCGGGCGGATCGGCCAGCAGGGAGGCGAAGGAATCGCGGTTGAACAGTTCTTCGATGGTGTGCAGCGTGCGCGTGTAGTGCTCCACCAGCAGCGCGCAGGCCTCTTCCGGCGTGCCGTGCAGCGTCGCCTTCATCAGCACCTCATGCTCGGCCTGGCCGTTGCGCGGCACCTTGCGATAGGCGTTGGCGATGGAGACGTAGCGGTTGGCGTGGTCGGCAAGGATGTCGCAGAATTCGAGCATCCAGGGCGAGCCGCAATTGGCCAGCAGCGCCCGGTGGAAATTGCGGTGCGCGGTGCCCCATGCCGACAGGTCCGCGGCGCTGTCCGAGCGGTAGCGCGACAGGCGGTGGAAGGCGACGACGATGGCTTCCTCCCAGGCGTCGCTGCGGTTGCGCATGGATTCCTCCAGCGCTCGTGTCTCCAGCCAGCACCGCGTGCGCCCCAGCACCCGCCAGTCGTCGAGCGCGATGGTGGGCACCGAGAAACCGCGCTGCTCGTGCCGGTCGACAAGCCGCTCGGAGGATAGCCGCGACAGCGCCTCGCGCACCGCATTGCTGCCGACGCTGTACAGCGCGCCGAGCGGCTCGATCCGCAGCTTCTCGCCCGGCCGGAAGGCGCCGTCGATGATGTCGGAGCGCAACTTCTGGTAGACGGTGGTCGACAGGGTGGTCTTTTCGGTACTCTTGGCCATGCCCGCTCCCGGCTCTCCTCGCCTCACTGCGACGCTTTCCTCGTGCCCGTGACGGGCGTGCGCTGCCAGAAGACGAGCTTATACTGCAGCCAGGAAACCGTGCCGAACATCACCAGCCCCAGCACGCTGAGATAAATGATAAGCGAGAAGACGCGCGGGGTGTCGAGCTGGGAAGCCGCGACCCGGATCAGCTCGCCGAACCCTTGCCCGCCGCCGAGAAACTCGCCGGCGATGGCGCCCGAGACGACGCTGATGGCGGCGATCTTCAGGCCGGTGAAGAAATGCGGCAGGCCCGAGGGAATCTTCAGCTTGACCAGCGTCTGCAGCCGCGAGGCGCCGATGCTCCTGAACAGCATCCGCGCATTCTCGTCCGTCGCGTGCAGCCCGGCCGCCGTGCCGACAATGATCGGGAAAACCGAGATGAAGGCCGCCAGCGCCACCTTGGACATGATGCCGAAGCCGAGCCAGGCGACGAAAAGCGGCGCGAAGGCGAGCTTGGGCATGGTGTCGACCGCGACGATATAGGGCATCACCGCCCGCTCCCCGAACGAGGTCTCGCCCACCAGCACGCCCAGCGTGACCCCGATCGCCAGCGCCAGCATGAAGCCCCAGAACACTTCGCGCGCCGTGACCCAGAAGGCGGCCAGCATGTAGTCGCCCGAGAACAGGTTCCGGCCGACGAAGCCGAGATCGACGATCGTGTCGAGCGGCGAGGGCAGGATGAGCTGGGAGACGATGCCGGCCGAGGTGACGATCTGCCAGAGCGCCAGGAACACCACCAGCAGCCCGGCCATCGACACCCAGCGCGGCACCAGCGATACCCAGGAGACCTTCTCCGCCCAGACGGTATCGGGCAGGGCAGGCTCAGTGGCCTCGGGGGCGCGCGTCTGTACGGGCTGGCTCACGGCAGCGCTCCGGTATCGAGAAGATGGCGTATCTCGCTGACATGCGCGCCGAAGGTCGGCAGGACGACCATGTCGAGCGTGCGCGGCCGCGGCAGGTCGATCCGGATGCTCCGCACCACCCGGCCCGGGCGGGCGGACATCACATGGACGACATCCGACAGGATCACCGCCTCCGAGATCGAATGCGTCACCAGAAAAGCCGAGGCGTTGCGTTCGAGGCAGACGCGCTGCAGCTCCATGTTCATGAAGTCGCGGGTGATTTCGTCGAGCGCGCTGAACGGCTCGTCGAGCAGCAGCACATTCGGCTCGGCGATCAGCATGCGGCAGATCGCGGCGCGCTGGGCCATGCCGCCGGAGAGCTGGGAGGGATAGGTGTTCTCGAACCCCTTCAGCCCGACCAGTTCGAGCAGCCCATAGGCCCGCGCCCGCGCCGCCTCCGCCGCCGCGCGGCCCTCGCGCACCTCCACCGGCAGAAGAATGTTCTGCACCGTCGTGCGCCAGGGAAACAGCGTTGCCTGCTGGAACATCATGCCGATATCGGGCCGCGCGCCGAGCACAGGCTTGCCGGCCAGCATGACCCTGCCTTTCGAGGGCGGGGTCAGGCCGGCCATGATCTTCAGCAAGGTGGACTTGCCGCAGCCGCTGGAGCCGATGACCGAATGGAATTCGCCCTCGCGCAGGGTGAGGTCCACCCCCTCCAGCGCCACGACGCCGCGCTCGCCGTAATATTTGCAGACATTGGCGAGTTCATAGACCGGCCGGGCGGAGCGTCCGTCCGGTTCCGCCAGGACAGGCGAGGTCATCGAGCGGCATTCCAGCTGGCGATGAAATCGTTGGAATAGGCCCTGGAGAGGTCGTCCAGCGGCTGCTTGAGGTCGCCGGACGCCACCAGCGTCTTCTGCCACATCTCCCAGCCCTCCGGGTTGTTGTAGCCATAGCCCTTGGCCGGATCGAGCGGCGCTGTCAGCCGGAAATACACATCCAGCAGCGCATCGGCGAATTTGGCGTTTTCCAGCTGCTGCGGGTTGCCCAGCCGCGCATGCTTCAGCGTGGCGGCACGGTTGGCGGGGTCGATGCCGAATTTGGTGCCCTTCACCAGCGCGCGGCCAAAGCCTTCCAGCGTCTCCCGGTTCGCCTCGAGATAGGGGCGGGTGACGACATAGCCATTGCCGAAGAAGGCCTGGAATTCCGGCGGGGTGAGCGAGCGCAGCTTGACGCCGCGCAGGCTCAGCGTCGCCGCGCCGGCGGTGTCGGAGGCATAGGCATCGATGGATTTCTGCATGAAGCCAGCGACCGCCATGCCGCCCTCGCCCACGGTGAGGAAGGTGTAGTCCCGGCCTTCCTTCATGCCCTGCGCATCGAAGATCGAGCGCACGAAGGCGACCTCGGCACCGTCCGCCGTGCCGACGCCGATCACCTTGCCCTTGAGGTCGCTTGGCTTCTCGAAGGGGGATTCCTCGGGAACGACGAGGTTGAACTGGCTGCGGGTGAAGTAATTGTAGATGTAGACCAGATCCTCGCCGCGGGCGCGGGCGTTCAGCAGCGGGCCGGGGCCCGGGTGCGCCAGCTGGGCCTGTCCGGCCAGCAGAGCCTGGATCGCCTGCGCCGAGCCGTTGACGCTGCGCGGGGCGACCTTGATGTTCTCCTCGGCGAAATAGCCCTCTCCGATCGCGTTGTAGAAGGCGAAATAGCCAAGCCCGCCGGGGCTCGGGAACACGACGGTGAGATCCTTGAGCTCCTCGGCGCGCAGCTGGGGCGCCGCAAAGGCGAGCGATATCCCAGCGAGTGCTGCCATGAAATGCCTGCGCTTCATCACGTCGTGCTCCCCTCGTTTTTGATGCACGCGGAAAGGATGCATTATCAATTTCTTTCGTCAATCAAAAAGCATGTTTATCTCTCACGACAATAAATATGCAGATTTTTATGGACAGGACCGCGTTCCTGCCTATCTTCGCCGCATCCCACACCTGCCTACGGACCCGAAAATGACCGATGCCGCGAAGCTTGCTGTCCCCGCGCCCGTTCAACCGACGCTGCCGATCGTCGGCTCCGCCGAACGATTTCCGGTGCGGCGGATCTACTGCGTCGGTCGGAACTATGTTGCCCATGTCCGGGAAATGGGCGGGGACGAGAGCCGCGACTTCCCGCTGATCTTCCAGAAACCGACGGATTCGGTGGTCCAGGACGGCGAGACCATGCCCTACCCGCCGATGACCGACGATTTCCACTTCGAGCTGGAGCTGATGGCGGTCATGAAGTCGGGCGGCTACAACATTCCCCCGGAAGAGGCGCTGTCGCACGTCTTCGGCTATGGCATCTGCCTCGACATGACGCGCCGCTCGCTGATCGACACCCCGATGGGGCCGCGCTTGCCCTGGGAGCTGAAGAAGTCGTTCGACCATTCCGCGCCGTGTGGGCCGGTCTATCCCGTCGCGCAGGTCGGCCATCCCGCCAGCGGGCGCATCCGGCTGGAGGTCGACGGCGTGACGCGGCAGGATTCCGATCTCAGCCTGATGATCTGGCGGACCCCGGAAATCATCGCGACCCTGTCGCGCTATTTTTCGCTGGAAGCCGGCGACATCATCATGACCGGCACGCCGAGCGGCGTCGGCCCGGTGCTGCCCGGCAATGTCATGGTCGGCAGCATCGAGACTCTCGGCACGCTGACCATCAAGGTGGGGCCGCCCGTCGGCGGCTGACCGGCCGTTTCAGGCCGCGATCGTCCTCGCGGCGTACAATCAAGGGCGCCGGAGCGCCGATTTTCGCGGATCGCGGATGTGAGCCGAGCAGAAGAGGCGGGCGGCGGTGGTGCGCGGGGAAGTCGACGACCTACCGTCCCGTCTCGCCCGGCACGATGCGCGGGCGCGGCTCTGACCGCGCGCCTTCTGCGCGCGCAAGGGCCGTTATGCGGCGTCCTCATGCGCGCATGGTTAAGAACGCCTTTACCGCAGCGGGGCTATGCTGCCGCACGAGGCCGCATTCCGTGGCCGAGGCGAGACGATCCCCGTGCCTGACGCCCTCTCTCCCGCCGCCGTCGCGACCCCGGCGGCCGCCGTGCCCGATCCCGGGCCGGCGGCGCGCTCGCCCTTTGTGCGGCTGACCGAGCTGCTCGCCGACCTCGCCCCGGGCAAGCCGGCGCTGAGTCTCGCGGTCGGGGAGCCGCGCCATGCCATGCCGGGCTTTGTCGGCGAGGTGCTGGCCGGCCATCTCGACGGCTTCGGCCGCTATCCCGCCGGCAAGGGCCTGCCGGAATTCCGCCGCGCCGCCAGCGACTGGTTCGCCCGCCGCTACGCGCTGGCGCGTGCCCCCGACCCCGAGCGCGAGGTGCTGGTGCTCAATGGTTCGCGCGAGGGGCTGTTCTTCGCCGCTCTGATGGCGCGCCGGCTGCTCTCGCCGCGCAAGCACGCCCGCATCGGCGCCCGCGCGCCGACGGTGCTGCTGCCCAACCCGTTCTATGCCGCCTATGGCGCGGGAGCGGAGGCCGCCGGCTGCGAGAGCGTCGACCTGCCTCTGCCGGCGGGTGGCGGCTGGCTGCCCGACCTCGACGCGCTGACGCCTGATCTGCTCGACCGTTCGGTGGCGCTCTATTTCGCCTCGCCGGCCAACCCGCAGGGCACCATCGCCCCGCGCGCCTATCTGGAGCGCCTGGTGACGCTGTGCCGGGCGCATGAGGTGATGGTGTTCGCCGACGAATGCTATTCCGAGATCTGGCTGGGCGAGGCGCCGCCGACCGGCATTCTTGAAGTGGCCGGTCCCGACTTTGGCGGTGTGGTGGCGTTCAACTCGCTGTCGAAGCGCTCCAGCCTGCCGGGGCTGCGCTGCGGCTTCTGCGCCGGCGAGGCGCACTTCATCGAGGCCTTCGCCGATTTCCGCAATGTCGCCGCGCCGCAGGTGCCCGAGCCGCTGCAATGGGTGGGCATCGCCGCGCTGGGCGACGAGGCGCATGTGAATGAGAGGCGCGACCTCTACCGGGCGAAGTTCGATCTCGCCGACGCGGTGCTGGGCGGGCATTTCGACTACCAGCGGCCCGATGGCGGCTTCTTCCTCTGGCTGAACGTCGCCGGGCTGCGCAGCGACAGGTTCAGCGCCGGCGAAGAGGCGGCGCGGCTTTTGTGGCGGCGCGAGGGGCTGCGCACCGTGCCGGGCGGCTATCTCTGCCGCAGCGGCGCGGACGGGCGCAATCCCGGCGCGGACTATCTGCGCATCGCCCTGGTGCAGGATCTGGCGACGACGCAGGAGGCGCTGCCGCGCCTTCTGGCCGGTCTGTCCTGAGCGGGGCGGGGCGTTTGGCGAGGCGGGGCAAGGACACGGGGCGCGATATGGGGACGCAGACATCGATGCGGACGCCTCGGCTGGAGTCCGCCCCATCCCGTGCCGCCCGGCCACGGCCGCGGGTCGACCCCGCCAGCAAGGGGGGCGGCGCGGCCGGCCCCGGCGGGCGGGCCCACCGGGCGGGCAAGAGCGCGCCGGGCGGCTTCCTGCCGGAAGAGGTACGGGGCGTGCTTTCGCGCCGCACGGCGGAACTGGTCGGCCTCGCCTTGCTGGGCCTGTGCGTGCTGATGCTGCTGGCGCTGGCCACCTGGTCGGCCGACGATCCCAGCTTCAGCCGCTCCAGCGCGGCGCCGCCGTCCAATCTCCTCAGCGTTCCCGGCGCGGTGTTCGCCGACGTGATGATGCAGCTGTTCGGCGTCGCCGCGCTGGCGGTGGTGCTGCCGGTCGGCATCTGGGGCTGGCTCGTTCTGACCCATCGCCATCCCGGCCGGCTGCGGGCGCGGCTGATCGCGCTGGTGGTCGGCATCGTGTTCGCGGCCGGCTTCGCCGCCTGCCTGCCACGCTTTGGCGGCTGGCCGCTGCCGAGCGGGCTGGGCGGCGTGCTGGGCGAGTTCGTGCTGGCGGTGCCGGGCGCGCTGCGCAGCAGCTGGCTGACCAGCGCCGATTATGCGGTGGTGGGTATCGTCTGCCTGATTGGCGCGGCGCTCACCCTGCCGCTGGCGGTCGGGTTCGGCCTGCGCGCCGACCCGGAGGAGGACCCGGACGAGGCGCGCCGCGCCCCCGCCGGCTTCGAGGATGACGAGCCGGGCTGGCTGGCCTTCCTGCTCGGCATGATGACCCACGCCGCGCTGTCGCTGAAGGCGCGGCTGGCGCCCGGTGGCGGGCGTCGCGCCCGCCCGCCCCGCCCCGCGCGCGCCCTGTCGGAGCGGCTGCGCGAGAGCGTCGGCTTTGGCGGGGCGGAGGAGGACGACCTTGCCGCCCTGCGCAGTGGCCGGCACGAGCCGAGCTTCGGCCGGCGCGAGGCGTTTGACGACGAGGAGGATGTCGCCGGCTTCGAGAGCGCCGACGATGACCTGCCCGACGCGCTCGACGAGGATTTCGCGCCGCCGCCACCAGCCCCGGCGCCGCGCGCGGCCAAGCGCCCGCCGCCGCTGCGCTCGATTCGCGGCGGGCGTGCCGCGCTGGAGGAACAGCGCCGACGCTATGCCCTGCCCGGGCTCGACCTGCTGGCGCCGCCACCGCCGCGCAGCGGGCCGGCGCTCTCGCGCGAGGCGCTGGAGCAGAACGCCCGCGATCTTGAAGGCGTGCTCGACGATTTCGGCGTGCGCGGCGCCATCGTCAATTCCCGCCCCGGCCCTGTCGTGACGCTCTATGAGCTGGAGCCGGCGCCCGGCATCAAGTCGAGCCGCGTCATCGGCCTCGCCGACGACATCGCCCGCTCGATGAGCGCGATTTCCGCCCGCGTGGCGGTGATTCCCGGCAAGAACGCCATTGGCATCGAGCTGCCGAACCCCAAGCGCGACAAGGTGCTGCTGCGCGAAATCCTCGCCGCGCGGGACTTCGGCGAGGCGGCGCACAAGCTCGCCATCGCGCTCGGCAAGACCATTGGCGGCGAGCCTGTCATCGTCGATCTCGCCCGCATGCCGCATCTCTTGGTCGCCGGCACGACAGGTTCGGGCAAGTCGGTGGCGATCAACACCATGATCCTCAGCCTGCTGTACCGGCTGCGACCGGAACAGTGCCGCTTGATCATGATCGACCCGAAGATGCTTGAGCTGTCGACCTATGACGGCATCCCGCATCTGCTCACCCCCGTCGTCACCGATCCGAAGAAGGCGGTGGTGGCGCTGAAATGGGCGGTGCGCGAGATGGAGGAGCGCTACCGCAAGATGTCGAAGGTCGGCGTGCGCAGCATTGACGGCTTCAATGCCCGTATCGCCGAGGCGCAGGTCAAGGGCGAGCAGATCGTGCGCACCGTGCAGACCGGCTTCGACAAGGAGACGGGCGAGGCGATCTATGAGCGCGAGGAAATGGACCTCTCGCCCATCCCCTATATCGTGGTGGTGGTCGATGAGATGGCCGACCTGATGATGGTGGCCGGCAAGGACATTGAGGGCGCGATCCAGCGTCTCGCCCAGATGGCCCGCGCCGCCGGCATCCACCTCATCATGGCGACCCAGCGGCCGAGCGTGGACGTCATCACCGGCACCATCAAGGCGAACTTCCCGACCCGGATTTCCTTCCAGGTGACCTCGAAGATCGACAGCCGCACCATTCTCGGCGAGATGGGCGCCGAGCAGCTGCTGGGCCAGGGCGACATGCTCTACATGGCCGGCGGCGGGCGGATTTCCCGCGTCCACGGCCCCTTCGTCTCCGACCAGGAGGTCGAGCGGGTGGTCGAGCACCTGAAGGCGCAGGGCGCCCCCGATTATCTCGACGCGGTGACGGTCGATCTCGACAGCGAGGGCGAGGACGGCGCCGTCTTCGACAAGAGCGGCATGGGCGGCGAGGAGGGTGGCGATCTCTACAGCCAAGCGGTGGCGGTGGTGCTGCGCGACAAGAAGTGCTCCACCTCCTACATCCAGCGCCGGCTGCAGATCGGTTATAACCGCGCTGCCTCGCTGGTCGAGCGGATGGAGCGCGAGGGGCTGGTCGGCCCGGCCAACCATGCCGGCAAGCGCGAGATTCTCGTCGAGGGCGGCGGGGAGGGCTATTGAGCCGATGACGGCCTCTCCCACCTTCCGCCCGTCGACCCCTGACGCAGCGTCGGGGCCACAGGATCGCCACAGCGGCGCGCTACCCGCTGCATCGACACCGACATGCGCCCCCGGTCGCTTTCGCGCCGCGCGCCCAGCCAGACGTGCGCCCCGCGAGACGTGCTCCAGCGAGATTTGCCCCATGCGCCCCATGTTCCGTATCTGCGCCGCCGCCCTCCTGCTCCTGCCGGCGGTGTTCCTGCCCGCAGGGCTTGCGCTGGCGGAGGTGTCGCCCTCCTTCGTGCCGGTGCCGCCGAAGAAGCCGGCGGCGCTGATGCGCACCGCCCAGGCAGGCCCCGCCGCCGCCTCGGCGGCCGCGACCGCGGCTCCCGCCGCCAATCCCGACATTCAGGTCGCCGCTGCGGCGAACCAGCGCGCGGCCAATGAGACGGTCCAGCGCATCAACGATTATTTCAACAGCTTCAAGACGATGATCGGCGATTTCGTGCAGGTCGATCCCAATGGCGACCGCCAGCAGGGCCAGTTCTACATCCTGAAGCCGGGCCGGGTGCTGTTCGAGTATGAGGCGCCGAGCCGGATCGAGCTGGTGGCGGACGGGCGCTCGGTGGCGGTGCGCGACAAGAAGCTGAAGACGCAGGACATTTCCCCGCTTTCCGCCACCCCGCTGCGCTTCCTGCTGTCGGAAAACTTCAACCTCGCCCGCAACGCAAACGTGACCGGCGTCTACCAGGATGACATCTTCGCCACGGTGGTGATCGAGGAAAAGCAGCCCATGGTCGGCACCTACCGGCTGATGATCATGTTCGACGCCAAGACCATGCAGCTGAAGCAGTGGACCGTCACCGACCCGCAGGGCTACGACACCACGGTCGCGGTCTCCAATCTCGACACCTCGCAGCGGCCGGACCCGATGCTGTTCGTCATCAACCGGAATTGAGGGGGGCGAAACCCGTGTCCCGGACAAGCCGCGCCGCGCGCGGCGCCGATCCGGGACCTAGCGTTAGACTCTTCGGCTCAAGCCTCTTGGGCTGAACTGAACCGCTTTCCATGGGGTGCCTTCGGCGGGTTCTTGCGCTGGGTCCCGGCGCGGCGCTCCGCCTGCGGCTACGCTTGGCCGGGACACGAGCGGCCTGCCGTTCACCTTCGGCGGAACATGCTCTAGTGTCGCGGCCGATTCCCGCCCCGCGAAGGTTCCCCCGCTTTGCCGCTCTCCATCGCCACCTGGAACATCAATTCGGTGCGCCTGCGCATCGGCCTCGTCGCCAAGCTCGCCGAGGAACACCAGCCGGACGTCATCTGCCTGCAGGAGACCAAGACGCCGGACGACCGCTTTCCGCTGAAGGAAGCGGCCAAGTTCGGCTATCCCCACGCCGCCATCCATGGCCAGAAGGGCTATCACGGCGTCGCCATCCTCTCGAAGCGGCCCTTCGAGGCGGTGAGCCGGCAGGGCTTCTGCGACATGGGCGATGCGCGCCACATTTCGGTGGTACTGGGCCGCGAGGCGGGGCTCACCGCGCCGCTGACCATCCATAATTTCTACATTCCGGCCGGCGGCGACGTTCCCGACCCTGAGGTGAACGAGAAGTTCCGCCACAAGCTCGCCTTTCTCGACGAGGCGACCGCCTGGGAGCACCTGCACCCGCAGGACCCCATGGCGCGCTCGGTGCTGGTGGGCGATCTCAACATCGCCCCGCTGGAGGCCGATGTGTGGAGCCACAAGCAGCTTCTCGACGTGGTCAGCCATACGCCTGTTGAGGTCGACAAGCTGGCGAAGCTGCAGGCGGCGGGGAACTGGGTGGATGTGATGCGCACCTTCATCCCGCCGCAGGAGAAGCTCTACACCTGGTGGAGCTACCGCGCCGCCGACTGGGCCGCTTCCAATCGCGGCCGGCGGCTCGACCATGTGTGGGCGACCCCGGCGCTGGCCCCCACCGCCCGGGCGCTCACCGTGCTGCGCGAGGCGCGGGGCTGGGAACGGCCTTCCGACCATGTGCCCGTCATCGCCAGCTTCGACTCCTAGACACGACGCCAGCCCTCGGGGCAGAAGCCTGCGCGGCGGGCCTCGCCTTTCCGCAAGCGCCGTTATAGGTTGCGCCTGAACCCGATCCGACCCAGCCGAGGAAGCCTCCTTGTCCCGCGCTCTCTCCCGCCTGTGCCGCACCTTCGCTCTTTCGCTCGCGCTCGGTGGCGCGCTGGCGCTGGGTGGCTGCGGCGTGAAAGGCCCGCTGGAGCCGCCGCCGAACTCGCCGCAGGCTCAGCCCGGCCCGGACGGCAAGGTGCCGAAGGATACCGGCCTGGTGAAGCCGAAGACGCCTTTCATCCTCGACGGCCTGCTCTGACCACCGAAGCGCCATGCATCATTTCGCCTATCGTGACGGCATCCTCCACGCCGAGGATGTAAGCCTTGTCGACATCGCGCGCGCGGTCGGCACTCCCTTCTATGCCTATTCCACCGCGACGCTGGAGCGGCACCACCGGGTGTTCACCGAGGCCTTCGCCGACATGCGCACCACGCTGTGCTACGCGGTGAAGGCTAATTCCAACCAGGCGGTGATCCGCACCTTCGCCAAGCTGGGCGCGGGGGCCGACATCGTCTCCGGCGGCGAATTGAAGCGGGCGCTGGCGGCCGGTGTCGAGCCGCGCAAGATCGTGTTCTCCGGCGTCGGCAAGACGCGCGAGGAAATGGCGGCGGCGCTCGATGCCGGCATCATGTGCTTCAATGTGGAGAGCGAGCCGGAACTGCTGACCCTCTCGGAAGTGGCGGTGAGCCACGGGGTCGCCGCGCCGATCTCGATCCGCGTCAATCCGGACGTCGACGCCAAGACCCACCACAAGATTTCCACCGGCAAGTCGGACAACAAGTTCGGCATTCCGGTGTCGCGGGCGCGCGAGGTCTATCGCCACGCCGCCGCCCTGCCAGGGCTGCGCATCACCGGCGTCGACATGCATATCGGCAGCCAGATCACCGATCTCGGCCCGTTCGACAACGCCACCGCGCTGCTGGTGGAACTTGCCCGCGACCTGATGGCGGACGGGCACCCGCTGACCCATCTCGACCTCGGCGGCGGGCTCGGCGTTCCCTATGTCGCCGGCGAGGCCGAGCCGCCGCTGCCTTCCGCCTATGCGGCGCTGGTGAAGCGGCACACGCATAATCTCGGCCTCGGGCTCGTCTTCGAGGTCGGGCGCATGCTGGTGGCCAATGCCGGCATCCTCGTCACCCGGGTGCTCTATGTGAAGGAAGGCGAGGGCAAGCACTTCGTCATCGTCGACGCGGCGATGAACGATCTCATCCGCCCGACGCTCTACGACGCCCATCACGAAATTTTGCCCGTGCGCGAGGCGGTGCCCGGAGAGGGGCAGATGGTCGCGGATGTGGTCGGGCCGGTGTGCGAATCCGGCGATTTCCTGGCGCTGGGGCGGCGGCTGCCCGGGCTGAAGGCCGGCGATCTCATCGCGGTGATGACCGCCGGCGCCTATGGCGCGGTGCAGGCCTCCACCTACAATACGCGCCCGCTGATCCCGGAAGTGCTGGCCAGGGGTGGCGAATTCGCGATTGTGCGGCCGCGCGTCGAGGTCGACGAACTCATCGCGCTCGACCGGATTCCCGGCTGGCTGGCCTGAGCCCACCGCGCTCGCTGCCGCCTTCTGTGCCGCCGGCGCGTTCTCACGCGGTGATGATGGGTTGAGCGTGCCCGTTCCAGCGGCAGGGCTGGCGCGCCGGATCGCCCATGTTAAGGTGACGCTGGGGCTGGTGTGGACCTGAGAGCGTCGGAGGTCAGCCGCGTGACGGCAACACCGGAAGGTATGGAAGGCGAGGGCCGCCCGGCAGCGGCCGCTGGCGTGCGCGCCGAGATGGCACGCGCCGGCGAGCGCCGGGCCGGCGGGCAAAGCAGTTCTGCCGGGCGCCTCATGGGCGCCGCGCTGCAGCGGGCCTGGGGCGTGCTGCTGTGGGAGCGCGTCTGGCCCGCCATGGTCGCGCTCGGCGCCGCGCTCGGCCTGTTTCTCATCGCCTCCTGGCTCGGCCTCTGGCTGTCGCTGCCGCCCTATGGCCGCATCATCGGCCTTGTGCTCTTCGCCGCCCTGTTCGCCCTGGCGCTGGTGCCGGCGCTGCGCATCCGGCCGCCTTCGGCCAGCGAGGCGCTGGCGCGGCTCGACCGCGAGAGCCACCTGCCGCACCGGCCGGCCACAGCCCTTTCCGACCATCTCGCCTCCAAGCCCGACGATCCGGTCGGCGCCGCGCTGTGGCGGGCGCATCTGGCGCGGATGTCGGCGCAGATCGGCAGCCTGCGCGTCGGCCTGCCGGCACCGGGCGTCGCCGCCAAGGACGGGCAGGCGCTGCGGGCGCTGGTGCTGCTCGGGGTGATCGCCACCTTCTTCATGGTGCCGGGCGACCATCTGCGCCGCATCGCCGCCGCCTTCGACTGGGCCGAGCTGGTGCCGCCCAAGCCCTACCGCGTCGATGCCTGGGTGACGCCGCCCGGCTATACCGGCCGCGCGCCGATCATGCTGCCGGGCCTGCGCTCGCAAGAGGTGGCGCAGGGCACGGCGGCCGCCCCGCCGGAGGCGGGCGCGACCTATGAGGCGAGCGCGATGACCGTGCCGGCCGGCAGCGAGCTGGTGGTGCGGATTATCGGGCTGGACGACGCCAAGCTGGTGACGCAGGGCGGCATCGCCGCCGCGCCGCCGAAGGAGAGCGAAACCCCGGCCGCAACCGGAGCTGCGGCGCCGGCGACCAACCCTGCGCCAGCCGCCGCCAGCGGCGATGAGCGGCGCTTCGTCATCGCCAGCGATGGCACGGCCCGGATCGAGGGGCCGGACGGGCGCTTCGTCTCCTGGCATTTCCGCGCCCAGCCGGACAACCCGCCGACCATCGAACTGACCAAGGAGCCGCAGGCCTCGGGCACCAACGCGCTGGCGCTAAGCTACAAGGCCGAGGACGATTACGGCATCGCCGGCGCCGAGGCGCGCTTCACCGCCCTGCCGCCGCCCCCACCGCTGCACGCGCTGAAGAACGCGCCGAAGCCCGCCGAGCCCCGCCCGCTGGTCGAGGCGCCGAACTTCCCGCTGCCGCTGGTCGGCGGCCGCTCCAAGGTGGCGAGCGGGCAGACGACCAAGGACTTCACCGAGAACCCGTGGGCGGGCAGCCGGGTGGAGATGGTTCTGGTGGTGCGCGACCAGGCCGGCAATGTCGGCCAGTCAAAGCCGCGCAGCCTCACACTGCCGCAGCGCAGCTTCTCCAACCCGCTGGCGCGGGCGCTGATCGACGAGCGGCGGCTGTTGGCGCTCGACGTCAATACGCGCGAACGGGTGCAGGCGGGGCTCGACGCGCTGTCGATCGCGCCTGATGTGTTCACCCCCGATCCCTCGCACTATATGGGCCTGCGCACCGCCTCGTTCCGGCTTGCCAATGCCCGCAGCGACGAGGATCTGCGCGGCGTGGTCGACTATCTCTGGGAAGTGGCGGTCCGCATCGAGGATGGTGACCTCTCCGATGTCGAGAAGCGGCTGCGCGACGCCCAGCAGGCGCTGCAGAACGCGCTGGAGAACAATGCTCCGGACGAGGAGATCCAGAAGCTGGCGCAGGAACTGCGCGAGGCGATGAACGAGTTTATGAAAGCGCTCGCGCAGGAGGCGCAGCGCAACCCGAACCGCGCCGACAACCAGCCGGCCGACCCTAACACCCGCACGGTCCGCCCGCAGGACCTGCAGAAGATGCTCGACCGCATCGAGGACATGGCGAAGAACGGCGCCCGCGACGCGGCCCGGCAGATGCTGAGCGAGCTGCAGAACATGCTGAACGGCCTGCAGGCCGGCCGGCAGCAGCAGCGCCAGCAGGGCCAGAGCCAGATGTCCCAGTCGATGGACCAGCTCGGCGACATGATCCGCCGGCAGCAGCAGCTGCGCGACCGCACCTTCAAGGAAGGCCGCGAGGGCCAGCAGGACCAGGCGTTCAACGAGCTGAAGCAGAACCAGGAGCAACTGCGCGAGCAGCTGCGCCAGCTGCGCGAGAAGATGCAGCAGGCCATGCGCGAACAAGGCCAGCAGGGACAGCAGGGACAGCAGGGACAGCAGGGCCAACAAGGCGAAGGTCAGCAGGGCCAGGGTCAGCAAGGCCAGGGTCAGCAAGGACAACAGGGCCAGGGTCGCGGCCAGGGGCAGGGCCAAGGCCAAGGGCAAGGGCAGGGCCAAGGGCAGGGCCAAGGCCAGGGCATGCCGGGCGAGGGCGGCTTCGCCCAGGCCGAGCAGGCGATGCGCGAGGCCGAGCAGGCGCTGGGCGAGGGCGACGGCACCGGCGCGGTCGATGCGCAGAGCGAGGCGCTGCAGGCGCTGCGCCGCGGCGCCCAGCAGATGGCCGAGGCGATGCAGCAGCAGGGCCAGCCCGGCGGCGAAGGACCCGGCGGCCCTTCCGGCCAGACCGCCGAGCGCACCGACCCGCTCGGCCGGCCGATGCGCTCACGCGACTATGGCGACGACAATACGGTGAAGGTTCCGGAAGAGATCGACATGCAGCGCGCCCGCCGCGTGCTGGAGGAACTGCGCCGCCGCTTCGGCGAGCCCGATCGACCGCGCCTTGAGCTGGACTATCTGGAACGGCTGCTGCGCGACTTCTGATTCGCCGCCGCTTGCCCGAGCGCCAGCCCGGACGGCGATGCCGCTCCGGGGGCGCCCCGGCTCGTCTTCGGCAGAGCCCAGGCACGCCGCCGCCCGTGGCGCCGGGGTGCGGGGGCGGAGCTGCGAGCGGCCGCCGGTCGCTATTTCTCCGCGTCGGGGATGTAGCCGATGAAGGGCAGCTGGCGGAACGCATGCGAGACGTCCATGCCATAGCCGACGACGAAATAGTCCGGGCAGGCAAAGCCGACGAAATCCGCTGTGATCTGCACCGCGCGCTTGTGCGGCTTTTCCAGCAGCACGGCGACCAGCACCCGTCGGGCGCCGCGCGCCGCCAGCAGGTCCTTGGCGAAGGCGAGGGTGCGGCCGGATTCGAGAATGTCGTCGATCAGCAGCACGTCGCGCCCGCGCACATCGGTCTCGATGTCGCGCAGCACCGTCACCTGGCCGGAAGAAACGCGCGCGTCGCGATAGCTCGACAGGGTGATGAACTCCACCTCCGGCGCCAGCCCGGCATGGTGCATGGCGCGGATGAGATCGGCGGCGAAGACGAAGCTGCCCTTCAGCACCGCGATGACCACCAGCTTTTCCGGCGCGGCCGCGACGATCTCGTCCACCAGCTCCCGATTGCGGGCGGCGATGGTCTCGGCGTCGAACAGCACCTCGATCCGGGCATCGCGATAGGCGGGACCTGCATCGGTGGTCGTCGGGGCGGCATTTTCTTGCGTCATCGGCTTCCTCTCGCGCGGCAGGTGGCGCACGCTGCTGGCGCACCCTGTGCTTTGTCGGCAGGATGAACGGGCCGCCCCCGCGCGTCCAGCGGGGTTTCCCGCTACCGTGCGGCATGCCCGTCTTTTGCGACGGCGCGCACACGCTATGTTAGAGGTCGCGGCAGCAGAATCAGCGGGGGTCCCTCCGCCGAAGGATTGAGTCTTGGTTCGCTTCGAAAATGTCGGCCTGCGCTACGGCATGGGCCCGGAGGTGCTGCGGGATGTCACTTTCGGCATTCCCCCGCATTCCTTCCAGTTCCTCACCGGCCCCTCCGGTGCGGGCAAGACCACGCTGCTGCGGCTGCTGTTCCTGTCGCTGCGGCCGACGCGCGGCCTTGTCACGGTCTTCGGCCGCGATGCCGCCAAGCTCGCCCCCGACGAGACGGCGGCGCTGCGCCAGCGCATCGGCATCGTGTTCCAGGATTTCCGGCTGCTGGATCATCTCAGCACCTATGAGAATGTCGCCCTGCCGCTGCGGGTGCAGGGGCGCGAGGAGGCGACCTATCGCGCCGAAGTGACCGAGCTTCTGCACTGGGTGGGGCTGGGCGAGCGCATGCATGTGCTCCCCCCCGTGCTCTCAGGCGGCGAGAAGCAGCGCGCCGCCATCGCGAGGGCGCTGATCAGCCGGCCGGAAATCCTGCTGGCCGACGAGCCGACCGGCAATGTCGATCCCAGCCTGGCGCGCCGTTTGCTGCGCCTGTTCCTCGAACTGCACAAGAGCGGCACCTCGGTTCTGATCGCCACCCATGACATCGGGCTGATGGACCAGTTCGACGCGCGCCGGCTCGTCATCAATCAGGGACGCCTGACCGTCTATGACTGAACATCGAACGAGCGCCTCGGGACGGCTGGCGGCGATGGCCGGGCGTTTGCGCGCCCCGGCCGCCGCCGGTGCCGCGCCGGCGGCAAAGCCCGGCCCGGCCCGCGCCAGCCAGAACCCGCCGACCAAATCGGCGGCGCAGCGGCCGATCGTGCCCAGCGCGACGGTGACGGCGCGGGCGCTGATCGCGGTGATCGCGATCATGACCTTTCTGGCCGGCATCACCATCGGCGCGGTCTCGGCGGTGAGCAATGTCGCGGCGGAATGGACCGCCGACATCGCCCGCGAGGCGACGATCGAGATCAAGCCGGGCGACGGGCTCGATATCGACGCCGCGCTCGCCAAGGCGGTGGAACTGGCCAAGGCGACGCCCGGCGTCGCCGACGCGCAGGCGCTCGACCCCGCCGCGACGTCCAAGCTGCTGGAGCCGTGGCTCGGCACCGGGCTGGACCTTGCCAATTTGCCGGTGCCCCGGCTGATCACGGTGACGCTCGCCGGCACGGCCGATGCGCAGACGATGCCGGCCCTGCGCGCCGAGCTGGCCCGGCAGGTGCCTTCCGCAACGCTCGACGACCACCGGGTCTGGGCCGAGCGGCTGGCCACCACCACGCGCACGGCGATGGCGATCGGGCTCGCCGTGCTGGCGCTGGTCGCCGCCGCCACCGTGCTGTGCGTGACGGTGGCCACCCGCGCGGCGGTGGACGCCGCCCGCTTCGTGGTGGAGGTGCTGCATTTTGTCGGAGCGCGGGACACCTTCATCGTCTCGGAGTTCCAGCGCCATTTCCTCACCGTCGGGCTCAAGGGCGCGGCCATTGGCGGCGGCGCGGCGATCGCGCTGTTCTTCCTCGGCTCGACCCTGCCGTCCTGGCTGAGCTTCGACCAGCAGATCGATACGCTGGTGGGGGCGATGACCATTGATGCGCGCGGCTATGGCGGCATTGTCGGGGTCGCGGTGCTGGTGGCGCTGGTGACGACGCTCACCTCGCGCCTCACCGTCTACCGCACCTTGCGCGGCATCAGCTAGGCACCGCCGTGGCCACCCTCTCCCCCACCGATCCCGCGACAGCGCCGGCCCGGCCGGCCCGCCGCCGCCGCCTGCGGCGCCTCCTCTGGATACTCGCCGCCGTGCCGCTGGTGGCGTGCCTCGCCCTGCTGGCCGGCTTCGCGTTCTTCGTCGCCGGGATCGAGGGGCGCGAAGCGCAGTCCGGGCGGCGCGCCGACGGCATCGTGGTGCTGACCGGCGGGTCCGAGCGCATTGTCGAAGCCACCAACCTGCTGCTGGAAGGGCGGGGCAAGCGGCTGCTCATCACCGGCGTGCACCCGGACACCACGCTGGACGAAATCGTGCGGACGGTGCCGGCGACGCGCGAGGCGCTGGAATGCTGCGTCGAGCTGGGCCGCTCGGCACTCAACACCCAGGGCAACGCCATCGAGACCGGGGAATGGGCGCGGGCCAACCATTTCCACTCGCTTCTGGTGGTGACGTCGGCCTGGCACATGCCGCGCGCGCTGGTGGAACTGCGCCGTACCACGGCGGGGATCACCCTCGTGCCTTATCCGGTGGTGCCCCGGCGGACCGAGGGCGGCCCGGCGCCGCTCGCCAGCCTGCGGCTGCTGGCGGTGGAATATGTGAAGTTCCTCGCCGCCTCGCTCGGGGTGCGCGCCTGGCCGGCGGTGACATCGCAATTGCGTGAGCCGGGGCGGCTGCCGTCACCTTGAGAGGGGTTGTCAAGGGAACCTTCAGCATCTTCGCGGATTCCTCCACAGGCAGAGTTGACGCCGCAACCAGATGTTCTAGATTTGTTCCCATGATGACACGCGACACGCACCGCTTTGATTCGTTTGAGGACGCCGGGCCGCTCAGCGCCAGCGGTTTGCTGGCGCGGCGCTTCCGTCTCTGGCGCGGCACGGATGGCCGCCGGCAGATGTATTCCGTCTATGCCGCCGATGAGGCGCCAGACTATCCCGCCGCCGTCGCCATCGCGGTGCGGATGGAGGGCACGCGCCGCATTCCGGTGTGGACCGGGCCGGCCGGGGCCAAGGCCCGCAGCGCCGCCATGGCCACCGGGGCGCAGGAAATCCACCTGCGCATTCTGCCCGACGCCGAGAGCGGCGCGCTCGCCCCGATGTGAGCGGCTGGCGCGGGCAACGCGCTCAGAGCCGCTCCACCAGCCAGCGCAGTTCCGGATCCCGGATGCCGAGCTCGGCCAGATGCTGGGCGGTGGCGGTGACATAATCGGCATTCGGCCCGCCTATGCCGTGGCCCTGCCGGATCAGATGCAGCCGCTCCTCGGCGCTGAGGCGGCCGGCATATTGCGAATGGCCGCGATCGACCAGAAACACCACGGCCGGCACGGCGCGTCCGCTGCCATCTTTCAGCCAGACCCGCCGCACCGCCTCGCGATAGATGTTCGTCACCTGCTCGCGCTCGCGCAGATAGGCGAGGGTGGCCTCCGCCGTATCCCGCGCCACGCGGAACGCGATGCCGACGCAGGCGCCGCCGCGATCGAGGCCGAGCACCAGGCCGGGCTTTTCCGGCGTTCCCCGCCAATGCACGGATTTGACGCAGAAGGAACGGTGCGCGCCGATCAGCTTGCCCGGCACCCGTTCTTCATAGGCAAAGCCCGGATTCCACATCAGCGAGCCATAGCCGAACACCCAGAGCGGTTCGCCGGGCGCGGGAGGATGGGCGAGGAGGCCGACGGCTGGCATGGCGGGCACCTGCGAGGGTGGAATCGGGCGAGGGCGGCACAGACTTGTGCTTGCGCGACCCGGCGGCCTGGCGCAAGGGGCGCGCGCGACATGGGCTCGTCCTGGAGCGCGTCCGGTGAAAGCGGGTTCACCGGACGCGCTTCAGGTTTTGTCGTTACGCCTTTCTTCACGCGGACCGGAACCCACTTCGCTCGAAAATGCTCTAAGAGAAGGCGGTTGCCGGCGCCCGTGCCTACCCCCGCCCGGCGCCTCGCCTTAAGCCTGCCGCATCGGCGGCAGAGCGTGCGCCGCCCGAGACCCCTGGAGTTGCTGCATGAGCGTGTCCGACCTCCCCCCCGATCCTGCCGCGTCCCGGCGCCGCCGCTGGCTGATCGCGCTGCCTTTCGCGCTTCTGGTCGTGCTCGGCATCGGCTGGTCGTTCGCCTGGAACTGGGGCGCCCAGCGCGCGGCGGCAGAGGTCGATGCCTGGATCGCGCGCGAGGCTACTGAGGGGCGGGTGTGGAACTGCGCCAGCCGCGAATTCGGCGGTTTTCCCTTCCGGTTCGAGCTGATCTGCGCCGCGCCCAGCGTGACCTTCGCCGGCCCCACCGCGTGGACCGCCCGCATGAGCCGCGCCCATGCGGTGGCGCAGGTGTGGAATCCCCGCCACCTCATCGCCGAGTTCGAGGGGCCCTCCGTGCTGACGGAAACCGCGACCGGCCGCGAAATCACCGCCAACTGGTCGCTGCTGCAGGTGAGCGGCGTCGGCCGCGAGGGGCAGGCCGAGCGCGTCTCCATCGCCGCCAATGACTACACGCTGGCTGAAGGCGGCACGACGGTGTTCTCCGCCCGCCATGTGGAACTGCATGTGCGCCACCACCCCGGCGAGGCCTCGGGCACGCTGGACATCGCCTTGCGCTTCACCGGCGCCAGCGGCATGGCGCTGAGCACCCCGCAGGCGCGCACATCAGGCGTCGCGATGGCGCAGGCGGCGGCGATCGCCGCCAAGTCGATCGACGGCGAAGTGCAGGCGAGCGTGACGCAGGTGCCGCCCTTCCGCACCATGGCGGCGGCCGAGCGGCTGGCGCTGTGGCAGCAGGCCGGCGGGCGGGTCAACCTGGAGCTGGCACGCATCACCGGAGGCGGCGGCGCGCTCAGCGCCTCGGGCGCTCTTGGCCTCGACGCGCAGCACCGCCCAGACGGCCGGCTCGACCTCGCCGTGGTGAAGGCGCAGCCCCTGTTCGCCGCGATGGCGGAGGCGGGGCTGATGCCCGATTTCCTGGCCAATCTCGCTCCCGCCATGATGATGGCGGGGATGCCGACCACGGTGGACGGCCAGAAGGCGAGTTCCTTTCCCTTCGCCTTCCGCGATGGGCGGGTGATGCTCGGCGTGCTGCCGCTCGGCAAGATCGGCCCGCTTTACTGAACCGTCATGCGTGATCCCGGACGGCCATGGGCCGATCCGGGATGACGCTTTTCGGCTCACACCGCGAAGATGCTCGCGCCCGTATCCGCCGTGCCGACGGCAGCGCGGAAGGCGGCGAACAGCTCACGCCCGACGCCGACATGCGAGGGGGCGAGATTGGCGGAGGCCGGCGCCCGCTCAGCCCAGATTTCCGGCTCGACCAGAACCTTCAGGGTGCCGCTGACGGCGTCGAGCCGTATCATGTCGCCATTGCGGATCAGCGCGATGGCGCCGCCATCGGCGGCTTCCGGGGTGACATGGATGGCCGCCGGCACCTTGCCGGACGCACCCGACAGGCGCCCATCGGTGACGAGTGCGACCTTGTGGCCCCGGTCCTGCAACACGCCGAGCGGCGGCATCAGCTTGTGCAGCTCCGGCATGCCATTGGCCTTCGGCCCCTGGAAACGCACCACGGCGATGAAATCGCCGGTGAGCGAGCCGGCCTTGAACGCCGCCTGAAGTTCCTCCTGGCTGTGGAAGACGCGGGCCGGGGCCTCGATGATGTGGCGCTCGCGCGCGATGGCCGAGGTCTTGATGACAGCCCGGCCAAGCTCGCCGGCGAGCAGCTTCAGCCCGCCGGTCTCCTGGAACGGCGCCCTGGCGCCGCGCAGCACCGCCTCGTCGCCGCTCGCCGTGGTGCCTTCGCGCCAGCCGAGCGTGCCGTCCGGGTTCAGCATCGGCTCCTGGGTGTAGGCGTCGAGCCCGCCGCCCCACACGGTTTCTACATCGGCATGCAGCTTGCCGTCGGCGAGAAGCTCGCCGATGACAAAGCCCATGCCGCCGGCGGCGTGGAAATGGTTCACGTCCGCCTTGCCATTGGGATAGACGCGGCAGAGCAGCGGGGTGACGTCGGCGAGATCGGAGAAGTCGTCCCAGCTGAGGCGGATGCCCGCCGCTGCCGCCATGGCGACGATGTGCAGCGTGTGGTTGGTGGAGCCGCCGGTGGCATGCAGGCCGACAATGCCGTTGACGAACGCCTTCTCGTCCAGCATCCGGCCAACCGGCACATAGTCGTTGCCGAGCGCGGTCATCGCCATCGCCCGCTCCGCCGCCGCCGTGGTCAGTGCGTCGCGCAGCGGCGTGTTGGGGTTGACGAAGGAGGCGCCGGGCAAATGCAGGCCCATGATCTCCATCATCATCTGGTTGGTGTTGGCGGTGCCGTAGAAGGTGCAGGTGCCCGGCCCGTGATAGGACTGGCTCTCGGCCTCCATCAGCGCGTCGCGGCCGACCTTACCCTCGGCGAAGAGCTGGCGGATCTTGGCCTTCTCGTCGTTCGGCAGGCCCGAGGTCATCGGCCCGGCGGGGATGAACACCGCCGGCAGATGGCCGAAGGACAGCGCGCCGATGACGAGGCCGGGCACGATCTTGTCGCAGATGCCGAGAAACACGGCGGCGTCGAAGGTCTGGTGCGAGAGGGCCACCGCCGTCGAGAGCGCGATCACGTCGCGCGAGAACAGCGACAATTCCATGCCGGCCTCGCCCTGGGTGACGCCGTCGCACATGGCGGGCACGCCGCCGGCCACCTGTGCGGTGCCGCCGGCGCGGCGCGCCGCGCTGCGGATCAACTCGGGATAGCTCTCATAGGGCTGGTGGGCGGAGAGCATGTCGTTATAGGCGGTGACGATGCCGAGATTGGCGCCCGACCCCTGCCTCAGCATGGCCTTGTCGGAGGGGCCGCAGGCGGCGAAGCCGTGCGCCTGGTTGGCGCAGCCGAGCTTTGACCGGGTCGGCCCGCGCTCGGCCGCCAGGGCGATCCGCTCCAGATAACGCGCGCGGGCGTCGCGCGAGCGCAGCGCGATGCGCTCCGTGACTTCGCCGATGCGGGCATTCACGCTGGACGGGATGGCAGTGGCCATGCGGCTCTCCTCAGAAGCGTCAGCGGCCGGCGATTCCGGCCGCTCATTGGTGGCCGGCGGCCCGGGCGGGTCGCCGGAGGGGCGTGCCGGTGTCAGGGGCACCAGAAGATGTCGAGCCCGGGCTTGGCCCGCAGCACGGCGCGGATCGGCATTTCGGTCGCCGGGCCCTCGCCGAGCGCCTTTTCCAGCACTGGTTTCTTCGCCTCGCCCTCAATGTGCAAAGCGAGCGCGTCGGCGCCCAGCAGCACCGGAAGTGTGAGGGTGATGCGCGGCTCGCCGGCATCGGGCGCGCGCATCGGAATGAGGCCGAGCGCCGCGTCGGGGTCGATCGCCTCTTCCAGATGATCGCCGCCGGGGAAGAACGAGGCGGTGTGGCCGTCATCGCCCATGCCGAGAATGGCGCAGGCGAGCGGCCAGGACATCTCCTCCAGCGCCTCGTTGACGGCGAACAGGCCGTCTTCCGGTGTCGGCGCGTCATTGGCGAGCGGCACGAACATCGCCGCCGCCGCCTTGTTCTGCAGCAGGTGCTGGCGCACCAGCCGTGCGTTGGAGCGGTCCGAGGTCTCGCGCACCCAGCGCTCGTCCACCAGGGTGATGGCGATCTTGTTCCAGGGTAGATCGCGGGTGGAGAGTTCCTCGAAGAAGCGGGTGGGGGTGCGCCCGCCGGAAACGGCGAGACTGGCATAGCCGCTGCGGGCGACGCGCGCGCTCAGCGCCGCGCTGACGAAATCAGCCACGGCGCGCGCCACCTCGGCGCTGTCCTTCAATTCGTGCAGTTCCGGCATGCGTCTGCGTGCTCCCTCTCGTGCCGGCCCAAAGCCGGCTCCTTTACCCGTGGCGACGCGGTGCGCCGTCCGTCCCGAGTATAGGGCAGTTGTGCGACGACCGGAGGCCGGCCGCCACACGTCTGATTGAGCGCCCACACGTCCCGGCGGGGCGCCGTCTCACAGCAGGCGCCCTTAGGCGCCGTCCTCCAGCCTCAATGCGCCGTCAGGCGCCGTCCTCCAGCCTCAAGGCGCCGTCAGGCGCCGTCCTCCAGCCACGTGCGGCCGTCGCGCTCGATCAGGGCGATGGCGGCCGAGGGGCCCCAGGTGCCGGCGGTGTAGGGCCGCGGCGGTTCCTTGGCGCCGCGCCAGGCCTGCAGGATCGGGTCCACCCATTTCCAAGCGGCCTCGACTTCGTCGCGGCGCATGAACAGGGTCTGGTTGCCGCGCACCACATCGAGGATCAGCCGCTCATAGGCATCTGGATTGCGGACCTTGAACGCCTTGGCGAAGCTCATGTCGAGCGGCACATGGGTGAGGCGGATGCCGCCGGGGCCGGGATCCTTGATCATCAGCCACAGCTTCACGCCCTCGTCCGGCTGCAGGCGGATGACCAGCCGGTTCGATTCGATCGGCCCGACATTGGCGTCGAACACCGAATGCGGCACCGGCTTGAAGCCGACCACGATCTCGGAAACGCGCGAAGCGAGCCGCTTGCCGGTGCGCAGATAGAACGGCACGCCGGCCCAGCGCCAGTTTTCCACTTCCGCCTTCACCGCGACGAAGGTCTCGGTGCTGCTGGTGGAGGAGCCGAGCTCCTCGAGATAGCCGGCCACCGCCCCGCCGGCCGAGGCGCCAGCGCGGTACTGGCCGCGCACGGTGACGGCCGCCATGTTCTGGTCGTCAATCGGCTTGAGGGCGCGCAGCACCTTCAGCTTCTCGTCGCGCACCGCATCGGCGTCGAGCGAGGCGGGCGGCTCCATGGCGACGAGGCAGAGCAGCTGGAGAATATGGTTCTGCACCATGTCGCGCATCGCGCCGGCGGTGTCGTAATAGCCGGCCCGCTCCTCGACGCCGAGCGCCTCGGCCACCGTGATCTGCACATGGTCGATATGGGCGTTGTTCCACAGCGGCTCGAACAGGGCGTTGGCGAAGCGCAGCGCCATCAGATTCTGCACCGTCTCCTTCCCCAGATAATGGTCGATGCGATAGACGCGGTCTTCCGGGAAGATGCGGCCGATCTGCTCGTTAAGCGCGACGGCGGACTTCAGGTCCTTGCCGATCGGCTTCTCGATGACGACGCGGCCATTGCGGGAGAGCCCGTATTTACCCAGCCGCTCGCAGATCGGCCCGAACAGATGCGGGGCCGTGGCGAGATAATAGACCGGGATATGTTCCGGGAAGGCCTCGACGCGCTGCGCCAGCTCCGGCCAGCCGCCATCGGCGTCGGCATCGGCGGCGACATAGGAGAGGCGGGCGAGGAAGCGGTCGACCTCCGGCCCTTCCAGCTCACTCGCCGGGATATGGTCGCTGAGGGCCTGGCGGGCGAAGGCACGGAACTGGTCGTCGCTCAGCGCGCGGCGCGAGACGCCGATGATGGTGGCATCGTCGGGAATCTGGCCGTCGAGGTCGCGGTGAAAGAGCGCCGGAATGAGCTTGCGGCGGGCAAGGTCGCCGGTCGCCCCGAAGACGGTGAGGGTGAAGGGAGCCACCGGAATCACGCGGCTGGTCATGTGGACAATGTCTCCGTGGTGTCCCGTGGCCGGGACGGGAGGTGGGTCGCTCCGTTTCGCGCCGTCGCCGGCACGGGAGCCATTCGGGTGACTCCTAGCAAAAACGATTCCGCGCCGCGACCCGGCGTGGGTGGCAGGGGCCGGGCTTGTCCCGATCTGCCGTGCGAGGGCGGGTGGTGACGCGGGTCAGAAACGCCGAAAATCCTCCGCCCGCTCCCGCAACGCTGTGTTGCACCGCAACAATATGGCGACAAAGTGGGCGAGCTTGGGGCAAAATCGGGCGAAATGGGTATGCTCATGTATTCGCGTGGACCGGCATGCTCGCGGTGCGAGAGCCGCCGCTGCCGGTTTGCGGGGCGCTCGCAGGGCTGGCAGCGCGCCGGTGCGGGTGAAGAAGCCCGCGAAAAAAGGCTTTCGGGCCAATGGTTTGATTAATAACGTATTCAGACGCACATTATGAATTATTAGGTATACCAAAGCCGGTATGCCAGATACATAATAATCATAATACGTAATACCAGCTGACCTTGCGTCGCAACATTGAACTTTAGAATTAGCACTTGGCTTCGGCTTATTCTTGGTACAAGTTATTCCACAGAATATCCGGCGGAGAGACACAACAAAGTCCCCGGTTATCGAGGTCTCGCCCCGTCCCCAGGACGCGAGGAGAGGCCCAAACAAAGAGCCGACCAGCCAATGAGTCGGCCGTTCGCCAAACCCTTTGGGAAGGAAACGCCAAATGAAACATCTGCATGCTCTCGGCCTCGGTGCCGTGACCGCTCTTGGCATGACGGCCCTGTCCATGCTGCCCGCCGCGGCCGCCTGGGAACCCACCAAGCCGGTTGAATTCATCGTGCCCGCCGGCACCGGCGGCGGCGCCGACCAGATGGCCCGCACGCTCCAGGGCATCATCGCCAAGCATGACCTGATGTCGACCCAGCTGGTCGTCATCAACAAGTCCGGCGGCGCCGGCGGCGAGGGCTTCCTCGACGTGAAGAGCAACAAGGGCAATCCGCACAAGATCGTCATCTCGCTCTCCAACCTGTTCACCACCCCGCTCGCGACAGGCATTCCCTTCAACTGGAAGGACCTGACCCCGGTCGCGATGCTGGCGCTGGACGAGTTCGTGCTCTGGGTGAACGCCCAGGAGCCCTACAAGACCGCGCAGGAATATGAGGCCGCGATCAAGGCCGCCCCGGACAACACCTTCAAGATGGGTGGCACGGGCTCCAAGCAGGAAGACCAGATCATCACCGTCGCCATCCAGAAGGCGCTCGGCAAGAAGCTGACCTACATCCCCTACAAGGGCGGCGGCGAGGTCGCGGTGCAGCTGGTCGGCGGCCATGTGAATTCGACCGTCAACAACCCGATCGAGGCCGTCTCGCAGTGGCGCGGCGACAAGGTGCGCCCGCTCTGCGTGTTCGACTCCAAGCCGCTTCCCTACACCGACAAGATCCAGGGCGACCTGTCCTGGTCCTCGGTGCCGACCTGCAAGTCGGCCGGTCTCGACGTGGAATATCTGATGCTGCGTGGCGTCTTCATGCCCCCGGGCGTGACCGACGAACAGGTCGCCTACTTCGTCGAGCTGTTCAAGAAGGTCCGTGAGACTCCCGAGTGGAAGCAGCTCATGAAGGACGGCGCCTTCAACCAGACCTTCATGGCCGGCGACGAGTTCAAGGCCTGGCTCGAGCAGTCCGAGACGACCCACAAGGGTCTGATGCAGGAAGCGGGCTTCATCGCCGGCAACTGATGCGCCCCAACAGGCGCGCATGCCCGAGAACAGTCGGCCATTAGTCGGCTGCGGAATCTGCGACAATCGTGGAAACACGGCGAAGGGCGGGGGACCGAAGGGTCCTCCGCCTGGCCGCCCCCGGGCCTGCGAGACCACAGCGACAGCGATCCAGCCTGAACGAGCCGCCGACGGGGTTGTCCCGCCGGCCGGTCTTTTGCGCGAATTTTTCGGAGAATCTTGATGGAACAGGCTCATCACGGAGCCGCAGCGGGACCCAAGCAACGTGCCGTCGAGATCGGCACGGCACTGCTGACCATGCTGTTCGGCCTCGTCGTAATCTATGGCAGCGTCATCGTCGGCTTCGGCTGGGGTTCGGATGGCCCCGAGGCCGGCTTCTTTCCCTTCTATGTCGGGCTCATCATCTGCATCTGCAGCCTGATCAACCTTGTCCTGGGATTTCGCGAGGAGGCCACAGGCCTGTTCGCCGAATGGGGCCAGCTTGGCCAGGTGCTGCGGGTGCTCATTCCGGCGACGATCTATGTCGCCCTGATCCCGTTCCTCGGCATCTACCTGCCGTCATTCCTGCTGATCGTCGTGTTCATGACCTGGCTGGGCAAATACGGCTTCCCGCTCTCGCTGGCGGTGGCTGTCGGTGTGCCGGCGTTCTTCTACCTGACGCTTGAGCGCTGGTTCCTGATCCCCCTGCCCAAGGGGCCGATCGAGGCAATGCTCGGACTCTGAACGCCAACAGAATAAGACGGGGCCGGTTGCGGCCGCTCCCAGGGAAACGCGCCCATGATCGTCGATAATTTCATCAACCTCTATCACGGCTTCTACATAGCCGGCGATCCGTTCAACATCCTGCTGATGGTGATCGGTATCCTGCTCGGCGTGATCATCGGCGTGCTGCCGGGCCTTGGCGGCGCCAATGGCGTCGCCATCCTGCTGCCGCTGACCTTCTCGATGTCGCCCACCTCGGCGATCATCCTTCTGACCTGCATCTACTGGGGCGCGCTGTTCGGCGGCGCCATCACCTCGGTCCTGTTCAACATTCCGGGCGAACCCTGGTCCGTGGCGACGACCTTCGACGGTCATCCCATGGCGCGCTCGGGACGGGCAGGCGAGGCGCTGACCGCCGCTTTCACCTCGTCCTTCGTCGGCGCCTTCTTCGCCATCGTGATGATCACGCTGATCGCGCCGCTGGTCGCCCAGTTCGCGCTGCAGTTCGGTCCGGCCGAGAAATTCGCGGTCTACTTCCTCGCCTTCGCCTCCTTCGTCGGCATGAGCAAGGAACCGCCGGCCAAGACCATTGTGTCGATGATGATCGGCTTCGCCCTCGCGGCGGTCGGCCTCGACATGGTGACCGGCCAGCTGCGCCTGACCTTCGGCGTCACCGAGCTGCTCAACGGCTTTGACTTCCTGATCGCGGTCATCGGCCTGTTCGGCATCGGTGAAATCCTGCTCACCATGGAAGAAGGCCTGGAGTTCCGCGGCAAGGCGGCGAAGATCGACCCGAAGGTGGTGTGGAAGACCTGGAAGACGCTGCCCAAATACTGGGCCACGTCGCTGCGCTCCTGCATCATCGGCTGCTGGATGGGCATCACGCCCGCCGGTGCCACCCCGGCCTCCTTCATGGCCTATGGCATCGCCAAGCGCGTGTCGAAGAACGGCAAGAACTTCGGCAATGGCGAGATCGAGGGCGTCGTGGCCCCCGAGACCGCCGCGCACGCCGCCGGCACCGCCGCCATGCTCCCGATGCTGGCGCTGGGCGTTCCCGGTTCGCCGACCGCCGCGGTCCTGCTCGGCGGCCTGCTGATCTGGGGTCTGCAGCCCGGCCCGATGCTGTTCGTCGAACAGGCTGAATTCGTGTGGGGCCTCATCGCCTCCATGTATCTCGGCAATGTCGTCGGCCTGATCCTGGTGCTGACCACGGTGCCGCTGTTCGCCTCGATCCTGCGCATTCCGTTCTCGATCATCGCCCCGGTGATCCTGGTGATCTGCGCCATCGGTGCCTATACGGTGAACAACAACGTCTTCGACGTTCTGATGATGATGGTGTTCGGCGTCCTCGGTTATCTCCTGAAGAAGACGAACTACCCGCTGGCGCCGCTGGTGCTGGCCATCGTTCTCGGCGACAGCGCCGAGGAAGCCTTCCGCCAGTCCCTGCTCGGCTCGGGCGGTTCGATCGCGGTGTTCTGGTCGAACCCGCTGGTGTCGACGATCATGGCTCTCGGCCTCATCGCCGGCCTGTGGCCGCTGATCGCCATGGGCTTCAGCAAGCTGCGTGGCAACACCACCCAGCCGGCCTGAGGCACGCACACGAACGACCCGCCGCGCGTCATCGCGCGGCGGGTTCTGCCGCGAGAGGGCTGACCTTGCGTCATCCCTTTCGGGGCGCCCAGGCGAAGGGCGGGGCCAATCGCTCTTCCGCCGAATCCCTCGCCCCCGGAGAGGGAAATCGGGCCATCAACGGTCGCGGGACACTCCGGCGCCCGAGCCACGCAGCAGAAGGTGGCCGGCGGACGGAAGCGCGAACCGGCGTTTCGGGGGACGGGAGGCAACGCCAATGATCTACGCCGATACGAAGCTTCATCGCCGATGCCATGGGCCGATGCCCGGCAGCAGGCGGGGGATGGAAGCATCATGATGAGCGTCGAAAGCACCATCCGCCGGGTGAATGGAGGAGCGGCCAAGCTCTCCGTGGCGCCGCTCGAAGACACGTCCACCTTCAAGAACCGCGCCTATACCGCGCTGAAGGAGGTGATCGTCTCGCTCAACATCTACGACCAGTCGAACGAGGTGCGCCTCGACGAGCGCCAGCTCGCCCAGAGCCTCGGCGTCAGCCGCACCCCGGTGCGCGAGGCGATGGCCCAGCTCGAACGCGAAGGCTTCGTCCATTCGGTGCCGCGGCGCGGCATCTATGTGGTGCGCAAGACCCGGCGCGAAGTGATCGAGATGATCCAGGTCTGGGCGGCGCTGGAAAGCCTCGCGGCGCGGCTGATCACCGTCCACGCCAGCGACGAGGAAATCGGCCGGCTGCGGCAGATGTTCGCCTCCTTCGACGAGGCGGGCGGGCCCCATGCCAAGCTCGACGAATATTCGGAGGTGAACATCCAGTTTCACCAGACGATCATCGCCATGGGCGGCAACGGCATCCTGGTCAATCTGGCGGAAAACCTCTTCACCCATATGCGGATGATCCGCCGCAAGACCATTGCCGAGGAGAACCGGGCCGATCGCTCGATTCAGGATCACCTCGCCATCATCCAGGCGCTGGAAGCGCGCGATACCAATGCGGCCGAGGTGCTGGTGCGCAACCACGCGCTGGGGCTGGCCGACCACGTCTCGCGCTACGCCGACTATCTCGAATAGGGCGGCCTCGAAGAGGGCGGCGCCCCCGGGCCCGCCCCAACCGTAACCTCGCCCCGGCGGGTTCCTCGACCCCGTCGGGCTTTTTTGCTTGGGTTGCTGGCAAGCTGCGGCGTCGAGGTGTGGCGCGCCTGCACCGACGCCGCAGCTTCGCGCGCGCGCGACCGGCCGGCCGTTGCGCCCCTGCAGTGATTGCGTTACCCACGGTTCAGGTCCGCCGCCGGACCCCATCCCATTGCCGAACCGATCGACCCGCCGCAGGAGGAGCCGTCCGGCATGCTGCGCTCGCTGACCGATTTCATTGCCGAGATTGCCGGGGGCGGTCGCGAGACCTCCGCCTTTGCCGAGAACGACTACCGGCTGGCGGCCGCCGCGCTGCTGGTGCATGTGGTGACGATTGACGGCGTGATCGGCGCCGACGAGATGGACAAGCTGCGCCGCCTGCTCGCCGCCCGCTTCACCCTCTCCGAGGACGACGCGGAAAAGCTGCTGGAGGCCGCCATCGCCCGCGATGCCGAGGCGGTCGATCTCTACGCCTTCACCAGCGTGCTCAACCGCGCCATGGACGAGGAGGGCCGCCGCCGCGTGGTGGAGATGATGTTCGAGGTGGCCTATGCCGATGGCGGGCTGACCGAGTTCGAGGACAACCTGGTCTGGCGCGCGGCCGAGCTGCTCAACATCACCTCCCGCGACCGGGTGGATATCCGCAAGCGCGTGCGCGACGCTTTTGAGGGCTGATCGTCCGCCCCGCAATATGCGGGGTTGAGGCGCGGGGCGAATCGTGGCGTCATCCTTGCTTGGGTGGGGGCCCAGCGTTCCAACCCGGTTCGTGCCGCACCGAGATCATGGCTTTCGCAGAAAACCCGCTTCCCGTTCTCATCGTGCTCCACCAGGAGCATTCCTCCCCCGGTCGTGTCGGGCGGCTGCTGGCCGAGCGCGGGCACCGGCTCGACATCAGGCGGCCCTGCCTCGGCGACGCCTTGCCGGCGACGCTCGCCGGCCATGCCGGGGCGGTGGTGTTCGGCGGCCCGCAAAGCGCCAATGATTGCCATGACTATGTGCGGGCCGAGATCGACTGGATCGGCGTGCCGCTGCGCGAGGGCAAGCCCTATCTCGGCATCTGCCTCGGCGCGCAGATGCTGGCGCGCCACCTCGGCGCCCGCGTCGCGCCGCACCCGGAAGGGCTGGTCGAAATCGGCTATTACCCGATCCGCGCCACCGATGCCGGCACGCAGCTGCTGCAGGACCCGGCTCCGCAAGCGCCCGCTGGTCCGGCGCACTGGCCCGATCATGTCTATCACTGGCACCGCGAAGGCTTCGACCTCGCCGCAGGCGCCGAGCTTCTGGCGGAGGGGCCAACCTTTCCCAACCAGGCTTTCCGCTACGGTGCCCGTGCCTATGGCATCCAGTTTCACCCGGAGGTGACGCATCACATGATGTGCCGCTGGACGGTGCGCGGCGGGGAGAGGCTGGACCTGCCGGGCGCCCGCCCGCGCCGGGCGCATTTCACCGATCGGCTGCAGCATGATGCCCGTATACGTCTCTGGCTGGAGGCCTTCGTCGAGCGCTGGCTGGCGGGCGATGCCGGGCCCGGGATGCCGAGGCCGGCTTAACCCAAAGAAAAAGGCCGCGTCGAGCAATGCCGACGCGGCCTTCTTGCTATCCGTGCCCTCAAGGGGCGAACCCGTTTGGCAGCGTGACGGCCGCTGCCATGACAGGCTTCAGCCGAGCTGTGTGCCTCAGGCGACCTTCTTGGCGCGGCCGCGGGGCTTCGGCACCGGGGCCGGCACCGGCTTCTTGCGCTGCTGGCCGAGGCCCATCTTCTTCGCCAGGTTGGAGCGCGCTTCAGCATAGCTGGGGGCGACCATGGGATAGTCGTTCGGCAGGCCCCACTTGGCGCGGTATTCCTCGGGCGTCATATTGTACTTCGTGCGCAGATGACGCTTCAGCGACTTGAACTTGAGCCCGTCTTCCAGGCAGATGATATATTCCGGCGTCACCGACTTCTTCACCGGCACCGCAGGCTTCAGCACCTCTTCGACGACAGCTGGAGCGGGAGTGGAGAGACGAAGCAGGGCGCCATGCACCTTGGCGATCAGATCCGGAAGCTCGGCGGCGGGCACCGAGTTGTTGCCGACGAAAGCCGCAACGACATCCGCGGTGAGGCCGAGATAGTCGGCCGACACGCTTTCCTGCTCAGACATCTATTTTCTCCATTGAATCTGATATCGATTTAACATCAACCATCGAAACGTCAATAAGCAATCGACAAGCAAAGCGGCATCGCTGTGGCAGTTTCTCTGCTTCGACATGAAAACTAGCCCGGGTGAGTCTCTATTTATGGAGGCTTCCGGCGGCATGGTGCGATGTTGCGGTGGCCGTTGCGTCAAGTCGAATGAAGTCCTGCGGCGGCAAAGGTTTTTCGCTTCGTCCGATCGCGGCTTTCCGCATGGCGACAGTGGTCGCATGTATTGGCGTTTGGCACCTCGCGCGCGCGAGGAAAGGCTGCGGAGAAATAAACGAGACACAGACAGCTGCGCACAATTTCTTGATGAAGCTCGCCGTGAAGTACAATCCTTGGACGTCAGGGGTTGCACAGCGGGTTGTATCGAATCACTCGTAGATGTGATCGAAGAAAGCCCGCTCCAGCGTCACGGCGCGGCGGAAGAAGGCGGCGGCATCGGCCCGGCGGACCGCGTCGCCAGCTGCGCCGATGCGGTCCAGTTCACTGCGCAACCAGATGACGAAGCTGCGAAAGCCGTCATTATTGTGCAGGGTGATCCATTCCGCATGCACGAAGTCGGGCGGCAGCTCTTCGCTGGGGCGGTCCGCCCAGCTCAAGTAAAGCCATTCGGCCACGGTGAGCACCGCCAGGCAGCTGGCATAGTCCCGGCTGGCGGCGGCGTCCCTCATCAAGGCCTGGAAGCCGGTGGTCGGCGCCGTCAGCACCGGGTGGGCACGCTCGGCCTCCGGCACGTCAAGCGCGACGAAGGCACGCTGGAAATAGGTGTTCTCGTCGCTGGTGATCATCGCCGCGAACTGCGCGAAGCGGATGCGGGAGTCGAAACGGTCGGCGGTGGCGATCGCCATGCCGAGCAGGGCGACGAAGCCGTCGATGAACTGGTAGTCCTGCGCCAGATAGCGGCGCATCATCTCAGGCGGCACCGTGCCGGTGAAGATCTCGCGGACAAAACGGTGATCGACGCAGGCTTGCCAGTCCTGCGCGTTCTCCTGCCGCAGTTCATCGCTGAAGCTCATCCGTTTCTCTCCGCTCCATCAGGTGCTGCGCGGCTTTCTAAAGCGTTTCACGTCGCAGAGAAATCACCCGGATCGAAAAGATGCTGTGGCGACCCGCTACATTCTTACCGATTGGCCGCCATCGACGACGAGAACATGACCATTGACGAAGGAGGCTTCATCCGAGGCCAGGAACACGGCGGCCGCACCGATTTCCTCCGGCCGGCCCCAGCGGCCGAGCGGCACGCGGATATCGACAAAGGCGGAGAAGTTGGCATCGGCGACCAGGCCGGCATTGGTTTCGGTGGCGAACATGCCGGGCGCGATGGCATTGCTGGTGATCCCCGCCTTGGCATAGTCGACCGCCAGCGCGCGCATCAGCCCGCCGAGGCCGGCCTTGGCGGCGGTGTAGACCGGGTCGTGCCGGTTGGCGATGTGGGCGGCGATCGATGTGACGGTGATCAGCCGACCATGCCGGTGCGTGGCCATGTGCTCGGCCGCCTCGCGCGCCAGCAGCATCGGCCCGACGAGATCGGCCGCAAAGAGGGCTTCCACCTCGCCCGGGACGAAATCCTTCAGCGGGCGACGGTCGCGGGCGCCGACATTGTTGACCAATATGTCGAGCCGGCCGTGTTCGCCGACGAGGGCGGCGATCGCCGCGCGCCCGGCGGCGTGGTCGGCGACATCGAAGGGCGCGATGGCGACGGGGCGGCCGGTGGCGCCGGTGAGGGCCGCCGCCGCGGCCTCAAGCCGGCCGGCGTGACGGCCATTGATCACCACCCGCGCACCGGCCGCGGCGAGCGCCTTCGCCATCTCGAAGCCGAGCCCGCGCCCCGCCCCGGTGACGAGGGCGACGCGCCCGTCGAGGCGAAAGGGGCGTGCCACAGGCCCGGAGGGGGCGGAAGCGACAGGGGAAGCGGTGGTCATGGCAAACTCGGCTTGAGCGCAGGGGGAGCGTATGTTGGCCCGGCCGCCGGGCACGCGCCACCCGCTTCCGCGCTGGACAGGGTGGGGTACGGTCTGTACTGTTCGGTAAACTCTAAGCCGATTGGTACATTGATATGCGTCATTATCTCCACCGCCATCAGCCTCCGCACACGCCGCGCGCCGCCCTGCTCGCCGGCCTCGGCGCCATGATCGCCATCGGCGTCACCGGGGCGCTGAGCTTCTATGCCGGCACGCCCTTGCTCATGGTGCCGTTCGGCGCCACCAGCGTGCTGCTGTTCTCGGTGCCCAACAGCCCGCTGTCGCAGCCGGCCAATGTAGTGGGCGGCCATCTGGTGGCGACGGCGTCGGCGATCGCGCTTCACATGGTGCTGCCGGGAAACTGGTGGGCCGCCGCCTTCGCCGTCGGCGTGGCCATTTCGCTGATGGCGCTGCTGCGCATCACCCATCCGCCGGCCGGCGCCGACCCGCTGCTGGTCTTCGCCGCCGATCCGAACTGGGCGTTCCTGTTCATGCCGGTGGCCGTCGGTGCGCTGGCGATGGTGGGGATAGCGGCGCTGTTCCACCGCTTCACTGGCACGCCCTATCCGATGAAAGCGCCCTGATGGCCCGCCTCATCGCCGAGCGGCGCGATATCGTGCCCTTGCTGGGCGAGGTGTTTCGCGAGCATGGCTATGAGGGCAGCAGCCTGGCGCTGATCACCCAGCGCACTGGCCTGGGCAAGGGCAGCCTCTACCATTTCTTTCCCGGCGGAAAGGAAGAGATGGCGGCGGCGGTGCTGGCCGATATCGATGGTTGGTTCGAGCGCGAGATCTTCGCCCCGCTGGGCGAGGGTAACGGCGGGGGTGAAACCGGCGGGGCGAGTGCGAGCCTCGACGCGATGTTCACCAATGTCGATGCCTATTTCCGCTCCGGCCGGCGCAGCTGCCTTCTCGGCGCCTTCGCCCTGGGCGCTACCCGTGGACGCTTCGCGGTCATCATCGATGCCTATTTCTGGCGCTGGCAGATGGCGCTTGCGGCGGCACTGCGCCGCAACGGCCTCGCCGACGATGTGATGGAGCGGGCCGAGGAAGTCCTCATCGGCATTCAGGGCGCGATCGTGCTGGCGCAGGCACGCGAGGACGCGGAGGTATTCCGCCGCGCCCTTGCCCGCCTGCGGCAACGCTGCGGCGTTTCGGTCCCATTGGTCTAGGTGACTTCCGCGCGGCGCGCCGCGGTGCCAGACTGGCACCGGTTTCGCATGCGCAACCGTGTAGCCGACCGATCCGCCGATAAATCCGCTCCTTGGGGGACAGTGCCCATGCCGCTCATTTCCAACAGCTATGGCAAGGGCCGCGTGCGCATCATGCGGGTGCAGCGCGACAGCGCCCGCCACGAGGTGCGCGAGCTTTCCGTCCAGGCGATGCTGACCGGCGATTTCACGGCGGCCTACACGCAGGGCGACAACCGGCAGGTGATCGCCACCGATTCGATCAAGAACATCATCAACATCGTCGCCCGCGACCATGTCGGCGCGGAGAACGAGGTGTTCGCCGGCGCGCTGGCGCAGTATTTCCTCGACCGCTACCCCCATGTCGCCGGTGTCGACATTTCCGCGCACGAGACGAAATGGCGGCGGATCGACGTGGAGGGCGCCCCGCACGACCATGCCTTCGTGCTCGACGGCAACGGCAAGCCCACCGTGACGCTGGCGGCCACCCGCGAGGGCACCCGCCTCGCCTCGGGGGTCGACGGCTTCACCTTCCTCAAGACCACCCAGTCCGGCTGGGAAGACTACTGGTTCGACGAGGCGACGACACTGAAGCCGACCGCCGACCGGCTGTTCGCCACCGCCATGGAGGCGCAGTGGCTTTGGAGCGGCGTGCCGGCCAGCTATGAAGCCGCCAATGCAGCGGTGCTGGACGCGGCGCTGAAGGTGTTCGCCACCACCTACAGCCCCGGCGTGCAGGCGACGCTGTACCAGATGGGCGAGGCGGTGCTGGCCGCCGTGCCCGAGGTGGCGGAAATCTCCATGGCCTGCCCGAACAAGCATTATCTGCCGATCGACCTCTCGCCCTTCGGCCGCGCCTTTGACGGTCAGGTGTTCACCCCGACCGACGAGCCGCACGGCCAGATCGTCTGCACTGTGGGGCGCGGCTGAGCGGGCGACGGGAACGGCGACGGGGATCGGCGGATGGACCTCAACGCGGTCACGGATGTGCTGCGCCCGCGCGGGCGGGCCGAACTGCCGCCGGCGCGCGAGGGCGATGCCGTGCTCGGCGGCGGCACCTGGCTGTTCTCCGAACCGCAGCCCTCCATCCGCCGGCTGATCGACCTCGCCGGCCTCGGCTGGGAACCGCTGCGCGCCGATGCGGACGGGCTCACTCTCTCCGCCACCTGCACGATTGAGGAGCTCAACGGCTTCGAGGCGCCGATGGAGTGGCGGGCGGCCTTCCTCATCCGGGAGTGCTGCCGTGCCTTCCTCGCCTCGTTCAAGATCTGGAACATGGCGACGGTCGGCGGCAATATCTGCCTCGGCCTGCCGGCCGGACCGATGATCTCCCTTGCTGCCGCGCTTGAGGGTGAGGGCGTGCTGTGGGCGCCCGGTGGCGGCGAACGGCGGGTCAGGATCGCCGATTTCGTGCGCGGGCCGCGCGAGGTGGCATTGGCGCCCGGCGAGGTGCTGCGGGCGGTTCATCTTCCCGCTGCGGCGCTGCGCCGGCGGGCCGCCTTCCGCCGCGCCTCGCTGACCCCGCTGGGGCGTTCCGGCGTGCTGCTGATCGGCACCCACGATACGGACGGCACCTTTGTTCTCACCATTACTGCGTCGACCCGCCGGCCGGTGCGACTGGCGTTTGCCGGAGTGCCCGATTCCAACGCGCTCGCCGCCGGGCTGGCGGCGACCATCCCCGAGCCCCTCTATTATGACGACATGCACGGCCGCCCCGACTGGCGCCGCCACATGACCGCTTTGCTGGCGGGGGAAATCCGCGACGAACTGGCGGAGGAAGGCGCGTGAGGCTCACCGTCAATGGCCGCGCCTTTGATACTGAAGCTCGTCCCGGCCAGTGCCTGCGCACCCTGCTGCGGGAACTGGGCTGGTTCGGGGTGAAGAAGGGCTGCGACGCCGGCGATTGCGGCGCCTGCACGGTGCATCTCGACGGGCGGCCGGTGCACAGCTGCATCACCCCCGCCTTCCGCGCCGAGGGGCGGGTCGTCACCACCATCGAGGGGCTGGCCGGCACGGCTGCAGGGGAGGGCCTGCACCCGATGCAGGACGCCTTCCTCAAGGCGCAGGGCTTCCAGTGCGGCTTCTGCACCGCCGGCATGGTGATGACTTCGGCCGCGCTCGACCAGGGGCAGCGCGCGGACCTGCCCGATGCGCTCAAGGGCAATCTCTGCCGCTGCACCGGCTATGCCGCCATCGCCGATGCGGTGGGCGGCGTGGTGACGGTGGAGGCCGACGCGCAGGAGGGCCGCGTCGGCCGCAGTGTTCCGGCGCCGGCGGGGCCGGCCATCGTGACCGGCGCCGCGCGCTACACCATGGATGTCGCGCCGGAGGGGGAGCTGGCGGGGCTGCTGCACATGAAGCTGCTGCGCTCACCGCACCCGCATGCGCGCCTCCGCGCCATCGAGACTTCGCCCGCGCTCGCTTTGCCCGGCGTCGTCGCGGTGCTGACCCATAAGGATGCGCCCCACCGGCTGTTCTCCACCGCGCGCCATCACCACGCCACCGACGATGTCGACGACACCCGCGTGCTCGACGATGTGGTGCGCCATATCGGCCAGCGCGTGGCCGCCGTGGTGGCGGTGAGCGAAGCCGCGGCCGAGGCGGCATGCGCGGCGATCCGGGTCGACTATGAGCTTCTGCCGGCGGTGTTCGACCCTGAAGAGGCGATGGCGCCCGGTGCGCCGCTGGTGCATGGCGAGAAGGGGCCGGACAGCCGCATCGCCGACCCCTCGCGCAACATCGTCGCGGCGCTGTCCGGCGAGGTGGGGGATATCGCCGCCGGCTTCGGCGAGGCCGATGTGATCCACGAGGCGACCTATGAGAGCCAGCGTGTGCAGCACGCGCATCTGGAAACCCATGGCTGCATCGGCTGGCGCGATGGTGAGGGGCGACTGGTGATCCGCAGCTCCACCCAGACGCCGTTTCTCACCCGCGACGCGCTGGCCGCGCTCTACGATCTGCCGCGCGAGGGCGTGCGCGTCTTCGCCGCGCGGGTGGGCGGCGGCTTCGGCGGCAAGCAGGAAATGCTGACCGAGGATATCGTAGCGCTCGCCGTGCTGAAGACCGGGCGGCCGGTGAAGCTGGAATATACCCGCGCCGAGCAATTCGCCGCCTCCACCAGCCGCCACCCGATGAAGGTGACGGTGAAGCTCGGCGCGACGCGGGACGGGCGGCTGACCGCCTTTTCCATGCGGATGCTGCTGAACACCGGCGCCTATGGCAACCATGCCACCGGCGTGCTTTTCCACGGTTCGGGCGAGAGCGTCGCGCTTTATCGCTGCCCGAACAAGAAGGTGGAGGGCTGGTCGGTCTATACAAATTCCCTGCCGAGCGGCGCCTTTCGCGGTTATGGTCTGAGCCAGACCATCTTCGCGGTGGAATCGGCCATGGACGAGCTGGCGCACAAGCTCGGCCTGGACCCCGTCGCGCTGCGCCGGCTGAACATGGTGCGGCCGGGCGAGGCGATGGTGTCCTCCGGCGCGCCGCATCACGATGTGGAAATGGGCAGCTACGGGCTCGACCAGTGCCTCGACCGGGTAGAGGCGGCGCTGACGACGCCCACGCCCACGCCCACGCCCTCACCCTCGCGGCTTGGCGCCGACTGGCGTGTGGGGCGGGGCCTCGCTGCGGCGATGATCGACACCATTCCCCCGCGGGGCCATGTCGCGCAGACGCGGCTGACGCTGATGCCCGACGGCACCTACGAACTTCTCACCGGCACTGCGGAATTCGGCAACGGCACCACGACCGTGCATGTGCAGATCGCCGCGACGCTGCTCGGCGCCCGGCCGGAGCAGATTTTGGTGCGCCAGTCCGACACCGCCCATGTCGAGCACGACACCGGCGCCTATGGCTCGACCGGCACGGTGGTGGCGGGCGCGGCGACGCAGGCGGCCGCCAAGGCTCTGGCGGGGATGATCCGGGAGGCCGCCGCCGGCCTTCTGGGCGTGGCAGCCGGGGATTGCCGGATCGAGGGCGAGGCCGTGGTGGCGGGGGAGAAGCGGATCGCGCTCGCCGCTCTGGCGCCGCTGGAGGCTGTGGGCGATGCCTCGGGCACGCCGCGCTCGGTCGCCTTCAACGTGCAGGGTTTTGAAGTGGCGGTGCATGCCCGCACAGGCGAGATCCGCATCCTGCGCTCGGTGCATGGCGCGGATGCCGGCACGGTGGTCAACCCCATGCAGTGCCGGGGGCAGGTGGAGGGCGGGGTGGCGCAGGCGATCGGCGCGGCGCTCTATGAGCGGCTGATGATGGATGGGCAGGGCGCGGTGACCAATCCCAGCTTTCGCGGCTACCACATTCCCGCCTTCGCCGATGTGCCGCGCACGGACGTTTTCTTTGCCGATACGCATGATTGCATCGGCCCGATGGGGGCGAAGTCGATGAGCGAGAGCCCGTTCAACCCGGTGGCGGCGGCGCTGGCCAACGCGATTTTCAACGCCACCGGCGTGCGGCTGCGGGCCACGCCGTTCATGGCCGACGAGCTCTATGCGCGGCTGCCCTCGCACGCTGCAAAGGACGCCACACCATGAGCATGCCGGGCCGAACAATGGCGCTGCGCGGGCCCGCGGCGACGCTAGCGGGTAATCCGTTCGAGCAGCCCTCGCGCGGCTGCCTGGAGTATCATGACGACGCGATTGTCGTGATCGAGGGTGGGCTCATCACCGCCTTCGGCCCCTATGCCGAGCTGAAGAACGCGCTGCCCGCCGGCATCGAGGTCACGCATTACCCCGACCACCTCATCCTTCCCGGCTTGATCGACGCGCATGTGCATTACCCGCAGATGCAGGTGATCGGCGCCTTCGGCACGCAATTGCTGGAATGGCTGGAGACCTACACCTTCCCCGCCGAGATGAGCTTCGCCGATGCCGGCCATGCCCGCCGGGTGGCGCATCTGTTCCTGCGCGAATTGCTGCGCGCCGGCACCACCACGGCGATGGTTTACTGCACCGTGCACCCGCAATCGGTGGACGCCTTCTTCCAGGAGGCGGCACGGTTCGACGCCCGGATGATCGCCGGCAAAGTACTGATGGACCGTCACGCGCCGGCCGGCCTGCTCGACACCGCCCAGCGCGGCTATGATGAAAGCCTCGCGCTAATCGAGCGCTGGCATGGGCGCGGGCGGGCGCTCTATTGCGTTACGCCGCGTTTCGCGCCCACTTCGACCGAGGCCCAGCTCGACGCCGCCGGGGCGCTGCTGAAGACCCGCGACGGGCTCTTCCTGCAGACGCATCTGTGCGAGAACCCGGCCGAGATCGAATGGGTGCGCGAACTGTTCCCCGCCCGTGCCTCCTATCTCGATGTCTATGCCCATGCCGGGCTGGTGGGGCCGCGCTCCATGTTCGGCCATGGCATCCATTTGCATGAGGGCGATTTCTGCACCTGCCATCAGGCCGGGGCGGCGCTGGCGCATTGCCCGACCTCGAACCTGTTTCTGGGCAGCGGCCTGTTTCGGCTGTTCGACGCGGTCGATCCGCGCCGGCCGGTGATGGTGGGGCTCGGCACCGATGTGGGAGGCGGCACCTCGCTCTCGCAATTGCAGACGCTGAACGAGGCCTACAAGGTGGCGGCGATGGTCGGCCATAAGCTTGACGCGGTGCAGGGCTTCTATCTCGCCACGCTTGGCGGGGCGCGGGCGCTGGGGCTGGACGACAGGATCGGCCGGCTGGCGCCGGGCTTGGAGGCCGATATCTGCGTGCTCGACCCGAAGGCGACGCCGTTCATGGAATTCCGTGCCGGCTATTGCGCCTCGATCGAGGAATTGCTGTTCCTTCTGATGACGCTGGGCGACGACCGGGCGGTGCGCGCCACCTATATCGCCGGGCGCTGCGTCTATGATCGCGACCGGCCCGGCGACCCGTTCCAGCCAGCGGTGACAAGCGAGGAGTGACCGTGCACGAGCCCCTTTCCCTCGACGCCTTGAACGCCCTCGACCGGGATGGCTTCATCGCCGCGCTGGACGGCATTTTCGAGCATGCGCCATGGGTAGCGGCGGCCGCTTTCGCCCATGCGCCGTTCGACACGGTCTCAGCGCTGCATGAGGCGCTGATGGCTGTCGTGTGGGCGCGGCCGGAGGCGGAGCGGGTCGCCTTCGTGGCTGCGCATCCCGATCTCGCCGGCAAGGCGGCGCGGGCGGGCGACATCGCTCCCGCCTCGGTGGCGGAGCAGGCGGGGCTGGGGCTCGACCGGCTGTCGGACGAGGAATTCGCGCGGTTCGAGCGGCTGAACGCCGCTTATCGCGCCCGCTTCGGCTTTCCCTTCGTCATCTGCGTGCGGCGGCAGACCCGCGATGCGCTGCTCGACGCTTTCGAGGCGCGGCTGCTGCAGGGGCGGGAAGCGGAACTCGCCTCGGCGCTGGTCGAGATCGGCCATATCACCGCGCTGCGGCTGGTGGAGCGGGTGCAGGGGCCGGGCCTGCCAAAGGTGCATGGGCGGCTGTCCACCCATGTGCTCGACACCCACAAGGGCGGGCCGGCGCAGGGCGTGCGGGTGGAACTGTTCGAGGTGGGGGCGAGCGCGCGGGCCTTGTTGGCGGAAGCCACGACCAATGCGGACGGGCGCACCGACGCGCCGCTGATCTCGGGCGCGCCGCTGCGGGCGGGGCGCTACGAGCTGGTGTTCCATATCGGCGCCTATTTCACCGCGCGCGGCCTCGACCTGCCCGGCCCGGCCTTCCTCGACACGGTGCCGCTCCGCTTCGGCATCGCCGAACCGGAAGGGCACTATCATGTGCCGCTGGTGGTGACGCCGTGGAGCTATTCCACCTATCGCGGCAGCTGAGGCGCGCGCACGGGGCGCGTCAGTCGTCGGTGGGTCCGGACAGCGTGTGGTAGCGGCGGCTGTAATAGATCAGGCTCTCATTCGAGCCGCCTTCGGCGACGCCGACCACCTCGCAGAACAGCACATTATGGGTGCCGACCTCGACCGTGCGGACGATGCGGCAATCGAAGGCGACCACCGCCCCGACCAGCATCGGCGCGCCGGTGGCCGCCACGCGCCAGGTGCCGCTGGCAAAGCGCTCCTCCGGCGGGGTGCGGCCGCCGAACAGGTTGGACAGCGGCTCATGCCCCGCCGCCAGCGTGTTGATGCAGACGACGCCATTGGCATGTACCGGGCCGGCCGCCGAGGAGCCCTTGTTGAGGCAGACCAGCAGGGTCGGCGGGCTGTCGGTGACGGAGCACACCGCCGAGGCGGTGAAGCCGTGGCGCCCGCCCGGCCCGTCTGTCGTGACGATGTTCACCGCCGCGCCCAGGCGCGCCATGGCGTTGCGAAAGCCCTCCCGCGTGACGGCGGGAGGTGTGGTGGCGGGAGCGCCGTCGAGCGGCGAGCACGGGGGGGGCATGCCCTTCTCCTTCTGCCGGAGCCTTGCCGGCGCTGATGCGGGGCGCGGCGTGCCGCGCCCTTGGTTCGCGGATGTGGGATCGCCGATCAGAACTCGCGCAGATTGTCGCGGAGCAGCTGGTGCTTGTATTCGGTGCGGGTGAGGCCGCGCCTCTGCAGTTCCGGCACCAGCCCGTCGCAGATTTCGGTGATGTAGCGGCGGGAGACGCGCAGCACTGGTGTGGTGATGAGGAAGCCGTCGCCGCCGACCTCTTCCATCGCCTCGCCCATCTTCTGCGCCACCTGCGCCGGCGTACCGATGAGTTCCAGCGAAGAGACGAGGCCGCCGCCGCCATCGGCCGCCAGCTGGCGCAGCGTCTTGCCGGAGCCCCATTGCTGGAACTTGTCGAGCGTGCCGGATTCGCCATTGGTGACGAGCTTTTCCGGTAGCGGCTGGTCGAGGTCGAACTGGGCGAAGTCGATCTCGGTGATGGCCGAAATAGAGATCAGCACGTCATTGGCGAAATTGTCGGACAAGGTCACGCGGTCGAAGCGGGCGCGGGCTTCCTCCTCGGTCTCGCCGAGGCTCGGCGTGATGCAGAAGAACACCTTGATCTCGTCGGGGTCGCGACCGATGGCGGCGGCGCGGGCGCGGATGTCGGCGCGGAACGCCTTCATGCCCTCGACCCCATTGGCCACCGAGACGATGGCGTCGGCATAGCGGGCGGCGAAGTCGCGCCCACGCGGCGAGGCGCCGGCCTGCAGATAGACCGGGCGGCGCTGCGGCGAGGGCACGGTGTTGAGCGGGCCGCGCACCTGGTAATAGGTGCCCTTGTGGTCGATGGTGTGGACCTTGGAGCCGTCGGCATAGATGCCATTGGCGCGGTCGAGCACCACGGCGTCCGGCTCCCAGCTGTTGAACAGCTTGTCGCAGACTTCCATGTATTCCTCGGCCATGGCGTAGCGGTCCTCGCGCGGAGGCAGCTTGTCCATGCCGAAATTCTTCGCCATCAGGTCCTCGGCCGAGGTGACGACGTTCCAGCCGAAACGGCCCTTGGTGAGGCTGTCGATGGTCGAGCACAGCCGCGCCAGCATGAAGGGCGGGTAGGCCATAGTGGAGAGCGTCGCCACCACGCCGAGATGCTTGGTCGCCATGCCCATCGCCACAGCCAGCGGCGCGGGATCGGCCTTCGGCACCATCATGGCGTGCTTGAGCGAGAGGTCGCGCGAGCCGCCGAAGGTCTCGGGCACCATCAGCTTGTCCTCGATCATGATGAGATCGAAGCAGGCGCGTTCCATGGCCTGGGCCATTTCGATGTAGAACTGGCCGTCCCATGGATTGCCGCCCTGGCCGAACGGCTCGCGCCATTCGTCGGGCGTGAAGTTCATGAACCAGGCGAGATGGAAGCGCTTGTCGGCCATTGCTGTCAGTCCTTCACTAAAGCGGTCTCGAATGCCGGGACGGCCGGGGCGCCCACGGCGGGGGATGTGCCGGCGAGGAGGGCGAGGCGGACCTTTTCGCGCTCCGCCTCAAAGGCCCTGGATTCGCGCACGCTGCGGCACTTGGCTTCGAAATCGGAGACGATGGTGGCGCCGAAGCGCTCGGGCGCCTGCGGGTCGTTGCGCCGGCGGTCGACGGCGATGACGCGGGTGCCGAGCAGGAAGGCCTCGGGCAGGTCATGCGTGACCATGACGATGGTCATGCGGTTTTCTTCCCACAGCTCGCCGACCAGCTCGTGCATCGACTTGCGGGTGCCGGGATCGAGCGCGCCGAAGGGCTCGTCGAGCAGCAGCACTTTCGGCTTCATGATCAGTGCCTGCGCCAAAGCGAGGCGCTGCTGCATGCCGCCGGACAGCTGGGCGGGGTATTTATGCGCGTGCTCGCCGAGGCCGACGCGGGTGAGCAGCGCCATGGCGCGCTCTTCCAGCGCCCTGCGGCGGGCGCCGAAGAAACGGCCGAGCAAGGGCGCGCCGGCCCATTGCGGCCCCATCATCACATTGCCCAGCACAGTGCGGTGCGGAAACACCGAATAGCGCTGGAACACCACGCCCCGGTCGGCGGTGGGCTCGGTGGCGATCGGCTCGCCGTCGAGGAGGATTCGCCCGCGCGTCGGTTGCTCCTGCGACAGCAGCATGCGCAGCAGCGTGGTCTTGCCGACCCCGGAGGGGCCGATGATGACGAGGAATTCGTGGTCGGCCAGCGACAGGTTCACCTGTTCCAGCACGACCCGCTCGTCATATTCCTTCCAGACATTCTCGAAGCGGATGGTGGTCATGTCAGGTCGCCTTTATCTGGTCCCAGGGATAGGCGGCCACCGCGAGCCGGCGCAGCGCGTAATCCATGAGAAAGGCGAGAAGGGTGATCCAGATCACGTAGGGAAGGATCACGTCCATGGCGAGGTAGCGACGCACCAGGAAGATGCGGTAGCCAAGCCCGCCCTCGGAGGTGATGGCCTCCGCCGCGATGACGAACAGCCAGGCGGCGCCGAGCGAAAGGCGCACGGAGTCAATGAGGCGCGGCATCACCTGCGGCAGCACCACGCCCACGATCATCTGCCAGGTCGAGGCGCCGAGCGTCTGCGCCTTGATGATCTGCTCGGCGGGAATGGCGGACACCCGCAGCATCACGTCTCGGATGATGAAGGGCGCGATGCCGAACACGATCAGAACGATCTTGGAGGCTTCGCCGAGGCCGAACAGGATGAACAGGATCGGCAGCACGGCGAGCGGCGGGATCAGCGAAAAAGCGGCGAAGAACGGCTCGAAGGTGGCGCGCAGATAGGGCACGAAGCCGACAATGATCCCGAGCACCAGGCCGAGCAGGGCGGAGATGCCGAGCCCGAGAAACAGCCGCTGCAGGCTGAGCCAGGTGTCCCACCACAGCAGATATTGGCTGGTGGCCCGGTCGATCGTCGTCGCCATCCGCACCATGGTGGTCCAGAAGCTGGCGAAGCTCGGCATCAGCTTGTCCGCCGGCTCCACCGCGAGGCGCGCATTGGAGGCGAGGATGTAGATCGCCAGCACCGCGACGAAGGGCAGCAAGGCGAGGATGAGCCGGACGCCGGGACGTGGCGCGTAATTGATGATGCGGCGCATGGGGGGCCTTTCGGTTGCGATCGTCATCCCGGGGGCTGAACCTCGTCCCGCGATGACCGTCATCCTGAGGTGCCCGACCGGAGGGCGGGTCTCGAAGGATGTTCAGGCACGTGACATCCCATCCTTCGAGGCTCGCTTCGCTCGCACCTCAGGATGACGGCGCTTTGCAGCAGTCTCCCAGGCTTCGCCGGAGCGTCCCCTGTGCCCCGGATCGGCGCGGCGCGGTGCGCCGCTTGTCCGGGGCGCAGGTCGCGGTCTCACAGCTTCCCGTCGACCGCGTCCTTGGTGAAGCTGGCATTGACCCGCATCTTGATGTTGGCCTTGTCGCCCAGCACCGTGCCATCGGCGACTTCGATGCCGATGGTGTCGACGCTGGTAGCGCCCTGGCCGAACAGGCCCTGCTGGAAGCAGAAGGTGCGGATGTTGTCCCAGATCTTGGCGTTATCGGCCGAGGTGAGGAAGGCCAGCGCATCGGCCGGGGTGTAGAAGAAGTGGGTGGTGTCGAGCTGCGCCTGCAGGCCGCCGGCATCGGTGCCCATGGCGCTGGTCATGACCGCGCGCATCTCCTCGGCGGGGGCGCCGCCGGCCTTGAGGATGCCCAGCGCCTCATACCAGGCGCCGACCACGGCCTTGGCGAAATCCGGGTTGTCCTTGATGTTCTGGGTGTTGCCGATGAACACGTCCATGATCTCGCCGGGGATCTTGGAGCTGTCGAACAGATTGGTGGCGCCCTTGACCTTGAGCATGTCCTCGGTCAGCGGCTTCCACGAGACGGCGTGCTTCATCTCGTCCTGCGAGATGAAGGCGGCGGAGATTTCCGAATCCGAGATGTTCACCGTCTTGGCGGCGGTGGGATCATCGATGCCGGCGAGCTGCAGGCCGCGGTTCAGCAGATAGTGCGAGACGCTGTACTGCAGCAGGTACACGTCCTGGCCCGCCAGTTCCTTCACGTCCTTGGCGGTCTTGGAGACGACGATGTCGTTGCCGTCGGAATAGTCGGTGATCAGGACGATGGAGGTGTCGACGCCGCCAGCGGCCGGCATGGTAAGGCCGTCCATTGAGGCGACGCCGACCGCGTCGATCTCGCCGGCGATGAACTGGTTGATGGAGCCGACATAGTCATTGGCCTGAATGACCTCGACCTCGATGCCATATTTGTCGGCCCACTTCTTCATGATGCCGGAGGACTTCATGTAGGCGAAGGGCATGAAGCCGATATAGACGGTGTAGGCGACCTTGAAACTCTTCTTCGGCGCGGCTTGCGCCGCAGGCGCTCCCGCAAGGACGGCGGCGGTGAGGCTGGCGAGGACGGCTGCAGCCCTGATTATGCGCTTCATGAGGAGTGGCTCCGGTCGCTGAAATGGCTGGACCGGGCTATTAAACGGTGACTTAATATCGTGTGCAAGCCCAACAAATGGGCACGCCTAGCATATGAGCAAGGCAGAAAATTCCGTAAAAATACGGAGGAAACCGATGACGGCCCGCACCGCGCGCAAGCGCCTCCAGCCCGCCGAGCGGCGGGGGATGATCCTCGAAGAAGCCTTGCGGCTGTTCGCGACGCGCCATTTCTCTGTCGTGACGGTGCGGGACATCGCGCTGGTCTGCGACATCAATGTCGGGCTGCTCTACCACTATTTCGACAACAAGGACGATCTGGTGCGGCGCGCCCTTGGGCACGCGATCGAGCAACTCATGGCCGGCTATGAGGCGCGCCGTGCCGACGGGGCGGAGCCGCTGGAGGAGATTCTCGCCTGGCTCGACATTCATATGGAGCTGGCGCCCATCCTCGCGCAGATGGTGAAGCTGATGGCGGATTATGCCAGCTCGGGCCTGCGCGATGACGAGCTCGACGCCCTGATCGCCGGCTTCTATGGCCGCGAGAAGCAGCTGCTGGAGGGCGCGCTGGCGCGCGGGGTGGCGAGCGGCCGGTTCGCTTCCGTCGACATTGCCCGCACCGCGCGCCGCATCGGCCTGATGCTTGACGGCATCTTCTACGCTTCCGCCAGCCGGGGCGACGACCGCATCGTCGATGACATCGCCGATCTCGCCGATTTCGTGCGCGACCTGCTCGGCTTGCGCACCGAGGTGGTGGCGTAGGCAGAGAGTTGCGCCCTGAGGTTGCGCGGGCATCACGGAACGGTGATTAGATGATGGCCATCATGAAGCGTTAGCCTCCGCGCGGGAGCGCAGACATCACGGCTTGCCGTCGCCGGGAGGCGGGGGTGAGCCTATGCCGTTGCGCGTCCTCATCCCCGGGAAGGAGAGGGCGGACATGAAATTCACACTCAACGGACGCGAACAAACGCTCGACGCTGATGGCGACATGCCGCTGCTCTGGGCGCTTCGCGACATTGCCGGGCTGACCGGCACCAAGTTCGGCTGCGGCGCCGCCCTGTGTGGCGCCTGCACGGTGCATGTCGACGGCGCGCCGGTGCGCTCGTGCCAGACCTTCGTTTCCGATGTCGAGGGCAAGAACATCACCACAATCGAGGGCGTCGCCGCCACCGGCAAGGTCGGCGAGGCCGTGGTGGAGGCGTGGCGCACGCTCGACGTGGTGCAATGCGGCTATTGCCAGCCCGGCCAGATCATGTCGGCAGTGGGGCTGCTCAGCGAGAACCGCACGCCGACCGACGACGACATCGACGCCGCCATGGACGGCAATGTCTGCCGCTGCGCCACCTATCAGCGCATCCGCGCCGCCATCCACGAAGCCGCCTCCAACCTCGCGTGAGCGCCATGCACCTCATCACACCCGACCACTACCGGCAGATGCTGGCGGGCATGGGCACGCCGCTCGCCGCTTCCCGTCGCAATTTCCTCAAGGGCCTCGGTGCCGCCGGCGGTGCGCTGGTGATCGGCCTGCATCTCGGCCCGCGCCTGGCGTTGGCGGAAGAGGCCGCCGCCCCCGCCGCCCCACCAATGCCGAACGCCTTTGTGCGGATCGCCCCCGACAACACGGTGACGGTGCTGATCAAGCATGTCGACATGGGCCAAGGCGTCACCACCGGCCTGCCGACCATCGTCGCCGAAGAGCTCGACGCCGACTGGAGCCAGATGCGGACCGCCTTCGCCCCGGCCGACGCCAAGCTCTACAACAACCTCGCCTTCGGCCCGGTGCAGGGCACGGGTGGCTCCACCTCGGTCGCCAATAGCTGGGACCAGTTGCGTCGGGCGGGCGCCGCCGCGCGCGCCATGCTGGTCGAGGCTGCGGCCAAGCAGTGGGGCGTGGCGCCGTCGACCGTCACGGTCAAGAAGGGCGTTCTGAAAAGCGGCAGCCATTCCGGCATCTTTGGCGAGTTCGCGGAAGCGGCCGCCAGGCTGCCGGTGCCGGCCGAGGTGACGCTGAAGCAGCCGAAGGACTTCACGCTGATCGGCACAAGGCTGCCGCGCCTCGATTCCACCGTGAAGACCGACGGCACCGCGACCTATGCGCTCGACATGCGCCGGCCGGGCATGCTGACCGCCGTGGTCCGCCGGCCCGACCGTTTCGGCGCCACGGTGAAGAGCTTCGACGCGGCGGCGGCCAAGAAGGTGCCTGGTGTGGTCGAGGTGGTGGCGGTGCCCTCCGGCGTCGCCGTGCTCGCCACCAACACCTGGGCGGCGATCCAGGGCCGCGAGGCGCTCGCCTCGCTCGAATGGGACGAGGCCAAAGCCGAAAAACGCGGCACCGCCGAACTGTTCGATGAATACCGCAAGCTGGCGGCGTCGCCGGGCCTGCCCGCCGCGCGCCGCGGCGACGCTGCCAAGGGATTGGCGGGCGCGGCCAAGGCCATTGAGGCGGAATTCGCCTTCCCCTATCTCGCCCATGCGCCAATGGAGCCGCTGAACTGCGTGATCGAGAAGACCGGCGAGGGCGTCACCATCTGGACCGGCTCGCAGTTCCAGACCATCGAGCAGGCGGTCACCGCCGGCATTCTCGGTGTGAAGCCCGAGCAGGTGAAGATCGAGTCGCTCTATGCCGGCGGCTCTTTCGGGCGCCGCGCCACTGTCACGGCGGACTATGTCGCCGAGGCCGCCACCATCCTCAAGGCGATCGACGGCCGGGCGCCGGTGCATCTGATCTGGACTCGCGAGGACGACATCAAGGGCGGCTATTACCGCCCGATGTTCTATCACAAGGTGCGTGCGGGGCTGACGGCCGACGGCAGAATCGCCGGCTGGGAGCAGCAGATCGTCGGCCAGTCCTTCATGGCCGGCACGCCTTTCGAGGCGTTCGCGATCAAGGAGGGGGTGGACGGCACCTCGGTGGAAGGTGCCTCCGACACCAATTACGACATCGGCAATTTCGCGGTGGACCTGCACTCGCCGAAGGTCGCGGTGCCGACCCTGTGGTGGCGCTCGGTTGGCCACACCCACACCGCCCATGTGGTGGAGGTGATGATCGACGAACTCGCCCGGGCGGCCGATCGGGATCCCGTCGAATTCCGGCTGGAGCTGCTGAAGGACAAGCCGCGCCATGCCGCCGTGCTGAAGTTGCTGGCGGAGAAGGCCAGTTGGGGCGCGAAGGCCGGGCCCGGCAAGGGGCGCGGCGTGGCGCTGCATGAGAGCTTCAACACCGTGGTCGGCAGTGTCATCGACATTTCCGTGGTCGACAGCAAGATCAAGGTCGAGCGCGTCGTCTGCGCGGTCGATTGCGGCATCGCCATCAACCCGGACGTGATCGCGGCGCAGATCGAGGGTGGCGTCGGCTTCGGCCTTGGCGCGGCGCTGCATGACGAGATCACGCTCGAGGACGGCGTGGTCGAGCAGGCCAATTTCGACACCTATGTGCCGCTGCGCATGTCGGAAATGCCCAAAGTCGAGGTGCATATCCTGCCCTCCGCCAATGCGCCGACCGGCATTGGCGAGCCGGGCGTGCCCGGGGTGGCGCCGGCGCTCTCCAACGCCATTTTTGATGCCACCGGCCAGAGACTGCGCTCGCTGCCCTTCCGGTTGGAGGACTTCAAGGCCTGACGGGCGCGCCCTTTCGACATATGAAAAGGCCGGTCGCGAGACCGGCCTTTTTGCTGAAGCGTTAGTTTGCCGGCTTACAGGCCGCCGACGCAGACATATTTCACGTCGAGATATTCCTCGATGCCGTATTTCGAGCCTTCGCGGCCGATGCCGGATTCCTTCACCCCGCCGAAAGGTGCCACTTCCGTGGTGATGACGCCGGCATTGATGCCGACCTGACCGTAGCGCAGATTCTCCGAGACGCGGAAGGCGCGGGAGAGGTCGCGCGTGTAGAAATAGCAGGCGAGGCCGAATTCGGTGTCGTTGGCGAGGCGCACCGCCTCCTCCTCGGTCTCGAAGCGGAACACCGGGGCGACCGGGCCGAAGATCTCCTCGCGGGCGAAGTTCATCTCGGACGTGGCGTCGGCGATGACGGTCGGCTCGAAGAACTGGCCGCCCAGATCATGGCGCTTGCCGCCGGTGACGAGCCGGCCGCCCTTGGCTAGCGCGTCGGCAACGAAGCTCGCGGTCTTGGCCACCGCCTTGTCGTCGATCAGCGGGCCCTGCACCACGCCCTCCTCAAGGCCCGGCCCGACCTTGAGCTTGGCCGAGGCGGCGGCGAGCTTCTCGACGAAAGCGTCATAGATGCCGGCTTGGGCATAGAAGCGGTTGGCGCAGACGCAGGTCTGGCCGGAATTGCGGTATTTCGAGCCGATCGCGCCCTCCACCGCCTTGTCGAGATCGGCATCGTCGAAAATGAGGAAGGGAGCGTTGCCGCCCAGCTCCATCGACACGCGCTTCACCGTGTCGGCGGCCTGCTTGATCAGCATCTTGCCGATGGGGGTGGAGCCGGTGAAGGTGATCTTGCGGACAGTGGGGTTGGAGGTCATCTCGCCGCCAATGGCCGAGGCCGAGCCGGTGAGAATGTTCACGACACCCTTGGGATAGCCCGCCTGTTCGCACAGCACGCCCCAGGCGAGGCCGGAATAGGGGGTCTGCGTCGCCGGCTTCATCACCGAGGTGCAGCCGGTGGCCAGCGCCGGGCCGATCTTGCGCGCCGCCATGGAGGAGGGGAAGTTCCACGGTGTGATGGCCGCCACGACGCCGACCGCCTGCTTGGTGACGAGAATGCGCCGCTCGCCCCAGGGGGAGGGAATGACGTCGCCATAGACGCGCCGGGCTTCTTCCGAGAACCAAAGCACATAGGCGGCGCTGGCGCCCACCTCGCCCATGGATTCCGCCAGCGGCTTGCCCTGCTCGATGGTGAGGAGTTCCGCCAGCGCCCGCTGATTGTCCATGATGGCGGCGTGCAGGCGCCGCAGCAGCTTGGCGCGCTCGTCCGCCGTGGTGCGCGAGAAGGTCTCGAATGCCTTCTCGGCGGCGGCGATGGCGCGGCGGGTCTCGTCCGTACCGGCATTCGGCACAGTGCCGATCACCTCGCCGGTGGCCGGGTTGGTGACGTCGATCGTGCCGCCGCCATCGGCGCCCACCCATTCGCCGCCGATGAGGTTCGCGTCGCGTTTGAAATCCGCCCAGTTCATGGGTTCGCCTCTCCATCAGGGGGAGACTGATTCTCCGATCAGGCGGACGACCTGACCGGATCAGGCTCCCGGGGCGCAGCCCTCCTGGCCGGCGCCGGCCAAGGCTATGTAGCGCCCGGCCGGCATGACGACAATCGCCGGGACGGTCACATCGGTTGTGAGGTGGCGGGCAGAGGGGGCTACCCCTTGTGCAGGTCGAGCAGCGGGGCGAAGCCGCCGAAAATCATGCGCTGCCCGTCAAAGGGCATGTCGGTCGCCTCCTTCAGCCGCGCATCTTCCATGAAGCTCTTCATGCCGGCGTCGCGCGCCTCACGCGAGGGCCACTCGATCCAGGAAAACACGACAGTCTCCTCGGGCGTCGCCTTCACGGCCATGCGAAAGTCGGTGACCTTACCTTCTGGAACGTCGTCGCCCCAGGTTTCGACCAGACGCAGCGCGCCATGATCGAAGAAGATCGGCGCGGCCTTCTCGGCCACGGCGCGGTAGGCATCCTTGTTGGCGGTCGGCACGGCGATGACGAATCCGTCGATATAGCTCATGGCTTCCTCCTCATTCGGCCCGGGCAGGCACGCAGCCTAACCCCATTCCGTTGGGGAGGCGCGGTATGCCGGCCGGGAGCGCAAACGAAAAAGCCCCGGCGCGGGGCCGGGGCTTTCGTATCAGAGGAGCAATGCGGCAGCTCAGTTGTTCCGGTTGCCGAACAACTGCAGCAGCATCAGGAACATATTGATGAAGTCGAGATAGAGCGTCAGCGCGCCCATGATCGCCTTGCGGCCGGCCACCACGTCATCGTCGCCGGCGAAGTACATTTCCTTGATGCGCTGGGTGTCGTAGGCGGTGAGGCCCGCGAACACCAGCACGCCCGCCACCGAGATGATGAACTGCAGCATGGTGGAGCCGAGGAAGATGTTCACCACCATCGCGACCAGGATGCCGATCAGGCCCATGATCAGGAACGAGCCGAGGCCCGACAGGCTGCGCGAAGTGGTGTAGCCATAGAGGCTGAGGCCACCAAACGCCGCCGCGGTGATGAAGAACACCCGGACGATGCTCTCATGCGTGTAGACCAGGAAGATGCTGGCCAGCGACACGCCGACAAGCGCGGCATAGACCCAGAAGATGGTCTGCGCCACGCCGACGCTCAGCCGGTCGACCCGGAAACTGAGGAACAGCACGGCGGCCAGCGGCGCGAACATCACCACATAGCGCAGCGGGCTGCCGAACAGCGTCGCGCCAAACTCGGTGAGGTAGATGCCGGCGAACTGGTAGGGCGTCGCCACGTCGGAGACGGCGAGCATGTAGATGCCCAGCGCCGCCGCGCCAGTGATGGCGAGGCCGAGCGTCATATAGTTGTAGACGCGCAGCATGTAGGCGCGCAGGCCCTGGTCGATGTCGGCCTGCGTCCGGGCCGCGGTCGCCCCGAAGCGCGGCACGGAGACGTTGCGGTTAAAGTCGGACATGGTCGAATCCTCTCGCGAAATCCCTTCACCCACGCCGCCACCGGCACTCCGCCGGGGAGCGTGGATCCTTGCGCTGAATATGAGGGCGGCACGGGCCTGCCGCAAGTGAAGTTTGCGACAGGAATGACGCTGCGGCAGAAGGTTCTGCCGCAGCGTGCGTTGAGTGAGAGAGGTTGGCGGCACGGGGAACCGCGCCCCTGCGCCTCCCGGGATTAGCGCCCCCAGCGCCTCACAGATTGCGCAGGATGCGTGCCGGCTTCTGACCCAATGCCCGCCAGGTACCGATGAGGCCGAAGCCGACCGTGAGCACCAGCGCCACCGCCGCCGCGCCGAGCGCCGCGCCGGTGGACCAGGCGAAGCTGAGCTTCATCACATAGACAACTACCACATAGGCCGCCGCCGACCCGGCGCCGACCGCGACCACCGCCGTGACGAGGCCAAGGACGGCATATTCCAGCGCGTAGGCCGCCACCAGCCGCGCCCGCGTGGCGCCCAGCGTCTTCAGGATCACCGCGTCATACACCCGGTGATGCTGCCCGGCCGCCAGCGCCCCGGCGAGCACCAGCACGCTGGAGAGCAGGGTGACAAGGCTGGCGCCGCGAATGGCGATGAGCAGATTGCCGACGATCTCGCCGATCTGGGTCAGCGCTTCCTTCACCCGCACGGCGGTAACGGCGGGAAAATCCGCCGCCACGGCGCGGCCGAGGCTGCGCTCGGTGGCGACATCGCCGCCTTCCGGCAGGGTCAGCGTCGCCAGCGAGGTGTGCGGCGCGCCGGCGAAGGTGTTGGGCGAATAGACCATGACAAAGTTGATCGCCAGCCGCTCCCACTCCACGTCGCGCAGATTGGCGATGGTGGCGGTGATGGAGCGGCCGAGCACGTTCACCGTTACCTCGTCGCCGATCTTCAGGCCGAAGGCGTCGGCGATCTCGCGCTCGAAGGAGACCAGCGGCGGGCCGGCATAATCGGCCGGCCACCATTCGCCGCTGGCGAGGACGGAGCCCTCCGGCAGGTCCTGCGCATAGGTGATGCCGCGATCGGAGGAGAGCACCCAGGCGAATTCCGCCGGCGGATCGAGGCTCTCCGCCGGCCGCCCGCCCAGGGTGAGGATGCGCCCGCGCAGCATCGGCACCACCTCCACCTCGCCTTGTGGCGCCTTTTCGCTGAGGAAGCGGGTGAAGGCTTCGGTCTCGGTGTTCTGGATGTCGAGGAAGAAGAAGCTCGGCGCCTCGGTCGGCAGGCGCGAGGTAAGTTCGCGCGTCAGGCTGCGGTCGATCAGCGCCAGCGTCACCAGCAGCGTCAGGCCGAGGCCGAGCGACAGCACGATGGTGGGGGTGAGGGCGGCCGGCCGGTGGATATTGGCCAGGGCGAGCCGCAGCGCGGTGGAGCGCGGGCGCGGCAGCCGGCGGGCGACCGCCATGATGCCGGCCGCCACAAGGCGCAACGTCACCAGCACGCTCGCCGCCGCCGCGAGATAGATCATCGCGATATGCCGCTGCTCGGAGGCATAAACCGCGAGTCCCGCCAGAGCGGCCACCGCCAGCCCGGTGAGGACGACATAGACGAGGCGCGGGCGGCGCCGGGCGCCTTCCACATGTTCGCGGAACAGCGCCGACACCGGCACGTCATGGGCCAGGCCGAGCGGCCAGAGCGCGAAGGCCAGCGCGATCAGCGCGCCATAGGCCAGTGCCAGCAGGATCGCGCCGGGCTGCAGGCTGGGTTCGATGGCGACGGGAAGCAGATGGCCGAAGGCGGCATCGGCGAGGAAGGGCAGGGCGGAGCCCACCGTAATACCGATAGCGATGCCGATCAGCGCGATCAGGCCCACCTCGGCGAGATAGATGCCGAACACCGTCACCCCCGGCGCGCCGAGGCTCTTGAAGGTGGCGATGACGCCGCGCTTGGCGTCGAGATGGCTCTTGACCGCATTCGCAACGCCGACGCCGCCGACCAGAAGCGCGGTGAGGCCGACCAGGGTGAGATATTCGGTGAAGCGGCGGACATTGTTTTCCAGCCGCGGGGCGGCGGCATCGCGGGTGCGGGCCTCGAAGCCGGCCTCCGGCGCGCCTTTCTGCACCCCCTCGACGAATGCGGTGAGTTCCGCCGGGCGGTCCATCTTCACCCGGTAGTGCCAGCGGACCAGGCTGCCGGGCTGCAGCAGGTCGCTCGCCCGCAGCGCCTCGACCGACACCATCAGGCGCGGGCCGAAGCCGATGCCGGTCGAGAGCAGGTCAGGCTCGCGCTGAAGGGTGCCCTTGAGGATGAGCGTCGCGGTGCCGAGCTGGAAGCGATCGCCGGTCTTCAGCTGTAGCCGATCGGCAAGCGAGGGATCGACCAGCGCGCCATAGGCGTCGCCCTCGCGGGCCAGAGCACTGGCCAGCGGCTGCGGCGGGGCGATGTCGAGCGTGCCGACCATGGGGTAGACGCCGTCCACCGCCTTCACTTCCGCCAGCGTGGCGTCGAGCGCCTCGCCGCTGCCGGCCCGGGCCATGGCGCGCAGCGTGGCGATGGTGGAGACGCGCCCGCCCGCCTCAATGAGCCGGTATTCCTCCGGGCTGGCCTCGCGCTGGACGAGGGTGAAGGCGGCATCGCCGCCGAGCAGGGTGGTGCCCTCGCGCGCCAGCCCGTCGGTCAGGGCGCGCGAGAAAGCGCCGACGCCGGCGATGGCGGCGACACCGAGGGCGAGGCAGGCGAGGAAGACCGCAAAGCCGCGCAGGCCGCCGCGCAGTTCGCGCAGGGCGAAGCGCAGCGGCAGGGTGCGACGGCTCGGCGCGCGCAGCGACGGGGCCCGGCCGGCCTCCGCCGCCGAGGTGGACAGCTGATCCGTGCTCATGCGCGCGACTCTGCGTCGGCCCCGGCCAGCGCCTCTTCTGTCTCGACCGCGCCGGAGCGCAGCCGCACCGTGCGGTCGCAGCGGGCGGCCAGCGTCGCGTCATGGGTGACGATGACAAGCGTGGCGCCGCGCCGCGCCTGTGCCTCGAACAGCAGATCCATGATCTGACGGCCGGTGGTCTCGTCGAGATTGCCGGTCGGCTCGTCGGCGACGAGGATGCGCGGCTCCGGCGCCAAAGCGCGGGCCACCGCCACGCGCTGCTGCTCGCCGCCGGAAAGCTGCGAGGGATAATGGTCGAGCCGGTGGCCGAGGCCCACTGCGGTGAGCTCGGCGGCGGCGCGCGCAAAGGCGTCGGCCCGGCCGGCAAGTTCCAGCGGCACGGCGACATTCTCCACCGCCGTCATGGTGGGTATGAGGTGGAAGGCCTGGAACACGATGCCGACATGGCGGCCGCGAAAGCGGGCGAGGGAATCCTCGTCGAGGCCGGTGAGCTGCTGCCCCGCCACCTCGACCTTGCCGGCATCGGCACGCTCCAGTCCGGCCAGCACCATCAGCAGGCTCGACTTGCCCGAGCCGGAGGGGCCAACCAGGCCAACGGCTTCGCCCTGCTGTATCGCGAGCGAGACCCCCTTGAGGATGTGGACGCGCGCCGCGCCGCTGCCGAGGGAGAGGTCCACCCCGTCGAGGCGGATGGCGGTGGCGGTCGTCTTGTCAGAAGGCATGGGGCTCTTTTCGCGTCTGTTCGGGCCGGCGAAGGCCTCGTGCTCTGGAGGCCGACATCTCCCGCACCATATGTTGCGCTGCACCGTTTCCGAAAGGGTAGGCCTTTGTCACGATTGCTCCATCGGCTCTTTGCTCTCTTCGGCCTTGTCCTGCTTGGCGGGGCGGGGCTCGCGACGCCTGTGCTGGCCGAACCGCTGCGTCTCGTGGCGTTTGGCGACAGCCTCACCGCCGGCTACGGCCTGCCCGCCAGCCAGGCCTTCCCGGTACGGCTACAGGCGGCACTCACGGCTAGGGGACACGAGGTTGTGATCGAGAATGCCGGCGTTTCCGGCGACACCACCAGCGCCGGCCTCGCCCGGCTCGACTGGTCGATCCCCGAGGGCACGGATGGGGTGATCCTGGAACTCGGCGCCAATGACGCGCTGCGGGGGCTCGATCCCGCCATTCCCGAGCGCTCGCTCGATGCCATTCTGGCGCGGCTGCAGGCACGCGGCATTCCGGTGCTGATGGCCGGCATGCGGGCACCGCCCAATCTCGGTGCCGCCTATCAGAAGCGCTTCGATGGTCTCTATGAGCGGCTGGCGCAGAAATACGGCGTGCCGCTCTATCCGTTCTTCCTCGATGGCGTGGCCGGCAACAAGGCGGTGAACCTGCCCGACGGCGTCCATCCCACCGCCGCCGGGGTCGACATCATCGTCGAGCGCATGCTCCCGGCGGTGGAGGCGTTCATTGCCTCGCTGAAGGCGGGAGCGCCGGCGGCGGGCGGTGGCGGAGCGGCCGCCGGCGGGGCCAATCCCGGCTGATCCGGCCTCGCCGCGCGCGAGGGGTGATGGCAAAATTGTGACGACGTGTGGCCGGCCGGTCCTCGACGCATGGGGGCGGCTACGCTATCGCTCGCCCCGGGGCCATCCATGTCGTGCGTAGTCTGCCTGTGCGGGGGCACATGAAATACCGAAGCGAGATCGACGGCCTTCGGGCCGTTGCCGTCGTTCCTGTGATCCTGTTTCATGCCGGTTTCGGGGCGTTTTCCGGCGGGTATGTCGGGGTCGACGTTTTCTTCGTCATCAGCGGCTACCTGATCACCATCATCCTCCTGTCCGAGATCGAGAGCGGCACCTTCTCGATCGCCCGCTTCTATGAGCGACGGGCGCGGCGCATCCTGCCGGCGCTCAGCGTGGTGATGCTGGCGTGCCTGCCCTTCGCCTGGATGTGGATGATCCCCGACCAGTTGCGCGAGTTCGGCGCCAGCCTGATGGCGGTGGTGTTCTTCGTTTCCAATTTCCTGTTCTGGAGCGAGGAAGGCAGCTATTTCGCCGCCGCCGCCGAACTGAAGCCGCTGCTGCACACTTGGAGCCTGGCGGTCGAGGAACAATATTACCTGTTCGCGCCGCTGACGCTCGCCCTGCTGTGGCGCTTCGGCCGGCGTACGCTGTTCTGGCTGGTGGTGGCGTCCGCAGTGCTCGGCCTTCTCGCCACTGAATGGGGCTGGCGCTACGCGCCCCGGGCGAATTTCTACCTGCCACAGTTCCGCATCTGGGAACTTCTCGCCGGCTCGATCTGCGGCTTTCTCGCCACCAGCCACCCGCCAGGCGCCAAAAATCTGCCGCGCGCCAGCAATGGGCTGAGCGCGCTGGGGCTGGCGATGATCCTGTTCGCGATCTTCGCCTTCGACGAGAACACGCCCTTCCCGAGCCTCTATGCGCTGGTGCCGGTGGGCGGGGCGGCGCTGGTGGTGCTGTTCGCCCATAAGGGCACATGGGTGGCCCGCGTGCTCTCGGCGCGGGCGCTGGTGGGCATCGGACTCATCAGCTACAGCGCCTATCTCTGGCACCAGCCGCTTTTCGCCTTTGCCCGCATCCGCTCGCTGGTGGAACCAGCCCCGGAGCTGATGATGGGGCTAGCGGTGTTCTCGATGGTGCTGGCCTATCTCAGCTGGCGCTTTGTCGAGCAGCCCTTTCGCCGGCGGACGCTGCCGCTGCTGCCCTCGCGTCGCGCCGTGTTCACGGTGAGCGGCGTGGCCGGCGCCGGATTCGTGGCTTTCGGCCTCTATGCCAAGGTCTCCGCCGGCATTCCGAGCCGGCTCGCCGGGGTGGAGCCGGGCAGCTACGCCGAGAGGCTTCTCGAATCGACGCGCGGTGCAGGCCTCCGCATCGATTGCACGCCGGTGCCGCCGGGCGAGAACCGGGCGCCCCTGTGCGCGGTCTTCACCCCGGAGAACCCAAAGCTGCGCATTCTGATCATCGGTGACAGCCATGCCGGCTCGCTCCTGCCGGCCTTTGCCGGCGTCGGGCGCGACAATGCGGTGTATCAGATGGCGCTCGCCAGCTGCCCGCCGATCAACCGGACCTCGCTGCACCGGGCGATCTTCGATATCGGGGTGTGCGAGCAGGCCACACGCGACCAGGTGCAGGCGGTGCGCGAGGGGCAGTTCGATGTGGTGGTGCTGGCCGCCCGGTGGTCGGTCTATGCCGGCCGCGGCACGGGGCGCCGCTCCTTCGCGCTCGGCCCGGAGGGCGACCCGTTTTTCCCCTCCCTCGCCACTTCGCGCGACACCTTCTCCAGCCATCTCGCGGCGACGGTGAAGGAGTATCGCGATCTCGGCGTCGCGGTGGTGCTGATCGACCAGGTGCCCGAGCACAGGGTGCTGCCGCGCAAGGTGATCGAGCAGGCGATCCTGCTCGATCTGGAGCAGGGGCAGGGCGAGGCGCAGTTTGAACAGGCGGTCAGGGAGACCTCCGTCACCGTCGAGGAGGACGGCAGCCTGCAGGCCTTCACCGAGGCGGAGCTGGACAAGCTGCGCGGCGAGAAGGTCTGGGTGCTGTCGTTCGATGAGCTGTTCGCGCGCGACGGACGCTATCTCTGGGGCGACCGCGACGGCACCTATTATCTCGACGGCGACCACCTTTCCGCCCATGGCGCTGCGCTGGTGGAGCCGGCGATAACGGCCGCCTTCGAGGAGATCGCGGAGGTGATGCCGCCGGGCCGGCCGGCGGGAGAGGCCCCGCCCTGAGGACGGCTTAGCGGGGGCTTTCCGATAGAGGGCGCCTTGCCCGGCGGCGCGCGGCTACCTATCTTGCCAGCACATTCCTCCCCCTTTTTCCGAAAAGCCAGCCCTATGCAATATCGCCCGCTCGGCCGCACCGGCCTCGAGGTCTCCTCGATCTGTCTCGGCACCATGACCTATGGCGAACAGAACACCGAGGCCGAAGGCCACGCGCAGATGGACTATGCGCTCGACCACGGCATCAATTTCTTCGACACCGCCGAACTCTATTCCATTCCGCCCAAGCCCGAGACCCAGGGCTCGACCGAGCGCATCATCGGCAGCTGGTTCAAGGCGCGCGGCAACCGTGACAAGGTGATCCTCGCCACCAAGGTGTGCGGGCTCTCGCATATGACCTGGTTTCGCGACGACGGCTCGCCCGCGCGCCCGACACGCGGGCAGATCCGCGAGGCGGTGGAGAAGAGCCTTAGCCGTCTCCAGACCGACTATATCGACCTCTACCAGCTGCACTGGCCGGGCCGTCCGGTCGATTTGTTCGGCGCCAACCCGACCCGCTGGAAAAGCGCGCCCGGCGATGAAACCCCGATCGCCGAGACGCTGGACGCCTTTGGCGAGCTTGTGAAGGAAGGCAAGATCCGCCATGTCGGCCTCTCCAATGAGAGCGCCTGGGGCACGATGAAATTCCTCAGCGAGGCGGAACGCACCGGCGGGCCGCGCGTCGCCTCGGTGCAGAACGCCTATAATTTGCTGAACCGCACCTATGAGACGGCGCTGGCCGAGGTGAGCCTGCGCGAGAAGGTGGGGCTGCTGGCCTATTCACCGCTCGGCCAGGGCTATCTCACCGGCAAGTACCAGAACGGCGCGCTCCCCGAGGGCTCGCGTACCGCTCTGTTCCAGCGCGCGACACGTTACCAGGTGCCGGGGGCGGAAGAGGCGATCGAGGATTACCTCGCCATTGCCCGCGATGCCGGGCTCGACCCCTCGCAGATGGCCATCGCCTTCTGCCTGACGCCGGAGTTCGTGACGTCGGTCATCATCGGCGCGACGACGATGGAGCAGCTCGCCGCCGATATCGGCGCGGCCGACGTGACGCTGTCGCCGGAGGTGCTGGCGCGCATCGACGCCGTGCACCAGCTTCGCGGCAATCCCTGCCCCTGAGCGGCGCCGGGCGGCGGGCGGGAGCGCGCGCCGCCCTCTCTCAGCCTTCGCCCTTGCTTTCGGGCGGGGCGTGCCGGGTCATCAGCGGCACCTGCGCCATGGCGAAGACCAGGGTCAGCGGGAGATAGCCGAAGGTCTTGAACGCCACCCAGGTGTCGGTCGAGACATTGCGCCAGACAATCTCGTTCAGCACCGCCATGACGAGAAAGAACACGCCCCAGCGGATGGTAAGCTCGCGCCAGCCCTGGTCGGTCAGCACGAAGACGTCGCCCAGCACATAGGGCAGCAGCGGCTTGCGCAGCCACAGCCCGCCGAGCAGGGCGCCGCCGAACAGCGCATTGACCAGGGTCGGCTTCATCTTGATGAAATGGTCGTCCTGCAGCACCAAAGTCAGCGTGCCGAACACCAGCACCACGCCGGCCGAAACCAGCGGCATGACAGCGATCTTGCGGGCGATGATCCACATGACAGCCAGCGCGGCGAAGGTGGCGACCATGAAGGCGCCGGTGGCGAGATAGATGCCGCCGCGGCCGTTGGCGACGAAGAACACGACCAGCGGACCCAACTCCAGCGCGAATTTGAGCAGCGGGTGCATGGTGCGCAAGGGCTTGGCGGACGGCACATCGGACGGTGAATCGCTCATGGTCAGTGCTCCAGTCCGACGATGGCGCGGGCGAAATCGCGCGCCGCGAAGGGTTGCAGGTCGTCAATGCCCTCGCCGACCCCGACGAGATGAATGGGCAGGCCATGCTTGGCGGCCAGGGCGACCAGGATGCCGCCGCGCGCGGTGCCGTCCAGCTTGGTCATGACGAGGCCGGTGACGCCCGCCACACGCTTGAACGCTTCCACCTGCTGGAGGGCGTTCTGGCCCACCGTGGCGTCCAGCGTCAGCACCACCGCGTGCGGGGCGGTGGGGTCCTGCTTCTTGATGACGCGGACGATCTTCTCCAATTCCGCCATCAGCTCGACGCGGTTCTGCAGCCGGCCCGCGGTGTCGATGATGAGCACGTCGGCGCCGTCGGCCCGGGCCTGCTGCAACCCGTCAAAGGCGACGCCGGCGGCGTCGGCGCCGGGAGCACGGGAGACGACGGTGGCGCCGGTCCTGTCGGCCCACACCTTCAGCTGCTCGATCGCAGCGGCGCGAAACGTGTCGCCGGCGGCGAGCACGACCTTCTTGCCCTGCGCCTTCAGGGTGGAGGCTAGCTTGCCGATGGTGGTGGTTTTGCCCGAGCCGTTGACGCCGACCATCAGCAAAATGAACGGCTTGCTGTCCGTGGCGAACACCAGCGGCACGGCGACCGGCTTCAGCACCGCCTCGATCTCGGCAGCGACGAGGGCGCGCACCTCGTCCGGCTCGATGGTCTTGTCGTAGCGACCCTTGCCCACGGCGGAGGCGATGCGGGCCGCCGTGTCGACGCCGAGATCGGCGCGGATCAGCACGTCTTCCAGATCCTCCAGCGTGTCGGCATCGAGCTTGCGCTTGGTGAACAGGTCGGTGATGCCGGTCGACAGGCCGGTGGCGGTGCGGGTGAGGCCCTGGGTCAGGCGCTTCCAGAATCCGGGGCGGGAGGTGGTTTCGTCGTTCATGTCGTTCATGCCGCAATCAGCCGAACGCCGTCATGGCCGGCGATGCGGATATGGGTGAGCGTGCCAGGCGCCAGCGGGGTGGCGAGGCGCACCGGGGTGAAACTCTTGGTGCGGGCCAGCCCGCCGCGCTCGGCCAGAACCTCGCGCCGCCCGCCGATCTCGCCGGCAAGATGGCGCAGCAGCGCGTGGGCGCCCTTCTCGCGCAGGCGGCGTGCCCGCTCGCGGGCCAGCGCAGGCGGCACCTGCGGCATGCGGGCGGCCGGCGTGCCGGGGCGCGGGGAGAACGGGAACACATGCAGATGGGTGAGCCCGCAGGCATCGACAAGGTCGAGCGAGGCGCGGAACTGGGTTTCGGTTTCGGTCGGAAAACCGGCGATCAGGTCGGCGCCGAACACCATGTCCGGCCGCGCCCGCCGCAGCGCGGCGCAGAGGCCGATGGCGTCGGCGCGCGAGTGGCGGCGCTTCATCCGCTTGAGTATGAGATCGTCGCCGGCCTGCAGCGAGAGGTGGAGATGGGGCATCAGCCGCTCTTCTTCCGCCAGCGCCCGCAGCAGCTCGGCGTCAACCTCGACGGAATCGATGGAGGACAGCCGCAGCCGGGGCAGATCAGGCACATGCCGCAGCAGGGCCCGCACCAGCGTGCCGAGCCGTGGCGCGCCGGGGAGGTCGGCGCCGTAGGAGGTGAGGTCGACGCCGGTCAGCACGATTTCGCGGGCGCCGTCGCAGACCAGCTCGCGCACCCGCGCCACCACGGCGCCCATCGGCACCGAGCGGGAGTTCCCGCGCCCGAAGGGGATGATGCAGAAGGTGCAGCGATGGTCGCAGCCATCCTGCACCTGCACGAAGGCGCGGGTGTGCCCCTCGATCGTGTCGGCCGGGCCGTCGAGCAGATGCGGCGCGGTCTCGCGCACGGCCATGATGTCGCCGACCACGACCTTCGCCGTGTCGCCGAGGCCGAAATCAAGCGCGGCGCGGGTCGCCTGCCAGCTCTCGGGCGCCGTCTTCTCGGCATTGCCGAGCACGCGGTCGACGTCGTCCATGGCGTTGAACGCATCGGGGTCGATCTGAGCGGCGCAGCCCGTGACAAGGATGCGGCGCGACGGCGCCTCACGCTTGAGCCGGCGGATGGTCTGGCGGGCCTGCTTAACCGCCTCGGCTGTGACGGCGCAGGTGTTGACGATAACAGCGTTCTCCAGCCCCGCCGCGCCGGCCATCGCCTTGGCGGTAGCGGAATCAAGCGCGTTCAGCCGGCAGCCGAACGTGACGACTTCAACCGACGCGGCGAGGGCAGGGGAGGCGAGCGCCATGGTCACTCGGCGCCGGCGGGGGCGCCGAGCATGGCGGCGGTGAGCCGGCCGTCGAACTCGACTTCGGCCGGGCCGGTCATCAGAATGTGGTCGTCGCTTTCGCGCCAGTCGATCACGAGATCGCCGCCCGGCAGGGTGACGGTGACGCGCCGCCCGGTGAGGCCGAGGCGCGCGGCGCAGACAGCGGCGGCGCAGGCGCCGGTGCCGCAGGCGCGGGTGAGGCCGACGCCGCGCTCCCACACCCTGAGAATGATGTGCTCGGGCGAGACGATCTGCACCACGGAGATATTGGCCCGCTCGGGAAAGATCGGGTGGTGCTCCAGTTCCGGCCCGAGATGGGCGAGGTCGACGGCCTCGACATCGTCGACCCAGAAGATGGCGTGCGGATTGCCGACATTTACAACCGCCGGGGCCCGCAGCACGGGCGCTTCCGCCGGGCCAGCCTGCAATTCGATGGCGCGGGTGTCGGCGACCGGGCCGGCGAGGGGAATGTCGTGCCAGCCGAAGCGCGGCACACCCATGTCGACGGTGATGCCCTCGGGCGCGAGGGTGCAATCAAGCGGGCCGGCAACGCTCTCGAACACCAGATGGTCGGCGCCGGTGCGGCCGGCCTCATAAAGCGCGATGCAGCGCGTGCCATTGCCGCAGGCGCCGGATTCCGAGCCGTCGGCATTGATGATGCGGACAAAGGCGTGGGTGCCTTCGCTCTGCGGCGGGTACAGCGCCATGATCTGGTCGAAGGGCAGCACGCCGTCGCGGGCGAGGGCGCGCGCCTCTTCCGGCGGCACCATGAGCGGCGCGTCCCGCAGATCCAGCACGACGATCTCGTTGCCGAGGCCGTTCATCTTCACGAAAGGGCGGTTTTCCAGCGCGGCCATTGACCCGGTTTCACAGCGTGCGGCGGCAGGGCCACCGAATGTGAGGGAAGAGGGTGCGGCTCTTATATGGCGAAGCGCGGAGGATTGGCCAGACCTATCGACCGCGCTGGCCAGATGGCGTGGCGCTGGCATGCCGGCAGACGTGTCGCAGGCGGGCGACAGGCGCGCGCAAACACCTCAGCGTGTTCCGCGCGGCGTCGCAGGCGGCGTGCGGGAGTGCTAGAAGTCTCGGCCCGCGCCCTTTCCGGTGAACCGACGATGATGGTGATCTCGCCTTTCCGCGCCCTTCCGCGCCGGCTCCTGCACCTGCTCGCGCTACTGGCGGTGCTGGCGCTGCCGGCCCCGCTGCGGGCGCAGGCGGCAACCGAGGCTGCGCCTTCCGCGCCCGGCATCACGGCGCCCGACGCCGCGCCGGATTCGTCGCCGCTCGACGAGGACGACATGATCGCCCCGCCCATGGTGGACCCGCGCTCGGTGGAGACGCAGAACGTCGCCCCCGCGCCCGATCCCCTGACCCGGCCCGATGGCTTTGGCGACCCGGCGGTGATGCAGCCGGTGCCGGTGCTGATGAAGAAGGCGCGTGCGACCTGGGATGACGCCTTCACGACCATTGTCGCCACGCTGAAGCAGATCGATGCCGAGATGGCGCGGCTCAAGCTCAAGCCCAATGGCGCGTCCTTCATCATCTACACCTCGACCGACGATCTCGGCTTCGACTTTGAAGCGGCGGTGCCGTTCGAGGGGGCAACGGCCGAGAAGCCGCAAAACGAGGTGATGTTCTCCGCCTCGCCGGCCGGCAAGGCGCTGCGCTTCACTCATCGCGGCCCCTATGACGCGATGGACCCGACTTATGAGCAGATCGCCAATTTGCTCGACGCCAAGGATCTCGAGGCGCAGGACGTCTATGTCGAGGAATACCGCTCCGATCCGCGCACCACGCCGGAGGACGACCTCGTGATCGACATCTGGGTGCCGCTGAAGTGATTTAACGAGGCCGTCATCCCGGAAGGACCGATAGGCCCTATCCGGGATCGCGCGAAGGCAGCGTGCCCCTTTCTGCGCGCGATCCCGGCTCGAAGGCTGCGCCTTCGTCCGGGATGACGGCGGCAGCAGCCCGATATTCGCCTCGCCCGCCGCTCTGTGCTATGAGGCGCGCAAACGGACATCATCGATAGCCACATGAACCTGATCGATACCACTGCGGCCGCTGCCGCCGGGGCACGCTCTCCCTTAGAGATCGCCGGCACTGAGCCGCCCCGCTCGGAGGCCAAGCCGTCGCCTGCGAAGCCGTCCCTTGCCGGGCTGGATCGCGCCGGGCTGGCCGACGCGCTGGCGCAGATCGGCGTCTCCGAGCGCGAGCAGCGCATGCGCGTCGCCCAGCTCTGGCACTGGATCTATCTGCGCGGGGCGCTGTCCTTCGACGAGATGACCAATGTCGGCAAGGGCCTGCGCGACAAGCTCAGTGCCGCCTACACGCTAGACCGCCCCGAAGTGGTGGTGGAGCAGGTGTCGAATGACGGCACCCGCAAATGGCTGCTGCGCCTGCCCCCTGACATTGCCGGCGACAAGCCGCACGATGTCGAGATGGTCTATATCCCCGAGAGCGACCGCGGCACGCTGTGCGTCTCCTCACAGGTGGGCTGCACGCTCAACTGCTCGTTCTGCCACACCGGCACCCAGCGCCTGGTGCGCAACCTCACCAGTGCCGAGATCGTGCTGCAGGTGATGGTGGCGCGCGACCGGCTCGGCGACTATCCCGGCCGCGACCGTGCCGTCGGTCCCGGCCTGCCCACCGAGGGTGACCGGCTGGTGACCAATATCGTGTTCATGGGCATGGGCGAGCCGCTCTATGCCTATGACTCGGTGGCGAAATCCATCGAGGTTCTGGCCGATGGCGAAGGCCTGGGCATTGGCAAAAGGCGCATCACCGTCTCCACCTCGGGCGTGGTGCCGGAAATCGAGAAGCTGGGCCGCGAGGTCGGGCCGATGCTCGCCATCTCGCTGCACGCGGTGCGCGACGAACTTCGCGACGAGCTGGTGCCGATCAACAAGAAGTACCCGCTGAAAGTGCTGCTGGAGGCCTGCCGCACCTACCCGCCGGCCTCCAACGCCAAGCGCATCACCTTCGAATACGTCATGCTCAAGGGCGTGAACGACAGTCCCGCCGACGCCAAGGCGCTGGTGAAGCTGCTCGCCGGCATTCCGGCCAAGATCAACCTGATCCCGTTCAACCCCTGGCCGGGCACGAAATATGAGTGCTCGGACTGGGAGACGATCGAGCAGTTCTCCGACATCGTTTTTCGCGCCGGCTATTCCAGCCCGGTGCGGACGCCGCGCGGGCGCGACATTCTCGCCGCCTGCGGCCAGCTGAAGAGCGAGACGGAAAAGCTCTCCGCCCGCGAGCGGTTGGCGCTGCGCGCCATGGCGGCGGCGGCGGAATAGGCGGGAACGATGGACAATCTGCTGCGCCTGCTGCTGCGTTTCATCCTCGTGCCGCTGGGCATGATGTGCGGCTTCATCGCCTCCTTTCTGGTGATCCTGTTCGGCTATTGGCGGGTGGGCGACCTTCTCGCCGGCAATGTCGATGTCGAGGCGATCGCGCTCTATGACGCGCTGGCGGCGGCGAGCTACCTGTTGATGATGGTGGTGCTGGCGATGTGGGCGGTGGCGCTGATCGGCATCCTGTTTGCCGAAGCCTTCGCCGTGCGCTCCTGGATGTTCCATGTGGCGAACGGAGCGGTCTCCGCCTGGCTCGCGGCCTCGGTCTTCGCGCCTTACGCGCAGGTGCCGGTGCCCTTCGACGGCGATCTCTACGTGATCGCGGCCGGTTTTGCCGGCGGTCTCGCTTATTGGCTGGTGGCCGGGTGGAATGCCGGCTTCTGGAAGCCGCTTCGGGGCGAACTGGTGGCGCGGCCGTTGCCCCCCGCCCAACCGGCGCCCGCCCAGCCGGCGCCGCCGCCGGCGCCCTAGCCATCGTGCGGAGCTTGCACCGGCGCGCGTCATGCCTATAGTCCGCGCGCCCTTTCGGGCTCGGCCTCTTTCCTGCGCAACATGACTTTTTCGGAACCTGACATGGCGAACGATGTGAAGAAGGTGGTGCTCGCCTATTCCGGCGGTCTCGACACCTCGGTGATCCTCAAATGGCTGCAGACCACCTATGGCTGCGAGGTGGTGACCTTCACCGCCGATCTCGGCCAGGGCGAGGAACTGGAGCCGGCGCGCAAGAAGGCGGAGCTGCTCGGCATCAAGCCGGAAAACATCTTCATTGAGGATGTGCGCGAGGAATTCGTTTCCGAATACGTCTTCCCGATGTTCCGCGCCAATGCGCTGTATGAAGGGCTGTACCTGCTCGGCACCTCCATCGCCCGGCCGCTGATCTCGAAGAAGCAGATCGAGATTGCCCGCAAGGTGGGCGCCGACGCCGTGGCACATGGTGCCACCGGCAAGGGCAACGACCAGGTGCGCTTCGAGCTCGCCTATTACGCGCTGGAGCCGGAGATCAAGGTGATCGCGCCCTGGCGCGAGTGGGACCTGACCTCGCGCACCCGCCTCTTGGAGTTCGCCGAGACCCACCAGATCCCGATCGCCAAGGACAAGCGCGGCGAGGCGCCGTTCTCCGTCGACGCCAATTTGCTGCACTCCTCCTCGGAAGGAAAAGTGCTGGAAGACCCGGCCGACGAAGCGCCGGAATATGTCTACCAGCGCACCATCTCGCCCGAGGCGGCGCCTGACAAGGCGACCTACATCACGGTGGGCTTTGAGAAGGGCGACGCCGTCTCCATCGACGGGGAAAAGCTCTCGCCCGCCACGCTGCTGACCAAGCTGAACGAACTCGGCAAGGCCAACGGCATCGGCCGGCTCGACCTCGTCGAGAACCGTTTCGTCGGCATGAAATCGCGCGGCGTCTATGAGACGCCCGGCGGGACGATCCTGCTGCAGGCGCATCGCGGCATTGAGAGCATCACGCTCGACCGTGGCGCGGCGCATCTGAAGGACGACATCATGCCCCGCTATGCGGAGCTGATCTATTACGGCTTCTGGTTCTCGCCCGAGCGCGAGATGCTGCAGGCGCTGATCGACAAGAGCCAGGAATTCGTCAGCGGCGAGGTTCGAATCAAGCTCTACAAGGGCAATGTCGAGGTGGTCGGGCGCTCCTCGCCCTATTCGCTCTACAACCAGGACCTCGTGACCTTCGAGGAAGGCGCGGTCGCCTATGACCACCGCGACGCCGCCGGCTTCATCAAGCTGAACGCGCTGCGCCTGCGCACCCTTGCCAATCGCGACCGCAAGGTCCGGGGCTGAGGCGCCTCGCACCTGCCTCATCCCCGGGCTTGACCCGGGGACCCAGAGTTTCCGGCGCGCGCTGTCGCTGGGTGCCCGGGTCAAGCCCGGGCATGATGGGGTGTGAGTTTCCCCAGCACTCCGCTTTTCCTCAGATCGCCTGACCGCCGGAGACCTCGATGCGCTGGGCCGTGACCCAGCGATTGTCGGGCGACAAGAGGCTCGCCACCATCGGGCCGATATCGTCCGGCAGACCGACCCGGCCGAGGGCTGTGATGCCGGCGATGAACTTGTTGACCTCCGGTGTGTCGCGCACCGCGCCGCCGCGGAAATCGGTCTCGATCGCCCCCGGCGCCACCGTGTTGACGGCGATGCCGCGCGCGCCGAGTTCCTTCGCCATGTAGCGCGTCAGCACTTCCACCGCGCCCTTCACCGCCGCATAGGCGGCATAGCCGGGATAGGCGAAGCGGGTGAGGCCGGAGGAGAAATTGACGATACGCCCGCCGTCGGCGATCAGCGGCAGCAGGGACTGGGTGAGGAAGAACACGCCCTTGAAATGCACGTCGACCAGCCGGTCGAACTGCGCTTCCGTTGTTTCGGCGATGGAGGCGCCGTCGCCATGGCCGGCATTGTTGACGAGGTGGTCAAAAGTGCTACGGACCCACACTTGGGAGAGCGTGGCACGCAGCGTCTCCGCAAAGTCCGGGAAGCTGGCGACCTTGCCGGTGTCGAGCTGCAGCGCCACCGCCTTGCGGCCCAGCGCCTCGATCTCGGCGATAACGGCCTGCGCGTCCTCGGCGCGGCTCTGATAGGTGAGGACGACATCGCCGCCACGCCGGGCAACGCTGAGCGCGGTGTTGCGGCCAAGGCCGCGGCTGCCGCCGGTGATGAGGGTGATAGTGGTCATGGTCGGTCTCCTGTCGTTGGGACGGGCCAGATATGACGCGCGGCGCCGGCCTGCGGTTGCCGGATAGGTGCAAATTCTTGCCTGATCCTGCGAAGGCACTTTCCTTTGCTCGGGGCTGCGTTAGGATGCCGGCATGACAACGCTGCTCGACATCATGGACCGGCATGGCCGGCTGCACGCCGACGCAAACGGGATCGCCACGACCCCCATTCCCGGGCTCATGTTCTTCCGCGTCACCACCCCGAGGGGCGGCGCCCATGCCATCGCCCGGCCGCTGGTCTGCCTGGTGGTGCAGGGCGCCAAGCAGGTGACGATGGACGCGCGGGATTTTCAGCTCGGCTCCGGCGAATCCCTGCTCATCACCGCCGATGTACCGATCGTCAGCCAGATCACACGGGCGAGCCACGCCTCGCCCTATATCTCGCTGGTGCTGGAGCTGGACCTCGCGATCGTTGCCGAGCTCGTGCGGGAAATGGGACCGGCGCTGGCGGGCGATGCCGATCCGGTGCGGGTCGACCCGACGGATGGCGAGGTCGCGGCAGCGGCACTGCGGTTGCTGCACTTGCTCGATCGTCCGGCGGCGCTGCCGGTGCTTCAGGCGCCGCTCATCCGTGAGATGCATTACTGGCTGCTCGCCGGCCGCCACGGTGCTGCGATACGCCGGCTCGGCTGGCCGGACGGCCATGCCCAGCGCATCGCCCGCGCGGTGGCGCTGCTACGCGCCGAGTTCGACAAGCCGCTTCCGGTCAGCCGGCTCGCGGAGGCGGCGGGGATGAGCCCCTCCACCTTCCACCAGCATTTTCGCGCCGTGACCTCGCTGTCGCCGCTGCAGTTCCAGAAGCAACTGCGGCTGATCGAGGCGCGTCGGCTGATGGCGGCGCAGGGCGCTTCCGCCAGCACCGCCGCCTTTGCCGTCGGCTATGAGAGCGTGCCGCAGTTCACCCGCGAATATGGCAGGCTGTTCGGCGTCCCGCCGGTGCGCGACACAAGGGCCCAGCGCGAAAAGGCGCGGGCCGCCTGACGCCGCTGGGTGTCGTCAGTCCAGCGGCACCTTGCGATTGTCGCCGAGATCGGTGGTCGAGCCGGACAGGCGGGCGGACATCATCTTGAACAGCACCCCGATGGAGCTCGACGGGCCGTCCCAATATTCGGCCTGATCGGGCACGAAACGCAGGACGCAGATATTCGGATCGGTCTTGCCCTCCGGCCAGAACGCCTTGTTCATGTCGCTCCATAGCGCGTCGATCTTGGCGCGGTCATTGGAAACCTCCGCCTGGCCGGAGACGGAGAGGTAGTTGTTGTCGGCCGGCTTGGCGAAGGTGAGCGCGGCCTGCGGGTCGCGGTCCAGCTCGTCGTCCTTGTGGCCCCGGCGGTCGGAGAGGAACCAGATGCAGCCTTCCTCGCGCGAGGGGTGAGCGTCCATCGGGCGGGCGCGCAGGGTTTCGCCTTGGCGGGTGACGAGCATGCAGATCCGCATGTCCTCCATCATCTCCCACACGTGGTCGATGGCCTCGGCAGTGGTCTTGTCGTCCATGTGAATGCCTCCTCGGGTTCGAGGGGAGAACCCGGTGGCGCAGTGGTGGTTCCTTGCCGGATGCGCTGATGACGCAGCGCCATACGGGCTGTTGCGCTGTCATGCGGCTTCGCTGCGGCTATGGTAGCGAACAGCACCTCAAGGAGAAACTCATGCCCTGGTCGCTCACGGTCGGATATGTCTACGGCACCGCGGTCCGCATCCACGTGACCTTCCTGCTGTTCCTCGCCTGGATCTGGGTCGCCTATTACCAGCGCGGCGGGGCGGGTGCGGCGTGGGAGGGCGTCGCCTTCGTGGCGCTGCTGTTCCTGTGCGTGCTGCTGCACGAGTTCGGCCACATCTTCGCGGCGCGGCGCTATGGGGTGAAGACGCCAGAGGTCACGCTCTGGCCATTCGGCGGCATCGCCCGGCTGGAGCGCATCCCGGAGAAGCCGTCGGAGGAATTGGTCGTCGCCCTGGCCGGGCCGGCGGTCAATGTCGTCATCGCCGCGGTGCTGCTGGTGTTCCTCGGCGGCAATGTCGGGGTGGAGCACATCGAGGCGATCGAGAACCCGCAGGTGAGCCTGCTGGCGAAGCTGGCGGCGGCGAACATTTTCCTCGTGGTGTTCAACCTCATCCCGGCCTTCCCGATGGATGGCGGCCGGGTGCTGCGGGCGCTGCTGGCGATGAAGATGAGCCATGCCCAGGCCACGCAGATGGCGGCCTCGATCGGCCAGGGTCTCGCCATCGGCCTCGGCGTGCTGGGCATCTTCGGCAACCCGATGCTGATCATCATCGCCGTGTTCGTCTTCCTGGCCGCCTCCGGCGAGGCCGGGCAGGTGCAGATGAAGCAGGCGGCGCAGGGGCTGCTGGTCGAGGACGCGATGATCACCCAGTTCGAGACGCTGGGGCCGACGGCGAGCGTGGGCGATGCGGCGGAAGCGCTGATTCGCACAACGCAGAAGGACTTCCCCATCGTCGACGGCGCCGAACATCTGCGCGGGGTGCTGACTCGCGACGCGATGATCGCCGCGCTGCAGGCGCAGGGGCCGGGCGCCTCGGTGCTGGAGGCTATGCAGGCGGACGTGCCCACCGTCGGCACCCGCACGCCGCTGGACCGCGCGCTGGCGCTGATCACCCAGCGCGGCGCGCCTGTTGTGGGGGTACTGGATGGGGCTGGTCGGCTGGTCGGCCTGCTCTCGCCGGAAAATGTCGGCGAGATGATGATGCTGCGCGCGGCTCAGCCGGACGCACGCTTCGGGCCGTGGGCGAAGCGGCCGGCGCCCTCGCGCCCGGTGTGACCGGGCGGGGGGCGTCCGCTCAGTTGCCTTCCTTAACGCCGGTGACGGCGGTGAAGGAAGGCGGGTCGCTGGCGGGAAAGCTCTCCTCCAGCGCCTCGTCGATCTCGGCCTCGGTGGGCGTGTCGTCGCCGGCCTTGGCGCCGGGCGGGGGAATCACCTGCGTTCCGCCCGGCACGCCGCCATCAGAGGGCGGCACATCGCCGGTGATGCCGCCCAGCGCCGGCGGATCGCTGGCGGGAAAGGTGTCCTCTACGCTCTCGTCGATCTCGCTCTCGGTGTATTCGGGATTCTGCGGCTTGCCGTTGTTCGGATCCATGACCCACTCCTTGCGCCTCGACCCTTCAGAAGTGGGCGATAAGGCGGGCGCTTCAAGGGTGAGCGAGGCGTTGTCACTGAACGTTTTCAACGCGCGCCAGGCGTCGACGCCAGGGCACAAGCGGGAGGGAACTTTCCGTGTTTCGGCGCGTTAACTCTAACGTTGCGCCTCGATCCAGCGCGCGCGGGCGCGGCGACCGTCGATCCCTGGCGCGCGGAGGAGAAGGTTCATGACCCCCGATCACGAGCCCGTCCGGCTGCAATACTGGCCGCCTTCCCACACGGTCGACGCCCCCGACCCATGGCCGGAGGCCTATGAGTTCGGCACGGTGGACGACGCGGTCGCCTTTGCCATGACCCAGTCGCCGGCCAATCGTGAGGTTGCGTGGCTGCGCACGGCCGAGGGAGAGATCCTGAAGCCGGCGCAGATCCGCCGCCTGTGGGAATTGCGCCGCGACCATTAGACGCCCTGCCAAGGCGCCTTGTGAGGCGCTCCCTGCGCGCTTTTTCGCGCCTTCCTGGGCTGCGCGCGCCATCCGGCGTTGATCTCGCGGGCGTTGTGAGTATAGTGCGCCGCAAAATTCATGCGGGTCCGGAACCGTTCGGGCCCGCTTTTTGGTGTTTTCATATGAAGCTGCGCAACATCGCCATCATCGCCCACGTCGACCACGGCAAGACCACGCTGGTGGACGAACTGCTGAAGCAGTCCGGCTCCTATCGTGAGAACCAGCGCGTCGCCGAGCGTGTGATGGATTCGAACGACCTCGAAAAGGAGCGCGGCATCACCATCCTCGCCAAGGCCACCTCGGTGGTCTGGAAGGATACCCGGATCAACATCGTCGATACCCCCGGCCATGCCGATTTCGGCGGCGAGGTTGAGCGCATCCTCAACATGGTGGACGGCGCCATCGTGCTGGTCGACGCCGCCGAGGGGCCGATGCCGCAGACCAAATTCGTGGTCGGCAAGGCGCTGAAGGTTGGCCTTCGTCCCATCGTGGCGATCAACAAGGTCGACCGCCAGGACGCCCGCTCGCAGGAAGTCATCAACGAGGTGTTCGACCTGTTCGCGGCGCTGGACGCCAGTGACGAGCAGCTCGACTTCCCCATCCTCTACGGGTCCGGCCGCAATGGCTGGATGGCCGCGAGCGCCGAAGGCCCGCAGGACCAGGGCATGGCGCCGCTGTTTGACCTCGTGCTCAAGCATGTTCCCGAGCCGACCGTCGATGACGGCCCGTTCAGCATGATCGGCACGCTGCTGGAAGCCAATCCCTTCCTCGGCCGCATGATCACCGGGCGCATCACCTCCGGTTCGATCAAGCCGAACCAGTCGATCAAGGTTCTGGCGCAGGACGGCTCGCTGGTCGAGCAAGGCCGCGTTTCCAAGATCCTCGCCTTCCGTGGCATCGAGCGGCAGCCGATCGAGGAAGGCGTGCAGGGTGACATCATCGCCATTGCCGGCCTCTCCAAGGGCACGGTGGCCGACACCTTCTGCGCGCTCGAAGTGACCGAGCCGCTGAAGGCGCAGCCGATCGACCCGCCGACCGTCACCATGTCCTTCATCGTCAATGATTCGCCGCTCGCCGGCACCGAGGGCGACAAGGTGACGAGCCGCGTCATCCGCGACCGCCTGCTGCGCGAGGCGGAAGGCAATGTGGCGCTGAAGATCGAGGAATCCTCCGACAAGGATTCGTTCTTCGTCTCCGGCCGCGGCGAACTCCAGCTCTCCGTGCTGATCGAGACCATGCGCCGCGAGGGCTTCGAGATCGCCGTGTCGCGTCCGCGCGTGGTGTTCTCCAAGGATGAGGCCACCGGCGAGATCCTTGAGCCGGTCGAGGAAGTGCTGATCGACGTCGATGAGGAATATTCCGGCGTCGTCGTGCAGAAGATGTCCGAGCGCCGGGCCGAAATGGTCGAGATGAAGCCCTCGGGCGGCAGCCGCCAGCGACTGGTGTTCTACGCACCCACCCGTGGCCTCATCGGCTATCAGGGCGAACTGATGACCGATACGCGCGGCACCGCCATCATGAACCGGCTGTTCCACGCCTATCAGCCGCATCGCGGCGAGATCCCCGGCCGCCGCAACGGCGTGCTGATCTCCAACGAGGCCGGCGAGGCGGTGGCCTATGCGCTGTGGAACCTCGAAGATCGCGGCCCGATGATGATCGAGCCCGGCTGGAAGGTCTATCAGGGCATGATCGTGGGCGAGCACAACCGCGAGAACGATCTGGAAGTGAACGTTCTCAAGGGCAAGAAGCTCACCAATATCCGCACCACCTCGAAGGACGAAGCGGTGCGCCTCACCCCGCCGATCCGCATGACGCTGGAGCGTTCGCTGGCCTGGATCCAGGACGATGAACTGGTCGAGGTGACGCCGAAGTCGATCCGCATCCGCAAGCGCTGGCTCGACCCGAACGAGCGTAAGCGCGAGGAGCGCCGCAAGGAGTCTGAGGGCGTCTGACGCACCTCTCTGCATTTCGATGCCGTGAAGGGCCTGTCCGCGTGCGCGGGCAGGCCCTTCTTTTTCGGGCGAGAGCGTTGCGCCCGCGCCACGCCCCGGTGGAACGATCGCGCCGCCGATGCGGAAAGCCCTTGATCCCGCCGAGCGCATTTGCTCCCATCGGGCCATGAGCACGCTTCTCGTCGAGACACGCCGGGCTCGGCCGGCCGATGCAGGCGACATTGCCGATATCCATGATTCGGCATGGCGGTTTGCCTATCGCGGCCTTATTCCCGGTGCCGAGCTGGAAAAGATGATCCTGCGCCGCGGTCCCGCCTGGTGGCAAACCGCGCTTAAACGCGGCTCGCGCGTCATGGTGCTGACCTTCGGCGATGCGGTGGCCGGCTATGCCAATGTCGGGCGCAACCGCGCCAAGGGTCTGCCCTTCGAGGGCGAGATCTACGAACTTTACCTGCGGCCGGAATATCAGGGGCTGGGCTTTGGCCGCCGCCTGTTCGGCGATGCGCGCAAGGAACTCGTCAGTGCCGGCTTTGACGGGCTGGCGGTATGGGCGCTCGCGGCCAACGAGCCGGCGCTGGGCTTCTACCGCGCCATGGGCGGCCTTAGTGTCGCCCGCTCCACCGAGACCTTCGGCGGCCGCGCGCTGGAGAAGCTGGCCTTCGGCTGGAACGCCTGACGCCTGATCGGCGCCTTGCCGGCGGCCCGGCCGTTCCACGGCGGTGTAACTACTCCGGTCCGGTGTCGTGCCCGCCATCGAGGCCTGCCAGCCGGGCGATGATTTCCTGCGCATTGCCGTTGAGCCGGAAGCTCTTGGTCCGCCCGGTGGCGCCTGACACAAGTTCCACCCGCGACGGAGCGATGCCGGCCGCCTTGGCCAGCAGCTTCGCCAGGGCCGCATTGGCTTTGCCATCCTCGGCGACGACGCTGACGCGCGCCTTCAGGGCGCGGCGCCCGTCGGCAAGGGCGACGATGCCGTCAATGGCGTCGCGCCCACCCCGCGGGGTGGCGCGCACCGTCACCGTCACGCCGTCGGCCGTCTCGCTCCAGGGAAGCGCCATCGGAGAGGCGCCTGTCAAAATCCGAGGAAGAATTCGTTGACGAGATTCTGGATGAAATAAAGACCGATGATGAGGATGACAGGCGAAACGTCGATGCCGCCGAGATTGGGCAGCATGCGCCGCAGCGGCGCCAGCACCGGCTCCGTTACCCGCCAGAGGAATTCGCCGACGCTGCGCACGATGGGATTTTGAGCGTTCACCACGTTGAACACCACCAGCCAGGACAGGATGGCCGAGGCGATGAGAATCCAGACATAGAGCGAGATCAGCGTATTAAAGAGCCAGAGCAGCGAATTCATCGGCAGCCTCGAAGCAGGGGCGGGAGCACGGCGCGGACTTGCTCGTCGCGTTGGAAACCTGCCGGCCGATTCGGTATTTCGACCGAACCGGATCAGCCGCCAAAGCGCCGTCCGCCAAGATGCTTAATGCTGCCGCTGCATTGCGGCAACCCTGATTCACAGCGCTGTGCGGCAACCACGCCCAGGCGCCTTGACAGCGCGGGGGCGGCGAACGTACAAGGCGCGGCCTGAGGCTTGGGGCCGTAGCTCAGTTGGGAGAGCGCTGCAATCGCACTGCAGAGGTCAGGGGTTCAAATCCCCTCGGCTCCACCAGTCAGGCATTTTCCGATTAGTTTAAATTCCGCCCGAATGGGCGAGTCGCTTGTGCGGGGATGCCTCCAATTATGGGCGTTGAGCGCGAGCGGTGTCGCGGGCGCGCGAGAAACGCGCGGCGGCGCCTCGCCGGCGGTCCCGGGGCGAGTCAGGGGTCCTGAAACCCTCGCAGAGCCGCGCTGGCCCACCTTCTTCGGGCGGGTCTTCCAGCGTATTGATGAAGCGTGGGCGCCGCGAACCGTATTCGATGCCGGCTGCGCCATAGGTTTTTTGTCGAAGCTCTGCATGCGCGCGGCATCGAGGCGTTCGGCCGGGACGTCTCGTCCTATGCCATTGGACAGGTGCCCGCGGCGTCATGAGTGGATGGGGGTAGGCTGACGGCGGACGCCGCCCGGCATAGGGCCGCCCCGGCGGGGTAACTTAGCTGTGACACGCGCGCGCGAACCCGCGAGACCCCGCGTCACATTGCCGGCGCAAAGCACGGCAACATCAAGACAGTTCTCCCACGAGGTTCCCCTGAATGGCTTCGGCTCTGCGCGAAGGCGTGTCCGGGCTCGACACGACCATGCGCCTCACGCTTGCCGTGCTGGCCCTGGCGTCGGGCGTCTACACCTATCTCGGCGTCCGCGAACTGCTCGACGGCTCGCCCGTTATAACGGTCTTCGCCGCGATCATCTATTCGAGCGCGGTCTCGATCGCGATCTACGCCTTCTGGTCGTTCCTGCTGCGCTTCCTTCCGCATGTGCGGGACGTGGCGAGCCGCCTGTGGCTCACCGCCGCGATGCTGCTCGGCTCGCTGATGATCATCGCCATGTCGTCCTGGCTGAACGCCGCCGCGCTCGCGGGGGCGGCGGCCATCGAGCAGCATCTCGCGGTGACGGTGCAGAACTACACCCGCGACCTCGACACGGCGCATAACCGGGCGCTGGGCGCGCAGAGTCTTCTTCCTGATATCCAGCTCGCCTCGACCCGTTTCGCACGTTTGGCCGAGGCGGAACGCGGCGGCGCACTGACGGGCACCGGTGGGTCGGGCACGGTGGTCCAGTTGCTGAGCCAGATGTCCAGCCAGCTCGACGATCTCGCCCGAGAAGTGGGGGCGAGCGGTGAGCGGGCGAAGGCGCTTTATGAGGAGGGCAGCGCGCAGATCGCCCGGATGCGTGCCTTCGTCTCCGGGCAGGGCGACATCAAGGCCCGCTCGGATGCGTTCGGTGCCGAGGCGCTGGCGCTGATCGGCACCATCGCCTCGCTGGAACAGACCTCGATGGCGCCGGCGGTGCGGCGAGCGGCCGACGACCTCGTTACCGGCTTCATCGCCCCCGCCGCCGATGGCCGCACGGCGGACCTCGCAGGGCGCCAGTCTACCGTTGTCGGCAGTGTCGAGAAGGCAGTGCAGGCGCAGGCGAGCGCGCTCTCGCTGGCCGCCGACAAGATCATCGGCACCGGACCGGTCGAGCCGGCGCGCTTCCAGCCGCTCTCCACCGCCGAGGCGGTGGTGCGCTATGCCGGCGATTTCCTGCCGAGCTGGGCCGGGGCCATCTCCATTGATCTACTGCCGGCCGTGCTCGTGCTCATCCTGTGCGTGGTGCACGCCGCGATCCGGCGCGAGGAGCAACCGGCCGAGGCGGACACGATGTCGGCCGCTCAGCTCATTACCGCGCTGCGGCTGGCCCGGCAGGTGGGCGACGAGCGGCGGATGGCGGAGGAGGCGGAGACGTTCGAGGCGGTGATGGCCGAGACGGAGGAAGCTGTGTCCTCGCCCGCTGCGACGGTCACGACCCTGCCCGCCAACCGGATCAAGAAGGACTGAGCCGTTGGACACCACCGTCTCGGGCCCTCCCTCTCCCGCGCCGGCGCGCGCGCTGTGGCGCCGCGTGCTCGGGGACCGTCCGGACGAGACGCTGCTGAGGCTGGTCTTCCGCGCCCTTGTCGGGCTAACGGTGCTGGTGGTGGTGTGGGATTTCCAGGAGCGCGGCCAGGCCCCGGCTGGCCTGCCGAAAGCCGACCCCACCGCCCCGGCCCAAGCGCCGGCCGTGCCCTATCTGCCTTCCGTACGCCCCGACAAGGCGCCGCCGGGCGAGGGCCGCCCCGGCCGCCAGCCCGATTCCGAACTGCGTCAGGCGATGACGATCGAATTGCTGGCCGATGGCCGGCTGGAAGCGCGTGGCACCATCACCGCTGGCACGGCCGAGCGCTTCAAGGCCGAGCTTGAGAAGCGCGGAGGCTATGTGAAGGCCGTGGTGCTGAGCTCGCCCGGCGGCTCGGTCGCCGATGCGCTGTCCATGGGGCGGCTGATCCGCGCGCGAGGGCTCGACACGCGTGTCGAGGCGAAAGCGCTCTGCGCCTCCTCTTGCCCTCTTATTTTCGCGGCGGGCGTCTCGCGAAAGGCTGAGCCCGGCGCCGCCATCGGCGTGCATCAGGTCTTTGCCGCCCATCAGCCGGGCACGCCGGGTCTCGATGGTGCGGAAGGCATGGCGCAGGCGCAGCGCGTGTCAGCCGAGGCGCAGCGCCATCTGGTGAGCATGGGGGTCGACCCAAGGGTCTGGATCAGCGCCATGGAGACCCCGCCGCAGGAGATGTTCTATTTCACCGCGGAGGAGCTGCGCGAGCTCAGGCTGGCGACGCCCTAACCCATTTTCGGACGGCGTCGCAAATCGGCGAAAAAAGCGCCGCGGCGCCGTCATTTTTGCAATTCATCAATGGCTTGCCCGCATGGATGGGGTCCATCCCAAAGCGGGCTGGCGCGCCTATATCAAGCGCCTCTCTGACTGGACGTGCCGCTATGAGCGCTCTCGGCTTTCTCCCCATTCCCCTCGTCTCGGCCCTTTTGCTGGTGGGCTTTGCCGTGTCCATGATGATCGCCTTCAACGTGCTGGGCGAGCGCGGCAGCGGCAAGTCCTGATTGGGGTGATGAACTCGGCAGCGCTCCGCTCTATAGTCAGCGCGTCGCCAAGCGGCCGTGCTGCTGAAAGGGCCCGTCATGCCGAACCTCTCCCGCCTGTCGGGGTTCTCCCGCCGCCTTCTCGCGCCGCTGCTCCTGGTGGTCCTCGCCACTGGCCTCGCCGGCTGCGGGGTGAACAACATCCCCACCAATGAGGAGAAGGCGAAGGCGGCGTGGAGCGACGTGCTGAACCAGTATCAGCGCCGCGCCGAGCTGATCCCCAACCTCGTCGAGACAGTGAAGGGCTACGCGCAGCACGAGAGCGAGGTGCTGACCCAGGTGACGCAGGCGCGGGCGCAGGCGACCTCGATCAAGGTCGATGCCTCCACCATCACCGATCCCGAACAGTTCCGGCAGTTCCAGCAGGCGCAGTCGCAGCTTTCCGGCGCACTGGGCCGGCTGATCGCCATTTCTGAAGCCTATCCCGACCTCAAGGCGAACCAGAACTTCCTGGCGCTGCAGGCGCAGATCGAAGGCACGGAAAACCGCATCGCCGTGGCGCGGCGCGACTATATCGAGGCGGTGCGCGTCTATAATACCGAGCTGCGCACCTTCCCCGGCGTCCTCTGGGCCAGCACGCTGTATCGCAGCAGCAAGCCGATGGAGACGTTCACCATCGCCGAGGAGCAGATGAAGGCGCCTCAGGTGAAGTTCAACTGACCGTGCGGGCGCTGACCCCCTCGGCACTCCTCAAGCGCGCCGCCGCGCTCGTGCTGCTGGCGGGGATGGTTGTTCTCGCCGTTCTTTCGCTCGGCGGCGGCCCTGTGTGGGCGGAGATGACGTTCCCCGCGCTGACGGGGCGGGTGGTGGATGGCGCGCAGGTGCTGAGCCCCGATGCCCGGGCAGCGCTGGAAGCCAAGCTCGCCGCGCAGGAGGCGCGCACCACCGACCAGTTCGTCGTCGCCACCGTGTCCTCGCTGGAGGGCACCTCGGTGGAGGACTATGCGAACCGGCTGTTCCGCTTCTGGAAGCTGGGGCAGGCGGACAAGGACAATGGCGTGCTGCTGCTGGTCGCCCCCAATGAGCGGCGGGTGCGGATCGAGACCGGCTACGGGCTGGAGGGCGTGCTGCCCGATGCGGTGGCGAGCACCATCATCCAGACTGTGGTTCTCCCGGCGTTCCGCAACGGCGATTTCGCCGGCGGCATCGAGAAGGGCGCCGACGCGGTGATCGAGGTGCTCAATCTCGATCCGGAAGAGGCGCGCGAACGCGCCCGCCTTGCGGCCGAGCCGGCGATGAGCGGTGAGGATTGGGGGCACATTATCTTCATCGTGCTGATGATCGCCTTCTGGGCCTTCGTGTTCTACCGGCAGGCGAAGTCGGGCCATCTGCGCACCCGCGGGCGGCGCGGGGCCGGGGCGCTCACGGGCGGCGCGGCGGGCTGGGACTGGTCGCGCCGCAGCGGTGGCGGATGGTCCGGCGGCAGCGGCGGCGGGGGATTTTCGGGCGGCGGAGGCTCCTCCGGCGGCGGCGGCGCGTCGGGAAGCTGGTGATGGGCGAGAGCTTGAGCGAACAGGAACACGCTGCTGTGGCTGCCGCGATCGCGCAGGCGGAGGCGGCCACGGCGGGCGAGATCCGCGTCGTGGTGCTTACCCGTCCGCTGGTGCGCCATCCCTTCTACGGGCTGATGTGGGCGGCACTGCTGGCGCTGGTTCTGCCCTGGCCGCTCGCGCTGCTAACCGCGCTGGACACGCCGGCATTGCTCTCCGTGCAGGCCTGCGCCTTCATGGCGGCCGGCGCGGTGTTGATCTTCACCCCGCTCGGGGCGCTCACCGTGCCGCGCTTTGCCCGCGAGGAAGCGGGAAGGGCCGCCGCTATCGACCATTTCCTGGCGCTGGGCATTCACCGGACCAGCGGCCGCACCGGGGTGCTGATCCTGGTGGCGCCGGCCGAGCATCTGGTGGAAGTGGTCGCCGACGAAGCGATCCACGCCAAGCTGGGGCATGAGGCGTGGGAGAGCGTGTGCGCCGCCGTGCTGGCCGGTGCCCGGCAGGGGCGGCTTGGCGACGGGCTGGTGGAGGGCGTGGCCGTGGCAGGGCACCTTCTCGCCCAGCATGTGCCGCCCACCGCCGGCGATGCCAACGAATTGCCGGACCGCATGATCGTCATCTGAACGAGACGCCGGGCCAACCCCGGGGCCGCATCTGCCGGCGCGCTGCCGTGCGATCAGCCTTGCGCTGCGCCAATAGTGTCGGCCATCCGCGCGCCCCGCAGGCCCATCGGCAGCGGATATCCGGTGGTGGTGTCGACGGCGGTCTGATGCTCGATCTCGGCGTTCAACTCCGCGCCCAACAGAAGCACCGACACCGACAGCCATATCCACACCATGAAGCCGATCACCGCCCCCAGCGATCCATAGGTCTGCTCATAGGAGGCGAAGTGGCTCACATACCAGGAGAACCCCGCCGAGGTGGCAAGCCAGAGAAAGGCGGCGACCGCGCTGCCCATGCTCACCCACTTCCACTGCGGCCGCTCCCGGGACGGGCCGAAGCGATAGATGACGGTGATCAGGAACGCCACGACCACGGCGAGGGCCGGCCATCGGAGCAGCGAAATCAGCCGCTCGGTGCCGCCGGGAATGTCGAGCACGTTCAGCGCGAGCGGCAGCACTACCACCGCCGCAAGCGCGATGACCGCGAAGAGCACGGCGGCGAGGGTGAAGCCCAACGTGACCAGCGTGAAGTGGAGAAAGGAGCGCCGCTCCTCCTCCTCGTAGACGATATTGAGCGCCTCGATCATCGCCTTGGTGGCCGCGTTCGCGCTCCACAGCGCCGCTCCGAGGCTGAACACGAAGCGCCATCCAAGACTGGAGGTCTCCGTCGCCGTCAGCCGCAGGATCTGGTCGCGCATCACTTCAATCGCACCTGACGGCAGCACCCAGGAAGCCGCCTCAAGCTGTCCCTGAATGGTGGCGGGGTCGAGGAACAGCCCGTAGAGCGAGATGATGGCCGCAAGGGCGGGGAAGGTGGCAAGAAGCGTATAGAAGGTGACGCCGGCCGAAAGGCCGAGCACTCGATTGGCGAAGAACGCCTTGAACGTGCGAAGCACGATATCGCGCCAGCCCCGGCGCGGAATCTGGGTCGGGGTGGCGGCGGCGCGCCCGCGTGCGCCCTCCAGGTCCGCGGTGGCGTGGCTTGACGTTCGGGGCGCGCCGCCAAAGGACTGGCCCTGGCGCACTGAGCGAATAGCCGCGCTGGCGAGGGCGCCGATCACGGCGCCGGTGAGGGCCGCGCTCCATATCGCGCGTCTTTCGCTTGTGCTCACGCGTGTACCTCCCTGGCGTCCATCCCGACAACCCGCCACTGGCTAGGGGCGCGAGACCCGACCATTGCCGTATCGGGTTGCTGATCGAGGGGGCAACGCGACGGAGGAAGTCATGTTCCGCCGAGAGTTGCGCAGGCTTAGCCTATCGACAGATCGCCCCGTCCGATGCCGACATAGGTGAAGCCGCGGCGGATGAGGTCCTCCGGAGGGTAGATGTTGCGCAGATCGACCACGATGGGACTGCGCAGCTGCGTCTTCAGCCGGTCGAGATCGAGCGCTCGGAAGGCGTCCCATTCGGTGACGATGACGAGCGCATCGGCGCCCTCGGCGCATTCATAGGCGCCGGTGGCGTAATGGATGCCCTCGGGGAGCACCTTGCGCGCCTCCTCCATGCCGACCGGATCATAGGCGCGAATCTTCACCCCGCGATCGACGAGCAACTGCACGATGTTGATGGCCGGGCTGTCGCGCATGTCGTCGGTGTTCGGCTTGAAGGTGAGGCCGAGCACCGCGACGGTGGCCCCGCGTGGCGGCACGCTCAGCGCTTCCAGCACCCGGCGACCCATCGCGGCCTTACGGGTTTCGTTGACCGTGGTCACGGTTTCGACGAGGCGCAGCGGCGTGCCCGCCTCCTGGGCGGTGCGGGTCAGGGCCAGCGTGTCCTTGGGAAAGCAGGACCCGCCATAGCCGGGCCCCGCATGGAGGAATTTCGACCCGATGCGGCGGTCGAGACCGATGCCGCGCGCCACTTCCTGCACGTCGCCGCCGACCTTCTCGCACAGGTCCGCCATCTCGTTGATGAAGGTGATCTTCACCGCGAGAAAGGCGTTGCTGGCGTATTTGATCAGCTCGGCATTGGCGCGATCGGTGAACAGAACCGGCGCGGTGTTCAACGAGAGCGGACGGTAGAGCGCCGCCATAACTTCGCGGGCACGCGGATCGGCGGTGCCGACGACGATGCGGTCGGGGCGCTTGAAATCCTCGATCGCTGCGCCCTCGCGCAGGAATTCGGGATTGGAGACCACGGCGATATCCGCGCCGGGCGCTTCCTCGCGGATGATCTGCTCGAGATCGGCGCCGGTGCCGACCGGCACGGTCGACTTGGTGACAACGACGGTGAAGCCCTTGACGGCGCGGGCAATCTCGCGGGCGGCGGCGTGGACATAGGACAGGTCGGCATGGCCATCGCCCCGGCGCGAGGGCGTGCCCACCGCGATGAACACCACTTCAGCGCCCGCGACCGCTTCCGCGAGGTCGGTGGTGAAGTGGAGCCTTCCGCCGGCCACGTTGCGGGCGACGAGATCGTCCAGGCCGGGCTCGAAGATCGGCATGATGCCGGCCTTCAGCCGCTCGATCTTGGAGAGGTCGGTGTCGACGCAGGTGACGTCGTGGCCGAAGTCGGAAAAGCAGGTGCCAGAGACCAGGCCGACATAGCCTGTACCGATCATCGCGACGCGCATGGGTGCTCTCAATCCGGTTGGCGGCGGGCTCCTGCCGCCTGTCAGGAGCCTTCTACCCCTTTCGCCAACAGTGCCACTCTTTCGAGAGGCATCGCGGCTCGTGGTTTCAGGGGAAAGAAGATTGCCAGCTTTCTGCGTCGCCTGGACGACACCGGACCGCCAGGTGGCCGCGCCGGCCACGGCGTTGTGATGACGCGACGGCAAGACAAGGCGTCTTGCCGTAAGTAAAATACTTTCACTGATCTAATTGAGTGGAAATTAGACTAATTAAAAACAAGCAATTACAAATTGTTTAGTTGACAGATGTGGTGTTGTGGGGGGATTAGGCTCGCATCAATAGCGTTCACCGCTGGTATTTTTCGCTCATGTTTTCCCGCAACCGCGCCAAGACCGACGCTGCGCGCCGCCTATGGATGGGGTGGCGGGCGGCGCTGGCATTTGTCTTTCTGGCCCTGACGGTTCCGGCGCAGGCGCAGATTACGCTGAAGGACGTGACCGGGCGCGAGGTGACGTTGGCGGCGCCGGCCACGCGGCTGCTGATCGACGACGGCCGCTTTCTCATCGCCTTGGCGCTCATCCACCGTGACCCGGTAAGCGTGCTGGCCGCATGGCCGCGCGACATCAACCGGATCGGCACGCGCACGTATGACGCGTACCGGGCGACGTTCCCGGCCATCGACACGCTCGCCAAGGTGGCGAGTTCGGCTGGCGCCGTCTCGGTGGAGCAGGTGGTGGCGGCGCGGCCCGATCTCGCCGTGTTCTCACTCGGCAGCCAGCCCTCGCCGGAGGAGCGGGCGCGCATCGAGGCGGCGGGCATTCCGGTCGTGGTGATCGACTTCTTCAACCATCCGCTGACGCATATGGAGCCGAGCCTGCTCCTGCTCGGGACGGCCACCGGCGCTTCCGCTAAGGCCCAGGAGTTTCTCGCCTTCCGCCGCAGCCATCTCGACGCCGTGCGCGGCCGGCTCGCCGGGCTGACTGAGAGTGAGCGTCCGCGCGTATTTCTCGAACCGCATGCGGCGATGACGACGGATTGCTGCAACTCGCCTGGCCGCGGCAATGTCGGCGACATCATCGAGGCGGTGGGCGGCATCAATATCGGCGCGGTGGTGATCCCGCGCGCCTTCGGCAAGCTCAACCTCGAATATGTCATCGCCCAGGACCCGCAGGTCTATATCGCCACCGGCGGCAGCCACATGGAAAGTACAGCCGGGCTGCTCATCGGTCCGGAATACAGCGCCGACAAGGCGCGCGAGACGCTGGCCCGTGTCGTCGCCCGGCCGGGGTTCTCCGGCTTCGCCGCCGTGCGCGACCACCGCGTCCACGGTCTCTCGCACCAGATGCTGAATTCGCCGCTCGACCTGTTCACGGTGGAGATCCTCGCCAAGTGGATCCATCCCGGACGCTTCGCGACGCTCGATGTCGAGCGCACGGTGGCGCAGGTGAATGAGCGCTTTCTCACCGTGCCGGTCGAGGGACCCAATTGGATCAGTCTCGACTGACGGGGACGCCCGCCGGGGGCGGCCCTGTCGCGGATATCCCGACATCACTCAACGGAGACACGTCATGCCGATCGACGCGACCTTTGCCCGGCCCTGCCTGCGATCCCTTGCGCGGCTCACCCTTGCCTCGGTGGCGCTGGTCGGCCTTGCCGGGGCGGCGCTGGCCGATCCCGAATTCGTCAAAACGGTGAAGCCGGGTGCGGGACTGTACGAACTGGTGTTCAGCGCGCCGATGAACCGTGTCTATGTTGCCGCCGCTGGCGCCCGAGGGGCCACCGAGACCTTCATCTACGCGCTCGACCCGGCGACGCTGGAGACGAAGGAAACCATCGCGCTCGGCAACGACCCGGTGTTCGGCCTCGGCATCGATAACAAGACGAAGACGCTCTACGGCACGCAGACCCGCGACGGCTCGCTCGCGGTGGTCGATCTCCCCACTGGTAAGGTGGTCGCCAAGCTCGCCAAGGGCGAGAAGGCGCATGTGCGCGAGGTTGCCGTCGACGAGGCGGCCAACCGTGCCTATGTCACCGTGACCGGCCGGCGCGACACGCTGTCCTCGGTGTGGATCGTCGACGGCGCCAAAAAGGAAATCGTCGACACGATCGACAATCTGCCGGGTTCGGTGACCGGCATCGCGCTCGACGCCAAGGGCCAGCGCCTGTTCCTCTCCGCCATGGAGAGCAACGAGGTGCATGTCGTCGACCTCGCCAGCAAGAAGGTCACGAGCTTCCCTTCGGGCGGCGAGGGGGCGATCAACCTCGCCTATGATGCCTCCGGCGACCAGGTGTTCGTCGCCCATCAGGGCTCGGGCGAGGTCGTCGCGCTCGACGCAGAGGACGGCAAGGTCATCAAGAAGATCCCGACCGGCGCGGGCGCGCTCAGCCTCGCCATCGATCCGCAGCGCAGCCTGCTCTATGTCACCAACCGGCAGGCCGGCTTCACTTCGCTCATTGACACCAAGACGCTGGAGCCGGTCGCCAACATCGTCACTGGTTCGATGCCGCAGACCGTGGCGGTCGATGTCGCCACCGGCAATGCGTATGTCTCCAACAAGCTAAAGACCGCCGGCCGTCCGCGCCCTGCCGCGCCGCCGGCTGGAGCCGCCGCGCCGGGTGCCCAGCCTGCAGCCGCCCAGCCGGCCGTCGCGAATGCCGGCGAGGCCCCCCGCCCCCGCCCGGTGCCGATGGTCGACCCCTACGGCGACACCGTCACCCTGATCAAGCCTTGATCGCCCGCGCCGGAGCCATGCCATCATGACGGCTTCCCACGGAGCGATGCGTCGTCGTGCGGGTGCGGCGCGGATGGATGCGTTCGAGGCCGCGCCGGCAGAAAGCGCCGACGGGATCTCGGCATCGCTCTCCACCGTGCCCGACATGCCGTTCGTGCTCGCGTCCACCGGGGAGACCCTGGTGGCGCGGGGCATGCTCGCATCCGTCGCCGAGGGGCCGGAGCCTCTGGGCGCCCGGGTGCGCCGGCTCCTGGCGGAAGCGGAGGGGCCCGATCTCGTGGTCGGCGCGCTGCCTTTCGCGGCGCAGGGTCCGGCGCATCTCTATCGGCCGGCGGAGCTGTCGCGAGGTGCCGAACGCTCGGGTTTCGCCTCTTCCTTCCCACGGCCGGGCCGGGGTGAAAGCCTTCGCCCGGCCCGTTGGCAGGTGACGCCGGAGCCGACGCTTGCCGCCTATGAGGCCGCCGTCGCCGCAGCGCTGGCGCGGATGGCACAGGGCGGGGAGGGGCTGCGCAAGATCGTGCTTTCGCGCAGCCTGAAGATCATCGCTGACCGGCCGATCGATGCGGCCGCCCTGCTGCACGTCCTGGCGCAGGATGTGAGCGTCAGTGCCTTCTGTGTGCCGCTGCCGAGCGCCGGTGCGCCTCGTGTCCTGGTGGGCGCGACGCCGGAACTTCTGGTGTCGAAGCGCGGCCGCGACATCACCTCACACCCGCTCGCCGGCTCGTCCCGCCGGGCCCGCGATGTCTCGGTCGACCGTGCGGCGGCGCAGGCGCTGCTCGGCTCGGAGAAGGACCGGCGCGAACACCGGGAGGTGGTCGAGGCCATTCTCGACCAGCTGGCGCCCCATTGTGAGGCGCTTGCCGCTCCGGGCGAGCCGGAGCTGAACTCAACCGCCAGCATGTGGCATCTGGGCACGCGGATCGATGGCCGCCTGCGCGATGACACGCTTTCCGCGCTGGACCTTGCTCTGCTGCTGCATCCGACTCCCGCCGTCTGCGGCACGCCGAGGGCGGCAGCGGCGTGGGCCATCGCCGAGCTGGAAGGCTATGAGCGCGGCTTCTACGCCGGAGCGGTCGGCTGGTGCGAGGCGTCCGGCGATGGCGACTGGCATGTCGCCATTCGCTGCGCCGAGCTTTCCGGATGCGAGGCACGGCTTTCTGCCGGCGCTGGCATCGTCGCCGGTTCCGATCCGGCGGCGGAGGGCGAGGAGACCTCGGCCAAGTTCGCCGCCCTGCTCACCGCGCTCGGCATCGACGAGAACGGCATCCCGCTGGCAGAGGATCGTGCATGACGCCGGTGCAGCAGGTCTGGCCGGCGGAGTTCGCCGCCCGCTACCGCGACAAGGGCTATTGGCGGGGCGAGACCTTCACGTCCTTCCTGCGGGCGCGGGTGACGGAAATGCCGGACCGTCTCGCTGTCGTGGGGGGCGAGCAGCGCTGGAGCTTTGCCGAGCTGGAAGCGCGGGCCGAGGCCATTGCCCGGGGCCTGCTGGCGCTCGGGCTGCAGCCGGGCGACCGGGTGGTGGTGCAACTGCCCAATATCGCTGAATTTCTCTCCGTCGTGTTCGGCATGTTCCGCGCCCGGCTGGTCCCGGTCTATGCGCTGCCGGCGCATCGCAGCGTCGAGATCGTCCACTTCGCCCGCACTGCCGAGGCGCGCGGCTACATCATCGCCGACCGCCATGAGGGCTTCGACTACCGGGCGCTGGCGGACGAGGTGCTTGGCGAGGTGCCGGAGCTCGCCCATGTCGTGGTGGTGGGCGAGGCCGGGCCGTTCACCGCGCTCGACGCGCTGCCGGATGGCGGTGCGGTCGCGCTGCCGGAGGACGCCGACCCGTCCGAGGTCGCCTTCCTGCAGATTTCCGGCGGATCGACGGGCCTTTCCAAGCTCATTCCGCGCACCCATGACGACTATACCTACTCCTTCCGCGCCAGCGCCGAGATCTGCGGTCTCAACCCGGAGAGCGTCTATCTCGCGGCGTTGCCGGTGGCGCATAATTTCCCGATGAGTTCGCCCGGCGTATTCGGTGCGCTTTATGCGGGGGCGCGCGTGGTGCTTGCCTCCTCGCCAAGCCCGGAAGCGGCCTTCCCGCTGATCGCCCGCGAGGGCGTAACCATTACCGGTCTGGTGCCGCCGCTGGCGCTGCTGTGGCTGCAGGCGGCGCCGACCACGCCGCACGACCTATCCTCGCTTCAGGTGCTGCAGGTCGGCGGGGCGAAGTTCCTTGCCGAATCCGCCCGCCGGGTGCGGCCCGTGCTCGGCTGCACCTTGCAGCAGGTGTTCGGCATGGCCGAGGGGCTGGTGAACTACACCCGCCTCGACGACGCGGAGGAGATCATTGTCACGACGCAGGGCCGGCCGATCAGCCCGGATGACGAGGTACTGATCCTCGACGATGCGGGCTACCCCTTGCCGGAGGGTGAGGCCGGCAACCTGCTGACGCGCGGGCCCTACACGATCCGCGCCTATCACAACAATGTCGGCGCCAATGCCCGCGCCTTCACACAGGACGGCTTCTACCGCACCGGCGATGTGGTGAAGCGCCTGCCGGACGGCTCTCTCGTCGTGCAGGGCCGGGCGGGCGACCACATCAACCGTGCCGGCGAGAAGATTTCCGCCGAGGAGATCGAGGACCATCTGCTCGGCCACCCGAGCGTGTTCGACGCCGCCGTGGTGTCGCTGCCGGACGATTTCCTCGGCGAGCGCTCCTGCGCCTTCATCATCGCGCAAGGCGAGAAGCCGAAGGCAGCCGCGCTGAAGGCATGGATGCGCGGGCGCGGCCTCGCCGACTTCAAGGTGCCGGACCAGATCGTCTTCGTCGACGGCTTCGAGACCACGGCGGTCGGCAAGATTTCGCGCAAGGAACTGCGCGCCAGCCTGCGCCGGCGCTTCCTCGCACAGGCGGAGGGCTGACATGAGCGCGAAGGGCTTGCCGACGATTCCTCCCTATGCGCTGCCGCGCGCCGAGGAACTGCCCACGCCCCGCGCGCCGTGGAGGCTGGAGCGCGACCGGGCGGCGCTGCTGATCCACGACATGCAGAACTATTTCCTGCGGCCCTTCACTCTTGGTGCCGACCCACTCGCCACCGTCGTCGCCAACATCGCCGCGCTGGCGCAGGCGGCGCGCAAGGCGGGCGTGCCAGTGTTCTACACTGCGCAGGAGGGCGAGCAGGACCGGCGCGACCGGGGCTTGCAGGCCGACCTCTGGGGGCCGGGCATGAGCGCCTCGCCGACGCACCAGCCGATCCTCGCCGCGCTTACCCCGCAGCCGGGCGATTTCACGCTGGTGAAGCACCGCTACAGCGCCTTCCAGCGCTCCAACCTCGAGACGCTGCTGCGCGCGCGCGGCCGCGACCAGCTCATCATCACAGGCGTCTACGCCCATATCGGATGCACGCTGACCGCGGCGGATGCCTTCATGCGCGATATCGAGCCCTTCATGGCCGCCGATGCGCTGGCGGATTTCTCCCGCGCCAAGCACGACCTCGCGCTGGCCTATGTCGCGGATGTGTGTGGCGTGCCGTTGACCACCGCGCAAATCCTGGAGGTGCTGTGATGGCCATTGAGCCCGGCGACATCCGCCGCATTTTAACCCCTGCCGCCGCGCCGGTGACGCGCGAGACCATGCGCGCCGACATTGCGCGGATGCTGCACGAGGACCCCGAGGAGATCGGCGGCGGCGACAGCCTTCTCGACCTCGGCCTCGATTCCATGCGGGCGATGAATCTGGTGCTGAAATGGAGCGAGGGTGGGCTGGCGCTCGACTTCGCCACCTTCGCGGAGAACCCGACACTGGACGGCTGGTGGGCGCTGGTCGAGGCCCGGCAGCGCGTGGGCGCCTGAACGCATGATCGAACCGCAGGCCCATCCGCTCACCGAGGCGCAATCCGGTCTGTGGTACGCGCAGCGGCTCGACCCGACCAATCCGCTGTTCAACACCGGCCAATCCATCGAACTGACCGGCCCTCTGGACCGCGCGGCCTTCGCGGCGGCGCAGGCGCAGGCGGTGACCGAGGCCGACGCGCTCGCCCTGCGCCTGATCGACGCCCCCGGTGGGCCCATGCAGGTGATCGACCCGGCGCAGCGTCCGGTGCTTGATGTGATCGACCTTTCGCGGGAGATCGACCCGCTGGCGGCGGCTCAGGCGGAGATCGCCCGCGACATGGCGGCCCCGATCGACCCGACGCGCGACAAACTCGCCGCCGAACGGCTGTTCGTGCTGGGACGCGAGCGGCATATCTGGCAGCAGCGCATCCACCATCTCGCCATTGACGGCTATGGGATGATCCTGCTCACCCAGCGGGTGGCCGAACTCTACAATGCCCGCAGGCGGGGCACCGAGCCCGGTGCGCCGCTGCCCGGCCTTGCCGCCGCCTTTGCCGACGATGCGGCCTATCGCGGCTCCGAGAAGCGGGAAAAGGACGGCGCCTATTGGCGCGCGCTGTTCGCGGACGCGCCTGAAGTGGCGAGCCTCGCGCCCGGCAACCCTTTGAGCGCGCCGGCCTTCCACCGCCGCGCGGTGGAGATCGACGGCGCCGCCTTCGCGCGGCTGCGGGCGGTGGCCGAGCGCATGGCGATCCCGTGGCCAGACGTGGTGACGGCGCTGACGGCGGCCTATGTCGGACGCCACACCGGCACGCCCGAGGTGATCGTCGGCGTGCCGTTCATGGCGCGGCTCGGCAGCGCGGCGGCGCGGGTGCCGGCGATGCTGATGAACGTGCTGCCGCTGCGCGTCGACCTGACGGAGGGCGGCGATCTCGGCGCCTATCTCGGCGCGGTGGCGAAAAGCCTTGCCCGCACCCGCCGGCACGGGCGCTACCGCTCCGAGCAGTTGCGCCGCGACCTTAAGCGGGTCGGCGGCCAGCGCCGGCTGCACGGGCCGCTGATCAATCTTCTGCCCTTCGACGAAACGCCGCGCTTTGAAGGGCTGACCTCCCGGCTGGAGGTGCTGTCGACCGGGCCGGTGGAGGACATCACCTTCACCTTCCGCCTGCACGGCTCGGAAGGGCTGCGACTGGAGGTCGACGCCAATCCGGATCTCTACGCCGCCGAGGCCGTTGCGGCGCACGCCGCCCGGCTGGCGCATTTCATCGCGGCGGCCAGCGCGGCCGAAAACCTCGACGATGTGCCCACCGCGACGCCGGAGGAGGCGCAGCGCCACCTTTACGACCTTAACGCCACCGACCACGCCGTGCCCGACACCACGCTCGCCGCGCTGATCGAGGCGCAGATGGCGGCGACGCCGCAGGCGCCGGCGCTGCACTTTGCCGGGGAGGCTATGGACTATGCCACTCTGGAAGCGCGCAGCCGGGCGCTGGCGGCGCGCCTGGTGGCGGCGGGCGAGGGCGGTATCGTCGCGGTGGCACTGCCGCGCTCCATCGATCTGGTGGTGGCGCTGGTCGCGGTGCTGCGGGCGGGGCTTGCCTATCTGCCGCTCGACCTCGCCCAGCCCGATGCGCGGCTCTCTCGCATCCTGGCCTCGGCCCAGCCGAGGCTGACACTGGCGCGGGCGGAGGACGCCCACCGCTTCAAGGGCGAGGCCGAGGTGCTGGTGCCCGGCGAGTGGCCGGACGTGCCTGTGGGCCATCCTTTGGCCGGCCCGGCGCCGGCGGATGCGGCCTATGTGATCTACACCTCCGGTTCCACCGGCGAACCGAAAGGCGTGGTGATCGACCACCGCGCCATCGTCAACCGGCTGGAATGGATGCGGGCGCAGTACGGGTTTACCCAAGCCGACCGCATCCTGCAGAAGACGCCCGTGACGTTCGACGTTTCGGTGTGGGAGCTCTTTCTTCCATTAATGTCAGGTGCTTGCCTGGTCATCGCCCCGCCGGAGGCGCATCGCGATCCCCTCGCGCTGGCGCGGATCATCGCCGACGAGGCGATCACGACAGCGCATTTCGTGCCCTCCATGCTGGCGGCCTTTCTCGCCGAGCCGGCCGCGCAGGGGCTGAGCCTCGCCCGCGTGTTCTGCTCCGGCGAGGAGCTGCCGGCGGATCTGCGCGACCGCTTCCACCGCACTCTTTGCGCCGAGCTGCACAATCTCTATGGGCCGACCGAAGCGGCGGTGGATGTCAGCTACTGGCCGGCGGGTGCGGATGACGGCTCGCGCCCGGTACCGATCGGCTTTCCCGTGTGGAACACGCGGCTCTATGTGCTCGACGGGCGGGGCCGCCCGCAGCCGCCTGATGTGCCGGGCTACCTCTTCCTTGGCGGGGTGCAGCTGGCGCGCGGCTATCTCGGCCGCGATGACCTGACAGAAGAGCGCTTCCTTCCCGATCCGTTCCGGCCGGGCGAGCGGATCTATGCCACCGGCGATCTCGCTCTGTGGCGGCCGGATGGGGCGGTGGTGTTTCTCGGCCGCTCCGACCATCAGGTGAAGATACGTGGCCTGCGCATCGAGCTAGGCGAGATCGAGGCGGCGGCGATGGAGAGCGGCTTGGTGCGCCAGGCCGTGATCCTCGCCCGCGAGGACCGGGGCGTGACCCACCTTGTCGCCTATGTGGTGGCCGAAGCCGGCGCCGACCTCTCCGCTCTGAGGGCCGAAATTGCCGCCCGCCTGCCCGACTACATGGTGCCGGCGGCGATCGTTGCGCTGGACGAAGTGCCGGTGAACGCCAATGGCAAGCTCGACCGCGCCGCGCTGCCGGCGCCGGATTTCGCCAGTTCCGGCAATCGGTTACCAATCACGCCCACCGAGCGGATGCTGGCGGGCCTGTTTGCGACCGAGCTGAAGCTCGGCGCGCCGGTGGCGGCCGAGGACGATTTCTTCGCGTTGGGCGGGGATTCGCTCAGTGCCGTCGCGCTGCTGCTGCGGGTGCGCGAGGCGTTCGGGAGCGATCCCGGCCTTGGCGCGCTGTTCGCCCAGCCGACGGTGGAAGGTTTCGCCCGGCTTCTGGAGGCGGAAGCCCCGGCGCAGGATATGGGTCTCGCCCCGCTCATCACGCTTGTCGAGGCCGCGTCCGACCTGCCGCCCTTGTTCGTCATCCATCCCGCCGGTGGCATTTCCTGGTGCTACGGGCGGCTGGCGCGGACGCTCAGCCCCCACCGAACGGTGCATGGCCTGCAGGCGCCGGCACTCGCGCCGGGCGTCGAGCCGCCGGAAAACCTGGAGACGCTGGCCGCCGACTATGTCGAGCGCCTGCGCGTGCTGCAGCCGCAAGGGCCCTACCATCTCCTTGGCTGGTCGGTCGGTGGCATTCTCGCGCAGGCGATGGCGGTGCGCCTCGCCGGGGACGGCGCGCAGATGGGCGTGGTGGCGATGCTTGATTCCTACCCCTGCGATGTCTGGCGCGGCGAGCCCGACCCGGGCGAGGACGGCGCCTTGAAGGCGCTGCTCGCCATTGCCGGCCATGACCCGGACCGGCTGCCGGCGCTGGCACTGAACCGTGCCTCGGTTCTCGCCTTCCTGCGCGCCTCCGACAGCCCGCTCGGCCAGCTGCCTGACGCGGCGCTGGATGGCGTGGTGCGGGTGGTGGCTGGCAATAACCGGCTGGTGCGACAACATTTTCACCGCCGCTATGAAGGCCCGATCCTGCATTTCCACGCCGCGCTGGACCATGCCGGGCGCGACCTTTCCCCCATGCAGTGGACGCCCTATGCGGGGTCGGTCGAGGTGATCGAGGTGCCGAGCCTGCACGCCCATCTCACCGGGCCGGAGGCGGTACAGGTGATCGCCCCGGTGCTGGCGGGGGCGCTTGCGGCGGTTGAGGCACAAGAGAGAAAGTCATGCGTGACAGCGGGTTGAGGGGTAAGGTCGCGTTGGTGACGGGCGCCGCGGGCGGCATTGGCGCGGCCCTCGTGCGCCAGCTCGCGGCGGAGGGCGTGCGCGTCGTCGCTACCGACCGCGAGGAGGCGGGACTAAAGGCGCTGGCCGGGGAACTGGGCACGGCTGTTATCCCGTTCCTGCTCGATGTGCGCTCGACCGAGGCGGTCGACGCGTTGGTGGCGCGGATCGAGCAGGAGATTGGCCCCATTGACCTGCTCGCCCATGTCGCCGGCGTACTCTCTTATGAGCCGGTGACGAGCCTTTCCGACGTGGAGTGGGAGCGGGTGATGGACATCAACGCCACCGGCGTTTTCCGGGTGGCGCGGGCGGTGGCGCGGGTGATGATGCCGCGCAATCGCGGGGCGATGGTGGTCGTCTCGTCCAACGCCGCCGGCATTCCGCGCCATGCCATGGCGGCCTATGCCGCCTCCAAGGCGGCGGCGACCATGTTCACCCGCTGCCTCGGGCTGGAGCTGGCGCCGCACGGCATACGCTGCAACATCGTCGCGCCCGGCTCGACCCTGACGCCGATGCAGACCGGCATGTGGGCGGACGAACACGGCGCCGCACGGGTGATCGCCGGCACGCCGGAGACCTTCAAGTCCGGCATCCCATTGGGAAAGCTGGCGAATCCGGACGATGTCGCCGACGCGGTGCTGTTCCTGCTCTCCGAGCGCGCCGGCCATGTCACCATGGCGGATCTCTATGTCGATGGCGGCGCCACGCTGCGCGGCTAGAGCATTTCCCCGATTTATTGAATCGGGTAAATGCTCTAGCGCCTTGAATCTACGCGTTTTCTTGACGCGAACCGGTACCCACTTCTCTCGAAAACGCTCTAACTACACCGCCCGATCGACGATGACCTGCAAAAAACCTTGCGAGCAGGGCTCGACCCGGGCCTCGACCTTGTAGACGCGCGCCAGCATTTCAGGCGTAATCGCCTGTTCCGGCGGGCCGTCTGCGGCGATAAGCCCTTGTTCCAGAACAACGATTCGCTGCGCGTAGCGGGCGGCCTGGGCGATGTCGTGCAGGACGATCATCACGATGATGGAACGCTCGCGCGCCAGTTCCGCCACCAGCTGCATCACCCGCATCTGGTGATGGATGTCGAGCGCGCTGGTCGGCTCGTCGAGCAGCAGCACGGTCGGCTCGCGCACCAGCGATTGCGCGAGGCTGGCGAGCTGGCGCTGGCCGCCGGACAGCTCATCCAGCCCGCGCCGGGAAAGATCAAGGATTCCAAGCCTTTCCAGCACCGCCAGCGCCCGCGTCTGCGCCTCGGCCTGGGAGAGGACGACATCGCTGCGGGCCGACATCAGCGCCGAAAGCGTCGCCTCGAACACGGTGAGTGCCACACGCTGCGGCAGGGCCTGCGGCATGTAGGTGACGTGCCGCGCATGCTGCGAAATCGGCAGTGCAGTCAGTTCGATGGGGTGGACGATCAGTGCAGTGGGACCAGCTTGTGCAGCCTGGCTGAGCCGGACCGACCCCTTCGCCGGCACCAGCCCGGCGAGCGCACGCAGCAGCGTGGTCTTGCCGGCCGCGTTCGGGCCGAGCAGCGCCGTCACCCCGCCGCCCACAACCGGAGGTAGAGTGAGGTTGTCGATGACCGGCCGCCTGCCATAAACGACGGACAGGCCCGCGATGGTGAGGGAGGGCACCATCACATCCGCTCCCGGCGGGCGAAGATCAGCACCATGAAGAAGGGCACGCCGATCAGGGCGGTGACGATGCCGACCGGCAGCAGCGCGCCGGGCACGATGAGCTTGGAGCCGACCGAGGCCAGCGACATGATGACGGCGCCCGCCAGCATCGAGGCCGGTAGGAAAAAGCGGTGGTCCTCGCCCACCAGCATCCGGGCAATGTGCGGCGCCACCAGCCCGATGAAGCCGATCGTGCCGACAAAGGCGACCGAGGTGGCGGCCAGCAGGCTCACCCGCAGCAGCGAGAAGAAGCGCAGCTGCCTGACCGAGATGCCGAAGGAGCGCGCCCGGTCCTCGCCCAGGCGCAGCGCCGTCATCCGCCAGGCGGCGGCCAGCGAGAACGGCACCACGGCGGCGATGACCAGCGCCAGCACGCCGAGCTTGCCCCAGCTGGCGCGCGACAGGCTGCCCATGCTCCAGAACACCAGCTGCTGCAGCGCCTCCTGGCTGGCGACATACTGCACCAGCGCCACCAGCGCGTTGAAGGTGAACACCAGCGCGATGCCGAACAGCACCAGCGTTTCCACCCCGGTGCCGCGCAGATTGGCCATGGCCTGCAGCAGCAGCACCGAGCCGAGGGCGAACAGGAAGGCGAAGGCCGGCAGGTTCCAGTCGGCGGGGATCACCGGCAGGCTCACCCCCAGCACCAGCGCCAGCGCCGCGCCGAAGGAGGCGGCGGAGGAAACGCCGAGGGTGAAGGGGCTGGCCAGCGGATTGTTGAGAATGGTCTGCATTTCCGCCCCGGCCAGCGCCAGCGCCGCGCCCACCAGCACCGCCATCAGCGCCATGGGCAGGCGCACCTCCCAGAGGATGACGCGGGTGGGGGCGTCGAGTGAGGCGGGGTTGACGAGGCCGGCCACCACCTTGGCCAGCGGCAGGTTGGAGGGCCCGGTGGCGATGTCGACCACCAGCGCCAGCACCATCAGCGCGCCGAGCCCGGCGACGAGCAGGACCCGCCGGCGCACGAGGCGCGCATAGGCGGCGCGCTCGCCGGCATGGGAGGCGGCCGGGGGCGCCGCCAAGCCGGCAGTGGTGGGGGCAGGGGACGGGCGCATGCGATCTCCGACCGCCAATGGGGGCACCGGGTTCTGCATGAGGCGCCCGTATGGGTCAAGTTCCTGCTGTGTCAGGGTAATTTCTGGAATGGTTCCAGTGTGGGGCTGTCCTTCCGAGAGATATCGGTCGCGAAGGTGCGGAACGTCTCCAACAGCGAACGAAGATGGAGCGGGCCGCCAGCTCCTCGAAACGAATTGTCTTCCGTCCAGCAGGTCCACCAGTCCGTCGGGTGCTCATAATTGTGCTGAATCCGATCGAGTGTCCGGCCGTCGCAGTCGGTTCCGGAAAGGTCGACCGTCAAGGTCCAGCCCGGATTGTCGAGGGTGTCGATGCGTACGCCGTAGCTGTGCTCCCAATCGCCATCGCATTGGGCCTGATACCAGCAGGTCAACCAATCGAACACGTCCATCCCCAAACCGTATCACCGGGCCGGGCCGTGCCAAAGCGTGCGAGCGCCGGGCCTCGAAGGACGCAGGCCCGTGCTGCCGGCGCTCCTCACGCGCGCCCCTCACCCCGGCCCTCTCCCCGACGGGGAGAGGGGGGGCCTCGCCTGCCAGCCTGCCCCGCCTTCATTCCGTCATGCCCGGGCTTGACCCGGGCATCCACGTCTTTGCGCGGATGGGGGTGGGAGGCGGGGACTCGTGGGGAACAAGGCGTGGATGGCCGGGTCAAGCCCGGCCATGACGTTGTGACAATAGCCGCCGGGGTCCCTCATCCCGACCCTCACCTCGATGGGGAGAGGGGAAACGGCGGCCTACGCCTCGCCGCCTCGCTGCCAGCCTCACCGCCTCACCGCCTCACCGCCTTCCTGCCTTCCCTTCCTTTCCGGCCCCCGAACCGTCATGCCCCGGCTTGACCCGGCATCCACGGCTTAGCACGGGCCTTGGCGCCGCGGCTCGGCTGGGGCATGAGGGGAGGGCCGGGTCGCCGGCGATCACACCCCGCTCCCTCCGCTACGGCGCTCGCCCATGAATCCCGTGACCCTGCCCGATGCCGAATGGTTCGACCTGGCGCCGCCCGGTGGCGGGGCGCCGTGGCGGATCTTTCTCGCCCGGCCGCAAGGCGAGGCGCCGGCGGCGGGTTTTCCCGGCCTGTTCATGCTCGACGCCAATGCCGGCTTTGCCACCTTCACCGAGGTGCTGCGGCGCGGGGCGGTGCGCCCCGCCGCCACCAGCATCGGGCCGATGGTGCTGGTCGGCATCGGCTACCCCGAAGGCGACGACGCGCGGGCGCGGCGGCATTTCGACTACACGGCCGGGCCGGGGGCGGAGGGTGGTGCGCGGCCGACCGGCGGACGCGACGCCTTTCTCGGCTTTATCGAGCAGGTGCTGAAGCCGCGCATCGCCCGGCAGGTGCCGCTCGACCCGGCGCGGCAGACGCTGTTCGGCCATTCGCTCGCCGGCTGGTTCACCCTCGACGTGATGATGCGCGACAGCTCGGCTTTCGCTGCCTATGTCGCGGTGAGCCCGTCGCTGTGGTGGGACGAGGCACGGCTCATCGCGGGGCTGGCGCTGGCGCGCGCGGTGCCGCCGCGCCTGTCACTGATGGTCGGCGAGTGGGAGCAGGCGCTGGCCCCCTGGCAGGCGGAGCGGCCGGAGGCGGCCGAGATGGCGGCGCGGCGGGCGCGGCGGGCGATGGTCGACCGGGCGCGGGGCTTTGCCGAACGGGCGCGGGCGGCGCTCGGGCGGGAGGCCGACCTGCGGTTCGATCTGCTGGCGGGGGAGGATCATGCCTCGATCCTGCCGGCGGCGATGGCGCGGGCGCTGCGCTTCGCGCTGGCGTGAGGCGCGGGGGGAGGCGGCACGGCGGGGGCCTCGTTCGAGGCTCGCCTGCGGCGCGCATCCACGGGCTTGCGGGCAGAGAGAGCGCCGGCATCCGGCAGACGTGATGTCGGGTCCCATTTGCGCCGGCGTGTCGAGCGGCTAGAAGTGGCGCGATTGCTTCACGATCGGTGCCTGCCCATGAACACACCTGCCGCGACCGCTTCCGCCGTCCCTTCTCCCGCCGCTCGACGCGCGGTGCGCAACCGCCAGGTGACGGCGGCGCTGGTGGTGGCGTTCGCCAGCGCCGGGGCGTTGGCCGGGGCTTGGTATTTCCAGCTGGTGGTGGGGCTGGCGCCGTGCCCGCTGTGCCTGGAACAGCGCATTCCCTATTACATCGCCGTGCCGGTGGCGCTGGTCGCGCTGCTGGTCGCGGCGCTCGGCAAAGAGGGGCCGGCGCGGGTGGCGCTGGCGCTCTGCGGCATGCTGATGGCGCTGGGCGCCTTCCTCGCCGTCTATCATGCCGGGGTGGAATGGGCGTGGTGGGCTGGGCCGGAAACCTGCTCGGGCGCCGGGCCGGCGCTGGGCGGCGGCAATCTGCTCGGCCAGTTGCAGACCGCCCGCGTCGTGCGCTGCGACGAGGCGGCGTGGCGGTTGTTCGGCCTGTCGCTGGCAGGCTACAACGCCTTCATCGCCAGCGCGCTTGTCGTGGTGGCGATGTGGGGCGCGAGCGCGAAGGCGTAAGGGAGACGGCACGCGATCCCGGACCGGGCCTGCGGCCCTTCCGGGATGACGCCTTTGCCGCTCACGGGTCCAGCTCGGTGTCCCAGTAGAGATAGTCCATCCAGCTGTCGTGCAGATAGTTCGGCGGGAAGTGGCGGCCGTTCTGGTGCAGGTCGAACACGCTCGGCTGGTAGGGCTTCTGCCGCGGCACCATATGGGCGGTTTCCGGCATCTGGCTGCCCTTGCGCAGATTGCAGGGCGAGCAGGCGGCGACGACGTTTTCCCAGGTGGTCTGGCCGCCGCGCGAGCGCGGGATGACGTGGTCGAAGGTCAGGTCCTCGCGCGAATCGCAATACTGGCAGGTGAAGCGGTCGCGCAGGAAAACGTTGAAGCGGGTGAAGGCGGGCTGGCGCGAGGGGCGGATGAAGGTCTTCAGCGAGACCACACTCGGCAGCCGCATCTGGAAGGTCGCGCTGGAGACCTGCCGCTCATAATATTCGACGATGTTCACCCGATCGAGGAACACCGCCTTGATCGCGTCCTGCCATGCCCAGACCGAGAGGGGGTAATAGCTCAGCGGCCGGTAATCGGCGTTGAGCACGAGGGCAGGCCAGGCACCCGGAGACAAAGTCGCCGTCAACGCTCGCTCCCTGTCAGGAACGTCCGCACGGTCGCTTGAGTCGGCGCCGCGTGACGCACGGCGATACTCTATAGGGAGCGTGTCAGTCTTGTGAAGCGCCGGCCGGCAATTCGCCGCAGTGCGGCAGATGGCAGATGGCAGGCTTCAGGCCAGCACTTCGGTGAGGAAGCTGCCGGCCAGCGACAGGCCGGTGCCGTCGATGCCGTGGGCGAGCCCGTTGGAAAGCTGCGCGCGCACCGTGATGCCCTGACGCTGCAGGCTTTCCACCGCGCGCGGCAGCGCCATGGGCGGAATCACCTGGTCGAGGTCGCCATGGATGAGCAGCACCGGCGGGCGGGCGGTGATCTCGGCGTCGAATTCCGCCATGGCCCGCTCCGGCGGCAGCACATGGATGCCGGAAAAGCCGACGATGCCGGCGGGCGCCACCATGCGGCGCAACCCGGTGTGCAGCGCCATCATCGTGCCCTGGCTGAAGCCGACCAGCGCGAGGCGCCCGCCGGGCAGGTTCAGCCGCGCCAGCTCGGCGTCGAGAAAGGCATCGAGCGCGCCCTGGGCGCTCTGCACCCCGGCCCAGCGCTCGCGGTCGTCGCGCTCGGTATAGCCGAACCATTGCCGGCCGACCGGGGCGACGGCCAGCGGCTCGGGCGCGTGCGGGGAGACGAAGGCGGTGTTGGGGAGCAGCGGCGCCCAATAGTCGCCGAGGTCGATCAGGTCGCGCCCGTCGGCACCATAGCCGTGCAGCAGCACCACCAGCGAGGTGGCGGGGCCGCCGGCGCGCGGGGGCAGGCGAGGGCCGTCCAGCATCAATTGGTCTCGGCGGCGCCGGTGGCGCTGGCGGCCACGCGCGCGGCATTGCTGTGGTTGAGCAGCGCGTCGATCGTGGCGCGCTCCTTCTCGAAGCTGGCGAGAATGCGCCCGTCCAGCGCCCGCCCGCGCGGCAGGCGGATACGCATCGGGTCGACGAAGCGCCCGTTGACCAGCACTTCGTAGTGCAGATGCGCGCCGGTGGAGAGGCCGGTGGAGCCGATATAGCCGATGAGCTGGCCCTGGCGCACGCGCACCCCTTCGCGGATGCCCTTGGCGAAGCTGGACTGGTGCGAATAGGTGGTGACGTAGCCGTTGGAGTGCTGGATCTCGATGCGGCGGCCATAGCCGGAGGTCCAGGCGGCTTTCTTGATCACGCCATTGCCGGCGGCATAGATCGGCGTGCCGGTGCGGTCGGACCAGTCGACGCCCGAATGCAGCCGGCTATAGCCGAGAATCGGGTGGCGGCGCATGCCGAAGCCGGAGCGCAGCTGGCCGCCCGAGAGCGGCTTGCGCACCAGGAACTTCTTCGCGCTCTTGCCGGCATCGTCATAGAAGTCGATCAGCCCGTCATCCTGGGTCTGGTAGCGGTAATAGCGCCGTTCCTCGCCGCCGACGGTGAGGCCGGCATAGAGCACGCCGCCGGCGCCGCCGGCCTCGTCGGGCTCGAACAGCACCTCGAAGGAATCGCCGGCGCGCACGCGGCGCTGGAAGTCGACATCGAAGGAATAGACCCGGATCATGCTTTCGATGACCGGGCGGGGCACTTCGTGACGCAGCGCGGTTTCCCAGATGCTGTCGTAAAGCGTGATGCGGCCGCTGCCGCCTTCCTCGTCGCCATCCTCGGGCGCGAGATCGGCGACCTGGGTGTCGCTCGCCTCCTGCACGGGCAGGAAGGTGCCGCTGTCGGACAGCGCCACCGTGCCCTGATGGCCGCTTTCGCCGAACACCGCCACGCGCAGCGGCATGGCGCCCTCGGTGGCGTTGTCGAGCAGGATTTTGAGCCGCAGGCCGGGGGTGAGCTTGCCGGACAGCTCGCGCGTGCCGAAGGCGCGGGCGGCGCCGTTGGCGGAGACTTCCGGCACGCCGAGATCAATCAGCACGGAGGCGACGGTGTCGCCGGCCTTGGCCACCACGGTGCGCTCGGACCAGTCATTGCCGCCGGAGGCGTCGTCGGCCGATTTGTCGATCGCCGACATGTTGTCAGGCTGCTGCAGCGCGTTCAGCGGGTCGGCGGCGCCGGAGGGCGCGTAGGCCATCACCCCCAGCCCCGGAAAGGCCGGGGCGCGGGCATCGGCGGTGGGCACGCTGAACTCGGCGGTCTCGCGCACCTTCATCAGCACGTCTTCCATCGGCAGCTCGGCGGCGAAGCGGGTGCTGGGCGGCAGGGCGCCGATGTCGCGCAGGACGATGGTGAGGTCGCCGGTGGGCTCGGCCTGCACCGCCTCGGTCTCGTCATTGGTCGATTCGGCGATCAGCTTGGCCGGGTTGAAGCGCGGCACGTCGACCGAGGCGGAGGTGACGGACTGGGCTAGATTGGTCGCCACCTTGGTGATGGCGCGCACCCGGATCACCTCGCGATCGCCATCCTTGACGGTGGTCGACAGGCGCAGGGTTTGCTTGGCACTGAAGCTTTCGGAGAGGATCGACATGCGGTCGCCCTTGCGGGCGACATTGGAGGGGCGCTCGCCGGCGGCCAGGGCGCCACGCAGGGCGGAGCGCACGGTTTCCGGCGACTGGGCGAAACGGTATTCGCCATCGAGCGCGGCATAGACCGCCCCACCCATCAGGGCGGCGCCGCAGATGCCGGTGAGCAGCGTGGCCATGAGCCAGCGAATGGAGATGCGGCGGCGGTTGATCGGCTCCTCGGCGTCACCATCGACGCCGAGCGGGGGCTCGTCGCCGAGATCAAACGCCGCGAGGTGGGAGCGCCTCACGCCTGCCAGTCCGCGCCTCGTCTCCAACCGGCTTTCCCCGCCTTTTCCCGACATGCTCGCCGCGCGGTCCGCGACCGGCGTCGGCACGTCTGTTTCCTGTAGCGCCCGCCGGACGCGAGGGCGTCGGAGGTTTTAAAATACCCCCGGCGCGGATGGGAGGCGACGATGCCGCCGACAGCCGCGCCCGTCAACCCGCCGCCCCGGCGAATCGACGCCAGCGAATCGACGCCACCGAATCGACTTGCCTATCGGCCGTGCCGCCGACGGGCGGAGGCCGATGTAGAGCCGGCTCACGGCAAAAGGATGGCGAGGGGCGCGGCGGGGGAGGGCGATCCGGCGCGCGGCCGCGCTATTGGGTGCTGGCGGCGCGGCTGCGCAGCGGCGAGGGCGGGGGCAGCGGCACCTGCGCCAGCCGGGTCGACGGGGCCGCCTGCGTGCCCGGTGCCGTTTCCTGCACCATGCCCGGCTGCACGAAGCCGGCGCGCACGAAACCGGCCTGCAGCGGCAGCGGCGCGCCGGGCGCGATCGGCCGTGTGAGCGACGGGGCGGGATCGGGCGCGGCGAAGGCGGTGGGCGCGGGGGCGCTCGCGTTGCGGGCGTCCGGCACGATGCCGTCCCAGGCATTGGCCAGCGTGGCCGGCTCGGCCCGGGCCGGCCGGGGCTTCGGCGCGGCGGCTTGCGGCACCGGCGCCAGGGCGAGGGCGGGTGTGGCGGCGGGAGCCCGGCCGGCGATCTCGACCGGCGGGGCGCCGCCGAAACGCTTGAAGAAGGTCCAGATCTCTTCCGGCGCGTCGAGGCCGCTGCTGCGGGGCCCGAGCAGCACCGAGGCGAGCGCGTCCACCGCGTCGGTCGATTGCGAGGGCGGCTGGTGGCCACCGGCCACCTCGTAATAGGCGACGGCGCCGCCTGTCGTGCAGTCGTTCCAGCGGGTGATGCGCGCATGCGGGGCGCTGGTGCGCTCGGGCGCGGCGCAGCCGTCGAGCCGGGCGAACAGCGCGGCGGTGGCGTCGGCCGACATCAGCCGGGCGCCCGGGGTGGGGCGGCCGAACGCCGGCACGATCGGGTCATAGGTGCCGTTCATCAACAGGATCGGCACCGGCTTGGACGGGCGGCAGCTTTCCGCATAGTCCATCGGCACCGTCATCATCAGCGTCGCATAGGCCTGGAAGCGGTCGGCGTATTTGCAGGCGACATAGGCGGTGAGGAAGCCGCCATTGGAAAAGCCCATGAGATAGGCGCGGGAGGGATCGACCAGGCCCTCCGCCGTCAGCGCCTCCAGCACATCCAGCACGAAGCGGCCATCGTCGCGCTTGTGCAGCAGCGGGATGAAGCCGGCGATGGAGCTGCGGCCGTCATTCCACAGCAGGTTCATCCCCTTGGGGTAGGCGACAATGAAGCCCTCGCGGTCGGCCACCGCGTCGAGATCGAGATAACGCTGCATCATGCCGGCCGGCTGCAGCGCGCCGTGCAGCGCGATCACCAGCGGCAGCGGCCCGGGCGGGGCGTTCTTCGGCAGGTGCAGGATATAGTCGCGGCTGAGGCCGCCGGAGGTCAGCGTGCGGACCGAATCCCGTGATTGCGCAGCAGCCGGAGAGGCGGCAAGGCCGAGCAGGGCGACGAGCAGCACCAGTATTGCGCCAGGCAGGCAGCTGGGTTTCGCAAAAAGCATGGACAACGCGACCTCGAATGCGCGGGTTCCGCGCGCCCCAACAGACGGCGGGTTTCGGACAATTAAAAGGCAAAGATGGTTAACAGCCCGTCAGCGCCGGCTTTCGTGGGGCTTGCGCCGGCCGGACGGGCGCCGAAAAGGGGGGGTGCGCGCGGCCGCCGCGATGCGCTAGGGTGTGCGTGCTGCAGCGCAACCCGAAAAAGAAGCGCGGCGGGAGGAACGATAGACGCCACCTTTGGAATGATTGCGAACTGCAATCGTTTCCGCTACGCACACACCACATTCCTGAGTGATCTGGGACACCGACATGGCAGGAGCGGCCGAGCGGCCCCTTTCCCCACATCTGCAAATCTACCGCCCGATGCTGACGATGATGATGTCCATCGTCCACCGCATCACCGGCGTGGCTTTGTATCTCGGCACGCCGCTGCTGGTGGCCTGGCTGCTCGCCGCCGCCAGTTCCGAGCGGGCCTTCACCTTCGTGAACGGGCTCTATGGCAGCTGGATCGGCCTTCTTCTGCTGGTCGGCTACAGCTGGGCGCTGATCCACCACGCGCTGGGCGGCATCCGCCACTTCGTCTGGGACACCGGCGCCGGCTTCGGCCCCGGGCCGCGCGAACTGTTCGCCAAGCTCACCATCGGCGGCTCAATCGCGCTGACCGGCGTGCTGTGGATCGTCATCTGGCTGGTGAAGGGCTGACCCCATGAGCGCGACCCCGGGTTCCTCCATGCGCACCCCGCGCCGTCGCGTCGCCGGCCTCGGCTCGGCGCGCTCCGGCACCGGCCATTTCTGGCTGCAGCGCGTGACCGCGCTCGCCAATCTTCTGCTGATCCTGATTGCCCTGCCAATCGTAATATGGGCAGCGGGGCAGGAGCAGGCGCAGACGCTCGCCATTCTCGGCCATCCGCTGGTCGCCATCGTGCTGCTGCTGCTGATCTTCTCGGTCTGCTTCCATATGCGGATCGGCATGCAGGTGGTGATCGAGGATTATGTGCCTGCCGAGGGGATGAAGGTGCTCGCGCTGATCGCCAATACGTTCTTCACCATTGCGGTCGGCAGTGCCGGCGCCTTCGCCGTTCTCAAGATCAGTTTCGGAGGCTGAGACCATGGCCGGAACCTCTTCCGCCACTGGCGCCGCCAACGGGGCGTCGCTGCGTTCCGCCTACCCGATCACCGACCACACCTATGACGTGGTGGTGGTGGGCGCCGGCGGCGCCGGTCTGCGCGCCGTGGTCGGCTGTTCGGAAGCCGGGCTGCGCACCGCCTGCGTGACCAAGGTGTTCCCCACCCGCTCGCACACCGTCGCGGCGCAGGGCGGCATCGCCGCCTCGCTCGGTAATATGGGCACCGACGACTGGCGCTTTCACATGTACGACACCGTGAAAGGGTCGGACTGGCTGGGCGACCAGGACGCCATCGAATATCTCGTGCGCCACGCTCCCGCCGCCGTCTACGAGCTGGAGCACTGGGGCGTGCCGTTCTCGCGCACGGAAGCGGGCCAGATCTATCAGCGCCCGTTCGGCGGCATGACGGTGGACTATGGCAAGACCCCGGCGCAGCGCACCTGCGCCGCCGCCGACCGCACTGGCCACGCCATTCTGCACACGCTCTATGGCGCGGCGCTGAAGCACTCGGCCGAATTCTTCATCGAATATTTCGCCCTCGACCTGATCATGGACGAGGAAGGCCGCTGCCGGGGCCTCGTCGCGCTGAAGATGGATGACGGCACGCTGCACCGTTTTCGCGCGCAGACCGTGATCCTCGCCACCGGCGGCTATGGCCGGGCCTATTTCTCCGCCACCTCAGCCCACACCTGCACCGGCGACGGCAACGCCATGGTGCTGCGCGCGGGCCTGCCGCTGCAGGACATGGAGTTCGTGCAGTTCCACCCGACCGGCATCTACGGCTCGGGCTGCCTCATCACCGAGGGCGCGCGCGGCGAGGGCGGCTATCTCACCAATGCCGAAGGCGAGCGCTTCATGGAGCGCTACGCTCCCTCGGCCAAGGACCTTGCCTCGCGCGACGTGGTCTCCCGCTCCATGACGATGGAGATTCGCGAGGGACGCGGCGTCGGCAAGAACAAGGACCACATCTACCTGCATCTCGACCATCTCGACCCGGCGATCCTGCATGAGCGCCTGCCGGGCATTTCCGAGAGCGCCAAGATCTTTGCCGGCGTCGACGTGACCAAGGAGCCGATCCCGGTGCTGCCGACCGTGCATTACAACATGGGCGGCATCCCGACGAACTTCCACGGCGAGGTCGTGACCAAGAAGCACGGCAACCCGGACCATGTGGTGCCCGGCCTGATGGCGGTGGGCGAATGCGCCTGCGTCTCCATCCACGGCGCCAACCGGCTCGGCTCCAACTCGCTGACCGACCTGGTGGTGTTCGGCCGCGCGGCGGCGCTGCGCTGCGCCGACATCCTGACCGCCGGCGACAAGCAGCGCGAGCTGCCGGCCGATTCCGCCGATCTGGCGCTGGCCCGGCTCGACCGCTTCCGCAACGCCAAGGGCGGCACGCCCACCGCCGAGCTGCGCCTGTCGATGCAGAAGGTGATGCAGAACAATTGCGCCGTCTACCGCACCGGCGAGGTGCTGGAGGAAGGCCGCAAGCTGATCGCCGACGTGTTCGCCGGCACCAGCGACATCGACGTCACCGACCGCTCGCTGATCTGGAATTCCGATCTCATCGAGACGCTGGAATATGACAATCTGATCGCGCAGGCGAGCGTGACCATGGAAAGCGCCGCCGCCCGCACCGAGAGCCGCGGCGCCCATGCGCGCGAGGATTTTCCCGAGCGCGACGACGCCCATTGGATGAAGCACACGCTGGCCTTCATGGATTTCGAGACGCAGTCCGTGCGCCTCGACGACCGGCCGGTGCACACCTACACGCTGTCGAACGACATCCAGTACATCGAGCCGCGCAAGCGGGTGTATTGAGCCGGGGAACGATCGCTCGCCATGGTCCAGCTCACGCTTCCGAAGAACTCGCAGCTTGTCGAAGGCAAGGTGTGGCCCAAGCCCACCGGCACCAACCGGCTGACCGAGTACAAGATCTACCGCTGGAACCCGGATGACGGGAAGAATCCGAGCGTCGACACCTATTATGTCGACCGCGACGATTGCGGGCCGATGGTGCTGGACGGGCTGATCTGGATCAAGACCAAGATCGACCCGACCCTGACCTTCCGCCGCTCCTGCCGCGAGGGCATTTGCGGCTCCTGCGCCATGAATATCGACGGCACCAACACGCTGGCCTGCCTGAAGAGCATGGACGAGGTGGATGCCAAGGCGGTGAAGATCTACCCACTGCCGCACATGCCCGTGGTGAAGGACCTGGTGCCTGATCTCACCCAGTTCTACGCCCAGCACGCCTCGGTCGAGCCCTGGCTGCACACCGAGACCCCGGCGCCGGAGAAGGAATGGCGGCAGGGGCGCGGCGACCGCGAGAAGCTGGACGGGCTGTATGAGTGCATTCTGTGCGCCTGCTGCTCCACCTCCTGCCCGAGCTATTGGTGGAATGGCGACCGCTATCTCGGCCCCGCCGCGCTGCTGCAGGCCTATCGCTGGCTGATCGATAGCCGCGACGAAGCCACCGGCGACCGGTTGGACGACCTCGAAGACCCGTTCCGCCTCTATCGCTGCCACACCATCATGAACTGCGCCAAGGCCTGCCCGAAGGGGCTGAACCCGGCCAAGGCGATCGCCGAGATCAAGAAGATGATGGTGGCGCGCCAGTTCTGAGCTTAACGCCGGGCGGCGGAGCTTCTATCCTCGGCTTCCGGCGCGCCGCTGCGCCGGGGGAAGTTGACCATGGGTGTCTCGACGCTGCTCGCCTTCGCGGCGGCCTTCTTCGTGTTCGCCGCCAGCCCCGGCCCGGACAACATGACCATCGTCGCCCGCACCCTCTCGCATGGCGCGGCCTCGGGGCTGGCCTATGGCGCCGGCACGGTCGCGGGGGTTCTGGTTTTCCTTGCCCTTGCCGCGTGCGGCCTCTCGCTCCTCGCGCAGGAGATGGGCTGGCTGATGACGGCGCTGCGCTATGCCGGCGCGGCCTGGCTCGTCTGGATGGGCGTGCGGCTGTGGACCGCCGAGCCTGTCGTGCCGGCGCTGGCGCCTGTGGCCGGGCGGCGCGGCCTTCTGCCCGTGTTCGCCACCGGCGTCGCGCTCAATCTCGGCAATCCGAAAATGCCGCTGTTCTATCTGGCGCTGCTGCCCAATGTGGTGGGGTCCTCCCTCACGCCCGGCCAGCTGGTGAGCCTTTCCGCCGTCATCCTCGCCGTCGAGGCGGTGGTGGTGGGCGGCCATGTCCTCCTTGCCGGACGCGCGCGCCGGCTGCTGCGCACGCCGAAGGTGGTGCGCCGGGTCAACCGCACCGCCGGCGGCGTCATGGTGGGGGCGGGCGTCGCGGTGGTGGCGGCGCGCTGACGCCGTGCCGCGCCCCGCCTTCCGCTTCGCGCCGAGCCCGAACGGACTTCTGCATCTCGGCCATGCGCGCTCCGTGCTGCTGAACGAGGCGCTGGCGCGGGAATGTGGCGGGCGGCTGCTGCTGCGGATCGAGGATATCGACCGTGAGCGTTGCCGGCCGGAATTCGAGGCCGCGCTGGTCGAGGATCTGGCCTGGTTGGGGCTGGACTGGGAGCGGCCGGTGCGCCGGCAATCGGAACATTTCGCCGACTATGAATCGGCGCTCGCCCGGCTCGACGCGCTCGGCCTGGTCTATCCCAGCTTCGAGAGCCGGGGCGATATCCGCCGGGCGGTGGCGGCGCGGCCGGGCTGGCCGAGCGACCCCGACGGGGCGCCGCAGTTTCCGTTTCCGCGCGAGGCCATGAGCGAGGACGCGCGGGCCCGGCGCGTGGCGGCAGGGGAGCCCTATGCGTTGCGGCTCGACATGAGCCAAGCGGTGGCGTTGACGGGGCCGCTCGGCTGGCAGGAAGTGGAGGCGGCCGGCGGGACGGCGCACCATATCGCCGCCGAGCCGCTGGCCTGGGGCGACGTGATCCTCGCCCGCAAGGGGGTGCCGACCGCCTATCACCTCGCCGTGGTGGTAGACGATGCGCTGCAGGGCATCAGCCATGTGGTGCGCGGGGCTGACCTCAAGGCGGCGACCTCGGTGCACCGTGTGCTGCAGGCGCTGCTGGGCCTGCCGGCGCCGCGCTATACCCACCATTCCCTGCTGCTGGACGGGGAGGGACGCAAGCTCTCCAAATCCATCGGCTCGCAGAGTCTGGCCGCGCTGCGGGCGCAGGGGGTGACGCCCGACGAGGTGCGGCGCCGGGCGCTGGAAGGGCTGCGGTAGCGCGGTATTTTTTCCTCATGCGTCGCTTGCACGCCAACGAACACCCTTGAGTTCCCTACCGTAATCGGGAAGCTTTGGCCGCCCGGCGCCGCGACATGGTGCTCGCGGGGGGCAGAGCGACGCGCGGCCTGCGGGGGCCGCGGTGGGGGACAAGATGACGGGTTCAACCGTGCGTTCGGTCACGTATGACCTTCTGCGTGAGCTGGGACTGACGACCTTCTTCGGCAATCCAGGTTCGACGGAGGAAACCTTCCTCAAGGATTTCCCGGCCGATTTCACCTATCACCTCGCCTTGCAGGAGGCGTCCGCCATCGCCATCGCCGATGGCTATGCGCAGGCGACCGGCAAGCCGGCGATCGTCAATGTCCACACCGCCGCGGGGCTCGGCAATGCGATGGGCAACCTCATCACCGCCGCCCTCAACAAGACGCCGCTCATCGTCACCGCCGGCCAGCAGACGCGCGAAATGCTGCTGATGGAGCCGTGGTTGACCAATGTGGACGCCACGCAGCTGCCGCGCCCCTGGGTGAAATGGGCTTATGAGCCGGCGCGGCCGGAAGACGTGCCCGCCGCCTTCATGCGCGCCTATGCCACCGCGACGCAGGCGCCGGCCGGGCCGGTGTTCCTCTCGCTGCCGCTCGACGACTGGGACAAGAAGCTGGAAGGCCGCGCGGTGGTGCGCAGTGTGAGCCAGCGCATCGCCCCCGACCCGGAGCGGCTGAAGGAATTCGCTGACATCCTTTCCGGCGCCGCCAACCCGGCGCTGATCTTCGGCGCGGCGCTCGACCGGGGTGCCGGCTGGCCGGACGCGATCGCGCTGGCGCAGGCGCTGGACGCCACCGTGTTCGCGGCGCCGGCGAGCGAGCGCTGCCCCTTCCCGGAGGACCACCCGCTCTATGCCGGCGGGCTGCCCTTCGCCATCGGCCCGCTCAGCGAGAGGCTGAAAGGGCACGATGTCGCCATCGTCATCGGCGCGCCGGTGTTCCGCTACTACCCTTATGTCGCCGGCGATTACCTGCCCGAGGGGCTGCGCCTGCTGCATATCAGCGACGACCCGGCGGAGACGGCGCGCGCGCCTGTCGGCGACAGCCTGGTGGGCGATGCGGTGCTGGCGACGCGCTCGCTGGCCGGGCTGGTGCGGGCGCGCGCGGCCACCCGCGTCGCCCGCGAGAAGCTGGCGCACCGCATGGCGCCGCATCCGGCATCCGACGCGCCGGCGACCGTGGGCGAGGTGCCGACCGCTGCGCAGGTGTTCGCGGCGCTGGCGCAGGTGCGGCTGCCGCACACGGTGCTGGTGGAGGAATCGCCCTCCAACCTCGCCGACCTGCACGCGCATTGGCCGATCACCGAGCCGGCGACCTTCTTCACCTTCGCCAGCGGCGGGCTCGGCTGGAACCTGCCGGCCTCGGTCGGCATCGCCTTGGGCGAGCGCGACACCGGGCGGAACCGGCCTGTCATGCTGATCATCGGCGACGGCTCGTTCCAATATTCGCTGCAGGCGCTGTGGACGGCGGCGCAGAGCGGGCTACCGCTGGTGATCCTGGCGCTGCGCAATGGCGAATATGGCATCCTGAAATCCTTCGCCGTGCTGGAGGAGACGCCCGGCGTACCGGGGCTGGACATTCCCGACCTCGATCTCGTCAGCCTCGCCAAGGGCTTTGGCTGCGCCGCCGAGCGGATCAGCGATCTCGGCGTTCTGAAGCAGCGGGTGGCGGCGGCGTTCAACGCCACGGGGCCGACCGTGTTCGAGGTGCCGATCAACCCGTCCATCCCGCCGCTGATCTGAGCGGGGCGTCGGCGCGTCGGCATCCTTGCCCGGTGGCCCGGTTCGGCGCTACCTCGGGGGATGCCGCGCAGCGAGACGCTTTTATGATTCCCTGGACCCTGCTCGATACCGCCCATGTGCCCGACGGCGGCGAGCTGCGCCTCAAGCGACGGGGCGCGGAATTCTCCATCATGGCCGGGGCGACCGAGCTGATGAACAGCCGTCTCAGCGGCTCGGAGAAGGCGCTGGCGACGCTGGTCTGTGCCCGGCTTGGCGCGCGGCCGGCGCCGGTGCTGCTGATTGGCGGGCTCGGCATGGGCTTCACCCTGCGCGCCGCGCTGGGCGAGGTGGGGCCCGAGGCGCGGATCGTGGTGGCCGAGCTGGTGCCGGCGGTGATCGACTGGGCGCGCGGGCCGATGGCGGAGATTTTTGGCGACAGCCTCGATGATCCGCGCGTCACCCTTCAGGAAGGCGATGTCGCCCGGCTCATCGGCGCGGGGCGGGCCGCCTATGACGCCATCCTGCTCGATGTCGACAATGGCCCGGGCGGGCTGACGCGGGCGGCCAATGATGGGCTCTACAGCCCCGCCGGCCTCGGCGCGGCCTCGGCGGCACTGCGGCCGGGCGGGGTGCTGGCGGTGTGGTCCTCGGCACCGGATAGCGGCTTCACCGGGCGCCTGCGCCAGGCGGGCTTTTCGGTGGAGGAGGCGCGGGTGCGCGCCCATGGCAAAAGCGGCGCGCGCCATGTCATCTGGCTGGCGGAAAAGCGCGCCGGCGGTGCCCCGGCGGCGCCGCGCCCGCCGCGCCGTTCGTGAGCCCACGCCCGGAGGGCTGACCGTGGAAACTACGCTCTATCTGCCGATCAAGCGCTTTCTGGAAGAACGCGGCTTCACCGTGAAGGGGGAGATCGGCGGCTGCGATCTTGTGGCGCTGTCGGATGACGAGACGCCTGTGGTGGTGATCGGCGAACTGAAGCTCAGCTTCAATCTGGAGCTGGTGCTGCAGGCGGTGCATCGCGCCGGCGCCGGCGACGAGGTGTGGCTGGCGGCGCGGGCCTCGCTGCGCGGCGGCGGGCGCGAGAGCGATGCGCGCTTCCGCAATCTCTGCCGCCGGCTCGGCTTCGGCATGCTGCTGGTGTTGCCCGACGGCGCGGTGACGATCCTGGTCAGCCCCGACGCGCCGATGCCGCGCAAGGACCCGCGCCGCCGCTCCCGGCTGGTGTCCGAGCACCGGCGAAGGCAGGGCGACCCGGCGGTGGGCGGGGGCTCGCGCGTGCCTGTGATGACCGCCTATCGGCAGCAGGCGCTGGCCTGCGCCGCCGTGCTGGCGGCCGGCCCGGCGCGCCCGCGCGACCTGCGCCCGCGCGCGCCGGATGCGGGGAAAATCCTGCGCGACAATGTCTATGGCTGGTTCGCGCGCACCGAGCGCGGCGTCTACGCCCTCACCCCCGCCGGGCATGAGGCGCTGGCGCGCTGGCCGCAGGCGGTCGTCGAACCCCCGGTGTAGCCGGCGCCGCGTCAAACCCCTGTCACCGGCCGGGGATAGCCAAGGCGCACCGCCCGAGCCGACAGGAGAGCTTCGTGATGATGTTCCACGCTTTGCGCGCACCCCAGCGTCCCGCCCTCCGGTCCCTCTCCGCCGCGCTGTTCGCGCTGGCGCTTGCCGCCCCGGCGGCGGCGGAGACGGGGGCCAGCGCTATCGGCAGTATCGAGATCGGCCCGCGTCCGTTCTATCTCGTCGGCGAGATGAAGGATGGCGCACTGAAGGACCAGCTGGCTCAGTGCAAGGGCCCGTTCACGGCGAAAAACTTCTCCATCGCCCATCGCGGCGCGCCGCTGCAGTTTCCCGAGCACACGCGCGAGGGCTACATCGCCGCCGCGCGCATGGGGGCCGGCGTGATCGAATGCGATGTCGCCTTCACCAAGGACCGCGAGCTGGTGTGCCGCCATGCCCAGTGCGACCTGCACACCACGACCGACATTCTCGCCCGGCCGGAACTGGCGGCGAAATGCTCGGAAGGCTTCCAGCCGGCCGACCCCACGACGGGGCGCAAGGCCAGCGCCAAGTGCTGCACCAGCGACCTGACGCTGGCCGAGTTCAAATCGCTGCGGCCGAAGATGGACGGCTTCAACCCGCGCGGGGTGACAGCGCAGGAATATATGGACGGCACGCCGAGCTGGCGCACCGACCTCTATGTGAACCGGGCGACGCTGGTTTCGCATAAGGAATATATCGATCTGGTGAAGTCGCTGGGCCTCAAGTTCACCCCCGAGCTGAAGACCCCTGAGGTCGCCATGCCCTTCGAGGGCGGCTACAGCCAGGAGCACTACGCCCAGCAGATGATCGACGAGTACAAGGCGGCCGGCATCGACCCGCGCGATGTCTACGCCCAGTCCTTCCGCCTCGACGATGTGCTGTACTGGCTCAAGGCCGAGCCGGCCTTCGGCGCGCAGGCGGTCTATCTCGACGGGCGCGACGAGGAGAGCAAGGGCTTCGACAATATGAAGCCCGAGACCTGGCAGCCTTCCATGCAGGAGCTGGCGGACAAGGGCGTGAAGATCCTCGCCCCGCCGCTGTGGATGCTGGTGACGCACAAGGACGGCCGGATCGTGCCCTCCGTCTATGCCGAGGAAGCGAAGAAGGCGGGGCTCGGCCTCATCAGCTGGTCGCTGGAGCGCTCCGGCCCGCTCAACACCGGCGGCGGCTATTACTACCAGTCGGTCAAGCCGGTGATCGACCGCGACGGCGACATGCTGGCGCTGCTCGATGTGCTCGCCCGCGATATCGGCGTGATCGGCGTGTTCTCGGACTGGCCGGCGACCACCACCTTCTACGCCAACTGCCTGAAGCTGAACTGAGGGCGGCGCCTCAGCTGACGCCGAGAATCAGGAACCAGATCGTTACGGTGAACAGGCTCGCCGCCGTCGACAGCGAGACCGCGCTGGCGGCGGCGGTGACGCCGGCCTTGTAGCGCTGGGCGAGCAGATAGGCATTGATGCCGCAGGGCATGGCGGCGAACACAACAGCCACATCGGCCCAGACCGGCGGCATCGGCAGCATCCGCGTCAGCGCATAGACGATGGCCGGGTGCACGCCGAGCTTCAGCGTCGAGATCAGGATCGCCGGGCCGATATCGCCGCGTATGGGATAGCGGTGCAGCGCGAGGCCGAGCGAGACCAGCGCGCAGGGCACGGCGGAAGCGGCCAGCATGTCCAGCGTCTGTTTCAGTACCCCGCTTGGCACATAGCCCGCGAGCTTGGCGATGCCGCCGGCATAGATGCCGAGCAGGATCGGGTTGAAGGCCAGCATCCGCCCCAGCTTGCGCAGGCTGGCCAGCGACATGCCGGCCGCCGCGCCTTCCGCCAGCACGGTGGCCAGCACCATCATGATCGGCAGATGGATGGCGATCAGCAGGAACAGCGGCACCGCCCCCTCCGGCCCGAAGGCCTGGAGGATGAGCGGCACGCCGACGAACACGGTGTTGGCCTGGCCGGAGGTGAAGCCCTGGATCACCGATTCGAGGTGCCCGCGCCCGAACAGCCTTTTCGCCGCCAGCATGCCGAGGGCGAAGACCAGGAAGGCGCCGGTGAAATAGGCGATCCAGTAGCCCCAGGGCTGGCCTTCCTGCGGCAGCTGCGCCTCGGCCAGCGTCTTGAAGATGAGCACCGGCACGGCCAGCCCGAACACATATTCGGACAGGCCCTCGGCGGCGCGCTCGCGCAGATGGCCCGAGAGCGAGGCGACGAAGCCGAGGCCGATCAGGCCGAAGACCGGCGCCACGACAAGGGCGATGGCACCGAGCTGCGCCAGCATCGCTCAGGCCGCGATCTCGCCCGAGGCGCTCGACACGAGATGGGAGGTGCGCACCGGCACCATCACGTCGATCCGCGCCCAGAGCCGCTCGGCGATGTCGGGGCCGGCGACGAAGGCGATCTCCGCCCGCATCGTGCCGAGATGGGCGGGGTCGATCTTGCCATCGGCCGGCCCGTCCAGCCGGATGCGGGTGGGCTGGACGTCATGGATGGCGAAGGGCTCCAGCAGGCGGAGCATGAGATTGGGATGGGCATCCGCCTCGACGACGAGGCGGTGGCGGCAAAGACCGGCAGTCATGGGAGTGTCCGATGATGACGAGGAATCGGGAGGGCGTGCGTCAGGAAACCCGGCCGAACCTGTCGGCCGGGCGGCGAATTCGCCGTCCCGCGCAAAAACGCGCTGTCTCGATCGAAGCGATCATCATGGCGGGGAAACTAGGCGCCGCGCGCGCCGCCGTCAATGGCGGGCGCCCTTCCCCGTCTGCGCTCAGGGCGCCGGTGCCGCGGCGGGGGGCTCTCCGTCGAGCAGCAGATAGCCCGCCGGGTCGTCCGGGCACAGGCCGCCGGCGCATTCGAGCACGGTGGAAACGCCATTGCCCAGCGCCAGCAGGGCGATCAGCGCGAAGGCGACCAGCGTCAGACCACTCAGGGTGTGGACGCGCGCGGCCGGCGCGAACTGCCGGTCGAACAGCAGCAGCAGCGCGCAGCCGGCAATGATGACGATGAACAGCAGCAGCGCCCAGCTGTAGAAATGCATGCTCAGAAACGGCGCGCCGAAGGTGCCGGTGCCGGGCACGATGTGCAGCAGCACCTGCCGGGCGGCGACCGCGCCGCCGGCCATGGCCGAGAGAATGGCGAGGGCATAATGGCTCGGGCGCGGGCCGAATTTGACGTTCAGCGCCAGCCCGACGCCGACGCCGACAAAGCCGGCGCGCTGCAGGATGCAGAGCGGGCAGGGCAATGCGCCGCCGACGAGCTGGTCGTAGAAGGCGAACAGCAGCACGACGCCGACGGCGATGAGGCCGAGCGCGTTGAGCTGGCGGGAGAGTTCCGGGGAGAGGATGCCGGGGGAGGTGTTCGGGTTCTGTGTGTTCGGGTTCATGGCGCTTCCCTCACAGCACGATGTCGAGCGCGGAGGTGGCGTGCAGCTTGAACAGGGTCAGCAGCACGGCGATCGAGACGAGGCAGGCGGCCAGCGCCAGCGCGCGCCGGCCCAGGGCCGCGAAGGCCAAGGCGAGACAGAACCCGAAAAAGGGAAGACTCATCATGATGCTGCACGCTCCACTGCCGGCAAATGCTACCGCTCCGCGCTAAAGAAGCAGGTCCGTGCCGCATTGTCATGACGCAGCGCGGCAGGGGCGGCCGCTCTACACAAAGCTTTGCGGGTCGATGTCGATGTCCACCCTCAGACTGCCGGTGGCGCGCGGCGCGCCCGCCATCCAGGCGCGGACATAGGCGGAGAGGTCGAAGCTGCGTTCGCAACGGGCGAGCAGGCGGTAGCGGTGGCGGCCGCGAATCAGCGCCAGCGGCGCCTCGGCCGGGCCGAGCACGCGCACCTTGTCGGTGAAGGGCGAGCAGGCGGCCAGCGCGCGGGCATGGGACTGCGCCGCATGCGGGTCCGTGCCTGAGATGATGAGGGCGCAGAACCGGGCGAAGGGCGGCAGATGCGCCTCCTCGCGAATGGCGATCTCGCGGTCATAGAAGGCGTCGCGGTCGCCCGCCACCAGTGCCTGCATCACCGGGTGCTCGGGCATGTAGGTCTGCAAAAAGGCGCGCCCTTCCACCTCATGGCGGCCGGCGCGGCCGGCGACCTGATGCAGCAGCTGGAAGGTACGCTCGGCGGCGCGGGGGTCGCCATGGCCCAAGCCCACATCGGCATCGATGACGCCAACCATGGCGAGGCCGGGGAAATTATGCCCCTTGGCGACGAGCTGGGTGCCGACGATGATGTCGACCTCGCCATCCTCGATCGCTTTGAGTTCGGCGCGCAGCCGCTCCACCCCGCCGGCGAGATCGCTGGAGAGCACCTGCAGCCGGGCCTCGGGAAACAGCTTCGCCGCCTCCTCGTGCAGTCGCTCGACGCCGGGACCGCAGGGAATGAGCGCATTGGGTTCGTGGCAGTTCGGGCATTCATTGGGCACCGGCATGGCATAGCCGCACTGGTGGCACTCCAGCCGGCGGCGGAAGCGGTGCTCGACCAGCCAGGAGGAGCAGGAGGGGCATTTGATGCGGTGGCCGCAGGCGCGGCAGAGGGTGAGTGGGGCATAGCCGCGCCGGTTGAGGAACAACAGCGCCTGCCCGCCGGCCTCGATGGTGCGCTCCATCTCGCGGGCGAGGCGCGGGGCGATCCACTGGCCGCGCGGCGGGCCCTCGCGGCGCAGATCGATCGGCTCCAGCCGCGGCACCTTGGTGCCGGCGAAGCGCTCGGGCAAGGCGAGGCGGGTGTAGCGCCCGCGCCGGGCGTTCACTTCCGTCTCGATCGAGGGGGTGGCGGAAACCAGGGCGATGGTCGCCCCCTCCAGCCGCGCCCGCACCACCGCCATGTCGCGGGCGTGGTAATGGACGCCGTCCTCCTGCTTGTAGGCGCTGTCATGCTCCTCATCGACGAGGATCAGGCCGAGATCGCGGAACGGCAGGAACAGCGCCGAGCGGGCACCGGCGACCACCGAGACCTCGCCCGAGGCGACGCCGCGAAAGATCCGCCCGCGCCGCTTGGTCGACACGGCGGAGTGCCATTCCGCCGGCCGCACGCCGAAGCGGCGGGCAAAGCGGTCGAGAAAGGCCTGGGTCAGGGCGATTTCCGGCATCAGGATCAGCGTCTGCCGTCCCTGCCGCATCGCTTCCGCCACCGCCTCGAAATAGGCCTCGGTCTTGCCCGAGCCGGTGACGCCGTCGATGAGGAAGGGCTGGAAGGCGCGCGCCTTGACCGAGGCCACCAGCTGCGCGGCGGCCTGCGCCTGCGCCGGCAGCAGCTCCGGCACGGCATGGTCCGGGTCCGGCGTCTCGGCGGCGGGCTCGGGCGGCAGCACCACCGTCTCCAGCACGCCATCGTCGATGAGCCCGTCGACCACGGAAGGCGACACGCCCGCCTCCTTCGCCGCCTCGCTCTTGGCGCGCACGAACCCGTCTTCCAGCGCGGCGATTACTTTTTCGCGCGCCTTGGTGCGGCGCTCGGGCCGGTGATCGGTGAGCCGCACGCCGATGCGCTCGCGGGTGATGCCGGCGCTCTCGTCATGGCGCAAGGCGAGGCGCAGCACCATGCCGGGCGGGGTGACGGTGTAGTCGGCGATCCACTCGATGAAGGCGATCATCCCGGCGTTCAGCGGCGCCACATCATAGCGGCGCTGGATCGCCTTCAGCTTGGCGGGGTCGACCGGTTTGGGCTCAGCGGTCCTGGAGTCGGATCGGCTCGGCCAGACGCAGCCGAGCATGGTGCGGGTGCCGAGCGGCACCACCACGATATCGCCCACCGCCACCTCCATGCCCTCAGGCACGCGGTAGGAATAGGCCGAACCGATGGCGAGCGGCAGCAGCACATCCACCACGCGGGCACGCGAGGGGAACAGGGAGGGGGAATCGGCGGGAGCGGACATGGCGGGGGTCTTCATAGCGCATCGGCGCGCGGTGCGCCGGGTCGATCGAGCCGGCGCCGCATGCTGCCGGCAGCTCGATCATTCCCGAGCGAGGCGGGTTTCCGGTTCGCGTGAATGAAATGCGTAAAGACAAATTCCTGGAGCGCGGCCGGTGGACCGGCTTTCACCCGAGTGCCTCTAGGAAGGGACCGCCGGCCTGCTGGCGACGAGCACATAGTTCATGGTGAAGGTTGTCGGCGTGTCGCCTTCGAGAAAAGCGTAGCGCACAAAGGCGCTGAACATGGCTCTCATCAGGCGTCGAACCGGCAGGAACAGCCGGCCCTTGAGGCTGAGGCGGCGTTCGCATGGGGCTTTCAGGAGCTCCAGGCGAAGGCCGGTCGCCGACATGAGGCGCCGCAGCTTGTACACCCCCAGCGCATGCACATGGGTGGGGTCGCCATTCTGGAAGACCATCGAGAAGGGGCTGTCACCGTTCGGAAAGCGGGCGATCAGATGCCCCTCTGGTTTCAGGATTCGATGAATGTCGCGGCAGAGAGCCACCAGATCGTCATAGGGAATATGCTCGAAGACATCCAAGGCAACGACGACATCCGCCGTCTCCGCCGCGATTTCCGAGAGGTCGTCGACCACGGGGAAGCCGGCGCGGCGTGCCCGTTCCTGCAGCGCGGACTGAATCTCGCTTCCGATGACGTCGATGGCGCGGCTCCGACACCACCCCAGGAGCGATCCATTGCCGAAGCCGATTTCAACGAGGGACGCAGGCGTTGTTGATGCCTTCCTAATATAAGGACCAATCTCGCCGTCGAAATATGCTTGGCTGTAGGCATCGCAGGTGCCGAAAGCGTTCTCCTCCCAGCCTTTCCAGTCGATATAATCGGAATACGACATAGGTATTTCCAGCGAATTTCTCGATTGGAAGTCGATGTGACGAGTTGAGAGAGTATAATCAGCTAGCATGCCGCCGGAGTGTTGAACAGGCGGCCGATTCCAAGGTTCTCGGCGCGACTGGATAAGGGTGCCTCCGCCATAACGTCGGAGGTCCGGCAGCATCAGGAACGGCGTTTTTTAACGGCTGCGCCGTTAGAACGGATCGGCCGGCCTGGGGCAGGGCAAGCGGAGGTGAAGCCATGGCGAGCACGGACGCACAGAAGGCGGAGCGGGCCGAACGTGGGCTGCTGGCGGGGGCGGCGCCTGACGTGGCGGCGGCGCTCACAGGCTGGCTCGGGCGGCTCGGCCATGAGCGGCGGCTGGCGGCGAAGACCCGCGAGGCCTATGCCCGCGATGTCGCGACCTTTCTCGGCGTGCTGGCGCGCCATCTCGGCCATTCCCCCACCATGGCCGACCTCGCGCAGATGCAGCCGCGCGATGTGCGCGCCGTGATCGCCGCGCGCCGGGCCGAGGGCATCGAGGCGCGCACGCAGATGCGCTTTCTCGCCGCCGCCCGCTCCTTCGGCCGGCATCTGGAGCGCGAGGGGCTGGGCAAGGTGGGCGCGCTGACCGCCGTGCGCGGGCCGCGCATTCCCCGCACTTTGCCGCGCCCGCTGACCATGGCGGATGCGCGCGCCCTTTCCGACCCGGCCACACGGGCGGGGGATGCGCGCGAGCCGTGGATTCTCGCCCGCGACGCGGCGGTGCTGGCGCTGCTCTACGGTTCCGGCCTGCGTATTTCCGAGGCGCTGGGGCTGATGCGCCGCGACATGCCCCTGCCGGGGCGCGGCGACCAGATTCTCGTCCACGGCAAGGGCGGCAAGACCCGGATGGTGCCGGTGCTGCGCCAGGTTCTTGAAACGGTGGATGCCTATGCCCGCGCCTGCCCCTATGATCTGGAGCCCACGGGGGCGCTGTTTCGCGGCGCCAAGGGCGGTCCGCTCTCGCCGCGCGTGGTGCAGCTGGCGGTGGAGCGGATGCGCGGCGCGCTCGGCCTGCCCGACAGCGCCACCCCGCACGCGCTGCGCCATTCCTTCGCCACCCATCTCTTGGGGCGGGGCGGCGATCTGCGCTCGATCCAGGAACTTCTTGGCCACGCCTCGCTTTCCACCACGCAGATCTACGCCGCCGTCGACACGCAGACGCTGATGGCGGCGTGGAAGGCGTCGCATCCGCGCGCCACAGCGAAATAGGAGCGCGCGATGACTCCCATTCAGCCGATGATCGAGCACATGTCGATCGGGGTCAGCGACTATGAGCGGGCGCTGGCCTTCTATGACGCCGTGCTGGCCCCGCTCGGCTTCATGCGTGTCGCCTCCCATGCCGAGGCGGAGGGCGAATCCGCCTGCTGGGGTCCCGAAGGGGAGCTTCCCTCGCCGGAGGGCACGCCGGGCGCGGCGCCGTTCTGGATCCAGCACCGGGCCGAGGCGGTCACTCCGCCGCCGGGCTTCCACCTGTGCTTCATGGCGCCGACGCGCCGCGCGGTCGAGGCGTTCCACGCCGCCGGGCTGGCGGCGGGCGGGCGCGATGCCGGCGGGCCGGGCCTGCGCCCGCAGTATGGCGAGGGCTACTATGCCGCCTTCCTGTTGGACCCGGATGGCTGGAAGATCGAGGCCGTTACCTACACGGATGCGTGATCCCGCGGGGAAATGGCGGCCGGGCGGTGCCGGGGAACCGGAAGGGGCTTTTCACCTTGGGGAAGCTGGGGGACACTCGCAGGCGTTGGACCCGACCAGAGGAGACCAATTCATGAAGCGTCTCGTGACCGCTCTGTGCGCGCTTGCCCTGACCACCGCCGTCGCCGGAACCGCCTTCGCCTGCCCCTACCAGGCAGCCAAGGCGGCGCAGACCGACGTCAAGGGTTCCTGACCGGCCCTCGTCTTCCCCCTCGATACAGACCGGCCCGGAAGGTGACTTCCGGGCCGCTTTTTGCGTCGATCAAACGTCTGTCGCCGGCCGAGGGCCGCGCCCTCACATGTGGAGGGCGCGCTTTTCCACCGCCATCGCCGCTTCCTTCACCGCTTCCGAGCGGGTGGGGTGGGCGTGGCAGGTGCGGGCGAGGTCTTCCGAGGAGCCGCCAAACTCCATCAGCACCGCGCATTCATGGATCAGCTCGCCGGCCTCCGAGCCGATGATGTGGGCGCCGAGCACGCGGTCAGTGGTGGCGTCGGCGAGGATCTTCACGAAGCCGTCGGTCTCGTCATTGGCCTTGGCGCGGCCATTGGCGAGGAAGGGGAACTTGCCGACCTTGTAGGCGATGCCGGCCTGCTTCAGCTCTTCCTCGCTCTTGCCGACCGAGGCCACCTCCGGGAAGGTGTAGACCACCGAGGGGATGACCTCGTAATTCACATGGCCGGCCTGCCCGGCGAGCAGCTCGGCCAGCGCCACGCCCTCATCCTCGGCCTTGTGCGCCAGCATCGGGCCGGCAATGGCGTCGCCAATGGCGAAGATGCCGGGCACGCTGGTGCGGTAATAATGATCGGTGACGACGCGCCCGCGTGCGTCCTTCTCGACGCCGAGCGCCTCCAGCCCCAGCCCTTCGGTGTAGGCGACGCGGCCGATGGCGACGAGCACCACATCGGCCTCCAGCGTCTCACCTTCGCCGCCGGCGGCGGGCTCGACCGAGACCTTCAGCGTCGCGCCCGAGGCATCGACGCCCGTGACCTTGGCGCCGAGCTTGAACGCCATGCCCTGCTTTTCCAGGATGCGCTGGAACGACTTGGCGACATCAAGGTCCATGCCGGGCAGGATGCGGTCGAGATATTCGACCACCGTGACCTCAGCCCCCAGCCGCCGCCACACGCTGCCGAGCTCCAGCCCGATGACGCCGGCGCCGACCACCAGCAGCTTGCCCGGCACCTTGTCCAGCGCGATGGCGCCGGTTGAGGAGACGATGCGCGTCTCGTCGATCGTGATGCCCGGGAGCTTGGCCACATCCGAGCCGGTGGCGATGACGATGGCCTTGGCTTCCAGCGTCTGCTGCGAACCGTCCGCCATCGCGACATCGACCTTGCCCGGCGCGGGGATGCTCGCCGTGCCGTGGAAGGTGTCGATCTTGTTCTTCTTCATCAGGAAGGCGACGCCCTTGGTGTTGCCTTCCACCGCCTGGTCCTTGAAGCCGAGCAGCGCCGCGTGGTCGAGCTCCGGCGCGCTGACCTTGATGCCCATCTTGGCGAAGCTGTGCCCGGCTTCCTCGAAGCGGTGCGAGGCGTGCAGCAGCGCCTTGGAGGGGATGCAGCCAATGTTCAGGCAGGTGCCGCCGAAGGTGGCGCGCTTCTCGACCACCGCGACCTTGAGCCCAAGCTGGGCGGCGCGGATGGCGCACACATAGCCGCCGGGGCCGGTGCCGATGACGACAAGATCGTAGGACATGGTCAGTTCCTTGAGGGCTTGCTCGACATAGCGAGTTGCGTCAGTTGGCCTTCTGCACCGCGAGGCGCAGGCCCAGCAGCACGAAGGTCGCGCCGGTCAGCCGGTTGAACCAGCCTCCGAACGCCTTGAAACGGGCGCGTACGGAAGGGTTGGTGAAAAACAGCGTGACGCCGGCAAACCACGCGATCAGCGCGCTCGCCATGCCGATGCCATAGAGAAACGACACGGCCGCTGGCGTCTCATGGCTCACCAGCGCAGTGAAGAGCGAGAGGAAGAACAGCACGGGTTTCGGGTTGAGGGCATTGGTGAGGAAACCCATGCCGAAGCAGGCGCCCAGCGAGAGCGGCCGGCCCGCCGTGGCGCCCGCCGCCAGTTCGCCCTCGTTGATGTCGAGCGGCTTGTCGAAAAACGACTTCACCCCGAGATAGAGCAGATAGCCGACGCCCAGCCATTTAATGAGCGCGAACAGCGCGAGTGACTGCGAGACAATCAGGCCGATGCCTAGCAGCGTGTAGCTGATGTGGAACAGCAGCGAGGCGCCGATGCCAAAGCTGGTGAAAAGCGCGGCGCGCCGGCCATGCACCACGCTCTGGCGGACGACGAGGGCGAAATCCGCCCCCGGCGCCACGATTACCACCGCGAACACGGCCATCAGCGCCGCGAATTCGCTGACATAGGTCATTGCATCCTCCGCCGGGCCACGCCCGGTTCACCCACGCGTCCCGCTTACAGATCCAGCACGAGGCGGGTCGGGTCTTCCAGCGCTTCCTTGACGCGGACGAGGAAGGTGACGGCGCCCTTGCCGTCGACGATGCGGTGGTCGTAGCTCAGCGCCAGATACATCATCGGGCGGGCGACGATCTGGCCCTTCACCACTACCGGGCGCTCCTCAATGCGGTGCATGCCGAGAATGCCCGACTGCGGCGCGTTGAGGATCGGGGTCGACATCAGCGAGCCGTAAATGCCGCCATTGGTCAGGGTGAAGGTGCCGCCCTGCATGTCCTCGATGCCGAGCTTGCCGTCGCGCGCCTTGCGGCCGAGGCCGGCAATGGCCTTCTCGATGCCGGCGACCGAGAGCTGGTCAGCGTCGCGCACCACGGGAACCACCAGGCCCTTGTCGGTGCCGACCGCGATGCCGATGTGGTAATAATTCTTGTAGACGAGGTCGGTGCCGTCGATCTCGGCGTTCACCTCAGGCACGTCCTTCAGGGCCTGGATCACCGCCTTGGTGAAGAAGCCCATGAAACCCAGCTTCACGCCGTGCTTCTTCTCGAACACGTCCTTGTACTGGGCGCGCAGATTCATCACCGCCGACATGTCGACATCGTTGAAGGTGGTGAGCATCGCCGCCGTGTCCTGCGCGTCCTTCAGACGGCGGGCGATGGTCTGGCGCAGCTTGGTCATCTTCACGCGCTCTTCGCGCGAGGCGTCGTCTGGCGCCGAGGGGGCGCGGGCCGGAGCCGGGGCGCGGGCGGCGGCGGGTGCCGGCGCGGTGGCCAGCGCCGCGAGCATGTCGCCCTTGGTCACGCGCGCATCCTTGCCGGTGCCGGCGAGCATGGCGGGGTTGAGCCCGCTCTCCGCCGCCAGCTTGGCGACCGCCGGGCCGTTGGCGCCGGAAGACGCGGCAGCGGCCGGGGCCGGAGCTTCAGCCTTGGGGGCCTCTGCCTTCGGAGCATCCTTGGGGGCTTCGGCCTTGGCGGGAGCGGCGGCAGGGGTCGCCTTGGCCGCGCCGGAGCCTTCGCCGATGGAGCCGAGCAGCGCGCCGACGCCGACCGTTTCGCCGTCCTTGGCGATGATCTCGGAGAGCACGCCGGCCGAGGGCGCGGGCACCTCGATCGTGACCTTGTCGGTCTCCAGTTCGACAATGGGCTCATCGGCGACGACAGTGTCGCCCGCCTTCTTGAACCACTTGCCGATGGTTGCCTCGGTGACCGATTCGCCCAGCGTCGGAACGCGGATCTCGGTGGCCATGCTCGTTCTTCCTCACCGTTTGCCGGCTGCGGGGCCGGCACTCCCTCGGGTCTTGCGAACTCAGGTCTTGCGGATAGTCGCTATGCTCAGCCCAGGGCGTCCTGCAGGAACGCCTTGAGCTGCGCGAGATGCTTGGACATCAACCCCGTCGCCGTGGCGGCGGAAGCCGGGCGGCCGGTGTAGCGCGGCCGCGAGGAGGCGGAGCCGGCCTGTTCCAGCACCCATTCGAGATAGGGCTGCACGAAGGCCCAGCCGCCCTGGTTCTTCGGCTCTTCCTGGCACCAGACGATTTCCGCCTGCTTGAAGCGGCCGATTTCCTGCGCCAGCGTCTTGAGCGGGAAGGGGAAGAGCTGCTCGACGCGCATGAGGTAGATGTCGTCCAGCCCCCGGCGCTCGCGCTCCTCATAAAGGTCGTAATAGACCTTGCCCGAGCAGAGCACGACACGGCGGATCTCGCTGTCCGGCTTCAGCGTCACCGCCTCGGCCGGCAGGTTGGCGGCGAAGTTGCGGTCGGCATCGTCCCACAGCACGCGGTGGAAGGTGGTCTGCGGGCCGAACTCCGCCAGCGTCGAGACGGCGCGCTTGTGGCGCAGCAGGCTCTTCGGCGTCATCAGGATCAGCGGCTTGCGGAAGTCGCGCTTGAGCTGGCGGCGCAGGGCGTGGAAATAGTTCGCCGGCGTCGTCAGGTTGGCGACCTGCATATTGTCCTCGGCGCACATCTGCAGATAGCGCTCCAGACGGGCGGAGGAATGCTCCGGCCCCTGGCCCTCATAGCCATGCGGCAGCAGGCAGACCAGGCCCGACATGCGCAGCCACTTGCGCTCGCCGGAGGAGAGGAACTGGTCGAAGATCACCTGCGCGCCATTGGCGAAGTCGCCGAACTGGGCTTCCCAAATGGTCAGCGCGTTCGGCTCGGAGAGCGAATAGCCATACTCAAAACCGAGCACGGCCTCTTCCGAGAGCATCGAGTTGATGACCTCGTAATGCGCCTGCCCCTCCCGCACATGGTTGAACGGGGTGTGGCGCTCCTCGGTCTCCTGGTCGATCAGCACCGAATGGCGCTGCGAGAAGGTGCCGCGCTCGCTGTCCTGGCCGGACAGGCGCACCGGATGGCCGTCGAGCAGCAGCGAGGAGAAGGCGAGCGCCTCCGCCGTCGACCAGTCGATGCCGGCGCCGTCGTCGAGGATCGCCTTGCGGCGGGCGTCGAGGAAGCGCTGGATGGTGCGGTGGACGTGGAACCCCTCCGGCACGGTGGTGATGCGGGTGCCGATCTCGCGCAGCTCGTCGAAATCGACGCCGGTGACGCCGCGGCGCGGGTCGTCCTCGGCGGCGGCGGCCTTCAGCCCGGCCCAGCGGCCGTCGAGCCAGTCGGCCTTGTTCGGCTTGTAGGCCTGGCCGGCCTCATATTCGATGTCGAGCTTCGAGCGCCATTCCGCGCGCATGGCGTCGATCTCGCCCGGCGCGATGACGCCTTCGGCTTCCAGCTTGCGCGAGTACAGCTCCAGCGTGGAGGGGTGCTGCTTGATGAGCTTGTACATCAAGGGCTGGGTGAAGGCCGGCTCGTCGCCCTCATTATGGCCGAAGCGGCGGTAGCAGAACATGTCCACCACCACAGGCTTGCGGAAGCGCTGGCGGAATTCGGTGGCGATCTTGGCGGCGAAGGTCACGGCCTCGGGGTCGTCGCCATTCACGTGGAAGATCGGCGCCTCGATGGTCTTGGCGACATCCGACGGGTAGGGCGAGGAGCGCGAGAAGCGCGGATAGGTGGTGAATCCGATCTGATTGTTGATGATGAAGTGGATCGAGCCGCCGGTGCGGTGTCCCTTCAGTCCCGACAGGCCGAGGCATTCGGCCACCACGCCCTGGCCGGCGAAGGCGGCGTCGCCATGCAGCAGCAGCGGCATCACCTGGGTGCGTTCGGCGTCGCGCAGCAGATCCTGCTTGGCGCGCGACTTGCCGAGCACCACCGGGTCGACGATTTCCAGATGCGAGGGGTTGGCGGTCAGCGACAGGTGGACCTGGTTGCCGTCGAACTCGCGGTCGGAGGAGGCGCCGAGATGGTACTTCACATCGCCGGAGCCCTCGACCTCGTCGGGGGCCCAGGAGCCACCCTTGAACTCGTGGAACAGAGCGCGGTGCGGCTTGCCCATCACCTGCGTGAGCACGTTCAGCCGGCCGCGATGGGCCATGCCGAGCACGATTTCCTTCACGCCGAGATTGCCGCCGCGCTTGATGATCTGCTCCAGCGCCGGGATCAGGCTCTCCGCGCCGTCGAGGCCGAAGCGCTTGGTGCCGGTGTAGCGGACATCGAGGAACTTCTCGAAGCCCTCGGCCTCCACCAGCTTGTTGAGGATGGCGCGCTTGCCCTCGCGGGTGAAGGTGATTTCCTTGTCCGGGCCTTCGATGCGCTCCTGAATCCACGCCTTCTCCTCGGGCGAGGAGATGTGCATGAATTCGACGCCGAGCGTGGCGCAATAGGTGCGCTGGAGGATGGCGACCATCTGGCGGACGGTGGCGAACTCCAGGCCCAGCACATGGTCGATGAAGATCGGCCGGTCGAGATCGGCCTCGCGGAAGCCGTAGGAGGCGGGGTCGAGCTCGGGCGCGGCACGCACCGGCTCAAGACCCAGCGGGTCGAGCTTGGCATGCAGATGGCCGCGCATGCGGTAGGCGCGGATCATCATCAGCGCCTTGACGGAATCGCGGGTGGCCTGCTGGACGTCGGCGCTGGACAGCTCGACGCCGGCCTTCTGCGCCTTCTCGGCTGCCTTGGCCTCGACCTTGCGGCCGATCGCCTTCTCCACCTCGATCCACTGCCCGTCCATCGCCGAAACGAGCTCGCCATTGGCGTGGATCGGCCAGCCCTGCTTCTTCCAGGAGGCGCCGCGGGCGCTCTTCTCGACATCGGCCGGGGCGTCCTTCAGCCCGGCGAAGAAAGCCTGCCACTCAGCGTCCACCGAGCTGGGGTCGGCCTCATAGCGGGCATAGAGGTCCTCGATCCAGGCCGCATTGGCTCCGTAGAGGAAAGAGGTGTTGAGGAAGGTCTCGTTCACGTCCGCGCGCGACATCGTCGGCTCCTGGGGGACCGGTCGGGTCCGTTGGCAGTACTTTCGTGCCGTAGATCGCCTGCGGGGGTTGCCCCGGGCTGACTGCGGCGCCCCTTAGGGTGGGGCGAAAGTCGAAGGCTCTATATAGGCCTCGTATTCACCTCGGGAATGCCGCAGGAATGCGGCACGGGGATGCGAAAACGCTGGCCATCATTCACAAGCAATAACGGCACCGGCACTTGACGCGCCAGCGGCAGGAGCTTCCCGCCGCCTGGAAACGGCGAGATCGCCGTTCACGTCCTCGCGACGGGGCCATGTGCCCCGCCGGAGGCCGCTCGAAAAGCTCAAGCGCCGAGGCCGGGCGCGATCTTCTGGCACTCGCCGACCAGTTCCTTCACCGAGGCGACCGACTTGTCGAGCATGGCGCGCTCATTGGCATCCAGCTCGATTTCGACGATCCGCTCGACGCCATTGGCGCCGATGATGACCGGCACGCCGAGATAGAGGTCGTCAATGCCGTACTGGCCGGTGAGATAGGCGGCGCAGGGCAGCAGGCGCTTCTTGTCGCGCAGATACGAGGTCGCCATCTCGATCGCCGAGGCGGCCGGGGCGTAGAAGGCCGAGCCGGTCTTGAGCAGGTTGACGATTTCGCCGCCGCCCTTGCGGGTGCGGTCGACGATGGCGTCAACCTTCTCCTGGCTGGTCCAGCCCATCTTGACGAGGTCCGGCAGCGGGATGCCGGCGACGCCGGAATAGCGCACCAGCGGCACCATGTCGTCGCCATGGCCACCCAGCACGAAGGCGGTGACGTCTTCCACCGACACGTCGAACTCGTCGGCGAGGAAATAGCGGAAGCGGGCGGAATCAAGCACGCCGGCCATGCCGACCACCTTGTGGGTGGGAAGGCCCGAGGCCTTCTGCAGCGCCCACACCATGGCGTCGAGCGGGTTGGTGACGCAGATGACGAAGGCGTCGGGGGCATGCTGCTTGATGCCGGCGCCGACCTGTTCCATCACCTTGAGATTGATGCCGAGAAGATCGGAGCGGCTCATGCCGGGCTTGCGCGGCACGCCGGCGGTCACGATCACCACATCGGCGCCGGCAATGCCCTCATAGCCATTGGCGCCGACGAGCGCGGCGTCGAAGCCGAGGACCGGGGAGGCTTCGGCAATGTCGAGGCTCTTGCCCTGCGGGATACCTTCCGCCACGTCGAAAAGCACGACGTCGCCAAGTTCCTTGAGGCCGGCGAGAAGGGCGAGAGTACCGCCGATCTGGCCTGCCCCGATCAGTGCAATCTTTGCTCGAGCCATGAGATTTCCTGACTTTCCGAGGGGAGGGTGCGGCGCTCCGCCGCGCCGGGGTTCCGATAGACCTTATCGCTGCGTGGTTCAAGCGAGGAAGGCCGTTGAGGTAAATACGCCCGAGTACAACTTTCGGACCAAGTACTGGTATACGAAATACCTGTCCGCGACGGGCGCTGGCCGTGTTCTAGCGGCGCCGACTGGCGAGATCTTCCATCAGTTCGATCTGGATTGCCTGGATTTCCGCCAGGCGCTCCCATTGCCGCGTGAGCATGTGGTCGATCTTCTCGTGCAGATGGCGGATTTCCAGCTCGGCCTTCAGATTGACGCGGTAGTCGTTCTCCGAGCGTCGCCGGTCCTTCACCTCCTGCCGTTTCTGGCTCATCATGATGACGGGCGCTTGAAGGGCGGCGACGCAGGACAGCACGAGGTTCAAGAGGATGAACGGGTAGGGGTCGAAGGCGCCCATCAGCCCGGCGATGTTCAGCGCCATCCAGAGATTGATGAACACCATGAACGAGATGATGAAGGTCCAGCTGCCGCCGAAGGAGGCGATGGCATCGGCCGCGCGCTCGCCGAAGGTGCGCCCGAGCTCGATCTCGTCCTCGATATTCTCGGTGAGGATGTCGTTGGCGGCGAGGCTGGCGATGACGTCGTGGTCAAGCTCGCTGAGGTCGCCGCGCTCGGCCTTCAGCGTGGCGGCGATATAGGCGCTGCGCTCCTTCGCCAGCGCCTGGCGCGAGATATAGGCATCGGGCGCGATGTCGGGATGCAGCGCCCTGATGTGATCGGCAAGGCCCGGCCGCAGCATGTCGAGGCGCAGGCCATTGCGCGCGGAAACGATCTCGCCGGTGAGGGCGCAGCTGTGATGCGGGGAGGGTTGGTGGGGGTGGGGCGCGTGCGTGCTCATGCCGGAGCGTTCCTGTGAAAGGTGCCCGGGCGGCGGGCGTTTCTGGCATGCGGGAAGGGCCGGGCCGCCATCCGCGCCTCCATTCAGGTCTCGACGAGGCCGGTCGTGTTGCCGCTGGCGTGCGAATCGCCACGCCCATGCGGGCGGGCGATATAGTCGTCCGAGCGCATCTCGTGCAGGCGCGAGACGGTGCGGGCCCATTCAAAGGCTTCCGCACCCTCGGTGCCGAGATAGAGCTGCTCCGGCTCGGCGGGGGCGGAGGCGACCACCTTCACGCCCTTCTCATACAGCTCGTCGATCAGTGTGATGAAGCGCTTGGCCTCGTTGCGCGTGTCCTGGTCGAGCTGGGGAATGTGGTCGATGACCAGCGTGTGGTAGCTGCGGGCGAGGCGCAGATAGTCGGTGGCGCCCAGCGGCACGCCGCACAGATCGGCGAAGCTGAAGCGCGCCGCGCCGCCGCCGGCGCGGGGCACGGGGATGGTGCGGCCGCCGGAGGTGACGCTGGCGGGGGCGCCGCCGTCAATGCCGGCGATGCGGTGCCAGACCTTGTCCATCTCGCGGTCGATATCGGCCATGGTCTCGTGCGCCGCCGGCACATACCAGGTGCGGGCGCCGCCGAGCTTTTCCATCCGGTAGTCGGTGGGCGATTCGATCCGCACCACTTCCATGTGCTGCTCGATCATGGCGATGAACGGCAGGAACAGCGCCCGGTTCAGGCCGCCCTTGTAGAGGTCGTCCGGGGCGACATTGGAGGTGGCGACGATGACGACGCCGAGATCGAACAGTTTCTCAAACAGCCGGCCGAGGATCATCGCGTCGGCGATGTCGGTGACGTGGAACTCGTCGAAGCACAAGAGCCACGCTTCCTCATAGAGCGCGGCGGCGACCGGGGCGATGGGGTCGCCATCCTTGATGCGGCCTTCCTTCATGTCCTTGCGCACCTGGAAGATGCGGGCGTGGACATCGGCCATGAATTCGTGGAAATGCGCGCGCCGCTTGCGCTTGCGCACCGCCACGCTCTCATAGAACAGGTCGACCAGCATGGTCTTGCCGCGCCCGACGGCGCCGTGGATATAAAGGCCGCGCACGCGGGGAATCGTGTCCTCGCGCCGTGCGAACAGCCAGCCCAGCGCCGAGGATTTGCGGGCGAGACGGCGGGAGGCGATGCGCTGTTCGAGAGCCGCCAGCGCCCCGACCACCCGGGCCTGGCCGGCATCGGGCGTGATGTCGCCAGCCGCCATGCGGGCGACATATCGTGCGGCAAGCACCGAGCCGCCGGCTTCCGCCGCCACCATTTCCGCCATATTGGGGCACCCCGCAATGTTGCAGCGCACGCTTAACGTTAGCCGGCCGTTGCGGCAAGGGTTGCGAAAGACTACCGTTGCCCAAAGCAACCGTGGCGCAAGGCAAGCGTTGCGCAAGCCCGGCCAGGGGAAGACCGCCCCCGCCTCGGCCGGGTGCGCCGGACGACGGCACCAATGCGCGACCCATCCCCGAAAAATGCATGGCAGGGCGGCGGGAACCGACGGGCGGTTTGCGCGTTATTTTCGGTTTGCCTTGACCCGTCCGCATTTATTCCCTCACACTCGCTTGGCTTCTCCAGACGGGTGAGACCGGAATGCGGGTGCGCGGCTTTGGCGATTCTGGCGGAAAGGCCCCTTTTGGGCGGGCCGTGTCCGTGGCGTTGGCTGTGGCCTGCGGGATAGGCGTGTGCAGCGCCCCGGCGGGGGCGGTGGAGCGCAAGGCCTCGACCTCCGCCAGCCTGCCATCCTCCGCCATCATCATCGACCGCGATGACCGTCTTTCCCGCGAGGACTATTCCCGCACCTTCGGCCTGACGCCGGCCGCCATGGCCTCGCGCTTCGGCGCCACCGGCCTGGTGCGCTGCGGCTCGGCGGTGGGCACCGGCCAGCTGGTGGGCGCCAACAACGTGCTGGTGACGGCCTCGCATGTGCTGTTCACCCCCGGCGGCGAGCCGCGCGGGCGGGGCGCCGACTGCACCTTCGAGATCACCGCCGGCGGCAGCCGGCAGAAGGTGTCGGTCGATGTCGACAAGGTGGTGTGCGGCGCCCGCGAGCCTTATGGCCAGCCGGCGGTGAAGGACTGGGCGGTGGTGCCGCTCGCCGGGCCGGTGAAGGGCGTGAAGCCCTATATGCCCGGCACGATGCAGGTTCCGGGCGACATCGTGCTGGCGGCGGCGGCGAAGAGCGGCGGCCAGGAATATTATTCGCTGCAGAACTGCCAGGCCCGCAAGGTGACGACCACGGCGTCGAGCGGCCTGCGGGAGGTCGCGATCGACTGCGACGCCGAGGGCGGCGTCTCCGGCGCGGCGATGCTGTCGCCGGACGGGGCGTTTCTCGGCGTCTATGTCGGTTTCCGCTCGGCCCATCCCGGCAAGGTCGGCCCGTTCTCGATGAGCCATTACAATTTCGGCCTGTCGGCCGATGGCGCCCTGCGCGAGGCGATCACCGAGGTGGTGACGCGGGCCCGCACGCTGAGCGCCAGCCGCTAGTTCGCCCTCCCTCTGCCGGAGGGAAGGCGTCAAGCCAGCGGCACGGGCAGGCGCGCGTGTCGTTGCTCCCTCGCACGGTGTCCGCGACCCTACGCATTGGCGCGGTGGTGGCGGTGGCGTAGAGTGGGGCAGGCTCGCCGAGGCCGCATGCGAGCCATGCAGATGCAGGAGTTGTCTCGTTGTGCGGTGCGCATATTTATGCTGCGCCGCAATAATGATCTGCGGTCCCGTCGAGACCGAGCCCATGACACCGTCCGCCGCCCCTTCATCTGCCGCGCCGCGGGCGCCGCTTGCCCCGCCTTCCCCGGCGCTGGTGCGGCTGCCGGGCCATATCCGCAAGCTGGTGCCGGCGGAACGTGAGGCGATACTGGCGCATCTGCTGCGGCTCGATCCGCTGAGCCGCTTCATGCGCTTCGGCGGGGTGGTGTCCGACAGCGCGCTGGCCCGTCACGCCACCCGCCTTGTCTCCGGCGAGGCGAGCGCCATCGGCTATTTCGTCGAGGGCGATTTGCGGGCGGTGGCGGAGTTGCACCCGCTTGGCACGCGCCCGGGAAAGCCGGCGGCAGCCGAGGCGGCGTTCAGCGTCGAGCGTCCCTGGCAGGGCAAGGGCATCGGCTCGGCGCTGATGAAGCATCTGGTGCTGCTGGCGCAGAATCGCGGCATCGAGGAATTGCAGGTGGTGTTCCTGCCCAATAACGGGCCGATGCGGAACCTCGCCGTGCACCACGCGGCTGATCTCCAGCTCGACGACGAGGAGATGGTGGGGCGCATGCGCGCCCCGCGCGCCACCTTGTTCTCGCAGGCCCGCGAATTCATCGGCGACATCTTCGCCGTCTTCTCCTCCGCCGCCGACCTGCAGGAGCGAATGCTGCCGCCGCATCTGCGCGGCAACTGAGGCGCAGGGGCCGGGCAGGCGCGAGGCCCTGATCGCCGGCCTTGATCGCAGGCCTTGATACCCTGCGTTGATGCCTGGCCTTGAGTACCGGCCTTGACTTGGCCTTGATCGGGACTGAGAGAGGTCGGCCACTGGCTCCAATCCGCCCCGGCACGATGTATCCCAGCTCCCGCCTTCCCGCATTTCCTGCCGGCCTGCGCCTCGCGGCCGCGCCCGTCTCGCCTCTGCGCAGCCCCGGCTTCGTGCGATTCATCGCGCGTTTCGTGGCCCGCTCCATGGTGGTGGCGCTGGTCGCGCTCGCCGTTCTGGTCGGGACCAGCGCGAGCTTCGCGCAGATTCCGCCGGAACAGCTGCAGGTTCAGCAGAAGCTGGAGGGCCAGCGCGCCATCGTCGACGGCGTGGAGGCGGCGCTGGGGCGCGACGGTTTGCGCTCGATCGACCTCGACGATCTGCGCAACCGGCTGGACCCGGTGCGGACCGACCTGACCGCCGGCATCGCGCTGCTGGAGCCGCTGCTGGCGAACTTGAATCACCGGGTGAAGGAAATCGGCGCCAAGCCGGCCGAGGACGCCCCGCCGGAAGACGCTTCCATCACCTCCGAGCGCGACGCTCTGACCGCCCGCGCCACCGAGCTCGACGGCGTGCTCAAGCAGGCCAAGCTGCTGAAAGTGCGGGCGGATCAGCTTTCCGACCGCATCACCAGCCGGCGCCGGGCGCTGTTCACCGACACGCTGCTGGCGCGCTCCTACAGCATTTTTGATCCCTCGCTGTGGCTGCAGGCCGCCGCCGCCGTGCCGGTGGAACTGCGCGGCATCAACTATCTGCTGAGCGATTGGGCCGCCTATGCCAATGCGCGCATGCCGTTTCTCGGCCAGGTGGCGGTAGCCTTCGGCGCGCTGGCGATCGTGGCGCTGATCTTCCTGGCGCGCAGCATCCTCGCCCGGCCGCTGCACCGCGCCGAGCTTGGCGCGGAGGGCGAGACGCTCTCGCGCCTGCGGGCGTGCGGGCTTTCGGCACTGGTGGCCATCCTGCGGATGGCGGCGGCGCCGCTGGCCGCCACCGCTGTTCTGGCCCTCCTGAACAGTTTCGACCTGCTGCCCCCGCGCGTGAACGAGATCGCGCAGGGGATTCTGCTCGCGATCACCATCATCGCCATCGGCGTCGGTCTGCTCGACGGGGCGCTGGCGCCGCGCGAGCCTCAGCGCCGCGTGGTGCCGCTGTCGGACGAGATCGCCGGCCTGATCTTCCGCTACACGTCGATTGGCCTTTGGATTCTGGCGACCGCCGTGACGCTCGGCGCCTTCCACCGCGCCCTGGTGGTTCCGGTGCCGCTCTCGGTGGCGACCAGCGCCACCATGTCGCTGTGCCTCGTCCTGGTGGCCTCGCGCAGCATGCGCGCCCTCAACGCCCTGTCCGGCGACACGGATGAGGATGAGGGCAAGGCGGCGGATGGCAAGGGTCCAGAGAGCAGGGGTCCAGAGATCAAGGCGCCGGAGAGCAAGGCCTCGGACGGCAAGGCTTCGGACGGCAAGGCTTCGGACGGCAAGGCCGACGATGGCCGGGACGCCCGTTCCTTCACCCTGCTCAACTGGATCAAGTTTCCCTTCTGGGTGCTGAACCTTTCCATCCTCGGCGCGCTGATTACCGGCTATGTCAGCATCGCCTCCTTCCTGTCCTCGCGAGCGCTGATCGCCGTGGTCATGGCCGGCACGCTCTATCTCGTGGTGGCGCTGATCAATTCGCTGTTCGTCGATTCCCTCGCCACCGGCCCGAGGGCGCGCCACGCGGCGAAGGCGCTCGGCATCCGGCCGGCGAGCCTCGAACTTCTGTCGGTGCTGATCGCTGGCGTGCTGAAGGCGGTGGCGATCATCGGCATCGTCATCGTGACGGTGGGCACCTTCGGCACCTCGACCTCGGACTTCGCCGATCTGGCGAGCCGCGTCACCCTCGGCTTCACCATCGGCAATTCGACGGTCGCCATCGGCGACATTCTGAGCGCGCTGCTGTTCCTGGTGATCGGCATCGTCATCGCCCGCGCGGTGCAGCGCTGGTTCGCGGTGGCGATCCTGCCGAAGACCGCCTTCGACCAGGGCCTGCAGAATTCCATCGCGACCATCATCGGCTATATCGGCTCGATCACGGTGATCGCGATGGCGATGGGGCAGCTGGGGCTGAACCTCGAGAACATCGCGCTGGTCGCCGGTGCGCTCTCGGTCGGTATCGGCTTCGGCCTGCAGTCCATCGTCTCGAACTTCGTCTCCGGGCTGATCCTGCTGGCCGAGCGGCCGATAAGGGTCGGTGACACCATCGCGGTGAAGGGCGAGGAGGGCTATGTGCGCCGCATCAGCGTGCGCGCGACCGAGATCGAGACCTTCGACCGCGCGGCGGTGCTGATCCCCAATTCCGACCTCATCACCGGCATGGTGAAGAACTTCACCCACGCCAACACCACCGGCCGGGTGATCGTGGCGGTCAACGTCTCCTATGACGCGGATGCCGACGAGGTGCGCGACATACTGATCGGCTGCGCCTGCGACCACCCGCAGGTGCTGCGCTCGCCGCCGCCGCGGGTGTTCCTGATGGCGTTCGGCGACAGCTACCTGAAATTCGAGCTGCGCTGCGTGGTGGCGAATGTCGACTATGCGCTCACCGTGAAGAGCGACCTGCATTTCGCCGTGCTCGACCGGCTGAAGACCGCGAAGATCGGCATTCCCTATACGCCGTGGAGCATCTATCGCGGCGGGCGGATCGGCGAGGAGCCGCCGGCCGGCGATGAGGGCGGCTAGGCATTTTCGCTGAACTCGGCGTCATCGCACCCGCGCGTTAGAGATTGGTTTACCGATCCGGGCGGATTCAATCGTTCCCGGACCTCCCCGTCTCCGCGCCCCTTGAGAGTGTCGCATGTCCACCTTCCTGCTGAAGCGCCTTGCCGGCCTGCTGCTCGTGCCCCTGATGCTCGCGGCCTGCGCCGCCGGGCCGACCACGGCGCCGGTGGACGAGACTTTCTATGCCAACATTGCCAAGGGCGGCGCGCTCGACCCGCAGGCGGCGGCCGCGCTGATCAGCGACTACCGGCGCGGGCGCGGCCTACCGGCTGTGACCATCGACCCGGTGCTGATGAATGTTGCCGAGCGTCAGGCCAAGTCCATGGCGGCGGCGGACCAGCTCTCGCACAATATTGGCGGGCGGGGGCTGACCACGCGGCTGAAGGCGGCCGGGTTCAGCGGGCTGAAGGCGGCGGAGAATGTCGGCGCCGGCTATCACACCCTGGCCGAGGCGTTTTCCGGCTGGCGGGATTCGCCCTCGCACAACAAGAACATGCTGCTGTCGGGCGCCACCCGCCTCGGCATCGCCGCCGTGCGCTCGCCGCGCAGCAAGTACAGCGTCTACTGGGCGATGGTGATCGCGGTGCCGGACCCGAGGGCCGAGGCGGCCGAGGCGGCGGCGAACCCGGCCGGCGCGCCCGCCAGCGCACCGGCGGCGGGCGGCACGCAGGTTCTGCTCAATGGCGCGCCGCTGCCCTCGCAATAGGCCGCGAAGGGCGCTCGCGTTCAGCAGCCGGAGCGTGGCCGGCACTCGCGGCTCAGCGCCGCCGAGTGTGCGGCGCTCGCGCTCAGCGCCGCAGAGTGTGCGGCGCGAGCGGATTGTCGGTCATGGCGACGCGGTCGGGCTGGCCGATCGCCGGCAGGCCCATGAAGGCGTCGAACAGCCGGCGGATCATCGCCGGCTCGACATCGCGCACGATCATCACCAGGCGGGTGCGGCGGTCGTCATCCGGCCAGGCGGCGAGCTGGCTCGGCGGGTGCAGCACATGCTGGACGCCGTGCAGCACCAGCGGGTGCTCGGGGTCCTCGGCCAGCTTCACGATACCCTTGAGCCGCAGGAGCTTCGGCCCATGCGTGCCGCGCACCAGCTCCAGGAACATGTCGATGGCGGCGGCGGAAACCGGCGCCTCGGTGGCCACGGTGAAGGCGCGAATGCGCTCGTCATGGCGGTTCTCGTCATGGGCGTGGGCGCGGGAGGCCTCCTCCGCCGCGCTCACCGCCTCGTCGGCCAGCCAGCGCGACACGTCGGGGATCTTGGTGGCGGGATCATAGAGCCCGGCGCCGAGCAGCGCGGCCGGCGTCGCCTCGCCCTTCGCCGCATCCAGCACCGGCGCGCCGGGGGCGAGGCGGGCGAGGCGCTGGCGCAGCGCGGCGAGATCGGCGATCCGCTCGGGCGTATCGACCAGATCGGTCTTGGTGAGCACGATGCGGTCGGAAATCGCCGCCTGCCGCACGGATTCCGGGTGGGCGTCGAGCGTGCCGAGGCCGTTCACCGCGTCGACCACGGTGACGACGCTATCGAGCCGGAAGCGCATCAGCAGATAGGGATGCATCATCAAGACGTGCAGGATCGGCGCCGGGTCGGCGAGGCCGGTGGTCTCGATCACCACCCGGCGGAAGGGAGGGATGACGCCATTGTCCATGCGCCGCAGCAACTGCTCCAGTCCCTCGGACAGATCGCCGCGAATGGTGCAGCACAGGCAGCCGGAGGCGAGCAGCACGGTGGCGTCGTCGAAATGCTGGACGAGGAGATGGTCGAGCCCGATCTCGCCGAACTCGTTGATCAGCACGGCGGTGTCGGCCATGTCCGGCTGCTGCAGCAGCGTGTTGAGCAGCGTCGTCTTGCCGGCGCCGAGAAAGCCGGTGAGCAGCGTGACCGGAAGCGGTTCCGGGGGGAGGCGGGTCGCCTCGCTCATGAGCGAAATCCTGTTCGGGCGCGTGGGCGCCACGGTCCCGCGAGGCTGAGGCGCCCGCAGGCTATTGCGGTGGCGGAGGAACGACGAGATTGGCCGGCGCGGCACCCGGCCCGGAGGCGGGCTTCACGGCGGGTTTGGCCGCCGGCTTCGACGCTGGCTTGGCGGCGGCGGGTTTGGCGGGGGCGCCACCGGCGGGCGACGCCTGCGCCGTGGCCGGCTTGGGTTTGGGCTTCGGCTTGGGGGCTGGCGCAGCAGCGGGAGCGGAGGGATCGGCGGGGTCGATGATCGCCGTGGTCTGGCCCTTCTTGTCGCCCGGCTTTTTCGCGGCCGGCTTCTTCGGCGCCGGCGGCGCCGGGTAGGCGGCGGCGAGCGCCTCGGCGCTGGGGAACGGCCCGACGAACACCTCGACCGGCGGCATGGAGGGCGGCAGCTTTTGCAGCAGGCTGGCGCCAGTCACAGTGCCGTCAAGCCGGGCCATGCCGGCGGCGACATAGCCGGTGGGGGCCGGGCCGCTGTCGTCATCGGCTTCGGAGGCGGTGTTCTTGCGCTTGCCGCCGCACACCTGCTCGCGCATGTCGGTGGGTGGGCCGCTCTCGTTGCGCAGCGATTCCACCGACGGCGCGAGCGAGCCGAACACATTGCCGGACTGCTGGAAGCCGCGCTCCAGCAGCAGGGCGGCCTGCTCGGTGCGGGCCTTGCCGGATTCGGTGCCGAGCACGACGACGAGAAGGTGCCGGTTGCCACGGGTGGCGCTGGCCACCAGGTTGAAGCCGGAGGCGCAGATGAAGCCGGTCTTCATGCCGTCGGCGCCGGGATAGCGGTCGATCAGCTTGTTGTAGCTGCGGATCACCGCCGGGCCGATCTTGATCGCCGGAATGCGGAACAGGTCGGCCTGTTCGGGGAAATTGAGGAAAATGGCGCGGGAGAGGATGGCGAGGTCGCGCGCCGTCGACACCTGCGCCGGGTCGGGCAGGCCGTTCGGGTTGGCGTAATGGGTGCCGGTCATGCCGAGTTCGGCGGCGGTGGCGTTCATCTCGTCGATGAAGGCGGGCAGGTTGCCGCTGACGCCTTCGGCGAGCACCACGGCGATGTCGTTGGCCGACTTCACCAGCATCATCTTCAGCGCGTTGTCGACCGTCACCTGGGTGCCGGCCTTGAAGCCCATCTTGGAGGGCTTCTGCGTCGTCGCGAAGTCGGAAACGGTGATCAGTGTCTCCGGTGTCAGCCGGCCGGCGCGGATGGCCTTGAAGGTAACATAGGCGGTCATCAGCTTGGTGACGGAGGCGGGATACCAGGGCTTGGTGGCGTCTTCCGCCAGCAGCACCTTGCCGCTGTCGACCTCAATGACCAGCGCCGGGGTGGCGCGCGCCGCCAGCGGGGCGACCAGGGCGGCACTGACAAGCCCGGCCACGAGCCAGGCGCGACGGGGGCGGAACAGGGAAAGGTTCAACACGCTTCCAATATCCGTTTCTGACCGGGGCAGCGGGCCGGGCCGGCCCGAGAAGGATTTCGCCCCTTGCATAACCCGAACCCTGCGGCGGCGCAAAAACAAAGCCCGCCGGCCGGATCACAGCGGCGCCATCCGATCGGCGCGATCCGTTCGGCGCACTGCCGCACAGGCTTCACGCAAATGGCTCTAGAATCGACGCATGAGTGATTCGGCATGAGTGATTCGATCCGCCGCCTGCACGCCGCCGTGGCCGCGACACAGAAGGGCGACAACCCTTCCGTGCGGACCCAGAAGCTGTTCCGCAAGGGCCGGGCGGCGATGGCGAAGAAGGTGGCCGAGGAGGCGGTGGAGGTGGCGCTGGACGCCGTGGTCGGCGACCGCGCCGCCACTGTGCGCGAGAGCGCCGATCTTCTCTACAATCTAGTCGTGCTGTGGGTGGAACTCGGCATCGAGCCCGAGGATGTGTGGGCGGAGATGCGCCGACGCGAGAAACTGCTCGGCATGGCGGAGAAGATGCCCAAGCGCCGAGGCAGGGCCGGCAAGGATGCGCCGCTCTTCGAGGCAGGGGTGGCCGTCCGGCCGCTTTTGTGGGACATCGCCGACGGTGCCGGCGCCGCGCCTCTTCCCGACATGCCGCGCCGGCGCCCCTAGCGCACGTCCGGTGAGAGCCGGTTCACCGAACCCACTTCGCTTCGTCAGGTCCTTGCATGCTGCGCCGCCTCTACCAGTGGGTGATCGACCTCGCGGAGCGGCGTTCCGCGCCGTGGGCGCTGGCCGCCGTGTCCTTTGCCGAAAGCTCGTTCTTCCCGGTGCCGCCTGATGTGATGCTGGTGCCGATGTGCCTGGCGCGCCCGGCCCGCGCCTGGTGGTACGCAACGGTGTGCACGCTGGCCTCCGTGGTCGGCGGCCTCTTCGGCTATGCGATCGGTGCGCTGCTCTACGACTCGCTCGGACTGTTCCTGATCCAGCTCTATGGCTATGGCGCCCGGGTAGATGCCTTCACCGAGGCCTATCAGCGCTATGGCCACTGGATCATCCTCATCAAGGGACTGACCCCGATCCCCTACAAGGTGGTGACGATCACCTCGGGCTTCGCCCATTACAGCCTGTTCTGGTTCGTGGTGCTCTCGGTCATCACAAGGGGGCTGCGCTTCTTCATGGTGGCGGGGCTGCTGTACTGGATAGGCCCCTCGGCGCGCACCTTCATCGAGGAACGGCTCGGCCTGGTGACGGCGGCGTTCGCCGTGCTGGTGGTCGGCGGCGTTCTGGCGGCGGTGTACCTGTTCTGAGCGTCAATGGCGTCCGCCGCTGCGGCCAAGGCGCGCTTCCAGCAGCGTCTTCGCCAGCAGCGTGACGATGGCGAGCAGGGCCAGCAGCGAGGCCACCGCAAAGGACGCCTGGAACTGGTACTCGTTGTAGAGGATCTCGACCTGCAGCGGGATGGTGTTGGTCTCGCCGCGCACATGGCCCGACACCACCGAGACGGCGCCGAACTCGCCCATGGCGCGGGCGTTGCACAGCAATACGCCGTAGAGCAGGGCCCATTTGATATTGGGCAGGGTGACGCGCGAGAACACCCGCCAGCCGTCGGCGCCGAGCGTGACCGCCGCCTCCTCTTCGACCGTGCCCTGCTCCTGCATCAGCGGGATCAGCTCGCGCGCGACGAAGGGAAAGGTGACGAAGATCGTCGCCAGCGTGATGCCGGGCCAGGAGAAGATGATCTTCCAGCCATTGTCGATCAGCCACGGGCCGAAATAGCCCTGCGCCCCGAACAACAGCACGAAGACGAGACCGGCGACGACCGGGGATACCGAGAAGGGCAGGTCGATCAGCGAGATGAGCAGGCTCTTGCCGCGAAATTCGAACTTGGTGATCGCCCAGGCCATGACGAGGCCCATCACGGTGTTGGCGGTGAGCGACAGCGCCGTGACCAGAAGGGTGAGGCGTATCGCCGCCAGCGCGTCCGGCTCGACCAGCGCGGCGAGATAGGCGTGCCAGCCCTTCACGAAAGCCTGCGCGAAGACCGCGACCAGCGGCAGCACGATGAGCAGGCCGACAAAGGCGGCGGCGGCAACGATGAGGATGGCCTTGACGAGGCCGGGCTCGTCGCGGACGGGGGAAGCGCTCATGCAAGCCTCCCGGTGCGGCTCTGCGACCAGCGCTGCAAGCCATTGACGACAAAGAGCAAAAGGAAGGACGCCACCAGCATCGTCGCCGCAATCGCGGTGGCGTCGGCGTAGCGGAATTCTTCCAGCCGGATGACGATGAGCAGCGGCGCGATCTCCGACACGTTGGGCAGGTTGCCGGCGATGAAGATCACCGAGCCATATTCCCCGACCGCCCGGGCGAAGGCGAGGGCGAAGCCGGTGAGGAAGGCCGGCAGCACCGCCGGGGCGATGACCCGGCGCGCCGTGGTCCAACGCCCGGCACCGAGCGTGGCGGCGGCTTCCTCCAGATCATGGTCGAGGTCTTCCAGTACCGGCTGGACGGTGCGCACGACAAAGGGCAAGCCTATGAAAATCAACGCGATCAGGATGCCGAGCGGGGTGAAGGCGACCTTGATGCCGAGCGGGGCGAGCAGGGCGCCGATCCAGCCATTCTCGGCATAGAGCGTGGTCAGCGCGATGCCGGCCACTGCCGTGGGCAGGGCGAAGGGAATGTCGATCAGCGCGTCGAGCACCCGCCGGCCGGGGAAATCATAGCGCACCAGCACCCAGACGATGACGCCGCCCAGCACCAGGTTGATGCTCGCGGCGGCGAGCGACAGGCCGAAGGAAATCTTCAGCGCATTCAACGTTCTAGGCGCGGTGAGAATGGCGAGGATCCGTTCCGGCGACAGTTCCGCCGTCTTCAGGAACAGCGCCGCCAGCGGGATGAGCACCACCAGCGACAGCCAGAGCAGGGTCAGCCCCAGGGTGAGGCCGAAGCCGGGGATGACGCTTTGCTGGCGGCGGGTGGGGGCCGGGGGAAGCGCGCCCACCAAGGTGGTTCGATCCAGCGTCGTCTCGTTCAAGGCGGTGCTCCCGAAGGGGATGGTCACGGCGAAGGCCGTGCCTTGCGGCACGGCCCGGGGAGGGATCAAAAGCAGTGGCCGATGAGGCCGATGAGGTGGACAGTGAGGCCGATGGGGCCGATGCGACCAACCTCCCCGGCCGGCCTCAGTTGGAGTAGATCTGGTCGAACACCCCGCCATCGGCGAAATGGGTCTGCTGCGCCTTGCGCCAGCCGCCGAAGGCCGGGTCGTCGATCGTCACCAGCTCGACCTTGGGGAACACCTTCTCATAGGCCTTGGCCACTTCGGCGTCACGCGGGCGGTAGAAGTTCTCCGCCGCGAGCTTCTGGCCTTCCTTGGAGTAGAGCAGCTTGAGATAGGCCTCGGCCACTTCGCGCGTGCCCTTGCGCGCGACATTCTTGTCGACCACCGCCACCGGCGGTTCGGCGAGGATGGAGAGCGAGGGCACGACGATGTCGAACTTGTCGTCGCCGAATTCCTTCTTCGACAGGAACGCCTCGTTCTCCCAGGCCAGCAGCACGTCGCCGACGCCGCGCTCGGTGAAGGTGACGGTGGAGCCGCGCGCGCCGGTGTCGAGCACCGGGACATGCTTGTAGATCTCGCCGACGAATTCCTTCGCCTTGGCCTCGTCGCCGCCATTCTGCTTGAGCGCATAGGCCCAGGCGGCGAGGTAGTTCCAGCGCGCCCCGCCCGAGGTCTTCGGGTTGGGGGTGATGACCTGCACGCCGGGCTTGGTGAGGTCGTTCCAGTCCTTGATGCCCTTCGGGTTGCCCTTGCGCACCAGGAACACGATGGTCGAGGTGTAGGGCGAGGCATTGTCCGGCAGGCGCTGCTGCCAGTCCTTGGCGAGGAAGCCCCTGTCGGCGATGGCGTCGATGTCATAGGCCAGCGCCAGGGTGACGACATCGGCGTCGAGCCCGTCGATCACCGAGCGGGCCTGCTTGCCCGAGCCGCCATGCGAGGTCTTGATCTCGACGCTCTTGCCAGTCTCGGCTTTGTAGCGCTCGGCGAACAGCTTGTTGAACTGGGAATACAGCTCGCGGGTGGGGTCATAGGAGACGTTGAGCAATGTCACGTCGGCGGCGCGGGCTACGGGCGCGTAGGCCAGCGGCGCCGCCAGCGCGGCGATGAGCGCGGCGGCAGCCAGGGGCTTGAAAGGAAAGGACATGAAACGGAAGGACATGAAACGGAAGGACATGGGCAAACTCCCCGGCAGCGCCGTGGCGCTGGTGAATGCGATTGGGGGGAGGTTTTCACAGCAGGCGACGGCGGTCAACATTAATTCTACCGAATTAATAGGAAATAGCGGAAACCTTCGGCAATGAACGGGTTTTGGCCGGGCGCGCGGGCGGCTGGGTCCCCGGGTCATGCCCGGGGATGAGGGGAGAGATGAGGCGCGCCATAGCCGGACGGCCTTCTCCTGCGCTGGCGAGGAAATGCGCCGAGCCAGCGAGATGCCGCGCGGGCTTTGGCCGGGCGCGCGGGCGGCTGGGTCCCCGGGTCATGCCCGGGGATGAGGGGATGGGTGTGCCGGGATGAGGGGCGGCGCGGTTCCGGCGCTGGCCGTGTCAGGCAAGGTCGATCAGGATCTTCAGCTCGGTGCCGGCGGGGCTCAGCAGCGGCTCGAAGCCTTCCGCCACCACATCGTCGAGCTTGATGCGGCGCGTGACCACCTTTTCCGCCGGCAGCAGCCCCGAGCCGATCAGCGCGGCGACGCGCGGCCACATCAGCGTCGAGTAGCACCACGACCCGCGCAGATCGATGTCCTTGAAGGTGAGGGTGAAGCCGTCCACCGCCGGCTTGCCGACATGCAGGCCCACCTGCACCACCACGCCCTGTCGGCGCACCGCCTCAATGCAGGTGGCGGTGGCGGCTTCGGCGCCGACGCATTCCAGCGCCACATCCACCCCGACATGACCCTCCGTCTGGTCGCGGATCGCCTCGACCACATTGTCGGTTCTGGGGTTGAGGGTGATCACGTCGGGCAGCACGGCGCGGGCCATTTTGAGCCGGTTGTCATTGGTGTCGGACAGGAAGATGGTGGTGGCGCCCGCCGCCCGCGCCGCGAGAATCTGCAGCTGGCCGATCGGCCCGGCGCCGGTGACGAGCACGGAGGAGCCCGGCCGCACCCCGCCGCGCTCGGCGGCATAGACCACCACGGCGGTGGGCTCGATCAGCGCCGCCTGCGCGTCCGAAACGCTGTCGGGCATGGCGAACACGTTGTAATCATTGACGACGGAATATTCCGCCATGCCGCCCCATGGCCACATCAGCCCGACAATGCCGAGCTTGTCGGAGAGCTGGTAGAGGCCCCGCCTTCCGTAATGGTCGTCGCGCGGCGAGATCAGCGGCTGAATGGAGACGCGGTCGCCGGGCGCGACATTCGTCACCTCGGCGCCGACCGCGACGACGGTGCCGCCATATTCGTGGCCAAGAATCTGCGGCAGCTGGGCGCCGGTGTAGGGATGCGGCGCGGTGGGGATGAAGATCGGGCCGGCGGCATATTCGTGCAGGTCCGTGCCGCAGATGCCGCAGAAGCGGTTCTTCACCAGCACGTCGCGCGGGCCGAGCCGGGCGCGGTCCGGTTCCGGCACCTCGTCGATGCGTACATCGCGTTTGCCGTGGAAGCGGGCGGCTTTCATGGGAATGTCCTCAAATCGCGAGAAAGGGGAGCGTCAGGGTTTGCCGCGTCAGGCTTTTGGCGCGGCCAGCGCGTCGAAGGCTTCCAGCGCCCGGCTGGCATAGACGGCGGAAGGGCCGCCGCCCATTTCCAGCGCGACGGCGAGCACCTCGATGAGTTCCTCGCGGCTTGCGCCATGGCCGGCCGCGTTGGCGACGTGGAACAGGATGCAGTCGGCGCAGCCCTGATGCACGGCGATGGCGATCGCGATCAGCTCCTTCGTCGCCGCGCTGAGCGCGCCGGGGCGGGAGGCCTCGCCCATCAGCGCGCGGAAGGCGCCCATCGGGCCGGGCGCCGCCTTGGCCAGCGCGGAAAAGCGCCGGTTCATGTCCTTGAGCTGATCGTGGATGCTCTCATTGCTTGCCATGGCCGTTCCTCAGATGAAGACCATGCCGCCATCCACCATCAGGGACTGGCCGGTCATGAAGTCGGAATCCGAGGAGGCGAGGTAGCGGGCGACGCCCACGAGATCGTCCGGCTGCGAGGCGCGGCCGAGCACGGCGGTGGCGGCGAAGGTGTCGAAGGCCTCGTTTTCCTTGGTGGTGAGCTTGTTGTCGCGAAAACCCTTGTCGATCACGTCCCACATCGGCGTGGCGACGACGCCGGGGCAGAAGCAGTTGGCGGTGATGCCCTCCTTGCCGAAGGCGCGCGCCGCCGCCTGCGTCATCGCCACCACGGCGAATTTCGAGGCGCAGTAATGCGCCAGCGGCTCATAGCCCTGTTTTGCGGCGATGGAGGCGGTGTTGATGATCTTGCCGCCGGGGTGTCCGGCTTCTGCCTGTTGCCGGAACGTCTTCACCGCCTCCTGCATGCCGAGGAGCACGCCGAGCGCGTTCACATCGGTGACCAGGCGCCAGTCCTCCTCGGTGATGTCGAGGAAGGGCCGGGTCTGGGCGATGCCGGCATTGTTGAACAGCACATCGACGCGGCCGAAGGCCTCCGCCGCCTTGTCCAGCATGGCGCGGACCTGCGCGCGCTCGCGCACATCCACCGCGACGCCGATGGCCTTGCCGCCAGCGGTGGCGATCTCGCCCGCCAGCGTGTCGGCGGTCGCTTGCGAGAGGTCCGCCACGGTGATGGCGGCGCCGTCGGCGGCGAGCGCCCGGGCGATGGCGGCGCCGATGCCGCCGGTGGCGCCTGTGATGACGATGCTCTTGTCGGTGAGTTTGGACATGATTCCTCCTTCGCCGTCCGCACGCGCGGCGGCGTTGTGTGTCTGGGGGGATGGCTCAGGCGATGTGGGCGAGGATCAGCTCGTTGACCCTTCCGGCCTTCTCCATCTGCACCATGTGGCCGGCGCCCTCGATCACCTCCACCGTCGCGCGGGTGCCGAGCGCCTGTGCGTGGGTGGCCGGGATCACCCGGTCGCTGGCACCAAAGATCACCAGCGCCGGCACGTCGGCGGCGGCGAGCGCCTCCGCCACCAGCTCGGCCTGCCGGCCGCCGGCGAACAGCGCGCCGGACAGGGCCGTGAGCACTTCCGCCACGCCGTCGAGCCGCTTGTATTTCAACAGGTCGTCGACCAACTGGCGGGTGACGGTGTCCGGGTCATGGAACAGCTGTTCCAGCACGGGTTTCAGATCACGCCGGGAACTCGCCTGCACGAAGCCGTCAGTGTAGCCGGCATTGATCTCAGGCCCGAGGCCGGCCGAGCCGATCAGCGTCACCGAAGAGACGCGGCCGGGGGCGTCCAGCGCGGTGCGGGCGGCGATGGCGCCGCCCATGGAGTGGCCGACCAGATGGGCGCGGTCGAGGGCGAGCGCGTCCATGAAGCCGAGAAGCGCGGCGGACAGGCCGGTGAGCGAGGGATCGTCCAGCTTCTTGTCGGACTGGCCATGGCCGGGAAGGTCGAGCGCATAGACGGTCGCGACTTCCGCCAGCGCGTCGATGTTGAACAGCCAATTGTCGAGATCGCCGCCGAAGCCGTGGATGAGGATGACGTTCGCCGCCCCCTCGCCACGCCTGGCGTAGCGCAGGCGCCCGGCCGGGGTGTCGATGAAGTGGGTGCGCGGCGCTTCCTCCTGCGCCGCCTCGGCCGCCGCCTGCGTCGCATATTCGGCGACATAGGCGTCGATCTCGGCGTCCGGCACCGTGTCATCGGCGATGATGCCGAGCAGCGCCTTGACCGGATAGACCGTGTCCGGCGCGCCGATCACCCGGCGCAGCGTGCCCGTCTCATGCGCCTCGACCACGCCGGCGATCTTGTCGGTTTCCACTTCGACGATCTCGTCGCCCGGCGCGATGGCGGCACCGGCGGGCTTGAGCCAGCCGGTGACCTTGCCTTCCGACATCGACAGCCCCCATTTGGGCATGACGACCGGCTTGATGCGTTCATTCATTGCAAGGCTCCTCACGCGGCCGACTTGACGGGGCCGGTGGTCTTGTGGACGGCGGCGACGATGGCCTCGGCCGAGGGGATGTAGAGATCCTCCAGCGCCGGCGAGAACGGCACCGGCGTGTGCGGGGCGGTGACCATCTGCGGTGCCGCTTTGAGCGCGCCAAAGGCGTGCTGCGCGACATAGGCGGCGACATCGGTGGCGAGGGAGCAGCGCGGATTGGCCTCGTCGATCACGACGAGCCGGCCGGTGTTCTCCACGCTCTCGATCACCGTGTCCCAGTCGATGGGCGAGAGGGTGCGCAGGTCGATCACCTCCGCCGAGACGCCGGAGCGGGCCAGCGTGTCGGCAGCGCTGAGCGCGCGCGGCACGGTGAGGCCATAGCCGACGAGGGTCACATCCTTGCCGTCGCGCACAATATTGGCCTCGCCAAAGGGGATGGCGTAGCTCTCCTCCGGCACGTCGGCCTCCGAGCCGTACAGCGCCTTGTGCTCGCAGAAGATCACCGGGTCGTCGTCGCGGATCGCCTGGATCAGCAGGCCCTTGGCGTCATAGGCGTTGGAGGGGCACACCACTTTCAGCCCGGGAATATGGGTGAACAGCGGGGTGAGCATCTGCGAATGCTGGGCGGCGGCGCGAAAGCCGGCGCCGACCATGGCGCGGATGACCACCGGGGTCTTCGCCTTGCCGCCGAACATGTATTTGAACTTGGCGGCCTGGTTGAAGATCTGGTCGAAGCACACGCCCATGAAGTCGAGGAACATCAGTTCCGCCACCGGGCGCATGCCGCAGGCGGCCGCGCCGATGGCGGCGCCGATATAGGCGCTTTCCGACAGCGGGGTGTCCATCAGCCGGTTGCCGTGCTTGGCGTGCAGCCCCTTGGTGACGCCGAGCACGCCGCCCCAGGCGTCCATCTCACCGGGCGCGCCGGCGCCGCCGACAATGTCCTCGCCGAGGAGGATGACGGTGGGATCGCGGCGCATTTCGAGGTCGAGCGCTTCGTTGATCGCCTGCTTGTAGCTGATCATGCGGGCCATGGGATTCCCTCCTTTTATTGGTTGCTTGGCTCAGTAGGCGACATAGACATCGGTGGTGAGTTCGCGCGGGCCGGGCAGCGGCGCGCCCTTGGCGGTGTCCACCGCGTCGTCGATGAGGGTGGCCACCTCGCGGTCGATCAAAGCGAGGTCGGCGTCGGAGACGATTCCGGCCACCGTGACCCGGGCGCCGAACAGCTTCAGGCAGTCGCGGTGAGCTCGGTTGTGCTCGTTCTCACCCTTGGCCTTGTAGGTCTGGGCGTCGCCCTCGAAATGGCCGAAGAAGCGCACGGTCTTGCATTCGAGCAGCGCCGGGCCGCCGCCCTCGCGGGCGCGCTTGATGATCTCGCCCGCCGCCTCATAGACGGCGAAGAAGTCCGTGCCGTCCACCGTCACGCCCGGCAGGCCGAAGCCGGCGGCGCGGTCGACATAGCTGTCGACGGCGGTGGCGTATTCGACCGAGGTGGATTCGGCGTAGCCATTATTCTCGACCACGAAGATGACCGGCAGGTTCCAGATGGCGGCGAGGTTCATGCTCTCCAGCACCGTGCCCTGATTGGCCGCGCCGTCGCCGAAGAAGGTGAGGCCGACGCCGCCATCGCCGCGGAACTTGGCGGCGAGGCCGGCGCCGCAGATCAGCGGCGCGCCGGCGCCGAGAATGCCGTTCGCCCCCATCATGCCCTTGGAGAGGTCGGCAATGTGCATGGAGCCGCCCTTGCCCCGGCAGCAGCCCGTCGCCTTGCCGTAGATCTCGCCCATCATCTCGTGGACATCGACGCCCTTGGCGATGCAGTGGCCATGGCCGCGATGGGTGGAGGCGATGCGGTCAATATCGGTGAGGTGCATCATGATGCCGGTCGCGCAGGCTTCCTCGCCGGCATAGAGGTGGACGAAGCCGGGAATGTCGCCCTTGGCGAATTCCACATGCAGCCGCTCCTCGAAATCGCGGATGGTCCGCATGGTGCGGTAGGCGGTCAGCAATTCGTCCCGGGAGAGGGGAAAGGGATTGTTGGTCATGGCGTTGTCGTTCCTCCTTGGGCATGCCGGGCTTTGGCCGGCGTTGTTGTCGGGGCGGGCACGGCTCAGGCGCCCGCCAGCAGCGGGACGGGGTGGAGAGCGGGGGTGGCATGGCGCAGCAGCAGTTTTTCGCGGGCGGCGAAGCTCATGACAGCGGCGACATCGACGGTGCGGAAGGCGGCGTCGTGCAGGGTGATCGCCACCTGCTGATGCCCGTCGAAGAAAAGCTCGCGCTCGCCATCCAGCGCCACCGCGCCGGCGGCCATGTCGGGCGAGAACAGCTTTCCCGCCGGCATGCGGCGCCAGCCCTCGACGCCGACGGGCGTGACGAGGCCGGGCGCGATGGGCGCGCAGACCGTCATCGCGGCGGTGGCCGCCGGGGCGAGGGTGAGGGCGAGCCCGCCCGGCTCGCGGCGGCTCACCGGCTCGACCAGCCCGGCAATGGCGGCCATGCCGATCACTTCCGGATCGGCGAAGGCGACATAGAGCTCGCGGAAGGTCTCGGTGCGCCAGAGGGCGCGCGCGCCGACATAGCGGTCGGTGACGAGGGCGACATCGACGAGGGCGATGTCAGGCGGGCCGCCATCAATGCGGACCTCGATCTTCTTGTTGGCGGCGAAGGCGAGGCCGGCCGGCACAAGCCCCCTGGCGGCGAGCCCGGTGGCGAGCCCGGTGATGGTGGGCTCGCGATGCTCGGGAAAGGCGTTGTTGGTGCCGGTGGAAATGCCGGCGATCGGCACCGCGCCGCATTCGGCGACCACGGCGCGGTGGGTGCCGTCGCCGCCGAGCACGATGATGGCGGCGATGTCGCCGGCCTCGCGCATCAGCCGGGCGGCGCGGCGTGTATCCTCGGCGGTGCCCGTCACCGGCATGGCGAGATGGGTGAGGCGGGGAAAGCGGGCCTCGCCCTGCGCATTGGAGCGCTCCATGCCGCGCAGCACATGGGTGGCGATGCCGCCGCGCTCGGGCATCATCACCACATCCTCGATGCCGCAGGCGGCCAGCGCGGCCAGCGCCCGCAGCACGATGTTGGCCCGGTCCGCCACCTGCACGCTGTTGGCGCTGGCGACGACGCGGCGAATGTCGCGTGCCGAGATCGGATTGGCGATGATGCCGACCTTCGGCGGCGTCTGTGACGTCATCCGGCGTCCTTCCCGTGGCGTTCGTCCCTGCGGGCCGCGCCTTTGCCGGCGGGCCTCGTTCTGTGCCCGCTTCTTCCGCAAGCGGCGGGCCAACTGCCTGCCGGACGACAAGCCTATGAATTAGTTGAGCTTTACTGCGGGAGGTGCCGTTGCCACGGTGCGGCGCCCGCGCCACAGCTGTGGCGCCCGCTGCCTCAGCTGTGGCGTTGCCGGCACTTCGTGAGGGGTAGGGAATGGCGAGCGCTTGCACCCGCCCGCCAAGGGGACGACACTCGGCTGAAACGGGAGGCTACATCCCGATGCCGGCAGGTCCGGCGCGAAGATATCCGGGAGGACGCCGATGAGACGGGAACAGGCCGCTCATATCGACGAGCTCGTGCGTGCCGCCGGCGGAGCGGCCACCCGCCGCGACGCGGTGATCCAGGAATCCTGGCGGCGCTGCGTGAGCGAGCACCATCTCGACCCCGAGGTGCTGCGCGAGCCCTGCATTATCACCGCCACCCGCCTGCGCGAGCACCAGGACGCGATGGAGGAGTTCACCCACACCGCGCGCTTCGGCGTGGAGACGCTGTACCGGCAGGTGGCGGGCCTCGGCTATGTGCTGCTGCTCACCGACGCCAAGGGCATCACCGTCGATTTCATCGGCGACCCGACCTTCGACAATAATCTGATGCGCGCCGGTCTCTATCTCGGCGCCGACTGGAACGAGCAGCATGCCGGCACCTGCGCGGTCGGCACCTGCATCCACACCGGCGAGGCGCTGGTGGTGCACCAGACCGACCATTTCGACGCCACCCATATTCCGCTCACCTGCACGGCGGCGCCGGTCTATGACCCGTTCGGCGCGCTCGCGGCGGTGCTGGACATTTCCGCCCTGCGCTCGCCCGAGCCGAAGGAGAGCCAGTTTCTCGCCCTGCAATTCGTCAAGGGCGTCGCCAACAAGATCGAGACCGCCAATCTGGTGAACCGCTTCCGGCGCGAATGGATCGTCAAGCTCGCCGCATCGCCGGAATTCGTCGATGTCGAGCCGAGCTATGTGCTGGCGGTGGACGGTGCGGGGCGGCTGCTCGGCTTCAACAACGCCGCCCGGCAGCTGCTGCTGCGCGAGGCGGCGGGGCGGGTGGCTGGAATCGCGGCTGGATTGGCGGCACCGGGATTGGTGGGGCGCCGGCTGGGGGAGTTCTTCCAGCTCGAAGTCGACGATCTGCCGCGTTTCTCGCATGCGCTGCCGGCCGCCCAGCGGCTGGTCCGGCTCGCCGGCTCCGGCACGCCGCTTTTCGCTGCCACCCTCGCCCCACCGAGCCGGCCGGGCCGGCCCATCGCCGAGCCGGCGGCCGCCGCCCTGCCGGCGCCGCTGGCGGCGCTGTTCCGCGACGATCCGGCGATGCGGCAGGTGGCGACGCGGGCGGCCAAGCTGGTCAACACCCAGATGAGCCTGCTGATCACCGGCGAAACCGGCTCCGGCAAGGAATATCTCGCCAAGGCGATCCACGCCGCCGGCGCCCGCGCCGCCCGGCCCTTCGTGCCTGTCAACTGCGCCGCGCTGCCGGAAACGCTGGTCGAGGGCGAATTGTTCGGCTACGAGGCCGGCGCCTTCACCGGCGCGGCGGCGCGGGGCAAGAAGGGGCTGGTGCTGGAAGCCGATGGCGGCACGCTGTTCCTCGACGAGATCGGCGACATGCCGCTGCCGCTGCAGACAAGGCTGCTGCGGGTGCTGGCCGAGCATGAGGTCACGCCGCTTGGCCGCTCGAAGCCGGTGCCGGTGAATATCCGCGTCATCGCCGCCACCCATCGCGACCTGGTGGACGAGATCAAGGCCGGGCGCTTCCGCGAGGACCTGTATTTCCGCATCTCGGGCGCGGTGCTCGCCCTGCCGGCGCTGCGGGAGCGGCGCGACCTGGACTGGCTTGTGAGCCGGCTCATTGCCGGCCGCTGCGATGCCGGGGGCGCGCGCTTCAGCCTGTCGGAGGCGGCGCGGGCGGCGCTGGCGGCGCATGGCTGGCCCGGCAATATCCGCGAACTCGCCAACGCCCTCGACTATGCCTGCGCGGTGGCGGAGAGCGGCATGATCGGCCTCGACGATCTGCCCGACCGGCTGCAGGGGCTGGCGCCGGGGCTGGCATCAGGGCGTGCGGCGGGCGCGGCGCCGCAAGCGGCGGTGCGGGTCTGGCCATCGGACCTTCCCTGCGCCCTGGCCGGCCCTAGCAACGGGCGCGAGGAACTCATCGCCGTCCTCGCCGCGCAGGGCTGGAACGTCTCGGCGGCGGCGCGCGAGCTGGGCCTCGACCGGACCACGGTGCATCGCCGGATGCGGCGCTTCGGGCTGGTGGCGCAGCGGCAGGGGGGAAGCCTCGCGTCGTGAGCGCGCGGGCTGCGGCGGGCGCGACCCTGCCGGGGGACGATTCGAGCGATCCAACCAAAAATAAGCAGGTCGCGCGCGGCCCGTTTTGGCCCGGAATGGTGGAAGTTTGCCGCTGCGGCATGGTAGGTAGCACAGTGGGTATTTCCCCTTGGGCTGTGAGAAAGCATGCGGTTCACTTCGTCCCCCCGTACCCGCGGGGTTGCTGCCGCACAGTTCCTGGCCAGCGCCGCGTTTCTCGCCTCCAGCCTGCCTGCCCTTTCCCAAAGCGCACTACCCACCGCGCCCAGCGTCGCCGCCGGCGCGGCGAGCGTGGCGGCGACCTCTGCCACCAGCGTGCTGGTGACGCAGAGCTCGCGCAACGCCATCATCAACTGGGGCTCGTTCTCCGTCGGGGCCGGCAATTCCGTGCGCTTCGAGAACGGCACCGGGGCGACGCTGAACCGCGTCACCGGCTTCTCGCCCTCGCAGATCGACGGCTCGCTGTCGGCTTCGGGCAGCCTCTATCTCGTCAACCCCAACGGCGTCACCATCGGGGCGGACGGCAGCGTCCTCACCGGTGGCAGTTTCATCGCCTCCACCCATGATGTGTCGGATGGGGAGTTCATGGCCGGCGGCGCCATGACCTTCCGCGGCACCAGCACCGCGTCGATCACCAATTACGGCACCATCGGCGCGCTCGGCGGCGATGTGGCGCTGATCGCCCGCAAGGTGGACAATGCCGGCACCATCACCGCGCCCGAGGGCACGGCGGCACTTGTCGCCGGCTATGAGGTTCTGGTGCGGGACGGCGCGCTCTCCGACGGCAAGTTCGTGGTCAAGGTCGGCGGGGCGGACACCGAGGCGACCACGCGCGGGGTGATCAAGGCGGCCGAGGTCGAGCTGAAGGCCAATGGCGGCAATGTCTATGCGCTGGCCGGCAACACCACCAGCCTGACCAAGGCGACGGGCGTGGCGACCAAGGGCGGGCGGGTGTTCCTCACCGCCGGCGCGGGCGGGTCGGTCAGCGTCAGCCAGAAGGTCTCGGCCCGCAAGGCGAATGGCAAGGGCGGCTCGATCAAGGTTTCCGGCACCAAGGTGAAGGTCGCCGGCACGCTCGACGCGGCGGGGAAGAAGGCCGCGGGCGGCTCCATCGTGGTGGAGGGTAGCGATATCACCCTCAACAGCGCCGCCCTGCTCGATGCCTCCGGCACAAATGGCGGGCTGGTGCTGGTCGGCGGCGACTACCAGGGCGGCAAGGATGCCGCCAAGAACCATCTGGGCGAGGCGGTGGCCACCGCGCAGACGGTGACGGTGGAGGCCGGCGCGCGCATCCAGGCCTCCGGCACGGCCGGGGCGGGCGGCAATGTGGTGGTGTGGTCGGATGTGCGGACATCCTTTGCCGGCTCCATAATCGCCACCGGCGCCGGCACCGGCGCGGGCGGCGATGCGGAAGTCTCCGGCAAGGCGCAGCTCGCCTTCACCGGCACGGCGGACTTGACCAGCGCCAGCGGCCAGTTCGGTACGCTGCTGCTCGACCCCTATAATCTTACCATTTCCAACGCTGCCGACAGCACCATGTCGGGCTTCAGCGCCAATGGCGATGACAGCGTGCTCAACGTGACGACGCTGACTAATGCGCTCGCCACCGCCAATGTCGTGGTCACAACAGGCACCGGCGGCAGCCAGGCCGGCACCATCACGGTGGCGGATGCGGTGAGCTGGTCCAGCGGCTCGACGCTGACGCTCTCGGCTTATGGCAGCATCGCGGTGAACGCGAATCTCGCCGGCGGCTCCGGCTCCAGCATCATTCTGCGCGCCGACAATACCGGCACCGGGGTGGGCACGGTGACCTTCGGGTCCGGCGTGAGCGCGACGGCTGATGGCGGCGTGTCGCTTTATTACAACCCGTCGAGCTATACGGCGGCGACCGACTATTCCGGCAATGCGGGCGCAAGCACGACGCTCACCGCCTATATGCTGGTGAACACGGTCGATAATCTCCAGGCCATCAACACCAACCTTTCCGGCACCTATGCGCTCGGCCGCGACATCGACGCCAGCGCGACGGCGACGTGGAATTCGGGCGCGGGCTTCGTGCCGATCGGAAATGAGAACGCGACGTTCACCGGAACGCTCGACGGGCTGGGGCACGTCGTCACCGGGCTGGTCATCTATAGGCCGACCACGGATTATGTCGGCCTGTTCGGCTTTGCCAACTATGGCTCGGCGATCCGCAATCTCGGCCTCGTCGGCGGCAGCGTGGTTGGCAATAGCAGCGTGGGCGCGCTGGCAGGCTTGGCGGCCGGCCAAGTCTCCAACGTGTCGAGCAACCTGTCCGTGGTGGGCAGCGGAATCTTTGTCGGCGGCCTCGTCGGACTCAATGCCGGCGGCGGCGGCGGCATCTTTGACTCGTCCGCAACCGGGTCCGTGAGCGGCGTCGATTATGTCGGAGGGATTGCCGGAAACTCGCAGGCGTCCATAACCCGGTCCTATGCGACGGGAGCGGTGAATGGCCGAAATTACGTCGGCGGCCTTGCCGGCTCCACTGGAGACATGGTCTCCGAGAGCTATGCCACGGGAGCGGTGACGGCCACGGGCGACACTGTCGGCGGACTGGTCGGCTTGAACGGCATGGCCGTGCAGAACTCCTATGCGACCGGCGCCGTCACGGGTGGATCCAACACTGGCGGGCTCGTCGGCACCAATTATGGTCTGGTGCAGAACTCCTACGCGCTCGGAAGCGTCACCGGCACCACCAATGTGGGCGGTCTCGTCGGGGCCAATTGGGACGCCACCATCGACACGACGTATGCCACCGGCATCGTCACGGGCACGAGCGCGGTCGGCGGCCTTGTCGGCACCAATACCACCTGGGGAACCGTCAGCAGCTCCTATTGGGACATTGACACCACCGGCCAGGCCCATTCCGCCGGCTCGGACGACAGCTATGGCCTCACCACGGCGCAGGCGCGCGACGCCGCCTCCTATGTCGGCTGGGACTTCGACACGGTCTGGTTCCAGTCCGCCGACATGCGCCCGATCCTGCGCTCCGAGGCGGCGGCGGCGGTCGATGGCGTCATCACCGTCACCAACCTGCACCAGCTGGCGCTGGTGGCGACCAATCTCGACGCGGACTATGTGCTCGCCGGCGATATCGACGCTGCCGCCACCTATGGCGCGAATGCCTCGGATATCTGGGGCGCGGGCGGCTTCGTGCCGATCGGCAGCGCATCGGACGCTTTCACCGGCACATTCGACGGCGCGGGTCACACCATCGACGGGCTCGTGATCAACCGGGCGAGCACAGACAATGTCGGCCTGTTCGGGTCCATCAGCGGGGATGCCTTCCTGAACGATGTCGGCCTGGTCGCCGCCAGCGTGAAGGGGCGCGACAATGTCGGCACGCTGGTCGGCTCCATGGACGGCGGAAGCGTGACCGGGGCCTATGCGTCCGGGTCTATGTTGGGCGGAAGCTATGTAGGGGGGCTGATCGGCAAGGCTTCCGGGGGAACCGTCACCGGCTCCCATGCCGCCGTGAGCGTGAGGGCGCCGAACGGCAATTATGTCGGCGGTCTCATCGGTCGAAGCGATGTCGCAATCGCGACTTCCTACGCGACCGGCGCGGTGAGCAACGGCGCGACCTATGTCGGCGGTCTGGTCGGCTACGCGACAGCCGCGATCACCGATAGTTACGCGAGCGGCGAGGTGACCGGCCAAAACCAAGTCGGCGGGCTGGTCGGGCGAAGCGAAGGCGCGGTCTCCAACGGCTACGCCACCGGCAAGGTCAAGGCCAGCAGCGAATATGCGGGCGGCCTGATCGGCTATGCCACCGGCAACGTCACCAAGAGCTACGCGCTGGGTGACGTGAACGCCGGCGGCAGCGCGGGCGGGCTGATCGGGCTCGCGGCGTCGGGAACCATCACCCAAGCCTATGCCACCGGCAAAGTCACCGGCTTTAGCGCAACTGGCGGCTTTATCGGAACCAATAGCGGCGCCACCATCGTCTCCTCCTATTGGGACAAGCAAACCTCCAACATGCTGGGAGGTGTCGGTTCCGGCAGCTCCAGCGGCCTGACCGGCCTCACCACCGCGCAGGCCCGCAATGCCGCCTCCTATGTCGGCTGGGATTTCGCCAATGACTGGTACCAGGCCGGCGACATGCGCCCGATCCTGCGCTCGGAAGCCGCGAGCGCGGTGGATGGCGTCATCACCGTCACCAACCTGCACCAGCTGGCCCTGATCGGGACAAATCTCGCCGGCAGCTATGTGCTCGCCGGCGATATCGACGCCACCGCCACAGCGGGCACCAATGCCGCCGGCATCTGGAGCACGAAGGGCTGGATGGCGATCGGCAGCGACACCACCGCCTTCACCGGCACGCTCGACGGCGACAGCCATGGCATTGCCGGGCTGACCATCGCGCGCGACAGCGATTACAATGGTTTGTTCGGCTATGCCGGCACCAGCGCCGTGTTCCGCGACCTGACGCTTTCAGGCGGCAGTATTTCCGGCCTGGGGACCAATACGGGCGGGCTGGTCGGCTACAGCAAGGGCACCATCATCAATGTCGTCTCGGGTGTGTCCGTTGCAGGTTCGAACAATATAGGCGGCCTGGTCGGCACGCTTGACGGTGGCAGCATTTCGGGATCGAGCGCGTCCGGCACGATCACCGGTGATCTGGCCGGCGGCCTGGTCGGATCTGTCACGGGCGGCACCATTTCGAACTCCTCCGCCAGCGGGACCGTCGGGACCGCGGGCGAAACCTCGGGCAATTCGAAAGGCGGGCTGATCGGCTACCTCGCCGGAAGCACGCTCACCAACAGCCATGCCACGGGAAATGTCACCGGCGGCTATTCCGTGGGCGGCCTGATCGGCTGGCTGGACGGGTCGAGCGTCACCGGTTCCTTCGCCACGGGCACGGTGGAGGGCGCGGGCTATGCGGGTGGCCTGGTCGGCGAAGACCAGAATGGCTCCATTGCGCAATCCTACGCCACCGGCTCGGTCTCGGGCAATGAACGGGCGGGTGGGCTGGTCGGCTCTGTGAGCGGCACCACCATCACGCAAAGCTACGCCAGCGGTGCCGTATCGGGCGGCCAAGCCATTGGCGGCCTGGTGGGGACCCTGGACGGGGGAAGCATCGAGCAGAGCTATGCCCTCGGTTCTGTGACCGGGCGTGACAACAAGGTCGGCGGGCTCGTCGGCGAGGCGGCGCAAGGCACGATCTCGCAGGCCTATGCCTCCGGCGCGGTTTCCGCCGAGGGGTCGGGCGCGGACCTCAGCACCTTCGGCGGGTTGATCGGCGAGAACAATAGCGTAACCGTCACCTTGTCCTACTGGGACATGGGGACCAGCGGCCAGTCCAGCGGCGTCGGCACGGGTTCCGCCGACGGCGTGACCGGCCTCACCACCGTTGAGGCGCGCACCTCCGCCGCCTATGTCGGCTGGGACTTCGATACCGACTGGTACCAGGCCGGCGACATGCGCCCGATCCTGCGCTCGGAAGCGGCGGCGGCGGTGGATGGCGTCATCACCGTCTCGAACCTGCACCAGCTGGCGCTGATCGCCGTCGATCTCGGCGCGGATTATGTCCTGACCGCCGATATCGACGCCGCCGCCACAGCGGGCACGAATGCCGCCGATATCTGGAGCACGCAGGGCTGGGTGCCGCTCGGCAGCGCGGCCACGCCGTTCACCGGCACGCTCGATGGCGACGACCACACCATTTCCGATCTGACCATCGCCCGCAGCGCCAGTTATAAAGGCCTGTTCGGCTATGCCGGCACCAGCGCCGTGATCCGCGACCTGACGCTTTCCGGCGGCAGCATATCCGGCTCGGGCAACTATTCCGGCAGCCTGGTCGCCTACAATATGGGGACCATCAGCAACGTCGACTCCAGCGTCGCCGTCGCCGCCGTGAATTATGCCGGCGGGCTGGTCGGCTATAATGCCGGCGGCAGCATTTCCGGGTCGAGCGCCTCGGGTGTCGTGACGGGTTGGACCTCGGGCGGGCTGGTTGGCTTCAATACCGGTGCCATTTCGGACTCCTCCGCCAGCGGCAATGTCGGGCTGGCGAGCGACAATACGGTCGGCGGGCTGGTCGGCGAGAATGCCGGCGGCACGCTGACCAATGTCCAGGCGACGGGTACTGTCACCGGCAATTCGCCGATCGGCGGCCTGGTCGGGCAGCTGACGTCCGGCAGCATTATCAACGCCTCGGCCAGCGGCGACGTCACCGCCTTCTGGACCAATGCCGGCGGCCTTGTCGGCTATATGGTGGCGGGCAGCATCGCCGGCAGCACGGCCAGCGGCGACGTCACCCTCAACGCCAACTCCTCCTCCACAGCGGCGGGTGGGCTCGTCGGCCAGGGTGAAAATGGCACGATCGTCAGCTCCTCGGCGTCCGGCGCCGTGGTGGCGACCGCGGCGGAGCAGGCGACAGCGGGCGGCCTCGTCGGCTCGGCGGGGGCGATCGCGATCACCTCCAGCCATGCCACGGGCGACGTTTCCGCCGACGGCACCTACACGATGGCCGGCGGGCTGGTGGGCGATACCAACGCCACGATCGGCGACAGCTATGCCACCGGCGACGTGTCGAGCGCCGGCTATGCCGGCGGGCTGGCCGGCCGCAGCTCGGCCGCGATCACCGGGTCCCATGCCACCGGCACCATCACCGCCACCGGCGACTATGCCGGCGGGCTGGTGGGCTATGCGGGCGGCACCATCGGCAGCAGCTACGCGACCGGCGCTGTCTCCGGCACCGGCTATGTCGGCGGGCTGGCGGGCATCAACTATGCCGCGATCACCGGCTCCCATGCCAGCGGCGCCGTCACCGCCACCGACAGCTATTCCGGCGGGCTGGTCGGCTATGCGAACGCCACCATCGGCACGAGCTATGCCACCGGCGCCGTGTCGGGCACCGGCTATGTCGGCGGGCTGGCGGGCATCAATTATCAGGCGATCACCGCCTCCTACGCGCAGGGGAGCGTCACCGCCACCGACAGCTATTCCGGCGGGCTGGTCGGCTACGCCAACGCCACCATCGGCACGAGCCATGCCACCGGCGCCGTGTCGGGCACCGGCTATGTCGGCGGGCTGGCGGGCCGGAGCGCCGAGAGCATCACCGGTTCGCATGCGACCGGCAACGTCGCCGCCACGGCCGCCTCTTCCGGCGGGCTGGTGGGCTATGCCAATTTCCCCGTCTCCGACAGCTACGCCACCGGCGACGTCTCCGGCACCACCCAGGTCGGTGGGCTGATCGGCAATACCAGCACGCAGGGAACGCTGCAGCGGGTCTATGCCACCGGCGATGTCGCCGGCACCGGCGATTATGTCGGCGGTCTGGTCGGCATCTCCGGGGCGGCGATTTCCAATGCCTATGCCACCGGCGATGTCACCACCACGGGGGATTATGTCGGCGGGCTGGTCGGCTATCTCGAAGCCGGCCTGTCTCTCAGCCATGCCACCGGGGCCGTGAGTGGGGCGAGCACGGTCGGCGGCCTGGTCGGCTTGAGCGGTTCGGGCATCGGCATCACCACCTCCTATGCGTCGGGAAGCGTTGCCGGCACGAGCACTGTCGGCGGGTTCATCGGCCAGAGCAACGGTGCGATTTCCCAGAGCTATGCGCTCGGCGCCGTGTCCGGCACCGGCACTGTCGGCGGCTTCGTCGGCGACAACCGCACCAGCCTCGATCAGGTCTACGCCAGCGGGCACGTCACCGGCACCACCGCCACAGGCGGGCTGGTCGGGTCCAACAGTTCGACGATCACCTCGTCCTATTGGGACGAGGGCACCACCGGCCAGTCTGCCGCCGTCGGCACCGGCAGCGCCGACGGCGGCACCGGTCTCTCAACCGAGCAGGCGCGTGATGCCGCGTCCTATGTCGGCTGGGACTTCGACAACGTCTGGTACCAGACGGCGGATATGCGCCCGATCCTGCGGGCGGAAGCCGCGAGCGCGGTCAGCGGCGTCGTCACCGTTTCCAACCTGCACCAGCTGGCGCTGATCGGCACCAACCTCGAAGGCAGCTATGTGCTGGGAGCTAATATCGACGCCGCCGCCACGGCAGGCACCGACGCCGCCGGCATCTGGGGCGCCGGCGGCTTCGTGCCGCTCGGCAGCGATGCGGAGCGGTTTTTCGGCAGCTTCGACGGCCAGGGCCATATTATCTCGGGCCTGACGATCAACCGGCCGACGACCAATCATGTCGGCCTGTTCGGCTATGTCGCCGCCAACAAGACCATCACGAATGTCGGCCTCGTCGGCGGCAGCATCACCGGGCTGGATTATGTCGGCGGGCTGGTGGGGCAGCTGAACGGTAGGGCGTCCGAGGTCTATTCCACGGCCAGTGTGAGCGGCAGAAACAATGTCGGCGGCCTCATCGGTCAGTTCGGGGCGGCGGCGACGCTTTCCTATGCCTATGCCACAGGCCAGGTGAGCGGGAGCGATTCGGTAGGCGGGCTCGCCGGGTACATGGTCGGCGGCACCATCTCGCAGGTCTATGCCTCCGGAGCGGTTTCGGGCACGAGCAACATCGCGGGCCTGATTGGATTTCGAAACGGCGGCACCGTCACCCTCTCCTTCTGGGACATGGGCACCTCCGGCCATTCCAGCGCGACCGGCAGCGGTTCTTCCGACGGTATCACCGGCCTCACCACGGCAGAGGCCCGCACCTCCGCCGCCTATGTCGGCTGGAACTTCGACACGGTCTGGTACCAGACCGGCGACATGCGCCCCATCGGCCGCTGGGAAGCGGCGGAGGCGGTCGATGGCGTCATCACCGTCAATAATCTGCACCAGCTGGCGCTGATCGGCGCCGATCTCGGCGCGAATTATGTCCTGACCGATGATATCGACGCCTCGGCCACCGAGGGCACGGATGCCTCCGACATCTGGAGCACGTATGGCTGGCTGTCGCTCGGCAGCGAGGGCGATGCCTCCACCGCCTTCACCGGTTCGCTGGACGGACAGGGCCACGACATTGCCGGCCTGACCATTGCGCGCAACGCCAATTACAACGGCCTGTTCGGCTATGCCGAAACCAGCGCGGTGTTCAGCGACCTGACGCTTTCAGGCGGCAGTATTTCCGGCTCGCTCCTCTATTCCGGCGGCCTGGTCGCCTACAGCAAGGGCACCATCAGCAACGTCGTCTCCGGCGTCGCCGTCGCCGCCACCAACTATGCCGGCGGGCTGGCCGGCTACAATGACGGCGGCACGATTTCCGGATCGAGCGCCTCGGGTGTCGTGACGGGCTGGACCTCCGGCGGGCTGGTTGGCACCAACACCGGCGCCATCTCGGACTCCTCCGCCAGCGGCGATGTGGGTCTGTCGACCGACAATACCGTCGGCGGCCTGGTCGGGCAGAACAGCGGCACGCTCACCAATGTCCAGGCGTCGGGCGCTGTAACCGGCAATTCGCCGATCGGCGGTCTGGTCGGCCAGATGGATTCCGGCAGCATCACCAATGGCTCGGCCAGCGGCGATGTCACCGCCTTCTGGGACGCCGCCGGCGGACTGGTCGGCTTTATGCTGGATGGCAGCATCACCGGCAGCACCGCCAGCGGCGACGTCACCCTGAATGCGAATTCGTCCTCCACAGCGGCGGGTGGGCTCGTCGGCAAGGCTGACTATGGCACGATCACCGGCTCCTCGGCGTCCGGCGCCGTGGTGGCGACCGTGTCGGACGAGGCGACGGCGGGCGGCCTTGTCGGCTCGGCCGGCGGGATGAACATCACCAACAGCTCCGCGACCGGCACGGTGTCGGCCTCGGGTGGGACCACGATAGCTGGCGGGCTGGCGGGCTCCAGCTACGGCACGATCGAAAACAGCTATGCGACGGGTAGTGTTGCGGGCGCCGGTCAGGTCGGCGGGCTCGTGGGCTGGAGCGCCGGCTCGATCACCGCCTCCTATGCCACGGGGGCCGTGACGGCCACCGACCAGGAGGCGGGCGGCCTCGTTGGACGCAATGAGGGGTCGATCTCCTCCTCCTATGCCACCGGGGCGGTGAGCGGGCAGGGCGACAAGGTGGGCGGGCTGGTCGGCACCAGCACCGGTTCAATCACCCTGTCCTATGCGTCGGGAGCGGTGGAAGGGCAAGCCAACAGCGTCGGCGGGCTGGTCGGCTGGAATGACGGCGGCAGCCTAACGAGCGTCTATGCCACCGGCAGCGTCTCGGGCGTGATGTATATCGGTGGCCTTGTCGGCTGGAATGCCGGTGATATCAGCCAGGCTTACGCCACGGGAGCGCTGACGGCCTCGGACGGATTTGTCGGCGGTCTGGCCGGGGTGCAGCAGACCGGCACCGTCACCGCCTCGTTCTGGGATACCGATACGACCGGGCAGGAGTTCGCCTTCGGCTCCGGCATCAGCTCCGGCGCCACCGGCCTGACCACCGCCCAATTCCAGGACACCGCCAGCTTCATGACGCTGGCCGGCGGCCAGGGCTGGGATTTCACCACCGTCTGGGCCCCGCCCAGCGCCGGCTATTATCCGCAGCTCTATGCGGTGAACGCGGTGGTCTGGGTGGACACCACGGCCTCCAGCTCGACCTATGGCGACAGCACCGCCACCGTCACCTCGGCCAGCGGCGTCGGCGGGCCGGCCAGCTATGTCTTCGGCAGCGCGGATGACACCGTGACCCTCACGGGCGGCACGATCACGGTCGATCCAACCACCAATGCCGGGACCCAGTCGGTCGCCCTCGCGTCGCAGAACGGGTCGGCCACCAGCACGGATGGCGTGAGCTATCGCGTCTTCTATTACGGCACCAATTCGGCGACGGTCGCGCAGGCGACGCTGACCGTGACCGCCGATAATGGCGACATGGTCTATGGCGACGCGGTGCCGAGCCTCGGCTACACGACCTCGGGCTGGAAGAACGACCAGACCGGGGCGCTGCTGACCGGGGTGGACGTGACCACCGACGCGACCTCGCTGTCCAATGTCGGCGACAGCTATCTCACCACGGCTTCAGGCGGCACGCTGTCGGGGGCGGCATCGGGCAATTACGCGCTGACCTATGTCCAGGGCAGCTTCGCGGTGACGCAGGCGACGCTGACCGTGACCGCCGATAATGGCGAGATGGTCTATGGCGATGCGGTGCCGACGCTCGGCTACACGACCTCGGGCTGGAAGAACGACCAGACCGGGGCGCTGCTGACCGGGGTCGACGTCACAACCGACGCCACTTCGCTCTCGAATGTCGGCAGCAGCTACGTCACGACGGCGACGGGCGGCACGCTGTCGGGGGCGGCGAGCGGCAATTACGCGCTGACCTATGTCGCTGGCAGCTTCGCGGTGACGCAGGCGACGCTGACCGTGACCGCCGATAATGGCGAGATGGTCTATGGCGACGCGGTGCCGACGCTCGGCTACACCACCTCGGGCTGGAAGAACGACCAGACCGGGGCGCTGCTGACCGGGGTCGAGGTGAGCACCGACGCGACCTCGCTCTCCAATGTCGGCACCAGCTACGTCACGACGGCGACCGGCGGCACGCTGTCGGGGGCGGCCTCGGGCAATTACGCGCTGGCCTATGTCGCTGGCAGCTTCGCGGTGACGCAGGCAACGCTGACCGTGACCGCCGATAATGGCGACATGGTCTATGGCGACGCGGTGCCCACGCTCGGCTACACCACATCAGGCTGGAAGAACGACCAGACCGGGGCGCTGCTGACCGGGGTGGACGTGAGCACCGACGCGACCTCGCTCTCCAATGTCGGCACCAGCTACGTCACGACGGCGACCGGCGGCACGCTGTCGGGGGCGGCCTCGGGCAATTACGCGCTGGCCTATGTCGCTGGCAGCTTCGCGGTGACGCAGGCAACGCTGACCGTGACCGCCGATAATGGCGACATGGTCTATGGCGACGCGGTGCCCACGCTCGGCTACACCACATCAGGCTGGAAGAACGACCAGACCGGGGCGCTGCTGACCGGGGTGGACGTGAGCACGGATGCGACCTCGCTCTCGAATGTCGGCACCAGCTACGTCACGACGGCAACAGGGGGCACGCTGTCGGGGGCGGCCTCGGGCAATTACACGCTGACCTATGTCCAGGGCAGCTTCGCGGTGGAGCAGGCGACGCTGACCGTGACCGCCAATAATGGCGACATGGTCTATGGCGACGCGGTGCCGAGCCTCGGCTACACCACCTCGGGCTGGAAGAACGACCAGACCGGGGCGCTGCTGACCGGGGTGGACGTGACCACCGACGCGACCTCGCTGTCCAATGTCGGCAGCAGCTACGTCACGACGGCGACGGGCGGCACGCTGTCGGGGGCGGCGTCGGGCAATTACGCGCTGACCTATGTCGCTGGCAGCTTCGCGGTGACGCAGGCGACGCTGACCGTGACCGCCGATAATGGCGAGATGGTCTATGGCGATGCGGTGCCGACGCTCGGCTACACCACCTCGGGCTGGAAGAACGACCAGACCGGGGCGCTGCTGACCGGGGTGACGGTGAGCACGGATGCGACCTCGCTCTCGAATGTCGGCGACAGCTATCTCACCACGGCGACCGGCGGCACGCTGTCGGGGGCGGCCTCGGGCAATTACGCGCTGACCTATGTCCAGGGCAGCTTCGCGGTGGAGGCGCGGGCCATCACCGTGACCGCCGACGCGCAGGCCATGATTTATGGCAATGCCGTGCCGGATCTGACCTATGAGATCACCTCGGGCGATCTGGTCAATGGCGACAGCCTCGCCGGGGCGCTGGCGACGACAGCCTCGTCGACATCAAATGTCGGCACCTATGCCATCACCCAGGGCACGCTCAGCGCCTCCTCCAACTACGCGCTGACCTATGTCGCGGCTGATGTGACGATCGACCAGCGGGGCGTGACGGTCGTCGCTGACAACCAGTCCATGCTGTCGGGTGCGCCGGTGCCGGTGCTGACCTACACACTGGCCAGCGGCAGCCTGGTGAATGGCGATGCCTTCACCGGCGCGCTGGCGACCACGGCCACGTCCGGCTCGTCGCCCGGCCTCTACCCGATCCTGCAGGGCAGCCTCTCGCTCTCGGCCAATTATGCTATGACCTATGTGCCCGGCGAACTTGCCGTTCTCAACACTCAGCCCGTCATCATCGTACCGCCGAGCGTGTTCGTTCCCCAGACGCCGCAGGACCAGTGGGTGGTGACGATGGACACCTTCGTCCTGGTGAGCGAGAGCGAGCAAGGCACGGATGACGACGAGGACGGCTCGGCGCGTGCGTGCGAAGGCGGTCCGGCGGTCTGTGCCAGCCTGCCTCACCCGGACAATCGCTTCTTTGGCCGCTGGCTGGCCTTCAACGTGCCGTGAGGACCGCCATGCCTGCCGCCGCCCTCACTCCCCGCTTGCTGGTCGGCGCGGCGCTTGCGCTGCTGGCCGGCCTCGGCGTGTCGCCGGCGCAGGCGCAGCGCGTGGCGCCGATCGAGCGCAATCTGCCGCCGGTCATTTCCGGCCAGGGGGGCGTCGTGCTTGGCCCGCAGGATCTTGCCGGCAGCGCCGATGACAGCCCGCTCGGCATCCTGCTGGCCGGTCTCACGCTGGTCGGGCCGACCGAAGGCCTCCCGTCGCGGCCGGCGCCCGGCATCCGTGTTGGCAGTATCGGCGCGATCGAGCGCCTGCCGCTGGAAAAGGCGCTGGCGCCGTTCCTGGGCCAGTCGCTCACCCTCAAGCGCATCAGCGAGATCCAGGCGGCCATCGCCAAGGCCTATCGCGCGGCCGGCTATCCTTTCGTTTCGGTGGTGCTGCCGCCGCAGGAAGTGACCGGGGGCGTGCTGGTGCTGCGGGTGGTGGAATTCCGCACCGGCGCCATCCGGGTGATCGGGGCGACGCCGGGAACCGAGGCCGATCTGACCGCGCGGCTGCGCGCCGCGCCCGGCCAGCGCATCTGGGCGCCCGCGCTGGATGAAGACCTGACCTGGCTCAACCGCCATCCCTACCGCACGGTCAATGCGGTGTTCGCGCCCGGCGACGATCTCGGGCTGAGCACGCTGACGCTGGAGGTCACGCCGCAGAAGCCGTGGCAGATCTTCTCCGGCGCGTCCAATACCGGCACGCATTCGACCGGCTTCGACCGCTACTATGCCGGCTTTGGAGCCATGCTTCCGGGGCTGCCGGAGAGCTTCGTGTCCTATCAGGTCACCGGCAGCGCGGATTTCTGGGCCGACCCCGCTTCCGTGGGCGCGGGCGCCACGCAGCCGAACTATTACAGCCAGTCCGCCCGCGTGGTGATCGGCACCGGGGCGCGCCAGAGCGTGGAAATCGCGCCCAACTATGTCGCCACCCGGCAGAACGAGGTGGGCACCGTCTTCGCCTTCGACAATATGACGTTTGAACTGCCGATCATCTACCGCACGGCGATCTCCAACCTGCTGCCGGGTGTGTTCGCCGGTGATCTCATCGTCGGCGCGTCCGGCAAGACGGTGTCACGTGGCAGCTATTTCGATGGCGCCGACATTGGCGGCGCCTCGGCCGATCTGTTCCAGATGATGTTGGGCTGGGTGGTGGCGCGCTCCGACGCATGGGGCACGACCAGCCTCGAGGCGCGGCTGGTGGCCAATCCGGGCGGGGTGCTGGGCGGCAACACCGCGGCCGACTGGAGCGCCTATTCCGCCGGGCGCGTCACCGACCTGACCTATGTCTATGGCGGCGCCGACATCACACGGCTGACGCGGCTGCCCAAGGGCCTGTCCTGGGTGAGCCAGCTCTCGGGGGTCGCGGCCGGCCAGCCGCTGCCGAGCACGGAGCAGCTGAGCCTGGGCGGCCTGTATGCGACGCGGGGCTACACGCTGGACGATGCCACGGTGGATACCGGCTTCGTCTGGCGCAACGAACTGCGCACCCCGGCCTTCCCGCTGCTCTCGAAGCTCGGTGTGGCGAACGTCACCGACGAGGTTTCGCCCTACGCCTTTCTCGATGTCGGCTGGGGGCATCTGTTCGGCTATGAGAGCGAACTCGGCCCCGTGGCGCATGAGGATTTCTCGCTTGCCGGCGTCGGCCTCGGCGTCGACTACACGTTCAACCGGAACCTGACCGCCAGCCTGGTCGCCGGCGTCGCCCTGACCGATGCGATCTACAGCCGGCCGGGCGATATCACGGTTCAAGCCCGCATCTATGTCAGCTATTAAGTCCGGGAGCCTGTGCCGGGCCGACGCCCTCCCGCCGCGCGGCAGCGCCTTGGGAGCCGCGCGGCGCCGGTGCGCCGACCCGGGCGACCTGACGCGGCTGTCGCCGGGTGCCCGGCGGAAAACTGCTTTTGACGTGAGGAAACATCCATGACATCCACCGCCGCTTCCGCCCTGCCGCTGTTCTACCGGAACCCGATGCTGCTGCGCAGCCAGGAGCACGGCACGTTCGGTTTGCGCCGGGCGCATGATTTCCGCTTCGCCGCCGACACCGCCGTGGTGCCGCTGGTGGCCAGCGAATTCGCGCCGGCGAGCCGCCACTACCCCATCGTCTTCGCGCCCGACGCCACCGCCACGCCGCTCGCCGTGCTGGGCGTGGCAGCGGGGCGCAACCTGTTCGTCGATGGCGACGGCCAGTGGCGGGCGGGGGCCTATGTGCCCGGCTATGTGCGCCGCTACCCCTTCGTGCCGATGACCAATGAGAACGGCGGAGCGCCGATGCTGGCGGTCGACAGCGCCTCTCCGCGCGTGGTCAACCAGGTGTCCGGGGAGGAGGCGGACGCCTTCTTTGATGCCGCCGGAAAGCCCACGCCCACCAGCCAGGCGGCGATGGCGTTCTGCGAGAGCTACCGGATCGAGGCTCTGCGGATCGTCGCCTTCGCCAAGGCGCTGCTGGAGCACAAGCTGCTGGTCGATCGCTCGGTGCGGATCAACTACCACGCGCCGAAGGATTCCGCTGAGGCACCGCGTCCCGAGGCGGTCATCAATGGCTTCCGTATGGTGGACGAGGCGGCGTTCCGCGCCCTGCCGGCCGATGTGGCGGCGACGTTCCATGCCGAAGGCTGGAGTGATCTCGTGGTGCTGCACCTCGCCTCGCAGCTCGGCTGGCAGACGCTGGTGGAAGCCTCCGCTCCGAAGGCGGCCAAGGCCGCCGCTGCCGCCTGAGCGATCGACCCTTCGCCCGAAGCCGCCGGCGCGGCACCCCCCGCCCGGCGTGCGGCGCCGGACGGGGGCGGCTTTCCGACCGTCCCCGCTCGTCCCTGCGCCTGGCCGGGGCCCGCTCCTTGAAGGAAACACGACGAATGGCCCGTCCGCTTCGCCCCCTCCTGCTCGCCGCGCTGGGTTTTGCCGCGCTGGGAACTGCCGGCATGACCTCTGCCGCCATGACCCCGGCCTCGGCGCAGACGGCGCCCAAGCCCGCTGCGGCGGCGCCCAAGCCGGACGCCGCCAAGCCGGACGCCGCCAAGCCGGACGCCGCCAAGCCCGCCGACACGCTGCCGGGCGGAGCGACCTCGCTGCAGGAGAGCTTCGAGGACTGGACGGTGAATTGCGGCCTGCCGGGCGGGCGGCGCGTCTGCGTGCTGACGCAGGTGCAGACCGACCCGCAGAGCAAGAAGCGGGCGCTGACGATCGAGATCGGGGCTGCCGACGGCAAGAGCCTGACCGGCGTGCTGGCGCTGCCCTTCGGCATCGATCTGACGAGCGGGGCGACGATGCAGATCGACGCGGCCGCCCCGCTGCCGCCGCAGCCCTTCAGGGTCTGCCTGCCGGCGGGCTGCATGGTGCCGTTCGCCTTCGAGGGCGAGACGCTGGCGCAGATGAAGACCGGCCAGCAGCTGAAAATCACCACCCGCGCCTTCGAGGGCGGCCAGCCGCTGGCGTTCACCGTCTCGCTCAAGGGCTTCGCCGCCGGCCTCGCCCGGCTGCAGGCGCTGCTCTGAGCGGCGCGCGGCCGGCCTGAATCGAGCGGCAGCGGCCCCATGTACAAAACCCCGCCACCGCGAGGTGCGCGGGGTTTTTCATCTGGCGCTGGAAGGCGAGGAAAACGCCCGCGCGGCTCAGGCGCTAACGGTGCTGAGCAGCGTGTGGATGCCGCACTCGGTCTTGCCCTTGCCCCGCCAACGGCCGGCGCGGGACTCCTCGCCGGCGGCGGCGGCACGGCTGGTGCAGGGCATGCAGCCAACCGAGGTGAAGCCCTTGGCCAGCAGCGGATGGTCCGGCAGGGCGAAGTCCCGGTGCGCGGCTTCCACGCCCGCGCGGTCGAGATTGGCCAGCGGGTTGAACTTCAGGCGGGCGCCGTCGCGCTCGACCACCGGGATCGAGGCGCGCAGGCCGCCCTGGTAGCGCTTGCGCCCGTTCAGCCAGCCGTCGAAACCTTCCAGCGCCCGCGCCAGCGGCTCCACCTTGCGGATGCGGCAGCAGGTGTCGGGGTCGGTGAACCACAGGTCGCGCCCTTCATCGAGCGCCGCCACCCGGGCCGCATCGGGCTGGATGCTGCGCACATCGGTCAGGCCAAGCCGGGCGGCGAGCGTGTCGCGATAGGAAAGCGTTTCCTCGAACAGAAAGCCGGTGTCGAGGAAGATGACGGGGATCGAGCGGTCGACCTCAGCCGCATAGGCCAGCAGCACGGCGGATTCCGTGCCGAAGGAGGAGACGAGGCAGAGCCGGCCGGGCCCGAGCGTACGCAAGGCGGCGGCGATGATCTCGGTCGGGCCGGCATCGGCCAGCGCGCAGGCGAGGCCGCCCACTTCGTCGGTGCAGGGCGTGGCGGGGGCGAAATCCGTGCCGGGGCGCTGGAAGCTCATGAACGTACTCCCGGAAGGGTGCGGCCGAGACGCTGGCGCAGCAGGCTCGGCCGCGCATCGGTCGCCGGCTGGTAGAACACGGTGTAGGCCTGCACCGCCTCGTCGAAGGCCTCGGCGTCGGCGGTCTTGACCGCCTCGATCTGGTCGAAGCCGGAACGCTCCATCAGCAGGAACTGGTCGCGCAGCACATTGCCGATGGCGCGCAGCGGGCCGGTCCAGCCCAGCCGCTCGCGCAGCAGCCGCGCCTGGCTATAGGCGCGCCCGTCGCGGAAGGAGGGGAAGTTAAGCGCGATGAGCGCCAGCTGGTCGAGATAGGGCGCGATCTCGGCGATCGGCCGGCTGTTCGGCCAGATGAGGCCGATGGGTGCCTGCCGGCCTTTCAACGCCTCCGCCTCCTTCAGGAAACGGTCGAGGCCGATCAGCACCGGCGCGCCTTCCGGCAGCGCCTCGTCGTCATGCACGCGAACGAAGCTGTCCTCGACGATCTCGCCTTTTTCAATGAGCGGCATAGACGCGCTCCTTGAACGGCTCGACGCCGAGGCGGGCGACGGTGTCGATGAAGAGTTCCTGCGGCCCGGCGCGCAGCTCCATATAGGTGTCGACCACGTCCTCGACGAGGCCGGGCACCTGCTCATAGGACACCGCCGGCCCCAGCAGCGTGCCGAGCTGGGCGTGCTCGTCGGCGCGTCCGCCCAGGGTGATCTGGTAGAATTCCTGGCCGTTCTTCTCGACGCCGAGAATGCCGATATGGCCGACATGGTGGTGGCCGCAGGCATTGATGCAGCCGGAGATGTTGATGTGTAGCCGGCCGACGCCGCGCGCCCGGTCGAGATCGGCGAAGCGCTTGGCGATTTCCTGCGCCACCGGAATGGCGCGGGCATTGGCCAGCGCGCAGTAATCCAGCCCCGGGCAGGCGATGATGTCGTTGACGAGGTTGACGTTCGGCGTGGCGAGGCCGGCGGCGTCAAGCGCCGCCCACAGCGCCGGCAGGTCCTGCTGCGCCACATGCGGCAGGCACAGATTCTGCTCGTGGCCGACGCGGATCTCGCTGAAACCGTAGCGTTCGGCGAGGTCGGCGACCACGTCCATCTGGTCCGCCGTGGCGTCGCCCGGAGGGGCGCCGACGGGCTTCAGGGAAATGGTGACGATCGAATAACCGGGCACCTTATGGGCGTGCACGGAATTGCGGTGCCAGGTGGCGAAACGCGGGTCGGCCAATGCCTCGGTCAGCGCGGCCGGCTCGTTCTCCAGCGGCGCGAAGGCGGGGTAGATGAAGCGGTCGCGGATTTCGGCGATGGCCTCGTCGGTGAGGTGCAGCGCACCGTCGCGGATCGCCGCCCATTCGGCCTCGACCGCCTTGGAGAATTCCTCGGCGCCGATCTCGTGCACCAGGATCTTGATGCGCGCCTTGTAGATGTTGTCGCGGCGCCCGTACTGATTGTACACGCGCATGATCGCTTCGATGTAGCTCAGCAGCTCGCGCGCCGGCAGGAACGGGCGGATCGACTTGCCGACGAACGGCGTGCGGCCGAGCCCGCCGCCGACCAGCACCTCGAAGCCGAGTTCGCCCTCAGAATTGCGGTGCAGGCGCAGGCCGACATCGTGCACCTTGATCGCCGCACGGTCATGGCCGGCGGCGGTGATGGCGATCTTGAACTTGCGCGGGAGATAGGTGAATTCCGGGTGCAGCGTCGAGTACTGGCGCAGGATCTCCGCCCAGATGCGCGGGTCGTCGCATTCTTCCGGCGTCGCGGCGGCCCACTGGTCGGTGGTGACGTTGCGGATGCAGTTGCCCGAGGTCTGGATGCCGTGGACGCCGACCTCGGCCAGCGCGGCCATCGCTTCGGGCAGCTCGTCCAGCTTGATCCAGTTGAACTGGATGTTCTGCCGGGTGGTGAAATGGCCGTAGCCGCGATCATAGACGCGCGCGACATGGGCCATGCGGCGCAGCTGGGCGGCGTTCAGCGTGCCATAGGGGATGGCGATCCGCAGCATATAGGCATGCAGCTGCAGATAGACGCCGTTCATCAACCGCAGCGGCTTGAACTCGTCTTCCGAGAGCGCGCCGGACAGGCGGCGGCCGACCTGATCGCGGAACTCGGCGACACGTTCGGCCAGAAAGGCGCGGTCGAATTCATCATAGGCATACATGTCAGCGATCGGCCTTGTGCGTCAGTGAGGCAGTTCGAAGGTCGGGCCGTCGACGCGGATGCGCTCGCGCAGATTGCCCGGGGAGAGCGCGCCATCGGCACCGATGATGACCGGCGCCACATAGGGCCCGACGGCGTCGAGATCGCGCTGGCCGGCTTCCGTCAGCAGGGCGATGGCGGCATCGGCGGTCGTCACCACGGCGGCGTCCGCCAGCTCCACCGACCAGCCGCCGGCAGGCGTGCGCCACACCACGGCGCCGTCGGTGAGACGGTTGGCGGTGACGGCGACGGGGCCGTTGACCTTCAGTTTCTGCTGTTGCGGCGCGGCCATGCGCTATTCCCTCTCATCTCTGGGTTAATTTCCTATCACACCAATTTAGAACGTACAAAAGAAATAAATGCACAAGTATGACGTGTAATTAGGGTGATGGCCTTGGCTGTCGTGGATTCTAGATGGGAGATGATGAAGATATTGGTGCCGGAGATAGTGGCGAAGAGCCGTCACCGAAGAGCCATGCGCGATCCCGGATCGGCCTGCGGCCGTCCGGGATGACGATGGCCGTTGGATGGGAGGCCCCCCCCCACCCCTCCTCAGATAATGTTCAGCTCCGCATGCGGGCGTCCGGCCGCGATCCGTTCATAGGAGAACACGCCGAGATCGAGCGAGAGCGAGCTTCCATGCACCAGCCATTCGGCGATGGCGCGGCCGGCGGCGGGGGCCTGTTGCAGGCCGTGGCCGGAGAAGCCGTTCATGAAGTAGAAGTTCGCCACCTCCGGGTGCGGGCCGATCACCGCGTTGTGGTCCAAGAGGTTCATCTCGTAATGCCCGGCCCAGGCGCGCACCACCTTCAGCTCCTCCATCGCCGGGATGCGATGGGCGAGGTTCGGCCAGATGTTCTCCTCGAACACCGACCAGTCGACCTCGAAATCGCCGTCCGCGTCGGGGTCATTGTCTTCTGCCGGCGGCGCGCCGCAGATCTGGTAGGCGCCTTCGGGCCGGATATAGAAGCCGGAGGGGTCGACCAGCAGCGGCAGCTTTTCGATCGGCGTGCGGCAATGCACGACGAAGACGCAGCGCTTCTTGCCCTCGACGGGGAGGGGAATGCCCGCCATAGCGGCCACCCGCCCGGCGCGCGGCCCGGCAGCGTTGACCAGCGCGCCGCAACTGAGGCTTCGCCCGTCCGCCAGCGTCGCGCCCGTGATGCGCGCGCCGTCACGGGTGAGGCCGACCACCTCGCCGGTGATGAAATGCGCTCCCTGCGCCTTTGCCGCCGCGCGCAGGCAGGCGAGCAAAGCGTGGGCGTCGAACCAGCCCTCGCCCGAGCGGCCATAGGCGCCGGCGGCGAGATCCTCGACATTCAGCCAGGGGAAGGTCGCTTTCAGTTCGGCGGGGTCGAGCAGCGCGATGTCGGCGCCCTCCTGCTGCTGGACGCGGTGATTGGCGGTGAGGATCGGCAATCCGGCCGCGCTGGCGAGAATGAGATAGCCGCCCTCGTGAAAGGCGAGATCGGTGTCCGGCCCGAAGCGCTCCTTGGCGCTCCTCAGGAAATCCAGCCCGAACAGCGACATGCGGATATTCTCCGGAATGGAGAATTGCTGGCGCAGCGAGGCGGCGGACAGAGTGGTGGAGGCCTGCGCGAAGCTGGGGTCACGTTCGATGACGCCGACCCGGCCGCGAAAGGCGGGATCGAGGGTGAGGAAGTAGGCGGTGGCGGCGCCCATGATCGCACCGCCCACGATGAGCACGTCGTAAGTCTCGTCCATGGCCTTGACCCATAAAGGCGGCGCGACCGGG
>NZ_KB904818.1:797124-1267124 GCF_000380205.1 Ancylobacter sp. FA202 | reverse complement strand
CGCGTGAATACTCCAGGGGGTAGAGCACTGGATGGGCTAGGGGGGTTTACCGCCTTACCAAACCTAACCAAACTCCGAATACCTGGAAGTACTGCGCGGGAGACAGACGGCGGGTGCTAACGTCCGTCGTCGAGAGGGAAACAACCCTGACCTACAGCTAAGGTCCCCAAGTCATGGCTAAGTGTGAAAGGATGTGAGAGTCCGAAAACAACCAGGAGGTTGGCTTAGAAGCAGCCATCCTTTAAAGAAAGCGTAACAGCTCACTGGTCTAGGATTCTTGCGCCGAAAATGTAACGGGGCTCAAGCCATGCACCGAAGCTTAGGGTTTGCACTTAGGTGCAAGCGGTAGCGGAGCGTTCCGTAAGCCTGCGAAGGAGGACCCGTGAGGGCCTCTGGAGGTATCGGAAGTGCGAATGCTGACATGAGTAACGACAAACAGTGTGAGAGACACTGTCGCCGAAAGTCCAAGGGTTCCTGCGTAAAGCTAATCTGCGCAGGGTTAGCCGGCCCCTAAGGCGAGGCCGAAAGGCGTAGTCGATGGGAATCAGGTGAATATTCCTGAGCCTGTGGGTAGTGACGAATCCCGTGTGTTGTCAGACGAATTGGTTCTGTTCTGGCTTCGAAGGGGTTCCAGGAAATAGCTCCCACATTATAGACCGTACCCGAAACCGACACAGGTGGACTGGTAGAGTATACCAAGGCGCTTGAGAGAACTATGCTGAAGGAACTCGGCAATTTACCTCCGTAACTTCGGGATAAGGAGGCCTTCACATTGGGCAACCAGTGTGGAGGGGCACAGACCAGGGGGTGGCAACTGTTTAGCAAAAACACAGGGCTCTGCGAAATCGCAAGATGACGTATAGGGTCTGACGCCTGCCCGGTGCCGGAAGGTTAAGAGGAGAGGTGCAAGCTTTGAATCGAAGCCCCGGTAAACGGCGGCCGTAACTATAACGGTCCTAAGGTAGCGAAATTCCTTGTCGGGTAAGTTCCGACCTGCACGAATGGCGTAATGACTTCCCCGCTGTCTCCAGCATAGACTCAGTGAAATTGAATTCCCCGTGAAGATGCGGGGTTCCTGCGGTCAGACGGAAAGACCCCGTGCACCTTTACTGCAACTTTGCACTGGCATTCGTGTCGGTATGTGTAGGATAGGTGGTAGGCTTTGAAGCGAGGGCGCCAGCTCTCGTGGAGCCATCCTTGAAATACCACCCTTATAGATATGGATGTCTAACCGCGGTCCGTTATCCGGATCCGGGACATTGCATGGTGGGCAGTTTGACTGGGGCGGTCGCCTCCCAAAGAGTAACGGAGGCGCGCGATGGTGGGCTCAGACCGGTCGGAAATCGGTCGTCGAGTGCAATGGCATAAGCCCGCCTGACTGTGAGACTGACAAGTCGAGCAGAGACGAAAGTCGGCCATAGTGATCCGGTGGTCCCACGTGGACGGGCCATCGCTCAACGAATAAAAGGTACGCCGGGGATAACAGGCTGATGATGCCCAAGAGTCCATATCGACGGCATCGTTTGGCACCTCGATGTCGGCTCATCACATCCTGGGGCTGGAGCAGGTCCCAAGGGTTCGGCTGTTCGCCGATTAAAGTGGTACGTGAGCTGGGTTCAGAACGTCGTGAGACAGTTCGGTCCCTATCTGCCGTGGGTGTAGGAATATTGAGAGGATTTGTCCCTAGTACGAGAGGACCGGGATGAACGTACCTCTGGTGGAGCTGTTGTGGCGCCAGCCGCAGTGCAGCGTAGCTATGTACGGTCGGGATAACCGCTGAAAGCATCTAAGCGGGAAACCCACCTCAAAACGAGTATTCCCTTGAGAACCGTGGAAGACGACCACGTTGATAGGCCGGGTGTGTAAGTATGGCAACATATTGAGCTTACCGGTACTAATCGTTCGATTGGCTTGATCGTTCTCATCCTCGATGGTCATCCATCAAGGATCAAAGCAATCCAAAGACCAGGGTCGACCAGACCCGATCCCAAAAGGATCCTTGCTTCGCAAAATGCTGTGCTTCGCCGGCCTGGTGGCCATTGCGAGGAGCCCCAACCCGATCCCATCCCGAACTCGGCCGTTAAACTCCTCAGCGCCGATGGTACTATGTCTCAAGACCTGGGAGAGTAGGTCGCTGCCAGGCCTGCAAAGCACAGCAAAAACGCTTCTTCACACCCTAAACAAAACCCCGCCCGCGAGACATCGCAGGCGGGGTTTTGTGCGTCTGAATACCCAGCCGACACCTCAGCCATAACCCTGACGTTGCCCCCCACTTCTATCCAGCAGTGCGTTCTTCTGGCGGCTGGATCTGCCCTCGGGCGCGTGCTCTGCGGCGGGGGCAGGTGCGGAGCATGGTTATGCGGCAGAAGCCTGCGGCTTTACACGCCCATCGTTCGCTCATCGCGCGATGCTCTACGAGATGGGCGACAGCTCTGCGCCTGAGGCTGTGTGAAAACCCCTGATTATGCTATGTTTAGGCACTGCTTCGGAGGTGCCAGATGGGACGTTTTGTCGAGGCTGCCGACCGTCATCAGGCGAGCTTTCTGCCCGCTTGTTTGGAGGACTATGTCGATCCCGACAATCCGGTCCGCATCATCGATGCCTTTGTCGATGAACTCGATCTTGCCGAGCTCGGTTTGCCCGCGTGCAGCCGGCATCGACCGGCCGCCCCGGCTCCGCGCCGGGCACGATGCTCAAGCTTTATGTCTATGGATACCTGCACGAGCTGACCTCGAGCCGGAAGCTGGAGCGCGAGGCGGGCCGCAACATCGAACTGATGTGGCTGACCGGCAAGCTGGCACCCGACTTCAAGACCATCGCGGACCGGTGGCGGCATAGTCGCAATCGACGGGTCACGCTTGCGCGCGGCGAACACGCACGAGAAGAACTACACCAAGGGCAAGCTGGCGCGCCGGAAGGCCCACGTCGAGGAAAGCATCGCGCGCTATCTCGCCGAGCTTGAGGAAGCCGACAGTGCCGAAGCCGGACCGGCCACTCCGCGGATCCATCACCTGACTGAGCGACTGGCGTCGCTGCGCGGGCGCCTTGGCGAACTCTAGGCGATCGGCCGGCAGCTGGAAGCCTCCCCCGATGAGCAGATATCGCTGACCGATCCGGATGCCCGTGCCATGGCAACCGGCAGCGACCATCGCGGCGTAGTCGGCTACAACCTCCAGGCGGCCGTCGATACCAAGCATCATATCGTGGTCACCACCAGGCTGACGAACTGCGGCCATGACCGGTCGCATCTGCTGGAGATGGCCACGGCCGCACAGGCTGAGACCGGCGCTGCCGAGATGATCGTCCTTGCCGATCGTGGATACTATGAGGGCGAACAGATCCGCTCCTGCGCCGAAGCTGGCATCATCCCGATGGTGCCCAAGCCAAATACCTCACCGGCTCAGGCGCGTGGTTTCTGGAGCAAGGCCATGTTCGTGCATGAGCCTGAGACCGACACCTATCGCTGCCCCGCCGGTCAACAGCTGCAGAAACGCTTTGCCCGGGTGGAGGGCGGCAAGCTCATCAGCGTCTACTTCAACCAGAGGGCCTGCAGCGCCTGCCCGTCGCGTCCCCTGTGCACGGCCGGCAAAGAGAAGCGCATCCGACGATGGGAGCACGAAGCGGTGCTCGATGCCATGGAGCGCAGGCTTCAAGCGATGCCCGAAGCCATGGCGGCCCGCCGCTGCACGGTCGAGCACGACTTCGGCACCATAAAAGGATGGATGGGCGCCACCCACTTCCGAACGCGCGGCCTCGAGAACGTCTCCACTGAAGCCAGCCTGGCGATCCTAGCCTACAACATCAAGCGCGTCATCGCCGTCGCCGGCGTCGCCTCGACCCTCAAGGTGATAACCGGGTGAACGGAGCTAACGCGCGCCGTGGCAACAACCTGCGCGACGAGCCACAGTGAGTTCTCACACAGCCTTGGCCCCAAAGGCGTCGGCAGGAAATCACTTTCCAACATCAATTCGGCGAGTGGATGTCAACGACCGGACCGGGGAGAAAGCGGTCGGGCAGCTTTCCTCTGCCATTAATGCAGGTGCAGACGTCGACGGAACGACATATTGGTAACACTCCGGCGAGGGCCAGAGCCGTTAACGGTCTGATCAGTTGATGCGGCGGCGATTATATCGGCTCAATTTGGTCCGAGGGGCCGGCTGTCGTGGAGTTTCAGGTTTACGATCAGCGCCGCTATGGCGAGCGTGGCCATTAACAGGGCAAATGCGATCGTTGCGTCCGTCAGACCCCATTTGAGCGCCGCTGCGCCCACGCCAACGGCGGGAGCCGTCAGGCCGATGTAAAAGCACACGAACAGAGCGGACGTGACACCCGCCCGTTCCGCCACAGCCACACTCTCGCTGACATGGGCAACGCCTTTGGCAAAAACCGCTCCCCATCCGACACTGGCGACGATCCCTCCGGCGAGCAGCATCGTCCACGAATCGCGGATCACGGCGAGCATAATTATCAGCGCGCCGACGGCCAGCAGCACGCAGCCCGCCTGCATGGTACGCGCTAGCGGCATGGGCTTGACCAGCAACTGGGTGGCGCCCGAAGCGGCGAAAACGAGAAACACGATCCATCCCTGCTCGACCGGATCCGAAATCCCCATCCGGTTCAGCAGGTCGGGCGATACGGCGCCGAAAAGGCCAACCGCAGCGAAGCCGGTGAAACCGGGAATGGCAGCCTGGAGGAAGGCGGGTCGGACGTTTGATGGCAATGCCAGATGCTGCATATGTGGCCGTGCGCCGGGTTTGACGTTGACCGTCTCGGGCATGCGCCAGATGATGAGTAGGCCGAGCCCGAAGCATGCAAGCAGGACCCAGAAGACCGACTGGAGCTGCGGCGGCACGTGCTCGACCATGATGCCGGCCAACAACGGGCCGAACCCGAGGCCGAGGACGTTGACGGCCGTGGAAATGAAGGTTGATTTATCCTTGAGCCGCGACGGGGCCAACTCCACCAGCGTCGCCGTCGCAGTTCCCACGAACAAGCCGACGGCGAGACCAACGAAGAAGCGGCCGAGCAGAAGTACAGGAAGCGCGACTTCCGACAAGAAATCGCTCAAGAGCATCAGGGCCGAAGACAGTAATGCAGCGAATACAGCTGCAATGAGCACAGGGCGGCGTCCCACCACGTCCGACCATCGGCCGAATCCAAGCAGCGCCAGTAGAACGCCAAGAATGTAGGTGGCGAAGATCACGGTTCCCATGAACAGGGAAAAATGCATTTTTGCTTGATAGATTGGATAGAGGGGCGTCGGAACTGTCGTGGCCGACATAATCATAAGATATATAAAAGAAATGCCAATGAAGAATGTTATTTTTCTGTAATTTCGATCAGGATGTGTCATCTAAACACTCACAAGTGTAATGGTATATTTATTCTATAACGACTTCGAACCATGGCGATGCGGCGCTGGCCGACCACTCGCCCTGCCGTCAGCCTCTGTTGAACTCGATCGTCACATCTGCTGGATCGGACATGAGTTCCGCCATCGGCGTCGCCTTGAAGCTGTTCGCGGCCAACGCTCCGACGTCGAGGCAGATATAGTTCATTCCGCGGCTGTCTCGCACGAAGAACAGGCCGCGCGTCAGGTCTGATATGCTTGTCCAACTTGTAAACTCGGTCGGCACCACGTCGATCTGGTGTCCCTGCACTTCAAGATGACCACTTCCGAGTTCCGGCGGATCGACCGTGATTCCGCGCGGGCGGTCAAAATTGTTCATGATGTGGGCGACCATCTGCACGGCCTTGTCGGGATCCGACTGTTTCTCGGCAAACTGCGCATAGAAGGCGGCACGCACGAAACGGTCGACCGATGTGTCGGTTCCCGGCAACCCGGCCTTGGCGATGCCAGCACCGGGTTGGACAGCCTTGTAGGTCCCGAAGTTCGCGCGCGAGCGATCTATATTGTTGAGGAACGTGTAGTTGTCCAGATTGGTCAGGTGCCAGGAGAATTGCGGCGCATTGGTCATGACGCCGACGGGGTTTTCGTAGATCGAGCGAACGCCTTTGTGGAATTCGATCACGAGGCTGGCGCCCTGTTTGTCGTGCACCGAATAGTGAAACGGCATCTCAAGGCCACCGAGGATCGGCACGGGTTCGAGACATATGGGCATGTCGGCAAGAGCGGCCTTCACGGCCGCGACGGTGGAGAACTGTCCCAGCACCCATGCGCCGAGGTCGGCGGCCGACAGGACGGCGCGGCTGCCGTCGACAGGAGATTGGGGGCCGGCTGCCTGCGAATAGGACTGTACCGAGAAGGACAGGCCGGCGTCGTTCAGTCCCTCGATGATCTTCAGGTCTCCGACGCCGAATGTCGTCCCGGGAGCCGGTGCAACTGCGGGCATCGTGATGGCGACGACCGTGCGATCCATACGCCAGCGAAGTGACGGATGACCCTTCACCGTCGACGAAAGGTCAAGGCCCTGCGGCAGGATGGCGATCTGGTAGGGCAGGTCGACGCTGAGTTCCAGGGTTCGCCCGAGATAGGGGCGATCGCTGGCGTCGCGGTAGAGAAGGGAGGTGCACATCACGCAGTCCGACGGTTGAAGGGCGGTTGGCGAAGAGTGTCGGGAGACCATAGCCACGTGCCTGGCGGCAAGACCATCCATGCCCTTGGCAAGGGTCAACGATGTTGAGACGGAGAGCTTTCAGTCTATCCTCTTGCCCGTCCCCTGCGGGGCGCCTTCAACTGCCCAGAAGTCGGGCGAGATACACCCATGTTGGTGCGGCGACGATGAAGCCGAGCACGCTCACCGCGAGAGATGAGGTACCTGTCCGCGTGTAAACTTGGAAGCGACTGGAAATGATGATGCCGGAAAAGGCGGGCGGCAGGGCGACGCTCAAGACGAGCATCTGCAGGATCTGTTCGTCGAGGCCCCCAGCCCAGCCCGCGACGAGAAAGACGCCGGGCATCAAAACGAGTTTGAAGAAGGTATTGTAGGCGACCTCCCAGTCAAGTTCGATCGCGTAGGCGGACAGCGTCAGCCCGGCGGCAAATACCGCGACGCTGGAATTGGCCTTGGCCAGCAGTTCGAAAGTCGGGCTGAACTCGTCGGGCACCCGGATGCCGATGACCACCAGCGCCACCGCCAGGATCGGCACCCAGACAACGGGTTCTTTCATCGCGGAAAGCAGGGCGCTGCCCTTGGGGGCTCCATCCGCGCCCCCGCCGCCGGCATTGAGCAGATACAGGCCGATCGGAATGGTGACGGCGTTCACCACGATGGCGACGATGGCGATCACGAGGCCGGTTTCGACGCCAGTGCCATAGAGAGGATCCAGCACAGCATAGCCGAGAAAGCCGATGGTTGGCGACCCCGCGATAAGCGCGCAGACGGCGGCCTCGGGCTTGGTGCGCCTGAAGAACCACTGGATGGTGAAATAGGAAAGCATGAAGAGGAAGACGAGGCCCACCAGCGATATGATGCTGAGCGTGGCGTTCTCGACGAGCATTGATCGGTCGGCGCGCACGATGGAAACGAACAAGGCTGCCGGCAGCGCAAAATCGAGCACGAGCTTGTTGAGTATTCTGGCGTCTTCAGACTTGAAACCATTCGCCTTTCCGGCAAGATATCCAAGCGCCATGACAACGATGATCGGTATCAGGTCCGATACCAGCATCTTCGACATAAACTGTTCCATGCCTGCTCCTTCTCGGCACCTTTGCGTGCACGGCGCGGCTGCGCGACGGTAGAATGCTGAAGACCCGCGCGCTGGATCGGTTCGCGGCGGGAAGCCGCCGAAAGAACCGAGGCGGAGAGGGGGGCCCGCTCTCCGCCTTGGAACCTCAGCCCTTGACGACAGGCTGGCGGGTGACCCGCAGCGAGGACATCAAGGGATCTCCAATATCGAGATGCCCCTTCACCAGATGCGGGGGGGTGAGTGCCAGCCAGTTGTTCAGTGAAACGTCCCTGTACTCACTGGTGTGGAAAACGTTCAGCACCCGCACGGGCTCGTCACCGGTATTTTCGATGTAATGGGCCAGCGTCTTCGGCACATAGCCAACATCCCCGCCCACAAAATCAAAGGTGCGGGCGTTGCTGACAGCATCGAACACGGTCATTCGTGCCTTGCCGGAGATGTAATACTGAATTTCATCGGCATCGGGATGCCAGTGTATCTCTCGCATCCCGCCCGGCTCGAGATCAATGAACAGCGCCGCGAGATTGGCGACGGCGAAGTTGCCAGAATCAACCACGGTCGTGGCGCCGCCGGGATAGGCGGTCGGCTGAGCCCAGGAGGCACGGAAGATGTATTTGTCGGTGAAGTTCACCGCGCCGAGCTCGGCGCGCACCTGCTCGATCGGCGGGGGCACGGGCTGGCGGAAGATGTACTTTTCTCGGGCCGGAATGCCGTCGAACGCCTCGGCGGGGACGCCGAAATTCTTCGCCAGGACCTCGCGCGGAACATGGGCGAACAACTCGGTCACCAGCAGCGTCTGATTTTCCGAGAAATTGCCGTCATTGAACACGAGGACGAATTCGGTGCCCTCTTCAAGGCCCTGGATGGCGTGGGGGAACCCCGCCGGGGCGAGCCACAGATCGCCCGGCCCAAGATCCTCGACCAGAGTCTGGCGCTGGTCGTCGACCAGATAAAACCGGACCCGCCCCTTGAGCACATAGGCCCACTCGGCTTCCTTGTGCCAGTGCAGTTCCCGCACCACACCGGCCGGCAGGCGCATGTTGACGATGGCGAGTTCCTTCAGCGCCCCCATTTCGCGCTGAGTCACCTCACGCGCCCAGCCACCATCTTCCAGGCGGTTGTGCGCCATGGCGAACGGGAACTTGAGGTTGGGAATGCCGCCATTGTCGGTCAGGGGCGGCATCAGGATGTCGGGGTTCTGCGCCTCAATCGCCGGGTTGCGGGGGCCGATTATGGTTGCGCCCTTGGTGCCGACGATGGGCTGCTTCAGATCGTCCATGGGAAAACTCCATCTATGTGACCGTCACACGAACGCAGATGCCGCGATGGGCTCGACCCAATCGCGCCTCTGCTCGCCGCCGCAATTCCGCTGGCCGCTCCCAAGATGCCGGGGCGGGGCCGCCGCGGTCGGGATTGCTTCAAAAGTGGTACTGGTACCCCATGCCGATCAAATTATCGGCCACCTTCCCGTTTTCCCATTCGTGCAGATAGTTGAACGAAATAGAACTTGACGTGGAAAGCCGGAAGTTGAGGGTCGATCCCAGAGCAGGGGTCTCGAAATCATAATCCGCATTGAATGCGTTGCGGTAGCGAAAAGTCACCACCGACCACGTCGCAACATCAGTCAACTTCCAGTCGACTGAACCGTGGATCGAGTAATAGGGAAAATCGACATCGTTGCTTTGTGCGCGACTGCCAATCGACCCGATTCCGACAATGGAGAAAATGTCCGAGAATTCGTATCGGTAGCCAAGGCCAGCCTGAGAATTCAGGCGCCATCCACCATCGCCCGACAGGTCGAAATAGTGAATCGACGAGTCCAGCACAACATTGTTGTCGAAGGTATGGGTATAGCCAATGCCGGTGACCGTCGACACGTTCTTGTCAAAATCGCCCGGCTCGCGCTGCGTGGCGATGCTGACTCCCAGCACATTGCTCCCACCATACGCCGGGCCGCTCGCTGCGTAACCGAGAGGCAGCACGCCAACCCCCAGGGCGATGCAGCGATAGAATAAATGGGACACAGCTATCGCCTCCAACTACGCGACGAGAATCCTATACAGCATGGAATGTCTTCGTCATTGGAACATGAAGAATAGATAATTGTCGATTTCTAGTATCTCATTCAGAGTTTAAGCTATATCTCCCAAATGGGATATATTTGAAAAATATGATGCATTAATTAGAATCGGTGCATTGTTGCGATCACGCATGCACTCCTCCCTTCAGTTAGACCGACAGGAGCGAACGGCCGATGTGGAGCTGGATTTCGATAACCCTGCGCGAGCAGCCCGAGATTGCGCTGTTCCTGACGATTGCGCTGGGCTACCCGCTCGGCAACGTTGGCTATCGCGGGTTCACCCTTGGAACGGTGACGACGACATTGCTGGTCGGGCTGCTCATCGGCCAACTCGACATCGAGATTTCCCAGACCGTCGGAAGCGTGTTCTTTCTGCTGTTCCTGTTCGCCATCGGCTACGGCGTGGGCCCTCAGTTCGTGCGCGCTCTGAAGCGAGACGGCGCATCGCAGGCCCTGTTCGCGGTGCTGGTGTGCGTGATGATGCTGAGCACCGCTTATGGCGTGGCACGGTTTGCTGGCTACGATGTCGGCTATGGGGCCGGTCTGTTCGCCGGCGCGGCGACCGTCTCTTCCGCGTTGGGGCTGTCCACCAATGCCATTCGCGGGCTCGGCCTCTCGCCCGAGGAGACCCGCTCGATGATCGGCGCGCTGTCGACCGCCTTTGCCATGACCTACATCTACGGCACGATCGGGCCGATCGTGATCATTTCCCAGATCGGGCCCCGGCTGCTGCGCATCGACCTTGCTTCCGCCTGCCGCGCCTATGAGGCCAGGATGGGCGAACTGCCGCGCGGTGGCGGCTCGTCATGGCATCATTACATCGTCCGGACCTATCGCCTGACGGCCGATGCCCCTCAGGCCGGGCGCTCCGTCGGCGAGGTCGAGGCGAGCGAGCCCAATGTCCGTCTCTTCGTCGACCGCATCCGCCGTGGCGAGCAGATGATCACCCCCAGCGAGGACACCCGGCTCGAAGCGGGGGACATCGTCAGCATCGCCGGCGTGCGCGGCTCGCTGCGATCCTTGTTCAGGACCGGGGCGGAGGAGGTGGAAGACGCCGAACTTCTCGCCATCCCCACCGAAGGCGTCGATATCGTCGTGACCAAGCGGGCATGCGACGGCAGGACGCTGGCCGATCTGGCCCGTATGAAGTCGACGCATGGGATCTTCCTCACACGTATTCGTCGGGGCTCCTCGGGAGCGGAGATTCCCATTCTCCCACAGACCGAGATTCACCGCGGCGATATCCTGACGGTCGTCGGACGCTCGCAGCACATCCGCGCGGCGACGAACATCATCGGCCGCGCCGATTTCTCGATCACCGAGACCGACATCACGGCGATGTTCCTGACGATCGCCATTGGCGCCCTGATCGGCTTGCCGATGGTGACGGTTGGCGGGGTGCCGATCACCCTGTCCATTGCTGGTGGCGTCCTCATCGCCGGAATCGTTGCCGGTTGGCAGCGCTCCATTCACCCGACCTTCGGCAACGTGCCGGCGGGCGTGCTCTGGTTCATCAAGGCGGTTGGGCTGAACGCCTTCATTGCCGTGATCGGCATCTCGTCCGGCCCAAGTTTCGTTGAGGGCGTCCGCGAGGTTGGGCTGAGCCTGTTCCTGCTGGGCATGGTTGCCACCACCGTGCCGGTCATGCTCGCCCTGCTGATCGGCAAGCATGTTTTTCGCTTCGACGACGCGCTGGTGCTGGGATGCTGCGCGGGCGCAAGCATATCGACGCCGGCGCTGGGATTGATCGCCGACAAGGCGCGCAGCCAGGTGCCGGCGCTGGGCTATACCGTGCCTTACGCGGTCTCCAACACGCTTCTGACAATCGGCGGCATCTTCATGGTGATGCTGATGGGATGAGGCGCCACTTCCCACATGGGGCGCTGGCGGCGCGACACCCCAGCGCTCCACGCAGCGCTACGGCGGCGAGTTTGAGGTGCCGGCCGGACGCTCTTGCCGGACGGGCTTTATGACCACCGTGGCCGACATGCCGGCGGCGAGGCGGACATTCGGCGGCAGCGCCCCCAGCTTGATCCGGACCGGAAGGCGCTGAGCCAGGCGGATCCAGCTGAATTGCGGATCGACGCGCGCCAGCAGGCCTGCCGCGTCATCGGGATTGGCGATCGCGCGGGCGAGCCCCTCCACCACACCGTTCAGCACCACGCTGCCGGCCATCAGTTCCACCTGAGCCGGCGCGCCCTCTTTGATCTGCGGGACTTTGGTCTCCTGAAAGTAGCCATAGACATAGAACGAATCCGAATCGACCAGCGCCATCACGCCCTGTCCGGCGGTGGCGTAGTCGCCGGCGACGGCGGTCAGGTTGGTCACATAGCCGCTCACCGCTGCATGCACGCGGCTGCGGCGCATGTTGATCTCGGCGATGGTGAGCTCGGCCTGTGCGACATGAAACGCCGCTTCGGCTTCCGCGGCCGTCGTCTGCATGCGTTCCCCGGTCTCGGCGGAGAAGCCGGGGCTGTCTTCGCGCTGCAGGGTGAGAAAGCGCTTGGCGTTCTCCTGCGCGAGGCTCAGCGCCGCCGCCTTCATCGTCACATTGGCCTTGGCGAGGTTCAGCGCGGCATGAAACCGCTCGGGGTCGATTTCGAAAAGCAGGTCGCCTTTTTCGACCGCCTGGTTGTCGCGCACATGGATGGTGCTGATCAGCCCCGACACGTCAGGAGCGACCTGCAGGACATCGGCGAGCACCCGCGCATCGCGTGTCCAGGGCGACAGGAGATAGTAGTTCCAGAACTGCCAGCCGGCGAAGGCGGCAATGGCGACAGTGGCGGTCGTCACTGCCGTCCGGATCAGCTTGCCCGCGTTCATGCCGGTCCTCCTGTCAGCAGCGGCAGCCCGGCGCTCAACCCGACAAGCACGATCACATAAAGCGCGGCGTCGAACAGAGGGCGATGCCAGACGACATCATAGAAACCGCACCACTGCGCCAGCCGGCTCAGGGCGAGGAAGGGAATGAACGCCGCCAACGCCCAGAACAGGACCGGCGGCAGGTAGAAGCCGAAGAAATCGAACGTATGAAACAGCGGATTCCAGGTCATAGAAGGCGTCCGTCGAGGCTGGCGAGATCGCGGAAGGCGTGATCGCGGGTGAGACGATCCTCGAGAAAACGAAGGCTGGTCGCAGCCTCCACCACAAGGCCAGCGGCGCGGGAGCCCGGCCGGCAATCGTCGGCCTCCAGTGCCGACCACATCCCTGCCAGGGCGTCTCGCGCCGCGTCGGGCGGTGTCGCTCCCGGTGCCGAGGACGGCCAGGCCGCGAAGAGCGCGGCCAGACGCTGGAGGCCGCCCTCGATCGCCCGGCGCGCGGGTTCAGGCAGCGACGGATCGGTCGCCACCTGCCTCAGCCGGCCGAGCTCGCGGGCGCTCGAAGCGCAGGCGAGCAGTCCGCGCAGCAGACGGTCATGCCCGGCGCGCGCCAGCGAAAGCTGCGGCAGCAGCGCCCCGAGAAGATGGGTGATTTCGCGGGCGACCTGCGACGCCGGGCGCTCGCCACGAGCGGCTTGCGGAAGCAGGACGCACAGCGTGTGGCGCAGGGCCCTGCGGCGGGGTGCCCGGGCGGTTGCCGGCACGAGCCGCGCAACCATCAGGCAGACAAACATGCCGAACACCAGACCAAAGCAGAAATTGGCGAAGGTCAGCGGGTCGGGCGTGAAGACATTCCCCGTCGCGGCGGCGGCGACATAGAAGATGGTGAACGTTCCCGCCGACCGGGCGTAGCGCGGCGTGCCGATCAACAGGCCGGCCGGCAGCAGCACAAGAAACAGGAAGGCCGCCAGCGTCTGGAAGCCTTCAAGCCAGGGGTAGATGAAGGCGATGGTGAAATAGGCGCAGAAGCAGGCGGCGACCACGGCCCGAAGATAGGGCCAGCCGAGCTTGGCGGGATCATCGGTATTGACGCATTGGTAGTTCATGAGGGCGAGCCCGGTGATGCCGGCAATGCCCTGGTCCCACTGCGTCGCATGCCAGAAAACGCAGAAGATCATCAGCGCCAGCGCGGCGCGGGTTCCCTGCAGCAGGGCCGTCGGGTGGCCGGAGGCCGCGCCACCTCGGCGGGGCGCGCCTGCGCCGCGGCCGGGCCGGAAGGCCGCCTGTTCGGCGAGGGCGAGCAGCGACAAGTCGCGCAGCATCTCCACCGCCTGCCGGCAGACCAGGATGGCGTCCGCTCTTGTGCCGAGCGGGAGATCGTCGCTCCCTTCGATGCGGCGGGCAAGCCCGGCGAGATCGCGGCGGATGAGGGCGAGTTCGGCGCGCACGCGCGCGGTATGGCCCGGCATGGTGGGGTCGGCGCCGATGCGGCCCAGCGCCAGGATCGCCGGCTCAAGCGCGGCGGTCAGCGGTTCAGGCAACGCCGTGCCCCCCTCCTGCAGGGCGGCGAGGCGCAGATGGAGCCCCCGCGCGGCGGCAAGCACCGCGAGGAATTCCCGCGTGACCTCGTCCATCGTGGCAGCGTCCGCCCGCATCTCCGGGGCCTCGAAGCGGGTGTAGGAGCGCAGCGCGTCGAACTTCACCAACTTGGGCAGGATGGTCCTGCGCTCGTCCATCAGGGCCTGGCCGCGGGTGGCGGCCCGCAGGGCGAGGGCGCAGTGATCGGCCAGCGCGCGGAAGGTGCTGGCCATCAGTGCCCGCAGCTGCGTGCCGGCGTGATCGGGCAGCACTAGCGCGCCGGCGAGCGTGGCGCAGGCGATGCCGATGCTGATCTCGCTCACCCGGTCCACCGCCACCAGCCAGGCCGCATCAGGGGCGGCCGCACCCTGAAAGATGACCAGCAGCCCGGTGAAGCCGGCAAGCATGAAACCATAGGCGGCAAAGTTGCTCGCCCGCGCGGCGCCATAATAGCAGGCGAACGTCCAGAGCATGGCGCTGCCGACCAGGAGCAGCGGGTCCTGCGAGAACAGCTTGACGGCGGTGAGAGCGTAGGCGGCGGCGATCATCGTGCCGAGAAAGCGGAACGACCCCTTGGCGAGCGCGGCTCCGGTCGAGGATTGCGTCAGCAGGTAGACCGTCAGTATAGCCCATTGCGGCTCCTGAAGTTCCAGCCAGTAAGCAAGGGCAAGTGCAGCGATGGCAGCGGCAGCCAGACGCGAGGCGAAGACAATGTTGCGCCAGTTCAGATTCAAGAGACCTGTCGGTTCACCTACGCGAGGCAGCGCTTGATTAAGAGGCACTCCGGCACCGTCCTGGAATGAGGAGAGGCATGAGGGCCATTATAGTAATCTCGCCCCGCATGAACAGGCATCCTGTGGTTCTGCGACATGACCCCGACGTCCGGGGCGCGCCGCACAGGATGATTCGCCACCTACCCGGCCGCGGCGCGGTGGGCCCTCAGCTTGACCGGGATCGACTTGTAGCTCGGCACGCCGCATTGACGGTCATAGTCGCGCGCGTCGACCAGCAGGTTCGCCTCGGGATAATAAGCCGCGACCGACCCGCGGGCGATCGGATAGGCGACGGCGGTCTGCTTGGCCAGCACCCGGTCGTCACTTGCCACCACATCCACCGTGTCGCCATGCGACAGTCCGAGGGCAGCAAGGTCGTCGGCATTGACGAACACCACGTCGCGCCGGCCGCTAATGCCGCGATAGCGATCGTTCAGGCCATAGATGGTGGTGTTGTACTGGTCGTGGCTGCGCAACGTGGTGCACACAAGCGTGCCCTCGTCGCGCCCGTCATCCTCGTCGAGAGGTGCGCCGGCGAGGAAGTTCGCCCTGCCATTGGGCGTGTGCCAGACGCGCTCCGCAGCGCCATTGGGCAGGCGGAAGCCGCCCGGCACGGCGATGCGGGCGTTGAAGTCGCTGAATTCCGGGAATACTTGCTCGATCTTGTCGCGGATGCCGGCGTAGTCGTTGCTCAGTCCCTCCCAGTCGATGGCGCTTTTGGCGAGGGTCGCGCGGGCGATGCCGGCAATGATCGCGACTTCGGAGATCAGCATTTCCGATGCCGGCTTCAATGTGCCCCGCGAGGCATGGACCATGGACATGGAATCTTCCACGGTCATCGCCTGCAGCGTGCCGGCCCGCAGATCGCGCTCCGTGCGCCCGAGGCAGGGCAGGATGTAGCTGTGCGTCGCCGTCAGCAGTGCGGTGCGGTTGAGCTTGGTGATGATCTGCACATTGAGATCGAGTTTCCGGAAGGCGGCGAAGGCGACCTCCGGATCCGGCATTGCCACGGCGAAATTGCCCCCGAGCCCGATGAAGGCGCGCGAAGAGCCGTTCGCCATCGCCGCCAGCGCCTCCACCGCATTGTGTCCGTGCTTGCGCGGCGCGGTAATGCCGAAGGCCGCATCGAGGCGCGTCAGGAAGGCCTCGGTGGGAATTTCGGTGATACCGACCGTTCGGTCGCCCTGAACGTTGGAATGCCCGCGCAGCGGACAGATCCCGGCGCCGGGCTTGCCCATATTGCCGCGAAGCAGCAGCAGGTTGACGATCTGGCGCACATTCTCCGTGCCGTGCCGGTGCTGGGTGATGCCCATGCCGTAGCAGGCGATGACGCGCTCGGCGTTCCAATAGACGTCCGCCATGCTCTCGATCGCGGCGCGGGAAAGGCCGGAGCGACGCTCGATGGCGGACCAGGACGTGGCGTCGAGGTCCGCTCTCAGCTCATCGAAGCCGACCGTATGCTCGGCGATGAAGGCGCGGTCCAGAAGCCCCTCGCCGCCGGCAGCGAGGCGTGCCTCGTCCGCAGCGAGCAGGGCTTTCATCATGCCCTTGAGCATGGCGACGTCGCCGCCGACCTTCACCTGATGATAGGCCGAGGCGAGACGGGTGGAGGACAGGGTGAGCATCTCCACCGGGTCCTGCGGGGCGGCGAACCGTTCCAAGCCCCGCTCCTTCAGCGGATTGGCGACGATGATCGGCGCGCCGCGCTTGGCTGCCGCCCGCAGGGTGGTCAGCATCCGCGGGTGGTTGGTGCCCGGGTTGTGACCGATGCAGAAGATCGCGTCGGCATGGTCGAAATCCTCGAGCGACACGGTGCCCTTGCCGATGCCGATGGACTGCGGCAGGCCGATGCTGGTCGGCTCATGGCACATGTTGGAACAGTCGGGGAAGTTATTGGTGCCGAAGGCGCGCGCCAGCAGCTGGTACATGAAGGCCGATTCGTTCGACGCGCGGCCCGACGTATAGAATTCCGCCCTGTCGGGATGGTCGAGCGCGTTCAGGCGTGCGGCAATGCCGGCGAACGCTTCCTCCCACGACACCGGCACGAAACGATCCGTTGCAGCCTCGTAGCGCAGCGGGGTCGTGAGGCGTCCGGCATCCTCCAGCGCGTGGTCGCTCCAGCCCCAGAGCTCGGAAACCGAATGCTCGGCGAAAAAGGCCGGGCTCGCCCGCTTGCCGGTCGCCTCCCACGTCACGGCCTTGGCGCCGTTCTCGCAGAACTCGAAGGAGGAGGTGTGCTTGGGGTCCGGCCAGGCGCAGCCCGGGCAGTCGAAGCCGTCGGGCTGGTTCATGCGCAGCAGGGCGCGCGTATTGGCGACCTCGGTCTCCATCTCGTTGCGGACAGCCTGAGCCACCGCCGCCAGCGCTTGCCATCCGCCGGCCGGGCCGGAATATGGTTTCACTCCGTCGGGTGAATTCTCGGACATCAGCGCCTCTCAGTGCGTTCCATGGGGGCTGGCGAAGGGACATGATTTCGGTCTCCGCCCATGAGGTCAACTGAGGCGCAAATGCGCGACCGGTCTATCTCCCATATGGAAGATGGACGGCGGCAGCCGAGTACGGCAATAGGAAATGCATTAGAATCTCAGACCGCTGGGGGCTTTGCCTCCATTAATCGAGCTGTGTCATTCGATGTCTTTAGAGCGCGAAGTCGATGTCTGCCTTGCGGCCTTCGTTGTCGCGGCATGAATCTTCCGCCATCTGCCCCATGCCGCACGGTGATCTCCGTCGCCGTTCGTGCTTTGCTGCCGTAGGGTTTCGGGCTGATAACCAGAGGTAGGGCGCCGTGCTTGTCAGGGCGTGCGGGGGTCGCAAGGGGGGTGTGATTGAAACCGAGCGCAGTATTTGGGCTGCTTTTTGCGAGCGTTCCGATAACGGCTTATGCTGGCAGCTTCCTTGAGCCTGCGGGGCCGATCGCGTCGGCGCAGCTGTCGCATTTCGGCGTTATCAGCGGGCTGATGCTGATCGTCATCGTGCCGATGTTCGTGGCGCTGCCGATCGTGCTGTGGCGTTACCGGCGCGGCGGCGCGGGCGCGTACCGGCCGGACTGGGAGTTCAACTGGGGCCTCGAGCTGCTGATCTGGGGCGTTCCGGTCGCGCTGGTCGTCGCCCTTGGCACGGCGCTGTGGCGGCAGACGATCACGGGCGACCCCTACCGCGCGCTCGGCCCCGACCCGCTGGTGGTCGAGGTGGTGGCGCTCGACTGGAAATTCCTGTTCCTCTACCCCGAGCAGGGCGTGGCGACGCTCGACCTGCTCGCTCTGCCCGAGGGCCGGCCGGTCACGCTGAAGCTGACCAGCGGCACGGTGATGCAGTCCTTCATCATTCCGCAGCTCGCCGGGCAGATCTACGCGATGGCCGGCATGCAGACGCAGCTGAACCTGGTTGCCGACAGGACCGGCGATTTCACCGGCCGCAACACCCAGTATAACGGCCTCGGCTTCGCCACCCAGTCCTTCACCACACGGGTGATGAGCCCCGACGCCTTCGAGGGCTGGGTCGCGGCGACGAAGGCGCAGGGAACCGCGCTCGATGCCGCCGGCTACGCCAAACTTCTCCCGTCCTCGGTGGTGAACGCGCCGGTGCTCTACAGCCAGTTCACCCCGGGCCTGTTCGACCAGGTGATGGCGGGCTTCGCGCCCGGCATGTTCCAGCATCACGGCCATGCGGCGATGCCCGGCCATGCGGCGATGCCCGGCCCTGCGGCGATGCCCGCTCCGCCCGCGCCCCACCAGGGCCATGACCATACGCCGGAGGCCGCGCAATGAACTGGGAGCTCATATTCGGCCAGATCAAGTGGACCTCCTTCGTCTTCGCCGGGATGATCGAGAACCCCTCGCTCAGCGAGGCCATCGCCTCGGGCGCCGGGTCGATCGCGGTGCTGGGCGCGCTCGCCACCGTCATCCTGCTGACGGTCAAGGGCTGGTGGGTGCCGCTGTGGCGCGACTGGCTGACCAGCGTCGACCACAAGAAGGTCGGCATCATGTACATCGCGATCGCGCTTGTCATGTTCGCCCGCGCGGTGATCGAGGCGGCGCTGATGCGCGCCCAGCAGCTCGCCGCCACCGAGGGCGCCGGCTTCCTGTCGGCCGATCATTTCGGCCAGCTGTTCAGCACCCACGGCACGATCATGATCTTCTTCGTGGCGATGCCGTTCATCACCGGGCTGATGAACTATGTCATGCCGCTGCAGATCGGCGCCCGCGACGTCTCCTTCCCGCTGCTCAACGCCATCTCGCTGATGCTGACCATGGCGGGGGCGATCCTCATCATGGTGTCGCTGGTGGTGGGCCAGTTCTCCACCGGCGGCTGGTCGGCCTATCCGCCCTTCACCGGCATCGAGTTCAGCCCGGGCGAGGGGGTCGACTACTGGATCTGGGCGGTGTCGCTCGGCTCGATCGGCTCGACGCTGACGGGCCTCAACTTCGCGGTGACGATCTACAAGAAGCGCTGCCCCGGCATGTCGCTGTTCCGCATGCCGCTGTTCACCTGGACGACGCTGTGCACGTCGATCCTGATGATCTTCGCCATGGCGCCGCTGACCGCCGCCACCATCATGCTCGCCCTCGACCGCTATGCCGGCTTCCATTTCTTCACCAATGGCGACGGCGGCAACATGATGAACTACGCCAATCTGTTCTGGCTGTTCGGCCATCCGGAGGTCTACATCCTGATCCTGCCGGCCTTCGGCGTCTGGTCGGAGGTGGTGGCCACCTTCTCAGCCAAGCGCATCTATGGCTACACCTCGCTGGTCTACGCCACCATGTGCATCGCCGTGCTGTCCTTCGCGGTGTGGCTGCACCACTTCTTCACCATGGGCCAGAGCGCCAATGTGAACGCGATCTTCGGCATCGCCACGATGATCATCGGCGTGCCCACCGGCGTGAAGGTCTATGACTGGCTGCTGACCATGGTGGGCGGGCGCATCCGCTTCTCCACGCCGATGCTGTACCACATCAACTTCCTGCTCACCTTCATCCTCGGCGGCATGACCGGCGTGCTGCTGGCCAATCCCGGCGTCGATTTCCAGGTCCACAACACGCTGTTCCTGGTGGCGCATTTCCACAACATGATCATTCCCGGCGTGCTGTTCGGCATGTTCGCGGCGGTGCAGTTCTGGTTCCCGAAGGTGTTCGGCTTCCGGCTGCATGAGGGGCTGGGCCGGGCCTCGTTCTGGTGCTTCGCGCCGGGATTCCTGCTGGCGTTCTTCCCGCTCTACTGGCTCGGCATGATGGGCGCGACGCGGCGCACCTATATGTGGTCGAACCCCGACTACGTGCCCTGGCTCGCCCTCGCCATGCTCGGCGCCGGGCTCATCCTGGCCGGCTTCGCGCTGATGGTGACGCAGATCGTGGTCTCGGTGCGCCAGCGCGCGCAGCTCGCCGCCCCGCTGGGCGATCCCTGGGACGGGCGGGCGCTGGAATGGTCGATCCCCTCGCCGCCCCCTAGCTGGAACTTCGCCGTTCTGCCGCAGGTGTCCTCGCAGGACCCGTTCTACGAGGCCAAGAAGGCCGGCATCGCCTATCGCTCGCCGGCGGCCTATGAGGATATCGAGGTGCCGCGCAACACCGCGACGGCGCCGCTGATCGGCCTGTTCGCCTGCGCCTGGGCGTTCGGCCTGGTCTGGCACATCTGGTGGCTGGCGATTGTCTCCTTCGTGCTGATCTGGGCCGTCGTCATCGCCCGCTCCTTCGCCACTGACACGGAGGAGACCATTCCCGCCGCGACGGTGAAGGCTTTGAACGAGGCCTTCCTCGCCGCGGCGCGCGCCACGCCGGGCGTGACCCGCGACCGGGAAATGACCTCCGACAACAAGGGCCGGGCGCACCCCGAAGCGCTGGAGGGCCGCGCCGGGACCCTCGCCTCCGGCACCGCCGTGGAGGCGCTGTGATGAGCCTTTCCGAACGCCTTCATCCCGGACTGAACCTCGCCGGCACCGATCCCGAAGGCCATGAGGCGGCCGAAGAGACGCTGTTCGGCTTCTGGATCTTCCTGATGAGCGATCTGGTGCTGTTCGCAGTGCTGTTCGCGACCTATGCGGCGATGAGCGTGCAGGGCATCGCCGAAGGCCCCCGGCCCGCCGAGGTCTTCGACCTCACCGCCGCCTTCGTGGAAACGCTGCTGCTGCTGTTCTCCAGCTTCGCCTTCGGCCTCGCCATGCTGGAGATGAAGTACCGCGAAAACCGGCGCGGCGTGCTGGTGTGGCTGCTCATCACCGGCGTGCTCGGCGCGGCCTTCGTCGGCATGGAGCTGCACGACTATTACGTGATGATCACGGAGCATGCGGCGCCGCCGCAGGCCAGCGGCTTCCTCTCCGCCTATTACCTGCTGACCGGCACCCACGCGCTGCACGTCTCGTCCGGGCTGGTGTGGATGGTCATCATGGCGGTGCAGGTCGCGGTCTTTGGCTTCAGCACGCCGGTGAAGCTGCGGCTGATGCGCCTCGCGCTGTTCTGGCACATGCTCGACGTGGTCTGGATCGGCATCTTCACCTTCGTCTATCTCTACGGGGTCGCGTCATGAGCCGCCGCATTGCCGCCGACACGCCCACCGTCGACCATGCGGAAGAGGGCCGCGAGCGCCGCTCCTATGTGATCGGCCTGGTGCTGGCGCTGGTTCTGACCACCGGCGCCTTCGCGGTGGTGGGGCTGAACCTACTCAGCGGCGCCGCCGCGCTCGCCGCGCTGGGCCTGCTCGCCCTGATCCAGGCGGTGGTGCATCTGCGCTACTTCCTGCACATCGACCTCGAACGCTCGCACCGCGACGACCTGCTGCTGATCCTCTTCACCGTCCTCATCCTGATCATCATGGTCTCCGGAACCATCTGGATCCTCTACGATCAGCACATCCGAATGATGCCCTGACAGGCGGACGCGCAGACGGGGGAGGCGCAGCTGCCCGATCGCGACGGTGGCGACACCCGCGCCGACCGCCGTCGACATCCTCCACGCCCGCGGCCGCACAAAAAACCCCGCGGAGATGGCGGGGTTCGTCAGCGGTCTGGGCGTCGGGTGGGTGATACGGCTTTCAAGAGAGGTTCCGTTGCCCCATTCGCGGTGGGGCAACGGAAAGTCGCGGAGAGGGTCAGACGGCCTTCTTGAACTTCGCGGCTTCTTCCGAGCCGCCGGTGGCATTGCCCTTGGAATAGGAATGCGCCCCAGTGCCCGCCAGCGCGCCACCCTGGACGATGAGGTATTCGTCGCGGATCGCCCGGCCCTCGAAGAAGCATTCGAGGATTTCCCGCGTGCCGGCGGCGTAGCGCGCCTGGGCGGAGAGCGAGGTGCCTGAAATGTGCGGCGTCATGCCGTTCCACTTCATCGTCCGCCAGGGGTGATCGGCCGGCGCCGGCTGCGGGAACCACACGTCGCCGGCATAGCCGGCCAGATGCCCGTTCTCCAGCGCCCGGGCTACTGCGTCGCGGTCGCACAGCTTGCCGCGGGCGGTATTGACGATATAGGCGCCGCGCTTGAACAGCTTCAGCGTCTCGTCATTGATCATGTGCTCGGTTTCGGGATGCAGCGGGCAGTTGAGCGTCACCACGTCGCAATGCGGGTACATCTCCTCGCGCGAGGCGTGCCAGGTGAGGTTCAGCTCCTTCTCCACCGCCTCCGGCAGGCGGTGACGGTCGGTGTAGTGCAGCTTCACGTCGAACGGGGCGAGGCGGCGCAGCACCGCGAGGCCGATGCGGCCGGCGGCGACGGTGCCGACGCTCATCGCTTCGAGATCGTAGGAGTGGGCGACACAGTCGGCGATGTTCCAGCCGCCCTGGCGAGCCCAGTCATGCGAGGGCAGATAATTGCGCACCAGCCCGAGGATCATCATCACCACATGCTCGGCGACGCTGATCGAGTTGCAATAGGTGACTTCGGCCACGGTGATGTTGCGGTCGATCGCCGACTGAAGATCGACATGGTCCGAGCCAATGCCGGCGGTCAGCGCCAGCTTGAGGTTCTTCGCCTTGGCGATGCGCTCGGGCGTGAGATAGGCCGGCCAGAAGGGCTGGGAGATGACGATGTCGGCGTCGACCAGTTCCTTCTCGAACACCGAGTTCGGCCCGTCCTTGTCGGAGGTCACGACCAAAGTGTGGCCATTGGATTCCAGATAGCTGCGCAGGCCAAGTTCGCCAGACACCGAGCCGAGCAGATGGCCGGGGGTGAAGTCGATCGCCTTCGGCGTCGGCAGCGTCTGGCCACCGGGATAGTGGTCGATCTTCGGCAGGTCGTCCCGGGCATAAGTGGTGGGGTAGCCGTCGATCGGGTCGTCGTAGAGCACGCACAGAATCTTGGCCATCGGGCATTCCTCTCGTCAGAGTGAGCAGGGACGCTTCCGCCGCGCACCGCCCGCACGGGCTGCGCCGCGCTGTGGTCGGGCGGCGCGCCCACCACGAGGCGGGGCGACGGGCGTCCTTCGTGCCGGTCCGGTGCGAAAGCCCAGGCTTCCCCGCCGCCGACCATGCGAGAGTGGACGGGGCCGGCAGGGGATTCAAATTGAAAGGGACGAACAATTGATAGATGGCGGCAATGAAGTGCTTGTCATTTAAAGATATTCTCAATCGAACCTTCGCGCCCGAAGCTCTGCGCCATCTTGAGCAGAGCCCCCGCCACCGGGCTCAGCGGGTCGCGCTCGGACAGGACGAGGCCGATCGGCTGGACATGCACCGGATCGACCAGCGGCAGGGCGACGAGATCCGCCGCCTCTCCCAGCCCGCGAAAGCTCGCCTCCGGGACAATGCTGTTCCACGGCCCGCGCCGCACGAAGGACCACACGCCCATGAAGGAGTTGGTCTCGATCGCCGGGGTTGAGGCGATGCCGGCCGCCCCCATCACCTGGTCGATGATGCGGCGGTTCTGCATGTCAGGCGTGAGCAGGCACAAAGGCTGCGCCGCCGCCTCGGCCCAGCGCAGGCTGCGCCGGCGCGCCAGCGGCTCGTCGGGGCGGGTGATGAAGACATAGTGCTCGCGATAGAGTGGCAGGCGGCGCACCCGGTTCAGCGGTTCGTTTTCGAGATAGGTGATGCCGGCGTCGAGTTCCATCTCGTCGAGGCCGCGCTGGATGGCGGCGGAGGAGAGGGTGAGCATCTGCACCTTCACTTCGGCGTGCCGCAGACGGAACGGCGCGAGCAAAGCGGGCGCGGCCGCCGTGGCGGCGGGAATGGCGCCGACGCGCAGCGTGCCGGTGATCTGGCCTGATGTCTCGACCTTTTCCTGCCGCAGGCTCTCATAATCGGCGGCGATCTGCCGGGCCCAGCCGAGCACACGCTCGCCTTCCGCCGTGAAGCCGAGGAAACGATGGCCGCGCACCACGATGGGCACGCCGAGTTCCTGCTCCAGCTTGCGGATGCCGGCCGAGAGCGTCGGCTGGGTGACGTGGCAGGCTTGCGCCGCGCGGCCAAAGTGCTTCTCGCGCGCCAGCGCGACGAGATAGTGCATCTGCCGCACAAACATGGGCGCTTTCCGTGGCTGTCACAGGTTCTGCCGCGCCGCGACTTGCGTGGGCGACGTTATTTCCTCTCGGATACAGCAGACATATAGGCGGAAAGCCGGCGGCGGAAGGCCCTCGGCTTTTCCGCGAACAGCCGGGCCTGCAGCAGCAGGGCGGAGTGGGTGAGCCTTTCCTGCCGCGTGTCGATCGCGGCGAGCAGTTGCGTGCGCCAGAGCGGCCCGCCACCGGCACGCACTGGATGCGCCTCGACCAGCGCGCGCAGGACGGCGAGGTCGTGATGCTTGCCGAGCTTGTCACGCAGCCGCTGCAACTCGTCCACCCACAGCTCGCCAAGCGCCGGCCAGGCTGAAATGACCAGCTCCATCTGGTAGCGCTGGGCGACCACCTCCTTGCGCAGCTCGTGCAGGCTTTCCTCGTCCCGAGGGTCGGCCGCACGGCCGGCGCGGCGCGCCCGGATATAGGAGACCGTCAGCGCGGCGATGAGCGCCTTGTCGTCGAGCGCAGCGCCAAGCCGGGGTAGCGCCTGCGCCAGCGCCGCCATCTCGGTCTCGAGCGCGGCGCGGTGTGTGCCCACGCCCGCATCAGGCGCGGACGTCGTCGCCGGGGCAAAGGCACGGCTGGCGGAACGTCGTGCGGCAGCGGAAAGGCCAGCCTTGGCCACGAGATCATCCAGCGCGTCCTCGCGGGCCGCCGTATCCCGGGCCTGCGCCAGGTGGCGGGCGATGGCGGCGAGCGCGCGCCGCGACGCGCGGGCAAGGGCGGCCACCTCGCGCTCGCGGGCCGTGCCCGCCAGCCGCAGAAGAGCCCGCAGCCGCTTGAACCCCTTGCGCACGCCGTGCACCGCCTTCACAGGATCGGGCAAAGCAAGCGCGTCGCAGGCCTCTTGATGCGCCGCGTTCAGCGCCAGGGCGAGGCGCTGCGGCGGTGCAGCGAGGGGAGCGGGAGAGCTATCCACCGCTTCGGCAACGACATCAGAGAGCTTGTCCGGCATGAATTACCCTTCCGACGCAATTGGTTAGATGAGTCTTTCACCCTCGGCGCGACGATCCGATGACAAAAAGATAGCCCAGCCCCCTTTCAATTGGCCATGCGGATTGCTAGATACCCGCCATCGGCAAGCGCGTGACGCGACGTGCCGGTTCTGACGCGGGGTGGAGCAGCCCGGTAGCTCGTCAGGCTCATAACCTGAAGGCCGCAGGTTCAAATCCTGCCCCCGCAACCACTGATACCGACAAACCCGCAGCCTCGGCTGCGGGTTTTGTTTTTTTGCCGATCTTTCCGATTGCTTGGCGCTCGGTCCATTCGAGGATGGTGCGCAGTTCACCGTGCAGCGCCGCGAACATTTCGCCTCGTTCATTGCCGGGCGGCAGCACGATCCGCTCGATCAGCATCCGCAAAGCTCCCGCGGCCTGAGGCCTTTCCTCTGGCCTGTTCAGCGCACGGGTCAGAGTCGCCACCTTGCTCGCATAGAAGACCGCTGCCCTCGCCAGCATGCCCGGAACGTCGTTGGGAACATCGACCAGTAGCTCCGAAAGCCCCTTCTTTCGGGCCTCCAATGTGTCCATTTCGGCCTTCATGCTCTCATGGAACATCCCAGCCTTGATGGCTTCGATGATGCCCCTGATCTGCTTCTCCACCTTGACCAGCTCGGCTTTCCAGGCGTCGCCATTCGAGCGGCGTTCCCGATTGAGCCGGTTCGTTTCTTCGGCATAAGCACGCATCGCCTCAGCCGCGACCTCAGGCGCCATCATCCGGCCCTTGAGACCGGTCAGTACGCCGCGCTCCAAGTCCTCGCGCGGGATCGTCCGGCTGTTGGAGCAGCTACCCTTGCTGATGTGGTTTGAGCAGGCGAAACGGTCGGACCCACGCATGGAGTACGGGCCACCACAGCAGCCGCAGAATATCAGCCCAGAGAGCAGCGACTTCGGCCGGCGGCCGCCGTTCAATCGATTCTTGGTATGGTGATCACGGATGGCCTCGGTGACATTCACGTACTTCTCGGTGATCTCGCCTTGCCGCTCGAGCACGGCTTGCCACAGCTCGTCGTCGACGATTCGCAGTTCAGGGACGTCCTTGGCGATCCATTCCGACTGCGGATTCATCCGCGAGACCCGCCTCCCGGTTGACGGGTCTTTGACGTATCGAAGCCGGTTCCAGAGCAAGCGGCCGATATAGAGCTCATTGTTCACCAGGCCGGTTCCGCGCTTGACGTGACCGCGGATCGTTGTGTCGCTCCACAGTTTGCCGCTCGGGCCGGGAATGCCCTCCTCGTTCAGTCGGCGCGCAATTGTGCGCGGACCTACACCATCCGCGAACTCGCGAAAGACACGTCGAACAATGTTGGCTTCGACCTCGTCGATCTCACGGTCTCCCCGAACAGGATTGCCGTATGTGTCGAGCTTCTTCACCACCTTGTAGCCGTAGCAGAGCCCACCGCCCGACTTGCCGTCCTCGATACGACCACGGAGGCCGCGATGCTGAACCGCCCCGGGTTTCCCGGAGGCCGTTTCTTTTGAGTCACGCCGCCATGGCTGGCTGGTCCAGCGTGGCGTAGTAGCGTTCCTCGGCCTCGGCCGGCGGGATGTTGCCGATAGGCTCCAGCAGCCGGCGATGGTTGAACCAGTCGACCCAGGTGAGCGTCGCGAACTCGACGGCCTCGAAGGATCGCCACGGACCCCGCCGATGGATGACCTCGGTCTTGTAAAGGCCGTTGATCGTCTCGGCGAGAGCGTTGTCGTAGCTGTCGCCGACGCTGCCGACAGAGGGCTCGATGCCTGCCTCGGCGAGGCGTTCGGAGTATCGAATGCTGACGTATTGAGAACCCCTGTCGGAATGATGCACGAGGCCGCCGCGATGGACGGGCCGTCGCTCCTGCAAAGCCTGCTCCAGCGCGTCGAGCACGAAGCTGGCGTGTGCGGTCCGCGATACGCGCCAGCCGACGATGCGGCGGGCGTAGGCATCGATCACATCAGCGCAAATGCGGAGCATTTGTCGCGAGGCGACATAGACGAAGCCCGACCAAGTGCTGACGTAGGTGAAGTCGGAGAGCCAAAGCATGTTCGGCGCCGGCGCGCGGAACATGCGGTTCACGTGATCGAGCGGACACGGCGCCGCCCTGTCTTGAACCGTGGTGCGCACAGGCTTGCCACGGATCACGCCTTGCAGACCCATGTCGCGCATGGCGCGAAGAGGTCCTTCGCAACGGCGTGTCGGGAAGGCCGCTTTGGGACAGCGGTGCTGGCGACACCTCAATCCGCTCCAACGGATGAATCTCATGTGCTGCCCCCGCTTGCCGCACTCGATCCACACGTGTATCGGGTGTCATGATTCCAAGACGATCAGCATATCGGCAACAGCGCGAGCCTTCGGCCGTTTTCCTTTTGGCGCGCCGACTCAACGCCCCGCTGGCACTCTGCCGCCGCGCCTACAGCCTAAGGCGCCTCGTGTCCTCGCTCGTCGGAGCAATCCTCCGGACATCGATGAGCTAGACACCAAGGTCTCAAGAGGCCACCGATATAGGTCCAAACAGCAAGCCCAGATGCAGAGCGGCGTTCCGAGGATCAGGTTTGAAACGACTATTGTTGGTTAGCGCGCTTAAAAACATAAAGCGTTCATTGTGCGGGTTCGGCCTCGTAGTCGGAGCTTTGTTCTTCGCCGCCTCGTTAACTCCCAGCCTCATTCCGCGCAGCTTCGAGGTTCAGGGAGTTCTTGCAGGCGTCGCGTTCAGTTCCGGTTATGGGATAGGCGTCCTAGTCCGTTGGCTGTGGCGCTACCTGGAGATGCCAAGTCTCAGTGCACGGATTTTAAATTACACCACGTTGGCATCAGCGGCCATTTGCTTGTGCATCGTGCTGCTCGCTTTGCGTCAGGCCGGCATCTGGCAAAATTCGGTTCGAGTGGTGCTAGATATGGCGCCGGTCGATACCGGGTACCCCTTCAGCGTCAGCCTGATTGCCGTTGCAACCTTTGTGACTCTGCTTTTCGGGGCGCGCGGCCTGCTCGGGATAGGACGACGTATAGCAAATAAGCTAAACAGCTACCTTCCACGCCGGGTGTCCATCGTCGCCGGCATCGCCATCACTGCCGTCTTGACCACAACCATTGTAAATGGGGTGCTTGTCGACTATGCGTTTCGCGCTCTAGATCGTTCGTTTGAACGATTGGACGCCTTGATCGAACCGGATCGGCCGCAGCCACTCATAGTTGAGCGCGCTGGAAGTCCGGGATCGAAACTTGAATGGCGTAAGCTGGGCCGAACCGGCAGAGCATTCGTTGCCTCAGGGCCAAGTGCAGCAGAAATAAGCGATTTCACCCAAAAACCGGCGCTTGAACCGATAAGGCTCTATGCTGGCCTTCAGGCCGCCGAGACGCCAAGTGAGCGCGCTAAATTATTGCTCGACGAGTTGATCCGGGTAAATGCCTTTGATCGCGCCGCGTTGGTTATTATAACCCCAACGGGTACGGGATGGGTAGACCCGTCTGCCATAGATGGACTTGAGTTCTTGTTCAATGGCGACGTCGCGAGCGTTGCCTTGCAGTATTCCTATTTAAATAGCCCTCTTTCTTTGCTGTTCCAACCCGAACATGGGCTTGAATCGGCAGAGGCTCTGTTCCGAGCAGTTTATAGTCACTGGAAAAAACTCCCCGTCAACGAGCGCCCGGAGCTGTATCTTCACGGACTGAGCCTTGGAGCGTTTAACTCTCAGCGGTCGATAACGTTTTTTGACATCCTTGGAGATCCGATCCACGGGGCCGTTTGGAGTGGAGCACCTTTCCCAAGCGAAAAATGGCGGTCGCTCACCGATAACCGCGACGCGGGCTCCACCGAATGGCTGCCCGTGTTCCAGAAGGGACGATTTGTGCGGTTCATGAACCAGGACGGCCCTCCTGCGGGAAATACAGCACAATGGGGCAGCGTGCGTTTCGTGTACTTACAGTACGCAAGCGACGCGATTACGTTTTTTGACAAAAGCCTGCTCTATCAAGAAGCTGACTGGATGAAATCGCCGCGTGGTCCGGACGTTTCGCCGGCGCTTAGGTGGTATCCCGTCGTGAGCATGCTCCAAGTTCTCATAGACATGCCCTTGGCGGACACTGTTCCTATGGGATATGGGCACGTTTATGCACCAGAGCACTATTTGAACGCATGGTTGGAAGCAACTGGGATTGAAGGGTGGAGCGCTGAAGACGTCGACGCGCTCAAACAGCACTTGAGGACCAGGAGCCAAAGCGACGATGGATACGAGTATCGCGGTGGCTAGGCTGCAGAGTCATGGGCCGCGAGGTGAGATCTGAATAGGCTACGCAGAGGGCTGAGATAAGGGCTGACGAACGAGTTGTGCGCCCGCTGGAAACGCTGGTCGCGGCGCCCCGCGATAGCCGTATCCGCTTCGTCCAGTTCGAGCCGTACAGCGTGGTGCGGATCATCGGCACCCTGCGCTCATCCGTTCAGGTCGAATTCGCGCCCGAAGAGGAAATCGTGCACGTCGCCACGGGCAACAGCATTGCCTGGGAGGTGGCGCCGGCGGGGAGGATCCTGTTCCTCAAGTTCCGCGAGAAGCAGGTCGTGACCAACCTGCAGGTCGTCACGGCACGCCGGGACGGCTCGAAGCGCAGCTATCAGTTCGAGCTGACGGTTCGCGAAAGGGGAGGTTGGTCCCGGCTCCGACACCTATTCCTTGCCAAATTCCGATACCCCGGCGACGAAGCCGAGGAGCGCCGCCGGATTGCTGCCGCCAGGGCGGAAGTTGAAAAGGCCAACCAGGCCGACAAGGTGCTGGAATTCACGATGCGTTCGGGCCGCGCAACGGGCGCTGCTCGGCGCAGGGGTCGCACGTTATCGGGCCGGCGTCGGTCTACGAGAATGGCAAGGTGACGACGTTCGCCTTTTCCGGGAGCACAGGTTCCGGCGATCTATGTCGTCAACGCCGATGGGTTTGAGAACCTGGTGCCCAGCTCGACCCATGGCGATCTCGTCACGGTCCATGCCATTGCCACGAAATTCGTGCTGCGGCGCGGCAATACGGAACGTCTCGGCGAGATCCGCAAGGCGCTGTCTGCCGCCGGCCGGGTGATCATCGCCACGGACTGCGGCCGCGAGAAACCCACTTCGCACCAGTCGAAGACGCCCCCACCCCCATGCTGATCCTCACCAACTCGGCGGGGGGGTATCGAGTGACGGGTGGGTGGACCGGGCCTCTCCTGTGACCTCAGCCCTGCCCGACGAAGGTCTGGCGCTGGACGCCCAACTTCTCGATGCCGAGCTCCACCACGTCGTTGGCCTTGAGATAGCGCGGCGGTTTCAGGCCGAGACCAACGCCGGGCGGCGTGCCAGCCGAGATTATGTCGCCAGGATGCAGGCTCATGAACTGGCTGAGATAGGACACCAGATGCGGCACACCGAAGATCATGGTGCGGGTCGAACCGTTCTGCATGGTCTGGCCGTTCACCTTGAGCCACATGCCGAGATCGTGCGGGTCGCCGACCTCGTCCGCCGTCACCAGCCACGGGCCGATGGGCCCGAAAGTGTCGCAGCTCTTGCCCTTGGTCCACTGCCCCTGTCGCTCCATCTGGAAGGCGCGCTCCGAGACATCGTTGATCACGCAGTAGCCCGCCACATGGTCGAGCGCCCCGGCTTCATCGACATAGCTCGCCGTCCGGCCGATGACGATGCCCAGCTCGACCTCCCAGTCGGTCTTCTGCGACCCGCGCGGTATCCGCACCTCGTCGTGCGGCCCGGATATGGCGGAGGTGGCCTTCATAAACACGATGGGCTCGCTCGGCACCTCGACGCCGGCTTCCGCCGCGTGGTCGGAGAAATTGAGCCCGATACAGATGAACTTACCGACGCCCGCGACACACGGGCCGAGCCGGGGCGAGCCGGCAACGGCTGGCAGGCTCGCCGGATCAAGAGCGCGCAACGTATCGAGCGCGGCCGGCGCAAGGACTGCACCGCCGATGTCGGCCACCTGCGCCGACAGATCGCGCACCACACCATTGTCATCGATCAAGCCCGGCTTCTCGGCGCCGGGCGCGCCGTAGCGAACCAGTTTCACGTCATGTCTCCCTGGAGTTTGCGGCCCGGCCGGGCCTCCGGCCTCGTAGCGGAAGGCGCAGGCCGGCACCCTGGGCGGTCAGAGCGACCAGCCGCCATCGATGTTGTAGGCTTGGCCGGTGGTGTAAGTGGCGCCGGCAAGATGCACCGCCAAGGCCGCGATTTCCTCGGGCTGGCCGATCCGCCCCATGGGCTGGCGGGCGATGAAGGCCTTCCGGGCAGCCTCATAATCGCCGGTCGCGCTCAGCCGCTGCTCCAGCGACGGGCTTTCGACCGTTCCCGGACAGATAGCGTTGCAGCGCACCCCACGCGCCACATAATCCGCCGCGACCGCCTTGGTAAGACCGATGACGGCCGCCTTGGTGACGCCGTAGACAAAGCGGTTCGGCGCGCCCTTGGCCGCCCCAACCACCGAGGCCATGTTGATGATGGCACCCTCGCCGCGCTCCAGCATGGCCGGAAGCGCGGCGCGGATGGTGCGGACCATGGAGCGGACATTGAGATCGACGGCGAAATCGAATTCGGCATCGGTCATGTCCAGCACGGTGCCCGCATGCACGAAGCCGGCACAGTTGAACAGCACGTCCACTGGGCCGATCTCGGCGAAGGTGGCTGTCACGGCCGCATCGTCGCGCACATCGAGCCGGCGCGGCACGATGCCAGGCACCACTTCCAGCCGGCCGAGCGCCTCGGCATCGATGTCGGTGGCGTAGACGCGGGCTCCGGCGGCGGCGAAGGCGAGCGCGCTCGCCCTCCCTATGCCCTGGGCAGCGGCGGTGATGAGAACCGAGCGATTGCGGACCCATCCACTCATGCGACGGCGCTCCTGCGCTGGACGGCGACAGCGGCGTCGTACAGGTCGCGGTTCACGCAATCACGCGAGCTGCCGCTTTCGAGATAACCGAGCGCGGTGCGCGCCGACTTCTGCCGCAGGTCGACCAGGCTCGACGGGCTGTAGAACGCCGCGTGCGGGGAGAGCATCAGCTTGTGGCGGATCGAGGAGCCCGGCGTGCGCCAGAGCGCCATCAGCGGATGGTCCGCCGGCAGCGGCTCCTGTTCCAGCACATCGAGCGCGGCACCGCCGATGCGGCCAGCGGCAAGGGCCTCGGTGAGAGCCGCGAGGTCGACCACCCCACCACGGGCCGTGTTGACGAGCAGGGCGTCCGCCTTCATCGCCACCAATTCGGCGGTAGAGATGAGATGGCGCGTCTCGGTCGTCAGCGGCGTGTGCAGCGACACGACATCGGATTGCGCCAGCAGCTCTTCGAGGCTGTTCACGCGGCCGAGGCCGACGGCGAGCTCGGTACCGGTCGGGCGATAGGGGTCGAAGAAGATGACCTTCATGCCCAGTGCCTTGGCCCGCAGCGCCGTGGCCGTGCCGATGCGGCCGAGGCCGACCACGCCGAAGGTCTGCGTCGACAGGCGGCGGATCGTGGTCGGAATCTGGAAGCGCCAGCCGTCGATCGGATCGTCCAGAAGGGCGCTATTGTACTGCACCAGCCCACGCAGGAAGGCGAGGCTCATGGCGATGGCGTGGTCGGCGACGTCCATCGTGCCGTAATCGGGCGTGTTGCAGACCGCCACCCCGCGCCGCCCGGCGGCCGTGAGGTCGATATTGTCGAAGCCGACGCCGGCACGCACCACCACGCGGCAATTTGGCATGCGCGCGAGCACCGCATCGGTCACCTCGATCTCGTGGTAGCAGACCATGGCGACCGCATCGTGCCAGACCTGCTCGGGAATGCTGCCGAGATTCTTCGACTTCGACGTCACGACCTTGTAGCGCGGCCCATAGACCGCCTGCTCAAGATCCGCCTCGCCGTCGAACTGGACGTCCGGCTGCAGGATGATATTCGGCATTTCCTTTTACCCTTTTCTTGGCCGGCGCGCAGTCCTCGCCGCGCTGCCGTCATGTGTGCGAAGTTTCAGTTGTGAAGACCGGCCAGACGCGGCAGCCACAGCGACAGCGCCGGCACATAGGTGATGAGGAGCAGCGCCACGATCTTGATGCCGTAAAATGGCAGCAGTGCCCTTGAGATTGCCATCATCGGGCGCCCGGCCACCGAGGAGATCACGAACAGGTTCGTGCCGACCGGGGGCGTGTTGAGCCCGATCATCAGATTGACGATCACCACGATCGCGAAGTGGATCGGGTCAATGCCGAACTGCACGGCCGTAGGCTGCAGGATAGGTACGAAGATCAGGATCGCCGGCACCGTGTCGACGAAAGCCCCGACGACCAGCAGGAAGACGTTGACCAGGAGCAGGAAGACAAAGGGGTTGTCTGTGAGCGACTGGAACAGGTCGCGGGCGGCGTTCGGCACGTTCTCCATCGCCAGATACCAGGCGAAGAGATTGGAGGTCGCGACGATGATCATGATCGTCGCCGTGGTCATCGCGCTCTCGCGGAAGACCTCGATGAGCTTGGTGAGCCCCACGGTGCGATAAGCCACCGCGCAGAGCAGGATGGCGTAGCCGCACAGAATTCCCGCCGCTTCCGTGGCAGTAAACATGCCCCCACGCACGCCGCCGACGATGAGAAGTGGGGCCGCCAGCACCGGCAGCGCGGTGATGGTGGCCTTCACATAGACCCTGAAACCCGTCTGCGCCGGCACGATGAGCGCGTCTTTGCGGCGGGCGAAGGCGACATATCCCATCAACAGCAGGGCGATGAGGACCGCTGGCAGGATGCCGGCAAAGAACATGGCGCCGATGGAGAGCTTGGTGGGGATCGCATAGATCACCATGATCAGGCTCGGCGGCAGGATGGGCGCCATGATCGCCCCGGAGATGGTGAGCGCGGCGGCGAAGTCGGCGGTGTAGCCGCGTTCCTTCATCGCCGGGATCATCACCGCGCCGATGGCGGCTGAATCCGCTGTGGCGGATCCCGATACGCCCGCCATCATCAGGTTGGCGAGCACGTTCACCTGGGCCAGACCGCCGCGGATGCGGCCGACCATTACGTCGGCGAAAGCGATGAGCCGCTGGATGACGCCGCCGGCCACCAGGATGTTGCCGCCAAGGATGAACAGCGGCAACGCCAGCAGTGCATAGGCGTTCATGCCAGAGAACATCCGCTGGGCGGCGATGCTCGGGGTCGAAATGCCCGCCAAAGTCAGCCCCGCGACGGCGAGAAGCCCGATGCTGAAGGCGATCGGCACGCCGACCGCCAGCATCACCACCAGAAGCACGATCAGGATTACCGCGGTCATCGGTTGCGTTCCACGGTCAGCAGCAGGTGGATTCTGGCGAGGAGCGCCAGGAATGACAGCAGGCAAGCGATGGGAATGACGAGGTAGAACATCCCCATCGGCAAACGCATGGCCGGAGAGGGCTGCGCCCATGAATTGCGGGCCAGTTCGAGGCCGCCATAGCCGATGTAGGCGACGAAACCGGCAGCGGCGAGCAGGCCCGCCGCCTGAAGAAGGCGGACCAAGGGTCCGCCTCCCTCACGAGGAAGAACATCCAGCCGAATATGCATGTCCTCTCCGATCGCCCGGTACATGCCGAGGAAGGAAAGACACACGAGCAGGAGCTGCGACAGTTCCTCCGGCCAGGGGAATGCGGCGTGAAAGAAATACCGCGCCACCACCTGAAGAATTATCGAGAAGACGATCACCGCGAGACACCCGATGATGATCGCGTCGACGAATTTATGAAGGATCACTGCTCGGTTCATCGAAGCCCCCTGTACGTCCGTAATGGCGCGACACGCTTCGCCCCGCAGATTTACTTGACGTCGGAGGCCCGCGCCGCACGGATTTGCTCGATCTCGGCGTAGACCGCCTTCACGAAGGTCGGATCAAGCTCCTTGTTCAGGTAGGCCTGCATCGGGCCCTTCACGGCGTCGCGGAAGGTGGCCGATTCCGCCGGAGTCGGGAAATAGACCTCCATACCCTTCTTGCGCAGGGCATCGACCGTCACGACGCGGGACTGGTAGTTTCGCTCGCCGTATTCCGTTGCGGCGGCCATCTGCGCGCCCACGGCGACGACCTCGCGAAGCTCCGGAGAGAGCCTCTGAAAGAACGGCTCGCTGATGATGATGCTGTTCAGGCCGAGCTGGTGGTTGTCGACGGTGAGGTACTTCTGAACCTGATAGAAGGAGTAGTCAAAGATGACACCCAGCGGGTTTTCCTGCCCGTCGACCACGCCGGTCTGCAGCGCGCCATAGAGCTCCGCCCACGGAATGGGCGTCGGAGAGCCGCCCATCGCCTCGACCATCGCCAGCGACATCGGGCTCGGCGGCACGCGCATGCGGATGCCCTTCATGTCCGCCGCCGACTTGATGGGGCGCACATTGTTGGTGAAGTCGCGGAAGCCGTAGGAGGCCGCCGCGAGCAGACGCAGGCCGGACTTGGCGGCCATCTCGTCATTGGTCTTCTTGAACAGGTCGCTGGCGAGGAAGGCCCGGGCCTCCTCGTCATCGGCGAAGAGATAGGGCGTCGCCAGGATCATCATCGGCTTATAGAAGGCGTCGAGCGTCTGCTCATCGCCCTGCGCGATCTGGATCGCCCCGGCCTTGGCCTGTTCGAGCCCGTCGGTGATGGAGCCGAGCTGGCCGGCCGGCGAGATGACGACATCGATCTTGCCGCCGCTCGCGCCTTCCACATAGGCCTTGAAGACGAGATATCCCTTGTGCAGAGGGCTTTCCGGGGCCTCCGAGTGGGAGGCCCGGATGGTGTAGTCGGCCGCCATGGCGATGGCCGGCACCACGAGGCCGGCCGCCATGACGGCGACAGTGAAGATCTTCAATCCGTTTCTCATGCTTTTCCCCTGGACGTTCTATGTTTTGATTGATGAGACAGATCGGAGAGCTGGGATCAGGCCAGCTCAGAGCACGCCATACTTGGCGTAGACGTCCGCGAGCAGCAGACCGTTCTCCAGTTCCTGGCGGGTCTTGTTCTCGCTGGTGACCTTCCGCATCGCCGCCTCGACGACCTGGACACTGACCTCCTTCGGCACGACGACCACGCCGTCGACATCGCCGAACACCAGATCACCCGGCTTGACGCTGACGCCCCCGCACTGGATCGGCAGGTCATAGGCCATCATCTTGCCGCGGCCGCGCGAATCCAGCGGGCCAATGCCGCCATGGAACACCGGGAAGCCGAGCGAGCGGATGTGGCGGACATCGCGCACCAGCCCGTCGGTCACGCAGCCGACCGCGCCACGCTTCATCGAGGCGGTGGTAAGCAGCTCGCCCCAGGGGGCAATGCGCTGCGTCGGGCCGGCGCAGCCGAGCACCGCGACATCATTCGGCTTGAGGTCGTCGATCAGCGCGATCTCGATCTCGTAGGGGTTCTCACCCTCGCGCACCGAATAGGTGTTCATGAACAGGCCCGTGCGGGCATAGCCGACCAGCTTCTTGCCTTCGTCCAGAGGACGGACGAATGGGGCCATCGCCTGATTGGGCAGGCCGAAATCGTCGAGCACATCGCTGAGGACGGCCGTATACAGAGTGGTCTTAATTGCGTCGAGGTCGAGAACGTCGTTGGGCAAGGAAACCTCCTGATCGCCTTTGTTAAACGTTTAACAAACGATATGAGCGTTTCCGTATGGCGTCAATGGCCTTATTAGACACAACTTCCGCGAGGGATGGTCGAATGGCAAAAGTGAACCTGCACACCGTCGCAGCCCATGCCGGGGTCTCAACCGCGACCGTGTCCAAGGTGGTCAACGGCGTGCGCCAAGGCATCTCGGCGGAAACCGTGACGCGCGTACAGGAAGCCGTGCGGGTGCTGGGTTACAGACCCAACCGGACGGCGCGCGAACTGCGCACGCTGCAGCGGTCGATCATCGGCATGACCATTGTCGATCCCTCGCCGATGTTCCTCGCCGACCCTTTCACCACCCATGTGGCAGCCGGTCTATCCAACCGGCTGAGCGAAAAGGGATTCGGGCTTCTCGTACACGGGGTCAAACCCAAACAGATCAACGATTCCTTCCTCGTCCGGGAGACCGTCGTCGATGCGATCTGCCTGATGCTGTCGGGCTCGGCGGCCAGCCGCCGGAGCACCATTCAACTCTTCGCCGATCTCGGCCAGCCGATACTCGTCTTCCAGGACAAGCCGTCGATCGAAGCGGCGGATGTCTGCTACGTGAACCAGGACGATGCGGGCGGGGCCGACGCACTGGCGCGCCATGTGCTGCGGCGCAATCCCGCCTCGACGCTGATCGTCATTCCGAAGATCTTCTGGCCCGCCATCGAGGCGCGGCTCGACGCCATATGGCAGCGATTCAAGCAAGCCGGACGCCCGGCCCGCATCCTGCGCTGCGACGAGAACAACCGAGAGGCGATCGCCCGGGCTATCACCGACAACATCGACCGCCACGGCCTGCCCGAGGCCGTCATGGGCGGCAACGACCGAATCGCCGCCATCGCGCTACGGCTGCTGACCGCACAGGGCGTGAAGGTGCCGGAGCAGGTGGCGGTTACAGGATTCAACGCCTTCGAGCCCTACAGCCAAGACCACGTGACCTTGACCACGGCGCGCTCGCCCGCCTTTGAGCTCGGCCAGCTCGGCGCCGAGCTGCTGCTGACCAGGCTTCGCGCAGGGACGTTCGAGAGTCTCGAATACACGCTGCCAGTCTCCCTCGTCGAGGGCACCAGCGCGTGACGTACGGCCGCGCTCGCAAGCGCGCGAACGCGGAACCATCGGAGAAGCAGCTCGCCCAAGGTCGCAAGCTGACCGTGAAGACAGGAACGGAGCTGCCTGAACCGGCGCAGCTCGATACAGCCACTCTGTCGAGACAGCGCCTCTCCTGCTCATGCTGAAGGTTGTGGCCGGCGGTAATCGTCGCATTCGTCGCGACCATGCGTGGCTGGAGAGCGGCAAGGTGCTCCTGCTGCTGGGCAGGAACACGCCCCGCCAGCTCCTGTTCGCTTGCACTATCGTAATCGCCGAACCGTGCGCGAAGCGCCTTGTCGAGCTGGGCAATCTCCGCCCGGGCCTCATGGCTCGAGCCCGCGACGACGGCCTGTCGAGCGGCATAGCCTTTGTCGCGTGTACCTGCTCGATGGCCTTCACAGATGCCGGATAGGCCTGGCACCTCGATCGCCATGCGCGACCGGTTGGCGGCTTTACGTGCTTCGGCATTGAAACCATCAGGGATCTGATCGCCAATCCACACACGACCGAGAGGTGAACGTCCCGCGGCCCTCTCCTGCGCAGCATACCGGGTATCGGTGACGTGACCGCCATAGCGCTCATCGTTGATATGCCGGAGCTCTGCTTGACCAACACGGATACTCAGGAGTTGGAGCCTCCGACAAATCCGAGGTGGTTCACATCTTGACCATCCTGCAGGGGCGAGGGACTTCGCTGGATTCCAGGGCCAAATCTCAGTGAGAATTGCACAGACCTTGACTAGATTTTTCCCTCAAGCCCCATCTGATGATATTTGTGGATCACTTGGTCCTGGTTTTCCAGCAACCAGTCGATAGACGGCGCGCACGTCATCGCCTTGCGGATGGCTTCGGTTGTTGCCCGGCGGTGCAGATCAAACAGAATCTTGTGGTCGAGCTTGTCGTCGGTCGCGACGGAAGGGTTGAGCCAGACCGAGCAGATGATGCCGAGGTCGTTGGCCTGCTCCTTCGGGATATGGCCGGCGCGTACGGCATCGAGCACGCCATTGGCGATGGCGAACTGGACCGTTCCCATCAGGATGTTGGTGTATCGGGCATTATCCGCCGTCACCTTGGAAACGCACAGCGTGATTGGGCGCACCATGATGTCGGTATTGAGCAACGCGAACACCTTGGTGTGGCCGGCAACCTGGGCGCCGGTCAGCGTAGCCAGCGCCGTGCCTACCGGCCCGTCGAGCGCACCGATGATCACTTCGGGTTCAGCGGCCGTGCCTGCGGGGCCGCCGGCGACGAGCGCTTCGCCCGCGCGCAGAATGATACGGTTCATCATTGTGTTCTTTATTCCCTATGGAGAGGATCGTGAGGTGTCACGATACAGCAAGGCGCTGGAATAGCTGGAGATAATTACCCGAAGGATCGATGACCGTCACGGTGCGACCATGGTCCCCCATGTCGCGGGCGGCGACGATGCGGATGCCCGCAGCGGCAAGCTCCTCCTGGCGAGCTTCGAGATCGGACACCTCAAACACCACGACCGCGCCCGCCGCACCCTCAGGAAACTCCGCGGGCGAACAGATTGCAAAATTCACCCCACCGGCATCATATTGTACCCAGCGCTCGCCATCGGCGAACTTCGGTGTCAGGCTTAGCACGTGCTCGTAGAAATGACGGCTAGCCTCGATATTGCTGGTGCTGACATAGACATTCTGCAGTTTCTTCACGGCCATTTCCGCATTTCCTTTCCGGGGCGACGGCAGAGCTACGCACGCGACGGTCTTTCTTGGCGTTCGCACGCTCGATCCCTCACGTCTATCGCGATTGCAGTCAGCCGGCCGCGGCGAACGAGCCGGCGCGGTAGAGCAGAGCCGCGCGCTGCGGCGAGACCGTCGTGGCGGTGACGGCGCCGATAAATACCGTATGCGTCCCGGCCTCGATCGCCTGCACCAGCTGGCAGTCGAAGGCGGCGATGGCATCGGCCAGCACCGGCGCGCCAGTCGCCAATGCGCGCCATTCGCCATGATCGAAACGCTCGGCACCGCGCGCGCCGTCCCGCCCTGCGAAGCGCTCGGCCAGGCGCTGATGCTCGACGGCGATCACGTTCACGCAGAAACTGCCACTTTCCGTTATCGCCGCGTGCCCCTCCGCGCTGCGGTTGATGCAGACCAGCAGCGTCGGCGGGTCGGCGGAGACCGAACACACCGCGGTGGCGGTTAGGCCACGGCGTCCATGCTCCCGCCCGGCGGTGATGATGGTGACGCCGGCAGCAAGCTCGCGCATCGCCACCCGGAAATCGGCCGCGCGGGACACCTCTAGCGTCGCGGTGGGAGTATCAGTGGTCGAAGGGCCGGCATGAGAGAGAATCATGCGTCATATCCGAGATAGGCACTGCGCACGCGCGGGTGGGTGATGAGGTCGGGGCCGTTGCCGGTGAGCGTTATCTCGCCGGATTCCAGCACAAAGGCGCGGTCGGCGATCTCCAGCGCGCTATAGGCGTTCTGCTCGACCAGAAGCACCGTGACGCCCTCGTCATTAACCCGGCGCACCGCGTCGCTGACGAGATCGACGATCTGCGGCGCCAGCCCCATGGTCGGCTCGTCGAGCAACAGCACCTTGGGAGCGGCCATCAACGCGCGGCCCATCGCCACCATCTGCTGCTCGCCACCCGACAGCGTGCCGGCAAGCTGCCGGTATCGCTCGCGCAGGCGCGGGAACAGCTCCAGCACATGGTCGAGATCGTGCTTGCGCGCCGCATGGTCGCTGCGCGCGTACGCGCCGATCTCGAGGTTCTCCGCCACGCTCATCCGGCCGAACAGCCGGCGTCCCTCGGGCACCTGCGAGAGCCCGTGGCGGACCCGCTCATGCGGCGGCAGGGCGGTGATGTCCTCACCGCCGAGCACGATGGAGCCCGCGCGCACGTCCCGCAGGCCGCAGAGCGCATTGAGGATCGTCGTCTTGCCGGCACCGTTGGCGCCGATGATGGTGGCGATCTCGCCGGCTTCCACGGTGAAGCTCACCGCGCGCACGGCCGCGATCTCGCCATATGCGACGGTCAGGTTGGAGACTTCAAGCGCCTTGCTCATGCGATCCTGGCCTCCATAGGGCGATGCGGTTCGCTCTCAACGACAGGGGTCGCCACATGCCCGCTGCGGCGGCCGAGATAGGCCTCGATCACCCGCTCGTCGGACTGTATCTCGGCCGGCGGGCCCTCGGTGAGGACGGCGCCACGGTTGAACACGGTGATGCGCTCGGCCACTGCCATCACCACGCGCATGTGGTGCTCGATCAACACGACGGTGACGCCGAGCTCTGCGCGGATCCGCTCGATCAGCTCGACCAGCGCGCGGCCCTCGGCGGGGTTCATGCCCGCCGCCGGCTCGTCGAGCATCAGAATGCGCGGCCCGGCCACCAGCGCGCGGGCAATCTCCAGCCGGCGCTGATCGCCATACGGCATGTTGCGGGCGAGATCGCCGGCGCGCTGCGCGATGCCGACAAAGGCGAGATACTCCCTCGCCCGCTCGCGTGCCTCCGCCTCCTCGCGGCGGAATCGCCCGCTGCCGATGATCGCCTCCCAGAAGGTGGTGTGCAGCCGGCGATGCTGGCCGACCAGCACATTCTCCAGCGCCGTCATGTTGGGGAACAGCCGGACGTTCTGGTAGGTGCGCGCCACGCCGTGCCTCGCCACCACATGCGCCGGCAAGCCGTCGATGCGCGCGCCGCCGAGGAAAATCGTGCCGGCGGTCGGCGGCACGAAGGCGGTGATGCAGTTGAAGGCCGTGGTCTTGCCCGCGCCGTTCGGCCCGATGATGGCGTGGACGCTGCCTTCGGCAATGCTGAGATCAACGTTCTGGATGGCGATCATGCCGCCGAAAGCCTTCTTCAGGCCGCGTACCTCCAGGAGCGGCGCGCGCGCCGGGCTTTTGGGAAGCAGGTTCTTCGGAAGGGCGTCAAGCACGGGCGTTCTCCTTCGTCCGCGTTGTTGCCGGCCACAGACCCTCAGCTCGCATATGCATCATCGCCACTAGCGCGATGCCGTAGAACAGATAGCGGAACTCGCCAAACTCGCGCAGCAGCTCGGGCAGGCCGATCAGCACGATGGCGCCAACCAGCACGCCGGGCAGCGAGCCAAGGCCGCCGATGACCAGGATGGCCAGCACGTTGATCGACACCAGCAGCTGGAAGGAATGCGGGTAGACCGACCCGACCAGCGCCGCGAACACCGCGCCCGCCGCCCCGGCGAAGGCCGCGCCGATGGTGTAGGCGAGCAGCTTCGAGGCCACGGGATCGATGCCCAGCGCCTGCGCCACGTCCTCATCCTCGCGCATGGCAAGCCACGCGCGCCCGATGCGGGCATGCTGCAGCCGCCAGGAAATGAAGGCGACCACACCGGCCAGCGCCAGAGCGAGATAATAGAGCGCCGCCGGCGACTGCAGCGAGACGCCGAAGATGCGCGGATGGTCGATCTCGATGATGCCCTGCGATCCCCCGAGATAGGGTGCCAGCGCGTCGGACAGCACCAGCACGCGGATGATCTCGCCCAGGCCCAACGTCGCCATTGCGAGATAGTCGCCGCGCACCCGCAGCACCGGAAGGCCGAACAGCATGCCGGCGCCGGCGGCGAGCACCACCGCGACCGGCAGCGCTACCCAAAACGACACATCGACCAGCGCCAGCGGGCCGGACGAGCACATCAGCGCCACCGTGTAGGCCCCAACCGCGAAGAAGGCGACGAAGCCGAGATCGACCAGTCCCGCTAAGCCCAGCTCAATATTCAGCCCCATGCCCATCAGCATGTAGAGCGCGACCAGCATGGCGACCTGGGCGACGAAGTCGTTCGTGACGAGCGGGAGAATGAGAACGCCCACCAACAGGAGAACGAGCCCCGCCTTCGAGGAGCGCGCGCGGCGCGCCGGATTGTGCCCGGCGTTCCACCGATCCCGCAACAGAGCGAAGATCCCGCCCGCCACCAGCAGCACCAGCGCCGGCACGCGGTTGAGCCCGCCCGAGCCGAACACCTCGGCCTCCGGACCGTTGAAGTCCGGCACATTGTCGAGCACACTGACGAACACGTCGCGGAACAGGCCGGCGATAAGGACAATGGCAAAGCCGCAGGTCAGCGCCCGGCGGTAGCGGCTTGGCATGGCCGCGAACACACCGCCGATCATCCCGAGCAGGGCGCCGAGTATGGGCACTTGCGCCAGCGCCTGCAGTGAGCCGATCGGCGCGCCAAGGCTGAGCGCCTTGGTCAGCATCGGGCTCGCCGCCACCAGCGTGCTGCGCAAGCTGACCGACGCCATGAGCAGCATGAGCGCCGACACGCACAGCCCGGCGACGAGACCGGTCAGCGCGCCATGCAAAACGATGCGGCTGCCCGAGGGTCGCCCCTGCGTGTCCCGGCCGGCGACAAAGCCGGCGGCGATGGCCATCAGCGCATAGGCGATCTGCGACAAGGTCAGCGTGTCTTCCACCACATGGCGCTTGTCCATCGCCACATAGGCGCCGATCAGCGCGAAGCCGATCGCCGCGAGGCCGGCGAGAGCGCCGATCTGAAGGGTCTCGGCCAGCGGGGATTTCCGCCGCCGCGCGACCTTGAAGGAGCTGGTAACGGCGTTAAAGGACATGTGTCAGGCCCGCTTCGAGGCGAGTCGCTCGCCGAGCAACCCCTGTGGACGGAAGATCAGGATCATCACCAGCATGCCGTAGCCGATCACGTCCTTGAGCTGGTAGGGCGCCGGCAGGCCGAAGCCTTCCAGGATCAGCGCAGGGCCAAGCGCCTCGGCCAGTCCCAGCACCAGCCCGCCGAGCAGCGCGCCGCCGAGATTGCCGATGCCGCCGAGAATGGCCGCGGCGAAGCCCTTGATGCCGAGGGCGAAGCCCATGAACACGGTGATCTGCTTGAACACCAGCGCGTAGAGCACACCGGCGACCCCGGCCATGGCGCCGCCAATGGCGAATGTGGCGACAATCACCGCCCCGACATTGATGCCGACCAGTGCCGCCGCATCACGGTCTTCCGCCACCGCCCGCATCGCCTTGCCCAGCGGGCTCAGCTTCACCAGTGCCAAGAGGCCGGCCAGCACGATGAGCGCGGCCACAAAGGCGACGATCTGCGGGATCGGCACGATCAGCCCGAACAGGCTGACAGTGCCTTCCATCCAGCCGAAGCCGGGATAGGCGCGGTTGCGCGTGCCGAACAGGCCGCGCGCGGCATATTGCAGAACGAAGGACATGCCGATGGCACAGATCAGCGGCGCCAGCGAGCGCACATGCAGGAAGGGCCGGTAGGCAATGCGCTCGATGATGAGCGACATCGCCGCGCCGCCCGCCATGCCTGCGCACAGCACCAGCGGGAGCGCCAGCAGCGGCAGGGCGCTCAGCAGCCCCACATCGTTGAGCGCCCCCGCCGCAAACAGCCCGGCGAAGGACCCGATCATCATCACGTCACCATGGGCGAAGTTGATCATGCGCAGGATGCCGTAGACCATGGTGTAGCCGAGCGCGATCAGCGCGTAGACACTGCCGATGGTGAGGCCGAACATCGTAAAGGACACGAAGTCGGCGGCGGAGTAGGTGCCGGCGGTAAGACCGCCGGCAAGACCTACCAGGACGAGAGCCGCGACGCTGATCCGTATGGCGAGGAGCACGTGATCGACCCAGGTCGACCGGCGCAGCCATTCGGACAATGCCCCCGGCTCCGTCGCGGAGCGTGGGATATCGCTCACGGAAAGATCCGCTTCGGGTTGGTGCCCGGCGCGAACGAGGACTGGTCGTCGCTGGTGAACTCCCAGATCGCATAGGTCGCCGCGCCGCAATCGCCATAGACGTCACAGGTCAGCGCGCCGGTGAGGCCCGGAAGGGTCTTGGTCGCCATCATCGCGTCGTGGAGCGCCTTGCGGCCGATATAGAGGTTGCCCTCCGCGTCGGTCTTGCCGACCTCCTTGATGGCCGCCATGGTCAGCAGCGCCGCGTCATATCCATAGGCGCTGAAGCCGCCGATCGGCGCCTCGCCATATTCCGCGGTGAAGTTCTTCACGAACACCGGAAAACGCTCGGAAAATAGGTCGGTCGAAGGGCCGACGATGTTGAAGCCGATAACCTTGGGGCCGACGGCTTCGATCACATTGGCGCTGAACACGCCTTCGCCGCCGATCACCTTGGTGCCTGCGAGCCCGACCACTTCGTCCTTCTGGCGCATCAGGAAGCCGATGGTGGAGGTGAAGACCGGGGTGAAGATAAGCTCCGGCTTCTTGGTGGCGATGCGCGTCAGCACCGGACGCAGGTCGGTGTCGGTCGGGGAAACGGCTTCGCTGGCAACGATGGTGCCGCCCTTGGCGGTGAAGTCCTTCTCGAAGGCGCGCACAAGCTGCTCGGTATAGGGGCTGCCGTCATGGATGGTGGCAGCGGTCTTCACCCCGAGCTTGTCATAGGCATAGCTGGCGGTGAAAGCCGCGCTCTTGAGGTCGTTCGGCACAACGCGCAGGAAGCCCTTGAAGCCGTCCGGCCGGTCGGTGGCGGTCAGCGCCGGCGCAGTGGCGCCGATCGCCACGCTGGGAATGCCGAGCTTCCACAGGATGGGCGCGCCCGCACGGGCACCCGAGGAGCAACTCGGGCCAAGCACGGCAACGATCTGTTTGTTGCCCGCAAGCTTGGTGGCGGCGGTCTGGCCGCCCTCGGCGGTGCACTGGGCGTCCTCGCCGAGCAGCTTCACCGGGAAGCCGAGCACCTTGCCGCCGGCGTCCTTGATGGCGATCTCGGCACCACGCAGTTCGTCGATGCCCTGGTTGGTATCGCCGCCGGACTGCGAGGAATAGCCGCCGATCAGGATCGGCTGGCCCTTGGCGATCTTCACGACGCCAAGGGCATCCGTTACGGGGCCGAGCGTTTCAGCCCGGCTGCCGGAGCCGGCGAGAAGCACCGCGGCAAGCGTCGCCGCGGACAACAATACCCTATTCATCTTCGTCCATCCTCTGGTTAGGCGCGCGACCTATTTGCCGGCCGCGTCGTTCGAAAGATCGGTTTGGGCACCTCTCCGAAGCTGCGATCCGGAGTTCGTCACATGTCACTCGGCCGCGGCCGGGACAGGCATTCCGATGGCTGACAAGGGGCCCACCTCGCGCTCGACCAGCGGGATCACCTCGGCGCCGAAGCGCTCCAACGCGCGTCGCGCGCGGGCGACGGGCATATCGCCGAACTGGAAGAAACAGTTGTAGTGCTGCGGGTTGAGCCGGCGGATCTCCTGCACCAGCCGCTCCGCCACATGGTGGGGGTCGCCGATCAGCAAATTGTCGCGGAAGGTCTCCAGCGGCGGCTCGTCGGGAATGGGGGCCGCCTCGACGAAGGAGCCGTTGAGCGTCAGCACATTGCTGCGCAGGCCGTGCACCATCCGCCCGACATAGCGGGCACGCTCGGCCGCCTCGAGCGCTTCGCTCGCGCTGTCGGTGACGTGGATGTACTGCTGAAGCGCCACCGGCATGGTGGGAGCGTCGAGCCCGCCCTGCACCCAGGAGGCGCGCACCTGCTCGGCAATGCCGAACAGCGCCTCGGAACCGCGCCAGCCGGCGGTGATGAAGGGCACGCCACCCCATTTCGCCAGCGCCTTCAGGATCGGCGGGTGCGGCGAGGTGCAATAGACGGGCGGCATGGGCTGCTGCACCGGGCGCACAGTGATGGCTGTTTCCGGCACGGTGATGTGCTTGCCCTCGAAGGCGACGCGGCCTTCCGCGAGCACCTGCTCGACCACCGACCAGTATTCGAGGAAGATTTCCGTCTTCTTGGCGACATCGGCGCCGTAGCGCTCGAACTCATAGGCCTGATAGCCAGTGCCAACGCCGAGCACCGCGCGCCCGCCGCTGAGCTGATCGAGCAGGCCGATCTCCTGCGCCACACGCAGCGGCTGGTAGAGCGGCAGCACCACCACGCCGGCGCCGAGGCGGATGCGGCGGGTATGGGCCGCCATATGCGCCGCCACCATCAGCGGCGACACGCTGACCGAGTAATTGGTGAAGTGATGCTCGGCAAACCAGGCAATGTCGAAGCCGATATCCTCGGCCAGCTTCACCATGCTTCGCGTATCGTCGATGACGCCAGCGACACCGCCGGGGTTGTCGCGCAGGCCCATAAGATTGAATATGCCGAAGTGCATTTTAATACTCTGATTTTCAGTTAGGCGTACAACATCAGGCGATGAAGTAACCACCACTTATCGCGACGGTTTCGCCGACCATGTATCTGTTCTTTTCCGAGACCAGAAAGATAACCACATCAGCGACATCTTCCGGCTCCGCCGCACGCCCGAGCGCGGTCTGCGCCGCGAGTTCCGGCAGGAAGCCGGCGGCGCGCGCCTTCTCGGTGGCAATGCCGGCCGGTGCCACACCGTTGATGAGAATCTGATCAGGGGCGCAGGCCAGACCCATGCTCTTGGTCAGACTCACCACCGCGGCCTTCATCGCCGCATAATGTGCATTCTTGGGGTGCGCCTTCAGCGCGTCGATCGACGCGATGTTGACGATGCGCCCGCCGCCTTGAGCCTGCATGTGGGCGATGGCCGCCACCGAGACGTTGTAGAGCCCGCGCACATTGACCGAGAAGCTGAAGTCCCAGTCGGCGTCGGTAATCTCAAGAATCGGGCGGCGCGGATACACGCCCGCGCAGTTGACCAGGCCATGAATGCGCCCGGCCTTTGCAATAGCTTCGTCCACCAGCGCCTTGGCGCTGTCGCGGGTGGTGATGTCGCCGATCACCGAGAAGGCCTTGCCGCCCTTCGCCGTGATCTCGTCGATCACCAGCTGCGCGCCTTCCGCATTGATCTCGAGGATAGCCACCTGCGCGCCGGCATCGGCGAGACCGAGACAGATGGCGCGGCCGAGGCCGCTGCCGCCGCCGGTGACGATAATGGTATGACCCTGCATGGAGGCTCCGATCTCTGGAAACGTGGCGCCACCGCTTGAGGCACGATGGCATTGTTGAGGCTGAGTGTTCCCGACCGGTGGTGCCGATCACAAACGATCAATTCTCATGGAACGATAAGGAAAGCCGCGGCTGGCGCGGGCCCGAAAGCCGCGCTTGGCCAAGCATAAGAAGTGCTAATTTGCGGCGGTCCGGCGCTGTTCATATGCTTTGAGATGAAGAGCGCCATGTCGGCGATAATAGGCATGCGTGCAGTGACAGGCTTGCAACGGACCATGGGGCATGCGCCGGGACGTGCGTTCCGGGACGAGTTCCGTCGCCACGGGAGGGGACCGCAATGACAAAACTCGGCCTCTTCAATCTCATGGGCCTTTACGATCGCAACACCTCACCCGCCTCGGTACTGCGCACCACGGTCGATACGGTGAAGATGGCGGAGGATTTCGGCTTCGATGTCGCCTGGTTCGCCGAGCATCACTTCACAAACCATTCGATCTGTCCGTCATCCCTGGTAATGGTGGCCCATTGCGCGGCCGAGACCACCCATATCCGTCTCGGCCCGGCCGTTCTCGCCCTGCCGTTCTACGAGCCGTTGCGGCTGGTGCAGGAAGCCGCCTTCACGGACCTGCTGACACGCGGCCGGCTGATATTGGGACTTGGTTGCGGCTATCAGCCCTATGAGTTCGACCGTTTCCGCGTCGACCCGAACTATCGTTACCAGAAGATGCTGGAGACCTGGGACATACTGGAACAGGGACTGACAAGTGGTGTCGTCGAATATTCCGGCCAGTTCCACCGCATCCCGCGTACCGAACTCTCGATGCGTCCGTTCGGGCTGGCGATGCCGGAAGTCTTTGTGGCGAGCAGCCACCCCGAAGTGCTCGCCCGCATGGCAACGCGGGGGCACACCCCTTTCATGAGCTTTGGCCATCGTGGCCTTCAGGCGGCACGAACATTTCGCAACATCATCGCCGAGCGCTGGGAGGCGGGCGGCGGCAATGCCTCGCATATGCCACTGGCGGTGCAGCGCTATGTCTATGTCACGGACAATCCGGATGAGGCACGCCATGCTGCGCAATGTGTGCGCGACCTCGCCCGTGCCGCCGTGCCGCTTTCAACCGCCGCCCCCAACAAAGACGGGCCATTCCTCAGGTTGATGCCCCTCAATGACGAACCCCCCCTGGACAATTTCCTCGAAAATGCGGTGATCGGATCGCCGGCCTATTGCGCGGACAAGCTGGCCGGGGAGCTTGATGGTCTCAAGCCGACGCATTTATCCTGCTTCATGGGTTTCGCCGGCATCGGAAGGCGCGAGACGCTGGCGTCGCTGGAGCGCTTCGGCTGCGACGTGATTCCACAGCTCGACGGGTTGGTTGAACTGCGCGACGGCGGCCTGCAGGATGCCGCATGAGATGAGCAAGCCCCCGGACGACAGCCTCGTGAGCAAAGCGCAAATCCTCACGGACCATGAAGCCGTCTCACACGCTCCGCCATCCAACATGCGTCCGGTTCGCCGCGCCGCCCGGCTGCCGCCGCTCAATCTTTTCCGGGTGTTCGATGCCGCCGCGCGCAACGGCAATTTCACCACCGCTGCCGAGGAACTATGCGTCACCCAATCAGCGGTGAGTCAGCAGATCCGCCAGCTTGAGGAATTGTTGGAGGTGCGCCTGTTCCGGCGCATGCCGCGCCGGGTCGAGCTCACGCGCGAAGGCACTGCATTGGCAAGCGCAGTGGGCGAATCCATGGCACTTCTCGTGCGGGCGTGTGAACGCATCGCGGACCCGAAAGCGCCCGTCGTGCTCTGCGTCAACGCCCCTCCCGCCATTGCCTCTCGCTGGCTAGTGCCTCGGTTGAAGCGCTTCATGCAGCTTTACCCACAATTCAAGGTCACGCTGCTCGCCTCCAATGACCCAGTTGATTTCGACCGTCAGGATATAGACGTCGCCATACGCTGGGGACATGGCGACTGGCCCAATGCGCGTATCGAGCTTTTGGCGCCCGACCGGCTGTTCCCGGTGTGCAGTCCGGCGCTGCTGCGCGAAGGGCCGCCGCTGCTGGTGCCGAGTGACATCATCCGCCACACGCTGCTTCAAGTGGTGAATGGCAGCTTCTGGGGCAGTTGGTTCGGCGCCGCCGGGGCCGGGGGCATGGCGTTCGACGAGACACTCTATTTCAACGATGCCGGGCTTATGCTCGACGCCGCCGTGCAGGGCCAGGGCGTCGCCTTGGCCAGCCGGCTGCTGGCGGAAAGCGACCTCAAGGCCGGGCGGCTGGTCCGCCCGTTCGATCTGGAGATCGAGACCGGCGCCGGCTTCCATGTGCTGACCAGCCCGGTTTTCTCCGAGAAGCCGGCCGTGGCCGAGTTCCGCCGCTGGATCGGACTCGAAGGAAGCGAAAGCGCCTGACGCGCCACGTCCTCACCCTCCCCTCTACGCAGCCTTCATCAGGAGTACAGCCATGTTGCGCCTCGGTTTCGTCGGTACGGGCACCCTTGTGAGCGCGGTGGTCGACGGCCTTCAGGCGACCCATGGCAATCGCTGCACCATCCTGCTGTCGCCGCGCTCCAAGGAAACCTCGCAGGCGCTCGCGTCGCGCTATACTAACGTCGAACGCGCGGAGAGCAGTGCGGCGGTCGTCGAGGGCAGCGATGTCATATTCCTCGGCATGCGACCCAACCAGCTCGACGAGGCCATCGCCGACCTGCCCTTCCGCCCCGACCAGACCGTCGTCAGCTTTCTCGCTGGCGTGCCGCACGCGCTGGTGAGCGAGAGGGTGCGGCCGGCGGCGCATGTGGTGCGGGTCAACCCGCTGCCGCCGATACGCCTGCGCAAGGGGCCAGTGGTGATCTACCCCGCCAATCCGATCGTCGAAGAACTGTTCGGCGGGCTCGGCGATCTCATTGTCGCGGACAAGGAAAGTGATCTCGCGGCAATCGCCAACGGCAGTGCGATGATGTCCTCCCATTACGCGCTGCAGAATCGGATTGTCGACTGGCTGATCTCACGCGACATGACGCCGGAAACCGCGACGCACTATGTCCGCTCCATGTTCAGCGGCCTGGCTGCCGTAGGTCTGGACGCCTTCAGCAACGGCGTGACCGTCGATCCCGCCCATCACGAGACCAAAGGCGGGCTGAACGAGCGCGGGCGGCGCTATCTGACCGAAATCGGCTGGTTCGACGAAGTCGGTCGCGCACTCGACGTGATCGAGAACCACGTCCTCATGGCGCGGCCAAAGGCCTGATACTGATCATGCTCTCTGGATAAGTTATAGCTGCCTGACTTTTCAGCGCGCCTCGCCGCGCGCGCCATCTGGGATCTGTCGGCCGGGTGATCGACAAGCGACCAGGCGGGGACGAGATAGGCGAGCAGTTCTATCTGGTCATCCCTACGGCATCCGCCTCATGCTGTTCGCGGCAGGCGGGTCTGTTCGCCAGTTCCGCCCGCGACCACCTGATCAAAACACGCCTTATCGAGAGGGATGCACGAACGAACGAGCACGAGCTTTCGGTCGTCAGCGTTTGGGATTTGGCACGGTCAAGGAGGAGCTGAGGCGCGCTCCTGCCGCGGCGCCGCGCGTCTGGCATGGGACGCGCCGACACCACTTGAACAGCTCATCAGGCGAACATTGCTTCCGTGGGGTGCCGTCGCCCTTACAAAGACGCTCGAGTGGACGGGCGATCGCGTCGGCGAGGGCGCGTCGCGCGCCGGCGTCTTCACGTCGATCGAGGAAGCGCGCGGGTGGTTTGAGACGGGATACCAGCGAATGATGGCAGCGGCGATCGAGCTCGATGCGCCGTCACCGTCGCCCCCGGCGGCGCTCTCTGTGCCGGCGGCGGTTTTGGCGCTTTGGGAAGAGACGGCCGGGCGACCATGGCCGCAGGCGGCTCCGCTGGGACCGGGCATAGAGGCGAAGATGGCCGGTGGCTGGATACGGCTGGCCGGGAAAAGTGGCGGATCGCCTTCCGCATATACCGCCATGCTGCAGTGGACCGCCGCCGCCCAGATAGCGATGTCCCGCTTGGGCGCGATCTAGTCTAGCCGATCTGGCTTCGGGTGCGCTGCGCGTTCCGACCGCGACCCGCTTGCTCCGCTAGGTCGCTCTGCCCGCCGCGCGCTGTGTCGCCTCCAGCCATGAACCGCCGCAGGCTCGCCGGAGACCGCTTGGTTCGAGGCACGCCCCCATCGACCAATCGGCCGGCGCCACAGGCGGATGAGTGGGCATCTTTGGACGAGACTCTTGTCGGCTAAGACCAGAGGTAAGCCCTTCCCAGAGGTAATTGTTGCAGGAAGGCCGCGCGCGATCGGTGAATGTGGCGAGAATGCGCCGGCCATCTTGACGCTGCCAGAGCCACCATAATACCGCTTTGTTTGTATCGATTTTTAAATCAGGCGGTCCGCATGCTTCTCCCCTTGCCCAAGGTTTCCTCGCGCGCGCTGCGGCGCCTGCTTCTGGCCTCTGCCGCCGTGATGGTCGCTGGCTCTGCGCAGGCCCTGGACCTGACCATGCCGGGCAGGGGCGGCACAGGCGGCGGCAGCGTCGCCGGCGGCGCGGCAAACCCCTCGTCAGATGGCACGGGTGCCGCAGGCACCAGCGGCACCACGGGGTCAGAAGGTGGCGGCGGCGGCGGCGCGGGCGCAACGGGCGGCGCGGGCGGCAGTGGCGGCAATAGCGGCGGTGCGGGCGGGGCCGGCGGCGCGACTGCCGGCGCCAGCGGTGCAGCCGGAAGCAGCGGCGCCACGGGCGGCGGCGGCGGCGGCGGCGCCCATGGCTATGCCGGCGCCGTATCGGGCGTGACCGATTCGACCCTAACCTTTACCGGCGGCACCGGCGGTGCTGGCGCCGCTGGCGGCACGGGCGGCGGCGGCGGCGGCGGCGGCTATGGCGGATCGGTGACGTCGGGAGCCGGGTCCAGCACGATCGGCGCGGATTTCGTCGGTGGTGCCGGCGGCGCGGGTGGCTCGGGCAGCATGGCCGGCAGCGGCGGTGGTGGCGGTGCCGGCCTCACTATTGTGACAACCGATGTGGGCGCCGATGTCACGTTTGGCTCCACCGCCTCCGCGACGGGCGGCGTCGGCGGCGCCAGCGGCGGCAACAATTCGATCGGCGGCACGGGCGGAGCGGGCCTGTTGATCGCCAACAGGTCGGCCGGCCCCACGACCGTGACGATCGAGGGCACGGTGACAGCGGGCATCGGTGGCGCAGCCATCGGGGAACCGTCCGCCGGCGGCCAGGGCGGCATGGGGATCTACATCGTCACATTCCGGGAGACGGGCGCGGTGACCGTCAACGTGAATTCCGCCCTTGTCGGCGGTACGGGTGGCGCGGTGTCCAGCGGTTCGACACTCACCGGCGGCGAGGGCGGCATGGGCATCTTTGCCGGCAACGTGGATTCGACGCCCGGCCTCGCCATCATCAACGTCAATGCCAACGTCACCGGCGGCGCCGGCGGGGTCGCCAACTCCTTCGGGACCAGCGGCGCGGGCGGGACGGGCATTGGCGCGATCAATTCCCTCATCACCGTGGCGAGTGGGGTCACGGTTTCCGGCGGCGACGGCGGTGACGGTACAGGAAGCGCGGCCGATGGCGACGGCGGCGTCGGCATCGGCGGCAGCGCTATCTGGGTGGTGCTCGAAGGCACGGCCACGGTGAATGGCGGCACCAATGTTGGGAACTGGGAGATTGCGGCCGCGATCAGCTTCGGCAATGGCGACAATACGCTCGAGCTGCGCGCGGATGCGAATGGCAATCTGCCGACCCTCATCGGCGGCGTCACGCATTCCAGCGGGACCGACACGCTCGTTCTCAGCGGCACCAATGACAAGACCATCGACGCGACCACGCTGACCGGTTACGCCGACGGCTTCGATGCCCTGGGCAAGACCGGCACCTCGACCTGGACCCTGACCGGCGACTTCTCGAGCAGCAGCCTCGCCTGGACGATCGAGGAAGGCACGCTCTCGATCAGCGAAGACAATAATCTCGGCGCTTCGTCCGCCGGTGTGACGCTGAAAGGCGGCACGTTGCTGACGACCGAATCCTTTACCTCCTCGCGCACCTACACCCTGGGCGCCGGCGGCGGCACGTTCTCCGTCGCGGCAGCCACGACGCTGACCCTCGACTCCTCCCTCGACGGCTCCGGAGCGCTTGCCAAGGCCGGCGCCGGCACGCTGACGCTGACAGCCGGCAACAAAGGCTATGCCGGCGCTGTCACCGTCTCCGCCGGCACGCTGGCGCTGAGCGGCGGAGGCAGCCTTTCGAACGCCAGCGGCGTCACGATCGAGAAGGCCACGCTCGACATTTCCGGCACGGCCAGCGGCGCCACGCTCAAGAGCCTGAACAGCACCGAGGCCACCAGCAGCGTGGTTCTGGGCACCAAGGACCTCACGATCCAGGTGAACGGAACTTCGTCCAGCTTTGCCGGCGTCATCAGCGGCGAGGGCGGGCTGAACATCACCGGCACCAACGGCACGGTCACCCTCAGCGGCGACAACACCTATACCGGCACCACCACCATCTCCTCCAGTGTCCAGATCGGCGCCGGCGGCACCACCGGCTCGGTGGCGGGCGATATCGTGCTCAGCGGGTCCGGCGCGCTCACCTTCAGCCGCTCGGACACCTACACCATCACCAACAACATCACCGCCGATCTCGGCACGGCTCTCGGGTTGATGGGCGGGGGCACCTTCACCTATGCGGGCGGAGAGGGCTTTGAAGGCTTTGTGTCGGTCGCTAACGCCACCCTGAACCTGACCGGCAGCGAGTTCGCCACCGCCTCCAGCGTGGAAGCCTATGAGGGCGGCATCATCGCCGGCAATGGCACGGTCACTGCCCTCATCATCCATGATGGCGGCACGGCGGCGCCCGGCAATTCGCCCGGCACCCTCAACGCAACGACCGTGTCCTTCGAGAAGGGCGCCACCTATCAGGTGGACGTGACCCCGTCCGGCGAGCACGATCTCATCATCGCCAGCGGCGCCGCGACCATTAGCGACGAGGCCAAGGTCGAGGTCGTCGCCGTGCCCGGCCGCTATGAGGTGGACACGAAATACGCCATTCTCACCGCCACGGGAGGCGTCAGCGGCACCTTCGGCAGCGTGACCGACAATTACATCTTCCTCGACGCCGCGCTGGAATATGACCAGACCAACGTCTACCTGCTGCTGCACTACACCGGCGCGAACTTCGCCGACTACGCGCTGACGCCGAACCAGTTCACCACCGCCACGGCGGCGCAGGAGCTCGGCGCCGGCAATGCGGTGTTCGACGCGCTGGTGCAGCAGACCGCCACCTCCGCCCCGGGGGCCTTCAACGCCCTCTCCGGCGAGGCCTATGCCTCGGTCGGCAGCGTGATCCAGCAGCAGTCGGTCTATCTGCGCGACGCGGTGGGGTCGCGGCTGATGCAGTCGCTCACCGCGCCGGGCGCCACGCCGCTGGCCTATGGCCCCGGCCCGGTGAAAGCCCAGCTCGCCGAAGGCTACACCCCCACCCTGTGGCTCGAAGGCTATGGCGGCTGGGGCGACACCTTCTCCAACGGCAATGCCGCCACCATTTCCAACTCGATCGGCGGCTTCCTGATGGGTGCCGACGTCGCGGTGGCGGAGAATGCCCGCGCCGGTCTGTTCGCCGGCTACAGCCAGTCGGATTTCGACGTGACCGGCCGTTCCTCCTCCGGCTCGATGGATAATGTCGACATAGGCCTCTACGCCGGTGCGCAGCTCGGCGCGGTCGCCCTTCGTGGCGGCGCGGCCTATACGTGGCACGACGTGTCGATGTCGCGCAGCGTCGTCTTCCCCGGCTTCTTCGACGCCACCGAGGGCGACTTCACCACCGGCACCACCCAGGTGTTCGGCGAGCTGGGCTATGACATGGAGCTCGGCGCCGTGGCCTTCGAGCCCTTCGTGGGGCTGGCCTATGTCAACGTCTCTGGCGCCTCCTTCGCGGAAACCGGCGGCGCGGCAGCGCTTGCCGTCTCCACCGGCGGCATGGACACGGTCTATTCGACGCTCGGCCTGCGCGCGGCGACGACGGTCCAGCTCGGCGGCAAGACGCTGACGCCGCACGCCACGCTCGGCTGGCAGCACGCCTTTGGCGACACGTCTGAGGTTTCGACCATGCAGTTCCTCGGCGGCGCGACGCCGTTCTCGGTCACGGGCGTGCCGATTGCGGAAGACGCGCTGCTGCTGGAGGCCGGGCTCACCTATGCCCTGTCCGACACGGCGTCTCTCGGCGCGTCCTACACCGGCCAGCTCGCCAGCGGCGCGTCGCAGAATGCCTTCACGGTACAGTTCGGGATGAAGTTCTGAACTAACGCCGGTGGTCAGCCCAGCTGACCATTGGCGGCCCAGCCCGGCGGATCGGTTCAGCAGCGCCGAGCTCTAACCGCCGGGTCGGGCGATGTCACGGTTTTCGCGCTTTCGAGGAACGCCCGATCCTCGTCCGGCCGTCGGAAGGCCGGATGAGCGATCATAAGGGTGCTCGCCGAAGGTGCTCGCCGTCCTGGCCGCCCTGCCGCCAGCCCAGCACCTAATCACCGACTGGGACGATGACCCTGTCTGGCTAAGGAACGCGCTCGCCACCAAAGGCATCTCGCCCCGCATCTTAAGGGGCCATTGCTGCCGCTCCGACACGTTGATTGGCATCACGTTCAAGCGTGAAGAGCCGAAGCGATTCATGCGGACGGGGTCGCGCTTATAGCGCCCTCGAGGGCCGGTGCGCGACTCTCGGCTCATGATCGCGCAACCCTGCCACCTCTATGTCGAACGGCGGGACCCGGCCCGTAAGATGGCCCGCTATTATGTGCTGTCGATCGAACAGACGTTGTTCGGCGACGTCTGCCTCACACGCCGCGCTGGGGGCGCATCGGCGTGCACGGGCAGGCGCAGTGCACTCCTTCGAGCGCGAGGATGAAGCCGTCCGGCGGTTCCTCGACCTGCTTCGAGGCCAGCGAAAGCGCGGCTGTCGTCCAAAGGCTAGAGAAAACGCGCGTGGCAGTCTGCCAACATTTGAACTTCCGACATCACCGAAGGAGCCGCCTTCCACCTGTCCGGAAATCAACCTTGGCGGCCGCGCGAGGGGCCGCGACATGGGGGGCCGTCCATCGGCCCCCCATGTCGGATATCATTTCGGGCGGCCGCGATCCATGTTCCAGAAATTGAAGGCGCTCTCGCCATAGAGCGGCCTATCGAGGCCTTCCTCCTGGATGAGGTCCGAGACCCGCAGGATGCCCATCCCGTCGAGCAGCTTCAACAGGATGTAGGTGATCAGCGAGGCATAGGCGGCGACGAGCACGACCGCGAAGAACTGCACGAGCAGTTGGTGCCCACCGGCGGCCACTTCGTTGATGTGCGAACTCGCCAGCACGCCGATCAGCAACGCCCCGGTCATGCCGCCGACGCCATGGGCGCGCCAGACCTCCAGCGAATCGTCGATCTTCAACCAGCTCTGGACATATTTGGCGTGGTAGCAGACCGTCGCGCCGACGGCGCCGATGAGCAGGGCGGCGATAGGCTCGACATAGCCCGAGGCGGGGGTAATGGTCGCCAGGCCCGCCACCGCGCCAACCAGCACGCCGGAGAAGGTCGGGCGGCGGGTTTCCCGCCATTCCCAGAACATCCACACCAGCATGGCGATTGAGCCGGCCAGCATGGTGTTGGTGAAGGCATAGGCCGCCAGCGCATCGGCCGCATAGGCGCCGCCGGCATTGAAGCCGAACCAGCCGAACCACAGCAGGCCCGCGCCGAGCGCCACCAGCGGCAGGCTCGCCGGTTCGGATTCGCTCTCGCCGGGCGCCAGCTTGCGCTTGCCCAGGAAGGCCGCGGTGACCAGCGCGGAGAAGCCGGCCGCCGTGTGGATGACAATGCCGCCAGCGAAGTCGACCACGCCCAGCCGGGCGAGGAAGCCGCCGCCCCAGATCCAGTGCGCGGCGGGCAGGTAGACCAGGATGGTCCAGAAGGCGATGAACAGCAGATAGGCCCCGAAGCGGAACCGGCCGACGAAAGCGCCGGTCATCAGCGCCGGGGTGATGATGGCGAACATCATCTGATAAGCGAACACCATGATGAAGGGGATGGAAGGCCCCAACTCCGGGTTGGGCGAGACGCCGACATGGTACATGCCGAAATAGGGCACGATGTCGCCGATGACGCCGCCGATATCCGGGCCGAAGGCGAGGCTGAAGCCGCCAAACACCCAGATCAGCCCGATCACGCCCATGCAGACGAAGTTCTGGATCATGATCGACAGCATGTCGCGCTGCTTCACCAGGCCGCCATAGAACAGGGCCAGCGCCGGGGTCATCATGCACACAAGCGCGGTGCACAGGAGAATAAAGGCGGTATCGCCTGCATTTATGCCTTGCATGGCAGTTCCTCAATAAATGCCGCGAGAGTCGGCGGCGGGGCGACCGGTATTGGAGACGACGGGCGCGCCTTGCCCGGCCGGGAAGCGGACGGGGCAAAGCGGCCCCGCCCCGTCGTCGATCAATGTCAGGACATGGCGGAGGGGGCCGGCGCCTTGCCCGCGTCCTGCTTGTCGTGCCGCGCCACCATGTGGCCGGAGACCGGCCGGTGCGGATGTGGGGCCATGAGCTTCTTCGGGGCGATGAACAGGTACATCGTCAGCACGTAGGGCGCGGTGAAGGAGGGAATGCCTACCGGCGCGACGAGGACGTCTAGCCCGCCCTGCACGAACACGGTCATCACCGTCGCCAGCAGGGCGTAGACGACGATTTTCGGGGTCGGGGCCAGGAAGATCACGCCGACGGCGATGGCGGTCAGCACCGAGCTGAAGCCGTAGAGGCCCTGGCTCACCAGTGCCGGATCGGCGCCCATCGCCATCGACACCGCCATGGCGACCAGCGAGCCGGCGGCGGCGGCGATGCCCGCCGGCACTGAGGCGATGAAGATGCCGGCGAGGATGATCGCGCCGCTGATCCAGGCATCCAGCAAATAGACCTGCCCGATGTTGCGGAAGAAGATCTCCACCAGTTCCAACGGCGCGGGGAGCGCGGCCACGCCCTGCACATAGTCGGTCGGCATTTTCGGCGCATCGCCGGTAACATGAAGCCCGCCGAAGGAATAGGCGCCGGCGACCATCAGCCAGCCGGTGAGGACGAAGGGCCCGGTGGAGCCGGGGATGCCCCATTTGCTGGTCAGCGTGGCGCTGAAGGCGGCGGTGATCACCGTGCTCGCCGCCGCGCCGACGACGACATAGACCCAGAGCTGCGGCGAGGCGGCTATGAAGGTCGGTAGCGCCGCGCCCACCAGAACGCCGTTGAACCCGTAGAGGCCGGAGGCGACCGACGCGTCGTCGCATTCCATGAGCCGCGCGGTAAGCGTCGCCACCACGACGCCCACTGCCGCGCCGATGGTGGTAGCCCACACCCCCGACACGTAGGAGGCGTAGGCCATAGCGGCGAAGAACAGCACGCCGGTCAGCGCGTTCTCCATGAAGAACACCTGACTGGTGCCACGCAGCGACTGGACGGCGAAATTGGTTGTCACCTTGGACATTCACGGCCCCCCACGGGTCAGCGCCACAGGAACTCGTCCGGCAAGGTATGTCCGCGGGCTTCCTCGCGAACGATGCGCCAGAACCGGCGCACTTCCTTGCGGACGTCATAGGTTTCCACGCCCACCGCGCGCAGCATCAGGCCGGCCTCGTTGGGCAGCCGGCACACGCCGGCGATCGCGCGCGGCGCCTCGGCGGGGAAGCAGGTTTCGAACCGCTCCTTGATGCGGGCGGCGATCGGCGGCGGGGTCAGGCACATGATGTTGGCGAAGGCGTCATAGCCGCGCATTACGGCCGGTGCGTCGACCATCGGGTCGTTCTTCTCGATCAGGATCTTCTCGGCGAACAGCCGGCGCCCGTCCGGGCGGCGCACCGAGACGGCGACTGACAGCAGGTCGAGGCCGAAACGCTCCTCGGCGAGATGATGCTTTCGCCCCGCCAGCATCATCTCGCCATAGAGCGCCGTCGCGTCCTCGGCGATGACGATGTCGGTCTGGTTGATGAAGCGGGACTGGCGGTAGGGGATGGTGAAGTCGGGCAGGTATTCCAGATAGGAACCGGCCTCCAGCGTCACCGTCTGGTGCTGGGAGGCGTAGTTCGCATCCATCCGGTGGACGCGGTTGGCGCTCTGCGAAGTCACATGGGCGCAGGCGCCCTCGCCGACCCGGATGTCGATCGTGTAGCGGTCGCCCTGCAGGATGCCGCCGCCGACCGAGATGATCGAGCAGATCGGCAAATCCGGCATCGCCTCGTCCCAGTACAGCGCCTGCTGCACGAGGAGCGGGGCGACGCGGTAGAGGTCGTGCAGCACCGAGCGGCCGTTGCGCAGTGAGAAACCAAGACGCAGTTCCCCGACCTTCCCGGGCGCGGCGGCGCGCATCTGCGCCGGCTCGTCCTTGAAGTCGCGCAGTTCGCGCGCCGCATCGAGGCGGACGAGTTGCTCGGGGAGCGCCATGGCGTCAGGCATCCACCGACGCCGGCGACGTGACCTTCACGTCGAACAGCGCCATGTCGAGGATGAGACGCATCAGATCGTCGATGCCCTCGCCGGTCTTGCAGTTGGTGAAGACGAACGGCTTCTTGCCGCGCATCAGCTTGGAATCGCGGTCCATCACCTCGAGGCTCGCACCGACATAGGGGGCGAGATCCTTCTTGTTGATCACCAGAATGTCGGACTGGCAGACGCCCGCGCCGTTCTTGCGCGGGATCTTGTCACCGGCCGCCACGTCGATCACGTAGATGTAGAAGTCGGCCAGCGCTGGGCTGAAGGTCAGCGTCAGGTTATCGCCGCCGGACTCGATCAGGATCACGTCGCTGTCGGGATATTTCTCCTCCAGTTCCTCCACGGCGGCAATGTTCATCGAGGGGTCTTCGCGCACCGCGGTGTGCGGGCAGGCGCCGGTCTCGACGCCGACGATCTTCTCCTCGATCAGGATGCCGTTCAGCGTGCGGCGCACCTGCTTGGCGTCCTCGGTGGTCACCACGTCGTTGGTGATGATCAGCGGCTTGATTCCGAGATCGATCAGCCGGGGGGTGATGGTTTCGATGACCGCAGTCTTGCCGGAGCCGACCGGGCCGCCGATGCCGATGCGCGTGATCTTCTTCATGGGCCGCTTCCTTTGCCAATGCCGCGTTCAGTTCATGAACAGCCGGACATGGGTAGTAGTGTGGTGGGCGACGAGGACGTCGAAGACGGGGGCGAACGAGGCCATTTCGTCGAGCGAGAGGTCGCGCACCGACAGATAGTCGCCCTCGACCCGTCCCTGGGCCGTAAACAGGATGCGCTGGGTGTCGAGATGGTCGATCCGCATCAGCCGCAGCGCCGCACTCAGGATCATCGAGGCGATGCCGTACTGGTGCATGACGAAGGCCTCGACCTCGTCCACGCCCATGTGGGCGAGCGCGATCGCCTGGCCGACGGGCAAGCAGCCCGGCGTCGCGTTCGCCTTGATGTCGTCGAGCCAGCGCCCGAGCGTGGGCGAGGGCATGATCTTGAGCACCAACTCGGCGAATTTCTTGCCGACGCGCGTCAGCATCAACTGCTGCTCCTCCCCCACGCGGCGGCAGAACAGCTCATCGTCGGCGCGCAGCAGGGTGGCGTAATCGCCTGCGCGCGCGGCGCGATGGGCGTGCAGCAGCGCGATGCCGTCCATCCGCGCGGTCTGGCGCAGGATGAGGTGGACATAGCTCAGCAGGCTCTCAGGATCGGAGACCACGCCGGTCTGCAGCGCGGATTCCAGCCCGTTGGAGAACGCGAACGACCCGATCGGCAGCGTGGAGTCCGAGAACTGCAGCAGGCGCGCCAGATGCACCATGCCGGTGGAGCCGCCGCCCCGATCTTTCTCCCCTTCCGCCATCACTTCACCGGCGCATGGGGGTGAGGATGTGCGTGCGGGTGTGCGTGGTCATGGTCATGTACGTGGTCATCGTCATGCGAATGCCCGTGCTCGTGCTCGTGCTCGTGCTCGTGGGCATGCCCTCCGTGATGATGGTGCGGCGTCGCGTCGGCTCCGGCGAAGAGCAAGCGCACCTCGCGGGCATCCAGCTTGGCGGCGATTTCCTCGCCGGGCGCGAAACGGGTCTTCACATGCTCGAAGGCATGGGTGCGCATCACCGACGCCATCACCTTCTGGTCGACCGAGAGCGGCACATAGACGGTGGAGCCCTTGATCACGGCCGGCCAGTGCTGGTTACCGAGGCCATGGCCCAGCTCGAAACAGGTGCGCAGGATCTCGGTCGGCGACAGCGTCTCAATGGCGTCCAGCTCGATGACCAGCACATCCTTGAGTGCGATGCGGGCGGCGACCACGATGTTCGCCGCGGCGTCATAGTGCAGCACGTCGCCGTCATGCAGGTGCGCGGAGCGCGGCAGCGAGATAGCGAGCTCGATTCCGCCCGCGCTGGCCTTGCGCAGCCGGCTCTTGGGCGCCTCCCACTGCTCCAGCTCCAGCAGGTCGAGCGTGCCAAGCCGGACCCGCTCCTGCCAGACCGGGTCGCGCAGATTACCGAGCGTGCTCTCAACGAGAATCATGTGTGCCTCCGAAACGACCCGTGCCTCAGGCGCGACGTATCCGCGTCGCGACGTTGAGGCCGAGCCAGGTAACGCTGTAGCCGATGACGAGACTGGCGATGCGATAGGCCACCGACAGGCCGAGGCCGCCAGGGGTCATCTCCGAATAAGATCCGTTGATGAAGGTGGAGAAGGTCGAACATGCTGCCGCACAGGCCGGTCAAGACGAACAAGGTCGCGTTATGCCGGGAGGCGACCAACCTCCCGGTTGTTGGATAGTCCGCTCAGCTGAAGAAATAGAGTTGGCTGAGAGGAACGCGTTTTGCCGGCTCGATAGTGGCGTGCGTGCCGTCGACCGTCACGGCGAAGGTCTCGGGATTCACCTCGATCGCCGGCATGGCTGTGTTGCGCACCATCGAGCTCTTGGTGATGGTCCGCGTGCCATACACCGGGACGACCTTTGACGTCAGCTGGTAGCGGTCCACGATGCCGTCCTCGACGCCGGCATGCGAGGTGAACGTCACGCGGGTCTTGGCCAGCGCCGAGCCCATCGCGCCAAACATCGGCCGATAGATCACCGGCTGGGGCGTCGGCAGCGAGGCGTTGGGGTCGCCCATCAGCGCCCAGGAGATCATGCCGCCCTTGATGACCATCTTCGGCTTGGCGCCGAAGAACGCGGTCTCCCAGAGCACGAGGTCCGCCATCTTGCCGATCTCGATCGAGCCGATCACATGGGCGACACCCTGTGCGATGGCGGGGTTGATCGTGACCTTGGCGACGAAGCGCAGCACACGCTCATTGTCGTTGCCCGAGGTGTCGCCGGCATAGGCACCCTTGCGCTGCTTCATCAGGTCAGCGGTCTGAATGGTACGCGTCCAGTTCTCGCCGACACGGCCCATGGCCTGGCTGTCGCTCGACAGGATCGAGATCGCGCCGAGGTCGTGCAGCACGTTTTCGGCCGCGATGGTCTCCGCGCGCACGCGGCTCTCGGCAAAGGCGACGTCGGTTGGGATCTTCGGGCTGAGGTTGTGACAGATCATCGTCATGTCGAACAGCTCGGCCTGGGAGTTGATCCCGTAGGGCAGCGTCGGGTTGGTCGAGCTGGGAATGACGTTCGAGAGCCCGGCCACCCGGATGATGTCCGGCGCGTGGCCACCGCCGGCGCCTTCCGTATGGTAGGTATGGATGGTGCGCCCCTCGAAGGCGGCGATGGTGTTCTCGACGAAGCCGGCTTCGTTCAGCGTATCGGTGTGGATGCAGACCTGAACGTCGTAATTGTCCGCGACGGTGAGCGCATTGCGGATCGCCGCCGGCGTGCTCCCCCAGTCCTCGTGGATCTTGAGACCCATGGCGCCGGCACGGATCTGCTCCTCGAGCGGCAGCGGCGCCGAGCCGTTGCCCTTACCGAGCACGCCCGCATTCACCGGCCACGAGTCGAATGAGCGGAGCATCATCTCGATGTTCCAGGTGCCCGGCGTGATGGTGGTGCCGTTGGTGCCGTCGGAGGGGCCGATGCCGCCGCCGAACAGCGTGGTCACGCCATTGGACAGCGCCGCCTGTGCCTGCTGCGGCGAGATGAAGTGGACATGGGCGTCGATGCCGCCGGCCGTAAGGATCAGATGCTCGCCCGAGATCGCGTCGGTGCCCGGCCCGAGCGCGAGCCCCGGCGTGACGCCTGACATGGTCGAGGGGTTGCCGGCCTTACCGATGGCGCAGATCAGCCCGTTCTTGATGCCGACATCCGCCTTCACCACGCCCTGGATGGCGTCGACGATGGTGACGTTGGTGATCACCAGGTCGGGTGCGCCAGCAGCACTGGTGAGTTCGTTATCGTAGCCCATGCCGTCGCGCAGGGTCTTGCCGCCGCCATAGACGGCTTCCTCACCATAGACCCGGAGATCGTTCTCGATCTCGATATAAAGATCGGTGTCACCAAGACGGATCTTGTCACCGGTCGTGGGGCCGTAGAGGTCCGAATATTGTTGCCTCGAGATCTTCGCCATCTCAGAGCTCCATTGGCTGAATGTTGCGGCCTGTCACGACTTGCTCTTGAATCCATAGCGCTTGGCGCGCTCCAGGGCGTCCGTCAGGCGGGGGCGGTAATCGTCGTAGTTCTCGTCGCCGACCCAGCCGTTGACCAGGCCGTTGAAGCCGAGCACGCGCTGCTTGCCCTGGTAGGGAACGAGCACGACTTCCTTCTCGTCGCCGGGCTCGAAGCGCAGCGCCGTGGTGGCGGGAATATTCAGCCGCTTGCCGAAGGCCTGCTCGCGGTTGAACTCCAGCGAGGCGTTCACCTCGAAGAAATGGAAATGCGACCCCACCTGGATCGGCCGGTCGCCGGTGTTGCGGACCTTCAGCATCGTGGTCGGATAGCCGGCGTTGATCTCGATGTCGCCGTTGCCGAGGACGAGGCCGCCAACCGGGGTCTTCTTCGGTTCTTTGCTCATGATGTCACCCGCTCGTCCCGGCTACTTGATGGGATCATGGACAGTGACGAGGCGGCTGCCATCCGTAAACACGGCCTCCACCTGCACATACGGGATCATGTCCGCGACACCTTCCATGACGTCGTCGCGGGTGATCGCCTTGCTGGCGAGCTCCATCACCTCCTCGACGGTCTTGCCGGCACGCGCCCCGTCGAGCGCGGCGACGGAGATGAGCGACACCGTTTCCGGATGGTTGAGCTTCAGTCCTTGATCCTTCCGCTTCTGCGCAACCTGGGCGAGCGTATAGATCAGCAGCTTATCGATTTCTCGCGGGGTAAAGTGCATAAGCAACCTCCTCCTCATCCCGCCGGCCGGTGGCCGACCGTCCTGCGCGCATCCGCATCATTACGGAACTCCAATCGTGATAACAGAGGTTTTTCGGCCTGTCGTCCCGCAAGTCGGCTATTTTTTACCGTCCGCCGTGTAGAGCCACCGACTCTCGGGCGCTTGCACATTATCGACGACAACCGTCACGGCATTCGCCTGAATGTACACTTTTGACAAACGCATATACCAAATTGGATACGTCGCAAAACGTTGGCACACGGACTTACCATCTCGCGACTTTCTGTTCTGATTATAATATATACAATCAAAGTTTTCTAATTATTGGATTGCCGCCGCGATCGCCATATCGTGCCGGCGGGGGGCGCTGCGCGCGTCTAAATAGCTGCCATGACTATTCGCGTCGGTGTGAGAGACTGCCCGTAGTTGTTCCGCCTGCGGTGTCTGCTGTCAGGGCCCCTGGCGCCGGCAAGCGCGGGCTGGCCGGCGTCAGGGCCTGTGCCTCACGACGCGGTCAAGGGCCTGCGTCGTGAGGCACAGGCCCTGAAGGAAGCCGCGGCGGATATGAAAGGGGAAAGGTCTGTCCAGCTCAATCGACACAGATCGGAGACGGATGTTCCGGCCGAGCCTTGGGCATCGATGAGCGATCCGTGCCGACAGTTGCTGGGGCGAGCCTTACCGCAGGATCAGCCGTCTCAACCGAGAAACAAGCTCCGCCTGCCGGCTTACGCCGAGTTTGGAAAATATGCGCTTGAGGACAAACCGGGCCGTCCCCTCGGAAATATCGAGGGTCTCTGCTGCCTCCCGGACACTTCGTCCGCTCCCGAGCAGCGAGGCCAGACGCGCTTCGGCCGTCGTCAATCCGAAGACCTTGCGGATGACCGTGGGATCGATGATCTGGTCGTTCTCCAGATCTTTCGCCAGCATCAGAACGTGCTTATCGGGCCTCACCAGCCCCAGAGCGTCTGCCGACGGTCCAACAAGCGGCGCGGTCCACACGACAAGGCGTTTCTTCCCATCCGGATCGGAGACGGTGGTGGGGTGAGGCAGGCGGCCGTCGAGGCGGCCATCGGTCTGCGCACGTTGAACGGTCGAAACGAAATCGTCGACGTCGGCCCGCATGGTCGGGCGGAGACCTTCTTCGCTATCAACAAAGTACCGCCCCACCAATGGCTCGGCCGATCGGTTGACGCGGAGAGGGCGCATTTTCCCGTCGAGGATGACAGCCGGTTGGTCCATCGTGTCGAACGCTTGAGCGACCGTATCACCCGCCGCCTTCGCCTTCAGATAGGCCGATGTGATCCTCAGCGACTGTTCAAGGTGCCGCGCGAGCAGCAGCAGTGCCTCGCGATCATCGTCCCCGAATGGGCCCACGGAGGCCGCCCGACAGACCACGAGGCTGGTCGGGTTTCCCAATTCGGAGTGGATGATCGAGGCCATCACATGGGAGATACCGTACCGGGAAAGGAAGTCCCCATAGAACGTATTCAGGGACACTTCCGAAAAATCGAGAATATCCTGTTCCGTATAGACGTCGCCGGCATGAAAGCCAGCTGGCAACCTGCCTTCGAGCCAGGGATTGCGTCGAGACCACCCCTCACGCAGATAAGAATTGACGGCCTCCGCGAGGCCGGCGGAATGGGAGGGAAAGGCCCAGCTATCCTTCGACTTCGCGAAGATGACCGCGCCGACCGACATGGACAGCGTCGCAACCGACTCAAGGGCCGACGACCAGCACTCTGAATTCAAGGCTGCCGCGTAAAGGCTGTAGATTGCTCCATCGACGCCCATCGCAGCCGGCATGCCGGCAGGGGGGGACAAATTCAGATCAGTCATGATTCCTTCCTACGACTGTTGTCAGGCGTCCGTCCAAAAGAGCACGTCTGGCTGGGGCTAACGGACCCTTATATCCTGGGCACGCCCGGAGAGGACGGCTCCCGCGAGCCCAGAGGGCCAGCCAATGGGTAACACCCGCAGCCCCCGGGTTCGTCCCCTGGCGGCCGATCGGCGCGGCGCGTCCGCCTGTCAGGGCATCATTCGGATGTGCTGATCGTAGAGGATCCAGATGGTTCCGGAGACCATGATGATCAGGATGAGGACGGTGAAGAGGATCAGCAGCAGGTCGTCGCGGTGCGAGCGTTCGAGGTCGATGTGCAGGAAGTAGCGCAGATGCACCACCGCCTGGATCAGGGCGAGCAGGCCCAGCGCGGCGAGCGCGGCGGCGCCGCTGAGTAGGTTCAGCCCCACCACCGCGAAGGCGCCGGTGGTCAGAACCAGCGCCAGCACCAGGCCGATCACATAGGAGCGGCGCTCGCGGCCCTCTTCCGCATGGTCGACGGTGGGCGTGTCGGCGGCAATGCGGCGGCTCATGACGCGACCCCGTAGAGATAGACGAAGGTGAAGATGCCGATCCAGACCACGTCGAGCATGTGCCAGAACAGCGCGAGGCGCATCAGCCGCAGCTTCACCGGCGTGCTGAAGCCAAAGACCGCGACCTGCACCGCCATGATGACCATCCACACCAGCCCGGACGAGACGTGCAGCGCGTGGGTGCCGGTCAGCAGGTAATAGGCGGAGAGGAAGCCGCTGGCCTGCGGCGGCGCCGCATGCTCCGTGATCATCACGTAATAGTCGTGCAGCTCCATGCCGACGAAGGCCGCGCCGAGCACGCCGGTGATGAGCAGCCACACCAGCACGCCGCGCCGGTTTTCGCGGTACTTCATCTCCAGCATGGCGAGGCCGAAGGCGAAGCTGGAGAACAGCAGCAGCAGCGTTTCCACGAAGGCGGCGGTGAGGTCGAAGACCTCGGCGGGCCGGGGGCCTTCGGCGATGCCCTGCACGCTCATCGCCGCATAGGTCGCGAACAGCACTGCGAACAGCACCAGATCGCTCATCAGGAAGATCCAGAAGCCGAACAGCGTCTCTTCGGCCGCCTCATGGCCTTCGGGATCGGTGCCGGCGAGGTTCAGTCCGGGATGAAGGCGTTCGGAAAGGCTCATCACAGCGCCTCCACGGCGGTGCCGGAGGCGAGGGTCCCGGCGCGGCCCTCCAGCGCTTCGGGGTGCGCCCGGCCCTTGTTGTCGGAGGTCATTTCCCGGTCGCGGGTCACGCCCGGCGTGGCGCGCGCCGCGGCGAGGAAGGCCTCGTTCAAAGCCTTCACCGTCGCGGCGGGAATGGTCTCCTCCGTGTCAGTGGCGAAGGAGCGGGCGATGACGACGGCCCAGATCAGCACGAAGGAGACAATCGCCAGCCACCAGATGTGCCAGACCAGGCCGAACGCCCAGGCGCAGGCGAACAGGCCGATCAGCGGCGCCGTCGCGGTGTTGCGCGGCACCTCGATATCCTCATAGGCCGCCGGCGAGCGATAGGCGATGCCGGCCTTCTTGGCCTCGTAGAACGGGTCCTGCGAGGACACCTGCGGCAGAACGGCGAAGTTCCAGCTAGGGGGCGGCGAGGGGATCGACCATTCCAGCGCCCGCCCGTCCCAGGGATCGCCCAGCGGGGCGGCGAGCTGCGCGCGCTGGCGCACCGAGACCACGATCTGCGTCACCATCAGCGCGAAGCCGGCCAGGATGAGCCCGGCGCCGAGCATGGCGAGGGCGAGCCAGGGCACGTAGTCGGGGTTCGACCACATATAGGTGCGCCGCGTCGCGCCCATCATGCCGAGCCAGTAGAGCGGGAAGAACGCCAGCAGGAATCCCGGCGCGAAGCACCAGAACGAGGCCCGGCCCAGCCCCTCATGCAGCCGGAAGCCGAACACCTTCGGGAACCAGAACTGCACCGCCGCGAACATGCCGAACAGCACGCCGGGAATGATCATGTTGTGGAAATGCGCCACCAGGAACAGCGTGTTGTGGACCTGGAAATCGACGCCGGGATTGGCCAGCAGCACGCCGGTCATGCCGCCGAGGATGAAGGTGAGCAGGAAGTTGATGTGGTACAGCATCGGCGTGGAGAAGCGGATGCGCCCGCCCACCATGGTCAGCAGCCAGTCATAGACCTTCACGCCGGTGGGCACGCCGATGATCATCGTGGCGATGCCGAAGATCGCGTTCACATTGGCGCTCTGGCCCATGGTGAAGAAGTGGTGCAGCCACACCGCGAAGGACAGCACGGCGATGCACATGGTGGCGTAGACCAGCGAGGTGTAGCCATAGATGCGCTTGGCTGAGAAGGTGGCCACCACCTCCGACCAGACGCCGAAGGCCGGCAGGATCAGGATGTAGACCTCCGGATGGCCGAACAGCCAGAACAGATTGGCGTAGTTCATCATGTTGCCGCCGTCGCCATTGGTGAAGAAATGGAAGCCGGCATAGCGGTCGAGGGCGAGCATGATGGTGGCGGCGGTCAGCGGCGCCATGGCGAAGATCATCAGGATCGACGTGCACAGCGTCGTCCAGGTGAACAGCGGCATGCGGAACAGCGACATGCCGGGGCAGCGCTTCTTGTAGATCGTCACCGCGAAGTTGAGGCCCGTCAGCGTCGAGCCGATCGAGCCGAGCGACACCGCCCAGATCCAGTAGTCGACCCCCTCGCCCGGGCTGAACTCGATGCCGGTGAAGGGCGGATAGGCCGACCAGCCGCCGGTGGAGAACTGGCCCACCACCAGCGACACCATGATGAGGATCGCCCCCGCCATGGTCAGCATCAGCGAGATGGCGTTGAGCAGCGGGAAGGAGACGTCGCGGGCGCCGATCTGCAGCGGCATGACATAGTTCATCAGCCCGGTGATGAACGGCATCGCCACGAAGAAGATCATGATCGTGCCGTGGGTGCTGAACAGCTGGCCGAAATGATCGGCCGACAGGAAGCCGGCGCCCTCGGTGGCGGCGAGCTGCTGGGCGCGCATCAGCGCCGCCTCGATCACCGCGCGGGCGAACATGACAAGCGCGATCGCGATGTACATGATGCCGACCTTCTTGTGGTCGACGCTGGTCAGCCAGTCGCGCCACAGCGGCACCCACCAGCCCTTGACCGTCAGCAGGATGACGGTGGCGAGCGCGCCCAGCACCGCGATCGACCCGGCGCCCGAGGCGATGGCCTCGCTGAGCGAGGGGTTCTCGATCATCCCGGCGAAGACGAAGGAGGTCCACTTGATCTGGCCGAATATGAGCTCCCAGTTCATTGCGCGGCCTCCGGCGTATGGTCATGGCCCTGGTGGGGCGCGGGCGGAGCGGGCATCGCCGCAGGGCCGGGCATCGCCGCATGGCCGGGCATCGCCGCATGGCCGTGATGCTGGAACATGCCGGGCGCGAAGCCCGCCATCACCTGGTCGAACAGGCCCGGGGTGAACTGGCTGTAGAGCACCGGCGCGTTCACCACCGAGGACGGGAGAAGTTTGGCGTAGCCGGCGGCATCGAGCGCGGTTCCCTGCGCCTTCGTCGCCGCGACCCAGCCCTCGAAGGCGTCAGGGGCTCATCACCCGTGTGGTGAAGGACTGGGTGGCGAAGCCGAGGCCGTTATACTGGGTGTTGCGGCCGGTGAAATCGCCGGTCCTGTCGGCAACCAGGTTCAGCTGCGTCTGCATGCCGGCCATCGCGTAGATCTGCCCGGCGAGCTGCGGAATGATGAAGGACTGCATCACCGTGCCGCTGGTCAGCTTCAGCGTGACCGGCCGGCCCTCGGGCAGAGCGAGCAGGTCGAGCGTCGCCACGCCCTGCTCGGGGTAGAGGAACAGGAATTTCCAGTCGAGCGCCACCACCTCGACCACCAGCGGGTCGGGGCCGAGCGCGCGGTAGGGGTCGCCCGTGATCGTCTGCCGCCACAGCGCCGTGCCAAGGGCGACGACCAGCGCGACCGGAACGCCCCAGATCAGCAGCTCGAGGCCCCAGTTGAACTCCCAGTCCGGCCGGTACGCGCCCGCGCCGCCGCGCCGGTAACGCCACAGCACGATCGGCAGCGCCACGAACATCGGCACGATGACGATCAGCATCAGCCCGCTGATAACGCCGAAATGCGACAGCTGCCCGGCCGCGACAGGCCCCGCAGGCTCAAGGAAGCTGCCGGCATAAGCCGTTATCGGCAAAGCGATCCCCGGAATGGCTACGGCGAGCCATCCGGCTCTTCCCCTCAGCGTCACGCTGCCCCCTTTGCGACTGTTGCGCGCCATTTCGCGTGCGGTCTCTCACCTGGAGGTATCCGTCCAACCCCAGTTGCAGGAAAGCACGAATGGAGACGGATATCATCGTACGGCGCGTCGGAGATTGCGGAAAATTCATGGCGGGGGGAAGACAGCCGCACGGCGACTCCGGTGCCAGGAGGTGCCGAGGAACGGGATCAAGACCCCGCGTCTCATGAAAGCGTCGGCGTCAGCACGTTTGCGGGTGGGGCGGGAATGGAACGGCCGGCGCCGCGTCTTCACTCCCGGAGCGAGAGCGAAGACGCGGGTGATTCGGCCGAATCCCGTTCAGTCAGAGATGCCTCAGCTGAAAGGGGCTCAGTTCTTGCGGATATAGAAGCCGTGCTGACTCCCGGGCACCAGCTCCGAGGACAGGCCGAGCACGCTTTCCGCGCCGCCGAGCACGAGGTAGCCGTCGCGTGCCATGAGATTGGCGATGCGCCCGAGCACGTCGGTCTTCGTCGCTGCATCGAAATAGATCAGCACATTTCGGCAGAACACGATGTCGAACTGGCCGAGATGGGCGAAGGACTGCAGCAGGTTCAGTCGCGAGAAGCGAACCATGGCGCGGATATCGGCGTTGATCCGCCACATCTGCCCCTCCTGGTTGAAGCACTTCAGGAGGTAGTGCACCGGCAGGCCCCGCTGCACCTCGAACTGGGTATAGACGCCCTCCTGCGCCCGCTCGATCACTTCGGCGGACAGGTCGGTGGCGACGATCTCGACCCGCCGGCCGCCGAGCAGTCGCTCGTTGTCGCGCAGCAGCATGGCGATGGAGTAGGGCTCCTGTCCGGTCGAGGCGGCCGCGCACCAGATGCGCAGCGGCTGGCCGGGCGGGCGGCGGGAGATCAGCTCCGGCAGGATCAGCGCGGCGAGCTGATCGAAGGGGCGCTTGTCGCGGAAGAACAGCGATTCATTGGTCGTCATCGCCTCGATCACCGCCTCGGCCAGCGGGGAGGAGCCCCGCTCGCGCAGGGTGGCGACAAGCTGCGTGATGCTGGCGACGGACGCCTTCTTCATGACGGGATCGAGCCGCGTCTCCAGCAGGTAGCGCTTGTCGTCACCGAGGGCGAGCCCCGACTTGTCCTTGAGAAAGCGCTGCAGAAACTCGAAATCGGAGGGGCCAATCATTCGCGGCCTCCCACAAGCATTCGGCTGACCCGTGGGCCGATCTCCGCCATCGGCAGAATGCCGGCGCAGGCGCCGATCGCCACGGTGGCGCCGGGCATCCCCCAGACGACGCTGGTCTCCTCGTCCTGGGCGATCACGCTGCCGCCGAGTTCGGCGATCTTCAGCGCCCCGCGTGCGCCGTCGCTGCCCATGCCCGTGAGCACCACGGCGAGGGCGGCGGCGCCATAGATGCCCGCGACCGCCTCGAACATCGGGTCGACCGCCGGCTTGCAGAAGTTCACCGGCGGGCTGTCGAGCAGCCGGATCTTGCTGGTGCCGCTGGAACGGACGATATCCATATGCAGGCCGCCGGGGGCCACATAGATCTGGCCCGGCACGAGGTCCTCGCCGTCGCGCCCCTCCGCGCACCGCCGGCCCGAGGCGCGGGCGATGTGCTCGGCGAGAATGGCGGTGAAGGTCGGCGGCATGTGCTGGACGATCAGCACCGGCACATTGCCGATGGCCGGGCCAATGTCGGTGAACAGCCGTGTCAGGGCCTGCGGGCCGCCGGTCGAGCTGCCGACGGCCAGAAGGGTGGGCGGCATCATCGAATAGGCGCGCAGCTTGCCGCCGGGGCGGGGCGCGCCCGCCACCGTGGCCGGCGTGGGTGCCTGCACGGGCTGCGGCGACGGTGCTCCGCCGCCACTTGCCGCGGGCACCCCCACCGGCGGCCGGGGCAGTGAGCGACGCCGCACGCGCTGGCCAAGGCTGCGCGTCTTCGCCAGCAGGTCGGCGCGGAACTCCTCTGCCGCCACCGGGCCGCGTGCGGCGTCCGGCTTGGGGAGATAGTCGGCCGCTCCGAGCGTCAGCGCCCTTAGGCTGATTTCCGCGCCGCGCCGGGTCAGGGCGGAGGCCACCAGCACCGCCGTTCCGGCCTTGCGCTCAAGGATGAGCGGCAGGGCGGTGAGGCCATCCATATCGGGCATTTCGAGATCGAGGATCACGACGTCGGGCTGCGCGCGCTGGACGTCGTCGGCCGCGCGCCGGCCATTGGGATGGACGGCGACGACGCTGAACTCGCCGGTTTCGCCCAGCCAGTTGCTGAGGATTCCGCGCATGAACACGGAATCGTCGACGATCATCACCTTGATGGGAGGGCCAGCCGGCTGCGGCGTACCGCCCGAAGAGCCCGTGGGGCGTGCGAGGCTCATAGCGGCTCTTCCTCCAGCAGGCCGACCTCGACGAGCTTCTCTCGCAGGATGTCGGCGTCGAACGGCTTCATGATGTATTCGTCAGCGCCGGCCGACAGGGCGCTGGCGATATGGGCGGCATCGTTGTGGGTGCTGCAGAACACCACGCGCGGCGCGGCGCCGCCGGCTTCGCAGCGCAGAAGTTCCAGGAACTCGAAGCCCGTGACTTCAGGCATGTTCCAGTCGAGCAGGATTCCGTCCGGCATGTGCTGCCGGCACCGATCCAGCGCCACGGCGCCGTTCTCGGCCTCCTCCACCTTGAAGGACCAGGTCTCCAGCATGCGGCGCGCCGCTTTGCGCACCACGGACGAATCGTCAACGACAAGAAAGGTCTTCATAGGCTTGGTTCCCGGATGAGCTGTCTCATGCCGCGCTCCGCGCGCCACCGACGTTGGCGAGAACGCGTTCGACGTCGAGCACCACGAGCAGTTCGCCCTCCAAGCGATGGACGCCTTCCGAGAACTGCGTCCACTCTTCGTCGAGATTTGGCGGATTGCTGTCATAGGTGCTGGGATCGAGGAGCAGAACGTCTCCGATCCCGTCGATCAGCAGGGCGAAGGCCTCGCCCGTGCGCTCGATGCCGACCGCCATGCGGGCGAGGGTTCCATCATGCAGGCCCAGCAGGCGGCGCATATCGATCATGGTGACGATCCGACCGCGTAGGTTCAGCACCCCATCGATCTCGCGTGAGGCGAGCGGCACGGGCGTGATCCGGTCGGGGACGAACACTTCATTGACCGCCGAGATCGGCAATCCGAAGAGCTGTCCGCCGATGCGGATAGTGACGTATTGATGGGCGTCGCTCGGCCCTTCCAGGTTGACAGCCGCCGTGCTCATGCCGCCTTCTCCTTGTCTTCGTGGGCCGTAAACTCGCGCAGCGCGGCCAGCAGGCCGTTACGGTCGAATTTCGCTACATAGTCGGTGAAACCGGCCAGGTGGCCGCGTTCGATGGTGTCCGGGTTGCGCCCGGCGGCCATGGCGATGATCGGCAGGTCGTGCATGTGCAGTTCGCTGCGCACGCGCTCGGCGAAGCCGATGCCGTCGATACCGCGCATGTCGACCTCGCTGACGACCGCGTCGAAGCGGGCTTCACCGGAGAGCTTCATCAGCGCATCGCTGGCGGAGGTGCAGGTTGTCACCGAGTAGCCGTTGCCCTTCAGGACCGGCTCCAGCATCGCGCGATGGAAGGCATTGTCGTCCACGAGCAGCAGCCGGCCGCTCCGCTCGCGCGGGTGCCCGACGGGAATGTCGAAACTGTCGCCGAAGGCCCGCTGCATGAAGTGCGCGACGTCGAGCACCTCGGTTGCCGTGCCGTTGATGATCGCTCCGCCCATGATGTCCGGGGCGCCCGAGGACAGCTTGAGCTCGAACTCGGTCTCGACAATGTCGACGATCTGGTCGACGAAGAGGCCCATTGTCCGCTCCCCTTCCGAGAAGATGAGCAGGGGTTGCTTGCCCGATGTCTTCCGCTCCACTTCGTCATTGGCGTAGAGGATCGGGATAAGAGTGCCGCGATACTGCGCCACGGAGCGGTCCGACAATAGCTCCACTTCTCCGGCGTCGAGTTCCTCGAGGCGGGTGACGAGTGCGAGCGGCACCGCCTTGATGCCCTCGGCGCCGGCCCGGCAGAGCAGGAGCGACATCTTGTTGGAATCGGCCTCCGTGCCGGCGTGCGCCTCGTTCTTGCTGGCCTCGTCGGTCTTGTCCGACCGGGCGGCGGCGTACTGGGACAGGCCGTTGGGATCGATAATCATGATGACGCGCCCGTCGCCGAGGATGGTGCTGCCGGAGATCAGGGAGATGCCCCGCAGCACCGAGGCGAGCGGCTTCACCACGATTTCCTCGGTGTGCAGAACGCTGTCGACCACGACGCCGAAGCGCTGGTTGCCGACCTGCATCACCACGATCAGTTCGCCGTCGGGATGTTCGCCCCAATGGCAGGACAGACCCATCACCGAGCCGAGATCGATGATCGGCAGCAGCCGGTCGCGCAGGCGCAGCACATGGGCATGCTTGATGAAGCTCAGCGAATGCTCGCTGTCGCCGCGCACCCGCACCAGTTCGACGACGGACGTCTGCGGCAGGGCGAAGCGCTCGCCAGTGGTTTCCACGATGAGCGCGGGAACGATGGCGAGGGTGAGCGGGATCTTGATGGTGAAGGTCGTGCCTTCACCCCGCTTCGAGCGCACGTCAACCGTGCCGCCGATCGACTCGATGTTGCAGCGCACGACATCCATGCCGACACCACGGCCGGATACGCTGGTGACCTGCTGGGCGGTGGAGAAGCCGGCGTGGAAGATGTAGCGGTAGAGCTGTGCGTCGGTCATGCGCGCGGCATCGGCTTCCGAGCACAGGCCGTTTTCGATCGTCTTGGCGCGGATGCGAGCGACATCGAGCCCTTTCCCGTCATCGGAAATCTCGATGATGACATGGCCGCCCTCATGATAGGCGGACAGGCGGATGGTGCCCTTTTCCGGCTTGCCGGCCAGTCGGCGCATTCCGGGTGTTTCCAGCCCATGGTCGGCCGAATTGCGCACCATGTGGGTGAGCGGGTCCTTGATCTGGTCGAGCAGTTGGCGGTCGAGTTCGGTCTCGGCGCCGTGCTGTTCCAGCTCAATTTGCTTGCCGAGTTCCTGCGCGAGATCGCGCACGATGCGGGGCAGCTTCTGCCACGCATTGCCGATCGGCTGCATGCGGGTCCGCATCACGGCTTCCTGCAGCTCACCGGTGACGGTGGAAAGTCGCTGCAGCGGGCTCTTATAGTCGCTGTCTTCGTTGCGGCGGCTGATCTCCATGAGCTGGTTGCGGGTGAGCACCAGTTCGGAAACCATCGTCATCAGATGTTCGAGCACCGAGACGCTGACGCGGATGGTCTGTGCCGCGGCGGCTGCCGGGTCGGGCGCGGTCGCCGGTGCGTGCTCGGCCTCGGGCGCGGCGGCCGCCAGCTGCGGCACGAGCGCGGGGGCGGCCAGCGTCGGCACCTTGGGCCGTGCCTCCACCGCCGTCTCGCGGAACATGCGCTCCAGTTCGTCAAGCGGCACTTCGCCCGGCAGCAGCTCGCGCTCAAGCGAGACCACAATGGCGGGCTCGGCTTTCGCCGCGGGGGCGGGCGCCGGTGTCGGCGCGGCCTCCGCGTTGGCGGCTTCCGCTTCCAGCGCCGAGATCAGGTCTTCATCCGCGCCGGGCGGCTCGACGCCATCGCTGCGCTCGATTTCGGCCAGGATGAGCTTGATCCGGTCGATGGTCCGCAGGATCAGATCCACCGCGCCGGACTTCACCGGGCGGCCGTTGCGGAACTCGTCCATCAGCGTTTCGGCGGCGTGGGCGAGCCGCGCGAGCCGAGCCAGGCCGATAAAGCCGCAGGTGCCCTTGATGGTGTGCACGAGGCGGAAGATGTTGTTGAGGATGTCCCGATTGTTCGGGTCGGTTTCGAGCTTAAGCAGCTCGCCGTCGGCGACATCGAGGCTTTCGCCGGTTTCCGTCAGGAATTCGCGGAGCAGGTCGTCCATGACACTCACTGGATTGGGGTGATCAGGAGAAGCCGGCGCCGTGAGGCGCCAGCAAGGGGCTCAGGCGGCGCGGATGCGTTCGATGAAGGTATCGAACTGCGTGCGCAGCCGGGTCGCCTGCGATGAAAGGTCGGCGGCGGAGCGCACGATCTCGGCCGAGACGCGCCCGGTATCGGCAGCCGCCACGCTGACCGTGGAGATGCTGGAGGAAACCTCCTGCGTGCCTTGGGCCGCCTGGTGGACGTTCTGCGCGATCTCGCCCGTCGCCGCGCCCTGCTCGTCGATCGAGGTGGCGATGGCGCTCGAAATCTCGTCGATGCGGCGGATGGTGCCGGAGATGTTCTCGATCGCCTTCACCACATCGTTGGTCGCGCCCTGTACGGCGGCGATCTGCGAGGAGATTTCGTCGGTGGCCTTCGAGGTCTGTTCGGCCAGGGTCTTCACTTCCATCGCGACGACGGCGAAGCCGCGTCCCGCCTCGCCGGCCCGCGCCGCCTCGATGGTGGCGTTGAGAGCCAGAAGGTTAGTCTGCGAGGCAATGTCGGTGATGAGATTCACCACCTGGCCGATGCGCTGGGCGCTGGTGGCGAGGCCGCGCACCACGTCGGCGGTGCCGTTGGCCTGTTCGGTGGCCTCGCCGGCGATCTTCGCGGCGGTGGACACCTGGTGGCCGATCTCGCGCACCGAGGCGGCGAGCTCCTCGGCGGCGGAAGCGGCGATCTGCACATTGCCGGTCGCCTGCTCGGCCGCCGCGGCGACGACGGTCGACTGGCGGCTGGTCTCGTCGGCCGACGAACTCATGCTGGAGGCGGAATGTTCAAGCTGGGTAACAGCGGCGGCCACCGAGCGGACGACGCCGGAAATCTCGCTGTCGAAGCGATCGGCGAGGTCGCGCATGGCCGTCCGTTTCTCGATTTCGATGCGTTCGGCGGAGGCGGCCTGCTCGGCGCGCAGGCGCTCGGCCTCCTTCAGCGTGCCGAGGAGTTCGCCGGTGGAGCGCCAGAGCTCGCCGATCTCGTCATTGCCGGGCTTGGCTTCGATCTCGACGTCGAGCTTGCCGTCCGCCACCGCCTTCACGGTCTCGATCACCCGGCGGATGGGGCGGCTCAGCGTGACGACGCCGATATAGAGGCCGGTGCCGATGCCGATAAGCAGGCCGATGCCGGTCGTGATGAGGATGATGATCTCGGACCAGAAATCGATGGTCAGAAATTCCTCGCGCAGCGGGTCGGTGCGCTCGCGCAGCTGCTCGACATGGGTTCCGAGCGAGGCCTGAAGCGCCTTGCGGTTGGCACGGTTGGCTTCGTTGTTGCCTTGGGCGTTGGCCGCCGGCGGGCCGTCCTCCGTGGCGAGGCGCACGGTTTCGGAGCGGAAGCTCAGGAACTGCTCGACATCCTTGGCCACGGCGCCGAAGCTGCCGTTCCCTGCGGCATCGCTCGCCGCCGTGCCTTCGCCGACGACGTCGCGCAGCTGGTTGAGGCTGCGCTGCATGCCGGCAATATAGCCTTTGGCCGCCTCGCGATCGGCCGACATGTAGATGCCGCGCGCGTCCATGACGACGGTGCTGACCAGGCCATTGATGCGCTCGGCGAGGAACGCCTGACGATGGAGACGATCGAGCTCCTCGGACAGCGAGGCCTGAAGCGTAAGCGTATAGATCGAAATGCCGCCGACCAGGGCGGTCGTCAGGCCGAGCGTGGCGACGATGGTGTAGATTTTGCCGGTGATCTTCATGAGGGCAATTCCGGATTGAGGCTCAATGGGTTGCTTTTTCGCCTGTGGCGGCGGAGGTCTTCTTCGGTGCTTCGCCGGATCGGTCGACAAGTGCACGTATTTCGGACTTGTCGATATAATTGATTCCGTCGACGAGTATTTCCTTTACGACGTCGCCGTTCAGCTTTTCATTTACCTTGGCCCGGATGTTGTTCAGCATTTCGGACAGGTTATACTTAGATAGTTTTCCGAATTCGATACGGCCGTCCGTGTATATTTCCTGGAACGCGGCGTGGGTAACGAAGATCTGGGGCTCTATCGGCAGCTGGCGCAGCGTCGCCGCATCGGCGGTAAAGACCAGCTTGGCGATCACGTAGCCGCGCACCGTGCCGTCGATGATCATCGGCACGTTGATCGGTTCGAGGCGGCGGTATTCGAGCCCCGCGAGAAACGGCTGCTCGTCCTTGCCGGTGGGGGAGCCGGCCATCCAATAGGCGCCGCCATAGCTCGCCAGAAGCGTGACCAGGCAGACCCAAAGGCCGATGAACAGCAGCCGCATCATCGCGAGGCATGCCTCGTGACCTGCGCGAACGAGTAGGTTCCGTCCGAGTCCGCCTCGCCCATCTCGCTGCCGAGAATGGCGGCGATCTCCTGCGCGGCGGAAAGATGAATGCGCAGCATGTCCTGGTTGCCCAGCAGCTTGCTGCGCAAGCTGGCCAGTCGCGCCGGCAGCGCGCCTTCACGCGCGCCGGCCAGCGCCTCGGGCAGAGAGCGGATAGCGCGCGTCAGCTCCAGCAGGCTGCGGCTCTTGCGCCGGTTGATCTCCTCGAAATCGAGCGGCCGGCGCTGGGTCAGCGCGGCCGTTTCCTCCTCGACCGCCTCTTCGAGCCGGTCGAGCAATCCATGCAGCGTTATCAGGGCGGGATTGGCGTTCATGCTGCGTCCTGCCCGCCCCGTACCGAGGCAAGGTGCTGCGCGAGGCCGATGCCGCCCGACTTGGCGACCTCGTCGGCGATGCGCTCGGCCAGCATCGAACGCCAGACCTGCCCGGCGGTGCCGGCGCCGAAGAGGGTGGCGCTGGATTTGGGCAGCAACTGCTCGACAAAGCCGCTCAGCACCATCGCCTCGAAGCGACGATAGGGAGAGGGATCGCCGGCCGGCTCGCGCGAGGACAGCGCGGTGGCATTGGACAGCGTCCGCGCGGAGAACGTGCCGAGCGGGCTTCCCCCCTCGCCCAGGGCGACGGGGGTGGCGCTCTCGCCGGCGAGGGCATCGTCGAAGCGCGGCCCCTCAACCGCCGCCCCGCCCGCCGCGGCGCTGGCCGTGGCAGACGCGACCTGCCGCAGCCGCGCGGCCATGGCCTGCGCCTTCTGCGGGTCGGCGGCCTTCACCACGTCGAGAAGGATGTCGGAGGGAGGTTGGATGCTCATCGGCTGCACCGTTTCTTTTGACCGATGCAACCTCGCAGATCAGGCTGGCGGGAAGCTTGCGCTCCCTCGGGCGATGAACGCCTCCAGCGCCTCGTCAAGGCTGGCGCGCTCCTCAGCGGCGTGGGCGTTCGCCTCGGCCTTGCCGGTCATGCGCTCGGCGCGCTTGAGCCGCATAGCGGCTTCCAGCGCGACGGCCCGCTGCGCCGCCGCCTCATGCTGCAGGCGGCCGATCTGCGCATCGAGCGCGCGCAGGCGCGGCGCGGCGAGGGCGATCACGAAAGGGGCGATTGCTTCGTTGTTCAGCACCGCCATGATGTCCCGCCGCTCGCGCTCGACGTCGGCCTGCGCCCGTTCGATCCGCGCGAGCGCGCTCTCGGCGCGCTGGTGCATCTGCCCCTGAACGGCTTCGATTCGGCGCGCCTTGCGCAGAAGGGCGATCATCGTTCAGCCTTTCGCCAGCCAGGAGGTGAACGCCTCGACGAACATGCGCAGCACGTCGTCGACTGTCACATAAAGCAGCAGCAGCCCGCCGGCGGTGACCATGGGCATGGCGATGAAATAGACCGGAATCTGCGGGGTGAGCTTGTTGATCAGCCCGACCGCGAGGTTCACCACCACGGAATAGACCAGGAACGGGCTCGCCAGCCGCAGGCCGAGCAGGAAGGTGTCGCTCAACCGGTCGACGAACAGGCCGAGCGAGGCGCCGGCGACGAAGGGGCCGGCGGGCGGCAGGCGGGAATAGGATTCGACCACCGCCCGCAGAATCTCCCAATGCTGGTCGGTGGCAAAGAGCAGCGCGGTGGCGGACAGGGTCATCAGCGTGGCGATTTCCGGCATCTGGCCGTCTTCCTCGCTCACCATGCTTGAGGGGGTGGAAAGGCCCACCGCCTGCGCTGCCGCCGTCATCAGGGTCTGAAGAGCGAGGAAGAAGGTGCGGGCCAACAGGCCGATAATGCCGCCCGTGGCCAGCTCGCCGGCGATCGCCAGCAGCAGCTGGGCCTGCGAGAGACCCGCCACCGTGCGGGTGATCTCGTCGCCGAGCAGCGGGGTGAGCGCGTAGGAAAGGCCGAGCGCCAGGAACAGCCGGATCTTGGCCGGCAGCCGGCTGCTGGAAAAGGCTGGCATCAGCATGAAGCAGGCGCCGATGCGGCAGAAAATGAGGAAGGCCGCGATCAGCGGCGCTTCAGCCGAGCCGTTCACGCGATCGCCCCGAGCGAGGCGATCTCGACCCCGCGCGCGATTTCCACATGCGACAGAACCGGCAGGGCGGGGAACATGCGCTCAATGATCATCCGGACATAGGGCCGGGCGTCGGGGGCGGTGACGAGGGCGAAGCTGCCGGCGCTGCGCATCCGCTCGCGAATGGCGGCGGAGGCCTCGGTGCCGAACTGCTCGACCAGGCGCGGGTCGATGTCGAATTCGGCCACCTCGCCCTTGGCGTCGCGCTTCAGGCTCTCATGGAAGGTCAGGTCCCATTTGCCGCCGAGGCGCAGCACCTTGAGTACGCCGCCCTCGGAAAGGTCGCCGCAGATCTGCTGCGCCATCCGCATCCGCACATGCTCCACCACCTGTTCCGAACGCCGCGCATGCGGCACGATTTCGGCGATCGCTTCGAGGATGAGGTGCAGATTGCGGATCGAGACACGCTCGGCCAGCAGCAGCTTCAGCACCGCCTGCAGCCCGGAATAGGAAATCTGCGAGGGGCACATGTCCTCGATCAGCCGCTTGTATTCGGGATCGAGCCGCTCCAGCAGCGAGCGCATGTCCTTGTAGGACAGCAGCTGCGCCAGGTTGTTCGACACCACTTCGCTGACATGGGTCAGCATGATCGAGAGCGCGTCGATCGGGGCAAAGCCCTCGCGCTTGACCTCCGCCGCATAGGAATCGGAGACCCACAGGGCCTTCATGCCGAAGGCCGGCTCGCGGGTCTCGTCGCCGGGCACGTCCGGGCGCGGGCCGTCGCCGATCACCACCAGCGCTTCGCCGATCCGCATTTCATGGCCGGTGATGGCGGTGCCGTGCAGCTTGATCTGGTAGTTCTTGGCCGGCAGGGCCAGACCCTCCGAAACCTTGATGTCGGGGACCACGAAGCCGTAGCGCTCGGCGAATTTGCGTCGCATCTTGCCGATGCGGTGGGCCAGTTCCGCCGGGTTGCGCAGCACGATGGTGGCGAGCTGCTTGCCCACGGCCACCTCGACCTCGGCGGTGCGCAGCGATTCCCGCACCGAATCCTTGCTCTCGGCGGCCACCTGCTGCTGCATCTGCGCCTCGCGGGACCTCTCCGCCTCCTTCTCGCGGGCGAGCTGCTGCGGCACCTTGTAGGCGATGAAGGCCATCACCGCGCCGAGCGCCGCGAACGGAACGAGAGGCAGGCCGGGCACCAGTGCGAGGGAGAACATCAGCGCGGCGGCAACATAGAGCGCACGCGGATAGGCGCCCAGCTGGCCCAGCACGGCCTTTTCCGTCGTTCCCCGCGTGCCGCCCTTGGACACCAGCAGGCCGGCGGCCAGCGAGACGATGAGCGCCGGAATCTGCGAGACCAGGCCGTCACCGACGGAGAGGCGGGTGAAGATATCCGCCGCCTCGCGCAGCTCCATCTCATGGCGGGTCACGCCAATGATGATGCCGCCGAAGATGTTGACCGCGATGATGATGAGGCTCGCCACCGCCTCTCCGCGGACGAATTTCGAGGCGCCGTCCATCGAGCCGAAGAAGGAGCTTTCCTCTTCCAGCTCGCTGCGCCGGCGCTGCGCTTCCTTGTCGTCGATGAGCCCGGCATTGAGATCGGCGTCGATCGCCATCTGCTTGCCGGGAATGGCGTCGAGGGTGAAGCGCGCGCCGACCTCGGCGATGCGGGTCGCGCCCTTGGTGATGACGAGGAAGTTGACGGTGATCAGGATGACGAAGACGACGATGCCGATGACGAAGTCACCGCTCATCACCAGCTGCGAGAAGCCGCTGATGATGTGCCCGGCGGCGTGAACGCCATCGCCGCCTTCCGCGAGGATCAGCCGCGTGGTGCCGATGCCCAGCGCGAGGCGCAATAGGGTGGCGATCAGCAGCACGGTGGGGAAGGCGCTGAATTCGAGCGGCTTCTGAATCCACAGCGATACCATCAGGATAAGCACTGAAAGCGCAATGGAAAGTGCCAGCCCGAGGTCGATGAGGGGGGCGGGGATGGGGAGGAAGAGGACAGTGAGGATGGCGATGATGCCGACCGCAAAGCCGATATCGCGCCGTGAGGCGCGCGCGGTGGCGGGGGCGGCGGTCAATGCGCTCATGATGCTTCAGAATCCGGTGCCGATCCGGCCGTAGATTTCCTGGGTGAAGGCAAGAATCTGCTGGCCGATGAAAGTGGCAGTCAGTGCAGTGACGACAAGCACCGCGATGATCTTGGGGATGAAGGTGAGGGTGACTTCCTGCACCTGGGTCAGCGCCTGGAACAGCGCCACCGCGATGCCGACCAGCATCGCCGCCGCGACCGCCGGGCCGGAGGCGATGATGATGGTCCAGATCGCGGACTGGACGATGTCGAGGGCGTCGGCCTCGTTCATCGCTCAGGCGATCCGGATGCCGGCGCCGAGAGTGACCTCGCGGCCATCGGTGAGGGTGGCCACCGGCGCGTCGGAAGAAATGCGGACCGAGGCCACCTGGCCGGTCACGCTGCCATCGGCGCTGGTGACAGTGCGGCCGACCGCGGCATCGGCGATCTGCAGCGCCGAGGAGGTGAGCAGTTGATCGAGCTTGGCATTGGCGGCCACGCTCTGCTCGACCTGCGAGAACGACGCGAGCTGGCCCATATACTGGGCGGTGTCCATCGGCTCGGTCGGGTCCTGGTTCTTCATCTGGGCGATGAGCAGCTGGAGGAAGGCGCTGTAGTCGAGCGTGCCGCCGGCCGGCTTGGCGGCAGGGGCCGACGCGGCCGAGGTGCCGCCAAGGGCGTTGATGCTGGTCATGGCTGAATTTCCCTGATGCCTTTCCCCGCACGACGGGACCCGTCGGCGGCCGGAAAGCGCGTCGAAACAACAAAGGCCTCAGGCGGCCCTGGGCGCGTCGCAGCCGAGGATGGTCTCCTCGACGAGGAACAGGCGGCGCAGGGCGCGCAGCGCGTCGAAGAAGCGGCCGGTGTCGACGAATTCGCCGATCTGGGTCAGCGCGGCGATCATCGAGTCGGTGCGGAACGACACCATCAGCGCCGACAGCTGTTCGCGGAACAGGCGCTGCGCCTGCGCCATCCGGCGCGGCTCGATCAGCATCATCTGCACGACGAAATAGAGCTGGCGCAGCGGCGTGGTGGTGTCCTCGACCTGGAGCACATGGCTCTCCAGTAGAAACGCCACATCGTTCATCAGTTCGACCGTCACCTTGCGGTCGACGCGGATGACCGCGCCATTGAGGAAAAGCCGTTCGCCGGGCTTGAGGGAAATCTGCATCGCGCGCCTCACATAAGCCCGTCGCGGATGGAGCGGTTGACCTCGATGAGGCCGGCGAAATTGGAGGAGCGCTCCTGCACGATCTGGTCCGCCTCCTTGATCACCCACAGGCCGATGGAGATCAGGTTGCCGCGCAGCGTCTCGGCCAGCTCGTTATGCGGGTCGCTGAGGTCGCGGATGAGGAAGCCCCAGAGCTTCTGGAGATAGAGCACGGCCTGCGCGGCTTCCGGCGAGGCCGGGCCGTTCGCCTGGGCGCGCGTCAGCAGATCGATAGCGTGATCGAGCGCCAGGCGTTCTTCATCACGGCCTTCGGCGCTGGAGTCACCGAGAATCTCGGCATACGAGAAGCGATACATCTGTCGACCCTTCGTACTAGATGTAGTCCATGATGGACAGTTTAAGTATTCGCGAAGTCAGAGAGTAGGACATCTCGATCTGAGTGGTCACGGTGTCCAGTCTCGTCTTGGCTTCGGCGGGATCAATGCCTTCGAGAGCGTTGAGGCGGCGATCCGTGGCGTCGATGGCGCCACGCATCAGCGTGTCGGCGGCGGCGATGCGGCTTTGTGCGGAGCCGACGCGGGTGGCGATATCGGTGACGCCGGAAACGGCGCTTCCCATCAGCGATCGCGTCTTGTCGAGCACGGTGGCCAGCGCGTCGCCCTTGAGCGGGGCGGCGCCGAGCGTCGCTATGACCGTGTATGCCATGGCGAGCTTGCGCATGGCTGGCTCGTTGGCGCTGGCCCCGACTTCGATCCGGCTGGTGGAGGAAATGGCGGCGCTGCGATTCTCGTTGCTGGCGTCCGACCAGGTGGCGCTCCAGCCGGGTTCCTCGAAAGAGGCGGCGAGGGTGGTGTCGATGAAGTCGGCGAGATCGGCGGCCGGAATCTGCGCCACCGCCGGGTCCTTCAGCGGGTCGGCGGGATCGAGGCCGAAGCGGGCGGCGAAGGCGCTGGTGATCGCGGCCTGCGGGCCCTCGTCGAAGCTGGCCATCGGCTTGGCGGCGCTGTTCAGCCCACCGAAGAGGTAGCGCCGGCCATCGGTCAGGTTGAGCGTGGCGGTAAGGGCGTCGAGCGCGGAGCGCCCCTGCGCCGCCAGCACGCCGGCGCCGCTATCGGCCTGGGAGATGCCGACCAGCGCGCTGAGGAAGCCGTCCGCCTGCGCGCGAATGTCGTCGAGCGCGGTCTGGGTGCGGTCGAGCGCCGCCTCGGTGGAGGCGTTGCCATCGATCAGGCTCTGCAGCGAGGCTTGGTCGCGTCGCAGGGTGAGATTCTCGCCAATGCCGACGCCGAGATCGAGCCCGACATCGGCGCGCCGGCCGGTGGTCAGTTCCTGGCTCGCCTTGGCCAGCTCGGTCTGCAGCCGGGGCAGGGCTGCGCGGGGGGCGTGGTTGAGCGAGAGCGTGGAGATGAAGCTGGAAAACATGGCTTACCTCACGGCCTGGAAGAGCGCGTCGTATAGGCCGTTGATCACCGCGATGAGCTTGGACGAGGCCTGGTAGCTGCGTTCGAGATCGAGCTGGCGGGCATATTCGTCGTCCATGTTGATCCCGGTCGCGTTGGAAAGCGCCTGCGAGGCATGCGAGAGCAGGGCGTATTCGCTGTCCGCCGCGCCGGCGGCGACCTGGCGCTGGCCTTCCAGCCAGCCGGTGGAGGCGGCGGCGAAATCAGCGAGGGTGGACCGCGCGGGAATGCCGGCGGCGGGGTCGAAATCGCGGACATCGGCCAGTGCCGTGCCGGTGGCCTGCAACTGGTCGGCAAAACTGGCCTGCCCGCCGGCATTGGCGACATAGGCGGCGCCGTTGATGCCGCCATCGCGCAGGAGGCTCGGGCTGCCGCCGCGCGCGGGATCGACCGCGGCATTGACGGCCAGGCGCGCGGCCAGCCCCGTGGCCTGCGCCGGCAGGTTCGCGGTGCCATCGGTGAACAGGCCGGGCGCGTCCGGCGCGCCGGTGCCGCTCTGGTCGGTCTCGGCGAAGGCCTGCACCAGACCCAGCGCCATGGAGTCGAGCTGCGTCTCCAGCGTCACGGCGGAGCGGTCGCGCAGCTCGGCAAGGCCGGCAATGCGCCCGGAACGCAGCGGCATGGCGGCATCCGCGCCGGTGACGCTGACGCCGTCGACCATCACCGCCTGGCCGGCCATCCCGGCCGCCAGCACCGGCGTGGTCTTGAAGGTGACGGAACGCGGCACGGTTTCAAAAAGGGTGGCGCCGCCATCGGTGTAAAGCACGAGGTCGTTATTGGCGCGGGAAACGGCGGTGACGCCCATCTCCTCGGCGATGCCGGCGAGCAGCGTGTCGCGCCGGTCCAGCGCGTCGCTCACATCGCGCCCGGCGCCGGTGCCCTTCACCACCGCATCGTTCTCGGCGGCGAACTGCTTGAGCAGGTCGTTGACCCGGACCACCGAGCGCGCCATGCCGGCATCCGCATCGGTGCGGACGGTGCGGACGGTGGTGGCGGCGGCGTTGAGGGCGGTGGCGAGATCCTGCGCCACGGTGACGGCGCGGACGCCGAAGGCGGGATCGTCAGGCGCATTGGCGAACTGGGCGAGGGCATCGCCCAGCGCGCCGATGCGCGCGGCGGGCGCGCTGTCGCCGGTGGGGTCGCCCATGCCGGTGCGCAGCCGGTTCAGCCCGTCCAGCACCGCCTGGCGGTCGGCGGCGTTCGAGGTCGCCCCGAGCATGCGCGTATAGAGCGCGCTGTCGCTCGCCCGCGAGACGGCGACAACATAGGCGCCGCCAGAGGCTTCCGTGGTGGTGACGGCGATCTTGCGCGAGGCGCCCGGCTGCCCCGCATTGCCGATGTTGCGCGCCGTCGTCTCGATCTGGGTCGAGGTCGCGGACAGCGACGCGCGGGCGGTGTTGAGGGCAAGCGAGAGGCTCATGAGCGCATCACCGCTTCAGGCTCATCAGCACGTCGAGCAGTTCCGAGCCGGTCTGGAACACCTTGGAGTTGGCGGTGTAGTCGCGCTGGGCGCTGATCATCTCGGTCAGCTCGGACGCCATGTCGACATTCGAGCGCTCGGTGGCGCCCGACACCATGGTGCCGAGACCGCCCTCATTAGCGAAGCCGATCTGCAGCCCGCCGGATTCGCGCGTGGTCTCGAACACGTTGCCGGCCTTGGGATCGAGATTGTCCGGGCTGGTGACAAAGGCGAGCGGGATCTTGTAGAGCGCCGACTTGCGCCCGTTCAGGTCGACGGCGGAGACGACGCCGTCCTTGTCGATGGTCACGCTCGCCACCGAGCTGGGAGCGTTGCCGTCCACCGTCGCGGTGAGCGGGGTGTAGCGGTCGGCCAGCTGGGTCATGCCGGCGAGGTTGAGGGTCAGCGTCTGCCCGCCCGGCACATCAAGCACCATGGAGGCGGTGGAGGTGAGGTTGCCGAGTGCGTCGAAATCGAGCGTCTGGGTGGTGAGCGCGGCATTGGCATAGGGGAAGCCGCCGCCCACCGCCGCATCGGCGCGGTCGAAGGCGGTCATCTCCCACGCGATCGGGCTGTTGCTGGTCTTGGTAAGGTAGATGTCGAGCGTGACCTCGCTGCCGAGATTGTCGAAGGTGACCAGCGAGGACTTCTGCGAGAAGCTGGAATCGGCGGCGTTCGCGGCCGGGGTGTTGCCGGTCACGACGTCATCGGCGGCCGGCAGGTTGGCGGCGAAGGCGCCGTCGCGCGAGGGGTTGGCGGCCAGCCGCACATCGGCGACTCGCACCGGCTGCAGGCCGCCGGCGCCGTTCAGCACCACATTGGGGTCGCCGCCGGTGATGTCGTAGCCCATCAGCGTGAAGCCGGCGGTATTGGTGAGGTTGCCGCTGGCGGCGTCGACGGTGAAGGAGCCGGCGCGGCTGAGATAGGAGGTGCCGTTGGGGTCTGCGACCAGGAAGAAGCCGTTGCCCTGGATGGCGAGGTCGGTCGCCGAGGTGGAATAGTTCAGCGCGCCCTGCTGGCTTATCGAATGGCGCACGGCGGTGTTCACAGCACCGGAATTATACTCGCCCGGGCCGCTCTGCAGCAGCAGGGTGGAGAATTCGGCGGAGGCGCGCTTGTAGCCGGCGGTGCCCGAATTGGCGATGTTGTCGCCGATGGTGCTCAGCTTGTTGGACTGCGCCGCCATGCCGGACACGCCGGTCCGCATCATGCCATAGAGGCTCATTTCATCACTCCTCGGTGTCGTTGCCGCACTTGACCGTGTCTGGCTTGTGCGAGACTGGCGTCAGCCGCGCCTCGCCTAGCCGCGTATGACTAGCCGCGTATGGCCTGGGCGAGTTCGGCGAAGGGTTCGCGGCTGGGTGGGGCGTCGGCATATTGCGACAGCGCCTCATAGATGCGGGGCACCACCTTCACCGCCTGGTCGAGCTCGGGGTCGGCGCCGGGATGGTAGCCGCCCATCAGCCTGAGGTCGCGCGTGTCCTCGAAGCGGGCGATGAGGCTGCGCAGGCGGCGGATCAGGTCGCGCTCTTCCGGGCTCCACACGAGATCGGCGAGGCGCGAGACCGAGCGCAGCACGTTCACCGCCGGAAAGCGCCCCTGGTCGCCGATCGCCCGGTCGAGCACGATATGGCCGTCCAGCGTGCCGCGCACGGCGTCGGCCACCGGGTCGTTATGGTCGTCGCCATCGACCAGAACCGAGAAGATGGCGGAGATCGCGCCCGCGCCGTCCGGTCCCGGGCCGGCGCGCTCCAGCAGGCGGGGCAGGGTGCTGAACACGCTCGGCGCATAGCCGCGCGCCACCGCCGGCTCGCCTGCCGCCAACGCCACGTCGCGCGCGGCATGGGCGTAGCGGGTGACGCTGTCGACGATGAGCAGGACCTGCTCGCCGCGATCGCGGAAATATTCGGCCACGGCGAAGCCCGCGCGCGGCGCCAGGCGCCGCATCATCGCGCTCTCGTCGCTGGTAGCCACCACCACCACCGAGCGGTGGCGGTTGGGCGCCAGCGGGCCTTCGAGGAATTCGCGCACCTCGCGGCCGCGCTCGCCGACCAGGGCGACGACGATGGTGTCGAAGCCCTCGCAGCGGGCCAGCATGGCGAGCAGGGTCGACTTGCCGACGCCCGAGCCGGCGAAGATGCCGATGCGCTGGCCCTCGCAGAGCGGGGTGAACAGGTCGATCACCCGGACGCCGGTACGCAGGGGCTTGTGGATGCGCGCCCGCGTCATCGCTTCCGGCGGATCGGCTTCGAGCGCGCGCGCCTCGTCGCCCAGGGTGAGCGGGCCGAGCCCGTCCAGCGGCTGGCCCAGCGCGCCGATCACCCGGCCTTTCCAGTCGGCATGCGGGCGGAAGGCGAGGGTGCGCGCCAGATGCGCCGGCGCGCCGAGGCCGATCGGCACCCGCTCGTCGAACGGCTTCACCGTGGCGCCGCCCTCGTCGAGCCGCACCACTTCGCCGATCAGCTGGCGCCCGCCCGCCTCCACCCCGACGCAGGCGCCGAGGGTGAGGTGGGAGGACAGGCCCGACACGCGAAAATGCGTCGGCGTCACTTCGCGCACCACGCCCGAGACGCGCACGAAGGGCAGGTCGTCGAGGCCCGACTGAACGGTGCCCTCCAGGCGCGCCAGCGCGTTCATCTCAGGACGGCCCCAGCGTGCGGATGGTCTCGGAGGTCTGGTCCTCGGTCTGCTGCACCGCCTGGGCAGCCATCTCGAAAGTGCGCTGGACGGCGATGAGCCGTGTCATCTCCATGATCGGATCGACATTGGAGCCTTCGATATAGCCCTGGCGGACGCCGAGCCGGGAGAAGTCCTGCACCGGCTGGGCGGGGCGGTCGGGAATCACTGTCCCGTGGCCGTTACGCTCCAGCTTCGCCCCTGCCGGCAGGGTGAACAGGCCGAGCGTGCCGGCCTGGTTGGCGCCCTGCGTGATCGTGCCGTCGGCGCCGATGCGAATCTCGCCGGCGGAGGGATCGAGCAGAAGCTGCGTGCCACCGGCGTCGAGCACCGGGAGGTTGTCGACGGTGAGCAGTTCGCCCGCCGGCCCCATATGCAGGCGCCCGTCGCGGGTATAGGCGCGGCCGGCCGGGGTCTGCACCGCGAACCAGCTGTCGCCCTGCGGGGCGACATCAAGCGGATTGCCGGTGAAGATGGCCGGCCCGGCATTGAGCGAGGTGTAGCTCTCGCCCTCGGAGACGAAGGCGACTTCCTGGTCGCCGGCCGTCGACAGCAGCCGCTCGAACTTGATCTCCTCGGCGCGATAGCCCGGCGTGTTCATGTTGGCGATGTTGTTGGCGATGGTCGCCATGCGCCGTTCCGTCGCCATCTGCGCCGACAGCGAGACGTAGAGATTCGGCATGGGTCAGCCTCCATATCTGAGGTTCAGCAGCGCCATGCCCATGCCGGAACCCACGCCGTTGTTGTTGAACAGGGCAAGCACCGGCGCGTTGAGGCCCTGATCGGCGTCCCAGCGCGCGGTGAAGCGCCGGACCAGCCGGTCGAGCTTGGTGGGGTCCTGCAGGTCGGAGAGATCGAGCCGCTGGGTGACGGCTGCCGCCTGCTTCTCGATGGCGGCCGAGGCCATGGCGGGGGGGAAGCCGTAGACGGTCTTCAGCACCTTCCACAGAGCGGGGTCGGCGAGCAGCCCGTAGGCCGACTTCACCTTCGGCGCCTCGCGCTCGAAATACAAAGCAAGGCGCACGCCCTCATTCTCCGCCCCGGCATCCACCTCCAGCGTCTGGCGCACATAGGCATCGGCGACATCCTGGCGGGCCGCCGCGCGCGTCGTGGTCAGGGGACCGTAGCTGTCGAAGTCGAACGCCTTGGCGAAGGCGACGAAGCGCTCGTCATTCAGCCGATTGGCGAAGGATTTCTTGTCGGTGATGCCCTCGGTCAGCACCTTGCGCATATAGCCCTTGGCATAGGCCATGTCGCCGAGCCCGAAGGCGTTCATCGCATAGGTGAAGGCGCGGGTGTTCTTGAGGAAGGCGTCGACGGTCTTGATCTTCGGAATGGTGGCGAGGAAATGCTTGGTCTCCAGCGCCACCGTGGGTTCGGCGGCCTTGAGCGCCAGCGTGCGGGTCATGTTGCGCGTGAGCGACTTGTAGGTCGCGAAGGTCGTGTCCATGGCGATCCCTGGCTGCAGTCCTGCCCCCAAGGTGAACCGGCAAGCTTGCGCCGGGCTTCCCGCCGCATCAGCCGAGGGTGGCCAGCGGCGGCCAGCCTCACGCAATCTTCCCCGCCTAGACCGGAGCTCCACAACGGAGGAGCATCGCTTTGGGCATTCTGATCGGCATTGTCCTGGGGTTCGCCTCGATCGGGGGTGGCTTCGTCGCCATGGGCGGCCATCTCGAAGTGATCTGGCAACCCTTCGAATATGTCATCATTTTCGGCATCGCCTTCGCCACCTTCCTCATCGCCAACCCGATGTCGACGATCAAGGACACCGGCAAGGCGCTGGGGCAGGCCTTCGCGGGCAAGGCGCCCAAGCGCAAGGATTTCCTCGGCCTGCTGGGCCTGCTCTATGCGCTGATGCGCGAGCTGCGCACCCGCCCGCGCAACGAGGTCGAGGGTCACATCGACGACCCCGCCAATTCCGCGCTGTTCCAGCACTTTCCGAACATTCTGAAGGACAAGGAGCTGACGCAGTTCATCTGCGACTACGCCCGCCTGATCGTCATCGGCAATGCCCGTTCGCACGAGATCGAGGGGCTGATGGAACAGGAAATCTCCACCATCAAGAAGTACAAGACCAAGCCGGCCGGGGCGCTCAGCACGGTGGCCGAGGGCATGCCCGCCATCGGCATCTGCGCGGCGGTGCTCGGCATCGTCAAGGCGATGGGCGCCATCGACCAGTCGCCGGAGATCCTCGGCCACTACATCGCCTCGGCGCTGGTTGGCACCCTCATCGGCATCTACACCTCCTACGCGATCCTCGGGCCGATGGCGCACAGCATCAAGATCATGCGCGAGAAGCAGGTCCAGCCCTTCATCATCGTGAAGCAGTCGCTCATCGCCTACATGAACGGGGCGCTGCCGCAGATCGCGCTTGAGCATGGGCGCAAGACCATTTCCTCGTCCGAGCGCCCGACCATCGACGAAGTCGAGGCGGAAGCCATTTCCAACGTGCCGACGCTCACGGCCGTGCCACAGGCAGCCTGACCCCATGAACATGCGCGCCGCCCCACCCACCGGCCCGTCGACCGATATTCGCGACCTGCTGCTCGATGCCGCCGGGCTCTCGCTCGACAAGCTGCCGATGCTGCACGTCATCTTCGACCGGATGGCGACGCTGTGCGCGGAAAGCCTGCGCCAGCTGGCCTCCTCGCAGGCCTATTATTCGCTGAGCCAGGTGGAGAGCGGGCGTATCGGCGACGTGCTCGACAGCTATGAGGGCATGGCGATCGTCGGCGTGTTCCATTCCCCGGAATGGGACAGCCACGTCATCGTCGGCTTCGACCGCGACTTCGTGTTCAGCATGGTCGAGGTGCTGTTCGGCGCCGATGGCTCGGAGCCGCCCGTGGAGGAGGAGCGCTCCTTCTCCAATATCGAGCTACGCATCGCCATCGCCCTGTTCGAGCAGGTGACGAAGGCGCTGCAGGGCAGCTTCGCGCTGGTGAGCCAGGTCAGCTTCAAGTTCCAGCGCCAGGAAACCCGCATGGATTTCGCGGTGGTCGGCCGGCGCAACAACCTCGCCATCTGCGCCAAGTTCCTGCTGCAGGCGCTCAATCGCGGCGGCGAGATGTTCGTGCTCATCCCGCAGGGGGCGCTGACCCCGATGCGCCAGCAGCTCGCCAGCACCACGGCGGGCGAATCCTCCCCGCGCGACCCGGTCTGGACCAAGCACATTCGCGGCGAGGTGCAGCGCACCGAGGTGCGGCTGCGCGCCGTGCTGGAGGAGCGGGAGATCACGCTCGGCGAGGCCGCCCAGCTGGAGGTCGGGCAGATCCTGCCGCTGCAGGCGACGCCGCGCAGCCGCGTCAAGCTGGAGAGCGTCGAGCAGCCGCTGTTCTGGTGCAGCCTCGGGCAAGCTGAAGGGTCTTATGTGCTGCGTATCGAAGAGGCGGTCGACCTCGATCAGGAGTTCATAGATGACATTCTCCCCCGCTGAGGCGGTGCTGTTCGTGGCGCTGGTGGTGACCAGCGGCTGCGTCGTCCTGATGTATCGCAAGCTCAACGAGCTCTCGACCGTCGGGCGTCACTACCGGCTGGCGCTGCATGACAGCGCCGCCGCACTCGACCAGGCGCGCGAGGCCGTCGCCCTGCTGAACAATGACAGCCGCGAGCTGATCGCCGAGCTCTGCGTCCGGATCGGCGAGGCCGAGACGCTGGTCGCCCGGCTCGACCGCGCCCGCGCCGATGCCGCGCCGGCCACCCCCACCCACCCGACCCAGGAGCTGCACGGATGAGCCACGAAACCTTCGCCCCGGAAGCGCTCGCCCCCAGCGGCGCGGTTGAGGAGAGCTTCGGCGGTCGCGGCCTGGAATCGCTGCTGCGCGTGCCGGTCACGCTGCAGGTGGTGCTGGGCTCGGCGAATCTGCCGGTGGCCCAGCTGATGAAGCTCGGCCGCGGCGCCATCGTGCCGCTCGACCGCCGCGTCGGCGAGCCGGTCGACATCGTCGTCAATGGCCGGATCATCGCGCGCGGCGAGGTGGTGGTGGTCGACGAGGACAATTCCCGCTTCGGCGTGTCGCTGACCGAGATCGTCGGCACGTCCGGCGCCGACCTGTCGCGCTGACGCGGTTGAGGGCGCATGTCCGCCGTTACCGCCAGGGTTGCCCGCCCGCTGCAGGGTTCCGATCGCGTCGCTGCTCTGCTCATGGCCATGGGCCGGCCGGTGGCGTCGCGGCTGATGAAGCATTTCAAGCCGGATGAGATCAAGGCGATCACCCGCGCCATAGCGGAAATGCGCCCCGCCTCGACCGCGCAGGTCGAGTTGGCCATCGAGGAGTTCGCCACCCAGTTCGTGGCCGGGGCCAATGTGGTGGGCTCGCCCGGCGATGTGGAGCGCATGCTGGACGGGGTCCTGCCCCCCGACCAGATCGCCGCCCTCATGACCGATATTCTCGGCTCGACCAATCACAGCATCTGGGATCGTATTTCCGGCGTCTCCGAAGGCACGATCGCCGCCTATGTGATCAAGGAACATCCGCAGATCGCGGCGCTGATCCTGTCCAAGGTCAAGCCGTCCTGCGCCGCCAAGGTGCTGGGCCATCTGCCCGAGGCGATGCGCAACGCCGTGATGCGCCGCATGCTCGGCTTCAAGCCGATCGTCGACGAGACGATGCGGATCATCGAGAACACCATCCACGAGGACTTCATGGTGAACCTCGCCCGCAATGCGGGCGCCGACACCCATGCGCGCATCGCCGACATCATCAACAAGATGGAACGCGACGACATGGAGAACGTGCTCTCCAGCCTGGCCAGCACCCGGCCGAAATCGGCGGAAATCCTCAAGGGCCTGCTGTTCACCTTCGACGACATCATCTCCCTGCCGCCCCGCGCCCGCACGGCGCTGTTCGACCAGGTGCCGAACGACCGCACGGTGATGGCGCTGAAGGGTACCGACGCGCAGTTCCGCGAAGTCATCCTGCAATCGCTCGGCTCGCGCGTGCGGCGCATGGTCGAGCAGGAACTGACGAGCAGCGAGCCTGCCTCGCACCGCGACGTGCACGAGGCCCGCCGCGCCATCACCGACATGGCGCTGGAAATGGCCGGGCGCGGCGAGATCGAGCTCAATGCCGGGGGCGAGGACGAAGCCTATGTGCGCTAGCTCCGGCCGCCATGGGGTTCGCCATGTCCGAGGATAACGACAAGGAGAGCAAAACCGAGGAAGCCAGCGAGAAGAAGATTTCCGACGCCGTCGAGAAGGGAAAGGTGCCGTTCTCGCGTGAGGCGCCGCTCTTCGCCTCGCTGCTCGGCATTCTCGTCAGCCTCTCCTTCTTCGCCGGCCCGCAGGTCAAGCTCCTCACCGAGGGGCTGGCGCGGCTGATCGACGATCCCGGCGGCTTCCGCATCGCCGGCAGCGAGGATGCGCTGAACCTGTTCTGGCTCGCCTTCGGCCTTGCCGCGCGCTTTCTGCTGCCGATCGCCCTCGTTCTCGCCGCGTTCGGGCTGGTGGCCTCGCTGGCGCAGAACATGCCGCGGCTGGTGGGCGAGCGCATCCGCCCGCAATGGTCGCGCGTCTCCCCCGCGGCCGGCTGGACCCGCATCTTCGGCCGGCACGGCCAGGTCGAATTTCTGAAATCGCTGTTCAAGTTCGGCGCGGTCACGGTGATCTGCGTCATGCTGCTGCTGTCGGCCAAGGACAGCATCATGGGCGCCATGTCGAGCGACCCGGCGCTGGTGCCTTCCATGATCCTCGGCCTCGCGGTGCGGCTGGTGTCCGCCGTCTGCGTGGCGACCATCGCGCTGGTGTGCATCGACCTCGTCTGGTCGCGCATGAGCTGGCGCGCCGAGCTGCGCATGACCAAGCAGGAGGTGAAGGAGGAGTTCAAGCAGGCCGAAGGCGATCCCATCGTCAAGGCGCGGATGCGCTCGCTGGCCAAGGAGCGCGCCCGCCACCGGATGATGAACGCGGTGCCGCGCGCCTCGCTCGTCATCGCCAACCCCACCCACTACGCCATCGCCCTGCACTATGACCGGGTGAAGGGCGGCGCCCCGCTGGTGCTGGCCAAGGGTGTCGACCTGATCGCCCTGAAGATTCGCTCCATCGCCGAGAGTTCCGGCGTGCCTGTCGTGGAAGACCGCGCGCTGGCGCGGGCGCTCTATGACGCGGTGGAGGTCGACCAGTGGATTCCGGCGGAATTCTACCGCCCGGTGGCCAAGATTCTCTTCTTCATCTACTCGCGAGGCCAAAATGCCCGGAAATGAAGGGCCCTGCTGCCTCGACATCTCCAGCCTGCCGGAACTGGCGCTGCTCACCTATGAGAAACGGCTGGCCGAGGCGCTGCGCGGTTTCCTCACCGAGCTGTGCCTGACCAATGCCGGGGTGGTGATGGCCTATATCAACAGCGGGCAGGACAGCAATATCGACGACCTCATCGCCTCCTCGGCCGAGCTTTTCCTCAAGCCCGGCCAGATTTTCTATGCCCGCCAGGCGATCATCGAGAGCGACTGGGGCGCGCCCCCGCATGTGTCCATCGCCCTGCGCTTCCGCCAGCCTTCCATGACGGCCGCCTTCCATGTGGTGTTCGACCACAGCTCGATCGGCGTGCATATCGACGCCATCGAATTCGCCAGGCCGCTGGGCACGGAAAGCGAGAACCTCGACCGCTTCGAGGCGGCGCTCGCCGCCGCCCGCATCGCCGGGCACTGAACGCTCCAGCCTCGTGCAAGGTTCTGCTCCTAAGGTCCGCCCATCGGAATGCGGAGACCCCCGTGGACAAGATCTTCCTGTTCGATCTCGCCTCCCGCCACGCCGACTGGGCGTCGGTGCGGCAGGCGACGATCGCCGCGAACATCGCCAATGCCAACACGCCGGCCTATCGGGCGGCGGATGTCGAACCTTTCGCCAAGGTGCTCGACCAAACCCATCTCACCCCGATGCGGACATCGGCGGGTCATATGGCCCTTGGTGCGTCGGAGGCGGAGAGCGCCAAGGTGAAGGATGCCGACAGCTGGGAAGTCTCCGAGTCCGGCAACACGGTGAGCCTTGACCAGCAGATGGTGAAGGCCGCCGAAACGAGCGGGGCCTTTACCTTGAACACGAGCGTCGTGCGCGCCTTTCACCGCATGGTGCTTTCCAGTGTGAGGAACGCCTGATGATCGATCAGCTGAAATCCATCTCCTCCATCGCCAGTTCGGGCATGCAGGCCCAATCCACCCGCATGCGGGTGGTGTCGGAAAACATCGCCAATGCCCGCTCGACCGGCGCCACCCCCGGCGCCGAGCCGTATCGACGCAAGACGGTGCATCTGGCCGGCCCGGAAGGGCCGGGCGCCGGCCCCGGTGTCAATGTTCGCGCCATCGGGCTCGACCAGACGACGCCTTTCACGGTCGAGAACGACCCGGGCAACCCGGCGGCCGACGCCGACGGCAATGTCAAGCTGCCGAATGTGAACGTGCTGGTCGAGATGGCTGACCTGCGCGAGGCCGGCCGCTCCTATTCCGCCAATCTCCAGATGATGAAGCAGGCACGCTCGATGATCTCCATGACCATCGACCTGTTGAGGGCTGGCTGATGATGGACGCGCTCAATTCGCTCTCCGCTCTGCGCGGACCCGGTGCCACCGCCTCGACCGGGGCCTCCGCTGCCGCTTCGGCGGCGCGCCCGGCGGCGGGCGTCGGCTTCGCCGACATGCTGGCCGACATTTCCGGCCAGGCGGTCACCTCGCTGAAGGGGGCGGAAGCCGCCTCCATCACCGGCCTGCAGGGCAAGGCCTCCGTGCAGCACGTGGTGCAGTCCATCATGGCGGCGGAGACCACGCTGCAGACGGCGCTGGCGGTGCGCGACAAGGTCGTCGCCGCCTATCAGGAAATCTCGCGCATGGCGATCTAGCGCGCCTTTGCCGGGCTCCGGCCCGGCGAAGGGGTTCCAGCCTCTTGTTTTGACGCATTTTCTTCGCGCGAGCGGGCCTCCCCGTCGCTTGAAAATGCCCCAGGGAATTCGACATGAAAGCACTGGCCATCGCCGCCACCGGCATGAGCGCGCAACAGACCAATGTCGAGGTGATCGCGAACAATATCGCGAACATCAACACGACCGGCTTCAAGCGCGCCCGGGCCGAATTCTCCGACCTGCTCTACCAGGCCGAGCGCGCCCAGGGCGTGCCCAATGTCGATGGCGGCCTGCCGGTTCCCGATGGCGCGCTGGTCGGCCTCGGCGTGCGGACGGTGGGGGTGCGCAACCTGCATATCCAGGGCCCGCTCGCCCAGACCGGCAATCCGCTCGACATGGCGATCAACGGGCGCGGCTGGTTCCAGATCACCGGCCCGACCGGCGAGACGCTCTATACGCGGGCCGGCTCGTTCAGCAAGGGGCCCAATGGCGAGCTCGTCACCAATGACGGCTACATCGTGCAGCCGGCGATCACCTTCCCCGCCGACACCACCGAGATCGTCATCAACGAGACCGGCAATATCTACGCCAAGACCCCGGGGCAGGCCGATCCGCAATTGCTCGGCCAGCTCGGCCTCGCCAATTTCGCCAATGATGGCGGGCTGGAGCCGATCGGCAACAATCTCTACCGCGAGACCGCCGCCTCGGGCCAGCCGGTGACCGGCGTGGCGGGCGATGCCGGCTTCGGCAAGATCCACCAGGGCTATCTCGAGGGTTCCAATGTGGATCCGGTCAAGGAGATCACCGAACTCATCTCGGCGCAGCGCGCCTATGAGATGAACTCCAAGGTGATCCAGGCGGCCGACGAGATGGCGGCGACGGTTGCCAAGGGCATCCGCTAGAAAGGACATCTTCCATGCTTCGGCTGCTGCCGGGGGCCGCGCTCGCCCTCGCCCTTTCGTGCGCGCCGCTGCTGGCGCAGGCGCCTGCCGCCGCGCGTCAGCGGCCGATCGCCGACACCGTGTCGAGCGTCGCCGCCCCTGCCGCGCCGGCGCCGGTTCCGGCCGCGCCGCCGCCGGTGGTCGTCGCCGCGCCGGCGCAGATCAACCTGCCGGTTGCCGCGGCCAATATCGCGCCGGGCGAGACGATCACCGCCAGCATGCTGGACGAGCGCGCCTTCCCGGCCGCGACAGCCAGCCAGCACCCGGTGGCGGTCAATCAGGGCCAGCTGATCGGCAAGGTGGCGCGCCGCCTGCTGGTGGCCGGCAACACCATCCCGGTCGCCGCCGTCGCCGAGGCGCAGCTCGTCACAAGGGGCGTCGCCACCGAGCTGCGCTTCGAGCATGAGGGGCTCAGCATACGCGCGCTCGGCGTGCCGCTGGAATCCGGGGTGCTCGGCGCCATGGTGAAGCTGAAGAACGCCGATAGCGGCAAGATCGTCGCCGGCGTGGTGCAGGCCGACGGCTCGGTGAAGGTGAGCACGCCATGACGGGTCGGATGACGCGGCGCGGCCGTCTCGGGCGCGGGATCGTGAAGCGTGGCTTCGGCGTGATCCTGATGCTGCTGGCGCTCGCCCCGAGCGGTGAGGCGGCGAACCGCATCAAGGATATTTCCAGCGTGCAGGGCGTGCGCGACAACCAGCTCATCGGCTATGGCCTCGTCATCGGCCTGCAGGGCACGGGCGACACGCTGCGCAACTCGCCCTTCACCGAGCAGGCCATGCAGTCCATGCTCGACCGGCTGGGTGTCAGCACGCGCGGCGTGCCGCTGCGCTCGCGCAATGTCGCGGCGGTGGCGGTCACGGCCAATCTGCCGTCCTTCGCCGGGGTCGGCGGGCGCATCGATGTCAACGTCGCCTCGATGGGCGATGCGACCTCGCTCAAGGGCGGCACGCTGCTCATCACCCCGCTCAACAGCGCCGATGGCCAGACCTACGCGGTCGCGCAGGGCCAGCTCGCCGTCACCGGCTACACCGCCGCCGGCGAGGCCGAGAGCGTGACCCAGGGCGTGCCGACCGCCGCGCGCATTCCCAATGGCGCGCTGGTAGAGAAGCCGGCGCCGGGGGAACTGGCGGAACTGCCCTATTTCGTGCTCGAACTCAGCAATCCCGATTTCGCCACCGCCGCCCGCATGGCCGACGCGATCAATGCGCGCTTCGGCGCTGTCGCAACCGACAATGGCAAGATCGGCGGCCCGGTTCGGCCGACCGCACTGGCGCGCGACCAGCGCTCGGTGGTGGTGCAGCGGCCTCCGCGCATCACCGCTGCCCGCTTCCTCGCCATGGTCGGCGATCTCGCGGTGGAAACCGACGCCCCGGCCCGGGTGGTGGTCGACCAGCGCTCCGGCACGGTGGTGATCGGGCGCAATGTGAAGATCTCCACCGTCGCGGTCACCCAGGGCAACCTGACCGTGCGTGTGACCGAGACGCCGCAGGTCTCCCAGCCCGCCCCGTTCTCCTATGGCGAGACGGTGGTGGTCCCCAACACCGAGGTGCAGGTGGAGCAGGATGGCGGCTACCTCTCGGTGGTGCGCGGCCCCGATCTCGACACCCTCGTGCAAGGTCTGAACCGTATGGGGATGAGGCCCACGGACATCATCTCCGTCCTTCAGGCGATCAAGACAGCCGGTGCTCTGCAGGCCGAGCTCGTCATCCAGTAATCGGCGCTCCGCAGGCGCCACCGGCCCGGGGGACTTCCCGCATGAGCATGATACTGGTCTTCTCGCATCTGGCGGCCCTCACGGTGGGCTGCCTGCTCGGCCTTCTCTCCGCCGCGCTCTGCTTTGCCGCGCGCGACAGCGAGCCCACGGGGGACGAGGGCGACGAAGAGCCGGCGCGTCTGCCGCCGCCCGTCCGCCATACGCCGGCGCCGCACCGCGACTGGAGCGAACGCGCAGTGAAGGCCTCGGTTATCGTGGCGCTCACTTTGGGCACGACGTTCCTCGGCGTGCTCAGCCTTCGGGCCGAGACGGCGCCTGCCGCCGACCCGGCCGCCACGCCCCCCATCGCCACGCGCCCCGCCCCCGCCGCGCCGAAGGGCGACAATGCCGACCAGTATTGCCAGGCGATGGTGGATGCGGTGCGGGACGCCCGCTTCGCCCGGCAGCAGGCGGCCCTCGCCGCGCTGGAGAAGGAGATCGAGGAGCGGATCGCCAAGCTGGAGGCCAAGCGCGCCGAATATGAGCAGTGGCTGACGCGGCGCGAGGATTTCCTCAACAAGGCGGATGGCGCGGTCATCGCGGTGATTTCGCAGATGCGGCCCGACGCGGCCGCCGCGCAGCTGACCATCATGGGCGACGATCCCGCCGCCGCCATCCTCGCCAAGCTCAATGCGCGCGTTGCCAGCGCGATCCTCAACGAGATGGAGCCGGCCCGCGCCGCCCGGCTCACCGGGGTGATGGTGGGCATCGCCAAGCGCACGGCACCGGGTGGAAAATCATCTTGACACGCTCCCGCATGAACTTCTCCCTGCCGCTCGTCCTGCCGCTCCTCGCCCTCGCGCTGGGCGGTTGCCAGAAAACCTATGACAGCCTCGCCTTCGGGCCGAGCCTGACGCCGGTCGGCTACGGCATCAACCAGCCGACCGACCCGATTCCGATGAGCTACCCGCCGCCGCCCAAGCGCAGCTTCGCCTCGACCTGGGACCAGGGCACGCAGAGCCTCTATCGCAGCATCCGCGCGAGCAAGGTCGGCGACGTGGTGACAGTCACCATCGCCATGAACGACAAGGCGCAGTTCGACAACCAGACGGACCGTTCGCGCAAATCGGCGCAGCAGGCCGGGCTCGATGTCGCCGTCGCGGCGGAGGGCTTCGGCTGGAGCGGCGCGGCTGGCACGGCCATGGGCGACCTCACCATGAATTCCGACACCGCCGCCAAGGGCAAGGGCTCCATCGATCGTTCCGAGAAGCTGCAGCTCCAGGTCGCCGCCGTCGTCACCGAGGTGATGCCCAATGGCAATCTGATGATCAGCGGCTCGCAGGAAATCCTCGTCAATTACGAGGTCCGCGTGCTCAACGTCGCCGGCATGGTCAACCCGCTCGATATTTCGGGCCGCAACCTCATCTCCTACGACAAGATCGCCGAGGCCCGCATCTCCTATGGCGGACGCGGCCGGCTCATGGATGTGCAGCAGCCCGCCTGGGGCCAGCGCATCTATGACGTCGTGGCCCCGTTCTGAGGCGCGCGACCATGGCCTCGAAAGCAGCGCCGGCCGACAAGGGCGGCAAAAGCGACGACAAGAAGGGCGGCGGGCTGATCCTGCCGCTCGCCATCCTCACTCTGCTCGCCGCCGGCACCGGCGGGGGGCTCGGCATCCAGCTCGCCTCCAGCGTCGAGAAGGTGGTGAGCGAGAAGGCGAAGGAAAAGCCGCCCGAGCCGGATTCGCCGCCGCTGACCTATTCCAGCCCCGACACGGTGATGGAGCCGCTGAAGCCGATCGTCGCCAATCTCGCCGCGCCCTCGAAGACGTTCATTCGGATCGAGGCGTCGATCATCTTCAAGACCGGCGCGCTGGCCGACCCGAAAATCGCCGCCGCGCAGATCCGGGACGACATCATGGGCTATCTGCGCACCCTCTCGCTCAGCCAGCTGGAAGGGCCGAGCGGCCTGCTGCACCTGCGCGAGGACCTCGACGAGCGCGCCCGGCTGCGCACCGAGGGCCATATCGACGAACTCATCATCGAGACGCTGGTGGTGCAATGAGCACGCGCTTCCGCCTTCCCGTCGCCGCCGGCCTTGCCGTCGCGGCCTCCCTGGTCGCCGGCCTGTTCGCGGCCCCGGCCTTCGCGCAGTCGGTGCCGGCGCTGAGCGAGCTGCTCCAGCAGTCCGGCGGCACGGCGGCGAGCGGGCGCATCGTGCAGATGATCGCCCTGCTCACCGTGCTCTCGGTGGCGCCGGGCCTGCTCATTACCGTCACCAGCTTCACCCGCTTCGTCATCGCGCTGTCCTTCCTGCGCTCGGGGCTCGGCCTGCAATCGACGCCGGCCAATATGGTGCTGATCTCGCTGTCGCTGTTCATGACCTTCTATGTCATGGGGCCGACCTTCGACCGCGCCTGGCAGCAGGGCATCCAGCCGCTGACCGAGAACAAGATCTCCGAGGAGGAGGCGCTGGCGCGCGTCGCCGCGCCGTTCCACGACTTCATGATGTCGCAGGTGCGCCCGAAGGACCTGCAGACCTTCGCCGACCTCGCCGCCGCCAACGGCCAGGCCCCGGCGGAGGAGGGGGAGAAGGTGGCGCTGCGCATTCTCATCCCGGCCTTCATGATTTCCGAGCTGCGGCGCGGCTTCGAGATCGGCTTCCTGATCGTGCTGCCGTTCCTGATCATCGACATGATCGTGGCAACGCTGGTCATGTCGATGGGCATGATGATGATGCCTCCTGTTGTCATCGCCCTGCCGTTCAAGATCCTCTTCTTTATTCTGATCGACGGCTGGAATCTTCTTGTCGGCGGGCTGGTGCGCTCTTTCTACTGACGTCATTACTTTGGGCATGAAAAAGGGCGGTGCGCGCGGGCGGGCCGCCCTTTTTCATGTCGTGGATCTCGTCCCGCACCGGCCGCAAAAGGTGCAAGCCTCGCGCAAGCCAGCGATGCGAGAGTGTGTGCATGGCAGATTGATTGCCGGTCCCGGTCGGGCCGGCACACGGATCGCACGCCCCAGGGCCCGATCATCAAAGGCATGATGCCGCCTCTGCCATGCCGGTGAAAGCCCGGTATGTCCCGTGAAAAAACTCACACCAACTCAAGGGACATTACGATGACCAGCCTGATGACCAACACGTCTTCCATGGTCGCCCTGCAGACCCTGCGGAGCATCAACTCGAACCTCGACCAGACCAATAACCGCGTCTCCACCGGCCTGCGTGTCAACTCGGCGTCGGACAATGCGGCTTACTGGTCAATCGCCACGACGACCCGCTCCGACAACGGTGCGCTCGGCGCGGTGAAGGACTCCCTCGGCCTCGCCAAGTCTTCCGTCGACACCGTCAATACCGGTCTCGATACGGTTCGCACGGCGCTGCAGAAGGTGAAAGAGAAGCTGATCACGGCCGCGTCCCCCGACGCCGACCGTGCCAAGCTGCAGACCGAAATTGGCAGCCTGCTCGGCGCTCTGAAGAACAATGCCGAGAGCACGGTCATTTCCGGCAGCAACTGGCTGTCGGTCGACTCGAGCGGTGCCAATTACAACGCCACGAAGGCGGTTGTCGCTTCGTTCTCCCGCACCGGCGATTCGGTGCAGGTCGATACGATCGACATCGACACCAGCAAGTTCAAGCTGTTGGACGCAAACGCCACGGTTCACACTGCGGTTGACGCGGCGGTGACCACCTCGTCGGCGACCTACGCCACCGCGAAGACCACGGCGGAAACGGCCTACACCACCGCCAGCACCACGGCGACAACTGCCTACGACACGGCGATCGGCACTGCCGATACCACGTTCGCCGGCAGCGCTATGGATGCCGCGGCCGTTGCAGCCCGTGACACCGCCTATGCCACGGCCACCAACACCCGCAACGCCGCCGTCGCAACGGCGGATACGGCGAAGACGACGGCTCTCGACGGCGCGGTTCTCGCGCTGAAGAACTCGCTGGGCGCCTCCGGTACCAACACCCTCGGTATCCTGGACAAGTCCCGCGTGGCCGCTACCGACAACGGCACGGCAACCGTCAGCTCGATCATGGACATCGACATCTCGTCCCTGACCTCGAGCCAGACCGACCTCGACAAGATCGCGAACTACACCTCGATCGTCGATGCCGCCCTGACCGACCTGACCGATGCGTCGACGAGCCTCGGCTCGACAGCTAGCCGCATCGAGTCGCAGACCAACTTCGTCCAGGCGTTGCAGGACGCCAACAACCGCGCGATCGGCGCGCTCGTCGATGCGAACATGGAAGAGGAGTCGACCAAGCTGAAGGCGCTGCAGACCCAGCAGCAGCTCGCCGTTCAGTCGCTTGGTATCGCCAATTCCAGCTCGCAGAGCGTGCTCAGCCTGTTCCGCGGCTGATACTTACGGGCTCTCTCCCGGTTTCCCCTACCCCGCCGCCGTGTTCCACGGCGCGCCTTGGCCACGCTTCTCCTCCCGGAAGCGTGGCCTTCTTTTTTCCCGCATCCGCCCGCGCAACGCTCAGGCAAGCTCGCCGACGCACTCTCCCCTCGGCGCAACGGTCCTGTCCTCTCAGGCCGGCCCCGCGCGGCCCGCGCCAAGGGCGCGCCGGATTCTAGGGAGCGGGATGCCAGATGTTCGCAAGCCAGCAGCTCGACATGCTTCTTGGCAATCTGCGGCAGCTCGGCGCTCGCCGTCTGTTCGCGCTGGCGATGATCGGGCTGGCGGTGCTGGCGGCCATCGGCCTCGGCGCCTATTTCCTCAGCCGTCCGACCAGCGAAACGCTCTACGCCAATCTCAGCCGCGAGGATGTGACCCGTATCGGTGGGGCGCTGAAGGATGCCGGCATTTCCTTCGACGTGAATTCCGACGGCACGGCGGTGCTGGTGGCGCCCGCTGACACCGCGCGGGCACGCATGCAGCTGGCCGAGAAGGGCCTGCCGCAAAGTTCAAGCTCCGGCTATGAGTTGTTCAACGACGTGAACTCGCTCGGCCTCACCTCCTTCATGCAGGAGGTGACGAAGGTGCGCGCGCTCGAAGGCGAACTTGCCCGCACCATCCAGACCATGAAGGGCGTGAAGGCGGCGCGGGTGCATATCGTGCTGCCCGACCGCGGCTCGTTTCGCAAGGACCAGCAGAGCGCCTCCGCCTCGGTGGTTATCCGAACCGAGAATGCCGAGGATGGCTCCTCCGCCGAGGCGATCCGCCATCTCGTCGCCGCTGCCCTGCCGGGCATGAAGATCGACGCCGTCACCGTGCTCAACACGGAAGGCGCCATCCTCGCCTCCGGCGACGACCCCGCCAATGCCTCCTCCGGCAAGAAGGCGATGCTGCAGGAGCAGATGAATCGGGAGACCGAGGCGAAGATCCGCCGGGCGCTGACGCCCTATCTCGGCATCGACAATTTCCAGATCAGCGTGACCTCGCGGCTCGACATCGACCGCGTCACCACCAATGAGACGACCTATGACCCCGGCTCCAAGACCGAGCGCTCGGTGCGCGTGGTCAAGGAAACCGGCACCTCGCAGAACCGCTCGAAGCAGGGGGCGGCCGGCGTCCAGCAGAACATTCCCGCGCAGGATGGCGGTGGGGACGCGGGCAGCAATTCCAATGAGGAGAACAGCCGCCGCGAGGAGCTGACCAATTTCGAGATTTCCTCGCGCAGCACCGAGACGGTGCGCGAAGGCTTCAACGTGCAGAACCTCTCCATCGCCATCCTGGTCAACCGGGCACGCCTGGCACCGCCGGGCGAGGCGGCCGAGGGAGCGGTTCCGCTGGAGACGCAGATCTACGAGATCGAGCAGCTGGCGGCCGCCGCCTCCGGCTTCGACAAGGCGCGCGGCGACCGGCTGAAAGTTTCCGCGGTCGGCTTCGCCGACGGCAATGGCGAGCTTGACCCCGTGGCGGCGCTGCCCTGGTCGGAGGTGCTGATGCGCCAGGCCGGCACGCTGGTGAACGCCGCCACCATTCTCATCGTCGCCGTGCTGCTGATCTGGTTCGGGCTGCGCCCTGCCGTCCGGGCGATTGTCGCCCGGCCCGACGACGCGGAACTGATCGAGACCAGCATGCTGGCCGGCCCCGGCATCACCGCCGGCGAGCTGACCGGGCCCGATGGCAGCCCGATGGCCGCGGGGCCGAACGAGCCGATCAGCCTGATCGAGGACCTCACCAGCAAGATGAACCGTTCGCCGCAGAAGCGGCTGGAGCAGATCATCGACTTTGATGAGGAGCAGGCCGCCGCCATCCTGCGGCAGTGGCTGCAGCAGGAGGTGCGCGTCTGATGCGGGCGCTGATCAGCCATCTCCCGGATTTTTCCAGCGCCGCCGTCGCCCGGACGCCGGCGTGGCCGGTGCTCCGCCCAGGGGAGGCCGGCCACGCCTTGCTGGCCTCGCCCCCGCCCGAGGCGGCGGCAAAGCCGGGCGCATCGGCTGCGCCCGCCGCTCCCGCTCCCGACCTCAAGGCGATGCTGCTGGAGGCCGAGGAGGCCGGCCGGCAGGCCGGGGAGGCGGCCGCGCGGGCACGCTTCGACCAGCAGCGGGCCGAGGACGCCGCCTTGGCGCAGGAGCAGCTGGCGCAGGCGCGTCAGAACTGGGCGGAGGCCGAGGGCGAGCCATTGGCGCGCGCGGTCACTGAAGGATTCGAGCAGCTGGGAGAAGAGCTTTCCTCCCGCCTCGGCCGGGTGATCGGGCCGTTCCTGTCCGCCGCCCTGCGCGAGCGCGTGCTCGCCGACATGGCGGCGGCAATCACACGCGCGCTCGCCGACAGCACGGCGCCGCTGCTGCGCGTCACCGGCCCGGCCGATCTGATCGAGAGCCTGCAGGCACGGCTCGATCCGCGCGCCCCGCTGTGCTTCGAGGCCGATGCGGGCGCCGAGATCGTCGTCACTGCCGGCGCCACCACCTTTGAAACGCAGCTCCGCGCCTGGGCCGAGCGTCTCGACCTGGCGCGGGAGTAAGCGACGATGGCCGGACCCGAACACCAAGAACTCATCATCATCAAGCGCTACGAGGAAGATGAGCACGAACATCATTCCAGCGCCTGGAAGGTCGCGCATGCCGACTTCATGACCGCGATGATGGCGTTCTTCCTGATCATGTGGCTGATCAACGTCACTGACAAGGACGTGCGCAAGGCGATCGCCAACTACTTCAACCCGGTCAACCTCGCCGACAGCATGACGGAGCGGAAGGGGCTGAACGACCCCGAGGATATCAAGGACGCCGGCACCTCGGCCGATGGCGACCAGATGTCGACACTCAAGGACACGGTGGGCGAGAACACCGGCCCGGGCGAGGATGTGCAGCAGGGGCCGCGCGAAGCGGCGCTGTTCCAGGACCCCTATGCGGTGCTGGCCGAGATCATCGCCGACGCCCCGCCCGGCACGCCGACCTCGCCCGATACGCCGCTCGGCGTGAGCAGCGAGCCCGGCACCGGCAGCGGCGATGCCAATCGCGACCCGTTCGACCCGGTCTATTGGCAGATGACGTCCACCCGCAAGGCACAGGCCACCGCCCCCGGCACTGCCGGCATCGGCGCCCCGCAGGGCAAGCGCCCCGATGCCGGCGCCGTGCGCGACACGCCGAACCCGGCGGTGGAGGACGCCACCGGCGATCCCACCGGCGCGCCGGCATCGGAAGCCGACGCCCTCACCCCTGAGGGGGGGCCGTCCGCGACGATCGCGTCGACCCAGACTCTAAAGAGCGAGAGCGCCAAGGCAGGTGCCAAGGAGGCGGCGAATGGGGCGGCCAAGGCAGGCGACAAGGCGGGCGACAAGGCGGATGCGCCACCGCCGGCCGGTGCCGCGACCGCGCCGACGGAACAGCTCGAACAGCAGATCAAGGCCGATCTTGCCGCCGCCATGGGCGCCGCCACCGGCCCGCAGCTCGACGTGCGCAAGACCTCGGACGGCACGGTGATCAGCCTGACCGACGACATCGACTTCTCGATGTTCCCCATCGGCTCGGCCGTGCCGGACGCGCGCATCGTCGCCGCCATGGCGCGGATCGCCCAGACGCTGAAGGACCGGCCGGGCGACGTGGTGATCCGTGGCTACACCGACGGGCGGCCGTTCCGCTCGCCGAACTATGACAATTGGCAGCTCTCCGCCGCCCGCGCCAACATCACCCACTACATGCTGGTGCGCGGCGGGCTGGATGAGCGCCGCATTCGCCAGATCGTCGGCTTTGCCGACCGCAACCTGAAGAACAAGGCCGATCCGAACGCGCCGGAGAACCGGCGGATCGAGATCGTCCTGCAGGAGCCCGCGCGATGACGCCAAACCTTTTGCCGGCTTATGTCCTTGGCGCACTGCTTCTCGCTCCGCTTGCCGCGTCCGCGCAGGACCCATGGAGCGACATGCGCGCGCTCGACGCCGCCATCCTCGCGCAGTCCCAGGCCGCGCCCGGGTCCGAGGCCGCGCCCGAGCCAGACCTAGAGCCTTTGGACCCGGTGGCGGTTCCCGTCACCGCCCCTGCCATGGCCGCACCCCGGCCGACATCGGTGTCCAAGCCGGCACCCAAGCTCGTGCCTAAGCCCGCCCTCCTTCCAGTGCCGCGCCCCATGCCACGGCCCGCACTCCCCGCCGCACTCCCCTCCGCCACGCCCGCAACCGCAGAGACGCCGAAGCCAGGCGTGCTGCCCGCGCCTGCGCGCGCGGCGGTGCCGGCACCGGTGCTTCCGGTTTCCGTTCCCCTGCCGCCGGTACGGCCGGAGCCACGGCCGGCGGCCGCGCCGCTGGTAGTGGCTGCGCCGCCCCCGTCGCCGCCGCCCGTTCTGCCCCCGGCCGAGCCGGCCCCCGAGTCGGCGCCCGCGCCCGCGCCGGAGGTTGTCGCCGTTCCGCCGCCGCCTGCACCGGAGGTTGTCGTCCTGCCGCCGCCGGCGGCGCCTGCGCCGGAGGCCGCGCCTGCCCTTGCCCGGGAAGCCTTCGCTCAGACCTCGGTCGTGCGAACCTCAATCGCCCAGGATACGTTCGCGTCCGAGACCTTTGCTCCGCAAACCTTCGCTCCGAAGCCTTTCGTACCGCAGGCCGTTTCCACGCAGGCCCAGCCGATTCAGGCTCAAGCCCTGCAGGCGCTCGCCTCGCAGGCCCAAAGCGCGCAGACCGTTCCCTTTCAAACTGCTGCCGCGAAGGTCCAAGATCCGCCGGCCCAAAGCGCGCCGGCCGATTCCTCGCCGGCCGATTCCTCGCCGACCGATTCCTCGCAAATCGTTGCCCCGGAGATCCCATTCCTCCCGGCCCCCCCCGCGCCGGCCGTTCTTGCGGCCCAGCCGTCGCTGTCGGGTTCGGTGGCCGGCGCCCTCAGCCTGCTCAGCGTGCCGGCTGAGACGCTGTTCCCGCCGGCGCAGGCCTCCGAGGTGGCATCGCCGGGTGGGGCGCATGAGGACGCGGCGCCGCCCGCCGCCGGGGAGGCGCCCAAGGCGGGCGAAGAGGCGCCGCAGCAGGCGCCGGCCCTGCCGCCGGCCCCGCCGCTCTATCGCGAGGTGCGCGAGCTTCAGCGCCTGCAGGACAGCATGGCGGTGGGAGGGCCCGGTGCTTTGCCGGCGCAGAACGCGCTCATCGGGCAGATCGACCAGCTGTTCCGCGCGGCCGATGCCAGTGCCTGGAACGACCCGCAAAACGCCCGCGCGCTCGTCATCTTCGCCCTCAGCGGCGGTGGCCCGGGCGTGCTGCGCGCTGTTCTGGGCAAATCCGCCACGCCCAATATCGACGAGCGGCTGCTGCGCGGCAGCCTCGCCTATCTCGAAGGCCGCGAACCGGAGGCACTGAAGCAGCTGGGCGAGGTCGACATGCGCAGCCTTCCTGACAGCCTCGCCGGCCAGGTCGCCCTGGCGCAGGCGGCGCTCTGGGTGCGCCGGGACCCCGCCCGCGCCGCGGTGCTGCTGGGGCGTGCGCGCCTGATCGCGCCGGGCACGCTGGTGGAGGAGGCGGCGCTGCGGCGCGCCATCTTCATCGCCGCGCAGGCCGATGAACTCGGCACGTTCGAGCGGCTGACCGCCACCTATCTCGCTCGCTTCCGGCACTCGGTTTATGCTGGCAATTTCCGCCTGCGCTTCGCCGCCGCGCTGACTCGGATGAGCTTCATCGACAAGCCGGACGAATTCCACCGGATCAATGATCTGCTCGCCCCGCTCGAACCAGCGAGCCGGCGCGAGATCGCCCTCATGGTCGCGCAGGGAGCGGTGGGCCAGGGCAAGAAGATCGCGGCGGAGCGGGCGGCGGATCTGGTGCTGAAGGGCGCGGTGTTCGGCAGCCTGGAAGCCGACCGCGCCACGCTCTACCGCGCCGCCGCGACAGTGGCGTCGCCCGAGCGCTTCACTGAATCGCAGACCGAGCTGGCCGGCCTCGCCGGCGAGCGGTTCGCGCCCGACGATGTCCGGCTGCTGGGCGCCGCGCAGGCGGTGGCGGCGTCGATCCTGCACGCGGTCGATGTTCCGGCGCCGGCGCCGGAGGAGGCGACGCCCGCCGCCGATGCCTCCGTTGCCGCCAGTCCTGCCAATGCGGCCGATACCGGCCCGCCACCGGCCACCCTCGCCAAGGCCCAGGCCGCCCTCGCCACCGCCGACCAGATGCTGGGAGACGCGCCGCTATGAACCCGGTGATCTTTCCTTCCTCCCGCTCCCCGGCGGGCGCGACCGACGAGCCGCCCGGCCGGGCCGAGCGTGGGGGCACCCAGGATGCCTTCGCCAGCCTTCTCGCCGAGCTGGATGTGCGGACCGCGCCTGCCGAGGCTCCGCCGATGGGGCGCGCGCGGGACGAAGGCGCCCCCGTGCGGCCGCAGGGGCTGACCGGGCGGATGGCCTCGGCGGCTGCGACGGGCGAGATGAGAGAGATGGCGGCAGCGCTGGTGGAGGGTGCCGCGCCGCCCGAGACGGCGTCGTCCTCCAAAGGTCCGCTTGCCGCCGCGCCGGAACCGCCGGCCGCCGAGAGGGAGCTTGCCGCGCTTCTCGCCCGGCCAGCCGCCGGCTCGACCGAAGGGGCGAGCCGCCCCCCGCCTCAAGCCGCGCTGCGGGTGCGGCTGGAGGCGACGGTGCTGGCCGATGCAGGCGCCCAAGGCGAGGGCGCGGCGGTGCAACCCGATGTGCTTCGCGAAGTGCGGACCGAAGTGCGGCCCGAAGTGCGACCCGACGTGAAGGCGCGCGCGGCGTCCCCCTCCTTGGGGCGCGCGATCACGCCCGCGCCGGCTCTGTCCCTCGCCCTGCCGGGCTCGCCGGCGCCCGCCACCGAGGCGCTTGCGCCGGGCGCGTTGTCGCCGGCGCAGGAAACCCCGCCGGCGCCGGCTGCGCCGGTTGTTGAGGAATCGGTACCGGCCGCGCCTGATGTCGGGGCGGCGGCCGCGCCCTCGATCAGCCTGCCGTCGGCGGCGATGATCGGCGCGCTCGGCCCCGTCTCCGCGCCGGGGCTGGAGGAGGAGGGCGCCTCGGCGCCGTCGACCGGGCCGCTGGCCCTGGTGGCGCCGCAGGGCGACATGGCGCCGGACGAGGCGGCTTTGCCGGCGGCCAAGGTTGTTCTGTGCGAAACCCATTTCGCCCCGGTGACGCCGCGCGACCTGCGCGCCGTTGCCGCCATGCCTTCGGCTGCCCTACCGTCGGCAACCCCACCCTCGGCAACCCTACCTTCGGCCGTCCTGCCTCCGGCCAACATGCTTTCGGCTGCCGCCGCCATGCCACCGGCCGACGGCTTGCGCGTGCCGGCGCCGGAGGACAGCCCCACGCCGCTGTCCCGCGACGGTGCCGCCGCCGCGACTCCGGCAGTTGCCGTGGAGGCCGACATGCCCGCGAGCGCGCCGCGCCCGCCATTGGCCGCGCTCGCCCGCCTGGGCGCGCGCGAAAGCACGACGATCTTGGATGGGCCGTCCCCCGAAGGCCGGGCCGAGACCCTGTCGCCGCTCCGCGACACGGCGCGTGCGGAACGGCGGGAGGCGACGCGATTTGAGCGCGAGGCGCCGGCCCTCGCAACGGGAGGCACGGCACCGGCCGCCATCCTCCCGACAGCCCCGCCCTTGCCGGGCGCGGCGCCGTCGCCGGCCGCCGTGCAGCTGGGCGCTGCCATTGCCGAGGCAGTGCGCGCCGATGTGCCACCAGCCCCGCTGCCCGGCGAGGCGGCGCAGGCGCGCGGCCCGGTGCGTATTCTGGAGATCCAGCTGCACCCGGTGGAGCTCGGCTTGGTGACGGTGCGGTTGCGCACCGGGCGCAACGGGCTGGAGATTCACGTCCATGCGGCGCGGGCGGAGACGGCGCGCCTGCTGGAGCAGGATCGTTCCAGCCTGCTCGCCACACTGGTCGAGGCCGATGCCGGGCCGCTCGACCTCACCATCAGCCAGACCGGCATGCCGGCCCCACTCACCGGCGACGATGCCTTCGCGCCGGTGGAGCGGGACCGCCCGGGCGGGGATGAGCCCCGCGACGGACAACCCGGCGATTCCGACCCGCGCAGGAAGAGACAACAGAATGGACAAGCGCCATTTCGCGCTGCTGACAGCGGCGCTGCTGATTAGCACCCTTCAGGCGGCCGCTGCCCCGACGGGCGAGGCGCCGAAAAAGCCGGCGGCAACCACCACGGCCGCGCCGCTTGGCGTCTGCGAGGCGGCGATGGCGCGCGCCTCGGCCAAATATGGCGTGCCGCTTGCCATTCTCTACGCCGTCGGCCTGACCGAGACCGGCGGCAATGGCACGCTGCAGCCTTTCGCGATGAATGCGGGGGGCAAGAGCCATGTCGCGACCAGCGCGGCCGATGGCGCGCGCAAGCTCAAGGAATTCAACGCGCGCGGCGTGCGGCTGGTGGATCTCGGCTGCATGCAGATCAACCATCGCTGGCACGGCGAGCAGTTCGCCTCGGTGGCCGACATGTTCGATCCCGAGCGCAATGTCGATTACGCCGCCCGCTTCCTCGCGGAACTGCGGCAGCGCCATGGCAACTGGACGATGGCGGCGGCTCGCTACAATGCCGGGCCGAACAATGATCCGGCGCAGAAGCGCTATGTCTGCGCCGTCATCCGCAATCTGGTGCGGTCCGGCTTTGGCAGCTGGACCGCCCAGTCGCGGGCATTCTGCGGCTGATCTCAGGCTCTGTCTCGGCCTGGTCCGCCCGCAGAGAAATTCCCGATCGAACGTCAGTACGTGCACCGGAAGGGGCACGGGGCCCTTCCCGAGAGCCGTCGCCTGCCTGCCGACCATCCCGGCTCCCGCCTCAGGCGGCGGCCGGGATGCTGGCTTCAAGGGAACTTTGCAACAACGCGCTCAGCCGAAGAGGGAGTCGATATCGTCCTGCGACACGACATTCTCGTCGTCGGCCAGCGCCGGCCCGTTGAGCAGCGCCTCGTCGCCGGTGCGCTCGGGGGCGATGGTCTCGGCGATGCGCGCGACTTCTTCCTGCCCGCCCCAGATGTTGCACATTTTATCCACCCGCTCCTCGATGAAGACCATGAGGGCGACGACCTTGCGGATGCGCTGACCGCCAATGTCCTGGAAATTGCAGGCCTCGAAGATGCGCGTGGCGTAGCTGTGGATCGCCTGGGCGACCACCTTCTGGCTGCCTTCCAGTTCGCTGACCAGCGAAATCGCCGCGCCGTCGATGTTCTCGGCCATCTGCAGGATGTCCTCGGTCGCCGCCTCGGTATCGGCGACGACCGCATCAAGCTCGTCGGTCGCGCGGTTGAAGCGGGCGCCCTTGGCCCCGCCCGACTGCAGCGTGGCAAGCTCGTTCTTGGTGCTCTCGATTGCCTGGCGGATCGTTTCCACGTCCATCAGCATGGAATGCCGGGAGCATTCGGGGTCCGCTTCGGGGCACCTGCGATCGAAACGCGCGATGACGCCGCGCAGTTCGTGCAGCTCCTCCAGCACGCGGCCGATCTGGGCCGAGACCGAGCCCTGCGCCGACATCGTTGCGGCACCCGGTCCCTCCCCAACCCTGTGAGGTCGTTCATTGGCTTCAATTCGGAACGGCCGCCGCGCTGACGACATGTATATTCTCCAATGCTCGTCAATAATGTTCGATCATTGCTTATAGTTCAAACCTGTAACTCTGAGAATAACCCCACTGTTTCACCTGCAAGCTTCGCGCAAGCAATGCAATTCAAACATGTTCCTACGCAAGGACGGCAATCGGCTGTCCGTGGATCTTATTACCCGAGGGACGGAGCGCTCTATGTCCGTGGATTTGTCGATGCCGGTTCTTGTAGTCGACGATTACAAGACGATGGTCCGAATCATTCGCAACCTGCTGAAACAGATCGGCTTTGAGGACGTGGACGAAGCCTCCGACGGCGTCGAAGCCCTCTCCAAGCTGAAGGAGCGGCAGTATGGGCTCGTCATTTCCGACTGGAACATGGAACCGATGACGGGCTACGAACTGCTCAAGCAGGTTCGCGACGACAGCAATCTCAGTGCTCTGCCCTTCATCATGGTCACCGCCGAGGCCAAGTCGGAAAACGTCATCGCCGCCAAGAAGGCGGGAGTGAACAACTATATCGTCAAGCCGTTCAACGCGCAGACGCTGAAGAGCAAGATCGACACGGTCTTCGAAGGCTGAACCTTTCGCTGAAGATCATTTTGATCAGGTTGAAACACCTGATCGACATGGAATGTACTCCGCACGCAATGAGCCGGAGCCTTTTCCCGGCGTGAAAGCGTGTCGAGTGTCGCGGGAAAGGCTCGCCTATCAACATGGCGTCCCTCGGGTCCTCCCGGGGGCGCTTGTTTTGCGTCGCCCGCTCTCGCGCGGAAACCCCGGATTTTGCCGATACCCTCCAGAATGGAGGGAAACACCATCCAACCCTGAAGCAACTCAGCTTGAGTGGATATAATCGTCAAAATAGTCCTTTGGCCAAGGACACGCGCAGCCAGCAATCAACATCGTTGCATGACTGCAAATCCAAGGCAGGGGAATTGAATCATGTATGTCATCGTCGATGACCGGTCGATTGTTGCGGATAGCTATGTTTCCAGCTTCTCGCGTGAAGGTTTTTCTAGCTTCGGCGTCAATGAAGACGAGTTCAAGGGCTGGATCGAAAGCGCCTCGGGCAATGACATTGCCGCGGTCGAGGGCTTCCTCCTCGGCGATTTCGAGCGCCGCCCGACCTATCCCGAGATGATCCGCTCGCACAGCAGCGCGCCGATCCTTGCCCTCAGCGACCAGAAGAGCCTGACCCAGACGCTGGAACTGTTCACCGCCGGCATCGACGATGTGGTGCGCAAGCCGGTTCATGTCCGCGAGATCGTGGCGCGCACCGATGCCATCTGGCGGCGGGTGAACTCCAATGTCGCCCCCACCAGCGAAGACCGGCTGAAGGTGTTCTTCGACGGCCGCGATCCCGAGATCGACGGCGAGGCGCTGGCGCTGCCGCGCCGCGAGCGGCACATGCTGGAGTATCTGGTCAAGAATTCCCGCCGGCGCGTGACCAAGACGCAGATCTTCAACACTATTTACGGCATCTTCAACGACGACGTCGACGAGAGCGTGGTCGAAGGCCATATGAGCAAGCTGCGCAAGAAGCTGCGGCTGAAGCTCGGCTATGACGTGATCGATGCCAAGCGCTATCTCGGCTACCAGTTCGTCGGCTGACGGCGCGGGGCCGGCGGTGGCAGACCGCCGGCTCAATCAAGCGGAAGGCCGAGGCGCTCGGCCTGGCGCTTGACGAAGGTTTCCATGCGCTGGCGGCCGCTCTCGGTGAGCTCGACGATGATCCGCCGGCGATCGGCCGGGTCGGGGCGGCGCTCGATCAGGCCGGCCTCGCGCAGTTCGTCGATGCGGCGCAGCGCCGTCGTCGTCGGCGCCCCGGAGGCGATGCACAGGCTGGTCACCGAGATGGGCCGGCCCGACGCTTCCGCCATCGCCAGATCCAGCAGCATGTCCCAGGCCGGGTCCGAGAACAGGTCGGACTGGAAGATGGCGTCGCGGTCGGCACGGGCAGCCACCAGTGTTTTTAGATAATTCGGCCGGATCACCGGCTTTTCCGCCCCCGTCAGGGGGCTTCCCGCCGCGCCATTGGAAGCCTTCTGGCTGTCCTCGACCAGCGAGAAGGCGCGGCGCACCGCCTGCGCGACTTCTTCGGGCAGCAGAGGCTTCTGCAGGAAATCCACCGCATTCAGACGCAGCGCGCCCACCGCCCGGTCCAGCGAGGCATGGCCGGTGATGATGATGGTCGCCAGCGGGCGCTTGCGGCCCATCAAGGCGAGTTTCTGCAGCAGTTCGATGCCGTCGATGCGCGGCATCTGCAGATCGGTGACGACCACCTGCAGCTGTTCATTGCGCTGCACGAGATCGATCGCCTCCACCGGGGTGTTGGCGATGAGGCTGGGCAGGCCAAGCGACGCCAGCCCCTCGCTCAGTTCGATCAATATGTCCGGATCGTCGTCGACGAGCAGGACACGGGGAAGTTCCAGCTCTGTTTCAGCCACCATCACACCGCCACACGCCGGATCAGGGCGAAAAGAACGTCGCGCCCGGCGACGTTTGCAACAACTCTATGATAGTGCCGCAGAGGCATCTTTGGGAAATGACAAATCCCTGCGCGGGGGGCCTTTTTGAGGAAGGCGCGCCGGTGGTCATGTCGGCTCCCGGTCCGCACCTCACGCCGGCGCTCAACCCTCTCGCGTCGCCCGCTTGGCGAGGCCGGCGGCGATGTCGTCGAGAATGTCGTTCGGGTCGACCGGCTTCACATAGAGAAAGTCGCTGTCGAAATCGGCCGCCGCCACATTGTGCATCACATGGCCGGTGATGATGATGATGATGGCCGGGCGGAGCGCCTCCGGCAGGGCGCGCGCCTCGGCCACCACCTGGCGCCCGTCGACGGCGCCGATGCGCAGATCGGTAATCAGCACCTGCGGCGCCAGCCCCCGGCGCAGGTGCCCGATCGCGTTCTCCGCCGTGACGGACAGCTCGACGCGCCAGCCCAGCGAGGTGAAATACTCGCCGAGCTCGTTGGCCAGCTCCTCCTCGTCGTCGCAGATCAGCATGGTTCGTGCCGTGTTCATGCTGCATCCTGCGCGGCGTTGGCCTGGGTGGTCGGCAAGTTAATGGCGAAGCAGGCGCCGCCGCCCCTGTTCTCCGCCACGATGGTGCCGTTCATGTCGCGGATCACGCTGCGGGCCAGCGAGAGGCCGAGCCCGGTGCCCTTCTCGGTGGACTTGGTGGTGGCGAAGGGCTCGAACAGGCGTTCCAGCATTTCGGGGGGAACGCCGCCGGCATTGTCCTGCACCAGAACCACCGCGCGCCCCTCCTCCAGCCCGATCGACACCCGAACCTCGCGGTCCCCGGCGCCGCTCTCGCGGTCGCCCGCGCCGCTCTCGCGGTCGCCCGCGCCGCTCTCGCGGTCCCCGGCTTCGCCCTGGCGGTCGGTGGCGAGGCGAGCGGCCTCTCCGTCGTCCTGCCCCTCATAGGCGTCGCGGGCATTGATCAGCACATTGACGATGACCTGCTCGAACATGGTCTGTTCGCCAAAGACCAGCAGCTCGCTCGGGGCGCTGGTCTCGATCGACAGCGCGATATTGGCGGCGCGGAACTGTTCGGCGACGAAGCCGGCGGCGAGTTCCACCGCGTGGCGCAGCGAAAAGGGCAGGAGGGTTTCGGTCGGCATGCGGCCATAGCGGCGGACCTGGTCAGTGATGCGCTTGGCACGGTCGACCTGCGCCGAGATGCGCTCCAGCTTGGCCGCCACCGGCTCGCCGCCCGGCAACGGTTCGAGCAGGCGGCGGGCATTGGCCACCGCCATCTTGATGACGGCGAGCGGCTGGTTGAGCTCATGGGCGATGGCGGTGGCCATTTCGCCAAGTGTCGCCAGCTTGGCGGCCTGCATCACCTGCAATTCGGCATTGCGCACCCGCGAGGTATCTACCACGACGATCAGCTGCTGCTGGCGCCGCTCCCACAGCACGCTGCCCACCGAGCCACGCAGCGAGACGATATCGCCCGGACTGCGGACATAGCCCATGCTCAAGGCGCCCCAGCGGCGGGTCTCCGGCTCGCCGGCGGCGCCGCGCACCGCCTTGACGAAGCGCGGCCAGGCGGGGTCGTCGAGCGAGGGGGAGACAAGGGTGGCGGCGCTGGGGTTGAAGAAGCTCACATGGTCGGTGTCGGGGTCGATCACCACGACGCAGGCCGGTACCGCCTGAATCACCGCGCGCAAATTTTCCTCCACCGCCGCCAGGGCCGCCTGCGCCTCGCCGATCTCGCCGAGCCGGATGCGGTCGCGCCGCGATTGCAGGATGAGCACGGCGGCAAGGCAGGCGCCGCTGATGAACAGCAGCAGCAGCGGCGTGGCGCCCGGCCGCTGCGCCAGGGCGCGCTCGCGCCGGAAGATCTCCTGATTATAGGCGACCGATTGCATCAGGATGGTCTGCAGCGCCTCGCCGAGCGGTTCGAGCTCAGCACTCAGCGCCTTCAGCTCCTCGGCGGCGGCGCCTTCTTCGGGGTCGAGCCGGGCGACATCGTCGATGATCTGGTCCAGCCGGGCCTCGAAGATCTGCGTCGGGCCACGGGTGTCCACCACGTCGCTCAGCACCCGTCCCTCGTCGGAATCATAGAGAAGCGGCAGCCGCGAGCGCAGGATTTCGAGGCGAAGCATCAGCGCGTGCAGGCCCTGCGCGCTTGGGACGATCGAGAGCTTGGCGAATTCGGCCTGCGCCTTCACGAATTCCAGCTGCGCCTGATAGGCGACCCATCCCGAGGAGCGGATCGTCGCGGTGAGAAAGGCCTGCTGGCGTGTCTGCGAGACATAGACCAGCGCGGTCGCGAGGAAGAGCGCAACGGAAGCGACGACGAGGCCGATTTTCAGAAGGCCGAGCGACCGCCTATTGCGCGATAAAATCAATGGACTTCACCTGCCAGACCATCCGCGACTGGAAATATTGCTGCCCCAGCGCGGGGTCGGAATCGATGGGGTACATTACCCAGAACGGTCCCTTGTCGCGCACCCGCATGGTCGCACCGTCGAGCCGGGTGGTGAGGATCGCGCCATGGTCCTTCCAGTCCTCGGCCGGAATGGGGGCGACATAGTCGTTCAGCGCCATCACCTTGGCTTCGCGCACCGGCCGGCCACCAAGGGCGGCCAGCACGCCGAGCGAGGGGCCGGTGAAGGTGTTCACGCCCTTGGTCCATGGGGTGCCGGTCTCGATCCGGGTCTGGGGCAGCGTGTCCAGTTCGGCGAGGGTCAGCGTTTTCTGCGCGATGACCTGCCCATCCGCGCCAAGCCAACGCAAGGCCAGAGCCTGCGCGTGCGCCATGTTCGGCGCCACGCAGGCCATCAGCGCAAGCACCAGGGCATAGAGCAGCCTGACCGACATCGTTAGCTCCCTGAATGGCGCCCGCGCGTCAAGGCGCCCGCGCGCCGTGCTCGCCCCCGAGCGCTGGGAAGATCGCACGCGCCCTTGCGCCGGGCCTGCCGAATCGCTGCCATTTCGGCAGCGACAGAGCGGAGATCGTTCCATTTTGGATCAAATAGCGCGCACGGGGGTGCTGGCGGGCGATGGAGCCCCGCGCCGAGGTGAGCCGCCGCAACGAGTTATCTTCCGAACCGGCAGCAAAGGGCGACTTTTGACGTAGGGAAATGCGCCCGATTGCATCCAAAATCCCGGAAGACTAGGAAAGAGTGACTGCGAAAGTGTCGAGGTGCCGCGTGCCCGCCCGCAAGACACTGGCCCGGGATGAGGCGGCAGCGACGTGCCCTTTTTGATGCGGCGGCCATGACCCCAGAAACTTCCCTGCAAGCGGCGTCGATGGCGCCGTCACCCGAGGGCTCCGCCGCGCCGGAGATCGCTTCCGACACCGTACCGATGTGGAAGGGGGCCTCCCGCCGCCTCCTGATGCTGCTGTTGCTGCTGCTGGCGCTGCTGGTGCCGGCCTCGGTGGCGTTCCTCACCATCCAGCTGCATGAGCAGCACGAGGACGACGTCGCCGTTGGCGCCTCGCGCAAGCTGGCGCTGGCGCTGACCTCGCATCTGGAGCGGACGGTCGAGTCGATCGAATCCTTCCTCGACGGCTTTTCAAGTCTTCCCGAGGAGGCCTCGCCGCAGGAAATCTACAGCCGCCTGCTGACGGCCCGGCTGCCGGCCTCGGTCATCCAGGTCACGTTCCTCGATCCGAGCGGCGCCGTGGTGGCGAGCAATCTGCTGCCTCCCGGCAACGGTTTGAACCTTGCCGACCGCGAGCATATCCGGGTGCATATGAATGATGACCCGACCGACCGTGACATCTTCATCAGCAAGCCGGTGAAGGGTCGGATCAGTGGTGCCTGGTCGATCCAGTTCACCCGCGCGCTGCGCGCGCCGGACGGCAAGCTGCGCGGCATCATCGCGGCGTCCTACCAGATTTCCGACTTCATCGACTTCTATGAGAGGCTGCTGCCGGAGGGGCAGGGGCTGATCGCCCTGGTCGGCTTCGATGGGGTGGTGCGTGCCAGCGTGCCGGCGTCCAGCCAGCTGGACGGGCTGGACGCCGGCGCGATTCTCCCCGGGCTGGAGACCCTCGGCAGCCATGCCAATGGACCCTATGTCGGCGTCGCCTGGGACGATGTGCGCCGGATCGGCTATTCCGTGCATTCCGACCGCTACCCCTTCCTGGTGGTGGTAGCGGCCGATCGCAGCGCAATCTTGGCCGAATCGCACGATTTTCATGTAGCGATCTGGGCGATCGCCGGCGGGCTCGGCCTCACCTTGGCCGCGCTGGCGCTGTTCGGCCTGCGCCATTCGCGGCTGGAGCGCGCCTATCGCGAGCGGGAGTTGAAGGCCAACGCCCAGGAGCGCGAGGCGCAGGTGCTGCAGGCGATCAGCCGCGTGCCTGGCATCCACGTGCTGCATATCGAGAACGGCCGGGCCGTGCGTATCGGCGACGCGACGGACGACATCCTGCCCCGGCTGATCGCCGCGCATGTGGAAGCGCCTGATTTCCTCGCCCGCGTCGAGCAGGGCAATGCCCCCTCCGTGGCGATGGAGCATTTCTCCGGCGAGGGCGAGGAGTTCGAGGTGGAACTGGTGCTGACGCGGCTGCGCCCGGCCACGCAAGACCGGTCCGGCCCGCCGGCCCCCGTGACGCCCGCCGCGGTGGTGTTCGCGCTTGACGAGACCGCCAAGCGCATGGAGGAGAACAAGCTCTACCAGATGTCGAAGATGGCGGCGCTGGGCGAACTCGTCACCGGCCTCGCCCATGAGATCAACCAGCCGCTCGGCGTCATCCGGCTGGCGGCAAGCAATGCGATGACCGGCCTGCGCAAGGGCCTGCCGGGCGAGCACACCAGCGAGAAGCTCGAACGCATCATCCGTCAGGTCGAGCGCATGAAGTCGATCATCGACCACATGCGGATCTTCGGGCGCAAGGACGCGCTCACCATCGACCCCTCCTCGGCGGAGACGGCGGTGGAGGGCACGCTGCAGGTTCTCGGCACGGAAATCCGGCTCGACGGCATTGACCTCACCTTCGCTGGCGGTGCCGGCGGCGCGCGCGTGCCGTGCCGGCAGGAACAGCTGGAGCAGGTGCTGATCAACCTGGTGCTGAACGCGCGCGACGCCATCCGCGCGCACCGCCAGGAGCAACCGGACTGCTCCGGCCGCATCGCCATTGCCATCGAGCGCCGCGAGATGGAGGGGCGGCGCTGGGTTCTCGTCACCGTGCGGGACAATGGCGGGGGCATCCCCACGACGGCGATCGGCAAGATCTTCCAGCCCTTCTTCACCACCAAGCCGCCCGGCCAGGGCACGGGGCTCGGCCTGTCGGTCAGCTTCGGCATCATCCGCGAATATGGCGGCACGCTCGCCGTCGCCAATGTCGAGGATGGCGCGCTGTTCACCATCGCTCTGCCGGAGGTGGCGCCGCCGCCACAGGACGACGTGGCGGGAGCCGCCCTGGCGCTGCACGCCGGGCGAAGCGAGCCTGAGGCAAGCTCCGGGAGCTAGCCAAAGGGAGCCGTCCTGATCGTCTCGGACCGGCCAATTGTTCCGACCGGAGATCGGCATGAGCTCAGCTTCCCTCTATTCCTTCAAACGCCGTTCCCCGGCGCGTGGTTTCGACGCCGCCCTGCTGGACGACCTGCCCGCGGCCGTCCTGATGTGTGACCCGCGGAGCGGGCAGATCGACTACGCCAATGCGCGTTCGCAGGCCCTGTTCGAGACCATCCGTCAGGCGCTGCCGAAGGCGCCGGAGCATCTCACCGGTGCCTCGCTGGCGCTGTTCTCTCTCGATCTCGGCCCGAAGGGCGAACGCCTCGCACGCCACGATCTGATGCCGCTCAACGCCGATGTGAGCCTTGGCGGCGAGACACTGCGCTTCGCCATCACGCCGATCCGCAATGCGCGGGGCGACTATGTCCACGCCCAGGTGGTGTGGAGCGTGGAGACCGCCGCGCTCGCCGCCGAGGCGAAGATCCGGCGCCTGATGCAGATGGTCGATCAGATGCCGATCAATGTGATGACCTGTTCGCTCGACGGGTTCATCGTCGACTATGCCAACCGCACCAGCCTCGACACGCTGGCCCGCATCGAGCAGCATCTGCCGATCAAGGCCTCCGAGCTGGTCGGCTCGTCGATCGACGTCTTCCACAAGAAGCCGGAAATGCAGCGGCACATGCTGGCCGACGCCTCGCGCCTGCCGCACACGGCGCGCATCAAGGTGGGCCCGGAAACACTCAATCTCAGCGTCTCGGCGCTGATGACCCCCGATGGTCGCTATGACGGCCCCATGCTCACCTGGGCGCTGATCACCGACACGGTGAAGGTCGCCTCCAGCGTCACCGCTGTCATCAACGAGATGAACCAGACCTCCACGGCGATGGAGCATGCGAGCGCCGAGCTCGATGGCCTCACCCGCCAGAGCGAGGAGATGACATCCTCGGTGGCGGCGGCGGCGGTCGAGATGTCGATGTCGTTCGGCGAGGTCAGCAAGCAGATCCACAACGCCACCACCATGACCGCGCAGGCGGCCGAACGCGCCACCTCGGCCGATGGGCTGGTCAGCGGGCTGGTGGAGAGCATCGAGCGCATCGGCAACATCTCGGCGATGATCCAGGGCATCGCCTCGCAGACCAACCTCCTTGCCCTCAACGCCGCCATCGAGGCGGCCCGGGTCGGCGATGCCGGCAAGGGCTTCGCGGTGGTGGCTTCCGAGGTGAAGGAACTCGCGCTGCAGACCGCCAACGCCACCAAGGAAATCAGCACCCAGGTCGACGCGGTGCAGCGGGCCAGCAGCGATGCGGCTCGGGCGGTGAACGAGATCACCCACAGCGTCGGCACCCTGCGCGACGTGTTCACCAGCCTATCCGCCGCCGTCGAGGAGCAGAGCGCAACCAATGGCTCGGTCACGCAGAGCATTGATGGCGTCTCGCGCATTTCCGGCCAGATCCGGGGCACGGCTGGCCAGATCGAACAGGTGTCGGACGCGGTATCCGCTCTTGGCGGGCGGCTGCGCGAGGAAGTGAAGGTGCTGACCGCCTGAGCGAGAGGCGGGCCGGGCACCCGCGAATCCTATCCTCCCTGAACTCCCCGCAAGGGCCGGCTCGCGCCGGCCCTTTTTTCGTGTCGTCACGATGGCCCTGTCGCCACACCGAGGCCCGGTTAGCGGGTGCTGGCAGGAACTTTTCTTCACGTGCGCGCGTTCTGCGAGCGGCCCTTCACGCGGTCATGCACGCGAGATCATCCATGTCTGAGAGCTATTGGGACGCCTGTTTCGACCGTCCTTTGCCAACGCGCGAAGGGCGCCATCTGCGCACACTGCGCGATGCCCATGACTTCATCCGGGAACGTTGCGCCTATCCCGGCCATCCGCTGGCGAGGGCCACGCTCAGTGCGCTGCACATGGCGGCGCAGAGCGGCGGCTCGCCCGATGCGCGCCGCGCGCAGGAGCGCACCGCCCGCCTGATGCGGATCAACCGCTGGGGCGGACACTGACGCCCGTGCTGGCGCCGTTCGCGACGGCGCGTGTGACGGCCCCCTTGGCGATGCGCCGGCTCGTTGCGCCGCGCAGGCCCCGCTTTCCTTGCCTTTTTCTCTCCTGACGGTGAACCCCATCATGCGCAAGATACTGCCTGGCTCCGCCTTTCCGCTCGGCGTGACGGTCGACGGGAGAGGGACGAATTTTGCGCTGTTCTCCGACAATGCGGTCGGGGTGACGCTGTGCCTGTTCGATCGCTATGGCGACACGGAGCTTGAGCGGATCGACCTGCACGAATGCACCAATGGCGTCTGGCACTGCTATCTCCCCGGCGTCGGGCGCGGGCAGGTCTATGGCTGGCGCGTGCACGGGCCGTGGGCGCCGGAGGCGGGCCATCGCTTCAACCCGAACAAGCTGCTGCTCGACCCCTATGCCCGCATGCTGGTGGGCGACATCAAGTGGCATGACGCGCTCTATGGCTACACGATCGGCGCCGGCGACGACGCCGACCTGATCATGGACGAGCGCGACAGCGCCGCCTTCATGCCGAAGGCCCGTGTCGTCGCCGGCACGCCGATGGCCGCGACCCAGCACCCGCGCATCTCCTGGGCCAAGACGGTGATCTATGAGGGCCATGTGCGCGGGCTGACCATGCGCCACCCGCTGGTGCCGGAATCCATTCGCGGCACCTTCACCGCGCTCGGTCAGCCCGAGTTCATCGACTACATCGCCAAGCTCGGCGTCACTGCGGTGGAACTGCTCCCCGTTCATGCCTTTACCCAGGACCGGCATCTGCTCGACCGGGGCCTCGCCAATTACTGGGGCTACAACACGCTGAACTTCTTCGCGCCGGAGCCGCGCTATCTCGGCGAGGACGGGCTCGACGCCATCGGCGAGGCGGTGGACCGGCTGCACCAGGCGGGGATCGAGATCATTCTCGACGTGGTCTACAACCACACCTGCGAGGGCAATCATCTCGGTCCGACGCTCTCCTTCAAGGGCATCGACAACGCGTCCTATTACCGGCTGCTGCCTGGCAATGGCCGCTATTATGACGACCTCACCGGCTGCGGCAATTCGGTCAATACCGACCATCCCCGCGTGCTGCAGATGGTGATGGACTCGCTTCGCATGTGGGCCTCGATCTACGGCATTGACGGGTTCCGCTTCGATCTCGCCACCACGCTCGGCCGCCGGCCGGAAGGCTTCGATTCCGGTCATGCCTTCTTCAACGCGATCCTTCAGGATCCCACCCTCGGTGGCCTGAAGCTGATCGCCGAGCCGTGGGATGTCGGCCCCGGCGGCTACCAGCTCGGCGCGTTCCCGCCCGGCTTCTCCGAATGGAACGGCGATTACCGCGACACGGTGCGCGAGTTCTGGTGTGGCTCCGAGGGGCTGCTGCCGAGCTTCGCCACCCGCTTCGCCGCCTCGCAGGACATCTTCTCGGAAGGCCGCCGCCGGCCCTGGTCGAGCCTCAACTTCATCACCGCCCATGACGGTTTCACCCTGCACGACCTCGTCACCTATAACGATAAGCACAATGAGGCCAATGGCGAGGATGGCCGTGACGGCCATGACGACAATAAGAGCTGGAACTGCGGCGTCGAAGGCGAGACCGACGATCCCGCCATCAACGCGCTGCGCCGCCGGCAGAAGCGCAATTTGATCGCCACGCTGTTCCTCAGCCAGGGCGTGCCGATGCTGCTGGCCGGCGACGAGCGTTCCAACTCGCAGGGCGGCAATAACAACGCCTATTGCCAGGACAACGAGATCGGCTGGGTCGACTGGTCGGATGACGACCCGGAACTGCCTGACTTCGTCGCCCGCCTCGCCGAGATCCGCAAGACGCATTCCTGCCTCTCGCGGCCGGAATTCCTCACCGGCTCGCGCAATGAGATGGGCCAGCCCGATGTCGCCTGGTTCAATAATGGCGGCACCCGGATGACCGAGGAGAACTGGGCCGACCCGCACTCCAAATGCATCACCCTGCGCCTCGCCCCGGTGCTGCCGGAGGAGCCCTCGCTGGTGATCATGCTCAACGCCTCGCATGTCGACGTCGATTTCGTCGCCCCGCCGGTGCAGTCCGGCCGCTGGGAGGCAATCCTCGCCACCGGCGACGACCTGGAAGGCTCCAGCCTTGAGGGCGGTGGAAGCTTCGGCGTGCCGGGCCGCACGCTCATCGTCTGGGAATGGCGCGCATGAACAGCACCCGCTTCGGACCGATCCTCGACGGCACGGCCACACGCTTCCGCCTCTACGCGCCGGATGCGGGCCATGTGAGCGTGGAAATCGACGGCGCCGCGCCCAAGGCCATGGACAAGGCCGGCGATGGCTTCTTCACCGCCGCCATCGATGGGCTCAACGCGGGCACGCGCTATCGCTTCCGCATCGGCGAAGGGGAGGGGGCGGTCGCCGTCCCCGATCCCGCCTCGCGCGGGCAGGCGGAGGACGCCGATGGCTGGAGCCTCACAGCGGCGCCGGTCGCGATGTCGGCGGGCGGGGTGCCGCGCCCCTGGCATGAGGCTGTTATCGCCGAGGTGCATGTCGGCACGGCGACGCCGGAAGGCACGTTCCGGGCGCTGATCGAGCGGCTCGACCATTACCGCGACGCCGGCTTCACCGTGATCGAGCTGATGCCGGTCGCCGATTTTCCCGGCCGGCGCAACTGGGGCTATGACGGGGTGCTGCTCTACGCCCCCGACACCGCCTATGGCACGCCAGACGATCTGCGCGCCCTTATCGACGCCGCCCATGAGCGCGGGCTCGGCGTGATGCTGGATGTGGTCTACAACCATTTCGGCCCGAGCGGGAACTACCTGCCGCTCTACGGCAAGTCCTTCTTCCGCGAGGATATCCACACCCCCTGGGGCCCGGCGATCGACCTGGAGAACCCCATTGTGCGGGCCTTCTTCACCGAGAACGCCGCCTATTGGCTGGCCGATTTCGGCTTTGACGGGCTGCGCTTCGACGCGGTGCATGCGCTCGCGACCGGCGGCGCCGAGACCTTCCTGCGCGAGATCGCGGCCGCCTGCCGTGCGGTGCGCCCGGATGCGTGGCTGGTGCTGGAGAACCACGACAACATTGCCGGCTGGCTGACGCGCGAGGAGCATCTGTTCACCGCTCAGTGGAATGATGACTGGCACCACGCCTTCCATGTGCTCGGCAGCGGCGAGCGCACCGGCTATTACGCCCCCTATGCCCGGGACGCGGTGGCCTCCGCCGGGCGGGCGCTCGCCGAGGGCTTCGTCTTCCAGGGCGAACCCTATCCGGGCGAGGGCGGGCATCCGCGCGGCACGCCCTGCGCCGACCTCGCCCCGGACGCCTTTGTCAGCTTCGTGCAGAATCACGACCATATCGGCAACCGCCCGCTCGGCGACCGGCTCGCCGGGACGCTGGCGCCGGAGCGGCTGGCCTTCCTGCGCTTCGTGCTGATGCTCTCGCCGGAAATCCCGCTGCTGTTCCAGGGCGAGGAAGCGCTGCTGCCCACGCCCTTCCCGTTCTTCTGCGATTTCGAGGGCGAGCTGGCGGACGCGGTGCGCAAGGGCCGCCGCAGCGAGTTCGCCGATTTTTTCGACGCCCATGGCGAGAGCTTCCCCGACCCGCTGAGCGAGGCGACTTTCCTTGCAGCCAAGCTGAAGCCCGAGGACATGCGCACCCCGCAGGCGCGGGCGGAGCTCGACGCTTTTCACCGTCTGGCTGAGCAGCGCCGTCGGCTGGTCTGGCCGCTCACCGCCAGCCCCTATCGCGGCAGCGAGTTGAGCCGGACCGGCGAGGCGCTGCGCGTCGCCTGGCACTATGGCGCCGGCACGCTGGTGATGGTGCTGAATGGAGGCAAGGAGCGCGTGCGGATCGACCCGCAGACCACATTCTCCGGCATGCCGGCGGGCGCCAGCATTGGCGGCGTCATCCACGAGGCGGAAGGGCAGCTGACGCTCGACCCCTTCGCGGCCGCCCTCTGGAGCCTTGCCCGCGCATGAACCCCGCCCTTCGCGCTACCTATCGGCTGCAGTTCCATCGCGGCTTCACCTTTGCGGATGCGCAGGCGCTGGTGCCCTATCTCGCCGACCTGGGTGTGAGCCACCTCTATGCCTCGCCGATCACCACGGCGGTGCCGGGCTCGACCCATGGCTATGATGTCGCCGATCCGACCCGGATCAATCCGGAGCTGGGCGGGGAGGCGGGTTTTGAGGCTCTCGCCGGCGCGCTGGCGGCGCGGGGCATGGGCGTGGTGCTCGACATCGTGCCGAACCACATGGCGGCTTCCAGCCACAACCCGTTCTGGCTCGACATGATGGAAGCCGGCCCGGGCTCGGCCGCCGCGCGCGTGTTCGATGTGAAATGGGAAAGCGGCCGGCTGCTGCTGCCGGTGCTGGGCGACCCGCTCAAGGCGACGTTGGAGTCCGGGGCGCTGTCGCTGCGCGCCGATTACGATCTCGGGCGCGTCAATGTCGCCTATGCCGACCACGTCTTTCCGCTGCGGGCGGAAAGCGTGGCGGGGCTGCTGCGCGCGGCCGGCCTCACGGCCGCTGCCGATTGCTTCGCCGTGGTGGAGGGCGGATCGGACGACACCGGAAGAGGCGCGGCCCGCGCCGTTTTCACCGCCCTCGACGCCGCCGCGCGCCAGGCGCTGGAGGTGGCGCTGGCGCAGGCGGACCTTGCCGCCGTGCTGGAGGCGCAGCACTGGCGCCTCGCCTGGTGGCGCACGGCGGCGCATGATCTCAATTACCGCCGCTTCTTCAACATCACTGATCTTGCCGGCGTGCGGGTGGAGGACCCCGAGGTGTTCGACCTCGTCCACCGCCTGCCGCTGGCGCTGATCACTCGCGGGCTCGTGCATGGGCTGCGGATTGACCATATTGACGGGCTGGTCGACCCTGCCGGCTATTGCGACCGGCTGCGGGCCGCGGTGGGTCCTGATGTCCCCCTGCTGGTCGAGAAGATCCTGGAGCCGGGCGAGGTGCTGCGTCCCTGGCCGATCGAGGGCACCACCGGCTATGAGCGGCTGAACGACATCAACGCGCTTTTCGTCGATCCGGAGGGCTATGGCGCCTTCGAGGCGGCGCTGCGGGCGCGTCACCTTCTCGTCGGCGCGCTGCCCGAGCGGCTGGCGGGCGCCAAGCGGCAGGTGCTGGAGGCGAGCCTCAAGGCCGAGGTCGACATTCTGGCCATGCTCGCGCGCGAGGGGCTGGACGAGGCCATGACCGCCGGCGACCTCACCAACACGGCGATCCGCGACGGGGTGGTGGCGCTGCTCGCCCATTGCCCGGTCTATCGCTCCTATGCGACCCCCAAAGGCCATGAGGCGGAGGATGTCGCGATCTGGCAGGAGATCCGCACCCGTATCGAGGCGACGGAGAACCCGCTCACTGCGGCGGCGGCGGCGCTGCTGCTCCGCCGGCTGGAGAGCCCGGAGCGGCCGAGCGACCATGAATTCCGCTCGCGCTTCCAGCAGCTCAGCGGCCCGGCCATGGCCAAGGGCTTCGAGGATACGGAACTGTACCGCTATCCCGTGCTGCTCTGCGCCAATGAAGTCGGCGGCAGCCTCGACCATCCCGCCCGCAGCGCGCAGGAGATGCACGCGCTTTGTGAGGCGCGCGCCAGGGACGGCGCGGTCGACCTCATCCCGCTGGCGACGCATGACACCAAGCGCGGCCCCGGCCCGCGCGCGCGCCTCGCCGCGCTGAGCGGCAGGCCCGAGGCGTGGCTGGCGTTCTGCGAGGCGGCCGAAGCGCTCACCGTCCCGCTGCGGCGTGAGGAGGCGGGCATCGCGATGCCCGACGCGCTCGACGCGCATATGATCCTGCAGACGCTGGTTTCCGCCTGGCCGATCACGCCGGAGCGGATGGAGACCTATCTCACCAAGGCGCTGCGCGAGGCCAAGCGCCACAGCAATTGGGAAACCCCGAACGAGGCCTATGAAGCGGCGAGCCTCGGCTTTGCCCGCGCTCTGGTCGAGGCGCCGGAAGCGGCGGAATTCCGCGCCCGGCTCGAGGCGTTTGTGGGCGAGCTTGCTCCCGCCGGACGCTTGGTCGGGCTCGGTCAGATTATTCTCCAGCAGACGCTGCCGGGCACGCCCGACATCTATCAGGGCACGGAGCTTCGCGATTTCTCGCTGGTCGACCCCGACAACCGTCGCCCGGTGGACTGGGCGGCGCGGGCGCAGGCACTGGCGGGGAATACGGCCGCGCTCGACCCCGACGATGCCGCGACTTTCGCGCTGACGCGGGACCTGCTGGCGCTGCGCGCCCGCAACCCGGCGCTGATGCGGGGCGATTATCGCCGGCTTGAGATCGCGCCCTCTCCCTGGGGCTGGTTCGGCTTCGAGCGCCGGCAGGGGGCGCATGCCGTGCGGGTGGTGCTGCCGACCCGGATCCCGGCGCCAGGCGCACCGCTGGATGACCTTACCGAATGGCTTGGCGCGTGGATTGGCGATGGCTGGCGGCAGGTGGACGGCCACGTCTTCAGCGCCGACGCGCCATACCTGCTGGCGGAAAGTGGCCCGGCGTGAGGGTCAGCCTCTCGGCGCCTTGAAGAAGGCGACCACCTTGACGAGGCTGCGCAGCGCGATCCAGCCGATGATGGCGTTGCCGGCGATGAACAGCGCCAGCGCCATCTGCGTCACCGGCTCGCCCGCGCCCTGTTCCGTGAGCTTCAGCGCCGCGAGCGGCAGGGTGGCGACGCCGAAGGTGTAGCCCCAGGCGCCGGGGCCGAAGGGCTGCTGGCGCAGCCATGGCACAAGTCGCGCCATCACCAGCGCCAGAAAACAGCCATAGCCGAACAGAGCGAGCGCCACCTTGTCCGCCGGCCCCGGCGTCAGCGAGAGATAGGCGACGCAGGCGACCGCCGGCGGCGCCAGTTCCATGCCGAGGCTGGAGCGCTGCGCGGCCGGCAGCGCGTGCTGGAACAGGCGGGTGAGGAACACCGATTCCATCGACAGCCACGACATCACCCCCATGCCGAAGAACATCCAGCCGAGCGCGGTCTGGCCGAAGGTGGCGCAGGCGATGGCGCCGACCAGCCCGCCGCCGACGGTGGGGAGATAGAGGATCGGCGTCACCTCCTGCGGCATCCGCCCGCCCTGCCACAGGCCACCGACGCTCCAGGCGGCATAGAGGACAACGCCCGCCGCCCCCAGAATGAACAGACTCCAGCCGAGCAGCGGCACATGCGGGCCGATGGCGATGGCGGCGATCAGGGTGGAAACCGGTGCCAGCGCGGCGATGAGCCCCTGGGCGGGGTGGTTCAGCTCCTCCCGCGCCACGCCGGGATGGACCAGCCATTTCAAGCCGTAGAGCACGCTCCACAGCAGCCAGAGCCCGAAGGCGAGCACCGCGAGCGTCTCGCCGATCAGGACAGGCGCGCCCCACAGTCGCGTCGCCATGCGCCAGCCATTGGCGAGGCCGCCAATGCCGAGCACGCTGCCGAAGAACATAGGGCGCATGGTGAGGAGAAGGGAGGTCACGGCGGTCACGTCGGGGGGCACCTGTCGCTTGAGGCGCGACACTTACCCCAGAGTGGGGGCGGAATGCACCTTCCGCCCGCCTATTGGAACTTCGCCCGCAGCCGGTCGGTGAGGAATTCCATCGCCAGCACGATGATGAAGATGGCGAGGATGATCGCCGAGGCGTTGCGGTACTGAAACAGGTCGAACGCCACTTTCAGCTCCTGCCCGATGCCGCCGGCGCCGACGAGGCCGAGCACGACGGAGGCACGCACGGCCTTTTCCAGCGCGAACAGCGAGGAGTTGATCAGCGTCGGCATCACGTCGGGCAGGATCGCCCCGCACAGCACGGTGACGCGGTTGGCGCCGATGGCGTGCAGCGCCTCCTGCGGCTTCTTGTCGGCCTCCTCCATCGCCTCGGCGAAGAAGCGGCCGCAAAAGCCGATCGTGTCGACGACGATGGTCATCGTGCCGGCCACCGCGCCAAGGCCCAGCGTCGAGACGAACAGCAGCGCCCAGACGAGATCGGGCACGGTGCGGAACAGCGAGATCAGCGCGCGCGGAAAATGCCGGAAGGCGCCGAGCGGGGAGATGCCCCGCGCCGCCAGCCAGCCCATCGGCAGGCTGATGATGACGCCGAAGACGGTGCCGACCAGCGCGATCTGCAGCGTCTCCAGAATGCGCCAGCCCATGCGCTGGAGAAAGCCGGGTTCGGTGTTGGGCGGCAGCATCCGCCCCACCAGCTCCGCCATGCGCGGCAGGCCGTTGGCGAGCTTTTCCGGCGAGGGAGCGACCTGGCCCATCGAGACGAGGAACAGCGCCCCGACCACCACCAGAATGGTGAAGGACAGCGGCGAGATCGCGGGCAGGCGCGAGGGGGGAAGCGTGCGGGGCAGGGTGGCCGAGGGGGTGCTAACCATGGAAGACGCCATCCATATCGCGCAGGGAAACCCGCATAGTGGGCCGGTCGAAATGCACCTTGCCGTCTTTGAGTGCGACGATGCGGTCGGAATAGTCGAGCGCGTGCTGCATGTCGTGGGTGGTGTAGACGAGGGTGATGCCGTGATCGCGGGCGAGCTCGGAGAAGATCCGCATGATGTCGCGCCCCACCGCCGGGTCGAGGCTGGCGGCCGGCTCGTCGGCGATCAGCAGGCGCGGGCGGCGGATCAGCGCGCGGGCGATGGCGACGCGCTGGGCCTGCCCGCCGGAAAGCTGGTCGGCGCGGGCGCTCGCCTTGTCGGCGAGGCGCACCTCGGCCAGCACCGCCATCGCCTCCTCGCGCCATTCCTGCCGGGCGAGGGCGTGGTGGAAGGCTCGCCAGCTGCCGGGCAGGCCGAGCTTGCCCTGGATGACATTGGTCAGCACAGATTGCCGCCCGACCAGACCATGATTCTGGAACACGAAGCCGATCTGCCGGCGCAGCCGGGTCAGCTGCGCGGCGCTGGGGGCGGCCATGAAGCGCTCCCCCAGCGTGGTGATCTCGCCATGGGTCGAGGGCAGAAGGCCGATCAGGCATTTGAGCAGGGTCGACTTGCCAGCGCCATTGGAGCCGATCAGTGCCACGCGCTGGTCGGCGCGGATGTCGAGATCGACCCCGGCGAACACCGCCTGGCCGTTGGGATAGGTCTTGGCGAGGCCGCGCGCGCCGATGATCTGCGGGGCGAGGACCGGCGCTACCGACTTCACCAGCGGGCCGATCTCGGGATTGCCGGTGTTGGCCGGGCGCAGACCGGCGAGGGGCGGCACGGGAACGTGCTCGGTCGGAACGCGCTCCATGGCGGCCTCCATCACGAACGAAAAGAAGCGCCGGACGGGAGCGAGGCCCGTCCGGCGCTGGGGTGAGGGGTTCAGTTGATGAAGGAACCGAAATTCTCGATGCCAATGGTGCGGTACATCGAGCGGACATAGTCGTAGTCGCTGTCCTTCACGTCGGTGATGAAGATGCCGCCCTTGAACTTCTGATTGTCCTCGCCCTTGAGCACGGCGTTCATCAGCTCGTTGCCGTGCTTGAGGAAGGCCTCGCGCACCTTCACGAACACCTCTTCGGGAATGTCCTTGCGGGCGACGAGGATGTCGTTGGGCAGGTCGCGGCCACGGGCGACGACGGCGAAGGCGGCGTTGGGGAACGCCTTGCGGATCGAGTTGAGGTGGCCATAGTTCAGGCCGATGGCGGCGATGTCGCCACGGATCAGCGCTTCCGCCGCCACGTTGCGGGAGATGATGACGCCGTCATAATCCTTGCCATACATGATGCCGAAATCGGCCAGCACCTGCGCCGGGCCGAGATGCTGCGAGGTCGAACCGACCGAGCCGAAGGAGACCTTCTTGCCCTTTAGGTCGTCGATGGTGCGGATCGGGCCGTTGGCCAGCACGGCGATCTGCGCGAAATAGTCCGGGCGCTGCCAGGCGACGACGATGCGCGGGTCGCTAAGCTCCTTCATGACCACATATTCGGCCGGGCCGGTGAGCACGAGCTCGACATGGCCGGAATTCATCGCCTCGACGGCGGCGGTGCGGGAGCTGACCGGGATCAGCTCGATATCGAGGCCGGTGAGCTTGGAAAGCTCCTTCTGGAAGCCGCCGAACTCCTGCTGCAGCGCCTCCAGGCCTTCAATGTCGGTGACAGCGAAACGAACCGGTTCGGCCGTCGCCGCGAAGGCCGTCGCCAGGGTAATGGCGAGGGCGGAAACAAGCTTGCGAAACATTTTGTGCCCCTTGCTGTATAGACAGGAACTGTGGACTACGGTTATCTGTATAGACAGCGTATGACGTGTCCATGACAGTGGCTTAGGGGTGCCGAGGCGGATGATGAGTGTGCGGATCGAGAATGGGCGGGCGCTCCGGAGCGGCCAGTGGAGCGACCGGCCGGTGGTGGTGAGTGGTGGGCGCATCGCCGGGGAGGCGCACGACGCCGCTCCCGACCCCGCTCCCGACCCCGCTCCCGAGCGGGTGATCGACGCGCGCGGCCTGCTGGTGCTGCCGGGCATCGTCGACATTCACGGCGACGCCTTCGAGCGTCACATCATGCCCCGCCCGGGCGTGCGCTTCGACATGACGCTCGCTTTGCGCGACACCGACCGCCAGCTGGTGGCGAACGGCGTCACCACCGCTTTTCACGGCGTTACCATCTCCTGGGAGCCGGGCCTGCGCTCGGTGGAAGCCGCGCGCAGCTTCGTCGCCACGCTGCTCGCGTTGCGCGAGGGGCTGGCCTGCGACACCCGGCTGCATCTGCGCTGGGAAACCTTCGCGCTGGAGGCGCTGGAGGAGGTGCGGGAATGGCTGGCGCTCACCCCCGCGCCGATCCTCGCCTTCAACGACCACACGACAGGCTCCGTGCTCAAGGGCACCATCGCCCGCAAGATCGGCCAGATGGCGGAACGTTCCGGTCTCAGCCGCGAGGACTACATGACGCTGCTCGACCGGGTGTGGGGCGCGCGGGACGCGGTGCCCGCTGCCATTGAGAGCCTGGCGGCGAGTGCGCGGGCGAACGGCAATGTGCTGCTCGCCCATGACGAGGATTCGCCGGCCGAGCGCGCGCGGTTTCGGGCGCTGGGCGCGGTGGCCTCCGAATTCCCGATGAACCAGGAGACAGCGCAGGCCGCCCGCGACGCCGGAGAGGACGTAATCCTCGGTGCGCCAAACGTGGTGCGTGGCGGCAGCCATAATGGCGCGCTAAGCGCGACTGAAGCCATCGCCGCCGGGCGCTGCACGGTGCTGACCAGCGATTACCACTACCCCTCGCCGCTCTATGCCGCCTTCACCCTGGCGGCGGGCGACCACGAGGCGCTGGCGCGGCACTGGCCGCTGGTCTCCGCCAATCCCGCCCGCGTCGCCCGGCTCAAGGATCGCGGCAGCCTGGAGGCCGGCCGGCGGGCCGATCTCCTTCTTGTCGATGCCACCGACATGGCGCATCCGGAAGTGGTGGCGACGCTGGTGGCGGGACGAATCGTCTATGCTCGCCGGGCTCTGGAGCGTCGGCCGTCCGCGGGCCTGGCGCAGGCAGCGGAGTGAGGGCGTGAACAGGAGCGTGAAGGCGCAGCCGGGGCCGGCGAACGGCATATCGGGTTTTGACGGGCTGGTCTTCCGCCCGCGCCGCGACGCGCCGATCTGGCAGCAGATCTACGACTATATCCTCTCGCTGATCGACAGCGGCTGGCTCACGCCGGGCGGCCAGCTGCCGGGCGAGGTGCATCTGTCGGAGAAGCTGGGCGTTACCCGCATCACGTTGCGCCGGGCGCTGCAGCAGCTTCAGCAGGAAGGGCACCTCACCTCGCGCAAGGGGGTGGGGGTGTTCGTGCGCAGCCTGCCCTCGGCGCTGGTGGTGCGCGACGGTAGCCGCTTCGCCGAGAGCCTGCGCGCCGACGGCAAGGCCGTGACCACCACGACCACCGTGCTGGAGGAGGAGTTCGCGGATGCCGCCGCCGCCGAGCAGCTGCACCTGGCGATCGGCGCGCCGGTGGTGCGCCTGCGCCGCGTGCGCTCAGCCGATGGCCAGCCGATCTATATCAGCACCAAGGTGTTCCCCGCCGCCCTGCTGCCGGACTTCACCACCGTCTATTCCCGGCGCCAATCGGTGACGGATGTGTTCATCGCCCATGGCATCCAGAAGTACCGCCGCGCCGAGACCCGCATCAGCGGGGGCTTCGCCACGCCTGACGAGGCGAGCCTGCTGGCGCTGACCCCGGGGACGCCGGTGTTCCGCACCAGTTCGATCAACACCGACGCCAGCGGCAACCGGATCGAATGGGCACGTGGCTGCTGGCTGCTGACCTCGGTCGACTTCGTATTCTGAGCCGATCTCACGCGCGCCAGTTTCGGCACTTCTTCACCGCCTCGCGGAAACGGGCGTGGTCCTGCGCGCTGACCGAGCCGTCCGGCTCGAAGCGCCGGAAGGCGGCACGGGCGGCGCCGGTCTCGGCGCCGCAGAGCGCGGCGAGGCCCAGCGCGGTCATTTCGTGCAGGTCCGGCACCTTGATGGCACGGCCGCTGGCGGCGGCGAGGAAGGCGGCGAAGCAGCGGCTCCGCGACAGGCCGCCATCGATCGAGATGTCGGTGATGCTGCCGCGGCCGAGTTCCGCGGCGTCGATCAGCCCGACGGTGAGCAGGGCGATGCCCTCCAGTGCCGCGCGGACCATGTCGCGCCGGTCGGTCGACGCCTCCATGCCGATGAACAGCGGCGCCGCCTTGCGGTCCCAATAGGGCGCGGCGAGGCCCGACAGCGCCGGCACGAAGACGAGCCCCCGGCTGAGGGCGGAAGGCCCCTTGAACCCGTCGAGTTCGTGCGTCTGGCTGAACAGGCCGAGCCGGCGCAGCCATTCCAGCGCTGCCCCGGCATCGTAGACGCCGCCCTCGACGGCGAAGACCGGCGCCTCGCCCTTGCGGTGCCAGGCGATGGTCGGCAGCAGGCCGGCGGTGTCGGGGCGCGCCGGGCCGGCGACCGCCAGCAGGAAGGCGCCCGTGCCGAAGGTGATCTTGGCCTCGCCCGGCGCGCGGCAGCCATGACCGTAGAGGGCCGCCTGCTGGTCGACGATCGAGACCTTCACCGGCACGCCGTCGATCTGTCCGAAGCCGCTGTCGGAGGGCCGAATGCAGGGCAGGAAGGTGCGCGGCACCCCATGCAGCGCGCAGAGTTCGTCGCTCCACAGGCCGGTCGAAAGATCGAGCAGGCCGGTGCGCGAGGCGGTGGCGAGGTCGGTGGCGAAGGTGCCGGTGAGCTGATCGAGGAAATAGGCGTCGGTGGTGCCAAGCCTGAGCCGGCCATTGGCCCGCGCGGTGGCGACGGCGGGGATGTTCTCGACCAGCCAGGCCAGCTTGGAGGCGGAGAAATAGGGATCGAGCGGCAGGCCGCAGATCGCCCGTGAGCGGATCACATCGTCTTCGGAGCGGGCGGCGAGGGCGTCCGTGGTGCGCGAATCCTGCCAGACGATGACGGGAGAGAGCGCTTCCCCGCTCACCGCGTCCCAGGCGAGGCAGCTCTCCCCCTGATTGGCGAGGGCGATGGCATCGACCGGCCCAGCGGCCGCCAGCACGGCGCGGATGTTGCGCAGCAATTCGCGCGGGTCGTGCTCCACCCAGCCCGGCGCGGGGTGGCGCTGGCCATGGGCAAGGCTGGCGGCCAACCAGGCGGTACCGTCCGCCTCGACGACGAGGCAGCGGGTTGACGTCGTGCCCTGGTCGATAGCGGCGACACGCACTAGGTCCTCTCCTCGAAACCGATATGCACGCGGTCCGCCGTCTGGGCGGCGGACGGAATTGGTAAGGCAATGCGACGTTCCGGTCGCCACGTCTTCTCTTGCGCCCACATTTCGCGGCCGTCCAGCACCAGCGAAAGGCGCCCGCGCGCCTGCCGCGCGAAGCGCAGCTGGAAGTTCGGGAAAGCCGGTGCGGCACGGTTTCCGCGCCGGATCAGGCCGGGCACGACGAGCTTGACCGGCGGGTCGAAGGTCACGGGGAGGAGGGCGTCCCCGTCGAGGCCAGCGTCCGCGTCGCGCGCCAGATCCTCGGCGATGGCGCGGCCGACCGCGCGGCCCTCGCGGAAGGACCAGCCGGCGGTCTCCACCGCGCGCAGCAGATTGCCGGCGGCAAAAAGGTGAGGGTCGGCGGTGCGGCCATAGGGGTCGATCGCCGGGCCCGCACTGAAGGGGTCGACGCCGATGGCCGACTGAAGCAGCAGCGCCGATTCCGGGGTGAAGCGTCCGGTGAGCAGCACCCCGTCGCAGGCAAGCTTATGCAGGGTGCCGTCGCGCAGGCGCAGCGTGACATCCTCCACCCGGCTCGCGCCATGAATGTCGAGGAGTTCCGCCCCGCAATGGAACGGGATGCCCATCGCGCGGGGAAACCACATCAGCGGCGCCGGGGCGAGCGGGTGCGGGCCGGGCTCGATCATGGCGACGGGGCGGGCGCCATGGCTGAGGCAGGTGAGCACGGCCGACAGGCTCACCAGCTCCGAGCCGACGATGAGCGGGCGCCTGAACGGCATCAGGCCGTGAAAGGCGACATAGGACTGGAGCGCGCCTGTCGTCACCACCCCGATCGGCCGGTCGCCTGAGATCAGCCGGGCGGCGCGGGGCGTCTCACGGGCGCCGGTGGCGATGAGCAGCCGCCGCGCCTGCAGCGTCTCGACGCCGTGCGGCGTCGCCAGCTCAACCCGACCTCCGGCGATGAGCCGCACCACGGAGTGGCCGGTGCGGACCTCCACTCCGGCGCGGGCGGCTTCCGCTTCCAGCCTCTTGCCGTAGGCGGCGCCAAAATAGACCCGGTGAAAATCGAGCATGCCGAAGGGCGAATGGCTGCAATGGCGGGTGGCGCCGCCGAGCTGCGCCTCGCGTTCCAGCAGCACGACGCGGCCGACGCCCTGCCGGCGCAGCTCCACCGCCGCCGCCACCCCGGCCGGCCCGCCGCCGACGATGATGACATCCGCGTCGCTCATGAGGGTTCGTCCCCGACCGCCAGTGGCTCGCGCAGCTTGCCGCGCGTCATCTCCGCCAGCCGCGCATTGCAGTAGAAGCCCTGGCAGCGGCCCATGCCGGCGCGGGTGCGCCGGCGCACGCCGCCGAAATCGCCGGGTGGCACCGGGCTTATGAGCGCCGCCTCGATCTCGCGCCGTGTCACCATTTCGCAATGGCAGACGATCTCGCCATGGTCGGGCGCCTGCCAGTCGCGCGGGCAGGTTTCGGTGAGGTTGGGCAGGCGCAGTTCCGGCGCGTCGCTCGCCGGGGACAGCGAGAGGCCGAAGCCCTCGATAAGCTTCAATGCATGCTGCGCCAACCCGAGCGCGGCGCTGAGCCCGGTGGAGCGGATGCCGCCGAGCGTGACGGCGCGCTTCTCCGGCCGGCAGAAGATGCGGTAGGCCTTCGTCTCGCTCGCCGGCCGCAGCCCGGCATAGACCGCCGTCACCGGCATGCCCGCCAGCGCCGGTACGATCTGCGCCCCGCGCGCCAGCAGGCCCTCCAGTGTCGCGGTCTCGACGGTGGCACGCACGCGGTCTTCCTGTTCCTCGGCGGTGGGGCCGATCAGCACATTGCCGAAGGCGGTGGGGCAGACCACCACGCCCTTGGTGATCTCGGTCGGCACCGGCAGCACGATGCGCGGCACAAGGGCGTAGGCTGCCTTGTCCAGGACTACGAACTGGCCCTTGCGCGGGCGTATCTCGAATTCCGGGGTAAAGCCCAGCCGCGCGTCGACGATGTCGCCATAGAGCCCGGCCGTATTGACCACGGCGCGGGCCGTCACCGCGCCGGCGGTGGTCGCGAGATGCCATTCACCGTCGAAACGCCCCCCGATCAGCTCGGCATTGCGCAGGAAATGCGCCCCCAGCGCCACGGCTTGCGTGAGATAGGCCAGCGGCGCGGTCCAGGGGTCGATGATGTGCTCGTCCGCCACCTCGATCGCCGCCACCAGCCGGTCGGAGAGGCCGGGCATGGTGGCGCGGGCCGCCGGTCCCGACAGCAGCGCCAGGTTAGAGATACCATTCTCGCGCCCCTGCGCGGCGATGGCGTCCAGCTTTTCCGCCTCAAGCTCGTTCCAGGCGCAGACCAGCGCCCCGGTCTTCACCAGGTCGAGGCCGATGCTGGGACCGAGGGAGAGATATTCCTCCCGCCCGGCCTTGATCAGCTCAAGCTCCAGACTGCCCGGCGGGGCGTCGAAGCCGGTGTGGAGAATGGCGCTATTGGCCTTGGAGGCGCCGGACAGGATGTCGCTGCCCTTCTCGATCAGCACCACTTTGGCACCGGCCAGGGCAAGCCTGCGCACCACCGCGCAGCCCACGACCCCGGCGCCGATGACGGCAATGTCGAAGCGCTCGTTGTCGAAGCTCTCGTCACGGGCGGTCGGTTCGGGGCGCATGGCGCTCCTTTCCATGTCGGCACGTTCCTGTCGGCACGGCGCGGCCGGCTCGTCCGGGCGCGCGGTCCCCGCCACCCCTTTGGGCGGCGGGGATCTCTGCGGGGGGCTCAGCGATAGGGGTAGCCGGCCTTCTGCATGGTCTCGTCATACTTCTTGAAGGCGGCGACGACGCGGGCCGCGCGCGGGCTGGCGGCGGCGGTCTCGTCCCAGAAGCCCTTGGAGTCGTTGACCACAGTCGCCCAGTCGGCCGGCGGCAGCGAGGTCAGCTCCATCTTGTTGCCCTCGACGCGCAGCTTGGCCTCGCCGCCCCAGTACCAGACGTCGCGGTAGTAATGCGACTGGTCGATGCTCATCAGGAACAGTTCCTTCAGATGCGGCGGCACCTTGGCCCAGCTCGGGGAGTTGGCGAAGTAGCTGCCGAACCAGGCGCCGGTGACCGAGTTGGTCAGCGCGTAGTTGCACACATCGGCCCAGCCCACTTCATAGGCTTCGGTGAAGCCGCACCAGGCGACGCCGTCGAGTTCGCCGGTCTGCAGCGCCACTTCGACGTTGTCCCACGGGATCGTCACCGGCACGAGGCCATACTTGGAGAGGAACTTGCCGGCGGTCGGCACGCCGAAGACGCGCAGGCCGGCCATGTCGGCAAGGCTCTTGATCGGCTTGTCGACGGTGAAGATGTGCAGCGGGTCCCAGGCGCCGGTGGACAGCCAGGTGACGTTGGGCACCTCGGCATAGGCCTCGGCCCAGATTTCCTTCAGCCCGTAATAGCGGAACAGCGCCGGCACATCGAGGCTGTAGCGGGTGGCGAAGGGGAAGTAGCCGCCGAAAACCGCGATATCGACCGGCGAGGCCATGGTCGCCTCGTCCGACTGCACCGCGTCGAGCGTGCCGGTCTGCAAAGCGCGGAACAGGTCAGAGGTGGGGACCAGCTGGTCGGCGTAATAAAGCTCGATCTCCATCGCGCCATTGGCGGCGGCGTTGAAGGCGTCGATCTGCGGCTTGATGACATGGGCGCCGAGCGGGGCGCCGGAATAGGTCTGCAGGCGCCATTTGATGGTGCCGGCCTGGGCGATGACGGCGGGCGCCGCCAGCGTCGTGGTCGCCAGCGCCGCGCCAGTGCCGAGCGCTGCCTTGCCGAGGAAGCTGCGGCGGGTGGCGAGAATGGCGTCGGCGGCGGGGTCCACCTTCTTGGGCGTGGGCTTCTTGATGTCGTCGGTCATCGGTTGCTCCTCTGTTTTCTGGAAGGGTCGGTCGGCTGTTGCGATCAGCCTTTGACTTTCATGTGTTCGGGAAGCCAGAGCGCGATCTGCGGGAAGACCATCAGCATGACGATGGTGAACAGCATGATCGCGGCGAAGGGCCAGATCGACTTGTAGATGTCGACCAGCGAAATCTCCTTCGGCGCCAGCGAGCGCATCAGGAACAAATTGTAGCCGAAGGGCGGGGTGATATAGGCGATCTGGCAGGTAATCGTGTACAGGATGCCGTACCAGATCAGCTGGTTGTCGAAGCCGAGATCGAGCGCCTTGACCAGCGGGATATAGAGCGGCGCGACGATGACCAGCATCGCGGTGTCGTCGAGGAACATCCCCATGATGATGAAGCTCAGCTGCATCATGATGATGATGGTCCAGGGATTGAGGTCCCATTGCTGGACGAACAGGAACTCGACCGCCTTCACCGCGCCGAGCCCGTCGAACACCGTGCCGAAGGCGAGCGCGGCGAGGATCAGCCACATGAACATGCAGGAGACGTTCAGCGTCTTCAGCGCGGTGTCGCGCAGCACCGGCCAATTCAGCCGGCGCTTGGCGAGTGCCGCCAGCGTCGCCGTGGTGGCGCCCACCGCCGAGCTTTCCACCAGGCTGGTGACGCCAAAGACGAACAGCCCGGTCATGAAGAAGAAGATGGCGAAGGGAATGATGCCCGCCCGCGCCAGCGCGAACTTCTCGCGCAGCGGCATGTTCAGTTCTTCGTCCGTCAGCTGCGGCGCCAGCTTCGGGTTCAGCTTCACCCGGACATAAATGTAGAGGATGAACAGCGCCGCCATCAAAAGGCCGGGCCCGACGCCGGCGAACCAGAGCTTGGAGACCGGCTGGCGGGCGATCATGCCGTAGAGCACCAGCACCACCGAGGGCGGGATGAGGATGCCGAGCGAGGAGCCGCCCTGGATGACGCCTGAGATCAGTACCTTGTCATAGCCGCGGCGGATCATCTCCGGCAGGGCGATAGTGGCGCCGATCGCCATGCCGGCGACGGAAAGCCCGTTCATCGCCGAGATGATGACCATCAGGAAGATGGTGCCGATGGCAAGGCCGCCGGTGAAGCGGCCGAACCAGACATGCAGCGCCCGGTACAGATCCTCCGCGATGCCGGATTCCGCGAGGATGTAGCCCATGTAGATGAACATGGGCAGGGTCAGCATCGCGTACCAGTTGAACAGCTTGAACACCTGGTTGAACGGCAGGTCCATCGCGCCGGGGCCATAGAGCAGCAGCGCGGCGGCGGAGGCGACGAAGCCGATGCCGGCGAAGACCAGCTGGCCGCTGACCAGCGCCAGCACCATCGACGCGAACATCAGCGCCGCGATCATCTCATAGGTCATCAGAGCTTCTCCCCACGCAGGGTGGCGACATGCTTGAAGACCAGCGCAAAGGCCTGCAGCAGCATCAGCACGAGGCAGACCGTGAGCAGGGCCTTGATCGGAATCACCGAAGGGTTCCAGATCGAGAAGCGCTTCTCATTGGTGGCGATGGCGTATTGCAGGCTGGAGATCGAGCCGATGAGCAGAACGCCGAGATAGAAGATCAGGCACCAGACGGTGGCGAGGTCCATCTTCGCCTTGCCGCGCTCGGACAGCGTCGCGTACCAGAGGTCCATGCGGACATGCTCGTGGTTCTTCAGCGTGAACGGGCCGCCCATGAAGTAATAGGCCACGAGCATGAACTGGGTGAGTTCCACCGCCCAGTGGACCGGCATCTTGATCAGGTTGCGGGTCACGGCATCGAACAGCAGCACGCCGCCCATGGCGAAGACGAGCGACGCGGCGAGATAGCCGACATAGTCCGAAACCCGGTCCGTCAGTCGCACATAGGCGCTAATGAACCGCCAGGCGCCGGCGCTCTGTTTCACACCTTCCACATTCACGCTGTCGCTCCGTTGCTGCCGGTCTCCAGCCCGCACCGCCGGCGCCGGACCCCCGCAGGGCCGTTGCGCCGGTGGCGGCACGGTCGGGTCGCGTCCGTGTGGACGCAGGCCGCAGCCGGCGGCGCCAGACGAGCGCGCGACCGGAAGGCCGGAAACCGGACATGTCCATTCCCCTCGCGCGCCGCATTGCACTAATGTTGTGCTTGCTTGATTTTTCCGCGCTTGCAAACACTGTAACGGATCGGGATACGAAAGGAAGCCCGAAAATTGACTAAATTGCCCATTCGGTCTTCAATTATGCACAGACTACCGATGAAGAGGGCTTTGCCGGGCGCTAATTATGCCCGTTCGGGCATATTGGGTGATTGAAAGGCATTGCATGCCAGGCAGTTCGGGTAGCGCTAGCCATGTTGACCGAATTTTCTCCGCTGGCATAACCGATATCAGGCGTCCTATGTCCGAACGGGCAGGGTGCTGGATGCGAGGTGGTCGCCTCGCGGCGGCATCGCAGGGAGACAGGCTTGGCACTTTCCTCGCGCCATGAGGACATCATCGCCCTGCTCGCCGATTCCGGCGAGGTGACGGTCGAGGTTCTTGCCGATCGGCTCGGCGTGTCGCGCGAGACGGTGCGGCGCGATCTCGCCCGGCTGGAGAGCAACGGCCATCTGCGCCGCTATCACGGCGGCGCCCGCTCGCTCGCCACCGGCCCGGACCCCGATACCGAATGGCCCTTCGCCCAGCGCATGGCGCAGAACGCCGCCGGCAAGAAGCGCATCGCCCTTGCCGCGCGCGAGCTGTTCGGGTCGGAGGAATCGCTGTTCATCGACACGGGCAGCACCACCATCGCCTTTGCCGAGGCGCTGGCGGCGCGGCCCGCGCTGATGGCCATCACCAATTCGCCACGCATCGCCGCGACGCTGGCGGCCAATCACAGCCACAAGGTGTTCCTTCTCGGCGGCGCCTATGGCGCCGATGCCGGCGAGAGCCTCGGCCCGCTGGCGCTGGAGCAGATCGGCAAGTTCCGCGCCCGCCACGCCGTGCTCACCATCGGCGCTATCGACACCCATGCGGTGATGGATTTCGACCTGCAGGAGGCGGAAGTCGCCAAGGCGATGATCGAGCGCGCCGACCGCGTCACCGTGCTGGCCGATCACAGCAAGTTCGAGCGCGGCGCGGTGTTTGAGCTCGCCCCGCTGGCGCGCATCCACCGGCTGGTGACGGACCTGCCACCCTCTGACGCCATGGTCCGCGCCCTGGCCGAGGCCGGGGTCGAGCTGATCGTCGCCGACCGCGACTGAGCCCGCCGGGCGAAAGCGGCCCCGGCTTGCGCGGGGTCAATGCGGGCGCGTCATCAAGAGACTGTTCTCCTCGCCTATCATGCCGCACCGCACCCTCGGTGCCAGGCGGCGGGAAGACGGGTGCGGACATGATCGACGACGCCATCGCCTATGCCACCGACGCCGCCCAGCGGGGCACGCTGTTCCTCGACGCCTTGCGCCGGCGCGGCCTGCAATATGAGGCGCATCTGGCCGAGCCGCTGCCCACCGTGCTCGACTATGAGGCGGAACTGATCGTCGACGGGCGCGACCTGCCGCACGCGGTGAACTATTTCCTGCTGCGCATCGTGCCGCCCGAAGGGGTTGCGATCGACCCGATGAAGCGGCCCTTCGTGGTGGTCGATCCCCGCGCCGGGCACGGGCCGGGCATTGGCGGCTTCAAGGCCGACAGCGAGATCGGCGTGGCGCTCGCCGCCGGCCATGCCTGCTATTTCATTGGCTTCCTTCCCGCGCCGATGCCGGGCCAGACCCTCGAGGACGTCGGCCGCGCCGAGGCGGTGTTCCTGGAGACGGTGATCGCCCGACACCCCGAGGCGGAGGGCAGGCCCTGCGTTATCGGCAATTGCCAGGCCGGCTGGGCGGTGATGATGCTGGCGGCGGTGCGGCCGGAGCTGTTCGGGCCGATCATCATCGCCGGCGCGCCGCTGTCCTATTGGGCGGGGGTGAAGGGGCGCAACCCGATGCGCTATTCCGGCGGCCTGCTGGGCGGCAGCTGGCTCACCGCGCTCACCAGCGATCTCGGCGCCGGCGTGTTCGACGGCGCCTGGCTGGTGCAGAATTTCGAGAACCAGAACCCCGCCAACACGCTGTGGAGCAAGCAGTATAATCTCTACGCGAAGATCGACACCGAGCTGGAGCGCTATCTCGGCTTCGAGAAATGGTGGGGCGGCCATGTGCTGCTGAATGGCGAGGAAATCCAGTTCATCGTCGACCAGCTGTTCATCGGCAACCATCTCGCCTGCGGCGACATTCGCACCAGCGACGGCACGGCAATCGACCTGCGCAACATCCGCTCGCCCATCGTGGTGTTCTGCTCGCAGGGCGACAACATCACCCCGCCGCAGCAGGCGCTGGACTGGATCCTCGACCTCTATGACAGCGTCGACGAGATCCGCTCCTATGGACAGACCATCATCTACACGGTGCACGACACGATCGGCCATCTCGGCATCTTCGTTTCCGCCGACGTGGCGCGGAAGGAGCATGACGAGTTCGCCTCCAACATCGATTTCATCGACGTGCTGCCGCCCGGCCTCTATGAGGCGATCTTCGAGCCGAAGAGCGCCGACACCGCCAGCGCGGAGCTCGTGCACGGCCAATGGGTGATGCGCTGCGAGGCGCGCGACCTCGACGATATCCGCGCGCTCGGCGGCAATGACGCGGCCGACGAGCGCCAGTTCGCCGCCGCGGCGCGCGTGTCGGAGATCAATCTCGCGCTTTATCAGGCGCTGGCGCAACCCTTTGTGCGCGCGCTGGTGAACCCGGCGATGGCGGAAGCGGCGCGCGCGCTGCATCCGCTGCGCCTCGGCTATGAGATGTTCGGTGCCGGCAATCCCTTCCTCGGCTGGCTCGACGATGCGGCTGCGACGGTGCGCGCCGGGCGCCGGCCGGTGGCGCCTGACAACCCTTTCCTCAAGGCGCAGGAACAGGCCTCGCGGCAGATCGTCGAGGGGTTGGAGGCCTGGCGCAAGGCGGTGGAGCACCAGAGCGAACAGGTGTTCCGCGCCATTTACGGCGCGCCGCTGCTGCAGGCGGCGGTGGGGATCGAGCCGGACGGCGGGCAAGGCCCGCGCCGCGCCGCCAAGAGCGCGCTGCATCGCGAGCTGATCGCGCGGCGCATCGGCGAGCTGCGCGCGGCGATCGGCCAGGGTGGGCTGGTCGAGGCGCTGGTGCGGGCGCTGGTCTATGTCGCCCTCGCGCGCGGGGGCGCCGATGAGCGCGGCTTTTCCACCATCCGCCAGCTGCGCCGGCACTATCCTCGGGCGCGCCAGCTGACGCTGGAGGATTTCAAGCAGCTGGTGCGCGAGCAGTATTTCATGCTGCTGATCGATAGCGACAGCGCGCTGGCCGCGCTGCCCGCCTTGCTGCCGCAGGCGGCGGACGAGCGGGCGCAGGCGTTCGAGCTTCTGTGCCGCGTGCTCACGGCGGCCGGGCCGCTCACCGGCGCAGCGGCGGCGAAGCTGGAGGAGGTGCGGGCGCTGTTCGTGCTTGAGCCATCGCCCCCGCCGCCCCCGGCCGTGGAAGCGCCGCCGCGCGCCCGCGCCGTGCGCAAGCCGGCGGTGCGGCGCGCGGCTAGGAACGCGGCGAAGGGTTCAGGCTGAGACGGGGAGGGAGCGCATGGTCATTCCAGCCGCAGGGTTGAAGCTGTTCGAGGGCAAGCGGGGGCTGGTGGTCGGCATCGCCAACGACCAGTCGATCGCCTGGGGCTGCGCCCGCGCTTTCCGTGCCTTCGGGGCGGAGGTCGCCGTCACCTATCTCAACGACAAGGCCCGGCCTCATGTCGAGCCGCTGGCGCGCGAGCTGGAGGCGCCGATCTTCCTGCCGCTCGACGCCACCGTGCCGGGCCAGATGGAAGCGGTGTTCGCGGTCATCACCGAGCAATGGGGTGAACTCGACTTCCTCGTCCATTCCATCGCCTTCGCCCCGCGCGACACGCTGGCCGGCCGCGTCACCGACGCGCCGCTCGATGGCTTCCTGAAGACGATGGAGGTGTCCTGCTGGTCGTTCATCCGCATGGGGCATCTGGCCGAGCCGCTGATGCGGAAGGGGGGCGCGCTGTTCACCATGACCTATTACGGCGCCGAGAAGGTGATCGAGAACTACAACATCATGGGCGTCGCCAAGGCCGCGCTGGAGAGCGCGGTGCGCTATATGGCGGCGGAGCTGGGGCCGAAGGGCATCCGCGTTCACGCCATCTCGCCCGGCCCGCTGGCCACCCGCGCCGCGTCCGGCATTCCGGAATTCGACGCGCTGCTCGACAAGGCCCGGCGCAAGGCGCCGGCGCGCGAACTGGTTACAATCGACGATGTCGGCATCGCCACCGCCTTCCTCGCCCATGAATCCGCCCGGCTGATGACCGGGCAGGTGCTTTATATCGACGGCGGCTACAACATCATCGATTGACGGCGCGGCCCGAACCCGGGCCGGCCTTCAGTGTCCGCCGAACACGAGCGTCTGCACCGGCAGGATCAGTGCCTGGATGCGCAGCAGCAGGGCGTGCACCACCGCCACCGTGTCGACGAGGTGCAGATAGAGCCCGCGCAGCACGCCGACCTCGCCGGAGGCGATCAGGTCGTGATTGTTGGAATAGGCATTGGCAACGCAGCTCGATCCGGGCGGTATGCCGTCGAGCCCGCCCTTATAGAGCGGTTCGAGGAACACGGTGATCGTGCCCGGCACGTTGACCTGCTGCGTATCGATCAGCTGGTCGGTGGCGCGGAATTGGCCGGCGGCGATGACATCCTGCACGCTGGTCACCACCATCGGAATGATGGTGAGGGGTTTTGACAGGCAGGTCGCCTCGGCGGCCATGCCGGGCTTCATCACCTGCGCCTCGATCTGGCCGAAGCCGGCGCCGAGCTGCCGGCGCGACCCCGCGTCGTCCGGGATCAGCACGCCGGCCGGGCGCATCAGCGGGTTGACGAGATCGCCGACCCGCAGGGCGAACTGCTCGACCCGGCCGGAGACGCCGGCGCGGATCACGGTCTTGGCGAGTTCCACCTCGGCCTGCGCCAGCGCCGCCTCGGCGCTGGCCTTCTGCGCCGGAAGCAGCGTTTCCAGCCGGATCTGCGCCCCTTCCTTCGCCGCCATCGCGGCGGCGACCGCCCCTTCTTGACCGTCGACCACGACCTGCAGCCGCTCCAGCTCGCGCCGGGAGACGATATCGGCGTTGCGGCTGCTCAGCTGGGCCTTGGTGTTAAGCTCGTCGCGCGCCTGCTGCAGCGCCTTTTCCGCCTGGGTGATCTGGCCCTGCGCGGCCGCGACATCGGTGGCGGCGACGGTCATCTGCGCCTCCGTCTCGGCGATGCGCCGGCGCGCCGTCTCCGCCGCCGCCTTTTGCGCCGCGTCGTTCAGCCGGAAGATCGGCTGGCCCTGCGCGACCTGGTCGCTCATGCCGACATAGATCTCTGCCACCCGGCCGATGGTCTCCGGCACGATGGGAACGGTGCGGAAATAGGCGGTGACGTTGGAGGAGGAGGGGTGGTTGTAGAAAATGATGGTGATCAGCGTCACCGTCAGCATCAGGCAGGCGGTGATGCCCCAGCGCAGCTCGAACCACACCGAGAACAGCGTGATCTCGCGGCCGATGCGCTTGCCCTGGCCGTAGCGGCGGTAAAGATAGTCCGGCAGGATGGTGAGCAGCGAGCAGAGGAGCAGCTCAAGCATGGGTGCCGTCTCCCGCCTTGGCCGGGTGGCCATGGCCCGAGGGTGCCCGCTCCTCCCGCGGTTCCGGCGGCGGCAGCCCGGCCACCACCTCGGCGGCCCGGGCGATGCGGTTCATCGGCGTGGCGAAATCCGGCAGGTCAACGAAGGCGAGCAGCAGCGCGATCACCCAGAGCGCGTGGTTGTGGGTGAATAGCGCCAAGAGGCACAGCACCGCGACGATCTCGAATTGCAGCTTCTGGCCGCGATGGGCCATGCGCTCGGGCAGCGAATGCACATGCAGGAAGGCGACGCCCGCCAGCAGCACCGAGCCGATCAGCGTGAGGGTGGCGATCACCATCAGTATATCGGTGCTGCCCGGCGGGGTAATGAAGAAGGGCAGGTGCTCGGTGGCGGCACCATGGGGCAGGGACGTCATGCCATTCTCCGGGGCGCGGCGCGCGGCGGGGAAGCCGCGCTCACAGTTCAGCCGGCCGAATCCACCGGCCAGCCCAGTGGTGCGAACGTACTACTTTCCCCAGGTCAGGAACATCCCCACATCGCCCGGCATGCCATTTGGCCACTCCACAATCATGGCGGACAGCCCGTAGCCGGCGGCCCGCAAATGGTCGCGCCAGAGTTCATAGGCCTGGCGCGGGCGCCCGGTCAGCGTGTCCGTCCAGCTGGCGTCGCCATTATTGACCGCGCGGCCATGGTCGCTGCACAGCGTGTTGGGGAAGCGCATCACCATGATCTCGTTCTCGCCGCGCTCGGCGGCGGCGCGCAGCTTGATCAGCAGCGTCTCGGTGATCTCCTGCAGCTTGGTCGGCGTGAGGTCGATCGGCTGCGACAGCGTCTTGGCGAGTTCCTCCTTGGCGTGGCGGGCGCGGTCCATCGCCTCCACCGCCTCGTTCATCTTCGCCAACGTCACCTTGTCCATATAGCCGCGCAGATCGGCGGCGGACATGAAGCTCTCATCGCCGAGCTGCTGGTGCGGCCCGTCGGTCGGGCGGGTGGTCTCGCTCATCGTCTCGCTCCTTGGTCGTTGCCGCCAATGGCGGAGGGGTGATTTTCAGAAAATCGCCGGGACGTGGTGGTGCACATCCTCCGGCTCCACATAGCCCTTGGGCTTCTGCCGCTTCGGCAGGGTGATCTTGGCGCGCTTTGGCGCCTCATAGGGCACCTTGGACAGAAGATGGCTGATGACGTTCAGCCGCATCCGCTTCTTGTCGTCGGAGGCGGCGACATACCAGGGCGCCCAGGCGCTGTCGGAGGCGGCGAACATCGCGTCGCGGGCGCGGGAGTAGTCGTACCAATGGCTGTAGGATTTGAGGTCCATCGGCGAGAGCTTCCAGATCTTGCGCGGGTCGTGGATGCGCTGCTCCATCCGCCTTGTCTGTTCTTCCGGGCTCACCTCCAGCCAGTATTTGAGCAGGATCACGCCGGATTCGACGATCACCCTCTCGACGGCGGAGATGGTGTCGAGGAACTTCTCGGCCTGGGTCTCGGTGCAGAAGCCCATCACCCGCTCGACCCCGCAGCGGTTGTACCAGGAGCGGTCGAAGATCACGATCTCACCCGCCGCCGGCAGATGCGGCATGTAGCGCTGGGCGTACATCTGCGATTTTTCCCGCTCGCTAGGGGCGGTGAGGGCGACGACACGGAACACGCGCGGGCTCACCCGTTCGGTGATCGCCTTGATGACGCCGCCCTTGCCGGCGCCGTCGCGCCCCTCGAACAACACGCAGATCTTGGCGCCGGTCGCCTTCGCCCATTCCTGCAGGGCGACCAGCTCGCCGTGCAGCCGCTTGAGCTCCGTGTCATATTCCTTGCGGGAGAGGGTCTCTGCCGTGTCGAGGGTCGCCTTTTTCATCGGTCTTGCCCTTTCAGCACAGGTCACGCCGGTGCCAGCCCGCCCGGAGAGGCGCGCGGCCCTACGAGCATACCTTAGGCGGCGCGCGCGGCGAGGCTTTGATTTTAGGCAAGCGCGAAGGGGGAAGGGGCGCCGCTCAGCCGCCGGAAGCCGCCGCCTCCAGCGGGGCGATCTGCAGCGACTGGAACTGGATTTCGCCCGAGGCGAACTGTTCGGAGGTGGAGCGCGAATCGTGGATCAGCCGCAACCGCTGGGCGTCGCAGCGGCCATTATTGGGAATGGTGATGTCGAAGGTGAAGGGGCGCCAGGTGCGCGGCGCGCCGAGCAGCTGGGTCGACTGGCCGGCCACCGGCCCGCCGGGATAACACAGAACCTGCCAGACCATGCCGCGCTTGGACGACATCAGCCCCTTCTGCTCGCCGGAGAAGCGGTAGCTGCCGGGGCGCAGGAAGGTGACCTGCTCCAGGGCGCCCAGCTTCACCCGGCCGACGCCGAAGCGGATGCGCAGCACCCGGCCGGCACTGTCGTCACTGCGCCGCTGCAGGTCGATGAAGGCATTCACCGAGCGCGGCAGGTTCCAGTTGAAGGGAAGGCTGCTCGGGTCCTGGGCGAAATCGAGATTGTTGGCCGGCTTGACCTTCAGCACCTCGTCCGTCGGTAGCATCTGCAGCCAGATATTGTAGGCGCCGCCGGCCCGCTTCTCCGCCGCCATGCGCGCCCGCAGCAGCGGAACCAGCTCCGCTTCGCTCGGCGGGCTGCCGGCGTCCTTGAGCTGCTGGAACAAGGCAAGCGGCGCGTCGGACGCGGCGAGCTTGTTGCCCACGCTCCGCATGAACAGCGTGCGCCAGCTCGGGTTCTGGACGAGCGCCGCCACCAGCGCGTCGCGGCCCTCCGGTGTCAGCGCCAGCGAGTTGAGATAGCTGAGCGTGTACTCGTTCAGCGCCGGACGGGTGCGCAGCAGCACGTCCGCCAACCGCACCACGCCTGAATAATCGCGCTGCTCATAATCCTGGTGCATCAGCCAGAAGGCTGCGACGGTTTCGCGGCGCGAGCGTGCCACCGCTTCCTGCATGGCCTGGTTGCTGCTGGCGAGGTCGTCCGACGTCTCGCCGGTCAGCCGCCAGGCGGAGGCGTCCAGCGGGGCGCCGGCGAGGATGCGCGCGGCGAGATCGCGGAGAGTGGCGCGTATGGCCGGCAGGTCTTCCGGCGCCGGGGGCGGGGAAGTGTCGGCGGCGTCAGGCGCCTCCGGCTCGGCGGCTTCGGGCGGCGGCGTGAGAGAGGCGGCGTGCGCGCGCTCCTGCTGTGCGAGAGCGTCGGCATCGTCGGCGGGCACGGGCGGCAGGCCGGCATCTTCCGCCTGTTCGCCACCGGCGGCGGTGGCGGCGGCTGCCGCCGCGTCGGCCGCGGCTTGCTCCGCCCGGGCCGCGGCCTGTTCTTGCTCCTGCGCCGTGGCGGTGGCGAGCCGGGCCCGTTCCTGGCCCGCCAGCGTCAGCAGGGCGCGGGGATGTTCGGGATGCAGCGCCAGGGCCAGCGCGGGATGGCGCTCAGCCAGCGCCATGGGCAGCGATGTGGTCGCGATCAGGGCGGCGAGAAGCAGCGCGCCCGCGCCGATCCCGGCGCAACGCCAGGGATGGACGGTGACGGCGAGGCGCAGCGTGCGCAGCCAGACCCGTCGCGGCCGTGGCGCGCGCGGCGCGCGGCGGCGCTTGGGTTGCGGTGGGCGGGAGGCCTCGCTCATCGCCGCCTCCAGAGGAAGCCCCACAGGCGCACCCAGAAGGAGGCGCCCTCGATCCGGTTCACGCTGAGCGGCACGGGCCGTCGCCGGGCTACGCCGCCGGGGCTTTCGGGCCGGCGGATCTTGGCGGCCCCGGCCGACGCTGAGGGATACCGGGCCGCTGTCGCTGGCCGGCCGGTCCCGTCCTTGCCGGCGCTGCCGATCCCGGCGCCCGCTTTTGCGGAGCCGCCGCTGCGTTTGCCGGACCCGCCCTTGCCGGCGCCTGAATGAGCTGTGCCGCTGCGGGTGCCGCCGCGCGGGTCGGATGACGCCCGCGTCTCGCGGCGCCCGGGGCCTGGGGTTGCGCGGGACGAGGCCGGGGGATGGCGCAGGTCATAGGCGCTGCGGCGCTCCCCGGTCTTCAGGTCTTCCCAGGCGCGGGCGATGCGCGTGGTGAACACTTCGCGGTCCAGCGGGCCGCTGCGCAGCGATTGCAGATCGGGATGCAGCCAGCGCATCAGCAGCGCCATATTGTGGCGCAGTTCCTCATGCGTCGCGCCGCGGCCCGCGCCCAGCACGCGATAGCTGTCGGCGTCGTGGAAGAGCAGGGCCTGTTCGATGAAGAAGCCGGCCGCCTGCTGCAGCACGCCGCGCGCGATGCCGCTGCGCCGCTCGGCTGCCGTCAGCGCCTCCTCGTCGCCGACCGCGACTGCGAGCACGCGGTCCATGCCGTGTGGCAGCGGGAGTTCGGGCATACCGCGCGCCGCGACGGGGTCCTTGAACAAAGCGAGCGCGGCGTCGAGCGCGTCGGGCTCCGGCATGGTCACGCCGCTTCGGAGTGGTCGGTCTTGGTGTCGCGGCGGCCGAATTTGGGCAGCAGGGCCTTCACCCCGCTGAGGCCACCACTCAGTCCGCCACCGCTGCCGCCGGTGCTGCCGGTATCGGTCCCCTGGCCATATTCATAGCCATAGCCGTAGCCATATCCATAGCCGTAGCCGTAATGGGCGCTGCGGGTGTCGAATTTGGTGAGCACCACGCCGATGGTGACGGCGCGGGCGATCTGCAGCCGGCGCAGCGCGTTGCGCGCAATGGCGCGGCGCCCGTCGCCCGAGCCGGTGACGAAGATGGTGGCCTGGGCGGCAGCGCCGAGCAGCTGGGCATCGGCAATGCTGAGCATGGGGGGGCTGTCGAAGATGAGGAGATCATAGATCTCCAGCCCGACCGAGATCAGCGAGAACACATGCGTGCCGCCCAGAATTTCGGCGGCGTTGGGCGGCAGCGGGCCAGAGGCGAGGAAGTCGAGCGTGGCGAGGTCGGTCGCCTGCACCACGTCGTGCAGCGTCGACATGCCGGTAAGGCAATTGGACAGGCCGACGGCATTGTCATAGCCGAGCTTGGAGTGCACCGAGGGGCGGCGCAGATCGGCGTCGATCAGCAGCACCCGCTTGCCGGTGATGGCGTAATGGCGCGCCAGGGCAATGGCGGTGCTCGACTTGCCCTCTGAGGCGCCGGCGCTGGTGACGACCAGGGTGCGCGGCAGGCCGGTCTCGGTAGAAAATTGCAGCGATGTGGCCAGTGATCTGTAGGCTTCGGCCACCGCCGATCGTGGATCGCTGAGTTCGGCGACGATCCCCTGCGGAAACTCGGCCCGGGGCACGATGCCGAGAATGGGCAGGCCTGTGGCCTTTTCGGCGTCCTCCGGAGTGCGGATGCGGTCGTCGAGCAGCTCGATTAGGCTCGCCGCTCCGAAGCCGCAGACCAAGCCGATCATCAGCCCGCCGGCGAGCAGCAGCATGGTGCGCGGGTGCGAAGGCCCGCGTGGGGGAAGCGCCCGGTCGACGATGAAGACATTGTTGGTGCCAACGCCGCTGGCGACATCGACCTCTTTGAAGCGCTGCAGCAGGTCATTGTAGAGGTTGCGGTTGGATTCAACCTCGCGCTGCAGGATGCCGTACTGGATGCTCTTGCGCTGCAGTACCAGCACCTCGCCGCGCAGTTCCTCGATCCGCTGGCGCATCTGCGCTTCCTGGTTCGCCGAGGACTCGAAGGCCGCCCGCAGCGAGTTGCGGATGGTCGAGACTTCGGTCGCGAGCTGGCGATCGATCTCGGCGATCTTGTTGGCGATCTCCACCATGGCGGGATAGCCGGGCTTGAATGTCTCCAGCCCCTCCTCATAGTCGCGCCGCAACTCGTTGCGCTGGGTGCGCAGCCCGTCGATCACGTTGTTGGTCAGCAGCTGCGGGAGGTTGATTGCGGTGGAAGCCTCCACCTGCCGCCAGCTTTCCTCGTCACGGATGCGGGTAGAGATAAGCTGGCCGAGTGCGGTGTTGGCGGCGGCGAGATTGCTCTCGGCGATGGAGACCTTGTCGTGGGTCTGGACCATGTTCTCGCGTTCGGCGAAGGCGAGCATCCCGCGCTCAGACTCTTCCAGCCGCAGCTTCAGCTGCTTGATCTGGTCCTCAAGGAACACTTTGGCGTAGGAGCTTGCCTCGAAGCGCTTGTCGAGATTGGAGGCGATATAGGCATCGGCATAGGCATTGGCGATCGACGCAGCGCGGGCGGGCGAGGTGTCGGTGTAGGTGATGTCCACGAGGCGTGAGGAAGCAACAGGCCGAATAGTGACGTCATCCTTGACCCGGCTGACGCTTACGCGATGATTGCGCTCCTGCGCCGCCGCGGGATCGTTTTCTTCGCTCGGACCCGAGAAGAGCCCGAACAGGCTGCCGATAAATCCCGGAGAGGTCGTGGTAAATTCGGCGTTCTGATCCAGGCCCAGTGCCGCCACCACGCGCTCGGACATGGCGCGGCTCTTCAGAAGTTCGTACTGGGTCTTCTGGAATTCGGCGCCGCCGCGCTCGGCTGGTGCGAGAACGCCGTCATCGACGACCTTGCTGGCCTCATTGTCGATCTGGATGCGGACATTGGCGGTGTAGAGCGGTGTCGCCAGGAAGGAGTAGACAAGAGCGAGGACGGCGAAGGCGCCGGCGGTGCTGAGGATCAGCGTCCGCCATTTCAGCACGATGCCGATGATGTAGTGGATCGCGGCGGCGAGTTCGGATTCGTGTTGCGTGTCGGGTGCGGCATAGGCGGCGGCGCCATAGCCGTAGCCATAGCTGTCACGCCCGGCCGGAAGGTTCCGGCTCTCCTGCACAACCGGGAGATTGCGTTCGTTCCCGCCCGGCCGCCCGCTCTCTGCCCCCTCGTTCATCATCCGCTTCTGCTTCCTGTATGGCGCGCGCCGCTGCTCGCTCTGGTTGGGCTACAATAGCAAGAAGGCGTTGAAAAGCGGCACCGACTGCATAATGTACTTCATCCCGATCTTCAGGTCCGAGGAGGGCACCGTCACGATGTCGCCCGCCTGAAGGTCCGGATCACTCGCCTTTTGCGAGCGTAGGTCGGCGACGCTGAACTTGGCCACGGCGGTCTTGCCCTCGATGCGGCGGAATACCAGGATCGTGCCGTCCGCCACCTCCTGCATGCCGCCGGCCATCGCCACCGACTGCAGCAGCGACATCGGCCCCTGCATCGGGAACACGCCCGGCTTGTTGACCGCGCCGTCCACTGTGATGCGGTGGCTGTTATATTCCTTCACCAGCACCGTCACCTGCGGGTTGCGCAGGTAGTTGCCGCCCAGCTTGGCGGCGAGGTCTCTCTCGATCTCGCTGACGGTGCGACCGGAGGCCTGCACATCGCCCACCAGCGGGTAGGTGAAATTGCCGCTCTCGGAAACCTGCACGACCTTGGTCAGGTCCTCGACCTTGAACACCGTGATATCGAGCACGTCGAGCGGCCCGACGCGGTAGCCTTCCGCGCCCGGCGTGCTCACGGCAGTCGCGGCGGAAACGGCGGCCACCTCGCTTGCGGGGAGGGGCTCGGACACGGTGCTGACCGGGATCGAGGACCCGCCCGCAGCCGCCCGCGCGCCGACGGTGCCTCCGCCGGACGACGAGCTCGGGTCCGAGCGGGTGGCAGACGCGCGCGCCGTGGACGGCGCGGCGGCGGCGCCACTGGTAAATCTGGCGGTGGAGGCGGCCGGCGGAACACCCGCCTCGGCGCCCGGCGAGGGATTATCGCCCGAAGAGGCGACGCAGCCGGCCAAGCAGATCGCCAGCCCCGCCGCCAGCGCTGCCATGCGCGCGGACATCCCTGCGGTCTTCCTGCCCCACCTCATCAAGCTTCACTACCCCTATGGGCGCCGAGTCCGACGGCGCCCTGTTCAAGACAATATCCCTCGGACGGCCCAGCGTCATCTGCGCCGCTTCCGCCGCCCCCACCAGTCGCTCGGCCCCGAGACGGCCCTCCGCGAGGTCTGGAGGGCGCTTGACCGTATCATGGGCGTCGCTGGCAAGGATATGCACCCTTCCTTCGCCAATCATCCGCTCTGCCCAGTATTTCGGCCGGCGGCCAAAGCGGCCGTTCAGAGAGCCGGAGGTAATCTGCATCCAGACGCCGCGTGCCGCCATGCGCTCGATAAGATCGTACTTCTCTTCTATCCACTTGAACCGCTCTGGGTGCGTCAGTATTGGCACATAATTCGCCAAAAGAATGGTAAACACCAACTCGTCGAGGCGCGCCGGCGCGACGTTGTGCGGCGGTTCCACCAGAACATAGCGTGTATCGCCGAGGGTCAGCAGCCTTCCCTTGCGCACTTCGTCGACGAAGTCCGGCACCACATGGTTGTCAGCGCCGGGAATGAGGATGAGCGGAATCCCTGCCTCGTCCAGAGCCTGCTGGAGGGCGTCGACCGCGTGGCGGATCGCCTCGCCCTCATTATGGTAGACGCCCGGCAGGATATGGGGCGTGCAGGCAACGATCTCGACACCCTGGGCGACATGCATCCGCGCCATTTCCAGCGCGACGGAAAGATCGGCGGCGCCGTCATCGATGCCCGGCAGAATGTGGTTATGCAGGTCAATCATCGGCCGGACTTGAACCGCAGGCAGGACCCATCTTCCCGGCGGGCGCCGATTCTCCTGGTCGAGCCGGTCCTTGCCGACCTGGGCGCAGGTTGTTCATGCCGTTTCTTATAAGGTTCGCCTGCGTTTCCGGCAATGGCCGACAGTGTTTCATCATCATGGTAACTATGCGCCATCAAGAATAGGTCCCGGCCTCTCCTAGCGTGATGAATCATTAACCAAGATATCGGTGCGCACGAGACTAAACCGATCAGTTTTGTTGCATTCCGGTCACGAACGAAGGGATAAGAGGGACTCGTCATATGGCTCTTTGATTTCCGAACGTGAAGCTAGTAACATTCTGTAAGGCTCATGCGCCAGTGGCGTGTGCGGGCAATCGAGGGGCGAGATGAAGCGTTCAGTGGCGTATGCAGTCGTCGTCGGTTTTTCCTTTCTTGGCATGGCCGGGGCGGCGTTGGCTGATGCCTGCCAGACGACGGGGACGCTGACCGAGGCCGTTGGCACGGTGCTGGTGGATAGGGGGCAGGGCTTTGCCACTGCCAGCGTCGGTACCTCGCTCAAGGGCGGCGACATGGTGTCCGTGCAGGGCACCGGCAGCGCCGTGGTCGATTTCGGTACCGATCGCACCGTCATGGTTCCTGGCTCCACCACCACGACGCTGCAGGTTCCAGGCTGCGGTCTGGCCGTCGACAGCAATACCGGCCTCGTCATCGGCGCGGTCGCCGTTGGTGGTGGCGTCGCGGCGGCCGTCGCGCTCTCCGATAATGGAAGCGGCAATGGGTTCATCTTCCCGGTCAGCCCCTGACAGAGGCGTTTGGCCCTGTTTTTGAAGTCACATGGCGATTGGGGCCCGGCGTATATCGCGTCGGTCCTTCTGCTGTTCGCCAATGTCGTGCTCGGCGGCGCCACGCGCACCGGCTATTTCGCCGATGTGTTGCTGCAGTTCTTCTCCCTGCCTTTTCTCGCCCTGGCGGCGTGGCTCTGGCTTGACCGGCTGACGGCGCCCCCGGCCCGACTGAGCTTCGGGCTGGCGTGTGGCGCCGGGATCGCGGTGGTCGGCCTTCTCATCGCGCTGGCCCAGTTCCTCCCCCTGTTCGGCGCTCCCGGCTGGGAGGGGCTCTCGGCCCGTATCGCGGCGGCGGGCGGGGCCGGGCTGGAAGGGGCGTGGACGGGGAGCTCCTCCGTCGATCCGGCGGCGAGCCTCGCCGCCCTGCCGGCCGTTCTTCCCCCGCTGGCGCTCTTTCTCCTCGTGGCGCTGCTCGACGAGGATCACCGCCTGCGCTTTGCCGGCTGGGCAGTTGGCTTCGGCATTCTGGCGCTCGGACTCGGCATCGCGCAGGTGATGCAGGGGCCGGCCAGCCCTCTGCGCTTCTTCGAGATCAGCAACCGGAGCGAATCGGTCGGCTTCTTCGCCAACCGCAATCATTTCGCCGCCCAGCTTTACGTCACCTTCCTGCTGGGGGTGGCGTGGTTCGCGGCGCGCGGTGAGCGCGTGCTCTCGCACCGCACGCCCACCACCCAGCGGGCGATCTGGTTCGCCCTGGCGTTTTCGCTGGCGCTGCTCCTGCTGGCGGGCATCGCGCTGGCCCGTTCGCGCGCGGGCATATTGCTGCTGCTGGTCGCAGTTGCCGGGGTGGTGGCGATGGCGCCGGCCCTGCTTGCGCTGCTGAGCGGGCGCGAAGCGCGTCCGCGTCGGGTGCGCGGCCTCGTCATCCTCATCGCGGCGGGCTTTGTCCTGCTGGTCGGGCAGCTCGGCGCCGGGCGTTTCCTGACCCGGTTCGACGCCGGCCTCGTCGACCAGCTGCGTGCGACCCTCAATGAGAAGACGCTGCAGGCCGCGACCGAGGCGCTGCCCTTCGGGACCGGGCTCGGCACCTTCACCGCCGTTTTCCCGCTCTATGAGGATGGGTCGACGCTTTCGCCGCAATATATCAACCGCGCCCATGACGACTGGCTGGAGTTCTTCCTGGAGACGGGCCTTGCGGGCGCGCTGCTGCTGGCGCTTTTTCTGGTCTGGTTCGCGGAGCGGGCCTGGCGCCTCTGGTCCTCCGCCGTTGCGCCGGGCGAGGCGCGCCTGCGCCTGTTGCAGCAATGCGCCTCGCTGGCCATTCTGCTGCTGATGCTACATTCCGTTGTGGACTATCCGCTGCGCACGGCAACCATGCTCGCCTATTTCGCCGCCTGCTGCGCGCTGATGACGCCGCGCTCGGTGACTGGCGGGGCGAGGGTGGCCGAGGAGCGGGCGCCGCCATCGGCGCGCGCCGGGGGCCGCCCGCCGGCGCCTCGCCAGGCGCCGCGGGGCAGCTCGCGCGTGCGGGCGCCGGAAGGGGGAGTACGGTGGTCATGAAACGCGGCTTCGACATTCTGGTCGCCGGACCGCTGCTCGTTGTCCTGCTTCCGGTGTTTCTCGTTCTCGTGCTGCTTGTGCGCGCCCGGCTGGGCTCGCCCGTCCTGTTCCGCCAGCAACGGCCGGGATTGCACGGAAAGCCGCTCGAGATCATCAAGTTCCGCACCATGACGGACGCGCGCGACAGCGAGGGGCGGTTGCTTCCTGATGGCGAGCGCCTGACCCGCTTCGGCCGTTTCCTGCGCTCCTCAAGCCTGGATGAGCTCCCCGAGCTCTGGAACGTCCTCAAGGGCGAGATGAGCCTTGTCGGGCCCCGGCCGCTGCTGATGGAGTATCTTCCGCTTTATTCACCGCAACAGGCCCGCCGCCATGAGGTGCGCCCGGGCATCACCGGCTGGGCGCAGGTGAACGGGCGCAACGCGATTTCATGGGACGAGAAGTTTGCCATGGACGTCTGGTACGTCGACAATCGCAGCTTGATTCTCGACATTCGCGTCCTGGCGCTTACGGTTCTGAAGGTTTTCAAGCGCGAGGGTATAAGCGCCGTGGGCGAGGCGACCATGTTTCCATTTGGTGGAAATAATACAAAGGCTCAATGGAAAGCGGCTACGATATATGAAACAGCAAAAATAATAAGGAGAGAAAATTTATATATTGGATCAAACTCGCAGATTGATGATTTCACATTCATAAATGCGGGTTCGCGAACTGAGATCGGGAGGTTTGTACATATCGCAGCGTTCAGCTCTGTAATCGGTGGTGGCGAGCTGGTCATCGAGGACTTCGCCGGGCTGAGCGCTGGCTGTCGGATCATAACGGGTAGCGATGATTTTGCTGGTCATGCGCTTACCAATCCCACAGTCCCTGCGGCATTCACGCAGGTCGTGCGCGGGAGAGTTCACATCGGAAAACACGCGATTCTCGGAACAAATGTCATTGTATTTCCAAATGTAACGATCGGCGAAGGGGCGGCATTAGGGGCTGGCTGCATTGTTCGGAAGGATGTCCAGCCATGGGGGGTTTATGTCGGAGCGGAGTGTAGACTTATAAAGCCGCGACCGAGCGCTGATATATTACGTCTGGAGGCCGAACTCCTGAGCTCGCTAACGAAGGGCGCGAATAATTGCTAGGTTCGCCCCCCTTTTCTCCCTGGCCGAGCGTCACCTCCGAGGAGATGGAGGCCGTCCAGCGCGTCTTTGCCTCTAACAAGGTCAACTACTGGACCGGCGAGGAGGGGCGGCTGTTCGAGCGCGAATTCGCCGCCTGGGCCGGCACGCGCCACGCCATCGCCCTTGCCAATGGCACGGTGGCACTGGATCTCGCCCTGCATGGCCTTGGCATCGGGCCGGGCGACGAGGTTATCGTCACCCCTCGCACCTTCATCGCCTCAGTGTCCTGCGTGGTGAATGCGGGGGCGACGCCGGTCTTCGCCGATGTTGACCGCGACAGCGGCAACCTGACCGCGGATAGCATCGCCGCCGTCCTCACCCCCCGCACCCGCGCCGTGGTGTTGGTCCATCTGGCGGGATGGCCCTGCGATATGGACCCGATCATGGAACTATCGGCGCGGCACGGCTTCAAGGTGATCGAGGATTGCGCCCAGGCCCATGGCGCCCGCTATCGCGGCCGCAGCGTCGGCTCGATCGGCCATGTCGGTGCCTGGTCCTTCTGCCAGGACAAGATCATGACCACTGGCGGCGAGGGTGGCATGGTCACTACCGACGACGCCGATCTCTGGGCCCGCATGTGGGCCTACAAGGACCACGGCAAAAGCTGGGACGCGGTGTATAACCGCCAGCACCCGCCGGGCTTCCGCTGGCTGCATGAGAGCTTCGGCACCAATTGGCGCATGCTCGAAATGCAGGCCGCGATCGGGCGTGTGCAACTGCGGCATGTCGATGACTGGGTGGCCACGCGGCGCGCCAATGCCGAGAGGATACTGGACGCGATCGCACCTTTCGCCGGCTGCGGCCTGCGCGTGCCGGTCCTGCCGAACCGCGGCGCGCTCGCCTCATCGACGGATGGTCACGCCCGCTACAAGCTTTACGTTTATGTGCAGCTGCATAAACTGCGAGATGGCTGGTCGCGCGACCGCATCATATCCGAGATAAATGCGCTCAATGTGCCCTGTTATCAGGGCAGTTGCTCGGAGGTTTATCTGGAGAAGGCCTTCGAGGCGACAGGCTGGCGGCCACGGGAAAGGCTGCCGGTGGCGCGCGAGCTGGGGCAGACAAGTGTGATGTTTCTTGTCCACCCCACTTTGACGGAGAGCGAGGTGGCGCGCGCCGGCATATCCGCTGCGCAGATCCTGGCCCGAGCGTTTCGGGAAAAGCAGTGAGGTCTTTTCCTATTGGAGGATACACGCCTTATGGGCGTAGAGAGCAGTGCGCGGGACAGAAATGTAAATGACAGGGCACGCGCTCAATTATCTGATCGGGCTCAGCCGCGGGAAGAAGCGGGCCGTGCTCTATTTCGTGGACGCTTCGCTCCTGGCGGCCAGCTTCTTCCTGGCGATGGCCTTGCGGCTGGACAGTTTCTCGCTCGCCTTCGCGCCCGAAAGCTGGGCCGTGTTCGTGATCGTGCTGCCCCTGACGATCGGGCTGCTTCATTTGCTCGGGCTCTATCGGGTGGTCGTCCGGCATATTTCGGGCCGCACGCTGCGGGAGCTCGCCATCGGCGCAGCGATTTCCTCGGTCATTCTTCTCGCCGGGGCCAAGGGGCTGGATCTGTTCCTGCCGCGTTCCGTGCCGATCATCTACTGGCTGTTGGCAATGGTCTCGCTCGGCGGCGCGCGTTTCGGCCTGCGCGCGCTCTATCTCCAGCGCCAGTCGCGTCTGAGGGCGCCCGTGGTGATTTATGGCGCGGGCCGTGCCGGCCAGCAATTACTCGCCTCGCTCCAGGGGAGCGAATATGCCCCCGTCGCCTTTGTCGATGACGCACCGGAACTGCAGGGGCGGGACATGGGCGGCTACCGGGTTCACCCGACCCGCGCGCTGGCCGACCTTGTCGCCGAGTACGAGGTCGAGAACGTTCTCCTCGCCATTCCCAGCGCCACGCGCCTGCAGCGCAAGGTGATCCTGGAGCGGCTGGTGCCGCTGGGTCTGCGGGTGCGGACCATACCGGGCATCACCGATGTCGTGTCGGGCCGGGCGCAGTTAACTGAGCTGCGGGAGGTGTCGATCGAGGATCTGCTGGGCCGCGACCTCATCCCGCCCCAGCAGGAGCTTCTCGACGCCAATATCCGCGGCAAGGTGGTGATGGTCACGGGCGCTGGGGGATCCATCGGCAGCGAACTGTGCCGGCAGATCCTGCGCCAGGGGCCTGCCCGGCTGGTGCTGCTGGAACTGTCGGAATACGCCCTCTACAGCGTCGATCAGGAACTGCGGCCGCTGGCGGTGGCCGAGGACGTGCGGATTCCGATCGTGCCGCTGCTGGCCTCCGTCACCGATAGACCCCTGATCGAGGACCTGCTTCGCCGCTTCAAGGTCGACACCTTGTTCCATGCCGCCGCCTACAAGCATGTGCCGCTGGTGGAGCACAATGTGGTGGAGGGCGTGCGCAACAACGTGTTCGGCACGCTGATCCTGGCCGAGGCGGCGCTCGCCTGCGGGGTCGGCGCCTTCGTGCTGATCTCGACCGATAAGGCAGTGCGCCCCACCAACATCATGGGGGCCTCCAAGCGGATGGCGGAGCTGGTCTGCCAGACGGCGGCGGCGCAGGCGGAGACGGAGACGGTGTTCTCCATCGTGCGCTTCGGCAATGTGCTGGGCTCCTCCGGATCGGTCATTCCGCTGTTCCGCCAGCAGATCGAGGCCGGCGGCCCGATTACCGTGACGCACCCCGAGATTACCCGTTATTTCATGGCGATACCGGAGGCGGCGCAACTGGTGATCCAGGCCGGTGCGATGGCGCGGGGCGGAGATGTGTTCATTCTGGACATGGGCGAGCCGGTGCGGATCGTCGACCTCGCCATCCGCATGGCGCGGCTCAGCGGGCTCACCCCTGTGATTGCGGAAGGTATTCGCCGGGAAGGTGCGCCACCCGAAGGCGACATCGAGATCAGGTTCACCGGGCTGCGGCCCGGCGAAAAGCTCTATGAGGAGTTGCTGATCGGCGGCGCGGCACAGGAGACGCAGCACCCGCGCATCATGACCACGACCGATCGGTCGTTGACGGCCGCCGAGCTGAAAGAGCTTCTCCGACAGCTCGAAGCGGCCTGCAATGCCCAGGACATTCCGGGCGTGCGCGCGATTTTGAGCGCTGCGCCCACAGGCTACGTGCCCGATGACGGTATCGCCGATCTCTTCTGGCAAGCGCGTGAAGCCGCGCTGCCGGAGCGTCGCTCGCTGCATGGCTAGACGCCGCCCGCCGCCATACCCCGGTAGGTACGTGAGCGAGCGCCTTGAATAATCGGCGCCGGCGCGTCGCCTGACGGCGATTGCATGGCGTCCGAGGCCATGCCACAAGCGACCTTGATGCCGCCCAGCACGAGGCTCACTCAGCCGGCGTGTGGAGAGGTCATGCCTATAGTCACCGTCGGCAGGGCCTACTGAGGGCCGGGCGGAACACCGCCAGAGACAGCGACACATTGAGCGCCGCAAGGATCGCGACATTGACGTCAGACATTCCCCTTTGGTCCGCCCTGCGTGCCGCGTTTCGCGAATTGTCGCCGCGCCGCCGCCTCGCCGTCGTGCCGCTGCTTCTGCTGATGTTCACGGGCGCGGTGGCAGAGCTTGTCAGTCTCGGCGCACTGATCTCCTTCCTGTCGCTGATCGCCCAACCTGAGCGGATCCAGCAGGCCGGTCCGGTCGGCATGCTGTTCCGGGCGGTCGGTGCCGAAACACCGCTGCATGTTGTGGGTCTCTCGACAGCGCTGTTCGCCACCGCCGCCCTCGTCGCGATGGGATTGCGGCTATTGCTGACGCGAGCGACGCTCGGTTTCGCTTTTGGCGTGGCCTATGAACTCGGTGTGCGCCTGTTCGCCAATGTGCTCCACCAGAGCTACATTTACCACACGCAGGGCAATTCCAGCACCGTCATCGCCGCCATCAACAAGGCGCAGATCGTCACCGGAGAGCTTCTGCTGCCGGCCCTGCAGGCGGTCGTGGCCACCGTCATAGCCCTGTTCATCATCGCCGGGCTGGTGTGGGTGGATCCCCTGCTGGCGCTTCTTCTCGGCGGGCTGTTCGCGGCCATCTACCTGACGATGTCGGCCATCACCCAAATTCAGCTTCGGCGCAATGGCAAGATTCTCGCGCAGATGCAGGAAGCCCGCGTGAAGATCATGCAGGAAGGACTGGGCGGCATCCGCGACATCCTGATCGACCGTTCGCAGCCCGTCTTCATCGAGGCCTATGAGCGTACCGAGGCGTCGCTGCGCGACGCGCGTGCCGCCTCGAGCTTCGCCGCGCAGTCCCCGCGCTTCATCGTCGAGGGGTTAGGCATGATCGTGGTGGCGGTCGTCGCGGCGGTGTTGGCGGTGCGGCATGGCGGGCTCGTCGACGCGATTCCCATTCTCGGCGTGCTCGCGCTGGGGGCCCAGCGCCTGCTGCCGTTGCTGCAGATCATCTATAGCGCCTGGGCCATGTCGGCGGCCGGCCGCCAGTCGCTGATCGATCTCCTGCGGCTGCTGGCGCGGCCTGTGTCCTCGGAGCCCGAGCGGCAGGAGGCGATCACCTTCGATCACGCGCTGGAGCTCGATCGGGTGGGGTATCGCTACGGCGAGAATGGGCGGCCCGTGTTGACCGACATCTGTCTGCGGATTCCGCGGGGCGCGCGCATCGGCATCGCTGGGCAGACCGGCAGCGGCAAGTCGACCCTCATGGACCTCATCATCGGCCTGCTGGAGCCGACCGAGGGGTTGATCCGCATCGACGGCGCGCCGCTGACCGCGCATAACCGCGCGGCCTGGCAGCAGCATGTCGCCCATGTGCCGCAGGCGATCTTTCTTTCCGACGCGAGCGTGACGCAGAACATCGCCTTCGGTGTGCGCGACAATGAGGTTGATCACGACCGGGTACGGCGTGCCGCGGAGCAGGCGGAACTCACGGATGTCATCGCGGCGCTGCCCGAGGGCTATGCCACCCGCGTCGGCGAGCGCGGCATCCAGCTTTCCGGCGGGCAGCGCCAGCGCATCGGCATTGCGCGTGCGCTCTACAAGCAGGCGTCGGTGCTGGTGTTCGACGAAGCCACCAGCGCGCTCGACAACGACACTGAAGCCTCCGTAATGCGTGCCATCGAGCGGCTGGACCGGCAACTCACCATCCTCATCATTGCCCACCGGCTGACGACGCTGGAAGGTTGCGACGAGGTCATCCGGCTGGAGAAGGGGCGCATTCTGCGACGGCCGGCGGTGGCGAACGCGGCGTCGACGGCCGGTTCCTGACGGTCCCTACGGGGTTGGCGGCCGGCTGACCGCCGTTCGCGTGCACGGGGTGGGTGCGCGCGGGCGAAGTTCCCTTGACGGCTACGTCCCGCTATACAGTGCCCAGCCATGGCAGTGATTTTTCAACGCCGCAACCATTTCGGGAGGCCCACATCCGGATCGCTTTCTTCATTGGTATTATGGCCGGAGGAGGTTCCGAGCGGTCGACCAATCGCCTGGCGGGGGAACTGGTCGGGCGCGGTTATCAGGTCGATGTGGTCGCCAATAGCGTGCGCCGCGACATGGTCGACGAGGTGCCTGCGGGGGTGCGGCTGTTCGATCTCGAGGCCGGGGGAACCGCCAAGGCAATTCTTCCCTATATCCGCTATCTCTGGCGGGAGAATCCGGACATCGTCATCGCCTGCCCGAGCAGTGTCGCTTTCGTGGCCGTGCTGGTGAACGGGACACTGACCCGGCGGCGGACCATCATCGTGGTGCAGCGGACCTTCGAGCAGGTACTGCATGGGCCGCAGGGGCGACCGCGCTACGCGCTCCTGCAGAAGGTCGTGCTTCCTGCCTATCGCCGCGCGGCGGCGATCATCGCCGTGTCGCACGCCACCCGGCAGCAATTGCTCGGGATTCCGGGGATACGGCCGGAGCGCGTTCACGTCATCCACAACCCGATCTGGAGTCCGGCGCTGGCGGAGCGGGCACGTGAACCCGTCTCCCACCCCTGGTTCGTGCAGGCCGGCGGCCCTCCGGTCATTCTCGCGGTCGGCCGTCTCGCGCCGGAGAAGGGCGTCGATGTTCTTCTGCGGGCCTTCGCCCTTCTTCGCCGCGAACGTGACGCCCGGCTACTGGTGCTTGGCGAAGGCCCCGAGCGGCCCGCGCTTGAGCGGCTGGTGGCCGAACTCGGGCTCACGGACAGCGTCCTGATGCCGGGCTTCGAGTCCAACCCCTTCGCCTATATGGCGCGCTCGTCGGTTCTCGTCCTGCCGTCCCGCCATGAGGCGCTGGCAAATGTTCTGGTCGAGGCTATGGCGCTGGGCGTGCCGGTGGTCGCTACCGATTCTCCGGGCGGGTCGTCCGAGATTCTGGACAGTGGACGATGTGGCCGATTGGTTCCGGTGGACGATGCGGAGGCACTGGCGCTTGCCATGCGGCAGACACTCGATGCCCCGCTCAATCCCGAGCTTCTGAAGGAGAGGGCCCGCCATTTTTCTGCAACCAACTCGGTCGCTGCTGTCGAGCGGCTTTTTCGCGAGATCGGTGCAGTGGATCGGACCGCCTGAATTGATCTGTCGCAGCATTTTCGGCGATGTCTGATAGATTTTCGTTAGAAAAAAGATGCCGCCGCTTGTTGATGGCCAGGCGTTTTCTCATCAACCCGGTGGGGGCGCCTGATTGGATAGGGCTGGTGTCCCTGGAGAGGATCGCCAATGATGGCTGCGCCAGAAAAATGGGCCGTAACGCAGGGGCGGCGATGCCATGGAAGATCCCTGGGACGATCCTTTGCCGGCGCGCCCCATGAGTAAGCGGTGCGTTCTCTATCTTGGCGGGTTCTACCTGTACCCGCCGGACGCCGCCGGCCGCCGGGTGCTTAGTATTGCCAGTCTCATTGCGAAGGAGGGATTCGAGGTCATTCTCTATCCCTCCAACATGGACGCGCCAGAGGGGACGGTGTTTTCCGCGAGCGAGAATTACGAAGCTGCCCGCGACCTCTCGCAACTGCCCCATCTGGCCTATGTCCGGCTTGTAGCCCGTGCCCTTCGTCGGCGGCGCCCCGATGCCGCGATCGTCTACAACCCGACCAGCCTGCTGGCGGCCACCGTGTGGCTGGTGGCGCAGCGGACAGGGACGCGGTGCGTTCTCGACGTGACCGAATGGTACCAGTATTCGCATTTCGGCTCCCTCAAATGGGTGCTCGAAATCTTTGTGCGGATGCATCTCGTCTACCGGCTCTTCGCGCGGGCCATCTGCGGCAGCTACTACCTTGCCGAGCATTTCGGGCGGAAGCTGTCGGTCGTCATCCCGCCGCTTCCCAGCATCGGGGCGGTGGCGGGCCCGCACGCACCGCCCCTCGCGCCGGGACCGCTTCGGCTCGTCTATGCCGGCTTTCCCGGCCAGCACAAGGACAAGATTCCCGAGACCATCCAGTTTCTTGACGAGGTAGCTTTTGCGACGCCATTTCCGATCGAGCTCCATCTGGCCGGCCCCGAACGCAGCCAGATCGGCGATCTAATGCCGCGCTCCGGCAATTTCCGGCTTATCGCGCATGGCCGGCTGGGCAGGGAAGAACTGCGCGACCTCTATGCGTTGTGCCACCTGTCGGTCCTCATCCGCAGCAATGAGCGCTACGAATGGGCGGGCTTTCCGATGAAAGCCACTGAGAGCTGGGCGAGCGGCGTGCCGGTCGTGGTCATGTCGCATTCACGCTTCGCCCAGACCGCCACCGCCTATGGTGCCTCCGTCGTCATCGATCCCCAGGACCCTGTCGGCTCCCTGCGGAACGGGCTTACGACTCTCTACGGCAACCCGGACGCCTATCGCGAGAAATCCACTGGGGCGCTGCGCCTGGTCGAAGACAGGCACAGCCCGGAAACATATCGGGAAAGCATTCGCCGGATTCTTCTCTAGTGCATTTTGCACGAAATTTGAGAAGGCCGAGGAATTGGGCAACAGGGCCGTTTATCTCCAAGGTCGTTCAATACCCATGACGTGAGCCCTGATACTCCTCCAGATTTAGGTAGAGTCCGTCGATCAATTGATCCGAGACCATTTTCTGGACCGCCGGAAGCTGGAGTTTCCGGGCTGCTTCACGGCGGTGGGCTGGCTACGCCGCCGGGGTTCTGCAACGCGATCGGGGGCTTGTGGCCGATGGCCCCGTGCGGCCGATCCTCGTTGTAGTATCTGACCCAAGCCTCCATCTTTTCGGCCGCATCCGCAAGCGTCAGGAACCAGTGCGTGTTCAGGCACTCGCTCCGGAAGCGGCCATTGAAAGCCTCGATGAAGGCGTTGTCGGTGGGCTTGCCGGGCCGGGAGAAGTCCAGCGTGACCCCCTTGGCATAGGCCCACAGATCGAGGTCGCGGGAGATGAACTCGGAGCCCTGGTCGACCCGGATGGTCCGCGGATAGCCCATCTTGGCGCAAACCCTCTCCAGGGTCGCCACCACGTGCTCGGCCCGATAGCTGAAACGCGGATCCACCACCGGTGAGAAGCGAGAGAAGGTGTCGACGACCGTCAGCACCCGGATCTTGCGGCCGGTGGCCAGCTGGTCATGGACAAAGTTCATCGCCCAGACATCGTTCGGCCGGGTGGCCGGCGTCCGGTCCTCCCGCAACTTCGCCTTCACCCGACGCTTCGGCGTCTTGTTGCGCAGCTGCAGGCCTAACTCGTTGTAAATCCGCCGGGTTCGCTTCTGGTTGATGATCCAGCCCTCCCGGCGCAGCAGCACCTGCACGCGTCTGTAGCCGTAGCGGACGCGCGTTTCACAGATCGTCCTGATGCGGGCCGCCAACGGGGCCTGGTCGGGTCGGCAGGATCTGTAGTGGTAGGTGGACCGGTCGAACTCCAGAGCCGCACAGGCCCGGCGGATCGACACCTGCCACTCGCCACACATCCTGCCGACGAGCTCGCGCTTGCGACCAGGCCTCAGATTTTTCGGCGGACGATATCCTGCAGCATCTCCCGGTCGAGGGAGAGGTCGGCGACGAGCTTTCGCAGCTTCGTGTTCTCGTCCTCGAGCTGCTTCAGCCGCCTCATCTCGAGCGGGGCGAGCCCCTCATATTTCTTCTTCCAGTTGAAATAGGTCGCCTGGCTGATCCCGGCCCGCCGGCAGATATCCGCCACCGGCACGCCATCCGCTCCCTGCTTCAGAATGAACGCCTTCTGCGCGTCCGAAAACTTCGATGCCTTCATCGTCTTCCGCTCCTCACAGCCAAGGGATACTGCCGCGGAAAAATCCAGCTTCAAACGGTCCAGTTTTCGGGGATCAGATCAAGCGGTTGCGGTGCTCTGGCGGCTGGGCGATGATGGAACAATGTCGCTCCCGCTGCGACCCCAGACCGTCGATTTAATGGTACCATGGCGGCCGAGGCAGCTTTTTGTTGCCCAGGAGAGACTAGCCGGGCTTTACTGCCGCAGCTTGCGGCGTCGTGATTGGGCACGCTTTTGAGACACAGGTCCTATGCCTTCTATCACCGCCCCGTCGAGCCGCCATGGGAGCGTGGCTTTGGCCGTCTGACCTACCTGCCGCTTGTCGCTGCCGTCGTGCTGCGGCTCGCTTCATCCCCTACTGCTGATCTCAGCTATCTCGTTCTTGCGGGCTACGCGGCACTGGGCCGTCCTCATGCCATTCGGGCGTTCATTGTCTCCTGGCTCTTCACGCTGATGAATCCCGGTTTCTCACCCGACGGTGCGTTGGGCGGGGCCGGGCGGTATGGGGTTCTTATCGCGTCGATCATCTCGGCAGTGGCGTACAAGCCGGCCGTGCGCCGCCATTCGGATAGCTTCATTTCCGGAACGTTTATCCTAGGGGCGTTCTTTATCGTCCATTCGTTGCTTTTCAGCAGCGTGGTGGATGTATCGCTTCTGAAGTGCATTTCTTGGCTGTTGACGATGGTCGTCTGCCTTTCGGCCTGGTTGGGCTTTTCCGACTGGCAAAGGGAAAGAGTGGGCGATGAGCTGTTCTGGATTCTCGTTGCGACGCTGGTTTTCAGTCTGCCACTGTTCGTGACGCCAATGGGCTTTCTGGCTAATGGAACCGGATTCCAGGGGATTTTCAACCAACCGCAGGCCTTCGGCGTGACGATGGCGCTCCTCGCGAGTTGGAGTGTCACCCGGTTCCTGTCTCAGCGGCAACCTTCCTGGGTTCTGGTGGGTATCATGGGCGCCAGCGTCTTCGGCATTCTGCTCTCGGAGGCCCGGGTGGCCGGTCTCGCCATGTTCGGTGGCGTCCTAGGCAGCCTTGGGCTCACAATGCTCGTCGGCGGGCGCCGGGTTCTCAATGTCATGCCGGGACTGCGAAGCTGGCGCGTCTGGAGCATGGTCTGCCTAGCCGTGGCCGCGATGATTGTCTTCTTACCCAAGATTGTGAGTCTTATTGATCACTATCTGACGAAGTCGGGACGGGCTGACGTCGCAGGCCTTACGGACGCCTACAACGCCTCGCGAGGCGTTCTCATGCAGCCCATGCTGGCGAATATCTGGAACTATCCCTTCACGGGCATCGGATTCGGCATCGGTTCCGATCCGATGGCGATGGAGATCGTTCGCGATCCGATCCTAGGGCTGCCGCTCAGCGCTGCGGTGGAGAAGGGCGTCACCCCCATCGCTATTTTGGAGGAGACCGGCATATTTGGGCTCGTGCTCGTTCTCCTCTGGGTGGTCCGACTGGTGCAAGTGGCGGCCCGGGGCGGGGTGGTCCCTCTCGCCGTGTGCCTGACGGCACTCCTGGTCAATCTGGCCGAAGCGTCGATGTTCTCCGCCGGCGGCCAGGGATTGCTGGCCATGATGTTGCTCGCGTGGAGCTATTCCTGTGGGAGCGCGAATCAATCGGAGGCGAGCCGTCGACCGGGGCGATCGTCTGCGGTGAGGGGGCCGGCGCCGCTGGAGCACTGCGCAGGTGGGTTCGGTCCACGCTCTGACTATCCCGGCGCTCGGACCCTCCCCGGCGCCGGGTACCGGCGCGAATCCTGGCGTCCGTGATGACGTGGAGGCCTCGTGCCGATCTCTGAGAACCCTTGCGCTTCCGGAAAGCCCCGCATCCTCCTGCCGCTCTCCCACTATCTCCCCGGCTTCCGCGCAGGTGGGCCGTTGCGCAGCATTGCTAATCTCGTCGAGCATCTGGCGGATGAGTTCCACTTCCACATCCTCACTTCCGATCGCGACCTCGGCGATGTGGCCGCTTATGCAGACATGGAGACCGATCGCTGGGTGCCGGTGGGCCGGGCGCAGGTGTATTATGCGTCGCCCGCCCGGCAGGGGCCGCTGGCGCTGGCCCGCCTCATCCGCCAGACCCCGCACGATCTGCTCTATATCAACAGCTTTTTCTCGCCGCGCTTTTCCATCGCCCCGCTGGTGGCGCGGCGGCTCGGCCTGGTTCCCTCGCGGCCGACCGTGCTCGCGCCGCGCGGCGAGTTTTCCGTCGGCGCGCTAGCGCTCAAGACCGCCAAGAAGCGGGCTTACCTTCGCGCCAGCCGCGCGGCCGGCCTGTTCGCCGGTCTGCGCTGGCAGGCGTCGACACCCTTTGAGGCCAGCGACATCCGGGCCGTCATGGGGCCGGAGATGGACGTAGCGGTGGCGTGCGACCTGTCCGAACCCATCCTCGGGCCGCCGCCGGTCCATCCGCCGCGCGCGCCCGGCCAGCCGCTGCGCGTGGTGTTCCTCAGTCGGGTGTCGCCGAAGAAGAATCTCGATTTCGCCCTCACCGTGCTAGCCAGCGTCCGGTGCGAGGTGGATTTCGTCATTTATGGCCCGCTGGAAGACGCGGACTATGCCCTGTTCTGCCGCGAGCTTGCCGAAAGCCTGCCGGCGCACGTCACCGTGCGATGGGCGGGCCCGGTGCATCCTGACGAGGTACCGGCGGTGTTCGCGGCGCATGATCTGTTCTTCTTCCCCACCCGGGGCGAGAATTTCGGCCATGTCATCGCCGAGGCACTGGCGGCGGGGACGCCGGTCCTGCTGTCGGATGCCACGCCCTGGCGCGCTCTCGCAGTGGCGGGGGTGGGGGATGACCTGCCCCTCGGCGCGCCCGGCGCCTTCGCCGCCTTTATCGAGGCGATGGCGGTTGAGCCCACTGAAGCCGCGCTGGCGCGCCGCGCCCGGGCCGCCGCTTTCGTGCGCCGGCGGCAAAGGGAGGGCAACGACGTGGCGGACAGCCGCAATCTCTTTTTGTCCGCTCTCGCTTCCCGCTCCGTCATGGCATAGGTACAGCCTGCGGGCCGCAGCCAAGAGGAATCGCATGCAGGAAGAGCGCGTTCTGATCACGGGGGGTACAGGCTCCTTCGGCCGGACGATGCTGCACGACCTTTTGCGCCGAGGATGTCCGGAAATCCGCATCTTCAGCCGCGATGAGGAAAAGCAGGACATGCTGCGCAACACGCTGCGCAGCGGCAATGTGCGCTTCTATATTGGCGACGTGCGCGACCGCGACAGCGTCGACCGGGCGATGGCGGGCGCGACGCGCGTCTTTCACGCGGCGGCACTGAAGCAGGTGCCCTCCTGCGAATTCTTCCCGATGGAAGCGGTGCGGACCAATGTCCTCGGCTCGGAGAATGTGGTGCGTGCGGCGGTGGCGGCGGGCTTGCGCTCGGCGGTGTTTCTGTCCACCGACAAGGCGGTGTTCCCGGTCAATGCCATGGGCATCTCCAAGGCGATGATGGAGAAGCTGGCGCATGCCATGGCGCGCTCCATCGGCCCCGAGGCGCCGACCACGGTGTCGCTGGTGCGCTACGGTAATGTCATGGCCTCGCGAGGCTCGGTCATCCCGCTGTTCATCCGGCAGATCAAGGCCGGCCAGCCGATCACCATCACCGAACCGAGCATGACGCGCTTCCTCATGCCGCTGCGCGATTCGGTGGCGCTGGTGCACCACGCCTTCGAGAACGCGCGGCAGGGCGACCTCTTCGTGCGCAAGGCGCCGGCAGCGACCCTCGCCGATCTCGTCGCCGCGCTGAAGGAGCTGTTCGGCCGCCCGGACCATCCGGTCGAGGTCATCGGCTGGCGCCATGGCGAGAAGCTCTACGAGACGCTGGTCAGCGCCCAGGAACTCACCAAGAGCGAGGATATGGGCGACTATTTCCGCGTCGGCATGGACGGTCGCGACCTCAATTACCGCCCCTATTTCTCCGAGGGCGATCTCGAAACCGTCGGCCAGAACGACTACCATTCGCACAATACCGAGCGGCTGGACGTCGCGGCGGTGAAGGCCCTGCTGCTGACGTTGCCGGAGGTCGTAGCCGAGCTTGAGGGCTGGAACGCATGAGCGGCAATGGTGCGGGCGCTGTGCGTCCAGGGAGACCGGAATTCCAATGAAGGTGGTCGTTCTCGGCGCGCTGGGCATGCTCGGCAATGGGGTGACGCGGGTGCTGGCGCGCGAGCCCGGGGTTGAGGTGATCGCTGTCGCCCGCCGGCCGGACGCGGCCGCGCAACTGCCCTTTCTTTATCCCGGCGCCGTGCTGCCGCTGTTCGACATCCACGATCTCGACGCGCTGCGGGCGATCCTCGCGCGGACCCAGCCCGATGTCGTCGTCAACGCGATCGGCGTCATCAAGCAACTGGTCGGCGCCGAGGATCCTCTCCTCACTTTGCCGATTAACGCCGTTCTGCCACACCAGCTGGCGCGCCTGTGCGGGGAGGCTGGTGTCCGGCTCGTGCATGTCAGCACGGATTGCGTTTTCGATGGCGCGCGCGGCAGTTACAGCGAAGACGATACGGCGAACGCGACCGACCTCTACGGGCGAAGCAAGCTGCTCGGCGAGGTCGATTATCCCCATGCGATCACCCTGCGCACCTCGCTGGTCGGGCACGAGCTGGGCACGCATCATTCGCTGATCGACTGGTTCCTCGCGCAGGAGGGCCCGGTCGCCGGCTTCACCCGCGCGGTCTTCTCCGGGGTGACGACGGTCGAGTTCGGGCGGGTGCTGGTGCGCCACGTCCTGCCGAACCCCGGGTTGCGCGGGCTCTATCATGTCTCGGCGTCGCCCATCAGCAAATACGACCTGCTGCGCCTCGTCGCCGATGTGTATGGCAAGCAGACCGAGATCGTGCCGAGGCCGGAGCCGGTGATCGACCGCTCGCTGCGCTCGGACCGCTTCCGCGCCGCAACGGGCTACGCGCCGCCGGACTGGCCAACGTTGGTGCAGGAGCTGCACGATGTCTATGCGGGCTGAGCTGAAGGCAGCGCACCAGGCTCTTTCCAGGATAAGACGATGCTGAAGGTCATGACCATACTGGGCACGCGGCCCGAGATCATCCGTCTCTCCCGCGTGATGGCGCGGCTCGATGCGTTCTGCGATCATCGCATCGTCCATACCGGCCAGAATTACGACTATGAGCTGAACGAGGTGTTCTTCGAGGATCTCGGCGTGCGCCGGCCCGACCATTTCCTCGGCACCGGCGGCGGCAGCCTCGGCGAGACGCTGGGCAAGATCCTGATGGAGAGCGAGAAGGTGCTGGCCGCCGAGCGGCCGGACGCGGTGCTCATCCTCGGCGATACCAATTCGGCGATTTCCGCCCTGATGGCGCGGCGGATGAAGATCCCTGTCTACCATATGGAAGCCGGCAACCGCTCCTTCGACGGCAACGTCCCGGAGGAGACCAACCGCCGGCTGGTCGACCACATCTCCGATTTCAACCTGGTCTATACGGAGCACGCCCGACGGCACCTCATTGCCGAGGGCCTGCCGCATCGGCGCATCTACCTCACCGGCTCGCCCATGCGCGAGGTGCTGGAGCATTACCGGCCGCGCATCGAGGCCTCCGACGTGCTGGAGCGGCTCGGCCTTTCCCCGCGCGGCTATTTCATCGTCTCGCTGCATCGCGAGGAAAATGTCGACCGCGCCGACCGTCTGGGCGAACTGGTGGCAACGCTTTCGGCGCTCGCGGCGCGCTACGACCTGCCGGTGATCGTCTCCACCCATCCGCGTACGCGCAAGCGGTTGGAAGCGGCCGGCCTGGTCGCCGACCCGCGCGTGAGCTTCATGAAGCCCTTCGGCTTTCACGACTACAACAAGCTGCAGATGAGCGCGCTCTGCGCCATCTCCGACAGCGGCACCATCGCCGAGGAGGCCTCGATCCTCGGCTTCCCCGCAGTCACCCCGCGCGACGCGATCGAGCGGCCGGAGGCGTTGGACACCGGCTCGATCATCATCACCGGGCTTGCGCGCGAGGCGGTGCTGCGCGGGGTTGATATAGCCACCCGCCTGTTCACGGAGCGCGGGGCGGCGGGTCTGCCCTATCCGGTGCCGGAGGATTACCAGGTGACCAACACCTCGGAGCGCGTCGTCAGCCTTGTGCTGGGAACGGCGCCGCTGTCCAACGCCTGGGACGGCATTCGCGGGAATGACCTCTCGTGACACTAGATTCGTCCGCGCAGCCGGTGCGTCCACGTCTGCTCTACGTCGCGCAGTGGTTCGATCCAGAACCTACCGCCAACAAGGGGTCCGTCTTTGCCGAGCGGCTGCACGCGCTCGGCTTCGAGGTCGAGGTGGTGACGGGCTTTCCGAACTATCCCAGCGGCAAGGTCTATGAAGGCTACAAGATCCGGCCGATAAACCGGCGGCAGATCGGCAATGTGCTGCTGACGCGACTGGCGCTTTATCCCAGCCATGACAGCAGCCGCATCGGCCGCAGCCTCAACTATCTCAGCTTCTTCGCCTCGGCCCTTGTCTACCTGACCTTTTTCGCGCGCCGCACCGATGTCATCCTGGCCTATCATCCCCCGATCATGGTCGGCGTCACGGCTGCGGTGGCGGGTTTCTTCCGGCGCATCCCGGTCGTTGTGGATGTGCAGGACATGTGGCCGGACACGCTGCGCGCGACGGGAATGGTCAACAGTGAAAGGCTCATCGCCCTGATCGGCCGGGTTTGCCGCTGGACCTGGCGGCGGATGGACCGGATCATCGCGCAGTCGGAAGGGTTCCGCCGGCTGCTGATCGAGCGCGGCGTGGCGCCCGACCGGATCCGGGTGATCCACAATTGGGGGGACCATATCGAAACAGGCGGGGTTGCCCCCGCTCCGCCCGCCGCCCTCGCCGCGCCGGGTCGGTTCCGCGTGCTGTTCGCGGGAAATCTCGGCCGGGCCCAGGGGCTCGACACGGTGCTCGACGCTGCCGCCCTCCTCGCGGAATCTCACCCGCAGATCGAGTTCTGCATCCTCGGCGACGGGCTCGAAACGGAGAGGCTGAAGCTGGCGGCGGCCGCGCGTGGGCTGGGCAATGTGCGGTTCTTTCCCCGCGTGTCGAAGGCGGAGGTCGGCCCGTGGCTCGCGGCGGCGGATGTGCTGCTGGTCCATCTCAAGGATGATCCGCTCTTCGCCATCACGGTGCCGTCGAAGACGCAGGCCTATCTCGCCACCGGCCGGCCGATCCTCATGGCCGTGGCCGGCGACGGGGCGGACATGCTGCGCGCCGCCGATGCCGGCCTGGCCATTCCACCGGAGGATTCCGCGGCGCTGGCGGCGGCGGTGCAGCAGCTGGCCGCGCTCGATCCGGCCGAGCGCGAGCGGATGGGCGCGCGCGGCCGCGCCTTCTATGAGCGTGAACTGTCCTTCGAGAAGGGAACGCAAGCCTTCGCCGACGTCGTGAAAGCCGCCATCGCCGAACGGCGCAAGACCGGGTAGGCCGCGAGGCCTGCCCCCCGCTACAGGCGCAGGTCGGAATCCGCCGCCGGCAGAATGTATTTGAGGTCGTAGACCACATGCCGGGGCTTGCCGAGCGCGCGGATGCCGGCGGCACCGATTTCGCGGAAGACGCCATGCGCCACCGCGAGGACGATGCTGTCATAGGTCCCCGCTTCCGGCCGCTCGATCAGGTCGAGGCCATATTCGTGGCGGGCCGCCGCCCCGTCGACCCAGGGGTCCCAGACGTCGACGACGGCACCGAACTCCTGCAGCTCGCGCACCACGTCGACGACCCGCGTGTTGCGCAGGTCCGGGCAGTTCTCCTTGAACGCCATCCCCATGACCAGCACCCGGGCGCCGTCGACCTCGATGCGGCGCTTCAGCATCGCTTTCACCAGCTGGTTCGCGACATAGGGGCCCATGGCGTCATTGAGCCGCCGCCCGGCGAGGATGATTTCCGCGTGGTAGCCGATCGCCTGCGCCTTGTGGGTGAGATAATAGGGGTCGACGCCGATGCAGTGGCCCCCCACCAGCCCGGGCCGGAAGGGGAGGAAGTTCCACTTGCTCTCGGCGGCCCGCAGCACCGCCTCGGTGTCGAGGCCCATGCGGTTGAAGATGATGGCGAGTTCGTTGATAAGCGCGATGTTGAGGTCGCGCTGGGTGTTCTCGATCACCTTGGCCGCCTCGGCGACGCGGATGCTATCGGCCCGGAATGTCCCGGCGGTGACGATACTCGCATAGAGCTGGTCGATCGCCTCGGCGGCCTCCGGCGTCGAGCCTGACGTGACCTTGCGGATCGTGGTGAGCCGGTGCGTGCGGTCGCCGGGATTGATGCGTTCCGGGCTGTAGCCGACGAAGAAATCGCGATTGAAGACAAGGCCGGAGACGCGCTCCAGGACCGGCACGCAGTCCTCTTCCGTGGCCCCGGGATAGACGGTCGATTCATAGATGACGATGTCGCCCGGCTTGAGCACCGCGCCCACCGTCTGCGACGCGCGGAGCAGCGGGCCGAGGTCGGGCTGCTTGTAACGGTCGATCGGTGTCGGCACCGTCACGATGAAGACGGTGCAGGTGCGCAGGTCCTCCATGTCGTCGGAAAACGATAGCTGGTCCGCCTCGGCGAGTTCTTCGGGGGTGACTTCGAGTGTCGCATCGCGACCCGCACGCAGGGCCTCGACCCGCTCGCGGCTGATGTCGAAGCCGACGACCGGCCGTCGCTTGCCGAACTCCGCCGCCAGCGGCAGGCCCACATAGCCAAGCCCGATGACGGCGAGGCGGGCGGATTCGGTCGAGGGGCAGCGCATTCTTCACTCCGGGCGGCGGTCACACGCGGTAATAGTCGCGATACCAGGCGACGAAACGGGCCACGCCCTCGCGGATCGGCGTGTTCGGGCGGAAGCCGGTGAGCTTCTCGATAAGGCTGGCATCCGCCCAGGTGGCGGGCACATCTCCGGTCTGCATCGGCAAATAGTTGCGGATCGCCTTGCGGCCCAGCTCGGTCTCGATCGCCTCGACGAAATCGAGCAGGCGCACCTGGTCCGAATTGCCGATATTGACGACGCGGAAGGGCGCGGCCGGGCTGAGGCTGTCGCCGGGGATCGCCTCGCCGCGCGCGCCGGGAAGCGGCGGCACGGCGTCGATCAGCAGGCGGATGCCGCGCACGAGATCGTCGACATAAGTGAAGTCCCGCCACATCTCGCCATGATTGTAGATGTCGATCGGCGTGCCTTCGAGAATGCCGCGGGTGAACTTGAACAGCGCCATGTCCGGCCGGCCCCACGGGCCGTAGACGGTGAAGAAGCGGAACATGGTCGTCGGCAGGCCGTAGATATGGGCATAGGAATGCCCCATCGCCTCCGTCGCCTTCTTGGTGGCGGCGTAGATAGTGAGCGGGGTATCGACCTTTTCCGTCTCGCGGAAGGGCATGTCCTCATTGGCGCCGTAGACCGAGGAGGTCGAGGCCATGAGCAGATGCTGCACCGGGAGCGCCCGCGCGCATTCCATCACGTTGAAGGTGCCGACGATATTGGCGTCGATATAGGCGCGCGGATGTTCCAGGCTGTAGCGCACGCCGGCCTGCGCGGCGAGGTGGACGATAACGTCAGGCTGGAAGTCCTCGACCGTCCGCGAGAGCGTCTCCATGTCTTCCAGCATCGCCTCGGTGGCGGCGAAGGCCTCGTTCTGCGCCAGCATGGCGTGGCGGCGTTGCTTGATGCGGACATCGTAATAGTCCGTCATCGCGTCGTAGCCATGCACCCGGAAACCTTCGGCCAGCAGCAGCCGCGCCAGGTGAAAGCCGATGAAGCCGGCCGTGCCGGTGATGAAAATGCGCCGCTGCGCCACGCCCGTCCTCCGCTGCCGCGCCGATCTGGCGCCGCATTGCCTTGGCTGCCTTGTTACGCTGTGGCGGACGGGTTGGGAAGCAGGCTCGCGGTCGGCCTCCCCCTGCGGTCAGCCCACCGCCCGCAGATGGCGGATCGGCCGGCCGGGCGTCATCGCCTGCGCCGCACGCACCATGCCCTGCGCGTCGATGCCGAAATGGCGGTAGAGGTCGGCAATCGTACCGGTCTGGCCGAAATGCTCGACGCCCAGCGCCCGGGCGCGGTGGCCATGCACGGAGCCGAGACAGCCCAGCGTCGCGGGGTGAGCGTCCACGGCGGAAATGATCGCGCAGCCGGGCGGCACGGCGTCCAGCAGGGTCTCGACATGGGCGCGAGCCTCGACGTCGCCGCCCTCTCGCGCGCGCTGTGCCTGCGTCCAGCCGCCATGCAGCCGGTCTGCCGAGGTGACGGCGAGCAGGCCGACATCGCGCCGGTCCTCGGCGATCAGCCCCACCGCCTCGATCGCCTCCGGCGCCAGCGCCCCGCTATAGGCGAGCACCACCTGCGCGTTCGGCCCCGGCCGGCGCAGCCAGTAGCCGCCCTTGACGATGTCGGCGGCCAGCCCGGCGTCCATGGTCCGGCGCGGCTGCTCGATGGTGCGGGTGGAAAGGCGTAAGTAAGCCGAGCCGCCATCCTCCGCCTGCACGTGCTGGAAGGCGAAGCGCAGGATCACCGCGAGCTCGTCGACAAAGGCCGGCTCGAAGCTCGCCAGCCCGTCCTGCGCCATGCCGATCAGCGGCGTGGCGATGGACTGGTGCGCGCCGCCCTCCGGCGCCAGCGTCACCCCGGACGGCGTGGCGGCGATAATGAAGCGGGCGTCCTGGTAGCAGGCATAGTTCAGCGCATCGAGCCCGCGCTCGATGAAGGGATCGTAGAGCGTCCCGATCGGCAGCAGCCGCTCGCCGAACAGCGAATGCGACAGGCCGAGCGCGGAGAGCATGGTGAACAGGTTCATCTCGGCGATGCCGAGCTCCATATGCTGGCCCTTGGGCGAGAACTCCCAGTTGAAGGTCGAGGGAATCCGCTCCTTCTTGAAGGTGTCGGCCAGTTCCTCGCGGGCGAAGAGCTGGCGCCGGTTGACCCAAGCGCCGAGATTTGTCGAGACGGTCACATCAGGCGAGGTGGTGACGACGCGGCGGGCGAACAGATCGTCGCGCTTGCCGATCTCGTTTAGCAGCAGGCCGAAGCCTTGCTGGGTCGACATGGCAGGCTGCAACGGCACGTCGAGCGTGGCCGGCACCTCGATCTTTGGCGGCTGGTGCCGGCGCGTGCCACCGGTGCGGAACGGCACCGCGTCGAGAAACGCCTGCAGCGCGGCGGGCGGGGCGCTGAGCCCCTCGAACAAATCCCATTCATGCCCTTCGCGCACATTGTGGCGGGCGCGCAGCGCTTCCACCTGGGTAGGCGTCATCAGCCCAGCGTGGTTGTCCTTGTGCCCGGCCAGCGGCAGGCCGAAGCCCTTGATAGTGTAGGCGATGAAGCAGACCGGCCGGTCATGCGTGCGCGCCTGCTCGAACGCCTCCACCAGCGAGGGCAGGTCGTGCCCGCCGAGATTGCCCATCAGGGCGGCCAGTTCGTCATCGCTCCGCCGCTCGATCAGCGCAGTGATGTCACCCTGGTCGCCGATATCGTCCATCAGCCGCTTGCGCCAGGCGGTGCCGCCCTGGAAGGTGAGGGCGGAATAAAGTTGGTTCGGGCAGGTGTCGATCCAGCGCTTGAGCGCCTGCCCGCCGGGTTCCTCGAACGCCGCCTGCTGCAGCCGGCCGTATTTCAGGATCACCACATCCCAGCCGAAGCTGCCGAAAATGGATTCGAACCGCTCCCACAGCCCCTCGCGCACCACGGCGTCGAGGCTCTGCCTGTTGTAGTCGACGATCCACCAGGTGTTGCGCAGGCCGTGCTTCCAGCCCTCCAGCAGCGCCTCGAAGATGTTGCCCTCGTCCATCTCGGCGTCGCCGACGAGCGCGATCATCTTGCCTTCCGGCCCGTGGCCGAGACCTTTGGCGCCGAGATAGTCCTGCACGAGCGAGGCGAACAGCGTCTGCGCCACGCCGAGGCCAACCGAGCCGGTGGAGAAATCCACGTCGTCAATGTCCTTGGTCCGCGAGGGATAGGACTGCGCGCCCTTATAGGCGCGAAAATTCTCGAGCTTTTCCCGCGTTTGCTTGCCGAACAGATACTGGATGGCGTGGAAGATCGGGCTCGCATGCGGCTTCACCGCCACCCGGTCCTGCGGCCGCAGCGCCTTGAGATAGAGCGCGGTCATGATCGTTGCCATGGAAGCCGAGGAGGCCTGATGGCCGCCCACCTTCAGCCCGTCGGCATTGGGGCGGACATGGTTGGCGTTGTGGATGGTCCACGTCGCCAGCCAGAGGATCTTGCGCTCCAGCTCCCTCAGCATCGCGATGTCGTCGGCACTGCGTTCGGCGATCTTGACCATGGTCGGCGTTCCCGGCTCACCTATCCGAATAGCCTAGCCACAGGGAAAGGGCGTTTGGAGCTATTTTCGGTCGCCAGGTGCATCTAGTATGGCTGAACTCACCAATGCAGCCCTCTCAGGCAGAAAAATATGCCAGACGCCCGGCTCGATACCATCGACCGAAAAATCCTCGCCATCCTCCAGCAGGACGCGCACACGACGATGGAGGTGCTCGCCGGCGAGGTCGGCCTCTCGCCCTCGCCCTGCGCCCGGCGGGTGCGCAATCTGGAGGCAGCCGGCGTCATCAAGCGCTATGTCGCGGTGATCGACCAGGACAAGGTCGGCCTGCCGGTCAGCGTCTTCGCCTCGATCAAGCTGGAGCGCCAGCGCGAGGACGAACTCGACCGCTTCGCCCGCGCCATCGCCCGTTGGCCGGAGATCGTCGAGTGCTATCTGATGACCGGCCAGCGGGACTATCTCCTGCGCATCGTGGTCAAGGACCTGCCGGCCTATGAGGCCTTCCTCAAGCGCACCCTCACCCGGCTGGAAGGCGTCGCCTCCATCGAATCGAGCTTCGCGCTGAGCCAGGTAAAGCATTCGCAGGCGCTTCCGGTGAACTAGACGAGCTCTTGCGCCCGGCGCCGGGGGAGGTTGCAAAACGGCTGGCAGGCCGCCAGAAAGACGGACCGCGTGGCGGGGGCTCCCGCTTCGCCCCGCTCCCTCCCGCTACCCGCGCGCCCCCGCCGCTTGTAAGGTCGACCGATGATCGTGTTCATCAGCTTTCGTGGCCATCAGCTGGCGGTGCAGAGCCGCCTCGACAAAACCTTCGGCGTGCCGACGCCCGACATACGCCACACCCATTACGAGCGCCTGTTGCGCTCGGTCCGCATTCCCCGCGCCACCTATGTGTTCTGCGATTTCGAATCGCTGCGGCCCTGGATGCTGCAACTCGCCGCAGAGCTCTACCGGATGATGACGGCGGCCGGCCTGCGCTGCCTGAACGACCCGGCGATGGCGATGTCGCGGGTCGAACTGCTGACCACGCTCCGGCGCGAAGGGTTCAACCCGTTCGGCGTCTACCATGCGGACACCGATCCGCATCCCCGTCGCTTCCCCGTCTTCGTGCGCAATGAGCTCGGCCATGGCATGCCGTTCGACACGCTCTACGAGGACCAGGAATCGCTGACCGCCGGCCTGGCGGCGCTGAAGAAGGCGGGGATGCCGCTGCGCGGGCTTCTCGTCATCGAACTCGCGGCCGAGCGCTACAATGAAACCCTGTGGGCGAAGTGGGGCACCTGGTGCATCGGCGGCCAGACGGTGCTCGAACACATCGCGGTCGACGATACCTGGCTGGTGAAGATCGGCGACCACGCCAAGGTGACGCCGGAGATCGCGCAGGACGAGCACGACGCCGTGCTTGCCAACCGCTACGCGGACGACCTCTCCCGCGCCTTCGCCCTGGGCAATCTGGAGTATGGCCGCGCCGATCACGCCCAGTATAACGGCCGCACGGTGCTGTTCGAGGTCAACACCAACCCGTATATCGGCCCGTTCAAGCCACGGTCGCCGGCCATCCGCACGGAGACGACGTTGTTCGCGCGCCGGCGCATGGCCGAGTGCCACGAAGCCATCGACACCCCGGTGGGAGGAAGCGTCTGGCTACCGAACTGGCGGGCGCGCCGCCCCTGGGTTTGGTTCCGCCCGGGTTTCGTCGGCCCTCCGGGCCCCTGAAACGCACGTCTCGTGTCGTCTTTCCAAAAAGAAAACGCCGGCCGCAAGGCCGGCGTTCTACCGCTGGGACGCGGTTTAATTCACTTGGGCTGGATCGGGGGCGGACCCATGGGGGCGGGGGAGGCGACAGGGCGGAACGTGTACTTCACAGCTTATCTCCTTGAAATGCAGGACCAAAACGGCTTCAAACCGATGGTACCGCAGAAACGCTAGCACGGCTCCGCCGGGCTGTCATCGGTCGGAATGTCGTTCGCGTTGCTACGGGGTGGGGCGGTCTCCGACGCCGGCATTTCCACCATGAGAGGTTCGGCAAGACGAAGCTTCGACACATGGAGAGGGTTGCCGGGCTTCCCGTCGGGATGCACGCCCCGGAAATACCATTTCTGCCATCCCTGCCGCATCGCCTCCGGGTCTCCGCTGTTGAGCAAAGCGTTGAATGCTCCCCGCAGCTCTCCATACTGGCGCACGGCCTCTTGTCGGTCGGCTGCCATCTCGATCGGGACGATCTTTGGACGGACGGCCTCCAGCGCGCGATAGGGCACGGGTGCCAGAAAGCAGAACGGTTCATCTTTCTCGAAGCGCACCGTTCCGGGGCGGGTGAACTTCCAGTTCATGGTGAAGGGAAAGTCGAGCCAGTCCGTTTCAACCAGGCCCTCCAGCGCGTGGATTCCATCCTTGGGCAGGTTGGGACAGCCGCGCACGCTCATGCCGATGCCGGGCTCGGTCCGGAACAAATAATGGGTGAACATGGTCAGAACGCCGAAGCCGAAATGCGACGCCGCATGGAACTCGATGTCCATCGAATCCGCCGAGATGGCGATGGCGTCGAGCCCGTCCCGCCCGTCCCATTCTGCCTCGAAGGTGATCGGGCAGAGCAATTCCCAGCCCATGCTGTTGGCGATGGACAGCGGCAGGCAGCGATAGGCGAAGCGCTGGGATGTCGCGTCCATCCACGCGCGTTCGGCGCGTGCCGGCACCAGCGCAGGGGCGTCAGTTCGCAGGCGGTAGCTGGTCAGAGAGGTCATGGGGCAAATGGAGGCGTGAGGGCAATAGCGCGGGAAGCGATCCGAAGGCCGCGCCTCTAGGATCGCACCGTTTCCGCCGCTCCGGCAAGCCGGCGCGACGCCCGCGAAGTGGCTGTGGTCTGTGTCTTCGAGGCTGCAGGCCCCTCTATCGGCCGACGCGCCGAGACGCTACCTGAGGATTAGATTCTCCTCGTCCTGGAAGAGGCGGAGCAGGTGGAGGCCGCAGATTTTACAGTATCTGAGAAAAGGCGCGGCGACAAAGTCCGAGGGGGTTGTGGCCTGCCCCGATTGAGTGGTCCAGCTTGACCCTAATGCATTGTCGGCCTTTGTGTCGGGTTTGATGTTGGCGATGACGCCTCGCTGCGTGAGCGGATGAAGGCCGTCCCCCAGGAACGGCGGCGGTCCGGCTACAGGCGTCTCCACGTCCTGCTCAGGCGGGAGGGCTTCCGGGTCAACCACAAGCGGCTGTTCCGGCACAACCCATGAGGAAAGGCTGATGGTCCGCCGGCGTGGCGGCCGCAAGCGAGCGATCGGGACGCGGGCGCCGATGATGCCCGCTGCGACCGAACGAGCGCTGGTCGCTCGACTTCGTCGCCGACCAGATGACCGATGGCCGCCGCTTCCGGATGCTGGCCATCGTCGACGACTGCACCCCCGAGTGCCTGGCGCTGGTGGCGGACACCTCGCCGTCCGGGGTGAGGGTCGCTCGCGAGCTCGACAGGGAGTGTCAGGAATTTCGTGTGCGGGGCGGCGGGTTGAAGATCAGGCCGCCATGGCCCTTGTGAAACGCTCTCCGAAGAGAACGGCGAACTGGGCCTTTGCCATGCCCCATTCACGCTGAGCCATCTTCCACTGAGGTGGTCCCCGAAACCCGGACAGGGAGCTAAGCTTGGTTCGACCTGACGGAAGGACGAGCCCGATGACGGGGAAGAGGAAGCGGTATTCTGCGGATTTCAAGGCCAAGGTGGCCCTGGTGGCGCTCCGCGGCGAGCATACGGTGGCTCAACTGGCGGCGAAGCACGGCGTTCACCAGACCCTGATCAACGCCTGGAAGAAGCAGGCGATCGAGGGGATGGCCACGGTGTTCTCCGGCAAGTCAGAAGCCGCCGAGGCTGCCCGCGAGGGTGAGATCGACCAGCTCCACGCGAAGATTGGCCAACTGGTGGTGGAACGGGATTTTTTGCGTCGGGCCTCCGGGCGCTGAGCGTGGGGGCGAGACGCGACATGATCGAACCGGATCACCCGCACCTGCCGATCACGCGGCAATGTGCCCTGGTCGGCATCAGCCGGTCGGCGTTCTACGGCGGCTCGCGGACCGAAAGCCTCGAGACCCTTGCCATCATGCAGGCGATCGACGGCCAGTTCCTCGATACGCCCTGGTACGGCTCGCGACAGATGGTGCGCCATCTGCGCCGGCAAGGACACGCAGCCGGGCGCAAGCGCGTGCGGCGCCTCATGGCCCGCATGGGGCTGGCCGCCATCTACCAGCGGCCGAAGACCACGGTGCGGCACCCCCAGCACCGCGTCTTCCCCTATCTCCTGCGGAATATGGCGATCGACCGGCCTGACCAGGTCTGGTGCGCCGACATCACCTACATCCCGATGCGGCGCGGGTTCCTGTACCTGGTCGCCATCATGGACTGGCACAGCCGCAGGGTTCTGTCCTGGCGGCTCTCCAACACCATGGAGGCGGACTTCTGCATCGAGGCGCTGGAGGAGGCCTTGTCCCGGTTCGGGCGGCCCGGCATCTTCAACACCGACCAGGGCAGCCAGTTCACCAGCCCGCGCTTCACCGAGGTGCTGCTGGACGCCGGCGTGCGGATCTCCATGGATGGCCGCGGCCGCTGGATGGACAACGTGTTCATCGAGCGCCTCTGGCGATCGCTAAAATACGAGTGCATCTACGTCAATGCCTTCGAAACCGGTTCCGAGGCTCGGGCCGGGATTGGCAAGTGGGTCACCTACTACAATCGCACGAGGCCCCACTCGGCTCTCGGCGGCAGAACGCCGGAGGAGGTCCATACGGCCTGCGACGGCATCAACATGGCGGCGTGACACTGACCAGAACCAAGCTTAGCGAAGCCGCCAAACTGTCCGCCAAATGGGGACCACCTCAAGGGCGACTGGCCCTATCTCTAATCGACGCCACCTACCTCTAGGTCCGGCGTGGCGGAGGGATCGTCTCGATCTGCGCTCAGCCTCGGACGCCTCGCGCCGCGCGGCGCTGACCCAGTTCGAGGCCGACGCCCATCGCATCGCCGAACAGCGCGGCCTCGGCGTGGACATCTCCGCGTCTCACGAGGTGGCGACTGTTCCCTGCTACCCCGACATTCAGCGGCAGCTGGGCGATGCCGTCGCCTCGCTCGGGGCGCGGGCGCCGCTGCTACCTTCCGGCGCCGGCCATGACGGGCAGGCGATGGCAAAGCTCTGCCCGGTCGGCATGCTGTTCGTGCGCTGCACGGGCGGCATCAGCCATAACCCGGCGGAATATGCGTCGCCCAGCGACATGGGGATGGCGGCAGCGGCCCTCATCCGTTTCATCGAACGGTTTCAACAGCCCCCTTCCAAGGGTGGCACAAGCGGAGCACAGACGTGAGCAGTTCCGGCGACACTGACAGGCTGGCGCGCGAGGTCGATTTCCTCAAGGCACTGGTGCGCGTACCCAGCGACAACCCGCCGGGCGACTGCGCCCCCCATGCCGAGATCGCCGGCCAGCTGCTGGAAGAGCTGGGCTTCGAGGTGCCGTGATCATCGCCATCGGGTTCAACGCCGAGGGGCGGCGCGAGGTGCCGTGGCTCGCGATCGGGATCTCCGAGGCGGGGCCGATGTGGACCGAGTTTTCGCGCCGCTGATGCGCCGGGGCCTGCGCGGGGTGAAACTGGTGGTCTCCGATGCCCATGGAGGCATCAGGGCGGCGATCTCGAAGGTCTTCAGCCATCTGGCAGCGCATCGGGTGCACTTTGACGCAATGCCCTGGCCCATGCAGGCAAAAGCGGCGGCGGATGGTCTCGGCCTTCATCTCCACGCTTTCGCCCAGGAAGCCGCTGAGGCGGCCAGGCTGCAATGGCGCACCGTTGCCGATCAAATTCGACCCAAGGTCCCGAAGCTGGCCACTATCATGGAGGAGGCCGAACATGACGTATCGTCGCCGCCCGCGCCAGCTCCACCACTTGCTGCGACACGATCAATCTTGTTCGTTGCAACCGGTTGCAATTCGTGTCGACAGATTGGTGGGACAGTGGGGCATGATGCGGGTGGCCGCCCAGTACCTAGACCAAACTACGCCTCTCCTGCTCGGGCACGGCCACTTCACGAGCGTGTCACCGGGCGTGACGGAGGTCTTGGTTGAGGTCGTCACGGGGGGGGGCGGTCAGGGGTTGGTGGCTTAGCGAGGGCAGGGCGAGGATGCTCGCGACCTCATAGTGGTCGCCGTCGAAACCCGCTTCAGACCGGTCAATCGCCTCCTGTGGGAGTGTCAGGGATTTCGTGTGCGGGGCGGCGGGTTGAAGCTCAGGCCGCCATGGCCCTTGTGAAACGCTCCCCGAAGAGAGCGGCGAATTGGCCTTTCACCATGACCCATTCACGAGGTGGCATTTTCCACTCCTTTTCCGAACGGTTCAAGACGAGGAATGAGGAGCTTCATCGCGGCCTCGTCGGTCGGGAAGTGGCCGCTTGCCCGCACGGCGCGGCGCGGCTTAGCGTTCAGCGCCTCGATCGCATTCGTCGTGTAGAGAATGCGGCGGACGCCGGCCGGGAAGGCATAGAACGGAACGACCTCGCCCCAGGCCCGTCGCCAGCTCTGGCCGATAGCTGGGTAGCGGCAGCCCCACTCGCTTTCCTCGAAGGCCCCGAGCGCGACCTCGCCGGCAGCGGCGTCCACGGCACGATAAATGCCCTTCAGCGCCGCGGCGTGACGCGCCCTGGCACGGTCGAGCTGCGCATCCCCAAGCTGAGGAAGGGCAGCTACTTCCTGGGCTTCCTCGAGCCGCGCCGAATGGCCCAGGTGTCGCGGCTCTGCGAGTAGATTGACGAACGGTCCAAGCCTTCCTCGATCGTCCCATCGAGGGCGACTGGCCCTATCCGGGATCGACGCGACCTATGTGAAGTTGCGCCAGGCCGGCCGGATCGTCTCGGTGGCGTTGATCGTCGCCGTCGGCGTCAACAGCGACGAAAGGCGCGAGGTGCTGGGCATGGATATCTGCCTCTCTGAGGCCGAGACCTTCTGGACCGGTTTCCCGCGCAAGCTGCCGCGGCGTGGCCTGCGCGGGGTGAAATTCGTCGTCTCCGACAGCCATGAGGCATCAAGGCGGCGGTCTTGAAAGTCCTCACCGCGACCTGGCAGCGCTGCCGCGTCCACTTCATGAGGACCGCGCTCGCCCATGCCGGCCGCTTGGGACGGCGCTCCATCTCGGCCTTCATCGCCAAGGCGTTTTTGCCCAGGATGATGCTCCCGCCGCCAGCCAGCAACGGCGCTGGGTCGCCAATCAGTACAGGCCGACGGTCGCCAAGCTCGCCGCCCTGATGGACACAGCCGAGACCGACGTGCTGGCCTACATGACCTTCCCGACGCAGCATCGCGCCAAGCCGCACTCAACAAACCCGCTGGAGTGCCTCAACGGCGAGATCAAGCGCCGCACTGAGGTCGTGGGCATCTTCCCCAACGAGGCCGTCATCACCTTGCCCGTCGGCGCGATCCTGCTCGAACAGAACGATGAATGGGCCGTCCAGCGTGCCCGCTACATCACGCTAGAAAGCACGCGCCGATCAGCGATGATCCCATCGTCAGCCTGCCAGCCGTGGCCGCCTGACCAGCCCGGCCAAGCCGGCATCGAGGTGGCTCCGTGAACCTACACCACCATCCGGGACACGACCCTTCGTTCCTGAAACACCACGACCTGCCGCTCGATGAGCCGTCGTGGCAACTGCCACGACAACGCCGTGGCCGCGAGTTTTTTCAACCTGCTTTCGTGATCGATGCCTTGGAACTGGCTCAGCACGAGCGCCGATCTGTGCACCATGGTTGGTTGGTGCATCATTCGGATCTCGGTTCGCAATATATCAGCACCCGCTATACCGAGCGCCTCGGAGAGGCGGGCATCGAATTCTCCGTCGGCAGCATGGGTGATAGCTATGACAACGCTCTCGCCGAGACGATCAAAGGACTCTGAAAAGCCCAGCTGATCCAGCGGCGCGGGCCGAGGCGATCATTTGAAGCCGTCGAGTTCGCAACACTGACTTTGATCGACTGGTTCAACAAAAGCCGGTTGCTGGAGGCCATAGGCAACACCCCACCGGCCGAAGCCGAAGTGCGCTACTTACGCTATGCTGGATGAGCTACGCTATGCGGGATGAGCCTGCCATCGAGGCATGGCTCAAACGAAACGGCCTTCGGCCAAGACGGGGCGGTTCAGCCTTTACAGATCGGGGCACGCAAAAATGACTGTTCTTCTTACCGGTGGCGCCGGCTACGTCGGCTCGCATGTCCTGTTCGGCTGTCTCGGGGCCGGACTTGATGTGGTGGTGCTCGACGATTTCTCCAACAGCTCCCCCGAGGCGCTTGAGCGCGTGCGGGAACTCGCCGGCGGCGACATCGCCGTTTACCGAGGCGATGTGCGGGACGGCAAAGTGCTGGGAAGCATCTTCGCCGACCACGCCATCACCTCCGTGCTGCATTTTGCCGGCAAAAAGGCCGTAGGCGAGAGCGTGAACCGCCCGCTCGACTATTACGACATCAATGTCGGAGGCAGCATGAGCCTCTTGCGCGCCATGACGCGGGCCGGGGTGTTCCGGCTGGTGTTTAGTTCTACCGCCTCGATATATGGCGAGGGTGGGCACATGCCTCTAACCGAGGCGAGCCCGGTGGGCGAGCCGGCCAGCCCCTATGGCCGCTCGAAACTGATGGTCGAGCGCGTGCTCACCGATCTCTGCCGCGCCGACCCGCGCTGGTCGGTCGGCGTGCTTCGCTACTTCAATCCCGCCGGCGCGCATCCCAGCGGACGTATCGGCGAGGACCCGCTCGGGGTTCCGTCCAATCTGATCCCGTATGCCATGCAAGTGGCGGTGGGGCGCCGCGCCGAACTCCTAGTCTTCGGGGACGATTACCCTACGTCAGATGGTACTGGGGTGAGGGACTACATACATGTGATGGATCTGGCGCAGGGCCATCTCTCTGCCTTGACGTACTTGATGGGTCACAAAGGCCATCATGTCTGGAATCTCGGCACCGGGCGGGGCCATTCGGTGTTCGACGTCATTCACGGCATCGAGCGCGTGACCGGCAAGCCGCTTCCCCGGGCTATGGCACCGCGGCGCGCCGGGGATATCGCGCAATATTGGGCCGATCCGGCGTTGGCTGCCAGGGAGCTCGGCTGGCGCGCGACACGCGGCCTCGACGAAATCCTTGTGGACCATTTGCGCTGGCAAGTGCAGAATAGCGAGGGATATGCGCCGCGCGTGGCGGACGCGGCTCGATAGCCGCACCATCATGGCTGAAGGCCGAGTTCAGCCCAGCAGTCGCTTCCCCCGGTCGAGGTCGGCCCTGGCAATCGCCCGCAGCCCCCGCGCTTCATAGCGTCGAGCACCGCAGCCCCGCACCAGAGATCCGCGTCGAACCGCTTCAGTTCCAGCACGGCCGGCCAGGCGAGGCCATAAGCAATTGTGTTGTGCTCGCGCCGCGTGGCCGCGAGATTGCCCGTCAGGTCGTCCGGGAACAGCCCTCCAGTTCCTCCAATATGCTCCACACGCATAGAATCCTGCAGGCATGGCGAGCCTACCAAATAGGGAACGCCCTTGCTGAGAACCCGCGTACGACTTCGTACACCTCGGGGTCCGGCCCGTCATCGGCGACGATGATGTCGATATCCTACCATATCCCGCTCTCTCAGGCGGCACAGCAAGGCCGCGAGCGGGCGGGGACGCTTTTAGGAGGGGATGAGGAGCGTCAGGCCGCGCTCACCGATCAACGCGTCGGACATGGCGGGAGCCGAATCTGCGGGACGTGCCGCGCCTCTAGAATCCATGATTTCCCTTTGCTCAACAGAGGTGAAGACAGAAGCCGGGTCTCGGCCCGGCGGGACCACGCCGCGGCCAGCCTGTTTCCGCTTCGACCATCATGGCCTAGGTGTTTGATCCCGGGCTTTGATGGTGCAGTCTTTTCGTAGAGATGGAACGATGCGCTATGGGCCAGGTTCACCACGGGACCGCCACGACGACAGCGCTGGTCCGTCGAGCGATACAGCATAGTCAAGAGAGCCTGAGGGCGCTGGCAAAGTGCTGCTGCGGCATCAACCAGAAGACGGTCGCGAAGTGGAGGAAGCGGACCTCGGTCACTGACCTGCCGACTGGTCCGAGGGCCCCGACATCGACGGTTCTGTCGATCGAGGAGGAGGCCATCATCATCGCCTTCCGCCGACATACGTTGCCGCCGCTCGACGACTGCCTCTATGCCTTGCAGGCGACGATCCCGCATCTGACGCGTTCATCTCTGCATCGCTGTCTGCGGCGCCACGGCATCAGCCGGCTGCCGGAGGTGGAGGGCGGCAAGGAGCCGATAGGGCCGTTCAAGTCCTATCTGTTAATTTCCGTCGAGAAGTGACCCGGGCTGATGATGGTCTTCGGGTCAGGTGGCGGTCAAGTTTCGAGGCTTCATGACGCATGGCGCGCCTCTCTGGCTCGGCGCAGGGTGTCATAGCGTTCGACGTTGGCTGCGGCTCGGTGGTCAACGTGAGGGCGGCAGGGGCCGGGATCGTTGGCGTGGTCAGCGGCGTACCGTCGATCAGACGGTGCAGCCGGTTGATGATGTGGTCTTGGTCGGTACGCCCGCTTGCAAGGCCAGCTAGACGGCTGTGAGCACGACCTGCTCGTCATGCTGGAGGACCAGGGACAGGACTTTCACCATCTCGCGGTCACCGCCTGGTCGCTTGAGCAGGTGCTGCTGCAGGGACCGAAAGGACGGTGGCATATGCGCGAAGGGAGCGCCATTGCGTAGGGCGCCGGGCTTGCGCTGGACCACGGCCAGATAATGGCGCCAGTCATGGACGGTCCGGCTCTGGCGATCATGGGAGCGAGCAAAGACCCTTTGATGCTCGCAGATCGCCTGCCCCTCAGCGACGACCACGATCCGGTCGGGATAGACCCGCAGGCTGACCGGGCGGTTGGCGAAGGACGCCGGCACTCTGCAGCGATTGCGCTCGAGATGGACGAGACAGCTCGGGGAAACGCGTTTGGCGTGCTCGACGAAGCCGTCGAACAGCCGGGGGACCGCCATCAGGTGCCGGATCTCCTCGCTCCACACATCAGTGATCGAGACAGGCTGCGATCCGTGCTGGGTCTGTGACCACAGCTCCCGGCACCGGGTCTCCAGCCACTCGTTCAAGGCCTCCAGCGAGGGGAAGTTCGGCATGGGTTGCCATAGCCGATGGCGGGCATCCTGCACGTTCTTCTCGATCTGCCCCTTCTCCCAGCCGGAGGCTGGATTGCAGAACTCCGCCTCAAACAGGAAGTGGCTCACCATGGCCGAGAAGCGGATGTTGACCTGGCGCACCTTGCCCCGGCCGACTTTGTCGACGGCTGTTCGCATGTTGTCGTAAATGCCCCGCCGCGGCACGCCGCCCAGAACCCGGAAGGCGTGGTTATGGGCATCGAACAGCATCTCATGGGTCTGGAGTGGGTAGGCGCGCAGCATGAAGGCGCGGCTGTAGGACAGCTTGACGTGGGCGACTTGCAGCTTGGTGCGCTCGCCGGCGATGATCGCCCACTCCTCAGACCAGTCGAACTGGAAGGCCTCTCCGGGCACAAAAGCCAGCGGCACGAAGCTGCCGCGGCCGCGGGTCTGCTGCTCGCGCAGCCGAGCGGCCTTCCAGTCCTGGGCGAACGCGGCTACCCGGTTGTACGACCCCTCATAGCCGAGCGTCACCAGATCGGCGTGCAACTGCTTGACCGTGCGCGTGTGCTTGCGCGACTTGCCGCCCTCGACCCGCAGCATCGCCGCCAGCTTGTCCGCATAGGGGTCGAGCTTGCTCGGGCGCTCGGGAACCTGAAACCGCGGCTCGACGCTGTCCGCCCGCAGATACTTACGCACTGTGTTCCTCGAGAGCCCCGTACGGCGGGATATCTCTCGGATTGAACGATGATCCCGGTAATGCCAGCGTCTGATGACCCTCAATAACTCCATGTCGATCACTCCGCTATCCCCCGGGCATGCCGCGTGAGACGTGGTGAAAACATGGGTCACTTCTCGATGGAAAAATCCGTCCCTGCCGGGTCAACTCTCAATGGAAATCAACAGCCAAGTAATTGGCGAGGAGACCCACATCCAGGGCATCTCGACCCGCTCGGTCGATGACCTGGTCAAGGCAATGGACATGAGCGGCATCTCCAAGAGCCAGGTGTCGCCGTTCTGCGAGGAGATTGACGAACGGGTCCAGGTCTTCCTCGATCGTATAGAGGGCGACTGGCCCTATCTCTGGATCGACGCGACCTATGTGAAGGCGCGCCAGGCCGGCCGGATCGTCTCGGTGGCGGTGATCGTCGCCGTCGGCGTCAACAGCGACGGAAGGCGCGAGGTGCTGGACATGGATATCGGCCCCTCCGAGGCGGAGACCTTCTGGACAGGTTTCCCCGCAAGCTGGCGCGGCGTGGCCTGCGCGGGGTGAAGCTTGTCGTCTCCGACAGCCGTGAGAGCATCAAGGCGGCGGTCTCGAAAGTCCTTACCGCGACCTGGCAGCGCTGCCGCGTCCACTTCATGAGGAACGCACTCGCCCATGCCGGCCGCTCGGGACGGCGCGTCGTCTCGGCCTTCATGGCCACGGCGTTTGCCCAGGATGATGCTCCCGCCGCCAGCCAGCAATGGCGCAGGGTCGCCGATCAGCTTAGGCCGACGGTCCCCAAGCTCGCCGCCCTGATGGACACAGCCGAGACCGACGTGCTTGCCTACATGACCTTCCCGATGCAGCACCGAGCCAAGCTTCACAGCACCAACCCGCTGGAGCGCCTCAACGGCGAGATCAAGCGTCGCACCCGAGGTCGTCGGCATCTTCCCCAACGAGGCCGTCATCACCTTGCCCGTCGGCGCGATCCTGCTCGAACAGAACGATGAATGGGCCGTCCAGCGTGCCCGCTACATCACGCTAGAAAGCATCGGGCCGATCAGCGATGATCCCATCGTCAGCCTGCCAGCCGTGGCCGCCTGACAACCCGGCCAAGCCGGCAACGCGGTGGCTCCGCGAAGTTACACCACCATCAGGGACACGACCCCAGACGACTTCCCCGCTGCGCCGCATGTCGTTCGTTGCAACTGGTTGCAATCCTCGGAGGTAGGTGCGTGCCATTTCATGCATTCGCAGCCAATCCCGGCATCCCGCCCCGACCGGGCTGCCCGTTGCAACTGGTTGCACTCGATGCGCAGACGAACTCTCAGTCTGATGAACCGCGCTCTGACCTGCACGCTGAGGCGCAGACGACGTTCCACGCTTCAACGCATGTCGTTCGTTGCAACTGGTTGCAATCCTTGTCGAGGGAATTGGCGGGCAGCGAGGCGGGATGCGACGAGGACGCAGACCAAACCTCCCCACCTCTTTGCTCGGGCAGGGGCAGTTCACACCGCCCATCGCTGTGAGGCGCGCGCAAAGATTGGGCGTAGCGTCATGGTGTGAAGCGTGGAAAGCCATGGATAGGTCCATGGAAGCCGCGCATTTCCTGCCTTTCGCGCGGGCAGGCCCGGTCCGAAGTCCAAAGACTTCACCGGCCAGCAGGCCAGAGAAAGTGACATGGCGGATGTTGCCCTGAACGTGCCATTCCCTGCATTCGCGACCAGTCGCTTTATCCCCATCCCGACCGGGCTGCCGTTGCAACTGGTTGCAATCCTCGTCGAAGAGAACGTGGGCAGCGGGGCGGGATGCGACGAGGATCACGACGTGACCAAACCTGCCCCCTCTTCGCTCGGGCACCGGTCAGTTCACACCGCTAATCTCTTTGAGGCGCCCGTAACGATGGGGCGTAGCGTCGTGGCATTGCGCGGGTTGTTAGAAAAGAGCCCCGACGCCGATCTTCTGCGAGAGGTGATCGGCTTTGCCGCGCAGCGCCTGATGGCGAGGAGGGCGGCGGCCTTAACCGGCGCCGGCTTTGGCGAGAAGAGCCCGGAACGGCAGGCACAGCGTAACGGATAACGCGAGCGCGACTGGGAGATGCGCGCCGGCACGGGAGTTACGCATCTCGACCCGCTCGGTCGACGACCTCGTCAATGGGGTAGAGGTGGGTGCGTGCCATTTCGTGCTTTCGCAACCAATCCCGCCCCGACCGGGCTGCCCGTTGCAACTGGTTGCACTCGATGCGCAGACGAACTCTTAGTCTGATGAACCGCGTTCTGACCTGCGCTGAGGCGCTGACGACGTTCCACGCTGCACTGCATGTCGGTCGTTGCAACTGGTTGCAATCCTTGTCGAGGGAATTGGTGGGCAGCGGGGCGGGATGCGACGAGAACGTAGACCAAACCTCCCCACCTCTTTGCTCGGGCAGGGGCAGCTCACACCGCCAATCGCTGTGAGGCGCGCGCAACGATGGGGCGTAGCGTCGTGGTGTTAAGCGTGGAAAGCCATGGACGGGTCCATGGAAGCCGCGCATTTCCTGCCTTTCCCGTGGACCGGCTCGGTCCAAAGTCCCAAGACACACTTCACCGGCCAGCAGGCCAGAGAATGTGACATGGCAAATGTCACCATGTGCGAGCGTGACATTTTGTGACATCCGCGACCGACCGCGGCATCCACATTCCGATAAATTTCTCGCGCGCATGCGGCCCGGAGGATGTGCCATGGCAAAATGTCACCCTGTGCGAGCGTGCCATTTTGTGCCATCCCCGACCGATCGCAGCATCGGCATTCCGACGAAAATTCGCCCGCTTGCGGCGTAGAAGGTAGAAGATGACATAGATGGCACGTGCACCAGTGTGCCATTTCGTGCCATTTGCCCCTCGCCAATCGACACTAAGCACTCAGCACGATGAACGGCGAGGTCCCCCATGCCCCATCCCGCACCCATCCGCATCGGCATCGGTGGCTGGACCTTCGAGCCCTGGCGCGGGGTGTTCTACCCTGAAGGCCTGACCCAGAAGCGCGAGCTGGAATATGCCGGCTCGAAGCTCACCGCCATCGAGATCAACGGCACCTATTACGGCTCGCAGAAGCCCGAGAGCTTCGCCAAATGGCGGGCCGAGACGCCTGATGGCTTCGTCTTCTCGCTCAAAGGCCCGCGCTTCACCACCAATCGCCGGGTGCTCAGCGAGGCGGGTGAATCAATCGAGCGCTTTTTCAAAAGCGGCGTCACCGAGCTGAAGGAAAAGCTCGGCCCGGTGAACTGGCAGTTCATGGCCACCAAGAAATTCGACCCGGACGATTTCGAGGGCTTCCTCAAGCTGCTGCCCAAGCGCGTCGACGGCCATGATATCCGACACGCGGTGGAGGTGCGGCATGAGAGCTTCAGGACGCCGGACTTCATCGCCCTGGCGCGGGAGTACGGCGTCGCCATCATCCATGCCGGCGACAGCGATTTTCCTCTGATCCCCGATGTCACCGCCCCCTTCGTCTATGCCCGCATCATGGGAACGACGGAGGAGGAGGCGCATGGCTATGGCGACGCGGCGCTCGACGGCTGGGCCGACGCGGCGAAGGCATGGGCAAAGGGCGGGGCGCCGGCCGCTCTCCAGCCGGCGCTGCTCACCCCGCCCGCCGAAGCGATGCCGCGCGAGGTGTTCCTGTTCGTCATCTCCGGCTTCAAGCCGCGCAACCCCGCCGCGGCCATGGCGCTCATCGCGCGGGTGTGAGCGGCGCCGCGCACGCGCTGCCGGCCGATCAGCCGACAGCACGGCGCGTCCCCACCGAAAGCGGGGGGAGCTACTTGCGGGGCTACTTGCCGCCCGCCCACACCCAGTCGCGGATTTCCGGCATGTCGAGGCCGTGCGCGCGGATATAGCGGGCGTGTTCGGTCAGCTTGTCGCGGATCGCCTGCCGCACATGGGTGTTGGTCTTCAGCTGCGGCACCCGATCCAGCACATCGGCGACGAGGTGGAAGCGGTCGAGCCGGTTGCGCACCACCATGTCGAAGGGGGTGGTGGTGGAGCCTTCCTCGACATAGCCGCGCACATGCATGTTGTCGTGGTTGGTGCGGCGATAGGCGAGGCGGTGGATCAGCCAAGGATAGCCGTGATAGGCGAAGATCACCGGCTTGTCGGTGGTGAACAGCGCGTCGAATTCCGCGTCGGAAAGCCCGTGCGGGTGCTCGGATTTCGGCTGCAGCGTCATCAGGTCGACCACATTGACGACCCGCACCTTCAGCTCGGGGAAATAGCCGCGCAGCAATTCGGCGGCGGCCAGTGTCTCCAATGTGGGCACGTCGCCGGCGCAGGCCAGCACCACGTCGGGGTCGGTGCCGGCGTCGGTCGAGGCCCATTCCCACATGCCGATGCCCGTGGCGCAGTGCTTGATCGCGCTGTCCATGTCGAGCCATTGCGGCGCGGGCTGCTTGCCGGCGACGATCACGTTCACCCGGTTCCAGGAGCGCAGGCAGTGGTCGGTGACATAGAGCAGCGTGTTGGCGTCCGGCGGCAGGTAGACGCGCACGATCTCCGCCTTCTTGTTCACCACATGGTCGATGAAGCCGGGGTCCTGGTGGCTGAAGCCATTATGGTCCTGCCGCCAGACATGCGAGGTGAGCAGGTAGTTGAGCGAGGCGATCGGCCGGCGCCATTCCACTTCCTTGGAGGATTTCAGCCATTTGGCGTGCTGGTTGAACATCGAATCGATGATGTGGATGAAGGCCTCGTAGCAGGAGAACAGGCCGTGGCGGCCGGTGAGGAGATAGCCCTCCAGCCAGCCCTGGCACATATGCTCGGACAGCATCTCCATCACCCGGCCGCTGCGGGCGAGATGGTCGTCATAGGAGAGCGTTTCCGCCTCCCAGGCGCGGTTCGTTACCTCGAACAGCGCCTGCAGCCGGTTTGAGGCGGTCTCGTCCGGGCCGAAGACGCGGAAATTCTTCGAAGCCTCGTTTTCCTTCATCACGTCGCGCAGGAAGCAGCCCATCACATAGGTCGATTCCAGCTCGCGATCGCCGGGCCGGGCGACTTCCACCGCATAGTGGGTGAAATCCGGCAGCCGCAGCGGCCGGCGCAGCGCCCCGCCATTGGCGTGCGGGTTGGCGCTCATGCGCTTCACGCCCTCGGGCGCCAGCGAGGCGATCTCGGGCTTCAGCCGCCCGTCCGCGTCGAAAAGTTCTTCCGGCCGGTAGCTCTTCATCCAGTTTTCGAGCAGCACGAGGTGCTCGGGCTTCGACATGTCGGAGAACGGCACCTGGTGCGAGCGCCAGAAGCCTTCCGCCTTCTTGCCGTCGACGGTCTTCGGGCCGGTCCAGCCCTTGGGGGAGCGCAGCACGATCATCGGCCAGCGCGGGCGGTCGGTGGCGCCCCGCGTGCGCGCCGCCTCCTGGATCGCGCGGATCTTGCCGAAGGCCTCGTCGAACGCCGCCGCCATCGCCTGATGCATCGGCTCGGGGTCTTCGCCCTCGACGAAGATCGGGTCGTAGCCATAGCCCTGCATCAGCGCCGCCAGTTCCTCATGCGGGATGCGGGCGAGAATGGTGGGGTTGGCGATCTTGTAGCCGTTGAGGTGCAGGATCGGCAGCACCGCGCCGTCGCTGGCGGGGTTGAGGAATTTGTTGCCGTGCCAGGAGGTGGCGAGCGGGCCGGTCTCGGCCTCGCCGTCGCCGACCACGCAGGCGACGATCAGTTCCGGGTTGTCCAGCACCGCGCCATAGGCGTGGCTGAGCGAATAGCCGAGCTCGCCGCCCTCATGGATCGAGCCGGGGGTTTCCGGCGCGGCATGGCTGGGAATGCCGCCGGGAAAGGAGAACTGGCGAAACAGCCGGCAGAGGCCGCCTTCGTCGCGCGAGATGTCGGGGTACAGCTCGCTATAGGTGCCCTCAAGATAGGTCGAGGCCACCACGCCGGGCGCGCCATGGCCGGGGCCGGCCATGAACAGCACGTCGGCGCCGGTGTCGCGGATGACGCGGTTGAGGTGGACATAGAGGAAGTTCAACCCCGGCGTCGTGCCCCAATGGCCGAGCAGGCGCGGCTTCACATGGTCGAGGGTCAGCTTCTCGCGCAGCAGCGGGTTGGCGAGCAGATAGATCTGCCCGACCGAGAGGTAGTTCGCCGCGCGCCACCAGGCGTTCATGCGATCGACAAGAGCGGGGCTGAGCGTGTCTGTCGCCGGTTGGGTCGCCATTGCGAAGTCCTTTCCAGAACGGTTGCTGAGAAATGAGATAGGGCGCTGGGGGCGTTAGGGCACCAGCACCGCCGCGCCCTGGAAGCGCCCGGCGCGCAAATCGGCCAGCGCCGCATTGGCGTCTTCCAGCGGGTAGGTCGTGGTGGTGGCGGTGATGCCCGCGCGCGGGGCGAGGGCGAGGAATTCCCGCGCATCTTCGCGGGTGAGGTTGGCCACCGACATCAGCTGCCGCTCCTCCCACAGGAGGGAATAGGGAAATTGCGGGATGTCGCTCATATGGATGCCGCCGCACACCACGCGCCCGCCCTTGCGCACCGCGCGCAAAGCCAGCGGCACCAGCGCGCCGACGGGAGCGAAGATCAGCGCGGCGTCGAGCGGCTCGGGCGGCGCCTCGCCGGACCCGCCGGCCCAGCGCGCCCCGAGCGAAAGGGCCAACTGCTGGGCGCCCTCATCGCCGGCGCGGGTGAAGGCGTAGACCGCGCGCCCCTGCCAGCGGCAGAGCTGGGCGATGAGATGGGCGGCGGCGCCGAAGCCGTAAAGGCCGATCCGCTGCGCCTCGCCCGCCATCTTCAAGGTGCGCCAGCCGATCAGCCCGGCGCACATCAGCGGCGCGGCGGCCACCGGGTCGTCAAAGCCGTTGAGCGGGAAGCAGAAGGCGGCGTCGGCGATCGCATGGCTGGCGAAGCCGCCATCGCGGCTGTAGCCGGTGAAGGCGGGGGCGTCGCACAGATTCTCGCGCTGGCTCGCGCAATAGGGACAGTGGCCGCAGGTGTGGCCGAGCCACGGCACGCCCACCCGTGCGCCGAGCGGCGGGGCGTCGACGCCCGGCCCGTGCGCCTCGACGCGGCCGACGATCTCATGGCCGGGGATGATCGGCAGCGGGCCGGGCGGCAATTCGCCGTCGACGACGTGCAGATCGGTGCGGCAGACGGCGCAGGCTTCCACCCGCACCCGGATCTCGCCGAGCCCCGGCACGGGCAGGGGGCGCTCCTCAAGGCGCAACGCCTCCCCATAGGCGCGCAGGACCATGGCCTTCATCAGAACCTCGCCGGTGACGGAGGCGGCATCCAACAGTCTCATGGCCGTCCCTTCGTTGATCGCGGTCAAGGCGCGGGCGCAAACGACGTCTACTCAGGGGCTTCTGATCACGAACAGCTTGGCGGATGGGGTGGCGCGCGTCATGTTGCCCTGATCGGGCGCAATCCTACGGAGGCACGATGGCAGGTCAGCGACGGTCCCACGCATTGTTTCTCGTGCTCGCCCTGTCCGCCTGCCTGACGCTCCCGGCGGGCGCGCAGCAGGCCGCCGCCGGCGACCCGCCTGCCGGCCTCACGGCCCGGCTGCAGGCCTTGATCGGCAAGCTCACCGGTAGCGGCCTGCCGGCCGGCATCGTCTCCACCAATGGGCGGATCGAGGCCGAGCAGGTGCTGGTCGCCGCCAAGCTCGCCGGCCGGGTGCTCGCCGTGCTGGCCGAGGAGGGCCAGACGGTGGAGACCGGGCAGGTGGTCGCCCGCATGGACACGTCCGAGCTGGAAGCCCAGCTCGCCGGCGCGCAGGCGCAGGTGCGCCGGGCGGAGAAGGCGGTGGCCGAGGCGCAGGCCGCCATCGCCCAGCGCGAGAGCGAGCGCACGCTGGCGCAGCAGGAACATGAGCGGGCCGCCAAGCTGAAGGAGAGCGGCTTCGGCACCATCCAGTCGCTCGATCTGCGCCAGAGCCAGCTCAATGTCGCCCAGGCCGCGCTCAAGGCGGCGCAGGCCGGGCTCGACGAGGCGGAGGCCTCCACCGATGCGGCGCGGGCGGAAGTGGCGCGGGTGCAGTCGCTGATCGACGATTCCACGCTGCGGGCGCCCCGGCGCGGGCGGGTCGAATACAAGCTGGTGCAGGCCGGCGAGGTGGTGGCGGCTGGCGCGCCGATCCTCACGCTGCTGGACCTGTCGGATGTCTACATGACCGTGTTCGTGCCGGCCCGCGTCGCCGGCCGCCTCGCCATCGGCGACGAGGCGCGGATCATCCTCGATCCGGCGCCGGATTACGTGGTGCCGGCCAAGGTCAGTTTCGTCGCCACCGGCGCCCAGTTCACGCCGAAATCGGTCGAGACGGCGGACGAGCGCGAGAAGCTGATGTTCCGCGCCAAGCTGCGCATCGCCCCGGAACTGCTGCGGCAATATGAGAACCGGGTGAAGGCCGGCGTGCGCGGCCTCGCCTATGTCCGCACCGACCCGGCGACGCCCTGGCCCGACACGCTCACGGTGAAGCTGCCGCAATGAGCGCGGCGCCGATGCAATCCGTCCTCGCGCTTTCCGGCGTTACCCACCGCTATGGCAAGACGCTGGCGCTGGATGGGGTGGATCTCGCCGTGCCTTCCGGCTGCATGGCGGGGCTGATCGGGCCGGACGGGGTGGGCAAGTCGACCCTGCTCGGGCTCGCCGCCGGCGTCACCCGCCTCCAGTCCGGCACGGTGCAAGCGCTGGGCGGCGACATGGCGGCGAGGGACTGGCGCCGGCAGGCCGGCGGGCGCATCGCCTATATGCCGCAGGGGCTGGGGCGCAATCTCTACCCCACGCTCTCCATCGCGGAGAATCTCGATTTCTTCGGCCGGCTGTTCGGGCAGGGCGCGGCGGAACGGGCCGAGCGCATCGCCGAATTGCTGGCCGCCACCGGCCTTTCCCCCTTCGCCGCCCGCCCGGCCGGAAAACTCTCCGGCGGCATGAAGCAGAAGCTCGGCATCTGCGCCGCGCTGATCCACGACCCTGATCTCGTCATTCTCGACGAGCCGACCACCGGCATCGACCCGCTCTCGCGCCGGCAGTTCTGGGAGCTGATGGCGCGGCTGCGCGAGCGTCGCCCGTCGATGAGCGTCATCGTCGCCACTGCCTATATGGAGGAGGCCGAGCGCTTCGACTGGCTGGCGGCGATGAATGCCGGAAAAGTCCTCGCCACCGGCACCCCGGCCGAGATCCGCGCCAAGGCGGGCGAGGCGACGCTGGAGCGCGCCTTCGTCGCCCTGCTGCCGCAAGCCGAGCGGGGGCAGGCGGAGCCGCTGCCGGACCTGCCCCGCGTGATCCATGATGGTGAGCCGGCAATCGAGGCGACCGGCCTCACCCGCCGCTTCGGCGCTTTCGTCGCCGTCGATCACGTGAATTTCCGCATCGAGCGCGGCGAGATCTTCGGCTTTCTCGGCTCCAACGGCTCGGGCAAGTCGACCACGATGAAGATGCTCACCGGGCTCTTGCCGGCCAGCGAGGGCGAGGCGAGGCTGTTCGGGGCGAAGCTCGACGGCGACGACATGGCGACCCGCAAGCGGGTCGGCTACATGTCGCAGGCCTTCTCGCTCTATGGCGAACTCACCGTGCGGCAGAACCTCGTGCTGCACGCGCAGCTGTTCGAGATACCGGACGTGGCGGCGCGCGTCACTGAGATGGAGGCCCGCTTCGACCTCGCCGGTGTCGCCGATGTGCGGCCCGAGGCGCTGCCGCTCGGCATCCGCCAGCGGCTGCAGCTGGCGGTGGCGGTGATCCATCGCCCGGAAATCCTCATCCTCGACGAGCCGACCTCCGGCGTCGATCCGGTGGCGCGCGACGGCTTCTGGCGCACGCTGATCGAACTCTCGCGGCAGGATGGGGTGACGATCTTCCTCTCCACCCATTTCATGAACGAGGCCGAGCGCTGCGACCGCATCTCGCTGATGCATGCCGGCAAGGTGCTGGCCATCGGCACGCCGGAGGCGCTGAAGCGTGAGCGCGACATGGACACGCTGGAAGAGGTGTTCATCGCCGTGCTGGAAGAGGCGGGGATGGGCCGGGAGGAGGAGCGCGCCGAACTGAAGCAGCGCCCCACCGCCCTCGCGCCGGTCAAGCGCTTCGATGCCGGCCGGCTCTGGGCCTATGCCAGGCGCGAGGCGCTGGAGATCGTGCGCGATCCCGCCCGGCTCGCCTTCGCCCTCATCGGCCCGATCCTCCTCCTCTTCACCTTCGGCTATGGCATTTCCTTCGATGTCGAGAACCTGCCCTATGCCGCGTTCGACCAGGACCGCAGCGCCCAGAGCCGGCAGGTGCTGGAGAGCTTCGAGGGCTCGCGCTATTTCGAGACCCACGCGCCGATCGCCTCCATCGAGGAGCTGGACACAAGGCTGAAGAGCGGCGAGCTCAAGCTCGCCATCGAGATCCCGCCCGGGTTCGGCCGAGACCTCCTGCGCGGGCGCCAGCCGGAAATCGGCGTCTGGCTCGACGGCTCGATGCCGTTCCGGGCCGAGACCACCCGCGGCTATGTGCAGGGCATCGCCCAGAGCTACCTCGCCGATGCGCAGGAGCGGACCACCGGCACGGCCAGCCCGTCGGCGCCTTTCACCCTGGAGCCGCGCTACCGCTACAATCAGGCGTTCAAGAGCGTGAACGCCATGGTGCCGAACGTCATCATGCTGATGCTGGTGCTGATCCCCGCCATCATGTCGGCGCTCGGCGTGGTGAAGGAGAAGGAGACCGGCTCGATCACCAATTTCCAGTCGACGCCGGTCACGAAGCTGGAATTCCTCCTCGGCAAGCAATTGCCCTATGTCGCCATCGCCTTTGTCAGCTTCCTCACCATGGTGGTGGCGGCGCGGCTGGTGTTCGAGGTGCCTGTCAAAGGCTCCTTCGCCACGCTGGCTTTCGGCTCGCTGGTCTATGTGTTCTCAACCACCGCCTTCGGCCTGCTGGTGTCGAGCTTTGTGAAGAGCCAGGTGGCGGCGATCTTCGCCACGGCGATCATCGCCATCATCCCTGCGGTGAATTTTTCCGGCCTGCTCACCCCGGTCTCCTCGCTCTCCGGTGGGGCGCGGATCATGGGGCTGGCCTTTCCTTCCGCCTGGTATCAGCAAGTGAGCGTCGGCGCCTTCACCAAGGGGCTGGGCCTGTCCTCGCTCTGGCCGGATATCGCCATGGTGTTCGCGCTGGCGCTCATCTTCATCGCCGGTGCCATGCTGGCGCTGCGCAAGCAGGGGGCGTGAGCATGCTGGACGGAGTGTTCGCCCGCCTCGCCCGCATCTGGCGGCTCGGCATCAAGGAACTCTACAGCCTGAAGGCCGACCCGGTGCTGGCGGGGCTGATCCTCTACACCTTCACCGTGGCGGTCTATACCGTCTCGGTCGGCGCCAAGTTCGAGGTCGAGAACGCCGCCGTGGCGGTGGTGGACGAGGACCAGAGCGCGCTGTCGCGCCGGCTGGGCGACGCGCTGCTGCAGCCCTTCTTCAAGCCGCCGGTGCCGATCAGCGCGCGCGAGATCGACGCGGCGATGGATGCGGGGCGCTATGTCTTCGTGCTCAGCATCCCGCCGAAATTCGAGCACGACCTGATCGCCGGCCGCCAGCCCGCCCTCCAGCTCGACATCGACGCCACCGCCATGTCGCAGGCCGGCAATGGCGCCGCCTATATCCAGAACATTCTCGTGCAGGAAGTGGCGGCGGCGATGGGCGGGAGCGCCACCACGCCGGTGAATGTCGTCATCCGCCCGAAATTCAACGCCAACCTCACCTCTGCCTGGTTCACCGCCGTGATGCAGGTGATCAACAATGTCACCATGCTCGCCGTCATCCTCTCCGGCGCGGCGCTGATCCGCGAGCGCGAGCACGGCACGATCGAGCATCTGCTCGTCATGCCGGTGACACCGAACGAGATCATGCTGGCGAAGATCTGGGCCAATGGGCTTGTGATCGTGGTGGCGGCGACGCTGTCGTTGCTGATCGTGGTCGAGCGGCTGCTCGGCGTGCCGGTGCAGGGCTCGGTGACGCTGTTCGTCGCCTCCATGCTGGTCTACCAGTTCTCGGTGACGGCGCTCGGCATCCTGGTGGCCACGGTGTCGACCTCGATGGCGCAGTTCGGCCTCATCGTCATGCCGATCCTCATCGTCATGAACCTCTTGTCGGGCTCGACCACGCCGATGGAGAGCATGCCGGTCTGGCTGCAGAATGTGATGCAGCTTTCCCCTTCCACCCATTTCGTCGCGCTGTCGCAGGCGGTGCTGTATCGCGGCGCCGGGCTGTCGGTGATCTGGCCGAACCTCTTGGCGCTCGCCGCCATCGGCGCCGCCTTCTTCACGCTGGCGGCGCTGCGCTTCCGCAAGGCGCTGCAGGGCGCGGGGTAGGGGTGGGGCAGGGGGCCGGCGAACGCCCCTTGTGCGCTGCGGCGAATGGATTTCTAATGGTCGCGCCGGGCGACAAGGACGTTGCCCGCGCACCGGCAGGGATTGCCGACTGCCCCTCGCGGGGCCGTCCTTTCCTGCATGGGACGGCCGCGCTTTTCCAGCGGAGACCCCATGCCAAGCGCCACCTCCCCGAGCGCCCTTTCGCCCAGCGCCTTCACCGCCCGCGCCCCCGACCTTACCCCCGACCTTGCCGCCTATCGCCTCGCGGCCGAGCCCTATTATCGGCCGGTGGGCGACGAGATCGCCGTGTTCGAGGCGGCGTGGCGCCACCGTTTGCCGGTGATGCTGAAAGGCCCCACCGGCTGCGGCAAGACCCGCTTTGTCGAGCACATGGCGTGGCGGCTGGGGCGCCCGCTGATCACCGTGGCGGCGCATGAGGACATGACCGCCGCCGACCTCGCCGGCCGCTTCCTGCTCACCCCGGAAGGCACGGTGTGGCAGGACGGACCGCTGACCCAGGCGGTGCGTCACGGCGCGCTCTGCTATCTCGACGAGATCGTCGAGGCCCGGCAGGACACCACCGTCGTCATCCACCCGCTCACCGATGCGCGGCGCATCCTGCCGCTGGAAAAGCGCAACGAGCAGGTCGCCGCCCATGCCGATTTCCAGCTCGTCATCTCCTACAACCCCGGCTACCAGAGCGCGGTGAAGGACCTGAAGGAATCCACCAAGCAGCGTTTCATCGCCATCGCCTTCGACTATCCCGCCCCGGAACTGGAGGCGGAGATCGTGATGCGCGAGGCCGGCACCGACGCCGCGCTCGCCCGCATCCTCGTGGCCATCGCCGTCTGTTCGCGAAACCTGCGGGGGCAGGGGCTGGACGAGGGCGCCTCCACCCGCATGCTCATCCATGCCGGGCGGCTGGCGGCCGGCGGCGTGTCGCTGGAGGCGGCGGTGCAGGCGGCCATCGTGCTGCCGATCACCGACGATGCCGAGATGCGCCGGGCGCTCGGCGCGGCGATCGCCGCCTGCCTGCCGTGACGGCGCTCATTCACCGCGCGGCGCCGGTTCGCGACGCTCCCGCCCTTGCCCGCCTCGCCGGGCTGATGCGTGCGCGCGAAACCCTCGCCGCGCGCTTCGAGGAGACGTGGCAGCAACTGGCCCGGCGCCATGGCACGGCGGCGCTCGAACCATGGGCGCAGGGCGCGCTGGCGCTGGTCGAGGTGAATGCCGGCGCGGGGGCGCTGCTCGCCTTCTGGCGCGCCGGCGTGGAACTCTCCGGCCAGCTCTCCCCGGCGGTGCTCGGCGAGATCGGCCATGCCGCCGCCGCGCTGTGCCGCGAGGCCGGGGGACGGGCCACGGTCGCCGCGCTTGACGGCTTTGTCGCCATCGCCCCGCGCCTTGCCGGGGAGGGCGAGCGCGCCCTGTGGTGGCGGGCGCTGCTCACGCTGGCGCGGGCCGCGCCGGACTGTGTGGAAGATGTGGCCGCGCAGGCGCGCCGCCTGGTGCTGCCGGGCCATGTCGCTGAGTTCGAGGGTTTTGTCGCCGCCGGGCTGAAGGCGGCGGGCCGCGACCGGGCACGCCGGCGGGCCTTCTTCGCGCTGGAGGACCCGCTGGCGCTCGGTTTGCTGGCGCGCATCGGCGCCGGGCCGGGCTTTGCCGAGTTGGAGAGCGAACTGCGCCGCGTGCTCGCCGCGCTGTGGGGCACGGCGCCGCAACTCCAGCCGGTGCCGCCGGCTGGCGAGGGAACGCCCCGCCGCGTCAACATCGCCGGCCCCGTGCTTCGCCTGCCCGACATCTTCCCCAGCGTGCAGGGCGAGGCCGCGCGCCATCTCTACCGCGCCGCCGCGCTGCATGCCGGGGCGCATCTTCACTTCGGCAATCCGCGCTTTCCGGTGCGCCGATTCCGGCCGGTGCAGATCGCGCTGGCCGGCCTGATTGAGGATGCGCGCATCGAGGCGCTGGCGATCGCGCGCTATCCCGGCCTGCGCCGGCTGTGGGCGCCGTATCATGTGGCGAGCGCCGAGGATGGGCCGACGCTCGCCGCGCTTCTCGCCCGGCTGGCGCGGGGGCTGTTCGACCCTGGATATAGCGACCCCGACGCGCTGGTCGGCAAGGCGCAGGCGCTGTTCGCCGCCGCCGGCACCCGGCTCGACGATCCCGCCATCAGCCTCGATATCGGCACGCGGCTGGCCAACGATATCGGCCAGCGGCGCCTGCGCTTCGACGCGCGCGGCCATGTGGTGGAGCCGGCCTATCGCGATGACGGGCTCGGCCTGTGGGACTTTTCCGACATCGACCCGGAGGTTTCCGACGAGGTGCAGCTGCTGGTCGAGGCCGCCCGGATGGAGCGGCGCGAAGGCGCGGACGGCCCGCCGGACGCGACGCCCGCGCCGGCACCCGCCGGCCGCGCCCGCCCGCAGCCGTCCGGCGCGACCGGCGCCGTCATCGCCACCTATCCCGAATGGGACGCGCAGGCCGGCATCGAGCGGGCGGACTGGACAAGCGTGCGGGCGATGCTCCCCGCCCCGGCCGACCCGCGCCCGCTTCTTCGCGCGCTGGAGGCGGCCGCACCCGCCCGCCAGCGCATCGCCCGGCTGGTGAAAGCCGCGAAAGTCGGCCGCGCCGCCCGGCTGAAGCGGCAATGGGAAGGGCACGATCTCGACCTCGATGCCGTCATCGAGGCCGCGATCGCCCGGCGCACCGGCGAGATGCCGGATCTGCGGGTGTTCCGCTCCACCGCGCTGACGCAGCGCGACCTTGCCGTGCTGGTGCTGGTCGACATGTCACAGTCGACGCGGCAGCGGCTGGCCGGCGGGGCGAGCGTGCTGGATGTGGAAAAGCTCGCCGTGGCGATGCTGGGCGAGGCCTTGGCGGCGCTGGGCGACGCTTTCGCCCTGCTCGCCTTCGCCTCCAATGGCCGCGACGATGTCAGGCTGTGCGAGGTGAAGGGTTTCGCCGTGCCCTATGACACGGCGGCACTGGCGCGGCTCGCCGGGCTCTCTTCCGGCCTGTCGACCCGGCTCGGCGCGGGGCTGCGCCATGCCGGGGCGGAGATCGCGCGCGTGCGCGCCTTCCGCAAGCTCATCCTCGTGCTCACCGATGGCGAGCCCTCCGACATTGATACGCCGGCGCAGGACCTTGTGCAGGATGCCCGCCGTGTGGTGCTGCAATTGCGCGCGCAGGGCATCGACACGTCAGGCATCACCCTCGATCCCGCCGGGGTGGGCTGCGGGCCGGCGATCTTCGGCAAGGCCAATGCCATGCCGGTGCGCCGGATCGAGGATTTGCCGCAGCGGTTGTCGGAACTGTATTTCCGCCTGGCGCGGCGGTGAAGGGTGAGGCGGTGGCCCGCGCCTGCGTGCTTCGAGGCCGGCGCGGGGGGCGCCGGCACCTCAGCATGACGACTGCTCTTGCAGAAGAAGACCGTCATCCTGACGAGGCCTCTTGCAGCAGACCGCCGTCATCCTGAGGTGCGAGCGAAGCGAGCCTCGAAGGATGGTTCTCGTGGCCCAGGACCGTCATGGCCGGGACACGCCCAGCCATGACGTCGCATTGCCTCACCGATGCGTGGTGTCGGGGTTGGGGATTCCCTCGATCGGGCATTCCTCGGTACCGACGGTGGAGCGGGTGAAGGATTCCACCATTTCCCGCGTGCCCTCGGGGTCGGCGATCCATTTGGCGTAGAAATCATACGGGCAGGCGGCTACGCCCTTGTCGCCGTCGCCGGAATTGATCAGGCCGGTATAGCCGCGATGCACCAGCTTGAAGAGGTGGTTCTGCGACTGCATGTTCTTGCGCGCGTCGCGGATCAGCGACACGGAAAGCGCGGCGTACTGGATGCCATAATCCTCCTCGCCGCATTCGCCGAGCGTGCGCCCGTCGAAGCCGACAATCGCCGAATGGCCGAAATAGGAATAGACGCCGTCAAAGCCGGAGGCATTGGCCACCGCGACATAGACATTGTTGGCGAAGGCCATGGCCTTCGACATCAGCACCTGCTGCTCCTTGGCAGGGTACATGTAGCCCTGGCAGCGCACGATCAGCTCCGCGCCCTTCATCGCGCAGTCGCGCCAGATTTCCGGGTAATTGCCGTCGTCGCAGATGATGAGGGAGATCTTCATCCCCTTCGGCCCTTCCGAGACATAGGTGCAATTGCCGGGATACCAGCCCTCGATCGGCACCCAGGGCATGATCTTGCGGTATTTCTGCACGATCTCACCCTTGTCATTCATCAGGATGAGCGTGTTGTAGGGCGCCTTGTTGGGGTGTTCCTCATGGCGTTCGCCGGTCAGCGAGAACACGCCCCACACCTTGGCCTTGCGGCAGGCCTCGGCGAAAATCTCGGTCTCATCGCCGGGAATGGTCGAGGCGGTCTCGTACATCTCCTTGGAATCATACATGATTCCGTGGGTCGAGTACTCGGGGAAGATCACCAGGTCCATGCCCGGCAGGCCGATCTTCATGCCCACCACCATGTCGGCGATCTTGCGGGCGTTCTCTAGAACTTCGGCCTTGGTGTGCAGGCGCGGCATCTTGTAGTTCACCACCGCTACGCCGACGGTGTCTTTGCTGCTGGAAATGTCGCCGTGCAACATGGGAAGTCTCCTCGAAAAGGCGCGCGGGCGCGCCTTGCCGGCGGCCGGGGCCTTGCGGTGTCGGGAAGGGGGATGGGGCGGAACCGCGTTGTTCCCACGCGGATCGACGGTCGATCCGGGTCACATCAGGCACAAAAAAACCCGTCGGGCTCCTATGAGCCTTTCGGGCGACAGTGCCAGGGCCGGCCAACAGCATTGGTGGCGGGCGGAAGAGCGATCCGCGGGCCGTCTGCCCGGAAATCGTCCATGGGCACTATCTAATCACCCTCGCCGCGCGACTTCAAGAGCCGGCCGGCGGACCGGCCCGCGCGTCGCGGCTGCGGGGCGACATTTGCAGCAATTCGCTGGCGTGGATCAGCGAGGCCGCCATGTCCTCCAGCGGCATGCGCTTGGCCATCGCCTGCCGGCGCAGGCTCTGATAGGCGTCCTCCTCGCTCAGGCCGAGATTTTCCATCAGGATCGACTTCGCCCGCTGCACCGTCTGCAGGCCGGCGAGCTTGTGCTCCAGCCGGGCGACGCGCTTCTTCGCCTCCTCGCGCTCCAGCCAGAGCGTGCGGGCGATGGTGAGCTGGGTGAGCAGGCCGAAGGGGCGGATCGGCCGTTCCACCACCGCCACCGCGCCGGCTTCCAGCACGATCTGCAGCGTCGCCGGGTTTTCATAGCCGACAATGGCGATCAGCGTCGGGCGCCGGGCGGGGTCGGCTTTCAGCAGGCGGGCAATGTCGGCCCGCGCGTCCGGCTCGATGGCGAGCAGCACGACATCGGCGCCGGCCGGCCAGTGCGCCGGCACCGGCCACACCGCCTCCACCGCGCAGCCGATGCGGCGCAGATGTTCGATGAGGCTCGGGCGCTCCTCGTCGGGTGGGTGGATCACCGACACCCGAAGGCCGCGTAAATCCTTGAGCACCTGCATCGCCATCTCGCCGCCTCCCGTCACGACAGCGCGAACCGGCGGCCATCGGCCGGCCAGTCGTCGAGGTTCTGAACCACGCAATAGGGGTCCGGCTTTACCGCCGCCCCGGCGTCCCACACGATGTGAAAGCGCCCATCCGCGCCGATCTCCGCGATGCGCGGGCGCAGCCAGGCATGGTGATTGCTGGGCTCGATCCGCACCCGCCCCTGCGGCGCCTCGAAGCTGCCGGCGCCGAGTTCGGCCAGCAGCGCCTGCGGCGCGTCGGTGCCGGCGCGCTCCAGCGCCTGCATGGCGAGGTGCATCTGGAAATAGGCCGCCTCCGCCGCCGCCGTCACCGACCGGTGCACGCCGTTGCGCTTCTTGAAGGCGGCGACGAAGCGCCGCGCTGCCGGCGTGCCCAGCGTCTCGAAGAAGGGCGCGGCAGTGATGTGGCCGGCCGCCACCTCGCGCGGCATCCGCGCCACTTCCGCCTCGCTGGTGGTGAGGCTGGCGATGGGGAGGCGGCGGGACGAGAAGCCGGCGGCGTGGTGGGCGGCGTAGAGCTTCGCGGTGTCCGTGCCGACCACGGTGGAGAAGATGACGTCCGGTTCGGCTTCGCGCACCTTCTCCATCACCTCGGCGAAGGCGGCTTCCGGCGCGTCGAGCGGCACATAGACCTCGCCCAGCACGCGCCCGCGCGACTGCACCACGAAATCGCTCATGATGCGGTTGGATTCGTAGGGGTAGACGTAGTCGGAACCGATCAGAAAGAAGCGGTTGCCGTGATGGCGCAGCAGATAGGTGGCGAGCTGGATCGAATTCTGGTTCGGCGCCGCGCCGGTATAGACGCAGTGGCGCGAATATTCGAAGCCTTCATAGAGCGTGGGGTAGAACAGCAGCCCGTTATGGGCTTCCACCACGGGGAGCACCGCCTTGCGGGTGGAGGACATGTAGCAGCCGAAGACGAGCCGCACGCCATCCTCGGCCAGCAGTTTTTCGGCGAGGCTGCGGAAGGCGCGCGGGTCGGAAGCCGGATCATAGGCCACCGCCTCGATGCGCCGCCCGCGCACCCCGCCGGCGGCGTTGATCTCGTCAATGGCGAGCAGCGTGCCGCCGCGCTGCGAGGTTTCCACATCCGCCGTCACGCCGGTGGCGGAGAACAGCAGTCCCACCCGCCAGGCGTCATCCTTGCTGTCGCTCGCTGGGGAACCTGCCCGCATCAGCCGCCGCACTCCGCACCGGAACCTCGTCCGGCCCATGCGACCAGCCGGGGGCGCGCGGCGCAATACGGCGTTTGCCCCCTTTACGCGCCGAAATGGCTGCGTAACTGCTCGCGTGCGGCAGCGAGGATGGCGTCGGAGAGCGCGGGGTCGCCGCTCGCCACCGCGCGCGCCAGGGTGAGGGCGCCGATCATGCAGGACAGCACCGCCATGGCCTGCTGGCGCCGTGCCTCCGGCGGGGCCTCGTCCATGTGACGTTCAAGGGCGTCGACGAAACGGCCCATGCCCTCGGCAAAGCTCTTCTGCACCTCGCCGGGCTGGCGCGCCACCTCGGCGCCCAGCGCCGCGAGGGCGCAGCCGGCGGCCGGGTTGTCGCGATGGGCGGGGGAGAGGTAGCGGTCGAGGATCTCGGGGAGCGAGGCCGATTCCAGCCAGCGCTGGGCGCCTTCGGCACAGGCCTCCTGGCATGCGGCATCGGCCAGTTCCGCCTTGGAGCGGAAATGACCGTAGAACGCGCCATGGGTCAGCCCGCTCGCCTGCATGATCTCGGCGACGCCGACATCCCGGAAGCCGCGCTCGCGAAACAGGCGGGAGGCGGAATCGAGGATCGACCGGCGATGCTCGGCGACCTTGGCTTTCGTGACCCGCAACGCGGCTCTCCTGGAGGGGGCGCCGCATGCGGGCGCCTGTTGGCAACGCCCTCAAAGCACAAAAACGCTGGCGGTGGGAATAGGAATAAGTCCCGACCACCGGGCCGTGCCGGATTGTCGCGTGCGAGGGAAGGCGGGCGGGGCAAGAGCGGTGCGTGCGGTGCGCGTGTGCCGTTTCGCGCGTGGCCCGGCCCGCGGCGCTGCGGTCAGCGGCCGGGCGCGAGGCTCGCCATGTTGCGGCTGTCGTTCATCTTCTTGAGCTCGTTCACATAATCCTCCGGAAGAAGGAGATGCGAGGGGGTGTCGAGGCCCATGAAGGAGGCGACCTGGCCGATGAACCAGGTGCAGTTGGTGGTGGTGGCGTTCCAGAACGGCGTCGTCTTCTGCAGCTTCTGGATATAGGCGAAAACCTTGGGCGCGTCTTCCTCGGAGAGGTAGACCCGGTAATTGGCGGTCAGATACTGCTCGTCGAGATCGCCATAGCTGGCGCCGGTTTCCGACTGCACGAACATGAAGTGCCCGAGCACATAGGGCACCGGGCTGTCGGTCGCCGGGTGGAGACCGGCAACGTCGACCGCGCGCTCGCTGGACTTGCCGTACCAGAGAAAGGCATGGCCATAGGTGGCGGCGGTGCGGGCGCGGAAATCGACATAATAGGGCGCCGGCGCCGGCGCGGCGGCAGCTTCCGAAGCGCCGGGGGCGCTGGCAGCAGGGGAACTTGCGGCAGGGGAACTTGCGGCAGAAGCGCCGGCGCCGATGCTGGCGACCTGTGTGCCGGCGGGGGAAGTCGCAGCCGTCTGCGTCGCGCCGGCCTGCGTGGCGAAGGCCGGCGCGGTCAGCAGGCCGGACGCCGTGAGGGCGCACAGCGCGAGGGCGCGGCTGCGGCGGCGTATCATCGGGAAGATCATCGTCATAACGGCACTCCGTCTTTCTCTCGAACACATCGCGCGGCCGGGCGGGCCGGCCGCGCTTATGTCAAGCACGCCTCAAACGGGGTGCGCGGGCAGAAGGGCTCAGCCCTTGGTGGCGATCGGCTCGGGAGCCTTGCCGACCGGGGCCTTGCCGACGGGCGCGGCCTGGGCCTTGACCGGCTGGGGCTGGGGCATGTCGGCGGCGACGGCGGCGCCGAGCATGAAGAGGGAGGCGGAGACGACGAGGAGCGACTTGATCATGGCGGATTACCTTAGGTTAGAAATAATTCAGAGTAATGAGACCGGCGGAGCCTGGGTCTTAACTAGATGTTGAGTAGCGCTTCCTTTGTGGCGGTCAATTGACAGCAGGGGGGCACCGCGCCGGCATATCCGGGATTTTGCCGACTGTTGCATAAAGGGCACGAAGATTGCCGGGAATCGCCTCTCGGCCGGTCTGCCGACCCGCGGGCGGGCGGGTTTCTGCTATCAGGACAGCCAAGAAATCACAGGCCGGCGGGCGGGAGTGAAAGAATGCGGCGTGGAATCCTCCTGGCCCTGGTCGCGGCGGCGGCGCTGCTGATTCCCGCCTCCGCGAGCCTGGCCCGCGAGACGGTGGCGTTCGCCAATCTGGCCTACCGCCCGGGCACCATCGTGGTCAGCACCAGGGAGCGCACGCTCTATCTGGTGGTCGGCGAGGGGCAGGCGATCCGCTACCCCGTGGCGGTCGGCCGCAAGGGCAAGCAGTGGCAGGGCGAGACCCGGATCGAGCGCAAATATGTCGAGCCGGCCTGGTCGCCGCCCGAGGAGATCAAGCGCGACAACCCGAAGCTGCCGGATGTCATCGCCGGCGGCACGCCCGAGAACCCGATGGGCGCCCGCGCCATGACGCTGACGGGCGGCGGGCAATACGCCATCCACGGCACCAACAAGCCGAAATCCATCGGCACCTTCGCCTCCTATGGCTGCGTGCGGATGCTGAACGAGGACATTATCGACCTGTATGAGCGCGTGCGCGTCGGCACCACGGTGGTGATGCTGCCGTGAAGGCTCAGCCCGGCTCGTCGCGGTCGCGCGCGTGCTGCTCCGCGCCCTCCTGCGGCGCGAGCCAGTGCTCGCGGCGGATCGTCCAGAGTTCGTAGGAGGGCACCAGCGCGGATGGCGGCGCGTCCAGCGTGCCGAGCTTGACCTCGATCTCGTCCGACCCCTCCTCCCAGCAGAACAGCTGCGACCCGCAGCTGGGGCAGAAGCGCTCGCCCCCCGCCCGGACCTGCCAGCAGGCGAGTTCGCCGGACAGCGTGACCCCCGCGCGCGGCCAGATGCCGAAGAAGGAAAAGGCCGAGCCGGACTGTTTCCGGCAGGTCGCGCAATGGCACAGCCCGACCCGCAGCGGCGCGCCCTCGATCTGGTAGCGGACGTCTCCGCAATTGCAGCCACCGGTAAGGGTCATGGGGATCTCCTTGGGTCGAGACTCCAGCATCGCGCGGCACGGGCTGCAGGCCAACCACGCGCGGGGCCTCCGGTTCCGGCAGTCCTCCGGACATTGCTTTCCGCCGATCCGTCAATTTGCCCGCCGCGCGCCCGATGTGCCACCCTGCCGCATGGCCTCGTTCCAATTCCGATCCGTGCTGAGTGACGGCCGCGACGTTCATCTGCGCGACATTCTCCGCCTCTTGCAGCCCCGTGGCGACCATGCCGCGTGGGAGTTGGATCACGGCGACGAGGGCGAATTCTGGGCGACGGCCAAAGCGGGCCACGACATCAGCTGGGCGCAGGCGATCGCCGGAACCGGCCAACGCCTGTCGGGCGAGACCTTGCGCGTCCGCGCGGACGATATTCTTCAGGTCATCACCGGAGAATTCCGGGCCTTCGAGGGAGCGGCGGCGGCCCCGTGGCTGATGGTGCGCGCGTTCGACAGTTCGTTCTACGAGATCGTCACCGAGGACGAGGCGACTATCGCCCTCGCCCGGCGCCATTTCAGCGGGTAGCGCCGCCGGGTTCCACACCCCGCCTGCAACGAAAAAAGGCCCGGCGCGAGCCGGGCCTTTCGGTATTGAGCAAGGCGCCTGGCGCTGCTTCACTCCGCCGCCGGTTCCACCGGGGCGGAGCGCAGCACGGCGTCGTCGGCCTTCATCGCCGCGGCGCGGGGGCGCATGGAATCGCCGGTCTCTTCCGGGCGCGGGGTGCGGTGGGCCATCGCCTTGTCGATGGTGACGAGGCGCAGCACATTGGTGGTGCCGGGGGTGGCGAAGGGCACGCCGGCGGTGATGGCGATCAGGTCGCCCTCGGTGGCGAAGCCGTGCTCCACCGTCACCTGCGTCGCCTTGGCCGCCATCTCGCCGAAGGTGTGGATCTCCTCCGGCGCGTGCACGACATGCACGCCATAGGACATGACAAGCCGGCGGGCGGTCGACAGCTGGCTGGCAATGCCGATGATCGGGATGCGCGGGCGCTCGCGCGCCGCGTGCAGCGTGGTGGTGCCGGACAGGGTGTAGGTGACGATCGCCGCCGCATTGGTCGATAGCGCGGCGTGATAGGCGGCCTGCGTCACCGCATCGGCCACCGAATGGCCTTCCTCGGGACGCTGCGATTCGATGATCGCGCGGTAGCCGGGATCACGCTCCACCTGCTTGATGATCTGGTCCATCATCGCCACGGCTTCCACCGGGTACTGGCCGGCGGCGCTTTCGGCCGAGAGCATCACCGCGTCGGCGCCATCATAGACGGCGGTGGCGACGTCGGAGACTTCGGCGCGGGTCGGCACCGGGGCGCTGATCATCGATTCCAGCATCTGCGTCGCCACGATCACCGGCTTGCCGAGGCGGCGGGATTCGCGGATGACGCGCTTCTGCAGCGCCGGGATTTCCGGCAGCGACAGCTCGACGCCGAGATCGCCGCGCGCCACCATGATGCTGTCCGACAGCTCGGTGAGGCGGGTGAGGTGCTCGACCGCGAGCGGCTTCTCCAGCTTGAGGTTGATCTGGGCGCGGCCCTGGATCAGCTCCTTGGCTTCGAGCACGTCCTCGGGGCGCTGCACGAAGGAGAGCGCGATCCACTCGACGCCGAGGTCGAGGGCGAAGAACAGGTCGGCGCGGTCCTTGTCGGTGAGCGCCGAGACCGGCAGCAGCACGTCGGGGACGTTGAAGCCCTTATTGTTCGACAGCTTGTTGCCGGCGACCACTTCGGCGTCGATATAGCCTGCGCCCTTCTTCACCACCCGAACCCGCACTTTGCCGTCGTCGAGCAGCACGGTGGAGCCTTCATTGAGGGCTTCGAGGATTTCCGGGTGCGGGATCGAGACGCGGGTCTCGTTGCCCGGCGTCGGGTCGGTGTCGAAGCGGATGGTCGAGCCGGCGGTCAGGTTGATAAAGCCGTTCTCGAAGCGGCCGAGGCGCAGCTTCGGGCCCTGCAGGTCGGCGAGCACGCCGATCGGCCGGCGGACTTCCTTTTCCAGCGCCCGTACAGAGGCCAGAACGCGGCCATGGTTTTCCTGGGTGCCGTGGCTGAAATTAAGCCGGAACACATCGACCCCGGCCTCATAAAGCGCCTTGATCATTTCCGGACTTGAAGAAGCCGGACCCAGCGTCGCCACGATCTTGGTCGCGCGTCCACGCCTGCTAACCATAATATCCTCCGTCGGTGGGCTCGCCGATGCGCGGCACCGGCGCGTCTCATATGGACCAAAAGTCTAGCTCTGTCTCTCGGATGTTATCTTGCACCGCAGCGTGTCCCTTTCGCGACGCGCCGGGCCGCGCGGCTCACAAAAGCGTAACGCTGGGTCAGCATTGGCAACCGTCCAGGCCGGGGACAGGACACCGACAGCGACGCCGGTCCGGCTGAAAAATCTTGCTGGCATGCGTAATTCTGTATACCACTATGCGTGTCACGCATGCGGCATCTGTCCGAGCGCCGGTATCCCGTCACGGAATACGGCATGGCTGATGCATCGCCCTTCTGCCGGTTCCGGCAGCGGCAGGCAGGCGGGGCGCCCGTTTGGTCCGCAGCAGGATGCAGGTTTCGAGTTTTCAACATTCGCTGACCGCAACCACGGGTGACGCCACGCCATGACGCGAACGATCAAGAAGCTCCTCGTCGCAAACCGGTCCGAGATCGCGATCCGCGTCTTTCGCGCCGCGACCGAACTCGGCATCACCACGGTCGCCCTCTATGCGGAGGAGGACAAGCTCTCCCTGCATCGGTTCAAGGCGGACGAGGCTTATCAGGTCGGGCGCGGCCCGTTTCTGCCCAAGCCGCTGGGTCCGATCGACGCCTATCTCTCCATCGACGAGGTGATCCGCGTCGCCAAGGAGGCGAAGGTCGACGCCATCCATCCCGGCTATGGCTTCCTTTCCGAGAGTCCCGAATTCGCCGAGGCGTGTGCGGAAGCGGGAATCATCTTCATCGGCCCGACGCCGCAGACCATGCGCGACCTCGGCAACAAGGTGGCCGCGCGCAACCTCGCCATCTCGGTCGGCGTGCCCGTCATGCCGGCGACCGAGCCGCTGCCGGACGACCCGCAGGCGGTGCTGGCGGCGGCCCGCGCGGTCGGCTACCCCGTCATGCTCAAGGCGAGCTGGGGCGGCGGCGGGCGCGGCATGCGCCCCATCGACAGCGAGGACAAGCTGCTCGACGCCGTGATGACCGCCAAGCGCGAGGCCAAGGCGGCCTTCGGCAAGGATGAGGTCTATCTCGAAAAGCTGGTGCGCCGCGCCCGGCATGTCGAGGTGCAGATCCTCGGCGACACCCATGGCAATCTCGTCCATCTGTTCGAGCGCGACTGCTCGATCCAGCGCCGCAACCAGAAGGTGATCGAGCGCGCCCCGGCGCCTTATGTCGACGCGGCGACCCGCAAGGCCCTCACCGACGCCGCTCTCGCCATCGGCCGGGCCACCGACTATATCGGCGCCGGCACGGTCGAGTTCCTGATGGATGCCGACACCGGCGCCTTCTATTTCATCGAGGTCAATCCGCGCATCCAGGTCGAGCACACGGTGACGGAAGTCGTCACCGGCCTCGACCTGATCAAGGCGCAGATCCGCATCCTCGAAGGCGGCCATATCGGCGATCTCAGCGAGACCGGCATTCCCGCGCAGGACGCCATCCGCCTCAACGGCCACGCCCTGCAGTGCCGCATCACCACCGAGGACCCCGAGAACAATTTCATCCCGGACTATGGCCGCATCACCGCCTATCGCGGCGCCATGGGCTTCGGCATCCGTGTCGATGGCGGCACCGCCTATTCCGGCGCCGTGGTCACGCGCTTCTACGACCCGATGCTGGAGAAGGTGACGGCCTGGGCGCCGACCTCGGACGAGGTCATCGCCCGCATGCACCGGGCGCTGCGCGAATACCGCATCCGCGGCGTGGCGACCAATCTGCCCTTCCTCGAAAACGTGCTGACGCACGACGATTTCACCTCCTGCCGCTACACCACCCGCTTCATCGACACCACGCCGGAGCTGTTCGATTTCGGCGGAAGACGTGACCGCGCCACCAAGCTGCTGGCCTGGATCGCCGATGTCACGGTGAACGGCCACCCGGAAGTGAAGGGCCGCGCCCGGCCTTCCGCCACCGCCCGCATTCCCGAGCCGCCGGCCTTCCGCGCCGCGCCGGCGCCCGGCACGCGGCAATTGCTCGACCAGCTCGGCCCCAAGGGCTTCGCCGACTGGATGCTGGCGCAGAAGCGGGTGCTCGTCACCGACACCACCATGCGCGACGCCCACCAGTCGCTGCTCGCCACCCGCATGCGTTCGCACGACATCGGCCGCGTCGCCGAGTCCTACGCGCGGGGGCTGCCGGGCCTCCTCTCGCTGGAATGCTGGGGCGGGGCGGCGTTCGATGTCTCCATGCGCTTCCTCTCGGAAGACCCGTGGGAAGGGTTGGCGAAGATCCGCGAGGCGGTGCCGAACATCCTGACGCAGACCCTGGTGCGCGGCGCCAACGGGGTCGGCTACGCCAACTACCCCGACAATGTCGTGCGCTTCTTCATCCGCCAGGCGGCGGATGCCGGCATGGACATTTTCCGCGTCTTCGACTGCCTCAACTGGATCGAGAACATGCGCGTCTCGATCGACGAGGCGCTGAAGACCGGCAAGCTGGTCGAGGGCGCCATCTGCTATGCCGGCGACCTGCTCGACCCGGCACGGTCGAAATACGACCTGAAATACTATGTCTCGATGGCCAAGGAACTGGAGAAGACCGGCATCCATGTCCTTGGCCTCAAGGATATGGGCGGCCTGGTCAAGCCCGCCGCCGCCAAGGTGCTGTTCAAGGCGCTGAAGGAGGAGATCGGCCTGCCCATCCACTTCCACACCCATGACACCTCGGGCGTCGCCGGCGCCTCGGTGCTGGCGGCGGTGGAGGCGGGGGTCGACGCGGTCGACCTCGCCATGGACGCGATGAGCGGCATGACCTCGCAGCCGTGCCTCGGCTCCATCGTCGAGGCGCTGCGCGGCTCGGAGCGCGACACCGGGCTCGACCCGGAAGCCATCCGCCGCATCTCCTTCTATTGGGAAGGCGTGCGCGCGCAATACGCCGCCTTCGAGAGCGACCTCAAGGGCCCGGCCTCGGAAGTCTATCTGCACGAAATGCCCGGCGGGCAGTTCACAAACTTGAAGGAACAGGCCCGCTCCATGGGGCTGGAGAGCCGCTGGCACGAGGTGGCGCGGGCCTATCGCGACGCCAACGACCTGTTCGGCGACATCATCAAGGTCACGCCCTCCTCCAAGGTGGTGGGCGACCTCGCCCTCATGATGGTGAGCCAGGGCCTCTCCGCCGCCGACGTGCTGGACCCCGCGCGCGACGTCGCCTTCCCGGCCTCGGCGGTGGCGATGCTGCATGGCGAATATGGCCAGCCCCTCGGCGGCTGGCCGGAAGCGCTGCAGGCGAAGGCGCTGAAGGGCGAGGCGCCGATCACCGTGCGCTACGGCTCGCTGCTGGAGGACGCCGATCTCGAAGCCGAACGCGCCGATGTGTCGGCGCTCATCGGCCGGCCGGCCTCCGACCGCGAACTCGCCTCCTACCTCATGTACCCGAAGGTGTTTTCCGACTTCGCCCCGGTGCTGGCCCAGTTCGGCCCGGTCTCGGCGCTGCCGACCCCGGTGTTCTTCTACGGCATGAAGCCGGGGGATGAGACCACGATCGAGATCGAGCGCGGCAAGACGCTGATGGTGCGCCTCACCGCGCTCGGCGACACCCGCGACGACGGCCAGGTCGAGGTGTTCTTCGAGCTGAACGGCCAGCCGCGCATGATCCTGGCGGTCGACCGCGACGCGGTGCCGAAAATCGCCGGAAGGCGCAAGGCGGAGGAGGGCAACCCCGCCCATGTCGCCGCGCCGATGCCGGGCACCATCTCCTCGCTCGCCGTGCAGGGCGGGCAGGCGGTGCAGGCCGGCGACGTGCTGCTCACCATCGAGGCGATGAAGATGGAAACGGCGATCCATGCCCCGCGCGCGGGCACGGTGGCGGAGATTCTGGTGGCGCCCGGCAACGCGATCGACGCCAAGGATTTGCTGGTCGTTCTCGACGACCAGACGTGAAACGAAACGGTTAACGACCTTCTCGGGAGGAAGGCGATCTTGGGAGGCAGGCAAAAATGCGATTGGCAATACTGAAGGAAGAGACGGGCCTTGAGCCCCGCGTGGCGGGCAGTCCCGACACGGTAAAGCGCTATCTCGGCTTGGGGGCGACGGTTGTTGTTGCCTCGGGTGCGGGTGTGGCGTCGGGGATTGGCGATGCTGATTATGAGGGCGCGGGCGCCAGCGTTGTCGCGGACAATGCGGCGGCGGTTTCGGGGGCGGATCTGGTGCTCGCCGTGCGCCGGCCGGAGGCGGCGGCGCTGAAGGGCATCAACCCCGGCGCGCTTGTGATCGCCATCGCCGACCCGCATGGCCATGAGGCGGCGCTGACCGAGATCGCCGGCACCGGCGCCAGCCTGTTCGCGATGGAGCTGATGCCGCGCATCACCCGGGCGCAGGTGATGGACGTGCTGTCCTCGCAGGCCAACCTTGCCGGCTACCGCGCGGTGATCGACGCCTCGTCCGAGTTCGGCCGGGCCTTCCCGATGATGATGACGGCGGCCGGCACCGTGCCGGCGGCGCGCGTCTTCATCATGGGCGCGGGTGTGGCCGGCCTGCAGGCGATCGCCACGGCGCGGCGCCTCGGCGCGGTGGTCTCGGCCACCGATGTGCGCCCGGCGGCGAAGGAACAGGTCGAATCCCTCGGCGCCAAGTTCATCGCGGTGGAGGACGAGGAGTTCAAGCAGGCGGAAACCGCCGGCGGCTACGCCAAGGCGATGTCGGCGGAATACCAGGCCAAGCAGGCGGCGCTGACCGCCGCCCACATCGCCAAGCAGGACATCGTCATCACCACGGCGCTGATCCCCGGCCGCCCGGCGCCCAAGCTGGTGGCGGCCGACACGGTGGCGGCGATGAAGCCGGGCTCGATCCTGATCGACCTCGCGGTGGAACGCGGCGGCAATGTCGAAGGCGCGGTCGCCGGCGAAGTCGTCACCACGGCGAACGGTGTCAAGATCGTCGGCCATCTCAACGTGCCGGGACGCCTCGCGGCCACCGCCTCGCAGCTCTACGCCAAGAACCTCTACGCCTTTGTCGAGACGCTGGTGGACAAGAGCACGAAGGCGCTCGCGGTGAAGTGGGACGACGAGCTGGTGAAGGCGACGCTGCTGACCAAGGACGGGGCGGTGGTGCATCCGGGCTTCAAGCCGGCCGACGTTGCGCCGGCGGCGGCGGCCACGGACGCTTCGGCGGCTTAAGGGCGGACGGCGTAGGGCGGACGGCGTAAGGCGCGGGCCGCCTCTCCCACGTCATCCCCGGGCTTGACCCGGGGATCCACGGGCCACCGGAACCATGGACCCGCGCTGCGGCGTGCGGGACATGGATCCCCGGGTCAAGCCCGGGGATGACGGTCTGGGAGGGGGATGACGGCCGGAGGGAAGGGCTCGCCGGCGCGGCACTCGTCCGGCGCTCTTCCGGCACCCGCCCGTCTTGCTTGCGATCCCGGCTCGGCGCTTCGCGCCGTCCGGGATGACGTGGCAGGGGCGCCTTCCGGGGACGCCTGCCGGGACGCCTGAAACGAGATCAAGTCTTAAGGGCGGCCCAGCCGGGGAGATCGGCGGCCGGCTCACAGAACGGGGAATAGAGGAAATGGCCAATCCGGCAGGGGGCGTGATACTCGCCCAGAACGCGCCAGGCGTCTCGGACGCTGTGGCGCAGGGAGCGATGGCGCAGAACGCGGCCGAAGGGGCGCGGATGGCGGCTGAGGTCGCCCGGCAGGCGGCGGAAGCGGCCGCCGCCTATGCCCAGGCGGCGCAGCAGAGCTATGCCGACATTGCCGGCGCGACGGTGCACACGCTTTCAGGCGGGGCGATCGACCCGTTCGTGTTCCAGCTCGCCATCTTCGTGCTTGCGGTGTGCGTCGGCTATTACGTCGTATGGTCGGTGACCCCGGCGCTGCACACGCCCTTGATGAGCGTGACCAACGCCATCTCCTCGGTGATCGTGGTCGGCGCGCTGCTGGCGGTGGGCGTCGACACGGTGGCCGAGGGCACCGGCTGGGCGCGCGGCTTCGGCTTTGTCGGCCTGATCCTGGCGGCGGTGAACATCTTTGGCGGGTTCCTGGTGACCAGCCGCATGCTCGCCATGTACTCGAAGAAGAAGTGAGCGCACGGACATGAACGCCAATCTGGTCGCGCTGCTCTATCTCGTCTCCGGTGTCCTGTTCATCCTGGCGCTGCGCGGGCTCTCCAGCCCGGTCACGTCCCGCCAGGGCAATATTTTCGGCATGGTCGGCATGACCATCGCCATCGTCACCACGCTGGCCGCCTCGCCCCCGGCGGGGCTGGGCGGCTGGGCGCTTGTTATCGGCGGCCTCGCCATTGGCGGCGGCGCCGGCGCCATCATCGCCAAGAAGATCGCGATGACGCAGATGCCGCAGCTGGTGGCGGCCTTCCATTCGCTGGTCGGCCTCTCCGCCGTGATGGTGGCGGCGGCGGCGCTCTACGCCCCGGCGGCGTTCCACATCGGCGAGCCCGGCCTCATCCACGCCCAGGCGCTGATCGAGATGAGCCTTGGCGTCGCCATCGGCGCCATCACCTTCACCGGCTCGGTGATCGCGTTTGCCAAGCTCAATGGCAACATGTCGGGCAAGCCGATCATGCTGCCGGCCCGGCACCTGATCAATGCCGGCCTCGCCGTGCTGATCGTGGTGCTGATCGGCGTGCTGGTGGCGACCGAGAGCCACACCGTGTTCTGGCTGATCGTCATCGCCGCGCTGGTGCTCGGCGGGCTGATCATCATCCCGATCGGCGGCGCCGACATGCCGGTCGTGGTGTCGATGCTCAACTCCTATTCCGGCTGGGCGGCGGCGGGCATCGGCTTCACCCTGCAGAACACGGCGCTGATCATCACAGGCGCGCTGGTGGGCTCCTCAGGCGCGATCCTGAGCTACATCATGTGCAAGGCGATGAACCGCTCCTTCATCTCGGTGATCCTGGGCGGGTTCGGCGGCGACACTTCGGGCGGCCCGGCCGGCGCGGTGGAAACGCGGCCGGTGAAGCAGGGCTCGGCCGAGGACGCGGCCTTCATCATGAAGAACGCCTCCAAGGTCATCATCGTGCCGGGCTATGGCATGGCGGTGGCGCAGGCCCAGCACGCGCTGCGCGAGATGGGCGACCGGCTGAAGGAGGAAGGCGTCGAGGTGAAATACGCCATCCACCCCGTCGCCGGCCGCATGCCCGGGCACATGAACGTGCTGCTGGCGGAAGCCAACGTGCCCTATGACGAGGTGTTCGAGCTGGAGGACATCAACTCCGAGTTCGCTCAAGCCGACGTCGCCTTCGTCATCGGCGCCAATGACGTGACCAACCCGGCGGCCAAGACCGACCCGACCTCGGCGATCTACGGCATGCCGATCCTCGACGTGGAAAAGGCAAAGACCGTGCTGTTCATCAAGCGCGGCATGGCGGCCGGCTATGCCGGCGTGGAGAACGAGCTGTTCTTCCGCGACAACACGATGATGCTGTTCGCCGACGCCAAGAAGATGGTCGAGGACATTGTGAAGAACCTCAACCACTGACGCCTTAACCACTGACGCCTTCGCCGCGAATGTTGCCCGGCTTTCGCGATCGGCAAGGGCGTGGGGAAGAAGGGGCGGGGGGAGCGGACCGGGGAGGCTGGACGCTTTGGCCGCATCGGCCTGATCGTCCACCTCACTGCACTGATTGGTCACGCCTCGCAGCGCCGAAAAAGCCGGGCTTTTTGCCCGGCTTTTTTGTTTTCCGCCGCCGGGGCGGGCGAGCTTAACCGGCTGTCAACCAAGAGCCGCTAGCGTTTGCCCATGACGCGCGGCGTATCCTGGTTTTTCGTAGCCCCGCTCGTCCTTCTGGGGCTTTCCGGTTGCAAGTTCGGGCTGTACGAGCAGCGCGAACCCTGGCGCACGGAAGCCGAGGAACGGTGTCTGGCGGAGGGCCGGGTCAAGCCCTCCGCCTTCATCGTCCCAGACCGGGCGATCAATGGCGCTGGTACATGCGGCATGGACCATGCCTTCCGCATCACGGCTTTTTCCGAGGGATCTGTTGAGGTTAGCCCGCGCGCGACGCTGGCCTGCCCGATGACCTCGGCCGTCGACCAATGGGTGACGCAGGACGTTCAGCCCGCCGCCATGGCCTGGTTCGGCCAGCCGGTGGTGAAGGTGAAGCAGATGTCGTCCTATTCCTGCCGGCGGATGAACGGCGCGAAGACGGGCAAGATTTCCGAGCACGCCTTCGGCAACGGGCTCGACATCGCCGGCTTCGTGCTCGCCGACGGACGCGAGATTTCGGTGAAAAAGGACTGGAAGGGCAGCGCCGATGCGCGCGGATTCCTGCGCACCGTGCAGGCTGATGCCTGCGAGCGATTCACCGTCGTGCTGGCACCCGGATCGAACATCTATCACTACGATCATATCCACATCGACCTGATGCGCCGCGCCTCCGGTAGTTCAACCTGTAAGCCTTTGGCACAGCGGCCGAATCCGCCGCGTCTGCCGGTGTTCAAGGCGCCGGCCTACAAGGCCCCGCCCTATGGCGCCTCGTGGCAGACCGGGCCGATCTCGTCGGTGCCGGGTGCCGCCGAGCCGGTGGAGAATTACGGCCCGGAAGGTGCCGAGCAGGAAGGGTACGATGGCGAGGCCAGCGCGCCCGCGCCGGCTCTGCTGGCGCCGTCGCGCCCCGCAGCCGCTCGGACAATGCCGGCTCCCAGCTATCCGGCGGCGCCGGCGCCGACCTATTCCACCGCTCCGGCCTATCCGGCGGCAAGGCGCGCCCCCGCCGACACCGTGGGGGCGCCGATGGTGCTGACCCCGCCGGCGGTCGATCCCTATGCCAATGGCGGCTACGCACCGGATCCCGTCTCCGGCGCACCGGCTCAGCGGGGTTATCCCGCCCAGGCCTACCCGGCGCAGACGTACCCGGCGCAGACTTATCCCACTCCCGCGCCGGCGGCTCCCGCAGCGCCAGCCCGCCCGCGGCCGCCCGGCCTCCTGCCGCCGGGTAGCATCCCGCTGGCGAAATGGCTTGGGCTCGACACGACACCCACGGCGGCGACCGGTAATGTGCGCTCCTTCACCACCGAGCGGGAATTCGCCAGCCCGATCAGAGGCGTAGCGGCGCCGGCGGGTGGCGACTGAGCCTTCGCGGGCGTCAGTTGAGCAGCGTGTCGAGCCCGCGCTTCACCCCGATCCAGCCCCGCACCTTGCGGGCGGCGAGCAGCGTGCCGGCGACATAGGGCGCGGCCGAGGACCCGGCGTCGTGGCGGATGGTCAGCCGTTCGTCCGGGGCGCCGAAGATCGCCTCCACCCCCAGCACGAAGGAGGGCAGGCGCAGCGCGTGCACCCGCACCTCGCGCGGTCCCTCGCCAAAGGCGCCGCCGCGGGTCTCGGGCACGCCCACCACCTCGGAAATCGGGCGCGACGTGGCCGGCTGGCGTACTCCGGCCAACGCTTCGGCCAGTTCTCGGCCGGTGCCGGAAGGGGCGTCCGGCTTGCCGGCGGAGGCGTAGTCGATGAGCTCGACATCGGCGACATACTTCGCCGCCTCCAGCGTGAAGCGCTTGAGCAGTGTGGCGGTGATGGAGAAATTGCCCGCCGCCAGCAGGCCGGTCTCATGCGCCCGCGCTACGTCGTCGAGTTCGGCATAATCGGCGGCACCCAGCCCCGATGTGCCGATAACCACGGCGAGACCCGCTTCCAGCGCGGCGCGGGCATTGGCCTTCACCACGCCGGGCTTGGTGTAGTCGATCAGCACGTCGGCGGGAACGGCGAGAGCTTCGGCCACGCTGGCGAAGACCGGGACCCCGCTCGCTGCGCCGCCGAGCGCGGTGCCCAGGTCACTGCCGGCCTGCGAGCGGGCAATGGCGGCGACCAGTTCGAGATCCGGGGCGGCGGCGATGGCCGGCGCGAGGGCGCGGCCGACCCAGCCGGTGGCGCCGGCGAGAATGATGCGGATCGCCATGGCGGGCTCCTTGACGGCTGGCGTGGGAGCGCAGTCGTAGCAAGCCTGGCGCCCGGCGCCAAATGGCGCGCGGGGAAGGAGGGTGCCAGCCGGCCTATAAGCCGGGTTTTGTATGGCGGGATTTCTCCCACGTGACGGCCATTCCTCTGGGACGCCAATTACTTGACGCCTCAAGCAGTCAACCCGGGTGACTGTCCGAAGACGGGACCTGAAGCGCGGCCATCTCTGACGGCGCGTCGTGCCACCCCTATACGACTTTGCTCCCGGTGGGGTTTGCCGTGCCGCCTCCGTTGCCGGACGCGCGGTGCGCTTTTACCGCACCGTTTCACCCTTACCGCGGGCGAACCCGTGGCGGTCTGATTTCTGTGGCACTTTCCCTAGGGTCGCCCCCGCCGGACGTTATCCGGCACCGTGTCTCCGTGGAGCCCGGACTTTCCTCGGCATCTTGCGATGACGCGGCCGTCCGGCCGGCTGGCGGCGCAGCAATGGGCGAGGCGCGGGGCCGCGTCAAGTGTGGGGAGGGCGGAAGGGCTGCCGCGCGCGCCCGCTTCTGGGGACGACGCGGTTCGCAGCCCCTGCTACAGGCGCACGCCGAGAGGTCGTCAGTTGGAGGCCATGATGGTGCGTGCTTTGCTGCAATAGCTGCGCGCCGCCGAGGACATGCGCTTGGCGCCATGCCCACCTTGGTAGCGCATCACGGTGCCGCAGGTGTCGCCGCCGGCCAGGCGATAGGCCCCGGCGAGGTAGCGCATGCCCCAGCGGATATTGGTCGCGGGTTCATACAGCTTGGCGCGGGAGCCCTTGTAGCCGACCCCTCGCGCGGTCTGGTGCTTGATCTGCATAAGGCCGACCTCGCCGGCGCGGCCGGTCACGTTGGGTTTCCAATTGCTCTCGATACGCACCACCGCGCGGGCGAGGGCGACTGGGATGCCGTTGGCACGGGCTTCGCGATCTACCAGGCTGGTCAGTTTAGTTTCTGTGATGGAATGGTTTAATTCCGACGTTTCAGCGACGACATTCGAACGCCGCTCGATGTTCGATTTGGCACTTGCGTCATTCACGGCAGAGGCGATGAAAATAACGGCGATGAAGGAAGCAGATAGGAGGCGGGAGACGTTCATTATGTGGCGATGGCCTTCTCATCCGGTTGCGACGGCCGGGAAAAGCCAATCAAATCTGTTGTGAATGTGACGTTTAACGCACGGGTGGAGCCGCAATCGAAACGTGCCGCAGCCGCAACCGGGCATCAATACCGTGGAATGTGGTGCAATCGCAGCGAACGTGAACGATGCTTGCGTCAAAGGGGCGGCACGCGCAGCATCCTGTCTCGCGACGCGAATTTTATGGGCGTGCCGCTATTTTAGGCGGAATCGGAGGTGGTCGCGGCCCCATCGCCGGTCGCCGCCGGCCGGGCGGCGCAGAGGGCGTAGAGCGTCGCCAGCGTCGAGACATCGGCGATGCCGTCAATGCGGGCGCGGCGGAAATGGCGCTGGAAGGCGCGCACAACAGCCTCCGTTGTCTCGCAGAACGCTCCGTTTACCGGCACCCCATAGCCATAAAAGGCGAGCATGGCCTGCAGCGCCTCTATCGGCTGGCCGTGCTCGCCGCGCATGAAAAAGCGTCCGTCGCTCGGCGGGGCCTCTTCCACCAGGTGGCCGACGCCGAAACGGTGCAGCACTTCCCAGGGGAATTTCTCGCCCGGATCGTTCTTTCGCAGGGGGGCGACGTCGGAATGGGCGAGCACCCGGTCCGGCGCAATCGGGTTGCGCGAAAGAATGTCCTTGGCCAGCGCGGTGACGGCCTCGACCTGGATGGCGGGGAAGGACGGGTAGCCGAAATCATGGCCAGGATTGGCAATCTCGATGCCGATAGAGTGCGAATTTAAATCGGTAGCGCCCGCCCAGACGCCGGCGCCGGCATGCCAAGCACGGCGCGCTTCGGGCACCAGCTGCAGGATGTGGCCATTCTCCAGCACAACATAGTGCGCGGAGACCTGCCGCTCGGGTGCTCGCAGCCAGTCAATCGCCTCGTCCGTTGATTCCATGCCGGTATAGTGCAGCAGCAGCATGTCCGGCCGGGCGACGCCGAGGCGCGGGCCATGGTTCGGCGAGGGCAGCACCTGCGCAACCAGCGGCGAGTCGGGCGGAAAGGGGGCGTCAGTGTCGCTCATCGCGCAGCAGCTAATCCCGACGGGCAGGTGATTCAACAGATTCTTAAGGTTCATGGGGCGTTAATCGCGAGATGCCGATCGCGGCGGAATCACCCTTGTGGACACTCCACAGGACGTGGAATCGCAACGGTCATTCCATTGACGCCCATCGTGTCCCATGGTATCCCAAATTATCCCGTTGCAGTACCGCGTAAGCAATGCCGATGGCGCCTTTCCGGCGCCAGTCGTCCGGCATTTCCTGTGCGGAGAGGGCCTTGCTGCGGGACGTGTTTGCGTAGGGGCGTACCGGGCCGATGGAACGTTTCGTATCGACCTATCCGATGCGGCTCGATTCCAAGGGCCGGATGTCGATCCCGGCGCCGTACCGCGCACTTCTGGCGCGGGACGGGCTGGAACACCTGTACTGCCATCCGGCGCTCGATCGTCCCGCCCTGCAGGCGGGCGGCGCGCGGCTGATGGCGGGGATCGACGCCCTGATCGCGCGCTATCCGCCCTATTCGGATGCGCGGGAGGAGCTGGCGGGCGCGCTCTACGGGGCGATCGAGATGGTGAAACTCGATCCGGAGGGCCGCGTGATGCTCAGCGAGGGGCTAAAGGCCCATGCGCAAATCAAGGACGAGGCCGTGCTTGTCGGCCTCGGGGATCATTTTCGAATCTGGGAGCCCGATCGCTTCCGGGCGCATCTGGCGGAGGCCACTGCCAAAGTGCGCGCGCTGAAGCAGGAGATCGGCTTCCAGGGGGCGACGCGGGATTCCCGCGCCGATGGGGTATGATGGCGGGTCGCGGCGGTTCGGAGACGGACGCTGCCGGCGGACCGGCCCGTCATCTGCCTGTCCTTCTGAACGAGGTTCTCAACCATCTCGCCCCGCAGCCGGGCGGCGTCTATGTCGACGGCACCTTCGGCGCCGGCGGCTACACGCGCGCCATTCTCGATGCGGCGGATTGCCGGGTGATCGCCATTGACCGCGACCCCAACGCCATTCGCGACGGGCAGGCGCTGGTCACGGAATTTGGCGGGCGGCTGACGCTCGTGCCCGAGCGTTTCAGCGCGCTCGACGCGGTGGCGCCGGCGGCCGGCGAAGCGCTGGTCGATGGCGTCGTGCTTGATATCGGCGTCTCCTCCATGCAGATCGACGAGGGCGAGCGCGGCTTCTCCTTCCGCCGCGACGGGCCGCTCGACATGCGGATGTCGCAGGACGGGCCTTCCGCCGCCGATTTGGTGGCGAAGCTGTCCGACACCGAGCTGGCGAACCTCATCTATCGCTTCGGCGAGGAGCGTCATTCCCGTGCCGTGGCCAAGGCCATCCTCGCGGCGCGGGCGGAGGCACCGATCGAGCGCACGCTGCAGCTGGCCGACATCGTCTCGAAGGTCGTGTGGGCCAAGCCGCATGAACCGCATCCAGCCACCCGCACCTTCCAGGCGCTGCGCATCGCGGTGAATGACGAGCTGGGCGAGCTGGCCCGCGCCCTTGCCGCCGCCGAGCGCATCCTCAAGCCCGGTGGGCGGCTGGTGGTCGTGACCTTCCATTCGCTGGAAGACCGCATCGTCAAGAACTTCCTCGCCAACCGTTCCAAGGTCGCCTCCGGCTCGCGCCATCTCCCGGCGGTTGCGGGCGCGGCGCCGAGCTTCACGCTGCTGGCGCGCGGGGCTGTCGAGCCCGGCGAGGAGGAGCGCGCCGGCAATTCCAGGGCGCGCTCGGCCAAGCTGCGCGCCGCCGCCCGCACCACGGCGCCGGCCCACCCCTATGGCGATCTCGGATCGCTGCTGCCGCCTCTGCCCGTCCTTGACGCCCACCGCCGACGCTGAGGTCGAGACATGTTCCGCATCTTCAATGCCGTCTCGGTCATCGCGCTGCTCGCTGCCGCCGGCATCGTCTACCATGTCAAATATTCCTCGGCCTTCGAAGCCCAGGAAATCGCCAAGCTGCGGACGGAAATCCGGGCAGAGCGCGACCGCATCGCCATTCTGCACGCCGAATGGGCTCGCCGCACCGCACCCGATCGTGTCCAGGCGCTGGCGGAAAAGCACCTCGACATGCAGCCGCTCGATGTCGACCACATGGACCGTCTTGCCAGCCTTCCCGCCAAGCCGAATGCCGGTGGCGACGGGCTGAGCGGGATGATCGAGGCGCTGGTGGACGGTCCCTCGCTGAACCCGCCGGCGCCGGAAACTGCCGCGCCCAAGCCGGCCAAGCCGGTGCGCAGCGCTCCCGCTGCCCGGCTACCTGACGACGCGCCGCTGCCCGAGCAGCCTTTCTCCGCCGAGCCGCTGCCGCTCTCGGCGATGCCGTCGGCTGGCACCATGGGCACGCAGCGCCGCAGCGCCGCAGGGCCGCAGGGCGTTCTTGGCCCGCCGCTCAATCCGGCAGCGGCCGCGCCGCTGCTTCCCCCCGGCGATGTCGGCCAATAGTCCCGAGGTGGCACCATGACCAGCATTCCCAAAATCTCCGCCTCCCCGATCGGCCGTGGCCTGCTGCGCCTGCCGCGTCGTCTGCTGCGCCTGCCAAACGCCCTCCTGCGCGGCCTTCTGGCGATCGTGCGGGCGGCCTTCGGACGCGGCCGGCCGGAAGCCCATGCGGTGGCGCGGGCGCGCATCGTGCTGTGCATGCTGGTGTTCGCCGGGGCCTATCTCGCCATTGCCGGCCGCCTCGCTATTCTCGCCTCGGCGCCGGAAGGCGCGGTGGCACGCCGGATCGTGGCCACCGACGCGGTGGCTTCGGCGCGGCCGGATATCGTCGACCGCAACGGGCTGGTGCTGGCCACCGATGTGAAGTCGGCCTCGCTCTATGGCGAGCCGCGCCGGCTGATCGATGTCGACGAGGCGGTGGAGGCGCTCACCGCCGTGCTGCCGGACCTCGACGCCAATGAACTGCGCCAGCGGCTCTCCACCGATCGCGGCTTCATCTGGCTGCGGCGTGACATCACCCCGCAGCAGCAGCGCGAGATCCACAATCTCGGCCTGCCGGGCATCGGCTTCATGACCGAGAACCGGCGCATCTATCCCGGCGGCACGCTCGGGGCGCATGTGCTCGGCTCGACCAATATCGACAATCAGGGCATTGCCGGCATCGAGAAATGGGTCGACACACGCGGCCTTGCCGACCTGCACCTCGCCGGCTTCGCCTCGGACCGGCAGCAGGAGCCGGTGGAACTGGCGCTCGATCTGCGCGTCCAGCACGTGCTGCGCGACGAACTCTTTGCCGCCAAAGAGAAATTCAAGGCGATCGCCGCTGCCGGCACGGTGGTTGATGTGCGTACTGGCGAGATCGTGGCCATGGCCTCGCTGCCGGATTTCGACGCCAACGACCCCGCCCGTTCGCTCGACCCGAAGAACCTCAACCGTCTGACCACCGGCGTGTTCGAGATGGGCTCCACCTTCAAGGCGCTGACCTTCGCCATGGCGCTGGACAGTGGCCGCTACACCATCAACTCGACGCTGGATGCGCGCGGGGCGCTGAGTTTTGGCCGGTTCCGGATCAGCGACTATCACGCCGAGAACCGCGTGCTGACGCTGCCCGAAGTGTTCCTGTTCTCGTCCAATATCGGCACCGCCAAGATGGCTCTGTCGCTGGGCGTCGACGCCCATAAGGCGTTCCTCGCCAAGACCGGGCAACTCGACCGGCTGCGCACCGAGCTGCCCGAGAGCGCCATGCCGATCGTGCCCAAGCGCTGGGGCGAGGTGAACACCGCCACCATCGCCTTCGGTCACGGCCTGGCGGTGGCACCGCTGCAGGCGGTGATGGCTGTGAACGCGCTGGTGAATGGGGGCACTCTCATCCCCCCGACCTTCCTGAAGCGCACGCGTGAGGAAGCGCTGGCCGCCGGCACGCCGGTGATCAGCCCGAAGACCAGCGCCCAGATGCGCTATCTGCTGCGCCTCAACGCCGAGAAGGGTTCGGCCAAGAAGGTCAACGTTCCCGGCTTCTATGCCGGCGGCAAAACCGGGACGGCGGAGAAGGTGATCAATGGGCGCTACTCGAAGACCAAGCTGCTCACCACCTTCACCGGCGTGTTCCCGATGGACAATCCGCAATACCTCGTGCTGGTGATGCTCGACGAGCCGCAGGCGGTCGAGGGCACGTATGGCTACGCCACGGCGGGCTGGAACGCGGCGCCGACGACGGGCAAGATCATCTCCCGCATCGGGCCGATGCTCGGCATCATGCCGCGCACCGAGGTTCCGCCGGCCGAAAGCCTGCTCGCCAACACCACGCTGGCGCGCGCGCAGTGATGTGAACGGCGCCGTGTACAGCGCGCAGGACGACGCCAATGCCTGATCGGATGCGACCTACCGTCGACTGCGCCCGCCGCCTCTCTCTCAGGGGTTTGATCGGCGAGGATGCCGACTATGCCGGCGCCGATCCGGAGCTTTCTGTCGGCGAACCCTCGCTTGACAGCCGCAGCGCGCGCGCAGGTGACGTGTTCTTCGCGCTTTCCGGGGCAAAGACCGACGGCCTCGCCCATGCGGGCGACGCCATTGCGCGGGGGGCTGTGGCTATCGTGGCCGAGGTGGAGCGGCCGGAGTGGCTCGATTCCGCCATTTCCTATGTGCGCATCGGCAATGCGCGCCGCGCGGTGGCGCTGGCCGCCGCGCGCGCCTTTCCGCGCCAGCCAGAGACCATCGTTGCCGTCACCGGCACCTCGGGCAAGACCTCGGTGGCCGCCTTCACCCGGCAGATCTGGCAGGGCCTCGGCTTTTCCGCCGCCAGCCTCGGTACACTTGGCGTGGTCGCCCCTTCCGGCGCGGTCTATGGCTCGTTGACCACGCCCGACCCGATCGAGTTGCACCGCACCCTTCACGCGCTGGCCGAGCAGGGGGTGACGCATCTGTGCGTCGAGGCTTCCTCGCACGGCCTCGACCAGCATCGCCTCGACGGCGTGCGGCTGAAGGCCGGCGGATTCACCAATCTCTCGCGCGACCATCTCGACTACCACCCCGATATGGAGGCCTATCTCCACGCCAAGATGCGGCTGTTCCGCGATCTGGTGCCACGGGGCGGCGGGGCGGCGGTGTGGGTAGACACCACCGAGGGGAGCCATGTCGCCCAGATGGCAGCCGAGCATGAGCTGAACGTGCTTGGCATTGGCGTCACCGGGGCCGGGATCACGCTTCTCTCGCGCGCCGATGAGGGGCTCGGCCAGAATCTGGACATCGAGGTCGAGCGAACACGCCATACGTTGAAGCTGCCGCTGGTCGGCGCCTTCCAGGCCTGCAACGCGCTGGTGGCCGCCGGCCTCGTCCTGCTTACGGGCACTCCCGCGCGCGGGGTGCTGCCGCTGCTGGAGACGCTGCAGGGGGTGCCCGGTCGGCTGGAGCTCGTTGGCACCAGGGACGGCGCGGGCGTGTTCGTCGACTATGCCCACAAGCCTGACGCGCTCGCCAACGCCCTCGACGCGCTGCGCCCCTATGCGAGCGGGCGGCTGATCGTCGTCTTTGGTTGCGGCGGCGACCGCGACCGTGGCAAGCGGCCGATCATGGGCGGCATCGCCGCCGCGAAGGCCGATATCGTGATCGTGACTGACGACAATCCGCGCGGCGAGGACCCCGCTTCCATCCGTGCTGCCATTCTCGCTAGTGCCGTTGGGGCACGCGAGATCGGCGATCGCGCGGAGGCGATCGCCGCCGCCATTGCCCTGGCCGGGCCGGGTGATGTGGTGCTGATCGCCGGCAAGGGCCACGAAACCGGCCAGATTATCGGCGACCGGACATTGCCATTCTCCGACCGCGATGTCGCGGTCGGATTTCTCGGGAGATGACCGAATGGGCGCTGCTTCGGCTGCCGCTTCGCCGCTCTGGACCCCGGATGCGCTCGCGCGGGCGACCGGCGGCACGCTGACGGGACCGCCTGCCGGCGCCATTGGCGGCATTTCCATCGACACCCGCACCTTGCAGCCCGGGGACGTGTTCTTCGCCATTCGCGGCGAGAACAGCGACGGCCATGCCTATGTCGGCACGGCGCAGCAACGCGGCGCAGCGCTCAGCGTGGTGGAACGCCGGCGCGTGGGCGAGATGCCGGACGGCGCGGCGCTGCTGGCGGTGGACGATGTGCTCGGTGCACTGGAGGCGGCCGGCCGCGCGGCCCGCGCACGAACCCATGCCCGGATCATCGGCGTCACTGGCTCGGTCGGCAAGACCACGACGAAGGAGGCGCTGGCGCTGGCGCTTGGAGCCGATGGCCCGACCCATGCCTCGGCCGCCTCCTACAATAATCACTGGGGCGTGCCACTCTCGCTCGCCCGTATGCCGCAGGCCAGTGCCTATGGTGTGTTCGAGCTGGGCATGAACCATCCCGGCGAGATCACCCCGCTGGTCGCCATGGTGCGCCCGCATGTGGCCATCGTCACCACCATCGAGCCGGTGCATATCGCCCAGTTCGACAGCGTCGAGGCGATCGCCGACGCCAAGGCCGAAATCTTCACCGGCGTCGAGCCGGGCGGGGCGGCGGTGCTCAACCGCGACAACCCGCATTTCGAGCGGCTCGCGGCGGCCGCGCGGGCGGCGGGCATCGCCACGATCATCAGCTTCGGCGAGGCGGAGGGGGCCGATGCCCGGCTTTCCTGCGTCAAGCTCAAGCCCGACATGTCGACCGCGAATGCCGACATCATGGGCGAGAGCGTCAGCTTCAAGGTCGGGCTCCCGGGGCGCCATATCGTGCAGAACGCGCTGGCCGTGCTCGCCGCCGCTAAGCTGGCGGGGGCCGATTTGTGTTTGGCGACGTTGGCGTTGTCGGCACTTGGCCCGCCTCCGGGGCGCGGCGTCCGCACGGTGCTGGCGGTAAAGGGTGGCGAAGCCCTGCTCATCGACGAGAGCTACAACGCCAACACGGCCTCGATGCGCGCCGCGCTGGCCGTGCTCGGCACCACGCCGGCGAGCGGGCGCGGGCGGCGGGTCGCCGTGCTCGGCGACATGCTGGAACTGGGGAGCGCGGGGGAGGCCATGCATCGCGAGCTCGCGCCGGCGGCGGCCTGCGCCGATCTCGTCTTCTGCGCCGGCCCGCTGATGCGGGCGCTGTGGGAGGCCCTGCCCGAGAGCCGCCGGGGCGCGTGGGCGCCCGATTCGGCGGCGCTGCTGCCGCTGGTGGCGGAACGGCTGCGCGGCGGCGACGTCATCATGGTCAAGGGCTCGAATGGCAGCCGCATGGGACCGCTGGTGCGTGCCCTCACCGAGCGATTTCCCGCCGCACGCCTTGCGGAAGCGGCGGAAACGTCGGAATGAGCCCCGCCGGTCACTTCTTCCTGATTCCGGGCAAGCCCCGCCGCCCGAAGCGGCGCGCAGGCCTCTCGTCCCGCCCACCCGAAGGTTGATCCTCCATGCTGCAATGGCTCGCCGAGTTCCAGGGAAGCGTCCCGGCGGTTAACGTCTTCCGCTACATCACCTTCCGCACCGGCGGGGCGATCATCACCGCTCTGCTCTTCGTGTTCATGTTCGGCCCGGCGATCATTGCCCTGCTGCGGCTGAAGCAGGGCAAGGGCCAGCCGATCCGTACCGACGGGCCGCAGTCGCATTTGCTGACCAAGAAGGGCACGCCCACCATGGGCGGACTGATGATCTTCTCCGGGCTCATGGTGGCGACGCTTCTGTGGGGGAACCTGTCCAACCCCTATGTCTGGGTGGTGCTGTTCGTCACCATCGGCTTCGGGCTGATCGGCTTCTATGACGACTATCTGAAAGTCACGAAGCAGACCCATAACGGCCTGTCCGGCCGGGCACGCCTCGCCATCGAGGCGCTGATCGCCGGCACCGCAGCCGTGGTGATCATGCATGTGGGGCGCGATCCGCTCTCCTCCTCGCTGGCCTTCCCCTTCTTCAAGGACCTGCTGCTCGATCTCGGCTGGTTCTTCGTTATCCTCGGCGCCTTCGTCATCGTCGGCGCCGGCAATGCGGTGAACTTGACCGATGGGCTCGACGGCCTCGCCATCGTGCCGGTCATGGTGGCGGCCGGCAGCTTCGGGATGATCTCCTATCTCTCCGGCAATGTGCTGTTCGCGGACTATCTGCAGATCCACTATGTCGCCGGGGTCGGCGAACTGGCGGTGATCTGTGGCGCCATCATCGGCGCGGGCATCGGCTTTTTGTGGTTCAACGCCCCGCCGGCGCAGATCTTCATGGGCGACACCGGTTCGCTGGCGTTGGGTGGCTTGCTCGGCACCATCGCAGTGGCCACCAAGCATGAGATCGTGCTGGCGGTGATCGGCGGGCTGTTCGTGCTGGAGGCGGTGTCGGTGATCGTGCAGGTCGCCTCGTTCAAGCTCACCGGCAAGCGGGTGTTCAAGATGGCGCCGATCCACCACCATTTCGAGCAGAAGGGCTGGACCGAGCCGCAGATCGTCATCCGCTTCTGGATCATCGCCGTGGTGCTGGCATTGATCGGGCTTTCCACGCTCAAGCTGCGGTGAGGTCTGCCGAACCGGGCGGGCTCAGCCCACGCCCCTCGCCGCAAAGGCTTGAAACGTATCGCAGTCATGGCCGGGCTCGGCCCGGCCATCCACGTTTTGCCCGTCTGTATCGTGGATCCCCGGGCCAAGCCCGGGGATGACGTCGCGGCCCGGTGGTGGGACACGCCCGCCGCGATTTACGGCAGCGCCAGCACCTTCTTCACATTGTTGGCGTGGACCGCTTCATAGGGCGCGAAATAGCTGAGCGTCCCGGTGGCGAGGTCGCCGGCGATGAAGGTGGAAAGGTCCTGGTCGGCCAGCGCCATGTCGATGCGGGTGTGCAGCAGCTTGTTCAGATAGCGGATCGTGGCGTCGATCAACTCGGGCCCGTAGCCTCCGGCGGCGATCACATTAGGCGCGCCGTGATTGGGTAGGATGCGGGCATAGCCCCATTCCCGCACGCGCTTAAGCTCCTCGACATGGACCTGCAGGCGCTCGGGCTCGCCGACATAGGTGATCGGCTCCTCCAGCGTGTCGCCGGCCAGCATCAGGCCAAGCTGGGGCAGCAACAGGATCAGCCCGTCATGGCTGTGGATTTCAGCCGGCTCCAGCTTCACGGTGAGACGGCCGACCGTCAGTTCGCTCGGGCCGGTGATGATCTTGTTCGGCATGACAAGCGGGAAGATCGGCGGGTCGCCATTCTCCAGCGCCACCCGGTGGGCGGCGAGCGTCCGCTCGGTGCGGTCGAGCGCGATGATCTCATCGGTGGCGAAGACCGCGTTGCCGGCGACATGGTCGTCGTGCCAGTGGCTCAGCACAACCCGGAAGGACGTGACGCCTGCTGCCTCCAGCGTGCGGCGCATCATCTGGGCATGAGGAATGGAGATATGGGTGTCGTAGAGCAGCGCCTCGCTGCCATCCACCACCGCATAGACGCAGACGCCGAGCGCATAGGCCCCGTCGTCGAGCCAGTTCGGCGCCGCTGAATGCGCCCGCGCCCCGTCGATCCGACCGTCATAAAAGGCATAGATGTTGGGATGGGGCCGCAGAACCCGCATCGTTGAGCCGAGGGGAAGCAGGGAAGGGGCGGACATGGCAAGCTCTCAGGCTGGGGGGCGGAAATGCTGTCGTGTCGAGTGCCGATCATTTCATCGGTGGGCGAAATGCGCTAGCGAGAGGGGCCCGCGCCGCTCCTTTCCTGGGCGCCGTTTCCAAGGTTGCTCCCCATGATTCCCGTCTCCTCCCTCAAGGACCGCGCCGTCGCCCTGTTCGGGCTCGGCGGGTCGGGCCTCGCCACCGCGCGGGCGCTTCTCGCCGGCGGCGCCATGGTGACGGCGTGGGATGATTCGCCCACCTCGGTGGAAAAAGCGGTCGCGGAGGGCATTCCGACCGGCGACCTCAACGCGGCCGACTGGACCGGCTTTGCCGCTCTGGTACTGGCACCGGGGGTGCCGCTCACCCATCCCGAGCCGCATTGGACAGTGAAGAGGGCGCAGGACGCCGGGGTTGAGATCATCGGCGATATCGAGCTGTTCTGCCGTGAGCGGCGGCGTGCCGTGCGTCGGCCGGCCTTCGCCGCGATCACCGGCACCAATGGCAAATCGACCACGACGGCGTTGCTGGCTCATCTCCTCAAGGTCGGCGGCCGCGATGTGCAGATCGGTGGCAATTTCGGCCCGGCGATTCTCGGTCTCGAACCCCCCAAGGCGGGCCGCGTCTATGTGATCGAGTGCTCCTCCTACCAGATAGACCTCGCCCCCAGCCTCGATCCGGCGGTGGGCGTCCTGCTCAACCTGTCGCCCGACCATATCGACCGGCACGGGGCGATGGAGAACTACGCGGCAGTGAAGGAACGCCTGATCGCTGGCGTCGAGGCGGGCGGCACAGCGGTGGTCGGCGTCGACGACGAGTGGTCGCGTGCCGTTGCGGAGCGAGCCGAGGCAGCATGCAAGAACGTCGTGCGGATCTCGGTGCGAGGGGCACTTGATGACGGCGTGTTTCTCGACGGCACCGAACTCGTCTTGGCGGAAAAGGGCATTCGGGTGTTCAGCCTGAAGCTGGCCGGCATCGGCTCGTTGCGCGGCGCCCATAATGCGCAGAACGCCGCCGCCGCCTTCGCCGCCGCCCGCGCTTTGGGGCTCGCGCCCGAGGTGATCGCCGCCGGCATGGCGAGCTTTCCCGGCCTCGCGCACCGGATGGAGCAGGTGCGGACCCTCGGCGACGTGTTGTTCGTCAATGATTCCAAGGCGACCAATGCGGATGCGGCGGAGCGGGCACTGACCTCGTTCGACGACATTTTCTGGATCTCCGGCGGCAAGCCGAAGGAAGGCGGCATTGCGCCCCTGAAGCCCTATTTCTCACGGGTGCGAAAGGCCTATCTGATCGGCGTCGCCGCCGCGGACTTCGCCGCCACGCTGGGTGAGGACGTGCCGTTCGAGATCTGCGGCACACTCGACATGGCGGTGGCGCGGGCGGCGGCGGATGCGGCATCGTCCGGCCTGGCTCATCCCGTGGTGCTGCTGTCGCCGGCCTGCGCCAGCTTCGACCAGTACCGCAATTTCGAGGTGCGCGGCGATGCCTTCCGCGATCTCGTCAATGCCCTGCCGGATGTCTGAAGAACCGCGCCGGCATTAAGCGCCCGTCAACCTTAACCGTCCGATACTCCGGCAAAGCGTTTCCCGGAGTGGCGTACATGATATCGCGTGCCGAAAGGACGGTCGTCGGCGAGTGGTGGTGGACCATCGACCGACTGCTGCTCGGTGCTCTCGCCGCCTTGATGATTATCGGCATCGTGCTGGCGCTGGCGGCGAGCCCGCCGGTGGCGGCGCGCATCGGCATTCCCGACCCGTTCCACTTCGTGAACCGTCAGGTGATGTTCCTGGTGCCGGCACTCTGCATCCTGCTCGCCACCTCGTTCCTCTCGCCACGCAACATCAGGCGCATCGCGCTGGTGCTATTCCTGTTCTTTCTGGCTCTGGTCTGCGCCACGCTGGTGATCGGGCCGGAAGTGAAGGGTGCGCGACGCTGGCTCAACATTGCCAGCGTCACCGTGCAGCCCTCGGAATTCCTCAAGCCCAGCTTTGTCATCATCGCTGCCTGGCTGTTTTCCGAGAGCGTGCGACGGCCGGAAATGCCGGGCCAGTTCCTCGCCATCGGCCTGCTCGGTATGGTGGTGACGCCGCTGGTGTTGCAGCCGGATTTCGGCCAGACCATGCTGGTCTCGCTGGTGTGGGGCAGCCTGTTCTTCCTCGCCGGGCTGCGCATCGTCTGGGTGGTGGGCCTCGCCGGAATCGGCGCCTCGGGGCTTTTCATCGCCTACAAGACGGTGCCGCATGTCACTCAGCGCATCGACCGCTTCATGAACCCGGATTCAGGCGACACTTACCAGATCGATCTGTCGATCAACTCTTTCCTCAATGGCGGCTGGCTGGGGCAAGGGCCGGGCGAGGGCAGCTTCAAAAAGGTGCTGCCGGATGGGCACACCGACTTCATCTTCGCGGTGGCGGGCGAGGAGTTCGGTGCCGTGCTGTGCCTGATGATCGCCGGCCTGTTCGCCTTCATCGTGCTGCGCGCGCTCTCCCGGGCACTGAATGACGAGGACCCCTTCGTGCGCTTCGCCACGGCGGGCCTCGCCATGCTTTTCGGGCTGCAGTCCTGCATCAACATGATGGTGAACCTGCACATGATGCCGGCCAAGGGCATGACGCTGCCCTTCGTCTCCTATGGCGGCTCCTCTCTGCTGTCGCTGGCCTATGGCATGGGCATGCTGCTCGCCTTGACGCGCCGTCGCCCACGCACTGCGACGCTGGCGGAACTGGAACGGCTCGGCACGCGGCTTGGCGCGCCGATGCCGCGCGCGGCGTGAGGATCGACATGGCACCCGCATCCCGTCCGCTCGTCATGCTCGCCGCCGGCGGCACCGGCGGACATCTCTTCCCTGCCGAGGCGCTGGCCGGCGTGCTGGCTGCGCACGGCATTGATGTCGATCTCGTCACCGATTCGCGCGCCGCCCGCTATGCCGGGCACTTTCCGGCGCGACGGTTGCACGTGTTGCCGGCGGAGACGGTGCGCGGGCGCTCGCCGGTGGCACTGGCGCGCACCGCGCTCACGCTGGGGCTGGGCTTTATCAAGGGCTTCCGGCTGATGCGGGCGATGCGGCCGGCCATTGTCGTCGGCTTCGGCGGCTACCCCACCCTGCCGCCGATCCTCGCCGCCCATTACGCCGGATGCCCGACGTTGATCCACGAGGCGAACGCGGTGATGGGGCGGGCGAACACGCTGCTCGCTCCCCGCGTCACCGCCATCGCCTCCGGCTACCCCGACATCTGCGCCGGCAAGCCCACCCTCGCCGCCAAGGCGCATCACACCGGCAACCCGGTGCGCCCATCAGTGATCGCCGCTGCCAATGTGCCTTTCGCGCCGTTGGAGCCGGACGGGCCGATTGACCTGCTGGTGACCGGCGGCAGCCAGGGCGCGCGGGTGATGAGCGAGGTGGTGCCGGCCGGTGTCGAGGCGCTCGACGCGGGGCTGCGCGCCCGCCTGCGCCTCGTTCAGCAGGCGCGGCCGGAAGACATCGAGGCGGTGCGCGCCACCTATGCCCGCCTCGGCGTGCAGGCGGAAGTCGAACCCTTCTTCGCCGACCTGCCGGCACGCATCGCCCGGGCGCATCTCGTCATCTCCCGATCCGGCGCGATGACGGTGGCGGAACTGGGTGTTATCGGCCGTGCCTCCATCCTCGTCCCGCTACCGGGGGCTCTCGACCAGGACCAACTGGCCAATGCCACAGCGCTGGCCAATGGCGGTGGCGCGGTGGTGATGCCGCAAAGCCATTTCACTCCCGAGAGCCTCGCCGCAGCGCTCACTCGCCTCGCCAATGAGTCCGGTCGCCTGGAGGCGATGGCAAGGGCAGCCCGTGCCATGGGGCGCGCGGATGCTGCGGAGCGCTTAGCCGGACTCGTGCTCGCCATCGGCAAGATCGATGTCTAGAACCGCACCGCCCGCTTGTACCAAAGGCCCGGTGACGGGCGTGGCGCGCTCGTCTATTGCTGCGCGCCGGCAAAGCACGCCCGCCGCTCGTGCGGGCGGAAGGAAGATCCCATGAAGCTCCCGCTCTCTCTCGGCCCCATCCATTTCGTCGGCATTGGCGGCATCGGCATGAGCGGCATCGCCGAAGTGCTGCACAATCTCGGCTACACGGTGCAGGGCTCCGACGTCGCCGAGAGCGCCAACGTGAAGCGCCTCGCCGAGAAGGGCATCAAGGTGCTGATCGGCCACGCGGCCGAGAACATCGATGGCGCCGAGGTGCTGGTCGTCTCCACCGCCATCCGCCGCGACAATCCCGAACTGGTGGCCGCCCGCGCCAAGCGCCTGCCGGTGGTGCGCCGGGCGGAAATGCTGGCCGAACTGATGCGGCTGAAAAGCTGCGTCGCCATCGCCGGTACCCATGGCAAGACCACCACCACCTCTCTGGTCGCCACATTGCTCGATGCCGGCGGCTTCGACCCGACCGTCATCAATGGCGGCATCATCAACGCCTATGGCACCAATGCGCGCCTGGGCGATGGCGAATGGATGGTAGTGGAGGCGGATGAGAGCGACGGCACCTTCCTCAAGCTGCCGGTCGAGGTGGCCATCGTCACCAATATCGACCCCGAGCATCTCGACCACTTCAAGACCTTTGAGGCGGTGCAGGCCGCGTTCCGCAGCTTCATCGACAACCTGCCCTTCTACGGCTTCGCTGTCATGTGCACGGATCATCCCGTGGTGCAGGACCTCGTCGGCCATGTCGAGGACCGGCGGGTCATCACCTATGGCGAGAACCCGCAGGCGGATGTGCGGATCGTCGATGTCGACCTGCGCGGCGGGCTGTGCCGCTTCGCCGTGCTTTTCCGCGACCGCACCGGCGCGGTGGTGCACGAATTGCGCGACCTCGTCCTGCCGATGCCGGGCAAGCACAACGCGCTGAACGCTACCGCCGCCATCGCTGTCGCTCATGAGCTCGGCGCCAGCGATGAGCAGATCCGCAGCGCGCTGGCCGGCTTTGGCGGGGTGAAGCGGCGCTTCACCCGCACCGGCGAGGTGAACGGGGTCACCATCTTCGACGATTACGGTCACCACCCGGTGGAGATTGCCGCCGTGCTGCGCGCCGCCCGCGCCTCCACCGAGGGGCAGGTGATCGCGGTCGTGCAGCCGCATCGCTATACGCGCCTGCAGTCGCTGTTCGACCAGTTCGCTACCTGCTTCAACGATGCCGACCATGTCATCGTCGCCGACGTCTATGCCGCCGGCGAGCCGCCGATTGCGGGCATCGACCGCGACCATCTCGTCGAGGCGTTGCGTGCCCGGGGCCACCGCTCGGTAGTGGCGCTGAAGGGGCCGGAGGCGCTGGCAAAGCTGGTGAAGGGGCTGATGAAGCCGGGCGACTATGTCGTGTGTCTCGGTGCCGGCAATATCACCCAATGGGCCTATGCGCTGCCAGAGCAGCTGGAGATCGGGGCGGGCGCATGACCTTCCCCGACCTCACCGATGAGCTTTCCGCCCGCCTGCTGGATCTGCGCGGCCGGCTGATCGCCAACCAGAGCTTGGCCGAGTTGACCTGGTTCCGCGTCGGCGGGCCGGCGCAGGTGCTGTTTACCCCGGCGGACGAGGGCGACCTCGCTTATTTCCTCGCCAATCTGCCAGCCGAGATCCCGGTGACGGTGATCGGCCTCGGCTCCAACCTTATCGTGCGCGATGGCGGTGTGCCGGGCGTGGTGATTCGGCTCGGGCGCGGCTTCAGCGAGATCGCGGTGGAGGAGGGGTACCGGCTGCGCGTCGGTGCGGCGGTGCCGGACGTGAAGCTCGCCCGCGCGGCGGCGGAGGCGGGGATCGACGGGCTGGCCTTCTATCGCGGCATTCCCGGCGGCATTGGCGGGGCGCTGCGGATGAATGCCGGGGCCCATGGCGGCGAGACCTGCAACCCGCTCATTGAGGCGCGCGGCGTCGATCGGGCGGGGCATGTCCGCACCTTCTCCAACGCCGATTTCGGCTTCAGCTACCGGCATTCGCAAGCCCCCGCCGATGTGATCTTCACCAGCGCGCTGTTTCAGGGGCGGCCGGGCCAGACGACGGCGATACTCGCCGAGATGGACCGAATCACTGCCGCGCGCGAGGCCTCGCAGCCGATTCGCGAGAAGACCGGCGGCTCGACCTTCAAGAATCCGCCGGGCCAGAAGGCCTGGCAGTTGATCGACGCGGCCGGCTGTCGGGGGCTGACACGCGGCGGGGCTCAGATGTCGAAGCTGCACTGCAATTTCCTGATCAACACCGGCGGCGCCACCGCCGCCGACATTGAGGGGCTCGGCGAAGAGGTTCGCCGGCGCGTGAAGGACCAGTCCGGCGTCGAGCTGGAATGGGAGATCAAGCGTATCGGCCTTCCCGCCTGAGCGATGCGGCCTCATCGGCCGCCGAGGAGAATATGATGGGCAAGCATGTCGCCGTCCTGATGGGCGGCTGGTCGCCGGAGCGGCAGGTGTCGCTGTGGTCGGGCGAAGCGTGCGCGAAGGCGGCAGAAAGCGTCGGCTACCGCGTCACCCGCGTCGATGTGGGACGCGACATCGCGCAGGTGCTCAGCGCGCTCCAGCCCGACGTGGCGCTGAATGTGCTGCATGGCCGGCCGGGCGAGGACGGCACGATCCAGGGCATTCTTGAGGTGCTGCGCATCCCCTACACCCATTCCGGCGTGCTGGCCTCGGCGCTGGCCATGGACAAGACGCAGGCCAAGATCATCCTCGCCGCCCATGGCATCCCCGTGCCGGAGGGCCGCATGGTGTCGCGGGCCGAGGCCGCGCGCGAACATGTGCTGCCGCGCCCCTATGTGCTCAAGCCGAATACCGGCGGATCCTCCGTGGGGGTGTTCATCGTTCGCGAGGACCAGGAGTACCCGCCGCAGGAGCTGCATCGCGCGGACTGGGGATTCGGTGAGGAGCTGCTGGCGGAGCGTTATATCCCCGGCCTGGAGCTGACCTGCGCCGTGATGGGCGATCACGCGCTCGGCGTCATCGAAATCCAGTCCGACCTAAAGTTCTACGATTACGAGGCAAAATACGCTCCGGGCGGTTCCCGCCACATTCTGCCGGCCCAAATTTTACCGAATATTTACCAAAAGGCGCGGATGTTAGCGGTCAGGGCGCATCGCGCGCTCGGCTGTCGGGGCATCAGCAGGACTGACTTCCGCTACGACGACCAGGCCGGGGACGAATCCGGTCTTGTCTGTCTGGAGGTCAATACGCAGCCCGGAATGACCGAGACGTCGCTTGTGCCCGAATTGGCAGCCCATGAGGGCCATTCGTTCGGTGAGCTAATACGATGGATGGTGGAGGACGCTTCGCTCGATCGCTGACCCCGCGGCAGACGCTGGCGGGCAAGCGGACCGGCGCGGCCACCGGCGATTCGACCCGAGGCGAGCGGGCCCGTATGCCGGCGCGCCCGGCGCCGGTGTCCGAGCGTACCCGTCTGCTCGACCGAACCATCATCGGCGGCCGGCGGTTGCTCGTCGGCCTGTGCACCTCGCGCGCCGTCTTCACCGGCGCCGGGGCTTGGCTCACGGCGGCGCTGTTCGTCGCCACCGGCCTCTACGGCATGGAGCGCGGCGGCCATATGCCCGCGGCGATCGAGACCGCCCGCGACATGGGCGATGCCGCCGCCAACCTCGCCGGGCTCAGGATCGCGAACGTCAATCTCTCCGGCCAGAATCACGTCACCCCCGGCGACATCCTCGCCACGGCCGGGGTGAAGCCGACCTCCTCGCTGCTGTTCCTCGATGCCGAGGGTGCGCGCATGCGTCTCGAAGAGCTGGCGTGGATCAAGCGTGCCACGGTGCAGAAGCTCTATCCCGACCGCCTCGATATCCAGATTGTCGAGCGCGAGGGCTTCGCGCTCTGGCAGAAGGACGGCAAGATCAACGTCATCGCCCGCGACGGCACGGTGATCGCGCCCTATTCCGACGATCCGCGCTATATCCGCCTTCCCATCGTTGTTGGTGACGGCGCCGAGACCAGCGTGGTCGAGATCGTCGAGGCGCTGAGCCTGGTGCCTGGCGTGCGCGACCAGGTGCGCGCCGCCATCCGTGTCGCCGACCGCCGCTGGACGCTGAAGATGCGCAACGGCGTCGATGTGCGCCTGCCCGAGCAAGGGCTGAACGACGCGCTCGAACAACTCGCCCTGCTCGATCAGCAGAAGTCGCTGCTCTCGCGCGACATCACCATTGTCGACCTGCGCCTTCCCGACCGGATCTCGGTCCGTCTTTCCGACGCGGCTTATGCCGCCCGCGAGGCCGAGCTGAAAGCCAAGGCCAAGGCCAAGAAGGGCAGCAGCTCATGAGACCGCGTGCTCCCTTCGAGATCGCCCCGAAAATGCGGCCGCTGCCGCCGCGCCGCACCGGCGTGGTCGGCGTGCTGGAAGTCGGTACCTCCAAGATTGTGTGCATGATCGCCCGGCTGAAGCCGCGCGAGGCGACGTCCAGCCTGCGCCGGCGCACCCATTCGGTGGATGTGCTTGGCATCGGTCATACCAGCGCCCATGGCATCAAGGGCGGCACCGTCATCGACATGGAACGCGCCGAGCATGCGATTCGCCGCGCGGTGGATGCTGCCGAGCGCATGGCCGGGGCGCAGATCGCCTCCGTCATCGTCTCGCTGGCGGGCGGCCGGCTCGCCTCCGAGCATTTCAATGCCGAGGTTGATCTGCCGGAGCCGGCGGTCGCCGAGGGCGATATCCGCCGCGTGCTCGACGCCGCCTCCACTTTTGCCGTCGGCGAGGGGCGCACCATTCTGCACGCTTTGCCGGTCGGATACGCGCTCGACGGCGCTGGCGGCATTGGCGAGCCGCGCGGCATGCTCGGGCGCCGGCTCGGCGTCGACCTGCACGTCGTCACCGCCGAGGCGGCCGCCGTCCGCAACCTGCTTCTGTGCATCGAGCGCTGCCATCTCGGCGTCGAGGCCATGGTGGCAGCTCCCTATGCCGCGGCGCTGTCCACGCTGGCTGACGACGAATCGGAACTGGGTGTGACGCTGATCGATTTCGGCGCCGGCACCACGACGGTGGCGGTGGTCGAGAATGGCCATTGCGTGCATGTTGACGGCATCGCCATTGGTGGCCAGCACGTGACCAACGACGTGGCGCGCGGGCTCTCCACCCGCCTTGCCGATGCCGAGCGGCTGAAGAGCCTGCATGGCGGGGTGATGGCGATGGGCGCCGACGAGCGCGAAATGCTGACCGTGCCGAGCATTTCCGACGACCACGACCTGCCGCGGGCGATCCCCAAGGCGCGGCTGGTGCGGATTGTTCGCCCGCGTGTCGAGGAAATCGTCGAGTTGGTGCGCGACCGTCTTCATGCCTCCGGCCATGCGGCGGGCGCGGGGCGGCGCATCGTTCTCACCGGCGGTGCCGCTCAACTCACTGGCCTCGCCGAGCTTGTCGGTAACATACTGGGACCACAGGTGCGAATCGGTCGCCCGCTCGGTATTTCGAAGCTGCCCGAAGCGACGCGCGGCGCGCCGTTCGCTGTCGCCACCGGGCTTCTGGTCTATCCGCAGGTCGCGGGACTCGAACATTTCGAGGCCCGCCGCCGCCGCCTCTCGCAGGGCGACGGCTCCGGTTATTTTTCGCGCGTCGGTCACTGGCTGAGGGAGGCCTTCTGACGTGCTCCATCTAATCCGCGCCGGCGGAACCGGCACCACAGGGATCATGACGGGCCGCGCGCCCGCCGGCGTTAGGGGACACTAAAAATGACCATCAACCTCCAGGTACCGGACATCCGCGAACTGCGTCCCCGCATCACCGTGTTCGGTGTCGGCGGCGCCGGTGGCAACGCCGTCAACAACATGATCACGGCCGGCCTGACGGGGGTCGACTTCGTGGTCGCCAACACCGACGCGCAGGCGCTCACCCTCTCCAAGGCCGAGCGCATCGTGCAGATGGGCGTCGCCGTCACCGAGGGTCTCGGCGCCGGTTCGCAGCCGGAAGTCGGCCGCGCCGCTGCCGAGGAAGCGCTCGACGAGATCCGCGATCACCTGGCCGGCGCGCACATGGTCTTCATTACCGCTGGCATGGGCGGCGGCACCGGCACCGGCGCGGCCCCCGTCATTGCTCGCGCGGCCCGCGAGCTCGGCATCCTCACCGTCGGCGTCGTGACCAAGCCCTTCCACTTCGAGGGCCAGCGCCGGATGCGTATCGGCGAGATGGGCATCAACGAGCTGCAGAAGGGCGTCGATACCCTTATCGTCATCCCGAACCAGAATTTGTTCCGGGTTGCCAACGAGCGCACCACCTTCGCCGACGCTTTCGCCATGGCGGACCAGGTGCTCTATTCGGGCGTCGCCTGCATCACCGACCTGATGGTGAAGGAAGGCCTGATCAATCTCGACTTCGCTGACGTCCGCGCCGTGATGCGTGAGATGGGCAAGGCGATGATGGGCACCGGCGAGGCCTCCGGCGAGCAGCGTGCCCGCCACGCGGCCGAAGCGGCGATCGCCAACCCGCTGCTCGACGAAGTGTCGATGCGCGGCGCGCGCGGCCTGCTGATCTCGATCACTGGCGGCAAGGACCTGACCCTGTTCGAGGTGGACGAGGCGGCGACCCGTATTCGCGAGGAAGTCGATCCCGACGCCAACATCATCCTCGGCGCCACCTTCGACGAGACGCTGGAAGGCCTGATCCGCGTGTCGGTCGTCGCCACCGGTATCGACCCGGCGGTGATTCCCGAGCAGATCCCGCACGCCCTCAACAACCTTCCCGACCTTGGCGGGCGCCGCGTCTCGAACGCCGGTCGCGCCGCCGTGGAAGCGCGCCGCGACGCCGCTCTGCGCTCGGTCGCCTCGGCGCTCGACGCGGAAGATTTCGGCGCCCCGCATCACGAGCCGAGCTTCGCTGCCGCGCCGGTCAACGACCACCCCTATGGCGAGCCGTCCTATTCCCAGCCCGCCTATTCGCAGGCTTCCGCCGCGATCGACGAGGTGACGATCCGCCAGATGGCGCCCAAGCAGCCGCTCTATGCCGAGCCGGAGCCTGCCCCCTACAATGAGGCGGCCTATGAAGAACACGCGATCGAGCCCTTCATTCCGCCGCAGGCCGAGCGTCCCGCCCCGCGCATGCCGCGCGTCGACGAGCTGCCCATGCCGGCACAGAACCAGATCCGCGCGGCGCGCGGTGAGATGACCGATCACCATCACGCCGAGAAGAAGCGCATGACGCTGCTGCAGCGCCTGGCCAATGTCGGCCTCGGCCGCAGCCAGGAGGAGGACGAGGTGGAGCCGCCGGCGGACATGCGTCCGGTGGTGCGCCGCGCCCCGGCCCAGCCCGAGGCCCGGCCGCTCGCCGAGATGCGCCCCGAGGCTTCCGAATACGCCAAGCGCCCGGCGGCTCGCCCCGCCGATCCGCGTGCCGCGCGTCCGGCCGAGGACGACCATCTCGACATTCCCGCCTTCCTGCGTCGTCAGGGCTGAGGCGGGCATGACAGGCGGGCGCGTGCCGCCTGTTACAAAAGGTGTGACGCAGTGCAGCGCCCGGATCGTGAGGTCCGGGCGTAGCTATTTGGAATTAAATGAATTTTCAGGTTTTTGCGTCAGCGTAGAAACGGTAACAGACGGTAAGCAAGCGTGATTTGGCGCGGACTCTCGGCGCCGTTATCTTGCCAGCCAACGATAAGCGGCCGTAGCGGATTCGGTTCCGCGCTCTAAAGGGCGGCGCACTGTGTTGGTTTTGGGGATTGGGGAGAGCGGGGCGCTTGGCGTTGCCGCTTTTTGGGTCGAATGAACGCTGTACGGCAGACCACCCTTGGCGATGACGTGACGCTTTCCGGCGTCGGCGTCCATTCCGGCAAGATGGCGCAGATGCACCTCTCGCCCGCCGAAGCCGACAGCGGCATCGTTTTCTTCCGCAAAGACACCAATCAGTCCGTGCGCGCCTGCCGGGGCGCGGTGCGCGGCAGTGACCTCGCCACCGTGCTGCGTGATTCGAGCGGCCCGGCCGTTTCCACCGTTGAGCATCTGCTGGCCTGCTTTGCTGGCCTTGGCGTCGACAATGCCCGGGTCGAGATCGACGGGCCGGAAGTGCCGATTCTCGATGGCAGCGCCGGCGATTTTGTGGCGGCCGTGGATGAGGCCGGCATTGTCGAGACCGGCCATGCTCGCCGCTATCTGCGCGTGCTCAAGCCGATTCGCGTCGAGACCGAAACCGGCTTCGGCGAGCTCGTGCCCTATGACATGGGCTTCCGGCTCGAAGTCGAGATCGATTTCGACCATGCCGCCATCGGTCGTCAGCGCTTCGCCGCCACCATGTCGCCGGAGGTGTTCCGCAAGGAGCTCGCCGCCGCCCGCACCTTCGGCTTCGTCAGCGATGTCGAGCGCCTGTGGCAGGCGGGCTATGCGCTCGGCGCCTCGCTCGACAATACCATCTGTCTCGGCGACGAAGGCGTGATCAACACCACCGGCCTGCGCTATGCCGACGAGTTCGTGCGCCACAAGGCCCTGGATGCCATTGGCGACCTTGCCATTGGCGGTCTGCCGCTGCTGGCCCGCTACCGTTCCTACCGTGGCGGCCACAAGCTGAATTTCGCCGTCGTCGACGCGCTTCTGTCCGACCGCTCCGCCTATGAGATCGTCGAAGCCCGTATCCCGGCCCGCCGCACCGTCAGCAGCAATGCCGGCCTGATCGCGGTCGCCGTCCCGGCCTACGCGCCGGAGCTTTGAGTCTCCCTTCGCTGCGCCTTGGCCTAGCATCGGTACAGGCCGCTGGGTTGGCTTCTTTCCCATTGGGGTTTGTCGGCTGCGGGCGACGTTTGGCTGTTCCGTCTCCTCGCCGCCTTGGCGCGACCCGCCCGGGCCCGTTCTTTCCGCCCGCCACCTAGACCGCGTCCGGCGCGCAACAGGTGGCATGAAATGGTGGCCGGTGGCACCTCTTTGCTCTTGGCATCCCAAGGCGCCATAATCCGGTCGGAAAGCCGCCTTAGCGCCTGACCACGCACTTGGCGTCGAAGCAGCGACCAGATCGGGATCCAACTTGTGATGCGTCTTCTCTGTCTCGGCCAGACTGTTCCCGCACAGGGGACCCCTGCCATCCGCCGCGCCGGCACAGCGTGCTCGGGTGTCGTCGCCGTGCGCCTGCTGGGCCTTGTCCTGGCCGGCGCCTCGCTCGGTGGCTGCGCCAGCCTGTTCGACACCAGCAAGGAAGAGACGGTCTACCCCGACGTCCCGGCCGAGCAGCGCTACAATGAGGGCCTGACCCTCATGCAGAAGGGTGAATATGCCCAGGCGATCACCCGCTTCGAGGATGTCGACCGCCAGCACCCCTACTCGGATTGGGCGCGCAAGGCGCTGCTGATGATCGCCTATGCCAATTACACCCAGGGCTCCTATGACGAGTGCATCGCCGCGGGGCGGCGCTACCTCGCGCTGCATCCGGGCTCGGAAGATGCCGCCTATGCACAGTACCTGATCGCGGCCTCCTATTTTGACCAGATTCCGGACATCTCCCGCGACCAGCAGCGCACCCAGCGCGCGATGGATTCGCTTGAGGAAGTGATTCGCAAATTCCCCAACACCGAATACGCCGTCAGCGCCAAGAAGAAGCTCGAAGTCGCCCGCGACCAGCTGGCCGGCAAGGAGATGATGATCGGGCGCTATTATCTCGAACAGCGCAATTATGCCGGCGCCATCAACCGGTTCAAGGTGGTGGTCACGCGCTATCAGACCACCCGCCATGTCGAGGAGGCGCTCTACCGCCTCACCGAAGCGTATATGGCGCTGGGGGTGATGAGTGAGGCGCAGACCTCGGCGGCGGTGCTCGGCTATAATTTCCCCGACAGTTCCTGGTACCAGGACGCCTACAAGCTGGTTCAGTCGCGCGGCGTCGATCCGAAGATGAACGAGCAGTCCTGGATCGCCAAGGCCTTCAAGGGCTTCACTCTCGGCTGAGGCCTGACAAGGGCCTTCGGGGCGGATGATCGAGCGGTTATTTTCGGGCGCGTTGCCGCAGCAGGAAAAGCGCCCCTTTCGCCGCGTCGCGACCTGTGAGAACATAGCAAGAACACGAATGCGCGCCCTGCCGCGGCATGCTAGAAGGGCGCGCCCCCTTGTCCTGCGGGTAAACGTTCTGGAGCGTCACGCATGCTGATCGCCCTGTCGATCAGGGATATCGTGCTCATCGAGCGGCTCGACCTCTCCTTCCATGCTGGCCTCACCGTCCTGACCGGCGAGACCGGCGCGGGCAAGTCGATCCTGCTCGATGCCTTCACCCTCGCCCTTGGCGGGCGAGGCGACGGGTCGCTGGTGCGCCAGGGCACGACGCAAGGGCAGGTGACGGCCGAGTTCGACCTCGCCGCCGACCATCCGGTGCGCGGAATGCTCGCGGAAGCGGGCATCGACGATGATGGCGCGCTGGTGCTGCGGCGGGTGCAGCACGCCGACGGCCGCACGAGGGCCTTCGTCAACGACCAGTCGGTGAGCGCGCAGATGCTACGCGGTCTCGGCCGGCGGCTGGTGGAAATCCACGGTCAGCATGACGATCGGGCACTGGTCGACCCCGCCTCGCACCGCGCCCTGCTCGACGCCTATGGCGGGCTGGTGGAACTCGCCGAGGAAGTGGCCGCCCGGGCGCGCGGCTGGCGCGTGGCACGTACCGAGGCGGCGCAGGAAAAGGCGCGGCTCGACGAGGCGGCCAAGGAGGCGGATTTCATCCGCCACGCGGTGGAAGAGTTGACTGCCCTAGGTCCCGAGCCGGGTGAGGAAGAACGGCTCGCCACGCGCCGCACTGAGATGATGCGCTTCGAGAAGATCGCGACCGATCTCGCCGATGCGCAGGACGCCGTCGGCGGCAATAATTCGCCCATTCCCGGCCTTGCCGCCGCCGTGCGCCGGCTGGAACGCCGGGCCGGCGAGGTGGAGGCGTTGGTGCGGCCGGCGGTCGAGGCGATCGACGCAGCGCTGAACGCACTGGACCTCGCCCGCACCCATCTCGACGCCGCACTGCGCGAGGCTGATTTCGACCCGAACGAGTTGGAGCGCATCGAGGAGCGGCTGTTCGCCCTGCGCGCGGCCGGGCGGAAATATGCCTGCACGGTGGATGACCTTGCCAATGTCGCGGCGCGCTTCGCCGACCAGATCGACGCGCTCGACCATGGCGCGGAGACGCTGAGGGGGCTAGAAGCCCGCGCTGATGCCATGGAGGCGGCCTATCGTCAGGCCGCGCGCGACCTGTCGCTGAAGCGCCGGGCCGCCGCGGTGGCGCTGGACGCGGCGGTGAACGCTGAACTGCCGCCGCTGAAGCTGGAGAGGGCGCGCTTCCTCACCGACTGCCAGATGGACGAAGCGGCGCAGGTGGACGGCTATGACCGGATCGAGTTCTGGGTCCAGACCAATCCCGGCACCCGTCCCGGCCCGATGATGAAGGTGGCGTCCGGCGGCGAGCTGGCGCGCTTCCTGCTGGCGCTGAAGGTGGTGCTGGCCGACAAGGGGTCCGCGCCGACGCTCGTCTTCGATGAAATCGACACCGGGGTTGGCGGGGCGGTGGCCGATGCCATCGGCGCCCGGCTGGCCCGGCTCTCGTCCCGTGTGCAGGTGGTGGCGGTAACGCACGCCCCGCAAGTGGCGGCGCGGGCGGGGAATCACTTCCGAATCGCCAAGGAGGCCATGGCCGATCTCGACCGGGTGGCGACGCGCGTGGCGCCGCTGGCGCCCGATCACCGGCGCGAGGAGATCGCCCGCATGCTCTCCGGCGCTGAAGTGACATCCGAGGCACGGGCGGCTGCCGACAGGCTGCTGAAAGGTGCCATAGCCGATTGATGCTATGCCCGGCCGGTGCTCGCGGCCGCGCGAGCCCGTCGACTTCCGCGCCGTGCTGTCCTATTCGACGTCCGCACGCTCCGTTCCTCTCTCCGCCGGCTGCTCATGACGTCCTCGCTTCCCCCCGCGCCCGCCCCTGCCGCGCCGGTCTTCATCGGCGCAAACCCGGGCCCGGCCGTAGCTCCCGACCTGACAGTGGTCATCCCCACTTTCAACGAGCGCGGCAATCTGGAGCCGCTGGTGGCGCGGCTGGCGCATGTGCTGGCCGGCATCGCCTGGGAGGCGATCTTCGTCGACGACAATTCCCCCGACGGCACGGCGGACGCGCTGCGCGGCATCGGCCGGCGCGACCCGCGCATTCGCTGCATTCGCCGCGTCGGGCGGCGGGGGCTGGCGGGGGCGTGCATCGAGGGCATGCTGGCGGCGCAGGCGCCGGTCGTCGCCGTGATGGACGCGGATCTCCAACATGATGAGAGCCTGCTGCCGCAGATGCTGGAAGCGATGGGAACGGGTGCCGATGTGGTGGTGGCTACGCGCTACGCTCCGGGCGGCGACGCGGAAGGCTTCAGCGCCTGGCGCGGCCGGGGCAGCCGGCTCGCCACCACGCTCGCCCAGCGCGTGCTGAAGGTCACGTCCTCCGACCCGATGAGCGGCTTCTTCATGCTGCGGCGGGAAACGGTCGAGGAACTGGCGCCGAAGCTGTCGACACAGGGGTTCAAGATCCTGCTCGACATTCTCGCCTCCGCGCGGGGGCGGCTGAAGGTGAAGGAGCTGACCTACAGCTTCGGCGTGCGGCAGAGCGGCGACAGCAAGCTCGACAACCGGGTGCTGATGGATTTTCTCGGCCTGATCGTCTCCAAGGCGTCCGGCGGCCTCGTCTCGCTGCGCTTTCTTTCCTTCGCCACCGTGGGCGCGGCCGGGCTTGTCGTTCATCTCGCGGCGCTGCGCCTCGGCCTCGGCTTCGCGCTCAGCTTCCTGGTGGCGCAGACCATCGCCACGCTAACGGCGATGACCTTCAATTATGTGCTGAACAACCTGCTCACCTATCGCGACCGCCGGCTGTCCGGCTGGGCCTTCCTGCGCGGGCTGCTGGCGTTCTATGCGATTTGCGGGCTCGGGGCGGCCGCCAATGTCGGCGCCGCCGAATGGGCCTTCTACCAGACCGCGCAATGGTGGCTTGCCGGCATCGCCGGTGCCTGCATCGGCGCGGTGTGGAACTACGCCATGAGCCGGGCACTGGTGTGGAAGGACGCGGCATGAGCACGCTTTCCGCCGGTCCGGCGCCGGCCTCGTCCTCGGCCGGCGATATCGCCACGCGCGGCGCGCTGGCGCTGATCGGCCTGATGCTGGTCTGGCGGCTGGTGCTCGCCGCCTTTGTGCCGCTGGTGCCTGATGAGGCCTATTATGCGCTGTGGGCACAGGGGCTCTCGGCCGGCTATGTCGATCATCCGCCGATGATCGCGTTCTTCATCCGCGCCGGGCAGATGCTGCTGGGCGACACCCCGCTCGGGGTGCGGCTGTTCAGCGTGTTGGCCGCGCTGCCGGCGAGTTGGTTCGTCTGGCGGGCGGCGGAGGATCTGCTGGAGGATCGCCGCGCCGGGGCGCTGGCGGCGGTGCTGTTCAATGCGACGATCTTCGGCTTTCTCGGCATGACGCTGGCGACGCCCGACGCGCCGCTGGCGCTGTTCTGCGCAGCCATGGTCTGGTGTGCCGCGCGGTTGGTGCGCGCGCCCCGTCCACTCTGGTGGCTCGCCATGGGGCTGGCGACCGGGCTGGCGGCGCAATCGAAATACTCCGGTGCGATGCTGGCCGGCGCCTTTTCACTGGCGGTGCTCGCGCTGGCGCCGTTGCGGCGACAGCTGCTGACTCCCTGGCCCTGGCTTGCGGCGCTGCTCGCGCTGCTGGTGTTTCTGCCGAACATCGCCTGGAACGCCGCTCATGACTGGGCGACGCTGACCAAGCAGGGCGGCCGGGTGACGGCGCAGGCGCCGTTCCGCCCCGGCTTCCTGCCGGAATTCGTCGGCTCGCAGATCGGGCTGGCGACACCGCTCATCTTCCTGTTCGCCGTCCTTGGCCTGCTGCCGCGCCGCGCGGCGGCCGCCTTCCGGCCAGGCGGCGGGCGGGCGCTAGTGATGATCCTGCTCTTTGTGCCGCTGGCCTATTTCGCTGTACATGCGCTGCGCTCGCGGGTCGAGGGCAATTGGGTCGGCTTCCTCTACCCGCTCGTGGCCATCGCGGCGGCGGCGGGCATGCTGGCCCCCGCGGGCAGCGGCTGGGCCGGGCGAAACCTGCCGGGGCTGGCGCGGGCGACGCTGCCGCTGGCGTTCGGCCTGATACTGGCTTTGGGGATTCACGCGCTGTTCGTGCCCACGACGCTGGCGGGAAATAAGGATGCGGTGCTGCGGATGACGCGCGGCTGGCCGGAATTCGCCGCCGAGATCGACGCAAAGCGGCGCGCCATCGGCGCCAGCGCGATCCTCACCAATGACTACCAGATGACCTCTATGCTGAAGCGGGAACTACCCGGCGTCACCGTGCAGCAATTCGACGAGCGCCAGCGTTACGCCTTCATGGACGAGCCGGAGGTGCTCTCGCTGCCGGGGCCGCTGCTGCTCGTGCTGTCCACCTTCCGCTCCTTCAACGACATCACCGGCGCCTTTGGCGGGCGGGAGGACCTCGGCGAAGTGTCGCGGCGTTTCCGCGATGTGACGATGCCGCCGGTGCGGCTGTTCCGCCTCGACCCGGTGGAAACGCCCGCACCTGACGCGCCTGCGCCGCCCGTGCCCTGATCGGGAGACTTGAGGCGGTCGGCGATTTCTGGAAAAGGGAGAGGGCCCCGGCGGTGCCCCCGCCCATGCCTGCGGTGAATGCCATGTCGCGATCCCTGACGCCTTCCTCCGCCACGCCGGGCGACGAGCGGCCCTATGATGCCGGGCCGGTGGATGTGACGGCGCTGACCGCCGATGAGGCGGCTCGCGCGCATGCGCGGCTGGGCGAGGAGATCGCCGGCCATGACCGGCGCTACTACCAGGATGACGCGCCCACCGTCTCCGATGCCGAGTACGACGCGCTGCGCCGGCGCTATGAGGCGATCGAGGCGCAGTTTCCCGAGCTGCGCGGCATGGACAGTCTCTCGGAAAAAGTGGGCGCGGCGCCCGCCGCCAAATTCGCCAAGGTGCGCCACGCCGTGCCCATGCTCTCGCTCGGCAATGCCTTCGCCGACGAGGAGGTGGAGGAGTTCGTCGCACGGGTGCGCCGCTTCCTCGGCCTTGCCACGGATGCAGGCCTCACCTTCACCGCCGAGCCGAAGATCGACGGTCTGTCCTGCTCCCTGCGCTATGAGAACGGCGTGTTCACGCAGGCGGCGACGCGCGGCGACGGCTTCGAGGGCGAGGACGTGACCGCCAATGTCCGCACCATCGGCGAGATCCCGCAGCGGCTGAAGGGTGATGATGTCCCCGCCGTGTTCGAGGTGCGGGGCGAGGTCTATATGGGCCACGACGCCTTTGCGGCCATCAATGAACGCCAGCAGGAGGCGGGCAAGCCGGTCTTCGCCAATCCGCGCAACGCAGCGGCGGGCAGCCTGCGCCAGCTCGACCCGAAGATCACCGCCAGCCGGCCGCTGCGCTTCTTCGCCTATGCCTGGGGCGAGGTGAGCGAAGGCGGGCTTCCCGCCGACACCCAATTCGGCGTGATCGAGGCGTTCGCGCGCTGGGGCCTGCCGACCAACCCGCTGACCGTGCGCTGCCCTTCGGCGGCGGAACTGCTGGCGCACTACCGGATGATTGGCGAGCAACGGGCGACGCTGGGCTACGACATTGACGGTGTCGTCTACAAGGTCGACAGCCTCGCTTTGCAGGCACGACTCGGCTTTGTCTCGCGCTCGCCGCGCTGGGCGCTGGCGCATAAATTCCCCGCGCAGCGGGCGATCACCCGGCTGGAGCGCATCGAAATCCAGGTCGGGCGCACCGGCGCGCTGACTCCGGTCGCCAAGCTCACCCCGGTGACGGTGGGCGGCGTGGTGGTCTCCAACGCCTCGTTGCACAATGAGGATTATATTCGCGGCATCGGTGGCAATGGCGAGCCGATCCGGGGCGGGGTGGACATCCGCGAGGGCGACTGGGTGGTGATCCAGCGCGCCGGCGACGTGATCCCGCAGGTGGTCAGCGTGGAGCTGGACCGCCGGCCGGCCGAGGCAAAAAGGTATGAGTTTCCCACGCTCTGCCCCGCCTGCGGCTCGCATGCGGTGCGCGAGGAGGGCGAGGTGGTGCGCCGCTGCACTGGCGGGCTGATCTGCCCGGCGCAGGCGGTGGAGCGCATCCGCCATTTCGTCTCGCGCGACGCCTTCGATATCGAGGGGTTGGGTGAGAAGCAGGTGCAGGCCTTCTTTGAGGCCGGGCTGGTGAAGCAGCCGGCCGACATCTTCACGCTGGAGGCGCGCGATTCCGCGCCCGGCGCGCTCACAAGGCTGAAGAAACGCGATGGCTGGGGGGAAACGTCGGCCAAAAATCTGTTCGCGGCGATCGCGTCGCGCCGTCAGGTGCCGGTGAACCGCTTCCTCTACGCGCTCGGCATCCGTCATGTCGGCGAGACCAACGCGAAGCGACTGCTGCGCCATTTCCCCACCATCGAGGCGCTGCGCGAGACCGCGCTGGCGGCGCTGCCGCCGGGCGAGGCGCATCCCAAGGGCAATGAGGCCTGGGCCGAACTCGTGGGCATCGAAGGTATCGGCGCGGTCGTGGCGGAGGCGGTGGTCGATTTCTTCGGCGAGCCGAACAACCAGGCCGCCGTGGAGGCGCTGCTGCGCGAGGTGACGCCTGAGCCGATGGAGGCGATCGCTAGCGCTGGCGCGGTATCCGGCAAGACGGTGGTGTTTACCGGCGCGCTGGAGAAGATGACCCGCGACGAAGCCAAGGCCATGGCCGAGCGGCTGGGCGCCAAGGTGGCGGGCTCGGTGTCGAAGAAGACCGATTATGTCGTCGCCGGGGCCGATGCGGGTTCCAAGCTCGCCAAAGCGCGCGATCTCGGCGTAGCTGTTCTGACCGAAGACGAGTGGCTGGCGCTGGTGGCTGGCTGAAGGCGGCGAGACCGCGAGAGGGAAAGCACATGACCACGACGGCCCTGCTGATCATCGACTTGCAGAACGACTATTTCCCCGGTGGCCGCTATCCGCTGGACGGCACTGAGGTGGCCGCCGTGAAGGCGGGTGAACTGCTCGCGCTCGCCCGTGAGCAGGGCACGAACGTGGTGCATGTGCGTCATGAAATGGTGGGAGAGGACGCCCCGTTCTTCGCGCGCGGCACGCAGGGGGCGGAGATACATCCCAGCCTTGCGCCGTTGGAGGGGGAGGCGGTCGTGGTCAAGGAAGCGGTAAATGCCTTCCTGAACACCGATCTCGACGCGCTGCTGCGCGGGCGCGGCATCACACGACTGGTGATCGTGGGGGCGATGAGCCACATGTGCGTGGACGCGGCGAGCCGGGCGGCGCTCGATCTCGGCTATGAAGTGACGCTCGCCCATGACGCGACAGCTACCCTGCCGCTGTCCTTCGGCGGCACTGATGTGCCCGCGCCGTCCGTTCAGGCGGCGATGATGGCGGCGCTGGAATTCGCCGGGGCGGCCGTGGTCACGGCGAAGGACGCCGCGGCAGCGCTTCGCGCCTGAGCCGATCACACCACATGAAAAAGCCGCCGCGGGGGGAGACGCGGCGGCTTTTCCGGTTCGGCGCGCGACGGTCAGAGGCGGCCGGTAAGCATCATCACGATCAGGATCACCAGCAGAATGGTGACGAGGCCGCTCGGGCCATAGCCCCAATTGCGGCTGTAACCCCAACTCGGCAGGGCGCCGACAAGGATCAGGATCAGAATTACAATCAGAATAGTCGTCATCGCCGAGTCTCCAGCCGTCCCGTTACATTGGTCGCTGGGATAACGTCGTTGCGAGGCGATGGTTCCATTGAACCATTCTTGTCCTGTCGGGCGCTGAAACGGGCCGTCAGACCGCCAGCGGCGCGGTGGCGGCCTCCAGCCAGGTGCGGGTCGCCTCATCCACCAGCGGGCCGATCTCGGCGCGCACGCGCGCATGATAGGCGTCGAGCCAGGCGACCTCATCGTGTGTGAGCAGCGCCATTTCGATGCCGCGCCGGTCGAAGGGGGCGAGGGTGAGCGTCTCAAAGGCGAGCAGCGTCCGCTCCGCCCCGGGAATGACCGGACCGTCGACCACGATCTCCAGATTCTCCAGCCGGATGCCATAGGCGCCGGTCTTGTAGTAGCCGGGCTCGTTCGAGAGCACCATGCCGCGCGCCAGCGCCACCGTGCCGAGCTTGGAGATGCGCGCCGGGCCCTCATGCACCGAGAGATAGGCCCCGACGCCATGGCCGGTGCCGTGGTCGAAGTCGAGCCCCGCCGCCCACAGATGCTGGCGGGCGAAGCTGTCGAGCTGTGAGCCCGACGTGCCGAGCGGGAACACGGCGCGGGCAATGGCGATATGCCCCTTCAGCACCCGGGTGAAGCGGTCGCGCATCTCCGCGGTCGCGGTGCCGACGATGAGCGTGCGGGTAACGTCGGTGGTGCCGTCCTCATACTGCGCACCTGAATCGATGAGGAACAGCTCATCGGCACAGATTGGCCGGTTGGTCGCCTCGCTGACGCGGTAATGCACGATGGCGCCATTGGGCCCGGCGCCCGAAATGCTGGGGAAGGAAATATCCCTCAAGGCGCCGGTGTCGCGGCGGAAGCTCTCCAGCGCACAGACCGCGTCGATCTCGGTCAGTGCGCCTTTGGGTGCTTCCGAGTCGAACCAGGCGAGGAAGCGGGCGAGCGCAGCCCCGTCGCGCCGGTGCGCGGCGCGCATGCCGGAAAGCTCAGCCGCGTTTTTCGCCGCCTGCATCAGCGCCACCGGGCTCACCCCGTTTGAGGCCTTGCCGCCAGCCGCCTCGATCCGCGCCGCCAGCAGGCAAGGGGCGGTCGCCTGGTCGAGCCGGATGGTGGCGCCGCCGGCGGCCGCCATTTCCACCGCCCGCTCCAGCAGCACCGGCTCGGCGATTTCGGTAAACTGGCCGAGGGCGTCGCGCACGGCGTTGGAGAGCTTGCGCCCGTCGACGAACAGGGTCGGTCGGCCGGTGCGCGGAATAAGCGCCCAGGCGAGCGGCAGCGGGGTGAAGTTCACATCGCCGCCGCGAATGTTGAAGACCCAGGCGACCGAATGCGGATCGGAGACAACCAGCGCATCGAGCTTCTGCTCCCCAAGCGCCGCCTGCACGCGGGCGATCTTGTCGGGCGCGCTTTCGCCGGCCAGAGCCGGGTCGCGCAGAGTGACGGGGGCGAGCGGGGGCGCCGGGCGGTCATGCCACACAGCGTCGAGCGGGTTGCCGTCCACGGCCACCAGCACGCCGCCGGCGGCGGTGGCGGCACGGCGCAGCTTCTGCTCGCTCTCCACCGTGGTCAGCCACGGGTCGTAGCCGAAATGCGCACCGGCCGGCAGGTACTTCGCCAGCCAGCGGTCGGGCGCAGTCTCGGCCAGCGGAACCACGGTGAAGGAGGCGGTGTCGACCTGGGCGGCGGCCTGCAGCGTGTAGCGCCCGTCGACGATGATCGCCGCCTCGTCGCGCAGCACCAGCGCGACGCCGGCCGAGCCGGTGAAGCCGGTGAGCCAAGCGAGCCGCTCGTCGCAGGGCGGCACATATTCGTTCTGGTGCGCATCGGCGCGGGGAATGAGGAAGCCGTCCAGCCCGCGCCGCTCCAACTCCTCCCGCAGCAGCTTCAGCCGGGCGGAGCCCAGCGCAGGGGCGGCGGAGTCGGCGAAAGTCTGGAACTTGGCTTCAAACATCGGGGGCCTTGGAGCGTGCTGCACGGGTGGGATTCCGCGTGATCAGACCATGCCCGGCCCGCCGATGCCAGCGCCGTTAAACAGCCCCACGGCCTTACGCTGGGTCCGGTATCGGTCCGCCGGCTGCGCCTGCAAGGGCCGCTGCCAGCGCCCCCCTCAGCGTGTGGCGGCAGTGATGGAGTCGGAGATGATCTCCAGTCCGCGGTCGATCTCGGCTTCCGACACGGTCAGTGCCGGGGCGATGCGGAACACGCCGCCCATGCCCGGCAGCTTGACGATGTTCATGCTGAGGCCGCGCGTCATGGCCTCTTCCATCACGCGGGCGCCAAGCTCGAAGCCGGGCTCCTTGGTGCTCCGGTCGAGCACGGTTTCCAGCCCGAGCAGCAGGCCGCGCCCCCGCACATCGCCCACGCACTCATGGCGCTGCTGCAGCGAGAGGAGGCCGTCCTTGAGCCGCTGCCCGCGCGCGATCGCCTGCTGCACCAGCCCGTCGCGCTCGACCACGTCCAGCACGGTTACGCCGACGGCGGCCGGCAGCGGGTCCGAGACATGGGTGGTGTAGAACAGGAAGCCCTTCTCGAAGGCCTTTTCCTCGATGTCAGGAGCGGTCATGACGGCGGCGAGCGGCAAGCCGGCGCCGAGCGTCTTTGACAGTGTCATGATGTCCGGCGTCACGCCGTCGCGCTGGAAGGCGAACATGTCGCCGGTGCGGGCGATGCCGGTCTGCGCCTCGTCGAGGATGAGCAGCATGCCGCGCTCCTCGCATTTGCGCTTCAGCGCCCGGAGGTAGCCCGGCGGCAGTTCGAGAATGCCGCCGCTCGACAGGATCGGCTCGGCGATGAAGGCGGCCAGCGCCCCGGTGGACTGGCGGTCGATCAGGGAAAACGCGTCGTCCAGCTCGGTCTGCCAGTCATTGGAGCCGTCCAGATGGGTGAAGCGCGGGCGGTAGGAGTTCGGCGCCGGAATGACGAAGGAGCCGGGCGAAACCGGCCCATAGCCTCGGCGGCCGGCGCTATAGGTGGCGGCTGCCGCCGCGCCGGTCATGCCGTGCCAGCTCTGGGCGAAGGCGACGATTTCGTGCCCGCCGGTGACGAGCTTGGCCATGCGGATGGCGGCTTCGTTCGATTCCGCCCCGGTGGAGAGCAGTTGCACCCGCTCCAGCCCCGGCGCCAGCGTGGCGAGGCGCGAGGCGAGTTCGACCACGGGGCGCGAGAGCATGCCGGAGAACAGATGGGCGACGCGGCGCATTTGCCGTTCGACGGTTGCCACGATGTCGGGGTGGGTGTGGCCGAGCACGGCGCTCATCTGGCCGGAGGTGAAGTCGAGAATGCCACGCCCGTCGGCATCATAGACGAAGCTGCCCTCCGCCCGCTCGACGATGATGGATTCGAAGCTCGGCCCGTAGCGGGTGAGGTGAGTGTCGGCGGCTGCCCAGAAGGCGGGATCGGCGTTCAGCGATACGGCGTTCTGCGGCTCGGCACTCAGCGGCTCGGCGTTCAACGACATCGGATCACCCTCGATTGGCCATGGAGAAACAGCTATCGAGCCTTGCCTGCGCAAGCAAACTGATATTGTTTCATTCTGATATCGATAAAATTGATACCTGGATGACCCTCATCCCAGACCTCGACCTCGCCTTGCTCCGCAGCTTCACCGTGGTGGCGCGCACGGGGTCGATCAGCGGCGCCTGCCTGCAGATCGGCCGCACCCAATCGGCGCTGAGCATGCAGATGCACCGGCTGGAAAGTGCCCTCGGCCAGCCGCTCCTGCACCGCAGCGGCTCGGGCGTCCGCCTCACCACGGCGGGCGAGAAACTGCTGGTACATGCCGACGCCCTGCTCGCCCGCCATGACGAGATCCTCGCCGACATGGTGGGGACAGGGCTGCGCGGCTCTGTGAGCTTCGGCTGCCCGGAGGATTACTCGGCCGCCTTCCTGCCGGAGCTTCTGCGCGGCTTCTGCGCCCTCCACCCCGATGTCGAATTGCGCATGGTGTGTGCGCCGACGCTGGAACTGCGCCCGCTGCTGCATCGGCGGCAGATCGAGATGGCGCTGGTCTCGGTTCCCGACCCCGCGGGGAGCGAGGTGATCCGGCAGGCGGACTTCGTCTGGGTCGGCGATTCCCCCGCGCCGTCGGTGCTCGCCCACCCAAGCCTGCCGCTGGCGCTGTCGGCGCCGCTGACGCTGGATTACCGCGCCGCCTGCGCGGCGATGGAGGCGATCGGCCGACGCTACCGCGTGGCCTTCGCCAGCAACAGCCTCACCGGCCTGATCGCCATCGCCCGCTCCGGCCAGGCGATCAGCGTGCTGACCCGGATGGCGGTGCCGCCGGACCTGCACATCGTTTCGCAGGGCATGCCGGCGCTTCCCAGCATCGGCATCGCGCTGGACTATGCCGATCCCAGCCCCTCGCTGGCGGCGCGGGCGCTGGGCGCGCATATAGGGGCCGCGCTGCCGGCGCTGCGCTATCGCGCGGGCTGAAATTCCCGCTCGTGCGCCGCGCCCTCGCCAAACGGGCATGCCGATGCCATTTTGTTCCGCCAAGAATCATCCATCATGACTGAGAGCAGGCCTTTGGCCGATCCCCGAAACACCCCGGATGGCGACCCGTCCGACTTCCCCTTCGACCTGCCGGCCGCCACGCCGCGCCCCGGCGGCATAGCCGCGCGTGCGGCGGCGCTTGCCAATCCGGGCCATGGCGCGCAAGGGCGCGGCGTCTATCTCGACGGGCTGAACCCCGAGCAGCGTCAGGCGGTTGAAGCCACCGAGGGCCCGGTCCTCGTGCTTGCCGGCGCCGGCACCGGCAAGACGCGGGTGCTGACCACGCGCATCGCCCACATCCTCTCGTTAGGCCTCGCCTGGCCCTCGCAGATCCTCGCCGTCACCTTCACCAACAAGGCGGCGCGGGAAATGAAGGACCGCATCGGTGCCATGGTCGGGGAGCAGGTGGAAGGCATGCCCTGGCTCGGCACCTTCCACTCCATCGGCGTGCGGATGTTGCGCCGGCATGCCGAGCTGGTGGGGCTGCGCTCCAGCTTCACCATTCTCGACACCGATGACCAGATCCGGCTGTTGAAGCAACTGCTTCAGGCGGAGAACATAGACGAGAAGCGCTGGCCGGCACGGCTGCTCGCCAACACCATCGACGGCTGGAAGAATCGCGGCCTCGGCCCGGCGCAGGTGCCAGCCGGCGAGGGCTCGGCCTTCGCCAATGGTCGGGGCGGGGCGTTCTACGCCGCCTATCAGGCGCGGCTTAAGGCGCTGAACGCGGTGGATTTCGGCGATTTGCTGCTCGAGAGCATCCGCCTGCTGCGCGAAAATCCGGACGTGCTGGCCGAATATCACCGCCGCTTCCGCTACATTCTCGTCGACGAGTACCAGGACACCAACGTCGCGCAGTATCTTTGGCTGCGTCTGCTGGCAGCGGGGTCGCGCAATGTGTGCTGTGTCGGCGACGACGACCAGTCGATCTATGGCTGGCGCGGGGCGGAGGTGGACAACATCCTGCGCTTCGACAGTGATTTTCCCGGCGCCACAGTGGTGCGGCTGGAGCGCAATTACCGGTCCACCGGTCACATCCTCGGCGCGGCGGCGCACCTCATCGCCCACAATGCCGGGCGGCTCGGCAAGACGCTGTTCTCCGAAGGCGAGAGCGGCGAGAAGGTGACGGTGACGGGCGCCTGGGACAGCCAGGAAGAGGCCCGCGCCATCGGCGAGGAGATCGAGCAGCTGCAGCGCGCCGGCCATGCGCTGGCGCAGGTCGCCATTCTCGTGCGCGCCTCGTTCCAGATGCGCGAATTTGAAGAACGCTTCGTCACGCTGGGGCTGAACTACCGCGTCATCGGCGGTCCCCGCTTTTATGAGCGGGCGGAAATCCGCGATGCGCTGGCCTATCTCAGGGTCATCGCCTCGCCCACCGACGACCTCGCCTTCGAGCGCATCGTAAATGTGCCCAAGCGCGGGCTCGGCGACGTGGCCCTGCGGCAGATCCACGACCACGCCCGCGCCGCGCAGCTGCCGCTGAGCGAGGCCGCGCGCGAACTGGTTGCGAGCGAGGAGCTGAAGCCGAAGGTGCGCTTGACCCTGCGCGATCTCGTCGGCTCGTTCGACCGCTGGCGGGAGCAGATGGCCACCATGCGCCATCACGAGCTGGCAGAGATCGTGCTGGATGAATCTGGCTACACCGAGATGTGGCAGAAGGACCGTTCGGCCGATGCGCAGGGCCGGCTGGACAACCTCAAGGAACTCGTCCGCTCGATGGAGCCGTTCGAGAATCTCATCGGCTTCCTCGAGCATATTTCGCTGGTGATGGATGTCGATCGGGGCAATGGCGGCGATGCCGTCAACATCATGACGCTGCACTCGGCCAAGGGTCTGGAATTCGAGACCGTATTCCTGCCCGGCTGGGAGGAGGGCGTGTTCCCCAACCAGCGGGCGCTGGACGAGCAGGGCCGCGCCGGGCTGGAGGAGGAACGCCGCCTCGCCTATGTCGGCATCACCCGGGCACGGCGCCGGGCCAAGGTGTTCTTCGCCTCCAACCGGCGCATCCACGGGCAGTGGCAGTCCGCCGTGCCAAGCCGCTTCCTCGACGAATTGTCGGAGAAGGATGTGGAGGTGACGGAATCGCGCGGCGGCCAGGGCTGGGGTGGCGGCCAGTCGGGTCGCTATGGCTACGGGCCGAGCCGGTTCGACGAGGCGCAGACCTTCGGCTCCTCCTATTCCACGCCGGGCTGGCAGCGGGCGCAGAACGCCTCGCGCGGTGGCGCGAGTGCGTCGTCGGGCGGGTTTTCCGGCGGCAGCTTCACCGACAGCCGCCCCTCGCGCTTCGCCGCAAGCGAGAAGGCGCGCGGCGGGCTCGTCATCGAGGGCGAGCTCATCGCCCGCTCCACTGGCCCGGCAGCGCGCTTCGCCATCGGTGACCGGGTGTTCCACCAGAAGTTCGGCTATGGCGAGGTCGCCTCGGTGGAAGGCAACAAGCTCACCGTGCAGTTCGACAAAGCCGGAGAGAAGAAGGTGGTCGACAGCTTCGTCGAGGCAGCGTGAGGACGCTTGCCGTCTTCCCGCGCTGGCGTTCGGGCGCGTCCTCGCTTACAGAGCGCGCACGCCGCCTTGGACCGCCCGCTACCCCGTGAGGACCGCCATGCTCGAAGGATTGCCGCCCAATGGCGCGTCGCATGTGATGCGGGTGGACGCGCCCGAGCATGAGGCGCGGGCCATTGCCGAATATCTCGGCGAGAGCTTCGACCCGGCCGAGGTGGCCGCTGCCGCCTTCGAGGTGGAAAACCGCGCCGAGGGCGCCGGCTGGGCGGTCGAGGTCTATTTCGGCGACCCGCCTGATGAGGAGATGGTGCGCGAACTGGTGGCGCTCGTCTCGCCTGAGGCGGCGGCGGCAGCGGTGTTCTCGCTGCTAGACAAGAAGGATTGGGTGGCGGCGTCGCTGGAAGGGCTGGCCCCGGTCGCCATCGGCCGCTTCGTCGTCCATGGTTCGCATGATCGCGGGCGGCTGGCGCCGAGCCGGATCGGCATCGAGATCGAGGCGGCACTGGCCTTCGGCACCGGCCATCATGGCACCACCAAGGGGTGTCTCGCCGCCATCGCCGCCTATGGCAAACAACGCCGCCCGGCCCGTACGCTCGATGTCGGCACCGGCACTGGCGTTCTTGCGATGGCGGCGGCACGGCTGTTCCACGCGCCGGTGCTGGCCAGCGACATCGACCCGGTGGCGGTGACGACGGCGCGGGCCAATGCGGTGGCCAACCGCGCCGCGCCCCATATCCAGTTTCTGCACGCGCCGGGGCTGGGTGCGGGAGCATTCCGCCGCCACGGTCCTTACGACCTGATCCTCGCCAATATCCTGCTGCCGCCCCTCAAGGCGATCGCCCGCCCGCTCAGCCTGCTGCTGGCGCCCGGTGGCACGGTGGTGCTGTCGGGGCTGCTGCCCTCGCACGCCAATGCGGCACTGGCCGCCTATCGCGCACAGGGGCTGCGGCTCAAGCGTCGCCGCACCATCGAGGGCTGGACCACGCTGGAACTCGTGGCCGACCGCGGGCGCAACGAGACGCCCGCCGCCTAGCGGTGAGAGTGGTGCCGCAGCGCCGGCCGCTCAGCTCAGCCGGATCGGCATGTTGACCGGCCGTCCGAGCCCTTCCGGCACCGGCAGCGCGCCGTGGGCCGCCTTCATCAGCGCCAGCCGCTCCAGTACCTCGTCGGGGAAAGGCACCACGCGCCGGGTGCCGGCTTCCACATGCTGGGCGATCTGCTCATAGGTCGAGGCGATCCAGCCCTCGCGGGCATGGTGCAACTCCTGGAACAGATGCATGCGCTTGTCGTCGTAATTGATGAGGCGCAGCGTGGCCCGCACCTCCTGTCCAGCGCGAAGCTCGCGCTGGAAACGCTGATGAGCCTCCATCGTGACGAAGGAGGCGCTGCGGCTTTCCACCAGATGCGGGCCAAGCCCGACCAGGAACACCGCCTCGTCGACCGCGCGGTCGAACAGCAGGCTGTAGAAGGCCGCATGCAAATGCCCGTTGTGATCGGCCCAGCCCGCGTCGACCGTCATCACGGACGACACGAAAGGCGCGAAAAATACGGGTTCGAAATCGATCCCGTCCAGCATGACACCATCCCGACCGCCGAGCGCGAGGTACCGCGCTGCCTTATTGACAAGCATTGTGCCGACATTCCGTGCAGTCGTCACCTGCCGAGATGGCAAATGAATGACTGAATTCTTGCTTCGGCGGGGTTTCAGGGTGCTTTTTGCGCGGCAACCACGCCCGCCGTGAGTCGCGGCCTGCCTTGATAAGGTATATGCCGTTGGCGCTGCCGGCTCTGCTGCCGCGTGGCGGGGGAACCAAGCTGAAGGAGAGCGGGATGGAAACCACGGTCGAGGAGCGTCCCGCGGCGCAGGCGGGCGTTGCCCCTGTGCAGGAGGTGATCGCTGCCCTTTCCGCCCATTTTGGCGAACGGCTCGCCATCGGCCGGGCGATCCGCGAACAGCACGCCAACACCATTACCTGGCTGCCGAATGAGGCACCGGACGCGGTTGTGTTCGTCGAGAGCACCGAGGAGGTGCAGAGGGTCGTGCGCGCCTGCGCGAAGCACCACGTCCCCGTGATCGCCTTCGGCACCGGATCCTCGCTGGAAGGGCAGATCAATGCCCCGCAGGGCGGCATTTCCGTCGACCTCTCGCGCATGAACCGGGTGTTGTCGGTTCATCCCGAGGACCTCGATTGCGTGGTCGAGCCGGGGGTGACGCGCAAGCAGCTGAACGAGCATCTGCGCGATGCCGGCCTGTTCTTCCCCATCGATCCTGGTGCCGATGCCTCGCTGGGCGGCATGGCCTCCACCCGCGCCTCGGGCACCAATGCGGTGCGCTATGGCACGATGAAGGACAATGTCGTCGCGCTCACCGTCGTGCTGGCCAATGGCGAGGTGATCACCACCGCGCGGCGGGCGAAGAAATCTTCGGCCGGCTACGACCTCACCCGGCTGCTGGTGGGGGCGGAGGGCACGCTCGGCATCATCACCAGTCTGACGCTGCGGCTGGCGGGCATCCCCGAGGCGATCTCCGGCGGGGTCTGCGCTTTCCCCACCATCCGCGCCGCCTGCGACGCGGTGATCCTCACCATCCAGTCCGGCCTGCCGGTGGCGCGAATCGAACTGCTGGATGAGGTGCAGGTGCGTGCCTGCAACGCCTACTCAAAGCTCGATCTCGCCGAGCAGCCGACGCTGTTCGTCGAGTTCCACGGCACGGAGGCGAGCGTTCACGAGCAAAGTGAGAGGTTTCGCGATATCGCCGCGGAATATGGTGGCGGCGGCTTCAGATGGGCGACGCGGCCCGAGGAGCGCACCCGGCTCTGGCAGGCACGGCACGACGCCTATTGGGCCTGCCTGCCCCTGAAGCCCGGCGCCAAGGCGCTGGCCACCGATGTGTGCGTCCCGCTCTCCCGCCTCGCCGACTGCGTCGACGAGACCAAGCGCGAAATAGAGGAGATGGGCATGCTGGCGCCGATCGTCGGCCATGTCGGCGATGGCAATTTCCACACCGTGACGCTGGTCGACATGAGCGACCCGCAGGATGTGGCGAAAGCGAAAGACTTCATCTCCCGCATGGTGAAGCGTTCGCTGGCCATGGGCGGCACGGCCACTGGAGAGCACGGCGTCGGACAGGGCAAGCGTGGCTATATGGAAGCCGAGCACGGTGCCGCCACGCTCGATGCGATGCGGGCGATCAAGCAGGCGCTTGACCCGCAGAACATCATGAATCCCGGCAAGATCCTGCCCTGAGAGGTGGGCGCGAGGGAAGCGGTCGAGGATCCGCCGGGGTTCTTGGTCGCCTCTGCATCAATTCGCGCCTTGCGCGCGCTGCGGAGAACGCGAAAATTATCAACAATCTAGCGTAGAGTGTTCCGGTGTCCGCCAGGCAGCGGGACGCCGGGGCCGGAAGGCCGGAGGAACGTGTGCAGAACCTGCTGTTGACGATTGCGGGCGCGATCATATTGGCCGTTGCGGCGGCCTTTGCGGCGCCGTTCGTCGTCGACTGGTCGCAATGGCGCTCGACCTTCGAGGCGCAGGCGGCTCGGACGCTGGGCGCTCCCGTCATCATCCGCGGCCCGATCGACGCGCAGATCCTGCCGACCCCGCGCGTGGTGCTGCGCGACGTGTCGATCGGTCTCGATGGCGGCGGCACCGGCATCACCGTGGCGGAGCTCTCCGGTCGGCTCAATCTGGGCGCGCTGATGCGCGGCGAGGTAGTGGCCGACCATGTCGGCCTGCTGCGCCCGCGCGCCCGGCTCGTGGTCGACACGACAGGCAAGCTCTCCCTGCCGACCGGCGCTACCCGACCGGGTGGATTCAGCATCGCCGGGCTCTCTGTCACCGAGGGCAGCTTCGAAATTCTCGACCGTGCCAATGAACGCACGCTCAAGCTCGACTTGGTCGATCTTACCGGAGAAGTCGGCGGGCCCATTGGCCCGGTCAGACTGGAGGGTGAGGCCAATGCGGCCGGCCTGCGCCGCCGGGTGCGGCTCAATCTGACGCAGTTTGCCGCCGACGGCACCGCCAAGTTACGCCTCGGGGCGCAGAATGTCGGCTCGCCGCTGAGCGTCGATGCGGACGGGGTGCTGAGCCTTGCGGGTGGGGCGCCGAGCTTTCGTGGCCGGGCGGCGCTGGTGCGCGCCGCGCCGACTCCCGCGCCTACGCCCGCCCCGGGCGGCGCCGGTGCCGACATGCTCAAGGCCTGGAGCCTGTCGGCCAAGGTGGAGGCGACGCCGCAGGCGGTTGCCGCCACCGATCTCAGCCTGACGCTCGACGCCGCTGAGCGGCCGTTGGCGCTTTCCGGTTCCGCCCGTCTGGTCGGGGCGGGGCCGGGCAACCCCGATTCGCGGCTCGACCTCACCTTGGCGGCGCGCCAGCTCGATCTCGGCGCCATGACCGGCGGCGCGACACCGCTGGCGGCAACCGACGCGCTGGCCCGCCTGCTGGCGCCGCTGGCCGATCTCGCGGTCGTCGGCTCGCTCGATCTTTCCAGCGACACCGTGCTGCTCGCCGGGTCCGCGGCGCGCGAGGTGAAAGCGGGTCTCGACTGGTCGCCCGGCGGCTGGCGCGCGCGCGCGCTGGAAGCGCGGTTGCCAGGCGGGGCGCATATCGCGCTCTCCGGAAGCCTGCCGCGCGTGGCCGCCACCGGAGATCCAAACGCCGCGCTATTCGGTGGCGGCGGGGTGCTGGAGGCGCAGGATCTGCCGGCCTTCGTCGCCTGGGCGTTGCCGCAGGCCAGCGGGCTCGTCGCCAGCCTGCCCGCCGGCGCGGCTCGGCTTTCCGCTGAGCTCAGCGTCAGCGCCGGCGGCTTCGCGCTGGACAAGATCGCTCTCTCGGCCGGGGAGAGCCGGTTCGCGGGTACGGCCGCTTATACGTTGCCACCGGCCGGCGGGCGGGGCCGGGTCGACGCGGTGCTGACGACTTCGGATGTCGATGTCGACGCGCTATTGCCGCCAATACAGCGCTTGGTGAATCTCGGTGTGGAAACGACGGATCTCAACCTTAGCCTCAGCGGCCGGCAGGTGCGTCTTGCCGGGGGCAGCGCCCAAAGCCTGGACGTCATCCTCAAGGGTGGGGCCGACGGGCTCGGCATTGAACGCCTCGCCATCGAGGATTTCGCCGGGCTCGACCTCACCGGCTCCGGCCGGCTCGCCGCGTTCGGCGGCGGCACGGCCGGCAGCGCCCGCTTCGCTGCCAAGCTCTCCGGGCCCCGTGCCGATGGCCTGCCCGGGCTGGCGGGCGCCTTCGGCTTGACCCAGATCGAACCGTTCCTTGTCGCGACGCAGGCGAGCCTCGCGCCGGTGGACCTTTCCCTTACCCTGGTGTCGCAGGCCGGTCGCACCACAATCGACGCAAATGGCCGGCTCGGCGGCCTGTCCGGCGGCGGGCAGATCGGCTTCGGCGCGGACGGCAAGCTGAGCGGGCGGGCCACGCTCGATGCGCGCGATGGCAGCGCCGTGCTCTCCGGCGTCGGCGTGCCGGGCCTTCGCCCCAATCTTGGTCCGGCCCGCCTCGCGCTAGATCTCGGTCAGCGGATCGAGGCGACGCTGGATTTTGGCGGGGCACGGCTGCGCGCAGAGGGCACGGCGGCTTTCGACGCCGCTGGCCGCCTCGACCCCGATCTCGCGCTGACTCTGGAGAGCGCTGACCTCGCGGCGTTGGTGCCGCAACTGGGAGCCTCCGCCTCCGGCACGGTGCCGGCACGGTTCACCGGAACGCTCGGCCGTGAGGGCGAGGGCTGGTGGATACGCGCGCTTTCCGGGTCGCTGGGTGCGCAGCGGCTCGACGGCGCCCTCGCTTACATGCCGGGCGAGCCGCTGCGGGCGGAGCTGGCCACGCCGCGCTGGAATGTCGCGACGGCGCTTGGGCTCGTCGTCGGCGCTTCCGGCGCCGACGAGGCGGAGGGATGGTCGCGGGCCCGCTTCGGCCCGGCGCCGCTCTCCACCCTTGCCGCCGAGCTGAAGCTTAGCGTTGGACGTTTCGATCTTCCGGGAGGACTGGCGCTCGGCGAGGCGAAGATCGTGGCACGGCTGACCGAGGGGCGGCTCGCAGTGGAGAGCGCCACCGGCACGCTGGCCGGGGGGACGTTCGCCGGCAAGTTCAACCTTGGCCGCGCGGGCGAGGCCGTGCAGTTTGACGGCCGGCTGGGACTGACCAGCGCCGAGAGCGCGGCGCTTTTTGCGGCCCTCGGTGTTACGCAGCCAAAGCTGCGCGGCCGTGTGAGCACCACGCTTGACGTCACCGGGCGGGGCAATTCGCCCTTCGCGCTCGCGAGCCAGCTGCAGGGGCAGGGCAGCCTCGCCATCGAGGGGCTGGAGGTCGACCAGAGCGACCCGAAGGCGCTGCACTATGTGATGCTGGCGACCGAGCGTGGTCCGCCGCCCGACCAGCAGCGCCTGGCGCAGCTGCTGAGCGACGGCCTGGCGCGCGCGCCGCTCAAATTGGCGCGGGTGGAGAGCGCCGTCAGCGTGGTCGACGGCGTGGCGCGCACCAGCGCCGCCCGGTTGGCGATGGGCGAGCAGCGTTTCGGGCTGAGCGGGGCGCTCGATATTCCGGCTCTGAGCTTTGAGGCGACGCTGGAGATGCAGGATGTCGCCAGCGTGGGCCTGCCCGCCGCTCCAGCTGCGGCTGTACAGTGGCGAGGCCCGCTTGCTGCGCCAGAGCGCCGTTTCGACCTGACGGCGCTGAGTACCGCGATCAACATGCGGGCGCTGGAGCGGGAAACCAGGCGGCTAGAGGCGGAATATGGCCGCACGCCGCTGACCGATGGCGGCGAGGCGACGGACGCACCGCCGGTGCGCCGGCCCGCCCCCGCCCCGCAGGCGGCGCCGCGCGCGGCTTCCCCAAATGTCGCACCGCGCCGGGTGCCGGCAACACCGGCTGCCCCGCGCGTGCCGGCTAACCCTGCGGTACCACAACCCTACTATGGGCAATATACACCGCCAGGGACATTGGCGCCGGGCAGCGCCGCGCCGCCGCTGGCCCCGCCGGTGGATATTCCCAATGACCCGCTGCGCAACCGCATCATTCTGCCGCCACTTGCGCCGTGAGGCCGGGGCGGGCCATTCGCGCCCGGCGTGCCGGTTCAGGCGTCGACGAATTCGTGGGCAGCGTATCCCTGGAGATAGAGCAGGGCGGTGAGGTCGCCATGGTCGATACGCACCTGAGCCGCTGCCGCCACGGCGGGCTTGGCGTGATAGGCGACACCGAGCCCGGCGGCGCCGATCATTGCGAGGTCATTGGCGCCGTCACCGACCGCCAGTGTCTCGGCAGGAGCGAGGCCGAGGCTGTTGCTCCATTCGACCAGCGAGGCCAACTTGGCCTCGCGGCCGAGGATCGGCTCCTCGACAAGGCCGGCGAAGCGGTCGCCATCGGCGATCAGCACATTGGCGCGGTGGTCGTCGAAGCCGATCATGTCAGCCACGCGCTCGGTGAACAGGGTGAAGCCGCCGGAAACCAGCAGCGTGCGGGTGCCGTGCGCCTTCATCGTCCGCACCAGCGTTGTGCCGCCCGAGGTGAGGCGGATGCGCTCGGCGATCACCGTGTCGACCACGGCGAGCGGCAGACCCTTCAGCAGCGCCACGCGCTCGCGCAGCGCCGGTTCGAAGGCGATCTCGCCGCGCATGGCCCGCTCGGTGATGGCGGCGACATGCGCCTTCATGCCGGCGTAATCGGCCAGTTCATCAATGCACTCCTGCCCGATCATGGTGGAATCCATATCGGCAAGAAAAAGCTTCTTGCGCCGTCCCTCGGCTGGGAGAAGCGCCACGTCAACCGGGGCGCCGACCAACGCCGCACGCAGCACCTCGATGTCGGCCGCGCCGTCATGCTCGATCTCGGCCGCGATGCCGGGATTGAGCCAGCGCGCCGCGCCGGGGGCGGGCAGGGCGGCGCGGGCACGGGTAAGCAGCGCGTCATCCACCGCAGGGGCGGCCGGGTGCGAGACGAGGACAAGGATGTGGGACAGGGATTCGGACATGGCTGCGACTGGGACCTTGCCGCCGGGCCGGCGTCGGGCAAAAAGGCAGGATGGAAACCCGGAAGAGCGAGGCGGACGTGACCGTGAGAGCTGCCCGTCCGCGCGCCGTGCTTATTGCAGGACCGACCGCGAGCGGCAAGTCGGCGCTGGCGCTAGAGCTTGCCGAGCGCACGGGCGGCGTGGTCATCAACGCCGATTCCATGCAGGTCTATCGTGACCTCCGGGTGCTCTCGGCGCGGCCAACGCCCGAAGAGGAAGCGCGGGCGCAGCACCTTCTCTATGGCCATGTCGACGGCGCCATGGAGTATTCCGTCGCGCATTGGCTGAAGGACGCGCGGGCGTCGCTGAACGCGGCGGAGGCTCAGGGCCGCCTGCCGATCTTCACCGGTGGCACCGGGCTCTATTTCAAGGCGCTGACGCAAGGGCTGTCGCCGATCCCGGCCATTCCAGCTGAGATTCGCGATGCCGTGCGCGGCCTCGATCTCGACGCACCGGCGCTGCATGCGCGGCTGGCTGCGGTGGACTCGGAGACGGCGGCGCGGCTGCGGCCTTCCGACACGCAGCGGCTGATGCGGGCGCTGGAAGTGTTCGAGGCGACGGGCCGCCCGCTGGCGCGCTGGCAGGAGGCGCCGGCGGAGGGCCCGGTCCTGCCCGCGGCCGACTGCGTGCGGCTTTTCCTCGCCACTGATCGGACGGTGTTGCGGGCCCGCATCGCCGATCGCTTTCACGCCATGATGGCGCAGGGCGCGCTGGAGGAGGCGCGGGCGCTGCTGGCACGCGGCCTGCCGGCGGACCGCACGCTGCTCAAGGCGCATGGCATGCCCTGGTTCGCTCGCCATCTCGCCGGCGAGATTCCGCTGAAGGCGGCTGTCGAGGGGGCCATTCTCGACACGCGGCACTATGCCAAGCGGCAGGAGACCTGGTTCCGCCACCAACTGGATGGCTGGACTGCGCTGCCGCGGGAAGACGCAGCGGAATTTCTGGCGCAGGCGGTCGCGTGATGCCTCAGGCCCGCGCCGCGCGCCGGGCGGGGAGGGGCCGCAGGCGCAGCACGATCTCGCTCACCACCGCGACGCCGATCCCGGCACCGGCAACCCACCAGCTTGGGCTGATGGCGTAGGTGAAGGAGAGGTTTGCGGCCAGCACTCGGCCGGGGTCGATGCCGGTGGCGGCGGCGTACCAGCCGGCCTCGATCAGCGCGGTGAGAACGCCCGAGGCTGCAGCCAGCGCCGAGAGGTTCAGAAAGCCGGTGCCGCGCCCGTAATGCTGCATCACCCGCCAGCCCATCAGCCAGACGAAGAGCCCGGTCATCAGCACCGGTTGGGTGACGTCGAGCTTCTGCTGCATGAAAAAATGCAATAGTGCGAGCGCGGTGGCGGGGTAGACCAATTGGTGCAACAGGTTCCAACGCGGCCCGCCCAGCCGTCGGATGGCGCCGTCCCACGACGTGGCCGACAGCGCGGCGAAGGCCAGCAGCGCGACGAACCCGATGGTGAGGTAGATGCGCAGCACGATCTCACTTGCCGCTGTGGCGAGGTTCCCAGTGTCGACGAGATAGACGGCAAAATGCACGCCGATGAGGAAGGCGGCGCCGAGCCCCAGCGTGCGCCGCGTAAGCAGCAGCTTGGGCCAGTTGAACAGCCGACGCGCCGGCGTGACCGCGAGCGAGACGAGCAGCAGGCGCACCGCCCAGTCGCCGACGAACAGGATGATCTGGATCAGCGGGCGCGCGCCCAGCGCCGCCTCGCCGCCCAGCGCCCCGCCGGGCGCAGAACCGCCCAAACCCGGTCCGCCGAGGCCGGGTGCGCCTAAACCTGGCGCATCCAATCCCGGGCCTCCAAGGCCGGGGGCGTCGGGGGCGGCGAAGCCGCCGCCGAGCGCCTGAGCCAGCAGCAGGCCGAGGGGGAAGAGGACGACCAGCAGCGCGCCGATCTTCTCGGGGCTGAGCTTGCCGGAATTCTCGCGCAGGAAGGGCATGGGCGGTCCGCTGGGGTCGATGACGGGGCAGTTCCCCGCCTATACGCCCGCAGCGGCGTCGGAATTTCACCGGCGCTGCGCACGATGGCGTGATGGATCGCCGCGTCATCGTGCGAAGGGAATCGGAGACAGAGCGCGCCTTCACTCCTCGAAGATGCGGGTCACATGGCCCATCTTGCGGCCTGGGCGGGCCTCGGCCTTGCCATAGAGGTGCAGATGCGCGCCGGGCTCGTCGAGAATGGCCTGCCAGTCGTCGGCCTCGTCGCCGATGAGATTGGTCATCTCGACATGGCCGAGCCGCTCCACCGCGCCCAGCGGCCAGCCCGCAATGGCCCGCACATGCTGCTCGAACTGGCTGGTGACGGCCCCGTTCAGCGTCCAGTGGCCGGAGTTGTGCACGCGCGGGGCGATTTCGTTGACGATGACCCCCTGCGCGCCGTCCACCACCACGAGGAACATTTCCACCGCGAACACGCCGACATAGCCCAGCGCCTCGCCGATGCGGCGGGCGATCTCGCGTGCCACCGCATCCACAGCCGGGGTCACGTCGGCCGGTACGGTGGAGCGGTAGAGAATGTGGTGGCGGTGCTCGTTCTCCGTGACTTCATAGGCCTTGAAGCGGCCGTCCTCGGTGCGGGCGGCGACCACCGAGACCTCGCGCTCGAACGGCACGAAGCCCTCCAGGATCGAGGGGTGGTGGCCGACCGCCTTGAAGGCGGCGGCGGCATCGTCGCCCTCTTGGATGATGACCTGGCCCTTGCCGTCATAGCCGAAGCGCCGGGTCTTCAGCACGGCTGGGCGGCCGATCTCGGCAAGCGCGGCTTCGAGCTCCGCCTCGTCCTGCGCGGCGGCGAAGGGCGCGGTCTCGATGCCGAGGCGGGAGACGAAGGTCTTTTCCTCCAGCCGGTCCTGGGTGATGCCGAGCGCCCGCGCGCCCGGATGCACCGCCACATGCCGGGAGAGGAACTCGGCAGTGTAGACCGGCACGTTCTCGAACTCGTAGGTGACGACGTCGACGGCCTTGGCGAACTGTTCCAGTGCCGCGAAGTCGTCATAGGCGGCGCGGGTGTGGGTGCCCGCGACGTCGAAGGCCGGGCTCGCCTCCTCGGGGGCGTAGATGTGCGTTTTCAGCCCGAGAGGGGCGGCGGCAAGGGCGATCATGCGGGCGAGCTGGCCGCCGCCGAGAATGCCGATCGTGTCGCCGGGGGCGAGAATACGGGAGGGGGCGCTCATTCCGGTCGCTCCGTCACGGCGGCGGTGCGCGCCGCGCGCCATGCATCCAGCCTTGCCGCCAGCGCCTCGTCGGTGAGGGCGAGTACGGCGGCGGCAAGCAGGGCGGCGTTGGTCGCTCCGGCCTTGCCGATGGCGAGCGTGCCGACCGGGATGCCGGCCGGCATCTGGACAATGGAATAGAGGCTGTCGAGGCCGGACAGCGCCTTCGATTCCACCGGCACGCCGAACACCGGAAGCGAGGTAAGCGAGGCGACCATGCCCGGCAGATGCGCGGCGCCGCCGGCGCCGGCGATGATGACCCTGGTGCCGGCTGCGCGCGCGCCCTTGGCGAAGGCGTACATGCGATCCGGCGTGCGGTGAGCCGAGACGATGCGGCACTCATGGCCGATGCCGAGCGCATCAAGCGTTTCGGCAGCATGGCGCATGGTTTCCCAGTCGGACTGGCTGCCCATGATGATGGCGACGGGTCGATTGTCGGCGGCCATCCCGGCCGTCAGGTCGCTCATTCTGTCTATCCGCACCTTTAGGGAAAGGCGGGGATTATAGGAATCGGCGCTTCGGGAGCAAGGGAAGATGACAGCCGGGCCAGGCAGAGTTTGCCGGGAGACCGGTGGCTGCCGCGAGGATATGCTTAACAGAGCCTTTACCAAGCCCCGGCAAAGTGGCGGCCGAGAGATTCCCGGAGGATCCCCCTGCCGTGTTCGTGAGTTGAACCGTCTGTGGGCTGTGGTCAGATCGTCGCCGAACCCCTGCCGGGAAAGGCGAGGCCGGTCTGTCCGGGGCGGGAACAAGCGGAGAAGTCGATGTCCGGTCGCGGCGTAACGGGTAAGGGAGAGGGGCGCGGCGCGGTTCGCCGGAGGGCGTGCGCGACGCGACTGCTGACGGTGGCGGGTCTCGCCTTCGCGACAGCCGGTACCGGCCTTTCAGCCATGGCGCAGGAAAACGGCCTGGCGCCAATGGGCCAGGCCATTGCTATTGACCGCGCTGGCGAGGGCACGGGCGACAGCCTCTCCGCTTTCAATGTCGAGGCAGCGGGATTGCTGCGCTCCGGCGAGGCGGCAGCGGCATTGCCGGCGATCGCCGCTGACGACCAGCCCTTCGATGCGGCCGATCCGCGCCGTCCCAGCCCGGCACGCAGCGCCGCGCTGGCTCTCCACAGCCCGGCCGTTCCGCTTGCCGCTGAGACGGTTGCTGCCGAGCCTGTGGCGGTGGTTCCCTCCGCCGCACCGACGGTGGGCGATGGCGCGCCCGGCCTTGGCGAAGGCACGAGCGGCGCCGCTACGGAAAGTGGTGCAGCACCCGAACCGGCTATGGCGGCTCCCGCCGTGACGGCGGGCGAATCGGCATTTTCAAAGCGCCTCGCGGAAATCGTCGCGAGCGAGCTGGCGCGCTTCGCCGCACGGTCCGCCGACCGAGAGGCGCTCACTGCCTATTACACGGCGCGGAACTTTCAGCCCGCCTTCACCGGCGAGGGTGGCCTTGCCCCGCTCGGGCAGGTCGCGCTCGACACCTTCGCCGCGGCGGGGGCGGAAGGGCTCGATCCCGCCGACTACGCGGTGGCCCCCCTGCCTGCCAATGCTGACGCGGCGCAGCTCGCCGAGACCGAGATGCGACTTGCCGCGACGACACTGCTTTATGCGCGCCACGTGCAGAGCGGCCGGTTCGATCCCAAGAGGCTGTCCAAGGATGTCGACCCGAGCCCGACCGTCCCCGATTCGGCGGCGGTCCTCGCGCGTGTCGCCGATGCGCGCGATCCGCAGGACGCACGGGCGGCCCTTGCCAGCTTCGCCCCGCAATATGACCAATACCGGCTGTTGAAGGAGCAACTGGCGCAGCTACAGGCGCAAGGGCAAGTCGTGTCCCACGCCCCCATTCCTTCCGGGCCTTCGCTGCGGCCGGGCGAGAGCGACCCACGGGTGCCGCTGCTGCGCGCCCGTCTCGGCGTCGGCGCGGATGCCGGCGCGCAAGAAGGCGACGAGTTCTATGATGACCGTCTGGTGGACGCGGTGCGTGGCTTCCAGCGCCTTGCCGGCCAGTCGGTCGACGGCATTGTCGGCCGCGGCACGCTGGCGGCGCTGAACGATTCCGGCGCTGACCCCATTCCCGACATCATCGCCAACATGGAGCGCTGGCGCTGGCTGCCGCACGAGGTCGCCCCAGCCTATGTGATTGTGAACATTCCGGAATTTATGGTCCGCATCATTGTGGACGGGAGCCCGGTGCACGAGACCCGCGTGGTGGTCGGCAAGCCGGAAACGCAGACGCCGATCCTCAGCGAGAGCATGCAATATGCGGTGTTCAACCCGTCTTGGCATGTGCCGCCGAGCATCATCCGCAACGAGATGCTGCCCAAGTTGAGGGCGGACCCCTATGCGCTGGTGCGGCAGGGCATCGATGTGGTGCGCAATGGACGGGTGATCGATCCCGGCACGGTGGACTGGCGCCGCGCCGGCACGCAGGGCTATTCGTTCCGGCAGGAGCCGGGCGAGCGCAATGCGCTGGGCCGCATGAAGTTCATGTTCCCCAACAAGCACTCGGTCTATCTGCACGACACGCCGAGTCGGGCGCTGTTTGCCCGTGATCGCCGCGCCTTCAGCCATGGCTGTGTGCGCGTGCACGAGCCAATGGAGTTCGCCGAGGCGCTGTTCACGCTCGGCCGGCCGGGCGAGGGCTGGAGCCAGCAGCGGCTGTCCCGCTTGCTCGGCGGTGACGAGAAATCGCTGCCGCTGAAAAATAAATTTCCCGTCCATCTCGTCTACTTCACCAGCTTCGTGGACGGAAACGGTCGATTGGTGACGCGCGAGGATCTCTACGGCACCAACGCCGCCACCAAATCGGCGCTGGGCCTCGGCGGAACGCGCCAATTTGCCGATCGCCGGGCGGACACGGTGCGGCGCTGAGGCGAAAAGGCAGCTCCGCACCAGCGCGCTGTGGCTCTATAGCCACGGTCGAACATAAACCGTGTCCTGATGTGGTAATCCCTCGCGAATTTGACTGTGCGGCACTCTTTTGCCACAGTGCGTTTCTAGTCCGAAAGGCAATAGGCGTGGGGGCGGGGTCGTAATGACCTCTTAACCAAACCCGACAAGACTATGTTCACCAAGCGCGGTCCGGGCGCTCCTGCCCGTACCGTCTCAGGAAACGTTGATATCGGGTCCCCGTCCTTGCGCATCACCCTCGCCCTCCGCTCGTCGAAATTCGCCAAGGTCGCCGCCATCGCAGCGGTTGCCACGCTGTGCGGCGCCGATTTGCTGCAGGACGCGGTGGCCAATGGCGACACGCGCACGCTGACCTTCCACCACGTTCATTCTGGTGCCAACGCCACCGTGACCTTCAAGCGAAATGGCCGCTACGACCCGGCAGCGCTGAAGCAGCTCAACGTCCTCATGCAGGATTGGCGGCGCAAGGAATCCATCGAGATGGACCCCCGGCTGTTCGACATCGTCTGGGAGGTCTATCGCGAGGTGGATGCGACGCAGCCGATCCAGGTGATCGGCGGCTACCGCTCGCCGGCGACCAACGCGATGCTGCGCTCGCGCTCGCGCGGCGTCGCCCAGACCAGCCTGCACACCCAGGGCAAGGCGATGGACTTTTACATTCCCGGGGTCTCGCTGGCGAAGGTGCGTGAGGCGGGACTGCGGCTGCAGCGCGGCGGCGTCGGCTTCTACCCCACGTCCGGCTCGCCCTTCGTGCACATGGACACGGGCGGCGTGCGCCACTGGCCGCGCATGAGCCGGCCCGAGCTTGCCCGCGTCTTCCCGGACGGTAAGACCGTCCATGTCCCTGCAGACGGCAAGCCGATGTCCGGCTACGCCTCAGCCCTGGCCCAGGTCGAATCGCGGGGCAGCGAGCCGGGCGGCGCCGGTGCCGCCTTCGCCGGCCTTCCCGGCGGCAATGATCCCAAGCGGCGGGTTGCGGCCAACGGCGCACCGCCGAAGAACATTTTTGCCGGCCTGTTCACCAAGGACAGCGACGACGAGGAAGAGGCAACGCCGGTTGCCGCACCCACCGAGGCGGCGCCGGCCCGGGTCGCGGCGGTGGTGCCGACCCCACCCGCCCCTTCCGAGCCCCAACAGGTCGCGCTGGCCGCTGCCGTCCCCACCCCTATGCCCCGCCCGGCGCTGCCGGCCGCTGCGGCACCTGCGGTCGCGTCGGCCGCTGCGCCGATGGCGCCCTTCGAAGTGGCCTCGCTCGGCGCGGTGCCACTTCCCCAGCCCAATCCGCTGCCGCGCGGCGTCGTCGCTTCCGTGGCGGCGCCGGCTCCCCGTCCCGTCGCCTCAAGCGTCGCGCCCAGCGACAGGGCCGATCTCGCCGCGCTTGCCGCCGCCATTCCGCTGCCGGGCACGCCTGAGGCGACCAATAACCGACAGATCGCCAGCGCTCTCTCCGGCGCGCCGCTGCCCCAGACCCGCCCCAGCGAGATGGGCGGTCTGCCGGAAGTGATCGTGCGCGGAACCAGTGGCGAAGGCCCGGCGCTTGCCTATGCCGACGCCGCCGGCAGCGTGTTCGCGGCGCCGCGGGCCCAGCCCGGCCGCGCGCCGGAGGCCGATATGGCGACTGCCCGCGCCGCCCGTCCCGCCGGGGCTCCGGCCACGCAAGCCGCGCAGGCGCGCAAGCCTCAGCCCTATTCGCAGGCGATGGTCGCGGAAATCCGCCGCCTGTTCAGCGGCCCCAGTGTTTCCGGCAAGGTCTCCATGCACCTGCCGGAACTCCGCCGCTTCGCCGCCTTCGTGCTGCCGCCGCGCCGCATCGTCGCGGCGCAGTTCAGCCGCGATGGCGCCAAGGGTCTCTCCACCTCGCAATTCTCCGGCGAGGCGGTTGTGGCGGTTCCTGTGGTTGCGATGATGACCGGGCCAGCCCCGCTCAAGAAGGCGCTCTAGCCGGGGCGCACGACGCCTGAAACGGAACGGGCGGCCACTGGCCGCCCGGTCGGTTCGACAGGTTTTGACAGAGGGCCGGGCTCAGCTCTCGCCCAGCATCCCAAGCGCCTGCATGTAAAGGTCGACGATCGCCTCGTGCTCGGCGCGCTGGTCGGCGTCCTGCTTGCGGATCTTCAGGATTTCCCGCAGCGCCTTGGTGTCGAAGCCGGTGCCCTTGGCTTCGGCGAAGACATCCTTGATGTCGTCGGCAATGGTCTTCTTCTCTTCCTCAAGGCGCTCGATGCGCTCGATGAAGGATTTCAGCTGCTCCTTGGCGAAGCCGGCGGCGGCGTCGGACAGGGGCTGGTCGTTCGGAATATCGGACATGTTGTCTCCGGGGCATCGGGCAGGGCCCGGCGTCTAGACGGCAATTCGGGCGGCGATAGGGAGCGCAAGCGGGGCGGGCCGTCAAGGCAATGGCGCATCCGTACGTCTATGCGGGGCCAGCTAGCCCCGCTATCCACTGCCAATCCGGGGAAAAGGGGGCCCCCGGCGCGGGCTCAGTGCGGGCCCGGTCCGGGGAAGGCCGCCTTCTGCTCTGGCGTCGCCTCGCTCTGGTGGCGGGCCTTCCACTCCTCATAGGGCATGCCATAGACCGCTTCGCGGCTCTCATCCTTGGTCAGCGGCACGGCGCGTTCCTTTGCCGCGTCCAGCAACCAGTTGGACAGGCAGTTGCGGCAGAAGCCGGCCATGTTCATCAGAGCGATGTTCTGCACGTCGGTGCGCGCCTGGAGATGGGCGACGAGCCGGCGAAAAGCGGCGGCCTCCAGCTCGGTGCGGGTCTTATCGTCGAGATCGGACATCGAAATCTCCCGGGTAGGTCTGCCGGTCAGATGGGGGGTACCGGGCCGGTACGCGAGCCATAGACGCACGCTTCGTGCAATTCCGGCCGGGCGAGGATGTCCGGCAGCAGCCCGGCGAGCCGGTCGGCCCAGGCGCGCTGGCCCTCAACTTCGGCGATCAGGTCCTGGCGGATTTCCAGCAGCGTGTTGGCCAGACCCCTCAGCGTGGCATGGCGGAACAGGCAGTCGCCGCGCAAGGCACCGTCATAGGGCTCGTTGTCGCCGACGATGAGGTCGCCCGGCGCCTCCAGCGCGTCAATGAGCTCGCGGGTGAAGCGCGGGTCGCTGTCCCACAGCACGGCGGCGTGCCAGGGGCGGGCGAGTCCGCGCCAAACCGGCGTAAAACTGTGCAGTGAGAGCAGCACGGGTACTACGCCCTGCGCCAGCGCCGCCTCGATCTCGGCGTGGATGGCGTCGTGATAGGGGCGGTGAAAAAGCGCCAGCCGGCGCTCAATCTCCACATCATCGACATGGCGGTTTCCGGGGATAACCGCGCCATCCGACAGGCGCATCACTAAAGTGGGGTCATCCTCGCCGCGATTGGGGTCGATCAACAGGCGCGAGAAGCGCGAGAGCACGGCGGGGCAGCCAAGACGGTGCGCCAGCATGCGGGTGACGCCGGCGGCGCCGATATCATAGCCGATATGGCGTTCCAGCTCGGCCTTGGGCAGGCCGAGCGAGCCATAGCCGGGCGGCAGCGCGTTAGAGGCATGGTCGCACAGCAGGATCAGCCCGGCCTCCAGCGTTCCCGGAATGCGCTCGAAAGCGGGGAACGGCACCGGAGCGTCGGCGACGCTGTCGGTCGTGGCGGGGTCTTCCATCGAAAGGCGGCGCATAATTGCCCGTGAGCTGAGGCGAAGTGTTCAAGAGGATATCGACGCGAGCCCTGCCGTGCCATAGGAATACGCCCGTTTCGCGTCGCGCGGCCGGGATTCGCGTTCGCGCGCAATAAGCAATCGCCGGGCAATGGACCGGCAGGAAGGGCCCCTTCGGGGGGCGGGCAGGGTGGTAATGACTGAGGCTTCGGCGCGTGACTTTCTCGATCGCCTGTTTGCCGCCGCTGTTGCGGCCGCGCATCCGTCCACCTGCCTGCCGCCGGCACTGCCGCCGCCTCCCGCCCATGGTCGGCTGATTCTGCTCGCCGCCGGCAAGGCCGCCGGTTCGATGCTGGAAGTCGCCGAGCGGCATTATCTCGACGAGATGGGCCTCGACCCTGCCCGGCTGGTCGGCATCGGCGTCGCCCGCCATGGCTATGGCCGACCCACCCGCCAGCTGGAGATGGTCGAGGCTGGCCATCCTGTGCCTGATGCGGCGGGCCTTGCCGGCGCGCAGACGGCGATCGACCTCGCCGCTTCCGCTACGGCCGACGATCTCGTGCTGGTGCTGCTCTCGGGCGGCGCTTCGGCCAACTGGATCGCCCCGGCCTTTGGCGTCGAACTCGACGACAAGCGGGCGCTGACCCGCGCGCTGCTGCGTTCGGGAGCCAACATCACCGAGATCAACACGGTGCGAAAGCACCTCTCGCGCATCAAGGGTGGCCGGCTTGCGGCGTTGGCCCAGCCGGCGCGGGTGGTGACGCTTTCCGTTTCCGACGTGCCGGGCGACGACCCCGCGGTGATCGGCTCGGGTCCCACCGTGCCGGACCCGACGACGCTGGCCGAGGCGCGCGACGTGCTCGCCCGCTACCGCATCGACCCGCCGCCCTCCGTCGCGGTGGCGCTGCGCGACCCGGCCAATGAATCGCCCAAGCCCGGCGATGCGGCCTTTGCCGGTTCCCAGTACATCCTCATCTCCCGCCCGGCCGATTCCTTTGTCGCGGCCGAGAAGATTGCCCGCGAGGCCGGCATCGAGCCGGTGTTGCTCGGCGACAATCTAGAGGGCGAGGCCCGCGAGGTGGCGCAGGCCCAGGCGGCCAAGGCCAAGGAACTGAAGGCGGCGGGCCGCAAGGCGGTTTTGCTCTCGGGCGGCGAACTCACCGTCACCATGCGCGGACAGGGCCGGGGCGGCCCGAACCAGGAATATGCGCTGGCGCTGGCGGTAGCGCTCGAAGGGGCGGCGGGCATCTATGCGGTGGCCGGCGATACTGACGGCACCGATGGCGGCGGCGGCGATGCCTCCGATCCCGCCGGCGCATATGTGATGCCGGACACGCTGGTGCGGGCGAAGGCCTTGGGTCTCGATCCTGCCGCCTTTCTCGCCAATAACGATTCAACCAGCTTCTTCGAGTCCCTCGGGGATCTGCTCACACCGGGGCCGACCTGCACAAACGTCAATGATTTCCGAGCTGTTCTCGTCGACGAGTGACACTGTCTCCAGAGGCGTCGCCTCTGGCGCGACCCGTCGGAGCGGTGCGCTGCGGCGCGCCTTTGCCCGCGTCCTGCTTCCGGCCGTGCTGGCGGTGCCGGTGCTTGCCGGCCTGATGCCGCAGCCGGCAGCGGCGGATTTCCGCCTGTGCAACCGTTCCAGCAGCCGGGTCGGCATCGCGCTCGGCTACAAGGACGGCAATGCCTGGTCCACAGAGGGCTGGTGGAACATCGGCGCCAATAGCTGCGAGACGCTGCTGCGCGGCGATCTGGTGGCGAGGTTCTATTACGTCTACGCCATCGACTACGATCTCGGCGGGGAATGGTCCGGCAAGGCCTTCATGTGCACCCGCGAGAAGGAGTTCACCATTCGCGGCATCCAGGACTGCCTGGCGCGGGGCTTCGACCGCACCGGCTTCTTCGAGGTCGACACGCACGAGCAGAAGAGCTGGACCGTTCAACTGACCGAAAGCAAGACCTCCCAGGCCGAGGCCGGCAGGGGCCTGCCGGCCGGCGGGCTCTCCCCCTTGCCGCCCATGCCGCCGCCGCGGCCTTGAGTGCGGCCGCGCGACGGCGTCCTCAGCCCTCTCATGCCCATGCCAACGGAAAACCCCGGAGCGAGGCTCCGGGGCGCCGGCGTCGTAGCGCTGTCAGTTGACGTCCCTGGCCACTGGCCGGATCACGCGTCGTTGTTCACTCGATCGGCAGAGCGGTGAAACGGATCTGCCCCTCGGGATCGGCCACCATCAGCAGCGCCGAGCGGCGGCCCTCCTTCTTGAGTGCCGCCAGGCGGTTTTCCACATCGCCGGGCGTCAGGGTAGCTTCCTGATTGACCTCGACGATGAGATTGCCAGCCACGATGCCACGCTCGGCGGCGACAGAGCCGGGCTCGACCGCCATCACCACCACGCCCTTGAGCTCTTCCTTGATCTTGAAGCGGGTACGCAGCTCCGGAGTCATCTCGGCCATTTCGACGCCCATGAGCTTGCGCGTCGTCACCGGCGGCGGCGTATCCGGCTTCTGTTCCGGCGTCTCGGCGGCGCTGGGCGAGGCCGTGCCCTCGTCAAGCCGGCCGACCACCAGTTTCAGCGTCTCCTGCTGGCCCTTGCGGACGACGACGACCTCCACCTCCTTGTCGACCGGGGTGTCGGCGACGATGATCGGCAAAGCGCGCATGTCGCGGACCTCCTTGCCGTCAAAGCTGACGACGACATCGCCGGCCTTCAGGCCGCCCTTGGCGGCGGGGCCATCCTCGTTCACCGAGCCGATCAGCGCGCCCCGCGCGCGATCGAGCGAGAGGCTTTCAGCAATCTCCGGCGTGACCTGCTGGATGCGGACCCCGATCCAGCCGCGCCGCGTCTCGCCGAACTCCTTGAGCTGGGCGATGATCGGGATGGCGGTGTTGGAGGGCACGGCGAAGCCGATGCCGATGGAGCCGCCGGAGGGCGAGATGATGGCAGTATTGATGCCGACTACGTCGCCTTCCATGTTGAAGAGCGGGCCGCCGGAATTGCCGCGGTTGATGGCCGCGTCGGTCTGCAGGAAATTGTCGTAGGGGCCGGAATTGATGTCGCGGTTGCGGGCGGAGATGACGCCCACGGTGAGCGTGCCGCCAAGGCCGAACGGGTTGCCGATGGCCATCACCCAGTCGCCCACGCGCAGAATGTCTGAATTGCCGAACTTCACCGCCTTGAGCGGCTTGTCGGGCTCGGGCGTCACCTTGAGCAGGGCAATATCGATCTTGGTATCGCGGCCGACGATCTCCGCCTTCAGCTTCGAGCCGTCGGCGAAATTGGCATAGACCTCGTCGGCGTCGGCGATGACGTGATTATTGGTGACAATAAAGCCGCTCGCGTCGATGACGAAGCCCGAGCCCAGCGAGGAGACGCGACGCGGCGCCTGGTCCTCGCCCTGCTGCTGGCGGCGCTTGAAGAACTCCTCGAAGAACTCCTCGAAAGGCGAGCCCGGCGGCAGTTCCGGCGTCGGCACACTGCGCGAGGGGGCGACGGTTTGCGAGGTGGAAATATTGACCACCGCATCCATGATCAGGGCAGCGGTGTCGGCCACCGTGTCGGGGCCTTTAGCGGCAGCGGCGTGGGCCACAAGCGGCATCAAAGCCAGCGGTGCGGCAAGGCTGAGGGCCATCAGAGCAGCGGCAAGCCGGCGCGCGAAGCGTTGCGCCGTGCGGGGCATCTGGGGGGAGGAGGGGGCCCGTTCCAGAGCAGCAAGCGCGACGGTTGAACGCTTAAGGCCGGGGCCTTCAAGGCAGTTGATCATGAAGCCTCCTTGACGCCGCCACGCGGATCCGGGCGGAACGGCCCGAAAGACACGGGTCGTTGCTTCAGACGCTACCCGTCGCAAGATGCGATGCAAGCCAAAAGAGCGCGAGGCGGGGCACGTGGCCCCGCCTCTTTAGCCTCGGATCAGCCAGACAATGGCAAGGCCCAGAATGGCGCCGACAATACCGGCCACCCGCAGCGGCGAATCGGTCAACTGCGTGATCGCATCGGCGGAGCGGCGTACCGCCGCCGGAGCGGCGGCAAGCACCAAGCCTTCGATAACCAGCACGAGGCCGAGCGCGACGATGAGATCATACATCGTCGCGCCGCTTTAGTTAGCGGGCGCGAGCGGCGCGGACGAGGTCGCCGGCGCAGCGGCCGCGCCGGCGGGCGTGGCCGGGCGAGCCGCCGGATTGCCGAAGAAGCGGAAGAACTCCGAATCCGGCGCCAGCAACATGCGTGTGTCCGAGCCCTTCAGCGACGCCTCATAGGCCTGCATCGACCGATAGAAGTCGAAGAAGCCGCGGTCCTGATTATAGGCCTGCGCGAAGATCTCATTGCGCTGGGCCTCGCCTTCGCCGCGCAGCTGGTCGGCGGTGGCATTGGCTTCGGCGACAATGATCGTCGAGTCGCGGTCGGAGCGGGAGCGGATGGTCTGGGCCGCTTCGGCGCCCTGTGCACGGATCTCGGAGGCTTCCCGCTGACGCTCGGTCTGCATGCGCTGGAACACCGCCTGGCTGTTGGCTTCGGGCAGGTCTGCGCGACGGATGCGGACATCGATGACATCGATGCCGAAGCCGGCCGCTTCACGATTCACCTGGTCGCGAATGCGCGCCATCAGCGCCTCGCGCTGGTCACGCACCACTTCGATGAAGGTCGATTCGCCGAGCACGCGGCGCAGCGACGAGTTCAGGATGGTGGCGAGGCGCGAGTTGGCCGCGTCAATGGTGCCGACCGACTGGTAGAACCGCAGCGGATTGACGATGCGGTAGCGCGCGAAGGCGTCAACGACGAGACGCTTCTGGTCGGCGGCGATCACCTCCTGCGAGGGATTTTCGAGGTCCAGAATGCGCTTGTCGACGAAGATCACGCTGTCGATCAGCGGGATCTTGGCGTGCAGGCCCGGTTCCTCGATGACCCGGATGGGCTCGCCGAGGCGCAGCACCAGCGCCTGCTGGGTCTGGTAGACGCTGAAAAGGGCCGAGAACAGGCCGATGAGGACAACGGCGACAAGGATCGCCAGAACGAGACCGAGGCTGTTCCTCATTTCGCGGCTCCCTGAGCGGCCGCCGGAGCGGTGGTGCTGCCCGTGAGCGGAGCAAGGGGCAGATAGGGGACGACGCCGGAGGAGCCGCCTGCCGCAGGATCGATGATCACCTTGTCCATTCCGCCGAACACGCGTTCCATTGTTTCGAGATAGAGGCGCTGGCGCGTGACTTCCGGCGCCTTCTGGTACTCTCCCAGAACGCTGAGGAAGCGCGCCGCCTGGCCTCTCGCCTCGATGATCGCCCGTTCCTTGTAGCCCTCGGCACCCTGGGTGATGCGCGCGGCGTCACCTCGGGCTTCGGGCACCACGCGGTTGGCGTAGGCCTGGGCCTCGTTCTGCAGACGCTCGGCGTCCGCACGCGCCGCCTGGACGTCGCGGAAGGAATCGATCACCTGCGAGGGCGGATCCACCTTCTGCAACTGGACCTGGGTGACGAGAACGCCGGCCTTGTAGCCGTCGAGCGTGCGCTGCATGAGCTCCTGCACCGCCGTTTCAATGTTCTGGCGGGCGCCGGTGAGGATCGGCTGAATGTTCGTGCGGCCGACCACCTCGCGCATGGCGCTTTCGGCCACGGCCTTGATGGTGCCTTCCGGGTTCTGGACGTTGAACAGGAAGTTGGCGGCGCCGACATCCTCTGTCGAACCGGCTGCTGCGGGCTTCACCATCCAGAAGACGGCGAAATCCACGTCGACGATGTTCTCGTCGCCGGTCAGCATCAGGCTCTCTTCCGCCACATCACGCATGGCGGTGCCGCGGCGCGGATCGTCGCCGGTGCGGATGCCGATATCGATGCGGTTGACGCGCGTGACCTGCGGGGTCAGCACGGTCTCGATGGGATAGGGGAGATGGTAGTTCAGGCCGGGATTCGTGGTCCCGACGAATTTCCCGAAGCGCAGCACCACGCCCTGCTCGTCGGGCTCGACCCGATAGAAGCCGGAGAGCAGCCAGACGACGATGGCCAGAGCCACCACCACCACGATGCCCTTGCCGGTGCCGAAGCCGCCCGGTATCGCCGTCCGCAGCTTCTCCTGACCACGACGGATCAGATCTTCAAGGTCAGGAGAATTCGGTCCCGACGATTGCGGACCAGTGCCCCAGGGGCCGCGCGGACCACCGCCCCACGGCCCGCCGCTCTGGTTCTTCCATGACATTCCGCGCCCACTCCGTTTGCGCGCCCGGCTTGTCCGGGCTCGCAAGCGCAGAACCGGCAGACGCCACCGTGCAAGAAAACCCGCGCCTCGCCGTCCGAACGACGTGACGAGGCGGTTATAGGTGACGAGGCATCAGGTTACAACGCGCCGCCACCTCCCGATATGGGATCTGTTCCGGGTTTACGCAACGGTAGAGCGCAGGGATCCATTACGCTCGGCGTGTTCCACTGCCTCGCGGCTGGGAGCTGGGCTGCGATAATGCGCCAGGACATAGAGCCGGATCGCCGACGACAGGTTGCCCTGATTGCGTCCGGAATCGATCGAGGCGACGATTTCCGACAAGGTGCTGCGCCGATTGGCGGCAATCTCCTTGAGGGCGTCCCAGAACTGATCTTCCAGACTTACGCTGGTCTTGTGCCCGGCAATCACGATTGACCGCTTAACCACGGGGCTCTTCATGTCTCGTCCTCTCGTATGCGCCTATGCCCTTCAAGCATTTTTTCCTGCTTTCGTTCCTCGGCCGCCGCCAACTCGCGCTGATACTTTGAACGGCCAAACTCCAAACGCCGGGCGGCGGCGGTTTGTTCCGCCTGCTCGCGGGCGATCCGCTTGCGATGGCGGTTGAGATTTACGATGTCGCCCACGGGCGCCTGCCTCCAAGGATCGGGGACGCAGAATCTGCGCGTCGGCCTTTATTACTTCTCTCATAATATCGGCGAAAATGGCTCTTTCCAAGAATTTGCAGGCATGTGGTACGCGGCGGCCGTCGCCGGTGGCGCTTGGTTAAAGCGTTGTGGGTAGCCGGCTGCTGGGTGCTTTCCGAAGGGGTGGGGTATTTGGATACGCTATAAATGTGCGTGTCGCTGGCCTTGAAGGGGGTAGTCGTCACGCATTTGTGATCGATATCGCCGGAACGTTGCGGGAGGCTGGCGCCGGTTCTTCGTCGCATTTCGTCCCTCGGCGTCGCGTGCTAAACCGCCGCGAGGATCGAGGCCCCTCTGATTGGGCCATCTTGACGCACCCGACCTCCGAAAGGCTTTGACCGATGAGCACTACCCGCATCGAAACCGACACGTTCGGGCCCATCGAGGTGGAGAGCGACAAATACTGGGGCGCGCAGGCGCAACGCTCGCTCGGCAATTTCAAGATCGGCTGGGAAAAGCAGCCCCTGCCAGTGGTGCGGGCGCTCGGGATCGTCAAGCGGGCAGCGGCAGAGACCAATCGCGATCTCGGCCATCTCGACACCGCACTCGCCGACGCCATCATCACGGCGGCGCAGGAGGTGATCGACGGCAAGCTCGACGCGCATTTCCCGCTGGCGGTCTGGCAGACCGGCTCGGGCACACAGTCGAACATGAACGCCAATGAGGTGATCTCGAACCGGGCGATCGAGATGCTCGGCGGCACGCTCGGCTCCAAGAAGCCGGTGCACCCGAACGACCACGTCAATATGAGCCAGTCGTCCAACGACACCTATCCGACGGCGATGCATGTCGCCGCCGCCGAGGAGATCGCCCACCGGCTGCTTCCGGCGCTCGCCAAGCTGCGGGATGCGCTGGGCGAGAAGTCTGCCCAGTGGCAGCACATTATCAAGATCGGCCGCACCCATACCCAGGACGCCACGCCGCTGACGCTTGGACAGGAGTTCTCCGGCTATACCCATCAGGTTGCAACCGGCATCGAGCGGGTTGAGCAGACCCTGCCGCGGCTGATGGAACTGGCGCAGGGCGGCACGGCGGTCGGCACCGGGCTCAATGCACCTATCGGCTTCGCCGAAAAGGTGGCCGAGCGCATCGCCGTCATCACCGGCCTTCCGTTCACCTCGGCGCCGAACAAGTTCGAGGCGCTTGCCGCTCATGACGCGATGGTGTTTTCGCATGGCGCAATCAACACGGTGGCGATGTCGCTGTTCAAGATCGCCAATGACATTCGCTTTCTTGGCTCCGGCCCCCGATCGGGCCTTGGGGAACTGTCGCTGCCGGAAAACGAGCCGGGCTCCTCGATCATGCCGGGCAAGGTGAACCCGACGCAGTGCGAGGCGCTCACCCAGGTGTGCGTGCAGGTGTTCGGCAACAATGCCGCCCTCGGCTTCGCCGGCAGCCAGGGCCATTTCGAGCTGAACGTCTACAACCCCGTTATGGCCTATAATTTCCTGCAGTCGGTGCGCCTGCTCGCTGATGCGGCGGTCAGCTTCACCGACAATTGCGTCGTCGGCATCGTGCCGCGCGAAGACAATATCAAGGCGGCGCTGGAGCGCTCGCTTATGCTGGTGACGGCGCTGGCGCCAAAGATCGGCTACGACAATGCCGCCAAGATCGCCAAGACTGCGCATAAGAACGGCACCACGCTGCGCCAGGAAGCGGTCGGTGGGGGCTATGTTACCGATGAGGAGTTCGACGCTGTTGTGCGGCCGGAGAAGATGATATCTCCCGGTTAATATATATTCATGAATCTGAACGCTCATTCATCTTCGTTTCTGAAGGTAATCGAGGTTCATTACCGAAGTTTCATTTGAATCTTTCGGCGCCATAACCCAGCATCGGCCTCACCTTCACAGGAGATGAGGCCGATGAAACGTACGATCATTGCTGCAACTGCCGCTGCCCTTCTCGCCGGTGTGACTTTCGGCGTCGCGGCGCCGAAGCCGGGTAGCCCCGACCACCCGCGCCCGAGCGTCGAGCAGATGGCCGAATTCGCCAGCGCCATGAGCGACGCCCGCATCGCCGCCCTGAAGGCTGGGCTGCGGCTGACCGCCGAGCAGGAGAAGCTGTGGCCGGCGGTGGAGACCGCGCTGCAGGAGTCCGCCAAGGGGCGGATGGAAAATCGCGCGGAGCGTCGCGCCGAACGCGCGGACATGCCCAAGGGCGAGCGCCCTGACGTGATCGAACGCCTGCGCGCGCAGGCCGATGGCATGGTGGAGCGCGGCCAGATGATGAAGAAGGTCGCCGACGCGGCCGCCCCGCTTTATGACAGCCTCGACGGATCGCAGCAGCGCCGCTTTGCCATCCTGTTCAAGCAGATAGAGCATCCGCGCATGGCCGACGGCCGCGACGGCAAGGGCCACGGCCCGCATCGCGCCGGCCCCGGCAAGCACGGTCACGACGGCCCGATGCACCACCGCATGCCGCCCGGCCCGATGGACGATGGCCCGGATGGGCCGGAGGCCGGTCCGGACGCCGAGCCGCTCTGAACGGCGGCAACGGCAGCCACCGCTCGCTCCTCCAACGCATCAGCCGCCGGCGTCTCGCCGGCGGCATTTTCTTGAGTGCCTTTCCTGGGGACGCTGTTGAGCACGGCGTCGGTGCAGGCTTGTCAGTCCGCGGCAAGCCTCTCGAGAGCTTCGCCGCTCACGCGCTGCATGGTCCAGGCGTCGAGCGGCACGGCACCGACCGAGCGGTAGAAGCGGATCGCCGGCGCGTTCCAATCCAGAACGTTCCACTCGAAGCGACCAAGCTTCTCCTCCACGCAGCGCCGTGCCAGAAGCTGCATCAGCGCCTTCGCGATGCCGCGCCCGCGAAATTCCGGGCGCACGAAAATGTCTTCCAGGAAGATGCCCTGCCGGCCGCGAAAGGTGGAGAAGGTGTAGTACCAGAGCGCGAAACCGGCCGGCGCGCCCTCCCACTCGGCAATGTCGCAGAACACGCGCGGGCTCGGCCCGAAGAGGTCGCGGGCGAAATCCTCGGCGGTCGCCTCCACCTCATGCAGCAGCTTCTCGTACTCGGCGAGCTCGCGCACGAAGGCGAGGATCAGCGCGGTGTCATCCCGCTCGGCGGGGCGCAGGGTGAGGGCCATCACACCGCAACCTTCGCCTTGATGGCCGGGTGGGGGTCATAGCCTTCGACGGCGATGTCCTCGAAGCGGAAGGCGAAGAGGTCGTGCACGTCAGGATTCAACTGCAGCCGCGGCAGGGCGCGGGGGGCGCGGGAGAGCTGCTCGTGCACCTGGTCGATGTGGTTGAGATAGATGTGAGCGTCGCCGAACGTGTGAACGAAGTCACCCGCTTTCAGCCCCGTCACCTGCGCCACCATGTGGGTGAGGAGGGCGTAGGAGGCGATGTTGAACGGCACGCCGAGGAAGATGTCGGCCGAGCGCTGGTAGAGCTGACAGGAGAGCCGCCCGTCCTGCACATAGAACTGGAACAGGCAGTGGCAGGGCGGCAGTGCCATGTCAGGCACGTCGGCCGGGTTCCAGGCCGAGACGATCAGGCGGCGCGAATCGGGATTGCGGCGGATGTCGGCGACAACCTGCGCGATCTGGTCGATCACCCCGCCCTGCCCATCCGGCCAAGAGCGCCACTGATGGCCATAGACGGGCCCGAGGTCGCCATTGGCGTCGGCCCATTCGTCCCAGATCGAAACGCCGTTTTCTTTGAGATAGGCGATGTTGGTATCGCCCGCGAGGAACCACAGCAATTCGTGGATGATGGAGCGCAGGTGCAGCTTCTTCGTGGTGACCAGCGGAAAGCCCTCGCCAAGGTCGAAGCGCATCTGGTGGCCGAACACCGACAGCGTGCCGGTGCCGGTCCGGTCGTCCTTGCGTGTGCCCTCGCGTAGCACCCGCTCCAGAAGCTCGTGATAGTTCCGCATGCCTGTGGTTCCCAAGGCGTTTATGCCCACGACATATAGCATACGCCGCCGCCGGCACACCCGCCTGGCAACCTTTCGGCCCAGCGTCTCCAGCAAGCCCATGCGCCGGCCGGGGCGCTAACGGGGAACATTCCCGGCAGGCTCGACTTGTCCCGACGCGACCAAAGTCTGAGGGAGAAAGCCGTGACCAAAAGCACCGACGCGCTTAACACCGATCTACACCGCCTGCGCATGCACCTGAACCTGCTGGAAAAGGATGCGACGCACCCGCTCGACTTCACGGTGGAGCACGCTCATACGGCGCCGGCGCTTGTACTGCGCGAGGGCCAGGCCCTGCGAAGCGCCCATTCCGACGTGCGGCTCGATTACGAGATGATGCGCCAGATCTTCATGGAAACATTGCGCGCGGAGATTGCCGCGCAGGAGGAAAAGCTGCTCGGCACCAATGGCGGCAACCGGCCGATCGAGCATTTGCAATATGGCGACCAGACCGAGGCATAGGCTTCAAGGGGATAGGAAGGGGGAGTTGCGCGTGCCCCCTTCCAACCGGACGGGCAAACCCCTATATTCGATTTGCCGGCGCAAGCCGGATATGGCGATAAACGGACATCGGAATAAACTCTTCGGACCCGGGGGCAGTACCCGGCGCCTCCACCGGAACCCATCGAAGGGTGGGCTGCGGCGGGGGCGAAACAGGATCGACGAGAGCGTAAAGGGTCTTCTTTCGCCCGGCATGGTACCGCCGTCATCGGACCAAACATATAGTTGCCAACGACAACTATGCTCCGGTTGCTCAGGCCGCGTGAGCGGTTTGATCTACGGAAAATAAGTCCAAGCGGGTAGCACCGTGAGGCGGGGTTCGCAGGCACCTGGCAACAGAAGCCTGCACTTCATTCTCACTACCTACTGGCCGTCGGGGCGGAAATCGGGTTCATTGCCGGCATGAGCGTCGATCTGATCCGATATGACCTGCTGGTGCAGGATGCGTTGCGCGGCGTCGTTGGCCGCGTCCTTACCGATGTGGCCCGTGACGGCCTCCCCGGGGAACACCATCTCTACCTGGCCTTCGATACCTGCGCGCCCGGCGTGCGGATTTCGCCGCGCCTGAAGGAGCGTTACCCCGAAGAAATGACCATCGTGCTCCAGCACCAGTTCTGGGACCTCATCGTCACCGACCAGTTCTTCGAGGTTGGCCTTTCCTTCAACGGCATTCCCGAGCGCCTGCACGTTCCCTATGCGGCGCTGAAGGGCTTCTTCGACCCTTCTGTCAAATTCGGGCTGCAGTTCGAATCAGTGGAAGACGAAGACGACGCTGACGCCGAAGACGATGGCTCGGAGGCGCCCACCGCCGTGCCGACGCCGATCGGCGAGAGCCGGCCGACCTCGGTTCCCTCCACCCGCGCGCCCACGCGCCTGGCCGAAGTGCCGCCTAAGCCGGCGCCGACGGAGGCTGTGGCTTCCCGGTCCATCGGGTCGAAGCCCGCCGCGCCGAAGCCTGCCGCGCCGGTCGCTGTACCGGATGCCAAGGCTGCGCCGAAGCAGCCCGGCGCCGCGCGTGCGCCTGCCGTCGATGCTGCGAGCTCCGAGGACGCTTCGCGCCCGTCCGCCGGCGACGAGGCCCCCGGCAAGACGGCTCCCGACAGCAAGGTTGCCGACAGCAAGGCATCGGATGCCAAGAGCGCTGAGAAGTCGGTGGATGGCGACGAGCCGACCGATGGCGGCTCGGGCGGCGCCCAGGTCGTACGGCTCGATGCGTTTCGCAAGAAATAACCGCGCGCAGGCGCTGAGCCGTGGGTGCCCGGTTTCGCCAGATAGCTCCTGCCAAAGCCGGACGTGAACGTGGCCGCACAGCATGATGTGATCGTCGTCGGCGCTGGCGCCGCAGGCCTTGCGGCAGGGGCGCGGTTGAAACAGGCCGGAATCGATGTGCGCGTGGTGGAAGCGGCGGCCCGGACCGGCGGGCGGGCCTTCACCGACACAGCGACCTTCGGAATCGCCTGGGACCGGGGCTGCCACTGGCTGCATTCCGCCTCGGTGAACCCGTTGCGGGCGGCGGCGGACGAACTGGGCCTCGCCTATCTCGCCCGCGGCAACCGCAAGGCCCGCACCACTCATCTCGGCGATCGCTGGGCCGATGAGGTGGAGTGTGAGGCCAGTTGGAACGACATTCAGGCCAGTTACGCCGCCATCCACAAGGCTGGCGAGGACGGGCGCGACATCGCCGCGAGCGAAGTGCTGACCGAGGCCGTCCTGTCTCCGCCGTGGGCGCGGCTGGCGCGGCACTGGCTGACCCTGCTCTCCGCCGCCGAGCCGGAGCGTCTGTCCACCCTCGACTATGCCGCCTATTCAGATACGGGCGAGAACTACCCGGTCGAGAAGGGCTATGGCGCGCTGGTGCAGGCGCTCGCGGCGCGGGAGGCGCCGGAGCTCGACATCGTCACCGGCTGCGCGGTTTCCACCGTCGACTGGTCCGGAGAGGGGGTGACGCTCGCCACCTCGCGCGGCACGCTTACCGCCCGGCTCGCCATTGTCGCCGTGCCGACTTCGGTGATCGCGCGTGGAGGCCTTGCCTTTGCACCCTTGCTGCCGCCTGATCTCGCCGAGGCGTTCGAGGCGCTGCCGCTCGGGGCGGCGGAGAAGGTCGCCTTCCTGTTCGATCGCGACGTGTTCGGCGTCGAGCCCACCAGCTATATCGACACGCTGGACCTCCGCGACCCCGCCCGCAAGCCGGTGAATTTCACCCTCAACCCGTTCGGCCAACCCATGGCGATCGCCCAGCTCGGCGGCGCCAACGCCGCAGCACTGGTGCAGGCCGGGCCGGCGGCGATGCGCGATTTTGCTCTTGCCGCGCTGACGGACGCCTTCGGCGCCGGGATCGAGACACATATCGTCGGGGTCGCCACAACCGGCTGGGTGGCCGATCCGCTAATCGGCGGCGGCTATAGCTGCGCGCTGCCGGGCCTCGCCCATATGCGCGCGCGGCTGACGCAGACGCTTACCCGGCCGCTGGGCGACCGGGTGCTGTTCGCCGGCGAGGCCTCCTCGCCGCACGCCTATTCCACCGCCCATGGTGCGCACCAGACCGGCCTCACCGCGGCGGACACCGCGCTGGCGCTGCTGCGCGGGAGGTCCGCATGACCGTGCTTACCCTCGTCGCCGCCGTTGCGGAGAACGGCATTATCGGGCGCGGCGACGCGCTGCCCTGGCACATCTCCGGCGATCTTAAGCGCTTTCGGGCGATCACCTGGGGCAAGCCGATCCTGATGGGGCGGCGCACTTTCGAATCGATCGGCCGGCCGCTGCCGGGGCGCACCAGCCTCGTCATCACCCGCGACACCGGCTTCCGGCCGCCGGAGGGCGTGCTGGTGGTGTCCTCGCTCGGCGCGGCGCTGGAGCGCGGGGCGCAGGAGGCTGAAAAGCTCGGCGTCGACGAGATGGCGGTGGTGGGCGGCGCGCAGATCTACGCGCAGGCCTTTCCGCATGCCACGCGGCTGCGCCTGACCGAGGTGCATGGGCGGCCGGAGGGCGACGTGCATTTCCCAGCCTTCGCCCGCGAGGCGTGGCGGGAGGTCGGCCGCGAAGGGCCGATAAAGGGCGAGAAGGACGAGTTCGCCTTCAGCTTCGTGGATTACGAGCGGGCCTGAGCGGCGACGCCCTCGTCATCCCTTAGATCGGTCGGCCCTCGACCTTGCGAACGGCCGATCTCAGATCGGTCGGCCCTCGACCTTGCGAACGGCCGATCTCAGATCGGCCGGCCCTCGACCTTGATCGAAAGTTCCTCCTCCAGATCCTCGATCTCGTCGAGATGGGGATAGAGCGCGAGGGCATGGCGCGCTGCTTCAAGCGAGCGCTTCTCGTCGCCGATTTCCTTGCAGATGATGGCGATGCCCGCCCAGGCGCCGTAATGGCGCGGCTCGCGGGTGACGACCTGGCGCAGGTCGATCAGCGCATTGGAGAAATCCTGCCGCAGGAAGAAGACGGTGGCGCGCTTGTTCCACGCTTCCAGATAGTCGGGCTCGATCGCCAGCAGGCCGTCCAGCAGTTCCACCGCAAGATCGAACTTCTTCGCCTGAGTCGCCTGGGAGGCGCGCGCCATCAACAGGTCCGCCGTGTCGCTGCCCGAGGGGGTGAGAGCGACGTCGATGCGTGCGGCGATTTCCTTGGCCGATTCCTTGTCCGGTGCCGCCTTGAGTGCAGCAAACAGCGCATCGAGGCGCTTGCCGCGGTCAGGTTCCGCCGGCTTTGCCACTGCGGAGGGATTTGCCGCCTCGGAAGACTTGGCCGCCTCGGCAGGCGGAGCAGCCTCCACCCGCTCCGCAGCACCGGGAGGGGAGGTGGTCTGGGCCATGGCGCCGAGTGGCGCGGCGGTAAGGATCAAGGCAGCAAAAAGGGCGCGCATTTCTCCATGTTAGGAGTCACGGCGCCCTTGAGCAATATTCACCGGCCGATGTCCGCGAAATCGTGAACGCGGCTGAACGGCCGTAAGGCTCAGCGAACTTCGATCAGCCCTGGCGGGCCTTGAAGCGCTTCTGAGTCTTGTTGATGATGTAAACGCGGCCCTTGCGGCGCACCAGACGGTTGTCGCGGTGACGGCCGAGCAGCGACTTGAGCGAGTTACGGATCTTCATGACACTAACCTTCGGATCGACGGCGCCTGCGTATGAGACGGCGCCCCATGGCCGCGCCTCGATCCGCCAGCAGAAATTGAGGCCCGGCTGATAGCGGAGCGGAGGGGGCCTTGTCAATCCGCGCGCCCGCTTCCCGCGCGGCCTTCCTCAGTTTCGGCCGATACGGCCAAGATGCGTGTCGGCAAAACCCGCTGCATATTTGAGGCCATAGCCAAGCACGCGGTCGAGCCCGATATGCGCGATCCAGATAAGGGCGATCGCCCCGGCCAGAGGCGCACTGAACCCATAGGCGAGGCCGCCGAGCAGGGCCGGGGCGACATAAGTGTGGGCTGCGTTATAGAACAAGGCGCCGGGGCGCGGCCCGGCGAGATAAGCCAGCATCGAGAGGTCCGGCGCCAGAATCAGTGCCGCGAACAGCCACCAGCTAGCGCCGAGCGCGGCATAGGCCACCAGCGCTGCGGCGAAGACGGCGAGGCCTTCCGCGCGCAACAGCGCGGCAGGGGCGCCCGTCACCGCGCCAGTGGGCCCGCCAAGACGAGTGGTCATGATGTCGTGTCCCGACTCAGTAGGCGCCCCGCGCGGCCTTGTAGGGCGCCATGCCGGCCCGGGCGAGCTCATCGGCGCGCTCATTCATCTCGTCGCCGGCGTGGCCCTTGACCCAGTGCCAGCGAATTTCGTGGCGGGCGATGGCGGCTTCCAGCCGCTCCCACAAGTCGACATTCTTCACCGGCTTCTTGTCGGCGGTGCGCCAGCCATTGCGCTTCCAGCCGGCGATCCATTTGGTGATGCCGTTGCGCATATATTCGCTGTCGGTGTGCAGATCGACCGTGCAGGGGCGCTTCAGCGCCTCCAGCGCGGAGATCGCCGCCATCAACTCCATGCGGTTATTCGTGGTGGGGGATTCGCCGCCGGAGAGTTCCTTCTGCGAGCCGGCATAGTTCAGGATCGCGCCCCAGCCGCCGGGGCCGGGATTGCCCGAGCAGGCACCATCGGTCCAGATCGCGACGATGCCTTTTGGCGCGTCGCCGGGCGTCTCTGTCTTGGCGTCGTCGGCGAAGACGCGGGCGGTTCCGGGGGCTGTCTTCACGTGTGGGGGCCTTCGATGATTCCGTAGTCGCGCGGGCTCGTCACCGAGCGATGGAAGCGCAGCTTGCGCAGATATTCCAGCGGGTCGTGCGGGCGCACGAGCGCGCCGGGTGGGACGTTGAGCCAGTCGACCAGCCGGGTGAGCAGGAAGCGCAGCGCCGCCCCGCGCGCGAGCAGCGGCAGCGCGGCGATCTCCTCGGCCCCGAGCGGCCGCTCGCCCTGATAGGCGGCGAGCAAAGCGCGAGCCTTGGTCTGGTTGAAGGCGCCATCCGGCTCGAAGCACCAAGCGTTGAGGCAGATGGCGACGTCATAGGCCAACAGGTCGTTGCAGCCGAAATAGAAATCGATCAGCCCCGACAGCCGCCCGTCGGTGAAGAACACATTGTCCGGGAACAGGTCGGCATGGATGACGCCGCCCGGCAGGTCCGTCGGCCAACGCGCCTCCAGCACGGCGAGTTCATCGGCGATGAGGGCGGAGAGGCCAGGCGCCACCGTGTCGACCCGCTCGCCCGCCTGCTCGTAGAGCGGACGCCAGCCGGCGACCGAGAGCGCATTGGCGCGATGGAAAGCGGTGAAGTCGGCCCCGGCCTTGTGCAGCCCCGCCAGTGCGGCGCCGAGCGCGGCGCAATTGGCGGCGGTCGGGCGGCGCACCGAGGTGCCGACAAGGAAGGTGGCGATCAAAGCCGGCCGCCCGGCCAGCGTGCCGAGCGCCACGCCCTCGCGGTTGCGCACCGGCTGCGGGCAATCGATGCCGCGCGTCGCCAGATGCTCCATCAGCCCGACGAAGAAGGGCAGGTCGGCCGGGTTCACCCGCTTCTCATAGAGCGTCAGGATGAAGCTGCCGGCCTCGGTCTGCAGCAGGTAGTTGGAGTTCTCGACGCCCTCGGCGATGCCCTTGAAGGCACGCAGCCGGCCGAGATCATAGGTGGCGAGGAAGGCTTCGAGCTCTTCCGGGGAGACATCGGTGTAAACGGCCATGGGGTGGGGTCGAGCCTATTCGGCAGCGTCGGAGCGGAGCTGCCGGGGCAGCGGGAAAAACACATCCTCATGGGCGGTATGCACCGTCTCCACCTTCAGCGTGTAGCGTGCGGCGAAGGCGTCGAGGATTTCCTCGACGAGGATTTCCGGGGCCGAGGCACCGGCGCTGACACCCAGCGAGGCAATCGCGCCGAAGGCGTTCCAATCGATCTCGCTCGCCCGCTGCACCAGCACGGCGTGGCGGCAGCCCTCGCGCTCGGCCGCCTCGCGCAAGCGCTGGGAGTTGGACGAGTTCGGCGCGCCGACCACAATCATCGCGTCTACTTCAGGGGCGACGCGCTTGACCGCTTCCTGCCGGTTGGTGGTGGCGTAGCAGATGTCTTCCTTGTGCGGCGCCACCATGGAGGGGAAGCGCTCCCTCAGGATGGCGACGATTTCGGCGGTGTCGTCGATCGAGAGGGTGGTCTGCGTGGTGAAGGCGAGATTGCCAGGGTCGCGGGGCTGGAAGAGCCGCGCCTGCTCGGCGGTCTCGACCAGCGAGACGGCGCCCTCGGGCAGCTGGCCCATCGTGCCGATGACTTCCGGGTGGCCGGCATGGCCGATCAGCACGACCTCGCGCCCCCGCTTGTGGTGCACGGTGGCCTCTCGGTGAACCTTTGTCACCAGCGGGCAGGTGGCGTCGATGGCGAAGAAATTGCGGCGGGCCGCGTCCTCCGGCACCGCGCGGGCGACGCCGTGGGCGGAGAAGATGACGGGGGAGGTGGTGCCGGCGGGGATTTCGTGGAGTTCCTCGACGAACACGGCGCCCTTCGCCTTCAGCCCTTCCACGACGTATTTATTGTGCACGATCTCATGGCGCACATAGACCGGCGGGCCATACATCTCCAGCGCCCGCTCCACCGCGTCGATGGCGCGCACCACGCCGGCGCAGAAGCCGCGCGGGGCGCAGAGAAGGACGCGAAGCTCGGGCTTCCGGGCAGATGTTTCGGGGGTCATCGCAGGGTCCAGCGGGGGCCTCGCCACCGTCATGGGTGCCGGGGCCCGCGCTGTCAAGCGTGGCCGGATCAGGGCTGCTTGATGAAGGCGCCGACGATGTCGAGGGCCACCTCGTCGGAAATGACCGGCGCGCCGAAGCCCAGGCCGAAATCGCTGCGGCGGATTTCGGTGGTGGCGGTGAAGCCGATATTCTCGGCCTTGGTCATCGGGTTGATGCCGGCGCCGAAGAAGCTGACATCCAACGTGACCGGCTTTGTCACCCCATGCAGCGTCAGTTCGCCCTCAATGGTGGCGTCGGTGCCTTCAACCGTCACCCGGGTGGATTTGAAGCTGGCGGTGGGGAATTTCGCCGTGTCGAGGATTTCCGGGCTCGCCAGATGGGCGGCAAAGCCTTCCGAGGTGACGCGCAGGCCGGACATGGGGATGGTGACTTCCAGCTTCGCCTCGTCCGGCTTGGTGGGGTCGAGCACCAGCGTCCCGGCGGAGGCGCCGAACATGCCGGCGAGCGGGGTAATCCCCATGTGATCGACGGTCCAGACGATCTGGGTGTGGTCCGGGTCGACAGTGTAGCTGCCGCCGGTAATGCCCGCGACATCCTCGGTGCCGGGCATTTCGCGCGTGGCTTCCTGCGCGAAGGCGCCGGTGACGGCGGTGAGGAGGAGGGTGGCGGCGGTCAGAAGTCGAACAGGCTTCATCGCGTCATCCTTGCTGGTTGGGGGGCCGCGGACGCTAGCAGCGCAGGAACATAACCGCCACCCCAAGCGCCGCGTCTTTGGATTTGCAGGAAGGCGCGCGGAAGCCTATATTCGCAACATCCCGGTCATCGCGAGACGGTCCGAGGCTCCGCCCCGCAGGGTGGTGGGGCGCGGGGAGAAGTTTGCGCGGCCGAAAGAACTCAAATCTGCACGCCGGCTCGGTTTCATCGCCAGCCCGGCGCCTCACTGGATGGAGCTGCGTCCCATGGCGAACGCCCCCCTCATGCCGAAGGCCACCGCCGTGTGGCTGGTCGAGAATACCGCGCTGACCTTCGACCAGATCGCGGACTTTTGTAAGCTCCACGTGCTTGAGGTGAAGGGCATCGCCGATGGCGAGGTCGCGCAGGGCATCAAGGGCAGCGACCCGATGACCACCAGCCAGCTGGCCCGCGAGGAAATCGAGCGCGCCGAGAAGAATCCCAATTATCGCCTGAAGCTGCTGGAATCGAAGGTGCGCCTGCCGGAGCCCAAGCGCCGCCGTGGCCCGCGCTACACCCCGGTTTCCAAGCGCCAGGATCGCCCGAACGCGATTCTCTGGCTGCTGCGCAACCATCCGGAGCTGAAGGACAGCCAGATCATGCGGCTGGTCGGCACCACCAAGACCACCATCGAGTCGATCAAGGAGCGCACCCACTGGAACGCGGCGCATCTGACGCCGATGGACCCGGTGACGCTCGGCCTGTGCTCGCAGATCGACCTCGATATCGAGGTGCAGCGCTCCTCCAAGGATCGTCCCGCCACGGCGGCGCCGTCCGGCGAGCACGAGGCGACGCTGCTGCCGGTCGATGTTTCGATCGGCGACGGGCCGGAGCCCTTCGTGCCGAGCCGCAAGCCGCGCGAGGAGCCGATCGACCTGGAGACCGTGTTCGCCAAGCTCGGCGGCTCGCGCAAGAGCGAGGCCGACGACGAGGAATGAGCCCCGCCCTGCGGCGCGCGGCCTGAAGGATCAAAGCCCGGGGCGCAGGCTCCCGGGCTTTTTCGTAAGTGGGCGCCTACGCGGCCGTCACCTTGGCGAGGCCGCGGGCGCCTAGTGCCAAGGCGATCTCGTCGAGGGCGGCCGGGTCATCGATGGTCGCGGGCATGTTCCACGGCTCGGCATCGGCGATCTTCTTCATCGTGCCGCGCAGAATCTTGCCGGAGCGCGTCTTGGGCAGGCGGTTGACGGTGATGGCGAGGCGGAAGGCTGCCACCGGGCCGATCCGCTCGCGCACCAGCGCCACGATCTCCGCCTCGATATCGGCCGGCGAGCGGGCCACCCCCGCCTTCAGCACCACGAAGCCACATGGCACCTCGCCCTTCAGCTCGTCGTGAATGCCGATAACAGCGCATTCCGCGACATCGGCATGGGCGGCGAGCACTTCCTCCATGCCGCCGGTGGAGAGGCGGTGGCCGGCGACATTGATGATGTCGTCGGTGCGGCCCATGATGAAGAGCTGGCCATTGGCATCGGTGAAGCCGGCATCCGCCGTCTTGTAGTAGCCGGGGTAATCGACGAGGTAGCTCTCGCGAAAGCGCTCGTCCTGCCGCCACAGCGTCGGCAGGCAGCCGGGCGGCAGCGGCAGCTTGATGGCGATGGAGCCCATGCGGTCGGGGCCCACGGGGTGGCCGCCCTCGTCGAGAATGTCGACCTGGTAGCCCGGCATCGGCACGCCCGTTGAGCCGACGCGGATCGGCAGGGCGCCGAGGCCGACCGGGTTGCCGGCGATGGCCCATCCGGTTTCTGTCTGCCACCAGTGATCGACCACCGGCACACCGAGCCGGGCCTTGGCCCATTCCACCGTGTCGGGGTCTGCCCGCTCGCCGGCGAGGAAAAGGGTGCGCAGGCTGGAGCGGTCATAATCGCCCATCAGCCGCCCTTCCGGGTCTTCCTTCTTGATGGCGCGCAGGGCGGTGGGGGCGGTGAACAGCACCGCCACCCGGTATTCTTCGATCACCCGCCAGAAGGCGCCGGCATCCGGCGTGCCCACGGGCTTGCCCTCGTAAAGGACGGTGGTGCAGCCGGCGAGCAGTGGGGCGTAGACGATGTAGGAATGGCCGACCACCCAGCCGATATCGGAGGCCGACCAGTAGACCTCACCCGGGCGCACATCATACAGGCCCTCCATCGACCAGCGCAGTGCCACCATGTAGCCGCCGCTGTCGCGCACCACGCCCTTGGGCTTTCCGGTCGTGCCCGAGGTGTAGAGGACGTAGAGCGGATCGGTGGCTTCCACCGGCACGCACGCCGCCCGCTGGCCGGCGGCGAGGGCGGCTTCGCGCCGTGTGGCCCAGTCATGATCGCGGCCGGGTGCGAGGTTCGCCTCCACCTGCGGGCGCTGGAAGATCAGGCAGGCATCGGGCTTGTGCTTCGCCATGGTTAAGGCGAGGTCGAGCAGCGGCTTATAGTGGACGACACGCGAGGGCTCGATGCCGCAGGAGGCGGAGAGCACGACCTTGGGCTGGGCGTCCTCGATGCGGCTGGCAAGCTCGGCAGCGGCGAAACCGCCGAACACCACCGAATGCACCGCACCGATGCGGGCGCAGGCCAGCATGGCGAACATGGCTTCGGGGATCATCGGCATGTAGATGACGACGCGGTCGCCCTTGCCGACGCCGAGCGCACGCAGCACGCCAGCGAGCACGCTCACCTCGTCTTTCAGCTCGGCATAGGTAATGCTGCGCTTGGCCCCGGCGACCGGGCTGTCATAGAAAATCGCCGGCTGCGCGCCGCGCCCGGCGGCAACATGCCGATCCACCGCATTGTGGCAGACATTGGTGGTCCAGCCGGGAAACCAGCGGCCATAAATGCCCTGCGAGGCATCAAAGGTGCGCTCGCCTTCCGACGTCCAGTCGATGGCGCCGGCGGCTTCGCGCCAGAAGCCTTCGGGGTCGTGAATGGAACGTGCGTGCATGTCGGGGTAGCGGCTGGCGGGACCGGGCATCGCGGGCGTCTCCCTGAGGAACGTTCTTGTCGGGTAGCGTTTTTATTGGCCCGAGATTTCGCCTTTCGCGACGGTCTGGCAAGACGCTGAAATGCTTACGCCCTTCGTCTGGTTTGTCCCGAACAAGACGTCTGGACGCACAAAAGCGAACCGCCGGCAAAATGCCGGCGGCCGGGTCTTGCATCCAATCAATGGAAGGTCGTGAATTCAGGCCGGCACAGCCATAACACGCCGATCCGATGGCATCGATCGGCTCGACGAACAGCCCTCAAACTCGGTGAGACAAAGGCTCGTCCGATCCGCATGTCTCAGCCTGATCGGCACTGGCTCTAGTGCAGCGTCGCGCCCTTGCAGCGGGCGATTTCGTCCTTGAGGATCAGCTTGCGCCGTTTGAGGTCGGCAATGCGGGTGTCGTCCGTCGCGGGGCGGGTAATCTCTTCCCGCAACTGCTTCTCGAGTGCCTGATGGCGACGTTCCAACTCGGCAACATGCGACTGCATGGTCATGGACAGTATCTCCTGTCTTCCGAAGCGAACGTCATCAGTCTGTCACGAGAGGCACGGGCTGTCGATGAAAGGATGTGCTGCACTGCAGCGTGGTAACGGGAGGGGCGGGCTGCCCCGCTGTTGCGGCCGGCGCGCAGGGCGGCGATACTCTTTTCGGACCCCGGCCGTTCCGGGGATGAGTCGGTTTTCGGGTCGGGCGTTTGACACAGATGACGGCGGATGAGGAACGCGAGCTCCTGGCTCACCTCGAGCGCTTGCGGCAGGAGCACCGTGATCTGGATGTCGCGATCCAGGCACTGCAGGATATGCCGGGCAGCGACCAGCTTCAGCTTGCCCGTTTCAAGAAGCGCAAGCTGCAGCTGCGCGACCGCATCGGCTATATCGAGGATCAGATCTGCCCCGACATCATCGCCTGAGCGGCGGGAAGTGCCGGGACGGGGCGCGCGCTGCCGACCCGGAGGGGGCGGCTTTTGCGGGGCGCTCCGACCCGCGATCCCGGCGCGAGGGCTACGCCATCGGCCGGGACCAGCGTCGATCGATCAGAACTGCGTGAGCAGCACGTCGGCGTTGGTCTTGTCTGCCTTGCTCGGCACGTCCTCGACATTGAGGATCAGCACCTCGCCATCGTCGACCAGCATCGAATAGCGCTTGGAGCGCACGCCGAGGCCGGCGCCGGAGGCATCGAAATCGAGGCCGACCGCCTTGGCGAACTCGGCATTGCCGTCCGACAGGAAGACGATCTTGCCATTGGCATTGGACGCCTTTTCCCAGGCTGCCATGACGAAGGGATCGTTCACCGCCGTCACCGCAATGGTGCTCACGCCCTTGGCGAGGATTTCCTCGGCGCGGGCGATGAAGCTCGGCAGGTGGTTCTTGTGGCAGGTGGGCGTGAAGGCGCCGGGAACGGCGAACAGCACGACCTTCTTGTTCTTGAAGAGCTCATCGGTGGATTTCGGCACCGGGCCGTCCTCCGTGGCCACGCGGAAAGTGACGCTGGGGAGCTGGTCGCCAACCTTGATCGTCATGGGTGTTTCCTTCTCTTACGGCGGAAAATGTGGGACCGGAACCCGCCGAGGTACCGTGCAGACCGGCGCCCGCCGCGACAGGCGGGTCCGATCGGACGGTACCATACCGATTTCCCGCGGGGCGGGAAGCGGGTTCAGCGGGCGGAAAGGGGGGCGTCCACCTCGACGGCGCGGTCGCCATCGACGAGGGTGAAGCGCAGACGGGCGGTGGTGACATCCGCGCCCTTGGGAACCCCATCGACCGGCAGCACGAAAACGGTTTGCCCGTCGGCACCGGTTTCGCGCGCCGGCAGCGGCAGCGCCCAGCCCTCGTCCGGCCCCTCGACGAACAGATCAGCCGTGGCGGCGTGGTCGACATGGGTCACGATTCGGAGGACGGCGCCGTCAGAGGCGTGATGCAGCTCGGCCGTGGCGATGCCCGGCTCGCCCGTGGCGCCGAGGCCTTCTGCGCCCAGGGCGGCGGGGCGCGGAACGCTCGCCAGCGCCTGTGCCAGGGCAGCGGAGGGTGCGCTGGTGTCGCCAGCCGACAGGGCCAGATCGAGCGCGGCATTGGCCGGCTGGCAGATTTTGCCGCAGACGGCGAAATCGAGGTTCAGCTTCAGTTCGACGGGCTGCGTGCGGTCCTTCGGCGTGATGCGCAGCGGCAGGAGCACATCGTGCTTGTAGCCGATGGAGAACGAGCCGCCATCATCGAACCGCGACGGTGCCGGCCAAAGCACCTCGACAGCCTCGACATTGCGCGAACCGCTCCAATCAAAATGCGGCGGCACCCCACTGTCGCCGGGATAGCGCCAATAGGTCTTGAGGCCGGGGGGCAGGCGGATTTCGACGCCGCCCATCAAGGCGCCGTCCTGGCTACCGCCCGCGACGAGGCGCGCCGCAGTGCCCTCGGGGGCCGACCAGGCGGACATGTCGCCGGCAAGGGCCGAACCCGCGAGGGGCACGAGCGCGAGCGAGCACAGAGTGAGGTGACGCAGACGGCACAGCATGGCCATGGCGATAGCCTCTCCACTCGCGAGGGGGAAGTCGCGCGGGGCGCACTTTCGTGTGAGGCCGCGCCGGCCGGCCGGTCGACATAAGCGGGCGGGCTTGAAAATGCCCCGGCGGGGATTAGGCTTCTCTTCATGTGGATCGGACGCGAGCGCCCCCGAAGTCCCGACGCCCCCGCCGGCGGGACCTTTCTTGACGGACAGATGCTGGTCGCCATGCCGGGCATGCGCGACGAGCGTTTCGCCCGCGCGGTGATCTATCTGTGTGCACACTCGCCGGAAGGGGCGATGGGCATTGTGGTCAACCAGCCGGCCAGCCACGTGAATTTTCCCGATCTTCTGGTCCAGCTCGACGTCATTCCGCAAGACGAGCGCATCCATCTGCCGCGCAGCGCCGGCGGGGTGAAGGTGCTGCGCGGAGGACCGGTGGAGACCGGGCGCGGCTTCGTGCTGCACACCGCCGATTTCTTCATCCAGGATTCGACCCTGCCGATCGACGACGGCATCTGCCTGACAGCGACGCTCGACATTCTCCGAGCGATGGCCACCGGCAGCGGGCCGGCCAGCGCGATGCTGGCGTTGGGCTATGCCGGCTGGGCGCCGGGGCAGCTCGAAAACGAGATCCAGCAGAATGGCTGGCTGCATTGCCCGGCCGATCCGACGCTGGTGTTCGAGGCCGAGGCCGGGGAGAAATACGATCTGGCCCTGCGCAAGATCGGCATCGACCCTCGCATGCTCTCCAGCGAGGCCGGCCACGCCTGAGCCCACACGTGGCCAGGGCTCTGCGGCCAGCGCTCCGGCGCCTACCTTCAGTTTCAGGCTTGCGTGGTCGGCACGGACGCCGGCGTGACAGAGGATGAGGCTGCCGGGCGGGCGGCCGCCTGTGAGTCTGCCGCAGCAGAGGTCGGCTGAGCGGCGGCACGCTGCGCGGCTTCGGCGGCGCTGGCGGGCCGTGCAGCGGCGGCCAGAGGGGTGGTGGCCGAGCCTGTGCCTGCACGGGCGCCGCGCGACAGTTGGCGCCCACGTTCGAGCAGGGAGGTGGGCGGCTGCTCGGGCTGCAGGCGCTTGCGGGCCTCGTCAGTGGTCAGCGCCTCGCCGAAGAAGCGACCCTGGCCATAGCGGCAGCCCAGCTTGCCCAGCGCGGCGGCGACCTGCTCGGTTTCGACACCCTCGGCGATGATGTCCATGCCGAGATCCTGCGCCATATTGACGATGGTGCGCAGGATGACGGGGCGCTGCGCCTTGTTGCCGCTGCGGCCCAGCGCCTTGGTGAAGGTGCGGTCGACCTTGATGCTGTCGAAGGGAAAGCGCTGGAGATAGGCGAGCGCCGAATAGCCGGAGCCGAAATCTTCCAGCGTCAGGCCAGCGTCGAGCTCGCGCATGCGCAGGAGGATCTGCGCCGTGTATTCTGGATTCTCCATCGCCAGCGATTCGGAGAGTTCCAGCTTCAGCGTGCCCGGGGCGACGACATTGCGGGCGAGCACGGCCTTGAGGTCCTGCAGCATGTCGTGGCGCAGCATCTGGCGCGAGGAGATGTTGACCGAGACGAAGATCGGCTCACCGCGCAGGGTCCGCTGCCACACGCCGAGCTGCCGGGCCGCGCTGTCGAGCACGAAAAGGCCGAGATCGACGATCAGCCCCGATTCTTCGGCAAGGCCGAGGAAGTCGTCGGCGGCCAAGGCCCCCATCGTGGGGTGCTGCCAGCGCATCACCGTTTCAAAGCCGGCGATCCGGCGCGTCGCGAGGTCGACGATGGGCTGGTAGAGAACGCTGATCTCGCCACGTTGCAGCGCCTGGCGCAGGTCCTGCTCCATCGTCAGCCGGTCGAGCTTCTGCGTCCGCATATTGGGCCGGAACACTTCGATGCGGTCGCCGCCGACGCGCTTGGCGAAGTACATCGCCAACTCGGCATCCTTCAGCGTCTCCATCGGGGTGCGCTTCTGCCCGTCGGCGAGCAGCAGGCCGATGGAGGCGGTGATGAAGATTTCGCGGTCGCCGAAGGTGATGGGCGCGCGCAGCGTGCGGCGCAGCGTATCGGCGAAGGCGGTGATGCGCTCCGGGTCGCGCTCGGACAGCAGGATCAGGGCGAAATGGTCGCTGCCCAGACGCGCAAGCGTGTCCTGCTGCTTCACGAGGCGCATCAGGCGGCGCGCGACGGTGAGCAGGATCGAGTCGCCCGCCGGCATGCCGAGAGAGGCATTCACCTGCTTGAAGCGGTCGAGGTCGATCAGCATCACCGTCGGGCGGATCTGGTCGTCGCTGCGGGCAAGGCCGGCGGCGCCGGAGACGCGGTCGAGGAACAGCTCGCGATTGGGCAGGCCGGTCAGGTTGTCATGCACCGCGTCGTGCAGCATGCGCTCCTCGGCGGTGCGGCTGTCGGTGACGTCGGAGAGCGTGCCGATGCAGCGAACCACCTCGCCATCTGTGCCGACCACTGGACGCGCGCGCAGGTTGAACCAGAGATAATGGCCGTCATGCGCGCGCAGGCGGAAATCCTGGTCGATGCGCCCGCGCCGCTGGTCCAGCAGTCCGTCCAGCGTGGCGCGGAAGCGGTCGCGGTCACCGGGATGGATGATGTCGAGCCAGCCGGCGGCCTCGGTTTCCAGCGTTCCCTGCTTGAGGCCCAGCATGTGCTCGGCCTCGGGGCTGACATGGATGCGGTCAGTATCGACATCCCAGTCCCAGACAATGTCGCCCGAACCCGCCACCGCCAGCGCCCGCCGCTCCAGTTCCTGCGCACTGCCGGCGACCGAGCCGATGCCGGCGAAGGCGTGCTGCATCACCGTGAACCCGATCAGCATCACGATCAGCACCAGGCCGCCGAGCAGCGCCGGGGCGACGAGATCGTTGCCGATGCGGCCCGACACCGCCATGCCGGCGGTAATCACCCACACCACCAGCAGGAAGAGCGTCGGGATGATCAGCACCGCCCGGTCGTAGCGGTGCAATGCCAGCCACACGACCACGCCGAAGCCCATGAAGGAGACGACCAGCAGCGAAGGCCGGGCAATCCCCGCCGCGGCGGAAGGGTCGAGAAGCGCAAGCCCGACGATGGCGGCGAGGAACACCAGCCAGCCGGCGGTGACATGGGCGTAGCGCACATGCCAGCGATTGAGGTTGAGATAGGCGAACAGGAACACCACCAGCGTCGCGGCAAGGATCGCCTCGCCCGCCGCGCGCCAGAATTGCTGCGCCAGCGGCGAAATGCCGAACACTTTCGACCAGAAGCCGAAATCAAGGCCGATATAGCCCAACACCGCCCAGGCCAGTGCCGCCGCCGCCGGGAACATGGCGCTGCCCTTCACCACGAACAGGATGGTGAGGAAGAGGGCGAGCAGGCCGGCAATGCCGATGACGATGCCGTTATAGAGGGTGAAGCTGTTGACCTTGTCCTTATAGGCCTCCGGCTCCCACAGATAGAGCTGTGGCAGCCCGCCATCGCCAAGCTCGGCCACCAGCGTTACCGTGGTGCCGGGGTCGAGGGTGAGGAAGAACACATCGGCATCCGGCGCGTTCTGCAGCTCCGGGCGGAAGCCCTGGCTCGTCGTCACGTTGAGGATGCGGCGATTGCCGAGGTCCGGCCAGAACACGCCCGAGCCCACCATGCGATAATGCGGGGCGACGATCAGCCGGTCGACCTGTTCATCGGTGTTGTTGGCGAGGGCAAACACCGCCCATTTGCTGCCATTCGGCCCCGTCGCCACCGAGCGCACTTCGATGCGGCGCACGATGCCGTCGGCGCCCGGCACGGTGGAAACCTGGATGCGGTCCGTGTCGCTGGTGCGGCGCTCAATGGCGGGGGCGAGGTCGACGACCGGGGCATCGAGCCGGATGGCCACGGCCTCCAGCGCGCGGGCGCCTGGCATGCCCAGAGCGAGCATCGCGAACAGCAGCGCCGCCGCCACCGCGAACGCCCGGGCGACGGCCGGCCGGCGGGAGGGAAGACGCGGCGTTCCCCGCGACGGCACTGGACGAACAATGAGCAAACGAAATCCCCAGAAGGCTGCCTTGAACGCCGCGCCGCGGGCTCCCGACGGCGAAGCGTCACGATGAGTAACGGTGCCCGGCGGCATGAGCAAGGCGGGAACTCCCCACCCTGAGCCGGCGTCGGCGCGGAAAGAGGGCGCCTGTCCCCGAATTCGGGTCGCGATCAAAACCGCGAAGCATGGCTAATAGGCCGGGGCGGGCGCCCACGGCTTGACGAGTGTCTGCGCCTGCGCCCGCTGTTCGGGCGTGAGCGAGGCAACCAGCTTGTCGAGCATCGGGTCGTCGAGGTTCTGCGCCTTGGCGGCAAGGTGCCAGGCGGCGGCGGCAATCACGTCCTTGGGAGCGCCCCGCCCGGCGGACAGGATACGGGCATAGCGGTTCTGCGCGATGGTGTTTCCCTGCAGCGCCGCCTTGCGGAAAAGCGCGGCCGCGCGCTCCTCATCCTTCGGCACGCCCGTGCCGTTGAAGACCACGATGGCGAGCTCCGTGGTGGCGACGTCGTTGCCGACCTCACTGGCGCGCTGGAGCAGCCGCGCCGACTCGACAGGGTCGCGCGGCACGCCATTGCCGTCGCGATAGAGTGTCGCCAGCGCATAAAGGGCATCCGGCTGGTCTCTCTCAGCCCCGCGCTTGAACCATTCGGCAGCGATGGCCGGCTCCTTCGGCGCCACCTGCCCCTGGAGATAGACGAGCCCGAGATTATAGGCGGCGCGCGCGTTTCCGCTTTCGGCGGCCCGGCGGAAGAAGTCGACCGCCTGGTCTTTGTTGGAGGTCGAGGCGGAGGCCATGAGAATCGCGCCAAGGGTGAAAAGCGCGTCAGGATTGCCCTTCGCCGCCGCCGCTTCGTACCATTTGCGCGCCGCTGTCGGGTCCTGTCGCACACCATAACCCTGGGAGAGCAACTCCGCCGCGAGCACCATGGAGACGGCGTCGCCCTGCGCATTGGCCCGGCTGACGGCGAGATCGAGTGCCGTGCGGTAGCGGCCGCGCTGATAGGCGGTGAAAGCGGGGTCGGGATCGACGCCCAGCGGGGCCTGGGTGCTCGGCGTGCCCAGCCTGGGGCCGGGAGGATTCGGTGCGGCGCGTTTGGCTGCGCCGGGCGCCGTCTCGGTCGCGGACTGCGCCTGTGCCGCGCCCGCCGGGGCGGTCCACGCCAGACACGCCAGCAGCGCGCCGGCCGGGAAGGCCAGGGATCGGCCGGGCGCGCGCGGCGGCCGCATTAGGAAGCGTCCCCGATGGCGGCCAGCCGCTCGGCGAGCGCCCGGGCACCGTCGCGCGGCGCCTCGAAGACCAGCGTATCGACGGCCACGAAGTCGGCTCCGGCAGCGACAAGCGCCGTCACCTCGTCAAGCGTGCGCGCATAGCCAACGCAGGGCGGCTCGAAGACCTGCGCCCACCAGTCGATGCGCTCCAGCGTCGCCTCGAAGGGCGGGCGGCGCCCTTCGGCGTCCGGCTCGCCGAACATCACATAATCGGCACCGTTCTCCGCCGCCGTCATCGCGTCGTGCTTGGTGCGCAGCGCTCCTGCGCCAGCGATGCCGTCGGGACGCAGCGTCGGCGCGGCACTTTTCAGCGCCGAAGCGTCGTCGAAATGGGCGCCGTCGGCTCCAAGAGTGGCAACGAGCGCGACGTTGCCCTCAAGAAGCCCGGCGGCGCCGATGGCGTGGCAGGCATCGAGCAGAGGCCCCATAGCCTGTGCCGCCGCGCCATCGAGGGGGCGCAGAAGCACGGCCGCGATGTCGACCTCCTGAGCGGCCTGGCGGAGCGCCTCGGCCTGCGCCGCGATGCCGGCCGGATCGGCGAGGGACGGCACGAGTACATAGAGGCGGGGCGCCGGTCGAGCCGGCGTGGAATCGGAGCGGGAGGAGGAACGAGCCATCAGGGAACAGTCTTGTGACGAGCCATGGGGAAGCCATCGTGCAGGATGGCGGCGAAAGCACGGCACGCGCGCCAGTCTGTCTAGCGCGCGTGCCCCTCGGCGGTCCAGTGATGGGCCTGGAAGGAGGGAGAGCATCTCTCCGCCTTAATGCGGTAACATTTTAACGGCGTTCTCTCCTCCCGTCATTTCGCGTCAGGCCCGGGCCAGTCTTATCGGCGCACAATGGCGGTGATATTGGTTGGCTGGGCGCCATCGCCCGGCCTGTCGCCGGATCGTTGCTGCCCGTTGGGGGAAACATGCGCCATCATCCTCATCCCATCGCCGCACTTGCGGCGGTTCTCGCCATAAGCGTTACGCCGGCTCTCGCGCAGCAGCCGGCCGCTCCGGCGGCGGCGGCCACGGCCGGCCCGGCTTCCGCCATTCCGCCAGCGCTGGCCTGGCCGCGCAGCTTCGACCTCGGCGACAAGCTGCTGCAGGTCTATCAGCCGATGATCGAGCAATGGAACGGGGACCAGATCTCCGGCCGCGCCGCTGTCGCCATCGGTCCGAAGCCCGACGCCAATGGCGCCTCTTCCACCACGCCCGCCGCCGGCCCGACCTATGGCCTCGCCCGCTTCACCGCGCGTGTGGCGATCGACAAGCCGTCCAAGCTGGCGCAACTGAGCAATATCCGCATCACCTCGGTCGATTTGCCGACCGATTCCTCGCAGGATGCGGTGCTGCTGAACGCGCTGCAGTCGCGCATCTCGCCGCAGGGCATGACCTTCGCCCTTGATCATCTGATGACCAGCTATGCCGCGACCAAGCAACTGGACAAGGAGATGACCCAGCCGGTGGAGAACACGCCCCCGCGCATCATCTTCGCGGACAAGCCTACCCTGCTCGTGCTGGTTGCCGGCCAGCCGGTGCCGCGGCCGGTGGACGGGGTGCCGGGCTTCCAGCGGATCGTCAACACCCAGCCGCTGATGCTGGTCGACGGCGCCGGCCTCTATCACCTTCAGGCCGCCGGCACCTGGTACCAGGCGCCGGCCATTGCGGGGCCATGGACCGTTACCGCTCAGCCGGACCCATCGCTGGAGGCCGCCGGCAGCACGGCGACCTATGAGGAGCCGGCGCAGACCATGCTGCCTGCCAATGGGCAGAAGCCGGCGACGCCCCCGGCGATCCTCGTCTCCACCACGCCGACCGAGCTCGTCATCACAGCCGGTGCGCCGCAGATGACGCCGGTGGGCGGCACCTCGCTGTTGCGCGTGAGCAATGCCGACCACGCGATCATCCTCGATCCCGACAGCAACCAGTATTATGTGCTGATCTCGGGCCGCTGGTTCCGCGCCGCTGGTTTCAATGGCCCATGGAGCTTCGTGCCCGGCACCAGCCTGCCCGCCGGCTTTGCCAAGATTTCGCCGACCGACCCGGCGGCGAATGCGCTGGTCGCGGTGCCCGGCACGCCGCAGGCGAAGGAGGCGGCGATTGCCGCCACCGTGCCCCAGACCGCCACCATCAAGCGCGATACGCAGCTCACCATCAAATATGATGGCGGGTCGCCGAAATTCGAACCGATCAAGGGCACTATCCTGTCCTCAGCGGTGAACACCCGCACGCCGGTGATCCAGCTTGACCCGGCGCGCTATTATGCGCTGTTCCAGGGGGCCTGGTTCGTCTCGGCGACACCGACCGGCCCGTGGCTGGTCGCGGACGTGGTGCCGGACGCGATCTACACCATCCCGGTGTCCTCGCCGCTGCACTACGTCACCTATGTCCGCGTCTACGCCTCGACGGCCGATGTCGTCACGGTTGGCTACACGCCCGGCTATATGGGCGTGGTGATCGAGCCGGGTGGCACGGTGGTCTATGGCACCGGCTACAATTGCGTCGGCTATATCGGCACCTATTGGTATGGCTGCCCCGCCACCTATGGCTATGACGCCGCCTTCGCCTGGACCGACGGCTTCGGCTTCGGCTACGACGCTGCCTTCGGCTGGGGCGCGATGTATCCCTGGTGGGGTCCGTATTGGCGGCCCGGCCCCTGGGGCGGTCCCTGGGCGGGTGTCGACATTGCCCGCACCAACATCTATGGCGCCTGGGGCGGCGCGGCGACCTGGGATCACGCCTGGGGTGTCGGCCCCTATGGCACCGCCTGGGGCGCTAACGCGGTCCATGGCGTGACCGGCTGGGGCACCGATTTCGCCGGCCGCTCCGGCGCCGCCTTCAACCCCTGGACCGGCAATTATGCCGCCGGGCGCTCGGCCGCCTTCTTCAACCCCTACACGGGCGCCCATGGCGAGGCGCGCGCCGGGGTGGCGGGCAATGCCTATACCGGTAACGCCGTCGCCGGCCGCGAATCGGCGGGCTACAACCCGACGACAGGTGTCGGCCATGCGTCGGAGACAGGGGTTGTCGATAATGACGGCCACGTCAGCGTCGACAGCCGCGGCGTCGCTGGCAATGCCAAGACCGGCAATGGCGTGGCCTGGAACAACGGCAACGTCTATACCGACCATGACGGCTCGATTCACCAGTACGACGCCAATAATGGCTGGCAAAGCCAGTCCATCGACGGATGGAAGGCCAACACCGATGCCGACCAGATGGGTCGGCTGGACCAGCAGCGCCAATATCAGGGCTATGGTGACCAGCGCGCCGACAGCTTCGCCCGGGCCGGGGGCTATGACGGTTTCGGCGGCGGAGACCATTATGGTGGCGGCTATGGCGGTGGCTTCCACGACGATTTTGGTGGAGGCGGCGGCTTCCGGGGAGGCTTCGGCGGAGGCTTTGGCGGCGGGCGCCGCTGAAGTCGGATTGTTTATATAGCGACACGTCATCCCCGGCCTAGTGCCGGGGATTTTTTTGCCGCGGAGGGAGGGCGCTGCTCAGCCCATCCGGCCGGAGACGTAACTCAGGGGGCGTTCCTCGCGCGGCTCGGTGAACAGGCGCGCGGTCGGGCCGAATTCGACCAGTTCGCCGAGATAGAGGAAGGCCGTGTAATCGGCGATCCGGGCCGCCTGCTGGAGGTTGTGGGTGATGATGACGAGAGTGCTCACGCTCTTGAGCTCCTCCATCTTCTCCTCGATCTTGGCGGTCGATATCGGGTCGAGCGCCGAGCAGGGTTCGTCGAGCAGGATCACTTCCGGGCGCACCGCCATGGTGCGGGCGAGGCACAGGCACTGCTGTTGGCCACCCGACAGGCTGAGGGCGGAATGGTCGAGCAGGCCGCCAACTTCCTCCCACAGCGCCGCGCGGCGCAGGGCGTCCTCCACACGCTGGTCGAGCTGAGTTTTGGTCAGCTCCTCGTTGAGCCGCATGCCGATCGCGACATTGTCATAGATCGACATCGGAAAAGGGGAGGGCTTCTGCGTGACCATGCCGACCCGCCGGCGCAGCGTCAGCACGTCCACATCGGGGCCGAGAATGTCCTGCCCGTCGAGCAGCACCTGTCCCTCAACATGCTGGTCCTCGTAGAGGTCAGCCATGCGGTTGAGCACCCGCACCAGCGTGGACTTGCCGCAGCCGGAAGGGCCGATCAGTGCCGTCACGCGGTTGGCGTGATGGGGAAGGAAATGTCGTGCAGCGCCGGCGTGGCGCCGAAGCGGAAGCCGACATAGCGGATGTCGAGCTTGACCGGGCTCGGCAATGGCTCGCCGGCGCGGGCGGAGGGATGGGCGAGGCCATGCGCCTCGAAGCCGTCGGGGGTAAGGCTCGTCTTGAGATTGTGTCGCACGCGCGTCTCTCCCATGCCGTGATGCAAGGTTAGAGGCTCGTGCCGTCCGCACCTTGCGCAAGGTCAAGATGGGATGAAAATCTGATCTGTCGAATATAAGCCGACAAAACAAAGACGCCGCCCTGCGGCGGCGTCTTGCATTGCCGAGAAGAGTGGCCGATCAGGCGGCCTTCTGCTGTTCACTCTCGGGCGTCCACTGGCCCAGCGCGGCGAGATAGTTCATCCGGGAGCGGTGCGTGAAGGCCGCTTGGCCGGCAGCGATGTTCTCCGGCTTGCCGGACCAGGCCTTCTGCGGCGCGGCCTGGAGGGCGCGGCCATAGGAGAAGGTGAGGTTCCACGGCAGCCCGCCGCCGCGGATCATGGCGTCGAGATGGGCGGTGGCCTCCTCGTCCGACTGGCCGCCGGAGAGGAAGGCGACGCCGGGGACGGCGCTCGGCACGCAGTTCTTGAGGCAGCGCACGGTCTTGGCCGCCACTTCCTCGACCGAGGCCTGCTTCTGCGCCTTGCGGCCGGCGATGACCATGTTCGGCTTCAGCACCATGCCTTCAAGCTTCACGCGGCCATAGAAGAGCTGCTGGAACACTTCCTTCAGCACCCATTCGGTCACGTCGTAGCAGCGGTCGATGTCGTGATCGCCATCCATCAGGACTTCCGGCTCGACGATCGGCACGATGCCGGCCGCCTGCGCCAGGGCGGCATAGCGGGCGAGCGCCTGCGCATTGGCGAGGATCGAGGTGTAGCTGGGAATGTGCTGGCCGATATCGATCACCGCACGCCACTTCGCGAAGCGGGCGCCGAGGTCGTAATATTCCTTGAAGCGGCCGGCGAGGCCGTCGAGCCCCTCGGTGATGGTCTCGCCGGGGCAACCCGGCTGCGCGTGGGCGCCGAGATCGACCTTGATGCCGGGGATCGAGCCGGCAGCCTCGATGAGCGATACCAGCGGCGTGCCGTCCTTGGCCTTCTGCCGGATGGTTTCGTCGAACAGGATAACGCCGGAGATGTACTGCGTCATCGCCTCGGAGCGGAACAGCATCTCGCGATAATCGCGCCGGTTCTCTTCCGTCGATTCGACGCCGATCGCATCGAAGCGCTTCTTGATGGTGCTGGCGCTCTCATCCGCCGCCAGCAGGCCCTTGCCACCCGCCGCTAGCTTATACGCAACCTCTTCGAGGCTTGCCGTCATGTCTCTCTCTCCCGCGCGAAACTGACCGTCCGGCACCGCGACCGGATCGAACGCGGGGCCGGACCTGTCGGATACTAGCACTGGGCGGCGCGATCCTGAATGACAGGACCGCGCCGCCCAGGCGTCGTTCAACGTCTCAGGGCTTCGACGCCCGGCAGGGGCTTGCCCTCAAGCCATTCGAGGAAGGCGCCGCCCGCCGTCGACACATAGGTGAAGCGGTCCGCCACCCCGGCATGGTTGAGGGCGGCCACCGTGTCGCCGCCGCCCGCTACCGAAAGAAGTCCGCCGGCGTCGGTGAGTTCCGCCGCAGCCTGCGCAACCGCCACCGTCGCGGTGTCGAAAGGCGGCAGTTCGAACGCGCCGAAGGGTCCGTTCCAGACAATGGTCTTCGCGCCTTTCAGCCGGGCGACGACGTTTTCGACCGAGGCCGGGCCGGCGTCGAGCATCATCTCGTCCGGCTTGATGTCATCGACCGAGGCGACGCGGTGCGGCGCGTTGGCCTTGAACTCGGTGGCGGCGAGTGCGTCGACCGGCAGCACGATCTCGCAGCCGGCGGCCTTTGCCTTGTCGAGGATTTCCAGCGCGGTGCCGGCCAGATCGTGTTCGCACAGCGACTTGCCGACATCCTTGCCCTGTGCGGCAAGGAAGGTGTTCGCCATGCCGCCGCCGATCACCAGAATATCGACCTTGGCGACGAGATTGCCCAGCAGGTCGAGCTTGGAGGAGACCTTGGCGCCGCCGACGACGGCGAGCACCGGGCGTTCCGGCTTCTCCAGCGCCTTTGCCAGCGCCTCGATCTCTTCCTGCATGCAGCGTCCGGCAAAGGCCGGCAGCTTGTGGGCGAGACCCTCGGTGGAGGCATGGGCGCGATGGGCGGTGGCGAAGGCGTCGTTGACATAGAGTTCGCCAAGGCCGGCCAGGGCCGCCACGAAGTCCGGGTCGTTCTTTTCTTCGCGCTTGTCGAAACGGGTATTTTCCAGCAGCAGCACGTCGCCGGGCTGCAGCTTGGCGACAGCCGCCTCGGCCACAGGGCCGATAGTGGCGGGGGCGAAGGCGACGGGCTTGCCGAGCCGGCTCGCCACCTCTTGGGCGATGAAGCCCAGCGACAGCGCCGGGTCTTCGCCCTTGGGGCGTCCGAAATGGGCAAGCAGGATCACTTTGCCGCCCTTGTCGGAAATCTCGCGGATTGTGGGCAGCACGGCCTGGATGCGGGTGTCGTCAGTGACGCGGCCATTGTCGACCGGCACGTTAAGATCGACGCGCACGAGCACGCGCTTATTGGCGACGTCGGCGTCGTCGAGGATGCGAAAGGCGGAGGCCTCGCTCATGGTCTTCTCCCTTGGATTGTTGATCTTGGATGCGAAACGGCCGGACCTCCTTGGCGGGAGGCCCGGCCGGGCCGAATGTTCAGATCAGCTTTCCGAGGGCGACCGCCGTGTCGGACATGCGGTTCGAGAAGCCCCATTCATTGTCGTACCAGGACAGTACCCGGACGAAATTGCCTTCCAGCACCTTGGTCTGGTCGAGATGGAAGATCGAGGAATGGGGGTCGTGGTTGAAGTCGGTGGAGACGTTCGGCTGGTCGGTGAAGCCGAGGATGCCCTTGAGCGGACCGCTGGTGGCGGCGGCCTTGATCGCCTCGTTGATCTCCTCCTTCGTCACCTTCTTCTTGGCGACGAACTTGAAATCGACGACCGAGACATTCGGGGTCGGCACGCGGATCGAAGTGCCATCCAGCCGGCCGGCAAGCTCGGGCAGCACGAGGCCGACGGCCTTGGCGGCGCCCGTCGTGGTCGGGATCATCGACAGCGCCGCAGCGCGGGCGCGGTAGAGATCCTTGTGCATGGTGTCCAGCGTCGGCTGGTCGCCGGTGTAGGAATGGATCGTCGTCATGAAGCCGTGGTCGATGCCGACGGCGTCGTTCAGCACCTTGGCCACCGGCGCGAGGCAATTGGTGGTGCAGGAGGCGTTGGAGACGACCAGGTGATCCTTGGTCAGCTTGTCGTGGTTGACGCCGAAGACCACCGTCAGGTCGGCGCCTTCCGCTGGCGCGGAAACCAGCACGCGCTTGGCGCCGGCGGTCAGATGCGCGGCGGCCTTGTCGCGCGCGGTGAAGATGCCGGTGCATTCCAGCGCCACGTCGACGCCGAGCGCCGTGTGCGGCAGCTCGGCCGGATTGCGCACCGCCGTCACCTTGATCGGGCCGCGGCCGACATCGATCGTGTCGCCGTCGACCGTCACCGTGCCGTTGAAGCGGCCATGGACGCTGTCGAAGCGGAAAAGGTGGGCATTGGTCTCGACCGGGCCGAGATCATTGATGGCGACGACTTCGATATCGGTGCGCCCGGACTCGATGATGGCCCGCAGCACATTGCGACCGATGCGTCCAAAGCCGTTGATGGCAACCTTGAGCGTCATGCGTTTAATCCCCAGGTAAGCTTTATCATCACGATCCGCGCGAGGGCCTCATAGCGCGGCGATTGCCAGGACACCAGTCGCTCTTTTGACGCTGCTTGCTGGGCGCAGGGCTGGCGCATTGTGCATGCGCCAGCCGCATAGCTTGTAAGGCGGCTTCAGCGCTTGAGACGGCTGAGCGCGGTCGCCACCACGGCTTCCACGGTGATGCCGAAATGGGCGAACACCTCGGGGGCCGGGCCGGAGGCGCCGAAGCCCCGCATGCCGACAAAGGCGGCGTCGGAGCCGACGATCTCGTCCCAACCCTGGCGGATCAGCGCTTCGACCGCGATCTTGACCGGAGCCGAGCCCACCACCTGACGGCGGCTTTCCTCGGGCTGGTTCAGGAACAGCTCGAAGCACGGCACGGAGACGACGCGGGTCGCCACGCCCTGCGCTTCCAGCTGCTCGCGGGCCTTCATCACCAGCGAGACTTCCGAGCCGGAGGCGAACAGCGTGACCTGCGCCTCGTCGGAGGCGGAGGCCAGCTCATAGGCACCGCGCGCCGTGAGGCAGCGCTCGCTGTCGTCGGTGCGCAGCAGCGGCAGGTTCTGGCGGGTCAGCGCCATCACGCTCGGGCCGGTCTTGTGCTCCAGCGCCAGCTTCCAGGCCTCCGCCGTTTCCACCGTGTCGCAGGGGCGGAAAACGAGGAGGTTCGGAATGGCACGCAGCGCCGCGATCTGCTCGACCGGCTGGTGGGTCGGGCCGTCCTCGCCCACGCCGATCGAATCATGCGTGAACACATAGACCACGCGCACGCCCATCAGCGCCGCAAGGCGGATGGAGGGGCGGCAATAGTCGGAGAAGACGAGGAAGGTGCCGCCATAGGGGATGAAGCCGCCATGCAGGGCGATGCCGTTCATCGCCGCCGCCATGCCGTGCTCGCGGATGCCCCAGTTGATATAGCGGCCGTCATATTTCGGCGGCTCGACATAGACCGAGGTGGCCTTGGTCTTGGTGTTGTTGGAGTGGGTGAGGTCGGCGGAGCCGCCCACCATCTCCGGCAGCGCCGCCGTGAGGGCCTCCAGCACGATCTCGGAGGATTTGCGGGTGGCCACGGCCCCGCCATCGGCGCGGGCCTTGGCGATGACCGCGGCGATCGTCTCGCCCAGCTTGGAGGGAAGGTCGCCGCGGACGCGGCGCTCGAACTCGCCGCGCCGCTCGACATCTACCTCGTTTAGCCGCTGGTTCCAGTTCTTGTGCGCCTGGCGCGAGCGCAGGCCGGCGAGGCGCCAGGCGTCGAGCACGTCGCTGGGGATGACGAAGGGCTCGTACTCCCAGTTCAGGAAGGCGCGGGCAGCGGCGATCTCGGCCGCACCGAGCGGCGCGCCGTGAACGGCGTTGGTACCGCCCTTGTTGGGCGCGCCGTAGCCGATGGTGGTGTGGCAGGCGATCAGCGTCGGCTTGTCGCTGGTCTTGGCGGCCTCCAACGCGGCAAGGATGGCGTCCGGGTCATGGCCGTCGACGCGGGTCGCGTGCCAGCCCGAGGCCTCGAAGCGGGCGAGCTGGTCGGTCGCAACCGAGAGCGCGGTCGAGCCGTCGATGGTGATGTGGTTGTCGTCCCACAGCACGGTGAGCTTGTTCAGCTTCTGCCGGCCGGCGATCTCGATCGCCTCCTCCGAGATGCCTTCCATCAGGCAGCCATCGCCGCAGATGACATAGGTGTGGTGGTCGACCAGATCGGCGCCGAACTGGGCGGCGAGCATGCGCTCACCGAGCGCGAAGCCGACTGAGTTGGCGAGGCCCTGGCCGAGCGGGCCAGTGGTGGTCTCGATGCCAACCGTATGGCCATATTCCGGGTGGCCGGGCGTGCGCGAGCCGAGCTGGCGGAAATTCTTGATGTCGTCGATCGACATGCCCTCATAGCCCGTGAGGTAGAGCAGGGCGTAGATGAGCATCGAGCCGTGGCCGGCGGAGAGGATGAAGCGGTCGCGGTCCGGCCAGTGCGGATCGGTCGGGTCGTATTTCAACACCTTGCCGAACAGGACGGTGGCGACGTCCGCCATTCCCATGGGCATGCCCGGATGGCCGGAATTGGCGGCTTCGACGGCATCCATGGCCAGTGCCCGAATGGCATTGGCCATGCGATCGTGCTTCTCGCGATTTGACATGAGGACGGATGTCTCCGAGGCAGATGGGTTGCTGTGTCAGGGCGCGACGTTTCGAGGCCGCAGGCCGGGCGGCGTTGCTCCCGGGCGGGCCAGCTCAGCATGCGGGCGGGGGCCGGCGAGTGATAGCATCACCGGGCCCGCTGTCAAAGACAGGCGTGTGACGCAGGGCGCGTAAGAGGGTTTGTCCGCTCCCTCGGCCTTGCCAACGCCGTCGGCCCGGGCGCGAAGATGTGGGCAGTTCGATCCCCATGCGCGTTAGTTGACGCGGTTTCCGCCCGCAGGCTCAATATCGCCGGAATCGTTCGGCGATGAATCGCTTGACGAGGGGCCGGAGATGTCGCCTTCCCCACCTTCGATGAAGGCCCCTGCTTGCTGCCCTCGCCGGGCGAAAGAACGGAGACGTCATGAACGCGCCTGAGGCGGGCGAACCGACGAGCGTATTGGAAGCGGCGCTTCGGCGCTTTGACAGTGCGGTCGATGCTCTCGAAGGCGCGATCGAGCGCCGGCTGGAGGTGGAGCGGCAGGAGGCCGCGCTCGCCCAGCAGCTGCACGTGCTCGGGGCCGACCGTTCGCGTCTCGCCGACGCTCTCGACGGCGCGCAAGCGCGGGCCGACCGCCTCGATACCGCCAATGACGAGGTAGCACGCCGCCTCGGCAGCGCCATGGAAACCATTCGCGCGGTGCTCGCCGCGCAGGAACGCTAAGGGGCGGCAATGGCCTATGTGACCATCAGCATTGGCGGGCGCGCCTATCGCATGGCCTGCGACGACGGCCAGGAAGACCATCTCAGCGGGCTTGGGGAAGAAGTCGATGCGCGCATCGACCAGCTGCGCGTCGCCTTTGGCGAGATCGGCGACCAGCGCCTGAGCATCATGGCCGCCATCACCATCGCCGATGAACTGAGCGAGGCGCGCCGGCGCCTCAAAGCGGTGGAGCAGGAGGCGGCGACCGAACGCGTCGCCCGCAGCGCCGCGACCCAGCGGCTTGGTGAGACCGAGGCACGGCTGGCGCGCAGCGTCGCCTCCGCAGCCGAGCGGCTGGAGCGGCTGACCCGGGAGCTGGGCACCAGTCCGTCCGGCGGGGTGGGCATGGGCTGAAGACCCTTGCGGCGGCGCGGGTTGCCGTCCGCCGCCTTTCGCAGCTGTGTCGCGGGTGGCGGGCGCGGCGGGCTTGACGCGGTTCGCCGCGCGGCGCACAGGAGCAGGCCGTTCTCTGGCTCCCGATCGCGCTTCATCTGGAATTTGACATGATCCGTACTCCCCTGATGACCGTCATGGTCCAGGCCGTCCGCAAGGCTGGCCGCTCCCTGATCCGTGATTTCGGAGAGGTCGAGAACCTGCAGGTGTCGCTCAAGGGGCCGGCCAATTTCGTCTCCAACGCCGACCGCAAGGCCGAGCGCATCCTCCAGGACGAGCTGACCAAGGCGCGGCCGAGTTATGGCTTCATCATGGAGGAGAGCGGGGAGGTCGATGGGACCGATGAGAGCCATCGGTGGATCATCGATCCGCTCGACGGCACCACGAACTTCCTGCACGGCATTCCGCTGTTCTGTGTCTCGCTGGCGCTGGCGCGCGACGGGGTGCCGGTGGCTGGGGTGATCTACAACCCTGTCACGGACGAGCTTTTCGTTGCCGAGAAGGGCGCTGGCGCCTTCATGAATGATCGGCGCATCCGCGTGGCCGCCCGGCGCAACCTCGCCGATGCCGTGGTGTGCTGCGGCCTGCCGCATATGGGGCGCGGCGACTTCGCGCAGTTTGGCCGTGAATATGCGACCATTGCCCCGAAGGTGGCGGGCCTGCGCCGCACCGGCACCGCCGCGCTCGACCTTGCCTGGGTGGCCGCCGGCCGCTTCGACGCCTTCTGGGAGCGGGGGCTCAGCCCCTGGGACATGGCGGCAGGAATCGTGCTGGTGCGCGAGGCGGGCGGCTATGTCTCGGACCTCGACGGCGGCGACAAGATGTTGGCCAAGGGCGACATCATCGTTGGCAATGATACGGTGCGCCGCGACCTTCTGACGCTCGTAAGCAAGGCGTAGAGAAAGCCGTAACGGTAAAGAGATGGCGCGGGCTGATCTGGGTTCTGCGGCGTTCCTTTTCCGTGCGTCTGTGGCATAGTCCGGCCCGAAGGGCGGTCTTTTCGGGCCATCGCCGTCCTTCACGGGGACGGCCGAGGGTATGAGCGCTACGGATTCTTTTCATAAATTGTCATCGCCCCGCATCTTTCTGGTGCGGATGTTCGTGTTTATCCTGCTGTGCGTGGCGCTGGCCTCCATTCTGCACGAGCCGATCTGGCGTGCCTTTCTCAACAATCCCGGTCTGAACGGCGTCATCTTCGGTGTTCTGCTGATCGGCATCATCTTCGCCTTCCGCCAGGTGTTGCGTCTGCTGCCGGAAGTCGAATGGGTGAACAGCTTCCGCATTGCTGATCCGGGCCTCGAAGTGCGGCAGGCGCCGGTGCTGCTGGCGCCGATGGCGGCGCTGCTCGGCGACCGGGTCGGGCGCATGTCGATCTCGCAGGCGACGATGCGCGGCATCCTCGAATCCATCGGGACCCGCCTCGATGAGGCGCGCGACCTGCTCCGCTACCTCACCGGTCTGCTCGTCTTTCTCGGCCTGCTCGGCACCTTCTGGGGCCTGCTGGAAACCGTCAGCTCCATTGCCGGCGTCATCAGTTCGCTCGATGTCGGGCCGGAATCGGCCTCGGTCCTCGACACGCTGAAGACCGGTCTCGCCGCGCCGCTGGGCGGCATGGGCATCGCCTTTTCCTCCTCGCTGTTCGGCCTCGCCGGTTCGCTGGTGCTCGGCTTTCTAGACCTTCAGGCCGGGCAGGCGCAGAACCGCTTCTATATCGACCTCGAAGACTGGCTCTCCACCACGGTCGAGGATCTCGGCACGGAGGCGGCTCGCGCCCGGGGGCCGGTCCCCGTGCCGTCCCATGCGGCGCCGATCGGTCCGCTGCCGCTGCCCTTGCCGCCGCCGCCTGCGCCGGTGCCTGATTTCAGCGATCTGTCCGCCGCGATTGCGCGGCTTGAGCGCACCATGACGGAGGCCGGTTCGCAGCGCGTCACCACCGCCATGGCGCATCTTGCCGAGAGCCTCCAGGGCCTGGTGCAGCACATGCGCAGCGAGCAGCAGATGGTCCGTGACTGGGTCGAGGCGCAGGCCGAGCAGCAGCGCGACATCAAGCGCTTGCTGGAGCGCATCGCTGAAACCAAGTCGGATCGCGAGAGCGCCTGATGGCCCTGGGACGTTCCCGCCGTGGCGAGCGCCACATCGACTACTGGCCCGGCTTCGTCGACGCGCTGTCGACGCTGCTGCTGGTTTTTGTCTTCCTGCTGTCGGTCTTCGTGCTCGCACAATTCGTGCTGACTCAGGAGATCGGCTCCAAGGACGATGCCATGGCGCGGCTGCAGGCGCAGATCCGCGAGCTGACCGACCTGCTGGCGCTGGAGCGGGCGAGCGACGCCGAGACCGACAGCCAGATGGGCGCGTTGCGCGCCAGCCTGCTGCGGCTGGAGCAGGAGCGCGACGTGCTGCGGGAGGCGGCGATCGCCGTCGCCGGCCCCGAGGAAATCGCCGCCGCCGAAAGCCGCAGCGCCGAACTTGCCCGGGCCCTTGGTCAGGAGAAGGATGCCGCTGCCCAGGCCGCGGCCCAGATCGCCATCCTCAACCAGCAGATCGCCGCCCTTCGCCGGCAGATCGCGGCGCTGGAGGAGGCGCTGAACATTTCCGACCAGAAGGACAAGGAAAGCCAGTCGCGCCTCGCTGATCTCGGCCGACGACTGAATGTCGCCCTCGCCCAGCGGGTGCAGGAATTGACGCGCTACCGCTCGGACTTCTTCGGCCGGCTGCGCGCCATTCTCGGCGACCGGCCGGATGTGCGGGTGGTGGGCGACCGCTTTGTCTTCCAATCGGAAATCTTCTTCGACCGGGCCGCCGCGCAGTTGCGCGGCGACGCGCTGCCGGCGCTCGACAAGCTCGCTACCGCCTTAATCGAGCTGGAAAAACAGATTCCTGCCGATCTCCCCTGGGTGCTGCGCGTCGACGGGCACACCGACGACCGGCCAATCTCGACCCCGCTCTATCCCTCGAACTGGGAGCTTTCGGCGGCGCGTGCCATCGCGGTGGTGCAGTATCTCGCGCAAAAAGGCGTGTCGCCGCAACATCTTGTCGCCGCCGGCTTCGGCGAATACCAGCCGATCGATTCCGGTAGCGACGACGAGGCCCGCGCCCGCAACCGCCGCATCGAACTCAAGCTGACCGAGCGATGAGCCCACAGCGATGAGCGAGGACCGCGCCACCCTGCTGGCTCCGTTCGACTGGAGCCACATGCCTGGCATGACCGATCTATGGGTCGAGGCGTGGCAGGAGGCGTTGCCGGAAATCGACTTCGAGGCCCGGCGCGGCTGGCTGTGCCACCGCATCGGCACGCTGATCGACGAGGGCGCCGCGATCGATCTGGCGCTGGCGCCGGGAGAGGGCGGCATGCCGGGGGCGCTGCTCGGCTTCGTTTCAGTTGATCCGACAACGGGTTACGTCGACCAGCTCGTGGTGCATCCCGACCATTGGGGCGCCGGGGTGGCGAGCCGGCTGGTTGCTGCCGCTGCGGCCCGCTCGCCGCGCCATCTCGTGCTCGACGTTAACGAGCAGAACGAGCGCGCGGTGCGGTTTTACCAGAAGGCCGGCTTCACCGTGGTGGGACACGGCGTCAACGCCACCTCCGGCCGCCCGACGCTGCGGATGGAGCGTCGGGTGAAGCGTTAGGCCGATGAGGCCAAGTTTAAGGCCGATGAGGTGGAGTGTCAGGCCGATGCGGCCGGTCAGGCCGACGCGGCGCGGCTACCTCCCGCCATTCACCTCGCCGAACTGCAGCGCCGCTAGCCGCGCATAGAGCCCGCCACGACCGACCAGGCTGGCATGGGTGCCCTCCTCGACGATACGCCCGCCCTCCATCACCAGGATGCGATCGGCCGACAGCACCGTCGCCAGGCGGTGGGCGATGACCAGCGTGGTGCGGCCCTGCATGGAGAGATCGAGCGCCTGCTGCACCAGCGTCTCGCTTTCGGCGTCCAGCGCCGAGGTGGCCTCGTCGAGCAGCAGGATGGGCGCCTGCCGCAAAATGGCACGGGCGATGGCGAGGCGCTGGCGCTGGCCGCCTGACAGCGTCACCCCGCGCTCGCCCACAGGGGTCTCCCAGCCCTCGGGCAGGCGGGCGACGAACTCGTCGGCGCGGGCGAGCCGGCCGGCTTCCTCCACCTCGGCGTCGCTGGCATCCGGGCGGCCGAGGCGGATGTTCTCGCGGATCGAGGTGGCGAAGATGGCGACATCCTGCGGCACCAGCGCGATGCGGGCGCGCACCGCCTGCGGATCGGCCTCGGCGATGTCGACGCCGTCCACCAGCACCTGCCCGGCGACGGGATCATAGAACCGCAGCAGAAGCTGGAACAGCGTGCTCTTGCCGGCGCCCGAGGGGCCGACCACGGCGATGCGCTCGCCGGGGGTGACGCTGAAGCTGACGCCGGCCAGCGCCGGCACGTCCGGCCGCGCGGGATAGGCGAAGGCCACGTCCCGGAAGGCGATGGCGCCGCGCGCCGGCGCGGGCAGCGGCACGGGGGTGGCCGGCACCGTGACCTTGGGCTTCTCGTGCAGCAACTCGGCGATGCGCTCGGTGGCGCCGGCCGCCTGCGAGATTTCGCCCCAGACCTCGCCGAGCTGGCCGAGGCCGCTCGCCGCCAGCACGGCGTAGAGCACGAACTGGCCGAGCGTGCCGGCGCTCATGGAACCGGCGAGGACGGCGTTGGCGCCGGCCCAGAGGATGCCCACCACACTGGCGAAGACCAGGAAGATGCCGATTCCGGTGAGCCAGGACCGCGCCTGAACGGCGTTGCGCGCGGCATTGAAGGCGTGTTCCACCTCGCCGGCGAACAGCTTGGAGGCCGCCGCCTCGGCGGTGTTAGCCTGCAGGCTGCGCACCGAGCCGATGGCCTCGGCGGCATAGGCGGAAGCCTCGGCCAGCGTGTCCTGCGCGCTGCGCGAGCGCTTGCGCACCCCGCGCCCGGCGCCGATGAGCAGCGCGACGATGACCGGAATGGCGATGAGCAGCGTGGCGGCGAGCCAGGGGCTGGTGATGACCATCATCACCGTGGCGCCGAAGAACAGCACGATGTTGCGCAGGGCGATGGAGGCGGAGGCGCCGACGGCGGACTTGATCTGGGTGGTGTCGGCGGTGAGGCGCGAGATCAGCTCGCCCGACTTGGCGCCGTCATAAAAGGCGCCGTCGAGGGTGAGGACATGGGAAAACAGCTGGGTGCGCAGATCGGCGACGATGCGCTCGCCCAGCGTCATGACGAGGTAATAGCGCGCGGCCGAGGCCATCGACAGAACCGCCACGACGCAGATCATGACCGCGAAATAGCGGTCGATGAAGCCGGCATGGCTTTCATCGAAACCGAAATCGATCATCCGCCGCACCGCGATCGGCACCACCAGCGTGGCGATGGCCGCCACCAGCAGCGCCGCCAGCGCCGCCAGGGCGCGGCCGCGATAGCGCAGCAAATGCGGCCAGAGCGCCATCAGCGGTTTGAGGCGCGGGCGGCGCGTGGCGGCCTTGTCCGGCACGGCTGTCGTGGAAGCGACGGTGGAAGCGGACGGGGAAGGCGGGGAGGCGGCTTGTGTCACGGGCATGTCTCGGTTATAGAGCCGCTCGGATTTCCGGCAGGATCGTTTTGTAGATCGCCGCATGGCTCCCGCGAGGGGCCGGCCTGCGGCGGCTGAGGATGCTACCCATGAAGAGCGACATCCATCCCGACTACCACTTCATCAAGGTGGTGATGACGGACGGCACCGAGTACACGACCCGGACGACTTGGGGCAAGGAGGGCGACGTCCTCCAGCTCGATATCGATTCGACCTCGCACCCGGCCTGGACCGGTGGCTCCGGCCAGCTGCTTGACCGCGCCGGCCGCGTGTCCAAGTTCCAGAAGAAGTTCGCGGGCTTCCTCAAGGCCTGATCGGCCGGGAAGGAGCGCCCCTCGGGGCGCGCCACCGCTGCGTTTGTCGAACCAACGGCATCCGCCCTCGCGCAAGGCCTGGCCTGGCGCGAGGGTTTTCGTTTGCCTGGCGTCGGGCGCAAGCTGAAGCTCGGGGGCGGTCAACGGTTCTCGAAGGCGCGGCGCAGGCGGCCGATCTGCCCGGCGACGACATTCGGTCGCAGGCCGGCATTCTCCACCGCCGAAGGCGCTGACAGCACCGATTCGAGCTGCGCGATGCGTCGCTGCAGGTCGAAGCTGCGCTGGATGAGCGCGACCAGGGCTTCCGGCACCAGCGCTTCCTGGTCGATGTCGCGCAGCGGCCCCCTGATGTCGATCTTGCCGGCCTCGCGGCGGGCGGTCGCCTCGGCCATCTCGCGCTCGGCGACGGCGCGGCGCAGCAGCAGCCAGGAGGCGAGCTGCATCAGCCGGGTGGAAAGCCGCATGCTCTGCTGCACATAGGCGGCCAGACGCCCCGGGGAGAGGGCCGCACTGGCGGCGCGCCCCTCGCCGTCGAGATAGGCGGCGGTCTCCTCGACCAGCGCCATGCCGTCCTGAAACAGCGCGAAGAAGGCGGGCGAGGCCAGCCGACGCTCGGCGAAGCGGATCATCTCGGCCGAGGGAGCTTCACGGGTCTCGCGCGGGCCTTCGTCCGGCGTGCCGTCTCTGTCCGAACCTTCGCGGAAGCTGCCCATCGTGCCGAACCCTCACTGGCGCATGGCGGCGCCCGACACCGCAGTCTGTCGCGCAGCGGCGCGGCGCTGTCCAGTCGGCGGCGACGGATTCGGCGGGGGAGCGATTCGGCTCGGGGATAGCGGGGATGAAAAAAGAGCCGCCCAGAGGGCGGCTCGTGAAGTGGTAGACAGGGATGCGTCAAACAGAGTGGACAGAGGCCACTCGCGGTCAAAAAAGACCGCCGCCAGTAATAGGTTGGAAAGCTTAACCGGGGGTTAAGGCGCCCCGGCCTCAGCGCTTGAAGAAAGTCTCGGCGGCGGAACGCGAGGCGCGCTTGGCCTCCAGCGTGCGCTTCAGCCGCTCGATCTCGGCGGAAAGCTGGGCGATGCGCTCCTCGATCTCGGCCTCCGAGAGGGCGGATATGTCGCTGCCGACCAGGTGCCCCGCCGGCTTCAGGGCCGGCGCTACCGCAGGAAAAAGGTCGTCGTCGATCGCCATGGCATCGCTCCTGTTGATCGCCGGCACGATCAGCGCCCGGCCGGCGGATCGCTGTTTTCGCGAGTTTAGCCGCCCCTGCCGGCGGTTGCCAGCGCTGGCGGCTTGACCTAGGACGGTCATCACATTCGACAGGATGAGGATCACGCCGTGACCGAGCTGCCCGCCACCATGACCGCCATCGGCCTGCCCACCCCGGGCGGCCCGGAAGCCCTGGTTCCCGAGCAGCGCCCGGTGCCGGCGCCCGGCGCGGGCGAGATCCTCGTCAAGGTCGCGGCCGCCGGCGTCAACCGGCCTGATGTGATGCAGCGCAAGGGGCTCTACCCGCCGCCGCCCGGCGCGCCTGACATTCCGGGCCTCGAAATTTCAGGCGAAGTGGTCGCTCTCGGCGCGGGCGTGACGCGCTGGCAGCTGGGCGACAAGGTGTGCGCGCTGGTTTCCGGCGGCGGCTATGCGCAGTACTGCCTCGCCGACGAGGGCTCCGCCCTGCCGGTGCCGGCCGGCCTTTCCATGGTCGAGGCGGCGGCGCTGCCGGAAACCTTCTTCACCGTCTGGACCAATGTGTTCGACCTGGCCGGGCTGAAGGCGGGCGAGCGCTTTCTCGTGCATGGCGGCACCTCCGGCATCGGCACCACGGCCATCCAGCTCGCCAAGGCGTTTGGCGCCACGGTGTTCACCACCGCCGGCAGCGCCGAGAAGTGCGAGGTCTGCCGCCAGCTCGGCGCCGATGTCGCCATCGACTACAAGACCGAGGACTTCGTCGCCGTGCTGAAGGAAAAGACCGGCGGCAAGGGCGTGAATGTCATTCTCGACATGGTCGGGGGCTCCTATATCGCCCGCAATTACGAGGCCGCCGCGCCGCAGGCCCGGCTGGTGCAGATCGCCTTCATGGAAGGCTCCAAGGTGCAGATCGACTTCATGCGGCTGATGCTCAAGCGCCTGTCGCATATGGGCTCGACCCTGCGCTCGCGGCCGAAGGCAGAGAAGGCGGCGATCGCCGCGTCGCTGGTCGAGAAGGTGTGGCCGCTTATCGCGGCCGGCACGGTGAAGCCGGTGCTCGACCAGAGCTTCCCGCTGGAGAAGGCCAGCGAGGCCCATGCCCGCATGGAGACCAGCGCCCATATCGGCAAGATCATGCTGACGGTGGGCTGAGGCCTGACAGATCGCTGCGGCGGATGCCCGGGCGAGGGGCATGCCGAAGACTCTTCGCTGGGTCCCGGATCGGCGCGGCGTCTTGCGCCGCTGGTCCGGGACCCAGCGCTTCGTGTCCCGGCCAAGCGACGGCGCAGCCGGAGCGCTGAGCCGGGATCCAGCCGAGACTCTTCTGCCAGAAACGCCTCACGCCCGCCCCGTTCACCGAAAGCTGTTCACCCCGGGCCTTCCCCCTCTGGCAATTTGGCCTGCGGCATCCTAGATTTGTCGTGCGGGGCTGCGGGGTTCGTCAGGAGCACATATTTCCGGGGCCTTATCGATCTCAAAGGGAACTGTCCCTGACCAAGCTCCTGGGCTTGGACACACGGTGCCCACCTACGTTGTAGGTTCCCGGGATCGAGCCTCCAACGGCCATCGCGGCTCCGCACTCATCGTATCATGCCCCACTTGACCGACGCCCAACTTGACAAGGCCAGCCTTCGCGCCGTGGCGCTCGCCCGGAGGGCGGCGCTCGACCCCGCCGCGCGCGCCGAGGCGGCCGAAGTTGCGGCCGCCAATGCCATGCAATGGCTCGGCGAGGTGAGTGGCGAGGTCGTCTCCGTCTTCTCCCCCATTGGCGGCGAGATCGCCACCGACCCGCTGGTGCGGCGGCTGCGGGAGGCGGGGGCCTGCGTCTGCCTGCCGATCGTGCTGGAGGCCGGCAAGCCGCTGCTGTTCCGGCTATGGGAGGCGGGCGAGGAACTGGCGCCGTCTGCCGGCCCCGGCCGCTTTTCCATTCCCGCCCCGCCGGAGCGCGCGCCGGCGGTCTCGCCCGACGTGCTGGTGGTGCCGCTCGCCGGTTTTGACGCGCGCGGCAACCGGCTCGGCTATGGCGCCGGCTTCTATGACCGCACGCTCTGCCTGCTGCGGCGCGCCAAGCGCATCGAGGCGCTGGGCTATGCCTTCGCGGTGCAGCAGCTTGCCGCCGTGCCGGCCGAGCCGCACGATGAGCGGCTCGACGCCATCGCCACGGATGCCGGCATCGTTCGCCCGGCCGAGGATTGACGCATGCGCCTTCTCTTTCTCGGTGACGTGGTCGGCCGCGCCGGCCGCACGGTCGTGCTGGAGCACCTGCCGCGCCTGCGCCGCGACTGGGCGCTCGATTTCGTCGTGGTGAACGGCGAGAACGCCGCCGGCGGCTTCGGCATCACCGAGGCGATCTATGAGGAATTCCTGGAGGTGGGTGCCGACGCGGTGACGCTCGGCAACCACGCCTTCGACCAGCGCGAGGCGCTGGTGTTCATCGAGCGGGCGCCGCGGTTGATCCGCCCGGCCAATTTTCCGCCCGGCACGCCGGGACGCGGCGCGGCGCTGGTCGAGGCGGCGAACGGGGCGCAGGTGCTTGTCGTCAACATGATGGGCCGGGTGTTCATGGACCCGCTCGACGACCCCTTCGCCAGCATCGACCGCGAACTCGACGCCGCCCCGCTCGGGCTGGTGGCCGACGCGACCATCGTCGATTTCCACGCCGAGACCACCAGCGAGAAGCAGGCCTTCGGCCATTGGTGCGACGGGCGGGCGAGCCTCGTCATCGGCACCCACACCCATGTGCCCACCGCCGATCACCGTATCCTGCCCGGCGGCACCGCCTTTATGACCGATGTCGGCATGTGCGGCTGCTATGACGGGGTGATCGGCATGGACAAGGAAGAGCCGCTGCGCCGCTTCACCCGCAAGATCGGCTCAAGCCGCTTCGAGCCCGTCGCCGGGCCGGGCACGCTATCCGGCCTTGCGGTGGAAACCGACGGCGCCGGGCGCGCCGTCGCGGTGGCGCCGGTGCGGATCGGCGGTGGCCTGAGCGGCGCGGTGCCGGACTTCTGGTAGAGCGGCGCTTTACGCGCGCCCGCCCTCTCGCCTATAAGCCGCGCACCCTTTTGTTTCAGGTATTCGGACAGGGTTGGCCGCAGGCCCGCCCGGTGTGACGTGGAGGCGGCCATGGCGGGTCATTCGCAATTCAAGAACATCATGCACCGCAAGGGCAAGCAGGACGCGGTGCGTTCCAAGCTGTTCTCCAAGCTGGCGCGTGAAGTCACGGTCGCCGCAAAGCTCGGCATGCCCGACCCGGCGCTGAACCCGCGCCTGCGCGCCGCCGTGCTGGCCGCCCGTGCGGAAAACATGCCCAAGGACAATATCGACCGCGCCATCAAGAAGGCGCTGGGCGGCGACGCGGAGAATTATGACGAGATCCGCTATGAGGGCTATGGCCCGGGCGGCGTCGCCGTCATCGTCGAGGCGCTGACCGACAACCGCAACCGCACCGCCTCGGAAGTGCGCTCCTTCTTCACCAAGTCCGGCGGCGCGCTGGCCGAGACCGGCGCCGTCTCCTTCATGTTCGACCGCATTGGCACCGTCGAGTTCGACGCCGCCAAGGCCTCGGCCGACGACATGCTGGAAGCCGCCATCGAGGCGGGCGCCGACGATGTGACCTCGGACGAGCACGGCCACGAGATCGTCTGCTCGGTGGAGAACCTGCACGAGGTGGCTCGCGCCTTGGAAGCCAAGTTCGGCGAGCCGCGCAAGTCCGGCCTGGTCTGGCGCCCGCAGAACACGGTGGCGGTGGATGACGAGGTGGCGGAAAAGCTGATCCGCCTGGTCGACAACCTCAACGACAATGACGACGTGCAGAACGTCTATGCCAATTTCGAGCTGTCCGACGCCTTCATGGCGAAGATGAGCGACTGAGCGCTCATTGTGGAAGGCGCGTCATCCCGGGCGGGATGACGCCATGGCGAGGGGACGGCCTCACCGCCCGATCAGCGCGTCGAACAGCGGCAGGCTGAGAAGGGCGGCGGCGGCGATCACCCAATAGGCGGCGATGCGGTAATGCCGGTCCGAGGCGCCGCGAAAGGCGCGGGCACCGGCATAAAGCCCGATCGCATAGGCCGGGCCGAGCAGAAGGGTGAGCCGCCCCACCTCGGCGGTGAACATGCCACTGACCGCATAGGCGGTGCCGCTCGCCAGCGTGACCAGCGCGAAGAAGCCGAACAGGTTCGCCCGCACCAGCACGGAGGACTGGCCGCTGCCGAGCCAATAGGCGACCACGGCGGGGCCCGACATCTGCGCCGCGCCGCCGCAGAAGCCGGCAACGGCGCCGACCGCCAGCGTCGTCGGCAAAGAGTGCCGGCCGCTATGGCGCCAGCCGGACACCAGCAGCGCGAGAAGCCCGAGGCCGAGCAGCGCCAGCGCCCAGCGCAGCACCATGGGGTCCATGTGGGCAAGCACCCACACCCCGGCCGGCACCGCCACCACCGCGCCGGCCGCCAGCGGGGCCACCTGCCGCCAGATGCAGGCGCGAAGCGCCGGCACGAGGAAGGGCAGGGTCAGCAGCGTGTCGATGACCAGCAGGGAAGGGGCGGCGACGCGCGGGCCATAGGCCGCACTCACCAGTGGCACGAAGATGAGCGCGCCGCCAAACCCCGAGAAGCCGCGCGTGACGCCGGCGATCAGCGCGGTGAGGAAGGCCCAGACAAGGGCGGGATCGAGGGCCATGGGGAACCGAAGGAGCGCTCAGCGCCGAAGTGTGGGCCGGCAGACCTAGTCTCGCCGCTGTGTGCCGTCAACACGGTTGGTGATGGATGTGACACATCCATCAGCTTTCGCGAACGTGGCCATTCGCAAAACGCATTTGCGCGAACCGGTCGCGCACGCCACATTCGGCGCAACATGCCGCCCGACATCGTGCCGGGCGCCCTATTTTCCGGCGCCGCGTTGCGGCGGGATATCGATCATGAACAAGTCCGTTTCGGCGGCCGCTTTTGGCGGCACCGCCACGCCCTCGCTTTCCGATCGCCTCACAGGTGCCGGCTGCGCCCTTCTCGCCATCGCCATCTGGGGCGCCTGGATCGTCTCCACCCGGCACGCCGTGCACGGGCATTTGTCGCCGGCGACGGTGGGCTGGCTGCGCTTTGTCGTGCCGGCGGTGGTGCTGGCGCCGGCCTGGTGGCGCATCGGCCTGTGGCCGAAGCGCGGCTTCCTGCCCTTCCTGCTGTGCTTTCTCGGCGCCGGTGCCTTCTTCTTCCTCGATGTGGCAACCGCGATGCGCTTCGTGCCGGCGGCCGATGTCGGCCCGCTGCTGCCCGGCACCATGCCGCTGATCGTCGCCGTGATCTCGGTGCTGGTGTTCCGCGAGCGGCTGGGGATCGGCCGGGCGATCGGCTTTGCCGCCATCGCGCTCGGCGTGGTCACGCTCGGCGGGCGCGGGCTGCTCTACCCGGAAGACGGAGCCTGGCGCGGCCATGCGCTGCTGCTCATCGGGGCGGGGATGTGGGCCTGCTACACGCTCGCCTTCCGCCGCACCGGTCTCAAGGCGACCGAGACGGTCGGGCTGGTGGGTCTGTGGTCCACGGTGGTGCTGACGCCCTATGGTGTGCCTGGCGTGGTGGAGGCGGTGGCCAGCGGCTATGGCCGGGAAGTGCTGTTCCAGCTGCTGATCCAGGGCCTGCTGTCGGGTGTCGTGGCGCTGGTGGCCTTCGGCATCGCCATCGAGCGGCTCGGCTCCTCACGCGCCGCCGCCTTCACCGGGCTGGTGCCGGCGGTGGCGGCGCTGATCGCCGTGCCGGCGCTGGGCGAGCATCCCGACATGGCGGCGATCATCGGCGTGGCGGCGACGGGGGTCGGCGTGGTGCTGGCCAGCGGGGCGTTCAGCGGGCGGCGTTAACGTTCCGTCAACCATGATCGGCGTCCCGGTCGTGCCGGGGCGCGCGGCGGCGCATCGCCCCTTTCCGTTCGTCCTTTGTTCGGGTACCCCCTAGGGGATGGCGACGTCTCCGATTCGCATCCTCGGCCTCGATCCCGGCCTCCGCCGCACCGGCTGGGGGGTCATCGAGGCTGTCGGCACCCGCCTCGCCTTCATCGCCTGCGGCACGGTGATGCCGCCGGAGGAGGGCGGGCTGGCGGAACGGCTCGCCTGCCTGCACAATGATCTCGCCAAGGTGTTGCGCACCTACACCCCCGACGAGGCGGCGGTGGAGGAGACCTTCGTCAACGTCAACCCGGCCTCGACGCTCAAGCTCGGCCAGGCGCGCGGCGTGGTGATGCTGACCCCGGCGCTCGCGGGTGTGCCGGTTTCCGAATATGCGGCGCTGCTGGTGAAGAAGACCGTGGTCGGCGCCGGCCGCGCCGAGAAGGCGCAGATCCGGATGATGATGAAAATCCTGCTGCCGCAGGCCGATTTCACCACCGACGATGCCGCCGACGCGCTTGCGGTGGCCGTCACCCATGCGCAGCATCGGGGCATGGCGGCGATGAAGGCGCAGATGGCGGCGAAGGTTTCGACAAAGCTCACCGCAAGGGTTGCAGCACGATGATCGGCAAGCTGAAGGGCCTGGTCGATAGCTATGGCGACGACCATGTGATCCTCGACGTGCAGGGGGTGGGCTATCTCGTGCACTGCTCGGCCCGCACGCTGCAGGCGCTGCCGCGCGTGGGCGAGGCGGCGACGCTGTTCATCGAGACCTTCGTGCGCGAGGACATGATCCGCCTCTACGGCTTCGTCTCGCAGGCGGAGAAAAGCTGGTTCCTGCTGCTGCAGAATGTGCAGGGCGTCGGCTCCAAGGTGGCGCTGAACGTGCTCTCGACCCTCTCGCCGTCCGAACTCGCCAATGCGGTGGCGCTCGGCGACAAGGTGATGGTGGCGCGGGCCAATGGCGTCGGGCCGAAGGTCGCCGCCCGCATCGTCGCCGAGCTGAAGGACAAGGCGCCGGGCTTTGCCAGCGTCGACCCCGGTGTCGCCGGCCTTGTCGCGCAGATCGAGGACCGGCAGGCACCCGGCCCGGTGGCGGACGCGGTCTCGGCGCTGGTCAATCTGGGCTATGCGCCGATCCAGGCCAGCGCCGCCATTGCCGGCGCGGTGCGTGAGGCGGGCGAGGGCGCCGACACCGCCCGGCTGATCCGCCTCGGCCTGAAGGAACTGGCGAAGTGAGCGAAAAGCGCCTCATCGCCCCGGACAAGCGCGAGGAAGATCTCGCCGAGGCCTCGCTGCGGCCGCAGAATCTGGCCGAGTTCGTCGGGCAGGAGCAGGCGCGGGCCAATCTCGACATCTTCATCAAGGCCGCGAAAACGCGCGGCGAGGCGCTGGACCATGTGCTGTTCGTCGGCCCGCCGGGGCTGGGCAAGACCACGCTGGCGCAGATCGTGGCGCGCGAGCTGGGGGTGGGCTTCCGCTCCACCTCCGGCCCGGTCATCGCGAAAGCCGGCGACCTCGCGGCGCTGCTGACCAATCTCGAAGAACGCGACGTGCTGTTCATCGACGAGATTCACCGTCTCAATCCGGCGGTGGAAGAAATCCTCTACCCCGCGATGGAGGACTATGAGCTCGACCTCATCATCGGCGAGGGGCCGGCGGCCCGCTCGGTGAAGATTCAGCTCTCCAAGTTCACCCTGGTGGGCGCCACCACGCGCTCGGGCCTGCTGACCACGCCGCTGCGCGACCGCTTCGGCATTCCGATCCGGCTGAATTTCTACACGGTGGAAGAGCTGGAACTGGTGGTGACGCGCGGTGCGCGGGTGATGGGCATCCCGATCGCCCGGGACGGCGCGCGCGAGATCGCCCGCCGGGCGCGGGGCACGCCGCGCATCGCCGGGCGGCTGCTGCGCCGGGTGCGCGACTTCACCCTGGTGGCGGGCAAGGAGATCATCGACCGCGCCGCCGCCGACCATGCGCTGCTGGCGCTTGAGGTGGATGGGCTCGGCCTCGACCAGATGGACCGGCGCTACCTCACCGTGGTGGCGATGAATTATGGCGGCGGGCCGGTGGGGGTGGAAACCATCGCCGCCGCGCTCTCCGAGCCGCGCGACGCCATCGAGGAGATCATCGAGCCCTATCTGGTGCAGCAGGGCTTTCTCCAGCGCACGCCGCGCGGGCGGGTGCTGACCGCGCACGCCTTCAAGCATCTCGGCCTCACCGCGCCGTCGAGCGTCAACCAGATGCCGCTGTTCGACGAGGGCGCGGATTAACCCCGTGCGCGTCCGGCCATCGACGTGATCTTCCGCGTGATGTAAGTCCCCTTCACATGAGCTGGTCCCGGAACGGCGGAGAATCGCGCGGCTATCATCACGGCAACCTGCGGGAAGCCCTGATGAAGGCGGCGCTTGAGCTGATCGCGGAGAAGGGCACCGCCGGCGCCACCTTCGCCGAGGCGGCGCGCCGCGCCGGCGTTTCCCCCGCGGCGCCCTACCGGCATTTTCGCGACCGTGACGAATTGCTGGCGGCGGTGGCGGCGGATGGTTTCGAGCGCTTCACCAAGGCGCTGGAGGCGGGCTGGAACGAGGGGCGGCCGACCCCGTCCGAGGCCTTTGAACGGCTGGGACGGGCCTATCTCGCCTTCGCCCGCGAGCACCCGGCGGACTATGTCGCTATGTTCGAATCCGGCCTGCGCAGCGAGGCCTTCCCGGCGCTCGACCAGGCCGGCCAGCGCGCCTTCGGCGTGCTGCGCGAGGCGGCGGACACGCTGGTCGCCTCCATGCCGCCCACCGTGCGCCCGCCGGCGCTGATGGTGGCGCTGCACACCTGGGCGCTGGCGCATGGCGTCGCCTCGCTGTTCGGCCGCGCCGACGGCGCCCGCCGCAAGCTGCCAATGGCGCCCGACGACCTGCTGGAGGCCGCCTTCCTGGTCTATCTCAAGGGGCTGGCTGCGGGGGGGTAGAGCGCGCGCCGATCAGCTTGCATCGCCAGCGGATCGGTAAATCGCCCTTTAGCGCCGGTGGTGGTCAGCCCTCAGCCACGCTGTTGACCTCGATCCCGTCCTGCGCGGTGCGGCAGAACAGAAGGATATCGTCCGGCTTGTTTTCCGGCGTCAGGATCACCGGGCGCCCGGCTTTCTCCGCCAGCCAGAGCATGAACCGGCCAAGCGCCTGCCAGTCTTCCGGCTCGCAGACATCGGCGGGATCGATGTCGAACTCGATATCGTCGCTGCGGAAGAAGTGCAGGTTGACCTGCACCTCGCCGGCATTCCACCGCAGGCTGGGGCTTGCGTTTCCCCAGATGGCGAACACATCCTCGACACGCGCGGGCAGGGCGGCGAGCTCGCCGTCGATCTCAAAGACGGATGGCGGGTCGAGGGCGCGCAGGCCGTCCAGCACGGCCTGCCAGCCTTCGGGGCCGGCATCGAGCACATAGAGATCGCGCAAGGCGCCATCCGGCTCGAAAATCCAGGCGACGTCGGTCCAGGCGGGAATCGGTGCAGTCATTGGATGTGTCCTTTTCCCTTCAATCCCGCAGGTCGCCCCCATTGACAAGATGGGAGTCGATTTCTATCTATGTGAATGTGATTAACATTAACCCAAGCGGGCATCGGGCCCGCGAGGGTTCTACCCAGGAGCGGTACGCCCATGGAGCTCGCACAGAAGCTCGACAGTTACGGCAAGCCGGCCTGGATCGCGCTCACGGTACTGGGCTTCATGGCCTGGTGGCCTCTGGGTCTTGCGGTCCTGGCCTTCACGATAGGGAGTGGACGGATGTTTTGTGGTGGCAAGCGCGGCTTCGGCCGCTGGCAGGAAGAGGGCGCGGAAGCCGTGCGCAATTTCGGCAGCCGGTTCGGCGGCGGTTTCCCCTCCAGCGGCAACCGCGCCTTTGACGAATACCGTCAGGAGACGCTGCGCCGGCTGGAAGACGAGCAGAAGGATTTCCGCTCCTTCCTCGACCGCCTGCGCCAGGCCAAGGACAAGGCGGAGTTCGACCAGTTCATGGCCGACCGCCGCAACCGTCCGGCCGCGCCTTCCGCGCCGATGGATGATGTCCAGAACTGACCCACGGCGATCCTAATGCGGCCGCGCCCCTCACCCGAGGGGCGCGGTTCTTTTTTTGCCGGGCCTTCTCGTTTATGAGGGCAGCATGAACGAGCGCCCCGATCCTTTTTCCCCTGACGTCCTCAAGGCCGACCCCTTCCTGCATCTGGCGGGAAGGCTGGTGCCGGGCGGGCATGTGCTGCCCGTCCGGGTCTATTACGAGGACACGGACTTTTCCGGCATCGTCTACCACGCCAACTACCTGAAGTTCATGGAGCGCGGCCGCTCCGACCATCTGCGCCTCATCGGCGTGGTGCAGGGCGAATTGTTCGGCGAGGCGCTGGCCGAGGCGCCGGGCTTCGCCTTCGTGGTGCGCTCGATGGAGCTGCAATTCGTCCGCCCCGCCCGCATCGATGACGTGCTGGAAGTGCACACCAGCCCGGTGGAAGTCGCCGGCGCCTCGATCACGCTTGCCCAGAAGGTGAAGCGCGGCGCGGACCTCATCGTCGAGGCCAAGGTGAAGGTCGCCTTCGTCGCGCAGGGGCGCGCGCGGCGCATTCCGGACGCGCTGCGGGCGGCGATGAAGCTGGCGCTGGAGCAGGCCCCGCAGCCCTGATTGCGAGCCCGGTAACAAAACACCCGTAAAGCTGTTGCGATGCGGCAACGCTAACCCGGTATTAACCCTAATAGGGTGTTGTACCGGGCGGCTGCGGGTGCGGCCCGGCCTCGATCGCCCAAGTTTGGACAGACTCGGTCGGTTGATGGCGGACGCGTTCCCACAGCAGCCATGCAGGGCATTCGCTGCTTCGCAGCCGATGCAGGGCGGCAGTGCGACCTTTAACGAGCTGGCAGGATTGGCTTGATGACGCTGAAGAAGCTTCTATTCGCGGTGATGCTGGTTCTGGCGGCGCCGGCGTCCATGGCCATCGCCCAGAACGCGCCCGCGCCCGTGACCGCCGCGCCGACAGCGCAGGTCGACGGGCAGGCCGTTGCCGCCCCCGACGGCATGGTGGCGGCCCCGGCGGGTGCCGGCATGGGCAGCGCCGACCTCTCGCTGATCGGCCTTTTCCTTCAGGCACACCTGATCGTGAAGTTCGTGATGGCGGGCCTCGTGCTCGCCTCGGTCTGGGTGTGGGCGATCATCATCGACAAGACCATCCTGTACGGGCGGATGAAGCGGCAGATGGACCGCTTCGAGACCACCTTCTGGTCCGGCCAGAGCCTGGAGGAGCTGTACCGCTCGCTGTCCTCGCGGCAGAACCACGCCATGGCGGCGATCTTCGTGGCGGCCATGCGCGAGTGGAAGCGCTCCTATGAAGGCGGCGCGCGCTCGCTTTCCGGCCTGACGCAGCGGCTCGACAAGGTGATGAACGTCACCATCGCCCGCGAGGTGGAGCGGCTGGAGAACCGGCTGCTGGTGCTGGCGACGGTGGGTTCGGCCGGCCCGTTCATCGGCCTGTTCGGCACGGTGTGGGGCATCATGACCAGCTTCCAGTCCATCGCCGCCTCGAAGAACACCAGCCTCGCCGTGGTGGCGCCGGGCATCGCGGAAGCGCTTTTCGCGACGGCAATTGGCCTTATCGCCGCCATTCCCGCGACGATTTTCTATAACAAGTTCGTCTCGCAGGTGAACCGGCAGGCGGCGCGGCTGGAGGGATTCGCCGACGAATTCTCCGCCATCCTGTCGCGCCAGATCGACGAACGGGGCTGATCCATGGGCATGTCCGGAGGAGCAGGAGGCGGCTGGCACTCGCGGCGTTCGCGCCGTCGCGCGGGCGGCGCCGTCATGTCCGAGATCAACGTCACGCCGATGGTCGACGTGATGCTGGTGCTGCTGATCATCTTCATGGTCGCCGCGCCCATGCTCACCACGGGCGTGCCGCTCGACCTGCCGCAGACCGAGGCCAAGGCGGTGCCGCAGGAAAGCGCGCCGCTGATCGTCAACATCACCAAGGACGGCAAGATTTTCCTGCAGGACACTGAAATCCCCGTCGACGAGCTGGTGCCGAAGCTGCAGGCGATCGGCAAGGCGGGCTATGAGGAGCGCATCTTCGTGCGTGCCGACAAGAGCCTCGACTATGGCTCGGTGATGCGTGTGATGGGCCGCCTGTCCGGCGCCGGGTTCAAGCGCGTGGCGCTGGTCTCCGAAGTCGAGCAGGGAGGCTGACGCATGAAGGCGGGCTTCCTTTCCTCGGCGGCGCTTCACGTCGGCATTATCGGCTTCATGGCGGTCTCCTTCGCGTCTCCCTCGCCCTATGAGGCGACGCCGGCCGAATCCATGCCGATCGACATCATCTCCGATGCCGAAATGTCGAAGATGATGGCCGGCAAGAAGGATGCGCCGAAGGAAGCGCCCAAGCCCGTCGTCGAGAAGAAGGCCGACACGCCCAAACAGGCGGAGAATCTCGAATCGAAGGTCTCCGAAAAGCCCGAGGTGAAGGCCGCGAACGAGCCTTCCACCCCGCCGCCGCCGCCCCCGCCGCCCCCCGAGGCCAAGCCGGCCGAGCCCAAGCCGCCGGCGGCCCGGGCCGAGGCCCAGCCCGCCCCGCCGCCGCCGCCGGACGCGGAGGCGCTCGCCGCCAAGCCGCCCGAGCCGCCGAAGGACCAGCCCAAGCCGCAGGAGCAGGCGCAGGCGACCCCGCCGCCGCCCAAGCCGCCGCAGAAGCCGAAGAACATTCCGCCCAAGGTGGTGCAGGAGCCGGCGCCCGAGCGCGACTTCAACCCGAACCAGATCGCCGCCCTGCTGAACAAGCAGGACCCCCGGCGCATGGCGGCACTGGGCGAGACGATCAACAACTCCGCCTCGCTCGGCGCCTCCGCCGGCACGGCCACTACGCTGTCGCAGACCGAGATCGACGCGCTGCGCGCCTATATCGCCCGCTTCTGGAAGCTGCCGGCCGGCGCGGTCGATGCCGCGCAGGTCACGGTGGTGTTCAAGATCGTGCTGAGCCCGGACCGCAGGATGGTCGGGGCGCCGCAGCTGGTCGAGGTGCAGGGCGGAAGCAACCCCTATGGGCCGATCGTGCGCGAGACGGCCCAGCGGGCGCTGTACGAGATCGCCAATCAGCCTAATCCGTTCCCCATGCTGCGTGCCGATCGTTACGACACGTGGAAGGAACTGGAGCTGGGGTTCAACCCGGCCATGCTTCATTGATGCCCGTTTTTTTCGAGGTACCCAGAATGTCGCGGCGTTTTCCCCTTGAAGCCAACGGCCTTGTCGGTCGCCGGTCGGTCCTCGTCGGCATGGCGGCGCTTGGCGGGGCCGGGCTTGGCGGGGCCGTACTGGCGCCGGATCTGGCGCGTGCCGCCGTCCGCCTCGACATCACCTCGGGCACGGTGCAGCCGCTGCCCATCGCCATCACCGAATTTGTCGGCGGCGGCAGCCCGCAGGACATCGAGGCCGGCCGGGGCGTTACGCAGATCATCTCCGCCGATCTGCGCCGCTCGGGCCTGTTCGCCCCGATCGACCCCGCCGCCTTTGTCGAGAAGATCGCCAATCCGGACGCCTCGCCGCGCTTCCAGGACTGGCGCGTCATCAACGCGCAGGCGCTCGTCACCGGCCGCATCACCCGCCAGCCGGACGGGCGGGTGAAGGCGGAATTCCGCCTGTGGGACGTGTTCGCCGGCCAGCAGCTGATCGGCCAGCAATATTTCACCCAGCCGGAGAACTGGCGCCGGGTGGCGCATATCATCGCTGACGCGATCTATGAGCGGCTCACCGGCGAGAAGGGCTATTTCGACACCCGCATTGTCTTCGTCGACGAGAGCGGGCCGAAGGAAAAGCGGATCAAGCGCCTCGCCATCATGGACCAGGACGGCGCCAACGTGACCTATCTCACGCGCGGCGACGACCTCGTGCTGACCCCGCGCTTCTCGCCGACCAGCCAGGAAATCACCTATATGAGCTATGGAAACGGCGAGCCGCGCGTTTTCCTGCTCAACATCGAGAACGGCCAGCGCGAGGTGGTCGGCAACTTCCCCAATATGAGCTTCTCGCCGCGCTTCGCCCCCGACGGCCAGCGGGTGATCCTGAGCCTGCAGCAGGGGGCGGATTCCAACATCTTCGTGATGGACCTGCGCTCCAAGGCAACCACACGGCTGACCGACACCGCCGCCATCGACACCGCGCCCTGCTACTCGCCTGACGGCACGCAGATCTGCTTCGAGAGCGACCGCGGCGGCGGCTCGCAGATCTACCTGATGAATCCCGACGGCTCGAACCAGCGCCGCATCTCCTTCGGCGACGGGCGTTATTCTACGCCGGTCTGGTCGCCGCGCGGGGATGTGATCGCCTTCACCAAGCAGGCGCAGGGGCGTTTCGCCATCGGGCTGATGCGGCCGGACGGCTCGGGCGAGCGAATCCTGACCGAGGGCTACCACAATGAAGGGCCGACCTTCGCGCCGAACGGGCGGGTGATCATGTTCTTCCGCGATGCGGGGGGCGGGGGTGGTCCGCAGCTCTATACGGTGGACATCACCGGCTATAACGAGCAGCGCGTGCCGACCCCGAGCTACGCTTCCGACCCGGCCTGGTCGCCCTTGCGCTCCTGAGCGGGTTCTGTCAGGGAACGATTAACCATAAGCGGCGGTTTACGGCACGGTCGTGAAATTGGCGTAGTTCAGCAAGGTTTCGTAAAGCACGACGGAACATTGATGAACGCCAGCAGCCAGTCGGCAGATCAGTCGGGAATTCAGGAGTCAGCGGTATGATCCGTATGTTGCGCCATCTGGGCGGCGCGCGCGTCGCCTTCATCGTCGGTTTCGCGATGCTCGCGGCCGCCTGCGCCAAGAACCCGATGGACGGGGCCGGCACGGCTCTCGGTTCGGCGCCTCCCGGCAGCCCGCAGGAGTTCATCGTCTCGGTCGGCGACCGCGTGTTCTTCGAGAGCGACCAGACCGGCTTGACGCCGCAGGCGCAGGCGACGCTCGACAAGCAGGCGCAGTGGCTGAACCAGTATGCCCGCTACAGCTTCACCATTGAAGGCCATGCCGACGAGCGCGGCACCCGCGAATACAACATCGCCCTCGGCGCTCGCCGCGCCCAGAGCGTGCGCGATTATCTCGTCCAGCGCGGCGTCGCCGCCAACCGCATGCGCACCATTTCCTACGGCAAGGAGCGCCCGGTCGCGGTCTGCAACGACATCTCCTGCTGGTCGCAGAATCGCCGCGCCGTCACCGTGCTGAACGCCACCGGCACCTGATCGCCGGATCCGCGCGTCCACGTGACCCGGCTCGCCCTGCGGGCCGGGTTTCGTGTTTCTGGAGCGTTGTCCGGGGTCATCACGTGCAACGGGATGACCCTGGGTCAAACTTTGGACGCGATCGGCCCGGTATGCTCAAATGGAAAGCGCGCGGCCTCCTGCCGCCGCTCCGCTGCTCCCGTTCCAGTGCATGGCCATGATGACCGTCCGCCCGCTTCGCTTCGCCGCTCTCGTTCTTGTCGCCGCTCTCGCTGCCTCTTCCGCGCCGTTCGAGGCCGCGCAGGCGCAGGCGGACAACAATTTCTTCGGCAATCTCTTCAAGCCGCCGGGACAGGTGCGCGCGGGCAACCAGCCGGCGCAGGTTGAAGAAACCGACAGCCTCCTCACCCGAATCGACCGGCTGGAAAACCAGCTGCGGCAGATGACCGGCCAGATGGAGCAGCTGCAATTCCGCAACCAGCAGCTTGAGCAGCAGGTGCGGCTGCTGCAGGGCGGCACCGGCGCCGGGCCGGCTGCTGCTGCCGGCCGGCCCGACGTGTTCGATCCCGCCGCGCAGGCAGGGGCGGCCGGTGCGCCGCGCCCGCTGGGAGCCACCGCCCCGAGCGGCGCGCCGATGGACCTCGGCACCCTGTCGGGCGCCGCGGCGGGCGCCCAGCCGGCAGCCTCTCCGAAGGAGATGTTCGACCTCGGCTTCGGCGCGCTCCAGCGCCAGGATTATGCCGGCGCGGGCCAGACCTTCGAGCAGTTCGTCAAGCTCTACCCAACGGACCGCGCCACGCCGGACGCCTATTACTGGCTGGGCGAGAGCCAGTATCTGCGCAAATCCTACAAGGAAGCGGCGCAGAATTTCCTCAAAGTGTCGACCGACTTCCCCAATGCGGTGAAGGCGCCGGATGCCCTGCTGCGGCTCGGCCAGTCGCTCGCGGCGATCGGCGAGAAAGACGCTGCCTGCGCGACGCTGAACGCTGTCGGCAACAAATACCCGCGCGCTTCGGCAACGGTGAAGCAGGGGGTGGAGCGTGAGCAGAAGCGCGCCGGCTGCTGAGGCCGCGCCCGCCGACCCTGCCAACGGCCCTGACGCGGCCGGCCTCGCGGCGCTCTTTGCGCCCTTCACTGCTCATGCCGATGTTCTGCTCGCGGTGTCAGGCGGACCCGATTCGACCGCGCTGCTGCTGCTGGCCCATCGCTGGCGCACCCAGTGCGGCGCGACGACCCGGCTGCACGTTGCCACAGTGGACCATGGCCTGAGGGCCGAATCACGCGCCGAGGCGCGGGATGTCGCCGCGCTGGCGCAGCGTCTGGGCCTGCCGCACGCCGTTCTCGACCTTGCCGCCCCGCTGCCGGGCACCCGCCTGCAGGAGGCGGCACGCGATGCGCGCTATGACGCGCTGGCCGCCTATGCGGCGGCGATCGGCGCCAGCGCGCTTGCCACCGCCCACACGCGCGACGACCAGGCTGAGACGGTGCTTTTTCGGCTGATGCGCGGTTCCGGCATTGGCGGGCTGGCCGGCATTCCCGCCGAGCGCCCGCTGGGAACGCTGACGCTGCTGCGTCCGCTGCTCGGCCGACCGAAGGCTGAACTGGTCGCGCTCTGCCAGGCGGCCGGCGTCGGCTGTGCCGAGGACCCCTCGAACAGCAATCCGCGCTTTGCCCGGGTGCGCCTGCGGGCGCTGCTGCCCTTGCTGGCGGCGGAAGGCCTTGATGCCGCCGCCGTGGAGCGCCTGGCGCGCCGCATGGCCCGGGCCGAGGCGGCGCTGGAGGCGGCGACAGACGCCGCCGCTGCCGCTCTCTGGCCGGCATGGCGCGACGGGGAGGAGCCGCTGGCTTTTCCCCGCGCCGGGCTTGCCGCCCTTCCCGAGGAGATCGCCCTGCGCCTGCTCGGGCGGGCGGTCGCGGCGGTGGGCACGGGGGCGGTGGAGCTTGGCAAGCTGGAGGCGCTGCTGGCTTTTATCGCCGGGCTGGGGCGAGACGAGCAGGGCGCCCGCACCCTCGCTGGGGCGGTGGTGCGGGTGAACCGGCGGAGTGTCACACTGGCTCCCGCGCCCGCACGGCGACCCTCCGGTTCCGCCCGGTGACGCCGATTTGCGCGGAAGGTCGCAGGTGCCTTGCTCCCGGCATCTTGGCAATTACCCCTGCGCCACCTAAATTACGGAGCGACAAGGGAGGGCCGCCAGCGCCGGCGGTGCCCGCGCGTCGGTCAAATCCGACGCCGAAAGGGACATGATGAACGCCAATATCAGGAATTTCGCCCTCTGGGTGATCATCGTTCTTCTGCTTCTGGCGCTGTTTTCGCTGTTCCAGAATCCGGCGCAGCGTCAGGCGACGAACGATGTCAGCTTCTCGCAGCTGCTCAATGAGGTCGATCAGGGCCGCGTGCGCGACGTGGTGATCCAGGGGCCGGAGATTACCGGCACCTTCACCGACGGGCGCACCTTCCAGACCTATTCGCCCAATGATCCCTCGCTGATCCAGCGTCTGTACGGCAAGGGCGTGTCGATCACCGCCAAGCCGCTGACTGACAATGTGCCGTGGTTCGTCAGCCTGCTGATCTCCTGGCTCCCCTTCATCGCGCTGATCGGCGTCTGGATCTTCCTGTCGCGGCAGATGCAGGGCGGCGCGGGCGGCAAGGCGATGGGCTTCGGCAAGAGCCGCGCCAAGCTGCTGACCGAGGCGCATGGCCGCGTGACCTTCGAGGACGTGGCCGGCATCGACGAGGCCAAGAGCGACCTCACCGAGATCGTCGACTTCCTGCGTGACCCGCAGAAGTTCCAGCGGCTCGGCGGACGCATTCCGCGCGGCGTGCTGCTGGTCGGCCCGCCCGGCACCGGCAAGACGCTGCTCGCCCGTGCCATCGCGGGTGAGGCGAATGTGCCGTTCTTCACCATTTCCGGTTCCGACTTCGTCGAGATGTTCGTCGGCGTCGGCGCCAGCCGCGTGCGCGACATGTTCGAGCAGGCGAAGAAGAACGCGCCCTGCATCATCTTCATCGACGAAATCGACGCGGTCGGCCGCCATCGTGGCGCCGGCCTCGGCGGTGGCAATGATGAGCGCGAGCAGACGCTGAACCAGCTCCTCGTCGAGATGGATGGCTTCGAGGCCAATGAGGGAATCATCCTCATTGCCGCGACCAACCGTCCGGACGTGCTCGACCCGGCGCTGCTGCGTCCCGGCCGCTTCGACCGTCAGGTCGTGGTGCCGAACCCGGACGTGGTCGGCCGCGAGCAGATCCTCAAGGTGCATGCCCGCAAGATCCCGGTCGCGCCTGACGTGAACCTCAAGGTGATCGCCCGCGGCACGCCCGGCTTCTCCGGTGCCGATCTCGCCAACCTCTGCAACGAAGCCGCCCTCATGGCCGCGCGCCGCAACAAGCGCATGGTCACGATGAGCGACTTCGAGGACGCCAAGGACAAGGTGATGATGGGTGCGGAACGCCGCTCGCTCGTCATGACCGAGGACGAGAAGATGCTGACCGCCTATCACGAGGGCGGCCATGCCATCGTCGCGCTGAAGGTTCCGGCGACCGATCCGGTGCACAAGGCCACGATCATCCCGCGCGGGCGTGCGCTCGGCATGGTGATGCAGCTGCCGGAGCGCGACAAGCTCTCCATGTCCTATGAGCAGATGACCTCGCGCCTCGCCATCATGATGGGTGGTCGCGTCGCCGAGGAGCTGATCTTCGGCCCCGAGAAGGTGACGTCAGGCGCGGCTTCCGACATCGAGCAGGCCACCCGCCTCGCCCGCATGATGGTGACGCGCTGGGGCTTCTCGGACAAGCTGGGCAATGTCGCCTATGGCGAGAACAATGACGAGGTGTTCCTCGGCATGTCGATGCAGCGCCAGCAGAACGTTTCCGAAGCCACGGCGCAGACCATCGACAGCGAGGTGCGTCGGCTGGTGGACGAAGGCTATGCCGAGGCCAAGCGCATCCTGACCGAGAGCAAGGACGGGCTGGAAATCCTGGCGCGCGGCCTGCTCGAATATGAGACGCTGTCCGGTGACGAAATCATCGGCCTGCTCGACGGCAATGCGCCGGTGCGCGACACCACCATCGAGCCCGCCAATACGCGCGGTTCGGTGGTGCCGAGCGCCGGCAAGAACCGCCCGCCGCGCCCGGATGCCGGCATGGAGCCGCAGCCGCAGGCGTGATCCCCGTCGCGGGGTTAATTGAGGGGAAGGTCTGCGCAAGCAGATCTTCCCTTTTTATTTGTCGGCGACCGCGCCGAGCGGCAGGCGGGCGAAGTATCCCGCGAGATAAGATCGCGTGATCCTGGTCGCGCCGGCGTCAAGCGGCGTCTTTGACGGCCGGGCCGGCGCCGCAATGAACGCTTACACTTTGTGAAACCCTTGCGTGTAGGCTCGATGATAGAGAAGAGTAAGAACCGACGCGCCGATGGCGCACCGGGACGGCGTCGATTCGCATGAGGCAGGGCATGGCACGCACATTATTCGGCACCGACGGGATTCGCGGCCGGGCCAACGGCATCATCACGCCGGAACTCGCGCTGCGGGTCGGCATGGCCGCCGGGCTGGTGTTCCAGCGCGGCGACCACCGCCACCGTGTCGTCATCGGCAAGGACACGCGCCTTTCCGGCTACATGATCGAGAACGCGCTGGTCGCCGGCTTTACCGCCGTCGGCATGGATGTGCTGCTGCTCGGCCCGATGCCGACCCCGGCGGTGGCGATGCTCACCCATTCCATGCGCGCCGATCTCGGGGTGATGATCTCCGCCTCGCACAACCCCTATGACGATAACGGCATCAAGCTGTTCGGCCCCGACGGCTACAAGCTGTCCGACGAGCTGGAAACCCGGATCGAGGCGCTGATCAGCGGCGACATGGGCAGCATGCTCGCCCAGCCCGCCGATATGGGCCGCGCCAAGCGCATCGAAAGCGTGCACGCCCGCTATATCGAGTTCGCCAAGCGCACCTTGCCGCGCAACCAGTCCTTTGACGGCCTGAGGGTGGTGGTCGACTGCGCCAATGGCGCGGCCTATCGCGTCGCCCCGGAAGCGCTGTGGGAACTCGGCTGCGAGGTCATCACCATTGGCGACCAACCGGACGGCTTCAACATCAACCGCGATGTCGGCTCCACCGCGCCCGAGGCCTTGGCGGCCAAGGTGCGGGAAGTGCGGGCCGATATCGGCATTGCGCTGGATGGCGACGCCGACCGGGTGCTGATTGTCGACGAGAAGGGGCGGCTGGTGGATGGCGACCAGCTGATGGCCGTGGTGGCCGAGAGCTTCCACGAGGATGGGCGGCTTTCGCGCAACGGCATCGTCGCCACCGTGATGTCCAATCTCGGCCTGGAGCGCCATCTGGCCGATCTCGGCCTGACGCTCGCCCGCACGCCGGTGGGCGACCGCTATGTGCTGGAGCACATGCGCGCCCACGGCTTCAATGTCGGCGGCGAGCAGTCCGGCCACATCATCCTGTCGGATTATTCGACCACCGGCGATGGCCTGGTGGCGGCGCTGCAGGTGCTCGCCATGGTGCAGCGCCGGCAGCGGCCGGTTTCGGAGGTGTGCCACCGCTTCGAGCCGCTGCCGCAGATCCTGCGCAATGTGCGCTACAAGAGCGGCCGGCCGCTGGAGAATGACGGCGTGCTCAAGGCGATCGCCGCCGCCGAGCTCAAGCTCAACAGCCATGGCCGGCTGCTGATCCGCCCCTCCGGCACCGAGCCGGTGATCCGGGTGATGGCCGAAGGCGACAATCGCGACCTGGTCGAGGCCGTGGTCAACGACGTGGTGGAAGCGGTCGGGCTGGCGGCGGCGTAGGGCCGTTCGCTTGCCGAGAACCGTCGCCCATTAATTCCCCTCGCGCCGTCATGGCCGGGCTTGTCCCGGCCATCCACGATTCCTGATGAGGTGAAGGCGTGGATCCCCGGGTCGCGCCCGGGGATGACGGCCGGTTGCGCATCCGGCATGATGCTTGAGGCTATCGCGGCAGCGCGATGTTCCCGCTCCCGTCGGGGGAGAGGGCCTTGCCCCTCAGCCGTCCAGCCTTCTGAGCAATCCGCGATAGATCTCGTCATCGTCGCACAGGCCGGCGAGGCGGCCGAGGCTGTCGACAAGCAGGATCGGCAGGTCGGTGTGGCGCTTCAGCTCGATCGCCGCCTTCAGCTTGAGGTCGACCGGGGCGACGATGCAGTCGGCATCATGCGCCAGCTTGTCGTCGATCAGGCCGGCCTCGCCATCGGCCGAGGCGAGCACGCCCTGGCGGCCGTCGAGATCGAGCGAGATGGGCCGCCCTTCGGCGTCCACCTTCACCTTCACCCGTCCGCCCTTGTCGAGCACCACCTCGTCGCCCTGGCGGGCGAGGCTGGCGGCCGGGCGCATCACAGCCGTGCCGCGCAGCACGTTCAGCGGGTTCATGTGCTTGACGAATTCGGCGACATAGGCGGTGGCCGGGCGCAGCAATATGTCCTCCGCCGTGCCGGCCTGGACGATGCGTCCGCCCTCCATGATGGCGATCTTGTTGCCGAGCTTCAGCGCCTCGTCGAGATCGTGGCTGACGAAGACGATGGTCTTCTGAATGCGCCGCTGCAGATCGAGAAGCTCGTCCTGCAGTTTGTCGCGGATCAGCGGATCCAGCGCGGAGAACGGCTCGTCCATCAGCAATATGTCGGCATCGGTGGCGAAGGCGCGGGCGAGGCCGACGCGCTGCTGCATGCCGCCGGAGAGCTCGTTGGTGTATTTCTCGGCCCAGTTGGTCAGGCCGACCATGGCCAGCTTCTCGTCGACGATGCGGTTGCGCTCGGCCGCGCTCATGCCGCCGCGCAGTTCCAGCCCGAAGCCGACATTGTCGCGCACGGTGCGCCAGGGCAGCAGGCCGAACTGCTGGAACACCATGGACACGGTGTGCATGCGGATGTCGCGCAGCGTGTCCTCACTGCAGCGGGCGACGTCGATGGCGGCGCCGTTATGCTCGACCAGCACCTCGCCGCGGGCCACCTCGTTCAGCCGGTTGATGGCGCGCAGGATGGTGGACTTGCCGGAGCCGGAGAGGCCCATGAGCACGCAGATCTCGCCACGCTCAATGGCCAGGCTCACCCCCGCCGCGCCGAGCACGGCCCCGGTGGCGGCGAGGATCTCGTCGCGTGAGCGGCCCTCGTCGATCAGCCTCAAGGCGTTCTTCTGGTCGGCGCCGAAGACGATGTCGATGTTGCGGAATTCAACGGCGGGCATGGCTCAACCCTTTCGCGAGCGCCGCTCGGGCCGCTTGCAGACGCGGTCGAGCACGATGGCGAGGACGACGATGGCGAGGCCAGCCTCGAAGCCCATGGCGATGTTCACCGAATTCAGCGCCCGCACCACCGGCTTGCCGAGGCCGTCGGCGCCGACCAGAGCGGCGATGACCACCATGGACAGGCTGAGCATGATGCACTGGGTGATGCCGGCCATGATGGTGGGCAGCGCATAGGGCAGCTCCACCTTGAACAGCAGCTGGGTCTTGGTGGCGCCGAAGGCCTTGCCGGCTTCATAGAGCGCCGGCGGCACCGAGGAGATGCCGAGATGGGTGAGGCGGATCGGGGCGGGAATGGAGAAGATGACGGTCGAGATCAGCCCCGGCACCGCGCCCAGCCCGAAAAGCACAAGCGTGGGAATGAGATAGACGAAGGTCGGGATGGTCTGCATCAAATCGAGGATCGGCCGGATGGCGGTGTAGAGCCAGGGCCGGTGCGCGGCGGCGATGCCGATCGGGACGCCGACGACGACGCAGACCAGCGTGGCGCAGATGACCAGTGAGAGCGTCTCCATCGTCGCCGACCAGTAGCCGAGATTGGTGACGAGGAGCAGCGCGCCGACGATGAACACCACCAGCCCGATGGAGCGGTGCACCAGCCAGGCGGCGAGGCCGAACAGCGCGATGAGGAGCAGCGGCGGCACCCAGAGCAGCGCTTCGGTGAAGCCGCCGATCAGCGCGCCCAGCACCAGCGAGACGAAATCAAAGAAGCCCTGACCATGGGTGGTGAGCAGGTCGACGAAGTCGCGGAGCCAGAGTCCCAGCGGAATCTTGTGCTCGGTCAGCCAGTCATACATCGGTTGCGTCCCCCCGCGGCGATGAGCAAATTTATCTCGCCGTGGCCGAGCGGACCTCCGGCGTTGCTATCCCTCGTCATGGCCGGGCTTGACCCGGCCAACTCAGTCGTTCGCGTTGCTCGCCCTCAGGCCGAAGGCTGTCATCCCGGGGCGAGGCCCGGGGATGACGGCCTGACGTGGCTCCCTCGCGCGCGGAGGGGAGCCATCATGTGCTCAGAGCTTGAGCGCGGCCTTCACCGCCGGGACGGCGGGCTTGCCGTCGATGGTGGTGACGCCGGCGAGCCAGGGCTCCCACACGGTCGGGTTGGCCTTCAGCCACTTGTCGGCCGCCTTAGCGGGCTCCATGCCGTCGAGCAGGATATAGCCCATCACCACATTCTCGGTGTCGAGCGAGAATTTCAGGTTCTTGATCAGCGTGCCGACATTCGGGCATTCACTGGTATAGCCGGTGCGGGTATTGGTATAAATGGTCGCGCCGCCATAATTCGGGCCGAACACATCGTCGCCGCCGGTGAGATAGCTCATCTTGTACTTGGCGTTCATCGGGTGCGGTTCCCAGCCGAGGAAGACGATGGCTTCCTTGCGGCGGGACGCCCGCTCGACCTGGGCGAGCATGCCCTGCTCGCTGGATTCAACGAGGTCGAAGCCCTTCAGGCCGTATTTGTCGTCCTTGATCATGTCGAGGATCAGACGGTTGCCGTCATTGCCCGGCTCGATGCCGTAGATCTTGCCGCCGAGCTTGTCCTTGAACTTGGCGATATCGGCGAAGGACTTGAGGCCTTCGTCGTAGAGGTAGGTCGGCACCGCCAGCGTGTACTTGGCGCCTTCCAGATTAACGCCGATGACCTCGACGCTCTTGTCGTCGCGATAGGGCTTCAGATCGGCTTCCATGGTTGGCATCCAATTGCCGAGGAAGACATCGATATCCTTGGTCTGCATGGATTTATACGTCACCGGCACCGAAAGAACCTGCGTCTTCGGGGTGTAGCCGAGGGCTTCCAGGATCGAAGAGGCGAGGGCGGTGGTGGCGGTGATGTCGGTCCAGCCGACATCGGCGAAGCGGACCGTCTTGCAGGCCGCCGGCTCGGCGGCCTGGGCCTCGTCGCGGGGCTGGGGAGCGAGGCCGAGCGCCAATCCTAGGGCGGCGGCGGCCATGAAATTGAGCATGCGCATCATTGTTGTTCCCGTTGGCATCCTGGCAGGATCATGGAACCGGCATGGCCTAACGCCAAGCCCGGTACGGCCGGAATCGACAAGTCGGGGACGGCGGGGTGTCTCGGTACCCTTTAGGGCCCTGCCCGCTCCGCCCGGATGCGGCCTCTGGAGGCTTCTTTTGAACAGCTATTCAAAACGCGATCGGACCATTTGTCACGCGCAATCTTTGCCCAGAAACGACGAATTTACGCCGCTTTTCACGGCGTTTGCCAAATTGCGCCACGGCCGCAGAAGCATTGCGACGCGCCCGTCGCCGGTATTCCATGCCGGGCCGGGCGGGGATTGCCGGCACGTTTGATCCATGTATTGTACGATCATTCAATAGCTCCCTTCGCGTCGATCAGGAGGTGCCGGTGGCCCGGGCGAATGCGCAGGTGCAGAAGCCTCAGGCGCGGTTCGATGAGGTGGACGATCAGGCCAGTGAGTCGCGTGTGGACGACACCCGCCGGCGCGCGCCGGAAGATGTGCGCCGTCGCCAGCTGATCGACGCCACCATCGAATCGCTCGCGGAAATCGGCTTCAACGCTTCGACCCTGGCGCAGATCGCCCGGCGGGCCGGTGTCTCCCCCGGGCTGGTGGCGCATTATTTCGGCGACAAGGACGGGTTGCTGGAGGCGACGCTGCGTCACCTCTCGCTGCGGTTGTGCCGGGCCACGGCGCAGCGGCTCGGCGCCGCGTCGACCCCCCGCGCCCGGGTGCAGGCGCTGATCGACGCCAATCTGGCGCCGGAGGAGTTTGACCAGCGCACCTCAAGCGTCTGGCTCGCCTTCTGGGGGCAGGTGCTGCATTCCGAGCGGCTGCGCCGGGTGCAGCGCATCTATCAGGCCCGCATGCTGGCCAATCTGCGCCACGATCTGCGCGGGCTGGTCGCGCCCGGTGATGTCCACCGCATCGCCATCACCATCGCCGCCATCATCGACGGGCTGTGGCTGCGCTCCTCGCTTTCCGCCGCCGGCGAGACCGATTCGGTCAGCGCCCGGCAGGTCGCCTCGCTTTTCGTCGATGCCCAGATTGCCGCCGCCGCGCCGGCGCCCCCCACCAACGGACCCGCGACCATGACCAGCCGTCCTCCCCTGCACGCCAACCATATTGGCGGGCAGTACCGCCCGCATGGCGGCGCCACCTTCACCACCGCCAACCCCGCCACCGGCGAGGTGCTGGCGGAAATCGAGATTGCCGGCGAGGCAGAGGTCGAGGCGGCGGTCGTTGCCGCGCGCAAGGGCCAGAAGATCTGGGGCGCGATGACCGGGGCCGAGCGCGGCCGCGTGCTCAAGCGCGCGGTGGACCTGCTGCGCGCCCGCAATGACGAGCTGGCGCATCTGGAGACGCTCGACACCGGCAAGCCGATCCAGGAAACCAGCGTGGTCGACGTGCTCTCGGGCGCCGACTGCCTCGAATATTACGCCGGGCTCGCCGCCGGCCTCTCGGGCGAGCATGTGGATCTGGGCCCCAGCGCCTTCGGCTATACCCGCCGCGAGCCGCTGGGCATCGTCGCCGGCATCGGCGCGTGGAACTATCCCCTGCAGATCGCCTGCTGGAAATCCGCCCCGGCGCTCGCCTGCGGTAATGCGATGATCTTCAAGCCGGCGGAACTGACCCCGCTCACCGCGCTGAAGCTGGCCGAAATCTATGCCGAGGCCGGCGTGCCGGAGGGCGTGTTCAGCGTGGTGCAGGGCTTTGCCGATACCGGCCGCCTGCTCACCCGCCACCCCGCCATCGCCAAGGTCTCGCTCACCGGCGAGGTCGGCACCGGCAGACGTGTGATGGCGGATGCCGCCGGCACGCTGAAATATGTGACGCTGGAACTCGGCGGAAAATCGCCGCTGATCGTGTTCGAGGATGCCGATCTCGACGACGCGGTATCGGGCGCGCTGCTGGCGAATTTCTATTCCGCTGGCGAGGTCTGTTCCAACGGCACCCGCGTCTTCGTGCACGAGAGCGTGCGCGCCGCCTTCCTCGAAAAGCTCACCGCGCGCATGGCGAAGATGGTGGTCGGCGACCCGCTCGACCCGGCCACCCATGTCGGCGCGCTGATCTCGCCCGAGCACATGGAAAAGGTGCTCCGCTACATTGCCAAGGGCAAAGCCGAGGGCGCGACGCTGCTGGTGGGCGGCCACCGTGTCACGACGGGCGCGCTGGCCAAGGGCTGCTTCATAGCCCCCACCGTGTTCGATGGCTGCACCGAGGCGATGAGCATCGTGCGCGAGGAAATCTTCGGGCCGGTCATGGCCGTGCTGTCCTTCACCGGGGAGGACGAGGTGATCGCCCGGGCCAACGACACCGAGTTCGGTCTCGCCGCCGGCGTGTTCACCAGGGATCTGGCGCGCGGGCACCGGGTGATCGCGCAGTTGCAGGCCGGCACCTGCTGGATCAACGCCTACAACATCACGCCGATCGAACTGCCCTTTGGCGGCGCCAAGCAGTCCGGCCTCGGGCGCGAGAACGGCAAGGCGGCGATCGAGCACTACACCCAGCTGAAGAGCGTCTATGTCAATCTCGGCCGCGTCGAGGCGCCTTACTGATGCAGAGCGGCGCGCACGACCTCTATGACTTTGTCATCATCGGCGCCGGCTCGGCCGGCTGCGTGCTGGCCGACCGGCTGAGCGCGGACGGAAGCAACCGCGTTCTCGTGCTGGAATATGGCGGCTCCGACCGTTCCGTGTTCATCCAGATGCCGAGCGCGCTCTCCATCCCGATGAACATGAAGAAATACAACTGGATGTATGAGACCGAGCCCGAGCCGGGCCTGGGCGGGCGGCGGATGCACTGCCCGCGCGGCAAGGTGCTCGGCGGCTCGTCCTCGATCAACGGCCTCGTCTATATGCGCGGCGCGCCGGCGGATTTCGACCGCTGGCAGCAGGAGGGGGCGCAGGGCTGGTCCTATGCCGATGTGCTGCCCTATTTCAAAAGGGCGGAAAGCCGACGCGAGGGCGGGGATGAATATCGCGGCAGCGATGGCCCGCTCGCCACCCGCTACGGCACGCTGGAAAACCCGCTCTACCGGGCGTTCATCGAGGCGGCGCAGCAGGCCGGCTATCCCGCCAGCGAGGACGTGAACGGCTTTCAACAGGAAGGCTTCGGCCGCATGGACATGACCGTCAAGGACGGGGTGCGCTGGTCGGCGGCCAATGCCTATCTCAAACCCGCGATGAAGCGGGCGAACCTGAAGGTCGAGACCCATGCGCGGGTCGAGCGCATATTGTTCGAGGGGCGCCGCGCGGTCGGCGTGCGCTGGTCGCGCGGCGGGCAGCACTATCAGGTGCGGGCGGCGCGCGAGGTGATCCTGTCGGGCGGCTCGATCAATTCACCGCAGCTGCTCAAGCTCTCCGGCATCGGCAGCGCCGATGAATTGCTCCCGCTCGGCATCGAGATGGTGGCGCACCGGCCGGGGGTGGGGGAGAATCTGCAGGATCATCTGGAGATCTATTTCCAGCAGGCCTGCACCCAGCCGATCACGCTCTACGCGAAAATGGGGCTGATCCCGCGCGGGCTGATCGGCGCGCGCTGGCTCTTGAAGAAAGACGGGCTCGGGGCCACCAACCATTTCGAGGCGTGCGGCTTCATCCGCTCACGCCCCGGCGTCGCCTCGCCGGACATCCAGTATCATTTCCTCCCCTTAGCCGTGACCTATGACGGGCAGGGGCTGGCCAGCGAGCATGGCTACCAGGCCCATGTCGGGCCGATGCGCTCGAAGAGCCGGGGCTGGGTGCGGCTCAAATCGGCCGATCCGGCGGAGGCGCCGCGCATAAGGTTCAACTACCTCTCCCATCCCGACGACCGCAGCGAGTTCCGCGCCGCCGTGCGGCTCACCCGCGAGATCTTCGCGCAGTCAGCGTTCGCGCCCTATCGCGGGCGGGAAATCCAGCCGGGAGCGGGGGTGGTCAGCGACGAGGCGATCGACGCCTTTGTCGAGGAAAAGGTGGAGAGCGCCTATCACCCCTCCTGCACCTGCCGGATGGGGGCGGTCTCCGACCCCTTCGCGGTGCTCGATCCGCAGATGCGGGTGATCGGGGTGGAGGGGCTGCGTGTGGTGGATTCCTCCGCCATGCCCTCCATCACCAACGCGAACCTGAACGCGCCGACCATCATGCTGGCGGAGAAGGCGGCGGACCATATTCTCGGCCGGCCGCTGCTGGCGCCGTCCAACGCGCCGGTCTATGCCGCGCCGAACTGGCAGAGCGCGCAGCGCTAGGCGCCCCCCGCCGCTCAGGACAGGTTCGGGCCGGCCGGCGTGCCGGCGCCGGGCGCCGGAGCGCCGTTCGCTGCGTCGCGGGCGGCGGCCCGGGCGGCGGCGCCGGGATGGACCGAACGCTCGGCGCGGCGCAGGCTGCGGATGCCGCGCCACGCGGCGACCGCCTGCCGCCCGATCCAGCCGCGAAGCGCGGCGCGGTCATCGGCCCAGCGATAGCCGAGCGCGGTCAGCCGCGTCTCCAGCGCCGCATCGGACAGGGTGTTGCGATAGCGCACGAAGATGAGGTGATGCAGCACTGCGGCCAGGATCAGCATCAGCCCGACCGAGATCAGCACGTCGGACAGGAAATGCCCGCCAAAGGCGATGCGGTTCAGCCCGACCGCGGCGACGAACAGCCCGATCAGCACGCCGACCGGCCCGCGCCATTCGCGCGGCAGGAACAGGATCAGTGGCAGCAGGCAGGCGGTGAACGCGGCCTCGCCGGAGGAGAAGGAGTGGTTGCCCAGCCCCTGCGGGCCGATCATCCACGGGTTCCCGAACGGCCAGGTGCCGCCGAATTCGGTGATGTTGATCGGGCGCGGGCGGCCCCAATAGGGCTTGAGGATGCCGTTCACCAAGAGGCCCGGGCCGAGCAGGAACAGCGGAATGAAGAACAGCGCCAGGCGCGGCGGCAGCAGGCTCGTCTTCGCGGGGAAGGAGAGCTTCAGGACCAGGCACACCAGCACCAGCAGCGGCAGAAACAGCGAGACATTGGAGGCGAAGGTGCGGAAATCCTGCAGCAGCGGGATATGGGCGGCGGGAAACCCCTTGCCGGGCTCATGGAACAGCCCGGCGACGGTAAGGTCGATCTGCGGGAACAGATAGAACAGGAACGAGATCGCAGCGGTGGCGAGGATGGCCGTCGTCAGCGGCGCGCGCGCGAAGAAGGAGGCCCTGGCGCGCGAAGTTTCGTTCGGATCGGACATGTTCAGTCGGTCTGTCTCAGCGAGGAATCACGGGAAGACGCAGGCGGCCCGGCCTTGGCGGCTCAGCGCGCCGTAGGGCCGTCTGCCGTAACGGCAGGTGCGGGGCGGGTACCGGCGGTCTCACGTGTTTCTGGCATGATCGGTTCCCTCTCGCGCATGCGTCGCCGGGCCCCCGGGAAGCGGTAGGTTGTTAGCCGCTCTTCGTGGCAAATGCATGGGAAAAGGCGCGGGGCCGCCCGGCAAAATCGGCCGCTTGCCGCTGAGGCGAGCCGGCTTCAGCGCCCGGCCCGCAGGCCGAGCACGCGCAGATGCGCCAGAATCTCCCGCGCCGCCTCTTCGGGCGCCGGATCGACCAGCAGCCGGCCGCCGCCGCTGGCGGCCTCGGTGGCGGCGCGCAGCCGCTCCAGCGCGCTGGCCCCGGCCGCCGCCTTGGCGATCAGCTTCGGGCGGGGGCGATAGGCGCGCTCCTCGATCTCAGGCGCGGGGGCGGGCAGACCCTCGCGCGTCTCCACCTCGCGAATCTCCACCCGTCCCCGCCGCATTCCGGCAAAGGCGAAGGGCAGCGGCGGCGGCGCGGCGGGGTGGACGGTGACGAGCGCCGGCAGCCGCACCACCAGACGCCGCCGGGCGCCACGCGCCAGCGCCTGCTCGATGGCGAGCGTGCCCGGCGCCTCTCCGGGCCCCAGAGCGGCGGCATCGGCGAGGATCGGCCGGCCAAGCGCGCGCGCCAGCGTGTAGGGCAGCAGGCCGGAATCCTCTCCGCCCTGTCCGGCGCGGCCGGCGAGGATGAGATCATAGCCACCCGCCGCCAGAGCCGCGGCAAGGGCGGGGACGGGGTCCGCCGCGCCATCCCCGCGCAGATGGATGAGATGGGCGAGGCCATGGCCGAGCGCGTCGTTAAGCGGGCCGAGCTCCGGGCCGGCATGCAGGCCGGTGACCTCCGCACCGAGATCCACCGCCAGCCGCAGCGCCTGCAGTTCCACCGGCACCGGGGCGGGGCGGCCGGACACGCTGTGCCGGCCAGCGGACAGCAGAACCGCGATCTTCATGAGGCGCGCTCCTGCTGCAGCAGCGCCAGCAGCGCCGGCATCACTTTCTGCGCGTCCGCGACGATGGCGAGGCCGGCGCGCTCGATCATCGCGGCGTGCAGGTCGGTGTTGACGGCGATCACCTGCTCGCATTTCGTCACGCCCTGCAGATGCTGCGGCGCGCCGGCGATGCCGAGGGCGACATAGACCCGCGCGTCCAGCACCGTGCCGGAGGCGCCGACTTGGGCACTGCGCGGCATCAGCCCGGCATCGCACAGCATGCGGCTGGCGCCCGGCGTGGCGCCGAGCGCCGTCACCAGCGCGCGGAAGGCCTCGAGATCGCTCACGCCATTGCCGGCGGAGACGACGAAATCAGCCTCCGCCAGCGACACCTTCGCCGGATCGGCCGGGATGAACTGCGCGGAAAGGATGGCGCCGCCGGCGGGCTGCGGGAAGGCGAACTCCACCGGCAGCGCCTCGTGCAGGCTGCCCGCATGCGGGGCGACGGCGTCCGGGGCCAGACTGAGAAGGCGCGGCGGCGCGCGGCGCTGTTCCACTCGCCGGCCACGCGCGGCGCGGGTGACGGCCTTGGGGCTGAGGCTCTCCGCACCGGCGAAGAACGGCTCCCCCGACAGGGCCGCGAGCCGGCGGGCGAGGTCGCCGCCCTCCGCGCTTTCCGGGAACAGCACATGGCGCAGGTCGAGCGCGGCAAGCGCGGCGTTCAGCGCCAGCGCCTTGGTCTCGGGGTCGTAGCCGGAGACGGGCAGGGCCAGCACGCGGTCAGCCCCCGCCGGGCCGAGTTCCTCGCCCGGCTGCTCGACAAAAGCGAGCACCGCCCCGCCGCCTTCATCGGCCAGCAGCCGCGCGGCGCCGAAGAGCTGGCGGTCATGGGCGGAGAGCCGCCCGCCCGGCGCATCCGGCACCAGGGCGACGAGAAAGGCCGGCTCGGTGATCACCACGTGGCGCGGGGCGGCTTCGACAGGCGCGGCGAGGGTGGGCGCGGCGGCCGGGACGGTGGCGAGGCGCTGGGCGCGGTCGAGCCGGCGGCGCAGCGTGCCGGGCACCAAAGCGAGGCGTTCTTCCGCGCGCGGGTCGCGGCGCGGGCGGCCGGTGGCGGCGGGCAGGGCGGCGAGATCGAAGCGCGGCCGGGCGCCGCCGGCGACAAGATGGGCGGCACGGGCGGCGCGGGGGTCCTTGCGCGGGCGGCTCATGCCGGCACCTGCGCCGGGCGGGCCGGCGTGGTGCCGGCCTTTTCCACCGCCATCAGCACCAGCTCGGCGATGTCGTGCACCGCCGGGCGCGCGCCAGTGACGCCTTCCAGCATGGCGGAGCATTGCGGGCAGGCCACCGCGACGATGCCGGCGCCGGTCGCGCTCGCCTGCGCCATCCTGATGTCGGGAATGCGCCGCTCGCCCTCGATGTCGGACACTGGCGCGCCGCCGCCGCCGCCGCAGCACATGGAGCGCTTGCCCGAACGCTCCATCTCCCGCCGTTCAATGCCGAGCCGGTCGAGCAGGCGGCGCGGGGCGTCCACCTCGCCATTGTAGCGGCCGAGATAGCAGGGGTCGTGATAGGTGACACGCGCCTCACCTAGCGTGCCGAAATCGAGCCGTCCCGCCGCCGCCAGCTCGTCGAGAAAGGCGGTGTGATGGATCACCTCGTAGGTGCCGCCGAAGTCGCGATATTCGTTGCGCAGCGCGTGCAGCGCGTGCGGGTCGGCGGTGAGGATGCGGGCGAAGCGGTAGCGCGACAGGGTGGCGATGTTCGCGCGGGCGAGGCGCTGGAAGCCGGCCTCGTCGCCGAGCCGGCGGGCGAGGTCGCCGCAGTCGCGCTCCTCCGCGCCGAGCACGGCGAAATCGACCCCGGCCTTCTGCAGCAGGGTGACAAGGGCACGCAGCGTGCGGCCATAGCGCAGCTCATAGGCGCCCTCGCCGAGCCAGAGCAGAATCTCCGCCTCGCCCTTGTCGGACATCAGCGGCAGGGTCAGGCCGGCGGCGAAATCGGTGCGGGAGGCCAGCGGGCGTCCGCCCGGCTCGTCGGCGTAACGCAGCTCCATCAGCGGCGCGGCGGCCCGGGCCGGAACAGCGCCGAGTTCCAGCGTCTGGAAGCGGCGCAGATCGAGGATGGCGTCGACATGCTCGATCATCATCGGGCATTCCTCGACGCAGGCGCGGCAGGTGGTGCAGGACCACAGCGTGTCCGGGTGGATCATCGCCCCTTCGCCGACGATCGGCAGGCCCGGCCCGCCAATGCCGGCCACGGGGCGGGCGTTCGGGTAGGGGCTGCCGGCATAGGCCGCGTTGGTGGCGCCGGGCTGCAGGCTGGCGGCGAGGTCCTGGATCAGTCGCTTCGGATTCAGCGGCTGGCCGGCGGCGAAGGCCGGGCACGCCACTTCGCAGCGCCCGCACTGGATGCAGGCATCGAAGCCGATCAGCCGGTTGAAGGCGAAATCCTCCGGCGTCGCCACGCCGAGGCGGGGCGCGTCGAGGTCGAGCGGGGCGAGCGCGGTGGCACGCTCCCCGTTGAAACGGCCGGGGCGGGGATGGGCGACAAGATGGGCGGCGCCGGCAAAGGCGTGGCGCATCGGGCCACGGTCGATCTGCCACGCAAGGCCGATGCCGCCCACCGCCGCGAAGGCGAGGCCGAGCAGGCCGAGCAGCCACAGCGCCCCGCCGAGCGAGGCGTCCAGCGCGACGAGGAAGCCGCCGCCGGTATAGGCGGCGAGCAGGAAGGGCAGCAGCTGAAACCGCCCGCCGGAGAGCCGCGCCGGCTTGTTCGGGTAGCGCCGCCGCCCGACCATCGCCCCGCCGGCAAAGGCGGCGGCGAAGGTGAGCGCGGTGAGCCACCAGAACAGCCTGTTATCGCCGAGCGCGGGGATGAGGCCGAGGAGCGCGAGGGCCGAGCCGGCCAGCAGCCCGCCGGCCGCCAGCGCGTGCATGCGCGCGGCATAAGGATCGCGCCCCACCACATGGTGGACATCGACGAGGTAGCGCTTGGGCAAGGCGAGGAGCCCGGCGGCCCAGTCCACCTTCGCCGCGCGACCAATGCGCCACAGAAGCGCGCGGCGCATGGCGAGCGCGCCGGCGAGGAGCAGCATGGCGAGGACGGTGAGGGAGAGGAGGAGCGCGAGGTCCGTCATGAGGCGCCGCCGTCACTCGCTTCCCCGGGGATGACGGTGCTCATGATCGCCCTCACAGATCCTTGCAGAGCCGGAGCGAATCATAGAGCGCGGCGTGGATGTTGCGCCCGGTCCAGGCGTCGCCGACGCGGTAGAGCGCAAAGCCGGGCTGGCCGGTCCAGCGCGGCGGGCGGCCTTCGATGAGCGCGTCGAGGTCGGTCTCGCCATCATTGACGGAAGCACCGCGCAGCGCCTCGAACACAGCGTCCACGGGCAGCGTGCCGTAATCGACCACGACACGGTCGACCACGCGCTCCTCCTCCGCCTCGGTCATGGTGTTGCGCAGGGCGGCGATGAGGCGGTTGCCCTCGGGGTAGATCTCGATCAGCTCGGTGTTGGGGGTCATCACCACGCCGAGCTTGTAGAGCTCGCGCAGATGCACCGGCTTGTTGGTGGTGCCGACCTCCTGCGCGATCTGCACGTCGTGCGTCACCATCTCGACCAGGCAGCCCTTCTTGGCCAGTGCCTCGGCGGTGGAGGCGGCGTTGTGGCCGCCGATCTCGTCGAACAGCAGCACCGAGCCAGTGGGCTCGACCCGGCCGGTGAGGATGTCCCAGGTGGAGACGGCGTGCTCGTGCCCCTTGGCATGGCCGAGATTGGGCACGCCGCCGGTGGCCATGATCACCACATCAGGCGCCTCGGCGGTGATGTCAGCCGCGCTCGCCTCGCGGCCGAGGCGGATGTCGACGCCCTTCTTCTGGACCTGTCCGTAGAGCCAGCGCGGAATGCCGGACAGCGCCTCGCGCCAGGTGGCCTTGGCGGCGATGTTGACCTGGCCGCCGACGACGGCCTCCTTCTCGAACAGCACCACGGAGTGGCCGCGCTCGGCGCAGACGCGGGCGGCTTCCAGCCCGGCCGGGCCGGCGCCGACCACCACCACCTTGCGCGCCACCTCCGCCTTGGCGATGACGTGCGGCATGGTCGCCTCGCGGCCGGTCGCCGCGTTCTGCAGGCACAGCGCGTCGCCGCCGACATAGATGCGGTCGATGCAATAGCCGGCGCCTACGCATTGGCGGATATCGTCGTCGCGGCCTTCCATCAGCTTCTTGACGAGGTGCGGATCGGCGATGTGGGCGCGGGTCATGGCGATCATGTCGACATGGCCCTCGGCGACGGCGCGGGCGCCGGTGGCCAGATCCGTCACGCGCTGGGCGTGGAACACGGCGACGTCGACCTCGCGCTTGATGGCGCTCGGCAGATAGAGGAAGGGCGCGACCGGAAAGGACATGTTGGGCAGGGAAAGGGCATGGGCCATCTCGTCCCGCGCCTGCCCACCGACCACGTTGAGGAAGTCGACCAGGCCCGCCCGCGCATATTCGGTGGCGATGGCGAGGCAATCCTCATGGTTCAGCCCGTCGGCGATCAGCTCGTCGCCGGACATGCGCATGCCGATGACATAGTCGTCGCCGGTGGCCTCGCGCATGGCGGTGAGCACTTCCTTGCCGAAGCGCATGCGGTTTTCCAGGCTGCCGCCATATTCATCCGTGCGCTGGTTGACGGAAGGGCTCCAGAACTGGTCGACCAGATGGCCATGGGCGGCGGAAATCTCGCAGCCATCCAGCCCGCCCTCCTTGCAGCGGCGGGCGGCGTCGGCGAAGGCCTTCACCACGCGGCGAATGTCGTGCTTGTCCATCGCGCGGGGAATGGTGCGCGAGGCCGGCTCGCGCCGCACCGAGGCGGAGAGCGTCGGCAGCCAGTTCTCCGTGTCCCACTTCGTGCGCCGGCCCATATGGGTGAGCTGGATCATCAGCTTGGCGCCGTGGGCGTGCACGCGCTCGGCAAATTGCTGGAAATAGGGGATGACGCTGTCGTCGGTGACGGAGATCTGGTTCCACGGCGCGGCGGGGCTGTCGATGGCGACCGAGGAGGAGCCGCCGAACATGGTGAGCCCGATGCCGCCCTTGGCCTTTTCCATGTGGTAGAGCTGATAGCGCTCCTGCGGCTTGCCGTCCTTGCCATAGCCCGGCGCATGGGAGGTCGACATCACCCGGTTGCGGATGGTGAGCCCCTTGATGGTCAAGGGTTTGAGAAGTGCCTCGGCATTGGCGATCATGATGGTCGGCGCGCTCCTTCGCCTACGCATTCTAAACCCTGTCCTGACACGATAGGTCGCATGCGCCTATGCCGGACAGAAGATTTGCGCCATCGCGCCGGTAGCGTTGCGACCGAGCCGTTCAGCGCAGCAGGATGCGCAGCGCCGAAGGGCCGGCCAGCGCCAGCACCAGCAGCGCCAGCGGCACCGCGAAGACGAAGCCGACATAGTTGAAGCCGACCGCGCCGACCACGCCACCGCCGAAGAAGGCGGCGAGGAAATAGCACAGCAGCTTGAGCTTATCGCGGTCGGCCAGCACCAGCGGGCCGCTCGCGCCGCCCCGGCGGCGGTTGGAATAGAACAGCTTGCCCAGCTCGATGCCGATATCGGTGACGATGCCGGTCATGTGGGTGGTGCGGATCTTGGCGCCCGACATCTTGGTGACGGTGGCGTTCTGCAGACCCATGATGAAGCACAGCACCGCCACGGCGAGGCCGAGCATGAGGCCGGAGGTGCGGGTGAACGGGCCGATGGCGGCGAAGGCCAGCAGCAGCAGCGCCTCCAGCGTCAGGGGCAGCGAATATTCGCGGCCGGCGACATGCAGGCGCCCCCAGTTCACCAGCAGCGACGAGACGGCGGCACCCACGACGAAGGCGGTGAGCGCGCCCGCTGCGGCGAGAACAAGGTCCATCGCCCCCAGCACGGCGTAATCGGCGGCCGAGGAGATGATGCCGGACATGTGCGAGGTGTACTGGCCCACCGCCAGCAGCCCGCCGGCATTGGTGGCGCCGGCGACGAAGGTCATCGGCAGGCCGAGCCAGGCATCGGCGAGCGGTGTGCGCTCGGGCGCCAGCATGCCCGTCGTCAGGTCGCTGTAGCGTGCGGCCAGCTTGCGATAGCCGGTCGGGTTCACGGGCGCATTCATGGGCGCATTCATGGGCGCGTTCATCCGGCGCAGTCAGGACCGCACGCGGCTGGGGCCGCGTTCCGGTGGATGGGGGGCATTAGCCCTGTGTAATTAATACCACGAGCCGGCCGGCGCCAGAGCGCAGAAGTGCGTGCGGCGTGTCGCGGCCCGCTCAGGCGTTTGGGCGCGTCGGCGCGTGCGGCAGCGCCTCGCGCCGCTCGCGGCTGGGCGGGCGGCCGAAATGGCGGGCATAGGCGGTGGAGAAATGCGCCGCCGACTGGAAGCCGCAGGCGAGGCCGACATCGGTGACCGGCAGCGGCGAGAGCCGCAGCAATTCGCGCGCCCGCTCCAGCCGCAGCCGCAGCTGATAGGCCGCCGGGGCAACGCCGAGATGGCGCTGGAACAGCCGCTCCAGCTGGCGGGCGGACACGCCGAGCCGGTTGGCGATGCCGGAGACCCCGAGCGGCTGCTCGATGGCGGCCTCCATCAGCCGCACCGCGCGGGCGAGCGTCGGGTCCGGCAGCAGCGGGCGCGGGCGGGCGGCCACCTTTTCCACCCGGCGCGGGGCGCGGTCGACGATGAACTGCTCCGACACCTTGTCGGCCAGCGCGCGGCCGCCCTTGGCCTCGATCAGCGTCAGCATCATTTCCAGCGGCGCCACGCCGCCGGTGCAGGTGAGCCGGTCGCGGTCGATGGCGAAGGCCTCCTCGACGAAATCGACGCGGGGGAATTCCTCGCGCAGCGCCGGCAGGTTCTCCCAATGGACGGCGCAGCGGTAGAAATCCAGCAGCCCGGCCTCGGCGAGGACGAAGCTGCCGGTGCACAGCGCGCCCAGCGCGACGCCGCGCCGGGCGAGGCGGCGCAGCGCGTCGGCGATGGCGGGGGTGGCGGCGTGGCGCACATCAATGCCGCCGCACACCAGCAGCAGGTCGAGCGGGCCGGCCTCGGCCAAGGCGTGGGTGGGCGACAGGCTCAGGCCATTGCTGGCGACGGCGGGCGTGCCGTCCATGGTGAGGATACGCCAGGAATAAAGCTCGCCCTCGGTCACGTAATTGGCCATGCGCAGCGCCTCCAGCGCGTTGGCGCAGGCGATCATCGAATGGTTCGGCAGTGTGAGGAAGCCGATGCGGGTGAGGGAGGCGGTGTCGCGCACGTGGGAGGCACCCGGGGAATGGCTTTCCCAATGTTGCTGAGGATGATGTTCGGAAAGCGGCGCGCAGGATTACCTCGGCTTCGTCACCGGGCGGCGCCAATCATGCCGCAAAATGGTCGCCAAAACAGGGGGAAATGCGACGAGATAACGGGGGATTCCTTCCATGCGGCCGATGATGCATTCGCGCTCCACCTTCCAGTCCTGGCTGCCCGGCCGCATCATGCTGCCGGTCGGCTTCGCGCTTGCCATCGCCGCCGGCACCTATGTGATCGCCGAGAGCAATGGCTATGCCCGCGGCAAGGCGGACGAGGCCGGCGCGCAGCAGGCGCAGGAGAGCGTGAAGACGCTGGCCCGCCTCGTGGCCCAGCCGGTCGATCTCGCCGAGGAGCCAACCGACAAGGGCGACCAGCTCGATATTCCCACCATGATCCGCGCCATCGAGCCCGGCGCGGTCTACAAGCCGCCGCAGAAGGCCGCCGCCAAGCCGGCCGCCCCGCGCGTGACCACTGGCGAGGCGCCGCTGTCCAGCGACATCACGGTGGCCTCGCTGCCGGCCGGGGTGGAGCGCTTCGACCAATGCGGCGCGCGCTGCGACAGCCGCGACCCGATGGTGACGCACGCGGAGGCGCCGCTGGTCGTCGGCGCGCAGCCGCTGCCGCCCGAGCCTGCCGCCGCTGCCGCGCCGGCCGTTGCTGCCGTGCCGGTCGGCGTGCCGCGCGACCTGGCGGCCGCTCCGGTCGTCGTGCCGCCGGCGCCCGTTATCGCGCGGGTGGAAGAGCCCAAGGAGGGCTTTCTCGGCCTGCCGCCGATCCCCACCGCGAGCGAAATCGTCGACCGGACGGTGGAGGGCACCAACCGCGCCTATGACGGCATGAAGCAGGCAGTGAACGGCGCGCTCGACCTCTGGCGCTGAGGCGCTACCTCAGCGATCCACGACAAGGTTGCTGGTCGGCTTCGAGCAGCACAGCAGCGCCATGCCGGCATCGATCTCGCGCTGGCGGATGCCGCCGCCATGCTTCATCTCTACCGTGCCGTCGATCAGCTTCGACTTGCAGGTGCCGCACAGCCCCTTCGAGCAGGAGGAGGGCAGGCGCACCCCGGCGCGGCGGGCGGCGTCCAGCACGAACATGTCGGAGCGGCACTCGATGCTCCGCTTCTGCTTGGCGAATTCGACCGTGTAGGTGACGACCGGCGCCTCCAGCGCCTCGGGAATCGCCTGCAGCAGCTCGGCCGACACGACTTCCGCCGCCACGTCAGGCTCGGCTTTGGCCAGCTCGGCGAAGTCGAAGCTTTCCTCATGGTGGCGCGCCATGTCGAAGCCGGCGCCCTTCAGCATCTCGCGCACCGCCTTCATGAAGGGCGCCGGGCCGCAGACGAAGATTTCGCGCTCGGCATAGTCGGGCGCGACATGTTCAAGCACGCCAAGGCTGACCCGTCCGCGCAGGCCGTGCCAGGGCGCGCGGGGGCTGTCGGCCTCGCAGACCGGGGCGAAGCGGAAGGCGCCCGGCTGGTTGCGCGCCATCAACTCCAGCTCGTCGCGGAAGATGATGTCAGCCGGCGAGCGGGCGGCATGGACGAAGACGATGTCGCGCGGCGTGCCGAGATCATGGAAGGTGCGGGCCATCGACATCACGGGGGTGATGCCGCTGCCGCCCGACAGGAACAGATATTTCGGCGCCGGGGAGGGCGTGCCCTGCGTGAAGCAGGAGAACTCGCCCATCGGCCCGACGGCGCGCAGGGTGGAGCCGACCTTGATGTGGTCGTGCAGATGGTTCGACACCGGACCGCCGGGCACGCGCTTCACCGTGATGGCGAGCGTGTGCGGGCGCGTCGGCGCCGAGGCGATGGTGTAGCAGCGATTGATCGTCTCGCCGCCGATCTCCAGCTCCAGAGTGAGGAACTGGCCGGGCTGGTAGTGGAAGACGCACGGCTGCTGCGGCGCCAGCACGAAGGTCTTCACATCAGCCGTCTCCTCGCGGATGGCGAGGACGGTGAGCGCATCGTCGGCCTCCGGGTTCCACTCGGCCAGCGCGCCGGTCAGGCGCAGCGCGGCGGGGTCTGGCAGGACGGTGGGGGTGGGCGCGTGCATGGGGGCGGTGCCTGACAGTTTCATGGTTTAACGTGCAACGTCATCCTGAGCTGCCCGGCACCGCCGGGCCTCGAAGGATGGGGTGCTTTGCTTCAACATCCTTCGAGGCTCGCTGCGCTCGCACCTCAGGATGACCGTCTTACCGGGCTCGACGCCGAGACGTGGCCGAGACGTGGATCCCCGGGCCAAGCCCGGGGATGACGGTGTGCGTCACCCCGGGGATGACGGTGTGCGTCACCCCGGGGATGACGGTGTAAGTGCGGCGCCGACACCTCACGTGGCGGGGCCGAGGCGCCGCTGCCCTCAGCGCCCCAGATGCGCGTTCATCCGGTTGATGTACCAGTTGCAGAACTTGTCCACGAGCATCTCGGTGTGCGGGGAGTAAGGGCCGGGCTCATAGGCCGGGCTGCGGGCGCCGTCCTGGCAATAGCCGACCAGTTCCGAATCCTGGTCATTGGTGGCGTCCCACACGCCGGTGAGGTTCTCGATCGTGTAGTCGACCCCCTCGACCGCGTCCTTGTGCACCAGCCATTTGGTGCGCAGCAGCGAGCGCTCGGCATCCAGCGGCAGCACCGAGAACACCACCGCGTGGTCGGACATGAAGTGGTGCCAGGAATTCGGCTGGGTCCAGAAATGCAGCGCGCCGTGCTTGGGATCGTTGATGCGGCCGAGCAGCTTCTTGCACGCCGCCTTGGTGTCGTTGGTGTGGCTCTCGCCATCGCCGGCCAGCGGCAGGCGCTCGGTGCGGAAGCCGGTCGCCATGTCGTCGAGATGCTCCATCAGCGTGGAGGGGAAGCCGCAGCTTTCCCATTCGCGATGGCTGGATTTCAGCAGCTTGTCGTAATCCTCGGCCTCCTTGCGCTCATGCTCGTCGAGCTCCTCGGGCGCGAAGCCGAAGCCATAGGCGAAGAGCGGCACGGTCAGCTCGGGATGGTTGCCCGCGCAGTGATAGCACTCGCGGTTGTTCTCCATGGTGAGCTTCCAGTTGCCCGGCTCGATGATGTCCTTCTCGAAGGCGACCTTGGCGTTCTTCAGATCGTGCGGGGCGAGATAGGGCGCCATCTTCGCCGCCATCACCTCGAAATCTTCCGGCGGCTCGTCGGCCAGGCACACAAAGAGCAGCCCTTCCAGCGAGCGCACATGCACCGGCTTCAGGCCATGGCAGGAGGCGTCGAAGCCCTCGCCCATATGCGAGGCGGCCAGCAGCTTGCCGTCGAGGCCATAGGTCCAGGAATGGTAGCGGCAGACCAGGTTGCCGACCGTGGTCTTGTAGTCGTGCACGATCGGCGCGCCGCGGTGGCGGCACACATTGTGGAAGGCGCGGACCTCGCCATCATCGTCGCGCACCAAGAAGATGCTGGCCTTGCCGATCTCGAGCGTCATGGCGTCGCCCGGCTCAGGAATGTCGGGGTCGACGCCGACGAACAGCCAGTGATGGCCGAAGATCACGTCCATGTCGGCCGCGAAGATCTCGGGGCTGGTGTAGAACGGCGCCTCCAGGCTGTAGCCCGGCTTGCGGCGGCGCAGCAGCGCCTTCAGCGGCGTGGCGGTCGAATCCAGCATCGTCTGTTCTCCCTCGCGCGGGTTCCCGGCCCCGCTTGTCGTCTGGAATTGTTCGACGGAAGCGCGGCGCTGACTTTGCTGGAAGCGACAGGCAATTCTCTGGACGCGACATTCCCACGGCCCGCGCAACGCCAAGAGGACGGCGCGTCGCCGCGCCGCCCTCGCCGTGGTTGGCAGGAGGTGGAAAGGTTCACATCGCCGGCAGGATGGCGATGTCGTGCACCGTGCCCGCGACCCCGGCGATCTTGCCCGCCGCGGTGGCCTTGCCGGTGGCGAGATCAACCGCATAGAGCGTGTCGCCGGCCATCAGCCAGCCCTCATTGGCGCCGGCCGGGGTGGTGACGATGTCGAAGGCATAGGTGTCGCCGGTGACGCCGAGCTTGCCGACGGAATTGAGCACGCCATCATTGGGCGGGGCCTGCTTGACCAGTGTGCCGGCGGTGGCGTCGATGTCGTAGAGCGCGGTCTCCTTCGCGCCCTTCACCGAGTTGGTGTAGGCGCCGGCGACGACCTTCGAGGCCTTGCCCTTGTGCATGTCGCCCTCGGCATAGTTCAGCACGCCGTCCGTGGTCACCTTGCCGTCGTCGACATTGGCCCGCAGATTGGTGCCGTCGCTGCCGATCACCCGCAGCCGGTCGGCCACCGGGTTGAAGTCGACCGTGGCCATGGAGCCGGCCGGCAGCATGGTGGAGAGCTTCGACTTCGCCATCGCCTTGCCGCTGGCGGGGTCGATGGTGACGACGGTGCCATCGGCGAACAGGCCGTAGAGCAGGCCGTCGGCCGGGCGCACATCGATGCCGACGAGCGTGCCTTCGCCGGCGACCGTCATCGGGGTGCCGGCCTTGGCGGCCTTCACATCGACGAGGACGATGCGGTTGCCGTCGAGCAGGGCGGCGACGGACTGCGCCTGCGCGCCGGTGGTGGCGAAGGCGAGGCCGGTGAAGGTGAACGCGCTGAAGGTGAGGGCGATCATCGAGCTTTTCATGGTGGCGAACTCCGTTTCGCGCCGAACCCGTGTCGGCTGGGACAGAGCGGCTACACGCGGGAATCGCCGGCGGATGCAGCGACACGCGAAAAAATCTGTTGCCGTTGCATCCGAAACCGCCGGCGCGGCGTAAGAGTACCAAGCCTTACTTTGCGGGAGCCGCCCGATGACGACCCTGCTGCCAGCCCTTGAGGGCGCCGCCGAGGACGTGCTCGCCGAGGACGCGCTCGCCGAGGCGCTGCGCGGCTGCGCGCGCGGCGATCGCGCCGGGCTGCAGCTTCTCTATGACCGGCTGGCACCAAAGATGACCGGCGTCGCGCTGCGCATGCTGCGCCGGCGCGATCTCGCCGACGAGGTGGTGCACGACACCTTTCTGCGGATCTGGGAAAAGGCCGACAGCTTCGACCCGGCGCGCGGCCGGCCGACCTCCTGGGCCTTCGCCATCCTGCGCAACACCGCGCTCAACGCCCTGCGCGGCGAAGGGCGGATGGAGCTGGTCGGCGATTTCGAGGCGATCGAGCCGGCCAGCGAGGAGGCCGACGCCGAGACGCTTGTCATGGCGCTCTCCGAGGCCAGCGCGCTCAGGCGCTGCCTCGACCGGCTGGAGCCGGCGCGGCGCCGGGCGATCCTGCTCGCCTACATGCGCGGGCTGACCCATGGCGAGCTGGCGGGAAGGCTCGGCGTGCCGCTCGGCACCGCCAAGGCGTGGATACGCCGCAGCCTGCTCACCCTGCGGGAGTGCATGACATGAGCGCGGATGAGCGCGACCGGCTGGCGAGCGAATATGTGCTCGGCCTGCTCGATATGGAGGAAATGCGCCGCTGCGAGGAAAGGCTGGCGCGCGATGCCGGGCTCGCCCTGCAGGTGGAGCTGTGGCGGGCGCGTCTCGCCGAACTCGACGCCACTGCCGCCCCGGTGACGCCCGATCCGGCGCTGTGGCCGCGCATCGAAGCGGCGCTCGGGCCGGTGGCGCCCGCGACGCCGCGCCGGGTCGCGCGGCCCTCCCGGCTGGCGACATGGTGGGAGAGCCTGAGCCTGTGGCGCGGCTACGGGCTGGCGGCCTCGGCCGCGCTGGTGCTGCTGGCCTTCGGCACGGCGCAGCTGGCGCGGCAGGCGGCGCAGGCGCCGGTGCTGGTGGCGGTGCTGCTCTCGGACCAGAACCAGCCGGCGGCGGTGGTCAACGCCTTCCGCGATGGGCGCACCGAGCTTCTCGCCCTGAGCGCACTCAAGGCGCCGGAAGGCAAGTCGCTGCAGGTGTGGACGCTGTGGGACCGCGAGCGCGGGCCGGTCTCGGTCGGCCTCTTGGAGGCGATGCGCAATGTGGAATTGAGCGTCGAAGGCCTGCCGCGCCCCGCCGCCGCGCAGCTCTATGAGGTGACGCTGGAGCCGGCGGGCGGCTCGCCCACCGGGCGCCCGACCGGGCCGATCCTGATGAAGGGCAATGCCAGCCCGACCGAGACCGGGATCTAATAAGTGCGCGCTACTCGAACAGCCGCTGCGCCGCCATGCTCTGCACCGCCACCGGGGCGCGGGCGCGGGCATCGGACGGGGTGAAACCGTGCTGCGCCTTGAACTGGCGGGAGAAATGCGCGCAATCGGAGAAGCCGGCTTCCAGCGCGATGTCCGTCACCGAGCGCACGGTGGTATCGAGCAGGAAACGGGCATAGCGCAGCCGCAGCCGGCGGTAGAACTCCGCCGGGCGCTGGCCCATCACGGTCTGGAACAGCCGTTCCAGCTGGCGGGTGGAAAGCTGCAGCCGGCGGGCGATGTCGGCGATGGGCAGCGGGTCGGCGAGGTGCTGTTCCATCATCAGCAGCGCGCGGCGCACGCGGTCATCCGCCACCAGATCGGCGATCGGCGGGTGCGGCTGGGATTCGGTGCCGGGGCGCTGGCGGTCCAGCAGCAGCACATGCCGGCTCTTCTGGGCGATGGAGCGGCCCAAGAACTTCTCCACCAGCGCGGTGGCGAGATCGGCCGCGCCGCCGCCGCCGGCGCAGGTGATGCGGTCGCCATCGATGACATAGAGCCGGTCCGCCACCGGGGTGTGGTGGGGGAATTCCTCCATGAAGTCCTGGTAGTGATACCAGGAGACGCAGCAGCGCCGCCCGGTCATCAGCCCGGCGCGGGCCAGCACGAACGAGCCGGTGCACACGCCGACCAGCGGCACCCCGGCGCGGGCGGCGCGCTTCAAATAAGCGATGCTCTCCTCGTCGAGCTGCTGGCCGCCATGCAGCAGGCCGCCGACGACGATGATGTAGGCGAAATTCGCCGGGTCGGTGAACGGGCCGGAGGGCGCCACCGTGATGCCGCAGCTGGCGCGGATCGGCTCCTGCTTTGAGGACATCACCTGCCAGCGGGCGAGGATGGGGCGCGAGCGGTCGCCATCATCGGCGGCGAGGCGGAACTGGTCGACCATCAGCGAGAAGGCGGAGAGGGTGAAATTATCGGCGAGGATGAAGCCGACATTCAGCGCCGGCGCCGCCGCGTGCGCGGGGTGCGCCATGCCGGGAGAGGTGGGTCGCTGCTGGTTCATGGCCTGCTCCTGAAGGTAGCATAGCAAATTTGCCGCCCCAGGTCGCAAGCGGGTTGCAGTTTCGCGGTTGCCGCGCAGGCGTTCAGCATTCCGGCAGGTTCACGGCGAGGCCGCCCAGCGAGGTTTCCTTGTATTTCGAGGCCATGTCGCGGCCGGTCTCGCGCATGGTGACGATCACCTTGTCGAGCGAGACGATGTGGGTGCCGTCGCCATGCAGCGCCAGCGAGGCGGCGTTGACCGCGCTGATGGCGCCAAAGGCGTTGCGCTCGATGCAGGGCACCTGCACCAGCCCGCCAATCGGATCGCAGGTCATGCCGAGATGATGCTCCATGCCGATCTCGGCGGCGTTCTCCACCTGCGCCGGCGTGCCGCCCAGCGCGGCGGCGAGCCCGCCCGCCGCCATCGAGCAGGCCACCCCAACCTCGCCCTGGCAGCCGACCTCGGCGCCTGAAATCGAGGCGTTGATCTTGAACAGCGCGCCGATGGCGGTGGCGGTGAGCAGGAACACATGCAGCCCGGCCCGGTCGGCGCCGGGGCAATGGTCGCGATAATAGCGCAGCGTCGCCGGCACCACCCCGGCCGCGCCATTGGTCGGGGCGGTGACGACGCGGCCGCCGGCGGCGTTCTCCTCGTTCACCGCGATGGCGTAGAGGCTGACCCAGTCCATGATCTCGTGCGGGGTGGGGGCGTTGCGGGCGAGGAGTGCGTCGCGGATCGCCTTGGCCCGGCGCTTGACGTGCAGCCCGCCGGGCAATTCGCCCGAGGTGGCAAGGCCGCGGTCGATGCAGGCCATCATCGCCTCGACCACGCCATCGAGCCGCGCCTCCACCTCGGCGTGCGGACGGCGCACGTGCTCATTGGCGAGGACAAGCTCGGCGATGGAGCAATTTTCGCGCGCCGCATAGGCCAGCAACTCGCGGGCGTTGCGGAAGGGATAGGGCAGGGCGGCCTCATCGGCTGCCGGCGGCTGGCCGACCTCGTGTTCGGGCACCACGAAGCCACCGCCGATCGAGCACCAGCGCGCCTCATTGAGCAGCCCGCCATCGCCGGCGAAGGCGCGGAAGGCCAGCGTGTTCGGGTGCTGCGGGGTGGGCGAGACGCCATCGAAGACGATGTCGCGGGCGACATCGAAACCGATGCCATGAGTGCCGCCGAGCGGCAGGCGGCCATCCTCTGCCACGCCGGCGATGAGCGCGTCGGCCTGGTCGGGGTCGACATTGCGCGGATGGTTGCCGGCGAGGCCGAGCATGACAGCCTTGTCGGTGCCGTGGCCCTTGCCGGTCCAGGCGAGCGAGCCATAGAGCGTCACCTCGACCCGGGCGGTGCGGGCCAGAAGCCCGTCCGCCGTGAGGCCCTCAGTGAAGCGCAAGGCCGCCAGCATCGGCCCCACCGTGTGCGAGGAGGACGGGCCGATGCCGATCTTGAAGAGCTCGAAGGCGCTGAACATGGACGCTTAACCCGGTGGGACGATAAGGCCGCAGAGTCTTTGCTGGGTCCCGGCTCAGCGCTGCACAGGGTGCAGCTTGGCCGGGACACCGGGTCGGTCAGCTCGTCTTTCGTATCCCGGCCCAGCGGAGGCGCAGCCGAGGCGCCGCGCCGGGACCCAGGAGAAAACCTGCGTCTCGGCTTCGTCGTCGCTCGGTCAACGCCGCCGGGCTTTCGGCAAATCTCAGGCCAGCTCGCGGCGGGCGTCTTCCAGCAGTTCCCAGACATAGGGCGCGAAGGAACGCCAGACATCAATGTGGAACACGTCCGGGGCGTGGCGCACCAGCACGATTTCCGCCTTGTGGAAGATGGTGCGGGTGCACATGCCCACCGGGAACGCGCCCAGCGACAGGTCCAGCGGGTTGCCCTGGTTCAGCACGAAGGCGGCCTTTTCGCCCGCCACCTCAATGCCGGTGCTGCGCGCCGAGACATCGACCAGCGAGTGCGGCAGGCCTGTTGTGGCCGCCTCGATCGCGGCGAAGAGCGGGGCGGGCTCGGCTCCGGGGGCCAGCAGCAGCCACTCATCCGGGCCGAGCCAGAAGGCGAAGCGGCCACCCGCGGCATTGAAGCGGCAGGCCTCGCGCGGCAGGGCGACGCCGAACGCCTCCCCCGCCGGGCCGATCGCCGCCTCGCGGCCGCGAAACACCAGCCGCGCCGCCGGGCCGAGCGCGACAAGTCGCGCGGATGCGACAGCGCGCGAGACGGCCGCCAGCGCGGTGAGAGGGCTGGCGGGGGCCAGGGGCGTGGTCGAAGGCATGTTTACGCTCGGGCTCTCAACCATTGAGGCGTTCCCCCTTGGGATCGTAGAAGACCGGCTCGACCACCTCGACCTCGATGGCGTGGGTCGGCATCGGCACCATGAGCTTCTGGCCGATGCGGGCGCGCCCGCCCTTCACCATCGCCAGCGCGATCGAGCGGCCGAGAACGGCGCTGTGATAGGAGGAGGTGACGAAGCCGAGCATCGGCACCGGAACGGGGGCGGCAGGGTCGGTGACGATCTGCGCGCCTTCCTCCAGCACGATTTTGGGGTCGGTGGTCTTCAGCCCGACCAGTTGCCGGCGGTCCGGCGCCGACATGGCGTCGCGAGCGAGCGAGCGCTTGCCGACGAAATCCTTCTTCGCCTTGCCGACCGCCCAGCCGAGATTGGCGTCGTCAGGCGTCGCGGTGCCGTCCGTCTCCTGGCCGACGATGATGTAGCCCTTCTCGGCGCGCAGCACATGCATGGTCTCGGTGCCGTAGGGCGTGATGCCGAAGCGCTCGCCCGCCGCATAGACCGCTTCCCACACCGCCCTTCCATAGGCGGAGGGCACGTTGATCTCGAAGCCGAGTTCGCCGGTGAAGGAGACGCTGAACAGCCGCGTCGGCACGCCGAGGATGGTGCCCTCGCGCACGCACATATGCGGGAAGGCTTCCTTGGAGAGGTCGATACCCTCGATCAGCGGGGCGATCACCTCGCGGGCCTTGGGCCCCTGCACGGCGATAACAGACCATTGCTCTGTCGTGGAGGTGAGCCACACGTCGAGGTCCGGCCATTCGGTCTGGAGGTAGTCCTCCATATGCGCCAGCACGCGCGGGGCGCCGCCCGTGGTGGTGGTGACGTGGAAGCGGTCCGCCGCCATGCGGCCGACCACGCCGTCATCCATGACGAAGCCGTCCTCGCGCAGCATGACGCCGTAGCGCAGCCGGCCGGGTTCCAGCTTGGCCCAGGCATTGGTGTACATGCGGTTCATGAACTCGGCGGCGTCCGGTCCGACGATCTCGATCTTGCCGAGGGTGGAGGCGTCGAACATGCCGACGCTGGCGCGCACCGCCTTGCATTCGCGGGCGACGGCGGCGTGCATGTCTTCCATGCGTCCGCCTGCGCCGGCACGCGGGAAATAATGCGCGCGCTTCCAGTTGCCGACATCCTCGAAGGCCGCGCCGTGTTCGGCCGCCCAGTCGTGAATGGCGGTCTTGCGCAGCGGATCGAACACATCGCCGCGTGCCGCCCCGGCGAACAGGCCGAAGGTGGTGGGGGTGAAGGGCGGGCGGAAGGTGGTGAGCCCGATCTTCGGCACCGGCGTATCAAGCGCCTCGGACACGATGCCGAGGGTGTTCATGTTCGACGTCTTGCCCTGGTCGGTCGCCATGCCCGTGGTGGTGTAGCGCTTCACATGCTCGATGGAGCGCATGCCCTCGCGTGTGGCGAGCAGGATGTCCTTGGAGGTGACGTCGTTCTGCCAGTCGACAAAGGCCTTGGCCAGCGCCGGGTTGCGCCCGTGCGGGGTGGCGCCGATGAAGCCGGCGCTGCCGAGGTCTTCCGCGCTGGCGGGGATGGCGCGCGAGGGCGTGGCCGGGGCCGGGGTGGCGCCGCGCGCGGGGGAGGCGTGGTCGCGGGAGGCGAGGGCAGCCGCCTCGCCCTGGGCATAGCCGTCTTCCAGCACGCGCTGCAGGCCATGGACGCCCCGGCAGGCGCCGGCCGAGCGTTCGCGTTCCACCGAGGTGCCGGGGAGGTAGGCGCCGGCCGCGCCGTCCCAGATGAGCTTGCCGCGCGACTGCGAGAACAAATGTACGCTCGGCGTGAAGCCGCCTGATATCAGCACGCTGTCGCAGGCAATCGTCTCAGCGGGGCCGACCGCGCCATTCTTCACCTTGGCGAGCTGGGCGGAGGAAACCCGCAGCCGGCCCTTGGTGCCCACAAGCACGGTGGAGGGGCGCACATCGATGCCCGCCGCGAGCGCCCGGGCGGGGAGTTCGCCTGACACCTCAGTGCGCAGATCGGCGATGGCGGCGATGCTGACGCCGGCGGCCTTGAGGTCGAGCGCGGCGCGGTAGCCGGCATCGCAGGCGGTGAAGATCACCGCGCGCTCGCCGACCTTGGCGCCATAGCGGTTGGCGTAGGTGCGGGCGGAATCGGCCAGCAGCACGCCCGGCCGGTCGTTTTCGGGGAACACCAGCGGGCGCTCCAGCGCGCCGGCGGCGATCACCACTTCTGTCGCTCGCACCTGCCACAGCCGCTCGCGCGGCAAGTCGGCGCCGGGGGTGGCGAGATGATCGGTGACGCGCTCGGCCAGCGCGATGAGGTTATGCGGGAAATAGCCGAAGGCGGTGGTGCGCGGCATCAGCGTGACGTTGTCGCGCGCCGCCAGGCTCGCCAGCGTGGCCGCCAGCCACTCGGCCGCCGGCCTGCCCTCGATGGTGGCCGAGACTTCCGAGAGCAGCGAGCCGCCGAGTTCGGCCTGCTCGTCGCAGAGGATCACCCGCGCCCCGCTTTCGGCGGCGGCCAGCGCGGCGGCAAGGCCGGCCGGGCCGGCGCCGACGACGAGCACGTCGCAATGGGCGTGGTTCTGGGTGTAGCGGTCCGGGTCCGGCAGCTCAGGGGCGACGCCGAGGCCGGCCATGGCGCGGATCTTCGGCTCGTAGAAGCGCTTCCAGGCGCCTGCCGGCCACATGAAGGTCTTGTAGTAGAAGCCCGAGGGCAGGAAGGGCGAGGCGAGGTCGTTGACCGCGCCGGCGTCAAAAGAGAGCGAGGGCCAGCGGTTCTGGCTCTGCGCCTTCAGCCCCTCATGCAGCTCCACCTGGGTGGCGCGCAGGTTCGGCGCGGCGCGGGCGGCGTCGCGGGCGACATTGACCAGCGCGTTCGGCTCGTCCGAGCCGGCGGAGAGGAAACCGCGCGGGCGGTGATATTTGAACGAGCGGCCAATGAGGTGCACGCCATTGGCGATCAGCGCCGAGGCCAGCGTGTCGCCCTTGAAGCCGGAGAAGGTCTGCCCGTCGAAGCGGAAGGACAGCGGTGCGGCGCGGTCGATGCGCCCGCCCGAGGCGGTGCGGAAGCGGTTGGTCATGTCACTTGCTCCCGCCGCTGGAGGCGTCGACATCCGGGCGCGCTTCGCCGGCCTTGTAGGTGGTGACGAAGAAGTCGCTCACCGTGTCGCGCAGCGCGTTGAAATAGCGGCCGCAGCCATGGATGTGGCGCCAGCGCTCGGCGTGCAGGCCCTTGGGATTGGTGCGGTTGTAGAGGAAATCCGCCCATTCCTGGTCGGTGAGGGCGGAGGGGTCGGCCGGGCGGGCGATATGCGCCTCGCCGCCATAGCGGAATTCGACTTCCGGCCGGGCGCCGCACCAGGGGCAGGTGATGATGAGCATGGCTCAAATCCTCAGTGCGCGACGGCGGCGGCGGCCGCTTCGTCGATCAGGAAACCATCGCGGAAACGCTCCAGCGTGAAGGGCGCGTTGATGGCGTGCGGGGCGTCCCTGGCGATGGTGTGGGCGAAGACATGGCCCGAGCCCGGGGTCGCCTTGAAGCCGCCGGTGCCCCAGCCGCAATTCACATAGAGGCCCGGCACCGGGGTTTTCGCGATGATCGGCGAGCGGTCCGGCGTCACGTCGACGATGCCGCCCCAGTTGCGCAGCATGCGCAGGCGCCGGAACTGCGGCACCAATTCGCAGATCGCGTCCAGCGTGTGCGAGGCGATGTGCAGCGCGCCGCGCTGGGAATAGGAGGTGTAGGCGTCGGTGCCGGCGCCGATCACCATCTCGCCCTTGTCGGATTGCGAGATATAGGCGTGGATCGTGTTGCTCATCACCACGGTGGGGAAAGCGGGCTTCACCGGCTCGGACACCAGCGCCTGCAGCGGATAGCTCTCCAGCGGCATGCGCAGCCCGGCCATCGCCATGACCACGCTGGTGTGGCCGGCGGCGGACACGCCGACCTTCTTCGCCCGGATGAAGCCGCGCGAGGTTTCCACCCCTTCCACCGCGCCGGCGGCGTTGCGGCGGATGCCGGTGACTTCGCAGTTCTGGATGATGTCGACGCCGCGCGAATCCGCCGCGCGGGCATAGCCCCAGGCCACCGCATCGTGGCGGGCGGTGCCGCCGCGCCGCTGCAGCGCGCCGCCGATGATGGGGTAGCGCATGCTCTTGATGTTGAGCGGCGGGCAGAATTCCTTCACCTGCTCGGCGTTCAGCCATTCATTGTCGACGCCGTTCAGCCGGTTGGCGTGGACATGGCGCTTGAAGCTGATCTCGTCATGATGGTTATGCGCCAGCATGAGCACGCCGCGCGCCGAATACATCACGTTGTAGTTGAGGTCCTGCGACAGGCCCTCCCACAGCTTCACCGCGTGCTCGTACAGCGCGGCGCTTTCGTCGAACAGATAGTTCGAGCGCACGATGGTGGTGTTGCGCCCGGTATTGCCGCCGCCGAGCCAGCCACGCTCGATGACAGCGACATTGGCGATGCCGTGTTCCTTGGCGAGGTAATAGGCCGCCGCCAGCCCATGCCCGCCGGCGCCGACGATGATGACATCGTACTCGGCCTTCGGCTCGGGATTGCGCCACTGGGGCTGCCAGCTCTTGTGGCCGCCAAAGGCGCGGCGGAACAGCTCGAAGCCGGAGAATTTCTGCACATTCGCCTCCGACGGAAGATAGACGCCTGCGGTGCGCGGACCGCCGTGAACCTGAGCCGCATGGTTGCGCGGCGCCCCGCGCAAGGCGAGCATTGTTTCGGCGCTGGCGTTGAACGGATGCGACATTGGATGCGACATCGCCGCGTGAGGGCCGAAGCCCCCGGCGCGTTCACGCGCTGGTGATGGGCGCGGAGCGGGTTTCCTTGCGGAAGCCATGATCGCTCCCTACCTCCCAGCGCAGACAGCAACACGGGATGCACCATGTTCAACAGCGGTAGTTTCGACGCCAAGCGGCTGCTCGACCAGTTCCTCACGCCGCAGGCGGGCACGCAGGCGGGCACGCAGGGCGGTGTTCCCGCGACGCAGAATTCGCTGGGTGGCCTCCTCGGCGGGCTGACCGGCGGCCTTTCCGGCATCACCGGCAGCGCCAACGCCCAGCCCCCCGGGGCCGGCGCGCCCGGCGCGGCCTCCGGCGCCGGCGACCTGATGGGGCGGGCCAAGGACTATCTCGGCAATAATGGCGGCTCGCTCGCCTCCGGCGCGGCAGCCGGGGCGCTGGTGTCGCTGGTGCTCGGCAGCAAGGGCGGGCGCAAAATGGCCGGCAGCGCCATGAAGCTGGGCGGCCTCGCCCTGGTCGGCACGCTCGCCTACAAGGCCTACCAGAACTACCAGCAGGGCCAGCAGCCGCAGCAGACGGCGGCCGAACCGGTGCCGAGCCAGCTTCCCCCGGCGCAGTCGCCCTTCCACCCCGCGCAGGCCGAGCGCAGCCATTTCGACGTGACGCTGCTGCGCACCATGATCGCCGCCTCGCTGGCGGATGGCCATGTCGACGAGACCGAGCGCGCCGCCATCTCCGCCAAGCTGGGCGGCGCCCAGCTCGACGAAGCCGAGCGCTTCCTGACGCAGGAGCTTGGCGCGCCGGCTTCGCCCGAGGCGCTGGCGGGCGAAGCCACCTCGCCCGAGCAGGCGGCCGAGGTCTACATGACCGCGCTGCTCGCCATCGACGCCGACACCACTTCCGAGCGGGTGTTTCTCGCCCGGCTGGCGACGGCGCTGAAGCTCGACCCGGCGCTGGTGCAGCATCTGGAAGCCAGCGCCCGCGCCGCGCGCGCGGGGTGATCGCTGTCTTGTAAATTGACAGCGGGCCGTCATTCCGGCCGCCGCCGCAGGCGGAGTGCCGGGATCGCGCGCCGGAATTTCGGAGCGATCCCGGACAGGGCCTGCGGCCCTTCCGGGATGACGGAGAGGGGGCGGCAGGAACTTCGTTCCGCCTGAGGCAAAGCCCTATGGGATTGCCTGAGGCAGGACCAAGGGGGCCACCTGGGCAAAGCCGTTCCGGCTTGCCTGACGGCAGAACCTTCGGTTCGCCTGATGTAATCAAGGTTAAGCGTTAAGGTTAAGCCCCTCTTAATCACTCGCGGGCACAGTGCAGCCGTCGAAGAGCGCCGGGAATCTCCCGGCTCATCCGGGATGGTTGCATGCGTGATTTCGGGGCGTTGAAGCGTGGGGCGGGCCTGCGCGGGAAAGGCCGGCTTCTGGCGGCGGCGCTGGCGGTGATGCTGCTCGGCGCCGGCGGCGCGGCGCGGGCGGCGGACCCGATCGACGGGATGGGCGCCGACGATCTGCTGGCCGACGACCTGCTCGCGATGGCGCCTGAGATCGAGGAATCCCGCTTCTGGTATCTGCGCGGCGATATCGGCTACGTCTTCAACGATTCCGCCGATGCCGGGGCGGCTGGCCACATCCCTCTCAAGGATGCCGGCGTTTTCGGCCTCGGTGTCGGCGCGCGGCTCAGCGACCTGGTGCGGGTCGACCTCACGGCCGACTACCGCAGCCCGGCGGATTTTTCCGCGCGTGGGTGGAGCGGCGAGGCCAGCGCGACCACGCTGCTGGCCAATCTCTATCTCGATCTCGGCACCTGGCACGGGCTCACCCCCTATGTCGGGGCGGGCCTTGGCGCCAGCCATCTCGCGCTCTCGGGCGTCGCCGATGCCGAGGGATGGGGCCTCGCCTGGGCGGTGATGGCCGGCGGCACGGTGACGCTGGCGCCGAACTGGCAGCTCGATCTCGGCTATCGCTATCTCAGCATCGAAAACGCCGCTATGGGCGGCGTGCTGTCGGGCATCAGCCAGGCGGCGCATGAGGTGCGGCTCGGCGTGCGCTACCTGTTCGACTGAGGCCGCCGTCAGACGTTCGCGCCGTCAGAAGGTCTCGTCGGGATAAACGCCCCAGAGCCGCGCCTGCTTGACGAAACCGTCGAGGCCGTGGCCCGTCACCTCCACCGCGCACCACCCGCCCGAGCAGCTTTTCGGGCGCACCAGCACATGGGCCGCGAGATAGGCGATGATGGCCGCCTCCGCCTCGGGAGCGGCGCGCAGGGCGACATTGTCACCATCGCGCGTGCGGATCGACGCCGCCCGGCGCACCGTAAGCAGCGCGCTGTGCACCCAGCCGACATCGCCGGTATTGTCACGGATGCGGCGCCAGTTGCCGTAGCGGTTGACCACCTCGACCGGCCAGCCGCGCTGATGGAACACCCAGTGCACGCGATAGGCGACGCCCGGCCCGACGCGCACATTCGTCACTGCGTTCCTGAGCGTGGCGAAATAGGGAAGCGCGCGCTCGGCAAGCGCCGGCCCGCCGGACAGGAAGAGGGTCGCGAGGACGAAAAGCGCCGTGGCTCCCTTCTTCCTCACGATCCTGCTCCCTGTTTGTCCCTGCAGTGCCGGTCCGCCTTTCAGCGGCAGCCCGAGAGGATGCGGTCGGTGGCGGCGGTGACGCCGTTGAGCGAGAACACGTAGCTCGTGTCGTTGCCGCGCGCCGAGGTGGCGCTGATGTTCATCTGGCTGCCGCCGCGCAGGGCTTCGAGAAAGGCCGGTTCGCGCTCGGCCCGCCGCAGCCAGGCGCTGCTGCCCTCGGTCATGAGCGTGAACTTGTCGTCGCCGATGCTGGCGACCACCTGTGAGCCGGCGGCAAAATTGTAGCCGGTCTGGAAACTCACCTCGGTGCGCTGCGCGGTGTCGGGCAGTGCGGTGACAAAGAATGTCACATCGCCATGGGCGAGCTGCTCGGGCCTAGCCGAGGTCGGCATGCTGATCGTGTAGCATTGCGGCTTGCCGTTGGCGTTGAAGCGCCAGGCGCTCCAGTCCTTGTACTCGCCCATTGCTGTCGGCTTGGCAGCCATGGCGCCAGTTGTGGCAAGGAACATCACACTCAGTGCGATGGCGGTCCGTCCAATCATCGGGGGAAGCCTCCTCTCGTCTGTGGTTCAGCGCAGGAGACTTGTCGGTCAGCGTTAAGACAGCGTTAAGGCACGGGGCGAAAGCGCGATCACAATGTGGACAGGGGCGGAAATGCGGTAACGAACAGCCATCCTGCGCCCCTCTCGCTCGTCATCCGACACCAAGCCTGCTACCAGATACCTGCGGGAGAAACGCGGGAACCCATTCGTGATCGTCACCACCTGTTTCGAGAATTGGCAGACATGGGAAACCCAGGACGGCGCCATTCACTGGCGCGGCGCGCTCTATGATGACGCCGGAAGTCGGCTCGACCCCGCCAGCCTTATACCGCTCGGCCTAAGCGACATCCGGGACGTGGTCGAGTCCCACTACGGATTCTTTGCGTTCATCATGGAAAAGAAAGGATCGATCATTGCATGTGTCGATCCGATACGATCGATCCCGATCTTTTACATTGACGATGTCGTCATCAGCGACAGCGCTGAACATGTGAGGACCTGCCGGCCTGCCGCAGCGATGGATGCCGAAGCGCGGGCGGAATTTCTCCTTGCCGGCTATGTTACGGGTAATCGAGCCCTTTGGTCTGATATAAAGCAGCTATGCGCAGGAGAGATCGCCGTCTTTTCAGGCGGAGGCGTGAATCGGCAGCGCTACATCGAGTTCGACCACAGATCGGTAGCAGCTTTAAGTCACGAAGAATTCCGCTCGCGCCTCGATCGTGTTCTCGACCATATGTTCCGGCGGCTTATAGCGCATGCGGGTGGTCGCCAGATTGTCGTGCCGCTCAGCGGGGGCTATGACTCGCGGCTTGTCGTGACCATGCTGAAAAAGCTCGGATACACCAATGTTCTTTGCTTCAGTTATGGTGTTGACGGAAACGAGGAGTCAGCGGTCAGTAAATCGGTCGCCGAAGTGCTCGGCTTTCCATGGATATTTGTTCCCTATCGCAACGAGGACTGGCGGAGATCCTGGCGTTCCGACAGTGCCGCGTCGTACCGTTCCTTTGCCTCCGGCAGCTGCTCCTTGCCGCACATGCAGGATTGGCTGGCGGTAGAAAAACTCGGCGCGGAGCGGAAAATCGAATCGGATTGCATTTTCGTTCCCGGCCACGCTGGTGATTTTATCGAAGGTGGGTACATCACAGAGAATTTTCTGCACCCGCTGAATTTATCCAAGAACAGAATTATTGACTTCATCATCGCCTCTCATTTTTCCGCCGCACCGTCACGCGCGCGCGCGGAGATGGCGCGACTGCGACGTCGGCTGAGTGATGCGCTTGGAGATGGGCCATTCTGCAGTGAAGCCGACGCAGCAAACGCTTATGAACGCTGGGTGTGGGAAGAGCGGCAGGCAAAATACACGGCGAATTCACTCAGGGTCTATGATCATTTCAAGATCGACTGGTGGATGCCGCTCTGGGATCAGCAATTTATCCATTACTGGAACGCTGTGCCACTCGAACTCCGGATCGAGAGGAGGTTTGCCGTCGGCTATATCGAGGCCCTCTATCGCACGGTCGCCGGCTCGGCCGACCCAGCCCCTCGCGTCGATCTACAACGTCGGCGACCGGGGCTTCGATACACGCTCAAACTTGCGGTTCCGCGGTGGAAGTCGCAGGCGATTTCGCGACTGCTGCAAAAGCGTCGACTGCGGGCGACGTATAAGCGGATCGAGAATCATCCGCTCGGCTTTGCGTCTCTGGTGCCGCGAGAGCGTCTTCGGCCCTTGGTGCGCGAAGGCTACAACGTGATCGGCATTTATTCGAAGCTCTATCTTGAAGGGAGCTGGGGCGACCTTCGGTAGGCTGGCGGCCCGCGCCAGCGCGGAGGAGCCGGCGCGGAAGCCGGGGGAGCTCTGCCCCGTCTTTGCCCTTGCGTTCCCCCCGCGGCCGGAGTATCTCCGTTCCCGGGCTACCCTTCCCCACCGAAGGGCTCCCATCTGGAAGGATGGCTATCATGACGAATACCGCGCAGCCGGCTGTGAAGCCGGCCAATTCCAATTTTTCGTCCGGCCCCTGTGCCAAGCGCCCCGGTTGGACGCTTGAGGCCTTGAGCGATGCTCCGCTCGGCCGCTCGCACCGTGCCAAGGTCGGCAAGGCGAAGCTGAAGCTCGCCATCGACCTCACCCGCGAAATTCTCCAAATCCCCGCCGACTATCGCATCGGCATTGTTCCCGCCTCCGACACCGGCGCGGTCGAGATGGCGCTGTGGTCGCTGCTCGGCGCCCGCCCGGTCGACCTGCTGGCGTGGGAGAGCTTCGGCGAAGGCTGGGTGACGGATGTCGTCAAGCAGCTCAAGCTCAAGGATGCCCGCATCCTGAAGGCCGGCTATGGCGAGCTGCCGGATCTCGCGCAGATCAATTTCGACCATGACGTGGTGTTCACCTGGAACGGCACCACCTCGGGCGTGCGGGTGCCGAGCGCCGATTTCATCCCCACCGACCGGCAGGGCCTGACCATCTGCGACGCCACCTCGGCGGTGTTCGCGCAGGATCTCGACTGGGCCAAGCTCGATGTCGTGACCTATAGCTGGCAGAAGGTGCTGGGCGGGGAAGCCGCGCATGGCATGCTCATCCTCTCGCCGCGCGCGGTCGAGCGGCTGGAGAGCTATGTGCCGGCCTGGCCGCTGCCGAAGATCTTCCGCCTCACCAAGGGCGGCAAGCTGATCGAAGGCACGTTCGAGGGCGAGACGATCAACACCCCGTCCATGCTCTGCGTCGAGGACTATATCGACGCGCTGAACTGGTCGAAGCAGGTCGGCGGGCTCACGGGCCTTCAGGCGCGCTCGGATGCCAATTTCAAGGTGCTCGCCGACTATGTCGCCAGGACGCCCTGGATCGACTTCCTCGCCACGGTGCCGGAAACCCGTTCCAACACCAGCGTGTGCCTCGTGGTCGCCGACCCCGAGGTGAAGGCGCTGGCGCCGGACGCGCAGGCGGCCTTCGCCAAGGCGCTGGCGGCGTCGCTGGAAAAGGCCGGCGTCGCCTATGACATCGGCGCCTATCGCGACGCGCCGGCGGGCCTGCGCATCTGGGCGGGTGCCACCGTCGAGGCGTCCGATCTCGAAGCGCTGCTGCCCTGGCTCGACTGGGCCTTCGCCAGCGCCAAGGCGGGCCTCAAGCAGGCCGCCTGATCCCTCGCGCCTCCCCGCCGCTGACGCAAGGGGACGGCGAAGGGGCCGCGTGCGGCTCAAGGGCGAATGGCTCCTCTCCCGGCCGCGTTTCGCCCTCGACGCCTTCCCGCGTGCGCCCGACGAACGCTTCGTCGTCTCCTCCCGCCAGCGGCGGGACATTCCTTCCGCCCGCGTTGCGGGTCGACGTTCCCCCTTTTCCGAACAGGATGAAGCCCATGGCTCCCCGCGTTCTCATTTCCGACGCGCTTTCCCCCGCCGCCGTGCAGATCTTCAAGGACCGCGGCATCGAGGTCGATTTCCAGCCGGCGCTGGGCAAGGACAAGGACAAGCTGGCTGAGATCATCGGCAATTATGATGGCCTCGCCATCCGCTCGGCCACCAAGGTGACGCCGAAGATCCTCGCCAATGCCACGCGGCTGAAAGTGGTCGGGCGCGCCGGCATCGGCGTCGACAATGTCGACATCCCGGCCGCCACCGCCAAGGGCGTGATCGTGATGAACACGCCGTTCGGCAATTCCATCACCACCGCCGAGCACGCCATCGCCATGATGTTCGCGCTGGCCCGCGAAATCCCCGCTGCCGACGCCTCCACCCAGGCCGGCAAGTGGGAGAAGAACCGCTTCATGGGCGTGGAACTGACCGCCAAGACGCTCGGCATCATCGGCTGCGGCAATATCGGTTCCATCGTCGCCGACCGCGCCATCGGCCTGAAGATGAAGGTCATCGCCTTCGATCCTTTCCTCAGCCCTGAGCGCGCCAAGGACATCGGCGTCGAGAAGGTGGAACTGGACGACCTGCTCGCCCGCGCCGACGTCATCACCCTGCACACGCCGCTGACCGACAAGACCCGCAACGTGCTCTCGGCCGAGGCGATCGCCAAGACCAAGAAGGGCGTGCGCATCGTCAATTGCGCGCGTGGTGGGCTGGTCGACGAGGCGGCGCTGGCGGCGGCGCTGGAGAGCGGGCATGTCGCGGGCGCGGCCTTCGACGTGTTCATCACCGAGCCGGCGACCGAGAACCCGCTTTTCGGCCATCCCAATGTGATCTGCACCCCGCATCTGGGCGCGTCCACCACCGAGGCGCAGGAGAATGTCGCGCTGCAGGTGGCCGAGCAGATGAGCGACTATCTGCTGCGCGGCGCCATTTCCAACGCGGTGAACTTCCCCTCGATCACGGCGGAGGAAGCCCCGAAGCTGAAGCCGTTCATCGAACTCGCCGAAAAGCTCGGCTCCTTCGCCGGCCAGCTCACCGACACCGACATCCAGACCGTGCGCATCACCTATGACGGTGCGGTGGCCAGCCTGAAGATCAAGGCGCTGACCTCGGCGGCGGTGGCCGGCCTGCTGCGCCCGGCGCTGGCCGACATCAATGTCGTCTCGGCGCCGAGCATCGCCAAGGAGCGCGGCATCGTGGTGGAGGAGACCACCCGCGAGATCGCCGGCGATTATGAGAGCCTGATCACGCTGACCGTCATCACCGAGAAGATGGAGCGTTCGATCTCCGGCACGGTGTTCGCGGACGGGCGCCCGCGCATCGTCGACATCAAGGGCATCAAGGTGGACGCCGAGTTCGCGCCCTCCATGCTCTACGTCACCAATGAGGACAAGCCGGGCTTCGTCGGCCGCTTCGCCAGCCTGCTCGGCGATGCCGGGCTGAACATCGCCACTTTCGCGCTCGGCCGTGACCGGCAGGGCGGCGATGCCATCGCGCTGGTGGAAGTGGACGGCACGGTGCCGGGCGAACTTCTCGCCAAGGTGCAGCAGCTGCCCTCCGTGAAGCAGGCCAAGCCGCTGGTGTTCTGAGGCCGGAAGCAGACGCGACAAGAAAAAGGCCCCCGGAGAACCCGGGGGCCTTTTGCGTTGGAAACGGCCCGCTCAGAGCGGGAAGGAAGCCCGGTGCAGCTTGGCGGCGGCCTTGGCCAGCGCGACGATCTGCTCCCAGTCGCCCATCGTGACGGCGTCATTCGGCGCCACCCAGGAGCCGCCGACCGCGAGCACGTTGGGCTGGGCGAGGTAGGAGCCGACATTGGCCGGGCCGATGCCGCCGGTCGGGCAGAAGCGCAGGTCCGGCAGTGGGCCGGCCAGCGACTTCAGCAGATTGACGCCGCCCACCGCCTCGGCCGGGAACAGCTTCAGCACCGGAAAGCCCATGGCGTGCAGCGCCATCGCCTCGGTGGCGGTGGCGCAGCCGGGCATCACGGGCACCGGCGCCTCGGCCAGCGCTTCCGCCAAAGCCGGCGGGCAGCCGGGGCTGACCAGGAAGCGGGCGCCGGCATCGATGCATTTCTGGATCAGGTCGGGCCGCGTCACCGTGCCGGCGCCGACAATGGCGTCCGGCACCTCGGCGGCGATGGCGGCGATGGCTTCCAGCGCCGCTGGCGTGCGCAGCGTCACCTCGATCAGCGGCAGCCCGCCCTCGGCCAGCGCCCGCGCCAGCTTCACGCCGGCGGCGACACTCGGCACGGTGACGACGGGTACGACGGGAGCGCGGGCGAGCAGCAGGCTGGGATCGGGAAGCGACATCGGGCACCTTGCGAGATCTATGCGGGAGTTCCTGGCGACATGAAGACCGCCGGGGGGCGGCTTGTCGAGAGGCTCGGCCAAGTTTTGTGCAGTGCGGGGGGCGCATCCCGCGCACCGCGCCTGCGCGCCCCGGCGGCGGGCGCTCCGGTCAGGCCGCGAAGCTGGTCGAGCGGGAGAGGCTTTCCCAGGCGGTGATCTCGGCTTTCATCTGGCCCAGCTTCTGCGTCACAAGCTCAAGCGCGTCCTCGCCGAGAAAGAGGCGCGTTGGCGGATGATCGGCCGCGACGAGCTTAAGCAGGGCCTGCGCCGCCTTTTCAGGATCGCCGGGCTGGTTGCCGCTCTTGGTCTGACGCGCCACGCGCAGCGGGTCCATGACCGCATCGTAGTCGCTTAGGCTGCGCGGCGTGCGCTCCATCGACCGCCCGGCCCAGTCCGTGCGGAACTGGCCCGGCGCCAGTGCGGTGACGTGGATGCCGAAGGGAGCCACCTCCTTGCCGAGGGATTCGGAGATGCCCTCCAGCGCGAACTTGCTGCCGCAATAGAACGCGATGCCGGGCATGGTGATGAAGCCGCCCATGGAGGTGACATTGACGATGTGCCCGCGGCGGCGGGCGCGCATGCCCGGCAGCACCGCCTTGATCATCGCGACCGGGCCGAACACGTTGGCGGCGAACTGACGCTGAAGGTCGTCGATCGACGCCTCTTCGACAATACCCTCGTGGCCATAGCCGGCATTGTTCACCAGCACATCCACCGGTCCGACGGCCCGCTCGGCGGCGTGGACGGCTTCGGGAATGGCCGCGTAGTCCGTCACATCCAGCAGCAGCGGAAAGGCGCGCTCCGACGTGCCGAAGGCGTGCGCGTCGGCCGCCCGGCGCACGGTGCCGATCACCCGATGACCATCAGCGAGGGCGGCGGCGGCAAAGGCCCGTCCGAGACCGGAGGCGACGCCGGTGATAAGGAAGGTTCTGGAATGGGTCATGGGAGGTTCCTGCTGTTGAACAGAGCTAAATTTATATCATGATATAATTCCGAGATGGATCAAGACAAGCCCCGGCCCGCGCGGCCGAAGCAAACGACGCGCGCGCGCATTCTGGACGCCGCCGAGCGCCTGCTCGGGCAGGGCGACGCCGGCTTTTCGATGCGCGAGCTCGCCGAGGAAGCGGGGGTGAGCTTCGCGACGCCGTTCAACCAGTTCGGCAGCAAGGCCGGGATCATGCTCGCCCTGTCGGAGCGCCGCATCGACGCCATGCGGGACCGGCTTGCCCGTGCGGCGCTTCCGGCCACGGCGGTCGCGCGCGTGCTCGTGGCGGTCGATATTGCGACGGCGGTCATGCTGGGCGCGCCGGCGGTCAATCGTGCGGTCATGGCGGCGGTCAGCGCGCCGAACGATCCACCCGGCAATGTAGCCGGGCGCTCAGCCGCGTGGTGGGCTGAGGCGCTTGGTTCCGGCGCCGAACTCCCGGCTGCGACGCGCTCCCTCGCACTCACCGTGCTGCCCCATCAACTGGCCATCGCCTTTCGCGGCGTTCTGTCCTTCTGGACGGCGGGCGAACTTGCCGACGAAGGGCTCAGCCGGCAGGCGCGCGCGGCGGCGGCCGGGGTTCTGCTGGGCTTCAGCGGAGCTGAGGACCGGGCGAGGCTTATGGCGCTTCTTGAGGCGGGCAGCGGTCGAAGCTGAGCCCTATGAACGGCGAGCGTGCCGCAGGAATTGGTGTGGCCAGCTGCGCCTAGCCGCTTGAGCGCTCATGGCATAGCCTGATCCGGACGACACCGCCGCACCCGAGTGAGCCATGTTCCGAATCGATTCCCCCTATCCCCGCGACATGGTTGGCTATGGCCGCACCCCGCCGGACCCGAAATGGCCGGGCGGCGCCCGGATCGCGGTGCAGTTCGTCATCAATTACGAGGAGGGCGGCGAGAACTGCATCCTGCATGGCGATGCCGCCTCCGAGGCGTTTCTGTCGGAGATCGTCGGCGCCCAGCCCTGGCCGGGGCAGCGGCACATGAACATGGAGTCGATCTACGAATATGGTTCGCGCGCCGGCTTCTGGCGGCTCTGGCGGCTGTTCACCTCGCGCGGCCTTCCGGTCACGGTCTATGGGGTGGCGACCGCGCTGGCGCGTAACCCGGAAGCCGTCGCCGCCATGAAGGAGGCCGAGTGGGAGATCGCCAGCCACGGGCTGAAATGGATCGACTACCGCAACCATTCCTATGCGGCGGAGAAGGCCGATTTCGAGACCGCGCTACGCCTGCACACCGAGATCACCGGCGAGCGCCCGCTCGGCTGGTACACCGGGCGCACTTCCGAGCATACGCGCCGCATCGTCATGGAGGAGGGCGGCTTCCTCTATGATTCCGACATCTATTCCGATGATTTGCCGTTCTGGGTCGAGGGGCCGCGCGGGCCGCATCTGTCCATTCCCTACACGCTCGACGCCAATGACATGCGCTTCGCCATCCCCGCCGGCTTCGACCATGGCGAGCCGTTCTTCGCCTATCTGCGCGACAGTTTCGACGTGCTCTACGCCGAGGGGGCCGACGCGCCGAAGATGATGAGCGTCGGCCTGCATTGCCGTCTCGCCGGGCGGCCGGGGCGGTTTCTCGCGCTGCAGCGCTTCCTCGACCACATCGCCCGCCACGACCATGTGTGGGTGCCGCGACGGATCGACATCGCCCGGCACTGGCACCAACATCACAAGCCGTCCCCAAAGCCGGAGTGAGGCCATGACACCGCGCAACGCCTTCCTTGCCGCCCTCGTGCTCGCCGCGCTGCCCTGCGCCGCGCAGGCGGACCAGATCGTCCTTCCGCTGCCGAAGGGAGCAAAGGCGGAGACGATCCGCGTCGCCTATGACTGCGGCGCCTTCGGCCCTGTCGCGGCGCGCTATTTCAACGCGCCACCGGTGGCGCTGGCGAGCCTGTCGTTCAAGGGCGAGTTCCTGGTGGTGTCGAATGTCATCGCCGCCTCGGGCGCGCGCTACGCCGGCGGAAAATACATCTGGTGGACCAAGGGCAACAGCGCCGACCTCTATGACGTGACCTTGGGCGAGGACGCGGCGCCGGTGGCCTCCTGCACCTCCTCGTGAGCGGGCTCCTCATGGTGTGGAGCCCGCTTGCGCGGCGGACGGCGCACTTCAGGCAAATGCTGCTGGATTACCAGTAACAGCAGCGCGGTGGTCCAGCCGAACATCATGATGCCGCTGCCCGCCGTCATCGGGCCGATCAGGCGCGTCGCGGTCTGCTGCCCGGCATCGCCGAAGCCGAGGGCGGTGTAATTGACGAAGGCGGAGTAGTAGGCGTCGTTGTGGTCTGAAACGAGACCCTTGGACGCATAGACGACGGCCCAGATGCCGACCTCGATGAGATGGGCGCCGAGCAGCAGGATGTTGGCGACGAGGAGCGCCAGCAGCAGCCGCAGCCGGGGATGACGCTTGAACACCTGCTCATAGGCATCCGCGCAATCGAGGAGGATATAGGTGGCCATCAGATGAACCAGCATCACCAGCAGCATCATGGAGATGCCGAGGCCGATTTCCTCGAAGATCATCGTCGTCTCCCGGGGGCGGAGGAGGAGTGGAATGCCGGCAGATATAAGCATTCGCGCGCTTAACAGGGCGGAAATCGGGCTGACGGTGCAATGGGCGGCGGCCGAGGGCTGGAATCCCGGCCACGCCGACGCCGCCTGCTTCGCCACGGTGGACGCGGGCGGGTTTCTGCTGGCGGAACTGGACGGCGCGCCGGCGGCGGTGATCTCGGTGGTCAATTACGACGCGCGCTTTGCCTTTCTCGGCTTCTACATCGTGCGGCCGGATCTGCGCGGGCAGGGCATCGGCCTGCGCCTCTGGCAGGCGGGCCTCGCCCATGCCGGGGAGCGCACCATCGGGCTCGATGGCGTGCCGGCGCAGCAGGCCAATTATAGCAGGCAGGGCTTCGTCTTCGCCCATCGCAACATCCGCTTCGCCGGCACGCCGGAGGCCGGTGAGGCCGGCGACACGGTGGACCTCGCCAGCGTTGCGTTCGAGGCGGTGGCGATGAGCGACGCGCGGGTGTTTCCCGCCCCCCGCGCCGGCTTTCTCAAGGCCTGGCTCACCGCCCCCGGCCATGCCGGGCGGGCAGTGTGGCGCGAGGGGCGGCTCAAAGGGTGGGGCGTGGTGCGCCCGGCGCAGGCCGGGTGGAAGATCGGCCCGCTGATCGCCGAGGATCCGGAGACGGCGGACGTGCTGTTTCGGGCGCTGCGGGCGGCGGCGGGGAGCGAGGCCATCGTGCTCGACGTGCCCGAGCCGAATGCGGCGGCGCTGGCGCTGGCGCGGCGGCACGGCCTTTCCCCGGTTTTCGAGACCGCGCGGATGTACCGCGGCTCACTCCGCCCGGCGACGCTGCAGCCCCTCTTCGGCGTCACCAGCTTCGAGCTCGGCTGAGGCCGGGCCGACCCTCGGCCGGCCGGTTTTCGGCGCCCACAGCGTGGCGATGACGACGCCCGCCAGCACCAGGCCATAGCCGGCCGCGTGGTAGAGATGCGGGCGCTCGCCCAGAAACACGATGGCCAGCGCCGAGCCGAACACTGGCATCAGGTGAAAGAACGGCGCGGCGCGGTTCGGCCCGACCAGCTGGATGCCGCGATTGAAGAACAGATAGGCCAGCACCGAGGGGAACAGCGCGACATAGACGATGGCGGTGAGTGCCTTGGCATCGAAGACGAGCGGGGGGCTCACAAGACGCTCGGCGACGAAGAGCGGGGTCAGCATCACCACGCCGAGGCTGAGGCTGAAGCCGAGGAAACCCAGCTGGGAAAAGGCCGGCCGGCGCGCCAGCAGCGAGGAATAGGCGCCGTAGATGACCATCGCGGCGATGAGCCAGAGATCGCCCTCGTTGAACTCGATATTCACCAGGACCGCCGGATCGCCCCGGCAGATGATGGTGAGCACGCCGAGCAGCGACAGGAAGATGCCGCCCGCCTGGCCTATTGAGAGCCGCTCGCCATTGAGGATGAGCGACCAGAAGGCGATGAGCAGCGGCCCGGTCGACTGGATCAGCAGGGCGTTGAGCGCCGGGGTGAACTCCAGCGCGTGGTATTGCATGGTGTTGAAGACGGTGATGCCGGCCAGCGACAGCAGGCCGACCAGCTTCCAGTGCCGGCGCATCAGCGGCCAGTCCGCCCGCATGTCCCGCCACGCGAAGGGCAGGAGAATCAGCACCGCCAGCGCCCAGCGCATCCAGCCCAAGCTCGCCGGCGGCACATGCCCGGCGACATGGCGGCCCATCACGATGTTGCCCGCCCAGAACAGCGAGACGAGGGTGAGCAGCAGATAGGGCGCGTCGAACAGGCGGCGGAACATGAGCGGGGCCGGGTACGGAACGGGTGGCCCGCCCAGCCTCTAAAGCAATTCAGCCGCCCTGACGCCGCCGGATCGGCGGCGCGTCCATGAAATCTTCTGATCCATCCCCGCGCCTCGTCGATGCGTCGAGGCGATCCGTGGCGAGGGGCGGGGCGGCCTTCACGCCCCGGCGCGCAGGTGCAGCCTTGTGCCCCAGGGATCGGCGACCGCGAAGCCCTGCGTCAGCGGCGTGAGCGCCGCGCCGGCTGCCGCCAGCCGCGCCCGCACCGCCTCGACCGCCGCTGCATCCGGCAGCAGCACCTCGAAGGCCACCAGGCCGGTGCTGCCCGAGGGGGCCGGGCCACCGCCCCGGCTCTGCCAGATGTTCAGCCCCAGATGGTGGTGATAGCCCCCGGCGCTGACGAACAGCGCGCCGGGATAGCGATCGGTCGTCACCGCGAAGCCGAGCTCGTCGACATAGAAGCGGCGGGCGCCGGCGAGATCGCCGACCTGCAGATGCACATGGCCGACGCGCGTGCCCTCCGGCATGGGCGCGTCGAGCGGCACACCCTCGGGGGTGTCGGCCAGCAGCTTGCGCAGGTCGAGCGGCTGGGTCGCCATCTCGACCGTCAGTTTATCCCAGCGCCAGTCGCTTTCCGGGCGATCGCGGTAGATCTCGATGCCGTTGCCGTCGGGATCGTCGAGATAGAGCGCCTCGCTCACCAGATGATCGGAGGCGCCGAGCCGCACGCCCTGCGCGACCAGCCGGCGCAGCACGATGGCGAGGGCCGGGCGGTCGGGAACAAGGAGGGCGACGTGGAACAGGCCGGCGGTGCCGCGCGGGCGCAGGCTGGCGTCGGGCGCGCCGACCAGTTCGATCAGCGTTTCGGCGCCGACGCCGAGGCGCAGGCTGCCATCGGCATTGGTGCCGAGTGGCGAAAGCCCCACCGTGCCGGTGTAGAAGGCGGCAGAGCGCGCCGCGTCACGTACGCGCAGGCGCACCGCGCCCATGCGCAGGCCGGCCGGCAGGGTGGGCGCGGGGCTGGCGGAGGCGGGCGGGGCGATGGCGGTGCTGGTCATGACGGTTCCTCACGGCGGCGGCGTTCGATGCTGCTAAGGTCGTGCAGCGCCCGCGCGCCCGCAATCGGCAGATGATTGCAGGCGCGCAATACCGCCCTGCCATTGCCGCCCGGCGGGCCGCGACTTGTGCACCGCATCGTTGAAGGTGCCGGCGTTCTTGCCTCTCCCTGTGTCATCCCTTAAGACGATGCAGCCCCGGTCGGACGTTTCGCCGGGGCTTTGTCTGTGCGCGGGCACGGCACGCCGCCGCACCCCGCCTCGCAATGCAGGAGCGTGGCTCGTGGCGAATGTGGTCGTCGTCGGTTCCCAGTGGGGCGACGAGGGTAAGGGCAAGATTGTCGATTGGCTCAGCGAGCAGGCGGACGTCGTCGTCCGCTTTCAGGGCGGGCACAATGCCGGCCATACGCTGGTCGTCGGCAACACCACCTACAAGCTCTCTCTTTTGCCCTCCGGTCTGGTGCGCGGCGCGCGTCTGTCGGTGATCGGCAATGGCGTGGTGCTTGATCCCTGGGCGCTGGTTGACGAGATCACTCGCATAACCGGGCAGGGCATCGAGGTGACGCCCGAGCGTCTGCGCGTGGCCGAGACGGTCGCCCTCATCCTGCCGCTGCACCGCGAACTGGACGCCATCCGCGAGAACGCGGCCGCCTCCGGCACGAAGATCGGCACCACCAAGCGCGGCATCGGCCCGTCCTATGAGGACAAGGTCGGACGGCGCGCCATCCGCCTTGTCGACCTCGCCTCGCCGGCGACGCTCGACGCCAAGATCGAGCGGCTGCTGGCGCACCACAATCCGCTGCGGCGTGGCCTTGGCATCGAGGAAGTCGACGCCGGCAAGCTGCGCGCCGAGCTGATCGAGATCGCGCCGAAGGTTCTGCCCTATATGGACCGCGTCTGGTCTCTGCTCGACGATGAGCGTCGGCACGGCTCCAAAATCCTGTTCGAGGGCGCGCAGGGCGCGCTGCTCGATGTCGACCACGGCACCTATCCCTTCGTCACCTCGTCCAACACGGTGGCGGCGCAGGCGGCCACCGGCTCCGGCCTCGGCCCGGGCGCGATCGGCTATGTGCTGGGCATCACCAAGGCCTACACCACTCGCGTCGGCGAGGGGCCGTTCCCTTCGGAGCTGCATGACGAGGTCGGCCGCCGGATCGGCGAGCGTGGCCATGAATTCGGCACCGTCACCGGCCGTCCGCGCCGTTGCGGCTGGTTCGACGCGGTGCTGGTGCGCCAGACCGTGCGCACGTCAGGCATCAATGGCATCGCGCTGACCAAGCTCGACGTGCTCGACGGCTTCGACGAGCTGAAGATCTGCACGCGCTACCGCCTCGATGGGCAGGAGATCGACTATTTCCCCGCCGGGCAGGATGCCCAGGCGCGGGTGGAGCCGGTCTATGTGACCATAGCGGGCTGGAGCGAATCCACCGCCGGTGGCCGCTCCTGGGCCGACCTGCCGGCCGAGGCGGTCAAGTATGTGCGCCTGATCGAGGAACTGATCGGCTGCCCGGTGGCTTTGCTGTCCACCAGCCCCGAGCGGGATGATACGATTCTCGTGCAGAACCCCTTCGAATCCTGACGTTCCACCCCGGACCCGATCGCTCCCCATGGCCGATTACTACCCGCTCATCGCCCGCGCCATTGGCGGCCTCCCCGACAAGACCGGGGAGGCCCGCAAGGCTGTCTATGAGCGGGCAAGGCGGGCGCTTCTCGCCCAGCTGACCGCCGTCGACCCGCCGCTCTCCGAGCCCGATGTCGCCCGCGAGCAGCAGGCGCTGGAAACGGCGATCGGCCGGGTGGAGGCCGAATACGGCACTGCGACGCCGCCGGCGGCCAGCCAGCCGCCGGCCCGGCCCCCGAGCCCACCGCCGGCCGCGCCGCCACCGGCCGCATCCGCGCCGGTTCCCCCGCCGCCAGTGCCGCCGGTGCCCGCGCCTCCCGTTGCCCGGGCGCCGCTGACGGCCTCGCCTCTGCCGCCGCCTTCGAACTTTCCCGCTGCCGCGCCCCCGGCCGCCGCTTACGCGCGCGCCCCGGAACGGCCGCTGGAGCGTGCCGCCGACCCGGCAACGGGTTTCCATCCGACGGAGGCCGAAGCGGTCGCCGCCGGGCTGGAGCCTCCGCGCAGCGCCGGCGGTCCGTCCGACTGGCGCCGCGAAGCCACCCGGCTGGTGCGCGAGCGGGAAGCCGAGGAAGCCGCCCATCAGGGCGAGGAGCTTCCGGCCGAAATGCCCCCCGCCGCCGAAGCGCCGCCCGCGCAAGGCGGACGCGGCCGTCTGGTGGCCGTGCTTGTCTTCGTTCTGCTGCTGATCGCCGGTGGTGTCGTCGGCTATACCCAGCGTGAAACCATTGTCGGGCTGATCAATGGGGCAGGCAGCGGCACGTCCTCGCCCTCGGCCAAGGCCCCGGCGACCCCCGCGCCCAGCGATGCGCCCAAATCGACCGACCGGATCGTTCAGGCGGACGATGCTGCCGCTCCGGCAGCGTCGAGCGCGGCACCCGCCGCCAGCAGCGCCGCCGGCGACGCCTCCATCGGCGCCGACCAGCGCGCCGTGCTGTTCGAGGAGAGCCCGGGCGGCGGCGAGCAGGGCCTGCAGCAATATGTCGGCACGGTCGAGTGGAGCACGGAGAGCGCCAGCGCCAGCGACGGCCAGCCGGCCGATATCGGCGTGCGGGCGGAAATCTCGATCCCGGCCCGCAATGTCAGCGCTATCCTGACCTTCCGCCGCAATCAGGACCCCTCGATTCCGGCCTCGCACATTCTCGAAGTGCAGTTCAAGCTGCCGCCCGGCTTCGATCTCGGCAATATTTCCAGCGTGCCGGGCATGCGGGCCAAGGCCTCTGAAGGCGCGCAGGGCGCGCCGCTGGTCGGCCTCGCCGTGCGGGTGGCACCGAACTATTTCCTGGTCGGCCTGTCCTCGCTGCCGACGGATGTGCAGCGCAATCTCGGCTTCATCATCACCCGCAACTGGCTCGACCTGCCGCTGGTGTTCGAGAATGGCCGCCGCGCCATTCTGGTGCTGGAAAAGGGCCGCGACGGCGATGAGGCGTTCCGCGAGGCATTCTCGGCCTGGGGCCTGCCGGTCGGCCCGGCGCAGAAGGCCAACTGACGGTCCACGCCTCATTTTCCGCACGGCTTGTCAGGGGGAGCGCCACGCTCCCCCTTTTTGTTGTGCCCGGTGCTGGGGCACGGCCGGCGGTCCGCCCTTCCGCTGGGGTAATGTCATGCGCCCGATGCAAGGGTGGTATTTGGCATTAGGTATACCAGAAGCATCAACCCCTTCGTATGTTGCGTCGCAGCAAATTCGATCGGAGACGGCGCATGTTGCAGTCGGTTTACCCCCTCCTGCCGCTTCTCATCCTCGGCCACGCCCTAATCACCATCCTGGCCGTGGAACTGCTCGGCGAGGAAGAGACGGCGGCACTGGCGCCGGAATGCTACCCGGCCTGACATGAAAAAGCCCCGTGGCATCGCTGCCACGGGGCTGTGTCGTTTTCTGCCGGACGGCAGGATCAGGCGGCAGCGCGGCCCTTCAGGACCTCGACCAGCGTCTTGCCGAGGCGCGCGGGGGAGGGGGAGACCACGATTCCGGCCTCTTCCATCGCCGCGATCTTGTCCTCGGCGCCGCCCTTGCCGCCTGAGATGATGGCGCCGGCATGGCCCATGCGGCGGCCGGGGGGAGCCGTGCGGCCGGCGATGAAGCCGACCATGGGCTTCTTGCGGCCGCGCTTGGCCTCGTCCTTGATGAACTGGGCCGCTTCTTCCTCGGCCGAGCCGCCGATCTCGCCGATCATGACGATCGATTCGGTGGCGTCATCGGCCAGGAACATCTCCAGCATGTCGATGAACTCGGTGCCCTTGACCGGATCGCCGCCAATGCCGACGGCGGTGGTCTGGCCCAGGCCCTCCTGCGAGGTCTGGAACACCGCCTCATAGGTCAGCGTGCCGGAGCGCGAGACGACGCCGACCGAGCCCTTCTTGAAGATGTTGGCCGGCATGATGCCGATCTTGCACTCGCCGGCGGTGACGATGCCGGGGCAGTTGGGGCCGACGAGACGGGACTTGGAACCGTCCAGCGCCCGGCGCACCTTCACCATGTCGAGCACCGGAATGCCCTCGGTGATGCAGACAATGAGCGGGATTTCCGCCGCGATCGCCTCGCAGATGGCATCCGCCGCGCCCGGGGGCGGGACATAGATCACCGAGGCATCGGCGCCGGTCTTGTCGCGCGCCTCGGCGACGGTGTCGAACACCGGCAGGCCGAGATGGACCGAGCCGCCCTTGCCCGGCGAAGTGCCGCCGACCACCTGCGAGCCATAGGCCATGGCCTGCTCGGAGTGGAAGGTGCCGTTCTTGCCGGTGAAGCCCTGGGTGATGATCTTGGTGTTCTTGTTGATGAGAATGGACATCAGGCGGCTCCCTGCACAGCCTTGACGATCTTCTGGGCGGCGTCGTCGAGGTCGTCCGCCGGAATGACGTTCAGGCCGCTCTCGCGGATGATGGTCTTGCCTTCCTCGACATTGGTGCCTTCCAGGCGCACCACCAGCGGAACCTTGAGCCCGACCGTCTTCACCGCGGCGATGACGCCGCGCGCGATGACGTCGCACTTCATGATGCCGCCGAAGATGTTGACCAGAATGCCCTTCACGCTCGGGTCCGAGGTGATGATCTGGAACGCCGCCGTCACCTTCTCTTCCGTGGCGCCGCCGCCGACGTCGAGGAAGTTGGCGGGCTCTTCGCCGTAGAGCTTGATGATGTCGAGCGTGGCCATGGCGAGGCCGGCGCCGTTGACCATGCAGCCGATCGAGCCGTCGAGCGCGATATAGGCGAGGTCATATTTCGACGCTTCGATTTCCTTGGCGTCTTCCTCGGTCTCGTCGCGCAGGGCGACGATTTCCGCATGGCGGTAGAGCGAGTTGGAATCGAAGGAGATCTTGGCGTCGAGGCACTTCAGCTTGCCGTCCTTGGTGACGACCAGCGGGTTGATCTCCAGCATCGCCATGTCCTTGCCGATGAAGGCGGCATAGAGCTTGGAGACGATGTCGCCCGCCTGCTTGGCAAGGTCGCCGGAGAGGCCGAGCGCCTGGGCGACGGTGCGGCCGTGATGGGGCATCACGCCGGTGGCCGGGTCGATCGAGAAGGTGTGGATCTTCTCAGGGGTCGAGTGGGCGACTTCCTCGATGTCCATGCCGCCTTCGGTGGACACGACGAAGGCGACGCGCGAGGTGGCGCGGTCGACCAGGGCGGAGAGGTAGAACTCCTTCTCGATTTCGGAGCCTTCCTCGATATAGACCCGGTTGACCTGCTTGCCGGCCGGGCCGGTCTGGATGGTCACGAGGGTCTTGCCGAGAATCTGCTTGGCGTTGGCGGCGGCCTCGGCGGCGGACTTGACGACGCGCACGCCGCCCTTCTCGCCCGCGTCGGCTTCCTTGAACTTGCCCTTGCCGCGCCCGCCGGCGTGGATCTGGCTCTTCACCACCCAGACGGGGCCGGCGACCTTGGCCGCGGCGGCTTCCGCCTCGGAGCCGTCGAGAATGGCGACGCCATTCGGCACCGGAACCCCATACTCGCGCAGGACTCCCTTGGCCTGATATTCATGGATGTTCATTAAATCCGCTCCTCCACAACCGGACGGTCGGGAGAGCTGCCGAAGGCTCTCCCGTCGATTGGCGTATCCTATTTCCCTATAGGCGCAGACGCGCCAAGACGCTACTGCGCCGAAACGCAGACACCCTATGCCGCTACTGCACGAATGTGTTGCTGAGCGTCCCGATGCCCTCGATCACGATGTCCACCGTGTTGGTCGGGGCCTTCATCACGCCGACTCCCACCGACGTGCCGCAGCAGATGATGTCGCCGGGGTTCAGCGTCATATCGTGCGAAATGCGGCTCACCAGTTGGTGCGCCGAGAACACCATGTCGCTGATCGGGTAGCGCTGGCGCTCGTCGCCATTGAGCACGGTGCAGACGACGAGACTGGCCGGATCGACCTCGGTCGCCACCACGGGCCCGAACGGGCCGAAGCCGTCGAAGCTCTTGGCCCGCACCCATTGGGCGAAGGTGGCGTCCTTGTTGATGATGTCGGCGGCGGTGATGTCGTTCACGCAGGTGTAGCCGAAGATGTACGCGCCCGCCTCGTCCTCGGAGACGGCAGTCGCCTTCTTGCCGATGACGATGCCGAGTTCGCCCTCATAGACGACCTTGCCGTCATAGGAGGCCGGCCGGTGCACGGTGGCGCCGGGATTGGTGAGGCAGGAGCCGGCTTTCAGCAGATAAAGCGGATCAGCCGGAACGGGCGAATTGAGCTTCGCCGCCAGGGCATGGAAGTTGTTCCACAGCGCGATGATCTTGGTCGGCTCCGTCGGGGCGAGGAGATCGACCTCGGAGAGCGCGATGCGCTCTCCGGTCGGCGTGGCGCCATTGAACATGTCGCCGCTATGGACGGTGATGGTGTTGCCCTCAAGCGTGCCGAAGCCGGCCGCGCCCGAGCGCTGGTAACGAACCCAGTGTGCCATGTGTCGCCGAACTCAGTTGTAGCAGCCGGCGATCTGCGCGCGCTGGCGAACCAGGGCGAGCACGACGTCGAGGGTCGGGGTCGGGATTCCGGCGAGGCGGCCCATTTCCTGGACCACCGTGACCAGCGCGTCGATCTCCATGGCGCGGGAGCGTTCGAGATCCTGCAGCATCGAGGTCTTGTGCGCGCCGACCGCGCCCGCGCCATCGATGCGGCGCTCCACGCCGACGCGGAAGTTCACGCCGGACTGGACGGCGATTTCCTGCGCCTCAAGCATCATCGCCTTGGCCACGGCACGGGTGCCGGGATCGGAGGCGATCACGTCGAGCGTGGCGTGGGTGAGGGCGCTGATCGGGTTGAAGCAGAGATTGCCCCACAGCTTCAGCCACAGTTCGTCGCGGATATTGGGCAGGACGGGCGCGCGCATGCCGCCGGCCGCGAAGGCTTCCGAGAGCTTGGTGGCGCGCTCGGTGATCTCGCCCGAGGGCTCGCCCAGCGGGAACTTGTCGCCATAGACGTGCTTGATGACGCCCGGCTCGACCACTTCGGTGGCGGGATAGACGATGCAGCCAATGGCGCGCTCGGGCCGCAGGCCCGCCCACTGCTTGCCACCGGGATCGACGCTCTCCAGCGTCTTGTTCTCCAGATGGTCGCCATGCTTGTAGTAGTACCAGTAGGGCACGCCGTTGACGGCAGTGACCACGGCGGTGTCGTTACCCAGCAGCGGCTGCATGGCATCGACCACGCCCGGCACCGAATGGGCCTTCAGGGCGACGATGACATAGTCCTGCGGGCCAAGCTCGGCCGGGTTGTCGGAGCAGGGAATGTGCTCGACACGCTCCTCGCCGTCGATGAGCAGCTTGAGGCCGTTCTTCTTCATGGCTTCGAGATGGGCGCCACGGGCAACGAGGCTGACATCGACGCCCGCCCGCTTGAGCTGAACACCGACATAACCGCCGATCGCGCCGGCACCATAGATGCAGACCTTCATGGGACTCCCTCCTATATCCAGGCTACCCCCGCGGTGCCCGGATTTTGTTTGGTATTTTGTATGCCATGATTAGGTGCGATGAGCCCCTAGTCAAGAGCGAAGGCACGGGCGTGATAAAACGTCGCGCATGTTTAGCCGCTTCGCATTTCCTGGCGGGGCGTGTTTGCGACGTGTCACTTAAGTTACTTCGCGAGGGACCGGCTTGTCCACGGTGTATAGGCCAGAACAATTGTCTGAATGAATACGCAAAAGACGGCGCGGGGTGCCGCGTTTCACTGGCCGGACAGCAATGCTTACTTTTCTCGCCACAAACAGTTCGGGGGCGCCAAGCGCCCCCGAAGGTCGTACTGAATTATGAATTCAGATGGTGTCAGGCGTCCGGCGCGACGGTGTGATTTGCCATCAATTCCAGAGCCTTGACCAGGGCGGAGTGATCCCAGGCCGAGCCGCCATTGGCGGCGCAGGTGCTGAAAAGCTGCTGCGCCAGCGCGGTCGAGGGAAGCGCCATCTGCATCTGACGCGCGCCGTTCAGGGCGAGGTTCAGGTCCTTCTGGTGCAGCTCGATGCGGAAGCCCGGGTTGAAGGTGCGGTTGATCATCCGCTCGCCATGGACTTCCAGAATGCGCGAATTGGCAAATCCGCCCATCAGCGCCTGGCGCACCTTGGCCGGATCGGCGCCCGCCTTGGAGGCGAACAGCAGCGCCTCGCCGACGGCGAGGATGTTCAGCGCGACGATGATCTGGTTGGCGACCTTGGTGGTCTGGCCATCGCCATTGCCACCGACGAGGGTGATGTTCTTGCCCATCTTCTCGAACAGCGGCTTCACCGTGGCGAAGGCGCCCTCCGGACCGCCGACCATGATGGTGAGCGAGGCGGCCTTGGCGCCGACTTCGCCACCCGACACCGGGGCGTCGAGATAGTCGCAGCCGAGCTCGTTGATCTTCTTGGCGAACTCCTTCGTCTCGACCGGAGCGATCGAGCTCATGTCGACGACGATCTTGCCGGCCGAGAGGCCCGCCGCGATGCCGTTCTCGCCGAACAGGGCGGCGGCGACATGCGGGGTATCCGGCACCATGGTGATGATGATGTCGGCGTTCTTGGCGACTTCCGTGCCGCTGGCGCAGGCGACGCCGCCCTTGCCCGTCAGCTCGGCCGGGACCGGCTTGACGTCATAGAGATAGAGCGTGTGGCCGGCGTCGATGAGATGACCGGCCATGGGCGCGCCCATGATGCCGAGACCGACAAATCCAACATTCGCCATCGTCTTATCCTCGTTTTCCCAGACGTATTCGGTTTCTTGACCGCCGTGGCCTCACGCCACGCCGGCGAGTTCCTTGAGCCAGCCGAGGCCTGCCCCGGTTTCGCCCTTCGGCTTGTATTCGCAGCCCACCCAGCCCTCGTAGCCGATGGCGTCGAGATGGCGGAACAGGAAGGGGTAGTTGATCTCGCCGGTGCCGGGCTCGTTGCGGCCGGGATTGTCGGCGAGCTGGATATGCGCGATCTGGGCGAGGTTCGCCTCGATGGTGCGGGCGAGATCGCCCTCCATGATCTGCATGTGGTAGATGTCGTACTGGATGAAGAGGTTGTCGGAGCCGACCTCTTCGATGATCGCCTTCGCCTGCTTCGTGTAGTTGAGGAAGAAGCCGGGAATGTCGCGGGTGTTGATCGGCTCGATCAGCAGCTTGAGGCCGGCTTCCTTGATCTTCGGCGCGGCGAACTTCAGGTTGTTGACGAAGGTGTTGTGCAGCACTTCGCGATCGGCCCCGGCGGGCACGATGCCGGCGAGGATGTTGACCTGCGGGCAGCCCAAAGCGGTGGCGTACTCGATCGCCTTGTCGACGCCGGCGCGGAACTCGTCGACCCGCTCGGGCAGGATCGCGATGCCGCGCTCGCCGCCGCCCCAATTGCCGGCCGGCAGATTGTGCAGGACCTGCTGAAGATTATTGGCCTTCAGCTTGGCGACCAGTTCCTCGACCGGAAAGTCGTAGGGGAACAGGTATTCGACGCCGGTAAAGCCGGCGGCGGCGGCCTTCTCGAAACGATCGAGGAAGGGCACCTCGTTGAACAGCATGGTGAGATTGGCGGCAAAACGGGGCATGGACCGCTCCTAGGGCATTCGGAAGATGGACTGGCCCCCTCTCCCCGGCGGGGAGAGGGGTGGGGTGAGGGGGGCTACCGCAGGGCGGAGGCTTTCCCCTCACCCGCCGCTACGCGGCGACCTCTCCCCAACGGGGAGAGGAAAGTAAAGCTATTTGGCGCGCGAATGAGCGCGAAACCGCTCTCACGCCTTGGCGGCGCCTTCCAGCGGCAGGTCGAGCACGTCTTCGAACTCGTTCACCGCGTCGATCTCGGTGCCCATGGCGATGTTGGTGACGCGCTCAAGGATGAACTCCATCACAACAGGCACCTGGTGCTCCTGCATCAGCGCCTTGGCGCGGACGAAGGCGTCCTTGAACTCGTTCGGCGAGGAGACACGGACCGCCTTGCAGCCAAGGCCCTCGGCCACTGCCACATGGTCGACGCCGTAGCCGGCATTTTCCTCGGCATTGATGTTGTCGAAGGCGAGCGAGACTTCAAAATCCATGTTGAAGCCGCGCTGCGCCTGACGGATCAGCCCGAGATAGGAGTTGTTCACCACCACATGGATGTAGGGCAGCTTGTGCTGGGCGCCCACCGCCAGCTCCTCGATGAGGAACTGGAAGTCATAATCGCCCGACAGCGCCACGATCTCCGCGTCCGGGTCCGCCGCGCGCACGCCGAGCGCCGCCGGCAGGGTCCAGCCGAGCGGGCCGGCCTGGCCGCAATTGATCCAGTTGCGCGGCTTGTAGACATGCAGCATCTGCGCGCCGGCGATCTGGCTGAGGCCGATGGTCGAGACATAGCGGGTGTCGCGGCCGAAGGCCTCGTTCATCTCTTCATAGACGCGCTGGGGCTTCAGCGGCACATTGTCGAAATGCGTCTTGCGCAGCATGGTCTTCTTGCGGTCGAGGCATTCCTTGGCCCAGGCGGAGCGGTCCTTCAGCTTGCCGGCGGCCTTGTATTCGCGCGCCACGTCGAGGAACAGGTCGAGCGCGGCGCCGGCATCGGAGACGATGCCGAGATCGGGGCCAAAGACGCGGCCGATCTGGGTCGGCTCGATGTCGACGTGAATGAACTTGCGGCCCTTGGTGTAGACCTCGACCGAGCCGGTGTGGCGGTTCGCCCAGCGATTGCCGATGCCGAACACGAAGTCCGAGGCCAGCATGTTGGCATTGCCATAGCGGTGCGAGGTCTGCAGGCCGCACATGCCGGCCATCAGGTCGTGGTCGTCAGGGATGGTGCCCCAGCCCATCAGGGTGGGGATGACAGGCACGCCGGTCAGTTCGGCGAATTCGACCAGCTTGTCGGAAGCGTCCGCATTGATGATGCCGCCGCCGGAGACGATGAGCGGGCGCTCGGCCTCGTTCAGCATGGCGATGGCCTTCTCGGCCTGCTTGCGCGTCGCCTTGGGCTTGTAGACTTCGAGCGGGGAATAGGTCTCCTCGTCGAACTCGATCTCGGCCAGCTGGACGTCGATCGGCAGGTCGATCAGCACCGGGCCGGGGCGGCCCGAGCGCATGACGTGGAAGGCCTGCTGGAACACCATCGGCACCAGCGCCGGCTCACGCACCAGCACCGCCCATTTGGCGACCGGCTTGGCGATGGATTCGATGTCGACCGCCTGGAAGTCTTCCTTGTAGAGCCGCGCGCGCGGGGCCTGGCCGGTGATGCACAGGATCGGGATCGAATCGGCCGAGGCGGAATAGAGGCCGGTGATCATGTCGGTGCCGGCGGGGCCTGACGTGCCGATGCACACGCCGATATTGCCGGCCTTGGCGCGGGTGTAGCCTTCGGCCATGTGCGAGGCGGCCTCGACATGGCGCGCCAGGATGTGGCGCGTCTGGCCATAGGCGCGCATCGCGGAATAGAGCGGATTGATCGCGGCACCGGGCACGCCGAAGGCGGTGGTGACGCCTTCCATTGCGAGAATCCGGATCGCGGCATCGACGGCACGCATCTTGGCCATGGCAGTTCCTCCTCGTGTCGTCGGCTGGTGGGGGCTCGCCCCTCACGGGGCTGGCGGCGCCCGGCACCGGCCTTTCCGACCTGTTCAAAACGTTTGTCCGGCTGCCGCGCGCCTCATCCAGCGCCGGGTTCAGGCAACCGGGCGCATGCTGCGGAGCGGCATCATTCTTTCCGCAGTGCGGAATGAATTTCCGAAATCGCGGAAAACATGCCACGCCGGAGCTATTTCCGCAATACGGGATGTATTTCTGGTTTGCGAAAAATAAGCGGATGCGCCTTTATGCGGAGACGCGACGCGGCCGGGCGGTGGCATAAGATGGGTCGCTTGGGCAGTTGGGGTAGGGTGGAGCGTTCGCGCCCGCCATTTTCGGAGGTGATCTGCGGATGAACCAGGACGTCCCGACCGTGCGCCGCCGTGGCCGCCCTTCCTCCGCCACCGGCACCGAGGGCGGCGGCGAGGTGCAGTCGCTCGACCGCGCCATCGCGCTCTTGGAAGTGCTGGCGCTCTCCGACGGGCTGACGCTGAGCGAGGTGGCGCGCGCCGCCGAACTGCCGACCTCCACCGTGCATCGGCTGCTGACCACGCTGGAGCGGCGTGGGCTGGTCGGCCATGACGCGGCGACCGGGCTGTGGATGGTCGGCATCGGGCTGTTCCGCGTCGGCTCGGCCTATTTGCGCATCCGCAAGCTGCCCGAGATCGCCCGCTCGCTGCTGCGCGAGCTCTCGCACGGGGTGAACGAGACGGTGAACCTGTCGCTGATCGAGGGGCCGCATCTGGTCTGCGTGGCGCAGGTGGAAAGCCATGCGGCGGTGCGGGCGTTCTTCCGCATCGGCGGCGATCTGCCGATCCACGCCTCGGGCGGCGGCAAGGCCATCCTCTCCGCGATGAACCCGGAGGCGCGGCGCGCCTGGCTGGGCGGCGACCAGCTGCAGCGCTTCACCGAGCATACCCATGTTAGCCGGCGCGCCTTGCAGGCGGACCTCGCCGAGATCGCCGAGCGCGGCTTTTCCATCGACGATGAGGAGCACACGCCGGGCATGCGCTGCGTCGCGGCGGCGGTGCTGGACGAATGGCGCGAGCCGGTGGGGGCGATCTCGATCTCCGCCCCGACCGTGCGGATGCTCCCTGAGCGCATCGCCGACCTCGGCGCCCGCGTGCGCGAGGCCGCGCGGCGGCTGACGACGCAGTATTCCGGGCGGTAAGGTTCGCTACGGGCCGTCGTCATCCCGGACGAAGGCGCAGCCTTCGAGCCGGATGGTTTCAACGCGCCTGTGTTTCACGATCCCGGAGAGGGCTTACAGGCCCTTCCCGGATGACGCCCTTCCCGGATGACGACTTGCGTGCCGACAAAAAAAAAGCCGGCGCGGGATGCGCCGGCATTAGTCGCCTAGGAGGAACCGAACGTTGGGAAAACCCTTCGTCCTGCTCCGGGAGGCTCGTTGGCTGTTCCCCACCGCCACACAGAACCGCGCGGCGTGACGGGGAAGGCCGATTGGGTCCCGCACGTTGCGGGCAAGGAGCGGCGCGGGCGCCGCTCCGACAGCTCATTAGACCGAGGTGATCAGACCGCCTTGGCGTCGTGCAGGGCGACGATTTCTTCCTGCGAGTAGCCGAGATCGGCGAGCACTTCATTGGTGTGCTGGCCGAGCAGCGGCGAGGCGGTGATCTCGACTTCGACGTCCGAGAACTTGATCGGCGAACCGACGGTCAGATACTTGCCGAGCTTGGGGTGATCGACCTCGACCACGGTGCCGCTCTTGCGCAGCGACGGGTCGTTGGCGATTTCCTTCATCGACAGCACCGGCGCGCAGGGGATGTCGAACTTGCGCAGGATGTCGATGGCCTCGAACTTCGTCTTGTCGGCGAGCCAGGACTCGATGAAGGCGAAGATGTCGAAGATCTTGTCCTGACGGGCTTCGGCGGTGTTGTAGGCCGCGTCGTCGATCCACTCCGGCTTGCCCAGCGCCTTGCAGATCGGCGCCCAGGCATGGCCCTGGATGGTGAAGTAGATATAGGCGTTGGGATCGGTCTCCCAGCCCTTGCACTTCAGCACCCAGCCCGGCTGGCCACCGCCGCCGGCATTGCCGCCGCGCGGAACCACGTCCGAGAACTCGCCATGCGGGTACTGGGGGTATTCTTCGAGATAGCCGAGAGCGTCGAGGCGCTGCTGGTCGCGCAGCTTGACGCGGCAGAGGTTGAGCACCGAATCCTGCATCGACACGGCGACCTTCTGGCCCTTGCCGGTCTTCACCTTCTGGTGCAGCGCGGTCAGGATGCCGATGGCGAGGTGCATGCCGGTGTTCGAGTCGCCGAGAGCGGCGGCCGACACGGTGGGGGGGCCATCCCAGAAGCCGGTGGTGGAGGCGGCGCCGCCCGCGCACTGCGCGACGTTCTCGTAGACCTTCAGGTCCTCATAGGCGTGGCCTTCCGAGAAGCCCTTCACCGAGGCGAGGATCATGCCGGGGTTGAGCGACTGGATGTGCTCCCAGGTGAAGCCCATGCGGTCGAGCGCGCCGGGGCCGAAATTCTCGACCATCACGTCCGATTCCTTGATCAGCTTGGTCAGGACTTCCTTGCCCTGCGCCGTCTTGGTGTCGAGCGTCAGCGAACGCTTGTTGGAGTTCAGCATGGTGAAATACAGCGCGTCGGCGTCCTTGACATGACGCAGCTGCGAGCGCGTGACGTCGCCCGCGCCGGGGCGCTCGACCTTGATCACGTCGGCGCCGAACCAGGCAAGAAGCTGCGTGCAGGCCGGACCGGCCTGAACGTGCGTGAAATCGATGATCTTAATACCTTCGAGGGGCTTAGACATTGTAGTCGACTTCCCTTTTAGCGTTAACAGTCCGGACGGAGGCTCACCCTGCCGCCGGATTGAGATTTCCCATCCCTCGCGGATGGAAACCGTACTTCTCCCCATGCGCCCCGGCACTGTTACGGCGCCGGCTTGCATCTCCCAGGGGGTGATCGACTTCGGAACGACTCACGACTTCTTTTCGTCCACCCTGGCCTCACACTCCGCCAGGCGCCGGCGCAGATCGCGCTCCTCGGCCCAGCGGACTGTCTCGTCACGGATCACCGCCACGATCTCCCGCGCGGTGCCCGTCTCGTCCGTCAGAAGGGCGACCGTGAACGCGATGGACAGCGTCCGCCCTTCCTTGTGCAGTGCCGGCACGCGCAGGAGCTGCGTGCCGTATTTGGTCTGCCCCGACCGCATCGTCTCGGCGTAACCGTCCCAGTGCCGCTTGCGCTGGCGCTCCGGCACGATCAGGTCCAACGACTGGCCGAGGGCCTCGTCCTCAGAGAAGCCGAACATGTGCTCGGCTGCCGCATTCCAGAGCGTGATCCGTCCCTCGGCATCCGACACCACGACGGCGTCACCGATGGAGGCCACGAGCTGGGTACAGTCGACCTTGCTCCGCATGGCTCTTCGTCACTTTCCACCTCCCGCCGCCGGGAGGTTCCTGCCACGCGCGGCCGCCAAAGTGCCGGCCGCGAATCCGTCATGTCCTCCGAAACGGCCGCCGCCCGGGGCGGCCGCCCTCACGCGGACAGGCTCACTCGGCCGCCAACCGCACCGGCTCGCCGACCGCGCCTGAGGCCTTGATGCGGGCGATCTCGTCGCCACCCAGGCCGAGGACACCGGCGAGAATTTCCTCGGTGTGCTCGCCCAGCAGCGGCGAGCGCTCGACCTCGACGTCGTTGTCCGACAGCTTGATCGGGTTGCCGACGGTCAGGTACTTGCCGCGCGTGGGGTGGTCGATCTCCACCAGCGTGCCGGTCGCGTAGAGCGACTGGTCCTCGGCGATCTCCTTCATCGAGAGCACCGGGCCGCAGGGAATGTCGACCTTGTTGAGGATTTCCATCGCCTCGAACTTGGTGTGGGCCATGGTCCACGATTCGACGCGGTGGAAGATCTCGTTGAGATGGGGCAGGCGCGCCGCCGGCGTGGCGTAGTTCGGATCGGTCTTCCAGTCCGGCTCGCCGATGACGTCGCAAATCTTCCCCCAGACCGGGGCCTGGGTGATGAAATAGATATAGGCGTTGGGATCGGTCTCCCAGCCCTTGCACTTCAGGATGCGCCCGGGCTGACCGCCACCGGAATCATTACCGGCGCGCGGCACCGAATCGCCGAAGGGCAGGCCCTCGCCGAACTGGCTGTATTCGCGCAGCGGGCCGCGCTCCAGGCGCTGCTGGTCGCGCATCTTCACGCGGCAGAAATTCAGCACCGCGTCCTGCATGGCGCAGAGCACCTTCTGGCCGCGGCCGGTCAGCGTGCGCTGGTAGAGCGCCGTGACGATGCCGAGGGCGAGGTGCAGGCCGGTGCCGCTGTCGCCGATCTGGGCGGCGGTGACGAGCGGCAGGCCGTCGCGGAAACCCGTGGTCGAGGCCGAGCCGCCGGTGCACTGGGCGACGTTCTCATAGACCTTGCAATCCTCGAACGGGCCGGGGCCGAAGCCCTTCACCGAGGCGAGGATGATGCGCGGGTTGAGCTCCTGGATGCGCTCCCAGGTGAAGCCCATGCGGTCGAGCGCGCCGGGGGCGAAATTCTCGACCATCACGTCGCAGATCTTCACCAGCTCCTCGAGGACCTTCTTGCCCTCGGGGTTCTTGGTGTCGAGCGTGATGGAGCGCTTGTTGGAGTTCAGCATCGTGAAGTAGAGGCTGTCCGCATTGGGGACATCGCGCAGCTGGGCGCGGGTGACATCACCCTCGCCGGGACGCTCTACCTTGATCACATCGGCCCCGAACCACGCGAGAAGCTGCGTGCAGGTGGGGCCGGACTGAACATGGGTGAAATCGAGGACGCGAACGCCGTCCAATGCCTTGCCCATGGGGTTCCTCTCAAGATGACCCGGCTTTTCGCCGTTGTGTCGTTGTTACTTAGGGGATGGGACGGGTGGGGAAATTGCCGCTCCCCACCCGTCCCGGTTTGACTTACTTCTTCTTCACGACGCTCTGCGGGTTGAGGCTGCCGATATTGCCGCTCTCGCTGCCGGCGGCCGGGTCGATCACGGCGTTGATGAGGGTCGGCTTGCCGCTGTCCATCGCCTCGTCCACGGCGCGCTTGAGCTCGTCCGGGGTGGTGACGTGGACGCCGACGCCGCCGAAGGCTTCCATCATCTTGTCGTAGCGCGAGTCGGCGACGAAGACGGTGGTGCCGGGGTCGCGACCGGTCGGGTCGGTGTCGGTGCCGCGATAGATGCCGTTATTGTTGAAGATAACGACGCAGACCGGCAGGTTGTAGCGGCAGATGGTCTCGACTTCCATGCCGGAGAAGCCGAAGGCGCTGTCGCCCTCGACCGCCAGCACCGGCTTGCCGGTTTCCACCGCCGCGCCGATGGCGAAGCCCATGCCGATGCCCATCACGCCCCAGGTGCCGACGTCCAGGCGCTTGCGCGGCTGGTACATGTCGATCACGCCGCGGGCGAGGTCGAGCGTGTTGGCGCCCTCATTGACGAGGATCGCGTCCGGACGCTCCTTGATGACCTGCTTGAGAGCGCCGAGCGCCGAATGGAAATCCATCGGCGTGGAGTTCTTCAGCAGGCGCTGGGCCATCTTGCCGATATTGACTTCCTTGCGGGCGTTGATCGCGTCGATCCACTCGGCCGCAGGCGCCTTCCAGCCGGTCTTGATGCCCTCGTTCAGGGCCTCGATGACCGAACCGATGTCGCCGACCAGCGGCGCCGCGATCTCGACATTCGAGTCCATTTCCTTGGGCTCGATGTCGATCTGGATGAACTTCTTCGGGGCGTCGCCCCAGGTCTTGCCCTTGCCGTGCGACAGCAGCCAGTTGAGGCGCGCGCCGACGAGGACGACGACGTCCGAATCCTTCAGCACCGTCGAACGGGCGGCGCCGGCCGAGAGCGGATGGTTGTCGGGCAGCAGGCCCTTGGCCATCGACATCGGCAGGAAGGGGATGCCCGAGGTTTCGATGAAGGAGCGGATCTCCGCATCGGCCTGCGCGTAAGCGGCGCCCTTGCCGAGGATGATCAGCGGCTTCTTGGCCGACTTCAGCACGTCGAGCGCGCGGGTGACGGCGGAGGGGGAGGGGAGCTGCGCCGGGGCGGCGTCGATCACCTTGACCAGCGACTTGGCGCCGGCATCGGCATCCATCACCTGCGAGAACAGCTTTGCCGGCAGGTCGAGATAGACGCCGCCGGGACGGCCGGAGACCGCCGCGCGGATGGCGCGGGCGACGCCGATGCCGATATCGGCCGCGTGCAGCACGCGGAAGGCCGCCTTGCAGAGCGGCTTGGCAATGGCGAGCTGGTCCATCTCCTCATAGTCGCCCTGCTGGAGGTCGACGATCTCGCGCTCGGACGAGCCGGAGATGAGGATCATGGGGAAGCAGTTGGTGGTGGCGTTCGCCAGGGCGGTGAGGCCGTTGAGGAACCCCGGCGCCGAGACGGTGAGGCACACGCCCGGCTTCTTGGTCAGAAAGCCGGCGATGGCGGCGGCGTTGCCTGCGTTCTGCTCATGGCGGAACGAGACGACGCGGATGCCTTCGGCCTGCGCCATGCGACCCAGATCCGTAATCGGGATCCCGGGTACGCCGTAAATGGTGTCGATATCGTTCAGTTTGAGCGCATCGATGACCAGGTGGAAGCCGTCCGTGAGCTCCTGCTCGGTCTCGGCGGCGGCATTCACGTCAATAACCTGTGCGACTGCGGACATCCCGTATTCCCTCCCAAACGTCCTTCGGCGGGTTCATGCCGCCCTAATCTAGGTCTACGTGGTTCTCGACATGCTCAGCGAGCCGGATCGTATGGTCTCTGACCAGACGTTCGGCGCGGTCCGCGTCCCGCGCCTCGAGAGCAAGAATGATCTCCAGATGGTCGGATGCCGAACGCTGCGCCCGGTCCATCTCAAAGATCGTGCGGTGGCGGATGGCCCGTACATGGAAGAACAGGTTTTCCGTCATCGCCACGAGCAGCGAAGAGCCGCTCAGCCGGATCAGCGCCTGGTGAAACGCGATATTCGCACTGGAATATTCGTCGCACCGGTCGCGCTCGATCCGCGCCAGATCGAACTTCTTGAACAACGTCCTAAGCTCGGCGATCGCCTCGTCGCTTGCGCGCTGCGTGGCGAGGCGGGCCGCCATGCTTTCCAGCGCCGCCCAGGCCTCGATCATCTCGATGATCTCGGCCTTGGAACGGCGAACAACCATAATTCCCCGCCGGGGTACGGCGCGGAGCAGGCCCTCCTGCTCCAGCATCGCGACCGCCTCGCGGATCGGCGTCCGGCTTGCGCCGAGACGCTCGGAAATATCCCGCTCGTCGAGCAGCATCGGCTCGCTCGAGCCGTAGATGTTCATGTGCGTGATGGCTTCCTTGAGAGCGGCATAGGCCTTGCTCTTGAAGCTCTCCTTGGCCGGCAGGCGCTCGATGGTCAGGCCATTCTCACCGCTTTGCCAGTGCTTGCTCACAACTGCCTTGCTGTTCACGGAAGCGTCCTCTGCGGAAAACCCACAGCGGATTTCCGAAAAAGTGGCATACCAAATACCAACATGTCAATTCGCTTGTCCCCGTCGCGGGGCTGCCTCCGGCTCCTTTTCCTCACCTTCGCCGTGCGCTTTCTCAGCTCGTCCTGACCTTCAGTAAGGAGGGTGGAACGCACTTGCGTATGCAATATACCACGGTCGATCGGGCATGGCGAGGGCGCCGGAACACTTTGCGGCGTCCCGCAGTCAAAAGTTCGCTCCATTCTGGCAGGGGCTTGCGACCAGCGGCGGGCGAATCAATACCAAGGCCTTGAAAAGAAAAGGCCCGCCGCCGGATGGCGAGGGGCCTGAAGGGTGCGTCGCGCCCATGCTAGCGGCCCTGCGCCGGCCAGAAATGGCTGGCAAGCAGGGTCAGGAGGGGAATTTGCCGTGCTTCTCGACATGGGCGGCGAGGCCCAGCGTGTGCTCGCGCACCAGCCGCTCGGCCAGATCGGCGTCGCGGGCGACCAGGGCGGCGATGATGCCGCGATGCTCCTGCAGCGAGCGCTCGGAGCGGTTCTCCTGGCGCACCGACACGGCGCGGATGCCGCGAATGTGGATGAACAGGTTTTCCGTCATCTCGGCGATCATCTCGCAGCCGCCGAGCCGGATGATGTTCTGGTGAAAGCGGATATTGGCGTTGGAATATTCGTTCATGTGGTCGGCGGGCGCTTCGCCCTCGAAATCGTGGAAAAGCTCCCGCAGTTCCGCCAGCTCGCGGTCGGTGGCCCGGCTGGCCGCGAGCCGGGCGGCCATGCTCTCCAGCGCCGCCCAGACGACGATCATGTCGATGATCTCGCGCTTCGACTTGCGCACCACGAAGATGCCGCGGCGCGGCACCGAGCGCACGAAGCCTTCCTGCTCAAGGACGGTGAGGGCCTCGCGGATCGGCGTGCGGCTCACGCCGAGATCGTGCGAGAGCTGCCGCTCGTCGAGCCGGATCTCGCTCTCCTGCCCATACATGTCCATCTCGGTGATGGCCTTCTTGATGGCGTCATAGGCCAGGGTCCGAAGGCTGGTATTGGCGGCGAGAGGCGCGATGTTCAGCCTCGTCTGGGTGTCGGCGCTTTCCACGGGCGGTTTCCTCGTCAGTTGCTGAAGAAGTTGTTCTTGTTGTTGTCCGCTGCAGTTTTCCTGCAGGGCGGCCGGTTTCGCCCGGCCATTACGCGGTCCTGCCCCGGGATCCTTTGCGATTCTCTTAGGGGAACAGGCACTGTGAGCATCGTATAACACATACAGAATGTCCATGCGGGATGGCCCGACGCCGGCGGGGCCGGGCGCGCCGGCAACTCCCCGCGCGCCACCTCTCGCCGCCCGCCGCCCTTCGAGCGGCGCGGGCCCGGCCGGGCGACCAAGCGGTGGCCGAGTGGCGGCCAAGCCGCGCCCAAGCCGCGCCCAAGTGGCGCCAGCGTCGCGCCATGGCAGCGCCTGGCCTTTCGGGCATCTAACGTTAGGTAATAGAGGCGGAGTATTCCCTATCGTTATGTGCCGTCAGGTCATGCAGTTTCCTGTTAGATGCAGATGTCTGTGGTATGCAAAATTTTGCATTACCAAAAAACCATAGTATGGTCGGCGGAATGGCTGATCTAAGACGCGCCCTTGTGGGTGCGCGCAGCGGGCATTCAACAAGAAGAACAGCAAATAACTGATCTCTTTACGTTGGGAAACGTTCGAGGACAACATGACATCTGACGCAACGGCATCCGTCAATAAAAAGCGCTGGCTGCAGCTCGTGTTCGGCGTGATCTGCATGTGCATGATCGCCAACATGCAGTATGGCTGGACCTTCTTCGTCAATCCGATGCAGGAAGCCCATGGCTGGGATCGCGCCGCGATCCAGGTGGCGTTCTCCATCTTCATCGTCACCGAGACCTGGCTGGTGCCGGTCGAGGGCTGGTTCGTCGACAAATACGGCCCGCGCGTCGTGGTGCTGTTCGGCGGCGTGCTTTGCGGCCTGGCCTGGGTCATCAACTCCTATGCCGACACGCTGACCCTGCTTTATGTCGGTGCGGCGCTGGGCGGTATCGGTGCGGGCGCGGTGTATGGCACCTGCGTCGGTAACTCGCTGAAGTGGTTCCCGGATCGTCGCGGCCTTGCCGCCGGCATCACCGCCGCCGGCTTCGGCGCCGGCTCGGCGCTGACCGTGATCCCGATCCAGAACATGATCAAAAATCAGGGCTATGAAGCCGCGTTCTTCTATTTCGGTGTCGCCCAGGGCGTGGTGATCACGCTGATCGCGCTCTTCCTCGCCGCGCCGAAGAAGGAGCAGATCGCCGCCTTCGCCGCCAAGGCGATCGCCAAGGTCTCGCAGTCGGCCCGCGATTTCGCGCCGAAGGAGATGCTCTCCACCCCGCTGTTCTGGGTGATGTATGCGATGTTCGTCATGATGGCCGCTGGCGGCCTGATGGCGACCGCCCAGCTCGGCCCGATCGCCAAGGATTTCGGCATCGCCGATATTCCGGTGAGCCTGATCGGCATCACCCTGCCGGCGCTGACCTTCGCCGCTGCGATCGACCGCGTGCTGAACGGCCTTACCCGTCCGTTCTTCGGCTGGGTGTCGGACCAGATCGGCCGTGAGAACACCATGTTCGTCGCCTTCGCCATCGAGGGCGTCGGCATCTACGCGCTGAGCGTGCTCGGCCATAACCCGGTGCTGTTCGTCATCCTCACCGGCCTGGTGTTCTTCGCCTGGGGCGAGATCTACTCGCTGTTCCCGGCCATGTGCGGCGACGCCTTCGGCTCGAAGTTCGCCACCACCAATGCCGGCCTGCTCTACACCGCCAAGGGTACGGCGGCGCTGATCGTGCCGTTCACCAGCGTCATCACCACCATGACGGGCAGCTGGCACGCTGTGTTCATCACCGCTGCGGCCCTGAACATCGTCGCCGCCGTGATGGCGCTGGCCGTGCTCAAGCCGCTGGCGTCGGCCCATGGTCGGCGCGCGGCTGCCGCCGCGGCTGCGGCGAAGGGGTCGTCCAAGGTGATGGCGGCCGAATAGCCGCCTCTCCCCCACCACCCGTTTTCTTCAAGGGCCCGTCCTCGGACGGGCCCTTTTTCTTGTCCGCCACGCTGAGAGGCCCGCGCGCTCCTGCGGCGGACCCGGCAGATTGGCAGCATTCCAATTGTAAACAGGCGACGAAAATGGGGCGCGAACCGTGCGCTTTCGTGTCGTCGCCGCCCGAATGCGGTTGTCTCCAGTGACGAGGCAAAGTCTCCGTTCCCGAGCGTTCCTGCTATTCATCTTCTGTCGCGATTTGAACTGACGCAGGGGCGGCACGCGACAACGATGTGACATCTATTAAAGGCGATCTCGATAACAAGTGGAAAGTCTACAAGGTCTTTAGGCTTACGGAACGTGGGGTGAGTCGTAAATCGCAATTGGCATACATAATATTGTCGATTATGATCCGGCCTCAGCGGGTCGGTTCCGCAACCCTGCGTCAGGGCGCCTCCGAGGTTTCGGAACGCCACGTAAGGGGGCGGATACCGCGCAACCTTTGGGACCAAAATGCCGCTCAAGCGGCCGTCGCGGGGGCGACGCAGAAAGCGCCCCCGGGACCAACGACAAGCCGGCGCCCGAGCCGAACAGGCAACGGAACGACCGCAATAAAAAGCCGATCCGCGGCATTTATCGATTTGGGAGAGGAGATCGCCCTTGAGTACGTCCAAGACGCTGGCCGCCGTCGGGCCTGGCCAGGATTATTCGGAAAGCCGCCGTTGGCTTCAGCTTGTTGTCGGCGTCGTCTGCATGGTGGCGACCGCGAACATCCAGTACGCCTGGACCCTGTTCGTTCCTGAAATTCAGGAGACCTTCGGCTGGGAGCGCGCGTCGATCCAGATCGCGTTCACCATCTTCGTTCTGGTGCAGACCTGGCTCGCGCCGATCGAAGGCTATTTCATCGACAAGCTTGGCCCCCGCCTCATGGTCGCCTTCGGCGCCCTGTTCATCGGCGCGGCCTGGGTGATCAATTCGCAGGCCACCAGCCTGATGGGCTTCTACCTCGGCGCCGCCATTGGCGGTATCGGCGTGGGCTCGATCTACGCGACCTGCATCAACAACGCGCTCAAGTGGTTCCCGGATCGTCGCGGCCTCGCCGTCGGCCTGACGGCGGGCGGCTATGGCGCCGGCTCGGCCGCCACCATCCTGCCGATCGCCGCGATGATCGACAGCGCCGGCTTCCAGGAGACCTTCTTCTTCTTCGGCCTGCTGCAGGGCGGTCTCGCCTTCGTTGCCGCCTGGTTCCTGCGCTCGCCGAAGGCGGGTGAGGTCAAGGCCTCCACCAAGCTCAACCAGAGCCGCCGCGACTACACGCTCGGCGAAGCCATGAGCACCAAGCTTTTCTGGCTCATGTTCCTGATGTTCATCTGCGTCGTCACCGGCGGCATGATGGCGGTGGCCCAGCTCGGCGTCATCGCGCAGGATCTCGGCGTGAAGGAGTTCCAGGTCGACCTGTACTTCTTCGTCATGGCCGCGCTGCCGCTGGCCCTGATGCTCGACCGCGTCATGAACGGCATCTCGCGTCCGCTGTTCGGCTGGATCTCGGACCATATCGGTCGTGAGAAGACGATGGTCATCGCCTTCACCCTCGAAGGCCTCGGCATCATCGCGCTCGGCGCCTTCGGCCACAATCCGTGGGCGTTCCTCATCCTCTCCGGCGTGGTGTTCCTCGCCTGGGGTGAAGTCTACTCGCTGTTCTCGGCTCTCGCCGGCGACGCCTTCGGCACCAAGCACATCGGCAAGATCTACGGCGTGCTCTACACCGCCAAGGGTATCGGCGCGCTGTTCGTTCCGGTCGGCAACCTGCTGATGGAAGCGACCGGCACCTGGTCGACCGTGCTCTACACGGTTGCCGGCATGGACCTGTTCGCGGCCTTCCTGGCGATCGCGGTCCTGCCGCGCACGCTCAAGGCGCATGTGGCCCGTTCGGCCGCCATGCCGCCGGCGGTGGACAAGACCAGCACCGCCACGGCGCATGCCTGATCCATCGGCGGCCCGCGCGGCCGCCGGTCGGTCCTGCCAATTCAACGTCTCGACGGGGGGCCCTTGCGGGCCCCCTTTTCGTTTGCGCGGCGCGATGCGCCGTTCAGCCGATCTCGCCCGGCAAGGCGAGGGCGAGGTCGGCGAGATACCCAACCTTGAGGCTGGCGCGGGGGCCGAGCCCGGCGAGGGCCAAACGGTCGAACCAGCGCGCCTCCAGCGCGTCGTCGGCGGCCACCGCCTCGCCCGCGCGCCAGCGGCACAGCACGGCGATCATCGCGAAATGATGGGCCAGGGCGCCGTCGGGGCCGTGTTCGATGAAATCAAGCACGGTGAGCAGGCGGGGCATGTCGGCATGGATGCCGGTTTCCTCGTGAAGCTCGCGCAAAGCTGCGTCGAGATGGGTCTCGCCCGGCTCGATGCGGCCGCCGGGAAAACCCCAGAGCCCCTGGTCGGGCGGATTGGCGCGGCGCACCAGCAGCATCTCCTCCCCCCGCGCCACAAGGGCGAGAACGGCGGCGACGGGGCGGACCGGAGGCGGCAAGGTCATCGCGGCGATACTCCTGAAGGGCGCGCGGCCGGAGAGGCCCGGCCGCGCGGGAAAAACCTACTCCGCCGCCGTCGCGTCGCGATAGATCTGGCCGCCGCCGGCGCGGAAGCGTTCGGCCATGTCCTCCATGCCCTGTTCCGCTTCCGCCTGCCGGGCGGTGTCCCGGATCTCGTGGCTGATCTTCATCGAGCAGAATTTCGGCCCGCACATGGAGCAGAAATGCGCCAGCTTGTGCGCCTCCTTCGGCAGCGTCTCGTCATGGAAGGCCATGGCGGTATCGGGGTCGAGGGCGAGGCTGAACTGGTCCTGCCAGCGGAACTCGAAGCGCGCCCGCGAGAGCGCGTCGTCCCAGGCGCGCGCCAGCGGGTGGCCCTTGGCGAGATCGGCGGCGTGGGCGGCGATCTTGTAGGTGATGACGCCGGTTTTCACGTCGTCGCGGTTGGGCAGGCCCAGATGCTCCTTCGGCGTGACGTAGCAGAGCATGGCGGTGCCGAACCAGCCGATCATCGCCGCGCCGATGGCGCTGGTGATGTGGTCATAGCCGGGAGCGATGTCGGTGGTCAGCGGCCCGAGCGTGTAGAACGGCGCCTCGCCGCAGGTGGCGAGCTGCTTGTCCATGTTGGCCTTGATCTTGTGCATGGGCACATGGCCGGGGCCCTCGATGATGACCTGGCAGTCGTGCTTCCAGGCGATCTGCGTCAGCTCGCCCAGCGTCTCCAGCTCGGCGAACTGCGCCGCGTCATTGGCGTCGGCGATGGAGCCGGGGCGCAGCCCGTCGCCGAGCGAGAAGGTGACGTCATAGGTGCGCATGATCTCGCAGATCTCGGCGAATCGCTCGTAAAGGAAACTCTCGCGGTGATGGGCGAGGCACCACTTCGCCATGATCGAGCCGCCGCGCGAGACGATGCCCGTCACCCGATTCGCGGTCAGCGGCACATGGGGCAGGCGCACCCCGGCATGGATGGTGAAATAGTCGACGCCCTGCTCGGCCTGCTCGATCAGCGTATCGCGAAACACCTCCCAGCTGAGATCCTCGGCAATGCCGCCGACCTTCTCCAGCGCCTGGTAGATCGGCACGGTGCCGATCGGCACGGGTGAGTTCCGCACGATCCAGTCGCGGATATTGTGGATGTTGCGCCCGGTCGAGAGGTCCATCACCGTATCGGCGCCCCAGCGGATCGCCCACACCATCTTGTCCACCTCGTCGGCGACCGAGGAGGTGACGGCGGAATTGCCGATATTGGCGTTGATCTTGACCAGGAAATTGCGGCCGATCGCCATCGGCTCCAATTCGCCATGGTTGATGTTGGCGGGGATGACGGCGCGCCCGCGCGCCACCTCGTCGCGCACGAATTCCGGCGTCACCACATCGGGAATGGCGGCGCCGAAATCCTCGCCGTCGCGGATGAGGTCACGCATCCGCTCGCGCAGGCCGTTCTCGCGCAGGGCGACATATTCCATCTCCGCCGTGACGATGCCGGCGCGGGCATAGGCCATCTGCGTCACCGCGCCGGACTTTGCCCGCAGCGGGCGGTGGCGCAGCGGGAAGGGGGCCACCAGCTTGTCGGCCGGGACATGGCCATTGTCCTCCGGCTTCACCGCGCGCCCGTCATAGACCTCTATATCACCACGCGCGCGCACCCAGGCGTCACGCGGGCGCGCGAGGCCCGCCGTGATGTCGATGGTGGCGTCCGCGTCGGTATAGGGGCCGGAAGCGTCATAGACCGCGAGGTTGGGCTCGTTTGCGGAGGGGTGCAGCAGGATTTCTCGGAACGGCACCCGAAAGCCGCGCGCCGGGCATTCCGCATAGATGCGGCGCGAGCCGGGAATGGGCCCAGTGGCGACGCTAAGGCTGCGGGGAGTTTTGGTCGGCATGGTGGATCTCCAGAACCAGAGGTTGGGGAGACCCGGGTGTTGTGACGCTGGGGAAGGATGGCGATGCCAGGCACGGGTGCATGCCCGCGCGTGGCGACGCCATTCGGTTCCGATCCCTTCGCCGGCATGACCCGGATCAGGTTCGAAGGGTCATCGCGTTGCCCTGCCTTGCGGCATGGCCGGCGCTCTCTCAGCCCCCTAGCGGGGCTCCCCTTGGAACGCCATGATCTTCGACGAAAGTCGTCTTCGGGTCAAATCGCGCTGAGCCGTCACCCTGCGGCTGCCGTATTTCCTGTAGATTGCTGATCACAACGAAACGATGCCTGAGATATCGGGGGACCCATGGCCAGCACGACGTTTCCGCCCCGCACTGCGACCCGCCGCGCGTTGATCGCCGGCGCGCTTGCCTTCGGTTTGCTCGCGCCTGCTGCGGCCTTCGCCCAGGACAATTGCGGGCGGACGGGCGCCGGCTTCGATGCCTGGCTCGCCGGCTTCAAGCAGCAGGCGGTGGCGGAAGGCGTGTCGCCGCGCACGGTCGCGGCCGCGCTCAACGGCGTGACCTACGCCCCCGACATTGTCGGCACCGATCGTGGGCAGAAGGTGTTCGGCCAGAGCTTCTTCCAGTTCTCCGACCGCATGGTCGCGAATTACCGCATCCAGCAGGGGCGCCAGAAGATTCAGGCCAATCCCGAGCTGTTCAGCCGGATCGAGCAGCAATTCGGCGTGCCGGGCGCGGTGCTGGTCGCCTTCTGGGGGTTGGAGACCGATTTCGGCGCTTTCATGGGCGACAAGCAGACGATTCGCTCGGTCGCCTCGCTGGCCTGGGACTGCCGGCGGGCGGAGATGTTCCGCACCCAGCTGATGGCGGCGCTGAAGATCATCGACCGGGGCGACCTGACCGTGCAGACCATGCGCGGCCCCTGGGCGGGCGAGCTTGGCCAATTCCAGTTCCTGCCCGACCATTATCTGAACTACGGCGTCGATTTCGACGGCGATGGAAAGGTCGATCTCATCCGCTCGGCGCCCGACGCGCTGGCCTCGGCGGCCAACTACATCAAGGCACTGGGCTGGAAGGCCGGCCAGCCCTGGCTGGAAGAGGTGAGCGTGCCGGCTAACCTGCCCTGGGACCAGGCGGACCTGTCGATCAAGATTCCCCGCGCGCAATGGGCGCGCATGGGCGTGGTGCGGGCCGGCGGCGGCCAGCTGCCCGCCGACCAGCTTCCCGCCTCGCTGCTGCTGCCGATGGGGCGGACCGGGCCAGCCTTCCTCGTCTACCCGAATTTCGACGTGTTCACCGAGTGGAACAACTCGCTGACCTACGCCACCTCGGCGGCCTATCTCGCCTCCCGCGTCGCCGGGGCGGGGCCGTTCAACCGGGGCCAGGGCGACAAGATCCCGGTGCTCTCCATGGCGCAGGCGAAGGAACTGCAGACGCTGCTCAACGCGCGCGGCCACCATGTCGGGCGGATCGACGGCATCATCGGCGCGGCGACACGGCAGGCGGTGAAGACCGAGCAGCAGCGGCTCGGCCTGCCGGCCGATTCCTACCCGACGCCGGAGCTGGTGGCAGCGCTGCGGGCCGGGAAGTGAGCCTGTAGCCAGCAGATCAACGTCATGACCGGGCTTGGCCCGGTCATCTATGGGTTTCCTCCTCACCCAAAGACGTGGATCCCCGGGTCAAGCCCGGGGATGCCGGCGTGCAGCGACCTTTACAGTACCGGCACGCCCTGCTGCTTGGCCTTCACTTCCGGCTCGACATGGATGTTGACGAGCACATCGGCGACCTCGGCCTCCAGCGCGTCCTCGATGCGGTCGCAGATGGCATGCGCCTCGCTGACCGGCATGTCGCCGGGCACGACGAGGTGGAAGTCGACGAAGATCATGCGTCCCGCCTGGCGTGTACGCAGGTCATGCGCCTCGATGGCGCCGGTGGCCTCGGCGGCGATGCGGCGGCGGATGCGCTCCAGCGTCTCCGCCGGCACGGCCTGGTCCATCAGCCCGCCGACGCTCTCCTTCAGCACCGACCAGCCTGACCACAGGATGTTCAGCGCGACGAGCCCGGCCAGCACGAGGTCGAGCTTCTCCCAGCCCGAGAGCGCCGCCAGCGCGACGCCGAGCAGCACGCCGGCCGAGGAGACCACATCGGTCAGCAGGTGCCGGCCATCGGCGGCGAGCGCGGGAGAGCGGGCGCGGCGGCCTTCGCGAATCAGGATCGCGCACCAGATGCCGTTGATGACGGTGGCGAGGGCGTTGACCGCGAGGCCCTTGGGCGAGGCATCGAAGCTGTGCGGTTCGAGCCAGCCGAGATAGACCTCGCGGAAGATGGTGATGGCGGCGACGACGATCAGCACGCCGACGATGACGGCGGAAAAATACTCAGCCTTGGCATAGCCATAGGGGTGGGCGGCATCGGCCGGCTTGGCGCTGACGCGCAGCGCCAGCACCGCCGTGATGGCGGTGGCCACGTTGACGATGCTCTCCAGCGCGTCCGAATACAGCGCCACGCTGCCGGTGAGCATATAGGCCGCGTATTTCAGCCCGAGCACCACCAGGCTGATGCCGACATTGATCAAGGCGATCCGTGAGGAGAGAGCCATCGGCGCATACCCATTATGGCGCCGCGCGCCCGATGCCCAGCGCTTAGTCGCTCATGTCTGAAAAAGCAAGCAGCTGCAATGACTTGCAAGTCATTCGCAGAAGCGTTTGCAGTGCTTCGCGCCGACGCGGCTCAGGCGTTGGCGTGGCGGGGCAGCAGCGCGCCGCGATGGCGGATGACGCGGCCCGCCAGATGGTGCCCGGCCTGCGCCGCCGCTGCCGGCACGTCGCCGCCAAGGCGGGCGGCGAGATAGGCGGCGTTGAAGCTGTCGCCCGCCGCTGTGGTGTCGACGGGCTCCACCGGCTGGGGAATCGGCACGAGCTGCGCGGTGCCGCCGCTGACCACCAGCGCACCCTCGGCGCCGTTCTTCACCACGATTTCCTGCACGCCGAAGGTGGCGAGGCGCTCGGCGGTGGCGGTGGGGGAGCCGTCGCCCCAGAGCGTTGCCTCATCCTCGAAGGTCGGCAGGGCGATGGAGGTGCGCTTGAGCGCTTCGGCATAGACCGCACGCGCCCTTGCTACGTCGCCGCGCCAGTTGCGCGGGCGGAAATTGCCGTCGAAGACGATGCGGGTGCCGCGCTCGCGGGCGAATTCCAGCGTCGCCAGCAGCCGCCCGAGCCCGGCATTGGAATAGAGCGAGAGGGTGATGCCGGAGAGATAGATGAGGTCGGCCTCGATCAGCGCCTCGCACACCACTTCCCAGCCCGGCAGCTCGAACAGCTCGCGCGCCGGGGCGGTGTCGCGCCAATAGGTGAAGCTGCGCTCGCCCTGCGCGTCGGTGTCGATGAGATAGAGCCCGGCGGTCCTGCCCGGCACGCGCGCCATCAGCCTTGTGTCGAGGCCCTCGCCCTGGGCGGAGGCGCGGATGGCGTCGGAATAGGGGTCGTCGCCGAGCGCGGTGGCATAGGCGGTCTCGACGCCGGCGCGGGCGAGATAGACGGCGGTGTTGAAGGTGTCGCCACCGACCGACTGGCCGAAGCGCCCATCGGCGCCGCGTGCCAGCTCGACCATGACTTCGCCGATCGAAATTACCCGGGCCATGCGTCCCTCCCTATGCGCGTCGATTCGCGCGGGAGCCTCGCTTTATTCCATCAGCGAGGCAAGGTCGGGGCGGCTTCCGTCCCGCCCGGGGCGGGACGGAAGGGGCGGGCTCAGAACTGGACGCCGCGGGTCAGGGCGCCATCGACCACCAGATTGGTGCCATAGATGAAGCTCGCCGCCGGGCTCGCCAGGAAGACGGCGGCGTTGGCGATTTCCTGCGCCGTCGCCATGCGGCCCGTGGGGTTGAGCGCCAGCGCCTCGGCGTACAAAGCGGGGTTGCCGTCCTTGATCTGGTTCCAGATGCCGCCGTCGAAATAGGTGTTGCCCGGGGAGACGGTGTTGGCGCGGATCTTCTTCGGCGCCAGCTGGAAGGCGAGGCCCTGCGTGTAGTGGATCAGCGCCGCCTTGAACACGCCATAGGGGCCGCAGGCGAAGTCGATCTCGCGGCCGGACACCGAGGAGATGGTGACGATGGAGCCGGCGGCGCTCTGTTCGAGATAGGGCATGGCGGCGTTGACGAGACGCACCGTGCCCATGAGGTCGGTGTCGAAGCCCTTCTTCCAGTGCTCCTCCTCATGGCCGACCGCGAGCGCGCTGACATTGGCGACAACGATGTCGAGCCCGCCAAACGCGCTGGCCGCCTTCTCCACGAAGCCGGCGAGGGCGGCGCCGTCGGACACGTCGGCCCCGACGCCGAGCGTCTTCACGCCGGCCTCCGCCAGCCGGGCAGCGGTGGCCTGCGCCTCCCCGTCATGGCGGCTGCATACGGCGACGTCGCAGCCCTCGGCCGCCAGCGTCTCGGCGATGGCGAGGCCGATGCCCTTGGTGCCACCGGTGACGACGGCGCGCAGTCCCTTGAGTCTGAGATCCATGGTCGGTGATCCTTCAGAAGTGGGGGGAGTCTCGGCCCATGATCCCAACACCGCCGCCAACGCACAAGACACCTCGCCGGATTATCCCGGTGCGGCGTGCGGTGCGGCGCTTACGGCGCGATCATGATGATGCGCGGCGCGGTGGCGGGCGCGGTCGGCTGCCCAGTTTCGGCTGCGCTGCCTTCGGCCGGCTCTGCCGGGGGAGGCGCCGCCGGCCAGCCGCCTTCGGGAGCGTAGCGGGCTTCGAGATCGCGGGCGCGCTGTTCGTTGAGGCCGATCAGGCAGATCATCCGTTGCGCCATGATGCCCGAGCCGCCGAGCCGCCCGCCGACGCTCTGCCGGGGGCCCTCGCTCTCGAACGGGGCGATGCTCTGGCATTCGAAATTGCGCCAATGGACGAAGCGCCCCTGCGATTCCTCGAATAATCCGATCCACCGCCGCCGCTGCGCCGGCTGCAGATCCGCCCTCGCCTCGATCGTGGTGCCGACTCCCGCGACGCTCCGCTCCAGTGCGCGCTCGCCCGCCGCCTGCAACGCGGCGAGGCAATCGAGATAGGCGCGCGGTTCGGCATGCTGGCTCCGGCACGCCGCCACGTCCGCCCGTGCCGTCGAAATAGCGGCGCCGAGAACGAGTGGCGCGGCGAGGAGGAGGCCGAGGCGGCGGGGCAGGCGCCGTCGCGAGGGATGCGTCATCGGTCTCGGCCTCCGTTCGGCCCGCAGCACTCAGGCGGCGGGCGCCTTGCCCAGGAAGGCGTCCATGCGCTCCAGCGCGCGGGAGATGTTGGCGGCGGAATTGGCGTAGGACAGGCGAATATAGCCCTCGCCGAACACGCCGAAATCCGGCCCGCCTATGGTGGCGACTCCCGCCTCGTCCAGCAAGGCGGTGGCCAGCTTCTTGGCGGAGGCCCAGCCGGTGCCCGATATATTGGGGAAGGCATAGAACGCGCCCTTCGGCACGGCGCAGCGCACGCCCGGCAAAGCGTTGAGGCCTTCCACCACCAGATGCCGGCGACGGTCGAACTCGGCGACCATCTGCGCCACGCAGTCCTGCGGCCCGGTGAGCGCGGCCAGCGCGCCGAACTGCGCCGGGGCGTTGACGCAGGACCAGGCATTGACCGCGAGCTTGCGTGCGGCGTCGAACAGGCCTTCCGGCCACAGCGCCCAGCCGAGCCGCCAGCCGGTCATCGCATAGGTCTTCGACCAGCCATTGAGCAGGATCAGGCGGTCGCGGATTTCCGGGTAGGCCAGCAGGGTGGTGTGCGCCTCGCCGTCGAACAGGAACTGGTCGTAGATCTCGTCGGAGAGAATGGCGACGTGCGGATGCGCCGCCAGCCCGGCAATGAGGGCGTCGATCTCGGCCTTGGGGGTGACGCCGCCGGTCGGGTTGGCGGGCGAATTGAGGATGACGAGGCGGGTGCGCTCGGTGATGAGCGAGAGCGCTTCCGCGGCGGAGAAGCCGAAGCCGTTCTCCTCGCGCACCGGCACCGGGACGGGGGTAGCGCCGGTGAATTCGATCATCGAGCGGTAGATGGGAAAGCCGGGGTCGGGATAGAGGATTTCCGCGCCGGGCTCGCCCAGCATGAGGATGGCTGAGAACATCGTCACCTTGCCGCCGGGCACGATCATCACCCGGCCGGGGTCGATGTCGAGGCCGAAGCGGCGGTGAATGTCACCCGCCACCGCCTCGCGCAGCGGCTGGATGCCGACGGAGGGGGTGTAGCCGTGCTGGCCGTCGCGCAGCGCCTTGATGGCGGCTTCGACGATATGACCGGGCGTGGCGAAATCGGGCTGGCCAATGCCGAGATTGATGATGTCGCGCCCCTGCGCCGAAAGCGCGGCGGCGCGTGCCAGCACGGCGAAGGCGTTCTCCTCGCCGATCCGGTCGAAGGCCGCGACAGGGTGGGGCGGCAGGCGGGTGGCAGGCGTCATCATGTCCTCGTCGGCGTTGTGTTGGCGTTTCCGTTGGCGCGGCGCATCAAAGCTCTTGCAGTCTTTCGCATTCGTGTCACACGGGAGCGGGGCGAGGTTCAAGGGGCTGCGCCGGCCGGATCGGCAAATGGCCGGTCGCGTGGCCGGTGGCGCGTGGGTTGGGTGAGACGCTGATGGCTGTGCCGAACGACGAGACATCCGCGCCGCAGGCGCTGCCGCTCGGCGCCCCCGTTGACACCGCCCCGGCGCCGCGACCGTCGCGCACCCGCCTCTCCGGCCAGCATGTCGAGCTTGTGCCGTTCGATCTCGCCGCGCATGGCCCGGCGCTGTTCGCCGCCAGCCACGGGCCGGAACGCGACGCGCTGTTCGCCTATCTGCCGACCGGCCCCTATGAGGATTATGCCGCCTTCGCCGCCTATTACGGCGCGGCGGCGGAGCGCGACGACCCGCTGATGTTCGCCATTGTCGACAAGGCGAGCGGCGTGGCGGTCGGCCATGCGACGTATCTGCGGATCGACCCGGCGAACCGCACGATCGAGGTCGGCCATATTCTCTACACGCCGGCGCTGATGCGGACCCCGGGCGGCACCGAGGCGATGTATCTCATGGCCCGGCATGTGTTCGAGACGCTGGGCTATCGTCGCTATGAGTGGAAGTGCAACGCGCTGAACGCCCCCTCGCGCCGGGCGGCAGAACGCTATGGCTTCCGCTTCGAGGGGCTTTTCCGCCACCATATGATCGTCAAGGGCCGCAACCGCGACACGGCCTGGTTCTCGATTCTTGCGGAGGAATGGCCACAGATCGCCGTGGCGATGGAGGCCTGGCTGGCGGCGGAGAATTTCGACGCGGCCGGCCGACAGAACGTGTCGCTCTCAGTGCTGAATACGCGTGCGCTTGACGTGGAAGGCCGCACGCTGCGCCGGGCCGACCTGTCCGATCTGCCGGCCGTGGAGACGCTGCAGCGCGCGGCCTATGCCCGCAACCGCATCCTGCTCGGGGTCGAGCCGGTGCCGCTGCTGTGGGATTATGCCCGGGTGTTCCGTGAGCGCGAGGTGTGGGTGCTCGACGGCAATGAGGGGGTCGTCGCCGTCGCCATCCTCCAGCCGCGCGGCGAGGACCTTCTGGCCGACAGCCTCGCCGCCTGCCCGCGGGCGCAGGGATTCGGCCATGGTAACCTGCTGCTGGCGGCGGCGGAGGCGCGGGCACGGGCGCTGGGGCGGCCCATCGTGCGGCTCTATACCGGCGAACCGCTCTCGGCCAACATCAACTGGTACCGGCGCAAGGGCTACGTCATCGAGCGGGTGGAACAGCTGCCCGACCGGAGGCTGGTTCATATGTCGAAGCCGGTGGGATAGGGGTGGTGCGCGCCTGTTCTGCGCGCGCTTTCCTTGCGCCGGAGCGCGGATGGCTTACATTCGGCGCGGGTATTCGCCCTGAACCTGTGCTGTTGGACGTTCGATGATGAGCTATGTGGAGGCGGCCGGCGCGCCGCTGCGCAAGACCGGCCATATCAAGCTGCATGGCCCCGAGGGCTTTGCCGGCATGCGCAAGGCCGGGCAACTGACGGCGCAGGCGCTCGACCTCGTGCATGAGCTGGTGGCGCCTGGCGTGACCACCGAGGCGATCGACCGGCTGGTGTTCGACTTCGCCATGGACCATGGCGCGCTGCCGGCGACGCTGATGTATCGCGGCTACCGCAAATCCACCTGCACCTCGATCAACCATGTCGTCTGCCACGGCATCCCGAACGACAAGCCGCTGCGCGAGGGCGACATCGTCAATGTCGACGTGACGCTGATCGTCGACGGCTGGTATGGCGATTCGAGCCGCATGTATCCGGTGGGCGAGATTCCCCGCCGGGCCGAGCGGCTGCTTGATGTGACCTATGAATCGATGATGCGCGGCATCGCCGAGGTGATGCCGGGCCGCCATGTCGGCGATATCGGCGCGGCGATCCAGGATTTCGTCGAGCCGCTGCACATGAGCGTGGTGCGCGATTTCTGCGGTCATGGCGTCGGCCAAGTCTTCCACGATGAGCCGAACATCGTGCATGTGGGGCGGCGCGGCGACGGGCCGGAACTGATGCCCGGCATGATTTTCACCATCGAGCCGATGATCAATCTCGGCCGCCCGCATGTGAAGGTGCTCTCCGACGGCTGGACGGCGGTGACGCGCGACCGCTCGCTCTCCGCCCAGTTCGAGCACACGGTGGGGGTGACGGAGACGGGGTGCGAGATCTTCACGCTCTCGCCCAAGGGCTATCACAAGCCGATCTTCAGCAACGACTGAGCGAGGCGGGAGCCCGCATGGCGCGTAACCGAGCAGGGCGCAGCGGCGGCCGTGACGACCTGCCGGACGATCCTGATTCAGGAGCCGCGCCGGCCGGTTTCGCCGAGGCGGAGCCGCATTTCCTCGGCCATCGCGAGCGGCTGCGCGAGCGCTTCCGCAAGGCGGGAGGCGAGGCGCTGCCCGATTATGAATTGCTGGAGCTGGTACTGTTCCGCGCCGTCGTGCGGGCGGATGTGAAGCCGCTGGCCAAGGCGCTGATCGACCGTTTCGGCTCCTTCGCCGAGGTGGTCGGCGCCCCGCCCGGGCGGCTGCGCGAGGTGAAGGGCGTCGGCGAGGCCATCGTCACCGAGCTGAAGCTCATCGGCGCGGCGGTGGAGCGGGTGACGCGCGGCCAGGTGAGGGCGCGTCCCGTCCTCTCCTCCTGGAGCGCGGTGATCGCCCATTGCCGCGCCAGCATGGCCTTTGTCGAGCAGGAGCAGTTCCGCATCCTCTTCCTCGACAAGCGCAACCAGCTCATCCTCGACGAGGTGCAGCAGCGCGGCACGGTGGACCACACGCCGGTCTATCCCCGCGAAGTGGTGAAGCGGGCGCTGGAGGTGGCGGCGAGCGCCATCATCCTCGTGCACAACCACCCGACAGTCGCGCTGTAGGGTGCTGTGTCGAACCGTGGTGTATCATAGCGTAAGTGCTGTGGGGGCTAGATTTTAGCGCTTGGCGTGCTCCCGGAGGCTGTGGGATAGTGGGAGCGGCAAAAGGGATAGAGGACCGCTTTCCGATCCCAGTCGGCGATCCCGCTTCTCCTCGACCGATCCCAGTGCCCACGTGGGAGATGCGCCATGCCGAGCCTGACCGATACCGCCATCCGCCACGCCGTGAAGCGGGTGGAGACTAGCCGTAAGCAGGAGAACCTGCCGGACGGGGAGGGGCGGGGGACAGGTCGCTTGGTGCTGGTCCTGAAGCCCATGCCGAAGAGGGTGACTGCCGATTGGATGGCGCAGCAGTGGCGGGACGGTAAGCGGACGAAGAAGAAGCTTGGTGCCTACCCGTCGATGTCATTGGCGCAGGCGAGGGAGGTGTTCAAGCGCGACTACGCCGACTTGATCCAGAAGGGCCGGAGCATCAAGATCGCAACGGATACCCGGCCGGGTACGGTTGCGGATCTGTTCGAGGGTTATGTTGTATCGCTAAAGGCGGCGAACAAGCCGTCGTGGAAAGAGACGGAGAAGGGTCTCAACAAGATTGCCGGGACATTGGGGCGGAACCGCCTGGCACGGGAGATCGAGCCGGAGGAGATCGTCGAGTTGATCCGACCGATCTATGAGCGTGGCGCCCGGTCCATGGCCGACCATGTCCGGGGCTACATCCATGCCGCCTATGGCTGGGGCATGAAGTCAGACAATGATTACCGTCACGCTTCACCAAGACGCTTCCGGATTCCGTTCAATCCAGCCTCGGGCATCCCGACCGAGCCGAAAGTGCAGGGGACCCGGTGGCTGAGTGAGGATGAGTTCGTCCAGCTCTATCGGTGGCTGGAATGCCCGGACACCCCGATCCACCCATCTTATGCCCGGGCGGTTCAACTGATCATGCTGACCGGGCAGCGGGTGGAGGAGATCGCTCGTCTTCATGTTGATCAGTGGGACGCCAAGGAGCGGATCATCGACTGGTCGACGGCGAAGAACCTTCAGCCGCACGCGGTCCCTGTTCCCTCGCTCGCAGCCGAACTCATCGAGTCAATAACACCGAACGCATTCGGCTGGTTCTTCCCTTCAGCCAAGGATCCGACCCGTCCGGTCAGCCACGGCACCCTCTATGCCTTCGTCTGGCGTCAGCGTGATCGCGGCGTCATCCCGCATGCGACCAACCGGGATCTGCGCCGGACCTTCAAGACGCTCGCCGGCAAAGCGGGCGTCACCAAGGAAATCCGCGACCGGCTTCAGAACCATGCGCTACAGGATGTCAGTTCCCGCCACTATGACCGCTGGAACTATATGGTTGAGAAGCGCGCCGGTATGGACAAGTGGGACAAGTTCGTCCGCACCATGCTCGCGAAAAAGCGCGGTAAAGTCGCCGCTTGAGTGGCGACGGCCGGGTTTGCTCTCTACCTGCCCGTCGACTGCCCTCTTCAGCGACGTTCGCTTTGCGCCGCCGTCTCGGCCATTGATCGGGTAACGGCCGCAGCCCAAAAGCAGACATCAGCAAGTTGCGGGCGCGTCGGCACCATTGTGCCCTGATTATCGTCGGCGTGACGCGGTATAGCGCTTTATTTTGCATCGCCCGATGGAATATTGACACCGGTGGAACTCTAACGAGTTCTTTCGTTAAAGTTCGCCTATTTCGATGATATAAATCGGTTCGTCTTCGATTAGTACGGCCTGGCCACGCATGCGACCCCTTGACCGATGACACCTTTCGTTGCGAATTTCCAGCGTGTCAGTCCCGGCGCAACGTGGGTTATAAAAGAACTGGGCCATCAGCGGCCGCGAACACCTGCGGACTATGCATCCAAGCTTTGAGAGCTTGTGGGGAGCTATTAATATACAAGGCGAAAGCCGTGAAAGAAGGTCGCGTCTCGGCAGGCGCCTGATATGGTCTTTACCGCAATCGCGCCCGTACCTTCGAGATAGCATGTCTGCACCACCGCAACCCGCCATGGCCGTTCCGAGATGAGGTCAGCAGTGCATGAACGGACGGTGAAGCGACGGCGGCCAGCCTTCCTCGGCGTACTGCTGTGCAACATCTTGGAATGGTATGATTTCGTTATTTACGGCCTGCTCGCCGTCTATCTGGCGGGGGCCTTCTTCCCGCAGCAAAGCGACACCGTCGCGCTGCTGGCCACGCTCGCCGTGTTCGGCGTCAGCTTTGTGATGCGCCCGCTCGGCGGGCTGATACTGGGTGGCTTAGGCGACCGAAAGGGGCGCAAGCCGGGTCTCGTGATCACCGCTGGGCTGATGGGAGCCGCCACCTTCGCGATCGGTATCCTGCCGACCTTCGAGGCAATTGGGCTTGTCGCGCCGATACTGCTCCTGCTGGCACGGCTGGTTCAGGGCTTTTCCGCCGGCGGGGAATGGGGCATCGCCAACGCCTTCCTGCTCGAAGTTTCCCCCGAAGGTCGGCGCGGCTTCTCCACCAGCTTCCTGTCGGTCACCGTCGCGGTCGGCAGCGGCCTCGCCAGCGCGGTCGCAGCCATTCTGGTCAGCACGCTTTCGCCCGAGAGCCTGAAGGACTGGGGTTGGCGCGTGCCTTTTTTGATCGGTGGTTCGCTGGGGATCGTGGCGCTTTGGTTGCGCACCGGCATGGTCGAAACGCCGGTCTACGGCCCAGTGGCGGGGCGTGCCACGTCCACCGCTGAGGTACTGCGGCTGATACGTCGTCCCAGCCTGACCGTGATCGGTTTCACCATGCACTGGACGGTCTGCTATTACATCTTCCTCGTCTACATGCCGCTCTTTGCCCAAAGGCATGCCGGCTTGAGCGCGGCGCAGGCAACATGGTCCAACACGCTTGCCCTCGTGGCCATCATCCTGCTCGTGCCTCTGATTGGCAGGCTCTCGGATCGATTTGGCCGCCGCCCTTTTCTGCTCTGTTCCTGCCTGCTTGTACTGATGATGGTGATCCCCGCTATGTGGATGATCGTCGCGCTTCGCAGCTTTCCGCTTGTGGTGTCCATGCAATTGCTTTTCGCCGTTGCCATCGCGCTCTATTCCGGCCCGGCGCCGGCGGTCATTGCCGAGTTGTTTGCGACACCCGATCGTTCGCGCTGGTCGGCAGTGTCCTATGCCATAGCGGCGGCCGTGTTCGGCGGGTTCGCGCCGTTTATCGCCGTCTGGCTCACCACAGCACTGGACAGCCCTCTGGCGCCTGCCGGCTATGTGGTCGCCGCTGCGGCGACCAGCCTACTTGTGGTCTGGAACATGCCCGAGACGGCTCACAGGCCGATTTCCTGAGCTGCGACCCGCGCTACTCTCCGGCATCCGCAGGTGACGGCGCGCATCCGTAATAGGCGTGATAGGCGCGGGCGAAGCTAGAATAGCCCTCATAGCCGATGCGCCGGGCGACTTCGCTGATGGCGAGATCGCCGCTGCGCAACATTTCCTGCGCATGCTGCATGCGTCGTGCATGCGCATAGGCGTGGGGCGTGGCGCCAAAGAGCTTCCGGAAGCCCTTGGACAGTTCGTTGCGGTTCAAGCCGACACGCTGGACAAGTTGTTCGATGGTCGGCGGATCAGCGATTTCGCGCCGATAGATTGCCGCCGCCGTCTGGATCGCCCTTATCTTTGCCTGTTCGCCGATCAGGCGTGGCGCCGCGCGCTGGCGCAGGTCGTGCACCTGCGAGACGACGTCGCAGAGGATCTCGACAGCCTTCGCGCCCAGGAAGACGCCGCGCAACGGCTCGGCATAACGGCAGGAGACAATCTGATCGACCATAGCGATGCCGGCCGGCGAGAGCGGCAGGGAAAGAACGTCCGGCGTGCCGTGCTGCGAGAGGAATATCGGCCTGAAGGCAGGCGGAACGCGGTCAATATCGAGACCGTACCGCTCGATGAAGTGCTGGCGCTCGCAGACGATGAGGATGCCGCGCAGCCTTGTCCCGGCGTCCGTATCCGAGACGGACAGCGGAATGTTGCTCACCTGCAGCATATGCGGATTGACGACATCCATGCGCTGGCCGATCCAGCGGCTGTAGTGGCCGGCCACGATGGCCTGGATGCAGACCAAGTCGGTCCGCACCATCTTAAGACTGTAAGGCTCGGCCACATCGAAATTCATGACGTGAAGCAGGGTGAATTTGTCGAGGCGGCGGTAGCCGTGTTCACGAGTGCGAAACACGTCATCGGCATGTGCGAACACGCGGCTGGAGCGCACGAACTCGCCGACTCCCAGGCCCGAGCTTATGGCGCGAAAATCCAGATCCAGCTTGTGTTGCTTGTCCATACGCTGCAATCCGCGCCTGCTGCCCACTCGTCGCGACAGGACGCCAGCGACGCCACATCGTTCCTCGCGATCGTCCGGTCACATGCGAATCCCAGCGTGGCGGACTATCGCGTCTTTTCACAATCTATGTCCAGTTGTCACACGGGACTGTGCGGCCGTTGGGGAGCATGCGATCCGCCTCGTTCAGAAGCTCTCCGGACAGAACGACGCGCGTGCATCCCATTCTGTTCACCACCGCCGGCCTGCCGCCGCACCAGCAGTTCGGGGCATTCCGCGACGCCTATGAGGCGATCCTAGACATTGGGCCGCGTGCAGATGGCCAAACGTCCTTCGCCATGTCGCAGCGCATCTGGCCGCTCGGCCGTCTGGTGCTGACCAGCACGAGCCTGCCGCGCAAAGGTCATCCGGTCCGCTTGACCCATCTGCCCAAGGCCGTGCTCGACCACTGGTACGTCATGCTGCCGTGCCGCTTCGACGAGGCTGGTCTGGCGCATGCCAAGCCGGATGCGCGGCCCTGCATCCACTCTCTCGCGCGGCCCCTCGTCACAGAGATCGATGATGATGGGGTTCTGACACTGTTTGTGCCGCGGAACCTGCTGGCGGATTCGTGCCTCGACAACCTGCTGGACGTGCCGCTCGCCACCGGCCCGGGAACGCTGCTGGCCGATCTTATGCTGGCGCTGGATCGCCGGTTGCCGCTCATCGAGCCCCACAACGTCGATCACCTCGTCGAGGCGACGCGCTGCTTGCTCATCGCCGCCGCGCGACCGTCCCGCGACCATCTGGCCGAGGCCCAGGCGCCGATGGACCTTACCCTGCTCGAACGGGCCCGGCGGCTCATCCGGCTCCGTCTGACGGAACCGGCGCTCACGCCGGAGGCGATCTGCAAGGATCTCGGCGTGTCGCGCTCGCGGCTCTACCGACTGTTCGAGCCGATCGGCGGCATATCGGTCTATGTGCGGCGCCAAAGGCTGCAGGCGGCGCGGCACGCGCTGCTCGATCCGATGGAGGTCCGCCCGATCACACGCATTGCCGAGCAATGGGGCTTTCCCGATGCGTCCGTGTTCAGCCGCGCCTTCCGTCATGAATTCGGCGTGTCACCCAAGCAGGCCCGCGAAGCGTGCCGGATGGGCCGGCGTGGAACAGGCTGCCGCCCGAAAACCGCACTGAACTCCAGCCGCTTGCCGAGCCTCGGCGAACTTCTCCGCCAGCTTACCGCCTAGCTGGTGGAACACGCCCGCATCGCACACTCGGCGACTGTCTGGCTGCGCAATGCAGAATTCATGCTGCATGTGCGAGAAGTATTCATAATTGTTCTAGGGCGCGTCGCCATTTTTATTTCACACTTGTAGCACGTCGGGGACATGGCCTAGAGTAAATCGTGCAGATTGGGACTCGATGCCAACAAGTGGGACGCAATGCCCATTTATTGGTATGCCAGCTGGTCTATAGGTCGAGCACATACGCTCCCTGCTTTTTCAAGAGGCGCAACATGGCGGACACCTCTGCTGGCAAGCTCTCGCTTCCCGCCCTGACCGCGGTGGTGGTGGGTTCTATGGTCGGCGCCGGCATCTTCAACCTGCCGGGCCGATTCGCCACCGCGACAGGGCCGTTTGGCGCGATCATCGCCTGGGCGATTGCCGGCACAGGCATGTACATGCTGGCGCGTGTGTTCCAGGCGCTGGCAGAGAGGCGGTCCGACATCGACGCCGGCGTGTTCGCCTACGCCAAGGCGGGCTTCGGCGACTATATGGGCTTCCTGTCGGCGTTCGGTTACTGGCTCGGAAGCTGCCTCGGCAACGTGTTCTACTGGGTGCTGATCGGCTCGACCCTCGGGCGCTTCTTCCCCGAAATCTTCGGCGACGGCAGCACCGCGACCGCGATCATCGTCTCGCTGGTCGGAATCTGGGCCTTCCATTTCATGATCCTGCGCGGTATCGAGCAGGCGACTGTGGTCAACACCATCGTCACCATCGCCAAGATCGTGCCGCTGATCGTGGCCATTCTCGCCTTCGTGTTTTTCTTCAATTACGCGCAATTCTCGGAGAACTTCTTCGGCGGTGTGAACATGCCCGAGAAGACGTTGCTGGCACAGGTGCGCGACACCATGCTGATCACCGTCTTCGTGTTCCTCGGCATCGAAGGGGCCAGCGTCTATTCGCGCTACGCCAAGAAGCGCTCGGATGTCGGCACCGCCACCATCCTCGGCTTCGTCGCCGTCACCGGCCTCATGGTGGCGGTGACCTTGCTCCCCTATGCCACCGCGCCGCGCGCGGCCATCGCCGGCGTGGCCAACCCCTCGCTTGCGGGAGCGCTGGAACTCGTCGTCGGGCACTGGGGGGCGGTGTTCATCTCCATCGGCGTTCTGGTCTCGGTGCTCGGCGCCTATCTCGCCTGGTCGCTGATCTGCGCCGAAGTGCTGTTCGCTGCCGCCAAGTCGCAGGACATGCCGAAGCTGTTCGCCGCGCAGAACGGCAACCGCGTGCCCGCCAACGCGCTGTGGCTGACCAATATCGTCGTCTCGCTGTTCGTCGTGTCGACCTACTGGTCGCGCGATGCCTTCAACTTCATGCTCGACATGACCAGCGTGACGGCGCTGTTGCCCTATCTGCTGGTGGCCGGCTATGGCGTTCTGCTTGCGCGCAGCGGTGTCGGCTATGAGGCGACCCCTCGGGAGCGCGGTCGCGACCAGATCATCGCCTGGATCGCCGTGATCTACACGCTGTTCATGTTCGTCGCCGCCGGGCTGAAATATGTGCTGCTGGTCGCCGTGCTGTTCGTGCCCGGCACGCTGCTTCTCTACTTTTGGGCACGCCGCGAGCAGAAGGCGCGCGTGTTCACCCGCGCCGAGCTGCTCGTCTTCGGCATCACGGTTTTGGCCGCCGCCGTCGGTGCCTACGGCCTTCTCACCGGCACCATCACACACTGATCGACCAGTCATAGGAGCTCCCATGATGGAAATCCCCTTCGGTGTTCACTCCGAAGTCGGCCAGCTGCGCAAGGTGATGGTCTGCGCCCCAGGGCGCGCTCATCAGCGCCTGACCCCGAGCAATTGCGACCAGCTGCTGTTTGACGACGTGCTGTGGGTCGATGTCGCCAAGCGCGATCATTTCGACTTCATCACCAAGATGCGTGACCGCGGCATCGACGTGGTCGAGATGCACAATCTGTTGACCGAGACGGTCGCGATTCCCGAGGCGAAAGCGTGGATCCTCGACCATCAGGTGGTGCCGAACACGATCGGCGTCGGCTTTGTCGACGAGGTGCGCTCCTATCTCGACGGGCTGCCGAACCGCCAGTTGGCCGAGACCCTGATCGGTGGCCTGTCGACCTATGAATTCCCTGAGACTATTGGCGGCGAAACGCTGGCGCTGATCCGCGACGCGGCCGGGGTGAACGAATATCTGCTGCCGCCGCTGCCGAACACGCTCTACACCCGCGACACCACCTGCTGGATCTACGGCGGTGTGACGCTCAACCCGCTCTACTGGCCGGCGCGGCACGAAGAGACCATTCTCACCACCGCGATCTATAAGTTCCACCCCGACTTCACCGGCAAGGTGAAGGTGTGGTGGGGCGACCCCACCAAAGATTGGGGCCTCGCCACGCTGGAGGGCGGCGACGTGATGCCGATCGGCAAGGGGAACGTGCTGATCGGCATGAGCGAGCGGACCTCGCGCCAGGCGATCAGCCAGGCTGCGGCGGCGCTGTTCGCGCAGGGCGCCGCCGAACGGGTCATCATTGCCGCCATGCCGAAGCTGCGGGCGGCGATGCATCTCGACACGGTGTTCACCTTCGCAGACCGCGACTGCGTGCTGCTCTACCCCGACATCGTCGACAAGATCGACTGCTTCTCTTACCGCCCAGATGGCAAGGGCGGCGTCGAGCTGCGCAAGGACAAGGGCGGTCTTGTCGAGACCGTTCGCGAGGCGCTGGGCCTGAAGGAAATGCGCGTCGTCCACACGGGCGGCAACGACTATATGCGCGAGCGTACCCAGTGGGATTCGGGTGCCAACCTTGTCTGCGCCTCGCCCGGCGTCGTGTTTGCCTATGATCGCAACACCTACGCTAACACACTGCTGCGCAAGGCCGGCATCGAGGTCATCACCATTGACGGCTCCGAACTTGGGCGCGGACGTGGTGGCGGGCACTGCATGACCTGCCCGATCATTCGAGACGCGGTGGACTACTGAAATAGCCCCCTCCCTCTTCCCCGATGGGGAGCGGGAGGGGACCCCACCATCGTCGCGCAGGCGCTCGCATGAACCAGCCCACGGAACTGAAATTCGCGCTGCCGACACTGACCGCCATGGTGGTCGGCTCCATGGTAGGAGCCGGTATCTTCTCGCTGCCGCAAACGTTCGGGCGGGTCACCGGTGGTCTGGGCGCGCTCATCGCCTGGGGCATCGCCGGCGGCGGCATGCTCATGCTGGCCTTCGTGTTCCAGACCCTGTCACGTCGCAAGCCGGATCTCGACGCCGGCGTGTTCGCCTATGCCAAGAGTGGCTTCGGCAATTATCTCGGCTTCGCCTCGGCGCTCGGCTACTGGACCGTCTGCTGCCTCGGCAACGTGTCCTATTGGGTGCTGATCAAGTCGACGCTCGGCGCGCTTTTTCCGGTCTTTGGCGATGGCAATACCGTTATCGCCGTGGCGGTGTCATCGCTGGGCGTGTGGACCGTGCATTTCCTCATCCTGCGCGGCGTGCGCGAGGCGGCGGCGCTCAATACCCTCGTCACCGTCGCAAAGATCATTCCGATCCTGATCTTTCTCATCTTTGTGGGCTTTGGCTTCAACGCCGATGTCTTTGCCGCGAATTTCTCGGGTGGCGCGGACGCCGGCGGCCTGTTCGATCAGGTGCGGGGCACGATGCTGGTCACCGTCTTCGTCTTCGTTGGGATCGAGGGCGCGAGCGTCTATTCCCGCTATGCGCGCAAGCGCTCGGATGTCGGCTTCGCCACGTTGCTGGGCTTCCTCGGCGTGCTGTGCCTGCTCGTCCTGGTAACGATGCTGTCCTATGGCGTCATGCTGCGGCCGGATCTGGCGGGCCTCCGCAATCCCTCCATGGCGGGCGTGCTGCAGGCGGTTGTCGGTCCCTGGGGGGCGGTCTTCGTTTCCGTCGGGCTCATCGTCTCGGTACTTGGCGCCTATCTCTCCTGGTCGCTGCTGGCGGCCGAGGTCCTGTTCTCGGCCGCACGGATGGAGACCATGCCGGCCTTTCTCGCCGCCGAGAACCGGAACAAGGTGCCCGTCGCCGCGCTTTGGCTGACGAATCTGCTGGTGCAGTTCTTCCTCATCCTGACGCTGTTTGCCGAGCAGGCCTTCCTCCTCGCGCTCAAGCTCACCTCGTCGATGATCCTCCTGCCCTATCTTCTGGTCGCGGCCTACGCGCTGAAACTGGCGTGGAGCGGCGATACCTATGCCGAGACGCCCAAGGGCCGTGCAGGCGATCTCGTGCGCGCTGGTATCGCGACGCTCTACACGGTCGGGCTGATCTATGCGGGCGGATTGACGTTCCTGCTGCTGTCGCTGGTGATCTATGCGCCCGGCACTGTGCTCTTCATCCTTGCACAGCGGGAGCGCGGCCACCGCATCTTCACGCCCATGGAGCGGCTGCTGTTCGCCGCGGCAGCTACCGGCGCGGTGATCGCCATCTTCGGCTTGGCGACCGGGCGCATCAGCGTCTGATCACCTCGACGGCCTTACACGAAATCGCCCCAGCGCGTGACGAGCGCGGGAGCTGCCGACGCTCGGAACGGTCCTTCTGAAGGCCAGCGAAGGGTTAATTCCGGCCGCAGACATTCATCGGCGATATGTCGGCTTTTCGATTGTAGTCCCCATAACCAGCCAGTCTGCCACCGGCCCCAAATCGGCCATTCATCGTCCCCGCAGCTAACGTCGGCTTCTGGCGCATCCTGCAAGTTTGAGGGGATGCCGTGCCGACGGCGACCGAAAGAGCCCGAACAGTTGCGTCACATGCCGCCATCGCCCGACTTTGCCGCCGTCCCCTGCAGGTTCAGGTGGTAGCGCGTATATCGGCGCTCGCCGGTGCGCGTCAGGGCGCCTTTCTCGACCAGATCGTGCAGGTCGCGCGTGGCGGTGGAGCGTGAGGTGGCGGTGATCGCGAGGTAGTTCTCCGCGCTCAGGCCTCCCGTGAAGCCGCCAGGGCCCTCACGGAAGAGACGGGCGATCACCTTTTCCTGCCGTTCGTTCAGCTTGTCGCGGAAGCGATCGTAACAATGTGCCTTGGCGATCTGGAAGGCGACGCGGCCGAGCGTCGTCTCCTGGGCCGCGATGATCGTTTCCGCGAAATAGACCAGCCAGTCCGTGACATCGAGCGTCCGCTGGTGAATTTCGAGCTGGTCCTAATAGGCCTTGCGGTGCGGCTCGATGGTATGGGCGAGCGCGATCAGGGTCGGTTGCCCGATGTTCTGGGCGAGGGACTTTTCCGCCAGGGTTCGGCCGATGCGTCCGCTGCCGTCCTCGAAGGGATGGATGCTCTCGAAATAAAGATGCCCGATCCCGGCCCGGGTGAGTGCTGGCAAGGGCGTTTCGCCGTCGGGGGCCGAGCCATTGAACCAGGCGAGATAGGCGGCCATCTCTTCCGGAACCCGGGAGGATGGCGGCGCCTCGAAATGCACGGTCGGCCGATCCTGGCGGCCAGACACGATCTGCATCGCGTCTTCATGGCGACGGTAGCCGCCGATCGTCTCCAGATGCCGACTGTCGGCCATCAGCATGCGGTGCCAGCGGAACAGCGCGTCAGCGTCAAGGGGATCCGCCCTGCTCCGATAGAGATCGACCATCATCTCCGCGATGCCACGCTCTTTCGGCTTCACGTTGCGATTGTCGGTGTCGAGGCCGAGCTGACGGCGCAGGGAGGATTGCACGCTGAGGCGATCCAGCGTCTCCCCTTCAATCGTGCTGGTCTTGACGGCCTCGTCACTGAGAAGTTCGATCCGCAGCAGGTCCCGCTCGTCATCGCTCACATGCCGGACCGCACCGATCACCTCGCCAGTGAGCAGCAGGAACCGCCGCTCCAGAGGTTCGAGGGCAACCGGATCATAGGCAAAATGCGGCCAGCCGTGCTGCGTCCAGTTCCACACCATGAGCGATAGTGTCTCCCACTATAGCTCACAGAATAGCGGATACGTGATTGATAGATAGCCGTCCTATCGTTCATGGCAGAGCCGCGCCATCGCGCCCCGCGGGCTGATCGAACGGCCCCATCCCATTTCTTGCGCTGGCAAAGGGAGCATTGTTTCAAGCCGTGAAGCGGAGACTCGCCATGCCGCTTCCGATCGCCTCACAGCAGGTCCGCCGTTCGCCTGTCGTTGCACGCCACGCTGCGACGCTGATCGAATCCCGTTGAACCGGCCTAATATCGGGCTCTTTTAATCATCCCCACCCGGGATGAGATCGTCATGACCCCGGCATTGTCGGGGTTCGCATGGCGGCAGCACATCATCATCCGGGTTTTGCCCGCGGCGCGCGGATGCTGCGCACGGCGCTGGGTCCGGCGATCACTCGGCATCTGGAAGACCCGGCCGTCGTCGAGGTGATGCTGAACCCGGACGGGCGGCTGTGGATCGACCGTCTCTCGGAGGGACTGTCCGACACGGGTGGGCGGCTCTCCCCCGCTGACGGCGAACGCATCGTGCGGCTCGTCGCGCACCATGTCGGTGCCGAGGTCCATGCGGGAGCTCCGCGTGTTTCAGCAGAGCTGCCCGAGACGGGAGAGCGGTTCGAGGGACTGCTGCCGCCGGTCGTGGCGGCGCCGACATTTGCCATCCGCAAGCCCGCCGTCGCGGTGTTCACGCTTGAGGACTATGTCCGCGCCGGGATCATGTCGGCCGGGCACGCTGGCGCTTTGCGCCAGTGTGTTGCCTCTCGCGCCAACATATTGGTGGCCGGCGGCACCTCGACGGGTAAGACCACGCTGACCAATGCGCTGCTCGCCGAGGTCGCAAAAACCTCCGATCGCGTCGTTCTCATCGAGGATACGCGCGAACTGCAATGCGCGGCGCCGAACCTCGTTGCCCTGCGCACCAAGGACGGGGTCGCCTCGCTGTCCGAGTTGGTCCGGTCAGCGCTGCGGCTGCGCCCCGATCGCATCCCCATCGGCGAGGTGCGTGGCGCCGAGGCGCTCGACCTATTGAAGGCCTGGGGCACCGGCCATCCCGGCGGAATCGGCACCATCCATTCCGGCAGCGCGCTCGGCGCGCTGCGGCGGATGGAGCAGCTCATTCAGGAAGCCGTCGTCACCGTCCCGCGCGCGCTGATCGCCGAGACCATCAATCTCGTGGCCGTGCTCTCCGGCCGCGGCGCGGCACGCCGGCTCACAGAACTCGCCCATGTCGAGGGCCTCGGCCCCGATGGCGACTACCGCGTCACCCCTGTCCTTACCGGAGACCATCAATGATCCGATCGCTCCTTCGCGCTGGCAACGCATCCCGGCTGGCTGCGTCTGTCACCTGCGTTAGCCTGATGGCCACGGCCAGCGCTCATGCCTCTGGTTCCTCCATGCCGTGGGAGGCGCCGCTGCAATCCATCCTTCAATCGATCGAAGGCCCCGTCGCCAAGATCATCGCCGTCATTGTCATCATTTCGACCGGGCTGGCACTGGCCTTCGGCGACACCTCGGGCGGCTTCCGGCGGCTGATCCAGATCGTGTTCGGCCTGTCGATCGCCTTCGCCGCCTCGAGCTTCTTCCTGTCGTTCTTCTCCTTCGGCGGCGGAGCGCTGGTCTGATGGCCGAGACGGTTGAGGTCCCCGGGTTCAGCGTTCCGGTCCATCGGGCGCTGACCGAACCGATTTTGCTCGGCGGCGCGCCGCGTGCCATCGCCATCGTCAATGGCACGCTTGCCGGGGCCGTGGGTCTCGGCCTGCGGCTCTGGCTGGTCGGCCTCGCCATCGGGGTGATCGGACATGTCGCGGCAGTGTGGGCGGCGAAGCGCGATCCGCTCTTCGTCGAGGTGGTGCGTCGGCATCTGCGTATCCCCGCGCATCTCTCGGTCTGAGCGGGGTGCCATGATGATGAACCTTGCCGAGTATCGCAGCCGCAACCGTCGCCTTGCCGACTTCCTGCCCTGGGCGGCGCTCGCCGCGCCGGGCATCGTTCTGAACAAGGACGGCTCGTTCCAGCGCACGGCGCGTTTTCGCGGGCCGGATCTCGACAGCGCCGTGCCCGCCGAGCTGGTCGCGGTCGCCGGGCGCCTCAATAATGCCTTCCGCCGCCTCGGCTCGGGATGGGCGATCTTCGTGGAGGCGCAGCGCCATGCCGCCGCGACCTATCCGGCAGGAACCTTCCCCGATGCCGCCTCCGCTTTGGTCGATGCCGAGCGGCGGGCCGATTTCGAAGAGGCAGGCAGCCATTTCGAGTCGAGCTATTTCCTGAGCTTCACCTATCTGCCGCCGGCCGAGGACGCGGCGCGCACCGAAGGCTGGCTCTATGAGGGCCGCGATCAGGCGGGCCTTGATCCCCATGAGACGTTACGCGGCTTTGCCGACCGAACCGATCGCCTTCTCAATCTGATCGATGCCTTCATGCCGGAATGCCAATGGCTCGATGACGCCGAGACGCTGACCTACCTGCATGGCTGTGTCTCGACGCACAGGCACCGCGTTCGCGTGCCCGAGACGCCGATCTATCTCGATGCCCTGCTTGCCGATCAACCGCTCACCGGCGGGCTGGAGCCACGCCTTGGCGACCAGCATCTGCGGGTGCTGACCATCACCGGCTTTCCCACGGTGACGACGCCCGGCCTTCTCGATGAGCTCAACCGGCTGGCCTTTCCCTATCGCTGGTCCACACGGGCGATCCGGCTCGACAAGACGGATGCGGTCCGGCTGCTCACCAGGATCCGCCGCCAGTGGTTCGCCAAGCGCAAATCGATTGCCGCCATCCTCAAGGAGGTGATGACGAACGAGGCCTCCGTCCTTGTGGGCTCGGATGCCGCAAACAAGGCGGAAGATGCCGACCTCGCCCTGCAAGAGCTCGGCGCGGATCACGCCGGCATCGCCTATGTCACCGCGACGGTGACGGTGTGGGACGCCGATTCGCGCATCGCCAACGAGAAACTGCGACGGGTCGAGAAGGTCATCCAGGGTCGCGACTTCACGGTGATGACCGAGACCATCAACGCCGTCGACGCCTGGCTCGGCAGCTTGCCCGGCCACGTCTATGCCAATGTCCGCCAGCCGCCGATCTCGACGCTCAATCTCGCCCACATGATCCCGCTGTCAGCGGTGTGGGCCGGCGAGAGTACCGACGCGCATTTCGATGCACCGCCGCTGCTGTTCGGCAAGACCGAGGGCTCGACTCCGTTCCGCTTCTGCCTCCATGTCGGCGATGTTGGCCACACTCTCGTCGTCGGCCCGACCGGCGCGGGCAAATCCGTGCTGCTGGCGCTGATGGCGCTGCAGTTCCGGCGCTATGCGAGAGCCCAAGTCTTCGCCTTCGATTTTGGTGGCTCGATCCGGGCCGCAGCACTCGCCATGGGCGGTGACTGGCACGATCTCGGTGGCGGGCTCAGCGAGGGGAGCGCGGAGAGCGTTTCGCTCCAGCCACTCGCGCGCATTGATGAAGCCGCGGAGCGCGCTTGGGCCGCAGACTGGCTCACTGCCATCCTCACCCGCGAAGGTGTTCCCATCACGCCGCAGGTGAAGGAGCACATCTGGACGGCGTTGACCTCGCTCGCCTCGGCGCCGGTCGAGGAGCGCACCCTCACAGGATTCTGCGTCCTCTTAGCGTCCAACGACCTGAAGCAGGCGCTGCGTCCCTATTGCCTCGGCGGGGCATGGGGCCGGTTACTCGACGCCGAAAGCGAGCATCTGGGTTCGGCCACGGTCCAAGCCTTCGAGACCGAGGGGCTGATCGGCACGGAAGCCGCGCCGGCGGTTCTGGCCTATCTGTTCCATCGGATCGAGGACCGGCTCGACGGATCACCGACCCTCCTCATCATTGATGAAGGCTGGCTGGCCCTCGATGATGACGCCTTCGCCGGCCAGCTGCGGGAATGGCTGAAGACGCTGCGCAAGAAGAACGCCTCCGTCATTTTCGCCACGCAATCGCTGTCCGACATCGATGGCAGCGCCATTGCACCGGCTATCATCGAGAGCTGCCCGACACGTCTTCTGCTCCCCAATGAGCGGGCCATCGAGCCGCAGATCACCGCCATCTATCGCCGCTTCGGCCTGAACGACCGCCAGATCGAGATCCTCGCGCGGGCGACCCCGAAGCGCGACTATTACTGCCAGTCGCGGCGCGGCAACCGGCTGTTTGAGCTCGGCCTCAGCGAGGTCGCGCTGGCGCTGTGCGCTGCATCCTCCAAGACCGACCAGCAGGCCATCGACAAGGTCTTCGCCGCGTACGGTCGCGACGGCTTCCTGGACGCTTGGCTGCGTCATCGCGGCCTCGGCTGGGCCGCCGACCTCCTTCCCAACCTCACCAATCTGGAGACGCAGCCATGACGCTGTCCCGTCCGCGCGCGCTCACCGTCGCCGTCGCGCTGCTGACCGCGCCGCTCGCCCTCGCACCCGTGCTGTCCCCGTCCGCGCAGGCCCTCACGGTCTATGACCCGTGGAACTACGCGGAGAACATGATGTCGGCGGCGAGGGCGCTGGAGCAGATCAATAACCAGATCACCTCGCTGCAGAACGAGGCGCAGATGCTGATCAACCAGGCGCGCAATCTCGCCAGCCTGCCGCATTCCTCGCTGCAGCAGATCCAGCAATCGGTGCAGCGCACCCAGCAGCTTCTGGGACAGGCGCAGAGCATTGCCTTCGATGTCGGCCAGATCGACCAGGCCTTCCAGCAGCGCTATGGCAACATCCCGCTCTCGGCCTCCGATACCGATCTCGTCGCCGGTGCGCGCTCGCGCTGGCAGACCACGGTCGGTGGTCTGCAGGATGCGCTGCGGGTGCAGGCCGGCGTTGTAGGCAATGTCGACGCCAACAAGGCCGAGATGGCGACGCTTGTCGGTCAGAGCCAAGGCGCGACGGGCGCGCTTCAGGCCACGCAGGCCGGCAACCAATTGCTCGCTTTGCAGTCGCAGCAGCTTTCCGACCTGATCGCGGTGATGTCCGCCAATGGGCGCGCCACGGCGCTCTCCGAGGCGGAACGCGCGACCGCGGCCGAGCAGGGCCGCGAGCAGCGCCGGCGCTTCCTCACTCCGGGCGCCGGCTATCAGGCCGGCAATGCCCGCATGTTCAGCAACTGAGGGAGGCCGACATGGACGGAGCCATGCTGGCTCGGCTCGGCGCGGTGATCTTCGTGGCCATCGCCGGCACGGCGGCGGTCTTGGAGATGAGCCGGGAGGAGAAGGCGGCGGAGCCTTCACCCAGTCGGACGGTCGAGGCCGCGCGCTATCCTCTGCGAGATGAGCAGCGGCAGTGTCAGCAGCTGGGAGAGGCGGCTGCGCAGGATGCAGCTTGCCTGAAGGTCTGGGCGCAGACGCGGGACCGGTTCCTCGGGCGCCCCTCGCCGTACGAAGGTCGCTGAGCCATGAACGGCACCGGCGTCATCGACACTTTCCTGGGGGTCTTCACCTCCTATATCGACAGCGGCTTCGGCCTGCTCGGCGGCGAGGTCGCCTTCATCGCCACCACGCTTATCGTCATTGATGTGACGCTGGCGGCGCTGTTCTGGTCCTGGGGCGCGGATGACGACGTCATCGCGCGGCTGATCAAGAAGACCCTGTTTGTCGGCGTCTTCGCCTACATCATCGGCAACTGGAACAACCTCGCCCGCATCGTCTTCGAGAGCTTCGCTGGTCTCGGGCTCAAGGGCTCGGGAACGGCATTTTCCGTCAGCGACCTCATGCGTCCCGGCAAAGTGGCGCAGACCGGGCTCGATGCCGGTCGCCCTCTGCTCGACTCCATCTCCGATTTGATGGGCTGGGTCGCCTTCTTCGAGAACTTCATCCAGATCGCCTGCCTGCTTTTTGCCTGGGCGCTGGTGCTGCTCTCCTTCTTCATCCTCGCCGTCCAGCTCTTCGTCACCCTGATCGAGTTCAAGCTGACGACGCTCGCCGGCTTCGTGTTGATTCCCTTCGGCCTTTTCGGCAAGACCGCCTTCATGGCCGAGCGGGTGCTGGGCAATGTCGTCTCCTCCGGCATCAAGGTCATGGTGCTCGCCGTCATCATCGGCATCGGCTCGACCCTGTTCGGCCAGTTCACCGCCGGCTTTGGTGGGCAGACGCCCACCATCGACGACGCCATGGCCATCGTGCTGGCTGCCCTTTCCCTGCTCGGCCTCGGCATTTTCGGTCCTGGCATTGCCGCCGGCCTTGTCTCCGGTGGTCCGCAGCTGAGCGCAGGCGCTGCGGTCGGCACCGGCCTCGCCGCCGGTGGCGCCCTGATGGCAGCGGGCGGTGCCGCCAGCCTCGCCGTCCGCGGCGGCGGGGCGGCGCTATCCGCGACGGCGGCCGCGGCACGGGGCGGCGCAACGGCCTACAGCATTGTTGCGGCTGGTCAGTCAGGCATGGCGAGTGTCGCTTCGGGACTGGGCGGCGTCGCGCGGGCCGCAGGCTCCGCCGCCGTATCACCGCTGGCGAACGCCATCAACGGCGCGGCCTCGGCGTCCACCACCGGCGAGGTGCCCGACTGGGCCAAGCGCATGAAGCGCGACCAGTCGCTTCGCCACGGCGTCTCCGCCGCCGCCCATGCTGTGCGCTCCGGTGACAGCCATGCCGGCGGCTCTTCCGTCTCCCTCAATGAGAGCGACCGCTTATGAGCCTCTTCAAGCGACCCGCGACCCATTACGGCACCTCGCCCGAACCGGTCACGCCCTATCAGAAGGCAGCACAGGTCTGGGACGAGCGCATCGGCTTGTCCCGTGTGCAGGCGAAGAACTGGCGGCTGACGGCCTTTGGCAGCCTGTTCCTCTCGGCTGGCTTTGCCACTGCGCTGATCTGGCAGTCGACGAGGGGCACCGTCGTGCCCTGGGTGGTCGAGGTCGATCGTCTCGGTCAGACGCAGGCCGTGGGGGCCGCAACTGGAGACTATCGCCCGACCGATCCGCAGATCGCCTGGCATCTCGCCCGCTTTATCGAGCAGGTTCGCAGCCTGCCGGCGGATCCCGTCATCGTGCGGCAGAACTGGCTCAGGGCCTATGAGTTCACCACCGATCGGGGTGCTGCCGCGCTCAACGATTATGCCCGCGCCAACGACCCCTTCACCCGGGTGGGCAAGCAGCAGATCGCCGTCGAGGTCTCCAGCGTGATCCGGGCCTCTCCGGATTCATTCCGTCTCGCCTGGATCGAGCGGCGCTATGAGAACGGCCAGCTTGCTGCCACCGAGCGCTGGAGCGCGATCCTGACGCTGGTGATCCAGCCGCCGCGCGATGCCGAGCGCCTGCGCACCAATCCGCTCGGCATCTATGTCAACGCCATCAGCTGGTCGCGGGAGATGAGCCAGTGAAAACGTCCTTCCGTAAACCCGCATCTCCGGCTCTGTGCCGATCCGCCTTTGCGGTTCTCCTGCTCTCCGCAAGCGCGCTGGGCGGCTGCGCATCGGCACCGAAGCCGCCGCAGATCAGCTATGACAGTGACGTGCCGGCGCTGCCGACGGTGCCGACAGTGGTTCCGGATGAGCGTCCGCGCCCGCTGCACACGCCGCCCGCCTGGACGCCGGCCAAGGGCGGCACGGATGCGAAAACACCGGTTGCCCGCGTCGAGAACGCCAACGCGGCTGCGCGGGTCGAGCCGCGCCGCGAGGGCTATTACAACGCCATCCAGATCTATCCCTGGAGCGAGGGCGCGCTCTATCGGGTCTATGCAGCGCCCGGGCAGATCACCAACATCGCGTTGGAGCCGGGCGAGAGCCTGACCGGCAGTGGGCTGATCGCGGCGGGCGACACCGCCCGCTGGATCATCGGCGACACGGAGAGCGGCGAGGGTGTGAGCCGGCGCGTGCATGTGCTGGTGAAGCCGACGCGGGCGGACATCTCCACCAACCTCGTCATCACCACCGACCGACGCAGCTACATGATCGAGCTGCGCGCCGGCGAGAAGCCCTATATGCCGGCCGTCGCCTGGGCCTATCCGCAGGTTCCGGCGGCGCAGCGCGCCAGTACTCCGCCGACGCCAATCATCCCGGCCTTCACGGCCCGAAACTACCGCTACGCTCTGACCGGAGACACGCCGCCCTGGCGGCCAATGGCCGTCTATGACGACGGGCGCAAGGTCTATGTCGAGTTCCCGCGTGGCATCGTGCAGGGCGAGATGCCACCGCTCTTCGTCATCGGCGCGGCTGGGGAAGCGCAGATCGTCAATAGCCGCATCCACCAGAACATCCTGATCGTCGACCGGCTGTTCGGCGCGGCCGAGCTTCGCCTCGGCGGCGGTGAGCGTCCGCAGAAGGTGCGGATCGAGCGCACGGACGGGAGGCCGGCATCATGAGCAACCCCGACACTCATGACCTCGAGGCGGATCTCGGCGCTCCGACCACCGATCACGCCGCGGCGATGCGGCTGCGTCCCGAGCCGCCGCGCGTCACGCGTCTCTCGCGCAAGGTCCTCGCTGGCGCCGGGCTGGTTGTCAGCCTCGGCATAGGCGGCGCCCTGATCTATGCACTGCAGGGGCGCGACAAAGGGACCGGCGGCGAGGAGCTATACTCCACCAAGAACCGCTCCACCGCCGATGGCCTTTCCGGCCTGCCGCGGGATTACACTGGCCCCATCCTTGGGCCGCCTCTGCCGGGCGATCTCGGCCGGCCGATCCTTGAGGCACAGAACCGCGGCCAGCCCGTCGTGCCGCCGACAATGACAGCGCCACAGGTGGATCCTGAGCAGCAGCGGCGTCTTGCGGAACAGGAAGCCGCGCGGACCAGTCGCGTATTCTTCCAGGCGGCGCAGGCTCGCGCGCCGACATCGTCTGCGACGAGTGCTTCCGGCTTCAGCGGCCTTGGCGCCGTCGGGCAGGGCGGTACGCCTTCAGCCCAAGACCGCCAGCTTACCTTTCTCACTGCCACCGTGGATCGGCGCGTCGTCGCATCTGACCGTCTCATGGTGCCGGCATCGCCCTATGTGCTGCAGGCGGGCGCCGTCATCCCGGCCGCGCTGATCACCGGCATCCGCTCCGATTTACCCGGCCAGATCACCGCGCAGGTGACCGAGAACGTCTATGACAGCCCGACCGGCCGCATCCTGATTATCCCTCAGGGCACGCGCCTGCTCGGCCAATACGACAATGGCGTCGGCTTCGGCCAGCGCCGTATCCTGCTGGTCTGGAACCGGCTGGTCTTCCCCAATGGCCGCTCGATCGTGCTCGAGCGCCAGCCCGGCACGGATGAGCAGGGCTATGCCGGCCTTGAGGACGGCGTCGACATGCACGGGTGGGATCTTGCCAAGGCGGTCGGTCTCTCGACGCTGCTTTCCGTCAGCGCCGAGCTCGCCATGGATGACGATGAGGAACTGATCGAGGCGCTGCAGAGCGGGGCCCAGGACACCATCAATGATGCCGGGCAGGAGATCATCCGCCGGCAGTTGCAGGTCGCGCCTACACTGACCATTCGGCCCGGCTTTCCGGTGCGGGTCATGGTCACCCGCGACCTTGTGCTCGAACCCTACAGGTATTGACCATGGCGAAGCTGAAGCTCGGACCGATCATGAACGACAAGCCGGTGAAGGTGGCGCTCTCCCTACCCGGCGCGCTGCACCGCGATCTTATCGCCTATGCGGAGGTGCTCGCGCGAGAAATCGACCAGCCGGTCGAGGATCCTATCAAGCTCATCGTGCCCATGCTGGAGCGCTTCATCGCCACAGATCGGGAGTTTGCCAAGGCGCGGCGCGAAGCTGTGTGAGGCAGAGCAAGATGCCTCTGCCCCGACATTCAGCCCCACGATGGGCCTCCGACCAAGCTTGCTAGCCGAGTGCCATGGCTTGGGTGGGTTCTGTGGCCACCGCCATCTTCGCCCGCGAGCTCGCATCGAATGTCGGCTATCAGAAAACCCATGGACATCGCATCTGTCTCAGATGTCGATCAGTCCGCGATAGATGGCAATAGCCACAGCATGGGTCCGGCTCTCTGCTCCGAGCTTGCGCAGGGCGTTTCGCATATGGGTTTCCGCAGTTGCCTCGGAGATTCCCATTATATCGGCCGTTCCGGACGTGGTTTTGCCGCGCGCCGCCCAGGAAAGTACCTCCCGTTCCTTGTCCGACAGGACGATGGGCTCGGCCGCCAACCGTCCCGCATTCACGCCAAAGGTGGACGACCTTGGCCGGAAGTCCCGCCGCTTCAACTCCGTGGCCCTCTGCGCCCAGTAAATCATGATGACATGGAGCTCATGCCGCTTGAGCGTGAACATGCTCATGAACCTCTGCAGGCAGTCCCGCCAGAACAGGACAACCAGGCTCGAATACATCCGGCCGATTTCGTCGGTGAAGTGGAACGGGATTATCAGCCCCTCCGACCAGCGGTGGTCAGCGGCAGCCTCCATCAGCTTGATGGCGCCTGGTTTCCTGACGCCCAGCTGAGCCGGAAGTGGCAGTGAGCCCCAGGAAAACGGCGTGTTGCTTCTGCGCGCACTCGCGATCCACAGATCGGAATGGACGAACCGATTGTTTTGATAGTCGCCCTCCCATCCTTTGCCCGAAGTGCCGTCAGTAAACGGCATATCCAGGTGCGGGTGCCCGGTATCCATGAAATTGAAAGCCGCGAACCCGTAGTTCTCGATGATGGCCTGGAGCGCAGTACGGAGCTCTTCATAGCTCTCGCACGCCTCGATCGCGCTGATGCTCTCCTCGATGCGCATTATTGCCCAAACTCACGGTTTACCGTGATTGCCCGCTTTTACAGCATCCCGCAGTTTTGCCCTCGATAGAGCATCTGGGGGCGGGCTCGAAAATGCAACGTTCGGGGGACGGAGTACGCGCTGTTATCTTCACCGCCGATGACGATCCGGCAAGTTTTTGCGCCTTCAGCCGCTTTCGACATCTCTATTTTGTCGAGCAGCTCGGGTGGCAACTGGACGTCAAGGAAGGCCTTGAGACCGATGCGTTCGACAGCGACGCGGCGATTTATTGCATCGTACTCGACCAGGGTCAGGTCATCGGCGGTTGGCGGGCGCTCCCCACGGAGGCCCCCTATCTCGCCCAAACCGCCTTTCCGCAGCTGGCGACGTTTGGGATCTACCCTCGGCGCCCTGACGTATGGGAGATGACGCGCCTTGGAGCCACACGTCATCAGGCGCTGATTTACGGACTTATGTTCCGTTTCGCGCTCCAGAGGCAGGTCCACTCACTGGTGGCGGTGGTCGACACCACCCATGAACGTCTGCTGCGCCGGCACGGCATCCGGACGCGGCGATACGGTGCGCCTCGGCATATCGGGGTCACGACCCGGGGCCGCGCCATCGAGGCGATCGCCGGCGAAATCCCGCTCGCGGACCAGGATCCGAGGGTCATCGACCGCTTCCTTGCTGGCACTCGTCTCGCGGAGATTAGCGATGGAACACTGGTTTTCAGATCTGCCGGCATTTCGGCATGACCCCCTCGGCTTCCTGATGCAGAGGGGCAGCACGGCAACGGGGCCATTCGTTCCGCTGAGGCTCGCGCCATTCCCGGTCTACCTTGTCACCGACCCGGACCTGGTCAAGCCGATCATGAAGATGAGCGAGGCAGAGATCGACAAGGGGCGGCTCATCCATAAGCTCCGCGCCATCGTCGGCAAGAGCTCGCTGACCACGAGCGGACCCGGCCAGCAGGAGCGCCGGGCGGCGCTTCATGCCCAAATGGCTCGCGGTATTGCTTCTTCTTATGTGCCCCAGATATCCGCCCTTGTACGCGGCACCTTCGCCCATCTCCTGTGTGAAGAGCAGTTCGACGCGCATCGGGTCAGTGCCGCGCTGGCGCTCCGCGTCATCGCGAATGCCCTGTTCGGCGAAGGCGTGCTCTCAAAAGGCGATGAGACTGCCTTGCTGCACGCCGTCAAGCTCGTTGAAGACGACCTCGCCGAAGGCATGTTCCGCCTCGGCCCGCCGGCACCATGGACCTGGCTCCGCAACCGTCAGCGCCTTCACGCCGCCCGGACGATCATGTCGGCGGTCGTCCAGAGAACCCGCAAAAAGGCGGCTGCCAGCAGCCTGCTCGCCTCTCTCAACGGGCTCGGCCTTTCGGATAGGGACCTCGAGGACGAGGTGCTTATGATCCTGCTGGCGGGGCACCACACCACTGGAAGCGCCGCAGCCTGGCTGCTCTACCACATTGCCGCCGACCCCAACCTGGCTCAATCGCTTGCCCAGGAGGCAAAGCGCTGCATGGACCGCGGAGGAGAGCTGCGCGCCTCCGAACTGCCCACGGCGTCGATCAGTCTGGGGGTGGTCCGGGAGGTCCTACGCCTCTACCCGTCCGCCTGGTGGTTCTCGCGCGAGGTGAAGGCGAGAAGGGTGGAGATCGCCGGCCACACGTTTCGGCGGGGGACCTCTCTCCTCATCAGCCCTTGGCACATGCACCGCGATGTCCGCTTCTGGCCGGAGCCGGAGCGCTTCGATGGGGCGCGGCCATCGACGAGTCGGGCCTATCTTCCGTTCGGCGCCGGCCCGCGCGCCTGCGTCGGGCTTGGTATGGCGATGCTCGAGCTCCAAGTGATTGCCTTGGAACTGGCTGCGACCTTCAACACGGAACTGCGGATGAGCATGCCGCCCGGCCTTCCGAGGCCCTCTATCACGCTGGTCCCGCCTTCAATCCCGCTGGCGCTTAAGCCACGGTCCCTGGGCGCTCTGGAAGTCGCGGCCGAATGAGCTGGCACGCGTGCGCGAGGCTGCGGACGGCGGCGCCTCCGGCGCCGCGCGCAAACCAACACTCGATTTGGGTGAACCAATGAATCAGCAGCAGATCTTGCGCAGAGTGAGCGAACTAAGGGACGAGATCGAGAGTCAGGCGGGGGGGGTACCAGCCTGGAGGGTCGCAGCTTGTCTGGCGACGATGGTAGAACAGGAAGTCGTGTCAATTCTATATGAGTGTATAACGTTTGAGGAGTCGAGAATATTGAGCAAAAAATCTATTCATAATTCTTCTGATATTACATAGCCACTTGACAATCAATATTTGGATGTTTCGTGAATACATATTCCGAGCTGGTGCAGGATACGGGCGTACTAGCGCCGTGGCGGTGAGCGTCAGTTGGTCTTGTCCTTCACGGAAAGTGCCGTGTTGGCGTGCTCTCCACATCGCCGTCCCGATCGAGTGTAATGATTATGTCGATATTCGGATAGTCCAGCTTCTTGCCGGTGGAGTCCTGTGTGTTCCCAGTTGGATAGGGTGCGCCGCAGGACGACATTACGCTGCTCCTGCGTGATCTTCCCGCCAGTCGGCGGTTTGGTGCTGGCCTTTGGATATTTCGGCGGCGAAATTGATGGCAAGATTGGACCGAAAGCGCGCGAATCTCTTGTGCACCTACAAACGGACTATGGCCTGAATTCTACCGGTACAATCACGCCCGAGTCGCTCAATGCACTCAAGATACTTGTACAGTAGAGACGAACAGCGCGCCAGATCGCGATGGGGCGATGTCGGAACGGAAAATGGGTGCAATGACAGCACCTTAGATTAATTCTTTTTCATGGGGGCATCGTCATGATTCGGTTGGCGTTCGGACTCTCGTTGCTATTAATAGCAGGTACTGCGCAAGCAAATACGCTGACGGTCGCCACTTGGAATCTCGGTTGGCACATGTCGCGTGATGAGGCTGCCGCCTGGATCAAAAAGTGTTCAGCGCCTTTCACCAAAAATATCCAGAGCGGAAAATGGGAGCCAGCATCGGAAGGAACTCCGGGTTGGGAACTTAGATGGGGCCGAGACGCACCGATCTCCTGGGATATCGCCAACTGGGCGCCATGTGATGTTTACAAGGCGAACTTCAAGATAGTCCACGTGACAGAGGCGGCTTACCGCAAGCGAGACGAGCAGATCGCCGATTTGATCAGAAGCCGACTTAAGGCAGATATTATCGCGTTCCAGGAAGTCACTGGCGTGCAGGCTATCCGGGACGTGCTACCCGACAATGGTAAGGATTACCAGATTTGCTCATATGACGCGTTCAAGGTTCAGCGGCTTGGTTTTGCGTGGAAAAAGGAACTCGGTGCGGGCGAGTGCAAGACTGAGATCCCTCTTAGCCTTCCTCAACTTCCCGTAAAAGATCAGGTGCGGCCTGGCCTTTTGCTGACGCTGAATATCGAAAAAGAGCGTTTCCATCTCTTCAACGTTCATCTGAAGTCGTCATGCGTTACGCCCGTAGAGAGCGAGCCGGGGAACACGCGCGGTGCTCTTGCCGGTGACAATCCGCATTGCCAGATACTGCAACAGCAGATTATGCCCCTGGAAAACTGGATTGAACGCGCTGGCGAGAACGGCGATCGGCTGATCGTCCTCGGCGATTTCAATCGTGCCGTCTGGCATGAGTTGCACCTCAACGAGCCCGTGCGGACGGACGGTTCGAGTCCGGTGGGACCGCTGACCAACTCCGCCAAGGTGAACAGTCTGCTGCGCGAGGTCAACGATGGCTCACCGACCTCAAGCAATCTATCTCTGCTCCCGGAACGATGTCCTGTCAGCACTGAGGCTCAGGCATCCTGTGCCATCGCAGAGGCACCGGCAGACAAGACTGCGTGGCGTGAAGCCACAAAAGCGCTGGCGGCGGCCAATGAACTTGGATGCCGCAACCCGGTAGGTTTGGACCACATCCTGCTAGGACCGGGCCTGTCTGCACCCGGAGCCATGAAACTTCCGCTACAGCGAATGGGACGCACCCTAGCTGCGAACGCGACCCACCCGGACCCGCTTCTGTCGCTGTCAGATCACTGTCCTTTAGTCGCCGATGTCACTATTAGCCCTTAGGCGACCTGTGGGGCGGTAGTTCGTGGGCGATATCTTCAGCAGCCGGCGCACTGCCAGCGAGGGACAGTGCGCTCGTTTCCGCTCGGGCAACTGATGGCCTTCCCCCAACAGCGAACTCTCCGGTAGAGCCGGTTTGTTTCACCGCGTGGTCCCGCACCGGCTTGAGAAACGCCTGACTGCGTCGCCTCAGGTGAGCGTCGATCTGGCCGATATGTCGGCTTAGCAGCGCCAAAGCGTCTGGATCAGCGCCGTCCATTACCATGCGGGCGCGCACACGGCTCTGAACCGCCCCGGTTTCACCGGAGGCCATTTGGTTTAAGTCACGCCGCCATTTGCTGCTCACCGAGCATGACGTAGTAGCGCTCCTCGGCTTCGGCCGGCGGGATGTTGCCGATAGGCTCCAGGAGCCGGCGATGGTTGAACCAGTCGACCCAGGTCAGCGTGGCGAACTCGACGGCCTCGAAGGATCGCCAAGGCCCCCCACGATGGATGACCTCGGCCTTGTAGAGGCCGTTGATCGTCTCGGCGAGTGCGTTGTCATAGCTGTCACCGACGCTGCCGACGGAGGGCTCGATGCCGGCCTCAGCCAGCCGTTCGGTGTAGCGAATGCTCACATATTGCGAACCGCGGTCGCTATGGTGCACCAGGCCGCCGCGATGGGCGGGCCGTCGCTCGTGAAGGGCCTGCTCCAGGGCATCAAGCACGAAGCTGGCATGCGCGGTCCGGCTCACCCTCCAGCCGACGATGCGGCGAGCATAGGCGTCGATCACAAAGGCGACGTAGACGAAGCCCGCCCAGGTGCTGACATAGGTGAAGTCCGAGAGCCAGAGCCGGTTAGGCGCCGGCGCATGGAACACCCGGTTCACACGGTCGAGCGGGCACGGTGCCGACTTGTCCGAGATGGTCGTGCGGACCGGCTTGCCGCGGATCACACCAGCGAGGCCCATGCCCTGCATCAGCCGTTCGACGGTGCAACGGGCAACGTCAAACCCTTCGCGCATCATCTGTCGCCAGACCTTGCGCGCTCCATAGACCTCGAAGTTCTCGGCGAACACGCGCTCGATCTCGGGCCGCAAGGCCGCGTCCCGTAGCGCCCGTGCCGAGCACTTCGACGGATCAAGCCGCCGGGCGACATGCGCATGATAGGTCGATGGGGCGATCGGCAGGACCTTGCAGATCGGCTCGACCCCATACGCACCGCGATGATCATCGATGAACGCGATCATGTCTTCGACCGGCGGTCGAGCTCCGCCATGGCGAAATATGCAGATGCCTTGCGCAGGATCTCGTTCGCCTGCCGCAGCTCGCGGTTCTCGCGCTCAAGGGCCTTCAGCTTCGCAGACATATCCGTCGTCACCCCGGCCCGCTTACCGGCGTCGACCTCAGCCTTCTTCAGCCACTCGTTCAGTGAGTGTGCCGAGCAGCCAATCTTCGCCGCTATCGACACAATCGCCTGCCAGCGCGACGGATGCTCAGCCTCATGATCCAGCACCATCCGCACCGCGCGAGCGCGCACCTCAGGCGAGAACTTGTTCGTCGTCTTGCTCGTCATAGCCCCATCCTCTCAGGAGTTGGGGTCTCCGGCAAAGCCGGGGCGGTTCAGTCCTCGCTCACCTCAAGCTGACGATCGAGAAGCTCAGGCGCGAGCTTTACGGTCAGCGCTCCGAGCGCACGGTGCGGCTCATCGACCAGATGGAGCTTCAGCTCGAGGAACTGGAGGCCAGGGCGAACGAGGACGAGATCGCGGCGCAGGAGAGTGCACGCCTAGCATCACTGCCGGCGCCCACTCCCCGCCGCAGGCCCGTGCGCAAGCCCTTCCCGGAACACCTGCCGCGCGAGCGCGTCATCGTGCCGGCACCGACCACCTGTCCCTGCTGTGGCTCGATGAAACTGTCGAAGCTCGGAGAGGACGTCACCGAGACCTTTGAGATCATGCCGCGATCCTGGAAGGTGATCCAGACGGTCCGCGAGAAGTTCACCTGCCGCCAGTGCGAGGGCATCGACCTCTCCGTCTCGACGCTGGCGGATCAGGTAGGTACGGCGACTGTGGCGCTGAAGCCGCTGCATGAGCTGATTGCCCGGCATGTCATGGCAGCGGAGCGCCTGCATGCCGACGACACCACCGTGCCGATCCTGGCCAAGGGCAAGACCGATACAGGCCGGATCTGGACCTATGTGCGCGACGATCGCCCCTTCGGCGGCGCCGATCCGCCGGCGGCCCTCTACTTCGCCTCGCGCGACAGGCGGCAGGAGCATCCGGACGCGCACCTCGCGGGCTGGCAGGGCATCCTCCAGGCCGACGCCTATGGCGGCTATAACGGACTGTATGATCCCGCGCGTCCGGGCGGACAGGTCACGTCCGCGCTCTGCTGGTCCCATGCGAGGAGGCGCTTCTTCGAACTGGCGGACATCGCCACAAGCGCGTGGCGCGGGCCTGGCGCCGCGCCGGTATCGCCCATTGCCCTGGAGGCGGTGAAGCGCATCGACGCTCTCTTTGACATCGAACGCGGGACCAGCGACTTGAGTGCGCCGGAGCGTCGCGATGCCCGGCAGGCGCAGAGCCGCCTCTCGTCGATGACCTGCACGCCTGGCTCGGCGAGCAGCGCCTCAAGCTCTCCCGATCGGCCTCGGTTGCCAAGCCGATCGACTACATGCTCAGGCGCTGGAACGGCTTTGCAACCGTCCTCGATGACGGACGCGCCTGCCTGTCCAACAATGCGGCGGAGCGCGCCCTGCGCGGCTTCGCCCTGGGACGCAAGGCATGGCTCTTCGCCAGCTCCGGCTGCGGTGCCGAGCGCGCTGCCGCCATGGCGACGCTGATCACCACGGCGAAACTCAACGCCGTCGATCCGCAGGCCTGGCTTACCGATGTGCTCGCCCGCATCGCGGGGACGCCGCGGACCCGGCTCGCGGAACTGCTGCCATGGCCCTGGCAAATGCGAAACTGCCAGACGCCATAGCTGCCCCAACGCGGCCCTCGCCGGATGCTTACGATCGAGCCGCGCTCCACCTTTCTCGACTTCATCGACAAGGAGCTGATCGAGGAATTCGTCCACGAACTGCGCAATCGCAATGTCGCGCTGCGCTTCGGCGCCGTCGTCGCGGCCGCATCGCCGTCGAGCCGAAGACGCTGCAGATCGCCGTGCCCCACATCTATGCGGCGGGCGATGTCATCGGCTTCCCCAGCCTCGCCTCCACCTCGATGGAGCAGGGCCGCGTTGCCGCCTGCCACGCCTTCGGGCTGGAGCCGCCGCCGCCCGAGTTCTTTCCCTGTGGCATCTATTCGGTGCCTGAGATGTCCACCATGGGCATGCCCCGCCCTCGCGCCTGCCCGTCTTTGCGCCTGGACGGGCAGTCGTTCAGTCTTCCGGATTTCTGGCCTGAGTGCGGGTCTTCGCGGCTTCGGCGGCGAGGGCGCGCCAGCGCTGCTGCGAGGCGAGGTGGAGGACGATGAGGTCGAGCCAGCCCTTGGCGTGGAACTCGGCCAGCACCGGGCCGGGCAGCGCCCGGAAGGCGGCATCGTCGACCAGCTGGAAGCCCTGCACCACGGCGCGGCCGGCATCTTCATAATTGACCTGCGCCGTGCGCGCCGCCAGCAGGCCGTTGGCCTTCAGCGCCTGGGCGAAGGCGCGCGTGCGTTCATGGTCGGCGGCATAGGCCTCGCACAGCGCGATGGCCGCCTGCCCGGCCGGCGTGGGGCCGCCTTTGGCGTCGAACAGCAGCTCGGCCTCCTCGTCCCCGGCGGCGAGGCGGTCACTGGCGAGGCGATCACTTGCGAGGTCTGCACCGAGCAGCGTCGCACCGCCCTCGGCCACCGTCATGCCGATGAAGGGATAGCGCCTAGCATAGCCGGGGATATAGCAGCCCGCCCGCCACTGGCCGTCGGCCTCCACGAACAGGTTCTGCCCGGCGGCGAGGCCCGTCACCGCCAGCGGCATGGCGGCTTCATCGCTGGCGAAGACGAGGGGATAATCGCGCCCGGCCAACGCGAACTCGCCCGCTACGACCGGGATCGCCGTTGCGCCGGCGGCGAAGCCGAACGCCGGTCCGCGCCGGAGGCCGAGCCGGGCATGGTCCTGGAAGCGCAGCAGGCCCGGCGCGCGGTAGAACAGCGGCAGGGAAGCGGCAGGGACGGGTGAGGTGGCTGAAGCGGTTTCGGTCGGGTTCGTCACGGCAGGTACCTTTCGCGGAGCGGGGCGGACGGCGGGCCTTGGAGGCGCGCGGTCCGCTTCGCGTGAAGAGACAGGCGGATCGGCGCGNGGCCTACGGCTTNAGGCTGGCGTCGAGGGCTGCGGTGAAGCCCTTGAAGGAGAGCGGCAGCGTCACCGGGCGGCGGGCGCCGTCCTCGAAGGAGAAGCTGCCGCCCTCGGTGGCGGCCTTCAGCGCCTGCAGCGTGGCGGCGTCCAGCTCGGCTTCGGCGAAGCAGCCCTGCGGGCAGCGGGTGAAGGTGAGCTGCACCGGCTTGGCCTTCTCACCGAGCTGCACCTTCACCCCGGCCGGCAGCCAGACCCCGGCGGGCAGCTGCACCACCAGCCGCAGCGGCGCCTTCGCATCGGCCCGGCCGACCGCGACGCTGGCGATCAGCCCCTGCCCCTGCGCCTGGATGTTCTGCACCACCTCGCAGATCCGCCCAGTGTCGCCCGCCACGCAGCGCACCACCCAGTCCTGATAGGTGGCGGTGGTGAGGCCGGGCCGCGCCGCGGCACCCGCCGCCGGCGCGGCCGGCTGCTGCGCCAAAGCGGGGCCGGCGAGGCTGAGGCAGGACAGGCCGAGGCCCGCCAGGAGCGCCGCCAGTTTGAGGAAACGATGCGTCATCATACAACTCGGTCAGGTGTGGGTCGGGTGGGCGAGATCCGTGTGACCCCAGCGCGGTTGGCTCAGAACTTGAGAGAGAACTGCGCGCTGAAGGTGTTCTGGTTGGTCTGGTCGGCCAGTTGGCCGGCATAGTTGAGCTGCAGCTCGGCGCTGTCGGACAATTGGTAGCCCAGCCCGAGCCCGACCAGCGCCACATCCTGCGCGATCGGCACGCCCCGGATGGTGAACGGGTTGGCCCCGCCAGTGGCGAACAGCATGTCGGCGGTTGAGGTCGTGTCGCCAAAGGCATGCTGCCAGCCCAAAGTCGCGCTGGTGGTGAGGGTGCGGCCTGCCACGGTGAAGCTGGTGGCCGCCCGCACGCCCAGCGTGGAGTAGAACGTGCCCTGCGAGGCCCCGTCGACCGCCAGCGCCGAGGCGAGCGTGCCGCTCTCGGTGAAGCTGTCGCCGGAGATGTGGACATAGGCGAGCCCGGCAAAGGGCTCGAAGGCATAGGCCCCCACCGACAGGTCGTAGCCGATCTCGCCGAACAGCTGGGTGGTGCCCAGCGTGTAGTCGCCGTCATTGGCGCCGTAGAAGCCCGGGAACACCACCGAGCGCGACACCGAGATGTCGTGCCAGGTGTAGGAGGCGCCGCCGCGCAAAGCGAGCGCGTCGAACTGGGCGCCGGCATAGAGGCCGATGTCGTAATTATCCATCGTGCCCTGCGAGGAGCGGCCATCAATGTCGAACGAGGTCCGGCTGTAGCCGCCGACCAGGCCAACCCGCAATTGGTCGAGCACCGCGACATCGATGCCGCCGAACACGCCGCCGACCGTGGTGTTGACGGAAGCGGCATTGCCATTGCCCGAGATATCGCCCCAGCCGCCGAAGCCTTCCGCCCACAGCGTCGGGGTGAAGCCCTGCGCCAG
>NZ_KB904818.1:0-797024 GCF_000380205.1 Ancylobacter sp. FA202 | reverse complement strand
CATGCACCGTCTTGGCGATGCTGCCGGTGCCCGACAGCGTGGCGAGGTTCTGCACATAGACGTCGCCATCCAGGCTGCCGGTCACCGCGAGGCCGCCGCCCGACACCGTGGTGTCGCCCGTATAGGTGTTGTCCCCGGCCAGCGTCAGCGTGCCGGTGCCCGACTTGGTCAGCCCGCCCGTGCCGCTGATCACCCCGTCAAAGCTGGTGCTGCTGTTGTCGCCGCCGGTGGCGAGGTTCGCCCCCTCGAGGACCAGCGCGCCGGAACCGGCGATCGAGCCGACCGTCTCGGTGGCGCCGCTCGGGCGCAGGATCAGCTGCGCCCCCATGGCCACGCTCACCGCGCTGGCGTCGCCCAGCGCCTGCCCACCCTCGGCGATGAGGATGCCCTCGTCGACCTTTGTCGCGCCGCTGGCGCTATTGGTGCCGCTGATGATGAGCGTGCCGGTGCCGGTCTTGGCCAGGTCGCCGAGGCCGGTGATCGCCCCGGTCAGGGTCAGCGTCTTGCTGTCGTCCACCTCGAAGGTGCCGCCGCCGACGCCGGCCGCCGGCGTGAGCGAGACCGCGCTGGCATAAATGAAGGTCTCGCTCGCGCGCAGCGTGCCCGAACCTTCCAGCGCCAGCGGGCCGCTGCCCAGCGCCGCCGCCGCGGAGACCTGCACCGTGCCGCCTGAAATGGTGGTGCCGCCGCTATGGGTGCTCGTGCCGGTCAGCGTCAGCGTGCCCGCGCCGGTCTTGCTGAGGCAGCCCGTGCCCGAGACCGCGCCCGAGAAGGTCGAGCTGGTGCCGTCGCCGCCGGTGATCAGGCAATAGGCGCCGAGGGCGACATCGCCCCCGCCGGCCAGCGAGCCCACCGTCTCGTTCGCGTCGGTCAGGGTCAGCGCCGCCCCGCTGGCCACCGTCAGCCGCGCCGTGTTCGACAGCGAGGCGCCGCCGCTGATCTCCAGCGTGCCCGCCGCCACAGTGGTGGCACCGCTATAGGTGTTGCCGCCAATCGCCAACGTGCCGCTGCCCGACTTGGTCAGCGCCCCCGTCCCGCCAATGCCGCCGGTCAGCGTCAGCGTCTTGCTGTCGTCCACAGTGAACGTGCCACCGCCCGCGCCACCAGCTTCGGCCAAAGAAATGGCGGTCGAGAGGGTGAGACTCTCGCTTGCCCGCAGCGTCGCAGCGCCCTCAAGCGCGAGCGTTCCGCTACCCAGCGCGCCCGAGGTTGAAAGCTGGATCTCGCCTGCCTCCACCCTCACATCGGCGGTGCTGCCGGTACCGGCGAGCGTAAGCGTGCCCGCTCCAGTCTTCACGAGGCAGCCGCCCGTGACGGCGCCGGAATAGCTGGTCGAGCTGCCGTCTCCTCCCGCGGTGAGGCAGTGGCCGTTCAGGGCCACATTTCCGCCCCCCGCAAGCGATCCGACCGTTTCATCGGCATCGCTCAGCACAAGCTGCGCGCCCGCCACCACTGTCAACGCCGCGGAATCCGACAGAGATGCCCCCCCACCGACGGTTAGCGTGCCGCCCGCCACCGTCGTCGCACCCGCAAAGCTATTGGCACCGGTCAGCGTCAAGGTACCGGTGCCGGTCTTGGTCAGACCGCCCGCGCCGCTGATGATTCCGGAGAAGAGGGTGCCGGAATTGTCCCCACCCGTCTCTAGGTTGGCCCCATTGAGCACCAGCGATCCGCCGCCCGCGATGGAGCCGACCTTCTCCATCACGCTTGTCGGGCGCAGGATCAGCTGGGCGCCGGCCGCAACCGTCACCGCGCTCATATCGCCGATAGCGCTCCCACCCTGGGCGATCAGCGTGCCTGCTGCGACGTTTGTCGTTCCCGAGGCACTGTTCGTGCCCTGGATCAGCAGCGTGCCAACGCCGGATTTTGTCAGGCTCCCCGCGCCCGAAACATTGCCCGTGAGCGTCAGTTGCCGGGTGTCATCGACGAGGAAAGTGCCGCCACCGGTACCCGCCACCTGGTTGAGGACCACATCGTCATGAATGGTGAAGCTTGCACTCGCCTGTACCGTTCCTGTCCCGGCGACCGTGAGCGTGCCGGTGCCGAGCGAGCCGCCTTCGGCGATCCGCACCGTGCCGCCGGATACGTTGGTGCCCCCGGAATAGGTGTTGAGGCCCGCCAGGGTCAACACACCGGCACCGCTTTTCCCGAGGCCGCCGGTACCCTCGATCTCACCGGAAAAGAGGCTGTCCGCCGCACCGCTGACGGTCAGGCGATAGGCGTTGAGGCTCACGCGGCCGGCGCCGTCCAGCCCGCCAATGGTTTCGTCGCCATTGGCAAGCTCGAGGCGCGCGCCGGCCGCAATCGTCGTGGACGCCGTATCCGAAAGCGACGTGCCGCCGCTGATCCGGAGAAGGCCAGTCTTCACGGTCGTCGTTCCGGCAAAGCTGTTCGTGCCCGTGAGTTCAAGCGTTCCTGCGCCCGATTTCACGAGGGCGCCGGAGCCGGAGATGTCTCCCCCGAACGTCAGCGTGTCCTGCCGGTCGAAGGCGAGCGTGCCATTATTGACGACATCGCCGAGGATCGACCCGGTGGTGCCGCCATTGCCGATCTGTAAGGTACCCTGGGTGATCGTCGTGCCACCGGAATAGGTATTCGTGCCGGTCAGAACGAGCGTGCCAAGGTCGGTCTTTTCCATCCCCGTCTCGCCCTGCAGCACGGAGGCGATGGTGGCGACGAAGCTAGCCCCGCCCTGCGTGCCGTCGCCGACGCGGATCTGCGTCTGGCCGGAGCCGTAATTGAGGGTGATGGCTCCATCCACCACCTGATATCCGTCCACCATGAACTGCATCGCGGTGACCGACACCGTGCCGTCGACGCTCACAAGGCCCGAGGAGCCCGCGAAGATCGCCTGCACACCGGTCCATGGCACGGATTGGTTCAACTGGCGCGTCAGCCAGTTGGTGGAGGTGACGTCGTCGGCCCAGGTCCCCGCGCCGCCGGTGATGGTGCGGTCGGGATCGGGCGCGGTGGTCGTGCCGTTCCAATAGAGGAACGACCCATCCATCACCGCAAGGTTCACCTGTCCCGGAGTTTCCTGGATCTCGTAAGAGAAATTCGTCGGCGTGGAGCCCAGCACCAGACCGGTATTGGCGGCGAGGGTCGAATAGTCGAGGATGCGATAGACGCCGAGCGCCATCGCGCCACCATTCGTGACATCAAGCACCCCGCCGAGCGTGACCGTCTCGGCCGAGATCACGGCATTGCCGTTATCTGACCCGAGCACAACCGACAGATGGGCGCCCCTCTGCAGGGTTAGCGCCGTCATCGAGAGCCCATAAGTACCCGCGGAACCTGTGGGCGCGGCCCGCAGCGTGCCTCCCGATTCCACCGTGACCGTGCCGGAAATGCTGCCGCCCGACGCGCCGCTGATCTCGCCGGTGAGAGTCGCTCCGCTCTTGACGGTGACATTGCTCACCAGCGACACGCCATCGAGGATCGCGAGCGTGCCGGCGGACACGGTGGTGCCGCCACCCGCGCTGTTCGCCCCCGACAGGAACAAGGTGCCGGTTCCCCGCTGGACCAGTGCCCCGGCACCGGTAATCGGCCCACCCGCGAGCACGGCATCGTTTCTATCGAAGACAAGAGTGCCGCCATTCAGTGCGACAGCGCCGGCAATGGCGCCATTGGTTGTGCCGTCTCCGACCACGAGAGTTCCGGAGGAGACGGTCGTACCCCCGGAATAGCTGTTCGTACCGGTGAGCGTGAGAGTTCCAGCTCCTTCCTTCAAGACCGAACCTGTCCCCGAGATGACGCTCGCGAATGCGACGTCATCGGAGCGGTTGAAAGACAGGATGCCTGCCGTACCCACTGTTCCGCCGTCCGTCACCACGCTTCCGGAATCGAACCAGCCGGCAGCAAGGCCCGCGCCAACCTGAAGCGTGCTGCCTCCGCTCACGATCACGCTGCCGGTGAAGCTGCTATCGCCGGTAACAATGACGGTTCCTCCGCCGCGCACGCTGACGGTCCCGCTGCCGCTGATGGCCCCGGCATAGGTCGCGCTATTGGAGCGGTCGAAGGCAAGATCGCCGCCCGAGAGAGCGACATCGCCGGCGATCATGCCAGCCGTTCCGCTGCCGATGGCGAGAATGCCGCCAGTGACGGCTGTCAGGCCCTGATAGGTCTGATTCGCGCTCAGGATGAGGGTGCCCGCGCCCGCTTTGGTCAAGGTGCCGGAGCCGGATATGACACCCGCATAGGTATCGATGTTCGCTGCGGCGTTGGTCAAGATCAGGGTGGCTTCGTTGGCGACATCGCCGAGGAGAGAGGCGGCGCCGGTGCCGTCGCCGATCTGCAGCGTTCCTCCGTCAATCGTCGTCCCGCCCGTCCAGCCATTCGTGCCGGAGAGCACAAGCGTGCCGGTGCCCCGCTTTGCAAGACGTCCTGCACCGGTGATGGCGGAGGAAGAAGTGACGGTCCCGTTCGTGTCAAACACGAGCGCGCCTGCATTCGAGACGGCGCCCATGACGCCGGCCGTCACGGAATCCAGCCCATTGGAGAGGCCGTTGCCGATCTGGAGCGTGGCGCCCGCCTCGATCGTGGTGCCGCCGGTCCAGCTGTTCGCACCCACCAGGGTCAGCGTCGCCGCGCCCCGCGCTATCAGGCTTCCCGCGCCGCTCAGGACGCCGCCATAGGTGAAGTCGCTCGACTGATCGAAGACGAGCACCCCGGCATTCGCGATATGGCCCATCACGCCCGCCGCGGACGTGTCGACGCCCATGGCGGTGCCATTGCCGATCTGCAACGTACTCGTGCTGCCGATGGTCGTTCCGCCGGTCCAACGGTTAGCGCCGGTTAGGACAAGGGTACCCGCGCCCCGATGCTCGACCTGACCCGTGCCGGAGATGGCGCCCGCATAGGTCTGTGTGCCGGAGCGATTGAAGGAGACTGTTCCCGCCACCCCGGCATCGCTGGTGACGATATTTCCGACGACGGAACCGTCGGAACCGCCCAGGACGAGCCCTCCACCCCCCGCAATCACCGTGTCGCCTGCATAGGTGTTGGCGTTGGTGAAGGTGACGGTGCCGTCGCCGAGCAGTCTTACGCTGCCTTGGCCGGAGATCACGTTCTGATAGCTGTAGACTGTATCGGGGCGGTTGAAGGCGAGGACCGCCCCCGCGGCGACGCTGATGTCGCCGGTACGGCTTCCCTTGCCCGCGCTCGTGCCATCTCCCAGCTGGAGGGTGCCGGCCGTGACCGTGACCATCCCGCCCACGCTTATGTCGCCCACAAGCGTCAGTGTACCGGTACCGCGCTTTTCCACCGAACCGATGCCGGAAATATCCCCGCTCTGCGTCGTGCTCCCGACGAGATTGAACACCAGCGCCGCATTGTTCAAGACGTCCCCGGCAATGCCGGCATTGGTGGACACGCCGTCACCAATCTGCAGCGTACCGCCGGACACTTTGGTGCCACCCGTATAGGTGCTGGCATTGGTCAGAGTTAGAGTGCCCGCGCCGGTCTTGGTCAGGCTTCCCCCACCGCTGACGATTCCGGTCAGGGTGAAAGCGTCGGGTTGATTGAAGATCAGCGCACCGTCATTCGTGACGTTGCCCATCACACCCGCCGTGTCGACAACACCGTTAAGGATGCCGTCGCCGACCTGAAGGATCGAATACTGGTCGATGATGGTGCTGCCCGACCATGTATTGGCGCCGGTGAGGGTCACCTTCACTTCCGCACCCGAAGCTCCACCCATCTGATGCAGGAAACCGGTGCCCGAAACGACGTTCGCGAAGACTTCGTTTGCATTGTGATTAATGGCGAGGCGGCCAGCCATGCCGAGATAGCTGGTGCTCACATTGCCGACGATGCGTCCTGCCATCGAGGTGCCGTCACCCAGTTGCAGCGTCGCGTTGGATATATATGAGCCAAGGCCGGGGTCGATCGTGCCGAGCACGGTCGTCACGCTAGCCGCGATGGATGCGCCGCCGACGCCGAACTGGCCGCCCGCGCCGTTATGCGTAACGTTTCCAGAGTAGGTGTAGGCGTTCAAGCGGTTGAACGCGAAGTCACCGCCGTTGATAAGGACGTCTCCGGTCAGCGAGGCGGTAGTATTGAAGCCGACGATGAGGAGGCCGGCATTGATCTCGATGCCGCCGGACTGGTCGATGGCGCCGTACAGCGCGACATAGCGCCCGGTGCCGTTCTTGACGATCTTTCCGTTGCCCGAGACGTCGCTAGAGAGTTCGTAGGCGATCCCCGGCTCGGCACCGATATCGAACTCAAGTGTCCCGGAATTCACGATGTTGACCCCGGCAACGCCGGAGGCGTGAAGCGAACCGCCGGTGACTTCCAGCGTGCTGCCCGCCGCGATCGAGATGGCCGCCGCGTTGGCCGACAGCGTGGAGTTGCCGCTCAAAGACAGCGTGCCCCCACCCTCCACGGTAAGCCGCCCGCCGGAAATAGCGCCGCCATAGGCGAGTGTTCCGGTCCGGTTGAAGGCGAGCACGCCACCAGTGTTTGCGACGTCTCCCGTGCCGAAGGCGCCAGTGCTTCCACCGCTGCCGACCTGGAGAACGCCGTTCGTGTTGGTCGTTCCGCCGGAATATGTGTTGTCCGCGGTCAGAACCAGCGTCCCCGTTCCGGCGTGCCTCACGGCCCCGTCGCCGGAGATCAGACCCGTGAAGGTGTAGCTTCCCGGCAGGTTGAAGGTGAGGACGGTGTTCAGCCCGGTCGTGACGGTCGAGGCGGAGAGGGATCCGGTGGTGCCGTTGCCGATCTGGAGGCTGGCGCCATCCAGCACCACTTGGCCGACAGCTATGGCGCCAGTGAGAGTCGTGGTGACGGCGGAGGCGGTGGTCTTGGTGAGGCTGAGGGTTCCGGCACCGGAGATGGCGTTCGAGAAGGTGGTTGAGGCGTTCGCCGAAAGGTCGAGCGTCCCGCTCGAATAGACGGTGACCGCGCCGGTATAGCTGGCATTGGAGATCGACAGCGTTCCGGCGAACACAGAGGTGGCGCCGCCATAGGTGTTGGCGCCGGTGAGGCTCAAGGTGCCGGCGCCGTACTTGGCCAAGGTGCCGGTACCCGAGATCACGTCGCCGAAGGTGATCTGAGTCGCGTCCACGATGTTGAACGCCACGGCCGCATTGTTGACGATGCCGCCGCCGCCGGGCGCTCCGTTGCTGATTCCGTTGCCGAACTGCAGTATGCCGGCCGAGATCGTGGTTCCGCCGGCATAGCCGTTCTGACCGCTGAGAATGAGCGTTCCGTCACCGGTTTTCTGGAGTCCGGTCGCGCCGATCAGCGCAGCGCCGATGGTGGCGGTCATGCCGGCGTTGACGCCGATGCGGGTCTGGCCGCTGAGCGCTGCGAGGGTGATGGCGTCGCCCGAGACCATATAGCCGGTGGAGCGGAACAGCATTCCCTGGGTGGCGATCGCGCCGGCCGTGCCGTCGACCACCACTTCGTCATTGCCGGTGCCCCCGGCGAAAATGGCCAGGCCGCCTTTCCACGGGTCGGCGGACGTGCCGCTGCTTTCGGTCCAGTTGGTGGCGGTCGGGCGCGCGGTCCACACGCCGGTCCCCCCGATGATCCCGCCGCCCGCCGAAGTCCCATTCCAGAACTGTCCGGCGACTACCAAGAGGTTCACCTGACCGGCGGTCGAGGTGTCGATGGTGAAGAGGGAATCCTCCGGCGCGGTTCCGATCGTCATGCCCGGCGTGCCGGAAAGCACCGCATACTCGATGAGCAGATAGGTGCCGGACGTGAAGCCCGCCGCCGTGGTGATGTCGAGTGTCCCGTTGAGGGTCAGCGTTCCGGCGGTTATCGCCGCTGTCAGCGTCGGGGCGCCCAAGGTCATGTCGAGCGTCGCGCCCGCCTGGAAATCCAGGCTCCCGGATGCGGTCAGCAGGCTGACGCCTGACAGCGCCTGGACCGTACCGCCGGCCTCAACCGTTACCGCGCCGGAGACCGTCGAGGTGCTGGCGCCGGTCATGTCCACGGCGAAGGTGCCGCCGGAAGCAACCGAGAGGTCGCCTGCCAGGCTGCCGTTCACGCCGGCATCGCCAAGACGCAGCGTGCCCGACGACACTGTTGTCGTCCCCGTATAGGCTTGGGCGCCGGTGAGGATGAGGATGCCGCTGCCGGCCTGTTCCACGGTGCCTGAGCCGGAAATCGCGCCGTCATAGGAAATGGTGTTCGAGCGGTTGAATATGAGCGCCGCATTGTTCTGGATCGCAGCGCTGTCAACCGAGCCTGTATTCCCGCCCGCGCCTATGCGCAGCGTTCCAGCGGCGATGATCGTGTCGCCGGTATAGCTGTTACCGGCGGAGAGAATCCAGGTGCCGGCACCCTGCTTCGTCACCGTTCCGGTGCCCGTCGCGATGTCGGCGGAAATGGTACCGGTGCCGGAGCCGAGCAGGGTGAGGTTCTTACCCGAGCCGGTAATGCCGCCGGAAAGCGTCAGAGCAGCGGTGGCCGACACGGGGCCGACACCGATCGTGGCGTTTTCCGTCAGCGTGATCGCACCCGCATAGCTCGTGTTCGCGCCGTCGGCGCGCAACGCGCCTGCGTCGCCGATCCCCGCTAGCGACAGAGCCTCGGCGCCGACAGCGACGTTCGGGCCGAGGATCAGCGCGCCGCCCGAATTGACGATCGTCCCGCTGGACGTCGACCCGAGAGCGCCGGAATGGGCGACGTAGAGCATTCCGGAATTGATCGTCGTCAGTCCCGAATAGTCGTTCGCCGCGTCAAACTCCCATTGCAGCCCGCTCACCGTCACCGATCCGGTGCCAAGAGACAGCGATCGCGTGAAGATGCCGGCCCCGCCCCCGCTGCCCCCGAGCGAGAGATCGACGTTCGTCCCGCTGACCGCTCCGGTGAGGACAAGGCTTGTGCCGGCCTGGATGCTGATCAGGGTATTCCCGGCGAGTGTGATCGCCCCGCCGAAGCGGCTGACGCCCGTTCCGCTGGTGGTCAGGGCCCCACTATTGCCCATGCCTGTCCCCGCCAACGTCAGCGCTTCCGCGCCGATGGTCACGCCACCGGCCACCGCCAAGGTCGCGCCGCTCTCGACCACCGTTCCCGCCGCTGTGCTGCCAAGCGCGGAATTGTGGGAGGCGGTCAGTGTGCCGGCCGAGACGCGCGTCTCACCGGCATAGGTGTTCGCGCCCGAGAACGCCGCTGTTCCCGTTCCGATCTTGGTGATCGAAAGGCTTCCGCCCTCGGAATTCTGCAGCACGCCGGAGAAGCTGCTGTTGCGATCATCGGTTCCCAGCGTCAGGGTCGCGGTGTCGGCGGAGACGGTGCCGCCCCCCGACAGCGCGCCGATCGTCTGCGAGTTGGAGCCGAGGAAAAACTCACCCGCGCTTATGAACACAATGACGGAATCCGCCAGATCCGCGCTCGCTCCGAGCGTCAGCTTTCCGGCGCTGAGGCTGATCTGGCCCGTGAACGTATTGACGCCCTCGAGGATTTGCTCGCCCGTCCCGAGTTTCCCGAAGCCGCCCGTGCCCGATATCGTGCCCGAAAAGGTGCTGACGCGGCCGCTCGCCACGGTCACCGTCAAGGCGTTGGCGCCACTCTCGACAGTGCCGCTGCCCGAAAGCCCGCCGATCACCTCGGTACTGTTGAGCTGTAGGCTAGCGCCTGAGGCGACAGTGACATTACTGGAATTACCGATCGCACTCCCCCCGGCCACGATCAGCCTGCCGGTCTCGATCTCGGTTGCGCCGGAATAGTTGCTGCCGGCATTGCTCAGGGTAAGCGTGCCCGTGCCGATCTTCTTCAGTCCACCAACCCCGGAAATGGCGCCGGAATAGCTTGTATTCGCGTTATTAGCGCCAATGGAGAGCGCCCCGGTGGTCTGATTCAGCATCACCGCCCCGGCGCCCGCCAGCCCGCCGATCGTTTCCGCCGCCGCGATCTGCAGCGTCGCGCCCGGGACGCCCGTGATGGTGTTGGAATCCTCGATCGCCGCGCCGCCGTCGAGGATCAGCCGACCCGCGGTGAGAGTGAGGCCGCCAGTGAAGGTGTTGATACCCGAGAGCGTGAGCGTGCCGGCGCCGATCTTTTCCATGGCTCCGCCAGCGAGCGGAGCGGAAACGGTCGCCGAGACCGAGGCGCCGACAGCGTCGAGCTTGGCAGCGCCCAGGGTGGACGTCAGGGTCAGCGTATCGCCCGTGACGGTGTAGCCGGTGGTGAGGAACTGGAGACCCTTTGCCCCCACCGCGCCGTCCGTTGCATCGACCGTGACGGTGCCGGCGGTGCCGGAGAAGATTGCGGTATTGGCCGCAGTAGTCCAAGCTTCGCGGGCGGTGCCGGCGGCGTTGGTCCAGTTGAGATGCGTAACATCGGCATCCCAGACGCCGTTTCCGCCTGCGACAGGCCCGGTGGAACCAGTCTCGCGCGCGCCGTTCCAGTACAGTTCCGGCGATACGATCAGAAGGCGGACGACGCCTGCGGTGGAGGTGTCGAGCGTGTAGCTGTAGTCGAAGCCGGTTGGCGTCGTGCCGATGGAGAGGCCGGCGCCCGACAGAGTGCCGGAATAGGTAATGAGATTATAGGTGCCGGCAACCATGCCGCCGCCATTGGTTATGTTCAGTGTACCGTCGAGCGATACATCTGAGGCGATGCGGATGATGCCACCCGCTCGCGGTGCGCGCAGGGAGAGATCGACCACCGCACCGGCACTGATGACCAGACCACCCGTCGTGGTGGCCAGGGCCGCATTGTTGTTGTTAAGCGCATATACGGCCAGCGTTGCGCCGCTCGCGATGGTCAGCGTCTGCGTCACCGTCGCCGTGCCGGACCCATCGGTGGGATTGGTAAATGTGGTACCTGCGCCGACCGAAACCGTGCCGGCAATGGCTCCACTCACCATCAGGACGCCTGAGGATAGGGTCCAGGGAATATTCGGCGTGGTTTGGGAGCGGGTGCCGTTCAGCGCCCAGGTGCCTGTAGAGTTCACCTCCACGGCCTTGAAACCGTTATAGGTGCCGCCGATCTGCGTATTGTCGAAGACGCCGCCGGCGCCCGTTAACTTCAAGGTCGAGGACACCACGTCGGGTAATGAACCGACATACGCGATGTCTGCATGGGTGACGCCGGAAGTGCCGCCGTTTCCGACCAGTTCCAGGCTGTTCGTGCCGCCGATGAAATAGATGCCGGGCTGCACTCCGCCCAGATTGTTGGGACCGCCCCGCGCGACTGCCCCCGGCATCGCGACGATATTCAGGTTGCTTCCACTGATGCCGTAGGAGGGGCCGGTGCCGCCGATGACCTGCGCCGTGCTGGCAAGCGTCAGAAGGGTTGTCGAACCGTTGCTGTTATCAACGAAAATTCCTACGCCGCCCCGATTGCTACTTGATCCGCCGCGGACGGTGCTTGCAATAGTGAGGGTGCGATCGGTCGAGGGCGTCAAATACAGCCCCGCGCCGCCTTGCCCGGCAAAGCCACCGCCATAAGACCCCGTCGAGGACCCTCCGCTTCCGCCCTGGCCGCCGGAGACATTGAATGACAACGTTCCAAGATTGCCGCCGCCGGTGATGATGGCGCCATAGCCACCACCTCCGCCGCCGCCGGTTCCATATCCGAGACCGCCATTGCCGCCGCGCCCGCCCGTGACCGCGGTCGTGGGCAGCGCCGCGCCGACATAGCCGTGCTGCCCGCCGCCGCCGCCACCGCCGCCATAGCCGGCGGATGTGTTCGAACCGCCATTCGCGCCCGCCGCGCCCGGAGTCGCGCCGCCGGCGCCGCCGCCAATGCCGGCCGAGGCGGACCCGCCCGCGCCACCGGCGCCGCTTGTGCCGCCGCCAGTGCCGCCATTGCCGCCGCCATTCGCACCGCCGGCTGAGCCCGGCCGCGAGGTTCCATTATAACCGGCCGCACCGCCGGACCCGGCTGGCCGCGGGCTCTGGGGGCCCGCATTCGCCCCACCGCCGCCGCCGCCGCCGCCCGCGCCGCCACCGCCACCGCCACCCGGCGCGCCCTGGCCGCCCTGGCCGCCGGCATATTCGTAGAGGAGCGTCGGGGCCTGGGCGAAGGCGGGAAGCATCTGCCCGACAGCAAAGACCGGGACCAGCGCCGTCGAAAGGAGCAGGCCGCGCGTCATGGCCGGGCGCGCGCCACGGGCAGGCGGGAGACCCCGCGTATTGCGGTCCGTAACATTGCAGATGACCTTGGAGGCTTTGACGGCTTCTACGACGGGGCCTGAAACGCGATCACCAGTCATGCCTGATCCCACAATTTACTCGGCGGCTCGACAAAGCTGATCCGCGTGCCGTGAAACGAAATAAATCCGCGCGGGAAACCCGGCCGGGCAGCCCCAACGTCACTCAATTGCGAAGCTCAAGAAGGCGTAGAAAATTCCGGCGACGGAGTTCGATCACCAGTGGCAGCTCCCGTTGAAACAGGAGGGTGGTTAGACGATCGCTTCGCACTTTGCCGAGTAACACACGGCAAACGCCGGCTATTACATAACCTTACGCAGTAAACTCTTGACCTGATGCCGGTTCTATGGAGGGGCAGTTGTCCGCCTCATCTCCCGCCGAGGAACCTCTGGACTAGCGCCAGCCAGCAGCCTGTCCTTACCGAGGAGACCGGCATCGCCGATGCGCTTCCATTTCCGGCAGGTCGCACAGGGTGTCAACGCCGACGTGACTGACGAAGCTCCATGCGCGAGCGTGTCAGCCGTGTCCCTCGCTCCACACGGCAGGGATGTCGCACCACCTTTTGTGCGGATGTTGAGCGCGCTGTCGCTGCGAGAGGCTCCGCGCCTCGGCGCGCCGCTGATCGCGGCGCGCGCTTGCGCGAGATGTCGATGATGGGCGCGCTGATGGGAATGCTGACCCTCAAGGGGAGGGTAGGGCCGTGGCGGCTGGTGGGATGCGGCGTGCTTATCCCAAGCGTCATTGTGCTTGCGGCAGCATGAATTCGGGCGCGAGCCAAGGCAGGCGGCACGAGAAGGCGAACCGCTAGCATCCAAGCTTGCGGGCAGCGGGATGTGCGCGGCCGAAGAGGGAGCTGGGCGCGCCAAAGTCTGAAGATGTTGACCCGTTGCTGCCCTCTCAGCGTGCCCCTACTAACGTCCGCTTTGCGCCGATGTCGTTGAAAAAGTCGGCATTGCTGGGGGTATGAAGTCCTGATTCAGTCTCCTCAGATGGAGGACGGCGCGATGATGGGCGAGCGGCTGGCAGTGCAGGAGGTGCTGTTCTACGAGTTCAGCCTGGAGCGCCACGTCCCGGCCGATCATTGGGTGCGCGGCATCGATCGGTTCGTTGATCTTTCCGAGATTCGCACACATCTGCGGCCGTTCTACAGCGAGATGGGACGGCCCTCCATCGATCCGGAGTTGATGATCCGGATGCTCCTCATTGGCTACTGCTTCGGGATCCGCTCCGAGCGCCGCCTATGCGAGGAGGTCCATCTGAACCTCGCCTATCGCTGGTTCTGCCGGCTCGGGTTGGAGGGCAGCGTGCCCGACCATTCCACCTTTTCGAAGAACCGCCATGGCCGTTTCCGCGAGAGCGATCTCCTGCGCGAGCTGTTCGAGGCGACCGTCCGGCGTTGCATAGCGGAGGAGCTGGTCGGCGGCGAAGGCTTCGCGGTCGATGCCAGCCTGATCAAGGCCGATGCCAACAAGCAGCGCTCGGCTGATGGCTCCGAGCCGGTCGATTGGGACGATCTCGCCCGGACGCATCGACCGGTGCGCGAGTATCTCGACACGCTGGATGAAGCCGCCTGGGGCGCGGCCAGCGAAACGAAGCCGAAGTTCGTCTCGCGCTCCGATCCGGCGGCGCAATGGCCCGGCGCTTTGAAGGGCCATGCCTTCTTCGCCTACGCCACCAACTATCTCATCGACCTCGACCACGCCGTCATCGTCGATGTCGAGGCCAGCCGCGCGATCCGGCAGGCCGAGCTCGGCTCGGCCCGCACCATGCTCGACCGAACGCGGGAGCGCTTTGGCCTCTGGCCGGCGAAGCTCGCCGCCGACAGCGCCTATGGCTCGGCCGAGAACCTCGCCTGGCTGGTGCATGAGCGCGGGATCGAGCCGCACATCCCGGTCTTCGACAAATCCCAGCGCAGCGACGGCACCTACAGCCGTTCCGACTTCGCCTACGACCACGACCGCGACCTATATATCTGCCCGGCCGGGAAGGAGTTGAGGCAGCGCCAGAAGGTCTATCGAACCGAGCGCCCGTTCGTCGATGAGAACGGCATGATGCGCTACCACGCCAGCAAACTTGCCTGTGACGCCTGCTCGCTGAAGCCGCAGTGCTGCCCCAACACCCCGGCCCGCAAGATCTTGCGCTCGATCCACGAAGGTGCCCGCGACATGGCCAGGGACATCGCTCAGACCGACGCCTATGCCGTCTCACGGCGCGAGCGGAAGAAGGTCGAGATGCTCTTCGCCCACCTCAAGCGCATCCTGAAGCTCGACCGGCTGCGCCTGCGGGGACCAAACGGCGCAAGAGACGAGTTCCACCTCGCCGCGGCAGCCCAGAACCTCAGGAAACTCGCCAAGCTCCTGCCGAACGGACCGCAGATCAGACCAGCATGAGACGCCGAGGCCCAATTGGCCAAATCCGACACCGGCCAGCGGCGCTCTCCAAGGCGACTTTTTCAACGACATCCGCCAGAAGCGGAAGGTCGCTGCTATGATGACGAATCGCCGGTTTGAGGCCGACTTCAGACCGTCTGCTAATAGGCGCGTACCGCGACTGGCGGACGTTTGTCTGCCGACCCAAATGTCGACACACGGCAACTTAGCGATCGGCAAGGCCGCCCCCCCCAATGCGGGCGTCCGATCGATGTCGGATTTAAGTTCGCTCGGCGAAGGGCAAAGCACTACAAATCGCCTTTTGGATACTGCACTGGGTTCGCGATCTTGGAGCGAACAGCTTCCTGCACTGAGCAGCCAGCCGGCTAGTCTCACGATTAGACGGCGCGCACACGGTAGTGCGGCACGTTGCGCGCCGTCCGCTGCAACTTTCAGATAGCGTGATACTTAAGAGAGGAGTTGAGTTCTCTGCGGACAACCGGTAGACGACGCGGCTCATTTTCACTCTCAGACTGCGTCATCAAGATTTAAGTATCTCTCGCGCGATGATGGTCCGCTGGATCTGGTTCGTGCCCTCGTAGATCTGCGTGATCTTCGCGTCGCGATAGAGCCGCTCGACTTCGAAGCCCCGAATGTAACCGCTGCCGCCAAAGATCTGCACCGCGTTGGCGGTCTGTGCGACGGCGATGTCGGAGGCGAAGCACTTCGCCATCGAGCAGGCCATGGTGGCGGGCTCGCCGGCATCGAATTTCTGCGCGGCGTCGTGGATCAGGAGGCGCGCGGCGGCGATGTCCTTGGCCATGTCGGCCAGCATCCACTGGATGCCCTGGAACTCGGCGATGGTCTGGCCGAACTGTTTGCGGGTCTTGGCGTAATCGACCGCCGCCTCAAGGCCGGCCTGCGCGATGCCGAGCGCGAGCGCCGCGATGCCGATGCGGCCCTTGTCGAGCACGCTCATCATGATGTGGAAGCCGCGACCCTCGACTCCGAGCACAGAATCGCCGGGCAGAACGACATTGTCGAAGGTGAGCCCGCCGACCTGCGAGGCGCGCTGGCCCATCTTGTGTTCCTTTGGCCCGCGGGTCACGCCCGGCAAATTGAGGTCCACGACGAAGATGCTCATGCCGCGCTTGCCGGCCGCCTTGTCGGTGCGCGCCAGCACGAAGCCGACATCGGCGAGCGGCGCGTTCTGGATCCACAGCTTGCCGCCGTTCAGCACCCAGCCATCCGCCGTGCGCTCGGCGACGGTGCGGATGCCGGATACGTCGGTGCCGGCTTCGGCTTCCGTGATACAGTAGGCGACGCGCTTGCGACCGGCCATGACCTCACTGAGCCATGTCTCGCGCTGCGCCGGCGTGCCGTGGGCGGAGAGCAGCGTGCAGCCGAGTTCGACGAGGCCGCACTGATCGGCCACCGACGAATAGCCCTTGGAGAGTTCCTCCATTACCAGTGCATAGCCGAGTGCGTCGAAGCCGGCACCATCATGCTCGGGCGGCACGGTGATGCCGAACAGGCCGAGGCGGCCCATTTCCTTGTAGATCTCGGCGGGGAAGCGCTCGTCGCGGTCGAGTTCCTCGGCGAGCGGGCGGACGACCTCCTGCGCGAAGCGGCGGGCCATGTCGCGGATCTGCACATGGGTTTCGGACAAGGACATGAGGCGCTCCCGGAGACGGTCTATATAACTATCTAGTTACTTACTTCTGTCGACGCGCCGACGCAAGTGGCGAGGGCGGCGTGGCCCGCGTCAGTCGCGGCAGATCAGCCGCAGGATCGTCTCGATGTTGAAGGCGAGGCGCTCGTCCAGGGCCTCGCGCGCATTGAGGTCGCGGTCATAGATGATCGAGCCGGTGAAGCGGTTGTTGAGGTAGTGGTAGCCCACCGCCGCGATGGTGAGGTTGACCTGCACCGGATCGAGACCAGGGCGGAACGTGCCCGCCGCAACGCCGCGCTCGAGGATGGATCGGACCATCTCGATCAGCGGGGTGTGAAGCTCGCGGATCACGGTGGATTTCTTCAGGTAGCGTGCGCGGTAGAGGTTCTCGGTGTTCACCAGCGTCAGGAATTCCGGGTTCCGGATGAAGTAGTTCCAGGTGAAGGTGACGAGCTTCCGAATGGCATCCTCCGGGGCGAGGTCGTCGAGCTTGAGCTGCTGTTCGGCGGCGCGGATCGCGCCATAGGCATCGTCGAGAATGGCGACGTAGAGGCCCTCCTTGCTGCCGAAATAGTGGTAGATCATGCGTTTATTGGCCTTGGCCCGCAGCGCGATGGCGTCGACACGCGCGCCGGCGAGACCGAGGCGAGCGAACTCCGCCTTGGCGGCGTCGAGGATCCGGCGGCGGGTGGCATCCGCCTCGCGCGGACGGGGCGCCGGGGCGGCGCTCTTGGCGGGCACGGCCTTGCCCGAAGTCTTGACGCCCGCGTCGTCCGTCACCCGCATGTTCCCCGCAGTTGCGACGGCGAAAGCACCGCTCCGCCGTGTTCTAGACCAATGCCTCGCCGCGCGCGACTACGTCGCGCGATCGCGGGCGGTTGCCAAACGCATACTAAGTAACTAACTAGTTATTTATTGGAAGATCAAATCCCACCCCCGAGTAGGAGAGCCGCGTGAAGGCGCTGGTTGCGGTGAAGCGGGTCGTCGACCCCAATGTGAAGATTCGGCTGAAGGCCGACGGTTCGGGCGTCGAGCTCGCCGGCACCAGGATGGCAATGAACCCGTTCGACGAGATCGCGCTGGAAGAGGCGATCCGGCAGCGGGAAGCGGGGAAGGTCAGTGAGATCGTCGCGGTTTCCATCGGCAACTCCTTTGCCAGCGAAACGCTGCGCCATGCGCTCGCCATGGGCGCGGACCGCGCGATCCACCTGACCACCGAAGCCGCGCCCGAGTCGCTCGGCGTGGCGCGGCTGCTGGCAGAGATCGTGCGCCGCGAGGAGGCGCGCCTCGTGCTGCTCGGCAAGCAGGCGATCGACGACGACACCAACGCCACCGGCCAGATGCTGGCGGGGCTGCTCGGCTGGCCGCAGGCGACCTTCGCCTCCTCGCTGAATATCGAGGCCGATACCGCCCGCGTGATGCGCGAGATCGATGGCGGGCTGGAGACGTGGGAACTGCCGCTGCCACTGGTCGTTACGGCGGATCTGCGCCTCAACGAGCCGCGCTACGCCTCGCTGCCCAGCATCATGAAGGCGAAGAAGAAGCTGATCGAGGCCATCGACGCGGGAAGCCTCGGCATCGACCTGTCGCCACGTCTGGAGCGGCTGTCGCTCACTGAACCGGCGGGCCGCACGGCCGGTGTCCGCGTGGGTTCGGTGACCGAACTCGCCGCCCATATCCGCACTCTCGCCAAGGGCTGAACGATGACCACTTTGCTTATTGCCGATCACGACGGAGCGGCGCTTTCACCCGCCACGCTGCGTGCCGTCTCCGCCGCGCGCGCTCTCGGTACGCCGATCGACCTCGTGGTGCTTGGCGGCGCGCCTGAACTGGCCGCCAAGGGGGCAGAGTTCGCTGGCATTGACCGCGTGCTGCGCGTGGATGCGCCGGCAGACCTGTCCACCGAGGCGGTTGCGGCACTGCTGAAGTCGCTGGTAGCCGCGCGCGGAGCGGGCGCGGTCGTCGCCGCGGCGACCAGCACCGGCAAGGATGTGTTGCCGCGCCTCGCCAGCCTGCTGGATGTGATGATCGTCGCTGATGTCGTCGCCATCGAGGGGCCGAACGTGTTCACGCGGCCGATCTATGCCGGCAACGCGCTGGAACGCCTGCGTTCCCTCGATGGCGTGAAGGTGGTGACGGTGCGGGCCTCCGCCTTCCAGCCGGCGGCGCAGGGCGGGGCTGCCGCTCCGGTCGAGGAGATGTCGCGCGCGGAATGCGAGGCGATCATCGGCTCGGCGGTCCCGGCCAGGCTGGTGTCGCGCGAGGTCAGCGAGACTGAGCGGCCCGATCTCGGCTCGGCGCGGATCGTCGTGTCGGGCGGTCGCGCGCTGGGTTCGGCGGAGCGCTTCGACGAGGTGATCGCCCCGCTCGCGGACGTACTCGGCGCGGCCATCGGGGCGACGCGCGCGGCGGTGGATGCGGGCTATGCGCCGAACGACCTACAGGTCGGCCAGACCGGCAAGATCGTCGCGCCCGATCTCTACATCGCTGCGGGCGTGTCGGGCGCGATCCAGCATCTCGCCGGCATGAAGGATTCGCGCGTGATCGTCGCGATCAACACCGATCCGGAAGCGCCGATCTTCGCGGTGGCGGATTATGTGCTGGTCGGCGACGTGTTCAGCGTCGTGCCGGAGCTGACCAAGGCGCTGTCGGCATCTTGATGCAAAAAGGCCGCCCGGACGAAGATCCGGGCGGCCATTTTATCGCAGCGGATCAGACGAGGCCGAAGAAGGCCAAGTTTGCCTCGGCCTGGCCGACGAGGGCCTGATAGCCGACCTGAATAGGGCAACCCTTCTTCTCGGCGGCCTGAAGCAGCGGGGTGACTGGCGGTTTCATGATCATGTCGGTTACCAACTGGCCGGGGACGAGCGTCTCGGGATCAATCGGGTATGGGTCGTTCGAGGACATGCCGAGCGGCGTGGCGTTGGCGACGATGTCGAACTCGGCCGGGACCGGCGCGCCGGTGTCCACGGCGAGGCCGGGATAGGCGCCCCTCACGGCGGCGACGACACGCTCGGCCTTGGCGGTGTCGACATCGACGACGCGCAGGCGCGACACGCCCGCATCCGCCAGCGCGACGGCAATCGCCGCACCCGCGCCACCCGCGCCGATCAGCAGTACCGAGCGGCCCTTGGGATCGCGATTGTTCGAAACGAGGCCGTTGACGTAGCCGACGCCATCAAAGGTGTCGCCGACCCAAGTGCCGTCCGCCTCGACGCGGATCGAGTTGACCGCGCCGACCAGCTTGGCGCGCGGCTCGACGCGGTCCACCACTTTCATCATGCGTGGCTTGTGCGGGATGGTCGGGATGATGCCCGCCAGATTCTTGAAGCTGCGCAGTCCGGCGACCGCGGCGTCGAAATCGGCGGCGGCGAATTGCAGCGGCGCGAACACGACGTCGATGCCCTTTTCGGCGGTGATCTTGTTGTAGAGCTGGGTCGAGCGGACCTGCCGGATCGGGTCGCCGATCACGAAATAGAGGCGGGTCTCTCCAGTGACGCTGAGGAGCGCGGGGCCGGCATCGGACATGGTGACCTCCTGTTGTTATGGATCGTCGGCGCGCGTCAGAGGCGCGGCAGCAGCATCGCGCCGTCGACGCGGATGACCTGACCGGAGACATAGGGCAGGCCGCCGGCGGCGATGGACGCGGCGACCGTGCCGACATCCTGCGGCTGGCCGAGGCGCGGGATGAGGGTCAGGCCTTCCTCGTCGATCCGGCGCTGGTAGTCGGCGAGCGCGGGACGCGACATGTCGGTCTCGATGACGCCGGGCTGGATGTCGAAGACATAGACCCCTTCGCGCGCGAGGCGGGCGGCGAAGACCTGGGCGATCATCGCGGTCGCCGCCTTCGACACGCAATACTCGCCGCGATTGATGGAGGCGGCGGTCGCGCTCACCGAGGAGACGAGCAGGATCGAGTAGTAGCCGGCGGGATCGCGCGGGCGCGTGACCATGCGGCGGGCGACCGCTTGGGTGAGGAAGAAGGCGGCCTTCGCGTTGTATAGCATGCAGTGGTCGTAGCTTTCGACCGAGGCCTCCAGCACGTCACCGCGCTTGAGCGCGCCAACGCCCGCATTGTTCACGAAAGTGGTGAGCGGGCCTAGCGCGGCCTCGGCCTCCTCGATCATCGCCTCATGGCGCGCCAGATCGCCGATTTCTCCGAGGACGACGGTGGCGCGGCGCCCGAGGGCGACGATCTCGTCGGCGGTGCGCTGCGCCTCAACCGCGTTCGAGCGGCCATGCACCGCCACGTCGAAGCCCTTGGCTGCAAGAGCGAGGGCGATGCCACGGCCGATGCCGCGGCTGGAGCCGGTGACGAAAGCAACGGGCCAGAAGGGGAAGGATTCGCTCATGAAGGCACCTGCCGAGGGAAAGAGGGTCGTTTCGTTGGTGTATCGTTTGACCACACCAATCGGTTGCGTCAAGGCGAAAATGGCTGTGCGACGTGGCGGTAAGGGCGTCCAGAGCAGGCGCGAGGAAGGCCGGAGTCTACGTTAAAATCTTCTAAGTTACGCACATACATCATGAAAATCACATTGTTCCGTGATCCGTCTCGTCGGGTGCAGCCGATTATAGTGCATGCGGGGACACCAGATACCGGCGAAAAGCCGGCCATCCAGCGAGATCGTTGAAAATGAATTTAAGTTCAGAAACTTAGCCGTTACGGCAATCATATTTGTGTGCCTCTAGCACGCCGGAACGCTTGATAAATCGTTGTACTAACGTTCGGTCTGCGCTAATACCGCCTCAAGAAGGCGAAAAGCCTATGGGAGGATGCCATGCCGCAGGCGCAGTTGCTGCCAAAGGCCGAGCCGGATCTCGGGTCGTCACCACGACCCTCCACGCGCATCGCGGCTGTCTTTCCCCATCGCTGAGACTTTCGTCGCTCTCGCCGTCATGGCGCGGGTTGCTCAACGTCTGCCCGCTTGCCTCGCCCGTCGCCGGGTGCGGCTCTGCACCGAGAAAAGCCAGGAGGAACCTCAATGAAGCCAATCAAGCTCGCCGCCGCCGCCTTTTCCGCCTGTCTCCTGCTCGCCGGTACGATGAGCGTGCAGGCGCAGGAGAAAATCGTTCTGCACGGCGCCAGCGCCTACAACAAGGACCACATCTTCAACCGCTCGATGACGAAATTCACCGATCTCGTGGCCAAGTACTACGGCAAGCCAGTCGAATTCGTGATGCACGAGAATGGCGAGCTCGGTAACGAGGCTGGCTATTTCGGCCTGATGACGCGTGGCACCTCGGTCGACTTCGCTGTCGTTGCCCCCGCCCACATGACGCCGATCGCGCGCGGCGCCGGCATCCTCGACACGCCGTTCCTGTTCAAGGACGTCGACCAGTGGAAGAAGGCGACGGCGGGCGATGCCTTCAAGCCGATCGTCGACGACATCGAGAAGCGAGGCAACGTCAAGATCCTCGGCCTCGGCGGCGGGGCGGAGCGCAACATCCTCTCCAAGAAGCCGGCCAGCGACCTCGCCGGCCTGCACGGCCTGAAGATGCGCGTGCAGGGCACGCCTATCCACGCCCGCGCCTTCCAGGCGGTGGGTATCGTGCCGAGCACTGTCGCCTATAACGAGATCTACAACGCCATCCAGAGTGGCGTGATCGAGGCGCTCGAGAACGAGGCGTCCACCAACGCGCAGATGCGCTTCTACGAGGTCGCGCCGGAAGTCATCCGCACGCGCCACATCATCACCGTCCGCCCGCTGGTGTTCAGTGGCGCGACTTTCGAGCGCCTTCCCCCGGACCTGCAGGCCGCCGTGCTGAAGGCGGGCGAGGAAGCCGCGGCCTGGTGGCGCGAGACCGAGGCGGCCGAGGACGCGGCTATGCTCGAGAAGATGGCGGCTGAGGGCAAGGTGAAGCTCATTGAGTTTAAGGACGTCGAGGCGATGCACAAGAAGGTGCAGCCGGTGATCGACACCTATGCCAAGGAGCTCGGCGCCGAAGACGTTCTCAAGAACGTTCGCGCCATCAACTGATCCCATCGCACAAGGGCCGCGGTTCCGCCGCGGCCCCATCTGAGGGCATCTCCATGCGACGCCTGTTGCGGCTCTATCATCTGTTCCTTGTCGGAGTGCTCGGCCTGCTGACCGTGTTTCTGGTCATCCCCGTCGGGATGCAGGTTCTGGCCCGCTATGGCGAGATCGTCCCTAACTATCTCTGGACCGAGGAGCTTTCGCGCTTCGCTCTGATCTGGCTGGTCATGATCGGATCGGCGGTCGCCGTGCGCGAGAATACCAATTTCGACATCGACCTGCTGCCGACGCCCGCAACGCCGCTCGGCACGCTGATCGCACGCATGATCGTGCGGATCTGCGTGCTGGTGTTCGGCCTCGTCTTCCTATGGGGCAGCCTCGAATATACGCAGTTCGGGCTGCGCATGACGTCGGACATGTCGGACATCAATATGGGTTACGTCTACGGCGCCTTCCCGTTCGCCGCGATCGGCTGGATCGTCTTCACCCTTGAGGGGATCTACGACGCCATCGCCGTCTACGGCCGCTCCGAGACCGCGCTCTCCCTGACGGAGGTCGAAAATGGGACCCGGTGAGGTTGCCGTCATCCTGCTCGGGACCTTCATGGTCCTGCTGATCTTGCGCGTGCCGGTGGCGTTCGCGCTCGGCATCGCCTGCCTGCCGCCGCTGCTGTTCGACCCGCGCGTGTCGCTCTACGTGCTGATCGACCAGATGTACACGTCGTACAATTCGTTCCTGCTGCTCGCTGTGCCGTTCTTCCTGCTCGCGGCGAACGTGATGAACGCGGGTGGCATCACCGACCGCATGCTGAACCTGTCGCGCACTATGGTGGGCCATTTCCCCGGTGCGCTGGCTCAGATGAACGTGGTGCTCTCCGTGCTGTTCGCCGGCGTCTCCGGATCGGCCACGGCCGATGCGGCGAGCCAGAGCAAGATCTTCATCCCCGCCATGGTGAAGGAGGGCTACGACCGCAGCTTCTCCGTCGCCAATACGGCGGTGTCCTCGGTGCTTTCGGTGGTCATTCCGCCGAGCATCCTGATGGTGATCTGGGCGGGCACGCTTTCCATCTCGGTCGGCTCGCTCTACATCGGCGGTATCCTGCCTGGCCTGATGCTGTGTCTCGCCATGATGGTGACGGTCCACGTCTATGCGAAGGTGCGCCACTATCCGCGCTTCGCCCGGTCGAGCTTCGTCGACTTCCTCAAGGCCACTGTGATCGCGGTGCCGGCGCTGTTCCTGCCGTTCATCATCGCGGGCGGAAAGATCTTCGGCTGGTTCACCGCGACCGAGTCGGCCGCTATCGCGGGCGTCTACGCGATCTTCCTCGCGGTGTTCGTGTTCCGCGAGATGGACCTGAAGCAACTGTTCGCGACCTTCATCGATACCGGGCGGTTCTCGGCGGTGTCACTGTTCTGCCTCGGCACCGCGTCGGTGTTCGGCTGGCTGCTCGCCTATTACAAGGTTCCAAACGCCCTGCTCGCCAGTGCGGTCGAATGGGACATGGGCATCACCGCGACGGGCTTCTTCATTGCGGCGGTGTTCCTGGTCGTCGGCTGCTTCCTCGATGCGATCCCCGCCATCGTCATCGTCGGTGCGATCCTGCAGCCGCTCACGGCCCATGCCGGCATGGATCCGCTGCACTACGCGCTGATCGGCATTGTCTCGCTCGCCTTCGGCCTCGTGACGCCGCCCTATGGACTGTGCCTGCTGATCGCGGCGGCGTCAGCCGCAGCGCCGCTCAGATCGGTCATCAAGGATACGCTGATCCAGATCCTGCCGCTACTGCTGGTGCTGGTGACGGTGATCATGCTGCCGCAGCTCTATCTCTACCTTCCGCACCTTGTCGGGCCCGATCTCGGTCCCTGATACGGCGCAGCCCACGAAAAGAAAGGGCGGCCCGCAGATGCGAGGCCGCCCTTTCTTTTCGCGGCTGGCTGGAGGACCGTAGATGTTGCGATCGACGACAGGACGCCGCGCTAGAGCAGATTCGACTTAATCCGGGTCATATCCGGCAGCGTCGAAATAGTGCCGACATTCCTCTGGCGTGAAAGCGGAGAGGCAATCGGCGACGACGGACCATAGTTCGTCGATGGTTCGGGCTGCGGCCTTTCTGAGCAGGGCCTTGAGCTTCGAGAAGGCCATCTCGATGGGGTTGAAGTCTGGCGAGTAGGGCGGCAGGAACAGGAGCCGCGCGCCGACCTTCTCGATGGCCTCGCGCACGCCGCTGATCCTGTGAGCGGGCAGATTGTCCATGACCACGATGTCGCCGGGGCGAAGCTCGGGCGCGAGCACTTGCTCTGCATAGGCCAGGAAGGCCGGACCGTTCATCGGTCCGTCGAGCAGCATCGGCGCCGTCATGCCGTCCAGTCGCAGGCCGGCGGTAAAGGTGGTCGTCTTCCAATGGCCGTGTGGAACGGCCGCCCGGCATCGCTCGCCGCATGGCGCCCTGCCGCGCAAGCGGGCCATCTTCGTGGATGCCGCGGTCTCATCGATGAAGATCAGCCTCGCGGGGTCGAGGTCAAGTTGGCCGTCAAACCAGGCTATGCGGCGGCGCAGGACATCGGGGCGCTGCTGCTCGGCGGCGTGCGCCGTCTTTTTTTGAACGTGATGTCGCGCCGGTCGAGGAACAGCCACACCGTCGAGGGGGCGGCCCGCACGCCGCGCTCGGCTGCAAGGCGCTCCCCGATCTCGGCCAGCGTGATGTCCGGCACCTCCTCGATGAGGCCGAGAATGAAGGCCTCATGTGCATCGAGCTTCGAGCGCGACGGCTGGCCCTGCTTGCGCGCTTCCATCTCGCCGGTCTCGCGATAGCGGCGATACCAAGCCCCGGCCGTCGAGATCCCGATCGAGAAGCGACGCGCTGCCTCCCGCGTTGAAGCCCCGTCTTCGATCGCCGCAATCAACCGACCGCGAAGGTCGCCACTCAGGCTCCTCGTCATCATCACCTCCTGGCAAATCACCAGCAGCAATGAATCAGACAGCGAACGACCCGGGAATCCTCAAACCGACTCTGCGTTCATCGAAGATGCTCTAGCGTGTGCCGCAGGAGGCGCGCACGATCAGGTTCGGGCGCAGGATAACGTTCTCATGCGTCTTGCCTGGCGCCTTGATTCGCTCCAACACCAGTTCGGCGGCGCGGCGACCCGTCTCATGGGCGTGCAGCGCCACCGTCGTCAGGGCCGGATAGGCGAGTTCCGCCTCCGAGGTTCCGTCGATGCCGACGATGGCGAACTGCCTGCCGGGCTCCAGACCACGCCGGCGCAAGCCGTGCATGAGCGCGATGGCGACATTGTCGTTGTAGCCGATCGCGGCGGTCGGCGGCTCGGGTAGGTCGAGCACCTTGTTGAGGTCGGAGATGGCGTTGGCGCGCGTCGGCCGGCTTTCGACGCATAGGGCGGGATCGAAAGCGTTGCCGGCGCGCTGCAGCGCTTCCTGATAACCGGCGACGCGATCGATCCGGGAGGGGCTTTTCGCCTCGCCGCCGAGAAAGGCGATCCGACGATGGCCGAGTTCGATGAGATGGCGCGTCGCGATGCGTCCGGCGAGGCGGTTGTCGGGGCCGACATAATCGACATCGGCATCCGGAGGCCGGCGAATGGCGACGCAGATCGGGGTGCCGCCCGCTGCGATGCGCTCAAGGAATTCCGGCTTCGTCTGCGAGGCCGGGAAGATGATAAGCCCGCCGATGCCGTGCTCTTCCAGCGACTGGTAAACGCGTGACTGGCGCTCGATCTCGTCACCGGTCTCGACGAGGAAGACGAGAAATTCCGTGCCTTCCAGCCCCTTCTGCACGCCCGCCGTCATTTCCGCGAAGAACGGGTTGCAGATGTCGTTGATGATGAGGCCGATGGCCTGCGAAGTCTGGCGGCGAAGGTTTGCGGCGCTACGATTGTACTTGTAGCCGAGCTTCCTTATTGCCTCTTCGACGCGGTTTCGCGTCTCGGCGGAGATGCGCTCGTTTTTCTGCAGGACGAGCGACACCGTCGAGGGCGACACGCCGGCCGCCTTCGCGATGTCAATGATGGTGACCCGCCGCAGCGGCGCGATCTCATTCATTGCCGGTGTCAGCGCCCATTGAACTGCGGTGCCCGCTTCTCCTTGAGGGCGCGGATGCCCTCGCGGCCGTCCTCGGTGCCAGCCGCGGCCATGCCCGCCAGGAGTTCGAACGTTGCATCGCTGCCAATGCCGACACCTCCGTTGAGAATCGATTTAGCGATCTGCGTCGACACGGGTGCCATGCTGGCGATCTCGCGGGCAACGTCCTTTGCCTTGGCGAGCGCCTGTCCGGGCTTGGCGATATCGGTCGCCAAGCCCCACGACGTAGCGGTTGCAGCATCGATCCGCCGCCCCGTCAAGGCCATGAGTTTGGCGCGGGGCAGGCCTATGAGCCGGCTAAGTCTCTGTGTTCCGCCCCAGCCGGGAACGGTGCCGATGGAGGTTTCCGGCAGCGCGACCAGCGCCTCGGCATCGATGACGCGAATGTCGGCGGACAAAGCTAGCTCCAGCCCGCCACCGAACGCCATGCCGTGAATGGCTGCGACCACCGGCAGGCGGCAGGTCTCGATGCGGTCGAAGACGCGGTGTCCATGGAGAATCCAGCTGCGGCGGACGTCTTCCGGGCTCAGGCTTCCCCAGATGTTCACGTCGGCGCCGACGCAAAAGGCGCGCCCCTCGCCGGAGAGGACGATCACACGGATGTCCGGAATGTCCTCGATTCGGCTAATGGCCGCGCCGATTTCGGCGATCATCTGCGGCGTTAGTGCGTTCAATTTGGCGCTGCGGGTTAGGAGGAGGGTGGCGACGGTGCCATCCACGTCGATCTTCACGAATTCCATTTCCATCCCCTCGATGTGTGGCCCAGCTGCGGACTCAGATTGATTTCACGCGTGCGCCTTGACGACAAACCAACCAGATGAGTAGAACGTTCTACTAATGATGCCAAGGGCGGCGTTCAACCCCGCACAGGCGAGGAAGCAAAATGAAAATCGTCACCAAGGAGGAGCTTCAGTCCATCCTGGCTGGGCTGAAGGAGGGTGCGACCGTCGCTACCAGCGGTGCGGGCGGTGGCCTGATGGAGCCGGACGAGGCGCTGAGCTGCTTCGAGGCGGCGTATCTGGAGCAGGGCGCACCGCGCAACATCACGCTCGTCCATGCGCTCGGCCTTGGTGATCGCCGCCGTCGCGGCATCAACCGTTTCGCCCATGAGGGTATGGTAAAGCGCGTCATCGGCGGCCACTGGGTCTGGTCGCCCACCATGCTGCGCATGGCGCAGGAGAACAAGATCGAGGCCTACTGCCTGCCGGGCGGCGCGATCATGCACCTGTTCCGCGAAATCGGGGCGGGCCGTCCGGGCCTGTTCACCCATGTCGGCCTCGGCACTTTTGTGGATCCGCGTCAGCAGGGCGGGCGCTGCAATTCGATCTCGACCGAGGACATCGTCGAGCTGATGCAAATCGATGGCAAAGACGTGCTGCGCTACAAGCCGTTCCCGGTCGATGTCGGCGTCATTCGCGGCACCTACGTCGACGATGTCGGCAATATCAGCGCCAGCGAGGAGCCTGCCGACCTCGACGCCTATTCGCTCGCCCTCGCGGCGCGCAATTCCGGTGGCGTCGTCATCGCGCAGGTGCGCGAGAAGGTCGCGCGCGGCACGTTTCGTCCGCGCGAGGTGACCGTTCCCGGCAATCTCGTCGATTACGTCGTTGTCTGCCCCGAGCAGCAGCAGACCTATCAGGGCGGCTACCACCTCTCGCTTGCCGGTCTCGAGCACGGCGATGTCGTGCGCAATTCCGGCAAGGACGACGTCGCGCGCCATATCGTTGCCGCCCGCGCGGCCGAAGAGCTGATCACCGGCTCGACGCTGAATTTCGGCTTTGGCATGTCCGCCGATGTCGCGGAGATCATCTTCAAGACCGGGCGTCAGGACGAGTTCTGGTTCACCATTGAACAGGGCATCCATGGCGGCGACCTGCTGACCGGCGACATGTTCGGCATCGCGGCGAACCCGATGGGCATCCTGTCCTCGCCCGAGCAGTTCGACCTCTATAGTGGCGGCGGCCTCGACATGACCTTCCTCGGTCTCGCCGAGATGGACGGGTTCGGCAACGTGAACGTGTCGCATTTCGCAGGCCAGATCAGCGGGCCCGGCGGCTTCATCGATATCACCCAAAAGGCGAAGGCGGTCGTGTTCTGCGGCAGCTTCGACACCAAGGGCGCGCGCTCGCGCGTCGTCGACGGCAAGCTTGTGATTGAGCGTCAGGGCGATGTGCGCAAGCTCGTGGACCGCGTCGCGGGCATCACATTCAGCGGCGAGCAGGCTATCGCGGAAGGCAAGAAGGTCGTCTACGTGACCGAGCGCGCCGTGTTCCAGTTGACCCCGGAAGGCGTCGAACTGATCGAGGTGGCTCCGGGCATCGACATCCAGACCGACATTCTCGACCGCATCGGCTTCACCCCGATAACCCGCGAGCCGAAGATCATGTCCGCCCGCTTCTTCGAGGGCGCCGCGCCCGTCGACAGCGCCGCCTGAGAGAAGGACACTTTCCATGGATATCATTCTTCCCGTCTCGAGCGGTGCTCTCGAGCGCTACACGCTGAAGGCCGGCGAGCCGCTTCCCCGTCGCGCCGCCGGGCCGTTCAACCGCATCGCCTATTCGGCTGCCCATGTGACGGTGAACCCGTTTGCGGACATCGATCCGTGGCTGAAGACGGCGGTCGACTGGGACGCGACGCTCTCCTATCGCCGCTATCTGTGGGATCTCGGCCTCGGCGTCGCCGAAGCCATGGACACTGCGCAGCGCGGCATGGGCGTCGACTGGCCGACCTCGCTCGAACTCATCACCCGCACCGCTGCGGAAGCCCGTGCCTATGGCGCGAACGCGCTGCTCGCGAGCGGCGTGGGCACCGACCAACTCGCCAATGGCCGTGACTACACGATCGACGAGATCATCAAAGCGTACGAGGAGCAGTGCACAGCGATCCACAAGGCCGGCAGCCGCTTTATCCTGATGGCGAGCCGTGCGCTAGCGCGCGCTGCGGCGCGTCCGGAAGACTACGCCCGCGTCTACGACCGGATCCTCTCGCAGAGCCCGGAGCCCGTGATCCTGCACTGGCTGGGCGAGATGTTCGATCCCGCGCTCGCCGGCTATTGGGGCCATGACGACCACTGGAAGGCGATGGACGTCTGCCTTGAGATCATCAAGGCCAACGCCTCGAAGGTCGCCGGCATCAAGGTGTCGCTGCTCTCCGAAGAGAAGGAAGTATCGATGCGCGCCCGGCTGCCAGCGGGCGTCGAGATGTATACCGGCGACGACTTCAACTACCCGACCCTGATCGCAGGTGACGGCACGCACCATTCGCAGGCGCTGCTGGGCATTTTCGACGCCATCGCGCCGGCCGCCAGCGCCGCGCTCACCGCGCTCGCGAAGGGCGACCGTGCCGCCTATGACCGGCTGATGGATCCTACCGTGCCGCTGTCGCGCCACATCTTCAAAGCGCCGACGCAGTTCTACAAGACCGGCGTCGTGTTCCTCGCGTGGCTGAACGGCTTTCAGAGCCATTTCACCCTCGCGAACGGGCAGGAGAGTGCGCGCGCGACGGTGCATCTCGCCGAACTGTTCCGCCTAGCCGATCAGGCCGGGGTCCTTTTGGAGTCGGAACTCGCCTGCACGCGGATGTGCAATCTGATGGCGGTGCGCGGCGTCGAGCCGGGCGTTGCCAGTGCCCGCGCGGCAGCTGAGTGACGGGAGCTACCTGATGAGCGTGTTCCACGTTGAGGTCGATCAGAGCTGGCGCTTCCGCAAGACGGTGTCGGAAGCCGATGTCTACGGCTTCGCCGGTATCACCGGCGACCTGTCGCCCAACCATGTCGACGAGGCCGCGATGCGCGAGACGCCCTATGGCGGGCGCATTGCCCATGGCGCGCTGCTCGTCGGCTACATGTCGGCCTGCTCGACCATGGCCTGCGCGGACGCTCGCGACGGCGGCGAGACGCCGGTGTCGCTCGGCTATGACCGCGTGCGCTTTCTCGAAGGCGTGCGCATCGGCGAGACGATCGCGGTGACCTACAAGATCGCCCGCGTCGATACCGAGGCGCGCCGATCCTATGCCGAGGTTGAAGTCCATGTCGTCGACAGCGGCAAGCTCGCGGCCGTGGCGACCCACATCCTAAAATGGGTGCCGAACGCGGCCTGAGTACAACGGCTTCAGCGACGAACCACCTAAATCGTCTTCCAAGATATTAGCGAGAACTTACTCATGTTTTAAGCGTTTGAGTGTATGCGAGCAGGTTGCTAGCGCGATGGCCGCTTGTTGCCAGCCGTGGACATTCCAGGCGCTCTTTTAACGTCTGTTTTGGGGTCGGTGGCAGACTGTCCGCTATTGGGACTTTAAACGAGAAGTTAACATATCGCCGTTGAATGACTGAGGCTGACACTGGCCCATCTACAAGCTTCAGAAGGTCCGCTTTCGGCAGCCCCTCCGAGACTTGGGCTCTTGGCCGCGCGTGGGCCGAGGATTACGACGAAGACCGCGACAAAGACGATCGTGGCGACGCCGAAGCGGAACCTTCGCTGGAGACGGACTAGTTATCTGATTGAATTAACAAATATCGGCGATCACTGAGTCTCTACTGGCGCAGATCGCAACTCCAGTCGAAATGAACTCCTGAAGCCATTCCAATGCGTTGAAGCCATCTGTGGCGGGGCTCGTGTTGGCGCTTATTCACCGCGGAACACCAGCGGTAGCACGAAGAACGGCAATACTCGTGCCATCTGGCTCTTGCTAAGCACAAACAATTCACCCGTCCCGGCATTCTCCCGGATACGGTGAATCACATCTGGATCGAAATTAATAGGCCCTGAGCCTTGGCGTGCCACACGGTCTGTGCCGCGCCAAAGCAACTCAAGGCGCCTCGCCTCAGCCCCTCAGTCGAGTCGCTCAATCACATCGACGCCCAAGGTGGAACTGTTGCGTCCTCGCTCTCCGTACCCTCGGAGGCCGCTCATCAAAGCATGATTTGGTATGGTCTCCCTAATCGTAGCATTTGTTTTGGTGCGCCGCTAACGTTGCCGCTGGACTGGCCGGTATCGGCTGTGCGTGACCGCGCCGATCGGCCTTGTCGCGCTGCGGGAGAGTGCTTTGCTGCTTGACAAGGATCACGAACCCTTGCGCTTCGGCTTCCTCCTGGCGCCGCGCTTCTCGATGATGAGCCTGAGCTCCGCAATCGAACCGATCCGCGTTGCCAACCGGCTTCTTGGCCGCAAAGCCTTTGATTGGTACACATGCAGCACGGACGGCCAGCCCGTGATGGCGTCGAATGATCTGGTTCTTGAGGCCGGGGCGGTTGATGCGGCGACTGACCGGATAGATGCACTTGTCCTGTGCGGCGGCACGCGCCTTACCGCAGCGCAGGAGCGGCCGATCATTCGCGCCCTGCGCAATGCGAACCGGCGCAAGCGCGCCATCGGCGCACTGTCGACGGCCACACATCTGGTTGCGCGGGCGGGCCTTCTCGAAGGATACCGCTGCACAATCCACTGGGAAAATCTCCCGGCGCTGCGCGAGGAATTTCCAGGCCTGATTGTGACCGAGGCGGTCTACGAGATCGACCGCGATCGGCTGACATCTTCGGGTGGCACCACCGCGATGGACATGATGCTGCACATCATCCTGCTGCGGTATGGCCCGGACATCGCCAACGAGGTTGCCGCGCAGTTCCAGCATGCGAAGATCAGGGCGCACAACGAGCCGCAATCAGGTTGGCGGCAGCGCAATCTGACCTACCAGCCTCCGGTGATCCGGCGGGCCACCACCATCATGCGGGAACACATCGAAGATCCCCTGGCCATCCGCGAGATCGCCGATCAGGCGGGCATCAGTGAACGACAAATGGAACGGCTTTTCACGACCCATCTCTCGTTGCGGCCGATGCACTACTACCTGATGCTGCGCACCGAGCGCGCCCGCGAATTGCTCAGCTATACCGAGAAGCCGTTGCTCGAGATCGCTATCGCCACCGGATTCGGATCGGTCGCGCATTTCTCCAGATGGTTCCTGCACTTCCACGACCAGATGCCGTCTCAGTACCGCAAGATCAGCAGCACAGGTGCGTGAGAGGCGGTGCGATCGCTATCAATTGCGGATCGCATGCAAAAGGTCGCGCACCGTGGTTCCCGGCCGGCCGAACTGGCTGAGGTAACACAGGCAGTTGCGGCTCTGCTCTTCGCCCCATGCCGGTGTCGTATAGAGCAGGAACTTGCGCTCCAGTTCAGCGACGGACAGCGGAGCATCCGGATCACCACGCGGCTCGCGCGGCGCTGACGAATGGATTGAGCCGTCCTTCAGCCGGATCTCGACGCGAGCGAAGCGCCGAGCGGGAAACAACCGCGAATATTCGCCATCCTCGACATAACGGATCCGCTCCGTGAGCCTGCACACTTGCGGATCGCCGAGCGCGTCATCCACGACATGCTGGGGCAGCACGTTGCCATGGATGAGCGCAACAGCCGTCGGGAACGACGTGCCGTACTGCGCCTGGTCAGTCGTCTGGGGTATGCCTTGAAATAGACGTGTGGCCTCATGGAAGGTGTGAACGATCACCTCGTCGACATCGTCAGGTTTAATCGCATGAGCGGCCTTGAGCTCACGAACACCGTCAATGCCGGCATGCGCCCAGCGGCAGACGGGATAGAGCTTAGTGTATTGCTCCTGGATACGCCAGCGCTCGCCCAGATCATTCCAAACCTCATCTAGATCCTCGTCGACGACAGACACGGCCGGCGCGCCGGTGAAACCTCCCGAGGCGAGATAGGCGGCCGATACGCCAGCCATCGCTCCCCAGCCCGAACCGTCCTTGACCATCGTCGGATAGTCGACGTCGCGCATCAGCTGGCTGCGCGGACCGTGATACTCCGCAATGCCGAGGGCGTGCTGGAAGCGCGTTTCGTCCAGTTCCAGCAGATGCCCCGCGAGAGCGGCACAGCAGACGGCATTCCAGGCCCCTGACGAGTGATACTCCGGGACGCTGTTATGCAGGGCGATGCCCGCCCGCGTACCGATTTCGTAGCCCGCGATCAGCAGGCGCAGGAAAGTGCCCCCTTCGAGATCAGGTCTGGCGGCTTCGGCGACTGCCAGCAGCGACGGCAGTGCCGCGCAGCCGACATGTCCCTTGGTGAGCGAGTGTCCGTCATGCGCGTCCATGGAGTCGATCACCATTCCGCCCAGCAGCGCAGCGCCCACCGGGTTGGTAAGCGGGCCACCGATCATCGGCCGGCAGCTTGGCCCGCCATTGAGGCCGACGCCGTGAAAATCACCGACATAGCGGACGAGTATGCCTGCCAGCGGCGTGGCGGAACCGGCGACGGCGGTGGCGATCAGATCGACAAGGCACCAGCGCGCCTTGTCGACGATCTCCTCGGACAGATCCGTCGTCTCGATCGTCGAAAGGAACGAGCGAAGGTCGCCGTCCCGAAGCGAAAGCTTGCGCATGATGGCCACGTGCTCAGTTGACAAGGCCGGAGGACTTCAGGAACCCGTTCGCAACCTCGGAAATTGTCTTCTTTTCAACATCGACCTGAGCGTTGAGCCTGGCCATAACCTCTTCGTTGAGTCGGCTGGAAATGTCCTTCAGCAGCGGCTTGAGCTGGGGGTGGGCTTCCAGCGCCGCTTTGGTGGCTACCGGGGTCATCACCTGCGCAATGTGGTACTGCCGGTCGTCTTCCAGAAGGACGAAGTCGAAGGCTGGGATGCGGCCGTCGGTCGAGAACACGAGACCGACATCGACCTGGCCGTCGCGCAGCGCCTGATAGACGAGGCCGGAATCCATGCGAACGATGTCCGCGCGCGGGAAGGAGAAGCCATAGGCTTCTTGCATAGGCATGAGCCCGTCCTTGCGGCCGTAGAATTCTGCGTTGCAGCCGAACGTGATCTTCTCTCCGCGGTTGACCGCCGCAGCCAGATCGCTGGTCGTGCGCAACCCCCTTGCCTTGGCGGTTTCACGGCGTACCGCGAGGGCATAGGTGTCATTCACGTCCGAGCTGTCGAGCCATTCGAGCCCGTTGGTCGCGTCCAGCTCGTTCAATTTGGCAAGCATCTGTGCTCGCGGGATTCCGGGCATCTTGTGGTAGTTCACAAGTGCAGGACCAGTATACTCCCAATAGAGGTCGATCTGACCCGAAACGAGACCTTGGCGGACGACGTTGCTCCCGAGCCCTGACGTCAACGTTGCGCCGATACCCTTAGAGGCGAGATACTGCTGAGTAATCTCGCCGGCCAATATATTCTCCGTAAATCCCTTGGCACCAAGCTTGACATCCGCGGCGCTCGCGAAAAGCGGCATAGCCGCTACGCACAGTCCAACGAAACAGGCAATCATCTTATCCATGGGACCCCCGATTGGAATGGCTTGAGTTTACTTCTTTTTGTCAATGGCTTGGCCATTTGCGTCTAGGAAAGCCGGACGAATTCAATTGTGCACGTATCGTAGATCGAGCCGCACACTGGCGAGCATCAGTTATCGACACCAATTTTGCAGAAATCGACATTGCCGCGTCAGCCCGCCGCGACAGCTCCACAGTTGGCCGCGAGACTACCGGCGAACCGCGCCGGCGCGCGCTTAAGCAGCCGCCGCGTTCGTCGCACCTGACTGTCCCAATGCGGCGCTGCCCATCGGCGCCCTTACATTGGGCGCCGGAAAATTCCGCATATTGAACCGCCCCGGCTTTGCCGGAGACCCCAACTCCTGAGAGGATGGGGCTATGACGAGCAAGACGACGAACAAGTTCTCGCCTGAGGTGCGCGCTCGCGCGGTGCGGATGGTGCTGGATCATGAGGCTGAGCATCCGTCGCGCTGGCAGGCGATTGTGTCGATAGCGGCGAAGATTGGCTGCTCGGCACACTCACTGAACGAGTGGCTGAAGAAGGCTGAGGTCGACGCCGGTAAGCGGGCCGGGGTGACGACGGATATGTCTGCGAAGCTGAAGGCCCTTGAGCGCGAGAACCGCGAGCTGCGGCAGGCGAACGAGATCCTGCGCAAGGCATCTGCATATTTCGCCATGGCGGAGCTCGACCGCCGGTCGAAGACATGATCGCGTTCATCGATGATCATCGCGGTGCGTATGGGGTCGAGCCGATCTGCAAGGTCCTGCCGATCGCCCCATCGACCTATCATGCGCATGTCGCCCGGCGGCTTGATCCGTCGAAGTGCTCGGCACGGGCGCTACGGGACGCGGCCTTGCGGCCCGAGATCGAGCGCGTGTTCGCCGAGAACTTCGAGGTCTATGGAGCGCGCAAGGTCTGGCGACAGATGATGCGCGAAGGGTTTGACGTTGCCCGTTGCACCGTCGAACGGCTGATGCAGGGCATGGGCCTCGCTGGTGTGATCCGCGGCAAGCCGGTCCGCACGACCATCTCGGACAAGTCGGCACCGTGCCCGCTCGACCGTGTGAACCGGGTGTTCCATGCGCCGGCGCCTAACCGGCTCTGGCTCTCGGACTTCACCTATGTCAGCACCTGGGCGGGCTTCGTCTACGTCGCCTTTGTGATCGACGCCTATGCTCGCCGCATCGTCGGCTGGAGGGTGAGCCGGACCGCGCATGCCAGCTTCGTGCTTGATGCCCTGGAGCAGGCCCTTCACGAGCGACGGCCCGCCCATCGCGGCGGCCTGGTGCACCATAGCGACCGCGGTTCGCAATATGTGAGCATTCGCTACACCGAACGGCTGGCTGAGGCCGGCATCGAGCCCTCCGTCGGCAGCGTCGGTGACAGCTATGACAACGCACTCGCCGAGACGATCAACGGCCTCTACAAGGCCGATGTCATCCATCGTCGGGGGCCTTGGCGATCCTTCGAGGCCGTCGAGTTCGCCACGCTGACCTGGGTCGACTGGTTCAACCATCGCCGGCTCCTGGAGCCTATCGGCAACATCCCGCCGGCCGAAGCCGAGGAGCGCTACTACGTCATGCTCGGTGAGCAGCAAATGGCGGCGTGACTTAAACCAAATGGCCTCCGGTGAAACCGGGGCGGTTCAGCATCCCCGATTCAGATCCGCTCATCGACATCATCCGCCTTCGCATTTTCTCGCGTGATAGCGAGGAATTTTCGCGGCGGGAGCTGCCGATAGCAAACTACTTTCAGGAATGTACTAGACATTTCATAAACTTACTCCTCACGGCGCAAGCCGGTATACCGGTTATCGAATCCGGGACTCTGCCGTTGACGATACATATTTTAAGATGTACCACTTGAACAACAGGAGGCCGCCATGACCGTGACTGTTGAGAGCCGACCCACGCCGAGGGAGCGGTTTTCCGCTATCCACCGCGCTTTGCGCGACCGCATCTGTCTTCTGATTTACCCGCCTGGGACGGCACTCAGCGAAGCCGAGCTCGCGCGCGAATTCGGTGTCAGCCGCACCCCCATGCGGCGGGTAATGCAGGCGCTGGAGAATGAAGGGCTGATCGAGACCACACCCAATGTCGGCTCGATGGTAACGTCGGTGGAACTCAAATCCCTGCGCGACGCCTATGCGCTGCGCATGAAGCTTGCTGAATTGCTCGGCGACCTCAACCCGGCGTCCATGCTCGACGCCATTACCGCGACGCTCCGCGAGCTTCTGGCCGAATGCCAGCCGCTGAGCGGTCAGGTCGATGTGCGCGCTCTGGCCCAGATCAGCCACCGGCTTCAGGACGAAATCCTGCACCTTTCCGGCAATGCCGAATACCGGCAGGTTTCCGAGGTTCTTTACTACAAGACGATCCGCGCCTATCTCGAGATCCTGCCCGAACTCAACTGGGCGGCTGAGGTCGCGGCACAAGCCGACGAAATCACCGAAATCCTGGCTTCGCTCGCCGCTGGCGATATCCGCGCGGTGGGCTTCATCCGGCGCAACCACATTGCCCGCACTCTCAACCGCATCACCAGCTTCATGCTGGGTGATCACGATTGAGGGTGCTCATGCTGATGAAGGTGACGAGCGCGCTGGCGCCATCAGGCAACGGGACCCAGGCGGAAGCTCTGGTGCTGCGCCGCGTAGACAAGACTTATGACGGTATCGCCAAGGTGGTGGACGCGCTTGATCTCGACGTTCACCCGGGCGAGTTTCTGACTATTCTCGGTCCCTCGGGTTCCGGCAAGACCAGCCTACTGATGATGCTCGCTGGCTTTGAGCCGCCGAGCGCCGGGACAATCGAGATCGGCGGGCGCGACGTGTCCAGGCTGCCGCCCTATAAGCGTAATATCGGCATGGTGTTCCAGCATTATGCGCTGTTCCCGCACCTGACCGTCGGCGAGAACCTGGCCTATCCACTCCAGGCGCGCGGCTGGCGCAAATCCGAGATCACCGAGCGTGTCGCCTGGGCGCTGCAGCTCATCCGCCTGGATGGCATGCGGGATCGGCGCCCGGCGCAGCTGTCCGGCGGGCAGCAGCAGCGCATCGCCGTGGCTCGGGCGCTGATCTACAAGCCGCAGCTCGTGCTGATGGACGAGCCGCTAGGCGCGCTCGACAAGCAGCTGCGCGAACAGATGCAGGATGAGATCCTTCGACTACATCGCGAGCTGCGGCCGACCATCGTCTATGTCACCCACGACCAGAGCGAAGCTCTGTCGCTCTCGGACCGCGTCGCGGTGTTCGAAGCGGGGCGGATTGCCCAGATCGGCACGCCCTCTGAGCTCTATGAGGCACCGCGCACCGCCTTCGTGGCCGGCTTCATCGGCGAGAACAACCGCATCACCGGCATGGTGATCGCCGCCAATACCGAGTTCTGCCATGTCCGCTGCGCCGATGGCGCCGTCCTTGAAGCGCGAAACATCGCCGACGCGCGCATCGGCGACCGCGTGAACCTTGCGGTCCGGCCCGAGCGTCTTCGACCGGCTCAGGCTGGGGAGGGATCATCGGTCGAGGTGGAGGTCGCCGACATCACCTATCTCGGGGAGGTTTCCCGCGTGCGCGGCCGGATGCGCGACGGCACCGAGATCATCTGGAAACTGCCCAATTGCGGCCAGAGCGCGCGCCCTGAGCGCGGCGCGACCATCGCTCTCGGCTTCTGCCGAGAGGACGCCCGGGCCTTCGCCGCCTGAGCGCACCCTTCCCATCTCAAGGAGGTTCACCATGGTTATCGCGTGCCCGAAAGTGTCGTCCGCAGCCGTTCTCTGCCTTCTGATTGCTTCTGGCCCCGCGAGCGCGGCGGACGCTCTGACCATCGCTTCCTTCGGCGGCCAATACACGGCAAGCCAGAGCAAGTCGCAGTACGATCCGTTCACCGCCAGAACCGGCGTGACGATCAAGTCGGTCGATTACAACGGGGGACTTGCCGAGCTCACCGCCCAGGTCCGTTCGGGCACGGTGAACTGGGACATCGTTGATGTCGAGTTGCAGGATCTTGATCGTGGCTGCGCCGACGGACTGTTCGAGAAGGTCGATCCGGCGCAACTGCCGGCAGGCTCCGATGGGGTTCCGGCCATCAAGGACTTCGTTGCTGGGTCCCTGCATGAGTGCGGTGTCGGTACGGTCATCTGGTCCAATGTGCTGGCCTTCAGCGATCCGGCCTTTCCCGACGCCAAGCCGAGTCGGATTGAGGACTTCTTCGATCTGGAGAGGTTTCCAGGCCGGCGCGGGCTGCCCAAGCGTCCTCACGCCATACTGGAATGGGCGTTGATGGCCGATGGCGTCGCCCCCTCTGAGGTCTACGGGGTGCTGGCAACGCCCGAAGGTCTCGACCGTGCCTTCGCCCAGCTGGACACGATCAAGGATCAATCCGTCTTCTGGGAGACCGGGGCGCAGATGATCCAGCTTCTCGCCGATGGCGAGGTCGCGCTGTCCGCCGCCTATAATGGCCGGGTGCAATCGGCGATTTCGGACGACGCCAAGCCGCTGAAGATCATCTGGGATCGGCAGATCTGGAACGCGGATTACTATGCCGTTGTCGCCGGCACCCACGCCAAGAACACCGCATTTGATTTCGTGCGCTTTGCCACTGGAACCGTTCCGCTGGCCGAGCAGACCAAATACATCGCCTATGGTCCTGTGCGTCGATCCTCCCAGCCGCTGATAGCGCCGGCGATCGCCGCCACGCTTCCAACGGCACCGGGCAATTTCAACAACGCCCTAGCCTTCGACGCCGCCTGGTGGACCGCTCATGGCGACGCGATCAATGAACGCTATGCGGCGTGGCTGGTCCAATGAACGCAGCCTCGCCCTCCCGCGCCGGCTGGGCGCTCGTGCTTCCCCTGGTCGCCTTCATCGTGATCGCCTTCCTGGCGCCCATCGCGACCATGTTCCTGCGCAGCGTCCATGACCCGGAAATCGCCGATCTCATGCCGCGTACGCGACAGGCCCTCGCTCAATGGGACGGAGCCGGTGTTCGGCAGGTGGCCTTTGACGCGGTCTCGGCGGATTTGCAGGAGGCGAACGCGACCAACCAGATCGGCCGGCTCGCCCAACGCCTCAACCGCGAACAGAACGGACTTCGCAGGCTGATCGACGTCACCGCGCGACAGCTGCAACAGAATCCAGACACACAGCTTGCGCGGATCGATCCAGGCTGGAGCGATCCCGACCTCTGGCGGATTCTGGCGCGCGTAACCTCGCCCTGGACGGGGCGGCATCTGCTCAACGCGCTTGATGTGACCGTGACGGCCGATGGTGCGCTGGTTCGGCAGGAGGAGGCGCGGCGGCTTTATGTCGATCTCTTCCTACGGACCGCCTGGGTCGCCGCCTTGGTGACCCTCATCTGTGCGCTGCTCGGCTATCCCTATGCCTATGCCATGGCAGCGTCCGGCCCCTCCTTACGTACGCTGCTGCTGTTCCTGGTGCTGCTGCCGTTCTGGACCTCATTGCTGGTGCGCGCCACGGCCTGGATCGTGCTGCTGCAGCGGCGCGGTGTCATTAATGAAGGGCTCCTCGCGATGGGCCTCATTAGCGAGACCGGTCGTCTCGACCTGATCTACAACATGACGGGGACAATCATCGTCATGGTTCACGTGCTGCTGCCCTTCTTCGTACTTCCGCTCTATTCGGTGATGGCGGGACTGCCGACGTCCTACGTGCGCGCCTCTGCAAGCCTGGGAGCGCATCCACTGCGGACCTTCGCCCGCGTCTATCTTCCGCTGACCTATCCCGGCGTCGCTGCGGGTGGCCTGCTCGTCTTCATCCTATCGCTTGGCTATTACGTCACCCCGGCCCTGGTGGGAGGACGAACCGGCCAGCTCATCAGCAATCAGATCGCTTTCCACATGCAGAGGAGCCTGAACTGGGGCTTGGCGGCCGCTCTTGGGACGTTGCTCCTGCTTGCGGTTCTGCTCCTCGCTTTGACGCTGCCGCGCCTCGCCGAACGCGGAGGGCTGCGCGCATGAACCGGCTCGCCCGTTTCGGGTTCTATCTTCTCTGCGGCCTGATCGCGGCCTTCCTTGTCCTGCCACTCCTCGTGATCGTGCCGCTGTCCTTCAATCCGGAGCCGTATTTCTCCTTCACGCCGGCCATGCTCCAGCTTGATCCTGCTGGATGGTCGCTGCGCTGGTACCGGGAAATCACGGAAAGCGCGCAGTGGCGGCTGGCGCTGCGCAACAGCCTGAGCATCGCGGCTGTCGTCACCCCGCTGGCAACCCTTCTTGGCACGATGGCGGCGCTTGGATTGCGGCGGCTACCGACACGAGCGCGCAAGATGTCGGCTGTCATCATCGCGTCGCCGCTGGTTGTGCCGGTCATCCTGTTCGCCACGGGGATCTATTTCTTCCTGGCGCCGCTGGGGCTCACTCAGTCCTTCACCGGTATCATCCTGGCCCATACCGCGTTGGTGGCGCCCTATGTGGTGGTGACGGTCGGCAGCACGCTCACCACCTTTGACGAGCGCCTGCTGCGCGCGGCGTCCATTCTGGGCTCGCCGCCTTTATCCGCCTTCTTCAAGGTGACCTTGCCGCTGATCGCGCCCGGCATCGCCTCAGGTGCTCTGTTCGCCTTTGTCACGTCCTTCGATGAAGCGGTCATCGCCCTGTTCCTGGCTGGCTATGACCAGCGCACCATTCCCTTGCAGATGTGGTCGGGTGTGCGGGATCAGTTGAGTCCCGCCGTACTCGCCGCAGCGACGCTCATGGTGCTTCTCGTCACCATCATCATGCTCGCAGCGATGCTGATCGCTCGCTCGGCGCGATCGGCAGGGGCACGCAGATGAGCCGTCAGGACTGGCTCGACGCCGACTTCCTGGCCAACGTCGCTGCGCGGCTTGCCGGGCGTGACTGGCCCTCAGCGACGTTGGCGCCGCTGGTACATGGGGCGGGGCATGGCCTCGTCAGTAGCCTGGGCGATCTGCTGGCAGGCCTGCAGAGGCTCGCCGATGAGGATCTTGCCGACATCGGACCGGCAATCCCCCCTTTCCAGGAAACAGGCCAATGAGCGACCTCACGCGTCTGTCCTTGCGCAAGCTCCGGCGGCTGATGGTCTCCGGGGAGGTCCGGCCGGAAGAGGTGACCGCGGCGTTTCTGGCGCGAGCCGAAGCCCGCAATAGTCGCGATCTCAGCTATGTCTCGATCGGAGCGGAAGAGGCTCTGGCGTGCGCTAGCCGGGTGGAACGGGCTGGCGCATCGGGGCGCCTCGCCGGCATACCCTTCTCCTGCAAGGATGTGTTCGACACAGTGACGTTGCCGACCACGGCCGGCTCGCGCGCCCTGCATGATTACCGGCCGATCAGAGACGCGCAGGCGCTCGAACGCCTCAAGGCGTCTGGTGCCATCCTTTTGGGAAAGAACAATCTGCACGAGTTCTGCTACGGCATCACCGGCGCCAACCCTATCTTCGGCACGCCGGCCAACCCGCATGATCGAGGCCGCCTGGCGGGCGGATCTTCCAGCGGCTCCGCCGTTGCCGTCACCAACCGGACAGCAATGTTTGCCCTCGGCACCGATACGGGCGGCTCGGTGCGCGTTCCCGCTAGCCTGTGTGGCCTTGTCGGCTTCAAGCCGACCTACGGACAGATCAGCCTGAAGGGTGTGGTGCCATTCTGCTGGTCGCTGGATCATGCCGGGATTCTTGCCCGAAGCTGTGTGGACGCGGCCGAAGTGTTCCTCGCCATTCGCGAGGCGGGTGAGGCCGTCTCGGCAGCGAACGCCGATCATTCCGAGCGTAGCAACTCGCTGCATGGCCTGCGCATCGGAGTACCCAGGGGAGCCTATCTTGAGGATGTGACGTCCGACATTGCCCTGCGCGCGCATCAGCTGATCACGGAATGCCGCCGGCTCGGGGCCCACATCATCGACGTGGTAATGCCGGACGCCACCCATGTGCGCACGGCCTCGCTGGCCGTCCAGCTCGTCGAGGCTTTTGCCTGGCACCGGACAAACCTCCAGCGCCGGTTCGATCTGTATGGCGAGGATGTGCGTGAGGGGCTACTTCAGGGGCAGTTCATCCTGGCCGAGCATTATGTGCAGGCGCTCCGGCTGTTCGCCGCGAAGAAGGCCGAGATAAGTGAGCGGCTCAAGGATATCGATGTGCTGATGACGCCGACGACGCCGATCGTCGCGCCGGCTCTGGATCAGAAGCAGGTGACGCTAGCGGGCGTTGCGGAGCCTGTCGGCAATGCACTGTCTCACTTCACCTGTCTTTTCAACCTGACCGGTCACCCCGCGCTATCCGTTCCCATCGGTCGGGACGGTGATGGCCTGCCGATCGGGGTGCAACTGATCGGTGCGCATCATCGGGACATGAAGCTCCTGGCGATCGGCGCCGCACTGGAACGGGTCGGTCTGGCCGGCTGGATCGAGCCGAATGACGAGATGGATGATGGCACCGCCATGCCGTCTCCGCTGGCGGAGCGGCGAGAGCTCTATGCGCATTAGGGATACGGGCGCTACGGATACCATCCAACTCCGAGTGGCGCCGCCTGTGGAGATGGCGTTCCCAGACATCACCAAGTAAGATTTACTGCGGGGGATGGTGCGGGTACCATCAAGTTCATTTCTGAAGGCGGACCGATGGGTGGTGACAATTGAGATCCACAGTGTCCGCCTCTCCGGACATTACGCGAGCGAGGTGATTTTTCTCTCGATCACACGTGTTGTTCCTGCATCAAGGATGTCGCGAGTGCGCGCATGACCAGATCCGGCAGCGCCACCTCAAGAACCCGGAAATGATCATTCAGAGCGCCCTGGGCCGCCTCCATTCTTCCGTCGGCCAGCGCGGAGGCGAGGGCGGTGAGTGAGGCATGCAGAGGCCGCGGCAGATCGGATGATCGATAGGCGCAGCGGCGAACATGATGGGTCCGCTCGCACAGATCGATCACGTTGCGCTCGATCACATCGCTGCCCGTACATCGGCTCATGGCGATGAACAAGGCTTCGGTTCGGCGTGCCAGCGCAACGGCCGTCCTTGGATCGCACGGCGTCAAGGGGGGAGGGCCCAGGTCGGGCAAAGGGCGAAATGATGCCTTAGATGCTCCCACTTCAAGGCTGTGTCGGAGGAGAAGCTGCAGGAGGTCATGGATTTCCTGCATCTCGCGTAGGCGCAGTTCGCGAGCGAAGAAACCTCGCGCTGGAACGGCAGCAATATGACCTTCGGCATGTAGGCGGATGAGCGCTTCGCGAACGGGCGTGTTACTGACCTTCAGCTGGTCCGACAATTCGACGACGGCCAGATGCTGGCCAGGACGGAACCCGTAGAGGAGCGCCCGTGTCTTCAAGGCACGGTAGACCTGATGGCGCCTATCCCCGCCGAGACATCCTGATGGCCGCAATCCCGGGTGAAAGCGGTCCCCGTCACGTTTCATCCTCGCGTCTACGGCTCCCTGCCTCAAAGAACTTTCAGGTCGCGAGGATAAGGCGTGAGATAGTCAAAACCGTCCTCGGTCACGACGATGGAGTCGCCGATGCGTCCGCCGCCCTTGCCGGGCACGGTAATGCCGCCATCAACAGCAAAGGTCATGCCGGCTCGTAGCTCGCGTATCTCGCCGCGCTTGAGTTCCGGCGCCTCCAGCAGCGACATGCCGACCGAGCGGCCGGTACGATAGCCGGGGGAGAAGCCGGCCGCCGCATAGGCCTCTTCCGCAGCGGCGTTGACCGCCTCGCAGCGTATACCGGGACGGATCGCGGCCAGCGCGGCGCGCTGGGCAGCCACGGAGGCCTCCTGGATGCGCGCCTGTTCGTCAGTCACAGTCCCCACAAAGAACTGGCGGTCAAAGCCGAGCTTGTAGTTGCGGAAGTTGACCATGCCGCAGAAGCACAGATAGACCGGATCGCCCGGCTCCAGCGGGCGGACGGCGGCGCGGCGATGGACCATGCATGTGTCTGTGCCTGACTGCAGGATCTGCAGATTGTGGATCAGCGGCGAGACATAGCGGTCCTGCGGATCGCGCAGCAGTGAGGCGGCCCGGCGCGTGCCGGCCTGCATGGCGGCAAGCGCGATCTCAAATTCGGGCACACCGGGACCGATCGCGTCCGCAGCGGCATCCATCATGGAAACGGCAACTTCGCCGGCCTGGCGCAAGATAGCAATCTCGTCTGGCGACTTGATCATGCGCTGCTCTGCGATCAGCGGAACAATATCCGTCAGGATGCGAGCGGGAAGTTGGTCCCTGATCTCGGCGGCGATCACATTCGGCATTCTGGCCGCTTCGATCCCGATCGGCGTGGTCGTTGCGGGGCTGCCCAACAGGCCAATCAGCAGGTCCCGCCATTCCCGACCGCCGTCGGTCCAGGGTCGGATGTCCCCGACCCAGCTCATGGCGGCGCACATGTCCGATTCCATCAGCGGAGTGAGGATCACCGGAGCCTGACCGGGGCGCACGATCATCAGTGTCGGCCGCCCGAATTCCATGCCGAGATAATTCCAGTAGCCGCCGTAATAGGCGATCGAGTCCGGATCGCTGAGCAGGGCCAGTCCGAGGCCGGCGCTCTCGAGAGACCGGGCGAGAAGATGCGTGCGCATCTCAAAGGGGCTTGTCATCTGCCAACCTGTATGCAGCTATAGTGTGCCTCACGATAGAGAGGCGTGAATAGCGTTGTCAATACAGGAATTACGGCAGTGTTGGCGGGGGGTTTTTCCCATGCTGCATACACCAAGGGGGCAGGGCATGCGTGAGATCAAGAGCGATGCGGGTCGCCATCACCGGGCAAAGATCGGATTTGTGCTGTTGGCGATGGAACAGACCATCGAGGACGACATGTTCACGCTCCGCCCAGGGGGCGTGGGCATTCACTTTACGCGCGCACCCATGGCGAACCGGGTCAGCGTCGATACACTGGCGGCCATGGCCTCAGGCATTGGCGATGCCGCCAGTCTGCTCCTGCCGGAGGAGCCGCTCGATGTCGTCTGTTATGCCTGCACCTCGGGCAGCGTCGTCATCGGAGAGGATCGGGTGTTTGCTGAACTGAACCGGGGCAAGCCCAAAGCCCGGGCCACTTCGTTGATCACCTCGGTCATGCGCGCATTGCACGCACTAAAGGCGAGCCGCATTGCCATTGCCACGCCCTATCTTGCCGAGGTTGATGCCATCGAGCGGAGCTATATGGCGGCGCGCGGCTTCGAGATCGTTCACATGCAGGGATTGGGCATCGAGAAGGATGCCGATATGGTGAGGGTGGCCCCGGAAGCCATTCTGGATTTTGCGCTCAGCGTCGATCGCACCGACGCCGAGGCGCTGTTCATCAGCTGTGGCGCTCTACGCTCTCTCGATATCATCGAGGAACTCGAGCGCCGGCTCGGCAAGCCGGTTGTGACCAGTAATCAGGCGATGATGTGGGACTGCTTGCGTCTTGCCGGGATCGCCGACCAGCGGGATGATTATGGCATTCTGCTTCGGGAGCATTAAGTGAGCGAAAGCGCGACGAGCGAGACGTCAAGGACACGAGCCCCGCGGGGCCAGGTCACGGACATCTACCGGGCCTTGCGCGACCGTATCTGTCTCCTGCGTTATCCTCCGGGCATGCTGCTCGGCGAGCACGAGCTTGCCGAGGAGTTCACGGTCAGTCGCACGCCGGTGCGCCAGGCGCTGCAGCGGCTGGAATATGATGGTCTCACCGAGACCCGCAACGGCGTAGGAACCATGGTGACGGGCGTCGACCCGAACGCCTTCCGCGATATTTATGCGTTTCGGCTGCGCCTGAGCGAAATGATGGGCGAGTTCCCCGCGGAAGAAGAGGTGCCTCACGCCCTCTCCACGATCCTGGCGCTTCAGGTTCGACTGGAGGCCCTGAAAGGCCAACGGGACATGGAGGCGTTCTGGCAGCTCAATCACGAGCTCCATCACGCCACCAACCGCCTGATCGCCAATCTCGCTTTGCGTGAGACTCATGAGCGCTATTACTTCCAAGCCTCACGCATCTGGTACAGCGTGATCGAAGCCTTCTTCGAAGAACAACTCGCCGATCTCGCCGGCGAACTCAACGAGATCGCGGGCGCGCTGCGGGCCGGCGACATCAGGGCTGTCGGCTATATCCAGCGCAACCACATCGCCTTTGGCCTCCATCGTGTCGCGAGCGCTCACACCGCCGTCTGACGCTGCCACGTCTGGCCGAACGCGGGCCACGTCCCATGCGGCTAGAGCGTTTACATATTATAGTTGATAAACTTGGTGCGACGGAATTGCGATCGGTCTGCGCATGGATATGCGCAAGCTGGTCGGACGAAATTTCGCCCGCCTGCGTCAGGCCAAGGACCTGACGCAGGAACAGGTTGCCGAGCGCTCGGGGCTGAGCCAGCAGTATCTCAGTGGTCTCGAACGCGGCCGACGCAATCCGACGATCATCACGCTCTATGAGCTGGCACGTGCTCTCGATGTCAGCCATGTCGAGCTGGTTCTTCCGCCGGATGAGAAGTGAGGGGTGCCGGTGTGACCCCGACCGTGAGGCCGGGGCCCTGATCCAGGCGACGTCTTAGTCGCTGCGGCGCCCGTTGGGGCGAGACCAGATGAGGGAGAAGGTCTCTCCGTCCTCGTCATCGAAGAGGTTGGCGTAGATGGGGGCGTTGAAACTCGGATCGTCGAGCTTGAGGCCCAGATAGTCGCGCCCCTCGGTAGAGCGCTTGGACCAGGCGGCGCCGATCTCGGCGCGGCCGACCAGGACCCGATGGCTGGGGGCGTTATCGCCGGTGGCGCGGGTGTCGGGGACGATGCGCACGCCCCGGGCCTGCACGCCGAGGGTCACGATGTCGCCGGTGAACTCGTTGGTGCCGGTATTCTTGAAGGTGCCGATGGTGGCCATGTTCCGTCTCCGTCCTGTCTTCTGAGCCCGCACCATTGCGGCCTCGATGGCGATCGGGAGGCCGAAGGCGATCGACGCCACATCGCCTCGGGGTCCCCGTCGCGCTCGCGCGATGGGGTGAGGATTGCGACCGCAGCGCAGCGGAGGACGGCGCAGGCGCGACTTTGTTGCTTCGCGAGGAATGACGGCGATCCGGGGTCCCCGCGCAGCGCGCGGGGTGGGCGCCGGCAGGGGAAGAAAGTCGTGACCAGCCGTTGTGGCATAGGCGCTCGAGGCGCAGCCGTCCTTCGGCCAGATCAGGCCATTGAAGAGGCCGTATGGAGCGGGCACCGGCGGATGGATGAGGGAGATGGTTTGGCCTCGCGCCGGATACATAGAACCGACCGACCCACACCGCCAGACGATGCCGTGAGCCGGGCCAACCTGCGCATTCCCCCGTCCCTCCAACGTCGCGAATGCTCTGCCCCAAGAGGTCTTTCGGCTGCGACGCGGCCGCCGTCCTCCACGCGCACCAATCTTGCCGCATCAGAGGGCGAAGCCGGCGCGCCCGATCTCCGCTCCCTCCCGGCCCAGCCAGGTGACGCGGACGATATGCCGTTCGCTGTCTGGTGCGCCGAGCGGATATCGCGGTGTCGGGGACGGGAGCTGTGCCCGTCAGAAGGGCCGAACGCTTTCGTCTCGGTGATGCGCACGAAGGCTACAATGCCGACCACGCCTGCTCCGATGATCGAAAACACCATCTGCCACGGCTGGGAGGGTACGGTGTGATTCAGGATGCCATGGGTGGCGTGGAAGCCTGCCGCCACGGCCGGGATGACGAACACGGCAGCGATGAGCAGACGCGCCCAGATCGGGCGGACGGTGGCGAGCAGGAACCGGCCCAGACCGAAGGTTAGGGCTGCGGCAGCAAAGCCGACAAGGATAGCGCCGGGCCATCCGACGCCGGTACCATAGGCCCATGTGCCAGCCGTGATGCCCGCAAACAGCGGCAACGCGAATACAGCCAGCGTGAAGAGCAGCCAGCAGAGGAATGCGATCGTCGCCATGCTGAGAAGAATGCCGATGAAGATTATGGGGGCGGCTCCATTAAATCAGACCGATGCGCCTCCGCCACCACGATGCACCGGCGGGATTGGCGGTGGCGGCAGAGCACGAGCGCACGCCGGCTCCGCCGATCATGGCCGCCTGTTCGCCTCTCAAGAGGCGAAGGGGTCGATTTCGCGGACGATCGCGGCTTCGTCGCCGTCATATTCGGCAGCCGGGGTGACGGAGAGCGTGCCGTCGCCGGCGCGGAAGATGACGACGGTGGCCATCAGGGTGGTGGCGAGGCTGAAGGCGAAGGCGTGAGCGATCTGGGCGGACATCGACCTGGCTCCTGCTCGAGCGGAGGTCCATCCCCCGCTGACAGGCGCCCGAAAGGGCCGGCCGTTGGCCGCATTCACCGCGTGAGGCGCAGCCGGAGCGGCGGCACGCGTAGCGTAGTCCGACCCTTCATGGGTTGATGGCGTCAGGCCATCGGCTGGACCCAAGGATCAGCGTCGTGAAGCGGAGATGGTCCTCCAGTCAGGAGACCTGGATGTCAGGTGTTCGCGAATGCCAATCCCAGCGGGTTGCCCAGTCCTACACCTGCTGTCCGTGGCAGGTCGTCAGCGGTCCACGTTCCACGGATTGATGACCGCCACACCGGCGGCATGGAAGGCGCTGGTATCGCGCGTGGCCACAGTGAAGCCTCGAGAGGCTGCGATTGCGGCGATGTAGCCGTCGGGCGTCGGAAAGCCCTTCCCGGCCGTGCGTGCTTTCACGGCGAGGTCGGCATAGTGTCGTGCAGCAGTGACATCGAACGGCAGAACGCGGTCGGCGAACATCTCCATCACCCCGTCCAGGGCCTCTGTGAGCCGGTCTTTGCGCTTGCCGGCGGACAGCGCACCGATGCCGTACAACAGTTCGGCGATGGTGACGCTGGAGAGATAGAGCGTCTCGGCCGCCTGCTCGTCGAGCCACGCCCGGACGGTGTCATCGGGCGCGGGCTTCATCGCCTCCGAGATGACATTGGTGTCGAGAAGGATCATTCGAAGCTCAAGGGCTCGGCAGGGGTCCTGTCGCGTGCCGGGCTGAGGGCGTCAACGTCTTCATTGGTCAGGCCGAGCCGGCGGCTGCGCTCCGCGAGCGCCGCTCCGAGCCTAAGACGCGTGTCAGGGCGGACGGCGCTTTCAAGGATGTCGCGCATCTCCGCTTCGGTGCTGCGGCCGTGCTGTGCCGCGCGCACCTTGAGGGCACGATGCGTCGCCTCGGAGAGATTCCGGATTGTCACTGCGGGCATGATGGCGCCTCCAGTAAGGCTGATAGCGTTGATAGCAAAATAGAGGAATTGCCATCACATTCAAGATGACGCGTGTGGCGGCGCCTATGCGCCGCCGGAGCCGAACCGATAGACCGGGATGCCCATCTTGCGGGCCTTGTCGGCGAGATTGTCCTGAATGCCGGTACCGGGAAAAATCACGACCCCGATCGGCACCACGTTCAGCATCTGGTCGTTGCGCTTGAAGGGCGCGGCCTTGGCGTGCTTCGTCCAGTCGGGTTTGAAGGCCACCTGCGGCACCTTGCGGCTGTCGGCCCAGAGGGACGCGATCTTTTCGGCGCCTTTGGGCGAGCCACCATGCAGCAGCACCATGTCCGGGTGCTTGGCGTGGATCTGATCGAGCTTGGCCCAGATTTGCCGGTGATCAGCGGTGTCTCCGCCCGAGAAGGCGATCTTCGGGCCCGCGGGCACGAGCACCTCGTTATCCGCGCGCCTCCTGGCGGCGAGGAAATCCCGGCTGTCGATCAGTGACGCGGTGAGGTGGCGATGGTTGGTCCGTGATCCAGCGCGTGGCGTCCAGGGCGAGCCTATGGCGATGAGGTAGCGGTCGGCGGCGGCCTCGCGGAAGGTTTCCATTCCGTCGCGGCGGCCGATCAGGTTCATGCCGATGTCGATCAGGCGCTCGAGCTCGAGGGACTTCACCTCGGACCCATCCTGCTCGCGCTGAAGCTGCTTCTGGGCCTGCTCATTATCGTCAAGCTTCTGCTCGATCCGGTCCACGGCGCGGTGGAACATGTTGACGGTCGACCAGAGGAGATCAGGGAGGTCGGTATCGAGGCTGGTGTCGGTGATCGTGGCGACCAGGGCATCGAAGATGTCGGCAATGGCGCCTTCGATGAGGCGGTCCTGAGGTGGCGGGCGCTGGTCGCGTTCGTCCTCGGAAGGACGGTAACCGTGGAGCTGCAATTCCTGGATCAGATGGTCGGTCGGGGATGAGACGTGGTGCGGCTCGTGGTCGTCATGCGCGCTCATGGGATGCTCCGTCGGCTTGGACCGCCTGCCGTGGCGGCCTTCATGGCGACGAAGCCGTCGGGCGGGACGGACCTGCACCCGGAGCGCGGGCATGGTCCCCGAAAGTGGGAACCGGTTTCGGGACAAGACCATGCCGGAAAAGCGCACAGGGCCGCAGCGCCAGCGGAGGATGGCGACAAGCCGGCGATTTTGCTTCGCGATGGAAAGCGGCCTGAAGGCCGCGCCGGAAAATCGTCGGCGGCAGCCATTGCCGATCCGGCCCGGCTGATGGCCGATCGCCCTCTCGAAGGCGTAAGGCGCGGTCGTTTCCGTGGGCTGACGCATTCTTGCGGGTATGGCAGCCACGTCTCGTGGTTCAGACCGTTCCGGCTATGAGGCCAGGCTCATGAAGCGCAAGACGTCTTCCGGGGCGAGTTGCAACCGAACGCACGCCCGGAGCGCATCCATACCCAGCCGCTGGAGATCCTCGTTGAAGTCCCCGAGGGCGGGCGATAGGCAAATAGCCTCGATCCCCTCGGCGTTCGCCCGTTTGATCAGCGTGTCCCGCGCGGCGTCACCGGCCGGATCCCTATCGCGGACGATGTAGAGCCGCCTCAAGGAAGGCCGGAATAGGATGGCGGCCAGATGTGCTGCCGAGAGCGCCGGTGCCATCGCCATGTTGGGCAGGACCTGCCGGAGAGAAAGCACTGTCTCGATGCCTTCGCCCGCCGCCATCACGGTGTCGGGCACACCGATGCGGACGGTGCACCCGAGGAGGTCCCCCATCGCCTTACGGGGCGTGTCGACCGGAGCCATGTCCGAGCCGTCGGGCGCGAGCCAGGTTCGGTGCACGCCGGTGATCCTGCCGGTGAGATCGGTGACGGCGGCGATCATGGCGGGCCAGGTCTCGGTCGGGCCGTCGTCAGGCTTGTAGTAGCAGCGCGGATGGAAACGCAGGTTTCCGGTTTCGTGCAAAAGCGTAATGCCGCGTTGGCGCAAATACGTCTCTGCGATGGTCCCGGCGATGGGCCGCGACATGGCGAACAGACGCCGTGCCGCTTCGACGGATCCTGACGGGGCCGACGCGATACCGCGACAAGGTGATGCCGGCTTCGGTTCGGGAGGCGGCAGGTTGAGAAAGGCGCGCGCCTCGTCGGCAACTTCAGCAAAGTCGAGGAGTCCCAGCGATCCGCGGATGACGTCGAGGAGATCGCCGTGCTCGCCGGTGGCGGCATCGGTCCATTTGCCCGCCGGCCCCTTCGCGGATGCCTGGAGCCGCACAAAGAGCGAGCGGCCGGGCGTGTTTCTGATATCGCCGACCAGCCAGTAACGGCCCTCCCGGCGCCCATTGGAGAGATAGTGACGGCACACGGCTTCGGCCCGATCGGCGAGCCGGCGCGACAGATCGTGAGCAATCCCGGACATGGCGAGCTTTTCAAAAGCAAAGGCCCGCCGACAGAGCCGGCGGGCCGAGGTTCAGGATCGTGTTGAGGGTTACTCCGCCGCCACGGCAGGGGGGATGTCCGTGGTGTCTCCAGTATCCCCAAGGCTTTCGTCTTCGCCCATGGCCGTTGTGCCGTCCTGCGCCGCCGTTTCTTCGCCTGCCGCCGGTTCGGCTGCGCGCAGCGGTTCCGGCAGCCAGCCGGTATCAGCCAGCAGCGCTTCGGCCTCGTGGGCCATGTCGCCCTTCTTCAAGTGCGCGATACGCTCCGCAGCACGCGGCCCCTTTGCCTCGCCCACCGCCTGCAGAATGCGGGCCTTGGTCACCCGGCCGAGGAAATTGTCCACGGTGGGCTTCCACCCGGCTGCCGCCATATCGAGGTCAACGGCACATGCGAGCTGATCGGCATGGTTGAGCGCGCGCGGGCGTCGGTTCCAGGCCTCGTGAACGGCGTTCACCGACAGGCTCACCACATGGGCGAACAGGCCGGAGCGGCTATCGCTGCCCCATTCCCGCAGAGCCTCCCAGAGATCGGCCGAGTCCTTCGGCAGGACCTTGGCCCAGCCCTCATGCCGGGCATGGATCGCCGCGGCCGAGGCGCTGTCGTTCAGGCCCGGCGCCTGCGCGCTGAACGCCACGCTCTTCAGGTCGAGTTCGAGGCAGCTATCCGAGCCGTAGCGATAGAAGCTCTTCAGCGTCAGGGCATGCAGGGCGGCGAGGAAGGCGACGTCCGGCCGTTCGCCCAACGCCTGGCGCAGCCCGAGCGTGCGATGCGAGGTCAGCTCGGTCATCAGCCGGTCCGAGAGTGCAGACAGCCCTTCGTCCTCTTCGGGCTCGGGCGCGTCTGCCGCGACGGCCTCGCCGGTACGCATAACCGCCGCAGCGATGTGGTGCGGGCCGGAGTCTTCTACAGCGACTTTGGACTCCACCGGCAGTTCGTCCTCCGGGCGCACATAGCCGCGCTCAATGCGCAATGCGCCATCATGGCCAATGCTGACGAAGGCGCCGGCGCGCGCCACCTCCTGCGCATCGAAGGTGATCGGACGCCCCTCGAAGACTTCGATCGCCGTCTCAATCTCGCCGAGCCGCGTGTCGACCTCGTCCGGCAACTCGTCCGCCTCGGCGTGTTCCGCAGACAGGCGATCATATTCCGCCTGCAGGGCGTCGCGGCTTGCTTCTTCCTCCGTGGTGAGCGGGACCGTCTCACCACGCAGCTGCCGTAGGCCGTAGGTGTGGCCATAGGCGAAGTCAGGGGCCATCTCGACCCACTTCCAGCCTTCGCCGGCGACAGCGTCTGCCTCGGCCTTGAGCTTGTCAGCAACCAGTCGGTCGACGAGCGCGACATCCTGCAGCCAGCCGCCATCATCACCCTGGAACAGGTCGCGCAGGATGATGCCGCCGGCCTCGACATAGGCCTCGAGGCCGATGAACTGGGCGCGCTTGTCGCACGCGCGGACCGCGCCTTCGGTCAGCATGCGGCGGATGGCATAGGGCTGCTTGTCATAGGAGGTCTTCAGCCGGTCAAAGACCTGCTCCTGGCGCACATGGTCGCCGGAGACGGTGAAGGCCATGAGCTGGTCGAGCGTCATGCCGTCCTCGGCATAGACCTCCAGCAGCGCCGGCGACACCGAGGCGAGCTTGAGGCGCTGCTTGACCACGCCGACGGAGACGAAGAAGGCGGCGGCAATCTCCTCCTCGGACTGGCCCTTCTCGCGCAGAGCCAGAAAGGCGCGGAACTGGTCGAGCGGGTGCAGCGGCGCCCGCTGGACGTTCTCGGCGAGCGAATCCTCCTCGGCGATACCGCCCTCCCGGATGACACAGGGCACCGGCGCGGTCCTGGCGAGGCGCTTCTGCTTCACCAGCAGCTCCAGCGCCCGATAGCGCCGCCCGCCGGCCGGGATCTCGAACATGCCGGTCTCGACGCCGGTGTCGTCAACCACAGGCCGGACACTGAGGCCCTGCAGCAGGCCACGGCGGGCGATGTCCTCGGCCAGTTCCTCGATCGAGACCCCGGCCTTGATGCGCCGGACGTTCGATTGGCTGAGCAGGAGCTTGTTGAAGGGGATGTCACGCGAGGGCGAGAGCGTGATCTTCTGAACATTGGTCGCCATGGAGGGCACCTCCGCGACGGGCGACCAAGAGCCTCTCTCTCGGCCTCCAACCCGTCACGAAGCGCAGCGCCGCCCTCTCACTCTGGAGGGCGACGCCGCAGAACCGCAGATCTGCAAAAGCGTAAAGCAGGAGACACGGATCTCCGGCTTTGGGGAAATCAGGCGGCCCGATCGAGCAGCTTCTTGGCTCGGCCCTCAAGGTCGAGCCGGGCATCCTGGTGGGGCTTGTCGCGCGCGAGCGCGGTGATGCCCTGCACGAAATCAAAAATGCTCTCGGGCTTGCGCCCTTCCTCGGCCAGCACCGTGTCGATGATCCTGGCGGTCTCGGCCTTGGAGAAGCCCCGGTTGCGCAGGAAGTCGCTGCGGTCCTCGTCGGTGCGCGCCACGATCTTCGCCCGCGCCGCCTTGATGCCGTTGATGAAGGGCATGGGCGAGGAATTGGCGAAGCGGGTCAGGGCCGAGGCCGCCTCGTGCGCGAAGCGGGAGGCAGCGTATTTGGAATGACGGATGGTGATCTCCTGGAAATCCTCGACGCCCCAGAGATTGCGGTTCTGGCACACGGCACGCAGATAGAAACTCGCGATGCCGAGCGTCTTGGCCCCCACCTCCGAGTTCCAGCAATAGAAGCCTCGGAAATAGAGGTCCGGCGTGCCATCCGGCAGCCGCCCGACCTCGATCGGGTTCAGGTCATCGACGAGGAAGAGGAACACGTCACGGTCGGAGGCGTAGAGCGTCGTCGTATCCTTGGTGATGTCGACACGCGGATTGTAGACGCCCCTCGACCAGTCGAGCACGCCCGGCACCTTCCAGCGCGTATCGCCGGTGCCGTTGCCGGCAATGCGCTGCACCGCCTCGACCAGCTCGTGATCATAGATCCGGCCATAGTCCGGCCCGGTCACGGCGCGCAGCTCGACGCGGCCATCGTCGGTCTCAAACGTCTTGATCTGCTCGGCGCGGTGGGAGGTCAGGCCATATTGCAGATTGATGCCGGCAAGTGCCGCAGGCAACTGACGCAGATACGCGGCCGGCGCCCCGATCTGGGCCGCCAGCTGGCCGAAGGACCAATGGTTGGGCTCGACGGGTGCATCCGCCCCGGGCAGCACCAGTGCCAGCCGCTCGGCATTGGAACGGCTTGCCTCCACATGGATGCGGGACGTCTCCACCAGGCGCGACCGGCTGTGATCGGCCCGGCCCCGCACCATCGCGGCCAGTTCGCCGAGCGACAGGAAGCGCTCGTCATCCGGCCGGGAGAACCACTCCGACGACACGCGGCCGACCCGCTCGCCGCGCGTGACATCCACCTTGTAGCCGCCGCTGGCATCACGACGGGCATCGAGAACCTGCATGTTCATGGGGATCAACCTCCATGACGGGCGCCGGAAGACCCTCTCCCGACCTTCAACCCGTCACGGAAATCTGATCTGGCCTCTCACTCGTGAACTCGACGGTCATCGCTTCCCGCTGAGCGCCCAGCGAGTTCACGACGGCACCAGCCCTCGCCGAGCAGCGCTGACATTGATGCAATTGAGAACTATGTCTTCGCTGGGGCTCTGCAGGGTGTGCTTGCCATGCGTCGCTACGCCAAGAGGTGGCAACGGGAGCAGTCCGCCATCACCGCCGATGCTTTCGTTCCGCTGAGCTGCCCGTTCGACTGGAGCCACGCGATCGTGCTGATCAAACCGCATGACGGTGACGGTGAAGGTCGCCCAGGGCACCTGCGATCGGCAGGGGCTCTATTGACGCGGCGCTGGTCAAGATCCGGCAGCTCCGCTCCAAAATGGACGCGGTCAATTTCACCACCGTCGCGCTGCGAGTGGAACGCGGTGGTTGAGCGGCTCGACGGGCAGGAATGACAATTTCAGCAGCTCGCAAACGCAAAGCCCGGAACCGTCGCCGGTCCCGGACCCGCTTTCATTTCATTGTTGCGGCTCCGTCCCAACGGCCGGGGCGGCGTCAGGCTGCGCGGCCGAGCGCCAGATCGAGATCGCCGCGCACTTCCACCTCAATCTCAAGGATCGACATCGGCGTCCCCCGCTCCAGACGCGCCTTCACATTGTCGTGTTCGCAAGGAACATGCTTGGCGACAACTACCAGAATGTCCTCGCGCACACGTGAGAGAAGGTCGTCGCCGCCCAGCACCTGGCGCTCATGCGAGAGTAGAAAAGGACATCTCGAAATAAAGAGTCCAATACGGAACATTAGCCCATGGGGGCATTCCGAAAGGGATGATAAGCGCCAGTTGCCACGTCGTACCGTGCACCCCTATCAGATAGAGCGAGACGAGGGACGACACGGCGAGGGCGATCCAGAAGCATGGATAGACGCGGCGCACGCGATCCAAGGCGAATTTCAGCGGCGGATCACTCGCTTTGTTTGTCATCAGATAAGCGGATAGGGCGAAGAAAATATAGACGCCGAGCGCGCCGAAATGAAATCTGTAGAGAAGCTCTGCGAGGAATATTGGGCCGGTAGATCGATGTTCCGTGACGTACTCGCCCTTTTCCTGTCGGTCGATGATTAGGCTTGGTCGGGTTTAGAGTGCTCTCCGAATTTGGGGCAGCGGGAGCTGAAAATTCGAACTGCGATGCCATTGCCGTGGCGGCACATCCCCCTAACGTTCCGGTTGTCCGACCGCAGCACTAGCTTGGCGTTCGGAAGCCGCCGAGGTGACAGGTAATATCCGAAAAACTGACCAATCGACGTGCACGGGTGACGAGCCGGAAGCCGACGACATCGACGATATGTCCGCTTTTCGTTCGAAGTCCCCACAGCGGACAGTCCGCTCTCGGCCCCCGACCGGCCATTGTCGTAGCCTTGATGAAACCTCGGGCCTGCCCCTAGCGGCGGCGTTCGATAGCCGCGCCGAGAGGCTCTTGCCTGCGGCGCCTCATGCGGCCGGCGTCCCGCGCCTTCACCTGGCGGCGAATACGCCCCTTAGCGCGGCACGGGCGCGGCGCAGCGCCCGGCCTAGCAGGCTGGCACGAGGTTTCGCAGGCGGCAGACCCGATACCAGGGTGGCGAGGCGCTCCAGCACATCATCGGCCACCGCCGCCGGAACGATGGAGTGCCGGATGTGCCGCGCGGCCAGCGCACCGCGCCGCGCCGCCTCGACAGGATCGGCCGCGACAGCGCGCAGCGCCGCCACGGCCGAGCTCATGTCAGGCTCGGCCCAGTGCTGGTCCGGCGTGTAGCTGCCATTGGCCTCGCCGGGGCGCACCGGCGCCATGGACCAGTCCACGAAATAAGCCGCATCGGACCGTAGGAAAGCCGTGGGCCCGCCCCAGCCCGTGATCACGACCGGGCGAGCGACACAAGCGGCCTCGAAGGCGCCGAGACCCCAGCCTTCGGCACGGCACAGCGACACGAAGCAGTCACCCAGCGCATGCAGGGCGTGCAACTCGCAATCCGGCAGATCGTCGGTGAGCAAGCAGATGGGGGGCGGCAGGCGGCCATGGCGCAGCACGGCGCGGCCGATCATTGTCTCGAACTGCGGCAGCACCGGTACGCTTTCGCCCTCATGCCCGGGATCGCGTCGCACGCGCTCAAGATCGTGAGCACTGGTCTTGATCACAAGCGCCACGGGATCGTCGTGGCTGAAGGCCTCGGTGAAGGCCGCCACCAGCGGGCCGATGGACTTGCGCTCCAGCCATGTCGAGACGGTGTAGAAAATGCGTCGGCCCTGCAGCGGCGGCAGGCGTCGCAGCAGCCGCTCCCGATCCTCGACAGTGGCGGCACGCTCGGGCCGGGGCAAATGCGGCACGACCCAGATCGGGATCACCACGCCACTGTCGCGCAAGACCTGCCCGTTCCATTCGCTAGGCACGATCACGGCATCGAGCCGATTAATCAGCGCCGGCCAGTGGCCCGGCAACCGGTCGGTCTCCCACACGGTATGGCCGACCACGCAGCGTGTGCCCCGGCGGCGCTCGCGCCCGATGAAGTGAGGGTAATATTCGGGCACGAAGTGGATGATGGCCACGTCGCACTTCCGCGCATCGTCACGCAAGGACCGGAGATCTTCTGGGCCGGCCTCGGGCGATACGGCAGGCGCATATCCCAAGCCCAGATCCCCGCCGGGAAGCAGGGGCTCCCAGGCCAGCTGGACGCCTGCATCCCGCAAGGCACGTACCAATGCAGCCGCCGCCACCGCATAGCCGCTCCTGTCGCCCAAACCGATATAGCGCAGCACCGGACGGGCGGCGGACAAACGGGCACTCATGCCAAACAACCGTCCTGGCGAAGTGGTGAACCATAACACATCGTTCAGCGGCTCCTCGAAGGGCGGAGGTGGCGGCAACCGAGCGCACAGCGCTTGGCAGGCGGCCGGCGTTGGTTACACCCCACGAGCCGGAGGGCTTCAAGAGCAAAGAGGGGGTGCCGCTTTCATTCCCCCTCTTTGTCAGCAAGACGAAGCTCAGGCGGGTGCAATCATGAATGGTGAAAATTAATGCGATGAACTTAAAGAACTTCGATTTTAAGTTTCATTTTCGATGCATATCGATCGTCACCCGGCGGGCTGGATCAAGGCATATGCCAGTAAGAATGTGAAATGTTTCAAGAGAGAACCTTGGAGAGAAGCCGTGAACGGCACTTTTTCCGGTGAGAAGGGGGTTAAACGTCTGTCTTCAGCACGCGCGATCTTGACGGACGGAGGGGGTCCCACCTAGGACGGGGCCAGAACCTGGGACGCTTCAGGTGACGTCTGGGAAACGCCAAGGGGCCGACAAGAGCGCCCAGGCAGACCGAAATCAGCGGCACATCATTGATGTTTTCAAACGCCGAACATCGACTCATCGCCTTACGCCATGCGGGGGGCTCTGCAGAGCTTTTCCGATCAACGTGACAGCCAGCTCCTCGCTTTCCGGGGCCGTGCAGGGCTCGCAGCGCATCCCCAACATCTACCACTTCGTGTTTGGTCTGCGGCCGCAGACGGAGCCCTTTCACCTGATGCATTACCTCTGCCTGGCCTCCTGCCTCGAGGTCAATCGGCCCGATCGCGTGGTCGTGCATCTGCACAACCAGCCCTATGGACCGCTATGGGACCGGATCTATCCGCGCATCGAGGTGCAAACGATCCCCGCGGATGAACGGCGTGTCGAGCTGAACTACCAGGACGATTCCATCAGGCGTTTCGCCTACGCCCATCTGTCCGACTTCATCCGCCTGCGCGTTCTGCATGAGCAGGGCGGCGTCTATGCGGATATGGACACGCTGTTCGTGGCGCCGCCGCCCGCTGCCCTGTTCGGCGAATCCTGCGTCATGGGCCATGAGCGTGTAGACGTCGGGGCTACCTCCTCACCCCAGGGCTCGCTTTGCAATGCGCTGATCATGGCCGAGCCCGGCGCGCCCTTTATCCGAACCTGGATCGAGCGCATGCCCGGCGCCTTCGATGGCAGCTGGAGCAACCATTCCACCTTCCTGCCCTATCGGCTCAGCCGCGAATTTCCGCACTGGATCCGCGTGGAGCCCGAGAATCGCTTCTTCGCGCTCGACTGGACGCGGGAGGGCATTGCCGGCCTTTTCGAGCAGGACCGCGTGCTGCCACAGGAGGCCACGAGCCTGCACCTCTGGGCCCATCTCTGGTGGGACGTGGAGCGGCGCGACCTGTCCGATTTCAACCATCGCCGTCTGACACCCGCCTATGTGGCGCATGCGCGTACCACCTATGCCCGCCAGGCACGCCCGCACCTGCCGGCCGGGCTGGCCCCTTCAGCCCTGGCCCACTGGCTGCGCAGGCCATTCCGGCGGAGGGCCTCGTGAGTGGGACGCACAAATCGCGCAGCCGGGCTGTCCTGCTGACCCATGTGCTGCCCTCCCCCGATGGCGTGGGTCTGATGCGGCGGGGCTGGCGCTGGGCTTGCGAACTGGCGGCGACGCATGACCTCGACATCGTGCTGGTGACGCGCGGCGCCGAAGCGCCTGTCGCTCGGACCCCGCTGCCGGGCGCGCTGCATGTGGTGCACAGCACCGGCCCCGCCCTGAAGCGCCGTCGCCTGGCGGACTGGTTCGAGCCGGATGCGGCGGCGGCCGCGGCGCTGGGCGCCTTGTCCGGTTCGGTGCCGGCGCGCGTCCTCGTGTTTCGCTTCTATCTGCACGACTTTGCTTCGCATCTGCCGCCCGCATGGCGAGCTGTGGCCGAGATGGACTGCGATGACTGGGAATCGGCCACGCGGCGCAGTCTGGCCGGCCTGGCGCTGCGTCGCGGGCGCTGGCGCACGGCGGCGGCGCGCCTCGTGCAATCGCGGCGCTACGCCCGGCTCGAGCGGCTGTTACTGCCAAGCTACCGCACCATTCACCTCTCCGCCGCGCAGGATGCCACCCGTCTCGCCCGCCTCCCGGGCATGGGCGAGGTGCGCACCAGCCCCAACCTTGTCGTTGCCGACGCGATGCCCGCCCTGCCACCGCCCCCGGCAGGCGGGCGCACCCTGCTCTTCGTGGGCGCGCTGTTCTATCCGCCCAATGAGGATGCCGTGCTCTGGTTCACCCGTTCCGTGCTGCCGCTCCTTCGCCGGCTGGTGCCGGACGTGCAGGTCATCGTCGCAGGCCGGGCGGATGCCTCGCTAAGGCGGCGCTTGGCCGCCCATGGCATCACCTATGCGCACGAGCCCGCCGACCTGCGTCCCCTTTACGCCCAGGCCACGGCGGTCATTGCGCCGGTGCGCGGCGGCGGTGGCACCAAGCTGAAGGTGCTAGAAGCCTGGCACTATGCACGCCCATTGGTGGGCACCTCGCATGCTGTCCGAGGGCTGCAGGTCGAGCCCGGGCGGCATGTGCTCGTGGCCGATCGCGCCGGGCTCTTCGCGCTCCATTGCGCGGCGCTGCTGACGGATGCGGCGCTGGCCGCCCGCATCGCCGATGAGGGTGAACGCCTGCTGCGGGCGCAATACTGCCTCGCCCCGGCTGACGACACGCCCTCACCCAACCTCGCTCCTGGATGAAGCAGGAAAACCCCTTGCACGATTCCGCCACCCCTGCGGCCCGCCCGCCGCTGCTGATCCTCTCAGTCGCCACCGGCTATGGCGGCGCCGAGCGCAATGTCGAAATCCTGCTGCCCCTGCTGCTCGCCGAACGGCGGGTCACGGTCTTCGCCTGCAACGCGCTGCACCTGGAGCGGCTTCGGCAGATGGCGCACCCCCGGCTGGACATCCAGACGGTGGATGCCACACGCGCGAACTTCGTCGCGCGCGCGGCGCGGCTGCTTGTACGGCGCGTCCTGGCGCTTCGGCCTTCGTCCATCCTGACCAATACGCAGGATTCCCTGCGCATCCTGGCGCGGGCGGCGGGCTGGCTGCCGGGGCTGGACGCGATCGCCTGCGTGGCCGCGCACGACTTCCAGTGGTTCGACCACAAGCAGTTGCTGCCGCAGGTGCCCCGGGCCATGCTACTGGTGCCCGACCGGTCGGTGCTGGAGAAGCCGGACTACCTCGCCGAGCACGTCTGGCCGCACGGCCCGATGCGGGCACTGGTGATCCCCAACCCGGTCGACGTTCCGGCGGCGCCCTCCCGGGACCTGGCCGACGAGGCGCCCTTCCTGCACCTCGCCACGGTGAACCGATTCAAGGGCCATGCGTCGCTGGTGCAGGCCGCAGCCCTGCTGAGGGCGCGCTGCGCTGGCCTGCGCATCGCGTCCGTGGGCCATCGGCCCATCCCCGAATTACATGCCGAGCTGCAGGCCCAGATGGCGGCGGCAGGCACCGGGGGCACGCTGAGCCTGCACCACCACGTGCCCGACCCCTCGGCGCTGCTGCGACAGGCGCGGGCCGTGCTCGTTACCTCCATCTCCGCTGAAGGGGGGCCGGAGACCTTCGGCCGCACGATCATCGAGGCCTGGGCTCATCAGCGGCCGGTCATCGCCTTTGCCTGCGGAGCGCCGGCGCAATTGATCCGGCACGAGGTCGACGGCCTGCTGGTCGACGAGGGCGACGTGCAGGGACTGGCCGATGCCATTGAGCGGCTGCACCGCGATCCCGCCCTGGCCGACCGGCTCGGGCGCAGCGGCCGCGAACGGGCCGAGCGCGAATTCGCCGCGCCTCGCATAGTGGCCCAGTTGGCGGCCGTGCTGGACGGCCGCTGGTGCCCGCGCCTCCTTGCCCCGCCAGCCGGTGCGGGCCAGCCCGGTCCGGCCGTCCTGTTCGACGTGTCGCTTGCGCTGGAAAAGGGATGGCATTCGCCGGTGGGCATGTCGCGGGTGGAACAGCAGACCGCCGAACGGCTCGCGGCGCAGCCCACACCTTTTCAGCTGGTTCGGCGCAGTCCGGAAGAGGGGGGCTATCGCCGCCTCACCGGGCAGGAGCTGGAATTCCTGGCCAACGCGCCTGACGGCATGGGCAGGATGGCCGATGCCGAACTGGCGAACAGCCCGCGGCCGCCGCCGCGCCTGCCGCAGCCTATAGGGAACACGGCGCGCGCGCTCGGCGCCCTGCAATGTGTTGGCTCCAGTCTGCGCCGTCTGGTTCCGCGCGGCGTGGTCCGTCGGGTGCAGCGCCGTGCGAAGGCCCGCATGCAGGTGCTGTCGATGGAAGCCCCGCCGTTGGCGCCAAATCCGGGCGACGTTCTGCTGAGCGTCTCCAACCCGTGGGACTATCTGAAGCCGCCTGTCTTCAAGGCACTTCGCGCCCAAGGGGTGCGCGTGGTTTTGGCTGTGCACGACCTGATGGTCTGGGAGAGCCCCCAGTGGACCGCTGGCCGCGATCCGCGCAGCTATACGGCCGACATGCGCGGCGTCATCGCCGAGGCGGACCAACTGGTGGCTGTCTCGCGGCACACGGCGCGGCAGGTGCAGCGGGCGCTGGCCGAAGAGGGCCACGCCGTGCCACCCCTGCGCGTGGCGTCGCCGGCGGGCCTCGACACGGCGCGCGCACTGCCGGGCAGTCCACCCACGGGCTTGCCGCCGGACCGGCCCTTTGTCGTCTATTGCTCGACGATCGAAATCCGCAAGAACCACATCCTTCTGCTGAACCTGTGGGAGCAGTTGCGGCAGCAGCTTCCGGCGGAACGCCTGCCGGTGCTGGTGCTGGCCGGCCGCTGGGGCTGGGGCGTCGACGCCGTGCGGCTGGCGGTGGAGAGAAACTGGCGGCTGGCGCCGCACGTGCAGGTGGCCGCCGCCCTGCGCGACGAGCAGCTCCACTGGCTGTACCGCCATGCGCGCTTCTCGGTCTTCCCCTCGTTCAACGAGGGCTTCGGACTGCCAGTGGCGGAGAGCCTGGCCGCCGGCACACCCGTGGTTGTCTCGGACCACCCGGCCCTTGTCGAAGCCTCGGCCGGGCTGATGCCCGCGCTCGATCCGGGCGATCTGCCCGCCTGGCGCAACGAGATCAGCCGTCTGTGCCTGGACGACACCTATCTCGTGCAGCTGCGCGCCAAAGCCCGGACATACCGGCCGGTCCCGTCCGACGGTCTGCCGCAGGCGCTGCTGGAAGCCGCCAGCGTGGCGCCATGAAAGGTACATCGCCGCCCTCCGCCCCCCCAACAGACACCTTCGATCGTGGGAACGTGATGGCGACCCATGCGCTGCGGGCCGCCCTGCGCCACTTCCAGGAGCGCCTTCAGTCCCAGGAGGCGCAGCTCGGCCGGCTGCGGAACGACATCGACAGGCAGGCCGCCGAACTAGCCCGGTGCCGCACGGCACTGCAGCAGCGGATGGAGGTATCCCGTCTTCAGGACGAGCCGGCACGGCGCGATGCGGAACGCACTGGTCTGGCAGGCAATGGCCTCTGGGCTAGCCGGCTCGGGGGTGGCGGGCTCGGGGGTAGCGGCCTGGGAAGTGCCGCTAAAGTGGGGGCCGCGCCGGAGAAGCAAAGCCGGCGGATGCTGCGCCGGCTGGCACGCGACCTCCGCCGCCTGTTGCCGCACGCCTGGGGTGGGTCACCGTCCGTCGCGCCACAGACAACCGAACCGTTCGATGCGCAGGATTATCGCGTGCGCATGCGGGCGCTGCGCGCATCCGGCCAGCTGGCGCGCGTGCGGACGGTGGCGCTGATTGCCCCGGACCGCCTCCGCCACGCGGCACACGCGGTGGCGCACCTCATCGACGGTATGTCCTTGCGATGCACAGTGCTCACGGCCATACCCACGGCGTTCACCGAGGACCTCTATGTGGTCCTCAGCCCGTGCGCCTTCGAGGTGCTGCCGCCACCCGAACGGCGCATTCTCTGGCTGGTCGAGCCCGGCGAACTTGCCGATGGCGGGACAACCGCGCTGCATACGCACCTGGATGACTCGCTGGCCGTTTTCGAGGCGATGCTGCCGCGCATAGCCGAGCTTCAGGTGAGAAGGCTCGCGCAGGACCAGATCTTCCATGTGCCATTGACGCCGCGAACCGCCACTAAGCCAACCCTGGCCGACCGCTCGCCGCTGGGCCTGCCGCACATGTTGGCCCGCGCGCTTCATGGCGTCGGCGTGCTGGATGACGCGGCCTTCGAGGCCGCCACGGCCCAGACCCGCCTCGATGCGCCAGCCACCGTGCTGTGCCTGCCCGAAGCCCCGGAACGATTCGCTCATGCACGCGAGAGCCAGCGCCATGGCGCGATCCTCTTCCCTGGCCTGCGCCATTTGGATGGCTGGAAGGGCACGGCCCTCAGCTACCGCTATTTGGCTCGCCGCGCCCTGCAGGCCCAACGCAAGCGGCTGATCGTGTGGGAAGACGACGCACGGCTGCCCACTGATTTCGACGTCCGGCTCTCGGCTCTTCTGGCGCTCCTGGATACCAACGCCCGCCAGTGGGACCTGTTTTCGGGCCTGATAACCGACCTCTCCCCGCATGGACGGATAAAGGCTGTGCAGACTCACGGCGATGGCCTGCTCATCGAGATCGACACGGTCATTGGCATGGTGTTCGGCATCTACGGCCCAAAGGCACTGCAGGCTCTGGCCGACTATCAGCTTGCGGGAGAGGACGTGGGGAGGAACACCATCGACCGCTACCTTGAAACGCTGGGCCTGCACTGCTGCACTGTGTTTCCGCCGCTGGTTGGCCACTCCGAGCACCTGTCCTCCACGCTCTGGTCATGGACGGGGCGTCGCTTCCTAAGCAACGACCTGTTGAATCCCATGATTGATCTTAGCCAGCTGCGGCTGCTGTCAAAGGTCGCAGACACCTTGGACTGCACATAGAGCACGCCCAGTCAAAGCCTGTTCACCCAACGTGCTCCCGTTTTGCCTTTGCGCATTTTCTTCACGCGAACCGGAATCCACTTCGCTCTGTCCGTCGTCAGTAGACGGCGCGGCCGCCGGAAATGTCGAACACGGCGCCGGTGGTGAAGGCGCAATCCTCCGAGCTGAGCCAGCCGATCAGCGCCGCCACCTCCTCGACCTGAAGAAACCGGTTCATCGGGATCTTCGACAGCATGAAGTCGATATGTTCCTGCTTCATCTGGCTGAAGATCTCGGTCTTCGCCGCCGCGGGGGTAATGGCGTTGACGAGGATATTGCTCGTCGCCAGCTCCTTGCCGAGCGACTTGGTCAGCCCGATCAGCCCCGCCTTGGACGCGGAATAGTGCGAGGCGTTGGCGTTGCCCTCCTTGCCGGCGATGGAGGCGACATTGACGATCCGCCCCCAGCCATTCCTCAACAGATGCGGCACCACCGCCTTGCAGGCGAGAAACGGCCCGACAAGATTGACGTCGACGACGCGCCGCCAGGTCGCGGTGTCGAGTTCCCACAGTCTGCCATTGCCGCCGGTAATGCCGGCATTGTTGACGAGAATGTCGATCTTGCCATGCGCCTGCGCGGTGGCCTGGGTGGTGGCGGTGACGCAGGCCTCGTCGGTGAGTTCCACCACATGGGTGGAGACGGTGCCGGAGGCCGCCAGCGCGCCGGCGGCCTCGTCCAGACGCGCCGCGTCGATGTCCCACAGCGCGACGGTGGCGCCGGAGGCCAGCATGCGCGCGGCGGTGGCATAGCCGATACCGCGCGCGCCCCCGGTGACGATGGCGACGCGGCCGTTGAGATCGAGCTTGTTCATGATGGCGTCTCCCTTCATTGCGCCGCGACTGTGGTCTGCTGCTGCTCGCCGAGGCCGGAAATGGCGAGGCGCATCGTCTGGCCGGCCTTGAGATAGACTGGCGGCTTCTGGCCAAGGCCCACGCCCGGCGGCGTGCCGGTGGAGATGAGGTCGCCCGGCTGCAGGCTCATGAAATGGCTGACATAGGAAACGAGGGTCGGCACGTTGAAGATCATCGTGCGCGTCGAGCCGTTCTGGTAGCGCGTGCCATCGACCTCCAGCCACATGTCCAGCGCATGCGGGTCGGGGATCTCGTCGGCGGTCACCAGCCACGGGCCGATGGGCCCGAAGGTGTCGCACCCCTTGCCCTTGTCCCACTGGCCGCCACGCTCAAGCTGGAAATGGCGCTCGGAGACGTCGTTGATGATGCAATAGCCCGCGACATGCTCCAGCGCCTGCTCGACCGAGACGTATTTCGCCGTCCGGCCAATGACGATGCCAAGTTCCACCTCCCAGTCGGTCTTCTGCGCGCCGCGGGGGATCTCGACCGGGTCATAGGCACCGACAATGCAGCTTGTCGGCTTCATGAACAGCACCGGCTCCTCGGGAATCGGCATCCCGGCTTCGGCGGCGTGGTCGCTGTAGTTCAGGCCGACGCAGATGAACTTGCCAACGCCACCCACGCAGGCGCCAAGGCGCGGGGCGCCTTCCACGGCGGGAAGTGTCGCTGGGTCCAGCGCGCGAAGGCGCGCGAGACCTTCCGGGGTCAACGTCTCGCCGGCGATGTCGGAGGCGAACGCGGACAGGTCGCGCAGCGCGCCCGACGCGTCCACCAGGCCGGGCTTCTCCCGGCCGCATTCTCCATAGCGAACGAGCTTCATTGGCGTTTTCTCCTGATTTCTTTCGCGGGTCGCGGCGCGGCCGGCCCGTGGGTTTTCGCGGCGCCTCTCACGCGGGCGCAAATAGGGACTGCGGCGCGTGGGTGACGCGCGCCAGCGGCTCGGGATCGAGGCGGATGCCGAGCCCCGGACGATCGGGGATGCGCAACTGGCCCTCGGCGTCCAGCCGGAAGGGCTCGGCGACGATGCCGTCGACATAGGCGCTGCCGCCGATGAACTCGACCAGGTCGCACTGCGGCAGCGCGGCGGCGAGCTGGAGGTCGGCGGCAAGGCCCAGCGCGGTATTCCAGCCATGGCCGACATAACGCACGCCGAACTCGTCGGCGAGCCAGGCGATGCGCCGTTGCTCGCTGATGCCGCCGACCTTGGTGACGTCAGGCTGCACGATGTCGAGCGCGCCGCCGGCGAGCCAGGGCAGGAAGCTCTGCCGGCGCGTGAGCACCTCGCCACCGGCGATCGGCACCGGGCTCGCCCGGCGCAGCGTGCGGAAATCCTCCAGCGCGTCGGGGCGCAGCGCTTCCTCGAACCAGCCGACGTCGTAATCCTTCAGCATCTGTGCGGTGGTGAGCGCCCATTTCAGCCCCTGCGGCCAATGGGCGTCGCTCGCACCGGCATCGACGAAGAGCTGGGCGTCGGGCCCCGCCGCCTCCCGCGCCGCCCGTATGATCGCCTCGTCGAGCCGGGCACTGCCGCGCCGGCCGAAGGGCCCCCAGCCGATCTTGAAAGCCTTGAAGCCGCGCGCGCGGTGCGGGCCGATGACGTCCGCCATGCGCTCGGGCTCTTCCATCAGCAGCGAGCAGTAGGGCGTGACCCGGTCGCGATAGATGCCGCCGAGCAGACGCCCGACCGGCTGGCCGAGTGCCTTGCCCAGAAGATCCCACAGCGCGATGTCGATGCCGCTGATCGCGTGGGTGAGGCTGCCGCCGCGTCCCATCCAGAAGGTGTTCTGATGGAGCTTCTCGGTAACACGCTCGGGCTCCAGCGCGTTCTCGCCGCGCCAGAGTGGTTCAAGCACGTCGACGGCGGCCTGCACCAGCCGCCCGTCGGCGAACACGCTGCCATGGCCGGTCAGCCCCTCTTCGGTGTGCACGGCGATCAGTGCGTGCACCGAATCCTCCGGCTTGATTTCGGCGGACCAGCCGCCCTTCGGGCTTTCGCCAAACAGCGGCGCGACGGCGATGGAGCGGATGGTGAGCCGGGGTAGTGCGATGTCGGTCATGTCAGCAACTCAGTTCCTGCGCCCGTGCGCCGCCCAGCCCCGCTGCGACCAGCGCTCCAGCCGCCGGACCAGAAGGGCGGCGGGAAAGCCGACGGAGAAGTAAAGGATGGCGGTAACGGTGTAGACGGTGAAATACTGGTAGTTACGCGCCGCGATGATCTGGCCGGAGAACATCAGCTCCTGCACGGTCACCACGGAGGCGAGGGCGGTATCCTTGAACAGCGCGATGAGATAGTTGCCGAGCGCCGGCAGCACCACGCGGAACGCCTGCGGGAAGACGATCTTCACAAACACGACGACCGGCTTCAGCCCCAGGCTCTGCGCCGCCTCATACTGGCTCCTCGGCACCGCCTGGATGCCCGAGCGATAGACCTCGCTCATGAAGGCGGAGTAGTTGACCGTGAGGCCGATAATCGCCGCCGTCATCGGCTCCAGCCGGATTCCCGCGCTGGGCAGCACGTAATAGATGTAGATCAGCTGCAGGATCAGCGGCGTCGCGCGGATGAACTCGACATAGAAATCCGCCGGCCAGCGGATCCAGCGCGTGGTCGACAGCCGGGCCAGCGCCAGCGGTATGGCGAGCACGCCCGCCAGCAGGATGACGACGACGGTCAGGAACGTCGTCATGGCGAGGCCCTGCAGGAACACAGAGCCGTACTCGGTGACGACCGAGACATCGAAGAGATTCATGGCGCACTCCGCCGCTGAAGCCGGAGGGGGCGTGCGGGGGCCGGCCCCGCGCGCCTGAAGCTCCGTGCGTCGCGGCCGTCAGAGCGGGAAGAAGAACAGGTTGCGGTTCGTCAGCCCATATGTCTTCAGAATGGCGGTGGCCTGTCCGTTGCCGCGCACCTCGGCGAGGCCCTGGGTGAAGGCGGCGCGCAGCGAGCAATCGTCCTTTCGCAGCGCGTAGCGTGCATAGCCATAGCCATATTTGAAGATCAGCTCATCCGGGATCGCGACATTGGCGACGATCTCGATCGGCGCGGCGCCGTTGGCCTTCATGAACTCGATGATCTTCACGTCGTCGTCGAGAATGGCGTCGACGCGGCCGGTGGAGATCGCCGCGAACTCTTCGGCGTCGGTCTGGAACGCGGTGATGGCGACGCCGATCTTGCGCAGATATTCATCCGCCGCGGATCCGGCGATGGCGCCCACCTTCTTGCCCTTCAGCCCGTCGAACGCGGTGATGCCGGCCGGGTTGCCCTTGGCGACGACGATCGCCGGGCCGTACCACCAGGCCGGGCCGGAGAAGGACACCGCCTTCAGCCGGTCGGGGGTGACGTGGATGTTGGCGGCGACGATGTCGATGCGCTTGGCGAGCAGCGCCGGGATGAGCTGGCCGAACGGCATCACCTCATATTTGAACGTGGTGACGCCGGCCCATTTCAGCGCCGCTTCAACCAGTTCGATATCGAGCCCGCCCGCCTTCTTCGTCGCCGGATCGAGCGAGGAATAGGGCGGCGAGGGCGAGAAGCCCAGGGTGACGCCGTCCTTCTTCGCCAGCGCAAGCGAAGGATCGCCGCAATTGTCGAAAAGCGGCGGCGCTTCGAACTGGAATCCCTGCGCGCTTGCGCTCGCGCTGATGCTGACGACGGCCGCGAACAGGGCCGCCACGATTGTCTTGAGCATGCCATTCTCCTGTCTGGAAGGGCCGGTCTGCGCCGACGTGACCGAAAAATATTACTTCTTCGCTGCCTGATGTCCAGATTGATTCGCTGGAGGTGCGGTTGTTCGGCTTAAAAATATGATTTAATTGGTTCGCTGTGGTTGTCGCGGCCGCTGCTGCAACGCGCTTGCCCCGCACGGTGCGGCTGTCGCGGCGCGCAAAGGGTGCGATGATGAGGCAAGGCCGATGCGCGCCGCCATCGGCCGGCACGAGAGAACACGGAGAGCGCCAGTGACGGAACGCCCATCGACGCCTCGCCCGCGCGCCGAGGCTGCGGAAGCCAGCGGCGGGACAGAGGAGCGCGCGCGTCGTCCCGCGCGGCCGTCGGGCTACCGCATCAGCGGCGTGCAGGGGCATGTCATCACCGAGCTTGGCCGCGCCATCGTCTCCGGCCGCTTCGCGCCGGGCGAATTGCTGCCGCGCGAACCGGACCTGATGGCCGAATTCGCGGCGAGCCGCCCCTCGCTGCGCGAGGCGCTGAAGGTGCTGGCGGCCAAGGGGTTGATCGAGATGCGCCAGAAGGTCGGCACGCGGGTGCGCCCGCGCGATCTCTGGAATACGTTCGACAGCGATGTGCTGGCCTGGCATTTCGGCGAGGGCGACGGCACCGCTGCGCTGCGCGACACCATGATGCGCGACCTGATCGAACTACGGTTGATGATCGAACCGGCGGCGGCGCAGCTGGCCACCGGCCGGGCGACGATCGAGGATTTGCGCCGCATCCGCGCCGCTCTCCACGCCATGGAGGCGGCCAGCGGCGACCTCACCGTCTATGCCCATGCCGACGTCGCCTTCCACATGGCGGTGTTCGCCGCGAGCCACAACGTACTGCTCGGCAGCTTCGCCCATCTGGTCGCTGACTTCCTGCATCTGAGCTTTTCCATCCAGCAGCAGGCGCTGAAGGCGGATAAGAGCATCGAGGACGATATCGGCCAGCACCGGACGGTGTTCGAGGCGATCACCGGCGGCGAGGGGGAAGCGGCGGCGCGGGCGATGCGCGACGTGATCCTCGACGGCAAGGATTCGCTGCTCGCGGCGTTGAAGTGAGGGGCAATGTCGGCGAACCGCTCGCGCTCGACTGGGCGCGGGGCGCCCTGCGCGTGCTGCCGGTGGGCGCGATGCTCGCCGAGCTTGTCTTCGACCTACCGGACGGGCCGTTCGCGCCGTTCGCCCGGCCGCACTGGTCGCCCGACGCCCCTTCGCTGAGCGCGCTGCCGGCGCATCTGCGCCATCTCGGCGCGGAGTTCGTGTGCCTGCCCTTTGGTGTCGGCGGGCCGCTCGACGCCATCGCCCCGGCATGGCGTCCTCTCGCTCTCGAACGTCGGAACGACCCCGCGCACGGCCTCGCCGCCAATGCCGTCTGGACGGTAGAGGAGCATCGCGCCGATCGGCTCCGCCTGACCCTGGACTACCCGGCGGCCCACGCCGTGCGGCGGCTTACCCGTGTGCTGACGGTGTCGCCGGAGGCGCCCGCGCTCGACCTTGAGCTGATCGTCGACGTGCGCCGCCCGACCCGCCTGCCGCTTGGCCTGCACCCCATCCTGTCGCTGGATGTGCCGGAGGCGAGCCTGCACCTCAAGGCGCGGTTCCGCCGGGGCTTCACCTATCCCGCAGCGGTGCCGGGCGGGGCGATGCGCGCCGCCATCGGCCGCGATTTCTCCTGCCTTTCCGCGGTGCCGGCAGGCGCGGGCGGGATCATCGATCTTTCCTGCCTGCCCAAGGCGGCGCCGATGGAGGATGTCGTGCAGCTCTGCGGGGTGGAGGGACCGGTGGAGGCGGTCTTCGCGGCCCGCGGCGCCGTGCTGAGCCTCGACTGGGACCGCGCGCTTCTGCCCTCGTGCCAGCTGTGGATCAGCGATCGGGCCCTCACGGATGCCCCCTGGAGCGGGCGCTATCGCGGGCTCGGCATTGAGCCGATCGCCGCCTGCTTCGATTTCGCCGAGCCGGTGTCGCTGGCGGACAACCCGATCGCCGCCGCCGGCACGATGACCAGTCTCGCCGTCACGCCGGAGCAGCCGGTCGTGATCCGCTACCGTCTCGCGGCGCGGTCGCTGCAAGGCGTTCAGAACGTCGCGGAGACGCCGCCGTCGACAAGCAGGACCTGCCCGGTCACATAGCGCGCATCATCCGAGCACAGGAAGAAGGCCGGCCCGGCAATGTCATCCGGCGCGCCGGGACGCCGCAGCGGGATGCGGCCGTGGCGGATATAGATGTCGCGGAACCACTCGGTCTCGTGCTCATGGCCGCCGCCATCGGGCAATTGCGCCATCTGCGTGTCGATGAAGCCGGGGGCGAGGGCGTTGACGGCAATGGCTTCCGCACCGAGATCGCAGGCGAGGGCGCGGGTGAAATTGACCAACGCGCCCTTCGCGGTGGCATAGGCCAGCGAATCGCGGGTGCCGCGCACGCCCTGGATCGAGACGATGTTGAGGATGCGCCGGCTTTCCCGCGCCCGGCGGATCAGGGGAAGCATGGCCAGCGTCACCCGGACGGCACCGTCCTGGTTGATGTCGAGCACCGAGCGGTAATGCGCGAAGCTCATCGCGTCGATGCCGGCGGAATCGAGGATCGCGGCATTGTTGACCAGGATCTCGCAGCGACCAAAGCGCGCGTCGACAGCCTCGGCCAGCGCCGCCACCGAGCTGGGATCGGCGATGTCGACCCGCACGGCCAGCGCCGGCTCGCCCAGTCCGGCCGCGACGCGTCGGGCGCCGGCTTCATCAATGTCGGCCACCACCACCTGCGCGCCCTCGACGGCGAAGCGCTCGGCAATACCACGACCGATGCCGTTCGCCGCGCCGGTAATGACGGCGACGCGGCCTTCCAGGCGGCGGGCGGCGGAAGGGGCGGCCGCTGTCTCGTTGGGCATGTGGGTTTCCTGAGCATCGGTGCGAGGCGGAGGCGCAATATAAAATATGACGTTTGGCAGCGTCAAATGCGACCCACCCACCTCATGACGGCCCCCGCTTCGGCGCGAACCGCAGAGTCCGGCCATTTCCGCCGCCGGGATAATTGACCCTGTAAATAAAATATGATTTTTTATCTCAAGCCCGAAAGGCGCCAGATGGAGAATGGACGATGGATTTGATGTCGAGGGCCTTGGTCGCGTCGCTCACGGCGCTCACTCTTCTCAGTCCGGCGGCCATCGCCGGCCCGAAGGGCGAGGTGCGCCTGCTCGCCTATGAGGGCTATGCCGACCCGTCCTGGGTGGAGGAGTTCGAGAAGCAGACCGGCATCACCGTGAAGGTGACCTATGTCGGCGGCGTCGACGAGCAGATCGCCAAGATGAAGGCGTCGAACGGCAAGGATTACGACGTCGTCACCATCGATACGGCCAGCCTGAAGGCCTATGCCGACCAGAAGCTCATCGCCCCGATCGATACCGCCAAGCTCACCAGCGCCGGCAATCTCCTTCCCGAATTCAAGGACATGTCGAATGCCACTCTCGACGGCGCCATCTATGGGGTGCCGTGGGCGTGGGGATCGCTCGGCATGGTCTATGACAAGAAGACCTTCCCCACCACGCCCGAGAGCTGGGAGGTGCTGTGGGATCCCACCTATAAGGGCAAGGTCATCTCGCTCGACGACGCCAACAACGCCATCAATTTCGGCGCCATCGTGCTGGGCATAAAGGACCCTTTCCATCTCACCGACGCGCAGTTCGCCCAGGTGAAGGACAAGCTGATCGCCCTGAAGCGCAACCTGCTCACCTATTTCGCCGGCTTCGACGAGGGCACCACCATCTGGTCCGAGAACGACGTGGTGCTGATGTTCTCCATGGGCGAACTCGCCGCCGTCAACCTGCAGAAGAAGGGCTTCGATGTCGGCTACACCATCCCGAAGGAGGGCGCGGTCGGCTGGCTCGACAACCTGTCCGTCAGCGCCGGCACGCCCAACCCCGATGCCGCCTATGCCTGGATGAACTTCGTGCTGCAGAAGAAGATCGGCGCCGACATGGCCAAGAAGTTCGGCTACGGCTCCACCACCGATGTGGCCCAGGGCATGGACTATGCCGGCCGGCTGATCTGGGCGCAGAACCCGGAGGACTACACCCGTCGCCAGGCGATCTGGAACGAGGTCAAGGCGGCGGAGTAGCCGCATCTTCGCTACGCCGGCCCCGCGTGGGCCGGCGGCTACCCCGGGCGGCGGCCTCGCGCCGCTTCCCCCGGCCGGATTGCGGGACCACGCGCGTGCAGCCTCTCCTCCATCTCGAAAACATCTCGAAGCGCTACGGTGCGGTGCGGGTGCTCGAAGGCATCGACATCACCGTCGCCGGCAATGAGTTCCTCACCATTCTCGGCCCTTCCGGCTCGGGCAAGACCACGATCCTGCGCATCATCGGTGGTTTTGAGAGCATTGACGGCGGACGGCTGATGTTCGAGGGGCGCGACCTCGCCGCCGTGCCGATCAACCGCCGCCCCTTCAACACCGTCTTCCAGGACTACGCGCTGTTCCATCACATGACGGTGGCGGAGAATGTCGGCTACGGGCTGAAAGTGCGCGGCCGCCCCCGGGCGGAGATCGCGACCCGCGTCGCCGAGGTGATGGAGACGGTGGGGCTCGCCGCCTTTGGCGGGCGCTACCCCGCCCAGCTCTCCGGCGGCCAGCGCCAGCGCGTGGCGCTCGCCCGCGCCATCATCTGCGAGCCGCGCCTCATCCTGCTCGACGAACCGCTGTCGGCGCTCGATGTCGAGCTGCGCGCGCAGATGCAGCGCTTTCTCAAATCGCTGCAGCGCCGGCTCGGCATCGCCTTCGTCTTCATTACCCACGACCAGGAGGAGGCGATCGCGCTGTCCGACCGCATCATCGTGGTCAATGGCGGCCGTATCGAGCAGGAAGGCGCGCCCGAGCAGCTCTATCGCCGGCCGCACACACCTTTCACCGCGGCCTTCCTCGGCGAGAACAACCTGATCGCCGGCACGCTCGCCGCCGTCGACGGCCCGCTCTGCGCCGTCGACACCCCGGCCGGACGCCTCGCCGCGACGGTGGACGGGCCGGCGCCGCCCACCGGCAGCGCCGTGCTGGTGGCGGTGCGGCCCGAGCATGTCCGGCTCGACGCCGCGCCCATGCCCGGTGAGGGCCTGACGGCGGACGTGGCGGATGTGCGCTTCCTCGGCGCCAATGTGATGATCGAGCTGCGGCATGCCGCGCTGCCGGGAGCCCTGCTCAAGGTGCGCCGCCTCGCGGACGGCTCGGCAGCTGGCCTCGTTGCGGGCCAGCGCGTGGGGCTCAGCTGGTCGGCCGGTGATGCCGCGCTGCTGCGGGCCGGTCCCGCACCGGCCGCATTGTGAGGGAGGGCGCGATGGAAACCGCCACTGCCCGCCCGTGGCCGGACCTGCTGCGGGCCGGCCTCGTTCATGCGCTCAATCTGGGCCTGCCGCTGCTCTTCGTGGTGGTGCCGATCCTGTCCTTCGTGGCGGTCAGCTTCTGGACGCTGGAGGAGGGGCAGATCCTGCTCATTCCGACGCTGGCGAACTACCGCGCCTTCTTCACCGAAGGTAGCTACCTCGCGGTCTATCTCCAGACCATCGCCCTCTCCTTGCAGGTGACGGCGGTCAATCTGGCGCTCGCCACCGCGATCGCCCTGTTCATCTTCCGCCGCACCCCGCGCGTGCGGTTCCTGATCCTGATGAGCTTCATGCTGCCGCTGTTCATGAGCTACATCATCAAGATCTATTCGATCCGCTCCATCCTCGGCCAGCGCGGGCTGCTGAACGAGGCGATGATGGCGCTCGGGCTGATCGACCAGCCGATCGAGGCGCTGCTGTTTTCCCGCACCGCCATCTTCATCGCGCTGGCGGTGCTGTACCTGCCCTATGCGATCCTGCCGATCTATCTGGCGCTGGACCGCATCCCGGCGAATTATCTGGCGGCTGCCGCCGATCTCGGCGCCACGCCGGGGCAGATGTTGCGCGACGTGGTGCTGCCGCTCGGCCGGCCGGGCATGGCGGCGGGAGCGGTGTTCACCTTCATCCTCACCTTCGGCGATTTCGTGACGCCGCAAATGGTGGGCGGCATCCAGGGCTTCACCTTCGGGCGCATCGTGTTCAGCCAGTTCGGCCTCGCGCTCAACTGGCCGCTCGGCTCGGCGCTGGCCGTCATCCTGCTGGCGACGACCCTGCTGGCGGTGGCGCTGGCCGGCCTCCTTCTCCGGCGGGAGCATGTGCGATGAGGCACAAGGCACCGCTGATCGACGCGCTTCTCGGCCTCATTGCCGGGGTCGGCCTCGTCGCGCTCTATGCGCCGCTGCTGGCGACCGCGGCGATCTCCTTCTTCCAGGTCGTGCGGGTGCGCGGCGCGCTGGGCTTCGCGCCGTTCTCGCTCGATCCCTATGCCGCGCTGCTCGCCAATGGCGAGATTCTCGCCGCGCTCGCCACCTCGCTAGTCGTGGCGGCGGTGGCAAGCATCGCCGCGCTGGGTTTGGCGCTGATGTTCGCCTTCTACTTCGTCTCGGCGCGGCGCGGCCTCGGGCTCGCCATGCAGACCATGGTGTTCCTGCCCTTCCTGCTGCCGCCGATCATCACCGGCCTGTCGCTGCTGATCGCCTTTCGCGAGATCGATCTCGGCCGGGGGCTGGTCACCATCATCATCGCCCACATCGTCTTCATCGTGCCGGTGGTGTACCGCACGGTGTTGGTGCGCCTGCAATTGCTGGGGAGCAGCCTGACCGAGGCCTCGCTCGATCTCGGCGCCTCGCGGGTGCAGACGCTGCGCTACGTGATCCTGCCGCAGATGCGCCCGGCGCTGATTTCCGGTGTGCTTCTGGCCTTTGCCATCTCCTTCGACGAGACGCTGATCACTCTCTTCGTCGCGGGCTCGCAGACCACGCTGCCCATCCGCCTGTGGGCGATGATGCGCGTCGGCTTCGTGCCCGAGATCAACGCCCTGGCGACGCTGATCCTCCTGTTCACCGCCGTCATCACCTTCGCCATCGGCATGCTGCAACGCGCCGGCGAGCGCGCCTGACGCGCCCGCCGGACCCTCCCGCTTTCAAGAGAAGACGCTTCCCCATGAAGATCGAGACGGTCGATTTCTTCTATCTGGCGATGCCCGAGATCACCACGGCGGCCGATGGCAGCCAGGATGCGCTTGTCGTGCGCGTCACCGCCGGCGGTCATGTCGGCTGGGGCGAGTGCGAGGCGGCGCCGCTGCCGTCCATCGCCGCCTTCGTCTGCCCGATGTCGCACGGCGCCTGCCAGCCGGTAGGGAGCGCGGTGCTCGGCCAGCGGCTCGACGGGCCGCAGGACATCGCGCGCATCGCCGCGCAGGTCGACTATGACAGCATGGACCTGCTGCAGGCCGCCCATACCTGGTCCGGCATCGAAATGGCGCTGTGGGACCTGCTCGGCAAGGTGTGGGGCGAGCCGGTGTGGAAGCTGCTCGGCTATGAGCGCTCATATTCCAAGACGCCCTATGCCTCCCAACTGTTCGGCGACACGCCGCAGGAGACGCTGGAGCGCGGCCGGCGGTCCCGCACTGAGGGCTTCCGCGCGGTGAAATTCGGCTGGGGGCCGATCGGGCGCGGCGCGCTCGGCGTGGATGTGGATCATTTCGTCGCCGCCCGCGAGGGGCTCGGCCCGGACGGCCTTCTCCTCGTCGATGTCGGCCAGGTTTTTGGCGAGGATGTCGAACGGGCGGCGGCACGGATTCCGGCACTGGAAGCCGCCCGCGCCACCTGGCTGGAGGAGCCCTTCGCCGCCAGCGCCTATGCCGAATACGCCGCGCTGGCCGCGCGCAGCACGGTGAAGATGGCGGGCGGGGAGGGGGCCCACAATTTCCACATGGCCCGCAACCTCATCGATTACGGCAATGTCGGCTTCGTGCAGATCGATTGCGGGCGCATCGGCGGCATCGGCCCGGCCAAGCGCGTGGCCGACCATGCGCGCGCCCGGGGCGTCACCTATGTCAACCACACCTTCACCTCCAACCTCGCGCTGAGCGCCTCGCTGCAGCCCTTCGCCGGCGTGGAGGAGGCCACCATCTGCGAGTTTCCGGTTGCGCTGCAGCCGCTCGCGGTGGAGTTGACCGCCAACCACATCAAGCGCGACGGCAATGGCGAGATCGCGGCGCCCGAGGCGCCGGGTCTGGGGATCGAGATCGCCCCCGCTGCCCTGGATCGCTACCGGGTCGACGTGGAAATTTCTGTCCGCGGCCGGACGCTGTTTCGCTCACGCGCGGGACATAATCCCGGCCCTGACGGTGTGCCGGCGATGGATGCGGCATGCTGAGGCAAAAGGGGAGGGGCGGGCGATGACCAGCGGATCGATCTCATCGCGCCCGACCTTTCGCGTCGCCGCTCAAACCGGGGACATGCTGGGCGAATCTCCGCTCTGGCATCCCGTGGATGGCCACCTCTACTGGCTCGACCTGGCCGCCGCCGGCCTGCACCGCATGGACGGCGAGGGCAGGGTCGACACCCGTCGGCTCGATCGTCCGCCGCCGCTGGGCGCCATCATTGCCGGGCAAGGTTCCGGCCGCCTCGTCCTCAGCGCGTCGGACGGCCTGTGGCTGTACGACTGGGAGGGCGACAGGATGGAACCGCTCTGCCATCCCGAAGCGCGTCGCGGCGGCATCGGCTACAACGATGCCAAGGTCGACCGGTGGGGACGCCTGTGGATCGGCACGAGCGATCTCGCCGAGCGCGATCCGAGAGGGGCGCTGTGGTGTTGGGCGCCGGGATCGCCTCCCGTGCTGGCGGATACCGGCTTCACGGTGGTGAATGGACCGGCCTTCTCGCCGGACGGAAAGGTGCTCTATCTCAGCGACAGTCTTGGACGGCGGATCCTCGCCTATGACCTGGCTCCCGATGTCATGGCTGTCTGCAACCGTCGCGTTTTCGCGGAGATGGCGATCGACGAGGGATATCCCGACGGCCTGACTGTCGACGCCGACGGAGGAGTCTGGGTCGCGCACTGGGATGGTTGGCGAGTGACCCGCTTTTCGTCGGAGGGTGAACGGGTGCTCGTGATGCCGTTGCCGGTGCCGCGTGTCACCAGCGTGGCCTTTGGCGGGCAAGATCTGGCCGTTCTCTTCGCGACCAGCGCGCGGCTGGATCTTACAGGCCCCCAATTGGACGCAGCATCGCTTTCCGGCTCGCTCTTCGCCGTGCAAACGGGTTTCGTAGGGATCGCCGAGAGCACATTCAGGGTCAGCTGAAAGTCCAGCCTTGCTGCCGGTGATCCTCACCGACGACAAAAACAGCCCCGGGATGTCGCACGGGGTCGGGTGACCAACCGGTGCCACTGGCCAGACACTACCAGCAGACGAAGCCGCCATCGACGATGAGATCAATCCCGGTGACGAAGGACGACGCCTTCGACGCGAGGAACACGGCCGGCCCGATCATCTCGTCCGAACTGGCGATGCGCTGCATCGGCGTGTCGCGGCGGAAGACTTCCAGATGGTCGGCAACCTCGCTGCGGTCGTTCATGGGTGTGAAGGTGTAGCCAGGACTGATGACGTTGACCCGGATCCCCCTGTCCGACCACTCCATGGCGAGGCTCTTGGACAGCTGGATCACCGCGGCTTTTGACGAATTATAGTGCACCTGGGTGATGCCGCGATTGACGATGGTGCCGGAAATCGACGCGATGTTGATGATCGTGCCGCGCCGCCGTGGCAGCATCACCGCCCCCTCCGCCTGGCAGGACAGGAAGACGCCTGTGGCGTTGACCGCGTAAAGCGCATTCCATTGGTCCAGCGACAGCGTCTCGGCCGGTTCGGCATTGGCGACGCCGGCATTGTTGACGGCAATGTCGAGCGGGCCGAGCTCGCGCTCCACCCGGGCGATGGCGGCGTCCAGCTCGGCCTTGCCGGTCACGTCGCCTTCCGTCACCAGGGCCCGCCGCCCCTTCGCCACGATGGCATGGGCCGTCTCCTCCAGGGCCGCCCGCTTGTGCCGGCGGCCAAAGCAGGCGACATCCGCCCCCGCCTCGGCAAGGCCAATGGCAATCGAGCGGCCAATGCCGCTGCCCGCGCCGGTGACAAAGGCAATCTGCCCGGTAAGGTCGAAAAGGGTCATGAGATTTCTCCTGTCGATGCTCTGCCGCGCGAGCGGTCCTATTCAGCGGTGACGTCTGCCAGGGCGCGCAGCCAGAGCGCGACCGCGACCGCGCCGCCATCCTCAATGCCGAGGGCCCGCTGTCCGAGATAGCTGGCCCGTCCGAGCTTCGGCGTCATCTGCGCTGTGGCGGCGGCTCCCTGCTCGGCGGCACGGGCGGCGGCGGCGAGAGCCTCGGCGAAGGAGCCCCCCGCCGCAGCGCCATCCGTGAGAGCACGGGCGGCGGGAAACAACGCGTCGAGCATGGTGCGGTCGCCTTCGCTGCCGCCACCAAGCTCGGCGACCGCCGCCACGCCGGCGGCAAAGGCTTCCGCCGCGTCGATCGGGCCGGCCGTGCCGGCGCCCAGCCGACGGGCGGCACGCAGCAGCCCGGTTGCGTAGAATGGGCCGGAACTGCCCCCGATCGCCTTGCGGAAGGCATTGCCGATGGCGGCGAGTGCCTCCGCCGGGCCATGCCAGGCGGCATCGGGCAATGCACGAACGGCGGCGGCACCACGGGCAAGGCTGGCACCGAGATCGCCATCACCCGCGCGGGCGTCGAGCTCGGTCAACTGTTGTTCGGCCGCCTCCAGCGCGGCAGCCGCAGCGAGCACCGCCGAGCGGAATGCGCGCATTTGCCCCGTCAACGGCCCGCCGGGCATTTCCATCCGGGGCGCCGGGGCGGCCGGCACCGCCGGGAGAGAGTTGAGCAGGCCGCAGCCCGGCCAGGCGGGAGCGGCGGTCGGGGCGTCGAGCAGGGCCAGCCGCGCATCGTCCACCTTCATCAGCGAGAGCGAGCAGCCGCGCATGTCGAGCGCGGAGAGGAGCGTGCCCCGCCAGGCTCGCTCGACCTCCAGCCCGCGCGCGCGAAGCTGTGCCAGCGCGGCGCCGGCCACGATGTCCAGCTCCATCGGTGGGGTCCCGCCGAGGCCATTGACCAGCAGCACGCAGCGCTCCCCGCCGGCAAGGCCGAGATCGTCGATAATGGCGGAGAGCATGGTGCTCACCAAAGCGTCCACCGGCTGCATCGGGCCGCGACGCACCCCGGCCTCCCCATGAATGCCGAGCCCCAGCTCGATCTCGTCGGCGCCCAGCGCGAAGCCCGCCTTGCCGGCTGCCGGCACGATGCAGGGTTCGAGGGCAATGCCCATGGAGCCGAGTTCATCCGACGCGGCGCGGGCAAGGCTGGCGACGGCCGCCAGCGGCAGTCCGCGCTGCGCGGCCGCGCCGGCAATCTTGTGAACCAGCACGGTGCCGGCAATGCCACGCCGGCGGGCCTTGGCAACGGTGTCGCGCAGCGCGACGTCGTCCGCCACCACCACGACCTCCATAGGCGTGCCCGCGCTACGCGCCATCTCGGCCGCGAGGCCGAAATTCAGCCGATCGCCCGTATAGTTCTTTACGATGAGCAGGGCGCCGGCGGGGCCGACGACCGCCTCGATCGCGGCCAGCACGGCGTCCGTGCTGGGGGACGTGAAGACATCCCCGGCCACGGCGGCGGTGAGCATGCCATCACCGACATAGCCGGCATGGGCGGGCTCGTGTCCACTGCCGCCTCCCGACAGCACGGCCACTGGGCGGGCGGGCGGCGCCGGCAGCGGATGGCGAACCACCACGTTCTCCGTGGCGAGCAGCGCCTGGTTGGGGGACAGGGCAACCGCGCCCCTCAGCATTTCGGGAACGACGGTGCGGGAATCGTTGATCAGCTTTTTCATGAAGGTATCGTCACTTGGCGTGAAAAGGCGGGGGCACGGGTCGGCATGGCCTGCGACCAGGCCTCATAGGCATCGGCCCAATCGGGAAGCGGATCGACGGTGGTGAGGCGGGTGCGCGCGTCGAAATCGACCGGCAGCCCGGCGCCGTCGGCGGCCAGCAGCGCGGCACCGATGGCGGTCAGTTCAGGCTCATCGACCACGTGAAGACGGCAGCCGAGCACGCTGGCCCGCAGTTCCATGAACGCCCGGGAGCGCGACCAGCCGCCCGTGGCGTAGATCGGCCCAGCCGGGACGCCGAGTGCCTCCATCGCACGGAACATCTGCCGCGCGGCAAGGCTCGCCTCCTCCAGCCGGTGGCGCACCCGGTCGCCGGTCCGTGGCGGCCCCGGCAGGCGGGCCGCCGCGAGGGCGGATGTCAGCGCGGCACGCGAAAGCGCGTCTGGCGCCAGATGGGCGGCCAGCTCGAACACGCCCAGGCAGGCGAGGCCGGCCCCCGCCGCCACGGGTACGGAGAGGGCGAGAGGCGGATGCAGCCCCGGTGCCGGCATCCGTTCCGTCTCGCCATAGACCACATTGGCCGTGCCCAGTGAGTCGATCCGGGCGCTGGGAACACCGCGCCGAATGGCAGCGGCGGCCACCGGGTGATCGTGGCCGCCCGCCACGACCAGCGTTTGTGCATTGGCCGCGCCACTGCTGCGCAGAGCGCCGCCCGTCACGGTGCCGATGACGGTGCCAGCGTCGCGCAGCGGCGGCAGCGGCGGGGCGCCGGCTGCCGCCAGCAACTCCTCGATCCATGCGCGGGCAAACACGTCATAGGCGGCAGTGCGCGCCGCCAGCGTGCTGCTCATGAACGGCACCCCGCACCAGCTTATGGCGGGATAGTCGGTCAGGGCCGCCCAGCTTGTGGCCCGGCTCAGCATTTCCGGTGCGTTCCGGCGCAGCCAGAGCCATTTCGCCAGTGTCCGGTCCGGGCCGATGGCAAGACCGATCCGGCCATCGGCGGCGGGATGGCGCGCCAGTTCCGCAGCCTCCCGGCTGGCCCGGGCGTCGAACCAGGGCAGCGCCGGGCCGGTGGGGCGCAGATGCGCGTCCAGCCCGATGCCGTCCTCGCCAATGCCGGTGGCGGCGAGGGCGCGCAGCGCCTGCCCGCCGCCCGCGGCCCGCCAGCCCTCGATAACCAGCGCCTCCACCGCGTCGAGCAGAAGCTCGGCATCGGTGGCGGGCCCGCCGCGAAAATCGAGGCGCGGCGTCGGGATCGCACGGCTCCACAGGCAGGCGCCGTTCTGGTCCATCAGCACCACCTTGAGATTGGTGGTGCCGATATCGATGCCGCACACATGTCCCGTCATGGCGGGTCTCCTCGACCGGCGGCCGGCATCGCCTGGTTCACCAGCGCCGGGAGAAGCTGGTGCGGGTGATGCGCGCCATCTCGGCGATCACCTGCGCGGCCTCTTCGGGGGGACGCTGCCACACCTTGCGGCCGACCACCACGCCCTGCGCGCCGGCCTCGATGGCGTCCTTCACGTCGCGCAGCGTCGAGGCACTGTCGCCGGAAAGCGGGCCACCGGCCACAACCACGGGAATGTCCAGCTCGGCGCACAGCTTCGCGGTGGCGTCCGGGCCGGGGAAGGTGATCTTGATGATGTCGGCGCCCAGATCATAGCCGACGCGCGCCACTTCCAGCTCCTTCTCGATGATTTCGGGCGAGCGCGGCGTGTTGAGGAACACCGGTTCCACCATGACCGGCATGTGCCATTTGGCGGCCTCGGAGACCACGGTACCAATGCGCTGGCAGTAGCGGACCTTCTCCTCGTCGACGACATTCCACGGCAGAAGTAGCTTCACGCAGTCGACGCCCATACGCACCGCGTCCTCGACGCTGGCGACGAGGCAGCCCGTGCCGGTTTCCGGCGCCGAGGTCGGCCAGAAGGCGTCGATGGCAAGGATCCGCGACAGGGCGGGCGCGCGGGCGAGATCGACCTCGCTGGCCTTGACGATGCCGGTGCTGACCATGAAGCCGGTGATGTCCTCCGGGAGGAAGCGACGCATCACCTCCACCGGCGCTTCCAGTGCCGGCACCCGGCCCCAGACCAGGCCATGGTCGATCGGCACCACCAAAGCGGCGCGGTCCTCGCGGAAGATGCGGTTCATCCGGTAGCTGGTTGAATAGCGGTTAGCCACGGTCGTCTCCTGTTTAAAGATCAGAGGAAATTGAGCTGAGTCTTGATGCCGCGCCCGGCGGCCATCGCCTCGGCGGCTTGCGCGAACTGCCAGACGGGGAAGGTCTCGCCGATCATCACGGCGGCGCGGGCGCTGATGTCGCTCATCACGTCCACGGCAGCAGGGAACTTGTCGGCGAGCGAGTTGGAGCCAATGAGGCGGATCTCGCGCTCATAGACCTGGAAGGGGTTGATGCCGACCACCGCCTCGGCATCGTGGACGCCGACCTGCACCAGCACGCCGGTCTTCTCCACCCGCTTCAGGGCGTGTTCGAGCGCGCGGCGCACGCCGGCCGCCTCGAACACCACGTCGAAATACGCCTCGCCGAGATCGGCGGGATCGACCGCGCGGGCGATGCCGGCGCGCCCGGCAATCTCCCGCTTGATCGGGGAAGGGTCGGCAATGGTGACGCGCGCGGCGCCGAAACTCTCGCAGACAATGCCGATCAGCAGGCCCATCGTGCCGCCGCCGATCACCAGCACGTCGCGGTCCTTGACACCCTGCGAGGATTCGACCGCGTGCAGCACGCAGGCCAGCGGCTCGATCATCGCCGCAAGATCAGCGCCGAGGCTCTCGCGCACCTTGAACGTGTTGCGCGCCGGGGCGGTGACGAATTCCGCCGCCGCGCCCGGCCGGGCGACGCCGATCGGCGCGAGATGCGGGCACAGATTGGGGCGGCCGGCCCGGCACCAGCGGCAGGTGCCGCAGGTGACATTGGGATCGACGGCGACGAAATCGCCTTCGCGTAAACCGCGCACCGCGCCGCCGACAGCGACGACATGGCCGGAAAACTCGTGGCAGGGCGTCACCGGGTAGACCGAGCCGGGAAAGCCGTGGTGGAGAATGTGCAGATCGGTGCCGCACAGGCCGCAGATGGCGGGGCGTATCAGCACCTCGTCCTCCACCGGCACCGGCACCGGCACCTCGGCGACGAAGACGCGGTGGTCCTGTGTGATGCACACCGCGTTCATGTGCCCCTTGGCGGCACCATCGAATAGCGCATTGAGACTCATGACTCTCTCATGGGTTGTAGGGCGGGGGTGTGCGGGACAGCCGCAGGGGCGGAAGCCTGTGTCAGCGGCGGCGGCGGATGAGATCGATGAGAATGGCCAGCAGCACCACGGCGCCGACAATGACGCGCTGCCAGTAGCTGGAGATGTCGAGCAGCACGATGCCGTTGGCGAGCACCGCCATCAGCAGCGCCCCGGTAACGGTGCCGGTGACCGTGCCCTGTCCGCCGCGCAGCGAGACGCCGCCAATGATCGCGGCCGTGATCGATGGCATCAGCCAGCCTTCGCCCACAGAGGGCTGTGCCGAGTCCATCCGGCTCGCATAGAGGATGCCGGCCAGCGCCGCGAGGCTGCCCGACAGGCCGAAGACCAGCATTTCCACCCGCTTGACCGGAATGCCCACCAGCACCGCCGCCTGCCGGTTGCCGCCGATGGCGTAGATGTTGCGCCCGAAGGTGGTGCGGTTCAGCACGAAGGCGAGGACGAGGGCGATGACCGCGAAAACGAGCACCGGCACCGGAATGCCGAAGGGCGTGCCGAGGCCGAACTGCTGGAATTCCGTCCCCAGCGGGCGGATCGGCGAACCGCCTGTTATGACCAGCGTGGTGCCGGCGAACATCTCCCATGCCGCTAGCGTCACGATGAACGGGTTCAGCCGCGCATAGGCCACCAGTACCCCGTTAATGGTGCCGAGAGCGAAGCCGAACAGGCAGGTGAGCGGGATCACCAGCCAGGGATCGACGCCCAGATGCACCAGCAGCATGCCGCCAATAATTGCCGACAGGCCCGCCGCCGCCCCAACCGAGAGGTCGATGCCCCCGATCAGCAGCACCAGGGTCTGGCCGAGCGCGATGATGCCCACGAAGGAAGCCTGCCGCAGCACCACCGCCAGATTGTAACTGGAGGCGAAGTTCTCGCTGGCCAGCGCCAGCACCGTGCACATGACGGCCAGGGCGGCGATGATGCCGATGGCTTCGAAGCGGCCGATGCGGCTTCTGAATTTCTGAACCTTGGTTTCGGACATGGCGGCAAGGAATCCTTGTCGGGAGGTCAGAGCGATGGCGGGGGAGAGGGCGGCCGGGGCGCGAGGCCGGGCAAGGATCCGGAGCGACTGCCGGCGATGCCGGGTCGGTGCGCTCTAGTTCATGGCAAGACCCAGCAGGCTTTCCTGAGTGGCCCCTTCGGTGGGAACGATGGCGCGCACGCGCCCCTCATGCATGAGCATCACCCGGTCGCAGACATCGATGATCTCATGCAGTTCCGAGGAGATGTAGATGACCGAAATGCCGTCGCGGGCGAGCTGGCGCAGCAGCTTCTGGATTTCCCACTTCGCGTTGACGTCGATGCCGCGTGTCGGCTCGTCCAGCATCAGGATGCGGCATTTGCTCATCATCCAGCGGGCGAGAATGCACTTCTGCTGGTTGCCACCGCTCAGCTCGGAAATGAGCTGGTGGCTGGAATGCACCTTCACCGGGATCGAGTTCACATAGCGCTCGGCGGCGCCGAAGGCGTCGAGCCAGCGAATGCCGAACCGGCTCGTGAATTTGGCGAGGCTGGGCAGCACGATGTTCTCGGCCACCGACAGATCGGGGAAAAGCCCGTCGCGCCGGCGCTCCTCCGGCAGGTAGACCAAGCCGGCGGCGATGGCGTCGGCCGGGCCGGCAAAGGCAACCTCGCGGCCGAACAGCTTCACCGTGCCGGCCTGGCGCGAGGTATCGCCGAACAGGCAGCGCACCGTCTCGGTCCGCCCGGCGCCGATCAACCCGCCAATGCCGAGGATTTCTCCCCGGTGGAGGTCGAAGCTCACATCAGCGAATTCGGCGGAACGGGAGAGGCCGCGCACTTCCAGCACCACCTCGTCGGTGGCGGCGGAAGGAATGACGGCACGCAGGTTCAGCTCTTCCACATCGCGGCCCGCCATGGCGCGGATCATCGCGTCCTTGTTCGTGGTGCGCGGGTCGAGATCGCCGACATGGCGGCCGTCGCGCAGCACCGTGATGCGGTCCGCCAGCGCGAGGATCTCGTCGAGCCGGTGCGAGATATAGAGCACCAGCCCGCCCTCCTGGCGGAAGCGGCGGATGAAGGCGAACAGCCGCTCGGTCTCGCGCTCGGTCAGCGCGGCGGTGGGTTCGTCGAAGATCAGCAGCCGGGCGCCGGTGGCGGTGGCGCGGGCGATCTGCACCAGCTGCTGCTGGGCGACGGTGATGGCGCCGGCACGCGCCTTCGGGTCGATCGTCGGGTCGAGCGCCGCGATATGGCGACGAGCCTCCGCCTCGGTGGCGCGCCAGTCGATGACGCCGCGCCGGGCCACCTGCCGGCCGAGCATGACATTCTCCAGCACGGTGAGCTCGGCGGCGAGGTTGATTTCCTGCGGCGCGATGGCGATGCCGGCGCACTGGGCGTCGCTGGGCGAGGCGAAGTGCACGGGAGCGCCGTCGATGCGGATCTCGCCCGATGTGGGCGTCAGCCGGCCGCAGATCACCGACATCAACGACGACTTGCCGGCGCCGTTCTCGCCGATCACCGCGACCACTTCGCCGGCCTCGACGCGCAGCGACACGCCACGCACGGCATGGACATGGCCGAAGCTCTTCGACAGGTCGCGGACTTCAAAAGCGCTGCGCATGGGAGGGTCTCGCAGGTCGAGCGGGATGAGGCGTCGCGGCGCACCCGTGCACGCATCCGCGGAAGGAGAGGCGCCAGGAAGTCCCGGCAGGACCCGCCCGCCGGGAAAGGTGCCTCGGGGAGAAAGGCCTACTTGGCGAGCGTTTCCTTGGTCATCAGGAAGCCGCCAGTGGCGTGATCCATCGGGATGGTGTGGTTCTGCTTGGCGGAGACAAGATAGCGCACGGCCCAGTAGCCGATTTCCCACTGGCGCTGCGCGGTGATGGCCGAGATCACGCCATCCTCGATCAGCTGATAGGTTTCCGGAATGTCGCCGGCGCCCACCACCAGCGTCTTGCCGACGCGCTTGGCGGCGATCACCGCCCGGGCGGCGCCGATCGGCGCTGAGGCATTGGCGCCGTAGATGCCGCCGAGGTCCGGCGTCGCCTGCAGGCCGCTCTCGGCCATCGACACCGCCTGTTCCAGATTGTCATTGTCGGGCTGCTCGAAGGCGATCTTGATGCCGGGGTACTTCTTGGCCAGCTCGTCCTTGAAGCCCTTCACGCGGGCGACGTGGTTCGGCGCGGTGAGGCTGCCGACCAGAAGGCCGACGCTGCCCTTGCCGCCAAGCTTCGCGCCGAGATAGTTCGCGGCGGTGCGACCGTCTTCCTCGTCCTTGCGGTGGCCGACGAAGGGAAAGGCCGCGTCGCAGAAGGTGTCGAAGGTGATGAGGTTCACCTTGTTCTTCAGCGCTTCCTTGAGAAGCTGGGTGTTGGTCGCCGGATCGAGGCAGGAAACGGCGAGTCCGTCGGGATTACGGCCGATATCGGTCTCGATGCGGCGGTTCTGCTGGTCGATGTCGGCGGTGGGCGGGGCATCCCAGGTGTAGGTGACCTCGATGCCTTCCTTCTTGTACTCGGCGATGGCGAACTTCACGCCCTGCTCGACGACGTCGTACCAGGGATGCACCACCTTCGGGATGAAGATGAGATTGGCCTTGGTCACGGGCTTGATCAGAGCAGCCTGGTCGAAGCCGGCCGCCGCTGCGGGTGCCGGCATCAGCGCGGGGGTGAGTGCCGCGGCCAGCGCGGCGACGGCCAGCGCCTTGCGGATCATAGGGTTACGGGGCTTCATAAACGGCTCCTTCATGGCGTCCTCCTTTGACGGCGCGGGCTTCTGTGGCCCCCGCTCGGTTCCAACATCTTGGCTTGAAACGTCTTTGGGCGATTCCGGTGCTGTCGACCGGCTCTGCGCCGGGCGCACGCTTTCCTTCGCCGCGCACGGGCGCGGCGGTCATGTCGGTGACAGGCCGGGCGGCCGGGGGCAGCGGCGCGAGACGCGCCGTGGTCGGCCTTTGCGGGCTTGCGGGGCGTGGGCTGGCCGACTCGCAGACATGGGCACGCCGGTCCGCACCCGGGTGCGCAACGGTTAAGGGCTCAGGCCGGCATGTCGGGAGCGGGGCGGGCCGTCAGGCGGCTCGGATCGTCGTCATCTTGGCGTTTCTCCCATTTGTTGCTGACGTGCCGCGGGTATTCCCGTCGGCGGTTCTGGCGCGCGCTCGCGCGTCACTCGCTGGCGGCGCGCGCCTCGATCGTTACCTTGACGACGTCGCTGCGCACCCAGGATGTGTAGTAGTCGAAAGGCTTCTCATCGCGCCCCCACGACACCGAGGTCACGAGAAGCAGCGGGGCACCAATCGGGACCTGAAGATAACCGGCTAACTCGGACGTGGCGACCTGAGCCTCCACACTGCGGCGGGCGCCGAACACGCTGAAGCCACCCTCACGAAGGGTGCGGTTGAGCGAGGCCTTGCCGGTCAGCACGTCGCTGCCGTCCAGGATCGGCCCGACCTCAGGCACCAGATAATTGATCGAGAGCAGGGCGATCTGCCCGTCGAGATAGCGCAGGCGCTGCAGCCGGTAGCCCAGATCGCCGGCATGAAGATCGAGTGCATCGGCCGCAGCCGCCGGTAGTGGCGACAGGCCGGCCTTGACCACTTGCGTTTCGACATTGCGGCGATGGTGGTCGACCTCAGCTTCAAAGAAGCCGTCGGCAACCTGCAATGACCAGCCAGTCTGCAGCGGATCAACGACGAAGGCACCGCGGCGCGGCACCATTTTGATACGCCCCTTTTCCTGCAGGCTTCGCAGCGTCTCACGCACCGTCGAACGGGCGAGATCGAAGTTTCGGCACAGTTCCGTTTCGGCCGGGAGACGGTCCCCCACGGCGTATTTGCCCGCGTCGATGTCCGCCTCAACCAGCCGTACAAGCTGGAGATAGTAGGGCTCCGGTGACTGGCGGTCGATGCTGCGCATAACGCCCACGCGATTTGTTGTCCATCTTGTACGTACAATAGGGTATTTGCCGACATTGGCAAGACGAATTTTGCGTCGACTCTTTTCGTTTTGGAACCCTCAAGCGGATCGCCGCCGGCGAGTGAGCGGCCCGGCGATCGTGCCGGACTTTGGCCCACCTGGTTCGAGCGTGGGGGCAATCCTGCGTCGGCTCGCGAGTGGTTAAACCGAGCCGGGTGGCGAAGGAGGGGAGACGCCTTGTCCCCGGCCACGTCCTCGAATTGCGATTCCGAAGATGCAGATCCCCAACCCCAGCCCCATCTTTGAAAATCTATCGATAAATCTGATAAATATCAATATGATACAGGTATCAGTAAGATGATGCACAACCACCCGAGCGGCGACCCGACCCCCTCGAATGCCGATATCCAGATGACCAAGACCATCATCGATGTGGCCAAGCCGCTCGGCATCGAGGTGCATGACCACATCATCGTCGGCAAGGACGGCCACGCGAGCCTGCGCGGCCTGCGCCTGATCTGATTTCAGCGCGGGCCGGACAGCGGCTTCGCTTCCGGGTCGATCTGCCGGGCGGCGCGCAGGCCGGATTCGATCGCGCCCTCGACCCAGCCGGTCTTCAGCGTGGTGAAATCGCCGGCGAAATGGATGCGCCCTTCCGGTGCGGTCCATTCCTTCACCATCCAGCCACCGCCGATCGGGGTGGAGCCGAAGGAGCCCCGAATCCAGGGCTGTTCGTTCCAGGCGAAATCGCTGACGCTGAGCACGTCGCCGAGCAGCCCCGGCAGGTCCTGCTGGAAGGCGTCGACCACGCGCTGGGCCCGCCCGTCGCGTGGGGCGTTAAGCACCAAATCGGCGTTCGTCCCGTTGAGATAGAAGAACCCATTGCCATGGCCGCCCGGCTCGTTGCCGGTGATGTCGATGAAGCGCTCCCATGTGCGGTCGCCGCCCGCCATCGGCCAGCCGCGCACATTCTGGGCGAGCCAGGTCGGCTCCCGGGTCTTGACGATCACCTTGACCGTCTTGTCCCACTCCATCTCGGCGAACATGCGCGCCTTGCCGGCCGACCAGGCGGGCGTGACCTCGATCTCGTCGATCACGCTGAAGGGAATGGTCGAGACGATGGCATCGCCGGTGAATTCCTTGCCGTCCTTCGTGCCGACGCGAACGCGCCCGCCGCTCTGGTCGATGGTCGTCACCTCAGCGTCGAGCACGATGTTGCCGCGGCCGAGCGCGTTCGCCATCGCCATGGGCAGGCGCTGGTTGCCGCCCAGGATACGGAAGACGTTCTGGTCGCCGAAATGGTAGGCGAGGTCGGGGATGATGCTCAGTGTCTGCGCGAAGGGGGTGAAGGTGCCGCCATGCGCCGCGAGCAGTTTCAGGAAATCCGGGGAGGCGCCGACGGGGCGCAGCAGGTCTTCCAGCGTGATGTCGTCGAGCCGGTCGAGCAGGTCCGTATTGGGCCAGTCCGGCTGCAGCACCGTCTCGGTGTCGAGGCCGGCGCGGAACAGATAGCGGTTGAGGTTCGCCGCTACCGTGACGTTGCGCTCCTCGGCCGAGAGCGCCCACGGCCAATCCGACACATTGGCCGACTTCACCGTCTTGCCGTCGACCATATAGACCGGCAGCCCGTCATTCAGGCTGAGCAAGGGCAGGTTGAAATGGCGGATATAGTCCAGCACCAGAGGCATGTTGGAGCGGAAATGGCCGCCGCCGGCCTCGGTGAACATGCCATCGCCCAGCGGCAGGGAAAGCAGCCGGCCGCCGATGCGCCCCTGCCGCTCGATCACCGTCACCTTGTGTCCACGGCGCTGCAGCGCGACAGCGGCGGTGAGGCCGGACATGCCGGCGCCGAGGACCAGGACCTCGATGCTGCGCGCCGCCGGGCTCTGCGCCAGGGCCGGGGCGCCCAGCCGCGAGGCTGCCAGGGCTCCGAAGCTGGCCGCCGTGCCAGCGAGCAGGGTGCGTCGGGAAAATCTGCGGGAGGTAGTATCGGTCGACATCAGCCTGCATGCTCCGCCTTGCGTTGCGGTCTCCTAGCAGGAGTGCGCGGAAAAATCTCTGGTAGTTGGAGCGAGGCGAAACGCGGGACCGCGCCACGGGCGGTGAGCCGGGCCAGGCTGCCGCTATCGAGCCATCAGCGTTCGGGTGCCTCCCCGGCCTGGAGCACGTTGAGTGAAAGCCGGTTCACCGGCGTGCTCTAGGTTCTTGCTCTTACGCATTTTCTTCATGCGAACCGGAACCCACTTCGCTCGAAAATGCTCTGAGATCGATCACGCGGGACGCGGCCAGAGAATTCTAACGACTGCGGGCTCCCAAATTCAGCGAAGCACGATTTCTACCGGATGATTTGAAGTAAGTCCTATAGAATCCGCGGAAAAATCGAACCAGAAAATTGGGAGTTAAAAGAAGTGGAAGAGCAATAGTCCAGTAGGCAGGAATTTTCCCGTATGTCCGGGCGAGGAATAGAGCGGCCGGCATAATTCCGACGGTCGGTTCGGCGGTGGTCTTGGCGTTCATAATGCGCGCCATTATGTGCGTATCGAAAATACGTCGGCGCATGATGTTTCGGGTCTGGGGCGAATCTGCGAATAGAATTTGCGCTATTTGATCATAGGCTTTCGCATCGATCTTGAGTCGCTCCAGCCAGCCATAGCGGGCCTGCAGCTGATCATTTCCTGCTCGGAAGCCAACGCAGGGGGGCTGAATAACGCCCCACTGACCATTTTCTCCGATGATACGACCGAGTATGATGACTTGAATATAGTAATTATTGATAGAGGATATCTTTGGATCGTTCAATTCACGGATCCAAAGATCCCTCTTTACAACAAGTGCGGACATGAAACCCAACAAGTCAGCTATCGATGAAAATACAGCTCGCGAACCCGTCATCAATTGGGTGGTCGGAGTTGCGCGAAGGCCGATAGCGGTGCTCATGGTGACATCATAGTCGATCACGCCGAGCGTGAACCCCACGGCGTCAGGCCATAGCTCGATCGCATCCAGTAGACGACGAATGCTCCCGGGCTCCAGGCGATCGTCGTCACCCATTAGCCAAATATAAGGAGATGTGGCCGCCGCGACGACAGCAAGAAAATTTCCATCCATTCCCAAATTTATAGGCTGGGCAATGAATTTATAGTGCTTGAATCGAAAAAGGTAAGAATCTGCAATAGACATCGTGTCATCTGTTGATGCGTCGTCGCTTATTACAATTTCAACGTCATCGACATTTTCTTGATCGAGTATGCTGTCCAGCAATTCAGAAAGGAGTTTCGCACGATTGTACGTGGGTACACATATTGAAATGATCGGCATAATGAATATAGCCTCGTTTCAAATCTGAATTTATGATTTTATCAGTGGCGCCCTCAGCCAATCATAGGCCTTCTTGATATGATAGCGAGCGGCCGCCCGGACGTTCTGTGCCGAAGAGATCAGGCGCTCATAAGGCGCGTTCCTCTTTCTCTCTATGCGGGCGCGCAACCCCCAGTCAATTCCCTGAAGTTCCCACCAGGGATAAGATGACGTAAATGTCTTGGGAAGCACAATGGATCGGAATTTCATCAGGCCAACAGGCTTGAAGTCCTCACCGGAGCCGATCCAGAATTCAGCCGAGTGCCGACGCTTATGCGCGGATTCTTTCCAGTTCGGACCGAACGTATCGAGGTTTGATTTTTCAACGCGGTCCGCAAAGGCGGCGGGATCTATCAGAGATGCGATATAGCTGGCATTGGCCCACCAGTTATTACTGGCAAAATGTGGCAACGGCTTCTCATGCCAGAGTACGCCGCAGGCGTCGTGGCGTGTGAGGAGCGCAAGACATCTTGGCATGTCCTCGATGTAATACTGATACAGCATCTGTCGCCATGTGCGCCTGGTCTCATATCCAGCGCCGACATATCGTCCGCCTAGGCAGTTTAGATAGAGTATTTTTGCATCACTGTTATTTATGCTATATTTCCATATCGAATTCACCGTAGGAATTTCAAAATCTCTTATGTTGTCGCTACGTCTATAAACAGTAATTCTATTGTCAATGTAATCAAGATTTATGGGTCCGCTCCCAACGACATTAATTTCGATGAGATTAATATAATTATCAAATTTTGAACTAAAAAGCGATTTCAATGACTCGTTCATAACCTCATTGTATCGGCCAATCGTCGCAACATGCAAAAATACAGCGACATGTATGTTCATAGATAGGCATCTTTCGCGCCAGCAATGGGGTTTTCATAACATTCGAGGTTGTCGTTATCATGATTTAAGCGGCCGGCACATAATATTGCGGTGTCCCCGCCGCCGAGACGAGGAGGCCCGCTAGGGCCGGCTGAGCAGAAGCGGCGTTCCCTCTTCCGGCGGTACCTTCTCCCAGCCCCCATCCTCCTGCGCGGCGAAGCGCACGCCCTCGCCACGGGCGGTGAGCAGCACCAGGCTGCCGCTATCGAGGCGCCAGCGATCGGGGGCCAGCGCGACAAGGCGGGCGGGGCAGCCGGCCTTGAGCCGGGCGCGGAAGGTGCCGCCGCCGCCGTCGATATCGGTGAGTTCAAGCCGGCACAGCGGCGTGCCCGCCACCTCGGCGATTTCCCAGGCGCCGACGAGATCGCCGGCGTGCAGGCCGGGATCGGCGAGGCGGGGATTGACCAGGAAATAGACGCCATCGCCCTCGCGCAGCGCCTCCCAGGTGCCACCGACCCCCTCGGTGAACTCGGCCACCAGCGCTCCGTCCGGTCCAAAGAGGCGGATGGAGTGGCCGGGGCCGGGGGCCCAGGAGGCGATGTCGACGCTGAACAGGATCGCGCTGGCGCAGGCGGCGCGGTCAAGGCCGAGCGAGAAGCGCTCCGGCGCGGCGCGGCCGCGGGTGAGCGGCGTGTCGGACAGCGCGATCAGGCACACGCGGTCGCCATCGGCATTGGTCAGCCGGTAATCGGCCGCCAGCACTCCGGCCGAGGGCGCCGTGTCCTCCTGCGCCGACGCCCGGTCCGTAAGCACCACGCCGAGGGCGCTCATGGCGAGCGCAAAGCCGAGCCGCCACGCGCCACGATCAAGCCTCCGGCTCGCGCGCATCGGCGACTTCCCTCAACCTGCCCGGTTTACGGGCGTTTCCGGCACCGGCGTCAGCACCGGCCGGCCTGCGGCCCAGGCGCGGAGATTGTCGACTACCAGCTGGCCCATGGCATCGCGGGTGACATGGGTGGCGGAGGCGACATGCGGCAGCAACACCACGTTGCTCATGCCGATCAGCGCCTCCGGCACCTGCGGTTCATTGGCGAACACATCGAGCCCGGCGGCGGCGATGGTGCCGTCCTCCAGCGCCTTGATCAGCGCCGGCTCGTCCACCACCGAGCCGCGCGCGACATTGATCAGCACGCCCTTCGGCCCGAGCGCGGCCAGCACCTGCGCATTGATCATGCGCTCGGTCTCGGCCCCGCCGGGCACTATGACGATGAGCGCGTCGACATCCTTCGCCAGCGCGATCAGGTCGGGATAATGGGTGTAGGGCACATCCGCCACCGGGCGGCGGCTGTGATAGGCGATGGGCCGGCCGAAGCCTTCCAGCCGGCGGGCGATGGCGCGCCCGATGCGCCCCATGCCGACAATGCCGAGCGTGCGGTCGCGCAGGGTGGCGGTCAGCGGGAAGCCGCCGGCGGGCCATTTCCCCTCGCGCAGATGCCGCTCGGCCTGGGGAATCTGGCGGATGGTGGCCAGCAGCAGGCCGAGGGTGAGGTCGGCCACCTCATCGTCGAGCACGCCGGGCGTGTTGGTGACGACGACGCCGCGCCGGCCGGCCGCCTCGGCATCCACCGAATCATAGCCGACGCCGAAATTGGCGACGATTTCGAGAGTCGGCAGGCGAGCCATCAGCGCGTCCGTAACCCGGCGGGCACCGCCGCCGGTGGAGCCGACGCCCGTGGCGACGGCGCGGATGCGCGGCCCGATCTCGGCCAGCATGGCCTCGGCGTCCGGCGCGTCGAGCCGGTGAACGGTGAAGTGCTCGTTCAGCTGCGCCTCGATCATGCCCATCATCGGGCCGGTTTGGAGAAGGTCGGGGCGGCCGGACATGAGGCACTCCTGCGGACGAAGGGGCCGACATTCCTCACCAAAGCCAGGCAGGTTTCAAGCCCGATTCGGCCGAAGGGCCCTTCCGTTTTCAGGCCGGCTCTTCCTCCAGCCCGTCCTCGGCGTCCTCGTCGGCGTCGTGAGAGGCGGCGCCGAGCTGGGTCGAGAGGTTGCGGTCGATCTTGCGCAGCATCTTGCGAAACCGCTTGCGGTCCTTGCCGTCGAGGCCGGCGGTCATCGTGTCCTCGATCGAATCCGAGATCGCGTCGATCGCCTGGGCCCGGTGACGGCCTTCATCGGTGAGGTGGACCCGCACCAGCCTTGCATCGCCCTCCGAGGCGCGGCGGACCAGCAACCCCTGGGCGGAGAGCCGGCCCACCGTCTTGGAAGCGGTGGGCGGGCGAACCTTCAGCGCGGCGGCGAGCTCGGTCATGGTGCGTCCGTCGGTCTCGCACAGCAGCTTGAGCACCGTTTCCTGGCCGGGAAACAGGCCGATGTCCTGCAGACGACGCGCCGCCAGGGCGCGCTGGAGCCGCGCTACATGATGTAGCCTCTGGCCAATCTTCTTGTCGAAGCCGTCCTTCATGGGCGCTCCTGCGATCCAAAACACGCCACGGTACCATTATCTAATGCGAAAATAACGCATTGCCGTGACACAAAACCGGATCCAACCCACGGTCAGGTCAAAGGACCCCTGTCGCGCCCCGCCGGTCACAGTCGCGCGAAGCGGGCTTCTACCTTGGCGAGGAAGGCGGCGCGGCGCTCGGCGCTGACGGAATCCATGCTGTGCAAGGCAAGCCACAGCTTTTTCGCCCGCGGATGCACGATCCCGCCGACGCCATCGAGCAGGATCCGCCGGCCCGGCTGGCCGATCCACAGCCACCAGTACCAGGGCGAGCCGAGCGAGGTGACGGTGGCGAGGAGGCGAATATTGGTGAGCCGGCGTTCAAGCGGGCGATAGGGCTGGGGCATGCCGAAGGTCTCGTGCGGCACCAGCACGCGGTCGAGCCAGCCCTTGAGCATGGCGGGCGGGCCGTACCACCAGGTGGGCGCGACGAAGACGAGCGCCTCGGCCTGGTTCACCCGTTCGAGATAGCCGGCAACGGGCAGCACATTCGCTCCCGGCTCGTGATAGGCGAGCCGCTCGTCGCGCCCCATCACCGGGGCGAAGCCCTCGGCGTAGAGGTCGAGGAGGTCCACCTCGTGCCCGGCGGCCGTCAAACCGCGGATCACGGCGTCGCGCACGCCGGCGGTGAAGCTCTCGGCCACCGGATGGCAATAAACCACAAGCGCGCGCATCAGCTGGCCTCTCCCGTGTTTCGGCTTTCCAGCCCAGGGAAGAGATAGGTACGGCCGGCGGCGAAGTCGAAGGCGGGGTTCTCCCAGGCGATCATCTTGCCGGGGTTGAGCAGGCCTTTCGGGTCAGCCTCGCGCTTGAAGGCAAGCTGCGCCGGGTCGGTCTGTTTCATGCCGCCTTCCTCCAGCGTGTAGCGGTGCGGGTTGAACACCGGGATGCCCATTTCCTCGTGCAGGGCAATGATGGCATCCAGCCGCTCCTCGCCGGTGTAGCGCACCAGCGGCAGGCCGAAACAGGTGATCCGCCCGTCGAAGCGGACGAACTCCAGATGCGCCGGCAGTTCCTCGCCGAGACGGGAATGGATGCGCGCCACCCGCGCCAGCGGGTCGGGATGGGGGTAGAGCGTCTGCAGATAGGTGATGGCGGGATCGACCCGCAGCGCCCGGAGCGTGGTGTGGTTCCAGGCAAGCTCATAGAGCAAGGGCAGGCCTTTCCTGTCGGCTTCGGCGAGCAGGTCGGAGCGGAACAGCATCGCTCCGCCCCGGCGGGCGGTGAAGCTCTCGAACGCTGCGCGGCCCATCGGCGCCAGCATCACCAGCACGACGTGCATCCCATCCGGCAGAAAGGGGCGGTGGCGCAGGAAGCTGGTTTGAGGGATGGGCGCGGCGATGACCGAGACCAGCTTCTTGAGGAGGGCGTCCTGCTCGCCCAGCGCCTGGGCATAAGCGGCGGCCTCGGCGAAATCGGTGAAGCCGATAATCGCCTCGATCCAGTCATAGGCGGGGGCGAGCGGCATTTCGACGTCGAGAATGATGCCGTTGGTGCCATAGGCGTGGGCGACCCTCTGCACCTCCTCGCCTGAGAGGACGAGGATACGCGGCGTCGCCTCCATCGTGGCGATGCGCAGCGAGAGGATGTTGCCGAGGTCGCGCAGCCCGCCCCAGCTGATCGAGCCGACCCCGCCGGAGCCGCCGGCGATGAAGCCGCCGATCGAGGCGGTGCGGTAGGTGGAGGGGTGAAGCCGCAGTTCCTGGCCGCTGGGGGCACAGGCGGCGTCGATGTCGGCGAGGAGGGCACCCGCCTGCGCCCGCACCCGGCCGGTGGAGATATCGAGCACCTTGTCGAGGCGGGAGAGGTCGAGCACCAGCCCGCCGGCCAAGGGCATCGCCTGGCCATAATTGCCGGTGCCCGTTCCGCGCGGGGTGACGGGAATGCCGAGCTCGAAGCAGGCAGCGAGGATGCGCAGCACCTCCTCCTCGCTGGCGGGCGCGGCCAGGATGTCGCCGATCACCGCGTCGAGCTGGCGCTTCAGCGTCGGCGAGTACCAGTAGAAGTCGCGGCTCTTCTGGCGGAGCACGGCCGGGTTTTCTTCAAGACGGATGCCCTCCAGCCGGGCCTTGAGGGCGGCGAGGTCATATCTCACGCGGGGCGCTCCATCAGATCGTCCAGCTCGGCATAGTCGGGCGGCGTGGTGTCGATGGCGCGCCCGCCGCGCAGCACGATGCGGTCCATTGCCGGGCGGGACAGCCATTCATTGAGGCCGCGCGCCGGGAATAGCGACACGTCGGCGCGTGCGCCCTCGGCCAGCGTGCCGGCCGCCACGCCCATATGGGTGGCCGGCGTGTGGGCGATGCTGGCCGGCCAGTCGCCATGGGGATGGTCGAGATGGGCGATGCGGGTGGCCTCGCGGTAGACTTCCACCAGGTCGAGATCGCCATAGGCAAAGAACGGGTCGCGCGCATTGTCGCTGGCGACCATGACGGGAATGCCGCGCGCCTTCATCTCGGTGAGCAGGGTGACGCCGCGCCAGCGCGGGGTGCGCCCCGCCTGCCGGTCCTGAAGATAGTGGTTGCACATGGGCAGCGAGACGACGCTGATGCCGGCCTGCGCCACTCGGTCGAGCGTGCGGTCGATCTCGTCAGTGTCCTTCACCGCCAGCGCGCAGCAATGGCCGGCGAGGATAGGCCCCTCGAAGCGGCGCTCCAGCGCCATGCGGGCCAGAAGGTCGAGCCCGCGCCCCTCGCGATCGCGCTCGTCGACATGCAAATCGAGCCCGAGGCCGAAGCGCTCGGTGGCGTCGAACAGCCGGGCGAGCCCGGCTTCGAGGTTGGGGGTGACATAGGTGTAGCTGCCGAGCAGGCCGCCATGCGCGCGCAGGAGATCGATCAGGCCGGCGAAAGCGGCGGGATCGAGCACGCTGTCGATCGCGGTCAGGCCCACGCCCTGCAGCTCGATGCGCCCGCGCCAGGCCTCGCGCATCTGGGCAAAGACCTTCCATGCGGTGGCGGCGCGCGGGCCATCGGAATCGAGATGGGTGCGGATCGCCACCGTGCCGTGGGCATAGGCGCAGCGCAGCGCGAAATCGAAGCGCCGGCTTATGTCCTCTTCGCTCCAGTTCGCCGTGCGGTCGGCGTTCACCGCCCGCAGCGCGCCCTCGAAGCTGCCGTCCGGGTTCGGCGCCCGCTTCCAGATGAAGCCCTTGTCGAGATGGGTGTGGATGTCGACCAGGCCGGGCAGCACCAAACCGCCTTGACGGTCGAGCCGGGGTCCGGCGTCCATCAGCGTGCCGGCGGGCGCGATCCGGGCGATGCGCGTGCCCTCCAGCGCGATGTCGAGCGCCGCCAGCCCCTCCGCATCCGCCTGCACGGCAAGGGCGGGGACGAGGCAGGCGGGCACCCGGGCATTGCCGAGCACGAAGGCGGCGGGGGGAGCCTTGAGATCGAGCATCGTCACGTCCGGCTGCCGAGTTCGCTCTCGTGCCAGCGCCGCAGCACCAGCCAGGAGAGCAGGCTCAGCGCGGCATAGATGAGGATGCCGGTGAGCGAAATGAGGAGAAGCGCCGCGAACAGGCGCGGAATGTTGAGCCGGTAGGCGGATTCGACGATGCGGAAGGCGAGGCCCGAGCCCTGGCCCGCCGAGCCGGCGGCGATTTCGCCGACCACCGCGCCGATCAGCGCCAGCCCGCCGGCAATGCGCAGCCCGCCGAGGAAATAGGGCAGGGCGGTGGGCAGCTTGAGCTGGGCCAGCGTCTGCCAGCGCGTGGCGCCGGAGAGGCGGAACAGGTCGCGCAGATTGGGGTCGACCGAGTTCAGCCCCAGCGTGGTGTTGGACAGCACCGGGAAGAAGGCGACGATCCAGGCGCAGAGCAGCACGGCGGCATCGGTGGAGAGATAGATCAGCATCAGCGGCGCCACCGCGATGACGGGTGTCACCTGCAGGATGACGGCGATCGGGAACAGCGAGAATTCGACGATGCGGGCGCTGGCGAACAGCAAGGCCAGCGCCACCCCGCCGGCCACCGCCAGCGCGAGCGCGATCAAGGTGGTCCGCAGCGTCACCAGCATCGAGGCGAACAGAACGGCGCGGTCTTCGATCAAGGTTTCCAGCACCGCGCCTGGGGCCGGCAGCACATAAGGCGGCAGATTGTTGAGCTTCACCACCGCTTCCCAGCCAAGCACAAGCGCCGCCAGCACGCCGAGGGGGAGTAGCCAGCGCAGCGGCGAGGTGGACATGGCGGCCTCCGCTACGGCGCGTCCATCGCCCGGGCGAGGGCGAGGGAGGTTTCGCGGCACAGGCCCGCATATTCCGGCGAGGTGCGGAAGCTCTCGTCGCGCGGCTGGTCCGGGTCGATGACGAGTTCCGCCGACACCCGCCCCGGCCGGGCACGGAAGACCAGGATGCGCGAGGACAGGTAGACCGATTCGAACACCGAATGGGTGACGAAGACGATGGTGCAGCGCAGGCGCCGCCACACCTCCAGCAGGTCGTTGTTGAGCTTGAAGCGGGTGATCTCGTCCAGCGCGGCGAAGGGCTCATCCATCAAGAGCAGGCGCGGCTTGGTGACGAGCGCGCGGGCGATCGAAACGCGCATCTTCATGCCGCCGGACAGTTCGCGCGGATAGGCGTCGCGAAAGGCGGACAGGCCGACCAGCTCCAGCGCCTCCAGTATGGCGGGCTCGGCCTCGCGTCGGCCGACGCCGTCGAGCTTGAGCGGCAGGTGCACATTGCCGAACACGCTGGCCCACGGCATCAGCGTCGGTTCCTGGAAGACGAAGCCGATGGCGTGGCGCTCCCTCGCGCGGCGGGCCGTTTCGTCCGCGCCCCAGTCAAGCCGCCCCTCGCTCGGTTCGGTGAGCCCGGCGATGAGACGCAGCGCGGTCGACTTGCCGCAGCCGGACGGGCCGAGCAGCGAGACGAATTCGCCCTGTCGCACCTCCATGTCGAGCCCTTCCAGCGCGGTGACGGCATTGGCGAAGCGCTTGCCGACGCCGGAAAGGCGCAGCAGCGGCGCCCCGTCCGCCGCCGGGCGGGTCGCGATATCAGGCGCCGCCGCGCTCATATCAGCCACGCGGGCGGCCCCAATGGCGAGCGCTCGTATCGGGGAGGCCTCATTTCGGCGCCAGCTCCTTGCCGACGCTCTTGTTGACGAATTGCAGCGTGTAGGACTTGGCGTAATCGATGCCGGGCTCCAGCACCTTGGCCTTCACCATCGTGTCGTAAAACCCCTTCATCCGCGCATCGGTCATGGCGCCGATGCCAAGCGTGGCGGTGTCGCCGGAATCGACGATGCCATACTCCTTCATCTTGGCGATGGAGAAGGCGATCATGGCATCGGTGATCTCGGGATTGTCCTGCTTGATCAGGGCATTGGCCTTGGCGTTGTCGCCGTAGAGGTAATTGTACCAGCCGATGATCGAGGCATCGACGAAGCGCTGCACCAGATCGGGGTTCTGCTTCACCAGTTCGTTGCGCGTCTCGATCGTGGTGGCGTAGGTCTGGAAGCCGTAATCGGCAAGCAGGAACAGCGTCGGCTTGAACCCGCCCTGCTGCTCGATCGCATAGGGCTCGGACGTGATGTAGCCCTGCATGGCGCTGTTCTTGTCGACGAGGAACGGCGCGGCGTTGAAGGTGTAGGGCTTCACCTGATTTTCGCTGAAGCCGTAGGCGTCGACCAGCCATTGATAGTAGCTCGCCAGCCCCTCCTTGGAGATGAACAGGGTCCGCGTCTTCAGCTGCTCGAAGGCGGTGACGTCGGGATGGGCGATCAGGACCTGCGGGTCCTTCTGGAACAGGGCGGCGACCACCTGGGTGGGGATGTCCTCGACCACCGAGGAAATCGCCTGCAGCATGTTGGCGCCCATGTAGAAGTCGATCTTTCCGACCGGCAGCAGCAGCCGGTTATTGGCCTGCGGTCCGCCCGGCAGGATGGTCACGTTCAGCCCATATTTCGCATAAGTGCCGTCGGCGAGCGCCTGGTAGAAGCCGCCATGCTCGGCCTGGGCCACCCAATTGGTGCCGAAGGTCACCTTGTCCGCCGCGCGTGCCGGAGCGGTGCTCAGCAGGGCGGCGGCCGCCAGTGCGACGAGAGCGAAGAGGGAACGCAAGCGCGACAGACGCGGGCGCATCGAAATCTCCATCCGGCTAAGAAGGGCAGTGCGTGACGGGACCCATGCCCTCATGATAGGCGAGCTTAATCGTCATGCACATATGCTGCGGCGATTAGACTGTGCATGCACAGCATCGGCCGGCAACAGCCTTGCCAGCCCAACCCGGGAAGCCCGTTCATGCTCCGTCACCTCGTGCCCCCCGCCATCCGTCCGCCCTTCGCCCGCTACAGCCACGCCGTCGAGATCGCCGCCGGCGCGCGGCTGCTGCTGGTCTCCGGCCAGCTCGGCATTTCGCCCGACGAGGTGATTCCCGAGGGCGTGGAGGAACAGGCCGACTTGTGCCTCGCCGCCATCGACGCCTGCCTCATCGAGGCGGGAATGGCGCGCGCGGATATCGTGCGGCTGAACGCCTATGTCACCGACCGCGCCCATCTGCCCGGCTACATGGCGGCCCGCGACCGCTTCATCGCCGATCCGCCGCCGGCCTCGACGCTGATGATCGTCTCCGGCTTCGCCCGGCCGGAATTCAAGGTGGAGATCGAGGCGCTGGCCGCGCGGGCGGATTGAGCCTAGAACCCGCCCATTCCAACGACCGGACCTGCCGCCATGCCCCCCAAACGCTTCTGGACCGAACTCAGCTGGACCGACTTCGCGCAAGGCGACACCGAGAACTGGATTGCCGTGCTGCCGGTGGCGGCGGTGGAGCAGCACGGGCCGCATCTGCCGGTGGGCGTCGATGCCTTCATCGGTGAGGGCTATCTCAAGGAAGTGGCGCGGCTGCTGCCGGATGATGTTCCCGCCGTGTTCCTGCCGCTGCAGGCCATCGGCAAGTCGAACGAGCATCTCGACTTTCCCGGCACGCTGACACTTTCCGCCGAAACCGTGATCCGCGCCTGGACCGAGATCGGCGAGAGCGTTCACCGCGCCGGAGTGCGCAAGCTGGTGCTGGTCAATTCCCATGGCGGCAATGTACCTATTCTCGACATCGTGGCGCGCGAATTGCGAGCGCGGCTCGGCATGCTGGCGGTGATGGTGTCCTGGCATCGCTTCGGCTACCCCGAGGGCCTGTTCACCGCGCAGGAGCGCCAGCACGGCATCCATGCCGGCGGGGTGGAGACCTCGCTGATGCTGGCCTTCCGGCCCGACACGGTGCGGATGGACGAGGTGCGCGACTTTCCCCCGGTGACGCTTGCCATGGAACAGGAATTCGCCTTCCTGCGCGCCGGCTCGCCGGCCGGCTTCGGCTGGATGGCGCAGGATATCCAGCCTTCGGGCGCGATGGGCGATGCCACCGAGGCGAGCCTGGAGAAGGGCGAGGTCTGCGCCCTCTATGGCGCCCGGGCTTTTGTCGAACTGCTCGGCGATGTCCATCGCTTCGACCTGTCGCGGCTGCCGGCGGGACCGCGCGGCGGGGCGGCGTGCTGATGGAAGGCTCGGTCGCGCGCACCGGCTTTCACAGCCGGAAACTGAACCTCGATGCGGCCCACGCCTATGCGGCGCGGGTGCTGGAGCGCTTTGGCGCGTCTGCCGGCAATGCCGCCTTTACCGCCGACGCACTGGTGCGCGCCGAGGCGGATGGGCTCGGCACGCATGGCCTCACCCGCCTGCCCAGCTACAGCGCCATGGCGGCGGCCGGCAAGATCGACGGTCATGCGGTGCCGAAGATGCGCCGGGTGGCGCCGGCGGTGCTGGCCGTGGATGCCGGCAATGGCTTCGCCTATCCCGCCCTCGCGCTCGGCCTGCCGGCGCTCGCCGCGCTGGCGCGCGAGAGCGGCGTGGCGCTGATGGCGGTGCGGCGCTCCAGCCATTTCGGCGTCGCCGGCCAGCCGGTGGAGGCGCTCGCCAATGAGGGGCTGGTCGGCCTCGCCTTTTCCAATGCCTCGGCCTCCATTGCGCCCTGGGGCGGCAAGCGGGCGGTGTTCGGCACCAACCCGATCGCCTTCGCCACGCCGCTCAAAGGCCGGGCGCCGGCGGTGGTGGACCTCTCCGTCGCCAAGGTGGCGCGCGGGAATATTCTCGCCGCCGTGCAGCGGGGGGAAACCGCCATTCCCGAGGGCTGGGCCTATGACCAGGAGGGCAACCCGACCACCAATGCCAAGGCTGGGCTTGCCGGCACCATGGTGCCGATGGGCGAAGCGAAGGGCACGGCGCTCGCCTTCGTCATCGAGGTGATGGCGGCGGCGCTGACCGCCTCGACCTTCTCCTTCGACGCACCCAGCTTCTTTGATGGCGCAGGCCCGCCGGCGGCGGTCGGGCATGTGGTCATCGCCATAAACCCCGGCGCGGTGGCGGGGGATGCCTATCTCGACCATCTGGAGCGCCTTGCGCTGACGATCGAGAGTGAAGCCGGGGCACGGCTGCCGGGGACCAGGCGGCTGTTCAACCGCGAACGCGCCGCGCGCGAGGGTGTCACGCTCACGGCCGGGGTGCAGCGGGCGCTGGCGCAGATGGGGTTCGTGGAGGCGGCGTCGGCGGGCGGCGCGGCCTGACAGCAAAAAGGCCCGGACATGCCGGGCCTTCCGCCTTTTCCAGCGCCACGACGGCGCTCTTGCTCACTTATAGGCGGCGATCGCCTTGAGGATCAGCTCGCGGGCGCGCTCGGGGCCTTCCCAGCCGGAGACCGTGACCGTCTTGCCCTTCTCCAGATCCTTGTAATGGGTGAAGAAGTGGCCGATCTGCTCGATGATCAGCGGCGGCAGATCCGCATAGCTCTTCACCTTGGAATGGTAGGGGTAGACCGAGTCCGCCGGCACGGCGAGGATCTTCTCGTCGCCGCCCTTCTCGTCGGTCATCATCAGCACGCCGATCGGCCGGCAGGCGATGACGCAGCCCGCGAGCAGCGGGATCGGCGAGATGACGATCACGTCGATCGGGTCGCCGTCATCGCCGAGCGTGTTCGGGACGAAGCCGTAATTGCCCGGGTAGAACATCGGCGTGTGCAGGAAGCGGTCGACGAACAGCGCGCCCGATTCCTTGTCGATCTCGTACTTCACCGGCGCGCCGCCGGCCGGGATTTCGATGATGGCGTGAACTTCGTCAGGCGGATTGGGCCCGACCGAAATGCGCGAAATATCCATGAATGGGCTCCAACGGCTCCAGGTCGACGGGCCGGCAAGGCCGGCGGGCACAAAGGCGCCCTCTCATAGGTCGATGCGGGCGCGCCGTCGAGACGTGTCGCCCCATCATTTCGACCAGCAGGCCCTGCCGGGGGGCACGGCGCGGCACCGATGACGCTTCGTCAGCTGTTTGATACAGTGTATCTTTCGTCTGGACGAGTGGCGCCGATATACAGTATCACTTCCGTCTCTGGAGTTTGAGCATGTCTGTCGCCCCCGTCCGCCTGCACGACCACCCCCACATTTCCGCCCCTCCGGAGGGGCGTGGAAAGGCGGGCGCCGGCGGGCACGGGCATGCTCATTCTCCGGGCCATGGGCATGATGACGGGCATCCTCCTCACGGCACCGCGCTTGCCCATCCCGGTTCCCGCCACCCTTCATACAAGGCGGGCGAGCGGCATCCTTCGGCCCGCCCGGCTTTCTCGCTGCTGCGGCTTTCCGCCCTGCAGCGCCTCGCCATCGCCCTGCCGCTGGCGGCGGTGCTCTGGGCGATGGCGCTGGCGGTGATCGGGGCGGGCGCGTGATGGGAAACGTCACGAAAAGCGTCCTTGCCTTCCGCAATCTAACCCTCGGCTATGACCGCCACCCGGCTGTGCACCATCTCGACGGCGATGTGGCGGAGGGCGACCTGCTCGCCATTTGCGGGCCGAACGGGGCGGGCAAGTCGACGCTGCTCAAGGGCATTGCCGGCGTGCTGACGCCGCTCACCGGCCGCATTGAGGGCCATGTGCCGGCGCGGGAGATCGCCTATCTGCCGCAGGCGGCGGAGGTCGACCGTTCCTTCCCGATCGACGTCTATGACCTCGTTTCCATGGGCCTGTGGCGCCGCGCCGGGCTGTTCGGCGGCATCAACCGCGCGGATCGCACCCGCATCGAGCACGCGCTGGCCGCCGTTGGGCTGGAAGGCTTCGAGGCGCGCCCCATCGGCACCCTGTCGGGCGGCCAGATGCAGCGCGCTTTGTTCGCCCGCCTGCTGCTGCAGGATGCGCGGCTGCTGCTGCTCGACGAGCCTTTTACCGCGCTCGACGCCGGCACGATCACAGACCTGACCGCGCTGGTGAAGCGCTGGAATGGCGAGGGTCGCACGGTCATCGCCGTGCTGCACGATTTCGAACTGGTGCGCGGGCTTTTTCCCCGCACCCTGCTCCTCGCCCGCGAGGCGGTCGCCTGGGGCACCACCGGCGAGGTGCTGACATCGCATAATCTCGCCGAGGCGCGGCGCATGTGCGAGGCGTGGGACGAGGATGCCCCTGCCTGTGGCCCGGTCTCGGGGAGGGCGGCATGATGTATGATCTGCTCATTGCCCCCTTCGCCGAGTTCGATTTTATGCGCCGCGCGCTGGTCGGCGTGCTGGCGCTGGGCGTCGGGGCCGGCCCCATCGGCGTGCTGATGATGCTGCGCCGGATGAGCCTTGCCGGCGACGCCATGGCCCACGCGATCCTGCCCGGCGCGGCGGTCGGCTTCCTCGCCGCCGGGCTGAACCTGTTCGCCATGACGGTGGGCGGGCTGGTGGCGGGCTTCGCCGTGGCGCTCGGCGCCGGCGCGGTGGCGCGGGCGACGCAGATGAAGGAGGACGCGGCGCTGGCGGCCTTCTACCTCGTCTCCCTCGCGCTCGGTGTGCTGCTGGTGTCGCTGCGCGGCTCCAATGTCGACCTTCTGCATGTGCTGTTCGGCACCGTGCTGGCGCTCGACGACGCGACGCTGCTGCTCATCGTCTCGATCTCCAGCCTGACGCTGGTGGCGCTGGCGCTGGCCTGGCGGCCTCTGGTGCTGGAGAGCGTCGATCCCGGCTTCCTGCGCTCGGTCAGCCGGGCGGGAGCGCCCACCCATCTCATTTTCCTGGCGCTGGTGGTGATGAACCTTGTCGGCGGCTTCCATGCGCTCGGCACGCTGCTGGCGGTCGGGCTGATGATGCTGCCGGCCGCCGCCGGACGGTTCTGGACCCGCGAGCTGACGACGCTGGTCGGCGTCTCGGTGCTGATCGCCTGTGGCTCCGGTGTGCTGGGGCTGCTGGTTTCCTATCATTCCGGCGTGCCCTCCGGGCCCGCCATCATCCTCGTCGCCGGCGGTGCCTATGCGCTGTCCGTGCTTTTCGGGCCAGTCGGCGGGCTTCTGCCCCGCTTCCTGCCGCAACGCCATCTCGAAGCCTGAGGAGCCCCCTATGCTCACCCGTCGCCTCACTCTCGCCGGCGCGCTCGCGCTCGGCCTCGCTCTCCCGCTCGCGCTTCCTGCCGCCGCGCAGGAAGCCGCGACCAAGATCCCTGTCGTCGCCTCCTTCTCGATCCTCGGTGATTTCGTGAAAGAGGTCGGTGGTGATCGCGTCGACGTCACCACCCTCGTCGGTCCCAATGGCGACGCCCATGTGTTCCAGCCGGCCCCCGGCGACGCCAAGAAGGTGGCGAGCGCCCAGATCGTGTTCGTCAACGGCCTCGGTTTCGAGGGCTGGATCGACCGGCTGGTGAAGGCCTCCGGCACCAAGGCCGAGATCGTCGTCGCCACCAAGGGCATCACGCCGCGCGAAATGGCCGATGAGGATGAGGACGACCACGCCGCGCACGACCACGGCAAGGACCACAAGGATCATGACCATGACGACCATGCCAAGAAGGACGGGCATGACCATGACCATGATCACGCCGGCCACGACCATGGCGGCGTCGATCCGCACGCCTGGCAGTCGGTTGCCAATGCGCAGATCTATGTCGCCAACATCCGCGACGCGCTGATCGCGGCCGATCCCGCCGGAAAGGCGGCCTATGAGGCCAACGCGGCCGCCTACACCGCCAAGCTGCAGGCGCTCGACGCCGAAGTGAAGGCGGCGGTGGCGCGCATTCCAGAGAAGAACCGCCGCATCATCACCTCGCATGATGCCTTCGGCTATTTCGGTGCCGCCTATGGCGTCGAATTCATCGCCCCGCAGGGCGTTTCCACCGATTCCGAAGCCTCGGCCAAGGACGTCGCCCGCATCATCCGTCAGATCAAGGCCGACAAGATCCCGGCCGTGTTCATGGAGAACATCTCCGATCCGCGCCTCGTCAAGCGCATCGCCAAGGAGACCAAGGCCAAGGTCGGCGGCGAGCTGTTTTCCGACGCGCTCTCCGATGACAAAGGCCCGGCGAGCACCTACATCGACATGATGAAGAACAACGTCGCCCAGCTCTCCTCGGCCCTGTCGAGCTGAGTGTACGTTTCACCACACCGTCATGGCCGGGCTTGTCCCGGCCATCCACGTTTTTCCTGAGGGAAGACATGGATGCCTGGGCCAGGCCCGGGCATGTCGTCATGAAGAAAACGAGGATCCCATGCCCGACGTGGCTTCGCCCAAGATTCCCGTCACCGTGCTCACCGGCTATCTCGGCGCCGGCAAGACGACGCTGCTCAACCGCATCCTTTCCGAGCCGCACGGCAAGAAATACGCTGTCGTCGTCAACGAATTCGGCGAGATCGGCATCGACAACGACCTCGTGGTGGGCGCGGACGAGGAAGTGTTCGAGATGAACAATGGGTGCATCTGCTGCACCGTGCGCGGCGACCTCATCCGCATCATCGACGGCCTGCTCCGCCGCAAGAACGACTTTGACGGCATCATCATCGAGACCACGGGCCTTGCCGACCCGGCGCCGGTGGCCCAGACCTTCTTCGTCGACGAGACGGTGGGCGCCAAGACCTCGCTCGACGCGGTGGTGACGGTGGCCGACGCCAAATGGCTGAAGGACCGGCTGAAGGACGCGCCCGAGGCCAAGAGCCAGATCGCCTTCGCCGACGTGATCCTGCTCAACAAGACCGACCTGGTGACGGAGACCGAGCTGAAGGACGTGGAGATGCGCATTCGCGCCATCAACCCCTTCGCCCGCATCCACCGCACCCAGCGTTCCGAGATCGCCATCGACAAGGTGCTGGGGCAGGGGGCCTTCGACCTCGACCGCATCCAGGCGATCGACCCCGACTTTCTGGAAGGCGGCCACCGGCATTTTCATGACGAGGACATGCGCTCCTATTCCTTCTCCACCGACAAGCCGCTGGACCCCGACACGTTCTTCCCGTGGATCCAGGACCTCACCCAGCGCGAGGGGGTGAACATTCTGCGTTCCAAGGGCATTCTCGCCTTCAAGGACGACCCGGACCGCTTCGTGTTCCAGGGCGTTCACATGATCCTCGACGGCGACCACCAGCGCCCCTGGCGGGCGGACGAGCCCAAGCTGAGCCGCATCGTCTTCATCGGCCGGCAGCTCGACGCGGCGGCGCTGGAGAAGGGTTTCCTGAGCTGCGTGGCGTGAACGCAGTGGAAGGCCGGGCCGGCGAATCGACTGTCGCCGGCCGGTGGGGCGTGACGCGGTCGCCGGCATCGGCTAAGCCTGCGGTCCTTTCCAAGCACCGATAGCGTCATGGCCGATACCTCCTCTCCTTCCTCCCTCACCTCGAAGCTGCGCCCGCTTGACCTCGGCGGGGCCGTGGTCGGCCTGCGTTTTCTCGGCCCAATCGCCGCCTTCGTGCTGGGCGAGGGCGAGATCGTGCTGGTGGACGAGGCCGAGACCCGGGTGCGGGCGCATCACGGCGCGGTTCTCTCGGTTTCCGGCGATGACAAGCGGCTCCTCACCGGCGGCGATGACGGCCGCGTGGTGGCGACAGCCGCCGACGGCACGACGCAGGCGCTGTTCGAGCAGAAGGGCCGCTGGATCGACCAGGTCGCGGCCGGGCCCGACGGGGCGAGCGCCTTCTCCGCCGGCAAGACCGCGCATTTCCTCCCCGTCAAGGGCGAGCGCAAGTCGCATGACTTTCCCTCCACGGTCGGTGGCCTCGCCTTCGCGCCGAAGGGCACGCGCCTTGCCGTCGCCCATTATGGCGGCGTTTCGCTGTGGTTTCCGAACGCGCAGGCCAAGCCTGAATTCCTGGAATGGAAGGGTTCGCACCGCGGCGTGATGTGGAGCCCGGACATGCGCTTCGTGGTGACGACCATGCAGGAGGCCGCGCTGCATGGCTGGCGCCTCAGCGATGGCGGCCATATGCGGATGACGGGATATCCTTCGCGGGTGACGTCGATGGCCTTCACGACGGGCGGCAAATTCCTCGCCACGTCAGGCTCCAGCGAGGCGATCCTCTGGCCCTTCGCCAGCAAGGAAGGGCCGATGGGCAAGCAACCTTCCATGTTGGCGCCGCGCGATGTGCGGGTCTCGGCGGTGGCCGCCCATCCGCGCGACGAGGTGATCGCCTGCGGCTATGAGGACGGGCTGGTGCTGATGGTGCGGATTTCCGACGGCGCGGAAATCCTGCTGCGCGCGCCCGATGGCGGCGCCGTCAGTGCCCTGGCCTGGCGCGGCGATGGCGGCGCGCTCGCGATCGGCACCGAGAGCGGCGCGGCGGGCCTCACCGTCTTCTGAGGTTATTTAATACCGTAGAGCCGGAGCTTTAGTCGACGCCCCTGTGGCGTTCGCACCACGCTTGCCCGGGGATTTCGCCCGTGTGCGAACAAGCCTGCGCATGTCGTCGAACAGTCACCCCCCTGTCATCCCCGCTCGCTAGCGCGGACATCACAATTTGATGCCGGGGAACTGACCGCCATGAACCGCCTGTTTTCATCCGCCAGCCACGCGGCCCTTTTTGCCGCTGGCGCTCTGCTCGTGGCCCCGCTGTCCGGCGCCCGCGCCGACTCGTTCGCGGTTCCCGCCGGCGCGACCGTGACCACGGGGCAGATCGTGTCCGGCACGGACACCGGCGTCATCGCGGCAGGCGGTGCGCTTGACGTGACCGGCACGGCGATCACCTGGAGCGGGGCGGCCACCGGCACGGGCGTCGATCTGCGCAATGACGGCACGATCACCAGCACCGGCCGCGCGCTCGACGCTGCTTCCAAGGTCAGCGGCACGCTGACGCTGACCAATAGTGGCGACATTACCTCGGGTGACGACACGGTGCGGCTCAGCGGCTCCTTCGCCGATGGCACGCTCCATGTGGTCAATACGGGCTCCATGACCGCCACCAGTGGCCAAGTGTTCGATCTCAACAAGGCGACGGCGGAGAGCGCCAGTGTCGAGATCGACAATAGCGGCATTCTCACCGCCGAGGACAGCGACGCCATCCGCTTCGGCGGCGGCACTATCCTCCTCACCAATTCAGGGACCATCCAGACGCTGGAGGCCGAAAGCCGCGCCCTGAAATTCGACAATGACGAGAACATCGACACTCTGGTGTCGTTCACCCTCGTCAACGAGGAGGGGGGGCGGATTCTCGGCCTCGACGACGGCTTCAAATTTTCCGCCGACTCGAAGACCTCGGATGCGCAGATCATCATCGAGAACCGCGGTTTGATCGATGGCGGCGCCGGCCAGGCACTCGACTTCGCCGACCTGACTTCGCCCGACAACGTGATCCTCATCACTAATTACGGCACGCTGCAGTCGGCCACCGCCGACGGCATCCGCCCCGGCTCCGGGGCCATTGTGACCAATTACGGCCTCATCCAGTCGACCGACCTGACCAGCGACGGCGACGGTATCGATTTCCAGGAGGCCGGCGGCACGGTCATCAACAAGGCGACCGGCCAGATCCTCGGCGCCAAGCACGGCGTGACCGGCGACGGCGAGGTGTCGGTACAGAACGACGCGGGTGGGCTGATCGTCGGCCGTAACGGGTCGGGTATCAACATCGACAGCACCGGCGACACGGTGGTCACGGTCGTCAATTACGGCACCATCCGCGGCGAAGTGACGGGTCTCATCGACGATGACGGCGAGGCCGATGGCGTGCCGGACGGCGATGGCGACGGCGTTGATGTCGATGGCCAGCTGGTGCTGGACAATTGCGGCCTGATCCAGGGCACCGGCGCCACCGGCACCAATGATGACGCACCGAACACGGCCGACGGCATCGCCGCCGGCGGCGGCACGATCATCAACCATGCGGGCGCCGTCATCGAGGCGTTCGACAACTACCCGAACGACGGTTCGGACGATGTCGGCCGCGCCATCCTGATCGACGACAGCGCGCAGGGGCCGGCGCCCTTCGCGACGGTGATCGTCAATATGGGCACCATCCGCTCGGACGGCACGGCGATCACCCTCATCGGCACGCAGGACGACACCATCGTCAATAGCGGCCTTATCAGCAGCGCCAGCGAGGTCGCGGTCGATATGGGCGGCGGCGACGACGTGTTCGTCTATGTCGCGGGCAGCGAGGTCGTCGGCCTCGTCATCGGCAATGATGGCAACAACACCCTCGAACTCGGCGGCACCGGCACGTTCGACCTCTCTTTGCTGGGCGACGACGCACAGTATCGCGACTTCAACACGCTTTTCGTGGATGAGGGCTCCAGCTTCACCGCCACCGGCACCTCCACCTTCGATGGCGAGATCGGGATCGATGGCACTTTGGTGCTGAACGGTTCGCTGGCCTCGGCCTCGGTCGAGATGGGCGACGGGGCCTTCCTCGGCGGCAACGCGACCGTGGGCGCTCTCACCGTCGGCACTGGCGCCACGGTGTCGCCGGGCAATTCCATCGGCACCGTCACCGTGCTGGGTACCACGACCTTCGCGGCCGGCTCGTTCTTTGATGTCGAGCTGAGCGGGCTCACCTCGGACCAGATCATCACCGACACGCTGACGATCAATGGCGGCACGGTGGTGCTCTCGGCGATCGGCCCGGTTTATGCCGGCACGGTCTATGAGATCATCTCCGCCACGGCGACGACCACGCCGGTGGCGCAGTTCGCGCTTGAGCAACCCAGTTTCCTCTTCATCGATGCCGAACTCGGTCGCGACGACGCCTCGGTGACGCTTACCCTCACCCGCAACGACGTGTCCCTCGCCAGCCTCGCGCGCACCGCCAACCAGGCGAGCGTCGCCGGCGCCCTCGACCGTGCCGATGGCAGTCTGCTGCAGGCCACCGTGCTCGCCGGCAGCGCCGGCCAGGAACAGGCGATCCGCGCCGGCTATGACCTGCTTTCCGGCGAGGTGCATGCCTCGGTCGGCACGACGCTGTACTTCCAGTCGACGCTGGTGGCCGATACGCTGAACGCCCGCCTGCGCCAGACCTCCGTGGGTGGGGCCTCGCCGGCACTGGCTGCGCTCGCCGCCGGCGGGCCCGTGAGCGCCTATGCGGCGAAGGCGCCGCAGGCGGCGAGCCCGTTCCCGGTCAAGGCCGTGCCCGCCGAGCCGGCGGGTCCGGTCTATGCCGCCTGGGCGCAGGGCTTCGGTCAGTGGAATTCGGCGAACGGCACCGGCAATTCCGCCGATGTCGATTCCTCGCTCGGCGGCTTCCTCGCCGGCGGCGACGTGACCTCGGGCAACTACACCTTCGGCCTCGCCGCTGGCTATGCCTCGGCGAGCCTCGATGTCGACGACCGGCAGAGCAGCGCCGATGCCGACACCGTGCTCCTCGCCGCCTATGCCGGCGCGAGCTTCGATGCCTTCCGCCTGCGCGGCGGCGCCAGCTATGGCTGGAGCGACATCGACACCACCCGCAGCGTCGCCATGCTCAGCCTGTTCGAGAATCCGCTCGGCTCCTATGACGGTTCGACGGCCAACATCTTCGTTGAGGCGGCCTATGCGATGGAGGCCGGGGGGATCGCCTTCGAGCCCTTCGCGCAGATGGCCTGGAGCTGGATTGACACGGACAGCTTCACCGAGACCGGCGCCTTCACCAGCGGGCTCGCCTCTTCCGGCCTGTCCTATGACGTGCCCTATTCGACGCTCGGTCTGCGGCTCGCCACCACGCTCGCCATGGGCGAGGGCACAGTGACGCCGCATGCCAGCTTCGCCTGGCGCCATGCCTATGGCGACATCACCCCGGAGCTCGGCATGACCTTCGCCTCCACCGGCACCGCCTTCACCGTGGCCGGCGCGCCGATCGCCGAGGACAGCTTCCTGTTCGGCGCCGGCATCGACTTTGCGGTGGGAGCCAACGTGCTTCTCAATGTCGGCTATGAGGGGCAGTTCGCCAGCGACGTGAACAGCAACGCGATCAAGGGCGGCTTCACCTACCGCTTCTGAGTTCCGCGCGGCCGGACCTGCCTATGTGGGTCCGGCCGTCGCATGTCTCTTTGCGGCCGATGCTCTAAGCTGCGACGTCCCAGGAGATTGCCCCGCCATGAAGATCGCCGACGTCCGCCGCACTGCCTATTCCATGCCGCTCACCAGCCCCTCCTATCCCAAGGGGCCGTACCGGTTCTTCAACCGCGAGTTCTTCGTCATCACCTACCGCACCGATCCGGCGGCGCTGGCGAAGGTGGTGCCCGAGCCGCTCAAAGTGCTTGAGCCGATCGTCAAATATGAATTCATCCGCATGCCGGATTCCACCGGCTTCGGCGACTACACCGAGACCGGGCAGGTCATTCCCGTCGAACTCAACGGCGTGAGGGGCGGCTATGTCCATTCCATGTATCTCGACGACGAGGCGCCGATCGCCGGCGGGCGCGAGCTATGGGGCTTTCCCAAGAAGCTCGCCCGGCCGAGCCTGAAGGTGGAGAGCGATACGCTGGTCGGAACGCTGCACTATGGCAGCGTGCTCGTCGCTTCCGCGACCATGGGCTACAAATTCGAGGCGCTCGACAAGGCGGCCCTGCACACATCGCTGCTGGCGCCGAACTGGGTGATCAAGATCATTCCCCATGTCGACGGCACGACGCGGGTGTGCGAGCTGGTCGAGTATTATCTGGAAGACATCACAGTCTATGAGGCGTGGACCGGGCCGGGAGCGCTGGGCCTTTTCCCGCATGCGCTGGCCGACGTCGCCAAGCTGCCCGTGCTGGAAGTAATCTCCGCCGCGCATTTCCGCACCGACCTGACGCTCGGCCTCGGCAAGGTGGCGTATGATTATCTGAAGGAGTGAGGGGCGTCGGGGGCCTTACCCCAGGGTCAGCCGCTCGGTCGCCATGAAGCCGAAGAACAGGGCCAGCCCGAAGGCGACCAGCATCAGCGCGGCGAGAAGTTCCACGCCGCGCAAGGCCATCGCTGCCGCCGGGCCGGAGCGGCTGGCGGNGAGCCGCACCGCCGCGTGCTTGGCGAACACCGCCAGCGCCGCGATGGCGCTCACCGTTAGCGCCGTGCCGACGCCCATCAGCAGCGCCGAGGCGGCGCCGACCCAGAAGATGCCCTGCGCCAGCGCGAAGACCAGCACGAGAATGGCGCCCGAGCAGGGCCGCAGCCCCACCGACATCACCGCTCCCCACCAGTCGCGCCAGCCATTGCTGCGGGGCAGGTCATCGGGCACCGGCATATGGGCGTGGTCGTCGCCGCAGCCGCAGTCCGGGCCGTGGCTGTGGGCTCCGCGCCAGGCGGCGAGGAGCGCGCGACCTTTGATCCAGGCGAGGCGCAGGCCGATGAGGACGATGAGGCCATAGGCGGCGAGTTCGATCAGGCTGACCGTCCGGCTCATCGTGGCGGCGGTGGTGCCGATGACGGCGGCAAGGAGGCCGGCGACCAGAATGGCGGTCAGTGCCTGCGCCAAAGCGCTGGCGAAGGCGAGGCCGACGCCGCGCTTCAGGGTCGCCTCATTGGCGAGCAGATAGGAGGAGATCACTGCCTTGCCATGGCCGGGGCCGGCGGCGTGGAACACGCCATAGGCGAAGGAGATGCCGCCGAGCAGGAACACTGCGTGTCCGTCCTGCTTCGAGGCGCGCACGGCTGACGTGAGCAGGCGGTAGAACTCCGCCTGCTTGGCGAGGATGAAGCCGGCGATGCCGCTACTCTCGGCCGCGGCCGGGGCGCCGACGCCGAACGGGCTCTGCGCCAAGGCCGGGTGCAGCATCAGCGCGCCGGCGCCCAGAGCCAGAACGCAGAGGGCCAGCCGTCGGCTCACGAGCATTTCACCGTGACGCGGTTGGCGAATTGCGAGCCGAACTCGCTGGCTGAGGTGAGGGCGTTGAAGAAGCCTTCCGACAGCGTGGTCGAGTTGCCCGTCGCCGCCGGGTCGGGGCGATGCAGCGTCAGCGCGCAGTCGCCGGCATTGCCGGCCAGCTTTATGGGGTCGGCATCGGCGAGCTGGAAGGCGACGAAATAGGTGGGATCGTAGACGTCGAGCGCCAATTCGCCCTTCTTCGCCGGGGGCTCCGCGAGGGGCAGGGTGAAGTGCAGGGTGAGCGCCGTGCCGTCATAGGTCAGGGAATAATCCTTTGGCGGCAGGAACTTGACGTCCTGCTTACCGCGCTTGGCATAGGTGAAGAAGTCGAATTCGTGCAGGGATTCGATGTTTACCAGCGCCAGTTCCTTCAGCGTCTTCTCGCTCGGCTTGCCGTCGGGCGTGGTCTCCAGCCCCTGCAGCGCATAGGTCGAGAACGCCTCGTCGAACTTCCAGTGATGGCGCACCCCGGCGAGCGTGCCGGAGGGGGTGTAGTCGAGTTCGGACTGCACCTCGACCCACACATGCGGGTGTGCAGTGGCAGCGCCCGTCAGTGCAGTGAGAACGAAGAGGGTCGCCAGAAATCGCTGAATCACGAATCGCTGAATCACGTCGGGCCTCTCCGAAGCCGCCAAGGTGAGGCAGTGGTGGCGGTGCAGTTCGGCGGAATGGTGACGCATTGCAGCGCAAACGGCAACGGCCGCCCGGAGGCGGCCGTTCCATCGGTTCACAAGGTCGTGCGGGGGGTGTCAGGCCGCCCCTTGGCCAGGGCGGCTTCAGGCCGCCTTCTGCGCCTTCGGCTTGATCAGCTTGCGATTGATGAGCACTTCGGCGATCTGCACCGCGTTCAGCGCCGCGCCCTTGCGCAGATTGTCCGACACGCACCAAAAGGAGAGGCCGTTCTCCACCGTCGCGTCTTCGCGGATGCGCGAGACATAGGTGGCGTCCTCGCCGGCGGCCTCATAGGGGGTGATGTAGCCACCGGGCTCGCGCTTGTCGATGACCAGCACGCCCGGCGCGTTGCGCAGGGCCTGCGTCGCCTCCTCGGCCGAGATCGGCTTCTCGAACTCGACGTTCACGGCTTCCGAATGCGAGATGAACACCGGCACGCGCACGGCGGTGCAGGTGAGCTTGATCTTGGGGTCGAGGATCTTCTTGGTCTCGACCATCACCTTCCATTCCTCCTTCGTGTAGCCGTCTTCCATGAAGACGTCGATGTGAGGAATGACGTTGAAGGCGATGCGCTTGGGGAACTTCTTGGCTTCCACCGGGTCGGAGACGAACACCGCGCGGGTCTGCGCGAACAGCTCGTCCATGGCGTCCTTGCCGGCGCCGGAGACGGACTGATAGGTAGCCACGACGACGCGCTTGATCGTGGCCAGATCGTGCAGCGGCTTGAGGGCCACGACGAGCTGGGCGGTCGAACAGTTCGGGTTGGCGATGATGTTCTTCTTGGTGAAGCCGGTGATGGCGTCGGCGTTCACTTCCGGCACGATCAGCGGCACGTCGCTGTCGTAGCGGAAGGCGGAGGAATTATCGATCACGACGCAGCCCTGGCGGCCGATCTTCGGCGACCATTCCTTGGACACGTCGCCACCGGCCGACATCAGGCAGATGTCGGTGTCGGAAAAATCATAATTCTCCAGGGCTTTGCACTTGAGCGTCTTGTCGCCGAAAGAAACCTCGGTGCCCACCGAACGGCGGGAGGCGAGCGCGACCACCTCGTCGGCGGGAAACCCGCGCTCGGAGAGAATGTCGAGCATTTCGCGGCCCACATTACCCGTGGCACCGACGATGGCGACCTTGTAGCCCATGTGCTGATCTCCTGAAGGCCCTGCCATTCACAGGCTCGGGCGAGCGCGGGCTTTTACGCGATAAGGCGAAGCGAGGCAACGGGTGCAGAGGGAGCGGGGGTGATCGCAGATGACCATCCTTCGAGGCTCGCTGCGCTCGCACCTCAGGATGACGTGGTACTTGCTAGGAGCAATCGGATGTCGCCCGGGAGATCGCGAAGTCCAGCGAAGCCGGGCACCTCAGGATGACGACGCTCCGATGAGAGCCCTGACCCGTCGAGGCGTGTACTTAAAAAGCCACGTCATCCTGAGGTGCGAGCCAGCGAGCCTCGAAGGATGGTCGCACAAGCGGCACTATTTGCGCAGAGACGGCCGCCGCGCGGCCCCTCGCACCGTCTCCCAGTCGCCACGGATGAGGGCTTCTTTCTTGAGCCGGCTCCGCCCCTTGACCTGCCGTTCGGCGGCGATGGCATCGGTGATGCGCTCGAACGCTTCCGACCAGACCAGCGTTACCGGCCGGCGCCGAAACGTGTAGCCGGGATAGCTGCCGCTATGGTGCTCGGCGAGGCGCTTTTCCAATGCGCCGCTGGTTGAGCCGACATAGAGCGAACCGTCGGCGCAGCGAAGCATATAGACGAACGCACCCATCTTCTCTCCCGGATGACCATCCTTCGAGGCTCGCTGTGCTCGCACCTCAGGATGACGTTGTGCGGGGGGAAGGCAAGGGACGTGGAAGACCCTCCTTCGAGGCCCGGCGATGCCGGGCACCTCAGGATGATGGCGCGTTGGTGGATGACGACGTGATGAACTCCTTAAGGAGCCACGTCATCCTGAGGTGCGAGCGCAGCGAGCCTCGAAGGATGGTCGTCCGGGCACATGTCGCCCACCCGCTCAGCCCTTCGCCACCACCGTCTCAACCGGCTCGCCGGCCGCCTTCCATGCGGTGAAGCCGCCCTTGAGGTGGCAGAGCTTTTCGAGCCCCATTTCCTGCGCCGTCTTCGTCGCCAGCGCCGAACGCCAGCCGAGCGAGCAGAAGAAGACGAAGCGCTTGTCCTCGGCAAAAATCGGCTTGGCGTAGGGGCTTTCCGGGTCGATCCAGAATTCCAGCAGGCCGCGCGGGCAGGAGAAGGCGCCTGGTATGGTGCCTTCGCGCTCGCGCTCGCGCGGGTCGCGCAGATCGACGAAGACCACGTCGTCCGCGCCGTGCAGGCTCGCGGCTTCCGCCACGTCGATCGCCGGAACCACGGCCTCGGCCTCAGCGAGCAGCTGCTTGTAGCCCTTCTTCATCGCGCTTACTCCGCTATCGCGCTTACTCCGCCGCGTCGATGCCCTGCGCCGGGGCCTTGCCTGAGACGCCGAAGCGGCGCTCGACATAGTCCTCGACGATCTTCTTGAAATCTTCGCGCAGGCTCGGCCCGCGCAGCGTCATCGCCTTCTTGCCGTCGAGATAGACCGGGGCGGTGGGGAATTCGCCGGTGCCGGGCAGCGAGATGCCGATATCGGCGTGCTTGCTCTCACCCGGTCCGTTGACGATGCAGCCCATGACCGCGACGTTCAGCGTCTCGACGCCGGGATAGGTCTTCTTCCATTCCGGCATCGAGGTGCGGATGAAGTCCTGCACCTCAAAGGCCAGTTCCTGGAAGGTGGTGGAGGTGGTGCGCCCGCAGCCGGGGCAGGCGGCGACCAGCGGCACGAAGGTGCGCAGGCCCATGGTCTGCAGCATTTCCTGCGCCACCGTCACCTCGCGGGTGCGGTCGCCGCCGGGCTCGGGGGTGAGCGAGACGCGGATGGTGTCGCCAATGCCTTGCTGGAGTAGCACGCCCATCGCGGCGGTGGAGGCGACGATGCCCTTCGACCCCATGCCCGCCTCGGTGAGGCCGAGATGCAGCGCGTAATCGGCGCGCCGCGCCAGCTCGGCATAGACGGTGATGAGGTCCTGCACCGCCGAGACCTTGGCGGAAAGGATGATCTGGTCGCGCGGCAGCCCGATCTCCTCGGCCAGCGCGGCCGAGAGCAGGGCTGAGCGCACCAGCGCCTCGCGGGTGACGGCGCGCGCCTGCGCCGGGTTCGGCAGCTTCGCGTTCTCATCCATCAGCGCGGTGAGCAGATCGTCGTCGAGCGAGCCCCAATTGGCACCGATGCGCACCGGCTTGGCGTAGCGGATCGCCTGCTCGACGATGGTCGCGAAATGACGGTCGCGCTTCTGCCCGAAGCCGACATTGCCGGGATTGATCCGGTACTTGTCCAGCGCCTGCGCGCAGTCCGGGTACTTGGTCAGCAGCAGGTGGCCATTGTAGTGGAAGTCGCCGACGATCGGGGTGTCGAGCCCCATCTTCAGCAGGCGTTCCTTGATCGCGGGCACGGCGGCGGCGGCCTCGTCGCGGTCGACCGTGATGCGCACGATCTCCGAGCCGGCGCGGGCGAGCGCGGCGATCTGCCGGGCGGTGCCCTCGGCATCGGCGGTGTCGGTATTGGTCATCGACTGCACGACCACAGGCGCGCCGCCGCCCACCATGACGCTGCCGACCTTGACGGCGACCGTCGCGCGGCGCGGCGCAGGGCCGGCGGCCTCCAGATCCGGGGCGACGACGGGGGCAGGGGAAAGGGCGTCCATGGCGTTCATCGTCCGGGGACCAGGGTCGTGCTTTGGGAGCGCAGCGTGCGGCAGGGGGTAAGCCGGCGCGGGCGGGGCGTCAACGGGCCGGGGCTCAACGCACCGCCTCGGCATGGGTGTGGGGATGGGGGTGGTCGTGTCCCACTTCCCGCGCGTCGCTTGCGGCGGCTTCGGCCCCGGCGGCGGTGCGGCATTTGGCGCAGGTGCCGGCGATCTCGATGACAGGGGTGCGCGGGGTGAAGCCGGCCGCCCGCGTCGCCCAGGCGAGGTCGCGGCCGATGGCGTGCGAGGCGACTTCCGCCGTCACGCCGCAGCTCTCGCAGATGAGGAACACGATGACGTCGTCGGGGCCATGTTCGCGCCCACAGACGAGATAGGCGTTGCGGCTCTCGATGCGGTGGGCCAGCCCCTCGCTCACCAGGAAATCCAGCGCCCGATACACCGACATCGGCGCCGGCTTCTCGCCGGACGCGCCGAGGCGTTCCACCAGATCATAGGCGCCGAGCGGGGTGTGGCTGTCGGCCAGAACCTCCAGCACGCGCCGGCGCAGCGGGGTGAGCCGCGCGCCGCTGCGGGCGCAGCTTTCCTCGAAGCGGGCGATGGCGCCGGCGACGCAGGCGGCATGGTCGTGGTCGTGACCATGGTGGTCATGCCCGTGCGGGCCGGCGGGCGGGGGAGAAGAGGTCGACATGGGGGGAATATAGCGCTTGCCCGGTCACGGCGCCATGACGCGGCGCCAAGACGCTGAGTCATGACGCCATGACGCGGAAATGCGGCAGGTGCCGGTGGACAGCGGCCCCGGGTCATAAAAGTCTCGTCGCCATAAGCCACTTTCCGGCCGCCGCGCCCTTGTGACGCTCCGGGAGCCGGAGCAGGATAAGGTGGCTGGGTAGTTTAGTGGGGGTAACATGCAGGTTCTCAAATTCCTTTTCGTCGCCGCGCTCGCTCTGCCCTTGGCGGCGTGTTTTGAAGGCCCCGCCGGGCCGGCCGGCCCGGCGGGAGCCAAGGGCGAGGCTGGGGTGGCGGGAGTTGCCGGCGCTGCGGGTCCGGCCGGCGCCACCGGTCCCGCCGGGCCTGCGGGTCCTGCCGGCCCGGCCGGTCCCACCGGTCCGCAGGGGCCTGCCGGCACGGCCGGTGCGGCCGGTGCGCCGGGTGCCTCGTCCATCACCGTGCGCAGCGCGCCCTGCCCGTCGGCGGGCTGCACCAGCAGCTGCGAGAGCGGCGAGGTGATCGTCTCGGGCTATTGCGTCAACACCGAACGCGGCTTCCAGCACATCGCATCTTTCGCCGATGATGGCGGCAAGACCGTCGTCGCCTGCGAGCACCCGGTGAAGGAAGTCGTGGCGGTCTGCCTCAAGCAGCCGTGATCTGCGCGCCCGATCCTCGATGCGGGGTGGTGTGCGCGCGTCATCGCCCCGCCCTAAGTTCCGGCGGGCGGGCCCATGCGGCTCGTCCTGACCGCTCGTCCTGTCGAATGGGGTACCGTGCATGTCCTTGAAGGGTAAGAACGCCGTCATCACCGGCTCGACCAGCGGCATCGGCCTCGCCATCGCCCGCGCCTTCGCCGCCGAAGGCGTCAATGTCGTGCTCAACGGCTTCGGCAATGCCGCCGAGATCGAGGCGCTGCGCGCCGGCATCGCGGGCGAATTCGGCGTCACGGCGCTCTATTCCGACGCCGATCTCACCAAGGGTTCGGCCTGCGCCGGCCTGATCGCCTTCGCGGATGAGTCGCTCGGCTCGGTCGACATTCTGGTGAACAATGCCGGCGTGCAGCATGTCGCGCCGGTGGAGGAGTTCCCGGACGACAAATGGGACCTCGTTCTCGCGCTGAACCTCTCGGCCGCCTTCCACGCCATCAAGGCCGCCGTGCCGGGCATGAAGGCGCGCAAATGGGGGCGCATCATCAACACCGCTTCCGCCCATGCGCTGGTCGCCTCGCCGTTCAAGTCGGCCTATGTCGCGGCCAAGCACGGCATAGCCGGTCTGACCAAGACGGTGGCGCTGGAAACCGCGCCCTTCGGCATCACCGTGAATGCCATCTGCCCCGGCTATGTCTGGACGCCGCTGGTGGAAAAGCAGATTCCCGACACGATGAAGGCGCGCGGCATGACCGAGCAGCAGGTGAAGGACATGCTGCTGGCCGAGCAGCCGACCAAGCAGTTCGTCACCGTCGAGGAGGTGGCGGCGCTGGCGGTGTTCCTCGCCAGCGACAATGCGCGCTCGATCACCGGCGCGCTGCAGCAGATGGATGGTGGCTGGGTGGCGAAGTAGGCGCCTCTCGACGCGCGGCCGGCTTTGTGGTGTGACGGCGCGATGAGCCAGACCGTCACCCCCTCCGGCGACCTATCCGCCTCCGACGCCCCGTTCGACATCGCCGCCCGCGTGCTGCACCGCGACGGCATGATGCTGGTCATCGACAAGCCGCCGGGCCTTGCCGTGCACAAGGGGCCGAAGGGCGGCGAGACGCTGGCCGATCATCTCGACGCGCTGCGCTTCGGCCTGCCCAATGCGCCGGAACTCGCCCATCGGCTGGACAAGGACACCTCCGGCTGCCTCGTGCTCGGCCGCCACCGCAAGGCGCTGGCCGAGCTTGGCAAGGCCTTTGCCGATGGCACGGTGGGCAAGACCTACATGGCGGTCGTGCGCGGCGTGCCGGGCGAGCCGCGCGGGCGGATTGAATTGAAGCTCTCCAAGCGCTCGCCGACGCGCGGCTGGTGGATGGCGGTGGACCCGAAGGGGCAGCAAGCCATCACCGAGTGGCAGACCATTGCCGTGGGCGAGGGGCTGGCGATGCTGGCGCTTTCCCCGCTCACCGGGCGCACCCACCAGCTGCGGGTGCATCTCGACGCCATCGGCCATCCGATCCTGGGCGACAGCATCTATGGCGGCGCCTCGCGCCTGCCGGGCGGGCCGATCCTGCACCTGCATTCGCGCCGGGCGGTGATCCCGCAGAAGAAGGGGCGCGACCCGATCGATGTGCGCGCGCCGCTGCCCGCCCATATGCGGGCGACGCTGGAGCGGGCGGGCTTCGACCCCGCCGCGCTGGAGGCGCTGGCGGACGCCGCCGTCTTCACACCACGCGCGGCCCCGTAGACCAGAGCGCGTGACAATTGCGCACCCGGCAGCGGTGGGCCTTTGCCGATCCCATGACATATGGCAATATAATACCTTATATCGTCTACGGTAACAGGAGGTTCCCATGCGTGGGAGCGTGATTTTTCTGTTTGCTGCCATGTGTTTCGCGGGTCCGGCGGTTGCGCAGGAAGCGTGGCCGGATCTCCTCGGAAAGTGGGTCGGGAAGAGCCGAGCCGTCATTATGAGCCCAGCGGGTCACTATGGCAGCGCCGGCGGTGGCAGCGAGCCCCGGTTCGCCTCGTCCGATCTCGTTGTCGAGATTACGAAGCAGGATCAGGGCCGCTACATCGGTACGATCGTATCCGCGGGCCATAGGGAAGAAAAATTGATGGTGGTGTCCGAAGACCGAAAAACTCTCCGCTCGGCGGACAGTGACGGGAACTCCTTCGGCCACCTTATCGATTCGAACAGCTTTGAACTGTGCTATGCGCAGATAGCGCCGAGTGTTGCGTCCTGCACTCTATTCCGGCGCGAAAAATAACACGGCTGCTTGAGCTTCCACGCAAGCGCACGTTTCGCTCTGATGGCCTTGTCATCAGAGCGAAACGTGCTCCAGCCTAGACGACCCGCAAACCGGGCTTGAGCGTGCGGGCCAGCCGGCCGCCGTACTGGCCGCAGCCGATCAGCCCCGGCGTCGGGTGGGTGATGACCTGCACCGGAATCTCGGCCAGTCGCCCCTCGAAGGGCGGATGCTCCTCGAAGGCGGTGCGGAAGGCCGAGCCGGCAAACAGCGAGGCAAGGCCGACCGAGACGCCGCCGGCTAGAAAGACGCCGCCGCGCGCATTGGTGATCAGCGCGAGATCGCCGGCGATGCGGCCGAACAGCCGCAGGAACACATGGCAGCTGTGCTTTGCGGCGTCCTCGTCGCGCCTCGCCGCCGCGATCACCTCTTCCGGCGACAGGCTGACCCCGGACAGGATGCGGTGGATGCGGGCAAGGCCCGAGCCGGACAGAGCGTGCTCCACCACCACCGGCCCGAGCTCGCGCACCATGTGGCCGAGCAGCAGCGCCTCTTCCGAATCGGCGGCGCCGAGCCGCACCCGGCCGCCCTCGCCGGTGAGCACCATGCGGTTGCGGCCGGTCTTGACCAGCATGGCGGTGCCGAAGCCGGTGCCGGGGCCGCAGACCAGAATGGGGGCATCGCGCTCCGCATGGCCGCCGCCCACCGGGACCAGATCGTCCGGGGTAAGCGCGAGCACGCCCAGCGCCAGCGCCTCGAAATCATTCAGCGCGGCGAATTTCTGCCAGCCGAAATGCCGGCGCATGTCGCGCTTGGAAAACGACCAGTCGCGGTTGGTCAGCCGGATGACCTCTTCATCCGCCGGCCCGGCCACCGCCAGCACCGCCCCGCCGACGGTGGCAGGGGCGCCCTCGCCGCGCTGGGCGAGGTCGGCCTCGATCATCTGCTTGAAGCCGGCGAAGTCGTCGTTGCGGTGGATCTGGATGTCACGCGGCGCGCCGTCCGGGCCGACAAGGGCGAGACGGGAGGAGGTTCCGCCGATATCGGCGATGAGGATCTGGTGGGGCATGTTCCGTTCGCTGCAGGCGCAAGGCGGTGAGGCGGGCCGGTGAGGCGGGTGGGCGGGCCGATAGGGGATAGGACCCAATCTTGCCCGCTTCGACAACCCCCAAGCGGCCATTTGGATGCCTCGCCCCGCAGGATCGTCGGGATAAGGTTGCCTTCCCGCGTGGCTCGGCCTAGTCCCAACGCGATGAAAGAACCGCGCCCGCCTGCCCGCTCCCCCGCCGCCGATGCGCCCGGCCTCGCCGCCCGCCGGGCGGCCGCCGATGCCGTCCAGTCCGTCATGGAAACCGGGCATCCGCTCGAAGAGACGCTTGAGCGCCTGACCCGCGAGCTGGACGAGCGCGACCGCGCGCTGGCCCGGATGATCGCGGCGACGACGCTGCGCAAGCAGGGGAGCCTGCGGGCGCTGCTGCGCACGCTGATGGAACGCGGCATTCCGGAGAAGGCGCGCCGGGTCGAGATGCTGATGCTGGTGGGCGCGGCGCAGATCCTGTTCATGGATGTGCCCGACCATGCGGCGGTGGGCACCACGGTGACGCTGGTCGGCGAGCAGGCCAGCACCGCCGGCTTCAAGGGCCTCGCTAACGCCGTGCTGCGGCGGATCACGCGCGAGGGAAAAGCGATCCTGCCCGATGTCGCCGACCAGCCGGAATGGATGGTGGAGGGCTGGACCGCCGCCTATGGCCCGGCGGCCGGCGAGGCGATCTCGCGGGCGCTGGCGCATGAGGCTCCGCTGGACCTCACCGCCCGGGAAAACCCGGAAATCCTCGCGGAAAAGCTCGGCGGCAGGCTGCTGCCGACCGGCTCGATCCGGCTGGTCGAGGCCGGCAACGTCACCGCGCTGGCGGGCTTCGAGGCGGGCGAATGGTGGGTGCAGGACGCGGCGGCGGCGCTGCCGGCGCGGCTGCTTCACCCGGCGGCCGGCATGACCCTTGCCGACCTGTGCGCCGCGCCCGGCGGCAAGACGGCGCAACTGGCCGCCGCCGGGGCGCGGGTGGTGGCGGTGGACCGTTCCGCCCCACGCCTGCGCCGGCTGAAGGCCAATCTGGCGCGGCTCAACCTCACCGCCGAGGTGATCGAGGCCGATGCCACCCGCCTCAAGGCAGGCCCTTATGACGGGGTGCTGCTCGACGCGCCGTGCTCGGCCACCGGCACCATACGCCGCCACCCGGAAGTGGCGTGGACCAAGGCGCCAGCCGACATTGTCAGCCTCGCGGCGCTGCAGACGCGCCTGCTCGCCAACGCCGCCGAGCTGGTGAAGCCCGGCGGGGTTCTGGTCTATTCCACCTGCTCGCTGGAGCCGGAGGAGGGCGAGCGGCAGATCGCCGCCTTCCTCGCGCAACGCCCCGATTTTTCGCGTGATCCGGTAACGCCCGGCGAGTGCGGCATCCCGGCCGAATGGATCAATGAGGCGGGCGAGGTGCGCACCCTGCCGACGCATCTTCCGGACGAGGATCCCCGCTATGCCGGCCTCGACGGCTTCTTCGCCGCGCGGCTGCGCAAGGGGTGAGCGGGTTCCCGTGCACTGAGAGCGGTGTGTCGCCCCGGTTGGACGGCGTGTGCCGCTCCGCTAAGCTCGCGCCATGCATGTGCTGGTGATTCCCGGCGTCTTCGAGAGGGGCTGAGACGCTGATGGCCCGCGAGATTTATGCCGATCGCGCCCGCCTGGCGCTGTTCGCGGCCGAGACCGGCTGGAACAGCCTGGTAGCGCGCACCCTGGCGCATCCGTGGTTTCCGTGGCGCGCCACCGCCGTGCCGCTGCCATCGCGGCTGCTGTTCGCCCCGCATGAGCTGCGCACCGGCGACCCGGCGCGGGCCACCGAATTCTATGCCGGGCGCTACAGCTTCGCTGGCAAGCTGGTGCTGACCGATGGCGCTTCCCCTTTCGAGATGGTGCCGCCCTCGCCGGAATGGGCGCGCGAGCTCTATTCCTTCGGCTGGCTGCGGCATTTGCAGGCCGCCGCCTCGCCGATCGCCCGCGCCCATGCCCGCGCGCTGGTGGGCGACTGGATCGCCATGCGCGGCCACCGCCTGCCGCAGGCCTCGGCGCCGGAAATCGCGGCGCGGCGGGTGGCGAGCTGGCTCACCCAGGCGCCTTTGATCCTGCAGGATGCCGATCCCGGCTTTCACCGCCGCTTCATCCGCAGCCTCACCGCGCAGGTGCGCTACATCAAGAGCGTCGGGCCGAATGCGCCGGACGGGCGGGCGCGCCTTGCCTGCGCGCTCACTTTGTCGCTGGCCAGCCTGTGCATGGCCGACCAGACAAGGCTGATGCGCGCGGCGCAGAAGCGCCTGGTTGACGAGCTCAACCGGCAGGTGCTGGGCGATGGCGGCCATGTCAGTCGCAATCCCGGCATGCTGATCGAGGTTCTGCTCGACCTGCTGCCGCTGCGCCAGAGCTATGCCGCCCGCCATGTGGCGCCGCCGCCGGCGCTGTTGAACGCCATCGACCGGATGATGCCGATGCTGCGCTTCTTCCGGCATGTGGACGGCGCCTTCGCGCTGTTCAACGGCATGGGGCCGACGCCGGCGGATGTGCTCGCCACCGTGCTCGCCTATGACGATGCGCGTGGGCGCCCGGTGTCGAACGCGCCCTATTCCGGCTATCAGCGCATGGAGGCGGGCGGCACGGTGGTGATCGCCGATACCGGCGCCCCGCCGCCTTTGCCGCTGAGCCTTGAGGCGCATGCCGGGTGCCTGTCGTTCGAGCTTTCCGCCGGGCGGCACCGCATCGTGGTCAATTGCGGCCTGCCCGCCGCCGGGCGCGAGGAATGGCGCGCGGTGGCGCGGCAGACGGCGGCGCATTCGACCGTCGTGGTGGAGGACGCATCCTCCTGCCGCTTTCTCTCCGCCGGCCCGCTGACGCGCCTATGCGGGGCGCCTGTTCTGGGCGGGCCGACGGATCTGCATGTCGACCGGGGCGAGCGCGGCGGGTCGGATGTGCTGCGCGCCAGTCATGACGGCTATGCCCGGCGCTTCGGCGTGGTGCACCAGCGCTCCTGGCGGCTGTCGGCCGACGGCATGCGGCTCGACGGCGAGGATTTGTTCCGAGTGGCGCAGGGCGAGGAATTCTCCACCGACCAGCCGGGCCGCTACGCCGTGCGCTTCCACCTCCACCCCTCGGTCGAACCCTCGCGCGCCTCGGACGGGCAGACGGTGATCCTGCGGATGCCGGATGGCGATGACTGGGCGTTCACCGCCCCGGACAGTGCCGTCGTCATCGAGGAGAGCATCTTTCTCGGCAGCAATGCCGGCCCCCGCCGCACCGAGCAGCTGGTGATAACAGGCAATGCCCGGCAGACGCCGCGGGTGGAATGGACCTTCGTCCAGTTGCGGGCGCTGCGGGGGTAGTCGGCAGCGGGTGGGCCTGCATGCTTCGGGGCCGCCTCAGCATGACGAGGTTGCCTCTTGAAGCGTCGTCATCCTGAGGTGCGAGCGCAGCGAGCCTCGAAGGATGCATAGCTGTCCGGGGGGCTCGAAGGTTCACCCCGGGGGCCAGACGTGATAGGGCGGCGGCTTCCTGGTTCCAACGCACTGGCCGCTTCCATGTCCTCTGACATCCGCCCCATCGCCCGCGCCCTCCTTTCGGTGTCCGACAAGACCGGCCTTGTGCCCTTCGCGCAGGCGCTGGCCGCCCGGGGCATCGCGCTGGTGTCCACCGGCGGCACGCGCAAGGCGCTGGCCGAGGCGGGGCTGGAGGTGAGCGACGTGTCGGACCTCACCGGCTTCCCGGAAATGATGGACGGCCGGGTGAAGACGCTGCACCCCGGCGTGCATGGCGGCATTCTCGCCATTCGCGACGATGAAGGCCACCGCGCCTCCATGGACGCGCACGGCATCCTGCCGATCGACCTCGTGGTGGTGAATCTCTACCCGTTCGAGGCGACGGTGGCGCGCGGCGCCTCTTATGATGACTGTGTCGAGAACATCGACATTGGCGGCCCGGCGATGATCCGCGCCGCGGCCAAGAACCATGCCGATGTGGCCGTGGTGGTCGACCCCGCCAGCTACGCCACCGTGCTGGCTGATCTGGAGGCGAAGGGCGGCACCACGCTGGCCACCCGCCGCACGCTGGCGCAGCTCGCCTATGCCCGCACCGCCACCTATGACGGCGCCATCGCCTCCTGGTTCGCGGAGGTGGAGGCGAAGGAAAACGCGGAAGCGGCGGCGGAAAGCCGGGTGTTCGGCGGCCGTCTCGCCGAGGCGCTGCGCTATGGCGAGAACCCGCACCAGAGCGCGGCGTTCTATATTGGCGGCCCGGCCCGGCCCGGGGTGGCCACCGCCCGCCAGCTGCAGGGCAAGGCGCTGTCCTACAACAATCTGAACGACACCGACGCCGCCTTCGAGGCGGTGGCCGAGTTCGATCCCGCCCGCGCGCCGGCGGTGGTGATCGTCAAGCACGCCAATCCCTGCGGCGTGGCGGAAGGGGCGACGCTGGTCGAGGCCTATCGCAAGGCGCTGGCCTGCGACCCAACCTCGGCCTTTGGCGGCATCGTGGCACTTAACCGCACGCTGGACGCCGAGGCCGCCCGCGCCATTGTCGACATCTTCACTGAGGTGATCGTCGCCCCCGACGCCACTGAGGAAGCCGCCGCCATCATCGCCACCAAGAAGAATCTGCGCCTGCTCGTCACCGGCGCGCTGCCGGACCCGCGCGGCGGCGGCCGCCTGGTGAAGTCGCTGGCCGGCGGCTTTCTCGTGCAGTCGCGCGACAATGCGGTGGTGGACGACATGGCGCTGAAGGTGGTGACGCAGCGCGCGCCGACCGAGAAGGAGCTGGCCGACCTCGCCTTCGCCTTCCGGGTGGTGAAGCATGTAAAGTCGAACGCGATCGTCTATGCCAAGGACCTCGCCACGGTCGGCATCGGCGCCGGGCAGATGAGCCGGGTCGATTCGGCGCGGATCGCCGCGCACAAGGCGCGCGATGCGGCCGAAGCCGCCGGCGCTGCCGAACCGCTGACGCGCGGCAGCGTGGTGGCGTCCGACGCCTTCTTCCCCTTCGCCGACGGGCTGATCACCGCCATCGAGGCCGGCGCCACCGCCGTGATCCAGCCGGGCGGCTCGATCCGCGACGCGGATGTGATCGCGGCGGCGGATGCGGCCGGCATCGCCATGGTGTTCACCGGCGTGCGGCACTTCCGCCACTGAGCGGAGGCGCGCAAAACGAAAAAAGGGCCGGCGTGAGCCGGCCCTTTGCGTGTGAGGCCCGCCGCCTCAGAAGCGGTAGGTGACGCCGACGCCGACGATCCACGGGTCGAGATCGGCCTTGCCGGAGAGCGGCTGGCCGGCGACCACCACGTCGAAATCAGGCTTCAGGAACAGCTTCTTCACGTCGACGTTGATGCCCCAATGCGCGTCGAGCATGTAGTCGAAGCCGGCCTGCAGCGCCCAGCCGAACGTGTCCTTCACGTCGATCGAATCAGCCGAATAGGCCTTCTGGTCGAAGAAGAAGGTGTAGTTGATGCCCGCGCCGACATAGGGCTTGAAGGCGCCGAAATCGGTAAAGTGGTACTGCAGCGTCAGGGTCGGCGGCAGCAGCCACACTTCGCCGATCTTGTTGAGGCTGGTGATGGTGCCGGCGCCGTTGATGTCGTGCGGCGTGACGCCGAGGATCAGTTCGGCCGCCCAGTTTTTGGTGAAGTAGTAGGTGATGTCGAGTTCCGGCACGACCGAGTCGGACACGTCGAGATTCGAGCCGTTGACGCCGTGCACCGAGCCGCCATCCTCGGGGATGACGCCGAGCAGGCGCAGGCGAATCTGCCACGGGCTCTGCTCCACCACGGGAGCAGGGGCCTTGTAGGCGAGCGGGGGCGTGCTGGCGATGTCAGCGGCCAGCGCCGGGGCGCCGGCCAGCACAGTGCCGAGAAGAGCCAGACCCGCCGCCGGAGCGGAAAGACGATGTAGTGTTGATCCGATGGACGGCATGCCCCAAACCCCTTGTTTCCCTTGCCCCTGTGCGGAGCGCGGTCCCAGTGGTGAGCGGAGAGGGCGGGCCTTAGCTTGATCGAGATCAAACCGGCGATACTCTTGTCTTTCTGTGACCGGAGGGCAACAGGAGGGAGAGCGACGGCGGTTCCGGCATTTCAGCGGGAAGAATAGACGTATAATAGAACAATCGGCTACAGCCGGTGGGCGGGCGGCCAAGCGGGGCCCGCAGCATCCGGCGGGGGGAAATGATGGGTGTCGAAGGGTTCCTGGCCAGCGAGGACGAGCGCGTCGCGCGCCAGCTCGTCGAGCAGGCGGACCTTATCCTGCAGGCGACCGACGGCGATGTGCCGGCCCGGTTCGCCCATGGCTTGTTCGGTCGGGCGGTGGCGGAGGATGTACGTGTCTACACCCCGCACGAACTCGCCGGCCTGGCGCGCCTTGCCTATGGCCATCTGAAGGTCCGGCGGCGCGACAGCTCCGACATCCGCATCGAACAGCCCCAGCCCGCCGAGGGCGGCGACCGGCTCGCCCGGGTGTCGGTGATCGAGATCATCAATGACGACATGCCCTTCCTGCTCGATTCGGTCATGGGCGCGCTCAACGCCCAGGGCCTGACGGCAAGCTTCGTGGTGCACCCGATCATGGGCGTGGACCGCGACGCGGCCGGGCAGGTGACGAGCCTTGTTCCCGGCGAGACGCCGGCCGGCGCGCGCATGCGGCGCGAGAGCCTGATCCAGATCCACGTCCCGCGTCTCGAGGACGAAGGCCGGCGCGCCGCGCTGATCGAGGAACTCACCCTGGTGCTGAACCAGGTGCGCGTGGTGGTGGGCGCCTGGCAGCCGATGATGGCGCAGGTGCGGGCCGCCGTCACCAACCTCACCCTCGCCCCCGCCATGGTGCCGCGCGAGGACCGCGAGGAGGCGATCGCCTTCCTCGAATGGCTGCTGGCCGGCCGCTTCACCTTTCTCGGCTGCCGCCATTACCAGTCCACCGGCACGCCCGGCGGCGCGAAGACGACAGTGTTCGAGCGGCGGATGGAGGACGCGCTGGGGCTGATGGCGGATGAAGCCTTCCGCCTGTTCCGGCCAACGGGCGACCCGCGCACCGTCAGCACCGACCTCGCCGAAGCGCTGGCCGATCCCAGCCCGCTGATCGTCACCAAGTCGCGCGCCGTGTCCAATGTCCACCGGCGGGCCTGGATCGATGTGGTTCTGGTCAAGCGGTACGATGCGCAGGGGCGCGTGGTCGGCGGGCTGTGCATCGCCGGGCTGTTCACCGCCACCGCCTATACGAGTTCGGTTCGCACCATCCCGATGCTGCGGCGCAAGGCGGCAACCGTGCTGGCGCGGGCCGGCTTCGCCCCCGAGAGCCATTCCGGCCGGGCACTGGTGAAGGTGCTCGAAACCTATCCCCGCGACGACCTGTTCCAGATCGACACCACCGCGCTCTACCAGTTCTCGCTGGCCATTCTCCAGCTCGACGAGCACCCGCGCGTGCGGGTGCTGGCGCTTAATGAGCGGTTCGACCGTTTCGTCTCGATCCTCGTCTTCGTGCCGCGCGAGCGCTACGACAGCGACGTGCGCGAGAAGATCGGCCATCTGCTGGCGGGGAGCTTCGGCGGCCAGATCGTCGCCTTCCGGCCGATGTTCCTGGAAGGGCCGCTGATCCGCGTCCACTTCATCATTGAGCGCGGCCCCGGCGAGGTGCCGACCGTCAATCGCGCCACGCTGGAGGAGGCGATCGGCGCCATCATCCGCACCTGGGGCGACGGCTTTGCCGAGGCGCTGGCCGCCACGGTGCCCGCCAGCAAGGCGAGCGAGCTGATGGAGCGCTACGCCAAGGCGTTCCCGGCGGGCTATCAGGCGGCCTCACTGCCGGCCGAGGCGATCGACGATCTGCGGCTGATCGAGGATCTGAGCGATGCCAGCCCGGTGGCGGCGGATTTCCGGCCCTCGGCGCTGCGCGAGCGCGGCCGGGTCTCGCTCAAGGTGTTCAGCTACAAGGTGCCGCGCCTGCTCTCCGAGCGGGTGCCGCTGCTCGAATCGATGGGCTTCGTCGTCATCGACGAGCGCACCTTCACCATCAAGGCCGGCGGCGGCGCGCCGGTCTATCTGCACGACATGCTGCTGTCGCGGCGCGGCGGCGGCGATATCCCGCTCGACAAGCTGGGTCCACGGCTGCACGCGACGCTGATGGCGGTGCTGCGTGGCGGCGAGAGCGACGGCTTCAACGCGCTGGCGCTGAACGCCCTTCTCGGCTGGCGCGACATCGCGCTGCTGCGGGCGCTGGGGCGCTATCTCCGGCAGGTCGGCATTCCGTTCAGCCAGGACTATCTCTGGCAGACGCTGAACGCCCATCCCGCCCTCGCGCAGAAGCTGGTGGCGCTGTTCCATGCCCGCTTCGACCCCGACCATGGCGAGCGGCGGGCGGAGCGGCAGGAGGAACTGCGCGCCGCGATCGAGACCGCGCTGGCCGATGTGCCGAGCCTCGACGAGGACCGCATCCTGCGCCGCTTTGCCAACCTGGTGGGCGCGGCGGTGCGGACCAATTTCTTCCAGCGCGGGGCCCAGGGCGGCCACCGGCCGACCATCGCCATCAAGTTCCTGAGTGCCGAGGTCGAGGGGCTGCCGCAGCCGCGCCCGCTGTTCGAGATCTTCGTGCAGTCGCCGCGCGTCGAGGGCATTCATCTGCGCTTCGGCCGGGTGGCGCGCGGTGGCCTGCGCTGGTCTGACCGGCCGCAGGATTTCCGCACCGAGGTGCTGGGCCTCGTCAAGGCGCAGCAGGTGAAGAATGCGGTCATCGTGCCGGTGGGCGCCAAGGGCGGCTTCGTGCCCCAGCAGCTCCCCGCCGGCCCGCGCGAGGCCATTCAGGCCGAGGGTGTCGAGGCCTACAAGCTGTTCATTTCCAGCCTGCTCGACGTCAGCGACAATATCGAGGACGGCCGCACCGTCCATCCCGCGCACACGGTGCGGCACGACGAGGACGACCCCTATCTCGTGGTGGCCGCCGACAAGGGCACCGCGACCTTCTCCGACACCGCCAACGCGCTCTCGCTGCAGCGTGGCTTCTGGCTGGGCGACGCCTTCGCCTCCGGCGGCTCGGTCGGCTATGACCACAAGGCGATGGGCATCACCGCGCGCGGCGCCTGGGAGGCGGTGCGCCGGCATTTCCGCGAGATGGATGTCGATATCCGCCGCACGCCCTTCACCGTTGCCGGTGTCGGCGACATGTCGGGCGACGTGTTCGGCAATGGCATGATCCTGGAAAACACGATCCGCCTGGTCGCCGCCTTCGACCATCGCGACATCTTCCTCGATCCCAATCCGGACCCGGAAGCCTCGTTCCGCGAGCGCCAGCGGCTGTTCGCGCTGCCGCGTTCCAGCTGGCAGGACTATGACAAGTCGCTGATTTCGCCGGGCGGCGGCGTGTTCCCGCGCACCGCCAAGAGCATTCCGCTCACTTTGGCGATGCGCGAGGTGCTGGGCTTCGACAAGAGTTCGGCCTCTCCCTCCGAGGTGATCAGCGCGATTCTGCGGGCGCCGGTGGACCTGTTGTGGTTCGGCGGCATCGGCACTTATGTGCGCGCCGCCAGTGAGACCGACGCGCAGGCGGGCGACCGCGCCAATGACGGCGTGCGGATCGCCGGCAACCAGGTGCGGGCGCGGGTGATCGGCGAGGGCGCCAATCTCGGCGTCACCCAGCGCGGGCGCATCGAGGCGGCGCGCCGCGGCGTGCGGCTGAACACCGACGCCATCGACAATTCCGCCGGCGTCAACACCTCCGATATCGAGGTGAACATCAAGATCGCCATGGCTCCCGCCCTGCGCGAGGGGCGGCTCGACCCGCAGGCGCGGGCGCAGGTGCTCGCCGGCATGACCGGCGATGTCGCCGCGCTGGTGCTGGCCAATAATTATCTGCAGACGCTGGCGCTTTCGCTGGCCGAAATGCGCGGCCTCGACGATCTCGGCTTCCTGCAGCGGCTGATGCAGCGGCTGGAAGGGCGCGGGCTGCTCGACCGCGCGGTGGAATATCTGCCCTCCGACACCGAGCTGAACGAGCGGCGCGGCCGGGGCGAGAGCCTGACACGGCCGGAAATGGCGGTGCTGCTGGCCTATGCCAAGCTTTCCGCCCAGGCCGACCTGATCGATACCGACGTGCCGGATGATCCCTATCTCGCGCGCGAGCTGGCGGCCTATTTCCCTGCCGAACTGCGCGAGCATTTCCCCGAGGGGATCGAGCATCACCGGCTGCGGCGCGACATCATCGCCACCCGCCTGTCCAACGCCATGATCAACCATGGCGGCCCGGCCTTCGTCGCCCGGCTGACGGACGAGACCGGGGCGGGGATCGACAGCATCGCCAAGGCCTTCGCCGTGGTGCGCGACGGTTTCGGCCTCGCCGGTCTCAACCGCGAGATCGACGCGCTGGATGGTCTCGTGGCCGGCGCGGTGCAGCTGGACCTCTATGGCGTCGTGCAGGACATGCTGCTCGACCGCTCGATCTGGTTCCTGCGCAATGTCGACCTCCGGCGCAATCTCGACGAGCTGGTCGGCCACTACGCCGCCGGCATCGCTCCGGTGGAGAAGGTGCTCGCCGGCCCGGTGCGTGAGTTGCTGCCCGAGGAATCGCGGGTGCTGCACGATGCCCGCATCGACCAGTGGACGCAGGCCGGCGTGCCTGAGGTGCTGGCGCGGCGCATCGCCCGCCTGCCGGCGGTGGAGAGCGCCACCGACATCGTGCTGATCGCCGACCGCACGCGGGCGCCGCTGGCCGACGCGGCCGTGACCTTCTTCGCCGTCGCCCTGCTGTTCCGGCTCGACCGCATCCTCGGCCCGGCGCGGACCCTCTCGGTGAGCGACTATTACGACCGGCTGGCGCTGGAGCGGGCGCTGGCCGCCTTCGAGAGCGCGGTGCGCCGGCTCACCGCCGAGGTGATCGAGGAGCATGGCGCCGGCGTCGCCGGGGTGTCGAGCTGGGCGCGGGCGCGCGGCGAGGTGGTGGAGCGGGCGCGCAATGGCGTGCACGAGATCGCCGGCTCGGGGCTCAGCGTGTCGAAGCTCTCGGTGGCGGCCAGCCTGATCGGCGACCTGGTGCGGGGCTAGGCGCCCTCTGGCGCGCGGAGGGGGCACCGTGGACCGCTGCGCTGAGGTGGATGTCGTCATCCTCGCGGCCGGGCGGGGGCGCCGCATGGGCGTGGTGGAGCACAAGGCGCTGCTCCCGATCATCGACGGACAGGGAACGCTGGCGCGGCTGCTCGCCCAGTTGAGCACGGCCCCGGTGCGGCAGGTGACGGTGGTCACCGGTCATCGCCACGCGGCGGTCGAGGCCGTGGTGCGGGCGCGTCTTCCCCACGCGCGGTGCGTCTACAATCCACACTTTGCCGAAGGCGAGATGCTGCAAAGCCTCGCCTGCGCCTTCGCCGAAGAGGCGCAGGGGGCCGACTGCTGGGTGCTGCTGGCCGACACGGTCTACACCGATGCCACGCTCGACACCCTCTGGGCGTCGCCGGCGGGCGGGGTGGCGCTCGCGGTGGCGCCGCGCGATCCGGCCGCCGATCGCGAGATCGCGGTGGAACTGTGCGGCGGGACCGTCGTCGCCCTGGCCGGTGAGGCGCCGCATGCCGCCTGGCGGATGGCGCATGCGGTGCGCTGGCCGGCATCGCTGCGTCCCCGGCTGTGTGCGGCGGCGCAGGCGGGCCTGCGCTTCCAGTGGCAGCTTATCGCCGCGCTGCTGCGGGAGGGTTTACCGGAGCGGGCCACCGCGATTCATGCTATCCCGACACAGCCGGATGGGGCGTTCGACATTGATTCCGAGGCCGACCTCGCCCGTGTGCCGTCGATTCCGAGCTGACGCCGTCCCCTTGCTTTCCGACGAATGTGGATGAACCAGCAGCCTTATGACCTTGCCGGGCTTGTCGCCCGGTTCCGCGCCGACATCAGCAAGGACGAATTCCATCGCGGTCGGGATGGCCGGTCGGGCCACGTCTTCGTCAAACAGGCGCGGGACGGCGCGAGCGCCCGGCGCGAATTCGAGGCGCTGAACCTGCTCGCGCATGCCGGCGGCGAGGCGCTGGTGCCCCGCCCGCTGGCGCTTCGTGGCCGCGAGCTCCGCCTCGAACTCGTGGAAGGCATCCGGCTCTACGATCTGCTGCGCCTGTTCCGCCAGCTCGGCGACAGGGACGTGGCGCTGCGGGAGCGGGCCTCGCGCGCCTCGCTCGTGCTGCTGGGGCGCTGCCGCGCGCGGCTCGAACGGATGCAGGGGCTGCTGGCCGCTGCGGCCGGTGGGCTGAGCGTCGGGCCCTATCCCTGCGACGTCAAGGTGACGGGCATGTTCGCCATGCTGTCGCAACTGCTCGGCCTGCCCCCGCTGGACGCCGCCGAAACCGCCGAACTCGGCGCCTTCGAGGCGCGCTGGGCGCGGGAGGTGAGCGTGCCGTTTCGCGACGCCACGCCGAAGAACATCATCGTCGCGGTGGAGAGCCTCGCCATCGGCCGGCATCCGAGCGAAGCGGCGCGGCGCGCGGCGCTGGCGCGGCTGCTGGAGGAGGGCGGGGCGGAGTTTTGGCGCAGCGTGCCGCTGCTGGATATCGACTTCTCCTCGGTCGAGCACCTGACGACGCCGGAGGACGATCTGGTGAGCCTGCTGGCGCATGAATCGAGCTTTGCCGCCGGTTTCCCGGCGGGCGCGAAGGTGGAGGACGGGCCGATGGGCACGGCGTGGCCGGACCCGGCGCGGGCGGCCTCCAGCTTCTTCGTGCGCTATCTCCGCTTCGCCGGACGCAAGGTCGCCTACCGGCTCATCAACCCGCTGGGCGGGGCGACGCGCTTCCGCCATGACCGCTTCGGCTTCTATTTCGAGACTCTGCCGGGCCTCCTCGCCGCCCTCGACCCGGCGCTGGCCGGAGCGATGCCTGCCCTCCTGGCACGCTGGTCCGCCATCGGCACCGCCGCCGCCCCGTTCGATGTCGCCAACGGGAAGGGGCCGGACCTCTATCTCCAAGCCATCGGCCGGCCGGTGGATTACTGGCAGGAAAGCCCGCTGGAACTGCCGGCCCGGCCGGCGCTTGCCGCTGCGCCATGAACGAGGCCGGCATCCGTGCCGTTATTGCCCGGCTGACCCAGCGGCCCACGGGCGGGCTGCCGGTGGAGCCGGCCGCGCCCGAACGCCTCGCCGCCCTCATCTGCGCCAAGCCGTGGCGCCGCTCGCGCGTCGATGCTGCGACGGGCAGCGACATCCGCGCCAAGGTCACGGCGGCCCGTGCGGCCGGCGCCCCGATCGAGTTCGCCGTGCCGTTCGGGGGCTACAAGGGGGCTCTGCAGCCATCGGCGCCGCATCCTGACTGGGCCGAGCTGTTCTGGATCGGCTATCTGCGCCGCTACGCGGAGAGCTTCGCCGCTGCGCATCCCGCCGGGGTGCTGTTTTCCCTGTCCTATTTTCACGGCGTGCTGGGCGCCATCAACGGCCTGCCGTTGGGCGATCAGGATGCCTATATCGCCGGCCTGCGGCCGCTGCTGGCTTATTTCTCCGATGCCCGCATCGGCTTCCGCCTGGTCGACCTGTCCGAGCATTTCGGCGGTGCGGCGGAGGCGGCGGCGGCGATCGAGCGCCGCTTTCAGGACCGGCGCGCGGCCATCGAGGCCGGCGGCGTGCCGGCGCTGGCGCTGCAGAGCGCGGCCCGCAACCTCCTCCGCCGGCCTGGGGATCCTGCACCCGCGCAGCCGGAGATCGTGGCCTCCGCGCTGCGCTGCGTGGCGATGGAGAGCCTGGAGGAGCGACGCCGCTTCAACAAGTTCAGCACCCGCATCCAGATCACCCATATTCGCGGCGCCGCGCTCGCCCTGCACCTCGGCTCCTGTGCCACCTCGGTCATGCAGCCCTGGGTCGGGACCGGGGTGCTGGAGGGCGATGGCGCGGGCGGCTGGCGGCCGCGCATTCTGAACGGCGCTGGCGCCGGGATCGACGCCCGGCTCGACGTGCGCCACCCGCTGGAGAACATCGCCCCCGCGCTGCGCTCGATCGGCATCTGCCACCGGCCCGCGTGGGCCGGCGGGAAAGGCGGAGGTGGCGATGAGTGATCTCGCCGGCCTCCAGCGCGAGGCGCTCGCCATGCTCCTCGAATTCGACCGCATCTGCCGCCACCACGGCATCGCCTATCAGCTCGCAGCCGGCTCGCTGCTTGGCGCGGCCCGCCATGGCGGCTTTGTCCCGTGGGATGACGATATCGATGTCTGCCTGCGGCGCGCCGCCTATGAGCGCTTTCTCGCCGTGGCGCCGGCGGAGCTGTCGCCATCCTACCGGCTGCTCCACAACGGAACCGAGCCGGGCTGCGGCTTTCTGTACTGCAAGATCGTCAGCCGCGGGGAGGGGGAGGCGAACTCCCCCGCCTTCGTCGACGTGTTCCCCTTCGACGGCGTCGAATCCGGGCGGTTCCTTGCCGGGCTGCAGATGTGGACTGCGTTTATCCTGATGCAGATGCTGTTTCTTCGTCAAATCGTGCCTGCGCCGGCTTCCCCTGCACCCTGGAGGATGCGGCGCTTGGTGCGCCGCGCGCTCACCTGGATCGTTGCCCGGCAGGACCCGCATCGCCTTGCCCGATGGCTGGAAAGGGTCGCACGATGGCACGAGGGACGCCCGACCGGGCACATCGCCTGCCTTGTCTCCGGGCGGCTGCGCTACTGCCAGATACGGGCGGAGAGGGATTTCGACGACTGCATCGAGGCGGCCTTCGAGGGCCACGACTTCCCGGTGCCGCGCCGGTTCGACACGGTGCTGCGCCGGCTCTATGGCGACTGGCGCGTGCCGCTCCCGGTCGAGAAGCGTCAGCCGCACCACCAGATCGTAAAAAGCGATCCTCCCTGAGCGGCTGGCCGCGCGTGGCGGCCAGCGCTGGGGGGCCGCCTCAGACGGCGGCGTGCTTCTTGTTCTGGCGATGGGAGATCAGGTCGTCCACCACATGCGGGTCGGCCAGCGTCGAGGTGTCGCCGAGATTGCCGAACTCGTCTTCGGCGATCTTGCGCAGGATGCGGCGCATGATCTTGCCGGAGCGAGTCTTGGGCAGGCCGGGGGCGAACTGGATGAGGTCCGGCGAGGCGATCGGGCCAATCTCCTGCCGCACCCAGGACACCAGCTCCTTGCGCAGCTCCTCGGTCGGCTCGATGCCGGACATCAGCGTCACATAGGCATAGATGCCCTGGCCCTTGATATCGTGGGGATAGCCGACCACCGCCGCCTCCGACACCTTGGGATGGGCCACCAGAGCGCTTTCCACCTCGGCGGTGCCCATGCGGTGGCCGGAGACGTTGATGACGTCATCGACGCGGCCGGTGATCCAGTAATAGCCGTCGGCATCGCGCCGGCAGCCATCGCCGGTGAAATACTTGCCGGGATAGGTGGAGAAATAGGTCTGCATGAAGCGCTCATGGTCGCCATAGACCGTGCGCATCTGCCCCGGCCAGGAATCGGCGATCACCAGATTGCCCTCGCAGGCGCCGCTGAGCGGGTTGCCTTCCGCATCCACCACTTCCGGGATGATGCCGAAGAAGGGACGGGTGGCCGAGCCGGGCTTGAGCTTGGTGGCGCCGGGCAGCGGGGTGATGAGAATGCCGCCGGTCTCGGTCTGCCACCAGGTGTCGACGATGGGGCAGCGCTCCTCGCCGATCACCCGGTAATACCATTCCCAGGCTTCCGGGTTGATCGGCTCGCCCACCGAGCCGAGCAGGCGCAGCGAGGCGCGGCTGGTCGACTTAACAGGCGCGTCGCCGCCCTGCATCAGGGCGCGGATGGCGGTGGGGGCGGTGTAGAAGATGTTGACCTTGTGCTTGTCGATCACTTCCCAGAAGCGGGAATTGCTGGGGTAGTTCGGCACGCCCTCGAACATCAGCGTGGTGGCGCCGTTGGCGAGCGGGCCATAGACGATGTAGCTGTGGCCGGTGACCCAGCCGATATCGGCGGTGCACCAGTAGATGTCGCCCTCGTGGTAGTCGAACACATATTGGTGCGTCATCGCGGCATAGACGAGATAGCCGCCCGTGGTGTGCAGCACCCCCTTGGGCAGGCCGGTCGAGCCCGAAGTGTAGAGGATGAACAGCGGGTGCTCGGCGTTCACATGGGCGGCGGGGCAGTGGCTGGTCACCAGCTCGGCGGCTTCGTGGTACCAGACATCGCGGCCGGGCTTCATGTTGACCGTGCCACCGGTGCGGCGCACCACCACGACATGGTCGACCTCAAACTCAGTGACCTTGGCGATCGCGGCGTCGACATTGGCCTTCAGCGGCACCTTGCGGCCGCCGCGCAGCCCCTCATCGGCGGTGATGACGACGCGCGAATCACAGTCGCGAATGCGGCTGGCCAGGCTGTCCGGCGAGAAGCCACCGAACACCACGGAATGAATGGCGCCGAGCCGGGCGCAGGCGAGCATGGCATAGGCCGCCTCGGGGATCATCGGCATGTAGATGGTGACGCGGTCGCCCTTCTCCACATTGCGGTTGCGCAGCACATTGGCGAAGCGGCAGACCTCGTCATGCAGCTCCTGATAGGTGATGTGCCGGTGCTCGGACGGGTTGTCGCCTTCCCAGATGATGGCGACCTGATCGGCGCGGGTCGGCAGGTGCCGGTCGATGCAGTTCCAGGCGACATTGGTGACGCCGTCCTCGAACCATTTGATCGAGACATGGCCGGGATCGAACGAGGTGTTCTTCACCACGGTATAGGGCTCGAACCATTCGATCCGCTTGCCCTCATCTGCCCAGAAGGCCTCCGGGTCGCGCAGCGAGGCCTCGTACTTCGCCTGATAGGCGCGATCGTCGAGGAAGGCGCGCTCGGCCCAGTGCGCGGGCACGTCGTAAATCTTGTCGGACATGGCGTTTCTCCCCCTTAAGGCTGGCGCTGTGCGCCTCTTGCTTCGCCGGGATTATGGGGAGCCGGCCCCGGCTGGACAAGCCGACGCTGCGCGCGACTTTGGTCGGTAGGTAGTCAAGCGGAGGGCGCGGGCGTGCCTGCGGTCCCTCCGGACCCCGGGGATGCCGGGCGCGCGGCTTACCGGCGCGGGCGCCAGACGCTGGTGGCCTTGATCTCCGAATCCTCCAGCTCGCGCGACACCGGCACGGCATAGTCCGCCACCTTTTCCAGCCGGTCGCGCGGCAAATAGGAGCGGCCGGGATCGCCGATCCACACATCGGCGCCCTGCGCGGAAAGCGCTTCCAGCCAGGCGAACACCCTTGCCGCGAGGTCGCGCTCATAGGCGATGTCGCCGGCGAGCACCACGTCCCAGCCGCCCTGCGTGCCCACCACATCCGTGGTCAGCACCGTTACAGTAGCGGCCTCGTTCAGCGCGGCGTTCAGGGCGATGGCGGCATGGGCGAAGGGGTCGATGTCGGCGCAGGCGACGCGGGCTGCGCCCGCCTTCGCCGCCGCGATGCCGACCAGGCCCGAGCCGGAGGCGAAATCCAGCACGCGTTTGCCGCGCACCGTCTCCGGGTGGTCGAGAATATAGCGGGCCAGCGCCTGCCCGCCGGCCCAGGCGAAGGCCCAGAAGGGCGGCGGCAGGCCGATTTCGCCCAGCTCCTCCTCGGTGCGCTGCCAGATCGGCAGCGATTCGGTGGCGAGGTGGAGGGTGATCTCGGGCACCAGCGGCGGGGCGAGGCAGGCTGTCTCGGTGCGGATGAAGCTGTCGGGATCGGCGATGACGCGGGGCGTCACCGTGTGCCGTCCGCCATCTCCAGCACAATGTCCCATTCAGCATCGGTGACGGGCTGCACCGACAGGCGGGAGAATTTCATCAGTGCCATCTCGGCCAGGCGCGGCTCGGTCTTCACCGCGGCGAGCGAGACCGGATTCTTCAGCGCCTCGACCGCCTTCACATCGACCATGACGAACTTGCCCGAGGGGTCGGAGGGGTCGGGATAGGCCTCGCGGATCACCTCGACGATGCCGACGATCTCCTTGCCCTCGTTCGAGTGGTAGAAGAACCCCCGGTCGCCCAGCTTCATCGCCAGCAGCTGCTGCTTGGCGAGGTGGTTGCGCACCCCGTCCCAATGCGTGCCCCTCGCCCCGGCCGCGACCTGCTGGTCCCAGGACCATTTGAACGGTTCGGACTTGTAGAGCCAGTGCACCATTTCCACTCCCCGTGACCTCGCCGAGAGGTTCGTTCAACTATCAACCACACCCAGAATGCCGTCATCCCCGGGCTTGGCCCGGGGATCCACGACGTGCCGGGTACCACGCTTCATTGAAGGCGTGGTTGGCCGGGTCAAGCCCGGCCATGACGCGCCTCTAACCCCCGACACGACCCATCTCAGGCTTCCGCTTTCTGCGGGCGGGCCAGCAGCGAGCCGATCGCCTGTTCGATATCGCTGCGCCCGGCCAGCACCGCCTCGACCGCGCGGGCGATCGGCATGTCGACGCCGCGTGCCTGCGCCATCGCCACCAGCACGCTGGCGGTGAGCGCGCCTTCCGCCAGCTTGCCTGGCGGGTGCAGACCCTCGTCCTGGCCGAGGCTGAGGCCGAGCGCGAAATTGCGCGACTGCGCGGTGGAGCAGGTGAGGATGAGATCGCCGAGGCCCGACAGGCCGGTCAGCGTCTCGGCCCGCGCGCCATAGGCCTTGCCGAAGCGCATCAGCTCGGCGAAGCCGCGTGCGATCAGCGCCGCCCCGGCGCTGGCGCCGAGCTTGCGCCCGCCGACGATGCCGGCGGCGATGGCCAGCACGTTCTTGGCCGCGCCGCCGATCTCGACGCCGCGCACATCGGCGCTGTGGTAGAGGCGGAACGAGGACGAGCCGAGCGCGGTGGCCAGCGCCTCGGCCATGCCGGGATCGCGCGCTGCCAGGGTGACGGCGGTCGGCAGGCCGGCCGCGACATCGGCCGCGAAGCTGGGACCGGAGAGGATGGCGGGAACCGCCTGCGGGCAGGCCTCGCCCAGCACCTGCGTCATGAACAGCGAGGTGCCGCGCTCGATGCCCTTGGCGCAGGTGACAACAGGGGTTCCGGCGGCGAGATGCGGGGCGAGCTCGGCGGCGACGGTGCGGCTCGCCTGCGCCGGCACCACGAGCAGGATGGCGTCCATGCCCGCCAACGCCGCGAGATCGGCGGTCGGGCGGACATTGTCGGCGAGAACGACCCCCGGCAGATGCGCCGGGTTGGTGCGGGTGCGCGCCATCGCCGCGATGAGGTCGCGGTCGCGGCCCCAGAGCATCACCTCGCGCCCGGCGCGGGCGCTGGCATTGGCAAGCGCGGTGCCCCAGGCGCCGGCGCCCACCACCCCGATGGAGGCGTAGCGTGCGGACATCAGCCGCCGGTCCCGGCCGGACCAAAGGAGGGGGCGGGAAGAGCCGCCGCCGGGCTGACCGGTGCCGCCGGGTCGGTCGCTTCCGCCTCCGGGGCCGCGGCGCTGTCCGAGATCGCGAGCGCGGCCGCTTCCACCTCGGCCAGCGGCCAGCGGGCGCGGGGGGAGACGTCGAGCCCGTCATAAAGGCCGCGCGCCAGCCGTTCCGCCCCGGCCCAGGCGATCATCGCGCCATTGTCGGTGCACAGTTCCGGCGGCGGCACGGCGAGGCGGGTGCCGCCATCGGCCGCCACCTTGTGCAGCGCCCGGCGCACCGCCTGGTTGGCGCCGACGCCGCCGGCCAGCACCAGCGCGGAAGGCTTCAGCGCCTTTTGCCGCATCACCCGCAGGGCGCAGCGCACACGGTCGGACAGGATGTCGACAATGGCGGCCTGGAAAGAGGCGCACAGGTCGTTCACGTCCTGCTCGCTCAGCGGGGCGATCTTCAGCGCCTCGATCCGCACGGCGGTCTTGAGGCCGGAAAGCGAGAAATCGGGTACCGGCTTGCCGTGCAGCGGGCGGGGCAGGGCGAAGCGGCCGGGGTCGCCCTTCAGCGCCGCGCGCTCCACCGCCGGGCCGCCGGGATAGGGCAGGCCGAGCATTTTGGCGGTCTTGTCGAAGGCCTCGCCCACGGCATCGTCAATGGTGCCGCCGAGCTTGGTGTAGTCGCCAATGCCGGTGACGGCGACCAGCTGGGTGTGGCCGCCCGAGACCAGCAGCAGCAGGAAGGGGAAGGGCACCTTGTCGGTGAGGCGCGCGGTGAGCGCATGCGCTTCCAGATGATTGACCGCGATCAGCGGCTTCTTCGCCGCCAGCGCCAGCGCCTTCGCCGTGGTGAGGCCGACGATGACGCCGCCGATGAGGCCCGGGCCGGCGGCGGCGGCGATGCCGTCGACCTCGGCGAGGCTCAGCCCGGCGGCGCGCAGGGCGCGCGCGATCAGATGGTCGAGAACCTCGACATGGGCGCGAGCGGCGATCTCTGGCACCACGCCGCCATATTCGGCATGGTCCTCGGTCTGGGAATGGACGATGTTGGACAGGATCGTGCCGGTGCCATCGGCGCGCCGGCGCACCACCGCGGCGGCGGTTTCATCGCAGGTGGTCTCGATCCCGAGCAGGAGAAGATCGCGCATTGACTTTACGGGGTTGGACAGTGAATTGAGCCGGCACCGAACCGCTTGTGGCCCGACTGTATCATCCGGCTCCGCAATGATACGGCCATGTCGGCCCACAAAATATTGATATTGTGGCCAAAAACCCGACATCTGAAACTCAGCTGCCGGATTTTACCCACTAGCACCGCAGGACCGCATGACGCAATCGCTTCCCAGACTTCGGCTCGGCACGCGCGGCAGCCCGCTGGCGCTCTGGCAGGCGCATGCGGTGCGCGACGCGCTGCTCAAGGCCCATCGCTGGCCGGACGAGGCCGTCGAGGTGCAGGTGATCCGCACCACCGGCGACGCCATCACCGACCGGGCATTGTCGGAAGCCGGCGGCAAGGGGCTGTTCACCAAGGAACTTGAGGAGGCGCTGCTCGACCGGCGCATCGACCTCGCCGTGCATTCAGCCAAGGACATGCCCACCCGCCTGCCGGACGGGCTGCACCTCGTCGGCTATCTCCCGCGCGCGGATGTGCGCGACGCGCTGATCCTGCGCGAGGGCGTCGCGCTGCGCGACCTGAAGCCGGGGGCGAAGGTGGGCACCGCCTCGCTGCGGCGCGAGGCGCAGCTGCGCCGGCTGCGGCCGGACCTTCAAGTCTCGCTGCTCCGCGGCAATGTGCACACCCGCCTCGCCAAGGTGGAGAGCGGCGAGTTCGACGGCACGCTGCTCGCCTATGCCGGCCTCAGCCGCCTCGGCCTCGCCGACAAGGTCAGCTCGGTGCTGGAGACCGCCGATTTCCTGCCCGCCGTCGGGCAGGGGGCGGTGGCGATCGAGACCCGCTTCGGCGATATCGGCGTGGACGCGCTGGTGGTGCCGGTGGTGTGCCCGGCCACCGGGCTGGCGCTGCGGGTGGAGCGGGCCTATCTCGGCCAGCTCGACGGCTCCTGCCGCACGCCGATCGGCGGGCTGGCGCAGCTGGAGGGCGACGAGATCCGCTTTCGCGGCGCCGTGCTCTCGCCCGATGGCGCGCGCTATTACGAGATCGTGCGCTTTGGGCCGCGCAACCGCGCGCTGGAACTCGGCATCGCCGCCGGGCAGGAGATGCGCGCTCTGGTGCCGCCCGAACTGCTCCCGCACTGACGGGGCGCGACATGCGGGTGCTGGTGACACGGCCACAGCCGGACGCGCAGGCCACGGCCGCGCGGCTTGAGGCCGCCGGGCATGGCGCGCTGATCGATTCCATGCTCGCGGTGGAGGCGGTGGCGGCCGTCCTGCCGCCGGGGGCGTTCGACGCGGTGGCGCTGACCAGCGTCAATGGCGCCCGCCTGCTGGCGGCCCGCCCGGAACTGCCGGCGCTGGCGGGGCTGCCGCTTTATGCCGTCGGCCGGCGCACGGCGGCGGCGGCGCCGGCGGCGTTCGACACCGTTCATGTCGCGGGAGGCGATGGCGCCGCGCTGGCCGAACTGCTGCGCGCCAAGCTGCCCCCCGGCGCCCGGCTGCTTTACGTCGCCGGCGAGGAGCGGGCGGTCGATCTCGGCGCGGTGCTGGCGGGCGACGGCATTTCCACCGAACTTTTCGTGATCTACCGCACCGTCCCGGCGCAGGCGCTGGCGGCGACGACCGTGGCGGCGGTGCGGGAGGGACGGATCGACGCGGCCTTCCACTTTTCGCCGCGCACCGCCGCCACCCTTGCCGACCGGGCGGAGGCAGCCGGTGTGGCGACGTATTTCCGCCATGTCGTGCATCTGTGCTTCTCTGCCAATGTAGCGAAGCCGCTGGCGGCGGCCGGCTGGCCGAACCGGATCGCCGCCGCGCCGACGGAAGAGGGCCTGTTCGATCTCCTGAACGGGTAGGCCATCGCAGTCTCCCGAGGTTGCGGCGCAGGGACAGGCGGTCTATCCCGGAACAAGGGCCGGCCCGGCGCTTTATCAAGGTAGAGGTAAGGACGTGGCGACAGACGATCCCAAAAAAGGTGCTGAGGAGAAGGTCGAGGCCGGGGGCAAGCCCGCGCGCCGCAGGCCGCCGACGCTCGACCTTTCCGCTCGGGAAGTGACGCCCGTTTCCGACGAGGCGGCGACCGCCGAGCCAGTGGTGCCCGCGCCGGAGGACGCCAAACCCGACACCTCCAAAACAGCCAACTCAACGGCGGGCGCCGCCCTGCCGAACGCCTCCACGCCGAACGCCTCCAAGCCTGACGTCTCCAAGCCTGACGCCTCCAAGCCGGACACATCTCCCGACATGCCCCCTGAGACACTGAAGAGCGATGCCGCTGCCGCCACCGACGAGGTGCCGGTGCTCGACGCCGCCGACGAGAAGGGAAGCGCCAAGGGTGAGACGGCCGACGTGCCGCCGCCCGTTCATCCCGTGCCCCCGCCCGCCGAGCCTCGCCCGAAGCGTCAGCTTGGCCTTGTCGGCACCCTCTTCGTGGCGCTGCTCTCCGGTCTGATCGGCGGCGCGTTCGCGCTCGGCGTGGTGTCGACCTTCTATGGCGCCGAGGAGAATGTCGACGCCATCACCGAGCTTGAGGCGCGGGCGCTGGATCTGCGCCAGCGGGTGGAGCTGCTGGAGGCCCGGGCCGGCGAGGCGCCGGCTGCCGGCCTCAATGCTCCCGCCGAGCTGGCGACCCGGCTCGATGCGCTGGAGAGCGGACTGAACGCACTCGGCTCCAAGGTTGACGCCCTACCGGCGGCCCCTGCCACCGGGGCGGCCCCCGCCGCCTCGCCGGACGACGTCGCGGCGGTGAAGGGCCAGGTGGAGGCGCTGGAACAGAAGGTGAGCGCGCTTCCCGCGCCGGCCCCTGCGGCCTCGCCGGAAGCTCTCAATGCCGCCACCGCCCGCCTCGACGCGCTGGAAGGCAAGCTCGCGGCTGCCACCGCCGCGCAGCGCGCCAGCGGGCAGGGCACGGCGCAGCTCGTGGTGCTGGGCACGCTGCGCGAGGCGATCCTCGCCGGCCGTCCCTTCGCCACCGAACTGAAGGCGGCGCAGGCGCTGCTGGGCGAGGACGCGGCGCCGCTGGCGGCGCTGGAGGCTTCCGCCGCCACCGGCTTCGCCTCCGGCCCGGCGGTGGCCGCGCAGCTGCGCGCCGCCACCGCGCCCGCCCCGGCGGCGGATTCACCCGGCACGGCCGCGGATGAGGGCGTTGTCGCCACCCTGCTGAAGGGCGCGCAGAAGCTTGTCACCATCCGTCGTTCGGACGAAGCGGCGGCATCGCCCGACATCGCCCGGGCCGAGACGGCGTTGGCGCAGGGGGATTTCGAGGGCGCGCGGGCGATTCTCGCCGCGCTTCCCGAAGCCGAGCGTACCGCCGCGCAGCCCGTGCTCGCCGCGCTGGACGCCCGGCAGGCGGCGCTCGCCACCCTCGCCGAGCTGCATCGGCGCGTGCTCGCCACTCTCGCGGGAGGAAGCCAGTGATCCGGCTCGTCGTCTATCTTCTCGTTCTCGCCCTCTTGGCCTTCGGCATCGCCTGGCTGGCGGACCGGCCCGGCGCGGTGGTGATCGACTGGCAGGGCTGGCAGGTCGAGACCAGCATCCTGGTCGCGGCCAGTGCCCTGCTGGCGCTGCTGGCGGCGGCGATCCTGCTCTGGACGCTGCTGCGGCTGATCGTTCGTTCGCCCGACACCATCGCCCATTCCTGGCGCAACCGGCGCCGCACTCGCGGCTGGGCGGCGGTGACGCGCGGCCTTGTCGCGGTGGGCTCGGGCGACGCGGTGGGCGCCCGCCGGGCGGCCAATGACGCCCAGCGCCTGCTCGGCGAGGAGCCGCTCAGCAAGCTGCTGGCGGCGCAGGCGGCGCAGCTTTCCGGCGATGCCGCCGGCGCCGAGGCGGTGTTCCGCTCGATGACCGAGTCTTCCGGCACGCGCCTGCTCGGCCTGCGCGGCCTGCATGTGGAAGCGCGCCGGCGCGGCGACCAGAGCGCTGCCCTGCAGGCGGCGGAGGAAGCGGCCCGGCATGAGCCCGGCCTCGCCTGGGCGGCGGATGCGGTGATCGAGGCGCGCTGCCTCAATGGTGATTTCGCCGGGGCGCTTGCGATGCTGGAGCGCGAGGCGGCGCATGGGGCGCTCGACCGGGCGACCCATCGACGCCGGCGCGCCGTGCTGCTGGCGGCGCAGGCGCAGGCGATCGAACTCTCCGACCCCGCCAGCGCGCGGGAGAAGGCACAGGAAGCCGCGCGCCTCGCCCCCACGCTGGTGCCGGCGGCCGATATTGCCGGGCGCCTGCTCGGCGCGGCCGGCGATGTGCGCAAGGCGGCGAAGATCCTCGAGGCCGCCTATGCGGCGACCCCGCATCCCGACCTCGCCGACGCCTATCTGCACCTGAGGCCGGGCGATGCCTCGCGTGAGCGGCTGAAGCGGGTGCGCACCCTTACCGCGCATCAGCCGGCGCATCCGGAAAGCGCCATGGCGCTGGCCCGCGCCGCGCTCGACGCGCAGGATTTCGACGTGGCCCGCACGGCGCTGGCGCCGCTGCTGGTGGCGCCGACCCAGCGCGCCTGCCTGCTGATGGCGGAGCTGGAAGCGGGCGAGCATGGCGATGTCGGCAAGGCCCGCGAATGGACCGCCCGCGCCGTGCGCGCCCAGCGCGACCCCGCCTGGGTGGCCGATGGCGTGGTGGCCGAGGCTTGGGGCCCGATCTCCCCGGTCAGCGGGCGGCTCGATGCTTATGAATGGAAGCTGCCGCCCGGCCTCGCCACGACGCCGATGCTGGAAAACGAGGCGGAGCGGGTGAAGCTGGCGATCGCCGCCGCCATCGAGAGCCGCCCGCAAGTGGCGGAGGGGCCGGTGGTCGATCTCAGCCCTGCGGGCGCCTCGCCCACCTTGGCGCCGGCCGTTCCCGAGGCGGAGGGCAAGGCAGAGCCGGAGAAGGCGGGCGCGAAGCCTGCGCCGCAGCCGGCCGCGCTGGCGACGCCTGTGGTGGCGATGCCGCATCTGCCTGATGATCCCGGTCCCGGCGCGCCCTTCGCCGACGAGCCCGGCGCGGTGCCGCGCGGGCCCTATATGTGAGGCTTAGCCTCACGGGCGCCTGAGGCCAGGCGAGCCTGCTAGGCTCGCCTGTGTCGGCTGCCCCGCGTGAAAAGCGCAAAAAAAAGCGCGCCATGCGGCGCGCTGATTTCCCCGTAGAGGTGCCCTGTCAGAAACCGGCCGCTCGTCCAGCGGCCGGAGGGTACAGAAGCGGTCGGAGTACATCCGTCCTGACCGCCCCTCATCCGGCGAGGCACTGACGAGGTGCCAACGTGCCGGAAGCCCTGTTCTGACGGGGTTGATGCCTATATGGGGCAGGCTGCGGGGGATTCAAGGGGGGCGGAAGGATTTGGGGGGCGGAAGGATTTGCATCCTCGCGCCTTCGCATCTACCTGTTCGCGTCCACGTGTCCGGGCATCCGCCTGAAGCGCCGTCATGCCCGGCCCTGGGCCGGGCATCCACGACGTGGGTGTCGGCCGAAAGTCTGGGATGGCCGGGCCAAGCCCGGCCATGACGTTCATCCAGCTCTGACGTTCATCCAGCTCTGACGTTCATCCAGCTCTGACGTTCATCCCGCTCTGGCGTTCATCCAGCCATGACGAGCGGCGCCGGTGCCCGCGCCGCTCACTGCACCCGGCGGGTGGAGAGCGGGGCCGGGGAGGGGCGGCTGGCGGGTTTCACCGCCTTGGCCGCCTTGGCCGCCGGCGCGAAGGCCGCGGCGCTGCGGCCCTTCTGCTCCTTGGCGCTGGCGCGCGCGCCCTGCTCGCCAAACAGTTCCGCCAGCTTGTCGGTCATGGCGCCGCCCAGTTCCTCGGCGTCGACAATGGTGACGGCGCGCTTGTAATAGCGCGTCACGTCATGGCCGATGCCGATGGCGATGAGCTCGACCGGGGACTTGTCCTCGATCTGCTGGATCATCCAGCGCAGATGGCGCTCGAGATAATTGCCGGGATTCACCGAGAGGGTGGAATCGTCGACCGGCGCGCCATCGGAGATCATCATCAGGATCCGGCGCGATTCGGTGCGCGCCAGCAGGCGGTTATGCGCCCATTCCAGCGCCTCGCCGTCGATGTTCTCCTTCAGCAGCCCCTCGCGCATCATCAGGCCGAGATTGCGCCGGGCGCGGCGCCAGGGGGCGTCGGCGGATTTGTAGATGATGTGACGCAAATCGTTCAGCCGCCCGGGCGCGCCCGGCTTGCCGGCCGAGAGCCACGCCTCGCGTGCCTGCCCGCCCTTCCACGCCTTGGTGGTGAAGCCGAGAATCTCCACCTTCACGCCGCAGCGCTCCAGCGTGCGGGCCAGAATATCGGCGCAGGCGGCGGCCACCGTGATCGGGCGCCCGCGCATCGAGCCGGAATTGTCGAGCAGCAGGGTGACGACGGTGTCGCGGAAATCGGTGTCGCGCTCGCGCTTGAAGGAGAGCGGCTGCATCGGGTCGAGAATGATGCGGTGCAGGCGCGCCGGGTCGAGCATGCCCTCTTCGAGGTCGAACTCCCAGCCACGGTTCTGCTGCGCCATCAGCTTGCGCTGCAGCCGGTTGGCGAGGCGGGCGACGATGCCGGACAGATGCACCAGCTGCTTGTCGAGATGGGCCCGCAGCCGCGCCAGTTCGTCGGCGTCGCACAACTCGTCGGCGTTCACCGTCTCGTCGAAGCGCGGGGTGAAGGGGTGGTATTCCGGCGGGCGCGGCTCGGCCGGCACCGCGTTTTCCGGCTTCCACGGCTCGGAGGCATCGTCGGATTCGCCCAGCTCCGCATCGTCGGAGAGCTCGGAATTGGGCTGGTCCTGCTGCTCCTCCGATTCTTCCGGGTTCTGGTCGGAGGACAGGTCGGAATCGACCTCGGTCTGTCCTTCGGCGTTGTCCTCTTCCTCGGAATCGCTGCCCTTGCCGTTGTCGTCGTCGCGGCTGTCGTCGGCTTCGGTGGAGGGATCGTTGTTCTCGTCGAAGGGGGCGATGTCCTCGCCCATGCCGAGCGAGGACAGCAAATCACGCATCGCCTCGGCAAAGCGGAGCTGGTTGTCGGCGGCACCGGAAAGCTCGTCGAGCGCGCTGGCGCCGTGCTCCTCGATGAAGCCGCGCCACAGATTGACCATCTCGCGCGCGGCGGCGGGCGGGGCCATGCCGGTCATGCGTTCGCGCAGGATGAGCGAGAGCGCATGCTCCAGCGGCGCGTCGGAGCGGTCGGCCAGATTGGCGAAATTGGCCTTCTGGTAACGGTCTTCCAGCATGGCCGAGAGGTTCAGCGCCACCCCGTCCATCCGCAGGGCGCCGAGCGATTCGCAGCGCGTCTGCTCGGCGGCTTCAAAAGCGGCGCGGGCCTCCTGGCCCATCGGCACCAGCCGCTGATGCACCTTGGGGTCATGGCAAGCCATGCGCAGCGCCATCGAATCGGCATGGCCGCGCATGATGGCGGCGTCCTGCTTCGACATGCGTCGGGCGGGCTCGGGCAGGCGGGCGCGCCCGTCGGCAAAGCCGGGCTTTTCCGAGCCGAAGGTCACGTCGATCTCGCGATTGCCGGCAATGGCGCGCAGGCAGCCGGTGACGGCGCGCTTGAGCGGCTCGGTCGGGGCTTCCTTGGGCGGGGTGCGGCTGGTGCGGTTCGACGTGGACATGGCAAGCCTTGGATATGGGCAGCCCTCTCCCGATGGAGAGGGCGGGACCGGCGGCCGGCCGGTCCCGGGGATGGCCGTCAGGACATGACGACGTTGATGGCCGACTCGGTCAGTTCCTTGCCGAAGCAGCGCTGGTAGAACTCGGCCACCAGCGGGCGTTCCAGCTCGTCGCACTTGTTGAGGAAGGTGACGCGGAACGAGAAGGCCAGCTCCTGGAAGATCTCGGCGTTCTCGGCCCAGGTGATGACGGTGCGCGGGCTCATCACGGTCGACAGGTCGCCATTGATGAAGGCCTGCCGGGTGAGATCGGCAAGGCGCACCATGCGGGCGGCGGTGTCGCGGCCTTCCGGGGTCTGCAGGTTCTTGGCCTTGGAGACGACGATGTCGACCTCCTTGTCATGCGCCAGATAGTTCAGCGTGGTGACGATGGACCACCGGTCCATCTGCGCCTGGTTGATCTGCTGGGTGCCGTGATAGAGGCCGGTGGTGTCGCCAAGGCCAATGGTGTTGGCGGTCGAGAACAGGCGGAATGCGGGGTGCGGGCGGATGACCCGGTTCTGGTCCAGCAGGGTCAGGCGGCCGGCGGATTCGAGCACGCGCTGGATCACGAACATCACGTCCGGGCGGCCGGCGTCATATTCGTCGAACACCAGGGCAACGTTGTTCTGGTAGGCCCAGGGCAGGATGCCGTCGCGGAATTCGGTCACCTGAAGCCCGTCGCGCACCACGATGGCGTCCTTGCCGATCAGGTCGATGCGGCTGATGTGGCTGTCGAGGTTGATCCGCACGCAAGGCCAGTTGAGCCGGGCGGCGACCTGCTCAATATGGCTCGACTTGCCGGTGCCGTGATAGCCCGTGACCATCACCCGGCGGTTATGGGCGAAGCCGGCGAGGATGGCGAGGGTGGTCGGCCGGTCGAACAGGTAGTCGGGATCGATTTCCGGCACATGGGCGTCCGGTTCGGCATAGGCCGGCACATCCAGATCGACATCGATGCCGAACACCTGACGAACAGAGACCTTCATGTCCGGCAGCGCGGGCGCTTGCGTGAGCGGGGCGGTCATTCTTCCTCCGTTGCCGCGCGTGGGCGCGCGGGCTGGTCTGGCACACGTGCTTCCTAGCAGAAGCCCGCGTTCTTGAGATGATTATAGGACTGGATCACGTCGCGCAGACGGTCCTCGGTTGAAATGTCGCCGCCATTGGCGTCGGGGTGGTATTTTTTCACCAGAACCTTGAAGCGGGCCTTGATCTCCTCGGGCGTGGCGGAAATCTCCACGCCCAGGGATTCGAAGGCGCGGCGCTCGGCATTGCGGATCATCCGGCTTTCGCGCGGCGCTTCCGGCTCCGGGCGGGCGCGCCCGCCCACTTCGCCGAACATGCCGAAGGGGTCGGCGATGTTCTCCGTCGCGTGGCGCTTGGCGTGCTCGGCGGCGCGGGCGGCCCCGCCCTTCGAGCCCATCTTCCAGGTCGGGCGATGGCCGGTGGCCGCGTCCTTTTGGTAGGCGGCGACGGCGTCGTCGGCCATGCCGTTGAAATAATTATACGACTGGTTGTAGGCGCGGGCATGCTCGAAGCAGAAGCGCCAGAACTGCCCCTCCATCTGCCGGCCCTTCGGCGCGCGATGAGTCGCGGGGTTGCAGCAGCCCTCCCACTCGCAAGCGGGGCCTTCCGCCTTCAGGCGGCGATCGCGGTCGGGCTTCACGCGGATGCGATCGAAGAGGGGGGAGTCGAGCTTCATGGTCCGACGATTATGCTGTTGCTGGAGCAGGTATACAAGAAACCGATGGTTCGTCACCGCCCTGAAGAGACATACGGGGCGCTGGGCCGATCAGATCGCGGTGGGCGGAATCGACAATTCCCTCACCTGACCCGGTGAGGCTGAAGGATTGTCCCACCCGATTGCGGTTGCATCGGGTCGGTGGAAGGCGAGGGCGAAATGTTGACGCGGCTAGGGGGTGGGCGTACCGCATCGCTCATGAGCACGCAAATCCCCCACCCGCCGATGCCCCCCGAGGATGCCGTGGCGCAGGCGCTGGCCCGCGTCCGGGCAGCGCTGGCCGAATTGTCGCCCAGCGTCCTCGACCTTGAGGATGAAAGTCATCGGCATGAAGGCCATGGCGGGCATCGTCCTGGTCAGCTGACGCATCTTCGCGTGCGAATTGTCGCGCAGGCGTTCCTCGGCCAGAGCCGGCTGGCGCGCCATCGCCTGGTGAATGGCCTGCTGGCGGACGAGATGGCGCGCGGCCTGCACGCCCTCGCCATCGAGGCAAAGGCGCCCGGAGAGTAGCCCCGGCGCGCGTCCTCCCGTCAGCGGCCCGCGCGATATAGGAAGTGCCGGCGCTTTTATCCAGTAGCGCGAAGGCTGTGCCGCGACGGGCGCGGGCGTCGCAGGACGACCAGCGTTGGCGATCGCGTCTCCGCGCTGGGCGGGAGTGACGCAGAGGCAGGGCGTTGTTTTTTCGCTCCTCCCTTCCATGTTCAAGGTGTTCTGTCTCGTTGAAAGGCTCGCATTCTCTGCGCGTGCGATCCTTCTTCGCAAGGCAGCACAGCCTGATTATTTCAATAGGGGAGGTTGCTGATGTCGTTGACGAACAAGGCCGAACGAAGCCTGATCAGCCATGAGGAATACGAGATTGTCCGCCGGACGCATCATCCCGCTATCTATGATGTGGCCGGCGAGGATCTCCAGTCGACCCGCAAGCGCCTGCGCGACCTGCAGGAAAAGGAGCGTACCCTGGCGCGGGAGAAGCGGCGCATCTCGCGCGGCAAGGCCGAGCCTCGCGGCGGCAGCTTTCCCGGCACGCAAGAGCGCCCGAGCCAGCGCAAGCAGGTCTTCGCCGCTGCCGTCAAGCGGCTGAGCCGGGAGATCGACCGTCGGGCACGGATCGCGGCGCGGGCCCCGCAGGCCGAGATTGCCGAGAGGGCCCTGGCGATGCGGCGCGAGAACTTCAATGCCCCGCACGCTGCCGCCGATACCGCCAATGAGGGCATGCAGGCCATCGCCAGCCGGCGCCGGCGCACCTCGGTGCATCCCGGAAAGGTGGGCCGCGTCTCCCAGCGCACCAAGGCCGCCCAGGCCCGCCGCGATGCGAAAGGCTAGAGCATTTTCCGCGAAAGTTGAGAGACTTTCGCGACGAGAAAACGCTCCAGCTTGTTGAATGCAAAGTACTTTCTGATCGATCAGGTGATTCGACCCGTTCGGAAAGGGCTCTAGAGCATGGTCCGATCAGGTCGAATCAGTCTGATCGGTAAATCGCCCTCCAGCTCTAACAGGCGCGTGGTCTACGCCTTACGGCCGGCGACGCTTCCGGGCGCAGCCGGCCCAGCCCGCCGCAGCGGGGCGACGCGCAGCAGGGTGATGCGGTTGCGCTGCTTGCGCATCACCTGGAAGCGGAAGCCGTGGAACATGAAGGCCTGCCCCGGCTCCGGGATGATGCGGGCCTCATGGATGACGAGGCCGGCGATGGTGGTCGCCTCCTCGTCCGGCAGGTGCCAGCCCATCGCCCGGTTGAGGTCGCGGATCGCCACCGTGCCCTCGACGCTGACCGAGCCGTCCGGGTTGCGGCGGGCGCCGGTGAAGGCCTTGTCGTGCTCGTCGGAGATGTCGCCGACGATCTCCTCCAGAATGTCCTCCAGCGTCACCAGTCCCATCACCTCGCCATATTCGTCGACGACGAGGGCGAAGTGCTGCTTGCGGCGGCGAAAGGCCTTGAGCTGGTCGGGCAGGGAGGTGACGTCGGGCACGAACCACGGGGCGCGGGCGATCTTCTCGACGTCGAGCTTGGTGGTGTCGTTGCCGACCGCGATCAACTCGCGCAGCAGGTCCTTGGCGTGCAAAACGCCGATGATGTTGTCCGGCCGATCGCGCCACAGCGGCAGGCGGGTGTGCGGGGAGGCGAGCACCTCGTGGACGATGCGCTCGGGCGGCTCGTCGGCGTTCAGGCTCGCCATCTTGGTGCGGTGGACCATGATGTCGGAGACTTCCAGCTCGCCGAGATCCAGCAGGCCGCCGAGCATGTCGCGCTCGTCCTTCACCACGCTGCCCTCGCGGTGCAGCAGGTCGACCGTGCCGCGCAGTTCCTCCGAGGCGGAGAGCACGTTGGTGGTGGCGCCCAGTGGCACGCCCATGGCGCGGAGCAGGGCGCGCACCAGTGCCTCGATCGCCAGCGTCAGCGGGCCGAACAGGCCGACGATGAAGCGGATCGGCCCCGCCACCAGCAGCGAGACGCGGTCGGGGTGGTTGATGGCGATGGTCTTGGGCAGCACTTCGGAAAAGATGACGACGACGATCGTCATGCCCACCGTCGCATAAGCGATGCCGGCGGTGCCGAACCAGGCGAGCAGCAGTCCTGTCGTCAGCGACGATGCCGCGATGTTGACGAGATTGTTACCCAGCAGGATGCCGCCGATCAGGCGCTCGCGCTGCCCCATCATCCTGTTCACCAGCGCGGCGCGGGCATCGCCATTCTTTTCGAGCGTGTGCATCCGCGCCTTGGAGGAGGCGGTCAGTGCCGTTTCGCTTCCCGAGAAGAAAAAGGACAGCAGGAGGCAGATGATTACGGCGCTGAGGGCAATCCAGTCATATGCGGTCATGGCGCCTTCTTAGCTGGGCTGGCGTTCGACCTCAAGGAAGGCACGGATCTGTGACGGGTCGACATCCCTGGCGATGTAGCTCTGGCCGATGCCGCGGGCGAGGATGAAGGTCAGCGCGCCGCGCGACACCTTCTTGTCCTGGCCGATCAGGGCCATCAGCCCGTCCGTGTCCGGCAGCGCGCCGGGAATGTCGGCGATGCGCGTCGGCAGCCCGACACTGCGCAGATGCGCCTCCACCCGCGCGGCGTCTGCTTGCGCGCACAGGCCCTGTGCCGCCGAGAAGCGGAAGGCCTGCGCCATGCCGATGGCGACCGCCTCGCCATGCAGCAGGCGCTGCGAGAAGCCGGCGCCCGCCTCCAGCGCATGGCCGAAAGTGTGGCCGAGATTGAGCAAGGCGCGATCGCCCGTCTCCTTCTCGTCGCGGCTCACCACGGCGGCCTTGGAGGCGCAGCTGGTGGCGATGGCCTCGATGCGCTCGGGCCCGCCGCCGAACACGGCCTGCCATTTGCGCTCCAGCCAGGCGAAGAACGGGGCGTTGTCGATCAGCCCGTATTTGGCGACCTCGGCATAGCCGGAGCGGAACTCGCGCAGCGGCAGCGTGTCGAGCGCGCCGGTGTCGGCCAGCACCAGGATCGGCTGGTGGAAAGCGCCGACGAGGTTCTTGCCGTGGCGGGAATTGATGCCGGTCTTGCCACCGACCGAGGAATCGACCTGCGCCAGCAGGCTGGTCGGGGCCTGGACGAAATCGACGCCGCGCCGCAGCGCTGCCGCCGCGAAGCCCGCGAGATCGCCGACCACGCCGCCGCCCAGCGCCAGGACAAGGTCGCCGCGCTCGATCCGCGCGGCGAGCAGGGCGTCCACCACCTCCTCGAACACGGCGAAGCACTTGGACTTCTCGCCGGGCGCGACCAGCACCGGGGTTGGCGACAGGCCGGCCTCGCGCAGCGCTGTCTCCACCGTGCCGAGATGGCGGTCGGCGACATTGTGGTCGGTGACGATGCCGACGCGGGCGCCCGGCCGCAGGGCGGCGATGCGCGCCCCCGCCTCGGCGAGCAGACCCGGGCCGATGACGATGTCATAGGAACGCGCGCCAAGCCCGACGCGCAGCTGCGTGCGATTGGCGTCGGGGGCGACAGATGCAGAAGCGGCGGGCATGTTCATGTCTCGTCTCCCGAAGCCGGCGCGGCGAGATGGGCGATCAGCGCCTCGATCACCGTGTCGACCATCACGTCCTGCGGCACGTCATGCGACACCACGGTGACATCCGCCAGCGCATAGACCGGATAGCGCTGGTCGATCAGCCGCGCCAGCGTTCCCTCCGGATCATTCTTCAGCAGAGGCCGGTCGTCGCGCCGGCGCACGCGGCGCAGCAGCACGTCAAGCTCGGCCTTGAGCCAGACACAGATGCCGCGGGCGGCGATGGCGGCGCGCGTTTCTTCGCTCATATAGGCGCCGCCGCCGGTGGCGAGCACCATCGGCCCGGCCTCCAGCAGGCGGGCGATCACCTTTTTCTCGCCATCGCGGAAGGCGGGCTCGCCCCGCAGGGCGAAGATCTCGGGGATCGTCATGCCCGCCGCCGTCTCGATCTCGGTATCGGCATCGGCGAAGGGCAAAGCGAGGCGGCGGGCGAGGCGCTTGCCGACCGAGGATTTGCCGGCGCCCATCATACCGACAAGCACGATGGAGCGCGCGCCCTGAAGCTCGCGCAGGCGTGCCGCCGTCTCGTCCTGTTCGGGTTCCGCCGTCATCGTACCCTGCTCGCTCAAACAAAGCGCGGACTAGCATTGGCGCAAGGGTGACGCAATGCGAGGGACGCAATGGGAGGCCGCCGCGCGCGGCGGTGGCGGTGTAACGCTCCGTTCAGACAGAAATGGCAGGGTGAAACCGACATCGCCCGGGTCGGGCGCGTTTCCGCCGGCCTGCCAAAGGCCGTAGGATCGGCGCCACCCTTCATCGAATCGCGCAAGGCCCCGCTTCCCCATGCCGAGCCTCATCCGTCTTCTCGTCATTCTCGGCATTCTCGGCGGCATCGGCTATGGCACGCTGTGGGCGTTCGCCACGCTGGTGAAGCCGCAAATGCGCGAGATGAGCATCGTGGTGCCGCCGGATCGGTTCGCCAAATGAACGCGCCGGCGCCGGCGCCCGCACAGGCGCGGCTTTTTCTCGACATGATGGCGGCCGAGCGCGGGGCCGGGCCGAACACGCTAGGCGCCTATCAGCGCGACCTTGAGGATTATGAGGGGTTTCTGGCGGCGCAGGGCTCGCACGCGCTGGACGCCGGGACGGCGCAGCTGCGCGCCTGGCTCGCCGCACTCTCCGTGCGCGGCCTCGCCAGCGCCAGCGTGGCGCGAAAACTCTCGGCGGTGCGCCAGTTCCACCGCTTTCTCTATGCCGAAGGCCATCGCGGCGACGACCCCGCCGCCGTGCTGGAAGGCCCGCGCCGCAGCCGGCCCTTGCCGAAGGTGCTGACGCTGGACGAGGTGAGCGGGCTCATCGCCACCGCCCATGCGCGGGCCGGCGAGGCGGTGTCGAGTTTTGCGGAAGGCGCGCGGCGGGCCCGCACCGCCTGCTTCATCGAACTTCTCTACGCCACCGGCCTGCGCGTTTCCGAGCTGGCGGCGCTGCCGGCCTCGGCAGCGACCATGAAGGGCGACGCCCTCATCGTGCGCGGCAAGGGCAACAAGGAGCGCCTCGTGCCGCTGGGCGAGCCGGCCAAGGCGGCGATGAGGCTCTACCGCGCCGCGCTGGAGACCGCGAACGCCGGCAAGGCGGGGAAAGGGCCGGGCACGCCGCCGCCTCGCGCGCGCTGGCTGTTCCCCTCCGGCGCCGCCAGCGGCCACATCACCCGCCAGCAGGTGGCGCTCGACCTGAAGGACCTCGCTCTGGCGGCGGGGCTCGATCCGGCGCGGCTCTCGCCACATGTGCTGCGCCATGCCTTCGCCAGCCATCTTCTGGCGCATGGGGCGGAGCTGCGCATCGTGCAGACGCTGCTCGGCCATGCCGACATCTCGACCACGCAGATCTATACCCATGTGCTGGACGAGCGGCTGAAAAGCCTGGTGCGCGACCTGCATCCGCTCAGCGATAACAGCGGCGATTAAGCGCATTTGCGGCCTTGCCTTGACGTCGCCACCCTCTCGGGGCAGCTTCCGCGCAACTTCGCGGGTTTCCCCTCCGGGCGGCCCCCCTTACCTTGTCAGCCGGTTCAGTCATTTCCAATGCGCAGCTACCTCGATTTTGAGAAGCCCGTGGCCGAGCTTGAGGCCAAGCTGGAAGAATTGCGCGCTATGGCGGCGCAGGGCGACGCGGTCGCCATTGGCGACGACATCGCCCGGCTGGAGGGCAAGGCGCGCGACGCGCTGCTCCAGCTCTACGCGAATCTCTCCCCCTCGCAGAAGACGCAGGTGGCACGCCACCCGCTGCGCCCGCATTTCTCCGACTATGCCGCCAACCTGTTCGAGGAGTTCGACCCGCTGGCCGGCGACCGCAAATTCGGCGACGACTCCGCCATTCTCGGCGGCCTTGCCCGCTTTCGCGGCCGCGCCGTCTGCCTGATCGGGCAGGAAAAGGGCTCCACCACCGAAACCCGCATCAAGCATAATTTCGGCATGGCGCGGCCCGAAGGCTACCGCAAGGCGGTGCGCCTGATGGAACTGGCCGACCGTTTCTCGCTGCCTGTCATCTCGCTGGTCGACACCGCCGGCGCATTCCCCGGCCTCGACGCCGAGGAGCGCGGCCAGGCCGAGGCCATCGCCCGCTCCACCGATGCTTGCCTCTCGCTCGGCGTCCCCAATGTTGCCGTCATCATCGGCGAGGGTGGCTCGGGTGGCGCGATCGCCATCGCCACGGCCAACCGCGTGCTGATGCTCGAGCATTCCATCTACAGCGTCATCTCTCCGGAAGGGGCGGCCTCGATTCTCTGGCGCGATACCGCCAAGGCGCAGGAAGCCGCGATGAACATGAAGATCACGGCGCAGGACCTGCTCCGCTTCCATGTCATCGATTCGGTGATTGCCGAGCCGCCCGGCGGTGCCCACCGTGCCCCCGAGGCGGCGATGCAGGCGGCGGGCGACGCCATCGAGGCGGCGCTCGGCGAACTGGACGGGCTGGACCCGGCGGCGCTGCGCAAGGCGCGCCGCGAGAAGTTCCTCGCCATCGGCCGGAACCTCTGAGCCGGCCGGGCGAAGGCCACATGCCGTACTGACGTGCTGTGCGGACGTGCTGTGCGGACTTGCCGTGCCTACGAATTGCCGACGTGTTTTTCGGACGTGCCGGCCCCTCGCGAAGGGGTGATGCAGGGGGGCGCGGGGCGGGATTGCCGACGCCATCGCTGCGGTATAACGCTTTGGGCCGGTGCTTTGGGCGCCGGGCTTTCGGGGAGACACCTGGGTTGAGGTTTCACGGGTTTTCGAGCCTCTCGCGCCAGGCGCGTGACCGGGGGTTCGGCGTGCGCTGGCGCGCGGCCCTGCTTGCCGGCTGTGCGGCGCTGGTGCTTGCCGGCTGCAATGGCGGCGACAGCAACTCGCCGATGTCCAAGGCCAGCAAAACCCTGTCGCCGCAGACGCTGGCGCTGATCCAGCAAAAGGACATGACCAAGTCCAGCCCGATCGTGGTGCGGATCTTCAAGGAAGAATCCGAGCTGGAGGTCTGGAAGGAAACCAATAGCGGCGAGTACGAACTGCTGAAGACCTACCCGATCTGCCGCTGGTCCGGCGAATTGGGGCCGAAGGTGCGGGAAGGCGACCGGCAGGCGCCGGAGGGCTTCTACACCATCACCCCCGGCCAGATGAACGCCAATTCCAGCTATTACCTCGCCTTCGACCTCGGCTTTCCCAATGCCTATGACCGCGCCTGGGGCCGCTCGGGCAGCAATCTGATGGTGCATGGCGACTGCTCCTCGCGCGGCTGCTATGCCATGACCGATGAGCAGGTGCAGGAAATCTTCGCGCTCGGCCGCGAGAGCTTTTATGGCGGCCAGCGCTCGTTCCAGGTGCAGGCCTACCCGTTCCGGATGACCGCCGACAATCTGGTGCGCCACCGCAACAACCCGAACCTCGCCTTCTGGAAGATGCTGAAGGAAGGCAGCGACGTGTTCGAGCTGACCAAGGCGCCGCCCAAGGTGGATTATTGCGGCAAGCGCTACGTGTTCAACGCGACGCCGGTGGACCCGAGCCAGAAGCTGCAGGCCTCCGCTCCCTGCCCGGACTACACGATGCCGGAAGGTCTGCAGGAGGCGGTGGCCGCCCGCCAGAAGGAAGCCAATGCCAAGATCGCCAGCGCTGGCGTGCTGCAGCCGGCCGCCCCGGTCAAGACCGGCAAGGATGGCGGCATGCACAAGGTGTTCCTCGCCAAGCTGGAAAATCCCGAGCTTTCCGCCCCGGGCTCACTGCCGCCGGTCGTGAAGCCGCCGGGCAGCGACTATGGCGTCTCGACCACCGAACCCGCGCCGGCCGAGAGCATCGCCCTCGCCACTGCCGACACGGTGAGCGAGACCGCCGCCGTGCCGCTGCCGGCACCGCGTCCCGATGACGCGCCGGGCGGCCCGCGCACCGCTATCGCCGCCGCGCCGGCCTCCGCAGGCGGGCTGTTTAGCCTGTTCGGCGCTCTCGCACCCACTGAGACCAAGCCGGTCGACGCTGCGGCCGTGCCGGCGGCTCCCGCGCCGCCGCAGGCCGCCAGCACTCTGGCCGCTGCCGCGCCGGCCGACGCCCAGCCCCGGCCGCCGGAGCGCGCGGCGCTGCCTCAGGTCGCGGCGCTCGACGCCGGCAGCAATGGCGGATTTCTCGACAGCCTGAAGAACTGGTTCGGCGGCAGCACGCCGCCGGCGGCCGCACCGGCCGAGCCGATCGCTGATGTGCCGGTGCCGCCCGTCCGTCCGCCGGTGCCGCGCCAGGCGACGACGGCGCCCGCGGCCCAGCCCGCCCGCGCGAACCCGCCGGCTGCCGCCACGCCCACCGCCGCCACGGCGCCGCCTTCGGTGGCGTCGTCCAGCGGCGAGGCGGTGTCCGGCACCGTGCCGACCCTGCCGGGCGCCGCCGGAATCTTGGCGCCGGGCAGCTTCTCTACGGTTCAGTAAGAGCGCAGGGCGCCGTTTCAGGCGATCGGGGAACTGTGGATGCTGGCGACCCGCCAGCCATCCGGCTCGCGACGCCACACGCGGGTAAAGCGCAGCGTCGCCTCGAAGGGCGCACCGCCCGCCGTGCCGGCGGCGTCGGCCCGCAAGACCGCCAGCACAAGTCCGGGGGCGAGGCGGCTCAGCCGGTAGTCCGAAAAAGCCAGCCGCTCCAGCCGAAAGGCGCCGATGCGGTGCAGGTCGAGGTCGTCCTCTTTGCTCAGCACATGGCCGAACTGGTTGACGAAGACCAGATCGTCGGCCAGCAGCGCGTCGAGCGCCGCGACGTCCCCCGCGAGGGCGGCGTCGCACAGGCGTTGTTCGGCGGCCGCGACGCCGTGCAGGTCCGCCTCAGTCGGATCGTCCTGCACCGCGCCGCCGCTCATGGCCCTGCCTCAGACGAACTTGCCGTGGCAGTGCTTGTACTTGAGGCCCGAGCCGCAGGGGCAGGCCTCGTTGCGCCCAACCCGGCCCCAGGTGGAGGGATCGTCGGGGTTGCGCGGCGGAGCGGCGGGGTCGTCGGCCGGCGCCAGCGTGGCTTCGGCGGCGAGCTCGGCATCGGCGAGCGCGAACTCGTCCTCGCCGGTGGCGGGGTCGATATGGTGCGGCGCCATCGGCGGCATGTCGTCGGTCTGCGGCGCGGCCATCACCTCGACCCGCATCAACTGGGCGGTCACGGCCTCGCGCAGATTGGCGAGCATGGCCTCGAACAGCTGGAAGGCTTCCGACTTGTACTCGTTCAGCGGGTCGCGCTGGGCATAGCCGCGCAGGCCGATGACCTGGCGCAGATGATCGAGCGTTACCAGATGCTCGCGCCAGAGATGGTCGAGCGTCTGCAGCAGGATCGACTTCTCGACATAGCGCATGATGTCGGGGCCGTATTTGGCCGCCTTCAGCGCCATCGCCTCGTCGGCCCGGCGCTGCACGCGCTCGCGCATCTCCTCGTCGGCGATGCCTTCCTCGGCCGCCCATTCCTTGACCGGCAGGTCGAGCCCCAGCACGCGCTGGAGCTGCTCGGCGAGGCCGTCCGTGTCCCATTGCTCGGGATAGGCGCTGGGCGGGACATGCTTGACGACGATGTCCTCGATGATGCCATGGCGCATCTCGGCCACGGTCTCGGCGACGTCCTCGTCCTGCATCAGCTCGACGCGCTGCTCGAACACCACCTTGCGCTGGTCGTTCATCACGTCGTCGTACTTCAGCAGGTTCTTGCGGATGTCGTAATTGCGCGCCTCGACCTTCTGCTGCGCCTTTTCCAGTGCCCGGTTGATCCAGGGATGGACGATGGCCTCGCCCTCCTTGAGGCCGAGCTTCTGCAGCATGCCGTCGAGCCGGTCCGACCCGAAGATGCGCATCAGGTCGTCTTCCAGCGACAGGAAGAAGTGCGAATGGCCGGGGTCGCCCTGGCGGCCGGAGCGGCCGCGCAACTGGTTGTCGATGCGCCGGCTCTCGTGGCGCTCGGTGCCGATGACATAGAGCCCGCCGGCTTCCAGCGCCTTCGCCTTCAGCTTCGCGACTTCCGCACGGATCTGGGCCTCGGCGGCGGCGCGCTGTTCGCCTTCCGGCATGTCGCCGAGCTCGTGGGAGATCCGCATGTCGGCATTGCCGCCGAGCTGGATGTCGGTGCCGCGGCCGGCCATGTTGGTGGCGATGGTGACGGCGCCGGGCACGCCGGCCTGGCTGACGATGTAGGATTCCTGCTCGTGATGGCGGGCATTGAGCACCGCGAACACCTGGTCGTCCGCCGTGCCCTGGTCGCCGTCATAGAGCGGGCGGAAGGCGTCGGGGTCGGAAAAGTCCTTCTGCTTGAAGCCGCGCTTCTTCAGCAGTTCGGCCAGCAATTCGGACTTTTCGATCGAGGTGGTGCCGACCAGCACCGGCTGGCCACGGCTCTTGCAGTCGGTGATGAGGTCGATGATGGCGTTGTATTTCTCGGTCGCCGTCCGGTAGACCTCGTCATCGTCGTCGACGCGCTGCACCGGCAGGTTGGTCGGAATCTCGATCACTTCGAGATTGTAGATGTCCTGGAACTCCGCCGCCTCGGTATTGGCCGTGCCGGTCATGCCGGCCAGCTTCTCATACATGCGGAAATAGTTCTGGAAGGTGATGGAGGCCAGCGTCTGGTTCTCGGGCTGGACCTGCACCCGCTCCTTGGCTTCCAGCGCCTGGTGCAGCCCTTCCGAATAGCGCCGGCCCGGCATCATGCGGCCGGTGAACTCGTCGATGATGACGACTTCATTGTTGCGGACGATATAGTCCTTGTCGCGCTGGAACAGCGTGTGGGCGCGCAGCGCCTGATTGACGTGGTGGACGACCGAGACATTCTCGATGTCGTAGAGGCTCTCGCCCTTGAGGATGCCGGCATCGCGCAGCAGGTTCTCGGCCTTTTCCATGCCGGCTTCGGTCAGGGCGACCGAGCGCTGCTTCTCGTCGACGTCGTAATCCTCCTTCGACAGCTTGGGGATATAGGCGTCGATGGTGGTGTAGAAATCCGAGCGGTCGTCGAGCGGGCCGGAAATGATCAGCGGCGTGCGGGCTTCGTCGACCAGGATGGAGTCCACCTCGTCGACCACGGCGTAGAAGTGCGGGCGCTGCACCATCTGGTTCAGCTCGTACTTCATGTTGTCGCGCAGATAGTCGAAGCCGAGCTCGTTATTGGTGGCGTAGGTGACGTCGCAGGCATAGGCCGCGCGGCGCTCATTGTCGTCGAGGCCGTGATGGATGATGCCGGTGGTGAGGCCGAGGAAGCGGTAGACGCGCCCCATCCACTCGGCGTCGCGCTTGGCGAGGTAGTCGTTCACGGTGACGACGTGGACGCCCTTGCCGGTCAGCGCGTTGAGATAGACCGGCGCGGTGGCGACCAGGGTCTTGCCTTCGCCGGTGCGCATCTCGGCGATGCCGCGCTCATGCAGCACCATGCCGCCGATGAGCTGCACGTCGAAATGCCGCTGGCCCAGCGCCCGGCGGGATGCCTCGCGCACCGTGGCGAAGGCGGGGACCAGCAGGTCGTCCAGGCTGGCGCCCTTGGCCAGCTGCTCGCGGAAGGCGATGGTCCGGGCGCGCAGCGCCTCGTCGGAGAGCGCCTTCAGCTCCGGTTCGAGCGCGTTGATGGCCGCGACCTTGGGCTGATAGCCGCGCACGCGGCGGTCATTGGCCGATCCGAAGAGCTTTCGCGCGAGAGCGCCGAACATGAGACTTCCAATCCGAGTCCGCCAGGAGCAGGTGTCGGACGGGCGGTGACGGGCCGCCGCATCCTCTTGAGCAAGCTGCGGGCGCGAGCGCGCGGGCTGAAGCCTCATCGAGACGCCATTTGCGGCCGAAATGGGTCTTCAGGGCCGGGCCGCCGCGAACGGCTTGCGGGTTCTTGCGTCACATAAGCGCGAGTGCCGGCGAGAACCCGCACCGCGTGCCACACTTATGAACGGGTTTGGGGGTTGTCAATCGCAGGCCGGACGACAGTTTTGCTAACCCGCAAGCCATCGCCCCGGCGGTCCCGTCCCCGACGCTCCGGCGGCGAAAAATCTGGCGTCGGTGATCTTACACGCTTGCAACCTGAACCGGGCTGGGCCAGCTTTCGCGGCCCCGCAGCGGCCAACCGAAAATTGAGGAACGCTTCATGACCCGTCATAGCCCGCACACCGCGCCCAAGGCGGCCCATCGCCCCGCCGGCCGGGTCACCTCCAGCCCGCTGCGCGCTGGTCTTCTCGCCGCCCTGATCGGCACGGCCTTCCTTCCGGCGCTGCCCGCGCTCGCCCAGGACGCTGCGGCACCCGCTGCGGCACCCGCCGCCGCGCCGGCGACCGCCGCCGCCCAGAGCGATGACCCGGTGCTCGCCACCGTCAACGGCACGCCGATCCGCCGCAGCGACGTGACCGCCGCCGCCGCCGAGCTCGCCCCGAACCTGCCGCAGCAGATCCAGGGTCCGGCGCGCGACGAATATGTGCTCGGCTTCCTCATCGATCTCAACGCCATGGCGCAGGCCGCCGAGGCCGAGAAGCTCTATGAGACCGAGGCCTTCAAGCGCGAGATGGAATTCATCCGCAAGCGCGTGCTGATGCAGGCCATTCTCACCAAGGCCACCAAGGACGCCCTGACCGACGAGGCCATGCAGAAGACCTACCAGGAAGCGGTGGCGCAGCAGAAGCCGGAGAAGGAAGTGCGCGCCCGCCACATCCTGTTCCGCGCCGACCCGAACAACAAGGAAGCCCAGGCGGCCGCCGAGAAGAAGGCGCAGGATGTCGAGGCCCAGCTGAAGAAGGGCGCGGACTTCGCCAAGCTGGCGACCGAGCTGACCGAGGACCCCTCGGGCAAGGCTGATGGCGGCGATCTCGGCTTCTTCACCAAGGAGCAGATGGTGCCGGAATTCGCCGAAGTTGCCTTCGAGCTGAAGCCCGGCGAAGTCTCGAAGCCGGTGAAGACCCAGTTCGGCTGGCATGTCATCAAGCTTGAGGAAACGCGCGAGCGCCCGGTGCCGACCTTCGAGGAGGTGAAGCCGCAGATCGAGCAGTTCGTGGCGCAGAAGGCGCAGGCCGAGGTGGTGCAGAAGACCCGCGACGCCGCCAAGGTGGAGAAGACCGAGGCGGCGCCGAAGCCCGGCGACCTCCTCACCCCGCCCGCCGCGACCCCCGCCACGCCGACGCCGTGATCGGGAGCACGCGCCGATCAGCCGGCAACGCAGGCTGATCGGATGGCGCCCGACGCGCCGCTTCGCATGGCGCGGCCATGAGACAAAGCCCCGGGCCGGTGAGGTCCGGGGTTTTTCTTTGCCCTCGCGCGGGACCGGCCGCCGCCGATGCTGGCCAGGCGGCGAGACGCTGCCGCCGGCCTTGCCGGCGCGCCGCAGCCCCCGGCCGTCCCGAGGTGCGACCGGACCCAGATACTCAGGTGAGACGGCGCCGCTCGGGCTGGATCGCCCTCTGAAAACGCCTTTTGGCGGCGGCCCTAGGCGCGCCAGTCGTCATAATCCGATGTGGCCATCATTCTTGGCCATCATTTCCGCGAGCTCGCGGAAGTCACCTTGGGCGCCCAACTCAGGCTGGTGCGCGAAGCGGGCCAGCGGTTGCCGTCGCGGGTAGCCGATCGCCCATTGCGGTGAAGATGGCGGCGCAGGCCATGGGCGAGAGATGACCGAGCCCAGCCTGGTGCGCGACGACTGAGGGCAACTCGCGCCCCGGCGTCGTTCCGAGGCGGAGGTGTCCGGTGCCACCGCGCTGCACAGCCTGGTCACAACGTCGACGATATCAGCAGAAACGCCTCGCGCTTGCGGGGGGAGCGTGGTGCCGGCCGTTCGCGAACCGGTCGTGGACGAGACCGTGGACCGGCGCGTTCGCCTTCGCCGCGACCGGGTCGGCGCCCTGCACCTGTGCCGAGGCGTTGCCTTCTCGCCGATGAACAGGCGTCCGCAGCGCCGCCGCTTCTTGGCGAGGGCGCGCCGCCGGGCGCGAGGCGGCGTGTCCGGTGGCCGGCACGAGTGGTCGCGGATCATCGTTCGATCTGTGCTGACGATCTGGCCGTCGCGCCGCTCCGACAGGCCATGTTGGCCCCGCAGGGCGCGGCCCGCCCGCTTGGCGGCACGCATACCAATTTGCAAGGGTCTCGCGAAGCGTTGTCGCATCGAGCATTGGCTCGGCCAAGCGCTACTTCAGCCTTGCGTTCTCGTCGTCGAGCACCTTCAGGCGCCGGGCCTTGGAAACGTCCATGCCGCCGACCCGGCCTTCCAGTGTCGAGCGTCGCCTCCAAAATCCCGTGCCTGCCCGCCAGATCGGCGGTCTCCGCGCCGGCCTCGTGCTCCCTCAAGACCGACATGATCTGCTCGTCGGTCACCCTCGCTCGCTTCAACGGCGTGTCTTCGCCCGGGCCCGAGGCGGACGCTGCCCGAAGGAGAAACGCAGCGACAGGTCGGCAGGCCAAGACGTCGCCGGTGCTCCCGCCGAGATCGGCGAGCGGAAAGCCGCGCTCAGCGACGAAGGCAACCGCGCGCGATCAACCGGGCGGCGGATGCGAGGCTGTCGGCGTCGTCATCGAGCCGCCGGGTCAGCAGGCGCGCCCAGACATAGCCGCTGACCAGATCGAGGCCGGCGGCAAGAGCGAAATCCGCGGCCAGCTCGCCACGCCCGGCGGCGCGATTGAACATATCGGCGAGCGGAAAGCTGCGCTCAGCGACGAAGGCTCGGAGCATTTCCAGCGCCGCCGGGTCGTGCTGGGCTTCCACCAGCAGCGCGGTGAACGCTTCGCCGGCTGGCGTATCGCGCCAGAATGCGAGCAGGCGACCCAGAGCCGCGACGAGATCGCCTTCCAGTGAGCCGGTGTTGGTGCCGGAAAGGTCGAGCGGCTGCCGGGCATAAATCTCGATCAGCAGGGCCGGCTTGCCGTTCCACCAGCGGTAAATGGTCGGCTTGCCGGCGCCCGCGCGCCGCGCCACCTGCTCGATGGTGAAGCCGGCGTAACCCGCCTCGGCGAGCACCGCCTCGGCCGCCTCCAGAATGGCCTCGGCCGCCGCCTTGCTGCGGCGCGGGCCGGCCGAACTCCGGCGGCCTGCAGGCCCTCCATCCTGAAAAGACCTTTGCCGAAGGGGTCTGTTAACCATCTTCCTTAACCACGCCGGTGGATGTCGAGACGATCATGGCGTCGTGCCCGAGGCCCGCCGCGCTCCTCAGAAAAGAGGCCCGCTCACGTGCATAAAATGAAACGAAACGTTCTGAATTATGAAACGGTACGTTTCGTATCGAGTATAAAGCGCGGATATGTTTACTATTTTACGAGTTCGCCGGCTAACGTTCACCGGTGATCGTCAATCCACGTCATGACACCGTCAAGCCGTCGCGAGCGAACCGGTGCACGCCGGACCCGCGTGAAGACGAACGAATCAGGCACAGAAGCGATCTCCCCTTTTCGCCCGTTCCGCAGCAAAGGTAAAGGTTTTCGGCGGGCCATACGATGATGCCCGGGGCGGGGAGAGCCGGGCGGACCGGGGCGGGGCGGACCGGGCGGCGCCAAGCCGGGGTGGACATACCAGGGCCGTAGATGGCGCGATGTCCCCGTTCGCGTCCCGTCGGCCAAGCGCGCTCAGGCACATCCCTGCGGCTGAGCCGGTCGGGTGCCAAACCGCAGTCGCTTGAGGCGTCGACAGCCGGGCGAGGGGGCGGTCGTGCGGATGAAGCGCGACCGGCATCGTGGTCGCGGTGGGGCGGCCATACCGTCTTGGTCGCCGGAGCGCGGGCGTCTGCGACCTTGGTGGCAGCGGGTCGGGTGGCGGGTGCCAAACCGCAGTCGCTTGAGGCGTCGATAGCCGGGCGAGGGGGCGGTTGTGCGGATGAAGCGCGACCGGCAACGTGGTTGCGGTGGGCGGCCATACCGTCTTGATCGCCGGAGCGCGGGCGTCTGCGACCTTGGTGGCAGCGGGTCGGGTGGCGGGTGGCCAATCGCAGCCACTTGAGGCGTCTTTAGCCGGGCGAGGGGGCGGTCGTGCGGATGAAGCCGACCGGCAACGTGGTTGCGGTTGGGCGGCCCTACCGTCTTGATCGCCGGAGCGCGGGCGTCTGCGACCTTGGTGGCAGCGGGTCGGGTGGAAAACCGCAGCCCCCGAGGTTATCCGCAGCCGGGCGAGGGGCGGTCCTGCGGGCGAAGCGCTCGCTCATACGGAACTGGCAAGTCAGTGCCTGCCCCCTTTGGCCACATGTTCAGGCCCAAACAGGGCCGGTCATGCCGACCCGCACGGGTTAGGACGACCGCTCGCAACCGTCCGCCGGGCGAGGAGAAGCAGGCGGGCCTCCGGGCAGAATGGGTCGGCCGGGTCGCGTATGGCCGTTGGGTCACGCTTCCCAAGCGCGGCCCGGCGCGCTCCTACGTATCTGACGCGGCTGGGCAGGTTGCTCATGCCCTGTACTGCGAACCAGGCTTAGCCAGCAGATGTTCGCGGTTGGGCGGCCATCCCGATTTCGCTGCCGGGCGCGCTCAAGCCCGGTCCTGCGAGCCAAGTTTAGCCCGCCGGCCTTCGCGGCAGGACGCGGCGATCCCTTTTTTCGTTGCCGAGCGCTCAGGCCCATTGATGCGGCAAAGCGCAACCATCAGGGCGTTCGGGGCAGGGCGCGGCTCTACCGTTTTCGCGGCCTAGCCCATCCGGCCCGACCAGGCGGGCTGAGCGGGCCGGGGGCAAACCGCAGCCACTGAGCTTGTCCGCAGCCGGGCGAGAGGGGCTCGGCAATGCGGCCCGGGCGCGGGGGCAAGACCCCATTGCTCACATCTCCACGCCCGATCAGAGCTGGCCATGCGGACCAGCACGGGTCATGTGGTCCTTCCTCAAGCGCGCCGCGCGCCGCGCGCCGCGTGCTGGGCGAGGCGGGACGGGCGCCCCATGTCGCCGCGTACACGTCACGTTGGCGATATGAAGTAAGACGCGGCCGGCGCCGGCCGGTGCCGGCCGGGGGCGGCAGCCCGGCCGGGCCGGCAGAGCTTCGCCACGGCACCGCCGCGCCCGGCCTGGCGGCACGGCGCTGTGAAAGGGGGCCGCGCGCTGCCTTCGGCGCGCCATCGTCTTGCGGATGTTGCGCATCTCGGGCACATCGGTTCGGCCCTTTCCCGCGATCGAGTTCCCAGCCGATGGCCCACGATTCTCCCGTCTCTCCGCTCGCCCCCAAGACGACGCCCGATGTCGGCCCCGTGGCCGGGGTGCGCTTCGCCACCGCCGAGGCGGGCATCCGCTATAAGGGCCGCACCGATGTGCTGCTGCTGACGCTCGATGCCGGCAGCACGGTGGCCGGCGTGTTCACCCGCTCCAAATGCCCCTCCGCACCGGTCGAATGGTGCCGCGCCAATCTCGCTCACGGCACGGCGCGGGCGCTGGTGGTGAATTCCGGCAATGCCAACGCCTTCACCGGCGCCAAGGGGCGGGAATCGACCGCGCTCACCGCCAAGATCGCCGCCAAGGCGTTGGGCTGCCGCGAGGAGGAGATCTATCTCGCCTCGACCGGCGTCATCGGCGAGCCGCTCGACGCCACCAAGTTCGAGGGCGTGCTGGCGGAGACCGCCACACGGCTGGCGCCGCTGCCCTGGATCGAGCCGGCCCGGGCGATCATGACCACCGACACCTTCCCCAAGCTCGCCACCGCCAAGGTGAAGATCGACGGGGTGGAGGTGACGATCGCCGGCATCGCCAAGGGCGCCGGCATGATCGCGCCTGATATGGCGACCATGCTCTCCTTCGTCTTCACCGACGCCGCGATCGCCGCGCCGGCGCTGCAGGCCCTGCTCTCCAAGGGCGTGGTGGACAGCTTCAATGCCGTGACCATCGACGGCGATACCTCGACCTCCGACACGCTGATGCTGTTCGCCACCGGCGCCTCCGGCGCGCCGCGCATCGATGATGCCAAGGACCCGCGCCTCGCCCGCTTCCGCAAGGCGCTGACCGGCGTGCTGGCGGATCTCGCCGAGCAGGTGGCGCGCGATGGCGAAGGCGCCCGCAAGCTGGTGAAGATCCATGTCACCGGCGCGACCTCGAAGCGTTCGGCCCGGCGCATCGCCATGTCGATCGCCAATTCGCCGCTGGTGAAGACGGCGGTGGCGGGCGAGGACGCCAATTGGGGCCGCATCGTCATGGCGGTGGGCAAGGCGGGCGAGCCGGCCGAGCGCGACCGTCTCTCCATCTCGTTCGGCGCCATCCGCGTGGCGCATGAAGGGGCCCGCGACCCCGCCTATGACGAGGGCGAGGTTTCCGCCTACATGAAGAACGATGTTATCGACATCACCGTCGATCTCGGCCTCGGGCGCGGGGCAGACCGGGTGATGACCTGCGACCTCACCAAGGAATATGTCGCCATCAATGGCGATTACCGTTCCTGAGCGGCGAAGGGCGAACGCCATGAAACTCATCCTCGTCGCCGCCGCCGCCCTTGTCGATGCAGATGGCCGCGTGCTGCTGACCGAGCGGCCGGCGGGCAAGTCGCTGGCCGGGCTGTGGGAGTTTCCCGGCGGCAAGGTGGAGCCGGGCGAGCGGCCGGAGGAATGCCTCATCCGCGAGCTGGAGGAAGAACTGGGCATCACGGTCAAGGAGCCGTGCCTCGCGCCGCTCTCCTTCGCTTCGCACACCTATGAGACTTTCCAGCTGCTGATGCCGCTGTGGATCTGCCGGCGCTGGGAGGGGCAGGCGCAGGGCCGCGAGAGCCAGCGCCTCGCCTGGGTGAAGCCGGGCGCGCTGCGTGACTATCCCATGCCGCCGGCGGACGAACCGCTGATCCCGGTGCTGCTGGATCTGCTGGGGCCGGGGCGCTAGCCGGTAGGCGTTTTCTAACCCTCGCCAGGCAGCTTGCCCTCCCCCTTCAGCTTGCCCTCCGGCACGTTCAGCGCGTCGGCGAGGCGGGTCTTGGCGGAGCCGGGGCGCAGCGGCTTCTGCTGGCTTTCATGTGGTGCCCAGCCGGAGATCCAGACAATTTCGAAGGTGGCGCGCAGGCGCCCGTCCGGGTCGGCGAAGCGCTCGGCATAGACCTCGAACAGCCGAACCAGCGTCTTCTTCAGCAGCGGCGCCCGCCGCCGGTCGGTGAGCGGGTTGGCGGCGCCCATGCGGCGCAGATCATGCAGCAGCGCCAGCGGGTCGCCATAGCGCACCACCACGCGGTCGACATCGGTGACGGGGAGGGCGAGGCCCGCGCGCTGCAGCAGCCCGCCGAGGTCGCGCAGATCGACAAAGGGCGCCACGCGCGGCGAGATGCCGCCCAGCGTGTCGCTCTCGGCAATGGCGAAGACCTCGCGCAACTCGGCAAGCGTGCCGCCGCCGAGGAAGCCGGCGAGCAGCAGCCCGTCCGGCTTCAGCGCACGGCGGATCTGCGCCAGCACGCCGGGCAGGTCGTTGACGCTCTGCAGCGCCAGCGCCGAGACGACGAGATCGAGCGAGGCCGGCGCGAAGGGCAGGATTTCCGGGTCGGTGACGACATCGACATCCCCCCGCTCGGCCGGGCCGAAGGCGACATAGCGCTCCACCATACCGGTGCCGGACAGCGCCTCGCGCAGCACCGGCGTCGGCGTGCCGAGGTCGGCCGCGGTGCCGAAAACCCGCTTCACCGCGCTGAGGCGGTCGACCAGGTCTTCCGCCACGCGGTCGAGCAGGAAGGTTTCCGGGCCGAGCGCGCGCGCCCGCTGGCGGCGCTGCGCCAGCGCCTGAGGATCGAACACGTTCATCGGCGAGGGGGAGGTGGACATCGGGGGCTCCTCGGCGAGAGGCATAGAGCCGGGGCGGCGACAGGTCAAAGCCGACCACGCCAAAGGCGGCCGGGCGACAGCGGGCCGACGCGGCCTGTGCTAGTATCCGGGTATGAACCCGTCCCCGGAGCCGATGCGCGAAAATGCCCGCGAGGCGCAGGCGTCGCCCGCCCGGGCCGCGCCATGGCGCGGCTTGGGCTTGGGGCGCCGGCTGTGGCGCGGGCTGGTGGATGTCGCGCTGCCGCCGTCCTGCATGGCCTGCCGGGCGGCGGTGGACGAGCCGGGCTGCCTGTGCGGCAGCTGCTGGAGCCGCCTCTCCTTCATCGCGGCGCCGTTCTGCGACCGGCTCGGCACGCCGCTGCCCTATGGGTTCGGCGAAGGGCGGCTGCTCTCGCCCGCCGCGCGGGAGGCGCCGCCGGCCTATGGAAGGGCGCGGGCGGTGGCGGCATTCGGCGAGGTCGCGCGCGACCTGATCCACGCGCTCAAATATGCCGATCGGCTCGACATCGCCCCGCCGATGGGGCGGATGATGGCGCGCGCGGGGGCGGACATCCTTTCCGATGCGCAGGCGCTGGTACCTGTGCCGCTGCATCGGCTGCGGCTGTGGCGGCGGCGGTTCAACCAGTCGGCGGCGCTGGCCGGGGTCATTGGCGGCGAGGCCGGCCTGCCGGTGCGGGCCGGCTGGCTGGAGCGTCAGCGCGCGACCGTGCCGCAGGTGGGGCTCGACCGGGCAGCGCGGGCGCGCAATGTGCAGGGCGCCTTCGCGGTGCCTGAAATCGCGAAAGGGGAACTGCGCGGCCGGCGCCTTGTTCTGGTTGATGACGTGCTCACGACAGGGGCGACGATCGATGCCTGCGTCAAGGCGCTGCTGCGCGCGGGGGCGGGACGGGTGGACGTTCTGGTGTTCGCCCGGGTTGCTGATGCGGTGGACGCGCCCCTATCATAAGGCACCAGGATGCCGGCCGCAGCGGCGGCCGATGGTTAGGACGATTCGATGGCGAAGATCGAGATTTACACCACGTCGAGCTGCCCCTATTGCCATGCAGCCAAGTCGCTGCTTGGGCGCAAGGGCGCAGATTTCTCAGAGGTCAACGTGACCGGCGATCCGGTGGCGCGCTCCTCGATGTCGAGCCGGGCCAATGGGCGCACCAGCGTACCGCAGATCTTCATCGACGGGCGCCATGTCGGCGGCTGCGACGACCTCTACGCGCTTGAGGAAGCCGGCGAGCTGGACGCGCTTCTCGCCAGCTGAACGAGAGTGACACCATGACCGGCTCTTCCGATACGCTCACGCCCGGCACCCCGCCGCTTGGCGCTCCCTTCCGCGCCGCGCTCATCCAGATGTGCACCGCCAAGAACGTCGCCGCCAATGTCGCGGCGGCCTCCGCGATGATCCGCGAGGCGGCGGCGGCCGGGGCGAGCTATATCCAGACGCCTGAAATGACCGGCACGATGGAGGAGAACCGCGAGGCGCTGTTCAAGGTGCTGCATGCGGAGGAGGACGACCCGGCGCTGGCCGCCTTCCGCGCGCTCGCGGCCGAATTGAAGGTGCATCTGCATATCGGCTCGCTGGCGGTGCGGGCGAGCGAGCACCGCGCCGCCAACCGCTCCTACCTGCTCGCCCCGGACGGGACGATCGCCGCCTGCTACGACAAGATCCACATGTTCGACGTCGACCTGCCCAATGGCGACGTCTACCGCGAATCCGCCGCCTACCGGCCGGGCGAGCTCGCCATCGTGGCTGAGCTGCCGCAGATCCGGCTCGGCTTCACCATCTGCTACGATCTGCGCTTTCCCGCGCTGTTCCGGGCGCTGGCCGAGGCGGGGGCGGGGATGATCGCGGCGCCGGCCGCCTTCACCCAGTCGACCGGCGAGGCGCACTGGCACATTCTGCTGCGCGCCCGGGCGATCGAGACCGGGTGCTATGTGCTGGCGGCGGCCCAGGGTGGCACGCATGAGAACGGCCGCCAGACCTTCGGCCACAGCCTCATCATCGACCCCTGGGGCACCATCCTCGCCGAGGGCGGCACCGAGCCGGGCATCATCGCCGCCGAGATCGACCCGGCCAGGGTCGCGGGCGTGCGCGGGCGGATTCCCTCGCTCTCGAACGGGCGGCGCTTCGAGCTGGTGATGCCGGCCGATCAGGACCGGCTGCATGTGGTTCCCGGTGGCGTGGCATGATTCTCTATCGCCTGTGCTGCGCGAAGGAGCACGAGTTCGAGAGCTGGTTCCGCGATTCCGCCGCCTATGACGACCAGCGCGCGCGCGGCCTCGTCACCTGTCCGGTCTGCGGTTCGCCTGAGGTGGAGAAGGCGCTGATGGCCCCGGCGCTGGGCCGCGCGGCGCGCAAATTCGCCGCTGAGGCGGCGGCCGAAACGGCGCCGATGGAGGCCCCAGAGGCCACGCCGCCGGCCCCCACCCAGCCGGTCGCGCTGGTGTCGGAAAAGGAGCAGCAGCTGCGCGCCATGCTGCGGGCGGTGCGGGCCCATGTGGTCGCCAATTCGGTCGATGTCGGCGACGAGTTCGCCACGCGTGCCCGCCGCATGCATGAGGGCGAGGAGGAAAAGCGCGCCATTCGCGGCGAGGCCACCCCGGACGAGGTGCGGGCGCTGATCGAGGACGAGATCGAGGTGCTGCCGCTGCCGGTGCTGCCGGACGATCGGAACTGAGGGAAGGGCCTCGGTTTTCCGGCCCAGCGGAGCCGACGGCGAAGCGCAGAGCCGGGATCCGGCGCAAAGGTCCGCTGTTGGACGCCTCTCAATCCAGTGAAGCACGCCGAGTCTTCGCTGGATCCCGGATCTGCGCCGCACTGCGTGCAGCTTGTCCGGGACACGGGCCTGCCATGATGCCGCGCCGCTCTAAGGCCCCGCCGTCCGCGCGCTCTCGATCTGCGGCAGCAGGCGTTCCTTCAGCCCCTGGGCGTCGATGGGACCGATATATTTGTAGGCGATGCGGCCATCCTTGCCGATGACGAAGGTCTCCGGCACGCCATAGACGCCCCAGTCGATGGCGGTGCGCCCATTGGCGTCGACGCCCACCGCCGCATAGGGATTGCCGAAGCGGCCGAGAAAGCGGCGGGCATTGGCGGCGTCGTCCTTGTAGTTCAAGCCGACGAGACGGAAGCCCGGCATCTTCGACAGCTCGACCAGAAAAGGGTGCTCGTCGCGGCAGGGCACGCACCAGGAGGCGAAGACGTTGAGCACCGTCACCTCGCCCTTGAGCGCGGCGGAGGTGAGGCCCGGCACCGGCTGGCCCTCGCGCGTCAGCCCCTCCAGCGCCGGCAGGTCGATCGCCGGCGCCTGCCGGCCGATCAGCGCCGAGGGCACGCGCGAGGGATCGCCGGAGAATAGCCGGCCATAGAACAGCGCCGCCAGTGCCAGAAACGCGACGAGCGGCAGCAGCACCAGCAGCCGCGAACGGCGCGGCCGGGCGGCCGGGGCTTCCTCGGGAGGCGGGGTGTCGGAGGGAAGGCTCATGCGTCGGCCCGCCCGGCTGAGCGGCGGCGCACGCCGCGCGCCTCCAGTTCCGTGAGCCGGCGGCGCACCAGCCGCCCATCGGCGAAGATCCACAGCGCCAGCGCCCCGAGCGCCAGGGCGCTCACGCCGTAGCAGGCGATAATGAAGAAGCCGTGCTCGCCGAACATTCAGAAGGCCTCACGCATAGGCGGCCTCGGCGGCAGCGCGCGCTTCCAGCACGCGCAGGCGGCGGCGGTAGATTTCATTGCGCATCGCCGCCATGTGCAGCGCCAGCATCAGCAAGGTGAAGCCGAGGGCGCAGATCATCAGCGGCCAGAGCAGGCTGGGATGAATGGTCGGCCCGTCCATGCGAAACACCGAGGCCGGCTGGTGCAGCGTGTTCCACCAGTCGACCGAGAACTTGACGATCGGCACATTGACGAAGCCGACCAGCGAGAGCACCGCCGCCGCCCGCCCGGCCTGGTTCGGGTCCTCGATCGCCGAGCGCAGCGCCAGCAGGCCGAGATAGAGCAGCAGCAGCACCAGCATCGAGGTGAGACGCGCATCCCAGACCCAATAGGTGCCCCACATCGGCCGGCCCCAGAGCGAGCCGGTGAACAGGCAGAGGAAGGCGAACACCGCGCCGATCGGCGCCATCGCCTTGTGCGCCACATCCGCCAGCGGGTGGCGCCAGACCAGGATGCCGAGGGCGGACGCGGCCAGCATCGAATAGCCGAACATCGCCAGCCACGCGAAGGGCACGTGGATATACATGATCCGCACCGTCTCGCCCTGCTGGTAGTCTTGCGGGGCGCGGAAGGCGAGGAAGAAGCCGAGCGCCAGCGTTGCCAGCGCAAGGCCGGTCAGCCATGGCAGGACGCGCCCGGAAAGGGCGAGGAAGCGGGTGGGGTTGGCAAAATCCATCAGCGCCATGGGGCGGTTCTAATCCGGCGCGCGAGGGCCGGCAACCGGCGCGGTAGGCGTCAGGCATGGATCGATCGCCACAGGATGGACAAAACTGCGCTATTGAACTGTGGCCCGATTCGATCGAGAGGAAATCGAGCGCTTATGCCGCACATCTCCGCTGCCCCCTTTGGCGTCCTGCTCCTGACCCTTGTGACCATGCCCCTGTTGCCGCCGGCGCTGGCGCGTTCCACCGATGACCAGATGATGCAGTTGGAGCCCTCGGAGCGGATCGAGCAGGTGTGCAACACGCGGGCGATGGGCGAGCTTCAGCGCGGGCAGAAGGGCATGCGCCCCGATGAGCTGGTCGCCTATGCCTATCGCGACCCGGTGGTGAAGGGCGCGAAGATCAACGCGCCGGGCGCGGCGGTGCGCTCGGGCGGCACCTGGTACCACATCGCTTATGAGTGCGAGACGGCGCATGAAGGGCTTGATGTGACGCGCTTCCACTACACGCTCGGCGCGGCGATCCCGACCTCGGAATGGGCCGGGCATTATCTCGTCGCGCCGTAGGCTCGCCGGAACCCATTTCAGGCGTCATCCCGGACGGCCGCAGGCCGCGCCGGGATCGTGTACCGATATCGGATGACGAGCCCGGCTCTCCGCTGCGCTTTGGCCGGGATGAGGGTTCACCCGGCCTTCACGCCGCTACCACGAATGCAGCGCCCGCAGGGTCGCGGTCTTCTTGTCGAGATGGTCAGCCATGCGGCCGAGCAGGCGGTCGAGCAGTTCCACCGCCTCGACCACTGCCGGGCCCTTGTTCAGCATGACGCATTCGGCGCGGGCGGCCATGGCGGCGTCGGTCATCTCGCCGCGCGAGGGAATGCCGTCGCGCACCAGGTCCTCCAGCACCTGCGTCGCCCAGATCGCCGGCACGGAGGCGGCCTCGCAGATCCACAGCAGTTCCTCCTGCATTTCGGCGAGGCGGGTGAAGCCGATTTCGGCGGCGAGGTCGCCACGGGCGATCATCACGCTGAAATCGCCGGTGCGGGCGGCGCGGGCGATCAGGTCCGGCAGGTTCCGCACCGCCTCGGGGCGCTCGATCTTGGCCATCAGGCCGAGCGGTCGCGCCCGCCCGGCCCCATGGCGGGCGATGGCGGCGTCGAGCAGATCGAGGTCTTCCGGCCGGCTGACGAAGGAATAGCCGAGGAGGTCGGCGCATTCGATGACGGTGGCGAGGTCGGCATCGTCCTTGGCGGTGAGCGGGGAGAGGCCGAGCGCGGTATCGGGCAGGTTGATGCCCTTTTCCGGCTTCAGCTTGGTGCCGCCGGGGCGGGTGTGGAGAATGCGCAGGATCGCCTCGCCCGGGCCCACGCTCTCCACCACCGCCTCGACCTTGCCGTCGTCATAGCGCACGCGGTGGCCGAGCCCGAGGCGGGTGACGATCTCCGGCAGCGAGACGGCGGCACTGAACAGGGCAGCGTCGTCGACGCGGGGTTCGCCCTCGGCGACGAGGCGCAGCGTGTCGCCGGGCAGCAGGCGGCCGGTCGGCTTGTCCTTGCGCATCGGCAGCACGGCGCCGGTGCGGATCTTCGGGCCGGCAATGTCCATCAGCACCGCGATCGGGCGGCCGACCGCCTCGGCGGCGGTGCGCACATGGCCCGCCATCGCCCGCCAGGTTTGGGCGTCGTCATGGGCGCAGTTGATGCGGGCGACATCCATGCCGGCCTTCGCCAGCGCCAGGATAAAGGCCGGGTCGCTCCCCGCCTCGCCGGGCAGCGTGACCATGATGCGGGTGTAGCGCCCCTCCGGCTCCGGGCCGAGGCTCGCCTCGCTGGCCTTTTCCAGCCGGGCCTCGCCGGCGAAGAAGGTGGCGGGCTCCGGCGCCGGAAGGGCCGGGGTGCGGCCGGCGAGGGCGGCGAGCGCCGCCAGCACCGCGTCGAGCGTCGGCAGCACCCGGCTCTCCAGCCGCCCGAGCGAGGACAGCCCGCGCCACATCAGCTGGCGCTGCAGCGGGCGCAGCTCGTGCCGGCGCAAGGCGAGGTAATGCGCGAGATTTTCGAGCGCGGGGTCTTCGCGGCCGGCCTCGCGGTGGAAGCGCTCGATGAGCGGGGCGGCCTCCTCGACCACCGCCGCCCGCAGGGACAGCAGCGTCTCGAAAAGCGCGTTGTCATCGCTGACGACGTCATCGCTGGCGGCGGAGAGGGGCGCAAAGTCGCTGTTCATGACCGGGTTCCTCGCATGGATGCGGCACGCTAGGATGGCGCTGTTACGCGGCTGTGACCTCCGTAGTCTCCCGCAAAAGCGCGTCAAAACTTGACTCTCTGGCGCGCGGCGGCTACGAGCCCCACATCCTCGCAGACCCCGCGAGCCGATCCGCCGCCCGGCCCCTGAGGCCGGAGGTCAACGCCCGACAGCGCTTTGCGCCCTCGGGCGCCGTTCGGCATTGCGCTGTGAGCTGTGGGAAAAGGACCGGAGCGAACGCATGTTCGATTCATTGACCGACCGCCTTGGCGGCATACTCGACCGGCTGAAACGACGCGGCGCCCTCACCGAGGCCGACGTGAACGAGGCCATGCGCGAGGTGCGCCGGGCGCTGATCGAGGCCGATGTCGCGCTCGACGTGGTGCGCTCCTTCACCGACAAGGTGCGCACCCGCGCCGTCGGCGCCGAGGTCATCAAGTCGGTCACGCCCGGCCAGATGGTGGTGAAGATCGTCAATGACGAACTCGTCGCCATGCTCGGCTCCGACGCCAAGCCGATCGACCTCGACGCCGCCCCGCCGGTGCCGGTGCTGATGGTCGGCCTGCAGGGCTCGGGCAAGACCACCTCCACCGCCAAGATCGCCAAGCGCCTGACCGAGCGCGGCAACCGCAAGGTGCTGATGGCCTCGCTCGATACCCGCCGCCCGGCGGCGATGGAGCAGCTGGCCATGCTGGGCACGCAGGTCGGCGTCGCCACCCTGCCGATCGTCGCTGGCCAGTCCGCCGTGCAGATCGCCCGCCGCGCCATGGAAGCCGCCCGCCTCGGCGGCTATGACGTGGTGATGCTCGACACCGCCGGCCGCGTCACGCTCGACGAGGCGCTGATGGCCGAAGTGGCCGAGGTGAAGGCCGCGACCAAGCCGCATGAAGTGCTGCTCGTCGCCGACAGCCTCACCGGCCAGGACGCGGTGAACACCGCCAAGGCGTTCGACGAGCGTGTCGGCCTTACCGGCATCGTGCTGACCCGCGCCGATGGTGACGGGCGTGGCGGTGCCGCCCTGTCCATGCGCGCCGTCACCGGCAAGCCGATCAAGCTGCTCGGCACCGGCGAAAAGATGGACGCGCTGGAGGATTTCGATCCCCGCCGCGTCGCCGGCCGCATCCTCGGCATGGGCGATGTCGTCTCCCTGGTCGAGAAGGCGGTCGAGAACATCGACGCCGAAAAGGCGATGGCTGCGGCCGATCGCATGCGCAAGGGCCAGTTCGATCTCGACGATCTGCGCATGCAGCTCGACCAGATGGAGAAGCTCGGCGGCCTTGGCGGGCTGATGGGCATGCTGCCCGGCGTCGGCAAGATGAAGAACCAGCTCGCCGCCTCCGGCATGAATGACGGGGTGCTGAAGCGCCAGAAGGCCATCATCGATTCGATGACCAAGAAGGAGCGGCGCAACCCGAAGCTGCTCGACGGCTCCCGCCGCAAGCGCATCGCCAGCGGCTCCGGCACCAAGGTCGAGGACGTCAACCGGCTGATGAAGATGCACCGCCAGATGGCGGACATGATGAAGGCGATGGGCGCTCCGGGTGCCAAGCGCGGCCCGATGGCCGGCCTCGCCAACATGTTCGGCCTCGGTGGCGGCGGCATGGGCGGCATGCCGAGCCCCGACCAACTGAAGCAGATGGCCGAGAAAATGCCCGGCGGGCTCGGTGGCGGCCTGCCCCCGAATTTCCCCGGCAACATGCCCGGGCTTCCGGGGCTGGGCACCAAGCCGGGCGGGCTTCCCGGCCTACCGGGCTTTCCGGGGAAGAAGAAGTGACGGCCCGATGATCTGACCCCCTTGCCGTCATCCCGGACGGCGCCTCAAGCGCCGATCCGGGATCGTTCTCCGCGCCTCAGGCGTCAAACGATCCCGGATCGGCGTTCGCTGCGCTCTCTTCGTCCGGGATGACGACAGACACCAACCGACGAAACTGACACCAAAGGAAGAAAGACATGTCCCTCAAGATCCGTCTCGCCCGTGGCGGCGCCAAGAAGCGTCCCTATTACCGCATCGTCGTCGCCGATTCGCGCTCGCCGCGTGATGGCCGCTTCATCGAAAAGATCGGCACCTTCGATCCGCTGAAGCCCAAGGACGCCACCGACCGCTTCACCCTCGACGTCGAGAAGGCCAAGGCCTGGCTCGCCAAGGGCGCCCAGCCGACCGACCGCGTCGCCCGCTTCCTCGACAGCCTCGAGCTGGTGAAGCGCGCCGCCCGCAACAACCCTGAGAAGGCCGTTCCCGGCAAGAAGGCGCAGGAGCGCGCCGCCGAAGCCGCCAAGGCCGCCGAAGCCGCTGCCGCCGCTGCTGCGGCTCCCTCGGCCGAGTGAGGCCGAGCCCCGATGGGTGTCGGCCCATGAGGGTCGACGCCTTCGGTGGCCTTTAGGCTGGGTCCCGGATCGGCGCCGCGCTGCGCGCGTCTTGTCCGGGAAACGGCATATGAGACTGTGTCCCGGACCAGCGACGCCGCAGGCGGAGCGCCGAACCGGGACCCAGGAAAGGCTGCGCCGCAGGCGCTTTAACGATCTGCCGCGAGACCGCTATGCCCCAAGACCGTGTTCTCCTCGCCCGCATCGGCGCCCCGCATGGGGTGCGCGGCGAGGTGCGGCTGTTCATCTTCGCCGCCGATCCGGCTGCGCTGCAGGACTACGCGCCGCTGACCGACGAGGCGGGCACACGCACCTTCCGCATCAAGACGCTGCGCCCGGCGAAGGAGCATTTCGTCGCCCGGCTGGAAGGCGTCGACACGCGCGAGGCGGCCGAGGCGCTGACCAATCAGGGCGTCTATGTCACCCGCGACCTGCTGCCCGAGCCGGACGAGGAAGACGATTTCTACCATGCCGACCTGATCGCGTTGGTCGCCTTCACCAGCGAGGGCGCGCCCTTCGGCAAGGTGGTGGCGGTGCATGATTTCGGCGCCGGCGACATTCTCGAAATCGCGCCGGAAGCCGGCGGCAAAACGCTCATGCTGCCCTTCACCAAGGCGGTGGTGCCGCGGGTCGACCTCAAGGCCGGCCGCCTCACCGTCGAGCCCGGCGAATGGGTGCGCGAGGAAGCCCCGCCGCCGGAAGCGGACCAGGGCTGACGGGCGACCGGGACGGATCGGGGAGAGTACCCCCGTTCCGGATATGGAATTAGTCGTCATCCCGGCCGAGCTTAGCGAGAGCCGGGATCGCTCTCCAACGGCTCGCGATCCCGGATCGGCCTGACGGCCGTCCGGGATGACGATGAACGGAACCCCTGCCATGTGGCGCGCCTCCCTCATCACCATTTTTCCCGACATGTTTCCGGGCCCGCTCGGTCTTTCTCTGGCCGGCCGGGCGCTGGCGCAGGGCGCCTGGGGCATCGAGACGGTGGACCCGCGCGAGCAGGCCACCGATCGCCACCGCTCGGTCGACGACACGCCGGCCGGCGGCGGGCCCGGCATGGTGATGCGGGTGGATGTGCTGGCCCGCGCGGTGGACGCCGCCGCCCCGGAAGGGGACACCCGCCCGCGCCTGCTGATGACCCCGCGCGGCGCGCCGCTGACCCAGAAGCGCGTGCGCGAGCTCAGCGCGGGCGAGGGCGTGGTCATCGTCTGCGGGCGCTTCGAGGGGGTGGACGACCGGCTCATCGCCGCGCGCGGGCTGGAGGAGGTTTGCGTCGGCGATGTGGTGCTGTCGGGCGGGGAGATTGGCGCGCTGGTGCTGCTCGATGCCTGCGTCCGGCTGCTGCCGGGAGTGATGGGGCACCCGGAATCCGGCACCGAGGAGAGCTTTTCCGCCGGCCTGCTGGAGTATCCCCAGTACACCCGCCCGCAGAGCTTCGAGGGGCTGGAGATCCCCGCCATCCTCACCGGCGGCGACCATGCCAAGGTCGCCCGCTGGCGGCGCGAGCAGGCGGAGGCCGCCACACGAGAGCGGCGGCCGGACCTGTGGGCGCGCTATCGCGAAACGGGCGGGCGTTGAGCCCGCTGTTTGCGCGCGCTTACTCGGTCAGCTCATAGGTGAAGTTCTGATTGCTCTTGGTGTCGACCTCGTCGAACTTCACGCCGGTGAAGCCGGCTTCTTCGCAATCGAGCGTGTCGCCGGTCTGATGGTCGCGATTGTGCAGCGTGTATTTCTCAGCCGCGATGCAGAAATGACCGCCTTGCTGTTTGCTGGAGCCTGACCAGGTGCCGCCCTCTTCGCCGGCCGCGTAGATGTAATAGTAGCGGTTGGCCAGTCGGCCGCGGATCATCACCGTGCAGTCGTCCGGCGCCAGCTTCCACCACCCTTCCGAGGTCCAGCCATAATCGGTGCTGTCATAGCCGATCGACAGGTTCACGGTTTCTTCCGCCCTGTTGCAGATCTTGAAATCGGCTTTGCCCTCGGACACAAGGCACAACAATCCCGCGACGCTCAGGGCCGACAGGATGTGAAAACGACGCATTTGATGCTCCCGCTCGAAGAGGGGCGCAGTGCACCCTACCCAAGTACGGAATGCAACGAAAATTGCATGACAAACCGTCTGAGGTCGCGTATAGGCGCCCCGTCACTACCAACTGACAACAGCAAGATGCGGGCGGCCGGGTTCTGACATGCCCTGACCGATCCTGCCTGAGGTGATAACATGGTCGATATTATTCGCGAGCTCGACATCGAGCAGGCCGCCAAGCTCGCCGAGCTGCGCGCCATCCCCGACTTCCAGCCGGGCGATACCGTCATCGTCAATGTGAAGGTGAAGGAAGGCGAGCGCACCCGCGTGCAGGCCTATGAGGGCGTCGTGATCGCCCGCAATGGCGGCGGCATCAATGAGAGCTTCACCGTTCGCAAGATCTCCTATGGCGAAGGCGTCGAGCGCGTGTTCCCGCTCTATTCGCCGAACATTGACAGCCTGAAGGTTGTCCGTCGCGGCAAGGTGCGCCGCGCCAAGCTCTATTACCTGCGCGATCGTCGCGGCAAGTCGGCCCGTATCGCCGAGCGCCAGGACAAGAACGCCGGCAGCCGCAAGAAGGGCCCGGCTACGACCCCGGTCGCCGCTGCCGAGTGATTCCAGCTCCGGCTCCGGCCGGGACTGTCAGACGATGTTCAGGGCGGCTTCGGCCGCCCTTTTCTTTTGCCCGCGGGGCTCAGGGGCCGGCCGTCACCGGGAAGTCGAAATACGTGTCGGGAAACGGCTCGTCCGCCAGCGTGTAGTGCCACCATTCCTCGGCATAGGGTTTGAATCCGTGGCGCTGCATCAGCGTCTTCAGCGTCTCCCGGTTCGCGGTGGCCTGCGCCGGAATGCCGGCGGCGCCGTGATGGGCCCGCTCGTCGAAACAATCATATCCGGTGCCGAAATCGAGCGTGGCGTCGTCGAAGCGCGCGCCCACGGGCAGGGCGCAGTCGGCGAGCGGCTCACCGGGCGCCAAGGGTATCGCCGGCTTCTGGCCGAGCCGAATAATAGCGAGATCGACCGTGCTGCCCCGGCTGTGGCCGGACTTCTCGGCAATGTAGCCGCGCGTGAACAACTCACTCTTGGGCACGCGGGGATAGAATTCTGGCTTCATCGCCGCGTCGCCGAGGTCCCTAGCCCAGGCGACGAAATCGGCGACCGCCCGCGCCGGGCGGTAGCAGTCATACACCTTCAAGCCGAGACCCTGCGCGGCGAGTTCCCGCGCCGCCGCCGCCAGCGCCTCGGCGGCGGGACGGGTCAGGATGCACTCGGGCGCGGCATAGGCGGCGATGGGGCGGCCGACGAAATTGTGCGGGCCGGCATAGCGCATATCGTGCTGGATGGCGGGAGCGACATCGCGCAGCCGGACGAAGCCGTCGGGGAGATCGGCGCTGCGGGCGGCGACCGGCGCCGCCGCGAGGGCAAGCGTCAGCAGGACAGTCCTGAGCATTGCGTGAACCTTGATCGGGACAATGCGCGGCGATGTGCCATGCGGCCCGCCGGCCTGTCCAGAGCGGCGGCCCTTGCCCCGGGCCGCGCCGGCGTTGGAGGTCCAGACTTGGGGCGCTTCGATCGGGAGCGCGTCAGCAGTCCTTGATGTGCAGCACGCGGGTATTGGTCTGCTGCTCGACGAGGATGGTGCCGTCGCCCAGCATGGCGGCCTGCATCACGGTGGCGAAGTCCGGCTTGCGCAGGGGGCAGGTGATGAGCTGCCGGCGCTCCGCCTTCGCGACCTCCTGCGGCTTCACATCCGTGCGATTTCCCGCCTCGACAGCGGCGAAGGTGACAAAGGTTGCGGCGATCAAGGCGATGTCGGACAGGCGCATCGTAGACTCCCTTCGCCGCAAGAGCTTAGCCCGGCGGATGAAGCCGCGCCATATCAAAGGTAAAAAAGCGTAGAGAGGCACATATGTTTCGATTTATCGGTCGGTTTCAGGCTGATTTTACTATGTAATACATTATTCCACGTGTGTGTTCCGCTGTTTGCCCGTCACGCAGTCGTGCGGCGGCACGGGGCGGGCCGGGGGATGGCGGCGATTGTTTGCCGCGCCCAGACTTGCTAGAAGGGTTCCATGATGGCGCTTGGCACCCCGATGACGGTTTCCTGCGGCGCGGCGGTTTCGCCGGCGCCCGGTGCCGCGCGGCCGGAGGCCCGCCGCCGCCTGCCGACCACCATCGGCTTCGCCGCCGTGCCGGATCATGTCCGCCTGCCGGCGCGCTTTTTCGGACGCTTCACCGCCTGCGCGGTCGCCGGGCTTAGCTGAGCGCTTCCCGGAGCCGAAGCCCTCGGGCTCGACGCTCCCGGCCGCGCTGCTGCCCCGCCCTTGTTTTCCTCTTCCCAAGAGACGCCAAGATGAGCACGCCCGCTCCCCGTACCCTGTACGACAAGATTTTCGACGACCACATCATCGACCGCCAGGAGGATGGCACCTGCCTCCTCTATATCGACCGGCATCTGGTGCATGAAGTGACCAGCCCGCAGGCCTTCGAGGGCCTGCGCGTGGCCGGGCGCCGGGTGCATGCGCCGTCGAAGACGCTCGCCGTGGTCGACCACAACGTGCCGACCACCGACCGCCGCTTTGGCATTGACGATCCCGAGAGCCGCATCCAGGTGGAGACGCTGGCCGAGAACGCCCGCGAGTTCGGCGTCGAATATTTCAACGAGCTCGACAAGCGTCAGGGCATCGTCCACGTCATCGGCCCGGAGCAGGGCTTCACCCTGCCGGGCACCACCATCGTCTGCGGCGACAGCCACACCTCGACCCACGGCGCCTTCGGCGCGCTCGCCCATGGCATCGGCACCTCGGAGGTGGAGCATGTGCTCGCCACCCAGACGCTGATCCAGAAGAAGAGCAAGAACATGCGGGTCAGCGTCGATGGCAAGCTGCCCGACGGCGTGACCGCCAAGGATGTGACGCTCGCCATCATCGGCGCCACCGGCACCGCCGGCGGCACCGGCTATGTCATCGAATATGCCGGCGAGGTGTTTCGCGCCCTGTCGATGGAAGGCCGCATGACGGTCTGCAACATGTCGATCGAGGGCGGGGCGCGCGCCGGCATGGTCGCCCCCGACGAAACCACCTATGCCTATGTGAAGGACCGCCCGCGCGCGCCCAAGGGCGCCGCCTGGGACGCGGCGCTGCGCTATTGGGACACGCTGCGCACCGATGAAGGCGCGTTCTTCGACAAGGAACTCCGGCTCGACGGCGCCTCGCTGCCGCCCATCGTCTCCTGGGGTACCAGCCCGGAGGACGTGATCTCGGTCGAGGGGCTGGTGCCCGATCCTGATCTGATCGACGACCCGGACAAGCGCGACGCGAAGAAGCGGGCGCTGGCCTATATGGGCCTCGTCGCCGGCACCAAGATCATCGATATCCCGGTCGACAAGGTGTTCATCGGTTCCTGCACCAATGCCCGCATCGAGGACCTGCGCGCCGCCGCTTCCATCGTGCGTGGCCACAAGGTGCGGGAGGGCGTCTCCGGCATGATCGTTCCGGGCTCGGGGCTGGTGAAGCTGCAGGCCGAGGCCGAGGGGCTGGACGCCATCTTCAAGGCGGCGGGCTTCGACTGGCGCGAGCCGGGCTGCTCCATGTGCCTGGCGATGAACGCCGACAAGCTCGGCCCGGAGGAGCGCTGCGCCTCCACCTCGAACCGCAATTTCGAGGGCCGGCAGGGCTTCAAGGGCCGCACCCATCTCGTCTCCCCCGCCATGGCGGCGGCGGCGGCGATCGCCGGCCATTTCGTCGACGTCCGCACCTGGCCGCGGGCGGGTTGAGCCTCGGCCCGGGGGCAGCGCGATGAGGGGCGATCCGTTCTGGGAACCGCCGCCCGACGACCCCATGGAAGTGTGGGGCCGTCGCCTCGGGCGCGGGCTCGCCGTCGTGGTGGCGCTCGGCCTCGTCGTCTATCTGTTCGCGACCTATCTGAGGTGAGCCGATGAGCGAGAGCGGCGACTGGCTGAAGCGCGGCGCGCCCAGCCTCAGCGAAATGGAGGCGATGGCCGAGGAGGCCTATGCCCGCCTGCCGGACGAATTCCGCGCTTTGTGTGGCAATCTCGTCATAAGGGTCGAGGATTTCCCGACCGACGAGGTGCTGAAGGAGATGGAGGCGGAAAGCCCGTTCGACCTGCTCGGCCTGTTCCAGGGCATCGGCCTGGCGCAGGGCTACGAGCTGGCGACCGGCGTGCTGCCCAACATGATCTTCCTCTACCGCCGCCCGATCCTCGACTATTGGGCAGAGAATGAGGAAACGCTGGGCGACATCGTCACCCATGTGCTCGTGCACGAGATCGGCCACCATTTCGGCCTCTCGGATGAGGACATGGAGCGGATCGAGGAGGAGGCGGGGTAGGTAGCTAACCGCATGGCTCGTGGCGCAGCTTCGGCTAGAATAATTCTAGAAAAGAGGTGGTGGTCATGACGCAGGTTTCGCCGGAAATGGCCCCGATCCACCGTTACAGCCCGCCTCTTCGCGCGCTCCACTGGCTGACTGTGGTCGCCATCATCCTGGTTTACGGGGTGACGTATCTCGAAGACCTGTTCGCGAGGGACACTCCCGAGCGGGCGCTGGTCTGGTGGTTCCACATCTCGGTGGGGCTCACGGTTCTCGGCTTCGTGGCAGTGCGGCTATTGTTTCGTCTCGCCGGGCCGTTGCCGCCCCCGTCGGTGGCGCTTTCCCGCCCGATGCATCTGGCTTCTGTGGCGGTTCATGTGCTGCTTTATGTGTTGCTGGTGGCGACGCCTCTGGTCGGCATCTATCTCGCCTTCCTGCGCGGCAATGAGGTGACGTTCTTCAGCCTGTTCACGCTGCCATCGCCGGTCGCTGTGGACCGGACGGCCGCCCGTGATGTGGTGGAGGTGCACGAATTGCTCGCCAACGCGCTGGTCATTCTTGCCCTGCTGCATGCTGCCGCCGCTTTAGTGCATCATTTCGTCTTCAAGGACGATGTGCTGCGCCGGATGTTGCCGCACCGCTGAGGCGTTGCGGTTTTTGAACCCGCCATCAATCTGGGTCGTGGGCGGGCGCTAGGTTCTGCCGCCGTAATTTGCTAAGGAGCCGTCACCGCTTTGGCGGTACGGCTCGGGAGTATCGGAATGGACAAGTTCAACACCCTGACCGGCGTCGCGGCGCCGCTGCATCTGGTCAATGTCGACACCGACATGATCATCCCGAAGCAGTATCTGAAGACGATCAAGCGCACCGGGCTCGGCACCGGGCTGTTCTCGGAGCTGCGGTATAAGGAGGACGGGTCGGACAATCCCGATTTCGTGCTCAACAAGCCGGCCTATAAGGGCGCGCAGATCCTGATCGCCGGCGACAATTTCGGCTGCGGCTCCTCGCGCGAGCACGCGCCCTGGGCGCTGCTCGATTTCGGCATTCGCTGCGTGATCTCCACCTCGTTCGCCGACATCTTCTATAATAACTGCTTCAAGAACGGCATCCTGCCGATCCGGGTGACGCCGGAACAGCTGGCGGCGCTGTTCGACGACGCGGCGCGCGGCGCCAATGCCAAGATCACCGTCGATCTCGAAAGCCAGACCATCACCGGGCCGGATGGCGGCTCGATCTCCTTCGAGGTCGATGCGTTCCGCAAGCACTGCCTGCTGAACGGGCTCGACGATATCGGCCTCACCCAGGTGAAGGCCGACAAGATCGCCAGCTTCGAGACCATGCTCGCCGAGGAACGCCCCTGGGCGTGAGCGTGCCGGCGCCGCCACGCGCGGCGCCGCTCGAGCGGAGGTTTCCATGACCGAGCGTTGCACGACCGAGCGCCGTCGCATCTCGTCCGGCTCCGCCTTCGAGGCGGTGGCCGGCTATTCCCGTGCCGTGATCGATGGCCCCGATATCTTCGTCTCGGGCACGACCGGCTATGACTACGCCGCCATGGTGTTGCCCGAGGACCTGGTGGCGCAGACCCATGGCTGCTTCGCCAACATCGCGGCGGCGCTGGCGCAGGCGGGCGCCAGCCTCGATGACGTGGTGCGCGTGCGCTACATCGTGACCCAGGCCGACTATGCCGACATCGTCTTCCCGATCTTCGGCCAGTACTTCGCCAAGGCGCGGCCCGCCGCCACGCTCATCGTCGCCGGCCTTTTGCAACCGCAGATGAAGATCGAGATCGAAGTGACCGCGCGTCGGCAGGGCTGAGCACCGGGGCCGGAGCGTTTTCGCTTTACAGCGCCGCCGTCTCGGGATGGAATCGTTCAAAACGAGAACATCCGGGAGACGCCCCATGTGCCACATCTTCGCGGGCCAAGCGCCCGAGACCTATGAGAGCCAGACGCGCTCGGTGCGGATCGGTGGCCATTCCACCTCGATCCGGCTGGAGGCCGCCTTCTGGACCGTGCTGGAAGAGGTCGCCGCCCATCAGGGCATGAGCGTCGGCAAGTTCGTCACCAAGCTGCATGACGAGGTGCTGGAGCTGCATGGCGAGGTGCGCAATTTCGCCTCGCTGCTGCGCTGCTCCTGCCTGATCTTCCTCGCCGAGCTGCGCCCCGCCGGCGTCGCCCCGGTGGCGGCGCGCGGGCGCTATCTGTGCGAGAGCACGCGCATTCACCTCGAAGCGGCGGAGTGAGAGCGGCTCCGCCGTCGCCCGCGCAATGCACATCGTGGTGATGTGCTAGCGGTCTACCACCTGCCGCCCCGGCGCAGGCCTAGCATCCCCTTCAGGCGACACATGCGCCGTGGTGAGTTCAAGGCCGGAGGGACAGGTGGCGAAGGCCATTCATTCGATGATCCGCGTGCTCGACGAGGCGCGCTCGGTTGATTTCTACGCGCGCGCCTTCGGGCTGGAGGTGGCGCAGCGGCTGCCGTTTGACGGCTTCACGCTGGTCTATCTGCGCAACGCGGAAGCCGATTTCGAGGTCGAGCTGACCATCAACCACGACCGCGCCGAGCCCTATGCGCTGGGCGACGGCTATGGCCACATCGCCTTCGTGGTGGATGATCTGGCCGCAGAACATGCGCGTTTCACGCAGGAAGGCCTCAATCCCAACCCGATCAAGGAGTTCTTCCACGAGGGCGCGCTGCTGGCCAAGTTCTTCTTCGTCACCGACCCCGACGGTTACAAGATCGAGGTGCTGCAGAAGCACGGACGCTACCGCTGAACGACCGCGTCGACACGCCAAGCGGCGCGGAAGAATCAATAATACATAAAAATACCTGGGAGGTAACAATGGCTACACTGATCGACAGGCGCGGTCCGTCACGCCGCGCCGTGCTTGCCGGCATCGGCGCGGCCGGTGCGCTGATGGTGAGCGGCGCGGCGGTACTCAACCCGCGCGAGGCCTGGGGCCTGGAAGTCACCGCGCTCAAGCCGGAGACCATGCGCACGCTCATCGTCATGGCGCGCGACGTCTACCCGCATGACCGCATTCCCGACCGCTACTACGCCATCGCGATGAAGCCCTATGAGGCGGATGCCGCCAAGGACCCGGCGGTGAAGGCGCTTGTCGAGGACGGCGTCATCACCCTCGACACGCTGTCCAAGGCCAAATACGGCGTCGCCTATGCCGATGTCGGCTGGGAGGACCAGCGCGTGGCGGTGCTGCGCGAGATCGAGGACAGCGCGTTCTTCCAGAAGGTGCGGGGCGGCCTGGTGGTCGGCCTCTACAACCAGGAGGAGGTGTGGCCGATCTTCGGCTATGAGGGCGCCTCGGCCGACAAGGGCGGTTACATCGACCGCGGCTTCAACGATATCGCCTGGCTGTGAGGGGAGGCTCGCATCATGTCCGCACCCTTCGATCTGAATGATGATTCCGTTGTCGTTGTCGTCGGCTCCGGCGCCGGCGGCGGCACGCTCGGCACCGAGCTGGCGCTCAAGGGCATCAAGGTGGTGATCCTTGAGGCCGGCCAGCGCCACAACATGGAAGACTTCGTCAATAATGAGTGGGAGAGCTTCTCCCAGCTCGCCTGGACCGACATGCGCACCACTTCCGGCTCGTGGCGGGTGCACAAGAACTTCCCCAATCTCCCGGCCTGGATCGTCAAGGCGGTGGGTGGTTCTTCCGTGCATTGGGCCGGCGCCTCGCTGCGCTTGCAGGAGCACGAATTCAAGACCCGCACCACCTATGGCGACCTCGACGGCGCCAATCTGCTCGACTGGCCGATCACCCTTGCCGAGCTGGAGCCCTGGTACGCCAAGGCGGAGGATCGCATGGGCGTGACCCGCACCAATGGGATTCCCGGCCTGCCCGGCAACAACAACTTCAAGGTGTTCGAGGCCGGCGCGAAGAAGGTCGGCTACAAGGAGGTCTCCACCGGGCGGATGGCGATCAACAGCGAGCCGCGCGCCGACCGCGGTTCCTGCCAGCAGATCGGCTTCTGCTTCCAGGGCTGCAAGTCGGGCGCGAAATGGTCGACGCTGATCGCCGAGATCCCGCGCGGCGAGGCCACCGGCAATCTGGAGGTGCGCCCGCAGAGCATGGTGCAGAAGATCGAGCACGATGCCTCCGGCAAGGTGACGGCCGTCGTCTATGTCGACAAGGACGGCAAGACCCAGCGCCAGAAGGCGCGCATCGTCGCGGTGGCCGGCAATTCCATCGAGAGCCCGCGCCTCTTGCTCAACTCCGCCAGCAACATGTTCCCGGACGGGCTTGCCAATTCCTCGGGGCAGGTGGGGCGCAACTACATGCGCCACATGACCGGCTCGGTCTACGCCATCTTCGAGAAGCCGGTGCACATGTATCGCGGCACCACCATGGCCGGCATCGTCCGCGACGAGGCGGTGAACGACACCAAGCGCGGCTTTGCCGGCGGCTACGAGATGGAGACGCTCTCCATCGGCGTGCCGTTCATGGCCGCCTTCCTCGATCCCGGCGGGTGGGGCCGCTCCTTCGCCTCCGCCATGGATGGCTATGTCAACATGGCCGGGCTGTGGATCGTCGGCGAGGACATGCCGCAGGAGACCAACCGCGTCACGCTCAACACCGACGTGAAGGACCAGTACGGGCTGCCGGTGGCCAATGTGCATTTCGACGATCACCCGAACGACGTCGCCATGCGCAACCATGCCTATGCCCAGGGCGCGGCGATCTATGATTCGGTCGGCGCCACCCGCACCCTGCCGACGCCGCCTTACCCTTCCACGCATAATCTCGGCACCAACCGGATGAGCGCCAAGGCGCGCGACGGCGTGGTGAACAAGCACGGGCAGAGCCACGACATCCCGAACCTGTTCATCGCCGATGGCAGCCAGTTCACCACCGGCGGCGCCGAAAATCCGACGCTGACCATCGTGGCGCTGGCGCTGCGGCAGGCCGACTTCATCGCCGGGGAGATGACGCGCAAGACGATCTGACCGGCCGCGCGGCTTTTCCCTCGTCCCCGGGCGTGTCCCGGGGACCTCGTTGGCTTCGGGCGACAAGCGAGGGCCTCGTGGCCGGGGCAGGCCCGGCCATGACAGCCTTTCGTCGGCGGCGACGACGAAGCGCGGCCGGCTGCGCCATGCGTCAGGTCGGGGTTGCGCCTCCGATCCTCCCCGCCTTCCCCCGCCGGTCCGCGCCGGCGGTTTTCTTTTGCGGCGCCCCGCACGTCTTGCCACCGCAATCATCTGGCTTTAGCACTCGCTCGCCGGGCAGTTCGCCCGGTTTTGACGCTTCCTCAACGGCGCAAGCGAGGGACCTGATGGCGACCCACAAGCTTCTCCTTCTCCCCGGCGACGGCATCGGCATCGAGGTGATGGCCGAGGTGAAACGGGTCATCGACTGGCTCGACCGGCGCGGCCTTGCCTCCTTCGCCATCGAGGAAGACCTTGTCGGCGGCGCGGCCTATGATTCCTGCGGCCAGCCGATCTCCGAGGAAGCGATGGCCAAGGCGTTCGCCGCCGATGCCATCCTGCTCGGCGCCGTGGGCGGCACGAAATGGACGCATGTGCCTTATGAGGCGCGCCCGGAAGCCGGCCTGCTGCGCCTGCGCAAGGACCTGCAGCTCTTCGCCAATCTGCGCCCGGCCGTGTGCTACCCCGCGCTCGCCGATGCTTCCAGCCTCAAGCGCGAGCTGGTCGAGGGCCTCGACGTGCTGATCGTGCGCGAGCTGACCGGCGGCGTCTATTTCGGCGAGCCTAAGACCATCACCGATCTCAGCGACGGCCAGAAGCGGGCGGTCGACACACAGGTCTATGAATCCTACGAGATCGAGCGCATCGCCCGCGTCGCCTTCGAACTCGCCCGCACCCGTCGCAACAAGGTGGTCTCCACCGAGAAGCACAATGTGATGAAGACCGGCCTGCTGTGGAAGCAGGTGGTGAGCGAGGTGCATGGCGCCAATTACGAGGATGTCGAGCTGGAGCACCAGCTGGCCGATTCGTGCGGCATGCAGCTGGTGCGCGCGCCCAAGCAGTTCGACGTCATCGTCACCGACAATCTGTTCGGCGACATCCTCTCCGATGTGGCGGCGATGCTCACCGGCTCGCTCGGCATGCTGCCCTCCGCCTCGCTGGGCGGCACCGAAGAAGTCTCCGGCCGCCGCCGCGCGCTCTATGAGCCCGTGCATGGCGCCGCGCCTGACATCGCCGGCAAGGGCGTGGCCAACCCGATCGCGATGATCGGCTCGCTGGCCATGGCGCTGCGCTATTCCTTCGGCGAGCTGGACGCGGCCGATCGCATCGAGGCGGCGATCGCCGGAGTGCTGGCCGGTGGCTTCCGCACCGCTGACATCTATTCCGAGGGCAATACCCGCGTCGGCACGTCAGGCATGGGCGACGCCATCCTCGCCGAGCTGGACAAGGCGGCCTGAGCCGTCCTTTTGGCCTTCAGAACACGAAAAGCCCGGCTTCGGCCGGGCTTTTTGCTGTCGCGAGGCTGAACGCATGAACTGAAAAGCCCGGCACGGGCCGGGCTTTGCGTCGTCAGGCAGAGGCCGCAGGCGGCGAATCAGTAGCCCGGCAGGTCGAAACGGCTCGGCAGCGGCCAGCGAATACCTGTGATGCCGCTGTCATCGCCATATTGCGGGTAGAGCGGCTGGGCGACATAGACATAGTTGAGGTCGCGCGAGGTGCCGGGCTTCACCACCGGGCCGGGATCGAGATAGGAGCGGGGCGGCAGCTTGCGGATGATGATGCGGTTGGATTCCTGCGCGTCGGCAGGCGCCGTGGCGATGACGGCGGTGCCGGCGACCAGGGCGGCAAGGGCGAACAGGGCGACACGCATCTCAACCTCCAGGAAACGGTCACGTCGCGCGGCGCGGACATTCCCGTCACAAACAACATTGCCCGGAACTTATCGTTCCGTCGAGATGATGAAAGTCCTAATTGCGCCGATCGGCGACGAAATATGCCGCTTCTACGAGAAGTGTGGCCGCGCTGCCGAAGCCGGCCAGCGCCGCTTCGGCCTCGCCGGTCAGCCGGGCGAGCTCGGCGCGGGCGCCCTCAATGCCGAGCGTGCCGACCAGCGTCGCCTTGCCGGCGGCGGCATCCTTGCCCACCGCCTTGCCGACCAGGCTCGCCTCGCCCTCGACATCGAGCAGGTCGTCGGCGATCTGGAAGGCGCGGCCGACGGCGCGGGCATAGCGGTCGAGGCTCGCCCGTTCCGCCGGGCCGGCCCGCCCCAGCAGGGCGCCAGCCTCGCAGGCCTGGCGCAGCAGGGCGCCGGTCTTCATCGCCTGAAGCTCGATGATCGCCGGCGCCGGCAGGTCGAGCGGCACCCGGTGCAGCGGCCCTTGCGCGAATCGGCCCTCGGCGGCGAGGTCCAGCATCTGCCCGCCGATCATGCCCGCCACCCCGGCCGCCCGCGCCAGGCTGGCGACCAGGGCAAGGCGCGCCGCCGGGTCCTCATCGGCTTCCTCGCCGGCGAGGATCTCGAAGGCGAGGGTCAGCAGGGCGTCCCCGGCGAGAATCGCGGTGGCCTCGTCATAGGCGCGGTGCACGGTCGGCCGGCCGCGCCGCAGGTCGTCATTGTCCATGGCCGGCAGGTCGTCATGCACCAGCGAGTAGCAGTGAATGCACTCCAGCGCCGCCGCGGCCGGCATCGCTCGGGCGGCGGAGATGCCGAACAGCGCCGCCGATTCGACCACCAGGAACGGCCGCAGCCTTTTGCCCCCGGCCAGCGTGGCATGACGCATCGCGCTTGCCAGCCGCTCCCCCGGCGCGCCGCTTCGGGTGATCGCGTCGTCGATATAGGTCGCGACGGCATCGGCCGTGCGGGAGAGCGCGAGCGCGAGGGGCGGGCGGCTGTCGGTGGCGGTCATCGGGTCCGAGGGATCGCTCAACAAGGGTAGTGCGTTGCGTGCCCGAGGCGGGCGGCGCGGTCAAGCGCGGCGCGGACCCGCATCCGCAGCCCTTGGTCGACCGGCGCGAGCGGGACGGCTAGAGTGATCGCGCCGGGGAGTGAGCATGGGTGTTCTGTGGAGTTGGGCCTGGAAGATCGCGCTCGTGGTCGTCGCGACCCCGCTCGTGCTCGGCCTTCTATATAATGTGGTGCCGGCGCCCTCGACGCTGATGCTGGGCCGCTGGGTCACAGGCCAGCCGGTGACGCGCGTCTGGCTGCCCTTCGACGACATATCGCCCGCTCTCGTCCGCTCCGTGCTGGCCTCGGAGGATGCGCGCTTCTGCAGCCATTCGGGCGTCGACATGGTGGAGCTGCAGGGGGTGATCGACGAATCGGACGGGCTCAACGCGCCGCGCGGGGCGTCCACCATCACCATGCAGCTGGCCAAGAACCTGTTCCTGTGGAACGGCCGCAGCGTCATCCGCAAGGGGCTGGAACTGCCGCTGGCGCTCTATCTCAACCTGGTGATGTCGAAGCAGCGGCAGCTGGAGATCTATCTCAACATCGCCGAATGGGGGCCGGACGGGCAGTTCGGCGTCGAGGCGGGGGCGCAGCGGGCCTTCGGCCGCTCGGCCGGCGACCTCACGGCGCGGCAGGCGGCGCTGCTCGCGGTCATGCTGCCAAACCCGCACCGGCGCGATGCCGGCAAGCCCGGACGCGGGCTGGTCCGCCTCGCCGGCAATCTGCAGGCGCGAATTCCGCGCGAGGGGGCCGAGCTGACCTCCTGCCTCTGAGGGGCGAGGGGAGGGCACGGGAAGTCTGCGACAGATTTGCGTCTGCCTCTTTCGCTCGCGCGCATGAGTCTGTATAAGCCGCCACTCGAATTACGCACCATCCGGCGCCGGCCCTTCCGACTGGGCGTGAGCCAGGCCGGGACCAGGAGAAGACGATGGCAGTTCCGAAGAAGAAAACCAGCCCGTCGCGTCGCGGCATGCGCCGTTCCGCCGACGCCCTCGCCAAGCCGACCTATATCGAGGACAAGGATTCGGGCGAGCTGCGCCGTCCGCACCACCTCGACCTGAAGACCGGCATGTACAAGGGCCGTCAGGTGCTGAAGGTCAAGGCCGAGGCCTGATCGCCTCAGCCGGGCCGTCTTCCCGCGTTGCTGAAGCCGGCCCTTGGGGCCGGCTTTTCTGCGTTGGGCAGCGTGGCGCATGGCTGAAGTGTTAATGCCTGGCTGCTAACGATCCAGAAGCCATGGCGAGCGAGGCCGGCGCCGTGCCTTTCCGGCGCATTTACCGCTCCGCCGGAACGATGATACCGTCCGCCCGTGAACCTGGGAGCCTGCCGTGTTGCGTGATGCGAGCCGTGGAATGCGCCGGCGCTTTGCCTGGCTGTTCGTGGCGGCCCTGGCGGCTCCTGTGCTGGCCGGCTGCGCGTCCCGGCCGGGCGACGACGCTCTCTCGGTCATCGATGTCGATACGGTCAGCGTGAGCACGCACACGATCCTGGTCGCCTCGTCGCGCGCCCGCGACCCGCGCCCCGGCGTGTTCTACAGCGGCGAGCGGACGCCGGAACTGAGCTTCGCCAAGGTCGAGATCAGCGTCCCCCCGACCCACAAGCCGGGCATGGTGGAGGCGCCGACGAAATCGCCGCCCAATCCCGCCACCGACATGGTGGTGCGCGAGGCGGTGTATCGCGAGACGCCGAAGGAATTCTCCGCCGACCTTAAGAGCGAGCTGGCCAAGTATCCCGCCGGCAAGCGGCAGGCGGTGATCTTCGTCCATGGCTACAACACGCTGTTCTCGGAAGCGCTCTACCGCCTCACCCAGATGGCGGAAGATTCCAAGGCGCCCGGCGTGCCTGTTCTCTTCACCTGGGCCTCGCGCGGCGGCATCGCCGATTATGTCTATGACAATAACAGCGCCACCGCCGCCCGCGACCGGCTGGAGGAGACCATCCGCCTCGTCTTCGCCAGCGGTGCCGACCAGGTCAGCATCGTCGCGCATTCGATGGGCAATTGGGTGACGGTGGAGGCGCTGCGGCAGATCAAGATTTCCGGCAACGCGCTGCCATTGACCAAGCTCGGCAATATCGTGCTCGCCGCGCCCGATATCGATGTCGACGTGTTCAAGAGCCAGCTGAAGCGTTTCGGCAAGCTGCCGAAGCCGTTCATCGTCATCGTCTCGCGCGACGACAAGGCGCTGGCCTTTTCCGATTTCATCGCCGGCGACAAGCCGCGCCTCGGCGCCTACACCCACGACACGGAACTCGTCGAGCTGGGCGCCGTCGTTATCGACATGTCCAATGTGAAGTCGACCGACGGCTTCAACCACGCCAAATTCGCCCAGCTGGCGGAAATGGCCCCGCAGCTGCGGGGCATGCTGGCGCGCGCCGCGAAGGCAAGTGGCGCCTCTTCGGTCGAGGTCGCGGGCATCCAGTTCTCGGGCATCGACAAAATGCGGGCCGCGCAGCTGGCGGTAGGGCTTCCCGGCGCCACGCAGTCGAGCGCCGGCGAGCCGGACGAGAGCGATCCCGTGGTCGATACCTCCGCCGCCATTGTCGCCGCGGGGGCGGTGTCGCGGCGCTGACGCTCGCGCCTACAGCGTGAGGGCGGCGGGGCAGGCACGGCGCCGAAGCTCCCGCCCGCGCCGAGGGCGTGCCCGGACTTCCACGTCGCGCGCGGCGGGGAGGCGAGGCAATAGCGTCCTGAGGCCGGTCAGGCCGCGCGGCGGCGCCCTGCCGGGGTTACGCTCACACGACCTCGGCGCTCACCCGTTCTTGGCGCTCACCCGTTCTTGGCGCTCACCCGTTCTTGGCGCTCAGCCGTTCTCAGCGCTCACTCTTTCGTGCCGCCATCGCCCAGCTTGTCGAGCCGCTTCTGCATGTCGGCGACCTGCCGGCGCAGCTCGTCGAAATCGTCCGGCTGCGGGCTGGCGGCCGGCGCGGGGGCGGCGTCCTCGGCGCGGGCGCCGGGAAGGAACATCTTGAAGGTGCGGTCGAACATTTCCATGTTCCGGCGCACATGTTCGTCCAATATGCCGAAGCCACCAATGCCGCCAATGCCCAGCGTCTTGGTGAAGTTCTCGCGCAGGCTGTTCTGTTCCTTGCTGAAATTCTCGATCGTCATGTCGAGATAGCGCGGAACCAGCATCTGCATGCTGTCGCCGTAGAAACGGATGATCTGGCGAAGGAAGTTGATCGGCAGGAGATTCTGGCCCTTGCCTTCCTGCTCGAAGATGATCTGGGTCAGCACGGAGTGGGTAATGTCGTCGGATGACTTCGCATCGTAGACGACGAAGTCTTCGCCGTTCTTGACCATCTGCGCGAGGTCTTCGAGCGTCACATAGGTGCTCGTGCCGGTATTGTAGAGGCGGCGGTTCGCGTATTTCTTGATGGTGACGGGTTCGTTGGATTTTGCCATTGTGATCCAGTCGCCTTGATCGTTTCCCATTGAAAACTCTAGGACGTTTCCCAGCGCCCGGCTACAGGAATTGTGGCGGCTTACGGCCGCCCGCGGGGCGTGATGCGGGGCTGGGTGCGTCCCGCGCTGACGTGACGTCAAGAAAATCCGCGTGCCATTGACATGGATCACAGGTGGCTACCACGATGCTGTCACACCTGTTCAAGAAGGTGAGGCGCTGGCCATAGGCCGCGCTGCAAAACGGGATCGTACCGGAGGACGTCATTCATGAAAGACGGCATCGTCATCGTCGGCGCCGCACGCACGGCTGTCGGCGCGTTCAACGGCGCGCTTTCCTCGCTCCCGGCCCATGAGCTGGGCAAGATCGCGATCGCGGCCGCGCTGGAGCGTGCCGGCGTCGCGCCGGGCGAGGTGAGCGAGACCATCATGGGGCAGATCCTCACCGCCGGTGCCGGCCAGAACCCGGCGCGCCAGGCCTCGGTGGCGGCCGGCATCCCGGTGGAAAGCCCGGCCTGGGGCGTGAACCAGCTCTGCGGTTCCGGCCTGCGCGCCGTCGCGCTCGGCTTTCAGGCGATTCTCAACGGCGACAGCGACGTCGTGGTGGCCGGCGGCCAGGAATCGATGAGCCAGGCGCCGCATGTGGCGCATCTGCGCAACGGCACCAAGATGGGCAATCTCGAACTCGTCGATACGATGATCAAGGACGGGCTGTGGGACGCCTTCAACGGCTACCACATGGGCACGACAGCCGAGAACGTCGCCCGCCAGTGGCAGATCACCCGCGACCAGCAGGACGAATTCGCCGTCGCCTCGCAGAACAAGGCGGAAGCGGCGCAGAAGGCCGGGCGCTTCAAGGACGAGATCGTCCCGGTGACCATTTCCTCGCGCAAGGGCGATGTCATCGTCAGCGACGACGAGTATCCCCGCCACGGCGCCACCCTCGAATCCATGACCCGTCTGCGCCCGGCCTTTTCCAAGGACGGCACGGTGACGGCGGGCAACGCCTCCGGCATCAATGACGGCGCCGCCGCCCTGGTGCTGATGTCCGCCTCCCGGGCCGCGAGCACCGGCAAGAAGCAGCTGGCGCGCATCGTCTCCTGGGCGCAGGCGGGCGTCGATCCGGCGATCATGGGCTCCGGCCCCATCCCCGCCTCGCGCCGCGCGCTGGAAAAGGCCGGCTGGACGGCGGCCGATCTCGACCTGATCGAAGCCAACGAGGCCTTCGCGGCGCAGGCCTGCGCGGTGAACAAGGATCTCGGCTGGGACACGAGCAAGGTGAATGTGAACGGCGGCGCCATCGCCATCGGCCACCCGATTGGCGCCTCGGGCGCCCGCATCCTCACCACGCTGCTCTACGAGATGGAGAAGCGCGACGCCAAGAAGGCGCTGGCCACGCTGTGCATCGGCGGCGGCATGGGCATCGCCATGTGCCTGGAGCGCGACTGACGCGCTTCCGGCACAGCCGGCAGGAACTGTGACCCATCGCGGCGGCAAGGCGGGCTGACGACCTTGCCGTCATCAAGAATCGACGTACAAACCGTCGAGAGTTCCCTGGGGAAGGGACGCCAGAGGGGGGATACATGGCGCGTGTTGCATTGGTCACCGGGGGTACGCGCGGCATCGGCGCGGCCATCTGCAAAGCCTTGAAGGCGGCCGGCTATTCCGTCGCCGCCAATTATGCCGGCAATGACGCGGCGGCCGCCAAATTCACCGAGGAAACCGGCATCCCCACCTTCAAATGGGACGTGTCCGACTTCGCGGCGTGCCAGGCGGGCATCGCCGACGTGACGGCGAAACTCGGTCCGGTCGATGTGCTTGTTAACAATGCCGGCATCACCCGCGACGGCATGCTGCACAAGATGACGCCTGAGAACTGGCACGCGGTGATCAACACCAACCTGACCTCGGTGTTCAACATGTGCCGCAACGTGATCGAGGGTATGCGCGAGCGCAATTACGGCCGCATCGTCAACATCTCGTCGATCAATGGCCAGAAGGGCCAGATGGGCCAGACCAATTATTCCGCCGCCAAGGCCGGCGAGATCGGCTTCACCAAGGCGCTGGCGCAGGAAGTCGCCAAGAAGAATGTCACCGTCAACGCCATCTGCCCGGGCTACATCGCCACCGAAATGGTGCTGGCGGTGCCGAAGGAGGTGCTGGAGAAGAGCATCATTCCGCAGATTCCGGTCGGCCGGCTGGGCGAGGCCGAGGAAATCGCGCGCTGCGTGGTGTTCCTCGCCGATGACGCCGCCGGCTTCATCACCGGCTCGACACTCGCTGCCAATGGCGGCCAGTACCTCACCTGAGGCCATCGCCGCCGCCGTTAGGGCGGCGGCGCTTTCCCGGAAAAGATCAGTCGGTTTCGGTCTTGAGGATTTTTCCGCTCGCCGGATCGATGTCGATCTCGATCCGCTGCTGAGCGGCATTGCGGCCCTCGACCTCCCATTTGCCGTCGTCCATCTCGATCTTGGTGATGGTGGCCATGCCATTGTCGCGGGCGATGCGCAGCGCGTCGTCGATGCCGGTGGCCGGGGTCTGGGCCAGAACAGGCGCGGCGAACAGCGTGGCAAGAGCGAGGGCAGGCAGAAGGGAACGACAAGGCGTCTTCATGCGGAACTCCTGAGGTGTTGAAGCTGACCCTAGGGTAATCGGCTCTCGCCGCACGGGTTCCATCCTGCGGCGCGATTGTCGTCCCAACCGCTCTTGGCTTGCGCCGTCCGGCCGGCGATAAGGGGCGCCCATCCAGGTGTCCCACCCCGTGTCCCCCATGCCTCTCCAAGCGACTGCCCCCCTCTCGCGCCGCACGGCCACGCTGATCGGCTTTACCGCCATCCTGCTGTGGTCGACGCTGGCGCTCGCGACCTCGTCCACCGGCGCGGTGCCGCCCTTCCTGCTGACGGCGCTGACCTTCGCTATTGGCGGGGCGGTGGGGCTGGCGACCGCTGTGGCGCGGGGTGTGAGCCTCTCCGTGCTGCGCCAGCCCTGGCCGGTGTGGCTGCACGGGGTGGGCGGGCTGTTCGGCTATCACTTCTTCTATTTCTCGGCGCTGAAGCTGGCGCCGCCGGCAGAGGCGGGCCTCATCGCCTATCTCTGGCCGCTGCTGATCGTGCTGATGTCGGCCTTCCTGCCGGGGGAAAAGCTGCGCCCGGCCCATATTGCCGGCGCGGTGATGGGCCTTGCCGGCACGGTGGTGCTGCTGGGCGGGCGGGCCGGCAGCCTCGGCTTCGCGCCGGAATTCGTGCCCGGCTATCTCGCCGCCGCGCTCTGCGCGGTGATCTGGTCGGTCTATTCGGTCGCCTCGCGGCATTTCGCCAAGGTGCCGACCGAAGTTGTCGCTGGCTTCTGCCTCGCCACCGCCGTGCTGTCGGCGCTCTGCCATGTCGCGTTCGAGCCGTCGATCTGGCCGGCCGGGGCGGGGGAGTGGCTGGCCGTGGTGGCGCTCGGCATCGGGCCGGTCGGCATCGCCTTCTACACCTGGGACATCGGCATGAAGCGCGGCGACATCCGCCTGCTCGGCGTCCTATCCTATGCCGCGCCTGTACTCTCGACCCTCTTGCTGGTGGCGGCGGGCTTCGCCGCGCTCAGCTGGTCGCTTGGGCTCGCCTGCGCGCTCATCGTCGGCGGTGCCGCCGTGGCGACGCTGCTGGCGCGGCGGTAAGAGCGGGAACGGGTCAGCCCGGCGACCAGCCGGGCGCGGCCAGCTCGAAGCCGGCGAAGTCGAAGCCGGGCGCCACCGTGCAGCCCACCAGCGTCCAGTCGCCGAGGCTGCGGGCCGACTGCCAGCCGGCGCGCGGGACGATAAGCTGCGGTTCCTCGCCGGCACCCGTGCCGAGAATATGCGCCGTCACCGGACCGGAATCGTCCAGCGCCATCCGCAGTTCCAGCGCCGCGCCGGCATACCAGTGCCAGGCCTCGACGGCGTTCACCCGGTGCCAGTGCGACACCTCGCCGGCGGTCAGCAGGAAATAGATCGCGGTGGAGGCGGCGCGCCCGTCCGGCGTCGGGTGCGGATCGCGGAACGTCTCGCGGTAATGCCCGCCCTCCGGATGCGGCGCGAGCGCCAGATGCGCGATCACCTCCGGGGCGGAAAGTCCGTCGAGCCGCATGAATCAGCCCCGAAAACTGTTCTTGAGGCTGCGCAGCTCGGTGAAGACGGCGCCCGGCTCGGCACCGGCCAGGCCGATGCGGGCGGCGAGTTCGGGGTCGTCGGCGCGCATGAACGGGTTGGTCGCCTTCTCCGCGCCGATTGTGGTCGGCAGGGTCGGCTTGCCGGCGGCCCGCAGCGCCTCGATCTCCTTCAGCCGGGCGGCGACCGCTTCATTGTCGGGCTCCAGGCTGAGGGCGAAGCGCGCATTGGAAAGGGTGTATTCGTGCCCACAATAGACCGAAATGTCGTCGGGCAGGGTGCGCAGGCGGGCGAGCGATTCCCACAGCACCGGCGGGTCGCACTCGAAGGGCCGGCCGCAGCCCATGACGAACAGCGTGTCGCCGGAAAACAGCAGCCGCTCTTCCTCGAACAGGAAGACGATGTGCCCCTTGGTGTGGCCGGGCGTCTCCATCACCCGCCCCACCAGCCCGCCGACGGCGACGGGATCGCCATCCACCACCGCGAAGTCGAGCCCGGGAATGGTCTCGCGCTCCGCCTTCGGGCCGATGACGGTGGCGCCGAAGCGCTCCTTCAGCGTCTCGACGCCGGCGATATGGTCGGTGTGGTGGTGGGTGACGAGGATATGGGTGAGCGTCCAGTCCTCGCGCGCCAGCGCGGCCAGCACGGGCGCCACTTCCGGCACGTCGATGACGGCGGTCGCTTCCGTGACGGGATCGCGCAGCAGCACCGCGTAATTGTCGGCGAGGCAGGGAATGAGCCGCAGTTCGGCGGGCATGATGACCTCGAAGATTGGCGCTCGGGGGAACGGCGCGGCGCAAGGCCGTCGCCATCAGTCTAGAGGCCTTTTCGATCAGATGGATACCGCCGGATCGAAAAGGCGCACGCGATGCGTCAGCGGCATTCCTGGGCGGCGCGGTCGATCGCCGCCGAGATGCCGCTCAGGGAATAGGTGTCGGTGGTGACATTGCCGCGCAGGGAGGTGCTTTTCACCACCACGTCCTTGCCCTTGCGCAGGGCGTCGACCAGGCGCGCCTCCTCGGCGACATTGCGCACCCAGGCGCCGGTGCCGCGGGTGTAGAGGTCGAAATTGGCCGGCCCGATGGTCAGGGTGGCGTCGGTGCCTTCCTTCAGCGCGAAGCCCATGACGACACTGACCTCGCCCTTCACATTCTCGGCGGTGCGGGTCGAGATGAAGAAATAGGCGGGGTCGCGCTTGAGGCCGGCCGGCATGCGGGTCTTGGGCTGCGACAGCGCGTAGCAGATCTTTCCGCTGCCGCTGGTGTCGAGATAAACTCCCCAGTCGCCCGACTGGGTGACGAGCTTGGGCGCACCCTGGGCACTGGCGCCGCCGATCCCGATCATTGCCATTGCCAGGCCGGCGAGGGCGGCGCGCACGGTGCGTCGTGCCATGGTCTGCATCCTCCGTATCCTCGGGCCGCCGGGGCGGCTCCGCGTGATTCTCCGTATCGGCGGCATCAGGGATATCCGCGCTGTCCGCGGCTGTGAACCCTTGGTGCTCCGATAGGAAGCGTTTGAAGCTCAATTGGCGGAAGGGGGGCGGCGAATTGATGGCATGGCAGGACCGTGCGGCCGATTATCCCCGCAAGGCCGCGATTCCCGCCCATGCTCAGGACGCGCGCAGCCGCTCAAGCGCGGCGCGGGCCGCCGCCCGGTGGTCGGCGCCGATATGGCTGGCCAGCAGGTTCAGCGCCGTCGCCAGCACCGCCGCATCGTCGGTAAAGCCGAGGCCGACAATGATGTCCGGCACCGCATCGGTGGGCAGCAGGAAATAGGCGAGGGCGCCAAACAGCAGGCCGCGCACCCGGGTCGGCGTCTGGCTGTCCAGCGCGCAGTAATAGGCGGCCGCCGCGTCCTCGGCGAAGGGAATGCGCGACAGGGCGCCGGCCAGCTTCGGCCAGAAGCGGGCGCGCACCCGGGCCTCCTCCTCGGCGCCGGCGCCGGGGATGGCGTGGGCTTCCGCCTCGATTCCCTCCCTATCGGGGGCGTCGGCGTCGAAAGCACGGTCGGATCGGTGGATCATCTCGCTCTCCCGACGGGTCCAGAAAAGGCCCGTCCCGCCAGACATGGTTGCCATTGCGCGCTTTCGCAACATCGCGCCGTCACATCAGCGGGTAGGCGGCCTCCACCCTGTAGGGTCCGCCGCCGACGGAATCGCGCGAGGAGAAGAGGACGAAGCGCGAGACCTGGAAGGTGGCGCTGCGGAAATAGCCGCGCAAGGCGAGATAATCCGCCACCTGCCGGGGGGCGGCGTCGCGCAGCCGGGCCAGCGTGACATGCGGGCGGAAATTGCGCCCTTCCGGCGGCAGGCCGATGCGCTTCATCGCCCGCTCATGCTCGGCCTGAAGCTCGTTCAGCGCCTGGTTGGCCTGCACCCCGGCGAAGATCGAATGCGGCTTGTGGTTGCCGAACTGGTCGACGCCTGAAAGGGTGAGGTCGAAGCCGAAGCGCTCGATCTCGTCGAGCGCGGCGGCGGCGTCGCGGGCGACCGCATGGTCGACATCGCCGATGAAACGCAGGGTGACGTGATAGAAATCCGGGCTGATCCAGCGAGCGCCGGGAAGGCCGCCGCGCAGCATCGACAGATGCTCGGCGACTTCGCTCGGGATTTCGAGGGCGGTGAAAAGCCGCGGCATGACCCCCTCCTATGGTGTCGGCAAGGGAACCCGTCACCATTGAGACGGATTCGTAGGCCGAGGAAAAGCCAAAAATACGACAGGCAAAACACGGGCCGTCCGCAGTGCCGCCACGGGCGCGGATTATCGCTGCGGCTGACGGGAACACTGGGAGCCGATATGGTGAGGCATGATGAGCGAATCGACCGACGACGCTGAACTTTTCACCACGGCCGAGGATGCGGCGAAGTCACTCGCCTTTGCCAGCATCCAGTCGATCTATCGTTACCCCGTGAAGGGGCTGACGCCGGAGCGGCTTGAGCTGGTGGAGCTGATGGCGGGGAAGTATTTCCCCGGCGACCGGCTCTTCGCCATCGAGAACGGGCCCTCCGGCTTCATCGCCGAAGCCCCGGCCTTCCAGCCGAAGATCAAGTTCCTGATGCTCATGCGCAATGAGCGGCTGGCCGCGCTCGAAGCCCGGTTCGACGACGCGACGGCGGAGCTGGTGATCCGGCTCGACGGCGCCGAGGTGGCGCGCGGCACGCTCGACACGGCGGAAGGGCGGGAGGTGATCGAGGCGTTCTTCCAGCGCTATTCCCGCTATGAGCTGCGCGGCGCGCCGCGCGTGCTGGCGGCTCCGCCGGAATTCCGCTTCGTCGACACCACCGAGGGCTATGTCTCGCTGATCAATCTGGCGAGCTGCCGAGCGCTCGGCGACATCATCGGCCAGCCGGTGGACCCGCTGCGCTTTCGCGGCAATCTCTATCTCGACGGCATGGAGCCGTGGGAGGAGTTCGACCTCGTCGGCCACACGATCGAGGTGGGCAGCCATGTCCGGCTCAAGATCACCCAGCGCATTTTCCGCTGCGCCGCCACCAATGTCGACCCGGTGACGGCCAAGCGCGACATGGACGTGCCGGGGACGCTGATGCGGACCTTCGGCCATACCGATTGCGGCATCTTCGCCGAGATCGAGCAGGGCGGGCTTATCGCCGACGGCGATTCGGTGCGGATCACGCTCTGAGGCCCGCTTCAGACGCCTTCGGCCTTCCCTCTCCACCCCCTAACAAAAAAAGGCCCGGCTGAGCCGGGCCTTTTTCATGTGCGGGCGGGGAAGCCGATCACTCCGCGACTTCCGCCGGGGCGGGCTCGGAGCCTTCGCCCTCGCCTTCGGTATCGCTGCGGCGGTAGCGGCGCCGGCGGGTGCGCGGGGCGCGGCCTTCCGTGTCGTCGGCCGGGGCCTCCTCAGGCGCCACGGCCACCGCCGCCGCCGGCTTGGCGGCGCGGCTGCGGGTCTTCGGGGCGGGGGCCTCAGCGACGGGCGTCGCTTCCGCCGGGGCGGCGGGAGCCGGCGCGGCGGGCGCCGCTGCGGGAGCGGGCTCAGCGGTCACGGGTGCAACGGCCGGAGCAACCTTGGCCTCCGGCGCGTCGGCCGGCGCATCGGTCTTGCGCGCGGTGGCGCTTGCCGGGGCGGTGCCGCCGCTCTGGGTGATGAAGGCGGGCAGGCCGATCTCGGCCTCAACTTCCGGCCCGAGGCGCGGCTGCGGCTGTTGGGCGGGATCGCGGTAGTTGGCATCGCCGCCCTCGCGGGGGGCGCGATTGTCGCGATAGGGGCGGCTCTCGCGCGACCAGCGGCCTTCGCGCGGCTCGCGCTCCGGACGGTCGGGCCGTTCGCTGCGGTCGCGCTCCGGTCCACGGTCCTGTCCGCGCTGGTCCTGGTTGCGCGGCTCCTGCGCGCGCTGGTCCTGATTGCGCTGGTCCTGGTTACGGTCCGGGCCGCGCTCCTGGTGGCGATCCTGCCCGCGTTCGCGATTGTCGCGGCGGTTGTCGCGGTCGCGGAAGAAGTCGCGCTGGCCTTCACGCGGGCCATTGTCGCGCTGGTTTCCGTCCCGCTGGCCGCCGTCGCGATGTCCATTCTCGCGCTGGCCGTTGTCACGGTTGCCATTGTCACGCGGGCCGTTGTCGCGGTGGCCATTGTCGCGCGGCGCCTGCGGCTCGCGGGTCTGGTAGACCGGCTGGTTGTCCGAGCCGCCCTCGTCCATCTCGTCGTCGAATTCGTCATCGTCGGAGCGCTGATAGGGCTGCCCCTGCACGCCGAACTGCGCCTGCGCGGCGGCGATGATGCGATAGTAATGCTCGGCGTGCTGGAGATAGTTTTCCGCCGCCACGTAATCGCCTGTGGCCTGCGCGTCGCGGGCCAGCTGCTGATACTTTTCCACGACGTGCTGCGCCGTGCCTCGCACCTTCACATCCGGGCCGTTGGACTCATAAACGCGCGTAAGCGGATTCTGGCTGCGCCGATTGCCGTTGTTGCGGCCGCGCGTACGCTTCTGCTGATTACTATTTCGCATCGAGCTGGTCTCTGGTGCCCCACAAAGCCGGACGGGGATGCCCCATTCGGTGCCATACAGGCGGGTCAATCACACGGTGTCCGCAGTCCCGCCCCTTCGGCCTAGGCCATCGGCAGCGGCACGGCGGGAAATCTCGCCGTAAGTCGGTGAAAAGCTGCCGCAGGCCGGAACCCGGAGGTTCCAGTCGCGCCGCAGGTCGCCCTCGACCATCGGGCTTCTTCCATGGGAGCGCATCTCGAAGATGCTTCGCCGCCGGCCATGCCGACACCGATCCGTCCTGACCGCATTTCTCCGGCCCGGACCCGGCGCGCGCACGAATGCGCTGCGGCCGACCCCATGTTTCATCGCGTAACCGAAGCCACGCCGATAAACTCTTGGAGCGTTCGCCCCTTATGAAACGGGTTGCATCTAGGCCTTTCGCAAGGGCCCGAATGCCACTGCCAGCGAGGAGAACGGCGACTCGGATCAATGAGCGACCGGCGTTCCAATCACCAAAAGGCAGATGATGTCTCAGGACGATTCCTGCAATTGACACTAATCGGTTCGGTATCGCCTTCCAAGCCCTTTTTTGAGGCGTTTCCCGCAATATCAAGGCTTGCGGGCGATGAGTGCGCGGGCGATCCCGGCGAGATCGCACCGCGCCGGACCCTCCACCCGCAGCCCCGCCGCGGCGAGCAGCGCGGCGACATCCGCCTCCTGCCCGATGCCCAGTTCCAGCACGGCATGGCCGCCGGTGACGAGCAGGCCGGGCAGGGCGCGGGCAAGCGCACGGTAGGCATCGAGCCCTTGCGGGCCACCATCGAGCGCCAGCAGCGGGTCGTGCTCGCGCACCTCCCGCTCCAGCGCCGCTATATCGGTGCTGGGAATATAAGGCGGATTGGAGACCACGAGATCGAAGCCGCCGGCAAGCGCCTGCGCCCAGTGCCCCACCATCACCGCCGAGCGGTGCGCCAATCCAAGCGCCGCAAGGTTTTCCCGCGCCTGCCGGGCGGCGCCCGGCGACAGGTCGACGCCGATGCCGAACGCGGCGGGAAACTCGCTCAGCAGCGCCGCCAGCAGGGCGCCGGAGCCCGTGCCGAGGTCGAGAAGGCGCAGCGGCGCGCGCCGGTCCGGGAACAGCGCCAGCGCCGCTTCCACCAGCGTTTCCGTCTCCGGGCGCGGCACCAGCGTCTCGGGGGCGAGGGTGAAATCGAGGCTCCAGAATTCGCGCCGCCCGGTCAGCCGGGCCAGCGGCTCGCCGGCGGCGCGGCGCTCGGCGAGGGCGCGAAGGCGCGCGGCGTCCACTGGCGCCACCTCCTGTTCTCCCCGCGCCACCAAGTCGAGATCGGAGAGGCCAAGCCCCACCCGCAGCAGCGCGCGGGCTTCGCGCTCGGGCGCCTCCAGGCCCTTTTCCGCAAAGGCTGCGGCAAAGGCGCGCAGCAGGGCGGTGCGGGTGGTCACCGCTCGCCCCAGCCGGCGCTCTCGGCCTCGGCGAGCAGCGTCGCCTGATATTCGGTGGTCAGCGCGTCGACCAGCTCGCCCAGCGCGTCGCCGGCGAGAATTTCCGGCAGCTTGTGCAAAGTGAGGCCGATACGGTGGTCGGTGACGCGCGCCTGCGGGAAATTATAGGTGCGGATGCGCTCGGAACGGTCGCCGGAGCCGACCTGCACCTTGCGCTCGCTGGCGCGGGCGCTGTCGCGTCGCTCGCGCTCGGCCTCGTAGATCTTGGCGCGCAGCATGCCCATGGCGCGGGCCTTGTTCTTGTGCTGCGAGCGCTCGTCCTGCACCGCCACGACCGTGCCGGTGGGGAGATGGGTGATGCGGACCGCGCTCTCGGTCTTGTTGACGTGCTGGCCGCCGGCGCCCGAGGCCCGGAACACGTCGATGCGTAAATCGGATTCGTTGATGTCGACGTCGACCTCCTCCACCTCAGGCAGCACCGCTACGGTGGCGGCGGAGGTGTGGATGCGGCCCGAGGCCTCGGTATCGGGCACGCGCTGCACGCGGTGGACGCCCGATTCGAACTTCAGCTTGGCATAGGCGCCCGAGCCATGCAGGCCGGCGACGATTTCTTTGAAGCCGCCGGCCGCGCCTTCGGTCATCGACAGCACCTCGACCGACCAGCCGTTCAGCCCGGCGAAGCGCTCATACATGCGGAACAGGTCGCCGGCGAACAGCGCCGCCTCGTCGCCGCCGGTGCCGGCGCGGACTTCGAGGATGACGCCGCGCTCATCCATCGCGTCCTTGGGCAGCAAGGCGAGCCGCACGGCGTGGGAGAGGGTTTCCACCTCCTCCTCCAGCGTGTCCGCCTCCTCCTGCGCCATCGCCGCCATCTCGCGGTCGCCGGAAGCCTCGGTGGCGAGGGTGCGGGCCTCTTTCAGCTGGCGCTCGGCGCGGCGCAGCGCCTTCACGCTCTCGACCAGTGGCGACAGGTCGGAAAACTCCCGCGACAGGCGGACATAGGTTTCCGCCTCCGGGCTGGCGGAGAGGGCGTGCTCGATCTCGGCATGGCGCGCGAGAAGCTGGTCGAGCCGGACATCGGGCAGGGCGGTCACGCGGCGGCACTCACAGCGGCAGGCCGGCTTTCGCGGCGAAGGCGGCGAGCTGCGGGCGCAGCGACGCCACCTCGCCGCGAATGCCGAGCAGCGGTTCGACAAAGGCGGAAGCGGCGGGCAAATCGAGTTCGAGCAGCATCGCCTTCACCGGGCCATAGGAGGCCGGGGAGACCGAGAGCCGGCGATAGCCGATCGCGGCCAGCGCCAGCGCCTCCAGCGGCCGCGAGGCGAGTTCGCCGCACAGCGTGACCGGCTTGCCGTATTCGGCCGCCTTGTCGATGATCATCTTCAGCGCCCGCAGCGCCGCCGGGGCCAGCGGGTCGAAGCGGTCGGCGACGCGCGAATTGCCGCGATCGGCGGCATAGAGGAACTGCACCAGATCGTTGGAGCCGACCGAGGCGAAATCCACCCGGCTGAACAGCAGGTCGAGCTGGAACAGCAGCGCCGGCACTTCCAGCATCACCCCCACCAGCACGCGCTCGGGCAGGCCGTGGCCGTGCCGGCGCAGATGGGTCAGCTCGCGCTCGACGATGTGGTGGGCGCGGTCATATTCCTCCACCGCCGACACCATCGGGAAGATGAGCCGCAATTCGCGCCCGGTGGCGGCGCGCAGCAAGGCGCGGATCTGGCTGCGCAGCAGGCCGGGCCGGTCGAGGCCAAGGCGGATGGCGCGCCAGCCCAGCGCCGGGTTCTCTTCCTCGATCGCCCGCATATAGGGCAGCACCTTGTCGCCGCCGATATCGAGGGTGCGGAACACCACCGGCCGGTCGCCCGCCGCGTCCAGCACCGAGCGATAGAGCTTCAGCTGCTCATTGGTGCGCGGGAAGGCGGAGGCGATCATGAACTGCAGTTCGGTGCGGAACAGGCCGATGCCGGTCGCGCCGGTCTCCTCGATATGCGGCAGGTCGACCAGCAGGCCGGCATTGAGATGCAGCTCGATCGGCGTGCCGTCCTTGGTGACGGTCGGCACGTCGCGCAGGGCGGCGTAGCGCTCCAGCCGCTTGGCGCGGAAGCGCACCTTCTCGGCATAGGCGCTTTCGACATCGGCCGGCGGGCGGATATGCACCTCGCCGCTGACGCCGTCGACAATCACCGCGTCGCCGGCATCGACCTGACCGACGACATTTTCCATGTGGCCGACGGCGGATATGCCGAGCGCGCGGGCGACGATGGTCAGATGGCTGGTCGCCGCGCCTTCTTCCAGCACGAGGCCGCGAATGCGGGTGCGGTCATAGTCCAGCAGCGCCGCCGGGCTCATATTGCGGGCGACGATGACGGCATTGTCCGGCAGCCGGTCATGGTCCGAGCCGGCGGTGCGGCCGGTGAGCTGGCGCAGCAGCCGGTTGGCCAGATCGTCCAGATCGTGCATACGCTCGCGCAAGTAAGGGTCGGTCATGCGCAGCATGCGGGCGCGGGTGTCGGACTGCACCCGCTCCACCGCGCCCTCGGCGGTGAGGCCGGTCATCACGGCCTCGCGCATGCGGCCGATCCAGCCGCGATCATGGGCGAACATGCGGTAGGCTTCGAGGATCTCGCGGTGCTCGCCGACGCGGGCGACGCCCTCATCCTCCAGCATGGTGTCGATCGAGGCGCGCAGCGTCTCCACCGCGCCGTCGAGCCGCTTCAGCTCCGCCGGCAGGTCGTCGGCGATGACCTTGGTGACTTCGATGCGCGGCTCGTGCAGCACCACATGGCCGAGGCCGATGCCTTCCGACAGCGCGAGGCCCTTGAGATGCAGCGGCCGGCGGGCGGCCGGCTCGGCGCCGGGCAGCGCCATGGCGGTGAGTTCGCCCGAGGCGATGATCTCGGCCAGCACCATGGCCGTGGTCTGCAGCGCCTCGATCTCCTCCTCGGTATAGGAGCGGTGGGCGCGGTTCTGCACGACAAGCACGCCGAGCGTGTTGCCGGCCCGCAGGATCGGCACGCCGAGGAAGGAGTGGTAGATCTCTTCGCCCGTTTCCGGCCGGTAGGAGAAGGCCGGGTGCGCCTGCGCATTGGACAGGCTGATCGGCTCGGCCTCGCGGGCCACGGTGCCAACGAGGCCCTCGTCGATCCGCATCACCGTGAGATGCACGGCGGTGCGGTTCAGGCCCTCGGTGGCATAGAGCTCAAGCGTGCCATCGACGCGCAGCACATAGACCGAGCACACCTCGGCCACCATGTTGGCCGCGATCAGCACCACGATCTTGTCGAGGCGGTCCTGCGCGCTCACCGGCTCCGCCATGACCTCGCGGAGACGCCTCAAAAGCACGCGCGGGCCGCCGAGCGCGCCACGCATTGGCCGTCCTCGGTTTCCGGGAGCCGCTATCCCGGAGCGTCTTAACGCGGCGCGACTCGCGCCGCGCCGTTGCCTGAACTCAGGCGTCCAGCCCGTATACCGAATGCAGCGTTCGCACGGCAAGCTCGGTATAGGCGGCGTCGATCAGCACCGAGATCTTGATCTCGGAGGTGGAGATGGCGCGGATGTTGATCCCGCGCTCGGAAAGCGACTTGAACGCACGCGCCGCGACGCCGGCATGGCTGCGCATGCCGATGCCGATGATCGAGACCTTCACCACATCCGTCGCGCCTTCGATGCTCTGGAAGCCGATCTGGTCGCGCACGCCGGCGAGCGTGGCCTTGGCGCGCTCGAAATCGGCGGTCGGCACGGTGAAGGTGATGTCGGTGAAGCCCTCGGCCGAAATGTTCTGGACGATCATGTCGACATTGATGTTCGCTTCCGCGAGCGGCACGAACACGTTCGCCGCGATGCCGGGCTGGTCCGGCACATGGCGGATGCTGACCTGGGCTTCGTCCCGGGCGAAGGCGATGCCGGTGACGACTTCACTCTCCACGATTTCCTCCTCGTCGCAAATCAGGGTGCCGGGCGGGTCGCCGGCGGTCTTGAGTTCCGGTGCGTCCGGATCGGTGAAGCTGGAGCGCACGAAGGTGCGGACCTTGTGTACCATGGCCAGTTCGACCGAGCGCACCTGCAGCACCTTGGCGCCGAGCGACGCCATTTCCAGCATTTCCTCGAAGGCGATCTTCTCCAGCCGGCGCGCCTTCGGCACGATGCGCGGGTCGGTGGTGTAGACGCCGTCGACATCGGTGTAGATGTCGCAGCGGTCGGCCTTGATGCCGGCGGCGATCGCCACCGCTGAGGTGTCCGAACCGCCGCGCCCGAGCGTGGTGAGGCGCCCGCTGGGCAGGTGAATGCCCTGGAAGCCGGCGATCACAGCCACCTCGCCCTGGGCGAAGCGGTTGATGATCTCCTCGCCATTCACGTCGAGAATGCGCGCCGCGCCATGGGCGTCGTCGGTCGAAATGGGCAGCTGCCAGCCGAGCCAGGAGCGGGCGGAAATGCCCATCTCCTGCAGCACGATGGCCAGCAGGCCTGAGGTCACCTGCTCGCCGGAGGCGACGATGGAATCATATTCGCGCGCATCGTGCAGCAGGGCGGCCTCGCGGCACCAGGCGACCAGCTCATTGGTCTTGCCGGACATGGCCGAGACGACGACCGCGACCTGGTGGCCGGCCTCCACTTCCCGTTTGACGTGCCGCGCAACAATGCGAATGCGCTCAATGTTGGCGACCGAGGTGCCGCCGAACTTCATCACCAGACGTGCCATTGCGGGAAACCGTACCGTGTTCTTCTGTGGGGCCGGGCGGGAGAATGTGAGCTCCCGGCCCAAAAGGCGCGTATACATATCCACCTCGCGCCGCGCCCGCAACGCCGTCGCGCGAGCTTGGAATCCCTCTCGGCACGGCCGGGCGAAGATGAGGCGTCGATGACCGCAACCGCCACCACCGTCGATCCCCGCGAAGTGGAACGCTTTGCCGCGCTCGCCGCCGAATGGTGGAATCCGCGCGGCAAGATGCGGGTTCTGCACAGGTTCAATCCGGTGCGGCTGGCCTATCTGCGCGAGAAGATCACCGCCCATTTCGGCCGCGACCCGCGTGCCATCCGCCCGCTGGAAGGGCTGCGCCTGCTCGATATTGGCTGCGGCGGCGGCCTGCTCAGCGAGCCGCTGGCCCGCATGGGCGCTAGCGTCACCGGCATCGATCCGGCCGAGCGCAATGTGCGGATCGCCGCGCTGCATGCGGAAGAAAGCGGCGTTGGCGTCGACTACCGCGCCACCACCGCCGAGGCGCTGGCCGATGCCGGCGAGCGATTCGACGTGGTGATGGCGATGGAGGTGGTGGAGCATGTCGCCGATGTCGACCTGTTCCTTGCCCGCGCGGCGGAGATGGTGAAGCCGGGCGGCCTGATGGTCGCGGCGACGCTGAACCGCACCAAGCGCTCCTTCGCCCTCGCCATTGTCGGCGCCGAATATGTGCTCGGCTGGCTGCCGCGCGGCACGCATGACTGGAAGCGCTTCGTCACCCCCGAGGAGCTGCAGGCGGCGCTGGAGACGGGCGGGCTCGACGTGGTCGCGCGCGAGGGCGTGGTGTTCAACCCGCTGGCGGATGAATGGCGGCGCTCAAGCGACCTCTCGGTCAACTACATGATGCTGGCGGAGCGCCGCGCGGCGGCCTAGGCTTAATTGCCGTCAGGCATCGTCCGGTACGCCGGAACCCTCCGGCGGCCGGCGGCTTATCGGTGCGATGCCACCGCCGGAATCCCATCATGCGCTCTTCGCCTTCCACAGCCGCGCTGCTCTCCCCACTGGCGGCGCTTGCCGCGCTGAACCTGTTCCTCGCCGATGTGCGTGACGGGCTCGGGCCGTTTCTCGGCGTGTTCCTGCAGGAAAAGAGCTGGAGCCCGGCCGAGATTGGCCTCGTGATGACGCTGGGCGGGCTGGTCGCCATGGTTGCGACCATGCCGATGGGGGCGCTGGTCGATGCCAGCCGGGCCAAGCGGGCGATCATCGTTTTCGGTTCGGTGGCGATCCTCGCGGCCTCGCTGACCATTCTCGCCGTACCCTATTTCGCCGCGGTGGCGGTGGCGCAGGCGGTGAACGGCATCGCCGCCGCCGCGCTGCTGCCGGCCATTGCCGGCCTGACCCTGGGCCTGGTCGGCCCGGCGGCCTTCGATCACCAGCTGGGGCGCAACGAGGCGTTCAACCACGCGGGCAACATCCTCGCCGCCGTGCTGGCGGGGGTGCTCGGCTGGTGGTTCGGCCTGCCGGCGGTGTTCGCGCTGCTCGGCGCCATGGCGGTTCTCGGCGCGCTGTCGGTGCTGGCGATCCCGGCGGACGCCATCGACCATGAGGCCGCGCGGGGCGGGGCTGCCTCCCCGGCCGGGGCGGGCAAGGCCCATGAGAGCATCGGCAAGCTCCTGCGCGAGCCGGCCCTCGTCACGGCGGCGGTCACGTTTGGCCTGTTCCATCTTGGCAATGCGGCGATGCTGCCGCTGTTCGGCCAGGCCATGGTGGCGACTGCTGGCGCAGACCCGAGCGCCCTGACCGCGACCACGGTCGTGGTGGCGCAGGGCACGATGATCCCGATGGCGCTGGTCGCCGCCTGGCTCGGCGCGCGTCGGGGCTATCGGCTCGTGCTGCTGCTCGCCCTCGCGGCGCTGCCGATTCGCGGGGTGATCGCGGCGGCGGCGGTGTATTATGGCGCCGCCTGGGCGCTCGTTCCGGTGCAGGTTCTCGACGGCGTCGGCGCCGGCCTGCTCGGGGTGGCGACGCCCGGCCTCGTCGCCCGCATCCTCGCCGGGTCGGGCCGGTTCAATCTCGGCCTCGGCTTCGCGATGACGGCGCAGGGCATAGGCGCCTCGCTCTCCACCCTGCTTGGCGGCGTTGTGGCGCAGCAGCTCGGCTATCCCTCCGCCTTCCTCGCTCTGGGCGCCGTGGCGCTGCTGGCGGGCGGCGCCTATGTGATCGGCGGCTGCCCGGGCGGCACCGCGCCCGGCAGGGCCGATGCCGCCCCGGATGTCGCACCGGCGGCGGCCTGACAAAATCCGCGCTTGATCCTGCGCAACGCCCTTCCGTTGCCGATCCGCCACACTACATGAGGACCGACGGATCGCCACAACGGGGTCCGTTGCGGCGGCCGGGATACGGGCGCCGTCGTCCCGAGTGACCGTTCGTGCCGTCAGGGCGGACGGGGGGCCAGGAGGCTTTGCGACATGAATTTTGAAATCTACACCGAACGCGCGCGCGGATTTGTCCAGTCCGCCCAGTCGCTTGCCCTGCGAGAGGGCAACCAGCAATTCACCCCCGAGCACCTGCTGAAGGTTCTGCTCGACGATCCGGAAGGCCTGTGCGCCGGGCTGATCACCAGCAGCGGCGGCGATCCCCGCATCGTGCTGGCCGATACCGAGGCGGCGCTGAAGAAGCTGCCCAAGGTGCAGGGTTCCGGCGCCGGCCAGGTCTACCTCGCCCCGGGCACCGCCCGCGTCTTCGAGGCGGCCGAGCAGGCGGCGAAGAAGGCCGGCGACGGCTATGTCACGGTCGAGCGGCTGCTGCTCGCTTTGGCGCTGGAGAAGGACAGCGAGGCGGGCAAGATCCTCCTCAAGGCCGGAGCGACGCCGCAGAAGATCAACACCGCCATCGAGGCGCTGCGCAAGGGCCGCACGGCCGACAGCGCCACGGCGGAGAACGCCTATGACGCGCTGAAGAAATATGCCCGCGACCTCACCGAGGCGGCGCGCGAGGGCAAACTCGACCCGGTGATCGGTCGCGACGAGGAAATCCGCCGCACCATCCAGGTCCTGTCCCGCCGCACCAAGAACAACCCGGTGCTGATCGGCGAGCCCGGCGTCGGCAAGACGGCGATCGTCGAAGGCCTCGCCTTGCGCATCGTCGATGGCGACGTGCCCGAGAGCCTGAAGGACAAGAGCCTGCTGGCGCTCGACATGGGCTCGCTGATCGCCGGCGCGAAATACCGCGGCGAGTTCGAGGAGCGGCTGAAGAGCGTGCTCTCCGAAGTCGAGACGGCCGAGGGCGGGATCATCCTGTTCATCGACGAGATGCACACGCTGGTCGGCGCCGGCAAGACCGACGGCGCCATGGATGCGTCGAACCTGCTCAAGCCGGCGCTGGCGCGCGGCGAGCTGCACTGCGTCGGCGCCACCACGCTCGACGAGTACCGCAAGCATGTGGAGAAGGACGCGGCGCTCGCCCGTCGCTTCCAGCCGGTCTTCGTCTCCGAGCCGACGGTGGAGGACACGGTGTCCATCCTGCGCGGCATCAAGGAGAAGTACGAGCTGCACCACGGCGTGCGGATCACCGATTCGGCGCTGGTGGCGGCGGCGACGCTGTCCAACCGCTACATCACCGACCGGTTCCTGCCCGACAAGGCGATCGACCTGGTCGACGAGGCGGCCTCGCGCCTGCGCATGCAGGTCGATTCCAAGCCCGAGGAACTGGACAATATCGACCGCGAGATCGTGCGCCTGCGCATCGAGCAGGAGGCGCTGAAAAAGGAGACCGACACCGGCTCCAAGGACCGGCTGAAGAAGCTGGAGAAGGAGCTCGCCAATCTGGAGGAGCAGTCCGCGTCCATCACCTCGCGCTGGAAGGCGGAGAAGGAGAAGCTCGGCGACGCCCAGAAGATCAAGAGCGATCTCGAAAAGGCGCGCGCCGACCTCGCCATAGCCCAGCGCTCGGGCGAGTACCAGAAGGCGGGCGAACTCGCCTATGGCACCATCCCCGCGCTGGAGAAGAAGCTCGCCACCATTGAGGCGAAGGACGCCGCTGGCGAGGTGAAGGCCGGCACGATGATGGAGGAGGCGGTGACGCCCGACCACATCGCCGGCGTCGTCTCGCGCTGGACCGGCGTTCCCGTCGACAAGATGCTGGAGGGCGAGAAGGACAAGCTGCTGCGCATGGAGGACATGCTCTCCAAGCGCGTGGTGGGCCAGAAGGAGGCCGTGGAGGCCGTCTCGACCGCGGTGCGCCGCGCCCGGGCCGGCCTGCAGGACCCGAACCGGCCGATCGGCTCGTTCATCTTCCTCGGCCCCACCGGCGTTGGCAAGACCGAGCTGACCAAGGCGCTGGCGTCGTTCCTGTTCGACGACGACACCGCGCTGGTGCGCCTCGACATGTCGGAATACATGGAGAAGCACTCGGTCTCCCGGCTGATCGGCGCCCCTCCCGGCTATGTCGGCTATGAGGAGGGCGGCGCGCTCACCGAGGCGGTGCGGCGCCGGCCCTATCAGGTCGTGCTGTTCGACGAGATCGAGAAGGCGCATCCGGACGTGTTCAACGTCCTCCTCCAGGTGCTCGATGACGGGCGCCTGACGGACGGGCAGGGCCGCACGGTCGACTTCCGCAACACGCTGATCATCATGACCTCGAATCTCGGGGCGGAATATCTGGTGAACCAGCCCGACGGGGAGGACAGCGAAGCGGTGCGGGACGAGGTGATGGGTGTGGTGCGTTCGCATTTCCGCCCGGAATTCCTCAACCGCGTCGACGAGATCGTGCTGTTCCACCGGCTGCGCCGCGACCAGATGGGCGCGATCGTCGATATCCAGGTCAAGCGGCTGGAGAAGCTGCTGGAAGAGCGCAAGATCGCGCTGGAGATCACCCCCGAGGCGCGGGACTTCCTCGCCGAGAAGGGCTACGACCCGGCCTATGGCGCGCGCCCGCTCAAGCGGGTGATCCAGAAGCTGCTGCAGGACCCGCTGGCCGGCCGCATCCTCGCCGGCACGGTGAAGGATGGCGACGCGGTGAAGGTCGAGCGCGGGGCGAACGAGCTGCTGTTCGACACCCGCGCCCGCACGGTGGATGAGGCGGCCTGACGGCCTCCACACGCCTCATCATCCTGTAAAAGACCGAAGGGCCCTCTCGCGGGGGCCCTTCTTGCAGGGGCGGAGGAATGCAATGCCGATACCGATGGAGCTGCAGCACGCATCCGACGATTTCGAGCGCTTCCTCGCCGATGCCCGCGACGGGTCGGGCCTTGCCACCCGCAACCAGACCTACACCATGGTCGAGGGCGTGCTGCGCACCTTCCGCCGCCGGCTGGCGGTGCAGCAGGCGCTCAACTTCGCCGATGCGCTGCCGCCGATCCTGCGCGCCATCTTCGTCTCGCGCTGGGATATTTCGGAGCCGGTGCTGCCCTTCGCCGATCGGGCGACGCTGACGCGGGAGGTGCAGGGCCTGCGCCAGCACCACAATTTCGCGCCCGACAATTGTCTGGTCGAGGTGGCGCGGGCGCTGCGCCGTCATGTCGACGCCGGGGCCTTTGACCGGGTGCTGGCGACGCTGCCGGACGGCGCGGCGGACTATTGGCGGGCCTGACCGCACGCCGATCAAGCAAAAGGGCGCCGTGCGGCGCCCTTTTTTTGGCGATCGCGTCCCGCTCAGCCCCTGGCCAGCAGCGCGTCGAGCTCGGGGCGGAAGGAGCCGGAGATTTCCGGATTGTCCAGCGCGTAGGCGACATTGGCCATCAGGAAGCCGAGCTTCGAGCCGCAATCATAGATCGCGCCGTCAAAGGTGACGCTGTAGAAATCCTGCGTCTGCGCCAGCTTGAGCATGGAATCGGTCAGCTGGATCTCGTTGCCGGCGCCGCGCTCCTGGGTGGCGAGCAGGTCGAAGATCTCCGGCTGGAGGATATAGCGGCCGGAAATGGCGAGGTTGGACGGGGCGTCGTGCTTCTTCGGCTTCTCGACCATGCGGGCGATCTTGTGCACGCCATCGGCCATTTCGTCGCCGAGGCCGACAATGCCGTATTGGTCGGTCTGCTCGGGCGGCACCTCATAGACCGCCAGATGGTTGCCGCCGCCGGTGCGCTTGTAGGCTTCGGCCATCTGGCCGAGGCAGCCCTTGCCGTTGGTCGGCTTGTGCAGCATGTCCGGCAGCAGCAGCGCGAAGGGCTCGTTGCCGATGATGTCGCGGGCGCACCACACCGCATGGCCGAGGCCGAGCGGAAGCTGCTGGCGGGTAAAGCTGGTGGCGCCGGGACCCATGGTCTCCTCGCGCAGCAGCTCCAGCATCTTCAGCTTGCCGCGCTCCGCCAGCGTGTCTTCCAGCTCGTACTGGCGGTCGAAATGGTCCTCGATCACGCCCTTGTTGCGGCCGGTGACGAAGACGATGTGCTCGATGCCGGCGGCGCGCGCCTCGTCCACCACATGCTGCACGACGGGACGATCCACCACGGTCAGCATTTCCTTCGGCACCGCCTTGGTGGCGGGCAGGAAGCGCGTGCCGAGGCCGGCGACGGGGAGGATCGCTTTGCGAATAGGTTTTACCATCGGGGAAATATGCCGCTTTTGATGACGCAGGTTCAGGCCGAAAGAGCGAAACTCGTAACCGAACGAGCTTAACGCTTCGCTTGTGTCAATAAACCGGCGGGTTAACGCGGAGGTGGCGGAATAGGTTCCCCCACGTTCACTTTCCGCGTGAGGCGGCGGTGCCGCTGAGGAAAGTGACGCGGCGTTAACACCCCCGCAACCATGAGGCTGGCCTAATCATCGCCGGTTTCTGCGTTAGGATTGCCTCATGGTTCACCGCACGGCCTCCGCCCGGGGGCATGCCGGCTTTGTTGCCGGCGTCGCCATCGTCTGCTTCGGCCTTTCCGGATGCGCAGGCTCCGACGACATCACAGGCGCGTTCTCCGCGCCGCCGGCGGCCCAGGCCACTGCGCCGCGCACGGTGGCGCAGGCGCGCCCGCAGGTCCGTCCGACGGCCGCTGCCACCGCTTCCACCGCCGCGCCGTCCACCCATCCCGACATGACCCCCGCCGCCTTGGCCCGCGACGAGGCGAATTTTAGCCGCTGCATCGCCGCGCTGGAGCCGAAGGCGCGGGCGGCGGGCGTCTCCGCCGCCGGCTTCCGCCGCTACACGGCGGGGCTGAAGCCCGATATGGGCATCATGGAGAAGCTGCAGACCCAGCCCGAATTCACCCGCACCGCCGGCGACTATGTCGAGATGCTGGTCTCCGAGACCCGCATCCGCAAGGGCCGCGAGGCGATGGCGCAAAACGCGGCCGTGTTCGCCGAGGTCGAGCGCCAATATGGCGTCGACCGCTATGTGGTGGCGGCGATCTGGGGCATCGAAACCAATTACGGCAGCGCGCGCGGCTCCTACCCGGTGATCGAGGCCACCGGCACGCTCGCCTGCGTCGGCCGCCGCAAGCCCTATTTCCGCGACGAGTTCGTCGCCGCCCTGCGCATCGTCGACCGGGGCGACATCCCCGAGAGCCATCTGCGCGGCTCCTGGGCCGGCGCCTTCGGCCTCACCCAGTTCATGCCCACCGCCTTCCAGCGCGACGCGGTGGATTTCGACGGCGACGGTCACCGCAATGTGGTGGATTCGGTGGCGGACGCCATGGGCTCCACCGCCAACAAGCTGAAGCGCGGCGGCTGGCAGCAGGGCCGTTCCTGGGGCTATGAGGTGGTGCTGCCGCGTCGCTTCGACTATCTGCTCGCCGACAAGAACATCCGCAAGCCGATGCGCGAATGGGCGGCGCTCGGCATCCATCGCCCCGATGGCCGGCCGATGCCGCCCGCCGGCGAGACCGCCTATCTGCTGCTGCCCGCCGGCGCCAAGGGCCCGGCCTTCCTGATGACCGACAATTTCAAGGCCATTCTCAGCTACAACCCGGCCGACGCCTATGCGCTCGCCATCGGCCATCTCGCCGATCGCCTGCGCGGTGGCGGACCCTTCGTCCAGCCCTGGCCGGACCAGCGCGCCCTTTCGCGCAATGAGCGGTCGGAACTGCAGAAGCGCCTCGCCTCGCGCGGCTATGAGGTTGGCCCGCATGATGGCGCGATCGGCGCGCAGACGCGGGCGGCGGTGCGCGACTATCAGGTCGCGGTGGGCCTGCCGCCCGATGGCATGGCCAGCGGCGAGGTGCTGGAGAGCCTGCGCGGCGGGTCCTGATACCGGCGCTTCGGTGCGGGGGTCTTGAAACAGCCGCGATAATGGTTCACCCGTGCGAGGGGTGCCGGTGTCGGCATCGCTACAGGCACGCGGGAGACGGCTCATGCGCGGGCGGCGCGGCAAATGGCTGGGACTGAAGGCGCTGGCGGTGGCCGGCGTGCTGGTCGCCGGCTGTTCGCTGGCGCAGGCGCAGAACGACTGGTTCCGCCCGCCGGCGGATGTCGGCCAGCCCTCGGCCCGCCCCTCCCAACAGCAGCGCCCCCAGCCACAGCAGCAGCGCCAGCAGGCGCGCCCGCAGCAACAGCAGCGGGCCGTCCCGCCGCAGGCCGCCGCGCCGAGCCGCTCCTGGTCGCCGTTCCAGCCCTTGATCGATCTGTTCGGCGGCCGCGACAACCGGCCCCGGCGCATGCGCCCGATGGAGCCGGAACTGGCGCCGCCGCCGCCCGTGGTGGCGCAGCCGCCGGCCGAGCCGCGCGGCAAGGTCTATGCCTCGTCCAGCGAGGCCCGCGCCGCCTCCGCCGAGGTGAAGGAAGTCGTACTGGTGTTCGGCGACGAGCAGGCGGGCACGCTGGCGCAGGGGCTGGCGGACGCCTTCGCCGCCGACCGCGAGACCGCCGCCGTCGTCGCCCGCGCCGAGGCCGATGCCGGCTTCGCCCCGGGCAGCGGCGTGGACCTCATCGCCGCCGCGCGGCAATTGCCGACCGGCAACGAGCAGGCCAATGTCATCGTGGTGCTGGCCGGCAGCCATGATCTGGAGCCGATCACCGACGCGGCCGGCGTCCGGGCCGAGCTGTTCGACGAGCGCTGGCGCGACCTCTATTCCCGCCGGGTCGAGGATTTCCTGCTGGCGCTGAAGCTGCAGCGCCGCAACGTGGTGGTGGTGGGCCTGCCGCCGGTGGAAGACGCGGTGCGCAACGAGCAGATCGCCCGCTACAACGCCCTTTTGAAGGAAATGGTGGAGCGCGCCGGCTTCCTCTTCGTCGATGTCACCGATGGCTTCGTCGACGAGAACGGCAAGTTCATGATGTCCGGCCCGGCGGTGGATGGCCAGCGCCGCCGCCTGCGCACCGCCGACGGGGTCGGCTTCACCCGCGCGGGGGCGCGCAAGCTGGCCTTCTTCGTCGACCAGAAACTCGACGATCTGCTCACCGGCAAGGACCTGCCTCCGACGGCGGCGGACCCGGCGGAGACGCGCCCGTCCATCATCATGCTGACCGGCGGCCCGCCGGCCGGCAACGCCCGCACCCTTGCCGGCGCGCCGGGCGCGCTGTCGGCCAACGAGACCCGCACCTCGCCCGTGGCGGAAGCGGACGCCACGCCCACGCCGGCCCGCATGCTGGTGGAGGGCACGGCCCCGCCTGTTGTGGCCGGGCGCACCGACGATTTCCGCTGGCCGCCGGGCCAGCCGGAGGAACCGCTGGTGCCCCCCATGCCGCAGGCCCCGCTCACCGCCACGCCGACGCCCGCGCCCTGAAGCTTGGCCCTGAGCCTTCGCCCGGCATGAAAAAGCCGGGCGCGAGGCCCGGCTTTTGCGACGTTCGTTTTGCGGATGCTCAGCGCGGCAGGACGGAGCTGCCCATCAGGAAGGTGTCGATCGACTGCGCCGCCTGGCGGCCCTCGCGGATCGCCCACACCACCAGCGACTGGCCGCGCCGCATGTCGCCGGCGGCGAACAGCTTCGGCACGCTGGTGGCGTAGTCGAGATCGGTCGCGCCGACATTGCCGCGCTTGTCGAGGGCGAGGCCCTCCTGCTCCAGCATCCCCTCGCGCAGCGGGTGGATGAAGCCGAGCGCGATGAAGACCAGATCGGCCTTGATGAGGAACTCGGTGCCGGGGATGGGCTGGCGCTTGGCGTCGACGCGGGCGCACTTCACCGAGGTGACGTGGCCCTTCTTGCCCTCGATGCCGAGCGTGGCGGCGGCGAATTCGCGCTCGGCGCCCTCGGCCTGCGAGGAGGAGGTGCGGAACTTGGTCGGCCAGTAGGGCCACACCGCCAGCTTGTCCTCCTTCAGCGGGGGAACCGGGCGGATGTCGAGCTGGTGCACCGACAGCGCCCCTTGGCGGAACGCCGTGCCGACGCAGTCGGAGGCGGTGTCGCCGCCGCCGATCACCACCACATGCTTGCCGGCGGCGAGAATGGGCTCGTCGCGCGACACGTCCTCATGGCCGACGCGGCGGTTCTGCTGCACCAGATAGGGCATGGCGTAGTGCACGCCGAGCAGCTCCTGGCCGGGCAAAGCGGGGTCGCGCGGGGCTTCCGAGCCGCCGCACATCAGCACCGCGTCATGGCCTTCCAGCAATTCGTCGAGCGGCGTGGTGACGCCGACATTGACGCCGTAATGGAAGGTGACGCCTTCGCCTTCCATCTGGGTGACGCGGCGGTCGATATAGTGCTTTTCCATCTTGAAGTCGGGAATGCCGTAGCGCAGCAGGCCGCCGGCCTTGGGCTCGCGCTCATAGACATGCACCTCGTGCCCGGCGCGGGCGAGCTGCTGCGCCGCCGCCATGCCGGCCGGGCCGGAGCCGACGACGGCGACCTTGCGGCCGGTCTTGTGCGCGGCGGGCTCGGGCTTGACCCAGCCGGCCTTCCACGCCCGGTCGGCAATGGCCTGCTCGACGGTCTTGATCGCGACCGGCACGTCTTCGAGGTTCAGCGTGCAGGCTTCCTCGCAGGGCGCGGGGCAGATGCGGCCGGTGAATTCGGGGAAGTTGTTGGTCGAGTGCAGGTTGCGCGCCGCCTCTTCCCAATTGCCGTTATAGACGAGGTCGTTCCAGTCCGGGATCTGGTTGTGCACCGGGCAGCCATTGGGCCCATGGCAGAACGGCACGCCGCAATCCATGCAGCGCGAGGCCTGGTTGGCCACCTCCGCGTCCGGCAGGGGCAGGGTGAATTCGCGGAAGTGACGAATGCGATCGGACGCCGGCTGATACTTCGCCTCGCGCCGATCGATTTCGAGAAAGCCCGTAACCTTGCCCATTGCGCCCTCTTTCGCGGAGCACCGCCACCTTGGAGGCATTCCACCTCCGGTGCCAGATACATCAAACATGCCAGTTGGAAAATGGCGGCGCGGCAGAGCGCCGCGCCAAGCTGCTGGTCTCTCCACCGTCCGCCGTCATCCCGGAACCGCCGCGAGGCGGTATCCGGGATCGTCCTCCTGCGGAGAGCGATCCCGGCTCGGCGCCCTTCGGGCTTGGCCGGGATGACGCGCGATCGGTGCAGCGGCGGCCTATTCGGCCGCCTGCAAGCCGCGCATTTTCTCCATTTCGCGCAGCGCCCGCTGGTACTCGACGGGCATCACCTTGACGAACTTGCCGCGATAGCTCGCCCAATTGTCGAGGATGGTCTGCGCCCGCTGCGAACCCGTGTAGTGCAGGTGCTTGGCGATCAGCTGGTGCAGACGCTCCTCGTCGTGGTGGCCCATATCCGCCATGATGTCGATGCGGCCCTTGAACTCCAGGTCGCCACCATGGTGGTGCAGCCGCTCCAGCAGGGCTTCTTCCTCTTCCACCGGCTCAAGATCGACCATGGAGAGGTTGCAGCGCTTCTTGAAGGTGCCGTCCTCGTCGAGCACATAGGCGACGCCGCCGGACATGCCGGCCGCGAAGTTGCGCCCAGTCTGGCCGATGACGACGACGATGCCGCCGGTCATGTACTCGCAGCCATGGTCGCCCGTGCCCTCGACCACCGCGATGGCGCCGGAATTGCGCACCGCGAAGCGCTCGCCGGCGACGCCGTGGAAGTAGCACTCGCCCGAGGTAGCGCCGTACATCACGGTGTTGCCGACGATGATCGAATCCTCAGGCACGATGGCGCTGTCCTTGGCCGGCTGCACCACGATGCGGCCGCCGGAAAGGCCCTTGCCGACATAGTCATTGGCCTCGCCGACCAGCGTCATCGAGACGCCGGTAGCCAGGAACGCGCCGAAGGCCTGCCCGGCGGTGCCGGTGAGGTGGATGTCGATCGTGTCCTCCGGCAGGCCGGTGTCGCCATAGCGCTTGGCCACCTCGCCCGAGAGCATGGCGCCGACGGAGCGGTTGATGCTCTTGATCGGGCTGTGGATCACCACCTTCTCGCCGCTCTCCAGCGCCGGCATCGCCTGCGCGATCAGGGTGCGGTCGAGCACGTTCTGGATCGGGTGGTTCTGCCGCTCGGTGTGGTAGATCGCGACCTCGGGGCCGACCTCCGGCTTGGCGAAGATGCGGCTGAAGTCGAGCCCCTTCGCCTTCCAGTGCTCGATCGCCTCGCGCTGGTCGAGCCAGTCGGAGTGGCCGATCAGCTCGTTGAAGTTGCGCACGCCCATCACGGCCATCAGCTCGCGCACTTCCTCGGCGACGAAGAAGAAGTAGTTGATGACATGCTCGGGCGTGCCCTTGAAGCGCTTGCGCAGCACCGGGTCCTGGGTGGCGACGCCAACCGGGCAGGTGTTGAGGTGGCACTTGCGCATCATGATGCAGCCGGCCGCGATCAGCGGCGCGGTGGAGAAGGCGAAGTCGTCGGCGCCGAGCAGGGCGCCGATCACCACGTCGCGCCCGGTGCGCAGGCCGCCATCGACCTGCAGGGCGATGCGCCCGCGTAGATTGTTCAGCACCAGCGTCTGGTGCGCCTCGGCAAGGCCGATCTCCCAGGGGGAGCCGGCATGCTTGATGGCGGTGAGCGGGGAAGCGCCGGTGCCGCCCTCGAAGCCGGAGACGGTGATGTGGTCGGCGCGCGCCTTGGCGACGCCGGCCGCGACCGTGCCGACGCCCACTTCGGACACCAGCTTGACCGAGATATCGGCTTCCGGGTTGACGTTCTTCAGGTCGTAGATGAGCTGCGCCAGATCCTCGATCGAGTAGATGTCATGGTGCGGCGGCGGCGAGATCAGGCCGACGCCGGGGGTGGAGTGGCGCACCTTGGCGATGACCGCGTCGACCTTGTGGCCGGGCAGCTGGCCGCCTTCGCCGGGCTTGGCACCCTGCGCCATCTTGATCTGGATCATGTCGGCGTTGACGAGGTAGTCCGCCGTGACGCCGAAGCGGCCGGAGGCCACCTGCTTGATCGCCGAGCGCATCGAATCGCCGTTCGGCAGCGGCTTGAAGCGCGTCGCCTCCTCGCCGCCCTCGCCGGTGTTCGACTTGCCGCCGATCCGGTTCATGGCGATGGCCAGCGTCGAATGCGCCTCGCGCGAGATCGAGCCGAACGACATCGCGCCGGTGACGAAGCGCTTGACGATATCGGCCACCGGCTCGACCTCGTCGAGCGGCACCGGGGCGCGGCCAAGTTCCTCCGCCTCGCGGATGCGGAACAGCGAGCGGATGTTCAGCGTCTTGGCGCCGGCCTCGTTCACCAGCTGGGCGAAGTGGCGGTACTTGTCCTGCGCATTGCCGCGCACCGCGTGCTGCAGCACCGCGACCGTCTCGGGGTCCCAGGCATGCTCCTCGCCGCGCAGGCGGAAGGCATAGTCGCCGCCGACATCGAGCGAGGTGCGGTAAACCGGCGCGTCGCCAAAGGCGTCGCGATGGCGCATCGCGGTTTCCTCAGCGATCTCATTGAGGCCGATGCCGCCGATGGAGGAGGCGGTGCCGAAGAAATAGCGGTCGACGACCTCCTGGTTGAGGCCGACCGCGTCGAAGATCTGCGCGCCGCAATAGGACTGGTAGGTCGAGATGCCCATCTTCGACATGACCTTGAGCAGGCCCTTGTCGATCGACTTGATGAAGCGCTTGACGATCTCATCCTCGGACACCTCCTCGGGGATGTCGACGCGCATGTCGATCATCGTCTCGAAGGCGAGATAGGGGTTGATCGCCTCGGCGCCATAGCCGGCGAGGCAGGCGAAGTGGTGCACCTCGCGCGCTTCGCCGGTCTCGACCACGAGGCCGACCGAGGTGCGCAGGCCCTTGCGGATCAGGTGATGATGCACCGACGCCGTCGCCAGCAGCGAGGGAATCGGGATCCGGTCCGGCCCGACGAGACGGTCGGACAGGATGATGATGTTGTAGCCGCCATGCACCGCCGCCTCGGCGCGCTCGCACAGCCGCTCGACCGCATCGCCCATGCCCGCCGCGCCCTTGTCGGAGGGGTAGGTCATGTCGAGCGTGCGGGTGTCGAAGCGCTCCTCCATGAAGCCGATGGAGCGGATCTTCTCCAGGTCTTCATTGGTCAGGATCGGCTGGCGCACTTCCAGCCGCTTGCGACGGGAATTGCCTTCGAGGTCGAAGATGTTCGGCCGCGGCCCGATGAAGGAGACGAGGCTCATCACCAGCTCTTCGCGGATCGGGTCGATCGGCGGGTTCGTCACCTGGGCGAAGTTCTGCTTGAAATAGCTGAACAGCGCCTTTGACTTCTTCGACAGCGGCGAGATGGGCGTGTCGGTGCCCATGGAGCCGACCGCCTCCTGGCCCGTGGTCGCCATCGGCGCCATGAGCATCTTCAGGTCTTCCTGGGTGTAGCCGAAGGCCTGCTGGCGATCGAGCAGCGACACATCGGTGCGCACCTCGCGCGCTTCCACCGAGCGCAGCTCCTCCAGCACCAGCTGGGTGCGCTTCAGCCATTCCTTGTAGGGGTGGGCCTGGGCGAGGGCGGTCTTCACCTCCTCGTCAGGCACCAGCCGGCCTTCTTCAAGGTCGACCAGCAGCATGCGGCCCGGCTGCAGCCGCCACTTGGTGACGATCTCGCTTTCGGGGAAGGTGAGCACGCCCATTTCCGAGGCCAGCACGATCTTGTCGTCGGTCGTCACCATATAGCGCGCGGGCCGCAGGCCGTTGCGGTCGAGCATGGCGACGATCTGGCGCCCGTCGGTGGCGACGATGGCGGCCGGCCCGTCCCACGGCTCCATCATGGCGGCGTGGTATTCGTAGAAGGCGCGGCGTTCCTCGTTCATCAGCGGGTTGCCGGCCCAGGCTTCGGGCACCAGCATCATCGCCGCATGCGGCAGCTCGTAGCCGCCCTGGATGAGGAATTCGAGCGCGTTGTCGAAGCACGCCGTGTCCGACTGGCCCTCATAGGAGATCGGCCAGAGCTTGGAGATGTCGTTGCCGAACAGCTCACTGTCGACGGAGGCCTGGCGGGCCGCCATCCAGTTCACATTGCCGCGCAGCGTGTTGATTTCGCCATTATGGGCGACCATCCGGTAGGGATGGGCGAGCGACCAGGCCGGGAAGGTGTTGGTGGAGAAGCGCTGATGGACGAGGGCCACCGCGCTCTCGAACTCCGGGTCGTGCAGGTCGGCATAATAGGCGCCGAGCTGGTCGGCGTTGAACATGCCCTTGTAGACGAGCGTGCGGCAGGACAGCGACACGACGTAATAGCCGGCCGTGCGCGGGTCCTTGGCGGAATAGATCGCGTTGGAGATCACCTTGCGCAGCACGAACAGCCGGCGCTCGAAATCGTCCTCGCTGGCCACCGCCTCGCCACGACCGACGAAAACCTGGAAGTGCTTGGGCTCGGTCGGCAGCACGGTGTGGCCGAGCGAGGAATTGTCGGTCGGCACCTCGCGCCAGCCGAGCATCACCTGGCCTTCTTCCGCCACCACCCGCTCCATGGTGGCGCGGATGATCTCGTGGCCTTCGGTGTCGTGCGGCATGAAGACGTGGCCGACGGCGTAATAGCCGGGCTCCGGCAGGGTGAAGCCGAGCTTGGCCGCTTCCTTGACGAAGAAGCGGTGCGGCAGCTGCACCAGCATGCCGGCGCCGTCGCCGGCGCGCGGATCGGCACCCACCGCGCCACGGTGCTCAAGGTTCAGCAGGATCTTCAGGCCGTCCTGGACGATCTGGTGCGACTTGCGGCCCTTGATGTCGGCGATGAAGCCGACGCCGCAGGAATCCTTCTCGTTGCGCGGGTCATACAGACCCTGCGCCACGGGCAGGCCCGGGTCGATATGGGAAATGGTTTTGGTGGCACGGTCCGTCGTGGCCGGACGAACCGAACCCTCGGCGATCACGCGCGCGGCCAGGCCGCCCATTTCCTCTGTCATTCCCGTCACTCCCTCAAGGGTCGCCCTGACGCCCGACGCCGACACGTATGGCCCTCGCGGGGCGCTCTCCCGCAAGGCGTGCTCGCTTACCGAACGACGCTAGCATCCTTCGTGCCACGCCCCCTGAAGGGCAGGCGCATCCGAATTATAGGACAGCATGGCTGCCCTATCAACCGCGAAGATGCCAGAATTGGCGTCCGGGCACAAGCGCCGCGCGCGACAAGACCGACGCGATTTTTCACGCTTCTTGCGAAGCGCGCGCGTCGAGCGCAAGGAACGGTAAGGCGCCCGGGCCTCGCGCGCAACGCCATTGCGCCTGTCGGCCATCACCTCGTGCCGTGCCGGATGCCCGCCGAGGTCTTGCCCACGCCGTATTTCGGGGGTCCGTTGGGGCCGTTGCAAACCCGCTTCGGAGATGCCCATGCCGATGCCGAGCCCGCCGCCAGCCTCCGCGCCGAACCTTGTTGCGCCTGACGCTGGCGCGCTGAACGCGGCTGCGCCGAAAGCGCGCAGGCGCCGCCGGCTCGCCTCGGTCGCCGTGCCGGTTCTGGCCGGGTTCAGTGCCCTCGCCAGCCTGCCGGCGCAGGCGCAGGTGTATTTCCGCCCCTATGGCGGGGTCTATGTCGAGCGCTATTACGAGCCGCCGCCGGCCTATTACCCGCCCCCGCCCAGCTATTATCCGCCGCCGCCGCAGGTCTATCAGCCGCCGCAGGTCTATCAGCCGCCGCAGGTGTACGCGCCGCCGCCGGCCTATGGCGCGCCGGGGCGCCTGCCGCTTGCCGATGTCGCCCCGCTGCTGCGCTCCATGGGCATGACCGGCATCGGCCGGCCGCGTGTCGATGGTCCGACCTATGTCGTCGATGCCACCGCGCGCTCGGGGGCGCGCATGCGCGTGCGTATCGATGTCTATAGCGGCGAGGTGATCGCCATGCACCCGATCGGCCAGGCGCCGGTGGCGGCGCCGTCTGTGCCGCGCGCGCCATCCGCCCGTCTGGCGCTGCCGGCGGTTCCGCCGCTGCCGCCGGAGCGCCCGCCCGAACTTGCCGCCATTCCCGCGCCGGAGCCCTCGGCCGAGGCGCTGGGCGCCGCCGCGCCGGAAGCGGCGCCGGCCGTGCCAGCGGAGGCCTCGGCCGCCACGCCCGCGCCGGCCGAATCATCGGCACGAGCCGCGCCGGCGACCACGGGCGCGGTGCGGATCATTCCGGGAACCCCGGTCCCGCCCAATGCGATGTCACCCAGCGCCACGCCTTCAAGCGCGACGCCCCCGGCCGAGCCGGCGAAAGCCGCCGCCGAGGCCAGCGCCGCCGAAACGCCGCCCGCGCCGGCTCCCGCGATGGAGAGCAGCGGCACGGGAACCGGGGTCGGCACCGGCAGCACCACGCCGGCCGGCACGGCTTCCGTCTATGCGCGCGGCGCCCCGGTCAAGCCGGCGCCGGTCGACGAATAGGCCAAACCCGCACAGGCCCGGCCCGCAGGCTTAAACGGCACGCGCGACATAAGGCCCGCAATCGAAAGGGCGCCCCGGTGGTCCGCCGGGGCGCCCTTTTTGCGTTCAGTTGCCGGCCGGGGCGAGGAGGGGGAGGGGGCCTCGCCCGGCCGGGGACGCCATCACGGGCGCGCCCTCATCTTCAGTCGATGCCCGAGGCGGGGGCGGTCATCCCTACGCCTCGGGAGAGGCCTCACGCCGCCGCGCTGGTCCGCGCCTCGATCACGCGCGGGGCGGAGCCGCCGGCGGAGATCGGGATGGTGCGGGGCTTCATCGCCTCGGGGATTTCGCGCACCAGCTCCACATGTAGCAGCCCATTGGCGAGGCTGGCGCCGCGGACTTCGACATGGTCGGCCAGCTGGAAGCGGCGCTCGAAGGCGCGGGCGGCGATGCCCTGATAGAGCACGTCGGCGTTCTTGCCGGCCTCGACCTTGCGGTCGCCGCGAATGGACAGGCCATTCTCCTTCACCTCGATCGACAGGTCGTCCTCGGTGAAGCCGGCGACGGCGACGGTGATGCGATAGGCATTCTCGCCCGTGCGCTCGATATTATAGGGGGGGTAGGTGGCGCCGGTGTCGACGCTGTTGACCTGATCGAGCAGGGAGAACAGGCGATCAAAGCCGACGGTCGAACGGTGCAGGGGGGTAAGGTCAAACGTACGCATGGCATATCCTCACATTAAGCGACATGCAGGAGGGTCCTCTCGACTGAGCCGGACCCGGTTCACGTACCGCCTTCTGGCCGGTACAAGTTCGAGATAGGAAGGGCTTTTCGGCGCGCAAGGGCCGGCGCCGCAAATCTCGGGGCGGCTGCCGTGGCGCCGGATGAACAGCGGATGAACGGCAGATGAACGGCCCGCTCGGGCCGCATTCAGTGCCGGGTTCTTAAGGGTCTGAGGTTCGATACTCGCCAATTCGAGGAGTGGTGTGGGCAATGGCGCGGGCATCGACGGCGCTGATCGTCGCAGTGGGACTGCTGCTCGGAACGCTTCTCCCCGCCGTGCCGGGGGGAATGCAGGCGCTTGCCCAGAATTACCGCGTGCCGCCCGGCCCCTATGCGCCGAGCCCCGGCCCTTACGCCCCCTATGACGCGCCGCCTCCGCGCGCGGGGGCGGGCGGGCCGGTCGATGCCGACGCGGCGGTGCGGATGCTGCGCGGGCGCGGCTTCTCGAATATTTCGGTTATCCGCCGGCGCGGCGCCACCATCCTTCTGGAAGCCAACGGCCCGCGCGGCGAGCGGGTGCAGGTGGTGGTGGACGGCGCGTCCGGCGCCATCAGCGGCATGAAGGTGATCGGCTTCGGCGACAAGCGCTACTGAAGCGGCGCGTTTGCGCGCTACCGAAGCCGCGCCTTTGCGCCCTTGCGCCGTTTTGCGCGCTTGCCGCGCGGGCAAGCTCCGCTATAAGCCGCAGGGGCGAAACCAGCGCGCGGCCACATGCACTCCGATCCCGTTCTCTACAGCACCCGGGACAACCCCGTGCCGGAAGGCGCCGTCTGCGGCGTCGTCACCGCATCCGACGGAATCCGGCTGCGCGTCGCCCGCTGGAAGCCGGAGGGCGGCGGGCTTTACGGCACGGTCTGCGTCTTTCCCGGCCGCACCGAGAAGATCGAGAAATATTTCGAGACGGTGCGCGATCTGCTGGACCGCGGCTTCGCGGTGGTCGCGCTCGACTGGCGCGGGCAGGGCGGCTCGCAGCGGCTGCTGGCCAACCCGATGAAGGGCCATATCAAGGATTTCGCCGACTACCAGCTGGACCTCGACGCCCTGCTGAGCCAGGCGGTGCTGCCTGACATGCCGGGCCCCTGTTTCGCCCTTGCCCATTCAATGGGCGCCGCGATCCTGCTCGACCATGCGCGCCGGGGCGGCACCTCGTTCGAGCGCATGTTCCTGGTCGCGCCGATGCTCGACCTTTCGCTGCTCAAGCATGACGTGGCGGCGCGGCGGCTGGCGCGCACGCTGTCCTTTGTCGGCCTGTCCCGGGCCTATGTGCCGACCCGCAAGGTGCGGCCGATGGCCGAGGTGCATTTCGACGGCAACCGCCTGACCTCCGACGCGGCCCGCTTCGCCCGCAACCTCACCATTTCGATGGAGCACCCCCAGCTCGATGTCGGCCCGCCGACCATTGGCTGGGTGAAGGCCGCCTTCGACCTGATGGAGACGCTGGCCGAGCCGGCCTCGGCGCGGGCGATCCGCCAGCCGCTGCTGATGGTGGGCGCCGGCGCCGACAAGATCGTCTCGACGCCGAGCATCGAGCATCTCGGCACCCGGCTGATCGCCGGCGCGCACATCATCATTCCGGGCGCCCGGCACGAATTGCTGCAGGAGCGCGACCTGTTCCGCGAGCCGCTGCTGGCCGCCTTCGACGCCTTCATCCCCGGTAGCGCGGCGGCCTGACGCCCCGGCGGGGCGCGCTTCAGCCCCGGTTGAGCACGCTCAGCACCTCGTCATGCAGCCGGCGGTCGCCGGACGCGACGACGCGCCCACTGGTGAGATCCTCGCCGCCTTCCCAATTGGTGACGATGCCGCCGGCGCCGGTGACGATCGGCGAGAGCGGCAATATGTCGAAATCGTTCAGATTGGTCTCGATGACGAGATCGACATGGCCGGCCGCCAGCATGCAATAGGCGTAGCAGTCGCCGCCATAGCGCGGCAGGCGCACGCGCTTTTCCACCTGCTCATAAAGCCCGCGGTTGGCTTCTTCCATCAGCAGCGGGCTGGTGGTCATCATGACAGCCTCGCCGAGGCTGGCGCAATTGCGGACATTGAGCCGCCGGTCGCCCGCCGGGCCGCGATAGCGCGCCTGCGCGCCGTCGCCGGTGAAGCGCTCGCGGATGAAGGGCTGGTGCATCATGCCGTAGACCGGCTGGCCGTGCCGGCACAGGCCGATCAGCGTTCCCCAGGCCGGCATGCCGCTGATGAACGATTTGGTGCCGTCGATCGGGTCGAGCACCCAGACATAGTCGGCATCCATGCCCTCGTCGGGAAATTCCTCGCCGCGCACGCCATGGCTGGGAAAGGTGCGGCGGATCAGGGTGCGCATCGCCTGCTCGGCGGCGCGGTCGGCGGCGGTGACGGGATCGAACACCGCGCCGCGGCTCTTGTCCTCGACCCCCAGCGCGGTGCGGAAGAAGGGGAGAATGGCCTGGCCGGACACGGTGGCGAGCTCGTCGACGAAAATCTCGAAGTCCACCGCACCCATCGGCCTTGTCCCTGTCGCTTGCACATGCGGCGCCTGTCGCCCGCCGCCTCAGTCCTATCGACAGGCGGCGGGCACGGCAATCGCCCGCGCACGAGGCGGTGCCGTCGCGGCACCCCGCGTGGCACCGGCGTGGCCTGCACGGCGTGAGGGGCGTCCCTCAGAAATGCCCCGCGCTTAGCGCATGGCTGCCATTCCGGCACGGTCAAGAAATGGGCAATTCAGCCGTTGCACCCGAGAAGTGAACCTGCCATATTATTGCAGCGCGGTAGAGCGATTGGCGTCGCCTTACCGCCGCCCTCCTTGGGCGTTTCCTCCCTAGACTTGGGCCGCTCCGGCAACGTGAGCGGCCCCTTTCTTTTCTACAAACCACTGAAATCACAGCATTATTCGCGCGGGCGCTTTTGTGGCGTCCGGCCGCGCGGCCGTGCGCCACGCCGGAGCGCGTCCGTCTCCCACGCTGCGCGCGGGCCTCGTGCCGATTTTGGCGTCAAGCGCGCTGCACGTTCGATTGTCATCATTTGAACGCCTGCGACCAATTGCCAGTTTCGTTTCTTTCGGTTGGCGGTTGTCATCCCAGCGTCGCGAGGTTATTGATATTGCGTTGCGGCGGCGTGATTGGCGTCACGCTGCCGCCGCCCTTCTTGGGCGTTTCCTCCCTAGACTTGGGCCGCTTGCGCGCTGCGTAAGCGGCCTCTTTCTTTTTGGGCCCCGGCCCCGGCGCCGTCGCGCGGCGCGCCCTCCCGCTTCCCATGCGCGGTGAGAGGAGAGGCCCGTTCCCGCCCGTGCCTTCCCCAGTTCTTCCGCTGCCCTCATGCGTGGCGTGACCCGGCACCCCGTAGCCGCGCACTTCCAACGACCGAGCCGCCCGACGTTCCGCCTCGCGCGCGCCGTCTGGGTCCCCGGGTCAGGCCGGGATGAGGGTGGATCTTGCGGAGGCAGGCGATCGACGGGCAAGGCCAATGGGGCTATCGCGGGTCGAGGCCGGGGGAGGGCAGGGCCGGGGCCCGTTGTTGTTCCAGCGAAGCCCGCGCGGGGTGAGGCGCGACCCTCGTCGGGGCGGGGCGCTGCCCGAAGGCAGAGGTGAGAGGGGAAACCGTGTCCCGCCTACGCTTCCTCAGCTCGCCTGCCGCCTCATGCCCGGGCTTGACCCGGGCAACCAGAAGGAATCCGCGTCTCAGAGACAGGGTCGCCCCGCCATCCCGCCCGAGATTCCGCCGCGCTCGCCCGTCTGGGTCCCCGGGTCAAGCCCGGGGATGAGGGGTGCTGGGTGGAACTTGCGGAGTGAGGCGATCGAGGGGCAGGGCAAATGGGGTTGTCGCCAATCAAGCCCGGCCATTACGGGTGGGACGCATCCCTAAACCGCCGACGGGCCCCCAAAACGGAAACGGGCGCTGGCGCGCCGCGACCCCCCGGTCAGCCCGCCAACGCCCGCCAGGGCGACCCGCGCTCCTGAAAAAGTACGTCCGTACCGTCATATGCGGCAATAATGCCACACAGAGCCCGTTGCCGTATTTGGTATGCCAGAAACTGCCGCTGGGTGCCTTGATTATTCCGCAATGCACCTACATCTTGCACTCGTACCCAGCGATTGGCGTCGCTGCGTACAGCCCTCCTTGGGCGTTTCCTCCCTAGACTTGGGCCGCTTGCGCGCTGCGTAAGCGGCCTCTTTCTTTTGCGCCGGACGAAGACGCCTGCCGTGGCTTTGCCATCTTGCCGGTCGTCCCGTTGCGGTTCCGTGGGCTCTGAGAGAGCCCGCCAGCCTTTTTCGACTGAAAATTCCCTCCGCCTTTCAGGCAGCTTTGACCGATCCATCGGTAGTGGAATTTCGCTCCGGAACCGAGCGTGCAGAATTGGTATAGCTCGCATGTTTAAAATGCAAGGCTCTTGCTGAGGTTTTTTACATCACCCCATCAAAAATTTGCGCACCCCACCTTAAGTCGCTGAAAAGCGTCGACTATTCGGCGGCAGCGCGCAGCGGGGCGAGCTCCAGATGCGACACCTCGGCCAGCGCCAGCGCCACTTCCAGTAGGTCGTTCTGAACGATTTCGAAATTTTCCGAGGGTTGATATGTCGCTTCGCGCATGTAGAGGGCGCGGTTGATTTCGATCTGCACGGCGTGCATCCCCGAGGCCGGGTTGCCGTAATGCTCGGTGATGAAGCCGCCGGCATAGGGCTTGTTGCGCACCACGCAATAGCCGCGCCGGCGCAGCTCGGCCTCGATCGTATCGGGGATGATCCCGGCGCAGCTCGTGCCGTAACGGTCGCCCAGCACGATGTCGATTCGCGCGTCGCGCTGGCAGCCGGACGGCATCGAGTGGCAGTCCACCAGTACCGCCACGCCGAAGCTGCGCTGCATCTGCACCATCAACTGGCGCAGCGAGCGATGATAGGGCTTGTAGAGCGATTCGATGCGCGCAATAGCCTCGTCCACCGGAATGCGGCGGCCATAGATCTCCTGCGCCTCGCCGACGATGCGGGCGATGGTGCCGAGCCCGCCGGCCACCCGCATCGAGCGCGTATTGGCATAGGCGGGGAGGCGCCCGTCGAACATGCGCGGGTCGAGCTCATAGGGCTCGCGATTCACGTCGAGATAGCAGCGCGGAAAATGCGCGCGCATGAATCCCATGCCGAAGCGCGTCACCTGCGCGAAAAGCTCGTCGACGAAACTGTCCTCGGAGCGGCGCAGCACCGGCAGTTCGAGCCGGGACTGGCTGACGAAGTCGCGGGGATAGACCACGCCGCTATGGGGCGAATTGAACAGGAACGGGGCGCGTAGCGAGGCCGGCTGGACGATCTCGAAGGCGGGGTCGATCTCGTCGGCGATGACGGCCATCATTCCTCAATCCGCTTCCAGCCCCGCCGCGCGCGGGGCTTCATCGTGTCTAACATGACGCTCCGCAAGGCGGAATGCGGCGGCGGCCCGCGCGCGCCGGTTTTTGCGAACACGTCCGCGAGAGGGTGCCCGTGCGGGAAGCCGGTTCATGTTCACGATGTGCTAAGGGGCGCTGGAGTACCCAAGGAGAACGTACATGCGGCGGGCATGCGCGCGTCGGCCCGTCCGGCGCCGTCCTCGCCGCCTCAAGACAATCAGGATGCCCGGGATGCTCAAGATCCTGCTCGCCGAAGACGACAATGACATGCGCCGCTTTCTGGTGAAGGCGCTGCAGAATGCGGGCTACGAGGTGGTGGACTTCGACAATGGCCGCTCCGCCTATGACCGGCTGCGCGAAGAGCCGTTCGAGCTGCTGCTCACCGACATCGTGATGCCGGAAATGGACGGCATCGAACTCGCCCGCCGCGCCACCGATCTCGACCCCGATATCAAGGTGATGTTCATCACCGGATTCGCCGCGGTGGCGCTCAATGCCGGCAGCCAGGCGCCGAAGGATGCGAAGGTGCTTTCCAAGCCCTTCCATCTGCGCGATCTGGTCAATGAGGTCGGCAAGATGCTGGCGGCGTGACGGCGGCCGGCTAACATGGAAAGGCGGCGTCATCCACAGCCGCCATTCCCCGCTTGCACGGGCGCGGGCTTCTGGTTATAGGGGAGCCCCGCTCGCAAGAGACCACGGAATGGGCGCGTAGCTCAGCGGGAGAGCACCTCGTTGACATCGAGGGGGTCACAGGTTCAATCCCTGTCGCGCCCACCATTCCGTTCCCGGGCTGTCTTCCCCTTTATAATCCGCGCCGTGGCCCCGGGCCCGCGGCGGCTTGAGGCCGCCTCGCGCGAGGTTCCTTCCGTCAGCCGGTCCCTCTCCGCGCCCTCGTGCCGTCAGCCCCGCGGGCTTTCAACGTCGCTGGCGGTGCCGAGCCGGCCTGCGCGCAAAAATTGCCTCCATTTTGGAACAGCTTTCGCCGCCGCGCCGGCGCGCGTCACCTTGCAGTCATTCCAGAACGGGTAGTATCACCGAACCGTTACGCTTGACGGAGGGGGCTGTCGGCGGTCGCTGCCCGGTGCGGGCGCCTTGAAGGGCGCCGGTCCGCAGCGCGCCGGGTCAGCGCACAAGACATCGCTGCATCAAGGGTCGCGCATCCGGTGGAAGACCCCGAGCCGGGATGAGAACCGCCTCGCGTAAGGTAATATGAAACCATGGCCCCGGAGATCGGGGCGGAGGAGCACTCATGAGCTACCTGAATTGGGCCAGCGCGCGCAGCGGATGCGCGGCTCTGGCCATCGCCGTCGCCCTGGCCTGCGGCCCGGCGAGCCTCCATGGCGCGTTTGCGGCCGATGCCACCGGCCCCGGCTCGCTGGACAAGACCTTCGGCGCCGGCACGTCGGATGGCACGCCGGATGGCGTCGCCAGCACCTCGCTCAGCGATGGTGACGACATCGCGAACGGCATTGCCACCACGGCGGACGGCAAGGTCGTCATCGTCGGCAACCGCAACAATGGCAAGAGCAACGACATTGTCGTGCTGCGCTATGCCAAGGACGGCACGCTCGATGCCGGCTTCGGCAAGGCCAATGACGGCACGCCGGACGGCGTGGTCAACATCTCGCTCGGCGAGGGCAATGATTTCGCCACCGACGTCGCGGTGCAGGCCGACGGCAAGATCATCGTGGCCGGCTATCACGAGGAAGGCACCAGCACCAATATCGCCGTGCTGCGTCTCAACACCGACGGCACGCTCGACGCCAGCTTCGGCAAGGGCAATGACGGCACGCCGGATGGCGTGGTCAACATCTCGCTCGGCGACGGCAACGACATCGCCGATGCCGTGGCGCTGACCGCCGACGGCAAGATCGTCATCGCCGGCACCACCACCGCCAAGGATGGCAGCACCAACATCGTCATCGGCCGCCTCAATGCCGACGGCACCGCCGACGCCACGTTCGGCGTCGACGGCAGCGACGGCACGCCTGACGGTTTCACCGCCGTCTCGCTGGGCGATGGCAATGATGTCGCCGAAGACATCGCGGTCGCCAAGGACGGCACGGTCGTCGTCGCCGGCACCCATGGGCCGAAGGGCAATTCCAACATCGCCGTGCTGCGCTTCACCGCCAATGGCACGCTGGACCCGAGCTTCGGCAAATCCGCTGACGGCACGCCGGATGGCGTCGCCAGCTTCTCGCTGGGCGAAGGCTCGGACGAGGCGACCGCGCTGGCGCTGACCGCCGATGGCAAGATCGTCGTCGCCGGCGATTCCATCGCCAAGGACGGCAGCGCCAATGTCGTCATCGCCCGGCTGAACGCCGACGGCTCGCTCGACGAGGCCTTCGGCGTCGCCGACGATGGCACGCCGAACGGCTTTGTCGCCACCTCGCTCGGCGCCGGCAACGACTATGCGACCGACGTGGTGATGGACAAGAACGGCAACATCGTCGTCGCCGGCTACCACCAGGAAGGCAACAGCACCAACATCGCGGTGCTGCGCTACACCCCCAAGGGCGAACTGGACGAGGCCTTCGGCACCGCCAATGACGGCACCCCGAACGGCATCGTCAATCTCTCGCTCGGCGAGGGCGACGACACCGCCAGCGGCGTGGCGATGCAGGGCGACACGATGATCGTCGTCGGCGGCGTCACCACCGCCAAGGATGGCAGCAAGAACATCGCCGTCATCCGCCTGCTCGGCCAGTAAGCCGCCGCGCACCCAGCCTAAAGAGCGCCCCGCCCTTCGCAGGAAGGTGCGGGGCGCTTTCATTCCGGCGGGCGCCGTTTCCCGCGCCCGGCGCTCAGTGGGGGTCAGAGCACTTTCTTATCGATCGGGTGATTCCACCTGATCGGAAAGGGCTCTCAGTCCTCCAGAAGCCCATTGGCCTCGCACCACCAGCGAAAGGCGTTGGCCGCCTCAATCCGGTCCTCGGCCAGATGGGCGCCCTGCAGCCGGCGGATCATGCCCTCATAGTCGCCCTCCGGGCGCGGATGGGTCTCGGCGAACACCAGCGCCTCGTCCAGCGTGCCGATAAGCGCGCGACCCTCAGCGCCTTTGAGGCGCAGCGGCGGGGCAAAGGCGACCGGGGCGGACAGGGGAGGGGGCGGGACCATGGTTTTACTCGCTCTGGCGGCAGAAAAAGGGGCAAATCGCGAGAAAACGGCCCGCGTCCCGAAAGGTTCCACGCCTGCGCACTGGAGGCAATCAGCGCGTCGGCCGCTCCCGCCTTTAATGACCTGAACAAATGCCTTCTGAACTATTTGCCGCCCTGCGGGTTATCCCGCCAGCAAATCGTTTTTTTCGGGAGGTCAACATGACGAAGACACGAGTGACAAGTTCGGTCGGCGTTGCGGCGCTGGTCGCGGCTGGCCTTGTTTTCGCCGCCGCTCCGGCCAGCGCCACCTCGGCCGGCCCGCGCGATACGCCGCGCTTCGGCGATACGGTGGACCGCAAGCAGGTGCGCGATCATGACCGCGTCCGCAAGCAGCAGGTGCGCCAGACGCAGGGCCAATCGAAGGAGCGCGCTTTCTTCGGCCCGCTCTATGAGGGCCGCGATTCGCCCTGGCAGCGCATGAAGCGCGCCTTCGACTGACCATCGAAGCGTACTGACGATCGTGACGTGCCGATCCCCTTAATGACCTGACTTAAAGCGCCCTTCCCGGGCGCTTTTTTTTAGCTGCAGCCGCTGTCGGCGGGCCGGGGCTCCGGCGCGCCCCAGTCGTTTGACGGCAGATTTGCGTAGGGCTCGGCGAAATATTGCCGCACGACCTCAAACCGGCTCGGCACAATGTCCTGCGGCCGGTCATAGGTGAGGATCCAGAAGACATTATAGTTGCTGTCCGGCCATGTCGTGGGCACGCCGCCTTGCACGCCCTTGATCTGGTCGAGATGCAGCAGCTGGCGCAGCGTCACGTGTTCGCCGGGGAATTCGGCCTCCAGCGCTGCGCTGGCGATGTGGAAATGCTCCCACACCATCACCACCGTCTTGCCGTGCCAGCGCGGATTGTCGAGCAGATCGCGCGTCACGTCGCGGTTCACCACGTTCAGCTTGGCGTTGAAATAGCGGTTGTTGCGGATCGGGATGTAGCCGATCGGCGGCACGATGAGTTTCATGTTCCAGGCGCGGGCGATCGGGCGCGCCGTTTCCACCGTGTGCAGCGTCATCGCGAGAATGGCGGCCGGCGGGTCGTTCCGGATCAGGCTCATCGGGCTGGTGGGGCTGAGATATTGCGCCGCCAGTGCCTGGGCCCGCTCCTTGCCGCGGCTGCACAGGGTGAGCGCCGTGTGCTTCTCGCCATGGCGCACGATCACGATCCGGTGCGGCGCGGCCTGCGCTAGGCTGGTGCCGAGCACGGCCAGCACGGTGATCGAAGCAAAAAGCCGCAGCCGCCACGTCATCTTTTCCCCCTCTCGCGCGTTGCCCGGCAGAGAATGCCGAGCTTCTCGCCCATGCCAATCGCGTCGGCGGCAGTTGATAGCGCGCCGTCGCACACGATATCACTGCCACCTTGTATTACCCGCCGGAGTGAACATGCAGCGCCGTCTCGATTCCTTCGCCTTCGCGCCCCGCTCGCCGGAGGCTGCCGCCGCCAGCTTCGGCCATCTCCCGCAATGGGATTTGTCGGACCTCTATCCGGCGATGGATTCGCCCGAGCTGCGGGCGGATCTGGAGGCGGTGGCCGCCCGCTCCGCGCAGTTCGAGGAAGACTATAAGGGCAAGCTCGCCGCTCTTCTCGACGGCGAGGATGCGGGCGGGCAGATGGCGGATGTCGTCGCCCGCTATGAGTCGATCGAGGATCTGCTCGGCCGGCTCTATTCCTTCGCCGGCCTCGTCTATTCCGGCGACACCACCGACCCCGTGCGCGCCAAGTTCTATGGCGACGTGCAGGAGAAGCTCACCGACGCCTCGACCCATCTGCTGTTCTTCACGCTGGAGCTGAACCGGCTCGACGACGCCAAGATGGAAGCCGCGCTCACCGTGCCGGCCTTCGCCCATTACCGGCCGTGGATCGAGGATGTACGGGCGGAAAAGCCCTACCAGCTGGACGACCGCGTCGAGCAGCTGTTCCATGAGAAGGGCGTCACCGGTCGCGGCGCCTGGAACCGGCTGTTCGACGAGACCATCGCCGGTCTGCGCTTCGATGTCGGCGGCGAGATCCTGCCGCTGGAGCAGACGCTGAACTTCTTCGCCGAGCCGGAGGAGGAGAAGCGCCGCATGGGCGCGGAAGCGCTGGCCAAGGTGTTCGGCGAGAATCTGCGCCTGTTCACCCTCGTCACCAACACGCTGGCCAAGGACAAGGAAATCTCCGACCGCTGGCGCGGCTTCGACGACATCGCCGACTCCCGCCACCTCGCCAACCGTGTCGAACGCGAGGTGGTGGACGCGCTCGTTTCCTCCGTCCACGCCGCCTATCCGCGCCTTGCCCACCGCTACTACAAGCTGAAGGCCAAGTGGTTCGGCAAGGAGAAGCTGGAATATTGGGACCGCAACGCGCCGCTGCCGAAGGTCGAAACCCGCCCGATCGGCTGGGAAGAGGCGCGCGACACCGTGCTCGGCGCCTATTCCACCTTCTCGCCGCGCATGGCCGACATCGCCCGCGATTTCTTCGACAAGAGCTGGATCGATGCCGGCGTGCGGCCGGGCAAGGCGACGGGCGCCTTCGCCCACCCCACCGTGCCCTCCGCCCACCCCTATGTGCTGCTCAACTATATGGGCAAGCCGCGCGACGTGATGACCCTCGCCCATGAGCTGGGCCATGGCGTGCACCAGGTGCTGGCGGCGCCGAACGGCGCGCTGATGGCGCCGACCCCGCTGACGCTGGCCGAAACCGCCTCGGTGTTCGGCGAAATGCTGACCTTCCAGCGCCTGCTGGCGGCGGCACCGGATGCGCGCGCCCGCAAGGCGATGCTGGCCTCGAAGGTCGAGGACATGATCAACACCGTGGTGCGGCAGATCGCCTTCTACACCTTCGAGCGCCGCATCCACACCGAGCGCAAGAATGGCGAGCTGACGGCGGAAAAGATCTGCGCCATCTGGATGGAGGTTCAGTCGGAGAGCCTCGGCGAGGCCATCCATCTCGGGCCGGGCTATGAGAATTACTGGGTCTATATCGGCCACTTCATCCATTCGCCCTTCTATGTCTATGCCTATGCCTTCGGCGATTGCCTGGTGAACTCGCTTTACGCGGTCTATGAGAACGCAAATGAGGGCTTCGCCGAGCGCTATCTCGCCATGCTGGCGGCCGGCGGCACCAAGCATCACTCGGAGCTTCTGAAGCCCTTCGGCCTCGATGCCCGCGACCCCGCCTTCTGGCAGACCGGCCTCGGCCTCATCGAACGCATGATCGCCGAGCTGGAGGCGATGGAAGACGAGGCGTGAACCCTACCACCGGCGCGACAGTCGGCGTAATCAGGGGTTGTATTCGGCGGGTTTAACGGTAGCATCTTCCTCGGTCGCAAACGGGGGCGGGTGCGATGGCCGGGGTGTCTGCCGAAACGAAAACAGCATCGGGCGCCGGCGACGCCGCCGGCGCCTATGTCCGCGAACCCGAGGACCTGTTTGAGCGGGAGCGCCGCTTCATCCTCGATCGCCGGAAGCAGCTTGCCGAGCGTGTGAAGAGCTCCGGCGCGGTGAAGGGCGGCTCGGATGACTGCGCGGCGCGGGCGAACGAGATCGCCCGGGTATGCGAGCCGGCGGAGATGAGCGAGGGCCTGATCGGCCTCGCCCTGTCGGGAGGAGGCATTCGTTCCGCCGCCTTCTGCCTTGGTGTCCTGCAGGCGATGGATGCGGTGGAGCAGGCCTGCGGCCCCGGGCAGCCGGAGGATACGGCGCGCGGGCCCGAGGATCTTTCACCCTCGGTCTTCGACCGCATCGACTATCTCTCCACCGTCTCGGGCGGCGGCTATATCGGCGCGTCGCTCTGCGCCGGGATGAGCCTGAACAACGGCATGTTCCCCTTCCGCAGCCTTCTGGATCAGGCGGAAACGCCGATGGTCCAGCACATTCGCGACCATTCCAACTATCTGTTCGCGCGCAGGAGCGATGTGCTGCGGGGGCTCGCCGTCTATCTGCGCGGCCTCCTGCTCAATCTCGTGGTCGTGCTGCTGATGATGGGCAGCGCCGCGCAGCTGCTGCTGTGGTATCGCGCCGGCGTGGCAGGGCTCGCCGGGGATCACGCGCAGGGGGTGGTGCGCTTGGCGCTCGCGGCCCCGCTCACGGCAGGCGTCACGGCGCTGGCGCTGCTCGCCCTGCTGGGCTGGGGCGTGTGGCGCGGCCTGCCGATGAGCGTCGGCCAGTCGGAACCGACGAATTACGCGCTGTTCAACTACAGCTGCGCCGCGTTGCTGGTGGCGTGGTGGATGGATGCCAGCAATGCGCTGCTGGGCCCGCTGCAGCAGGCGGAGCTTGCCGGCTGGGATTTCACCGTCATCCTGGGGGTGCTGGCACCTCTCGCCGGAGCGGTCGCCGCCATTGGCCCGCGCCTGACGGAGGCGGTGCACAAGATCGCCAATGATGTCCGTTGGAGCGCCGCCCTGGCGCGCGGGCTCGGCATTCTCGCCTTGTGGGTGGGGGCCGCCATCGTGCCGCTGCTGGTCTGGGCGGGAACGCTGGTGCTCGCGGTGCTGGCGCTGCCCCCGCCGCAGGCCATGCCGCCCTTCGTGCCGCTTCCGTCCGGCTGGCAGTCGCACGAATGGGTGGTCGCCTTCCTGCAGGCGTCGCTTCTGTGTGCCATCGCCCTTGTCGTCCTCCAGTCCGTCCTGCCGCCGTGCTACCGCTTTCGCGCCGGTTCCCTGCACCGGCTGTATCGCGACAGCCTGAGCCGCGCCTTTCTGGTGAACCCTGGCGCTTTCACCGACCGCGATCCGGAGGCGCCGCCGCCCTATGCCGACAGGCTCGGCCTGTGCAGCGGGGCGTCGGGCGAGGTGGCGCTCGATCTCAGATTCGCGCCCTATCTGCTGATGAACACCGCCATCAACCTGCAGGCCTCGCACTACGTTAACAAGCGCGGGCGCAACGCCGATTTCTTCCTGTTCAGCCACGCCTATATCGGCAGCCGGGCGACAGGTTATGTCGACACGAAAGATCTTCTGAAAAGGCAGCCAGGCCTCGATGTCGGCACGGTGATCGCCGCCTCCGGCGCGGCGTTCTCCTCGAATATGGGGGCCAACACCATCGCCCCGCTCACGCCGACACTGACGCTGCTCAACGCCCGGCTCGGCTACTGGCTGGTCAATCCGCGCGAGGTCATCGCGCCGCCGGCGCCGGAAGCGCCCCCTGCGGCGGGCCGCGGACGGGATATCCGCCAAAAGGCGATGCAGGCCGGCCGGCAGGCGATTTCGCCGCTGAATTTCCATTTCCTGAGGGAGGCGATCGGCTATCTCCACGAGCGCCAGCCGGAGGTCTACATTTCCGACGGCGGCCATATCGACAATCTCGGTCTGATCGAACTGCTGCGACGCCGGTGCCGGCTCATCATCGTCATCGATGCCGAAGCGGATTCAAGCTACCAGTTCGGCTCGTTCATCGCGCTCCAGCGCCACGCCCGGATCGATATGGGCGTGCGGTTCGACGTGCCCTTCGAGGCGATCGGCCGGCCCCTGCAGGCGGGCAAGGGCGCCACCGGCCCGCATGTGGCGGTCGGGCGGATCGTCTATGCCGGGCGCCGGGATCGTCAGGCCACCACCGTTTCGCCGGTTCCGGCCGGCGAACTGAAGCCGAATGAGGGCGTGCTGGTCTATGTCAAATCCTCGCTGACCGGCGATGAGAGCGACATCATCCGCAGCTACAAGCGGCGGCGGGAGGGCTTCCCGCACGAAACGACCATGGACCAGCTCTTCAGCGAAGAGCAGTTCGAGGTCTATCGGGCGCTCGGCTTCCACGCGATGCACCGGCTGCTGATGGATCTCGACAGCGTGGCGGCCGCGCCGGAAGATGCGCGTGCGTTCGAGCCCGATATGAGCAAGCTGGTCCATAAGGGCATCGGCGCGCGTCATCCGCTGCTGGCCGAGGTGCGTCAATTGCTCAACCTGCGGGTGAAAGGCCACTCCGCTCCCTCGCAGGGATAGGCGGGGCGTGGCGGCTGACCAAGAAACGGGCTGACGGAAGGGCTGCACACGTTCTAAGCTGGAGGTGCGGGCCGCTTGTCCGCGCTTCCAGCCGAGCACGCCCCGATGAACATCGCCGCCCCGCCACCCGCCACTGACGCCGGTCAACCCGGCCCAGACGCCTTCGCGCCTGCCCCCTTCGCCCACACCCCCTATGACGGCTCGCGCAAGGCGTTCTCGGTCGGCCTCGCCCCGCTCGACCTCGCCGAATGGATCGAGCCCGATGTGAAGCTGGCGGCCACGCTGGCCGAGCGCGCGGCGCTGATCCGCGAGAAGCGCGACGTGGTGGTGCGCGAGGAGGACGGCACGCGGCAGGCCCAGCGCGAGGTGCTGGAGCTGGTCGTCGCCCATGTCACCACCCGCTTTCCCGAGCAGTACCGGCTGGAGGGCCGCCGGATCACCGTGGCCGCCACCGGCCAGAGCTTCGACCTCGACGATGCCGGCGAAGCGCCGCTCGTCATCGCCGGCCAGCTGATCTCAGACGATCTGGTGCTGCTGCGCCAGGGCGCGGGCGGCTATCGCCTCGTCGCCGCCGTGCTGTGCTTTCCCTCCGCCTGGTCGCTGGCGGAAAAATTCGGCCAGTCGCTGGACCAGCTGCACGAGGCGGTGCCGGGCTATGAGAGCAAGCTCGCCCGGGTGATGAACCGCATTTTCGACAATCTGAAGGTCGAGCAGCCGGTCTGGCGGGTGAACTGGTCGATCTATCCCGATGACGAACTGCACCACCCCGAATCGAAGGAGCGCCCGCGCCACTGGTTCGAGGACCCGGCCCATCTCGCCCCCGAGGCCTTCGTGCGGGTGGAGCGCCAGACGCTGCGCCGCCTGCCGGAAAGCGGCGACATGCTGTTCACCATCCGCATCCATGTCGACCCGTTCCTCGCCTTCCGCCGCCATCCGGAAGGGGGCGCGCTCGCCGCTTCGCTGCGCGAGCAGATCCTCGGGCTCGATGCCGACCAGCTCGCCTATAAGGGGCTGACCGACCATCGCGACGCGGTGGCGGCGGCACTGGAGCGGATCGCCGCCGGCGCGTAGAGTGCCCCGGCAGAGTGGGGAGGGGCCGATGGTGTTCTGGTTTCCGTTGATTTTCTGGGCGCTGGCGGTCGTGCTGGCGGTGGCGATGGCGCTGCGCGGCGCGCGGCCCTTTTCGCTCAGCGTGCTGGTGGATGAGCTGCTGCGCTATATCCTCCTGTTGCCGGTCGGGCTTCAGGGGCTTTGGGCTTTCACCGGGCATGTGTTCTTCGCCGACCAGACAGCGGCCTCGATCGGCTGGGCGCCAAGCCCGTTCCAGCTCGAGGTCGGCATGGCCAATTTCGGCATCGGCGTCGCCGGGGTGATCGGTGCCTTTCTCGGCTCGCCCGGCTATTGCGCCGCCGTGGGCATCGTGGCGCTCGGCTTTCTCGGCGGGGCCGGCATCGGCCATGTCGTCCAGATCGAGGAGACCGGCAATCTCGCGGCGGGAAATGCCGGGCCGATCTTCTACACCGATTTCATCACCCCGCTGGCCGTGCTCGGCCTGCTGCTGATCCAGCGCGTGCTCGGGCCCGTACCGAAGAGGTGATGGCCCGCCCAGGCGTGGAAGGTTGCGCCCCCGCTCGCGTGGCCTAACTGAGGGGCAACATATGAGGTTGCCTTGACCGATTCCGATTCCCCCGACCGCGAGGCCAACCGCCTCTCCGCCCGCGCTATGCGCTATGCCCGCGTCGGCACCAGTGTCGGCGGTGTCGCCGCCCGCATGGCCGGCACAAGGCTGTTCGGCACTGGCGCGAAGCAGGGCGACGCCGCCGCGCTGGCCGCCGCGCTGGGCGGCCTCAAGGGGCCGATCATGAAGGTCGCCCAGCTGATGGCGACCATCCCCGACGCGCTGCCGCCGGAATACGCCAAGGAACTCGCCACGCTGCAGAACCAGGCGCCGCCCATGGGCTGGGCCTTCGTCAAGCGGCGCATGATGGCGGAGCTCGGCCCGGACTGGATGGCGCGCTTCCTCTCGTTCGACAAGGAGCCGGCGGCGGCGGCCTCGCTCGGCCAGGTCCACCGCGCCCGCGCGCTCGATGGCACCAGCCTGGCGGTCAAGCTCCAGTACCCCGACATGCAGTCGGCGGTGGAGGCCGACCTCAAGCAGCTCGGCCTGCTGCTTGCCATCCACCGGCGGATGGACCCGGCCATCGATACCACCGAGATCGCCGAGGAGATCGGCGCGCGGGTGCGCGAGGAACTGGACTATAAGCGCGAGGCCGCCCATGCCGGGCTCTATGCCGCGATGCTGGCGCAGGCGCCGATGGTGCGGGTGCCGCGCGTGCATCCCGACCTCTCCACCGGCCGCCTGCTGACGCTGGACTGGCTGGAGGGGCGCCGGCTGCTCGATTTCGTCGACCATTCGCTGGAAGAGCGCAACGCCATCGCCCGCGCCATGTTCGCGGCGTGGTGGCGGCCCTTCTCCCGCTTCGGCGTCATCCATGGCGACCCGCATCTGGGCAATTACACCGTGTTCGAGGAGGCGGGGCAGCCGGCCGGGATCAACCTGCTCGACTATGGCTGCATCCGCATCTTCCCGCCGAGCTTCGTCGGCGGCGTGGTCGATCTCTATCGCGGCCTGCAGCGGGGCGAGGACGCGCGCATCGTCCATGCCTATGAGACCTGGGGCTTTCGCGGCCTCACCCGCGAACTGATCGACGTGCTCAACATCTGGGCCCGCTTCATCTATGGCCCGCTGCTCGACGACCGCGTGCGCACCATCGCCGACGGCGTGGCGCCGGGCGAATATGGCCGGCGCGAGGCCTTCACCGTGCACCGCGCGCTGAAAGAACAGGGCCCGGTGCGGGTGCCGCGCGAATTCGTCTTCATGGACCGCGCCGCCATCGGCCTTGGCGGGGTGTTCCTGCACCTCAAGGCGGAGCTGAACTTCCACACTCTGTTCGAGGAGGCGATCGCCGATTTCTCCACGTCGAGCGTGGCGGCGCGTCAAGGCGCCGCGCTGGTGGAGGCCGGACTGCGCTGACCTGCCCCGGCGCGCGCCGTTGCCGGAAACGGCGTCTTCCGCTAAAGCGGAGCATCGCGCGCTCATTATTCTTTGGGAGGGGGTCGACATGGCCGATCACGGAGTGACCGAATACGCCAAGGCGGACGGCAACGACTATGCCGAGCACCGCGGCACATATCACTTCTTCACCAAGATGACCCTGGTCAGCACGTTGGCCCTCTGCAGCTTCATGGTGTCCTTCGCCATTGGCGGCGCCAACGGGCACTGGGGCATCTTCACCATCGGCACGCTGGCCTCGATCGCGGCCTGCGCCGTCGGTCTCGCCTCGGAGGATGGCAAGCCCAAGCTGCTGTTCGGCCTGCTGGGCGTTCTGCTGCTTGCCCTGATCATCACGTCCTGAGAGCAGCCATGCGTATCGCTATTGTCAAAGAGAGCTCTGCTTCGGAGCCACGGGTTGCCGCGTCTGCCGACACGGTAAAGCGCTATCTCGGCTTGGGGGCGACGGTTGTTGTTGCCTCGGGTGCGGGTGTGGCGTCGGGGATTGGCGATGCTGATTATGAGGGCGCGGGCGCCAGCGTTGTCGCGGACAATGCGGCGGCGGTTTCGGGGGCGGACCTTGTGCTCGCCGTGCGGCGGCCGGAGGCTTCGGCGCTCAAGGGCATCAACCCCGGCGCGCTTGTGATCGCCATCGCCGACCCGCATGGCCATGAGGCGGCGCTCAATGAGATCGCCGGCACCGGCGCCAGCCTGTTCGCGATGGAACTGATGCCGCGCATCACCCGGGCGCAGGTGATGGACGTGCTGTCCTCGCAGGCCAACCTTGCCGGCTACCGCGCGGTGATCGACGCCTCGTCCGAGTTCGGCCGGGCCTTCCCGATGATGATGACGGCGGCCGGCACCGTGCCGGCGGCGCGCGTCTTCATCATGGGCGCCGGCGTTGCCGGCCTGCAGGCGATCGCCACGGCGCGGCGCCTCGGCGCGGTGGTCTCGGCCACCGATGTGCGCCCGGCGGCGAAGGAACAGGTCGAATCCCTCGGCGCCAAGTTCATCGCGGTGGAGGACGAGGAGTTCAAGCAGGCGGAAACCGCCGGCGGCTACGCCAAGGCGATGTCGGCGGAATACCAGGCCAAGCAGGCGGCGCTGACCGCCGCCCACATCGCCAAGCAGGACATCGTCATCACCACGGCGCTGATCCCCGGCCGCCCGGCGCCCAAGCTGGTGGCGGCCGACACGGTGGCGGCGATGAAGCCGGGCTCGATCCTGATCGACCTCGCGGTGGAACGCGGCGGCAATGTCGAAGGCGCGGTCGCCGGCGAAGTCGTCACCACGGCGAACGGTGTCAAGATCGTCGGCCATCTCAACGTGCCGGGACGCCTCGCGGCCACCGCCTCGCAGCTCTACGCCAAGAACCTCTACGCCTTTGTCGAGACGCTGGTGGACAAGAGCACGAAGGCGCTCGCGGTGAAGTGGGACGACGAGCTGGTGAAGGCGACGCTGCTGACCAAGGACGGGGCGGTGGTGCATCCGGGCTTCAAGCCGGCCGACGTTGCGCCGGCGGCGGCGGCCACGGACGCTTCGGCGGCTTAAGGGCGGACGGCGTAGGGCGGACGGCGTAAGGCGCGGGCCGCCTCTCCCACGTCATCCCCGGGCTTGACCCGGGGATCCACGGGCCACCGGAACCATGGACCCGCGCTGCGGCGTGCGGGACATGGATCCCCGGGTCAAGCCCGGGGATGACGGTCTGGGAGGGGGATGACGGCCGGAGGGAAGGGCTCGCCGGCGCGGCACTCGTCCGGCGCTCTTCCGGCACCCGCCCGTCTTGCTTGCGATCCCGGCTCGGCGCTTCGCGCCGTCCGGGATGACGTGGCAGGGGCGCCTTCCGGGGACGCCTGCCGGGACGCCTGAAACGAGATCAAGTCTTAAGGGCGGCCCAGCCGGGGAGATCGGCGGCCGGCTCACAGAACGGGGAATAGAGGAAATGGCCAATCCGGCAGGGGGCGTGATACTCGCCCAGAACGCGCCAGGCGTCTCGGACGCTGTGGCGCAGGGAGCGATGGCGCAGAACGCGGCCGAAGGGGCGCGGATGGCGGCTGAGGTCGCCCGGCAGGCGGCGGAAGCGGCCGCCGCCTATGCCCAGGCGGCGCAGCAGAGCTATGCCGACATTGCCGGCGCGACGGTGCACACGCTTTCAGGCGGGGCGATCGACCCGTTCGTGTTCCAGCTCGCCATCTTCGTGCTGGCGGTGTGCGTCGGCTATTACGTCGTGTGGTCGGTGACCCCGGCGCTGCACACGCCCTTGATGAGCGTGACCAACGCCATCTCCTCGGTGATCGTGGTCGGCGCGCTGCTGGCGGTGGGCGTCGACACGGTGGCCGAGGGCACCGGCTGGGCGCGCGGCTTCGGCTTTGTCGGCCTGATCCTGGCGGCGGTGAACATCTTTGGCGGGTTCCTGGTGACCAGCCGCATGCTCGCCATGTACTCGAAGAAGAAGTGAGCGCACGGACATGAACGCCAATCTGGTCGCGCTGCTCTATCTCGTCTCCGGTGTCCTGTTCATCCTGGCGCTGCGCGGGCTCTCCAGCCCGGTCACGTCCCGCCAGGGCAATATTTTCGGCATGGTCGGCATGACCATCGCCATCGTCACCACGCTGGCCGCCTCGCCCCCGGCGGGGCTGGGCGGCTGGGCGCTTGTTATCGGCGGCCTCGCCATTGGCGGCGGCGCCGGCGCCATCATCGCCAAGAAGATCGCGATGACGCAGATGCCGCAGCTGGTGGCGGCCTTCCATTCGCTGGTCGGCCTCTCCGCCGTGATGGTGGCGGCGGCGGCGCTCTACGCCCCGGCGGCGTTCCACATCGGCGAGCCCGGCCTCATCCACGCCCAGGCGCTGATCGAGATGAGCCTTGGCGTCGCCATCGGCGCCATCACCTTCACCGGCTCGGTGATCGCGTTTGCCAAGCTCAATGGCAACATGTCGGGCAAGCCGATCATGCTGCCGGCCCGGCACCTGATCAATGCCGGCCTCGCCGTGCTGATCGTGGTGCTGATCGGCGTGCTGGTGGCGACCGAGAGCCACACCGTGTTCTGGCTGATCGTCATCGCCGCGCTGGTGCTCGGCGGGCTGATCATCATCCCGATCGGCGGCGCCGACATGCCGGTCGTGGTGTCGATGCTCAACTCCTATTCCGGCTGGGCGGCGGCGGGCATCGGCTTCACCCTGCAGAACACGGCGCTGATCATCACAGGCGCGCTGGTGGGCTCCTCAGGCGCGATCCTGAGCTACATCATGTGCAAGGCGATGAACCGCTCCTTCATCTCGGTGATCCTGGGCGGGTTCGGCGGCGACACTTCGGGCGGCCCGGCCGGCGCGGTGGAAACGCGGCCGGTGAAGCAGGGCTCGGCCGAGGACGCGGCCTTCATCATGAAGAACGCCTCCAAGGTCATCATCGTGCCGGGCTATGGCATGGCGGTGGCGCAGGCCCAGCACGCGCTGCGCGAGATGGGCGACCGGCTGAAGGAGGAAGGCGTCGAGGTGAAATACGCCATCCACCCCGTCGCCGGCCGCATGCCCGGGCACATGAACGTGCTGCTGGCGGAAGCCAACGTGCCCTATGACGAGGTGTTCGAGCTGGAGGACATCAACTCCGAGTTCGCTCAAGCCGACGTCGCCTTCGTCATCGGCGCCAATGACGTGACCAACCCGGCGGCCAAGACCGACCCGACCTCGGCGATCTACGGCATGCCGATCCTCGACGTGGAAAAGGCCAAGACCGTGCTGTTCATCAAGCGCGGCATGGCGGCCGGCTATGCCGGGGTGGAGAACGAGCTGTTCTTCCGCGACAACACGATGATGCTGTTCGCCGACGCCAAGAAGATGGTCGAGGACATTGTGAAGAACCTCAACCACTGACGCCTTAACCACTGACGCCTTCGCCGCGAAAGTTGCCCGGCTTTCGCGATCGGCAAGGACGTGGGGAAGAAGGGGCGGGGGAGGGACCGGGGAGGCTGGACGCTTTGGCCGCATCGGCCTGATCGTCCACCTCACTGCACTGATTGGTCACGCGAAAAACCATCGGAAAGGCCCGCCCAAAGGCGGGCTTTTTTCGTTTCGGTGGCGAGGCGGGCAGCGCCGATGCTGCGCTGCCGCAACGGATTTCATTGACGGCGTGTGTATTGCATACCAGACTTAGACAAAAGAATAAGAAGCGTGACAGTCTCGGCTCCATCACCAGAGGATACGCCATGCTTGTCGCCGATCTCATGAAGCTGAAAAGCGCCCGCGTGCCGACGGTGCGGATGGGCGAAACCGTTGAAATGGCAGCGACATTACTCAACCGCGAGCGTATCGGCGCCGTGGTGGTGAAGGATGCCTGCGGTTCCGAGGGCGTCACCGTGGTGGGCATCTTCTCCGAGCGCGACGTGGTCCGCGCGGTCGCCGAGCGCGGCGCGGCCGCCCTGCGCCTGACGGTCGGCGACCTGATGTCGCGCAACATGATTTCCTGCCGGATGGAGGACAGCGTCGACCATGTCCGCGCGCTGATGGAGGAGCACCATGTGCGCCATCTGCCCGTCATGGAGGAGCACCAACTGGTCGGCGTGCTGAGCATCCGCGACGTCCTCTCCCACGATGTGCGGGCGGCGGCGGCGGCGCCGGGCGAGGCGCGGGCGGGCACGATGGCGCCGGCGCTCCCGGTATAACTCCTTGAGATAAAATAAAAACCGCCCGGTTGGCCGCCGGGCGGTTTCACGATGATTAAGGCGCGGGCACCGTCACATGGCCGGCGAATGGTCCTGCCGCATCGGCGCCGTCTCCATCTGGTGCACGCGGTCGATCACCGCCTTCTGCACCTTCTCGAACGCCCGGACCTCGATCTGGCGCACCCGCTCGCGCGACACGCCGAACTCGGAGGCGAGGTCCTCCAGCGTCATCGGGTCATCGGACAGGCGGCGGGCCTCGAAGATGCGGCGCTCGCGCTCATTGAGCACCGATAGCGCCCCGGAAAGCGCGCTGCGCCGGTTGTCCATCTCCTCATGCTCGACCAGCACCGATTCCTGGCTGTCGCTGTCATCGGCCAGCCAATCCTGCCACTCCCCCCCCCCCTCGACATCGCCGCGCAGCGGGGAGTTCAGCGAGGCGTCGCCGCCCAGCCGACGGTTCATCTCGATCACTTCCTGCGCGGTGACGCCGAGCTTGGTCGCGATCTGTTGCACCTGGTCGGGGCGCAGATCGCCTTCCTCCAGCGCTGATATCTGGCTCTTGGCCTTGCGTAGATTGAAGAAAAGCTTCTTCTGCGCCGCCGTCGTGCCCATCTTTACGAGGCTCCACGAGCGCAGGATGTACTCCTGGATCGAAGCCTTGATCCACCACATGGCATAGGTGGCGAGGCGGAATCCCTTGTCGGGCTCGAAGCGCTTCACCGCCTGCATGAGGCCGACATTGCCCTCCGAGATGACCTCGGAGATCGGCAGACCATAACCGCGATAGCCCATGGCGATCTTGGCCACGAGACGCAGATGGCTGGTGACGAGACGATGCGCGGCGTCGGGATCCTCGTGCTCGCGCCAACGTTTGGCGAGCATATATTCTTCCTGCGGCTCCAGCATGGGAAACCGGCGGATCTCCGCGAGGTAGCGGCTCAGGCCACCTTCTGCGGACGGTAGGCTCATAGCGGAACGGGCCATGACTGCACCCTCCTTGTCTCACGGTCCCCATCAGCGGGCGACCGGCATGCGGCCGCTTTTAAGCCGGCCTCAACATATAATAGCAGGAAGAAGCCGTTTTTGCGAAAGCGCAAGGCGCGTTACGGTCACGAAGCGTTGAGCCGGCGGCCCGTCAGCCGCCCGCCTCGAGGGTTTCCTGAAGGCGGGCGAGGTCGGCGGGCAAGGCGCTTTCAAACGCCATGAACTCGCCTGTCGCGGGATGCTCGAAGCCGAGCCGGGCGGCATGAAGCGCCTGCCGGCCGAGTCCATCCAGCGCCCCGCGCGTGCTGTCGGGAAGTCGGCTGGCGCGGGTGCGCTGGCCGACCCCGTAGACCGTGTCGCCGAGAAGCGGGTGGCCGATATGGGCCATGTGGACACGGATCTGGTGGGTGCGGCCGGTCTCCAGCTGGCACTCGACCAGGGACGCGATCGGGCGGCCCAGCGTGTCGGCATAGGTGGCGAGGCGCTGCCAATGGGTGATGGCGAAGCGTCCGCCGGTCCGCACCGCGATGCGCTCGCGGGCTACCGGGTGGCGGGCAAGCGGCGCGTCCACCGTGCCGCTGGGCAAGTCAGGCGCGCCCCAGATGAAGGCGAGATAGGCCCGCTCCAGCGGGCCGGTGCGGCCATGATCGGCGAACTGGGCGGCGAGCCTCTTATGGGCGCGGTCGTTCTTGGCCACGACGATGAGGCCGGACGTGTCCTTGTCCAGCCGGTGGACGATGCCGGGGCGTCGTACCCCGCCAATGCCGGAAAGGCTGGTGCCGCAATGGAACAGCAGCGCATTGACCAGCGTGCCGTCCGGGCTGCCCGGGGCCGGGTGCACCACCATGCCGGCAGGCTTGTCGACGACGATCAGATGGTCGTCCTCATAGACGATGTTCAGCGCAATATCCTGCGCCGCCGGCGTGGCGTTCTCGGGCTCGGGCACCTCGACGCTGTAGCTTTCGCCGGCCACTGCCTTGGCCGAGCCGCCGGCAATCGGCTGGCCCGCGCGCTGGACCCGCCCCTCGGCGATCAACGCCTGCAGGCGGGTGCGGCTGAACTCCGGCAGGTGCCGCGCCAGAACGCGATCGAGCCGAAGCCCTTCATCCTCCGGCCCGACGGTGATATCGACGCGCGTCGCGACCACCTCCGGCGCGACGTCGTCCATCTCCTCGTTGAGTTCCGGTGCCGGCATGACTTCTCCTGATTCAGACGACAAGCTCGACCCTGCGGCCGAGCGGGTGCTGCGCCGGATGCGCCGCTTCGCCGCCTTCTCGGGGCTTATCATGCTTCTGGGCTTTCTCGCCGTCTTCGGTGCCATCGGATACAAGCTGATGAGCGGCAGGAAAAGCACCCCGGCTGAAATCGCCGGCACGATCCAGCTGCCAAAGGGTGCTGAGGTGCGGGCCGCGGTCGTTTCCGGAGATCTCATTGCGGTGACCGTAGCGCGCGAGGGGCGTGTCGAAACGCATCTGTTCGATCTGGAAACCCGAGCGCCACGCGGCGTGCTCGGCTTCGCCAGCGCGCCCTGAGCGCAGCCATGGAGGGCTGTTCTGCACAGTGCCGGTGGAAAAACCGCGCCCACCCGGCCATGGCGCTTGATCACGCGGTCAAACCGCTCTATGAGACCGGCCTGCCTAGATGCGCCCATCGTCTAGCGGTTAGGACGTCGCCCTCTCACGGCGAAAACCGGGGTTCGATTCCCCGTGGGCGCGCCAGCAATTCAAGGGGTTAAGCCCCTGCTGGCTGCGGAAAATCAAAACGTACGAAAATATGCGGAATAGGTGCTCCCATGCTTATCGAAGCCATGGCGAGCTTCCGGGCGCTTCGAACAGAAAAAAGGCGGAGGGCCTTCCGGCTGTTGCCTTTGTTGGAAGCGGAAGCCTGACTCAGTCGTCATCCTCTTCGTCAGGCCGGTTGGCGACGACGGGTATGGCGCTGTCCAGGATTCGTCGGATCAGCAGTTCAAGCGGGTTCTCAGCGTCACCCTTTAGTCTGGCCTTGTCGTTGAACAGACCGAGGTGAGCCGCCCGCTGATCTCCTTGTTCAGTGTTGTCGGCTGCTACTTTGTTTCCGAACCTTCCATCATGCCGGGGCGGGACGGGCCCTCTCGGCAACGGCCATGACACGAGAGGACCACGCTACAGCCTCGGTCGGGCAGGGACACCGCGCGTTGCAGCGCTTCCTGATAGCCGGCAGGGCAAATCATCTCGATCAGCCGCCACCGTGCGACGGGCCGCGTCGCACGGTGGCGGCTGATCGGCCCGTCAGTCAGGCGGTGGCGCCGCGCGTCCGAATCTGGTGAATCTCGATCAGGCTCGGCCCGTTGCGCTCCTTGGCCGCGGTTAGGGCCGCCGCAAGCTCGCTTACATCCGAAAGGCGGAGCGCAGGCACGCCATAGGCCCCGGCCATGGCGAGGAAATCCGGCGGCGAGGGCTTCACGCCCTCCGGGGTGATGCCGTTCGAGACCATGTAGGTCTCGATCTCCTGATAGCCGTCATTGTTCCACACGAGGAAGATCACCCGTGTCCCGGCATCGACCGCCGAGCCGATTTCGGCGAGGGAGAACTGGAACCCGCCATCGCCGGTGAGGCAGACGACCGGACGCTCCGGCGCGCCGAGCGCCGCGCCGATGGCGGCGGGCGGGCCATAGCCCAGCGCGCCGAAGCCCGTGGCGGCATTGAACCAGGCGCGCGGGCGGCCGAGATCGAGGTAGAGATTGCCGGCATAGACGGCCTGGGTGGAATCCCCGACCACGAGCGCATCCGGCAGCGCGGCGTAGATCGCCTCGATCACGCCGATTTCGGTGCGGATCTTCGGCGTCAGTTCCTGCCAGGCCGCCTCGCGCGTCGCCGCCGCCCGCGCCGCGCCATCGCCGCTGCGGGCGGTGACAAGCGGGATGAGACCATCGACCGCCGCTTCCACCGTCGACAGCATGGGAAGGTCGGCGCGCGGCGCGCGCGCGAGCTGGAGCGGGTCGATGTCGACGCGCACGAAACGGGCGAGCGGCGGGAACCGGCCGTCGTCATACATGTCGTAATCGGTCTGGCCCATTTCGGTGCCGAGCCCGATGACGAGATCCGCCTCGGCGATGAGCCGGCGGACCGCCGCGAGGCTCGGGCTCGCCGGCACGCGCAAGGGATGGCCGGCCAGCAGACCGCGCGCATTGACCGTCATGACCACGGGCGCGTCGATCTTTTCCGCCAGCGCTTCGACCGCGCCCGCCGCCGCGACGGCGCCGCCGCCGCACATCAGCACGATGCGACGGGCCTCACCGCACAGGGCGGCCACCTGGTGCAGCGTCGCAGGGGCCGGGCCGGGCCGGGCGGGCACCGTGGCTTTAGCGATGATCTCGCCGGCCGGCAGCGGCATCACATCGGTCGGTATCTCGACATGCACCGGCCCGGGCCGCGCCGAGCCCATGACGGCGAAAGCCTGCGCCACCACGGAGGCGAGGTCCGCTGGATCGTTCAGCGTCCAGGACGCGGCGGCGAAGCTCTTCATCAACGCCGCCTGATCGGGCAATTCGTGCAGGCAGCCGAGGCCCTGGCCGAGCGAGGAGCGCCGGTTGACACCGGAAATGACCAGCATGGGCACGGAATCCTGCCGTGCCTGCGCCATGGCGGTGATGGTGTTGGTGAGCCCCGGCCCGGTGATGACAAGCGCCACGCCCGGCTTGCCGGTGACGCGGGCATAGCCATCGGCCATGAAGCCCGCGCCCTGCTCATGGCGCGGGGTGATGTGGCGGATCGTCGAGCCGGCGAGCCCGCGATAGAGCTCGACCGTGTGGACGCCGGGAATACCGAACACCACCTCGACCCCATTGGCTTGCAGGAGGTCGATCAGCGCCTCCCCGACCGTCTTCACGCCCATGCCTGTTCTCCAGATTCGCCATGTCGCCGCTGCCGCCCGCTTGCTCCTAGGCCCGCCGTGCCCTTCTCAGTCCCGAGCGCGCGGCCAGTGCCGCCATGCGCCGGCACGCTTCTTCAATCCTGTCGTCCGGCACAGTCAGGCTGAGGCGAACGAAATCGTTTCCGCCGGCGCCGAACGAAGAGCCCGGCATCACCGCGACCTCCTCTTCATCGAGCAGGGCCCAGGCAAAGTCCTCGCCACTCATGCCGGTGCCGCTGACATCGATGACGATGAACATGCCGGCCTCGGGCGGGAAGGGCACCAGCCCCGGCGCGCCCGCCAGCGCGGCGAGGATGAGGTCGACGCGCCGGCGATAGGAGCGGCGCATGATTTCCGACGTGTCGACGGAGTTGTCGAGCGCATAGGCGGTCATGTCGGCGATGAAGGGCTGCTGCCCGAACAGCATGGTCTCGGAAACAGACAGCAGCCGGGCGCACAGTTCCGCCGGCCCGATCGCCCAGCCGCTGCGGAAGCCCGGCGCGGCGTGCGACTTCGAGATGGAGGAGCAGGCGATGGTGCGCTCGGCCAGCGCGGGAATGTCGAAGGGCGAGGCGAAGCGGCCCGCAAAGATTAGTTCCTCATAGACCTCGTCGGAGACGATCCAGAGGTCGTGGCGGCGGCACACCTCGCCGATCGCGGCGAGCTCCTCGGCGGTCAGCACCGCGCCGGTCGGGTTGTGCGGCGTGTTGAGCAGAAGAACGCGACATTGTGGTGTAATCGCCCGCTCAAGGTCCTCGGCCTGCATGTGGAAGCCCTTTTCCGGGCGCAGCGGCACGGGGATCATTTCGGCGCCGGTGGCGCGGACGACGCCCTCATAGGTAGCGTAGAGCGGATCGCCCACCAGCACTGCGTCGCCTGTCTCGACAAGGCCGAGCATGACGGCGAAAAGCGCCGTCTGCGTGCCGGGGAAGCACAGCACATTCTCAGCCGTGACACCGGGCCGGCGCGCGGAATATTTGCGCACCAGCGCGTCGACGACAGTCGGCTCGCCGCGTCCGTTCGAATAGCGGTGGCGGCCGGCGGCCATGGAGCGGGTGGCCTCGGCGATCAGCCGTTCATGCGGCGGAAGATCGGGCTCGCCGATCGTCAGCTCGATGATCGGCAGCCCCTTTTCCTTGCGACGGCGTGCCTCAACATGCACCGCCCACTTCTCGGAGCCGAGGCGAGCCAGCCTATCGGTGATGGATGCGTAGCGCATCGCGGTACTCCCGGTCCATGTCGGTTGAAGTTGGCGCCTTGATCGGATGACCGATCAACGCCTCGATGGAGGAGAAGGCGATCGCGACCAACTCGCCCTCGCCGAAGAGTTCACCGGCGAGGCAGCCTTCAAGCCATAGGCCGTCGAGGATGCCGTTCATGGCGATGGCAAGCGTTCGGTCGCGCACCGGATCGGCCGCCACGCCTCTGGCTACGAAGAAATCGGCCAAAAGCTGCTCAAGCTCCTGCCGGAAGCTCAGGTAGCCCTCGCGGTGGATTGCCGCGAGAGCCGGATCGACGCTGACCCGGCTGATGAACGCGGCCCAGAGCGACAGGCTGCGGCTGTTGGCAACCGGCTCGGTCAGGTTGACGAAGATGAAGCTGGAGAGACGCTCCTCCGGCGTGCCGTCCAGGTTCTTCGCCTTCTCTGTCAGCCGGGCAATGAGCACCTTGTAGGCTTCCTGGAGGATCACCTCCTTCGACGCGAAGTAGTGCCGGATCAGGCCTGCCGTCACGCCGGCCTTGTCGGCGATCTGCCGCACGGTTGCGCCCTGCAGCCCGGCTTCGGCGATGCAGTCGAGTGTCGCCTCGATGAGGTCGTGACGCCGCTCGGCCTCGGTGGCCCTATGGAAGTCCCGGCGGCTCATGCCGCGCGACGCAGCACGGGCCGCGTCAGGCAGGTCGGGCCGCCCTCGCAGGCAATGCACAGTGCATCTGCGGCGAAGGTCGAGACGGTGCAACCGGCGGCCTCCATGGCGGCCTTAGTCGCGGGGAAGCCCTCGACCATAATCACCTCGTTCGGCCGGGTGGGCAGCACGTTCAGCGACAGGCCGTTGCTGGCGTGGAACTCGTTGGCCGGCGCCTCGATCAGGCGGATGCCGCGCTTCTTCAGAAGCTGGTAGAACGCCGCCGGCAGCAGCGGCGCGAAGACGAGCGCGAGGTCGTCGGCCAGCGGGCTGATGATGCTCATGAGATGCAGGCAGGCCTCTTCCCCCTGCCAGAGCGGCAGGTCGAAGCCTAGCACGGCGACGCCGTGGGGAGCGAGGAGCGCGCCCAGCTGGTCGATGCCCTCCTGATTGGTCCGCACGCCGCGCCCGACGATGAGGGTGACCGCATCGAGCCACACGCAATCGCCGCCCTCCACCGTGCCGGGGGCTTCGATGCGCCCGAGGATCGGGATCTGCCGCTCGGCATAGGCCTTTTCGTGCAGCGCAGGCTCCCCGGCGCGCAGCGGCTTGCCCATGCGCAGAATGATCGCGCCATGGTCCGACATCAGCGACGGATCATGGGTGAACATGGCGTCGGCCAGACCGTCGCCCTCGTCGTCCAGCCAGAGGATCTCGGTGCCGGACTGCTCGACTAGGCGAGCGAACTCACCATACTGGCGGACCGCTTTCGGGCCGTCGAAGGTCGGGCCGTAATGCCACTGCGCCGCGTCCGCCTGCATCAGGCTGGGGCCGGGCCGGCGCATCAAGACGCGCTGCAACGGCGCCGACATATCCTGAGACCCGAAAGCGGACATATGCTACCTCTTTCACCAGAAGTGCCAAAATTTTGGCACTGCACAAAAACATCGCCGGTGCATTTGTTATACGCTTGAATAACTGCAAGGGAAAGTGCACGTTTAGCTTGTGAGATGGGTGCGAGGGTCTGCGGCCCGCCATTTGCGTCAAGATTTCCGGCGTATGGTTGGCGGCGGAGTCGGCAGGGATGAGGGAGACGGCATGAGCCAGATGCCTTGGTGTCAGCCTCCGGAGGCGCCCATCCGATGACGGAGCGCGCCGAAGCCATCGCCGTTCGCGACCTGTGCAAGCGCTTCGGTGCGCTGGAGGTCCTCAAGGGCATCTCGCTCACGGCGCGCGAAGGCGAGGTCATCGCCATCATCGGCGGCTCCGGCTCCGGCAAATCCACCTTCCTGCGCTGCATCAACATGCTGGAAGTGCCGAGCAGCGGTTCGGTGGCGATCCGTGGCGAGGAGATCGCCCTGCGCTCCGACCGCCGTGGTGGCCTTGTTCCGTCGGATCGCAGGCAGGTGCAGCGCCTGCGCGCCCGCCTCGGCATGGTGTTCCAGAGTTTCAACCTCTGGCAGCACATGACCATTATTCAGAATGTCATCGAGGCACCGATGCACGTGCTCGGCGTGCCGAGGGCCGAGGCGATCGAGCGCGGCGAGGCGCTGCTGCGGCGCGTCGGCCTGTTCGACAAGCGCGACGTCTACCCGGCCTTCCTCTCCGGCGGCCAGCAGCAGCGCGCGGCCATTGCGCGGGCGCTGGCGATCCAGCCGCATGCGATGCTGTTCGACGAGCCGACCTCCGCCCTCGACCCCGAGCTGGTCGGCGAGGTTCTGGGGGTCATCGGCGATCTGGCGAAAGAGCAGCGCACGATGATTCTCGTCACGCACGAGATGAAGTTTGCTCGCGACGTCGCCAGCCACATTGTGTTCCTCGCCCACGGCGTGATCGAGGAACAAGGACCGCCGGAGCAGATTTTCGGCGACCCGAAGTCGGAGCTGCTGAAGAAGTTCATCAGTTCCAGCCACTGAAAAAGCCCGGGAACCAGAGGGGAAAACCATGAAACACGCATTCAGGACGATGATTGCCGCCGCCGTCATCGGCATTGCCGGCGCCTGTGGCGCGGCCGCCGAACCGCTCAAGGTCGGCTTCGCCGCCGAGCCCTATCCGCCCTTCGCCTCGCCTGACGCCGCCGGCAAGTGGGAAGGCTGGGAAGTCGAGTTCATGCAGGCCATGTGCAAGCAGGCCAAGCTTGAATGTGTCATCACCCCGGTCGCGTGGGATGGCATCATACCGGCGCTAACGTCGAAGAAGATCGACATGATCGTCGGCTCGATGTCGATCACGCCGGAGCGCCTGAAGACGATCGACTTCTCCGACAAGTACTACAACACGCCTACCGGCGTGATCGGCCCGAAGAGCGAGAAATTCGCGGCAACGCCGGAAGGTCTCAAGGGCAAGACCATCGGCGTTCAGGTCGCCACCATCCACCAGGACTACGCCAACAAGTATTTCGGCGGTGCGGGCGCGACCGTGAAGGAATACCAGACGCAGGACGAGGCAAATGCCGATCTCGCCGCCGGCCGCCTGGACGCGGTGCAGGCCGATGCGATTGCGCTCGATGCCTTCCTGAAGTCCGACCAGGGCAAGCAGTGCTGCGACCTGAAGGGCAATGTGAAGGATGATCCGGAAATCCTCGGTGCCGGCGTGGGCGTTGGCCTGCGCAAGGGCGAGACCGAGCTGAAGAACAAGATCAACGCCGCGATCAAGGCGATCCGTGCCGACGGCACCTATGACGCCTTCTCGAAGAAGTACTTCGACTTCGACGTCTATGGCGGCTGATCGCAGGCGGGCCGGGCCGGCGCCTGCGCTGGCCCGTGCCTCCCCAAGGCTGGGAGGGCCCCATGGCGGCCGACATGATCAATTGGAGCCTGCTGGCGCTCGAGCCGCCCGGCTGGGGCGGCGTGTTGCTCGCCGGCCTGATGAACTCGATCAAGATTGCGCTCGGCGGCTATTCGCTCGGGCTCGTGCTCGGGACGGGTGGCGCCTTCGGTAAGCTCTATGGCGGCCCGGTGATGCGGGACCTTATGGAAATCTACACCACGGTCGTGCGCGCCGTTCCCGAACTAGTGCTGATCCTCCTGCTCTATTACGCCGGCACTGACCTGCTCAACCGCGTCAGCGCCGCGCTCGGCTATGGCTCGGTGGACATAAGCGGGCTCGCGGCGGGCATCTTCGTAATCGGCGTGGTGCAGGGGGCCTATTCGACCGAGGTGCTGCGCGGGGCAATCCTCGCCGTGCCGGCCGGACAGATGGAGGCCGCGCGGGCCTTCGGCATGTCGCCGCTGATGGTTATGCGGCGCGTCACCCTGCCGGCCATGCTGCCGCATGCGCTCCCAGGGCTCTCCAATCTCTGGCTGATCTGCACCAAGGACACGGCGCTGCTTGCGGTGGTCGGCTTCAGCGAGCTGACCCTCGTGACCCGGCAGGCGGCGGGCACCACAAAGGCCTACATGCTCTTCTTCTGCGCGGCGGGGGTGCTCTATCTGCTGCTGACGCTGGTCTCCGGTCTCATCATCCGCGTCATTGAGGCCCGCGCCCGGCGCGGCTGGGCGGCGCGATGACGAGCGAGCAACGCACCGCCGCTCCCGCAACGCGGGTCGAGCTGCCGCCGGAGGAGAGCACCCTCGACGCCACGGCACTCACCAGCCTTCCGAGCGGGCGGGCCTTGCTGGAGCCCCACCGCATCGCGCTCATGGCGGTGGGGGCGGGCATCGTCTTCTGCGCCGCCTGGTTCCTGCGCTGGGACTGGCTGCCGAACTATGCCGGGGCCATTGTCTCGGGCGTTGGCGTCACGCTGCTGATGCTGGCGAGCACGTCGGTCCTCGGCTTTTTTCTCGCCGTACCGCTCGGGTTGGTGCAGGTGACCGGTCCGTGGTGGTTGAGCCTGCCGGCGCAGGGCTTTTGCACCATCATTCGCGGCACGCCGCTGCTGCTGCAGCTGTGGCTGCTCTATTACGGGCTCGGTTCGCTGTTTCCGCAATTCCCGGAGATCCGGCAGTCTTTCCTCTGGCCCTATCTGCGCGAGGCCTGGCCCTATGGCGTGGCGGCACTGACCCTCTCTTTCGCGGCCTATGAGGGCGAGGTGATGCGCGGGGCCTTCACCGGCGTGCCGAGAGGCGAACTGGAGGCGGCCCGCGCCTATGGCATGAGCCGCTGGAAGCTGTTCTGGCGCATCTGGCTGCCGCGCGCCGTGCACCGCGCGCTGCCCACGCTTAATGGCGAGACGGTGCTGCAGCTGAAGGCCACGCCTTTGGTCGCCACCATTACGGTGATCGACGTCTACGCGGTGATATCCAAGGTTCGGCAGGTCACGTTCCTGACCTATGAGCCGCTGCTGCTGCTGGCACTCATCTACCTGATCCTGACCGCACTTCTTGTCGCGGCGTTCCGCTATTTCGAGAAGAGAATACCAACCCGGAGTGCCTGAAGATGAAAGTTCGCGCCTCGCTCACCAATGCGATGCCGGAGCTGGTCGCGCTGCGCCGGGACCTGCACGCGCATCCCGAGCTCGGCCTTGAGGAGGTGCGCACCTCCGACATCATCGCCCGCGAGCTTGACGCGCTCGGCTACCAGGTCACGCGGGGCCTCGCCAGGACCGGGCTCGTCGCCACGCTGTCCAACGGCACCAGCGGGCGCTCGGTCGGCGTGCGCGCCGACATCGACGCGCTGCCGATCTTTGAGGAGACGGGCCTGCCCTACGCCAGCAAAACGCCGGGTCTGATGCACGCCTGCGGCCATGACGGGCACACCGCCATGCTGCTCGGCGCGGCGCGGGCGATTGCCGAGCGGCGACATTTCGACGGCACGGTGCATCTCATCTTCCAGCCGGCCGAGGAGAACTTCGGCGGCGCGAAGATCATGGTGGAGGAAGGGCTGTTCGACCGCTTCCCCTGCGACGCGGTGTTCGCCCTGCACAATGATCCCGACGTGCCCTTCGGGACTTTCGTGTTCCGCGACGGGCCGATTATGGCCGCGGTCGACGAGTGCCGCATCACCGTCCACGGCCGCGGCGGGCACGGCGCCGAGCCGCAGGCGACGGCCGATCCCATTCTGGCGGGCGCCTCCATCGTCATGGCGCTGCAATCCATCGTGGCGCGCAACATTCACCCCATGGACCCGAGCGTGATCACCGTCGGCGCCTTCCATGCCGGGGCGGCGAGCAATGTCATACCCGAGCGCGCCGAGCTCGTGATCGGCATCCGCTCCTTCGATCCCGCCGTGCGCGACGAGCTGGAGCGTCGCATCCGGCTGATCACTGAGGGACAGGCGGCGAGCTATGGCATGAGCGCCACGGTGGACTATCAGCGCAGCTATGACGCCACCATCAACCACGCGGCGGAAACGGCCTTCCTGCGCGCTCTCGCCACCCGTTTCGCCGGGGCAGACAAGGTGCGCGAAATGGCGCGTCCCAGCATGGGCAGCGAGGATTTCGCCTATATGCTGAAGGAGCGGCCCGGCAGCTATTTCTTCCTCGGCGGGCGGATGTCGGAAGCGGACCGGCCGCTGCATCACCCCGGCTACAACTTCAATGACGACCTGCTGCCGATCGGCGCCGCCTTCTGGACGGAGCTGGTCGAGACCTATCTGAAGCCGGTGTGAGCCGGGCGCCGCCCGCGAAGGACAACGCCCGATGCGGCTCCCCTCGACACAGGCCCTGCGGGCACTGGAAGCCTTCGCCCGGCACGGTACGCTCTGGCAGGCCGCCGCCGAGCTGAACATCACCCGCAGCGCCGTCAGCCACCAGCTGCGCTTCCTCGAACAGGATCTCGGTTTCGACCTGCTCCAGCGCGCCGGCAAGGGCGTGATGCTGACCCCGCAGGGCAAGCGCTACGCCGCCGATGTGCGCATCGCGCTGGCCCTCATCGCCGATGCCGCCGTGCACTATGGCGACCGGGGGCTGCTGCAGGGGGCGATCACGGTCAGCTCGACTCCGGGCTTTGCCACCTTTTGGCTTTGCGTCCATGTCGCCGAGTTCCGCCAGCTGCACCCGGGCGTCACGCTGCGCATCGTCACGCCGCCACGGCTGGAGGATGTCGACGCGCCGGGCGTCGACGCATTCATCGCCTATGGTGACGGCGACTGGCCGCGCCACAGCGTGGAGCTTCTCAGCGTCGTCGATTTCATGCCGGTGTGCAGCCCGGTGCTGCTCAACCAGCTGGGCGGCCTCAACGAACCCGTCGACGTGCTGCGCTCGGTGCTGCTGCATCTCGACGGGCTCGGCGACTGGCTCACCTGGCTGACGGCGGCCGGCGTGGTCGGGCCGCGCACGGACCAGGGGGTGATCTTCTCCGACATGAACCTCGTGTTGGCAGCGGCGCTGGCAGGGCAGGGGATCGCCATCGGCGACAATTTCGTCTGCCGGCAGGCGGTGGAGACCGGGCGGCTGGTCGTGCCGTTCGATCTCACCATCCGCGCCTCGCGGGCCTATTATTTCGTTACGCCACGCGACCGTCCGGGCAATCCGGCGATACAGGCCTTCGCGGCCTGGCTGAAATCGCGCCTCGTGCAGACCGCGCCTGTCATGCGCAGTTGAGTGATGCATTCCTGGGCGTCTTAACTTTCGTGCCCAGGACGCCGGCAATGGGGTGAATATTATTCACGCCAAATGGGATTTTTATTCATTTGAGGTGAGTGGATTGCGAGATTAGGATTTCTACATATAAACGGAGCGCGCAGCGAACGTGAGCAAACGGGCTGTCGGGTTGCAAGTGATCGGGATCGGCAAGTCCTTCGGCCACTTCACCGCGCTGAAGGACATCACGCTCGACATCGCGCCCGGCGAGTTCCTGACCCTTCTCGGCCCCTCCGGCTCCGGCAAGACTACGTTCCTGATGTTGCTTGCCGGCTTTCAGGCGGCGAGCGAGGGCCGGCTTCTCAGCGACGGAATCGACATCACCCGCAGCCGGGCGGAGGATCGCTCCTTCGGCATGGTGTTCCAGGGCTACGCCCTGTTCCCGCACAAGAGCGTGGCGCAGAACATCGCCTTTCCGCTGCAGGTGCGCGGCGTTGCCCGCGAGGACATCGCCCGCCGGGTCGACGCTATCATCGCCCGCGTCGGGCTGGTGGGGCATGAGAACAGGCGGCCCGCCCAGCTTTCGGGTGGTCAGCAGCAGCGCGTGGCGCTGGCGCGCGCGCTGGTGTTCGAGCCGCCGGTGTTGCTGCTCGACGAGCCCTTTTCCGCGCTCGACAAGCACTTACGCGGGCGCATGCAGGAGGAGGTGGCGCGCCTGCATGGCGAGTTCGGCACCACCTTCGTCTTCGTCACCCATGACCAGAGCGAGGCGCTGTCGCTGTCCTCGCGCATCGCCATCTTCAACCATGGCCGGCTGCTTCAGGTCGGGGCGCCGCGCGACATCTATGAGCGGCCAATGAGCCGGTTCGTCGCCGAGTTCCTCGGCGAGATAAACCTGCTGCCGGTCGGCGGCATCGGCCATTGCGCGCGCGGCACCAGCGGTATGTTCGAGGAGGTGCGCCTGACCGCGCCGCGGCATGAGAACCTCAAGGACAGCGCCGTGCTGGCGGTGCGGCCCGAGCACATGTCGGTCAGCGCCGAGCCGCCGGCGGAGGGCAACGGTGTTCCCGCCCGGCTCGCCGGTACCACCTATCTCGGCTCGGCGATGCGCCTTGCCTTCGCCACCCGCAGCGGCACCCCGTTGACCGTCACCCTTCCGAGCGAGGCGGCCGGCCGCATCCTCGCCCATGGGCAGGATTTCTGGGTCACCTGGTCCTTCGAAAATGGCTTCCTTCTTCCAGAGCAAAGCTGAAAACAGCAGGAGCACGCCGTGAACGACGCATTCCAGAAAGACTGCCTCGACATTCTCGCGGCGAAGGCCGCGCGTGGCGAGATCGACCGCCGCCGCTTCACCCAGCTCGCCGCGCTGATCTTCGGCGGCGCAACCCTGCTGCTGCGCACGCCCGAGGCGCTGGCGCAGGTGCGCCAGCTCGTGCTGGTCAACTGGGGCGGTGACGCGCTGAAGGCCTATGACAAGGCCTATGGTCAGCCCTTCGAGAAGGCGACTGGCATCATCGTCAAGGAGGACGGCACCGGCCCGACCGAGGGCGCCATCGCCGCCCAGTTCAAGAGCGGCAAGCCGACCTGGGACATTGTCGATGCCGACCCGTTCTCGGCGATCTCGCTCGGCAAGCAGGGCATGATCGAGCCGATCGACTACAGCGTCGTCGACAAGTCGAAGATGCGTCCCGGCTTCGACTGGGAATACGCGGCCTCGACCTATTTTTTCTCCTATGTCCTCGCCTATGACGCGGAGAAATATGGTGCCAATCCGCCCAAGACCATGGCCGATTTCTTCGATGTGAAGACGTTTCCGGGCAAGCGCACCATGTACAAATGGGGCGCGGGCATGTGGGAGGCGGCGCTGCTGGCCGACGGCGTGGCGCCCGATAAGCTCTACCCGCTCGATCTCAAGCGCGCCCATGCCAAGATCGCCGCGCTGAAACCGGATGTCGCGGCCTATTGGGGCGGCGGCGCGGAGAGCCAGCAACTGATGTTGAGCGGCGACGCCTCGATGGGGCTGATCTGGTCGACCCGCGCCTCGCTGATCGAGAAGGATTCCGGCGGCCAGATCAAGTTCACCTGGAACCAGGGCCTGCTGTCGCCGGGCGCGCTGGCGGTGATCAAGAACAATCCCGGCGGCAGGGAGAATGCGATGAAGTTCATCGCCTCGACCTCCGTGCCGGAGCGCCAGCTCATCATGTTCGAGATGCTGGGTCAGGGGCCGGCCAACCCGGCGACCGACGCGCTGATCCCGGCCGACCAGAAGCGCTACAACCCGGTCGATCCCGCCAACATGAAGAACCAGGTCGCGCTCGACATGCCCTGGTACGCCGACAATTACGGCGCGGCGCTGGACGAGTTCACCCGGGTCATCTCGGCGTGAGCCGCCCGCCCTTCCGCGCGGCGCGCGGAAGGGCGTTCCCTTCGACGGATGAAGCCATGCGCAGTTCCTCGGCACTCTGGCCGACGCTCGCCCTGACAGCACCTCTGGTGCTGTTCCTGGCGTTTGCCTATGCCGTGCCGTTTCTCGGCGTGGCACTCTGGAGCGTCACGCTGCCGGAGCCGGGCCTGGGCCAGTATGAGCGGCTGGTCGGCGATCCGCTGGTGCAGTCGGTGTTCCTGCGCACCTTCCGCATCTGCCTCATCGTGACGGTGATCGCGGTCGCCTGCGCCTATGCGGTGACCTATGTCTGGGTGCGCGGCTCCCGGCTGCAGCGCCGCCTGATCGAGATCTGCATCTTCGTGCCGTTCTGGATCTCGCTGCTGACGCGCGCCTTCGGCTGGCTGGTGCTGCTGTCGACGCGCGGCATCGTCAACTCCTCACTGCAGGTGCTCGGTCTCACCGACGGGCCGCTGGCACTGGTGCGCAACGAGCCGAGCGTGATCGCCGGCATGGTGCATGTGCTCATCCCCTTCGCGGTGCTGCCGCTCGCCTCGGCGATGCGGACGGTGGACGAGCGGATGCTGCTCGCCGCGCGCGGCATGGGCGCCTCGCGCCTGCGCATCTTCTGGTCGGTGTTCCTGCCGCTGACGCTGCCCGGCGTGATCGGGGCGACGCTGATCGTCTTCGTGTTCAGCCTTGGCTTCTTCGTCACCCCGGCCATTCTCGGCGGCGGGCGCTCGATCATGGTGGCCGAGCTGGTCTATCTGCGCATGTTCCAGAGCCCGGACTGGGGGCTGGGCGCGGCGATCAGCGTGGCGCTGGTCGTCATCGTCGCGGCGCTGATGGGCCTGCTCGCGCGCTTCGCCCGGCTCGGCCTCATGGGAGGCGGGCGATGAGGATCCAGCGCCCCGGACCCGTCGCGGTCGCCCTTGCCCTTCTGGTCGGGATCTTTCTGCTGCTGCCCTTGCTGGCGGTGGTGCCGATCTCGTTCACGCCCGGGCGGCTGCTGACGCTGCCCAAGGGCAGCCTCTCGCTGATGCATTACCGCACGCTGTTCGAGAACCCCGACTGGCTGAGCGGCATCCTGCTCAGTGCGCGCATCGGCCTGTTCACCAGCGTCATCTCAACGGTGCTGGCGACCAGCTTCGCGCTCGGCATCTGGATGCTGCAGCCGCGCTTCTCGCAGGTGCTGGTCGGTTTCGTGCTGCTGCCGATGATCGTGCCGCCGGTGGTTTCGGCGATGACGCTGTATTTCCTGCTGACCGGCATGTCGCAAATGTCTCACTCCATCGGCTTCGACAGCGTGATCGGCGTGACCCTCGCCCATGTGGTGATGACGGTGCCCTTCGCCGTGGTGATGGTGCTGGTGGCGCTGGCGCAGGTCGACCGGCGCATCGACCTCGCTGCCCGCGGCATGGGCGCCAGCGTCGCTCAGCGCATCGTCCACGTCATCCTGCCCACCATTGCCTTCGGCGTCGCGACGGCGGCGCTGCTGGTCTTCGTCCTGTCCTGGGAGGAGATCGGCGTCACGCTGTTCATCACCAGCGTCGACGCGATCACCCTGCCGCGCCTGATGTGGATGGGACTTCGCGACAATGTCGACCCCGCGATCGCTGCCATCTCGGTGGTGCTGATCGTCGTCACCCTAGTGATCCTGCTGGCCCGCATGGCGTTCCAGCGCCGCCCCGAATTCGAGGAGGAGTGAGATGGACGAGGTATTCGGCCGCAAGGATATGATCAGTCCGGCCCGGCTCAAGGAACTGAGCCTGAAATCGGACGTCTCCGGCTTCATCCAGCTCGGCAGTCATTTCGGTGCGCTGGCGATCACCGGCACGGCGCTCTGGTTCAGCTGGGGCACAGGATGGATGGTGCCGGCGTTCATCGCGCACGGCATGCTGATCAACTTTCTCTATGCCGGCCAGCATGAGATGAGCCATTCGACGGTCTTCAAGACCAAGGGGCTGAACGAATTCTTCGGCCGCCTGTTCGGCTTCGTGCTGATCTATCCGCGCGATTTCGACCAGATCCAGCATTTCGCCCATCATCGCTACACCCAGGACTGGGAAGGCGACGGCGAACTGGGCCGCGAGCGCTACTCGATGCTGTCCTACCTGCTCTGGGTGCTCGGCCCGACCTATTGGTACACCCGCATCCGTCGCGTCATTCGCTTTTCGCTCGGCATCGTCAGCGAGCACTATATTCCCACAGACCAGCACCCGAAGGTGATCCGCGAGGCGCGCTGGCACCTGGCCGGCTATGCGCTGATCGCGGTTCTGTCGGTGGCGACGGGCAGCTGGATCGCGGTCAAACTCTGGTTGCTGCCTATGCTGGTCATGAAGCCGGTGCACCAGCTGCAGAACACGATCGAGCATCTCGGCCTGCCGCATGTCGACCAGATCACCGAGAACACTCGCACCACGCGGACCAATGCGCTGATGCGCTGGATGTGCTGGAACATGCAGTTTCACACTGCCCACCACGCCTTCCCCGGCGTGCCGTTCCACCGGCTGCCGGACCTCCACCGCACCATCTTCGTGGAGAAGGGCCGCAAGCCGCATTCCATGACCTATCTCGGCTTCCAGCTGGCGGTGATCAAGGCGTTCTGGAACGGGCGGACCGAGGCGGACTATCCCGACGACAAGATCTGGATCATGGACGACACCGACCTCGAACCGGTCGGCCCGCGCGCCACCAAGCGGGTCTGAGCCATGCCGCTCAAGGTCTATCAGTCGCTCTGGGCCACCGAGCAGCGCCGCCCCGGCACGCCGGAGCGGCCGGTGACCGAGCGCTTCGACGCGGTGAAGGCGGCGGGCTTCGATGGCATGGCGATCGATCTCGGCGCCATGGACATTGCTGCGGCGCGCGGCACCGTGCCGGAATTCGCCCGCACCGGGCTCGGCGGGCTGCTGACAGCTTTTCCGCGCTCAATCGAGGAACTGCGCCCGGCGCTGCACCTCGCCAAGGACATAGGCTCGCCCTTTGTCATCGTCATCGGCCAGGTGATGCCGCTGTCGGTGGCGGAAATGGTGCCTGTCATCGAGGCGTGGATGCGGGTCGGGCGGGAGGAGGGCGTGCCGCTGCAGTTCGAGACGCACCGCAACTGCATCACCAACGACATGTTCGCGACGCTGCTGCTGCTGGATGCCATCCCCGAGCTGCGGCTCGCTGCCGACCTGTCACATTATGTTGTCGACCGCGAAATGATGCTGCCGATCAGCACCGATTATCAAGCGCAGGTGGGCCGGCTGCTGGAACGTTCGGATTCCTTCCAGGGCCGGGTCGCCAATCGCTGCCAGGTGCAGCTGCCGCTGTATTTCCCGCAGCACCAGCCCTGGGTCGCCGTGTTCCGTGACTGGTGGCGGCGTGGATTCACCTCGTGGCAGACGCGCCATGGCGCCGATGCCGACTGCCTGTTCCTGTGCGAACTAGGCCCCCGTGACTACGCCATCACCGATGCCCATGGCGAGGAATTGTCGGACCGCGCGCAAGAAGCCCTGCAACTGCGCCAATGGGCGCTTGAGGACTGGGCCGCCGCCGCGCGCGCCGTTGCCGAACCGAAATGAGGAGAGCCATCATGGCCGTCGCCAGCCTGAGCCCTGAGATGAGCGCCGCCGAATGGCAGCAGCGGGTAGAACTCGCCGCCTGCTATCGCCTGCTCGCCCATTTCCGGATGACCGATCTCATCTACACCCATTGCACGGTGCGGGTGCCGGATGAGGCTGGGCGGTTCCTCATCAACCCCTATGGCCATCGCTGGGAGGAGATCACCGCCTCCTCGCTGGTGAAGATCGACGTGGACGGCAACAAGGTCGGCGACAGTCCGCACCGGGTGAATCCGGCCGGCTTCACCATCCACTCCGCTGTGCACATGGCCCGGCACGACGCGGCCTGCGTCATCCACACCCATACCCGCGCCGGCATGGCGGTGGCCTCGCTAAAAGAAGGCCTGCTGCCGCTCAACCAGATTGCGCTGCAATTCTATGGCCGGTTGGGCCTGCATGACTATGAGGGCATCGCGCTCGATCTCGACGAGCGCGAGCGCATCATCGCCGATCTCGGCTCCTATTGCGGCCTGCTGCTACGCAATCACGGCCTGCTGACCGTTGGGCGCACCGTGGCCGAGGCGTTCAACCTGATGTTCTATCTGGAGCGCGCCTGCGAGGTGCAAGTGGCGACCCTCTCCATGGGTCGCGAGATCGTGCTGCCGCCGCGCGAGGTCTGCGAGAAGGTCGGCGCGCAGTACGACCAGATGAATTTCGACGATGGCGACCTTCAGCTCGAATGGGACGCGCATCTGCGCATGCTGGACGAGATCGATCCCTCCTATCGCACTTGAAGCCTTGAATGGATCAGCAAGATCCGAAAGCCCGGGAGAACCGCACATGAGCGCCGAAACCTACGCCGCCAGCAGCGGCATGTTCGATTGGACCCTGCCGGCCAGCGACTATTGCGATCCGGCCCTTTACCAGCGTGAGCGCAAGGAGATCTTCGCCCGCAACTGGATGCTTTTCACCTGGTCGGAACGGCTGAAGCAGCCGGGCGACTATGTCTCTGGCACGCTGGCGGGCTTTCCCGTCTTCGTCATCCGCGACGATGAGGGTGTGGTCCGCGCGTTCCACAATGTCTGCCGCCATCGCGGCGCGCAGCTATTGGAGAAGGAGGAAGGCCACTGCGGCAAGCTGGTGGTCTGCCCCTATCACAGCTGGAGCTTCACCCGTGACGGCGCCCTGAACAAGGCGGTGGATTTCGGCGAGGGCATCAGCTTCGACCCGAAGGCGTGGGGGCTCTATGCCATCGATGCCGAGGAATGGCGCGGCCTCATCTTCCTGCGCCTCGAACGCGGCGGGGAGAGCCTCATCGAATGGCTTGGCCCGATCCACGACATGGCGGCGGACTATCCGCTGGAGCAGCAGCATTATTTCATGTCGAAAGACCGCGACTGCGCTGTCGACTGGAAAGTCTATGGCGAGAACTATCTCGAATGCTACCACTGCCGGACCATGCATCCGGGCTTGTGCCAGTCGATGGATATCGACAATTACCGGATCGACACCTATCCGAAGGACAAGTTCTTCCACCTGCACGCGCCCAAGCGCGATGGCGGGCTGACGCGGGGGCTTTATTTCTATCGTTTCCCCTTCCTCATGCTGAACCTCTACGACTGGGGCTCCTCCATCGCCACCGTCGAGCCGCTGGGGCCGGGGCGTATCCGGCACATCAACTGGTATTTCTTCAACGACGTTTCGCCTGACAAGGCGGAGGCGAACCGCCAGTCGGCCGAGTGGTCGGCGCAGATCGTCACCGAGGATCTCGACATCATCACCGGCGTGCAGCGCAACCTCGAGGCCGGCATCTACACGCGCGGTCCGCTCTCGCCGAAATACGAATACGCGGTGAAGGCCTTCCAGAACATGTGCCGCGACGGGCTCGAACCGAAGGCGCCGCTCCGCGGTGTCGCTGCCGAATAGTGCGTGCCGTCCGTCGGGCCGTGATCAGTCAGGTTGAGGTGAAGCGATGAGTGCCGACATCACCGTAGGCAAGGTTTACGACGCGATCATCATCGGGGCGGGGCATAACGGGCTCGTCTGCGCGAACTATCTCGCCAAGGCGGGGCAGAGAGTGCTGGTGCTGGAGCGACGCGACGTTTTGGGTGGCGCTGCGGTTACGGAGGAGATCGCACCGGGCTTCCGGGCTTCAATCTTCTCCTATCTGATGAGCCTTCTTCACCCGCGCATCATTCGCGAGCTGGAGCTCAAAAAGCACGGGCTCGAAGTTCTGCCCTGCTCGGACATGGTCTCTCCGCTGGACGGGGAGGACTACATCCTGTTCTCCGACAATATCGCCAAGTCGCAGGCGAGCTTCGCCCGCTTCTCCCAGCACGATGCCGACATCTATCCCGAATTCGACCGCTATCTGAATGAGGCGGCCAACATCGTGCGCAAGCTGCTGTGGGAGACCCCGGTCGACCCGACCAAGCGCGACTGGCGCACCTTCAAGGATGGCGCCTCGCTTCTGTGGCGCCATCGCAAGATCGGGCGGAAGATGTACCGCATCGTCGACATGCTGACGATGAGTGCCTACGACTTCCTGCGCGAATGGTTCGACGACGACCGCATCATGGCGGTGCTGGCCTATTACGCCTCGATCGGCACCTTTGCCGGGCCGAAAACCCCGGGCTCGGCCTATGTCATTATGCACCACATCATGGGCGAGCATGAGGGCGCCGGCGGCTGGGGCTTCATCAAGGGCGGCATGGGGTCGATCACGCAGGCGCTGGCGGCCTCGGCGCGCGAGAAGGGTGTCGACATCGTCACCGGCGCGCCGATCAAGGAAGTGCGCATCCAGAACGGCCGCGCGACGGCGGTGTCGACCACGACCGGCGAGACCTACGCGGCGAAGACCATCATCTCCAACGCCGACGCCAAGACCCTCTATCTCAACCTTGTCGGCGAACGGCACCTGCCGGAGGAGGTGGTGCGGGAGATAAAGGGCTACCGGACCTTCTCGACCGCCTTCAAGATGAACATCGCCTGCGAGCGCCCGCCGCAATACCGCATTCTGGACCGGGTGCGGCGCGAGGGGACGCTCGGCAGCTTCGACTACCCCACTTACATGCACATCGCGCCCGACATCGACTATCTCGAACGCGCCTATGACGAGGCCAAGCATGGGTGGTACTCGTCCCGGCCCTTCATCACGCCTGTCGTGCCGACCATGGTCGACACGACGCTGGCGCCTCCGGGCAAGCACGTGGTCAACCTGTTCGGCGGCCACGCGCCCTACACGTTGAAGGGGGGCAACTGGGCTAGCGAGAAAGAGAACTTCCGCAAGACGGTGTTCGACACGATCGAGGACTATGCCCCCGGCTTCCGCGATGACGTTATCGAGGCGCAGCTGCTCGTCGCGCCTGACATTGAGAACATCGTCAACCTGCCGCAGGGCCACATCTTCCATGGCGAGCTCTCGACCGACCAGCTGTTCTTCCAGCGCCCGGTCTCGGGCTATGCCGATTACCGCACGCCGGTGAAGGGGCTCTATATCTGCGGTTCCTCGATGCATCCCGGCGGCGGCGTCTCCGGCATTCCGGGCTTCAACGCCGCCCGCGAAGTTCTGCGCGACATCAAGGCGAAGCGGAACTGAGAGCGTCGCTACGAGTTTCGGCGGCAGCGCCGCTTCTGGCTTTGCCTAGCCGGTGCGGCTGCCGGAAGATGGCCGTTGCTCGATGTTCCGGAAACCACGAGCCCGCCGTCGGTCAGACCGCTGAGCCGACCCTTGCCCAGAGCCTGCGTGCGACATAGGGCGGGATGCCGCCCGCCTTCAGATAGCCCATCTCGACGAGGGTATCGACGCGCAGCAAGGCGCGAAGCCGAGGCCGGTTCCGTCCGCCGGTGGAGAAGCATCGGGACGTGTTGGCGCGGCGCGAGGTCGGCCAGGGGGATGGGGAGCGACAGGCGCTCCATGCCGCCAATGCCGAGCGTGATACGGTCCACCCCTTCGGCGATTTCCGGTGGCAGCACGCCCATGCGGACGAGATTGGCCCGATGGATGCGCTCGAAGCTCTCGGCCAGGGGCGGCTCTGGGCCATGCCGTCGCCCGGCGTCGGGTGGGTCATCTGCCCGTCACGGCGCTCGGCTTAATCCGATGACGCGCCGAAGGCCGCCCGCAGGCTCGCTGCGATGTCCGGCACCACCTGAGTCAGCACGGCCGCGCCCTTTTCCGCTGAGGCGGACTTCGCCGAGGACAGCACGCCGGTCGGCGGAATGGGGCGGGTGTCGAAGGGATAGACGTCATAGGGCGGGAAGTCGGCGGCGGGGTCGTCGGGGATCTTGTCCTGCCGGACCAGATCGGGTCGCACATGCAGCATGATCGAGGTTTCCATGACGGCGGCATGTTCCAGTTCCCAGCTGGGGAAGCCGTCGGGGAAGAGCACCGCCTCGGTCGTCTTGTTGATGAAATCCCAATAGCCGAGCTTGACGATCTTCACGTCGGTCCGGCCCAGCATCGCCTGATCGCGCAGGGCGAGGTCGGCGGCTTCCACCAGGAACCACGCATTCTCCATATGCCCGTCGAACAGCACGATCTTGCGCGCGCCATGGCGGACGAGTTCGTTGACGATGTTGCGCACGAGAGCGATGAACACGCTGGCGTCTAAGCTCAGCGTGCCGGGGAAATGGTTGCCACCGCCGGATTTCGGCTGCGACTTGTAGCCATAGCTCACCGCCGGGGCGACCATGCCGCCGATTTCCGCCGCCACCGCCTCGGCCACCGTGACGGGCAGGATCACGTCGGTCAGCAGCGGCAGATGCGGGCCGTGCTGCTCCACCGAGCCGGTGGGCAGGAAGACGATGGGGTCTTCCTTCATCCGGTCGGCGAATTCATACCAGGTCATGTCGGCGATGCGGACGGTGGGGGTGCTCATGGCGGGGGCTCCGTCGGGGGTCAGGCAGGCCACATGTCGCTGGTGCCGACCAGGCGGTGAATGCCGAGATCGACCTGGTTGCAGCGGCGGTGGATGGCATCAAAAGCCGGGGCGAAGGCGCGGTTCGCCGCCTCGACGCCGGAGTGATAGTCGTTGAAGGCCGGCATCAGCGACCGCAGCTCGGCCAGTAGCGCCTTCTCGTCGATCCTGGTCAGTTGGCCGTTCTCGACCACGATCTCGCCATTCACCATCACCTTCCCGATGGACGAGCCGTTCTCGCTGTAGACGAGGTGGTTGAGGATGTCGTGGAGCGGGGTGAAGCACACCGTGTCGAGATTGATCACCAGCAGGTCGGCCTTTTTGCCCGCTTCCAGCGAGCCGGTCTCGTGGCCGATCAGGGCGCTTTTCGCCCCCGCCAGCGTGCAGGCGTGCAGCACCTCGGCGGAGCTGAGCCACTGGGTGTAGTCGGGCGTCGTCACCTTGTGGATCAGGCCGCAGGCATGCATCACGTCGAACATGCGCGGCGTGTCGTTGGTGGAGATGCCGTCCGAGCCGAGCGCGACATTGACCCCGGCGCTGAGCAACTGCCGCACCGGCGCGACGCCGGCGCCGAGCTTCTGGTTGGAGATGGTGTTGTGCACCACCGAGACACCGGCCTCGCCCATCAGGGCAATATCGTCCTCGCTCACCCACACGGAGTGCGCGATGGTCGTGCCGGGGTGCATCAGGCCGAGATCGGCCATGTAGCGCATCAGCGACTTGCCATACATCGCCGGGCCGGTGACGCCCTGCACCTTGGTCTCCACGATATGGGTGTGGAACGGCACCTTCCATTCCAGCGCCAGCGCGTTCACCGCCTGCATCAGCTCCGGCGTGCAGCGCTGTGGGGCGGAAGGCGCCAGCATGAAGCGGATGCGCCCCGAGCGGTTATGGAACTGGGCGTAGGCCTCCTTGGCAAAGGCGAGATATTCATCCGTTGTCGGCGGGGTGAGCTTGGCGACTTCCGCCTGCAGCTCCGCCGACACATGCTCGCGCGAGAACGGTATGGAATCGAGGAAGTCGCGGTCCATCACATGGCCGGAGACGGTGGCGCGGATGCCGGCATCGTCATAGGCCGATACCGCCGCGCCCAGCTGGGCGAGCGTCTGGCGCGGCGCCTCGAAGATGTCGTCGGTCAGGCAGGTGACGCCGGTCTTCAGCGATTCGATGGCGACCACCATGCTGCGCAGATAGATCATGCGTTCGCTCAGCGCCTTGGCGCCGAGGATCGGGTAGGCGTAGAGCATCCACAATTCGAGCGGCAGGTTGTCGTAGCGGCTCTTGAACAGCGCTTCGCCGGAATGCAGATGCGCGTTGATGAGGCCGGGCATCACCAGTTTGCCCGTGCCGTCGATGACCGTGGCGCCTTCCGGCACTGGCAGGCCCGCGCCGATGGCCTTGATGCGGTCGCCCTCGACATGCACGTCGCCAAGGAAGGGTGTGCTGCCGTTCGGGCCGCCCATGGCGAGCACCGTGGCCCCGCGGATGAAGGTCGACATCGCATTCACTCCATAAATCAGGCAGGCAGAATTCACGCGGGTAGAAAGAACCCCTGTTGCGGCGACCAGCGGGCGACCACCGGCTGGCCGACCGCCAGCGGGGTGTTCTCCATCTCGTGCAGGGAGCGCTGGGCGTGCAGCTCGCCGCCGCCTTCGGTCTCCAGGAAGACGGTAACGGTGGAGCCGACGAATTCCACCGTGACGACGCGCGCCGCCACCTCATTGCCGCAGCCGGTGCCCGCGGCCGCGAGTTCGATCCGGTCGGCGGGAACCACCAGCGTGGCGGCGGCGCCGGTGACGATGCCGCCCTCCAGGGGGGAAGGCGCATGAACCGTCCCAACTGGGCCGGCGAGGGCGATCGAGCCATCGTCCTCGACGCGCGCCGTGCCGGTGAAGATGTTGTTGCCGCCGACGAATTCGGCGACAAATCGGTTGGCGGCGCGGCGGTGGATCTCGCGCGGCGCGCCGATCTGCTGGATGCGCCCCTCATTCATGATCACCACCCGGTCGGCCATGGCGAAGGCTTCGGAATGGCTGTGGGTGACGCAGATGAAAGTGATGCCCAGCTCACGGTGCAGCCGCACCAGCTCCGACTGCATCCGCACCCGCAGATGCGGGTCGAGCGCGGAAAGCGGCTCGTCGAGCAGCAGCATTTCCGGCTCCAGCGCCAGCGCTCGGGCGAGTGCGACGCGCTGGCGCTGGCCGCCGGAGAGTTGGTCGACGCCGCGCTCGGCAAAGCCGGCAATGCCGAGCCGCTCCATCCACTCTTCCGCCTTCTTGCGGCGCTCGGGCGCCGGCAGGCGGCGCTGCTTGAGGCCGAATTCGACGTTCTTGCGCACGGAGAGGAAGGGGAACAGCGCGTAGCTCTGCCACACCAGCGGCGCGTCGCGCTCCCAGGGCGCGTCCTCGTTGAGGCGCCGGCCCCAGAGGCGGATTTCGCCCGAGGTCGGCTGGTCGAGGCCGGCGATCATCCGCAGCGTCGTGGTTTTACCGCAGCCGGAGGGGCCCATCAGCGCGATGAACTCGCCCTTGTCGATGGTGAAGGAGACTTCGGCCACGGCGGCGTGGTTGCCATAATGCTTGGCGACACGGTCGAGCTCGATCATGGGAGTGGCCATGCGCGTCATCCTTTCTTCCGGGCGGCGCGGCCGGACATGCGTCCGAGCAGCAATTGGGCGAGCACGACGAGGGTGATGCTGACGCCGAAGACGATGGCACCGATGGCGTTGATGCGCGGGCTGACCTGCCCCTGCAGCATGGCAAGCACGCGCACCGGCAGCGTCTCGTTCACGCCCGAGACGAACCAGGCGATCATGAACTCGTCGAAGGAGACGGCGGCGGTGAGGAAGATCGCGGCGAGTATCGCGGGCGTGCAGAACGGCACGATCACGCCGAACATGGTGGCCCAAGGCGAGGCGCCGAGATTCCACGCCGCGCGCTCGATGTCGGGGTCGAGATCGGCGAGCCGCATCCGCACCAGCGCCATGGCGAAGGGCGTGCTCAGCACCACATGGCCGACGATGATGCCCTGGAGCGTCCCCGACAGGCCGACCCGCCCCTCGAAGGTGAGCAATGCCACGCCGAGAATGACCACCGGCACGGTCGGCGGCAGGGCGGCCAGGGCGAGATAGACCGACTTGCCGAGGAAACGGTAGCGATAGTCGATATAGGCGGCGGAGAAGCCGAGGAAGGTGGCGATGACGCAGGTGACGCCAGCGACGATCAGGCTGTTGATTAGCCCGCGCTGGATCGTCGCGTCGGCGAAGATCGCCTCATACCATTGCAGGCTGAACCCGCCCCAGGGCAGGCTGGGGAAGCGGTCGGCATTGAACGAGAACACGATGGTCGAGACGATGGGCGCGAAGATGAACGCGAACACCAGGACCGTATAGGCGACCAGAAGGAGGCGGCGGAGCGCGGCCATGCTCATGCCCTTTCCTTCCGCCGGCCATAGGCGAGGCCGATCATGACCAGCATCACCACCATCAACGTCATGATCATCATCACCGCCACCACCGAGGCGCGCGGCCAGTTGTTTCCGGATTTCACCTGGTCGGCGATGAGGATGCTGAGCGTGGGCGGCCTGGAGCCGCCGAGATAGGTCGGTGCCACATAGTCGCCAAAGGCCAGTACGAAGGCGAAGGTGCCGGCGACGATCAGCCCGATGCGGGCCGAGGGGATGATCACCGTCCCTATGGTGCGCAGCCGGCCGCAGCCGAGATTATGCGCCGCTTCGATCAGGATGCGCGGCACATTGGCGAGGGCGAAGGTCTGCAGCAGCACCACCAGCGGCAAAGTGAGCACGAGATAGCCCACCACCGTGCCGGTCGGGGTGTTCAGCACCTGCAGCGGCCCGAGCCCAAGCGGCACCAGCACGGTGTTGATGATACCCTGCGGGCTGAAGAAGATCTGGGTGGAATAGATCCGGACGGGATAGCTGGTGAAGAACGGCACCACCAGCATGAAGATCATGAAGCGCCGCGTCGCCGGGCTGACCTTGTAGGCGAGCGTATAGGCGGCCGGGAAGGCCGCCACGCTGGCGATCAACGCCGTCAGGGCCGAGAGCCAGAAGGTGTAGACATAGGCGTTGCGGAAGAAGCCGGCGTTGAGGATGAACGTCCAGTTGGCCAGCGTCGCGTCGGGCGTCAGGCGGAAACTCTTCACCGACCAGAACGTCATGGCGACCAGGAAGCCGAGCGGCACCAGGAAGAACGCGGCCTGCCAAAGCACCGGCGGCGCGCCCCAGAACACGGCAAAGCGTGCCCCCGTGGCGCGTCGCGACGTGGCTTTGAGGGGAGTAGGTCCGGTGGCCGGCGCGGGCAAAGGTTCGCTCATGAAGCCTTCGGGTCAGGTACGGAGAGACGAGGCGGGCGGTCACCGCGGACGATCACCGGCAGGCGACGCGGGGCCGCCTGCCGGATGGCGCGCGGGCTACATCGACTTGAATTCGGACCAGACGTCGTTCCACTGCTCGATGGTCTGCTTCACCGGCGTTTTGCGGATGTAGATCTTGCCGTCCTTGTACTCGTCCATGACATTGCGGGCGTCGAAGGTGTGGCGCAGCGCCTTGGCCTCGGCCTGGTGATCCTTGTTCAGCAGCTCCCAGCCCTTCTTGTTGGGGATCGAGGCCCAGTAGGCCGGCATGATCGAGGAGCGCACCTGGCCTTCCGGCGAGGACATGTACTGGATGAAGGCCTTGGCGAGGTCCTTCTTGGTGGAGGAGGAGACGATGGACATCGACTCGGTCCACTGGATGCCGCCCTCGTCCGGCACGGTGGCCGAAACCGGCACGCCGCTCTTCTGCAGCAGCAGCACGACCCAGTCGCCGACGCCGGGAATGGCGGCGGCGGTGCCGTTGGTCAGCATGGAGAACTGGTCGGCCATGGAGTAGAAGCCGGCGGTCTGCGGCTTGAGCGAGAACAGCGTTTCCTTCAGCTTGCCGAAGGCGGCGTCGGAAATGTCGAAGGGCGGCTTGTTGCCGTCATAGAGGCTGAGGCAGCCCATGGTGGGCAGGTACCAGTCGAAGAAGCCGAGCTTGCCCTTGATCTTGGGGTCCCACAGCGCCTTGTAGGACTTCACGTCGGCATCCGAGAGCACGTCGGTGCGGTAGGCGATGCCGAGATAGCCGAAACGGATCAGCACCGAATAGAGATCGTCGCCGACCCAGTGCGGCTCGAACTTCTGGAACTCCGGCCAGTAATCGGCGAGCGGGTAATCGGCCGGGTTCATCTTGTCGATGAAACCGCCTTCCTTCAGCATGTGGATATATTCGGCATCCGCCAGCACCACGTCGAAGGAACCGGGAGGCGACTGGTTCATCAGCGCCAGCATGGGCTCGCCGCCGACATATTCCTTGGCGACCACCTTCACGCCGTACTTGTCCTCGAACGGCTTGACCACGGCCGGATCGGCATGGCCGGGCCAGGAGAGCAGGTTCAGCACCTTGTCCTGGGCATAGGCCGGCTCGGGGGCGGTGGCGGTCACGCCAAGCGCGGCGGCGCCGGCGAGCAGGCTGGCGCCCTGGAGCAGCCGGCGGCGGTTCGTCGGGTGCAGCAGCGCCCGGAAATCGGTGATCGGGCCGTCGAACTCGTTCATGTCGTCGTCTCCATCGGGAAGGTCGTTTTGATCGGGCCGGCACTCACTGAAACGGGCTGAAGCCGGGTGAGGCTGCCCATTCGTCGAGGACGTCGCGGGCCTCGGCGGGAAGGAGTCGTTCGGCGGGGAGAGTGCGCGCGTGAAGCTCGCTGCGGACCATGGTGGTCAGCGGTTCCAGCTTGAAGCCGATATCGGCGCAGTCCTTCAGCGTGTTGGCGTAATAGAGCCGGCTGATCCGCGCCCAGAACATCGAGGCGACGCACATCTCGCAGGGCTCGCAGGTCGTGTAGAGATCGCAGCCGCTGAGGTCCCAGCTCTTGAGGTTCCGCCCGGCATCGCGGATCGCCTCGACCTCGCCATGCGAGGTGGCGTCGTGGTTGTTGACGACGTTGTTCACGCCCTCGCCGACGATCACTCCATCCTTGACGATGACGCAGCCAAACGGTGCCGCCCCGTCCGCCCGCATCTTGTCGCGGCTGATCTCGATGGCACGGCGCATGAAGGTCTCGTGAGTGCTCATGACGTGTTCCTCATGATGTGGCTCGCGGAGCGGGAAGGGCGGCGGAGGTGGGGAGCGACGAGGTTGACGGAAACGGCATTGGACCGGCCAGAGTTCGGCCGCAGCTCTGGCGCCTGACCAGCAGGCCGTCGCCGCGATTCCGGCCGTCACCGCCGCGACCACGACGTCCGGCGCGCGCCTCGCGATGGCCATCCGGTCGAAAGGCCAAGCGCTGCCGCCACCGCCAGCCACTGGCAGCGCAGAATTCGTGCTGAAGGCATGCCGTATCTCCCGACGCCACGGGTCGCGGGGGGAGCTTCCCGTGGCTCGACGAGAGGAGAGGCTAGAGATAAGCGGCGGCGTTCGACAAAGATGATTTTCCAATCACCAATATAGGCTAAGCCTATTGCATCCATTTATAGGCAATCGCAATGGCTGATTGAGCGATATAACTATCGGGATTTATTGAATTATCAAGAATATGATGCCTATAGATTATGCAAATGATCGTTTGTTCATCAGTTTGACATTTGGGTGATGGCACGCAGAGTTCAGGCGTGTGAAAGGTGGTTCATGGATCTTCGCCAGCTGAAATACTTCGTGCAGATCACGGAAAGCGGCAATTTCTCCCGCGCCGCCGAGATGTTGCGGATCGCCCAGCCCTCACTGAGCCAGCAGGTGAAGAACCTAGAAGAGGAACTGGGCGTCGAACTTTTCCTGCGCCACGCGCGCGGCGTGACCCCGACCGAGATGGGCCAGCAGCTCTACGACCATGCCCGCCGCATCCTGGAGGAGGTCGAGCGCGTCAGGGATGTGGTGCGCTCGCAATCGGTCTATCCCTCGGGCCGCGTCGCGGTTGGGTTGCCGACCTCGGCCTGTCGCGGCCTGTCCATCCCCTTGATCACCACCATGGCCGAGCGCCAGCCCAGGATCACCTTGCGCGTGGTGGAGGCGATGACCGGCTATCTCGACGAGTTCCTGCAGATGGGCCGGCTCGATGTCGCCCTGCTCTATGACCGCCGGGCCTTCGAGAACGTCGCCTGGACCGAGATGATGGTCGAGGAATTGATGCTTTTCGTGCCGCCGGGCCATGCGCTCGCCGCCGGCGACGGGGTGACGCTTCGCGCCGTGTTCGAGCACCCCATCGTCCTGCCGGGTGCGCCCAATGTGTTGCGCACCGTGATCGAGCAGTTCGCCGCCCGCCACGACATCAAGGCGGTGGCGATGGATTGCGACAGCCTGCCGGCGATCGCCCAGCTGGTGCAGCAGGGCCGGGCGCTGGCGGTCATGCCGCATTTCGCCTTCGTCGACGAGATGCGGCGTGGCGAGATGGTCGCCGTTCCCATCCTTGACCCGACGCCCTCCTGGCGCCTGTCGGTGGTGGTATCGCCGCGCACCATGAATCCACGCGGCAGCGACGCGGTGGCGAAGGTGATGGCCGACGTCATCGCCGGCATGGTCGAGACCGGGGCCTGGCGGGCCCGGCTGCGCGCGGACAAAGGCCGGGGCGAGGCCATGCGGGCCGGGCCGCGATGAGCCACCCAACCCGTCAGTCGATGTCGGGCTCGTCCGCCGTCGCCCCGGGCGGCGCATCCATGCGGGACAATTGTTCCCAGACCGTGGCCTCGACGGGCGTGGCCTGGTTGGCCAGTCGCACCGCCGTGACGTCGAGATCGCAATAGGGCAGGCCGGCCGAGAGATCGGCAAGATCACCCGCCTCTATCCGCGCGCGGGCAAGCGTCGCGGGCACCCAGGCGACGCCGATGCCGTTCGCCGCGAGTTCCAGCGCTGCGAGGGTCAGCTCGGTTTCCACCTTGGGCACCATATGGCTCGCGCCGTGGATGGCGGGCAGCACGATCTGGTCCATCACCTCGCCGAGGAAGACTTCCGGGGGATAGGCGATGAAGGGCACTTCGCCCTGCGCGAACTGCGCGTTGAGCCGCGCGCCATGGGCGCGGGCGAAGACCGGGATCAGCCGGTCGCGCCCGATGATCGTCGTCTCGATGTAGTTGGCCGCGATGGGGTGTTCCTCGCCGATGCGCCGATACACCACGGCTATATCGGCCTGCCGCGACAGCAGGAAGGCGAAGCACTCATCGAGGTTCGCCGATTTCAGCTTCAGGAAGATATCGGCATTCTCCGACTGGATCGTGTCGATGAAGCGCGGCGCCCATGAGGCGGTCAGGGCATGCTGGCTGGCGAGAACCAGGCGGTTGCCGGCGGTGCGGTCGCCCCGGCGCAGATCATCGGTGAGCTGGCGCAGGGTGCGGGCGAGCCGGGCGATCTGGTCGCGCTGTTCGGCGGTGGTCGGGCGCAGCTGAACCGGCTTGCGCGAGCGGTCGAACAGCGCCACCCCGACATGGTCCTCGATGTGCTGCACCCGGCGCGAGAAGGCCGATTGCGTCAGCCGCCGCCGCTCGGCCGCCTCGCTGAAGGAGCCTGTCTCCGCAACCGCGAGAATATCCTCCAGCCACTCCAGCCGCATCAGCATCTCCTAATATGCATGACTTGCATCTTATGTGAATAATTTCGCATTTGAAGTGCCGAAGATGATCTGCAAACATCGAAATACGCAAGTTGAGGATTGTTTCATGCACTTCGCCCGCTTCCCCCGCATTCGCCTCGCGCATCTTCCCACGCCGCTGGAGCGGCTCGATCGTCTGAGCCGCGAACTGGGAGGTCCGGAGATCTGGATCAAGCGGGACGACTGCACCGGGCTTTCCACCGGCGGCAACAAGACCCGCAAGCTCGAATTCCTGATGGCCGAGGCCGTGGCACAGGGTGCCGATGTGGTGATGACGCAGGGCGCCACCCAGTCCAACCATGCCCGCCAAACCGCCGCCTTCGCCGCCCGGCTCGGCCTCGCCTGCCACTTGCTGCTGGAAGACCGGACAGGCTCTAATGATCGCAACTACAAGACCAACGGCAATGTGCTGCTCGACCATCTGCACGGCGCGACGACCGAGACGCGGGCCGGCGGGCTCGACATGAACGCCGAGATGGAAAAGGTCGCCGATCGCCTGCGGGGCGAGGGGCGCAAGGTCTATACGATCCCCGGCGGCGGCTCGAACCCCACAGGTGCGCTCGGTTATGCCAATTGCGCGCTGGAACTGATCAATCAGGCCAATGATATCGGTCTCGCCATCGACCATATCGTCACCGCCACCGGAAGCGCCGGTACGCAGGCGGGGCTGATCGTAGGCCTCAAGGCCATCAACGCCCAGGTGCCGCTGCTCGGCATCGGCGTGCGTGCACCCAAGCAGAAGCAGGAGGAGAACGTCTTCGCCCTTGCCGAGCGCACCGCCGAGAAGTTGGGCTGCCCCGGCGTGGTGCAGCGCGAGGATGTGGTGGCCGACAGCAATTATGTCGGCCGCGGCTATGGCATTCCCGGCGCCGACACGCTGGAGGCCATCCGCCTGTTCGCCGAACTGGAAGGAATCCTCCTCGATCCGGTCTATTCCGGCAAAGGCGCGGCCGGCCTTATCGACTATGTCCGCAAGGGCATTTTCAAAAAGGGCGAACGCATCGTCTTCCTGCACACTGGCGGCTCGGCGGCGCTATTCGGCTATGACGCCTATTTCGCCGACGAACAGCCCGCGCACGCCACGGCCTGACCCATGCGACCGCCCCGCTTCACCGGCAGTTTCACCCAGCAGCTGCCACTCCCCGAGGACGCCATCGCCGCCGCCGAGGCGGTGATGCGCTCCGGCCGGCTGCATCGCTACAATGTCGCGCCCGGCGAAGTGTCGGAAGCGGCCCGGCTGGAGGAGGAATTCGCCCGCTGGCAGGGCGCGCGCTATTGCCTCGCTCTGGCCTCCGGCGGGCAGGCGATGCAGATCGCGCTGCGCGCGGCGGGCGTGATGCCGGGCGAGCGCGTGCTTACCAATGCCTTCACCCTCGCTCCCGTGCCCGGCGCGATCGCGGCGGTTGGCGCGGTGCCCGTGCTGGTGGAGACGACAGACGATCTCGTCATCGATCTCGACGATCTCAGCTCCAAGGCCACGGCCTCGGGCGCGACTGTGCTGCTGCTGTCGCATATGCGCGGCCATATCTGCGACATGGACAAGCTAACTGCCCTGGCGATCGCGCACCGCCTGCGCGTCATCGAGGATTGCGCCCATACGATGGGCGCGCGCTGGAACGGGCGGAGATCGGGTGCCTTCGGCCTCGCCGCCTGCTTCAGCACCCAGACCTATAAACACCTGAATTCCGGCGAGGGCGGGCTGCTGACCTCCGACGATGCCGATCTGATGGCGAGGGCGGTGCTGCTGTCGGGCTCCTACATGCTCTATGAGCGGCACGGCGCCGCGCCCTCGGCCGAGGCGTTCGCGCAGGTGCGGCTCGACACGCCCAACATGTCGGCGCGCATGGACAATCTGCGCGCGGCGCTGCTACGCCCGCAGCTGGCGCGCATCGAAGACAGCCTTGCCGGCTGGAACGCGCGCCATGACCATCTCGCGTCGCTGCTTGCCGCGCATCCGGCGGTGCAGATGCCGGCCCGCCCGCCGCAGGAAAGCTATGTCGGCTCCTCCATCCAGTTCCGGGTGCCGGCGCTGTCCGCCGGAGGCTGTACGGCCCTTCTCGCGGCGGCGGCGGGGCGCGGCGTCGAGCTGAAATGGTTCGGCGCGGCCGAGCCGGTCGGCTTCACCTCGGCGCATACTTCGTGGCGCTACATCGCCCGGCACGAGCTGCCGCAGACCGAGCGCGTGCTGGCCACGCTGTTCGACATGCGGATCCCGCTCACCTTCTTGCTGGAGGATTGCGATCTCATCGCCACCCATATTCTCGGTGCGCTGGATGAGACGCTGGCGGAGGGCACACGCTGATGCCGCGCCGGGTCGGCATACTGGGCGGCATGGGGCCGCAGGCGACGGTCCTGCTTATGAGCCGGGTCATCGCCGCCGTACCGGCAGCGGATGACCGCGACCATGTCCCGCTGATCGTCGACCAGAACCCGCAAGTACCCTCGCGCATCGCCCGGCTGATCGAGGGCACCGGCGAGGATCCCGCGCCGGTGCTGGTCGCCATGGCGCGGCGGCTGGAAGCGGCGGGCGTCGAGGCGCTGGCCATGCCCTGCAACACGGCGCACCATTTCGCCCCGGCGATCACGGCGGCGGTGGGCATTCCCCTCCTCGACATGGTGGCACTTTCGGTCGCCCATGCCGCGCGCCTCACCGGCACCGGCGGGCGCGTCGGCGTGATCGCCTCCCCCGCGCTGCGCCGCATCGGCCTGTTCGACGGCAGCATGGCGCAGGCAGGGCTGACGGCGGTCTACCCCGACGACGAGGCGGCGCTGCTCGGCGCCATCCGTCGCATCAAGGCCGGGGGCGTCGATGCCGGTTCCCGCGACATCTTCCGGCGCGCTTCGGCGCAGCTGCTGGCGGCGGGCGTCGCCACGCAGATGATCGCCTGCACCGAGTTCTCGCTCCTGGCCGACAGTGCTGAAGAGGGCGCAAAAGCCTTCGACACGCTGGATGTGCTGGTGGGCGCCATCGTTGATTTCTCGCTCGCGCGGGACGCTTGAATTCACGGGCCCACAGAAGGCCCGGCCACCACGACCGACCTGACAGAGGAGTTAAGTGACATGAGCAAGACCATGCGGGGCCTGATGGCGGGCACCGTCGCCCTCATTCTTTCCGCCGGCTCCGCCTTTGCGGAGAAGATCGTCATCGGCCATTTCGGCAATCCGACGCCGATGCAGGTGGCCCGCGCCGAGGGCCTGTTCGAGAAGGCCACGGGCTGGGAGATCGAATGGCGCAAATTCGCGTCCGGCGCCGAAATCATCGCCGCCATGGCCTCCGGCGACGTGAAGGTGTCGGAACTCGGCTCCTCGCCGATGACCATCGCCATGAGCCAGGGCGTGGACATCCAGATGTTCATGCTCGCCATCGTCATCGGCCAGGCCGAGAGCCTGATCGCTCGCGACGGCTCGGGCATCACCAGCGTCGCCGACCTGAAGGGCAAGCGCGTCGCCGTGCCGATCGGCTCCACCGCCCACTTCTCGCTGATGGGCGCGCTGCAGCATGAGAAGGTGCCGGTGAGCGAGGTCACGATTATGGGCATGCCGCCAGACCAGATCGCCGCCGCCTGGGAGCAGGGCGCCATCGACGCCGCCTTTATCTGGGAGCCGGCACAGAGCCGGATCATCAAGACCGGCAAGCGCATTCTCGGCGCCGACACCACCGCCAGCTGGGGTTTCCCGACCTTCGATGGCTGGGTGGTCGACAAGGAGTTCGCCGCCAAGAACCTCAAGCAGATGGCCGCCTTCGCCAAGGTGGCCGACGAGGCCAACGCCGCCTATCTCGCCAACCCGGCCGCCTGGACCGCGACCAGCCCGCAGGTGCTCACCATCGCCAAGATGACCGGCGCCTCGCCCGAGGAAATCCCGGACTCGATGAAGGGCTACACCTTCGTGCCACTGGTTGAGCAGCTCAGCGACAAATGGCTCGGCAGCGCCCCGGCGACGCTCAAGTCCACCGCCGAGTTCCTCAAGAGCGCCGGCCGCATCGAGAAGGTGGCGAAGAGCTATGCGCCGTTCGTGAACACCGCCATCGCCAAGGCCGCCACGGCCAAGTAAGGCTCCCCATCTCGACGCCGGGTGGGCGGGCAAGTGGCCTGCCCGGCGTTCTGGAGGACATGCAATGGTGCTCATCGTCGACGACGTGTCCGTCGTCTATCCCGCCGCCAATGGTCGACCGCCGGTCGAGGCGCTGCGCAAGATCGGCCTGACCATGGACCGCAACGATTTCGTTGTCGCTCTCGGCGCGTCGGGCTGTGGCAAGTCGACCCTTCTCAACCTGCTGGCGGGCTTTCTCTCACCCAGCTCCGGCACCATCCGTCTCGACGGCGCCGCCGTCACCGGGCCGGGCGCCGACCGTTCGGTGGTGTTCCAGAAGCACGCGCTGATGCCGTGGCTCAATGTGCGCGACAATGTGGCGTTCGGCCTGAAGATGCAGGACGTGCCGCTGCGCGAGCGCCTCGCCACGGCGGAAAAATACATCGCGCTACTGGGGCTGGACGGCTTCCAGAACTCGCCGGTCTATCAGCTCTCCGGCGGCATGCAGCAGCGTGTGGGTATCGCACGGGCGCTCACCTGCGATCCCCGCCTTCTGCTGATGGACGAGCCGCTGGGGGCACTCGACGCGCTCACCCGCGAGAAGGCGCAGCAGCTGATCCTGCGGGTGTGGAACAGCACCGGCAAGGCGGTGTTCTTCATCACCCATGATGTGGAAGAGGCGCTGTTCATGGGCACGCGGCTCATCGTCATGTCGCCGCGCCCGGGGCGCATCGCCCATCGCTTCGAGCTGCCATTCTCCCGGCGCTTCCTCGATGGCGCCTCCGCGCGCGAGGTCAAGGCTTCTCCGGAATTCATCGCCCTTCGCGAAGAGGTGCTGGGCATCATCTTCGCCGACGAGGAAGCCGCCGCATGAGCCCCCTCGATCACATCAGCCCCGTCGAACAAAAGCCGCGCCCGCGGCTGTCATCCCGGCTGGCGGCGCTGGCGCGGGGCCGCTCGGTCAAGCCCGGCCAGGCCTATGGCGTGCCGGGCGATGGCGACACGCTGTGGCTGTCGCTTCTGTCCATCGGCCTGCTCCTCTTCGTCTGGTGGCTGGTCACCGAAATGGGCTGGATCAAGCCGCTGTTCCTGCCCTCGCCGGGCGCGGTGGTTCAGAAGTTTCTCGACGTCGCCCGCGACGGCTTCACCAACACGCCCTTCTGGCAGCACATCGCGATTTCCGCCGCGCGGGTGTTCGGCGCGTTCCTGCTCGCCTGCGCCATAGGCATTCCGCTCGGGCTCGCCATGGGCATGAGCCCGGCCATGCGCGGCATTCTCGATCCGCCGATCGAGTTCTACCGGCCGATCCCGCCGCTGGCCTATCTGCCGCTGATGATCATCTGGTTCGGCATCGGCGAACTCTCCAAGGTGCTGCTCATCTTCCTCAGCGTGTTCGCCCCGGTGGCGCTCGGCGCGCGGGCGGGGGTGAAATCGGCGGCGATCGAGCAGATCCACGCCGCCTATTCCTTCGGTGCCTCGCGCTGGAAAGTGCTGCGCTACGTTATTCTTCCAGCCTCGCTGCCGGAGATCCTCACCGCGATGCGGATCGGCATCGGCTTCGGCTGGACCACGCTGGTGGCGGCCGAGATGATCGCCGCGACCGAGGGGCTCGGCTACATGGTGCTCTCCGCCAGCCAGTTCCTGCAGACCTCCACCGTCATCATGGGCATCGTGGTGATCGCGGCGATCGCCTACCTCTTCGACATGCTGATGCGCTGGATCGAGCGCCGGATTGTGCCCTGGAAGGGCAAGATGTGAGCATTGCCATGACCGTGACCTATCTCAAGAAGGCCGTCCGGGCCGCCCATTCCGACGAGGGCGACGTGAAGAATGCCGTCGCCGCCATGCTCGCCGCCATCGACGCGGAAGGCGAGGCCGCCGTGCGCCGCTTCTCCCGGGAGTTCGACAAGTGGGAGGGCGAGATCGTTCTCTCGGACGAGGCGCGGCGGGCGGCCATCGCCCGCGTGCCTGAAAAGACCAAGGACGACATCCGCTTCGCCCACGCCAACATCGCCCGCTTCGCGCAGGCGCAGAAGGCGACGGTGCTGGACTGCGCCATCGAGGTGATCCCCGGCCTGATGGCGGGGCAGAAGCAGATCCCGGTCGAGGCCGCCGGCTGCTATGTGCCCGGCGGGCGCTATGCCCATATCGCCAGCGCGATCATGACCATCACCACGGCGCGGGTGGCCGGCGTGCGCCATGTCGTCGCCTGTTCGCCGCCCCGGCCGGGGCTCGGCATACCCCCCGAAATCGTCTTCGCCATGGATTTGTGCGGGGCGGACGTGATCCTCAATCTTGGCGGCGTGCAGGGCGTGGCGGCGATGGCCAACGGGCTGTTCGGCCTGCCCAAGGCGGACGTACTCGCCGGGCCCGGCAACCAGTATGTCGCCGAGGCCAAGCGCATTCTCTATGGCCGCGTCGGCATCGACATGTTCGCCGGCCCGACCGATAGCATGATCCTGGCCGATGAGAGCGCGGATGCTGAGTTCGTCGCCAACGACCTGATCGGTCAGGCCGAGCACGGCTATAATTCGCCGGTGTGGCTGGCGACGACCTCGGCGGCGCTGGCCGAGGCGGTGATGGCGCGGGTCCCGGACCTGATCGAGGTGCTGCCGGAGCCGAACCGCTCCAGCGCTCGCGCCGCCTGGGCGGACTATGCCGAGGTGATCCTGTGCGGCGATGCCGAGGAGATGGCTGATATCGCCGACCGCTACGCCCCCGAGCACCTGCATGTGCAAGCGGCCGATCTCGACTGGTGGCTCGGGCGCCTTCAGGCTTATGGCTCGCTGTTCCTCGGCGAGGAGACGACCGTGGCCTTCGGCGACAAGACCTCCGGCCCCAACCATGTGCTGCCGACATCAGGGGCGGCGCGCTATACGGGCGGGCTGTCGGTGCACAAATTCATGAAGACGGTGACGTGGCAGCGCGCCACCCGCGCGGCGGCGCGCGATCTTGGCGTCGTCACGGCCCGCATCTCCCGCAAGGAAGGCATGGAAGGCCATGCCCGCAGCGCCGATGTGCGCCTCGCCCGCTTCTTTCCCGGCGAGACCTTCGACCTCGCGCCGGCGGAGGACTGAGGCTTAACCCTCCCGGAGGGCGGTTAACGTCCTCGCGCGCAACGGCGCGGGGACGTCCATCCTCCATGGCGCCGCCACAGCATGCGCGTGTCGTTTCGCCCATGGCCAGATCCGCGCGGCTGCGGCAAGGTCGCCGCCACCTACGTTGAGAGGGGAGCGGCGGAATGGGCGTGTTGCGCGTGATCCTCGGGGACCAGTTGTCGTCGCAACTGGAGATCGTGGCCGGCGCCGACAAGGGCCGTGACGTGTTCCTACTGGCCGAGGTGATGAGCGAGGCCAGCTATGTCCGCCATCACGTCAAGAAGATCGCCTTCCTGTTCTCCGCCATGCGCCACTATGGCGACGCGTTGAAAAACGCGGGCTACACGGTGCGCTATGTCGCGCTCGACGATGCGGGCAACAGCCAGAGCCTGGAGGGTGAAATCCTCCGCGCGGTGGCGGCACTCGCGCCCAGCCGCGTCGCCGTCACTGAGCCGGGTGAGTGGCGGCTGCGCGAGGGCTTCGAGGCGCTGCGGCTGGCGCTTCCCGTTCCGCTCGACATCCTCTCCGACACGCGGTTCCTCTGCTCGCACGCCGCGTTCGCGGCTTTCGCCGATGGCCGGCGTGAGCTGCGGATGGAGTTCTTCTACCGCGAGATGCGCCGGCGGCACGACATTCTGATCGAGGCGGACGGCATGCCGACCGGCGGGCGCTGGAATTACGATGAGGAAAACCGCAAGCCGCCCAAAGTGGGGCTGCAATCCCCGCCGCGCCTCAGCTTCCGCAAAGACGCCATCACCCTCGACGTGCTCGATCTGGTGCGCCGGAAGTTCCCGGAGGGCTATGGCCGGCTGGAGCCGTTTCATTTCGCGGTGACGCGGCGCCAGGCCCTGCGTGAGCTCGACCATTTCATCGCGCATATCCTGCCCGGCTTCGGCGACTACCAGGACGCGATGGTGCGGGGCGAGCCTTATCTCAGCCATTCGCTGCTGTCGGTCTATCTCAATGCCGGGCTGCTCTACCCGCTGGAGGTCTGCCGCAAGGCCGAAGCCGCCTACCGCGACGGGCGGGCGCCGCTAAACGCGGCCGAAGGGTTCATCCGGCAGATCCTGGGCTGGCGCGAATATGTGCGCGGCGTCTATTGGCGCTTCATGCCCGGCTATATCGAACGCAACGCGCTTGACGCCACCGAGGCGCTGCCCTGGTTCTACTGGAGCGGGGAGACCCGCATGGCCTGCATGCGTGAAGCGCTCGCCCATACCTATGACCACGCCTATTCGCACCATATCCAGCGGCTCATGATAACAGGCAATTTCGCCCTTCTGGCCGGCATCGAGCCGAAGGCCATGCATGAATGGTATCTCGCCGTCTATGCCGATGCCTATGAGTGGGTGGAAGCCTCCAACACGCTCGGCATGGCGCTGCACGCCGATGGCGGGCTGCTGGCCTCAAAGCCCTATGCGGCCAGCGGCAATTACATCAGGCGCATGAGCAATTACTGTGAGGGCTGCGCCTATGACCCCACCGTTTCGGTGGGCGAGGGCGCGTGCCCCTTCAATGCGCTTTACTGGGATTTTCTGGCGCGCCACCGCGAACGCTTCAGTCGCAATGCCCGCATGCCCTATGTCTATGCCAATTGGGACAAGATGGGCGCGCAGAAGCAGGCGGCTTTGCGCGGACAGGCGCAGGCGCACCTTCTCGCCATGCGTGAGGGACAGCTGTGAGCGGGAAGCGCACGGCAAAGGCGAACCTGCCGGCAAAGAGCTGCGCCGTCTGCCAGCGCCCGTTCACCTGGCGCAAGAAGTGGAGCCGGGTGTGGGACGAGGTGCTCTACTGCTCGGACGCCTGCCGCCGCCGTCGCCAGCCGAAAAGCCGGCCCGTCGGCGCGCCGCGCGATGACGGTTAAAGGGCGCGCGCCACGGGACGGTCAGCAACTCGTGGCCACCAGCACCGGCGCCATAGTGTAGAGTGTGGCGATCAGGCCGATCCAGAGGCCGAGCCGGGGAAGGCCGGCCTCTGGCCCGAGCGTCGCCTTCACCCGAGACAGCAGCACCAGGCAGAGCAGGATGGCGGCGAGGGAGGGCAGGGCGATGGCCATGCGCTGCAGGCTGAGGGGGCCGACATCGAGCGCCGGCCAGCCAAGTTCGCAGCCCAGCCCGTGCAGGCCGTAGGCGACGGAGAAGGCGCCCGCCCACGCCGTCGGTCCGGCAATCAGCCAGCCAAGCCAGACCATGCCGCCCACCTGCCTCATAACGCCGCCTCCTGCGCCCACAGGGCGGCGGTCGCCAGCGCTGCGGCGGCGAGCGTGTAGCCCTGCCACAGCCACCCATTGCGCAGCGCGCCGGCGCGGCCGTGCGCCAGTTCGCCCCGCCGTGCCAGGTCGAGCGCGAAGGCGCTGAACAGCACCGCAATAGTGATGTGCAGGCCGACATAGGCGACAAGGGCGGCGCGCACCGCGTCGCCGGCATGGCGGGTGGGGTCTGGAAGCCCGGCGGCCAGCGCGGCGAGGGCGACAAGCGCCACCAGATTGACGATCACCCAGCCGAACAAGGCCGCTCCGGCCGGGCGTCCGGACTCCACTCGCCCCAGCGCCCAGCGCGCGCCAAGGCCCCCCGTCACGAGGAGCGACAGCCCGGCCAAGGCAGATAGCAGCACCTTCTGGTCCGCCCCCCATGCCGGCAAGGGCGGGCCGGGCGAGACCAGCGAGAGGAACGCCAGCCCGAACAGCAGCGAGGCGAAGAACGTCCCGTCGGCGAACAGCAGGCAGCGCAGCCCGCTCTGGGTGAGGGTGGTCCCGCCCTCGGGGTGGACCGGCAGCAGCAACCCGGGCGCGACCTCCACCGGCGCCGCGTCGACCGAGGCGACCGCCCGGCGTGCCCAGGCCCAGATCAGCCCGGTCACGGGGATCAGCGCCACCGGCGCCAACGCGTAGAAGCCGGCCAGCATCAGGAGCACGAAGGCACAGATGGCGAGGGCCAGCACCAGCGGCAGAGCGGTGTTGAACGGCAGCAGCGCCACATGCTCCAGCCGCGCCGTGCCGACGGAGGTGACCAGGATCTCGCGCCGGCCGCGCGGCGCTCCGGGCAGCAGGCCCTCGCCGCGCGCCAGCTTCAGCATGGCGCCACCGGCGCCTTCCTTCTGCAGTTCCACGCCGGGCAGCGACGCGAAATTGTAGTTGGGCGGCGGCAGCGCCATCGCCCAGTCCAGCGACGGGGCCTGCCAGGGATCGCGCACGCTGCGCTTGCCGAACCCCGCTTGCAGGATCAGGTCGATCGTGAACAGGGCGAAGCCGATGGTCATGACAAAGCCGAAGAACGATGAGGAGAGGTTCAGCCACATCCATTCGGGATTGTCGGCATAGGTCGGAATCCGGCGCGGCATGCCCATCAGGCCGGTGAGGTGCATGAGGAAGAATGTGCCGTGGAAGCCGATCAGGATGAGCCAGAATGCCGCCTCGCCCAGCCCCTTGATACGCCGGCGCCCGCTCATCAGCGGCATCCACCACGTCACCCCCGCCAGCATCGGGAAGACGAAGCCGCCGATCAGCACATAGTGCAGGTGCGCGGTGACAAAGGCGGTGTCGTGCGCCTGCCAGTTGAACGGCACCACCGCCAGCATCACGCCGGTCAGCCCGCCCATTACGAAGGTGAAGAAGAAGCCGAGAATATACAGCATCGGCAGCTTCAGCTCGGGCCGCCCGCGCCACATCGTGCCGATCCAGGCGAAGATCTGCACCGCGGTGGGCACCGCCACCAGCATCGAGGCGGCCGAGAAGAACGCCAGCGCCAGATGCGGGATGCCGACCGTGAACATGTGGTGCACCCAGAGCCCGAAGCTCAGGAACACCATGCCGAGGATCGCCGCGACGATGGCGCCATAGCCGACGATGGTCGTTCGGCACAGCACGGGAATGACGGTGGAGAGCACGCCCGCCGCCGGCAGGAAGATGATGTAGACCTCCGGATGGCCGAATAGCCAGAACAAATGCTGCCACAGAAGCGGGTCGCCGCCGCGCTCGGGGTCGAAGAACGGCCAGCCGAAGGCGCGCTCCATCTCCAGCAGCACCGAGCCGAGGATGAGCGGGGGAAAGCCGGCCAGCATCATCGCCGCCGTGCCGAGGATGTACCAGGCAAAGAGCGGCATCTGCGTCAGCTTCATCCCCGGCGCCCGCAGGCGCAGGATGGAGACCATCAGCTCGATCGCGGCCGCCAGCGCCGAAATCTCGACAAAGGTCACGCCCAGCAGCCAGACATCGGCATTGATGCCCGGCGAATAGGTCTTCCCGGATAGCGGCGTGTACATGAACCAGCCATCCGCTGGCGCGACTCCGGCCAGCAGGGCGGCGATCAGGATGGTTCCGCCGAGCAGGTAGCACCAATAGCCCAGCGCCGAGAGCCGGGGAAACGCCAGGTCGCGCGTGCCCAGCATCTTGGGCAGCAGGTACATCGCCAGCCCTTCGAGCATGGGAATGGCGAACAGGAACATCATGATGCTGCCATGCATCGTGAAGATCTGGTTGTAGAGCGCAGTGTCGAGAAAGGCGCTCTGGGGTGTCGCCAGCTGCGCACGGATCAACATGGCGAGAAGGCCACCAATGCCGAAGAACACGAAGGCAGTCGCCATGAAGCGCAGGCCGAGTGTGGTGTGGCTGACGCTGGTGACCTGCCCCCACAGGCCGGGACCATTGCGCCAGACCCGGTCCAACTCCCGGTGCAGGGGCAGCGCCCGGCGCGGCGGGTTGGCGGGGATTGCCGTCACATCTGGCGGACTCATGGGCGGGAGCCCTCCATGGTGAGCAGCGGCGGCCAGGCGGCAGGATCATGCGCGATCACTTCGAAGCGCATGGAAGCGTGCTCCAGCCCACAGAACTCGGCGCAGAGTCCCTCATAGGTGCCGGGCCGCGCCGCCTCGATCCGCAGCCGGTTCTGCCGGCCGGGAATCGCGTCCATCTTGCCGCCGAGCTGCGGCACCCAGAAGGAATGGATCACGTCGGACGAGGTGAGGAGCACATCCACCGGCCGACCGGCGGGAATGTGCAACACGCCTTCCGTCTCAGTCCGGCCCGTCGTGCCGGGATGGGTGAAACTCCAGGACCATTGCCGTGCATGAGCGTGCACTTCCAGCGCCGGCCCGTGCGGCAGCATCCGCTCGCCAATCCACAGCGCGCCGGCAAGGGTTAGGGTGAGCACTGCCAGCGAGAACCACACGCCCATGCCGAAGACCCAGCGCCCCTCCGCCACCTCGCGCGGCCGGCCGAAGCCGAGCGCGACCAGCACGAACACCATCAGCGCCAGCAGCGCCGCCCCGGCCAGCAGCGCCCACCACAGCCAGGCAATGTCCTGCGCGATCGGCCCTGACGGCGACAGGGTAGAGAGCGGCCCCGTGCATCCCGAGAGAACAAGGGGAACCGCAGCGAGGGCTGCGCACTTCACCCGGGAGACCGACCGCCACGCGAAGGGAACCCGATGGACACGCGCCCCGAACTGTTCGATCCGCTGGAAGAGCGGCGGGCCTTGCAGGACACGGAATCGAAGATCGCCATTTCCGGCCACCCGCTGCACGCCATGCTGGTGGCCTTCCCCATCGCGCTGGCCTTCAGCACGCTGGGGGCCGATCTGCTCTACATGTGGACCGGCGCCAGCTTCTGGTCGCATGTGGCGGCCTATGCGGTGTTCGGCGCCTTTGCCATGGGCCTGCTGGCCGCCATAACAGGCACGGCCGAGCTTCTTCTGGTACGTGGCATACGCAACCGCTCGTCGAGCTGGACGCATTTCATCCTGGCCGTGATGCTGCTCTCGCTCATCGGCACCAACTGGATCATCCGCATCGGCGATCCCGATGGCGCGGTGCTGCCGGTCGGGCTGGCTCTGTCGCTGGTCATGGCGGGGATGACCGCATTGACGGGCTGGCATGGCGGAAAACTCGTCTTCGATTATCAAATCGGTACCAAGGCGGCGGGAAGCGAACGGTCCTGAGGCGTGGTCAGGGCCTGCGGCAGCGCGTCGATCAGCGGCCGCAGGTCCGGCTTGGCGAGGACGAGATAGAGCACCGCGCCCATGCAGATCAGGCTGACCGGCAAGGCGAGCAGTGCATGCGGCATCTGGTAGGTGCCGCGTCCTTCTGACGCCTCCACCGTGAGATGGCCGAGCCAGGCATGGGCCAGCACCATGCCCACCACCGCCACAAGCTTGGCCACCAGCCAGGGCTGGGTGAGGCCGACGGCGAAGATCAGCCCCGTGCCGGCCGCGATGGCGATGATGGCGGCGGGGGTGACGATGCGGGTATAGGCGGCGTGCATCAGCAGCCGGAACTCGGAAAAACCCGCCTGCGTGCGCACTTCCTCGCGTCGGCCATAGATCTGCAGCACGATCGGCATCGCCACCAGCCCGGCGCACCACAGGCTGAGCGCGGCGATATGCACGGCCTTGAGCAGCGCGATCATGTCAGGCTCGCCTCCCGCCAGCCGCGCCGCAGAAGGAGCGCGCCTAGAAGGGCGAGCGGCAGCATGCCCGGGACCCACATGACAAGCCCGGCCAGTTGCTGGTCGGCCAGTGCATCGAGGCCATAGGCCTCGGTGAGGCCGAGATGCTGGAGATAGAGGATGCGCGGGGAAAAGGTGAGGATGGCGGCGATCAGCCCCATCTGCCCGGCCAGCGCCAGCACCATGCCGACCGAGGCGATCCGCTCCGCCGGCCGCTCGGCATGGAATATCTGCGACCAGAACGCGAAGGCCGAGCCGAGCAGTCCCACCTGCATCAGCCAGTAGATCGCGTGGCTGTTCCAGGCCAGCGTGTAGGCGGCGGGCAGGTGCCAGAGCCAGAGGAACGCCGAGAGTCCGAAAAAGCCACCGACCCGCGCGAAGGGCAGGCGATGCGGGAAGGCCAGCGCCAGCGCCGGCGCGGCGACCAGCACGAGCACGAGATGATGCAGCCCCCGCGCGGCAAACAGCGCCACGGTCAGCGCGCAGAGCGGCGAGACGAAGGCGAGTAACAGCGCCGCGCTCGCCAGCAGGGCCGGTCCACGCTGGATGCCGCGGTAGAAGGCTGCCAGAGCGAGCGGCGCCGCGCACAAGGTGAGCGGCAGCGGCGCGAGGTTCCAGGCCGTCAGCAGGCTGTCGGGAGCCGGACCGCAATAGGGGATGATCGGATCCAGTCGAAGCCTCCTCGCAGAGAACAGGCGGACGACCCCGCTAGGGAACGCGAGGCGCCCGTCGTGGGGTCAAGAACAGGCCACCGCCCCAGCAGGACAGATGTCGCATCGGCGATCCGACGCGGCGCGGTAGCGGGAAACGTCTCCGTGGCGTAACGCGCGGCCGGGGATCGGGTTCCTGCCCCAACGGTCCGGCAAGTGGCGGGTGGCGCCACTCAGTCCGGGCGCACCCAAATTGGCACCGATTTGGCGGCAGGGGTCTTGCTGCCCTCGGCATAGTGCCAGAGCGGAATCAGCGCGTTGCACTCGGGGAAATAGGCGGCGCAGGTGCCGGGCGGCAGGTCGTAATCGATCACCTGGAAGCCGCCCATGGCGCGGTGGATGCCGTCATCGACCGCCGTCACCAGTCGCGCCCTGCCATCCTCGGTCAGGCCGAGCCGGATCCGGTCGTCGCGGTTCATCATCACGATGAGGCGCGAGCCGTGGATGCCCCGCAGCCGGTCGGCATCGCCATAGACCGTGGTGTTGAACTGGTCGTTGGAGCGCAGCGTGATCAGGCGTAGCACATCGGCGTCCGAGTCATCGTCGAAGCTCGCCGACAGCGCCTTGGGCAGCTTGAAATTGGCCTTGCCATTCTCGGTCTCCCAGCGGCGCTCGCGCGCCGCCACCGGGCGGGGAAAGCCGCCGGGAGTGTCGAGCCGGGCGTTGAAGTCGCGGAAATCGTCCGGGAAGGTAGCCTCGATCACCTCGCGCACCCTTGCATAATCCTCCACCCAGCGCTCCCACGGCACAAGCGGGTTCGGCGGCAAACTCGCCTTGGCGATCTCGGCGACGATGCGCGGCTCCGAAAGCAGCGTCTCCGCCGCCGGCTGGAACTTCCCCCGCGAGGCATGGATGCAGGTGGTTGAATCCTCCATGGTCACGATCTGCGGGCCGGTGGCCTGCAGGTCGATTTCCGAACGGACGAGGGTGGGCAGAAGATAGGTCGCCTTCGCCGTCACCAGATGGGTGCGGTTGAGCTTGGTGGCGATCTGCACCGAGAGGTCGATCTCCCGCCATTTCTCCTCCATCAGCTCCCGCTCGGGGATCGCCCGCACGAAATTGCCGCCGAGGCCGATGAAGGCGCGGATCTTCCCCGCAATCACCGCCTCGCACACTTCCACCGTATTCAGCCCGTCCTCGCGCGGTGGCTCGAAGCCGAACTGCTCGGCGAGGCGGTCCAGCGGCACCAGCTCCGCCTTTTCGGCGATGCCGACCGTGCGCTGTCCCTGCACGTTGGAATGGCCGCGCACCGGGCAGATGCCGGCGCCGGGCTTGCCGATATGCCCGCCCATCAGCAGCAGGTTGACCAGCGTCTGGATGGCGTCGACGCCGAGCCGATGCTGGGTCAGGCCCATGCCATAGATGGCGATCACCGTCCGAGCACGCGAGAAGGTGAGGGCGGCCGCTTCCAGCTCGGCCTGGGCGAGCCCCGCATTTTGCTCGATCTCCTCCCAGGAGGTCGCGCGCACCTGGGCCTCGAAGGCGGGGAAGCCCTCCGTGTGCTCGGCAATGAAGGCGTGGTCCAGCACCCGCTCGCCCCCCGTCGCCCGCGCCTCGTCGTCCAGCGCCAGCAGCGCCTTGGCCATGCCCATCATGGCAGCGATGTCGCCACCGGCGCGCGGCTGGTAGTATTGGGTAGCGATCCGGGTCGGCTCATTCGTCAGCATCTGGCCCGGCCGCTGCGGGTTGACGAATGCCTCCCACCCCTTTTCCCGCAGCGGATTGAACACGACGACCGGGACGTCCCGCTCGCGCGCTTCCTGCAATTGATGGAGCATGCGGGGGGAGTTGGTGCCCACATTCTGCCCGAAGGAGAAGATGCAATCGGTGTGCTCGAAATCTTCCAGCAGAACGGTGCCGACGGGCGTGCCAAGGGTTGGAGGCAGGGCGACCGAAGTGGTCTCATGGCACATGTTGGAGCTGTCCGGCAGGTTGTTGGTGCCGTAGAGCCGGGCGAGCAGCTGGTACATGTAGGAGGTTTCCAGCGACGCCCGCCCCGAGGCGTAGAAGACAGCCTCATCAGGCGCGTAGCCGCGCAGCATGGCACCGATCTGCGCGAACGCCTCCTCCCAAGGCACCTCGACATAGCGGTCGGTGCTGGCGTCATAGCGCATCGGGTGGGTGAGGCGGCCTTCCTTCTCCAGCTCGTAATCCGACCATCCGAGCAGTTCGGAAACCGTGTGGCGGGCGAAGAAGTCGGGCGTCGTTCGCTTGGAGGTCACGTCCCAGAAGGTGGCCTTGGCACCGTTCTCGCAGAACTCTGCCGCATGCGGTTTTGCCGGCTTGGCCCAGGCGCAGCTGGTGCACATATATCCGCCCGTCTTGTTGTGATCCGTCACCAGAGCGGCGAGGGCGGAGACGGCGTGCTGTTCGGTGGAGTGTTTGAGCAGAGACTTTGCCGACCCCCAGCCGCCGACCGGTTGATCATAGTTTTCGTGGCGGGCGCGCTCGGTCATTTCGGTCTCCCTGGCTGTGAGACGCTAATGACCCGATCGCCGCTTCGGTTCCGGCGCGCGATGAATTGGCCGACACATCGAGGGACGGCGGGGTAACTAACCTGTTCTATGGCAGGGGCTTAACAGCTCATTCATCGGGCGGCGGCGCGGACTGAGCCCCGATTTCTCGATTAATCTGCGTCTCGACGGTCGCTTCCGCTGCGGAATTGAGTTAGCCTTTCGTCGGGTGTCAACGTCGCGCTCGGCGACCGAGACAGGTTTTTGCGCAGGTCGGGCCGCCGCGCAGGAGCCGCTCCTATGCCACGACACCCCCTTTCCCATCTGCGGCGCAGCTGCGCCTTTCTGATTGGTTTCGACACGCCGTGTGATCGGGCGCGGCGGGACAATCCGGCATAGATCCAGCCCCGCGGGGCTGGCAGAGACGGCGGTCCGACGCCGGGCCCCGACTTCTATTCATGTATTTTTGTGTATAGATATTTAGTTCATAAGCAATAGCAAGAACATATCATGAACAAATGAATATAGATATTAAGTAAAACTCACGATTGCGTGAGTTATTCGATTCTGTTGTTCGTGCATCAGGTCTAATGGATTAGTTATAAGGTATGCCACGTCTCGATGGGGCGTGCGCCAAGGAGAAAAACACCTGCCACACCTGATGTTCGGCTCGGCAAGCCGAGGAGAGGAAACGCCACATGAATATCGTCACTGACGCGGAAAACGCGCAGAGCGGTTCCACGCCGCACACACCAAAGACTATTCGCCTGGAAGCGCCGGGCCTCGGCGCGGCCAGTACCTGGCGCAATATGGGCCCCGGCATCGCCGCGGCGATGACCGGCATCGGTGCCAGCCACATCATGCACGCCCCAACAGCCGGCGCCCAATATGGCTATGCCCTGCTCTGGGTCATTCCCTTTGCCTATATTCTGAAATACTGCGCCTTTGAGTTCTCCCACCGCTACACGCTGGTGAAGGGCGAATCCGTCATGGAGGCCTATCACCGCATCGGGCAGGGCCGGGGCAACTGGCCGCTCTGGTACCTGATGTTCCAGGGGGTGGCGAACACCTTCGGCATCGCCGGGCGCACGTTGGGCTGCGCCGCCATGATCTGGGCCGCCTTTCCCTTTCTGTCGCTGGAACTGTGGTCGGTGGTCATTCTTCTCGTCACCGTCGGCATTCTCTGGCTGGGCAAATATGCCGCCGTGGAGGCGGTGGTGAAGCTGCTCATCATCGTCTTCGCCGTCTCGTGCTTCATCGCCTTCGTCCTGCAGGCGCCGCCGCCGGGCGAGTACCTGTCCCGGCTGCTGCCGACCCTGCCGCCCATCGGCGCGGCGCTGCTGTTCGGCGCCATGTGGGGCTATTTCCCGACGACGCTCGAAGTGGCGCCGATGCAGTCCAACTGGGCGGTCGACAAAAAGTCCGGCATGGTGAAGGTGCACGACCTTCGCCGCCAGGGGTACGAGGTCGAACTCGCGCCGAACTACCTGCGCAACTACTTCATCCTGTTCAAGCGCGACATGAACATCAGCTACATCATCTCCGGCCTTACCGGCGCGATCTTCCTGATCGTCGGTGCCGCCGTCCTCCACCCGATCGGGCTGGTGCCGGCGAGCCGCGAAATGGGCCTGACCATCGCCCGCATCTACACCGACACCTTCGGCGCGTGGATCTTCCCGGTCATCATTTCCGGCGGCGTCGCGGCACTGTTCTCTACCGTCTTCACCTATTATGACGGGCAGGCGCGGCTGATCGAGGAATCGGCGGTGCGGCTGCGCGCCTCGCTCGATACGCCGGAGCGCCGCAAGCTGATCTATCGCGGCTTCCAGGTCTTCCTCACCGCTGCCGGCATCGGCATCGTCTACGGGCTGCCCAACCCGATCTTCGTGGTGCAGATCGCCTCTTTCGTGGCGCTGCTGTTCTCGCCGGTGCTGTTCTGGCTCAGCATCCAATCGGTGAAGCGCAACTTCAAGACGCCGGAAGAGCTCGAATTCATGCCCTCCAAGCTCATGTTCGCCTGGGCGTGGGTCGGCACAATCGGGCTGGCGCTGATCAGCGCCTATGTCATCTGGATCGAGTGGCTCTGAATTCCTCTCCCTAGGGCCTGAGGCACTCGTGACTGCCCCGCCTTCTCGAAAGGCGGGGCCCTTTTTTGGCGATCAGACCCGATGCGCCTCAAACGGCGTGACAACAGCCGCCCGATCCATTAGAAAAGCCGCAGGGTGTCTCTTCTTATCATAGTAGAGGCAGGTTTTGCGTCGGTCGGGCCGCCACGCAGGAGCTGCCGTGCATGAGATTATCTGACGTCCATTTTCCGTCTTCTCGCTCTATTAGATCGCCGCGCGGTGCCCGCGTGGACGCCCGGCCCATTGCGTTTTGCCGGAGCTTTGCCCCGCTCGCAGCGGCCAACCGCTAGTCTTATCGAAACTGCGGCGGAACAGGATTGTCACGATTGTCTCCGAACGATTGCCATTTCAAGAGCTTGGCCGTGAGGCGCCCGGACCTTCATCGGCGGGCGCGGCGTCGGCGGCCTCTGGCTGTGCGTGCGCCAGCGAGGCCGCTCGGCAGTCCTGTGGTCCCCGCGCAGCACGGGCGCCATGTGGATGAATGGACGTGTCGCGGGATGGCTCTGTGATGGTGCTCTGGCTCATTCCCCTGCTGCCGCTGTTCGGCGCCATTCTGCCCGCGCTCCTCATCCGCTCGGGGCGCGATGTCTGCGCCAATGCGACCGGCTTCGTGTCGCTGGCGGCGCTCGGCCTGCTGCTGTCGCAGGCGCCGGCGGTGTTCGCCGGCGAGGTGGTGCGCGTCAGCCTGCCCTGGGTGCCGCAGATCCAGCTGTCCTTCTCCTTCATGCTGGACGGGCTCGGCTTCTTCTTCGCGGCGATGATCCTCATCATTGGCCTGCTGGTCATTGTCTATGCCCGCTTCTATCTCGACCGCGCCGACCCGATGGGGCGTTTCTACGCCTATCTGCTGCTGTTCCAGGGGGCGATGCTGGGCGTGGTTCTGTCCAACAACGTCATTCTCCTGCTGGTGTTCTGGGAACTCACCAGCCTCACCTCCTTCCTGCTGATCGGCTTCTGGCGCCACCGCGCCGACGCCCGGCAGGGCGCGCGCATGGCCCTCATCGTCACCGGCGGCGGCGGGCTGGCGCTGATCGGCGGGCTTCTGCTGCTCGGCAGTATCGCCGGCAGCTACGAGATCTCCGAAATCCTGGCGCGCGGCGACCTGATCAAGGCCTCGCCGCTCTATCTGCCGGCGCTGGTGCTGATCCTGATTGGCGCCTTCACCAAGAGCGCTCAGTTCCCGTTCCATTTCTGGCTGCCGCATGCGATGGCGGCGCCGACCCCGGTCTCGGCCTATCTCCATTCGGCTACCATGGTGAAGGCGGGAATCTTCCTGCTGGCGCGGCTGTGGCCGGCGCTGGCCGGCACCGAAGCGTGGTTCCTTATCGTCGCGCCTGTCGGACTCGCCACCATGGTGATCGGCGCGTGGATCGCCAATTTCCGCGACGACCTGAAGAGCCTGCTGGCCTTCTCCACCGTCAGCCATCTCGGCCTCATCACCATGCTGCTCGGCCTCGGCACGAAGATGGCGGCGGTGGCGGCGGTGTTCCACATACTCAACCATGCCACCTTCAAGGCGGCGCTGTTCCTCAGTGCCGGCATTGTCGACCATGAAGCCGGCACGCGCGATGTGCGCCGGCTCGGCGGGCTTGTCGGCCTGATGCCGATCACTGCGACGCTGGCCATGCTGGCCACCGCCTCGATGGCAGGCGTGCCGCTGTTCAATGGCTTCCTGTCGAAGGAAATGATGCTGGAGGAGGCCGCCCATACCTCCTATGCCGGCATCACCTGGCTGTTCCCGGTGCTGGCGACGCTCGGCGCGCTGCTCTCGGTCGCCTATTGCGCGCGCTTTGCCATCCGCACCTTTCTCGGGCCGGTCCGGCACGACTACCCCCATCACCCGCATGATCCGCCGCTGGGGATGTGGCTGCCCGTCGCGCTGCTCATCGTGCCGGTGCTCGCCATCGGCCTATTTCCCGGCGCGGTGGCGGGCGGGCTGGTGGCGCTGACCGCCGGCGCGGTGATCGGTGGCCCGCTGCCGGACTACTATCTGGCGCTCTGGCACGGGCTGACGCCGGCGCTGGTCATGAGTGGGCTCGCCTTTGCCGGCGGCGCCGTGTTCTTCCTGACGCAGGCGCGGGTGGATGCGCTGCGGCGGCTCTTCCCGCGCCCGGAGGCGCTCACCCTGTTCGAGGCCGCTTCTAACGCCGTCGTGGTCGCCGCCCGCCGCGTCACCGCCTGGTTTCACGACGGCTCGCTCGCCTTTTATCTCAGGGTGATCCTCGCCGCGCTGATCGCGGTCGGCGTCTATGCCATGGCAAGCGCGGCGCACGAGGCCGGCACCCGGGCGATGATCCCGGTCACGCTGCCTGCCATGGTCGCCTGGCTGGCGCTGGTGGTGGCGTGCCTCGCCACCATGATGTGGCACCGCGAGCGGCTGACGGCGCTGGTGCTGACCAGCGTGGTCGGGCTGATCGTGGCGCTCGGCTTCGTGCAGTTCTCGGCGCCCGATCTCGCCCTGACCCAGGTCTCGGTCGATGTCGTCACCACCATATTGATGCTGCTGGCGCTCAATCTGCTGCCGAAGACCAGCCCCCGTGAATTCAGCCTGCCGGCGCGTTGGCGCGACGGTGTCCTTGCCGGCCTCGGCGGGCTGGGTATCGGCGGGCTCGCCTATGCTGTCATGACGCGCGACGGCACCTCGATCGCCGATTATTTCCTGGCGCAGTCGAAGCCGGGTGGCGGTGGGACCAATGTCGTCAACGTCATCCTGGTCGACTTCCGCGGCTACGACACCTTCGCCGAGATCATCGTGCTGGGCATTGCGGCGGTGGCCATTTTCGCCCTGCTTGACCCCCGGCTGCCGGCCGGGGCGCTGCGGCGGGTGCGGGCGCTGCTGCCGACCCAGGAATCGGGCGACGCCCATCCGCCGATGCTGGTGGTCGCGGCGCGCGCCATGCTGCCTCTGGCGCTGGCGGTGGGGGTCTTCATCTTCCTGCGCGGGCACAACCAGCCGGGCGGCGGCTTCATCGCTGGCCTCGTGGTGGCGATCGCGCTGATGCTGCAATATATCGCCTCCGGCTATCGCTGGGTGGCCGATCGCAAGCGGCTGGATTCGCAGGCGATGATCGGCGCCGGCATTGGCATTGCCGGGCTCACCGGCATCGCGGCCTGGGCGTTCGGCAAGCCCTTCCTCACCAGCACCTTCGGCTATTTCACCTGGCCGGTCGTCGGCACCTTCGAGCTCGCCTCCGCCCTGCTGTTCGACCTCGGCGTCTTCCTCACCGTGGTTGGGGTGATGGTGCTCTCGCTGTCGCAGCTGTCGCGCGTCGGCCAGAGCGTGGATCCGCTGCCGACGCCGGAACAGCCGATGGATCTGCCGCTCGCGGCGGCGCCCCCGCACCCCCAGCCGAGGGAGGCCTGAGCCATGGAAATGCTCGTCGCCAGCGCCATCGGCCTGATGACCGCGACCGGCCTGTTCCTGATCCTGCAGGGGCGTAGCTTTCCGGTCATTGTCGGCCTGACCTTCCTCTCCTATGCGGTCAACGCCTTCCTGTTCGCCATGGGCCGGCTCACCGTCGACCGGCCGCCGATCATCACGGCGGGAGCGGCCTATACCGACCCGCTGCCGCAGGCGCTGGTGCTGACCGCCATCGTCATCTCCTTCGGCATGACGGCGCTGATCGTGGTGCTGGGACTGCGCGGCTTTCTGGAGACCGGCTCCGACCGTACCGATCTCAGCCTTGCCGATGCGGCCGAGGAGCATGGCCCGGCGCCGGCCGGCGAGGATGCCCGGCGCGAGCGGGACGGGGCCGCACGGGCATGAACAACTGGATCATTATGCCGGCCGTGCTGCCGGCTTTCACCGCCGCCTTCCTGCTGCTGACGCTGCGCCACCGGCCGCAGGCCCAGCGTATCGTCTCGATCGTCGCCACCGCGCTCGGCCTCTTGGTGGCCATCGGCCTCGCGGTCGCAGCGTCCGACGGGGTGCCGCAGGCCTATCGGCTGGGCGACTGGCCCGCCCCCTTCGGCATCGTGCTGGTGCTCGACCGGCTGTCGGCGACCCTGCTGGTGCTGACCGGGCTGCTCGCGCTCTGCGTCGTGCTCTACGCTTCCGCCGGCTGGGACCGGCGCGGGCAGCATTTCCACACACTGCTGCAGTTCCAGCTGCTGGGCATCAACGGTGCCTTCCTCACCGGCGACGTGTTCAATCTGTTCGTATTTTTCGAGGTGATGCTGATCGCCTCCTATGGGCTGATGCTGCATGGCGGCGGCCCGGCGCGGCTGAAGGCGGGCTTCCACTATGTCGCCATCAACCTCATCGCCTCGGCGCTGTTCCTCATCGGCGTCGGGCTGATCTATGCCGTCACCGGCACGCTGAACATGGCCGATCTCGCCCTGAAGGTGCCGGAGGTAGTGCCGGCCGATCAGGGCCTGTTGAAGGCCGGCGCGCTGCTGCTGTTCCTTGTGTTCGCCACCAAGGCGGCGCTGGTGCCGCTGCACTGGTGGCTGCCGGCCACCTATGCCGCCACCTCCGCCCCGGCTGCCGCTATCTTCATGATCATGACCAAGGTTGGCGCTTACGCCATCCTGCGCGTCTATGGGCTGGTGTTCGGCGCGGAAGCGGGCGCGCTGGCGCTAGTCGCCGCGCCCTTCGTACTGCCGGCGGCGGTGGTGACGCTGCTGCTAGGCACGGTCGGCGTGGTCGGCAGCCGCAGCCTGCGCAGCCTTTCCGCCTTCGCCATCGTCGCCTCCATGGGCACGCTGCTGATCGCGCTGGGGCTGTTCGACCAAGCCGGGGTTTCCGCCGCGCTCTACTATATCGTCCATTCCTCGCTTGCCGGCGCGGCGCTGTTCCTGCTCGCCGGGTTGGTGCTGGAAGGGCGCGGCGCCACGGGCGATCGCCTGCTGCCGGGCCCTGCCATGCGCGGCGAGGTGCTGGTCGGCGGCCTGTTCCTGCTCTGCGCGGTGGCCATGGTCGGGCTGCCGCCGCTGTCGGGATTCCTCGGCAAGGTGATGATCCTGGAGGCGGTGCGGTCCTCGGCGAGCTGGCCGTGGCTCTGGGCGCTGATCCTGGGCTCCAGCCTTGCCCTCACTCTCGGCTTTGTGCGGGCGGGTTCGGTGCTGTTCTGGGCGAGCGGTCCCGCCAGCAGCGAGACGCGCCGCCCGCTCGCCATCCTGCCGCTTACCGCCATCGTGCTTCTGCTTGCGCTGACCGGCGCCTGGACCGGTGCCGCCGGCCCGGCCATGGTCTGGATGGACGCCACCGCCCGGCAGTCGCTCGACCGTGCTTCCTATGTCGAGGCGGTTCTGGGCCCGACGAACCAACGTTCCGCCGGGCTGGGGGAGTGAGACGATGATGGCGCGGCTCCTCCCTCATCCCGTCCTGTCAGTCATCATCGCGGTGGTCTGGTCGCTGCTGCTGAATGAGATCAGCGCCGGCGGCGTGGTCCTCGGCGTCGCGCTGGGCCTGCTCATCCCCTGGTACACCGCCCGGTTCTGGCCGGACCGGGTACGGCTGAAGGCACCGTTCATCATCGCCGAATATGTCCTCATCGTGCTGTGGGACATCGTGGTGTCGAACGTGCAGGTGGCCTGGCTCATCCTGTTCCGGCGGGGGAGTAGCCTGCGCTCGCGTTATGTCACCGTGCCGCTGGAACTGAAGACGCCGGAGGCCATCGTCGTCTTCGCCGGCACCATCACCATGACCCCCGGCACGGTGAGCGCCGACATCAGCGCCGATGGCCGCTCGCTGCTGGTGCATTGCCTGGAGGCCTCGGACCCGGACGAGGTTGTGGCCACCGTCAAGAGCCGGTACGAGCGCCGCCTGAAGAGGATCTTCGAATGATCGCCACCGCCGCGATGATCGCCGTGGGCGCTGTCGGCCTGTCGCTGGTGCTGACGCTCTATCGGCTGCTCAAGGGGCCGGACGCCCCCGACCGCGTCCTGGCGCTGGACACGCTGGCGATCAACGCCATCGGCCTCATCGTCCTGTTCGGCGTGATCTTCGCCACCACCATGTATTTCGAGGTGGCGCTGCTTTTCGCCATGGTCGGCTTTGTGACCACGGTGGCGTTCTGCAAATTCCTGTTGCGCGGCAATGTGATCGAGTGAGGGCCCCATGTCGTTCGTCGTCGAACTGACCATCAGCGCGCTGCTCCTCATCGGCGCGTTCTTCCTTCTGGTCGGCTCGCTCGGTCTGGCGAAGCTGCCGGACACCATGCGCCGTCTGCACGGGCCGACCAAGGCGACCACGCTGGGCATTGGCAGCCTGCTCATCGCCTCGATGCTGTATTTCGGCACCCAGCACGGCCAGCTCTCCATCCATGAGCTGCTGATCACGCTGTTCCTGTTTCTCACCGCGCCGATCAGCGCCAACATGATCGCCAAGGCGCATATCCTGCGAAGCGCGCGCGAGCGCCGGGAGATCACGCCGGCGGGCGAGGACACCGGCTGGGCGACGCTTCAGCCCCCGCGCCCGGCCAAGGGCCCTTGAAGCCGGCACCGCCCGGCGTCGGGGCCTCAGTCGGCTTTTCCCTCCGCGCCGAGGCGGGCGCGCAATTCGGCATTTTCCGTTTCCAGCTGCGCGAGACGGTCACGCAGCGGGCGGACAGCCTCCGCGATCTCGCTCTCGGTGAAGCGCGGTGTGATGTGCTGCGGGCAGTTCCAGTCGAAGGCGTCGAGGCGCAGCCGGAACAGGCGCTCCGGCCGGGCGCGGTAGCCCTGCGGGCTCACCTTCTCCGTCAGCTCCGGCTCGGCGTCGAGCGCGAGAACCTCGGCATGGGCGTAGATCTTCAGCCGGGTGCGGCGGGGATAGTCCATCAGGAACAGGCAGGCCCGGCTGTTGGCGGCGAAGTTCCCGGTGCTGATATACTGGCGGTTGCCACTGTAGTCGGCGAAGGCGAGCGTGCGCTCGTCGATCACTTTCAGAAAGCCGCGCGGCCCGCCCCGGTGCTGGACATAGGGCCAGCCGGTCTCGGACACGCTGGCAATGTAGAAGCTGTCGCGCTCCGCGATGAACAGCTCTTCGCTGCGGGTGAAGCGGTCGGAGGCGCGCTCGCCCCGGAAATCCGCCCACAGATGGTCGACGCCCATCTGTTCCTGCGCCGCGCGGACGCTGGGGGTGATCGCGATGTCGAGGAAGCCATAGGACATGGGAAATCTCCACCCGAGGAAGGCGGGCTCCCGCAGGGTGGGTGGGCGGGTGCCGCCCCGCAAGGGCGCCCGCGCATTTTTTCCCGCCACGTCGCGCGGCTGTGAGCGGCTTCCCTTCAGGGTGTGTGCCCGCACCGGATAACCTTTCCCGCAGGCTGGCGGGCGGGCGGGGTTGAGTTGTAGTCTCCAGGAGATTCGAGGACCCCCTATGGCAATGACCCCCACACGACGCACCATCGGCTCCGCCCGCGATGTCGCGGAAGCGGCCTTCAAGAGCGCCACCGCCAAGACCGCGCCTAAACTGCCGGAGGCCGCGCCAGCGGCGAAATCCACGGCTCTGCCAAACGCCAAGGAAATGGTGTCCCTGCGGCTCGACCGGGAGGTGCTGGAGCATTTCCAGAAGGATGGCGCCGGCTGGCAGGAGCGCGTCAATGCCGCCCTGCGCAAGGCGGCAGGGCTCTAAGGCTCCCGCCCGGCGCCGCGCCGGACCTCGACTCAGGACGGGTCGCGCAGGATGATCGGCGGGGCGTTGCACGGCAGGGTGACGCAGCTCGGATTGGGATTGAGCTGGCGCGCCGCCGGCGGCGGCTGAGGCGCGGGCTGCCAGGTCTTCGGCGGCTTGCCGGCCTGCTTGGGAGTGGGCGTCGTGGCGCCCGGATTGCGCAAGCCGGGATTGCCCGAATACTGCGCCGCGACGACGCTTACGCTGGCAGAGAGCGCCAGCGCGGTGAGGATGGCCGTGACGGGAAGGCGGTTGTTCATGGCATTTCCTTGCACCGTGCCCGCTGAGTAATCAAGCGCGCCGGCCGGCCGGTTCAAGGGCCATCGTAAAGGTCCATGGTCAAGGCCTGGCGATGGCCAGCGCCCCGTGCGGCGCGGTTTTCCCAGCCGCCTTCCGCTTACCCCATCGTCCTACCTGTCCGTACCCTGCACCTTCCATAGCCGCAGCTCCCAGCGTGGCGAAGGCACGGAACTGTTCTGCCTAAATGGCGTTCACTCTTCACATTTTGTGATCAGAGGGCCATCCAATGAAGCACGTTCTGCCCATTCTCGCTGCGGTCGCGATCGCTGTTCCCGCTTGGGCCCAGACCCCGCCGGCCGCTCAGGATCCGGCTACCCCCGCCGTGACCACCGAGAGCGCGACCCAGCCTGCGATGCCGGCCAAGGGCGCCAACAGCTTCACCGAGGCGCAGGCCAAGGAGCGCATCGAGGCGCGGGGCTTCGCCGATGTGACCGGCCTTGCCAAGGATGCCGACGGTGTCTGGCGCGGCAAGGCCATGAAGGCCGGCGCCCCGCACGACGTCGCGCTCGACTATCAGGGCAACGTCTTTCCGAAGTGAATGTAACCAGGATCCCCGACAGGATCCGCTGGGAGGACCCCATCATGGCGACCGTTTCCGGACTTTTCGACAATTATGACGACGCCCTCACGGCCGTGAACAAGCTTCAGGCCCTCGGCATCGACCGTGCCCAGATCAGTCTCGTCGCGAACAATGCCGATGACTGGTATGGCCGCGACACCACGGCCACGCGGACAGACGCTCGTGCCGACACCCGCGCTGAAGCGCATGATGAGAGCCATGCGGGCGAGGGTGCGGCGACCGGCGCCGGCATTGGTGCCGTTCTCGGCGGCGCCGGCGGCCTGCTCACCGGCCTTGGCCTGATGGCCATTCCCGGCGTCGGCCCGGTCGTTGCGGCCGGCTGGCTGGTGGCCACCGGTGCTGGCCTCGTCGCCGGTGCGGCGGCGGGTGGCGCGGTCGGCGGCATGGTCGGCGCGATGACCTCCGAGGGCGTGCCCGAGGAGCGGGCCCATGTCTATGCCGAGGGCGTGCGCCGTGGCGGCACCGTTGTCTCCGCTCGCGTTCCCGACGAGCATGAGGCCGAGGCCCAGGCCATTCTCGACGACGAGGCGGCGGTGGACGTGACGGCGCGCGAGCGCGTCTATCGCGACGAGGGCTGGACCCGCTTTGACCCCGATGCGCCGGCTTATACCGCGCCGGAAGTGCAGAAGGAGCGCGCGCGCTATCGCGCGTGACCCTTCCGCTAGAGGAATGCCGGGCTCGAAAGGGCCCGGCATTTTTTGTGGCCTGACAGCAAAGGGCACATTCTGCGCCTTCTTTAGGCAGGCTTAATTCTCAAGCAGACAACCAAGCTTCGCCTCTTGGCGATACTCCCCCCGGGTGTCGCGCCTTTAACCTGCCGTGCGTGTCGATGGAAGTCGGCGCGCGGATCAGGACAAAGGTGCGTAAATGACGGCGAATCCTTTCCATCTCGCCTGGTTTCTCCAGGGCTCCAGCATCCAGGCCTGGGGCGAGCCGTGGACTGGCAATATCGGCCAGGACTGGATGGGCGCCGACCTGTTCGTCGACCTCGTGCGCTCGATGGAGCGGGCCTGCTTCGACTATCTCCTGATCGAGGATTCGATCTATGTCGGCGAGAACTGGCAGAATTCGCGCGACATCTTCCTGAAGGGCGGTATCTGCATTCCCCGGCAGGAACCGAGCGTGGTCGCCACCCTGCTGGCCGCCTCCACCCGCAAGCTCGGCATCGTGCCGACGCTGTCCACCTTCGCCTATCATCCCTACCTCACCGCCCGCATCGTCTCCTCGCTCGACCAGATCTCGGGCGGGCGTGCCGGCTGGAACATGGTGACCGGCTCGTCCGACTTTTCCGCCCAGAACTTCGGCATGGATAAGCTGCCCGAGCACGACCAGCGCTATGTGATGGCGGAGGAATATATCGACATCGTCAAGGCACTGTGGGGCTCGTGGGAGCCGGGCGCGATCATCAACGACCTTGAAAACGGCGTGCTGATCGACCCGGCCAAGGTCCACACCATCGACTATAAGGGCGCCCATTACGCCTCGCGCGGGCCACTGAATTCCGGGCCGTGCCCGCAGGGGATTCCGGTGATCGCTCAGGCCGGCGGCTCGAAGAGCGGGCGCAAGATCGCCGCCACCCATGCCGACACCATCGTCGCCGCGCCGAACGGCGTCGCCGCGATGAAGCAGTACCGCGACGATGTCCGCGCCCAGATGGCGGGGATGGGCCGCAACCCCGATGACTGCAAGATCCTGTTCCTGCTCTCGCCCATCGTCGCCGAGACCGAGGACCAGGCGAAATGGGCGGCCGAGCAGCGCCGCGTCTCCGCCGCGCAGAATCTCGACGCCCGCATGGCCCGCTTCGGCTGGAGCACCAATCTCGACCTCTCCAGCCTCGATCTCGACACGCCGGTGAGCCAGCTGAGCCTGACCACCAACGGCCACCAGTCGAGCCTCTCCCAGTTCCTCACCCGCGCCGGCGACAAGCCGCTGCGCGAGGCGATGATCGACCATGTCAGCTGCGGCTATTGCGTCGATGTCGTCGGCACGCCGGACAGCGTGGCCAGCCAGATGGACGAGATCATGCAGGAAATCGGCGGCGACGGCTTCCTCATCGCGCTGTCGGATGTCTCGCGCCGCTCGGTCTCCACCATCACCGACGGGCTGGTGCCGGTGCTGCAGCGCCGCGGCCTGACGCGCGCCGCCTATAGCCACCAGCATTTGCGCGACACGCTGACCGAGTTCTGACCCCCCAGCACCGAACCCTCGCCCCCACTGATGGAAAGACGCCGATGATCACATGCCTGCCGCATCATCCTCTCCGCCGGGCCGGTGCCTTCGCCCTCGGGGTGCTCATCGCCAGCGCCGGCCTGTCGGCCGCCTCGGCCGAAAAGCTCAAGCTTGGCAATGAGGGCGTCTACCCGCCCTTCTCCATGGTCGAGGCCTCAGGCACGCTTACCGGCATGGAGCCGGAGCTGGCGCGCGAAATGTGCAAGCGCATCGGCGCCGACTGCGAGATCGTGGTCATGGACTTCAAGGCGCTGATCCCGTCCATGCTGCAGGGCAAGTTCGACGGCATCGTCACCCAGATCTCGCCGACCCCCGAGCGGGTCGAGAAGGCGCTGTTCGCCACGCCGATCGTCTATAATCCGGCGACCTTCATCGTGAAGAAGGACAGCAATTACACGCTCACCAAGGAAGGTGTCACCGGCAAGGGCCTGCGCATCGCCCTGCAGCGGGGCGCCTCGATGGTGCCCTACATCCACAAGCACTTCGGCAAGGACACCTTCGTCGAGGTCTATTACGACAATCCCGACCAGATGAAGCTCGACCTGCTGGCCGGCCGGCTCGACCTGGTGTTCGATTCCAAGATCAACTGGACGCTGGAGCTGATCGCCAAGCCCGAGGGCAAGGACTACATGCTCGCCGGCGGCGACCACTGGCTGGGCGATCCCGCCATTCCCGAGGCCGAGCGCGGCTATAGCTGGATCTTTCCGAAGAAGAGCGAAGCGCTGGTCAAGCGCGTCAACACCGCGCTGGCCGAGATGATCAAGGACTGCACCTACACCACCATCCGCAAGAAATACGTGCCGGTGGCCACGCTGGCGGCGGAAGCCCCCTGCGACAAGTGACCTGACCGCGCCCCACCGGAGAACGGCGGATGACCAACCTCTCCCTTGCCGATTTGGCAGGCTATCTGCGCCAGCTCGGCGAGGGAGCGCTCATCACGCTGGAGCTGTTCTTCGCCAGTTTCGCGCTGGCCTTCGTGCTCGGCGTGCTGATCGGGGTGGCGACGCTCTCGCGCAGCCGCCTCGTCCGCGCGGCATGGCGGGTCTATGCCTCCATCTTCATGGGCGTGCCCTCGCTGCTGGTGATCTTCCTCATCTTCTATGGCGGTAGCGCCATGCTGGCGGCGGTGCTGGGCGAGTTCGGCGCCCGGATCGACATTTCCCCCTTCGGCGCCGGCGTCGCGGCGCTTGGCATCGTCTACTCCGCCTATGTCGCCGAGCTGGTGCGCGGGGCGATCGAGAACCTGCCGAAGGGCCAGTTCGAGGGCGCCCGCGCGCTCGCCATTCCCCCCTTCATCATGTGGGGGCGGGTGATCCTGCCGCAGGTCATGCGCCTGGCCCTGCCGGGCCTGGTCAATGTGTGGAGCTTCATGCTGAAGGAGACGCCGCTGGTCTCTCTGGCCGGGCTGCAGGACCTCGTCGCAGCCGCCAAGATCGCCGCCGGGGCCACCAAGGAACCCTTCATCTTCTTCGTCGCCACGGCTCTGGTCTTCATCGCCTTCAGCGCCGCCAGCCTCTGGCTGGCCAACCGGCTGGAGGAGCGCCTCGATCGCGGCCAGCGCCGCGCGCCCGTCCGCTCGCCCGCGCAGGCCGAGGCATGAACGCGCTGCCGATCGATCTCGATCTCGCCTGGGAAAGCCTGCCGGCGCTGTTCGATGGGCTGATGGTGACGGTGTTCCTCACGGCGTTGCCGCTCATCATCGGGTTGGCGCTGGCCTTTCCGATCTGCTTCGCCCGGATGTCGCCGCGGCGGGCTTTGGCGCTGCCGGCGGAGATCTTCGTCGTGTTCTTTCGCGGCGCCCCGCTGCTGATCCTGCTCTATCTCGTCTATTACGGCCTCGGCCAGATCGAGGCGCTGCGCAATGGCCCGTTCTGGATCGTTTTCGGCTCGCCTTTCGGCTGCGCCATTGTCGCGCTCAGCCTCAACCACGCCGCCTATATGGTCGAGGTGCTGCGTGGAAGCCTGCTGGCGGTGCCGCACGGCATTGTCGAGGCGAGCGAGGCGCTCGGCATCACCCGGCGCAACATTTTCCTCTGGGTGCGGATGCCGCTCGCTTTGCGCTATGGGCTGAAGGCCTACCAGAACGAGGTGGTGAGCTTCGTCAAGGGCACCGCCATCGTCTCGGTGGTGACGATCACCGACCTGATGGCCGTGGCCAATTCCATCTTCGAGCAGACCTACGACCCGTTCACGCCCATTCTGTGCGCGGCCGCCTTCTACTGGGCCTTCGTCAATCTGATCCGCGTCGGCTTCACCGTCTGGGGGCGCTGGCTGAGCCGCCACAATGCCGAGGATGCCCCCCTCGCGATCCCGGCGGGGCAGGCGCTGCAGGGTCTGGCCGGCCGGGCGAAGGTGACGCCATGATCCCGCGCCCCCACGCTGCCGAGCCTGCCGCCGAGCCTGCCATCCTGCTCGCGCAGGTGGTGAAGCGCTACGGCGCGCATCGGGCGCTGGCTGGCGTCGACCTTCAGGTGCGGCGCGGCGAGAAGGTGGTCATCTGCGGCCCTTCCGGCTCGGGCAAATCGACCCTTATCCGCTGCATCAACGCGCTGGAGCGCCATGATGCCGGGCGCATCGTCGTCAATGGCATCGCGCTGACCAATGATGAAGGCACGGTGCAGGACATCCGCCAGGAAGTTGGCATGGTGTTCCAGCACTTCAATCTGTTTCCGCACCTCACCGCGCTGGAAAACTGCATGCTGGCGCCGCGGCTCAATCGCGGCCTGTCGAAGGCGCAGGCGGAAAAGCTCGCCATGGCGCATCTCGAGCGGGTGCATCTGGCCGATCAGGCCCGCAAATACCCCGCGCGGCTCTCCGGTGGCCAGCAGCAGCGCGTCGCCATCGCCCGTGCGCTGTGCATGGAGCCGCGCATCCTGCTGTTCGACGAGCCGACCTCGGCGCTTGACCCGGAAATGGTGAAGGAGGTGCTGGGGGTGATCGAGGAACTCGCTGCCAGCGGCGTCACCATGATCTGCGTCACCCATGAAATGGGCTTCGCCCGCCGCGTGGCGGATCGTTGCGTGTTCATGGACCGGGGCGAGATCGTCGAGGAGGGCGACGCGGCGCGCTTTTTCGAGGCGCCTGAAAGCGAGCGCCTGCGCCATTTCCTCGCGCAGATCCTGCGCTGAGAAGCGCGGCCTCCGCTGGGTAAACGTCATCCCGGCCGCCGCCGAAGGCGGAGAGCCGGGATCGTCCTCAGGCGGACGCACGCGATCCCGGTCAGGACTGCGGTCCTTCCGGGATGACACTTCTTGGGGTCATTCGCCAGCGAGCCCCTCAGAACTCCCGCAGCATCTGCCGCAGCGTGGCGCCTTCGGTGTAGCGTGTGCGGGCGAGGCCGCGCCGCTGCAGCGCCGGCACCAGCCCCTCGCAGATATCGGTGATGTATTGCCGGCTGATATTGGCGGTGAACGGGCGGGTGATGAGGAAGCCGTCGCCGCCCACTTCCGCCATCACCTCACCCATGCGCTCGGCCACCTGGTCGGGCGTGCCGATCAGGCCGTCGAGCCCGCGGGAGAGCTGGTCGGCGCAGAGCTGGCGTAGCGTCTTGCCCGAGCCGGTCTGCTGGAAGGCATCGAGCGAGCCCTGCTCGCCATTGGTGGTGAGGTGGGGCAGGGGGGCATCAAGGTCGAATGTCGAGAAGTCGATATCGGTAATGGCGGCGATCAGCGCCAGCGCCTTCTCGCAATAATCCGGCGCCTCGATGATGCGCGCGGCCTTGGCCTTCGCTTCCTCTTCGGTCTCGCCCAGGATCGGGGCGACGACGAACAGCACCTTGATCTCGTCCGGGTCGCGCCCGCCGGCTTCCGCCCGCGCCCGCACGTCGTCGCGATAAGCCTTGAGCCCCGCGACGCCCATGGAGGGGGCGATGATGCTGTCGGCGGTCATCGCCGCGAATTGCCGCCCGCGCGGCGAGCCGCCGGCCTGCACGAAGGCGGGGCGCTGCTGTGGCGAGGGCACGCAGTTCAGCGGTCCCCGGCTCTTGAAATACTTGCCCTCGAAATGGATCGGCCGAACCTTGGAGGCGTCGGCATAGGTGCCGGTCTTGTGGTCGCGCACCACCGCGTCGGCGTCCCAGCTGCCCCAGAGCTGCTTGCACAGTTCCACATACTCGTCCGCCATGTCGTAGCGCTCCTGGCGCGGCGGCAGCTTGTCCATGCCGAAATTCTCGGCAGCGAGGTCCTCGCCCGTGGTGACGATGTTCCAGCCGAAACGCCCCTTGCAGAGGCTGTCCAGCGTCGAGCACAGCCGCGCCAGCATGAAGGGCGGGTAGGCCATGGTGGAGAAGGTCGCCACCACGCCGAGATTTTTGGTGTTCGCGCCGATCAGCGCCGCCATCGGCGAGGGGTCCGCCTTCGGCCCCATGATGTTGTGCTTGAGATAGACCTCGTTAGTGCCGCCATAGGCCTCGGAGATCATCAGCGTGTCTTCGAGCATGATGTAGTCGAAGCAGGCCCGCTCCATGGCCTGCGCCATGTCGATGTAGAATTTTCCGTCCCATGGGTCGCCGCCGCCGCCGGTGAAGGGCCGCGTCCACTCATCAACCGCGAAATTGGTGAACCACCCGAGGTGTAACGGTCGTGGACTCATGACGCTGCCCCATCTGCCTGCTCAAGACGAAGCGGCAGCCTAGGCCGGGGCTCCGCGCCGCCACCATTGCGAAAAGCCCAAGCGATGTTCCGCTCAAGGGCGGCTCAACATTGGGCAGAGCACAGGGGCGTGGGCAAACACTGTGCAATCGGGCCCGATGGGAAGGGCGCGCCGCGCCCGGAGCGGGCTCAAAGACGCGCAAGACCGCGCCGGAGCAGGTGCGGCGCACAAATTGCTATGTGCGCTGCACCGGGGGGAAAGGGGCATTATCGACACGGAGCGAGGCCTAGCCATGTCGCACATCAGCCAGATCTACGATATCGACCTGAAGCTGCTGCGCTGCTTCTGCACCATCGTCGAGGAGAGAAGCTTCACCGCCGCGCAGGCGGCGCTCAACCTGTCGCAATCCACCCTCAGCGAGAACCTGAAATCGCTGGAGATCCGCCTCGGCACGCGGCTGTGCCGGCGCGGGCCGAAGGGCTTCAAGCTCTTCCGCGAGGGCGAGGTGGTCTACAAGGCGGCCAAGGAGCTGTTCGCCTCGGTGGAGGCCTTCAAGCAGAAGGCCTCGAACATCAACCAGAACACCGTCTACGAGCTCTCCATCGGCATTCAGGACGGCATTGTCGAGAACCCCTCCGCGCGCCTGCACGACGCCATTCGCCGCTTTTCCGACTATTACCCCAATGTCCGCTTCCGCATGGAGGTCATGCTCGGCTTCCAGCTTGCCGGGCGGGTGGCGGACGGCATGCTGCATGTCGGCATCGGCCTGGTGAACGAGCACTACGCCCAATTGACCTATGAGCACCTGTTCGACGAGCAGGGCTTCATGTGCTGCGGCCACCGGCATCCGCTCTTCGCCATTCCGGAGGAGGAACTGACGATGGCGGACATCGAAACCGCCGCCTATTGCAGCCGGGGGCATCTCGAATATTACCATCCCGAGCGTGCACGCCGCGCCGACACCTGCGGCGACATCGGCCTCGGCATCCAGTCGCAGCTGGCGCTGATCCTGTCGGGGCGCAATATCGGCTATGTGCTCGACCACACGGCGCAGCCGCTGATCGCAAGCGGCGCGCTCCGCGCGCTGCGGCCGGACCGGGTGCGGATCGTCAACCCGATCACCGCGATGATGGGCCCCGCCGCCGCCGACTTCAAGCTGGCGCGCCAGTTCGTCGACTGCCTGATCGACGTGCATATGGAACTCGGCCAGAGTCGGCTGCTGCCCCGGCCGGACTTTGCCACCGGCTGCGGCACGGTGGTGGACCGGGATGGCGTGTTTCGCGTGCTCTCCACCGCCAAAGCGCCCGCCTATGCCGGTGCGTAAGGGCGCTGGCCGCGCCGGGCGGGCCCTGAGGCTGAGCTCTTCGATGTGGCTCCCCTGCTCGCAATGGTTGCATTTCTTTTGGTGGCGCTTCGGTCCGTTCGCGGCGCGACGGCCTGAGTCAGATGGAATAGTTGCTTTTATTTCAATGGCCTGCGGTGACGCGCGTGCCGTCTACGGGGCGGGGCGGGCGGCTTAGAATCTCTGATTGCACTTATTGACGATACAACCTTAAGGTGCCAACCTACCTGTCGTGGCCGGAGCGCGGGGGCGGTGGATGGTGCGGCAGAATGTGAGCCTTGCGAACAGGAACGGTCGGCTGGCCTTCCCCGCGCAACCCGCTCCGGCGCAACCCGTCAAGGCCCCTCTCGTTCACTGGGATTTTCATACATTCAACGACGCGCACCTTCCGCCACCGAGCGACAAATACAGATACCTACCGGTATCTCTTCCGATTTTTAAGTACACGCCCGATTTCATGGATGTAAAGCAGGAGCGTATCGGCGATTGTTATCTTCTGTCGGCCATAAACTCGATGATCCGCGTAAAGAATCCGAATTTCTTCTACAACATGATAGGAAGCACCGCGGATCATGTGCATGTACGCTTCTATGGGGAGAATGCCGGCGCGATAGTACCGGTCATCGTCCAAGTTCAGCGCACGATACTGAAGAGGGTCGACGGCAAAAAGGTCGTCGATATGCAAGGCCACAGCGCGCTCTGGCCCTATTTCATCGAAAAGGCCTACGCTTTCTTTCGGGCCTATTATTTGCAACCTCTGCTGAGGCAGAACCAGATCAAGATTCCCGATCCGACCAAGCCGCAGCCGGCGGCGCCGCACTGGCCGTTCGCCGACGCAACCTCTCCCGCGCCGGAGCCGGACAGGCGGTATGCCGTTGACTATGTCGAGGCGCTGGAAGGCGGCAATTGCGGGCGCGCCTACCAACATCTCACGGGCGAAAAGACAGACGATGCGACGGCCGACATAGACGTTCCCGGCCCGAAGGGCAGGGTATGGATGGATATGAGGGACTATCGCAGCGCGCTGCTCCGCTTCGTCCTCGACGAGACGCGGGCAAATCCGTTCGCCGAGTCCTGGGACGCAACGTTCGATCGGTTCATTGGCGTGTTGGGCCTCACGGTGCCGGGCCTGACGACCTCCCTCGCGGTTCCCGCCGTGCCGGTGAACGACATCGACGTGCGAGCCGCGATCAAGCAGCACATCGCGGACTCGCGGTTGGCCAATCGCTCCGTCGTCGACAACCTGATCGACATGCTCGACAAGAAAAAGAAGCTGATGCGGGAGGTGCGGAGCACCGACATCCGGCCCTATCTCACGCGGATTGCCCGGATGCCCGTATCTCTTGCCGCGAGCGGAATGAAGGATATCGATTTCGGCAAGTTGCTTCTGGATTTTGTCAGGAAATCCTTTCCGGGCAAGCGGGGCACGGGCGAATACACGGATTACCATGAGGCACTCTTCACGCGCGTGCACGCGGCCTGCGCCGCGAAACCACCTAAGGCGGCGTTCACGTCTACCCGCGACATCGTGCATGTCTATGATTTCATCTCCAAGGCCCAAGTACACGAAGGCAAACGCAAAGGGCTAGTTCCAGGTCATGCCTACGAAATATCCGGTACATCGACAATAAAGGTCAAGCGTCCAACAGGTAATGTCGAGATTCGCTTTCTTCTCTTGCGAAACCCGTGGAATGAATATGTTCGCGGGTACAAGTTCAAGCTCGAAAATGTGGGCGGCGTCGACATCGTGAAGTCCCTGTCGGCGAGTCCGGTGCAGGATCTGAAAAACCTGCCCGAAAGCACGCTCAAAATCCTGGAACTGCAGGGGCAGGGACTGAAGAGCCAGGCCGCCCAATTGCAGGCCCGCGCGTCGCAGCAGACGCGCCAGAGCGCCGCCTTCCCCGTCGAACTCTCCGACATCACCAAATTCTTCGATCAGGTCCAGCTCGGCATCTGAGCGGCTTTTCGCAATGTGACGTGTTCAGCAAAGGGCGACGCCATGGCCGGCGGCAATGAGGGGGTGAAGGCGGACAGCGTCATTCCACTGTCGAAGATCGACCCGGAACGGTTCGACGCGCTGGGGTTGACGGAGCATGGCTGCGCGCAGCTCGATCTCTGGCTGGCCGCGCTTGGCGAGAGCGGTGGCGCCGTCTCCGCGCTGCAATTCGAGCTGCCGGTCTATGCCGAGGGCGGTGCGCGCACCACCGCCACGCGCGTGGTCGTCGCTTCCCGCGAAACGCGCGAGGTGTGGCGTCCGGGCGACGCGTATGCCGCGCTCAAACCCGCGCAGGCCGCCATCGACAAGGCGCTGGGCCTGCGTGCCGCACAGCTTTGCTATTCCTCCTATGACTTCGCCGCCATCCAATCCGTTGCCGGCACGGTCAGCACCAAGGACCGCACCCTCGTCGCGGACACGGCGCGGGCGCTGCAGGCGGACTGGCCGCACGATCTGGCGCCGCTGCGCGGAGGCATTAATTTCACCGGCGAGGCGAGCCTGCTGCCGGAGTTCGACGCCGCGCTGCGCAAGCGCTTCGGCCTCGACGGCAGCGTGCGCGTGGCCGGCAATGTCGGCAAGCTTCCGCAGGGCTACCGGATCGAGGTTAGCACCGCCCTGTCGGTTCCGCCGCTGGAACTGCTGGACGGGCGTTTGAACATCGCGCTTCTCCGCGCCAGCATCGGGGCGGAAGGGGTGGGGGCGGGCAACGGCACGCCGCCCTTCTCGCTGGCGCTGCACGGCGCCATTACGCTCGACCAGCAGAAGCTGGCGACCTCGATCGAGGTGAATGCCGGCTCCCGGCAGCTCGCTCTCACGGCGGAGGCGCCGGACCTGATCAAGGCGGGGGCACTGATCAAGAGCCTCGCCCCCGAGCTGGGCAAGACGCTCAGCGGCACGTTCAGCACCATGGACAAGGTGGTTCCCGGCCTGCAACGCCTGGAAGTGTCCACCCCGATGGACGGGTTGGACGGCGCGCGGTTCGCCCTCTGGCTGAAATACAGCGAAGCCTTCCCCCTCCTCGATCTGATCCGCATCACCCCCAGCCTGTACGTCGCCGGCACCTCCAGCGGCGGGGAATTCACCTTCGATATCGAGCTGACCGGCCGGGGCGAGATCGGCAGTGGGAAGGAGGCGCTTGCCTTCGAGACGACGCTTTCCCTGCCCGAGGGCAGCTTCCGTGCCACGCTGGTCGAGGGCAGCAAGGTCGTCCTGCCGGAGGACATCGCCGGCAAGGTCGCCAAGGTGGAGGGGCGCGAAAGCCTGCGGTTGATCGACCTGGTGATCAGCGCGAACACGCGGACGAAGGACTATACCTTCTCGGTCATCACCATCGGCTTTCTCGAGTACCGGATCGGCAAAGGCTCGCTGCTGATCGGCGATGTCCGCTTCGAGATCGGCAAGTCTGGGGGCGGGAGCGTCAACGCGGCGCTGGAGGGCTCGCTGGTCGTCGGCGATGTCGAGGCCGACGTCTCGATCAACATCGACAACGGGTTGAGGGGAAAGGTGACGATCCCCCGCCTGCCGATCGGTGCCATTGCCGCCGATCTGCTGCAGATCGAGGCTCCGGAGGAACTGGCGGCGGCGGAGATCAAGGACTTCGAGGTCGCGCTCACGCTCGGCAAGGAGACCGAGTTCTCCTTCAAGGCTGAATCGGATTCGGAATTCACCATTGCCGGGCTGAAGGCGAAGCTGGCCAAGCTTGACGTCACCTATGCCGGGAAATTGGATCTTACGGCCGAAGGCCAGCTGCGCTTCGACACCACCGAGGTGGACCTGAAGCTTATCTACGCCGAGGGGACGTGGAACTTCTCCGTCAGCGCCAGGACCAGCTTCGATCTCGGCCGGGCGCTTCGGCCGCTGGCGGCGGAAATCGGCTTCGAGCCACCCTTTCAGGACGGCAGCCTCACCGTCACCCGGATTGACGGCGCCCTGCGGCTCGGGGCCGAGGGCACCCGCATCGCGCTCAGTTTCGCGTTCAAGACCAAGGACGGCGATTTCCGCCTCACTCTGGTGGCGGCGCGCCAGCTGTCGGGGGCAAAGGCCGGCTGGGACTACAGCCTCAGAATGGGTCCGGCGACGATCGACTTCCGCAGCCTGCCGGTTGTCGGCGGGGTGATCGGCTCGGCCGCCGATGCCTTCGCCAAGAGCGGGGGCAAGAAGGAGATCGGCATCGATGCGCTGCGGGTCGGCGTGCTCTCCACGCTTGAGGAAACCGCCATCGCCGAGTTGTTCAAGAACCTGCCGACGGAGACGTTTGCCCCGCCGACAGAGGTGACGGGCAAGCTGTCGCTGACCGGCACGCTGCGGCTGCTCGATTACGAGAAGCCGATCGTCTATCCGCAGCCGAAGGAGAAGGCCCCGACCAAAGGGGCCGGCGAGGCGCCGCACGCACTGCCGGCGCCCGGCGCCGGCAATCGGGACGCCAAGGCCGGAAAGGGCGAAGCGCCCGCCAAGGTCGCAGCCGCCGCCAAGGCCCAAACGCCTGCAAAGGGCGAGGCCGGCGAGAAGGCGCCGGCTCCCGCCGCGCCGGAAGACAAGCCGGCGGACAATCTCAACTGGCTGACGATCCAGCGCGATTGCGGCCCGCTGCACCTGGCCAAGCTCGGCTACGGGGTGCGGCAGGCGGGCGGGAGCTGGGAGGTTTCCGCGGCGCTGGCGGGCCGGATCAGCCTGTCGGGCGTGCAGCTGGAACTGATCGACGCCGGCGTCACCGTCAACCTCGGCGCGCTCACCGCGCCACGCGGTCGGCTGAGGGGCATGAGCCTCAGCTTCAAGCGCGGCTCGGTGTCGGTCGAGGGCGGCTTCCTGCAGATGTCGGAAACCGTCTATGGCGGCCAGCTCAGCGTCCAGCTGCCGAAAATGTCGATCGGCGTCGTCGGCCTGTATGGCACCTATCCGCGTCCCAGAGGTGGCTCTTCCACCTCCCTGTTCATCTATGGAACGCTGAGCCTCACCGGCGGCGCCGGCATTAAGCTGGGCGCGATCACGTTGACCGGCCTGGCGCTCGGCTTCGGCTATAACCGCCGGGTGGTCGTGCCTGACATCGGCGCGGTGGCGGACTTCCCGCTGGTGGCGCTGGCGATGAAGGAGAGCGCACCCGACGCGGACAAGCCCTCGGCGGGCGATATGCTGGCCACGCTGGAAAAGCATCTGCCCTTCGACGAAGGCCAGATGTTCGCCGCGCTGGGGCTGCGCTTCACCATTGCCGAGACGATCGACGCCTTCGCGCTGGCCATCGCCCAGTTCGGCAAGGATGTCGAGTTCTCGCTGCTGGGCCTCGCTCGCTTCGAGAAGTCGGTCGGCGACCAGAAACTCTGCCGGGTCGAACTCGCGATCAAGATGACCTTGCGGCCGGACGAGGGCGTGTTCCTGCTGCAGGCCGAGCTGACCGCCAATTCCTGGGTGCTGGACCCGTCCTGCCGGCTCACCGGCGGCTTCGCGCTGGGCGTGTGGTTCGCCGGTGCCCGCAAGGGCGATTTCGTGCTCACCATTGGCGGCTATCACCGCGCCTTCAAGCCACCGGCGCATTATCCCGCCGTGCCGCGCCTCGGCCTCAACTGGGCGGTGACCAACGAACTTACCCTGAAGGGCGAGCTCTATTGCGCGCTCACGCCGTCGCATCTCATGGCCGGAGGGCGTTTCGAAGCGTCCTTCGTCCATAGCCGCATCAAGGCATGGTTCGTCGCCGCCATCGATTTTCTGATCTGCTGGGCGCCGCTGGAATACAGCCTGGATGCCGGCATCTCGATCCGCATCGAAGCCGATCTGTGGCTGTTCTCGATCAATCTCAGCCTCGACGTTCAGCTCAGCCTGTGGGGGCCGCCCTTTGCCGGGCGGGTGAGGGTCAAAATCTCGGTGCTGTCCTTTGAGATCGCTTTTGGCGGCACCAAGGCCACCAGCGAAATCCGCAGCTGGGCGCAGTTCGGCGCGCTGTTCCTCGACAAGGCCAGCACACATTGGCAGGCGATACCCGCCGCCGGTGCGCCGGTGGAAGCGCCGGCCATTTGCGGGGCGGCGCTGGTCGGCGGGCGGCTGTCGCAGCCGGGCGACAAGCCGCCGATCGGCCCGTGGCTGGTGCGCGGCGACGAGCTGGTGCTCTCGGTGGCGTCGATCCTTCCAGCCACCACGCTCGCCTTCGGCACCGTGAAGGGTGCGGTGCCGGCGAAGGGACGCAGCGGCCGCCCTCTCGCGCTGGCCGAGCCGCTGGTTCTGACGGGGACGGCTGGCCGCCATGCCGCCGAGAGCGCCAATTTCGGCATCGTCCCGCTGGGGATCACCGCGGCGGAGAGCACGCTAACCATCGCCATCGTCAAGGATCTTGCCGGCGGCGGCACCGAGCCGGTCGATCTCGCCGGCTGGGAGAGCGAGCCCGAGCGCCAGGGCATGCCGGCCGCCCTTTGGGACCGGCAGCCCCCCGACAAGGCGCCCGCCGCCAAGATGACCGGCGCCTATCTCACCGGCCTCGCCCGCCTGCGCCCCCCCGCCGGCCAGCGTCGTGGCAAGGGCACGGTGGTGGACATCGCCCGCCACCGAGAGAGCGACCTGATTTTCCGCGAGGGGTCCGTCCGCGACCCGGCCGTGCAGGCCCCCGCCGCGACAGGCGCCGTGCGAGACGTGGCCGCGCGAGACGTGGCCGCGCGAGACGTGGCCGCGCGAGACGTGGCCGCGCGAGACGTGGCAACGGCGCAGGACGCCCGCCAGGCCGAGCTGGTCACGGCGCTGGGCGGGCTCGGATTTCCCATCGCGCTGGGCGCCGGGGAGGGCGCGGCGCGTCCCTTCCGCGCTCCGCCGATGAGCCGCAGCTGGAGCCAAGGAGCATAATCATGCCCAATGCCGGCGCCCCGCCCGACGCCCTCAAGGTCGAACTCTACGACGCCTATCACCCGGCCCTCACGGCCGGCAGCCACCGCGTGCTGGTGCAGCAGTCGCTGGCCTATCCCGACCCGGGCGGGACGGCGAAGGCACATCATTATTACCGCGACGACGCCTTCCTTGTGCGCGGCCCCCGCTTCTTCCTCGACGAGAACGACATCCAGGCCCGCTACCCCTCCGTCGGGGGGATGGGCGATTTCGGTCGGCACGTTCCCAATATCGTGCTGCGCAAGCGGGCCCTGCCCTGGGAGCGCCAGCTGGCGTTGGGCGGCGCGGCGCGGGCGCCGTGGATGGCGCTTCTCCTGCTCACCGAGGCCGAATTCCAGGCGCAGGGCGGCGAGGCGGCGGTGCAACTCGTCGCGCCCGAGGCGCTGATCGCCGCCGGCCGCCGCAGCGCCGACGGCAAGGTGCTGCTGCCCAAGCTCGACGCCGAGCCCGATAATGACGCCGGCACTCAGCGCGCCAGCGTGATCGACCTGGAGCGCGATCTCGCCCGTGCCCTGTGCCCGTCGGCGGCGGATCTGCCGCTGCTGGCGCATGTGCGCCAGGTCGGCATGAGCGACAAGCCGCGCGAGGCGATGCACGGGGCGGGTGAGTTTCCCGTCGTGTGCGCCCGCCGGATTCCCGCGCCCGGAGCCAATCTCGCCTTCCTGGTGTCGCTGGAAGGCTGGGAGGAACTGGTCGAGGGAACGCTGCCGGAAGGACCGGCCCGCCTGCGGCTGGTGGTTCTGGCGCGCTGGCGCTTCACCCATGATCCCGGCTTCTCCCACAGCTTTTCCGGCCTCGCCCGACGCCTCGGCACCGACACGCTGCGCACCCAGAGCCCACCCGGCACGCCGGAGGCGCTGGCCCGCCCGCTCGCCGCCGGGCACACGCCGCTGCCCTGCCGGCGGGGCGAGGGCGGCGCGCGGCTGGCCTGGTATCGCGGCCCCTTCGCCCCGGCGCCGGTGGCGCCGCTGCCGGTCGACGAATTCGCCCATGCCGACGCCGCGCTGATCGTCTCGCCCGAGGATGGCGCTCTCACCCTGTCCTACGCCGCCGCCTGGCAGCTGGGGCGGCTGATGGCGCTGGCCTCGCCGGGCTTCCTGGCCGCCACAAGGGCCTTCATCACCGAGGACGCCGGCCCGCGCGAGGTGGCGTTCCGGCTCGACATCTTCATGCGCAACCACCTGCTGGCGATCCGGCGGGAATGGGGCGCGCCCGCTCCCTCACCCGCCGCCGACACCGGGGCCGAGCCGCCCGACAGCTTCCACGCCGCCCTGAAGATGATCGGCTGGCTCAAGGGCCTGATGCTGCTGGAAGGCGTTCCCTTCCCCTATCTGGTGGCGGGCGAGGCGCTGCTTCCCGTCTCCAGCCTGCGGTTCTTCCATCTCGACGCCAACTGGCTGCTGGCGCTGGCCAATGGCGCGCTCAGCCTCAGCGGCAGCGCGGCCCGCGAAGCGACCCGCGCCGGGCCGTCCATGCGCCGCCTCCTGTCGCAGCTGATGGAGCGTTGCGCAGCGGGCGCGGCGGCCGAGCTTGATCCCAAAGGCGAGCTTCTTGACCGGCCGCGCACCGGCTTCCTGCTGCGCTCGACCCTGGTGTCGGACTGGCCGGGGCTGGAGACGGTCGTCACTTCGACGCCGGAGAGCGCCCGTCCGCTGCGGCTGGAGCGGCTGGCGCCGGATGTGCTGTTGGGCATCACCGAGGGACAGATCGCCCGGCTGACGCTCAAGGAGCCGCCCGAAGGGCTGGCCTTCCGCCTGCCGGAGCCGCGCGCCAACGTGCCGGAACCGGATGCGCGCGGCCTGTTCGGCCCGCTGGAGCGGTTGCGGGCGGAGAGCGCGCTGGGCCTTACCCGCCTGCAGCCCGCCGCGGCGTCCGGGTCCCCGCCGGACCCGCTTTCCGCCGCCGCTTTCGCCGCTGGCGCGCTGAGCAGCGGCAGCATCCAGAACTTTGTTTGGGAGATCACGCGGTGAGCGCTGCCGAGACCGCCGCGAAGGCGGCCACCCCGCTGCTGGTGCCGATCCAGCTCGAAGCGCTGGTGATCGAGGGGGACGCCAGCCCGAGCGGCGAGCTGCTGCTGGCGCGGCACACCGCCGAACGCGGCGCCTCGCTGCGCTGGAAGGCCACGCGCGCCAATTATGTTCCCGGCCTGCGCACCCTCGTCGATCCCAAGCTCACGCCCTTTCTGGGCGCGGTGCCGGAGGCGGGCGAGCGGCTGGCTCTGCGCGAAAGCGAGCGCCCGAAAAAGGCCGATCGCGGCGTCTATCTGCGCTGGCTCGTTCCCGCCGGCCTGCGCAAATCGTTGGCCGAGAACAGCCTGAGCTTTCCCGCCTTGCCGGAACAGTGGCTGATTGTGCGCCTGTTGCGCCGCGCGGCCTCCCGCCGCGAGGTTGAGCTCAAGGCGTGGGTGATCGACGGGTCGGCCTATCCCGGCGACGCCACCTCGGCCAGCCTGCCGGTGGCGATGCCAGGCAAGACCGCTTCCGCACCGCCGGAACTGACGGCGACGCCGGTCGGGATCGCCCGCCCGCTGGAGACGTATGACGCCGCGCAACAGGCGCAGATGGCGCACACCACGCTGACCGCGCTCGGCACCCCCTGGACCGGCTCGCCAACCTTCTCCACCTCGCTGGCGGAGAACCGCAATATTCTGTCCTGGCACGATGGGCTCGCCGATCTGCGCGACGGGCAGGACAAGCTGCCGCTGGCCTGCGTCAGCTATGCGGTGGTCGGCTGGTATCGCACGCCCGGCGCCGATCCGCTGGTGGCCCTGCCACTGACGCTGAAGGACGCGGCCGGCCGGCCGGCCGACCTTGCGGCTGTGCTGGCGCATCTGGGCTGGGCGATGCCGCCCGGCTTGCCTGAGACGCCGGGCCCCTGCCTGTTCCACGGTGTGACCGCCCATATCAATTTCTGGGACGCGGAGCGCTATCGCGGGCCGCTGCTCGGCTACCCTCAGTCGCCGCCCGCCCATGGCGGCCTGGCACCGCCGGAGGCGCGGCTGGAGGTGGGGCTCGGCACCTCGGCGCCGGCGGCGCTGGCGGCGCTGGTGTCGGACCAGTGGTGGAAGGACGAGTTCTCGCCGGACGACCGGCCGAAATGGGCGGTGCTGGAGGGGCACCTGCTGGGGGCGGCCGACCCCGCCGGGCTCGATACCTCCACGCGCCGGCGGCTCGACCATCCGCTCGGCTTCACCTCGCTCGATGCCGGGGTGCTGCACCATCTGGTGCAGAGCACCGACGCGGCGGACAAGGGCCCGGCGCCGACGGCGGCGCAGAGACAGGAACTGGCCCGGCTCAACGGGCGGCAATCGGCGCTGAATGACGAGGTGCGCGCGCTGGTCACGCGGGGGAATACGCTGCGCATGGCCTGGCGCGAGCGCATCGTCGCGGTGCGGACCGGCACGCTGCGCCTCAACGCGCAGCCGGACCCGCTGGCCGGGCTGCAGGCCGATCTCGACGCCTTCGCCCAGGCGGTGGAGACGGCCTCGGCCGCCGCCACCACTCTTGCCGCCTCCGTTGCCGCTCTCAAGGCCGACCTGCCCAAGGGGTGGGAGCTCAATGCCGCGCCCGAGCCGCCCTTCTGGGTGGTGGCGGACCCGGTGGTGATGCTGGCCGGAATGCCCGGCGCCAGCCGGCGGGCGCTGCCGGAAAAGCTGCCCTGCCGTACGTCGGCAGGCCTCGTCGCCACCGCGCCTGTTGCGGCCGAGCGCGCCGCCTTTCCCTCGGAGGCACTGACCGCGCTGGCGACAACCCTCACCGCCAAGGCGATGCCGCAGGCCGGCGCCCTTGCCGACCTGCTGCGCGAGGCGGCGCTGATGGAGCAGGCGGTCGCCGCGCGCGCCTTTGCCGACGCCGCGCCCTTTGCCGGTCAGATCGAATGGGAGCAGTGGAAGAACGCGCTGCAGGAGCGCTTCCGCTCCGGGGCGGCGGGCGTTTCGCTCACTCTGGCCGGCGCCGATGGCCGCGCGGTTCTTCCCGAGACGCTGGTCGCGGTCTGGGGCCAGCAGCCCTGGTCGCCGCTCTATATCGACTGGAACGTGAACTGGCACGCCAGCCCCGCCGGGCTGAAGGACTGGTCCTTCCCCCTTGGCCAGCAGGCGCTGCATTACGACTATCGACAGCCGGACGGCGTGCCGGCGGCCGGACGCGAGGCGCCTTCGGGGGTCAAGGGCCGCAGCCTGATGGCGCCGATGGATGGCGGCTTCATCACGACCGCGCTCAACGCCTCGATCGCTGAGGCAAACCTGAACAATGGCGACTTCACCACCCTGACCCGCACGCCGCTGGTCGGCCAGGAACTCGCCGGGCTGGGAGCGAGCGTGCGCCGCCTCAACGCCCAGGCGCTGACGCCCCGGCCCGATGCCACGCTGCCCTGGCTCACCCCGGCGACCGACCAGCGGCTGCAGGCCGGAACCAGCGCGCTGGCGCGGCTCGCCGCCGGCCTGCGCGTCGCCATGCCGGCGCCGCTGCCGCCGCTGCCCGCCGCGCCGGGCGAGGCGCCTGCGCTCGAAGCCGGCTGGTTCCGCCTCGACCATCTGTGGGTGGTGGACGATTTCGGCCAATGGGCCGAGCCGATCGCCCGGCCCGGGACACGGGCGCAGCCGCATCCGCGCTCGCGCCTGCGCCTCGGCGCCAGCGTGGACGACACCCAGTGCGGGCCCTTCGCCCGGCCGCCCCGCCTGACCGAGGGCGCGCGGCTCGATGTTTCCTTTGTCGGGCCGCAGACGTCGATCCGCGGCTGGGTCTATCTCAACCGGCTGGACCATGCGCTTGTTGTCTGCGCCGGCGATGGGCGGCTGCTGGGCGAGCTGGCGCTTTTGCCCGCCGGGCCGGGCGGGCCCGGGCGCGTTGTCTGGCGCAGCCTTGCCGAGGCCGCACCCGTCGCCCCGGCCGGCATTGGCGATCCGGTGCTCGCCCATCTGGTGGCGTGGCTGGCGGACCCGGCCGAGGGTGCCGACCGGCTGGCGCGGATGCTGGCGACGGTGGAGGAGGCGCTCCCCACCATTCGGGCGCGCGAGGCCGCCCCCGAGCAGATGCTGATCGGCCGGCCGCTGGCGGTGGTGGTGGCGCAGGCGCGGCTGCAGTCCGTTCGCGGCACGCCGGGGAAGGCCGCCGGCGCGCTCAGCCTGCCGCTGCGCCTCGGCAACCGGCGGGACCCGCAGGACGGGCTTGTCGGCCATGCGCAGGGGCTGGCCTTTGCCGCCTTCGCCGGGCTCGAAGGGGCGCCGGCGCCGCAGGCGGGTTTCGCCACTGCCAGCGAGCTGGTGCTGCTCATGGACCCGTCGGCCTCGGTGGAAGTCGCCTGCGGCGTGCTGCCGGCGCACGCGGTGAGCCTGCCCGTCGACGAGGTGCGGGACGGGCTGGCCCGGCTGGAGATCGGCTTCAGCGTCGGGCCGGTGCTGTTTCACGGCGCGCTGCCGGTCCTGCCGCCGCCGGCCAGCACGGGCGGGACGTGGGAACTGCGCGAGCCCGTGGGCACGCTCTCGGCGGTGGCCGCGCTCGGAATCGAACCGCGCTTTGACGGCGCGGCGCCCTCGGCGGGCGAGGGCTGGTTGATCCTGCGCCGCTCGCAAGCGCCGGTGAAGACCGTGCCAGAGGCCTGAAAACGGGGATCGGGATGACATATCGCACAAGGTTCTCCACCCTGCTGGCCGCCGCCCTGCTGGCGGCCCTTCCCAGCCTTGGAGGCGCGCCCGCCACCGCGCAGAGTCCGGCCCCCCTCCCGCCGCCGCTGATCGAGGCGCGGGTGGTGCCCGGCACGCCGCCCACGCTGCAAATGGTCGTTGCGCCCAGGCTCGGTGGCGAGGGGGCAAGTGGCCCGCGGGTGGTGCAGATCCTGCTCGATCGCGACAGCCTCGCCGACGACCTCATCCGCGAACAGTCCGATGACCTCTGGCAGGATATCGGTTCGGTGAAGGGGGTGCTGCGCGACCCCGTGGGCGACCCGCCCTGGTTCCTGATGCGCAGCGACGGTGCCGATCCGAAAAAGCTCCGCATCGGCATCGCCAACTACAATCTCAACCAGAGCGACGCCTCGACCGTGAGCCCGGTCAACACGGCGCTGCGCATCTTCCTGCCGCTGCGCGTGGGCGACAAATCCCTCGCCCTGCAGGTCAGCGCCGGCGACAGCATCGACACGTTGTCGGCCCCCCTGCCGGTCGAGGCGCCGGTGCAGCAGCCTGCCGTGGTCGATGCCGAGGCCAAGGTCGAGTTCGGCGTCGATGTCGCCGCGCCGAACGCGCTGGCGATGGGCGCCACCGTCACCCTGACCTGGAAAGTGGCGGACTGCGTCCAGGCGACGTTGAGCGGTCCGATCGATTTTCGCCAGCCGGTTCTGGCGATCAAGCCCATTGACGGCGTGTGTGCGGGCTCGAAGAAGGTGCTGGCGCTGGGGAACGCCACCTACCAGCTGACGGCGGAACTCACCGGCAAGGCGGATAGCCGCGTCAGCGCCGTCGTCACCAAGACGGTCAGCCTCGCTGTCCTGCGCTTCGACCAGTTCGCCAATCTGACGCTGACCCCGCCCTCGGTTCTGCCCGGCGGCAAGGTTCGGGCGCGCTGGCACATCCGCGAATTGCCGGTCGACGACCGGCGCGAGCCGGTGCTGTCCTGGACCGATGCCAATGGCAAACGGCGCCTACAGCGGCTGCCCGCCTCCTCGAGCCAGACGACGTCTGGCGAGATGAGCTTTACCGTGGCGCAGAACCTGGACGGCGTGGATACGGCGGTACGGCTGCACTATGGCGAGGAAACCCTCGAGCACTCCTTCGATATCGAGCGCTGGCAGGTCGCCGGGCGTTCGGCGCTCGATACCGGGCCATTGCGCGGCATGGCCTATGCCGGCGGCCGGCTGGTGCTGTGCAGCGAGAAGGGCCTGTTCCTCTCTGATGTCGGCGCCGGCGGCGGCATCGGCGCGGACAGTGTCGGCAAGGTCAACGACCCGTTCCCGGATTTTTCGCGCGTGCCCATCACCCTTGGCGATCGCCCGGAGGCGCGCGGTCCCGGCGCCGCCGCCGGCCGGCAGACGATCGAGCAGGCCCCGTGCCTGGCGGTGCGCGCCTTCGACGCCGAGCGCGTGGCGGCGCTGGTCCAGATCGAGAAGCCGGCCGCCGGCAGTCCCGGCTATGCCGAGCTGACGCTGCTGTCGCCGGCGACCGGGCTGGCGAGCTACCCGGTGACCCTGGCCGATGGCCCGGTCGATGCCGGCGCTACCCAGCTGCGGGACTATCAGCTGGGCATGCTGCGCGGGCGGATCATCGTGCAGGTGCAGATCGGCCCGCGCGACCGCAGCACCGATCTCAATCCCCGCTCCTCGATCCGGGCCTATTCGATCGCCGAGGGCGACATCCGCGCCAGCACGGCCGGCTGGCGGCCCGAGCCGGCGCTTGCCACCGACGAGCTGCGCCCGCGCTATGGCTGGCACCTGGTGGACGGCTTCGGCGTCGACAATGCGGCGCTGTTCCTGGTGAACGCGATCAGCGGCGAGACGGCACGCTACGAGGCGAGCACCGCCAGCGTCCAACGGCTGGAAGAGGCCCGGGCCAGCGGCTCCCCGGTCCGGCTGGCGGCGGCGCGCGAGCGGGTGGAGATCGATTTTCCCACGTCGGCGAGCAGCCTGGGCAAGGAGCAGGCCGCTACGCTGGGGAACGGGCCGATGACCAATGTCGGCGGGGTGCTGGTCGCGTTCGGGGCAGGGGTGGCCTACAACCCGCAGACCAATCAGTGGCAGCCCGGCGCCTTCGGCGAAGCTGGCGGCAAGGGCAGCGTCGCCGCCTATCGCGGCGACGGCGAGCCTCGCCTGTGGCTGATGAAGGCCACTGGCGAAAGGCTCAGCCTGCCGGTGGAAAGCCCGCGCCTGTTCGTCGCCGATTACTTCGAGAACGGGCGCGCCGCCAGCCTTCCCTATCTGGTGCTCGGCGCCAAGGTGACGGTCCGCAGCCGCGAGGCGCTGAATTGGCGCACCGATCGGCGCACCGTGCTGGCGAAGGTCAGCGACGCCAAAGAGACGGTCGACTGCACGGTGAAGGGCGTCACCACCCCGGTGCCGATGGTGCTGAGCACCTACGAGCTGCGCTACCCCGATCGCGGCCTCGATCTCATCGGCGTGTCCGCCGACGGCAAGACCCGCGTTTCGAAGGCACACAAGAGCAAGGGCAGCTGGGACGTCACCGTCAGCTCCGATCCCTGCGTGACGGTTCGCGTCGAGCCCGTCGCGGTGGCGGGCCCGTGAGGCGATCGCCCGACCATCGCCGCCCCCGGCATTCCCAAGGGCCGGCATTCCCAAGGCAAGGAGCAGGAAGATGAGCGAAGACACCGTGACCCCGCTATGGACTCTCACCCGGGTCAACCAGATCGACGGCGAGAATCTGAGCCTGACCCTCGATGGAGAAGTCACGCCCAAGGTGGAGATCACCCCCGAAGGCAAGGCCACCTTCAACACGTCGATGACGGTCGCCGGCGCCATGGTCATGCAGGGGCCGGCCACGGCCGAGGCCGGCCTCACCGTCAGCGGCTCGGCCTCGGCGACCGGCACCATCGCGGCGGAGCAGGGATTCGTCGGCATGGGGGCGGTGCCGGTCGGCGCCATCCTCATGTGGTCGGGTGATCCGAAGAAGCTGCCCGCCGGCTGGTACCTGTGCAATGGCGGCGGCTGGCTGGCCAATGGCGACCCCATTCCGGACCTGCGCAGCCAATTCATCGTCGGCCAGGACTCCCGATCCAATGAGTACAAGCTGGCGGGGAGACGGGGTGGGTCTCCCCAGGGCTCCAAGGTCAAGGTCCTTCCGAACGCTCAGGCAGGCGCCGCTGATTTCCCGCTGCGCTGGTATGCGCTGGCCTACATCATCTTTGGCGGGCGCGGCGCCAACATTCTCGCCGACCCCAACATGCGGGCGGATCTGCGCAATGACCAGTTCATCAACGAGGGCGAGGGCATTTCCTCACCGTCCGGCCGCTATGTCCTGAAAATCGCGACGGGGCGCAAGCTCCAGCTCTTGGACATGCGGGGCAACGCGGGCGCCACGCCGCTCTGGCGCATCATGCTGGGCGGGTTTGAACGTGAGGGGTCCAAGGCCGTCATGCAGGCCGACGGCAACTTCGTCTTTTACAACAAAGACACGGAACCCGTCTTCGCCTCGGATACCAACAATCAGGGTGTGCTGCTGCGTGTAACGGACGACGGCAAGGTCCGTGTCGACGATGCCGACGGCAAGCCGGTCTGGTCGAAGCCCTGAAGCGATTAGGTCACACCAGTCTCACCCGAGGAGCCGCACGATGAACGACCAGACCGTGACGCCGAACTGGACCCTGACCCGGGTCAGCCAGGTCGATGGCCGCAATCTCAGCCTCACCTGCGAGGGCAAGAGCGAGCCGGCGCTGGAAATCACCATCGAAGGCAAGACCACGCTCAACACCCCGCTCACCGTGAACGGGCCGCTCACCGTCACCCAGGCCGTGACGGCGAGCGGCGGCATGCAGGTCAGCGGCGGCCTTGCTGTCACCGGGCCTATCGAGGCGGCGGGCGGCATTACCGGTCCGGGGATGATGCCGAAAGGCGCGATCATCATGTGGGCGGGCGACCCGAAGGATGTGCCCGCCGGCTGGGCCCTGTGCGACGGCAGCCATGGCACCCCGGACATGCGGGCGAAGTTCCCTGTCGGGGCGGATGGCGGCTCTTTCGGCCTCGGCAAGCCGGGCGGTAAAATCAGTCACCAGCATGCGTTTGAGGCAAAGGTCAAGTTGGATCCGATCCGCTCGGCCGGCGGCACGCACTTCCAGGTCATCACTCCGGGGGAATATCCGGTCAACGGCGAAACCAAGCCGTCCGATCACCTGCCGCCCTATCTGCCGCTGCATTTCATCACGAAGCTGTAGACGCCCGCATCGGGTGCAGGACACGCTGAAGGCGAACTGGCGCGGCTTTACAGCCCCCGGAGCGAGACGGTAGAAAATAATCGCATGCGGCGCGGGGCGGATGCCTCGCATCAACGCAGCGATTGGGCGGGCATGAGCGGAACGTATAGGCACGCCGTGCGCAAGGCTGATCCAGCCTTTGCGCTGCTGCTCCAGCTGTGCGCGCGGGCGGCGCGGCACGGGGCAGGGGCGTCCGTCGCTCCGGCCGGCCGGGTCGAGGATTGGCCCGCCTTCCTACACCTCGTCGACCGGCACCGCGTGGCCGGCCTCGTTCATCTGGCGCTGGGTCGCGAGGCGGCTTCTGTGCCAGACGACGTGCGCCAGTCCATCGCGCAGAAGGCCGGGGGGCTGGCGCGCACCAACCTCGCCATGGTGGCCGCCATCATCGGCCTGCAGAAGGCGTTCGACGCCGCCGGCATTGGGGCGGTCTTCTTCAAGGGCGCGCTGGTCGGCCAGCGGGCCTATGGGTCGGTGGCGGTTAAGCACGGCAAGGACATCGACTTCCTGGTGCGGCCCGACGATCTGGCGGCGACCTTCGCGCTGCTCGCGGGCGAGGGCTACCAGCCGGTCTTTCCGCAGGCGCCGCTGACCCCGGCCAAGATCGACGCGCTGCGCGCCTTCCAGATTGAAGCGGTCATGGTCGATCCGGCGTGCGGCGTGCAACTGGAGCCGCATTGGCGGCTCACCGAGAACCGCCGGCTGCTGCCGCTCGCACCGCTTCTGGCGGGTGCGGGAAAGCGCGAGAGCCTGGGCGGGGTCGCCATTCGCGGCTTCCATCCCGACGACGAGTTCGCCTATCTCTGCGTGCACGGTGTCCGCAGCGGCTGGTTCCGCCTCAAATGGCTGGCCGATCTGCACGCCCTGTTGGCCGGGCTGCCGGAAGAGGAACGGCTGCGCCTCTATCGCCATGCCGAGCGCCGGGGCGCCGGGCCTGCCGCCCTGCTCGCCTTCGGCCTGTGCCGCGAGATGTTCGGGTTGCCGGTGCCGGCGGCGCTGGCGCGTCCCGTCGAGGCGCCGTTGCAGAAGGCGATGCACCGCATCAGCGTCGCCAACCTCCAGGATGAATACCCGCAATTCTCCCTCCGCCAGGTGGTGGTGCTGCCGATGTTGCACGCCCTGGCCTGCGGTCCCGGCCATGTGATGGCCGAGGTGCTGCGCTGGACGGTGAACTGCCAGGACGCGCTCGACGTGCCGCTGCCGCGCCGGCTGTATTTCCTCTACCCGCTGCTGCGCGCCCCGCTCTGGTTCGGGCGGCTGCTGCGCGGCACGACCCGGCTGGGCCGCAGGACGGTCCGCGTTTGAACGCCCCCGCGACGATGTTGCGATGCAGCATCGGCATCGCTACGGTAAGGCCGTCCGGTTCCGAAAGGTGCGCCAATGCCCTCCAAGGTCCTGCCTCCCGCCAAACCTCCCGCCGCCGCTGCCGCAAAGACGGCGCGGCGCGGTCCGCGCAAAGCCGCCGGGGACGCGCCGGCGGCCCCTGCACCCGATGAAACGCAAGCGCCCGCGGGGTCCGGCCCGACCCGGGTCGATCTCGCCTTGCAGGGTGGTGGCTCGCATGGCGCCTTCACCTGGGGCGTGCTCGACCGGCTGCTGGAAGAGGATTGGCTCAGCATCGAGGGCATTTCCGGCACCTCCGCCGGGGCGATGAATGCCGCCGTGCTGGCCGATGGCTTTGCCGCCGGCGGGCGCGAGGGCGCGCGCGCGGCGCTCGACGCCTATTGGCGCCACGTCGCCGAGGCCGCGCGTTTCAGCCCGTTCCAGCGCGGCCCGCTCGATGTGCTGCTCGGGCGCTGGACGCTCGACCATTCGCCGCTCTTCGTCACCATGGACCTGATGTCGCGGCTCTATTCGCCCTATGACCTCAATCCAGGCGGCGCCAACCCGCTGCGCGCCATTCTGGAAAAGGCGATCGATTTCGAGCGGCTGCGCGCCTCGCCGGTCAAGCTGTTCATCACCGCTACCAATGTGCGCACCGGGCGCGGCCGGGTGTTCCGCAATGCCGAGATCACGCCCGAGGTGCTGCTCGCCTCGGCCTGCCTGCCCACGCTGTTCCAGGCGGTGGAGGTCGACGGCGAGAGCTATTGGGATGGCGGCTATTCCGGCAACCCGACGATGACGCCGCTGGTGCGCGAACTCGAATCCGACGACACGATCCTCATTCCGATCAATCCGGTGGAGCGGCCCGGCACGCCGCGCACCGCGTCGGAAATCCTCAACCGGCTCAACGAAGTCTCGTTCAACGCCGTGCTGCTGAAGGAGCTGCGGATGATCGCCCTGCTGCGGCAGGTGGCCGATCCCGGCAATTGCGAGGGCGCGCAATGGGCGCGGATGCGGATCCATCTGGTGCGCAATTCGATCATGGACACGCTCGGCTATTCCTCGAAGCTCAACGCCGAATGGGAATTCCTCAGCCTGCTGCGGGACGAGGGCCGCAAGGCGGCCGATGCCTTCCTCGAAGCCGATGGCGGCAATATCGGCAAGCGTTCCTCGGTCGATCTCGACGTGCTGCTCGAAGGGGTGTGAGCCATGGGCCTCATCGGCATCCTGCTCGGTCTCGGCCTTCTCGTCTGGTTCGCCTATCGCGGCTGGAGTGTGCTGCTGCTGGCGCCGCTGGCGGCGTTGCTCGCCGCCCTGTTGTCCGGCGAGCCGCTGCTTGCTAGCTGGACCCAGACCTTCATGGGCAGCGCGGCCAGTTTTGTCGGGCAGTTCTTTCCGCTGTTCCTGCTCGGCGCGCTGTTCGGCAAGCTGATGGAGGATAGTGGCTCGGTTTCCGCCATCGCCGATTTCATGACCGAGAAGCTGGGGGCGCAGCGCGCCATCCTCGCCGTGGTGCTGGCGGGCGCCATCGTCACCTATGGCGGTGTGAGCCTGTTCGTCGCTCTGTTCGTGCTGGCGCCGATGGCGCAGGCGCTGTTTCGCGCCGCCGACATTCCACGCCGGCTGATGGCGCCGGCCATTGCGCTCGGCACCTTCACCTTCACCATGATGGCGCTGCCCGGCACGCCGGCGATCCAGAACGCCATTCCCATGCCGTTCTTCGGCACCACACCCTTCGCCGCGCCGGGGCTCGGCATCATCGCCTCCGCCCTCATGCTCGGCTTCGGCCTGTGGTGGCTCAGCCGGGCCGAGGTGGCGGCCCGCCGGGCAGGGGAGGGGTTCGGCGATGGCGCCGCTGCGGTCAATGCCGCGCTCGACGACCCGGTGCTGCGCGAGCGGGCGACCACGGCGCGCGAATTTGACCCGGCCGAGATCGCACATGGCCACCAGAGCGTGGAGCGCCCGTCGATCGCGCTGGCGGCGCTGCCGCTCGGGCTGGTGATTATCGTCAATCTCTTGATGTCCTTCCTCGTCCTGCCACGCCTCGATTTCGGCTTTCTCGCCGAAGAGCGCTGGGGCGGGGTGCCCCTGTCGGCGGTCAGCGGGGTCTGGTCGGTGGCGGTGGCGCTCCTCGTGGCAATCGTGGCAACGTTGGTCATTAACCGGCGCCGCCTGCCAAAGCTGCGCGAGACCATGGATGCCGGCGCCAATGCCTCGGTACTGCCGATCTTCTCGGTGGCGAGCCTGGTCGGCTTCGGCGCGGTGGTGGCGGCGCTGCCGGCCTTCGCGCTGGTGCGCGACTGGGTGCTCGCCATCGAGGGCGGGCCGCTGGTGTCGCTGGCGGTGGCGGTCAACATCCTCGCCGCGCTCACCGGCTCGGCCTCGGGCGGGCTCACCATCGCGCTCGACGCGCTGGGGCCGGTATTTCTGGAGCGGGCCGGGGCGCTGGGCATCGAGCCGGCGCTGCTGCACCGCGTTGCTGTCATGAGCGCGGGCACGCTGGACAGCCTGCCGCACAGCGGCGCGGTGGTGACGCTGCTCGCCGTCTGCGGCGTGACCCCGAGGGAAAGCTATCTCGATATCGTCATGGTTGCTATCGTCGGTGCCCTGGTGGCGCTGGTGGCGGTCATCGGGCTCGGCTCGGTGCTGGGCAATTTCTGAAGGGTGCGGGTCCCAGGACGGGTCCCCGGACGTGGCGATGACGGAGTGACGATGTCGGCGATTGAAATTTCGGGCCTTCTGACCTTTACCATCGCCATTGTCGTCTTCTTCGTCGGTTCCGGCATCAACAGGGCGATTCCCCCGTTGGGCCAGTTCAATATCCCGGAGGCCGTGACCGGCGGCCTGCTCGCGGCGCTGGCGACGCTCATCGCCTACCAGTTCCTTGATACCGCCATCGTGTTCGATCTCGGCGCGCGCGACCTGCTGCTGCTCTATTTCTTCACCGGCATCGGCCTCAATGCCCGGCTCGACGATCTGCTGGCGGGCGGGCGGCCGCTGGTGATCCTGCTCGTGCTCACCATCGTCTATCTCGTGATCCAGAACGTGATCGCCCTCGGTGCCGTCAGCCTGCTCAACCTGCCGGAAGGGCTGGCCGTTTTCCTCGGCTCGGCCTCGTTGATCGGCGGGCACGGCACCACCATCGCCTGGGCGCCGCTGATCGCGGAGCGCTTCGGCGTCGCCAATGCGCTGGAGGTCGGCATCGCCGTGGCGACGCTCGGCCTCGTGCTGGCGAGCCTCGCCGGCGGACCGATCGCCCGCTACCTCATCACCCGCCACCAGCTGACCAGCGGACCGGGGCAGGAGGCCGTGGTCGGCCTGCCGAAGGCGGTGAATGAGCGCATGGATGACGACATCAGCCATGTCAGCCTGTTGCGCACCGTGCTGGTGCTCAATGTCGCCATCCTCATCGCCTTCGGCCTGGAGGAGGCGGTGGAGTGGACCGGGCTGAAGCTGCCGATGTTCGTCGTATGCCTGCTGGTCGGCATCGTACTCACCAACACCGTGCCGCGCCTGCTGCCGCGCGTGCGTTGGCCGACGCGCACACGGGCGCTGGCGCTGGTGTCCGATCTCGCGCTCAACATCTTCCTCGCCATGTCGCTGATGAGCATGCAGCTGTGGAGCATTGGCGGGCTCGGGCTGGCTCTGGTGGTGGTATTGGCGGTGCAGACGGTGGCGGCGCTGGCCTATATCGTCTTCGTCGTATTCCCGGCGATGGGGCGCGACTATCAGGCGGCGGTGATCTCGGCCGGCTTCACCGGCATCAGCCTGGGGGCGACGCCAACCGCCATCGCCAACATGACCGCCGTCACCAAGACGCACGGTCCCTCACCGCGCGCCTTCATCATCCTGCCGCTGGTGTCGGCCTTTTTCATTGACATCATCAACGCCGCCGCCATCGGATTTTTGGCCCGCTAATCGGCGCCGGGGTCCTCGACCGTCTCGGTCACGGTCTGGCCGAAGCGCTCGACCTGGCCCTGATAGGTGCGCCGGGTCGCCGGGTCGACGACGGCGAGTGGCGCGCTCAGCGCGAGTCCGGCGGCGCTGCCGACCGTCTGCCCGACGCCCATCGCCCCCGCCGCGATGCGGTCGCCGAGGCTGACCTCGGAATCGGTCACGGTCTGCCCGTTCACCAGCCGCTGGCCGATCAGCTGCACCACCTCGGGCGAAGAGGCGAAGCGGCCATGATTGAGCGAATCGCCGCTGCGCATGGCGGTGAGGTCGATCACCACGATGCCGGACTTCTCCAGCTGCCCGTAGAATTGCTGGGCGTCGATCAGCCCGAGCCGGTCCACCCCGCCGGCGATGCGGCGCGAGACCTGCAGCGCCCGGTCGTCCTGGGAGACGAACAGCGTGAACCGCGCCTGCGTGCCCTGCAGCGCCCGCCATTGCGAGGCGAACACATCGACATCGACATCGGGCGAGGCGAGGATGACGTTGCGGATCTTGGCCGGCAGCTTGCCGCGCCGTATCGCCATCTGCCGCAGGCTTTCCATGGCGAGCCACGCTCCCATGGAGTGCGCCATGATGGTCACATCCTCCACCCGCGGGTCGCTGGTGACCTGCCAGACCGTGTCCTCGAAGGCGTCGCGCGAGACGATGGTGCTCTCGCGGTCGAACAGATAGTCGAACACCCGGGCGCGCGATGGCCAGGTGAACAGCACCGGCGCCACGTCCGACCCCGAATCATGCACGATCTGGGCGAAACGGTAGACGGCGTCCTCGAAGCGGTTGTTGAAGCCGTGCACGAAGATCAGCACCCGCCGGCTCTTCGGCAGATGGCTGTCGAGCCAGCCCCTGGCGGCCTTCACATTCGGCAGCGGCTCGACGGCGAGGGTGGCGAAGTCGGTTTCCGGGTTGGGCGGCAGGCTGCGCGGCCATTGCACCTCGCCGATCTGCCGGCGACTGTCGGGCGGGATCGAGACGGTGAAGGCGTCGAGCGAGACGCCGGCGCCGCGTTCGCCGCTATAGAGCGTGGCGACGTCGTTGGAAGCCTCGCGGGTGGTGGCGACGAGAAGATCGACCTTGGTGGTGCCGGGCACCGCCGCCTCGACCGGGGTGAGCACGCCCACCGGCCGATTCGAGCATCCCGCGCACAGGGCAAAGGCCAACGCAACAACGACCAGACGCATTCCGCCTCCGTAGGACCCCCGCCCCGGTGAGAGCGCCAGCATTAGCGCGCCGCTGCGGCAAAGGCGAGTCGCGCGCCGGTCTCCGCGCGGCACGCACAGGAGGTTTGCGCCGGGCGATTTACGGAACGTCGCTTCCCTCTGTAGTGTCGGCGGTAGGATCAGGCCGATAACGCGCACGGGTGGATGGACGCCACCGGCCGTACAGGGCGCGGCGCAGTGGCAGGCAGGGGAGCGACCGGCGATGAGAAACACCAAGCCATGGAGCGCGGCTCTCGCGCTGGGCGCCAGCCTTCTTCTCGCCGGTTGCGGCGAAGAGCCAGAGGCGCAGGCCCCGGCGCCCCGGCCGGTGCGCGTCGTCACGGTGGAAAAGGGCGTCGGCGGGCAGGTTGCCTCCTTCACCGGCGATGTGCAGGCGCAGGACGAGGCCGCGCTCGCCTTCCGCGTCTCCGGCCGGATGATCGAGCGCAGCGCCAATGTCGGCGATCAGGTGAAGGCCGGGCAGGTCGTTGCCCGGCTCGATCCGCAGAACGCGCTCAACGCCCTGCGTTCGGCCCAGGCGGCGCTGGCGGCGGCGGAGAGCCAGCTCGTCACCGCCGCCAACACCTTCGAGCGGCAGGAGCGGCTGCTCGGCAACGGCTTCACCACCCAGGCCAGTCACGACGCCGCCCGCACCGCCCTGCAGGCGGCGCAGTCGGGGGTGGACGATGCCGAGGCGCAGCTGAAGACCGCGCAGGACAATGTCGGCTACACCGACCTCGTCGCCGATGCCCCCGGCACGGTGACGGCGCGCGGCGCCGAGCCGGGCGAGGTGGTGCAGGCTGGCCAGATGATTCTTCAGCTCGCCCGGCAGGGCGGGCGCGACGCGGTGTTCGACGTGCCGGCGAACATCCTGCGCGCGGCGCCGGCTGATCCGGTCATCACCGTCACGCTGAGCGACGATCCCAGCGTGACCGCGCGGGGCCGGGTGCGCGAGGTGGCGCCGCAGGCGGACCCGGTGACGCGCACCTTCCGGGTGCGGGTCGGGCTCGACACGCCGCCGGCGGCGATGCGCCTCGGCTCGACGGTCATCGGCCGGGTGGAACTTGGTAGCGATGCGGCGATCGAGATTCCCGCCTCGGCGCTCACCGCCGTCAATGAGCGCCCGGCGGTGTGGGTCTATGACCCCACCAGCCAGACCGTGGCCTTGCGCAACATCGAGCTGCGTCGCTTCTCGCCGGCTTCCGTCGCGGTCGAGACCGGGCTCAGCCCGGGCGAGATCGTGGTGACGGCCGGCGTGCAGGCGCTGCATCCCGGCCAGAAGGTGCGCCTGCTGGGGGCGGGCTCGTGATGCGGTTCAACCTGTCGGAATGGGCGGTCCGCGAGCGTTCGCTGGTCATCTTCTTCATGCTGGCCGTGGTGGTTGCCGGCTTGTTCGCCTATACGCGCCTGGGCCGGGCGGAAGACCCGTCTTTCATCATCAAGACCATGGTGGTGCAGGCGGCGTGGCCCGGCGCCAGCATCGAGGACACGCTGCAGCAGGTGACGGACCGGCTGGAGCGGACGCTGCAGGAAACGCCGCATCTCGATTTCATTCGCAGCTATACCCGCCCCGGCGTCACCACCATCTTCGTCGCCCTGAAGGGCAGCACCACCGCGCAGGAGGTTCCCGATGTCTGGTACCATGTGCGCAAGAGCATTGGCGACATGGCCCACACCCTGCCGCGCGGAGTGGTGGGGCCGGGCTTCAATGACGAGTTCGGCGACACGTTCGGCCTGATCTACGGCTTCACCGCCGACGGATTCACCCATCGTGAGCTGCGCGATTATGTCGAGCAGGCCCGCTCGACGCTGCTGCGCGTTCCCGATGTCGCCAAGATCGAGCTGCTGGGCGAGCAGGACGAGCAGATCTTCGTCGAGTTCTCGGTGCGCGAACTCGCCAATCTCGGCATCAACCGCTCCGCCCTGGTGGCGGCGCTGCGGGCGCAGAATGTGGTGCAGCCCTCCGGTACCATCCAGACCGGCGACGAAGCGCTGGTGATCGACGTGTCCGGTGCCTTCAGCTCCGAGCAGGATGTGGCCAACATCAATTTCGCCGTGGATGGGCGCATGCTGCGCCTCGCCGACATCGCCACCGTGCGGCGCGGCTATGTCGATCCGCCGCGCCCGCTGTTCCGCACCAATGGCGAGCCGGCGATCGGCCTCGCCATTTCGATGCGCGAGGGCGGCGATATTCTCCAGCTCGGCCGCAACATCGACACGGCGATGGCGAAGATCACGGCGGAACTGCCGATCGGCATCGAGCCGCATTTGGTCGCCGACCAGGCGGTGACGGTGGCCGGCGCGATTTCCGAATTCATGGAATCGCTCTGGCAGGCCATTCTCATCATCCTCGTGGTGAGCTTCATCGCGCTCGGCGTGCGCGCCGGCCTGATGGTGGCGCTGACCATTCCGCTCACGCTGGCCGGCGTGTTCGCGGTGATGTGGCTGCTGGGCATCGACATGCAGCGCATCTCGCTCGGTGCCCTCATCATCGCGCTGGCGCTGATGGTGGACGATGCGATGACCACCACCGACGCCACGCTCGGCCGGCTTGCCGCCGGCGAGCCGAAGGAAGTGGCGGCGGTCTACGCCTTCAAGACCTATGCCTTTGCGATGCTGGCCGGCACGCTGGTGACGATCGCCGGCTTCGTGCCGGTGGGCTTCGCCGCCTCTTCGGCGGGCGAATACACTTTCTCGCTGTTCGCGGTGGTGACGGTCGCGCTGCTGGTGTCGTGGCTGGTGGCGGTGCTGTTCGCCCCGCTGATCGGCATAGTGATCCTGAAGGCGCCGAAGAACGCCGGCGGCCAGCCGGGCCGGGTGATGCGGCTTTATCGCGCGCTCCTCTCCGCCGCGCTGGGTGCGCCCTGGGTGACGGTCGCGGTCACTCTCGGCCTGTTCGCCGCCGCCGTGCTGGCGCTGCCGCTGATCCCCCGCCAGTTCTTTCCCGCGTCCGACCGGCCGGAACTGCTGGTGGACCTGCAATTGCCACAGAACGCCTCGATCTTCGCCACCGAGCGCGCCATGGCGCGGCTCGACGACGTCCTGAGGGACGATCCCGATGTGGAGCGCTGGAGCGGCTATGTCGGGCGTGGGGCGATCCGCTTCTACCTGCCGCTCAATGCCCAGCTGCCCAATGCCTTCTTCGGCCAGGCGGTGGTGGTGGCGAAAGACGTACCGGCGCGCGAGCGGCTGGAGGCCAAGCTCGACACGCTGCTCGCGAACGATTTTCCCAATGTGGTCAGCCGCGTCTCGCCGCTGGAACTGGGGCCACCGGTGGGCTGGCCGATCCAGTACCGCGTGGTGGGGCCGGAACTCGGCCCGGTGCGCGACATCGCCTTCAAGCTGGCCGAAGTGATCGCCGCCGACCCGCTGACGCGCACGGTGAGTTATGACTGGATCGAGCCGGCGCGCGAGATCCGCATCCGCGTCGACCAGGACCAGGCGCGTCTGCTCGGCCTCTCCACCGAGGCGATCGGCTCTGTGCTGAACACGGTCGTGACGGGCGCACCGGTGACGCAGCTGCGCGACGACATCTATCTGATCGATGTGGTGCTGCGCGCCACCGACGAGCAGCGCGTCTCGCTCGACACGCTGCGCACGCTGGAAGTGCCGCTGCCGGGCGGGCGTACCGTGCCGCTGAGCCAGTTCGCCACCTTCGACTATGAACAGACCTATCCGCTGGTCTGGCGCCGCGACCGCCAGCCCGCGCTCACCGTGCAGTCCGACATCGCGCCGGGCGAGCTCCCCGAGACGGTGGTGGATCAGCTGGCGCCGAAGATCGAACAGCTGGCGCAGACGCTGCCGGCCGGCTACCGCATCGAGACCGGCGGCACGGTGGAGGAGAGCGCGTCCTCGCTCGCCTCGGTCATGGCAGTAGTGCCTGTCATGATCCTCATCATGCTCACTGTCCTTATGTTCCAGCTGAGGCGCTTCTCACTGGCCTCACTGGTCATAAGTGTTGCTCCGCTTGGACTCATTGGCGTTGTCATTGCACTGCTGGTTTCCGGCCGGCCGCTCGGTTTCGTCGCCATTCTCGGCGTGCTGGCGCTGATCGGGATGATCATAAAAAACGCTGTGATTCTAATAGGTCAGATCGAGTCCGAGCGGGCCGGCGGCAAGGATGCGCGGCAGGCGGTGACCGACGCCTCCTGCGCCCGCTTCACCCCGATCGTGCTCACCGCATTGTCCACAGTACTCGGAATGATCCCCATAGCCCCCACCGTCTTCTGGGGTCCCATGGCCTTCGCCATTATGGGAGGGCTACTGGTGGCCACCCTGCTCACACTGGTCTTCCTCCCGGCGCTCTATCTGGCGACGGTGGGACGGGAGAGACGGTCTCTTTCCTGAAGAAAGTCAAACAGTTACGGGGAGGTTTTCCTTTCGGCGGAGGCCGGCTTGATGCGGTCGTTCATGTAGGAAAAGAACGGATTCGACGACATCCGCACCAGCGCGTCGAGGCTGACGATCAGCGCGCCGCGCTCGCCGCGCACCGCCATGGCGCCAAGCTGAAGTCCAAAATTCTCCTGCGGGTCGGGATGCGAGCCATAAAGCCCGTCCTCCGGTGGGAAGGGCAGGGCGACATGGGAGAGCGAATAAACGTCGATCGGATAAGACAGCCCGAGGGGATGGATGGTCTCCTCCGTCCCCCCGGCAGCAATGGAGCGCTCGACGACGAGATCGCTGCCTGCATCCTCATTCGTGATGATGACGGTTCGGAAATCGCGTGGCAGCGGCGGCAGCAGCCGCAGCAGCGCCGAATAGGAGGTCGCGTGCAACAGCGGGCCGAGCTTGGTGTTCCGGTTGATGTCGAAGAGCACCAGCTCGCTGCCGTTTGCTGGCAATTGGCGATACAGGGCGTCGACTATCGCGCGGGTCGAGACGGTAAAGTCCATCACCGACTGGAAGGTGAGCACCGGCGTTAGGTCCTTCAGTCGCCCGGCCCGCGCCTGCGCTGTGATCGAGGCCTGAAGCGCCCGTGTCAGCCGGTGCGATTGCACGGCACCGTTCACGGGAAAGCTGTTGTACTTGAACGGGTTGAACTCCGGCACGAGGCCCAGCCACGCTGCTTTGTCGAAGGCTGGGAGCCAGGCCGGCAACGCGGCCAGCCCGGCAAAGCGGGCGAAACGGGTGATGCCGATCATCGGCGAGATGAGCACCAGCCGGTCGGGGCGGACGAGCGCCTCGTCACTGAGCGCGTCGAGCGCGTATTTCAGCGCCAGCGCTCCGCCATTGGAAAAGCCGACGATCTCCAGCGTCTTGCCCGGCGCGCGGGCGGCCGCCTCGCGCACGGCAAGGCGGGTGGCGGCCAGCCAGTCCTCCCATTCGACATCGGTCAGACCGGCCGGCACCGTGCCATGGCCGGGCAGGCGCGGGGCGACGACGAGAAACCCGTTCGCGAGGTAGCGGCCGGCGACATGGCGCAGGCTGTAGGGCGAATCCGTGAGCCCGTGCAGCAGGACGACAACCCCCGCCGGCTCGCCCTCCGGCACCAGCTCATAGGAGCGGTTCCAGTCGTGGGAGAGGTTGGGCGGGTAGACCACGCTGCCGACGAAATAGCGATTGGAGGGAACGCGGTCCTCCTCCGGTAGCTTCTGCACTACCTCGCGGGTGACTTCCGCGAACAGCTTGTCCTCGCGGGCGAGATAGGCGCGCCAGTCCGCCTTGTCGAGTTCGGCGACGCTCATCTCCTCAGGCACGAAGGTGTGCCAGGGCTCCAGCGGCGGCCCGCTGTGCGTGAACCAGACGCGCGAGCCGAGAAAGGCGACGAAGAGCAGCAGCGTCAGCACTGCCAGCCATTTGAGAACCCTGCGCAGGGGAGCGAGTATGGAGGCGAGCATGGTCAGGTTGCGGGTTCCTCGCGGCCGGACAACAGGCGGGCGATCCAGCGTGTGCTCTCGCCCTCTTCGCAAAAGGTGAGGGCGGCGATTACCAGCGGTACGCCGATGAAGGCGCCCGACAGGCCCCACATGAACGCCCAGAAGAACACGGCGAACAGCACGAGGAAAGGCGAGATGGCCAGCGCCTTGCCGGCCACGCGCGGCTCGATATAGCTGCCGCTAAAGAATTGAATGACGTTCATGGCAAGGAATACCACCACCGCCGTCTCCCACGAGCCGAACTGCGCCAGCGCGAAGAAGGTGGGCAGCAGCGTCGCCACCAGTGGACCGATGAAGGGAATGTAGTTCAGCGCGAAGGCGATCACGCCGAAAGCCAGTGCGAGTTCGAGCCCGATAGCGGCGGAAACCGCCCAGACGAACACGCCCGTCAGGACGCTCATCACAGTGCGTACCATCATGTAGGTGCGGAATTTGGCCGCTGTCGTCGCGCTGGCCCGCACCAGGCGCTGGCCGGTCTCGCCAGCCCCGGTGAGCAGCTTACCGCGGACGATGTCGACCTCCAGCAGGCCGAGCATGACAAAGATCAGCGTCACAACGCCGAAACCGAGCATGCCATTGAGCCGTCCGGCCAGTCCCTGGAAGGCGCCGATCAGCCAGCCGGCGTTGAAGGTGTCGGCGAGCATGCCGGCCGAATAGAGGCCCATCTCCTCCAGCTGGGCGGCGGTTTCACTGTAGATCGCCTGGAAGCGGCCGGCATTGGCGATCAACCAGCGCCCTGCCTGGCTGAAGCCCCAGATTGTGACATAGCCGAGCAGCGCCAAAGCGAGGACGGTCAGCGTCAGGGTAAGCAGCATCGCCACCAGGGCCGGCAGCCGCTGCTGCAGTCGAACCTGCAGCGGCCAGACGAGGGCGATGATGAACACGGCGAAGGCAACGGGCGCCACGACCGATCGAGCGAGATAGATCGCCCCCGCCGCGAGAACTAACGCGCAGATGCCGAGGGGAAAACGCAACGCGCTGGAGGTCATGAGAGCTTTCGCGGAGTCGAGCCGGAGGGTCAGAATGGGATAACACGGCGCAACGAGCCGGCAAATTGCCCCGGTGCCGGCGGCGACCGGCGGAACAGCCACACCCCCGCAGGTTATGAGGCCGGCGGGTTGGCGCCAGCGTCGGCGGGTTAAATTGCGTGAGACGATAGTCTATCTTGCCGCAATTGGCCGGGGCAGCGATTGGGGCGCGCCGGCCGCAACGATAGAAGCCGGCCAGAACGAGGGGGAATGCGATGGGAGGGCTGCTCGCCTTCAGCCGTGTGATCGACGGATTGAACGAGAGATTCGGCCGCATCGCGGATTACTGCGTGCTGTTTGCCTGTCTCGTCAGCGCCGGAAACGCGACGGTGCGCTATCTGTTCAGCTACAGCACCAATGGCCTTCTGGAAGTCCAGTGGTACCTGTTCGGGGCCGTCGTGCTGCTTGGAGCGCCCTATACGCTAAAGCGCAACGAGCATGTTCGGGTCGATCTCGTCTATATGTCGGTGTCGCCGCGCGCCCGGCTGTGGATCGACTCGCTGGGCTTCACGCTTATCCTCATTCCCGCCGGCCTCTATCTCACCTGGCTCAGTTTTCCGTTCTTCTGGCAGTCCTTCCTCTCGGACGAGGTGTCGCAAAACGCCGGCGGGCTGATCCTATGGCCGGCCAAGTTGCTGCTCCCTCTCGGTTTTGCGCTCCTCACCGTGCAGGGAGTATCGGAACTCATCAAGCGCGTCGCGGCGCTTTCCGGCGCCATTGAGGTCGCGACCGACTACGAGAAGCCGCTCCAGTAGCGGCCTTGATGGAACGATCTCTCCCTATCCCGGCCTCCTTCTCCCGACGCGCGAGCCTTGCATGTTTTCCTATGGCGTGATGCCCCCGCTCATGTTCGCCGGCATGATCTGCTTCATGCTGGCCGGCTTTCCCGTCGCGTTCTCGCTCATCGCGGTCGGCCTGTTCTTTGGCACGCTTGGCATACTGACCGATCACTTCACTTTCAGCTTCCTGCAGGCGCTTCCGTTCCGCTTCTACGGCATCATCTCGAACGACCTTCTGCTCGCAATCCCCTTCTTCACCTTCATGGGCGCGATACTGGAGCGGTGCGGTCTCGCCGAGGATCTGTTGGAAGGCGCCGGCAAGCTCTTTGGCAAGGTGCCTGGCGGCCTTGCCTATGCGGTGATCGTGGTCGGCGCCATCCTCGGTGCGATCACCGGGACGGTAGCGGCTTCGGTCATCGCAATGGGTGTGATCTCACTGCCGGTGATGATGCGCTATGGCTATGATCAGAAACTTGCCACCGGGGTGATCGCGGCATCGGGTACCATCACCCAGCTCATTCCGCCCTCGCTGGTATTGATCGTGCTGGCCGAGCAGCTCGGCAGGCCGGTGGGCGAGATGTACCTCGGCGCGATCGGCCCCTCGCTGCTGCAGGTGCTGATCTTCCTCGCCTATGTGTTCGTGCTGTCGCTCATCAAGCCTCAGCACATGCCGCCCCTGCCGCCCGAGGCGCGCGGGGAGGGCGGGTGGCCGCTGATCCGGCAGGTTCTTTGGGGCATGGTCCCCTCTATCGTGCTGATTATGCTCGTGCTTGGCACGTTGGCCATGGGCCTTGCCACGCCAACCGAAGCTGGCGCCATGGGGGCGGTTGGCGCGATCATTCTGGCGGCCTTGCACGGGCGCCTTACCTGGCCTTTGATACGCCAGGCTATGGGTTCGACGGCCCGACTGACCGCGATGGTGGTGTTCATCCTCATTGGTGCCACCGTGTTCAGCCTAGTCTTTCAGGGAATGGACGGCGCGCTGTGGATCGAGCATCTGCTCGCCCAACTGCCCGGCGGACGCGCCGGATTCCTGATCTTCGTCAACGTGTTCATCTTCTTCATCGCCTTCTTCCTCGATTTCTTCGAGATCGCCTTCATCATCGTGCCGCTGCTGGTGCCGGTGGCGATGAAGCTCGACATCAATCTCGTCTGGTTCGGCGTTCTGCTGTGCGTGAACATGCAGACCGCCTTCATGCATCCGCCCTTCGGCTTTGCGCTATTCTACCTGCGCGGAATCGCGCCGAAGTCTGTCCGCACCTCGCAGATCTATTGGGGCGCGATCCCGTGGCTGCTGATGCAGCTGGTGCTGGTAGCGGTCGTCATCCTCTGGCCGGAGGCTGTGACCTATTGGATCAGCGACGGACCGAGCGTCGATCCCTCGACGATCGAACTCACCATCCCCCAATACGACGTACCGCCGCTCGACCTGGCGCCGCCGCAGTTCTGAGGTCAGGCGGGGAGGGCGCTGGGCTGACTTCCCCGAAGCGCCGCGACGCCGGCGAGCACGAAGAGCAGCAGCACCACGCCTTGCGCAATGGCGAAGGGTGGTTCGGACTGGGTGGGTGCCAGGCTCTGTAGCGCCGGCACCTTGGCAAAGGCCTGGGCGATGGCGACGAAGACAAGAAGCCACTGGCTCGCGACGATTCCCACCGCGTAAACCGTGTTCCAGCGGCCGGTGCGGCGGAAGAGGTAGCGTGCCGGCACGGTGGCGGCGAGCACGACGAGCGCGACCGTGCCGACGATATGCGATGGCAACAGGGCGCTGAACGGAAAGCCGAAGCCGGTGGCGCTCGTAGCGAATGCTGTTGTGAGGAAGGCGGCTATCCATCTGGGCCGATCACGCCCCGCTATAAGGTCGGCCAGCACGATGAAGCCAGTGGCGATGGCAATAAGGCTTAGCCAGGTGTGAAACCCGGTCCACGTGGTTGGATCGAACATAGATGCGCTCCCCCGCTGCGCCCCGCCCGACGCGGCGCGCGTCGCCGGCACGTCTGCCACCGGCAATTTGATGATAGTCATCATTTTTGTTGACGCCACCGCAAAGCGTTGGAGCCGTTTGGTTTGACGCGTGGGCGCTGAGAAATTCACCCGGCTGTGTCTTTCGGCCTATAGGCCCGGCCGTCTCGGGGCGTTAAGGCGAGCATCGACGACTGTCGCCGCCCCCTTTGCCGAGCCCCTCGGCGCTCTTGCCGCATTGGATAGCCTATGTCCGCCTCCCTCTCCGCGCCGGGAAATCCTCCTCCAGGGTCTCCGCATCCCGGCATGGGATTTCGCGAGTTCGTGCTGTTCATCGCCGGCCTCATGGCGACCAATGCCATGGCCATCGACTCCATGCTGCCGGCGCTGCCAGAGATCGGCGAGTCACTCGGCATCGACACGGCAAACCACACGCAGCTTGTCATCACCGCCTATCTGCTCGGCTTCGGCGGCGCCCAACTCATCTACGGCACGCTGGCTGACCGCTTCGGCCGCCGCACGATTCTGCTGTTCGGCCTTGCCGTCTATACGGCGGCCTCGATCGGCGCCATCTTTGCCGGGACGGTGGAGGTGATGCTGGCGGCGCGTGTGGTGCAGGGCATCGGCGCGGCGGCGACACGGATTCTCGCCATCACCATTGTGCGCGATTGCTATTCCGGCTCGCACATGGCCCGCGTGATGTCGCTCGCCTTCCTTGTGTTTTTGTCGGTCCCTATCGTTGCACCGTCCATCGGACAGGCCATCATGATGGTGGCGCCGTGGAGGGGAATCTTCCTGATGCTGTGTGCTCTTGGGGCGGGGCTGTTCGTATGGACGCTGGCCCGCCTGCCGGAAACACTGCACCCGGAGGACCGCTCGCCGATTTCCTTTGCCGGCATCTCCCATGCCTTCGGCCTCATCGTCCGCAGCCGTGCGACAGTTGGCTACATGCTGGCCATTACCATGGTAATGGGCGGACTGTTCGGGTTCATCAACTCCGCCCAACAAGTGTTCGCTGACGCTTTTGACTCGGAGGAGCTGTTCACGCTGATCTTCGCGCTGATTGCCGTATTCATGGCGGCTTCGTCGCTGCTCAATGCGCGTATCGTTGAAAAGCTGGGCATGCGGCGTGTCTCACACGTCGCGCTCTGCGGCTACCTCCTCGTCACGCTGGCACATGCTGGCATCGTTCTCGGCGGAATCGAGACCATCTGGACGTTCTCGATCCTGCAGGGCGCCATGATGTTCTTCTTCGGCCTCATGGTGTCGAACTTCAATTCCATGGCGATGGAGCCGGTCGGCCATGTCGCGGGCACGGCTTCCTCGGTGCTCGGATTCGTCAGCACGGTGGGGGGCGCGCTGGCCGGCTTTGTTTTGGGGCAGAATTTCGACGGAACGACCTTGCCGCTGACCCTCGGCTTTGCTGCCCTCGCCGCTGCGGCTCTTTGCTGCGTTACGTTTGCGGAAAGGGGGCGTCTTTTCCGCGCTGACGTCCGGGTGGCCGACACTGCGGCCTGACAGTTCGGACTTTTGCTTGTGCGTACTAAAGCCGCTGCAACTTCAGGCTGCAGATCCACCCAGACCCTGCGGGGCGGGCGCCGTCATCGCCTGACGTCCGCCAGTTTTCGCGCCAGCGGCCAGCAACCGGGCCGCCCGCGATTGGGAAAAATCGAGGATGATCGCGCCGAGTTCCGGCTCGTCAACCAGCAAAGCGGCGTCCTCTGCGGAAATCCAGGTTTGCGCCCGTTCGTGACGTTCGGGCCAATCGGCCAGCTGGCGACGGACGGCGAGCGGATAGACCGCGACCTTGACGAGCGCGAAATGGCTTTCCAGCCGCTTCCAGTACAGATACTGGCCGAGCCTCTTGCGCCCTATATCACCAATCACACCGGCCTCCTGCCGGGCCTCAATTTGCGCCGACTTCCAGTCCTTGCGGTTCTTCATCGGCCAGCCCTTCGGGATGATCACCCGCTGTGTTTCCCGTGAGGTCATGACGAGAACCTCAACGCTGCCGTCCTCAACCACGCGGTAAGGCAGCGCCGCCACCTGACTGAGGGGGCGGCCGTCGGTTGCCGGACGCTTGGTCTGCTTCTGCTTGGCCATGATTGCCAAATGTAGTGCATCGCGTAGGAATAGCGACGCCTCTTATGGTGTTTTTCGCCTTTTGGGACCTCCTATGACAACTGAACTGACGCTTCTCGCCTGGACGCTGGTCCTGGCCCTTGCGCAGGTGCTGCTCCCTGCGATGTGGCGCAACCGGGAAACCGGGATCGACTACAATATGGGGCCGCGCGACGAGCCGGGCCCGCCGGTGGGGATCATCACGGGACGACTCCAGCGCGCGCAGGCCAACCTTTTCGAGACGCTTCCCGTATTCGCCGCAGTGGTGCTGATCGCCCATGTCGCCGGCCGGGAAGGAGCGCTCACATTTTGGGGGGCGTGGTTCTATCTTGGCGCGCGGATCGTCTATGTGCCGCTATACGCCATGGGCCTGCCCTATCTGCGCTCGCTGGCCTGGACCGTGTCGCTGTTGGGCATCGTGGTGATCCTGTTTGCCGTCTTGGCGCCGGTCTGAACGAGGGCGGGAATATGGCGGTCGATTTTTCCTCGTTTGATTTCCTCGTCATTCCCGGTCGCGAGAACGCGCCGGCCGAGCACTGGCAGTCGCATTGGCTCGGTGCCTTCCCCAATTCGAGCCGGTTGATTCAGTCCGATTGGAGCCGGCCCGAGGTGGGAGCCTGGACCGCCCGGCTTGACGCTGCGGTGGTGTCGGCCCCGCGCCGGGTGGTGCTGGTCGCTCATTCGGTCGGCGTAGCGACGGCGCTGCGCTGGACGGTGGCGCAGCCGGAACGGGCGCGTGCCAAGGTGGCTGCCGCCTTTCTGGTGGCGCCGACCAATGTCGACGATCCCGACCCCTCGTTCGACCTTGTCCGCAATTTCGGCCCGATGCCGCGCTCGCCCCTGCCGTACCCGGCGCTCGTTCTGTCCTCCCGGGACGATCCGAGGGTGGCGCCGGCGCAGGCGGTCGCTTTCGCGCAGGCGTGGGGAGCCGATCTGGCCGATGTAGGGGAACTCGGCCATATCGGTTCCGCCGCGCGGCTCGGCCTCTGGCCGGCGGGCCTTGTGCTGCTCGGCGGCCTGCTGGCGCGGCTTTAGGCAGCCCGCCCGCTCGGTCAGTGCTGGGCGAGGATGGCGGCGATGGCCTGCGCGACTGATTTGGTCACGCGCTTGCGGTAGCGCCGGTGGACCAGCTGGCCATTGTGGAAGACGTCCTGCTCGACATAGAGATTGGTGCCGTCCCAGCGCAGGACATTGTCGGACTCGACGGTCTCGATGACGCCGATCCCCGGAATGAGATGTCCTTCCGGCGCGGTGGTGGTCATGGGCTTCTCCTGCGTTGGCGGCACGCTCTGCGGCGGCCTGAGGCCATGATAGCCGAGAGCGAGGCGAAAGCCATCGGGGGGCATTACGAGGATTGCGAGGACGGGGGCGCAGGCCTTTCCGGGCCGCCAGAACCGTTGGCGCTGGCGCCCTCGACCTTGCCACGGCGCTGCAGCAGCAGCACGGCGATCCAGCATAGGAGCGCCCACGCGCTGCCGGCGCACCAGCCAGCCAGAACGTCGGTGGGCCAGTGTACGCCGAGATAAACGCGGCTGAACCCCACCAGCAAGGTGAGCCCCACCGCGACGGCGAGCGCATAGGCCTTGATCCTCCGTTTGCTCTCCGTGCGGACGATGAGGACGCCAAGGGTGAGGAAGGTCACGGCCGAGCCCATGGCGTGGCCGCTTGGAAAGCTCAACGTGCTGACATCAACGAGATGGGCGACGAGGTCCGGCCGGGGGCGCTCGAAGCCGAGTTTCAGCGCATAGCTCAGCAGGCCTCCGCCAGAGGCTGCCACCAGCACGAACAAGGCAGCGGCGCGCTTGCCGTCCATGGCGAGGAAGCCGGCGACAATGAGGGTAATGAGAGTAAGAACCGTCGTGCCACCCAGCGCCGTCACATCGCGCATGATGATCTCAAGCCAGGGTGGGCCGAGAGGGTCGGCGGGATCGCCGGGCGCGCGGAAAGCCAGCAGAACCGCCTCGTCAAAGGCGTGCGTCTCACCTTCCGCCACTTCGTCGGCGATCAGAGCGAACGCCAACAGCCCCAGTGCGGCCCCGAGCAGGGCCAGAAGCACCGCAAGCTCGGGTAGGAGGAGGCCGGCAATCTGGCGCAGGCGAAGTGGGAGGCATTGCACGAGGCGGCGTGGAGAGAAGGACGACATCGTTCACCGGCAACGAGAGAAATTCGACCGGGCGAAGCCCGTCGGAGCTGGAACCTATCAGGGTCCTGACGTGTTCCCTTGCTACAATCACAAGGAGTTATTCATGCTTAAGGGTGGCGCTCTCTGGATGCTTGGTATTCCGTTGCCGATCATTCTTATTCTGTGGTTCTTGGGTTATCTCTGAACGGCGTGCAAATCGCGGCCGTGTTACCCTACGGGAGACAACGTGGCGGTCTCGCGGGCGCGAACGGTGCGCGTTGCGCGTAAGGTGAGACATAATCGGCGATCATGAACATCATCGGGAGCCACAATGGCGCGCTCGTGGCGCTGTCGATCCTGATCGCCGTCGCGGCGTCCTATACCGCGCTTGATCTTGCGGGACGCGCGACACGCGCGGGTGCTGCGCGGCTGGTGTGGCTGTCCGCGGCGGCGGTAGTGCTCGGTGGCGGGATCTGGGCGATGCATTTCATCGCCATGCTGGCACTTCATGTCGGCATGGAGGTGTCTTACAGCGTCGCGCTGACGCTCGTCTCTCTGTTGCTGGCTGTGTTCGCCACTGCCGTGGCACTGTTCGCGGCAAGCCGTCCAGCGGTCGGGTTCGAGGGGATTCTGCTCAGCGGAATCTTCATGGGCCTCGGCATTGTCGGCATGCACTATACCGGCATCGCAGCGATGCGGATGCCTGGCGCGATGGCCTTCGACATGATTCATGTCGGCGCCGCCATTGTCCTCGCCATCTCTGCCTCAACCGTCGCGATCTGGCTAGCATTCCGAAATCATTCGGTTTTTCAGCGCGCCATCGCCGCGCTGGCGCTCGGCTTTGGTATCGCCGGAATGCACTACGTGGCGATGCTAGGCGTGACATTCACCGGCCATGGCGATGTCCATGACTCCGCCCAGGCGGCCAGCGCCGCAATGGCGGGTGGGATCGGCAATGCCGCGCTTGTCGCCGTGGTCACGGCCGCGACCTTCGCCATCTTCATCGCCCTCTTGCTCGCCGCCGCCTATGACCGCCGGGTCGCGGTGCTGGCCGACCGAGAGGCCGGGGTGTGGCGCGAGAGCGAGGAACGTTACCGCAACCTCTATCGCCGCACGCCGCTGCCGCTGCACTCGCTTGGGCCGGATGGCTGCATCGCTCAGGTGAGTGACCGCTGGCTTAGCCTGCTTGGTTACGCGCGCGAGGAGGTAATAGGGCGGCCATTGACTGATTTCATGACCGCCGATTCGGCGCGTCGCCGCACCGAGGAGCATTGGCCGCGCCTGCTCGACACCGGCGAATTGCGGGAAGCGGAGTACAGGCTCATCGCCAAGGACGGGCGCGTGCTCGACTGCGTGCTTTCCGCCGTTGCGGAACGTGACGCCGACGGCACTCTCAAGAACACTCTGTGCGGCCTTGTCGACGTAACTGAGCGCCGCGCGACCGAGGACGCCCTGCGCCAGGCGCAGAAACTGGAGGCCGTCGGCCAGCTCACCGGCGGCATCGCGCATGATTTCAACAATCTCCTCGCCGTTGTTCTCGGCAATCTCGAGCTCGCCGCCAAGCGCGCGCCGGAGGATGCGCGGCTGCGTTCATTGCTCGGCAATGCGATGCAGGCCGCCCAGCGCGGTGCCGCGCTCACCCAGCGCATGCTGGCCTTCGCGCGACGTCAGGACCTGAAGCCTGCGGCGGTCGATGTGCCCGAGCTGGTGCTCGGCATGGCCGAGATGATGCGCCGCTCGATCGGTCCAAGTGTCCGGATTGAAACCCGTTTTCCGCTCGGATTGCCTTTGGCGCGGGTGGATGCCAACCAGCTTGAACTTGCCTTGTTGAATCTTGCGGTGAACGCGCGGGACGCGATGCCGGAGGGTGGAGTGATCACCATCGCCGCGCGCGACGAAGTCGTCCCCGCGCCCGGGTCCAACGCGGTGGCGGAACCCGGCGGGCTGAGGCCCGGCCATTATTTCTGCCTTTCGATTGGCGATAGTGGCAGCGGCATGGACGCGGAGACGCTGGCGCGCGCCGCCGAACCGTTCTTCACCACCAAGGGAGTAGGCAAGGGCACCGGGCTCGGCCTCGCCATGGTGCACGGCCTTGCCGCGCAGTCGGATGGAAGGCTGGTGCTGGAGAGCAAGCCCGGATTGGGCACCACGGCGACAATCTATCTGCCGGTTGCGGAGGTGGCGCGGGCGGCTGCCACGGCCTCGGTCGAGGATGAAGGCGGCGTACCGGATGGCGAGGAAGGGGCGCGGCGCGTTCTGGTTGTTGACGACGATCCGCTCGTACTGTCGGCCACCGGCGCCATGCTGGAGGATCTCGGCTGCGCGGTGACCGAGGCCTCGTCCGCCCGCGAAGCGCTGGACCTGCTCGAATCCGGCGTCGCCTTTGATGTCGTGCTGACCGACCAGGCCATGCCTGACATGACCGGCGTGCAGATGGCGGCGGTGATCGACCAGCGCTGGCCGGGCCTGCCGCTGATCCTCGGCACCGGCTATGCCGAGCTTCCCGCCGATGCCAAGGCCGGGATGCCGCGCCTGGGAAAACCCTTTAGCCGCGAGGCTTTGCGGCGTGCTATCGTACTGGCGACGCGCCCGGTGCCCGACAATGTGGTGCCGCTGCCCCGTCGCGGCTGAGGCCCCGCGACCCCCTCGGCATGGTGGGAATGTTGGGCCAGCGACGGTGACATTCGCCGGCTGAGTGATTATATCCAGACTGTCCGGGGGAGCCTCGTCAGGAGGCTGAGAGGCCATCGGCGCGTTCTGCGCGGCATGGCGACCCTTTGAACCTGATCCAGTTGACACTGGCGGAGGGAGGGAGTGCATGACTTCCACGCAGACTGAATCCACTGAGAAAACAACACCTTGGCAGGGCGCGAACGCCATGCGGGTGCGGATCGTCGGCGCCGGCGTCGCCGGGCTCACCTGCGCCCACGCCTTTGCCGCGCGCGGCGCGGAAGTCACTGTGATCGAACGCAAATCCGGCTCGGGACAGGGCTGCTCCTGGTATGCCGGCGGCATGCTGGCGCCTTGGTGCGAGCGCGAGAGCGCCGAGCCGATCATCGCCGAACTGGGCCATGAATCGCTCGCCTATTGGCGCGCGAGCGTGCCTGATGTGCCCAATGAGGGCTCGCTGGTGCTGGCGCCGCCGCGCGATCTACCTGATCTTAAACGGTTTTCCCGCCGCACCGAGGCGTTTGAGTGGGTCGACGGCGCCCGTATTGGCGCGCTGGAGCCGGACCTCGAAGGGCGCTTCGACCAGGGGCTGTTCTTCCCCACCGAGGCGCATCTGGAGCCGCGCAAGGCACTCGCCGCGCTCACCCGCCTTCTGGTCGAGGAGTATCAGGTTGCCTTCCGCTTCGCAGCTGAAGGGGTGGGTAATCAGTGCAGTGAGGTGGACGATCAGTGCAGTGAGGCCAATGAGGCCGACCTCGTGGTCGACTGCCGCGGGCTGGCGGCGCGCGACACGCTGGCCGACCTGCGCGGCGTGAAGGGCGAGATGCTGGTGCTCTATTCCACCGAGATTTCGCTCAAGCGCCCGGTCCGGCTGCTGCACCCGCGCATACCGGTCTACATCGTGCCGCGCGGCGACGGGCATTTCATGATCGGGGCGACCTCGATCGAGAATGACGAGCGCGGCCGCGTCACCGGGCGGTCGATGCTGGAGCTGCTCGGCGCGGCCTATGCGCTGCACCCCGCCTTTGGCGAGGCGGAAATCGTCGAGATCGGCGCGGATGTGCGCCCGGCCTTTCCCGACAATCTGCCGCGCCTGCGCAAGCGCGGCAACACGCTCTATATCAACGGTCTCTACCGGCACGGCTTCCTCGCGGCGCCGGCGCTGGCGCGCCGCGCGGCGGAGGTCGCGTTTGACGGGGCGTATTTCCCGGAGGTGATGGATGAAGATCATCGTCAATGGTGAGCCGGCCGACACCGCTGCCGGCACGCTGGCAGGCCTGCTGGCCGAGCTTGAAATGGCCGACGCCATTGTGGCGACGGCGCTGAATGGCGACATGGTCCGTGCCGCCCGGCGCGGGGCAACCCCGCTCGCCGAGGGCGACCGGGTGGAAATTCTCGCCCCGATGCAGGGCGGATGAGAGGGAGGTCCTCATGGATGCGATGACCCACAAGGCGACGGCTTCGGTGGCCGACCCGGTGACGTTCTACGGCACGGATGTGACCTCGCGCCTGCTGCTGGGCACGGCGCAATATCCCTCGCCGGCGATCCTCGCTGAGGCGATCCGCGCCAGCGGCACCGAGATCGTCACCGTCTCGCTGCGCCGCGAATCGGGGGCGGCGAAGGCCGGCCAGAGCTTCTGGCAGCTGATCCGCGATCTCGGGGTCAAGGTGCTGCCCAACACCGCCGGCTGCCGGACGGTGAAGGAAGCGGTGACCACGGCGGAAATGGCGCGCGAGCTGTTCGGCACCCCCTGGGTGAAGCTGGAGGTGATCGGCGAGGATGACACGCTGCAGCCTGATGTGTTCGGCCTGGTCGAGGCGGCGCGCATCCTTTCGCGCGACGGCTTCCAGGTGTTCCCCTACACCACCGAGGACCTGGTGGTGGCGGAAAAGCTGGTTTCCGCCGGTTGCGAGGTGCTGATGCCCTGGGGGGCGCCGATCGGCTCCGGGCGCGGGCTCAACAATCCCTATGGGCTGCGCTCGATGCGGGCGCATTTCCCCGGCATTCCGCTTGTCGTGGATGCCGGCGTCGGCCTGCCCTCGCATGCGGCGGCGGCGATGGAGCTGGGCTATGACGCGGTGCTGCTGAACACGGCGGTGGCCAAGGCGGGCGATCCTGTCCGCATGGCCCGCGCCTTCGCCGCCGCCATCGCTGCCGGGCGCGAGGCAGTGATCGCCGATCCGATGGAGGTGCGCGACATGGCGGCGCCTTCGACCCCGGTCATGGGCCGGGCCCTTCTCGGTTCCTAGTCTCACAGTGAGTGCGTGATGAAGCTCGATCCGTTCTATCTCATCGTCGACCGCGCCTCCTGGCTGCCGCGCCTGCTGCCGCAGGGGGTGAAGCTGGTGCAACTGCGCGCCAAGGACATGGACGAGGCCGAGCTGCGCCGCGAGATCGCGACCGCGCGCGAGGTGTGCGCCCGCTTCGGCGCCCAGCTGATCGTCAATGATTACTGGAAGCTCGCCATCGAGCTGGGTTGCGACTTCGTTCATCTCGGCCAGGAGGACCTTGCCGAGGCCGATGTGCCGGCGATGCGGCGGGCCGGGCTCAAGCTCGGCATCAGCACCCATGACGAGGCCGAGCTGGAGGCCGCGCTGCTGGCCGGGCCGGACTATATCGCGCTCGGCCCGGTCTACCCGACCATTCTCAAAAAGATGCGCTGGGCGCCGCAGGGGCTGGAGCGGGTGCGCCAGTGGAAGACGCGGATCGGCGACCTGCCGCTGGTCGGCATTGGTGGCCTCACCATCGAGCGCGCGCCGGGCGTGCGGCAGGCGGGGGCGGACAGCCTCGCCGTCGTCACCGACATTCTGCTGAACGACAACCCGGAAGCCCGCGCCCGCGAATGGGTGCTGGCGACGCGGTAGGGGGCTCATCCCACCCTCGCACCCCTCATCCCCGGGCTTGACCCGGGGACCCAGACTTTTCCGCGCGCGCCTGCGACACAGGCCTTGCGCAGCCCATCCCCGTCTTCTGGGTGCCCGGGTCAAGCCCGGGCATGAGGGAGGGAATGGCGCGCGATCCCGGCTCTCCGCTTCGCTGCGGCCGGGATGACGCCTCGGCCCGACGATCACGCCGGGTCGACGCCCGGGGTGCCCGGGTCAAGCCCGGGCATGAGGGAGGCGAGGGGCCTCAGCCCCGGCGGCGAGGCGGCGCTGGCGCAGCAGGGCGGCGAGCTTGGCCATGTCCGGCGGCGGCTCGCGCTCGATGCGGGCATATTCGCTGCCGTCCGGCGTGCGGCGGAACAGGCCGAATTCCACCATTTCCCGACGCAGCAGGGCGTAGTCGCCGAACAGGTGTTCGGCGTTCAGCAGTTCGTTCATCCGCCGCTCGTTGAACACCTCGCCGCTCGGCATCCGCGCCCACAGCACCCACAGGCAGAGAATCTGCTGGTTGCGCTTCTTCGGCCAGCGCACCAGCCGGCCCTGCGGATCGAACAGCCGCAGCGCCTTCTCGCAGCGCGCGTGGTCCGCCACCGGCGGCGGTTCGGGCGGGGCGGCTGCAAGGCGGCCGCGCGCCTGCGCATCCGCGCGCAAATGCTGGAAGTTGCGGTAGCCGGCGCCGCGCGCCAGCAGGTTCAGCAGCTCGACATGGCCCGGCGGGCGGTCGAGCGCGGCGATGCCCTGATGGAGCGTGCGGGCGAGCGCCGAAATGTCAGGCGCCTCGAAAGCCAGATGGAGTCTGGACATGACCTATCCTCGTTGGTGCCCTTTCGCGAGGAAATGTCGGGGTTACCGTCTTGCGACCGGGCACAAGGACATGTGCGGGGCAGGATTCTGAGCAGGTTTAGCTCCCCTTGCGGGGCGGCAACGCCTCGGTGAACTGCAGACCGTGGCGCAGAGATAAGCGAGGCGGGGCGCGATGTCCAGTGGGGCCGCCCTCGTCCCTGGCCTTGACGCATGCGCCACCCCTCATCCCCGGGCTTGACCCGGGGACCCAGGCTTTTCCGTGAGAACACCGGGGCCGCTGGGTGCCCGGGTCAAGCCCGGGCATGAGGGGTGTGGTGGCTCGTCATCCCGGACGGCTGGGAGCCTACTCCGCCGCCGCGCTGGCCGGGCTGCCCGCGAAAGAGCGCTCCATCTCGCGGCGCAGGCGCACCGCCGGGCTGTCCTTTACCTCGACATCGGCCCAGCCGACGATCTCGCCCTCGGGGATGTCGCGGGTGAGCGTCACATGGTGGGCGAGGCCGATCGGCAGGCCGCCCTTGGCGAGCGAGGTGGCGGCGGGGAAGAGCTTGCCCCAGACGGTGAAGCCGCCTTCGCCATCCAGCGTCTCGCCGGCTCTCAAGGGGCACTTGGCGACCGCCACCACATCGGCATTGAAGGCTTCCGTCACCCCGGTCGGCTCGTGGCGCAGCGCCGCCGAGGCGACGCTGACGCCGAGTTCCAGCCCGATGAGGTGATAGGGGCGGTAGAGCGCGGTGTAGCGGCCGGAGGCATCGGTCACCACGCCATATTCCTTGAAGCAGCGCCGCGCATAGTCGCCGCGCGGGCTGGGATCGGCCTCGAACACGACATAGACGCCCCAGCGCAGATCGCGGAACACCGGGCGGCCGTCGCGCTCCAGCGAGGAGACGGTTTCCACCGTGCCGGAATGCTCCAGAATGCCGCCGGCCGCGCGGGGGCGGAGAATGGTGGCGAGGTCGTCGACGCCGCAGGGCGGGAACAGCAGCCCGTCCGAGGGAGCGGTGAGCCCGGCCGCATTGGCGATGGCGGCCATCTCGATGGAGGATTTGGTGCCGTCGGCGAAGGAGTTGAACATCTGCGCGTTCATGCCGCCTTGCGCCGCCTGCTCCGGGGTGAGGCCGTAGAGGCTCCAGATCGTGTCCGGGGTGGAGCGGTGGAAGCTCGGCAGGTATTTCGTGCCCTTGCCGGCGCAGACGACGTTGAAGCCACAGGTGCGGGCCCAGTCGACCATTTCGCACACCAGCGCCGGCTGGTCGCCATAGGCCATGGAATAGACCACGCCCGCCTTGCGGGCACGCTCGGCCAGCAGCGGGCCGACCAGCACGTCGGCCTCCACCGTGACCATGACGATGTGGCGGCCGTGTTCGATCGCCAGCAGCGCATGGGCGGCGCCGGCGGCCGGGCTGCCGGTGACTTCCACCACCACGTCGAGCCCGTCGGCGGCGATCAGCGCCGCGGCGTCGTCGGTCAGCATGGTGCGGCCGGTGCCCAGCGCCTCGGTGAAGGAGGAGGCGACCACCGCCTCCGCGTCCCAGCCGGTGGCCTCCAGCGCGGCGCGGGCGCGCGGCACGGAGAGATCGGCGATGCCGAGCAGATGCAGGCCGGGCGTGGTGCGCAGCTGCGACAGGAACATGGAGCCGAACTTGCCGGCACCGATGAGGCCGACACGGACGGGGCGGCCGGCATCGGCGCGGGCCTTGAGCAGGCGGGCGAGATTCATCAGGTGTTTCCTTCCCAGGATGCGGCCGGGCTTGGCGCCCGGTCCGGTTCTTCGCCTGCCGGCCGGGGCCGGCGGCGCGATGTCAGCCGGCGACGGCCCGGCCCTGGGGGCGGGCCTCTTCCACCGCCAGCGCCTCGGCGGCCGTGTGGGCGGCCTTAAGGTCGAGAATGCGGTCGGCCAGGGTCGGGGGGGCGCCGGGCACGCGCGTGTGCTCGGCGAGCAGCGCGTCGATCGGCGAGCCGGGGCCCTCCAGCCGGGCGGTGAGATGGGCGACCCCGGCGGCGATGTCGCTGATGTGCTCGCGCAGCATGGCGGTGTCGACCGCACCATCCGGCGCCGCCTCGGCCGATTGCGGCGCGGCGGCGGCCAGCGCGGTGAGGCGCTCGATGCGCTCCAGCAGCGCGGCGCGCTCTTCCTGCGCCCGGGCGAGAGCGTCCTGCGCCTGCGTCAGCTCGTCCGTCATCTCGTGGTTCCGCCGGCGTTCGGTTGTCAGGCTCTCGCTCGTGCTCCGCGCCGTCTCGCGCTCGCGCGCCAGATGGGCGTTGGCGGCGACGAGCTGGCGGTCGAGTTCGCCGATGCGGTCCTTGAGCGTGTCGCGCAGCGTGGTCAGCGCCACATGCTCGATCTTCAGCTCGTCTTCCCGCGTGCTGGTATCCTCGAAGGCGTCGCGGGTGCGGGCAAGCTCGGCGCGGGCGTGCAGCAGGGCGGCGCGGGCCTCTTCGAGGTGGCGTGTGGTGGTTTCCAGCTCGCCGCGCAGATGGTCGCGATGGGTGGCGACGCTGGCATGCTCGGTCTGCAGCGCGTCCAGCTCGGTGGAGAGCCGCTCGATGGTTTCCTGCCGGGCGCGCAGCGCCTCGGTCTGCCGGACGATCTCGGCATGTTGCGCGGCGGTGCGGGCCTGCTGGCGCTCCACCTCCATCTCCAGCCGGCGGATGCCAACGGCGAACAGGGCGCGCTGCTCGTCCTTGTCGGCCTGCACCTCGGCGATCGAGACGGGGATAGCGCCCTCGATCCGCTTGCGGGTGAGCCGCACCGCCCGCCGCCACACCGCCGGCAGCGTGAGCAGCGCCAGCAGGGTCGCGGTCAGGAAGCCGATGGCGGAATACATGATCGCTTCGATCATGCGGCGTTTCTCACCTCAGAGGGGGCGGGGCGGACCAGAAGCGGACGACCAGCCGGGAGCCAACAGGTTACAGATACCAAAACGGCCGGGCTAGAGCCCTTATCCATCAGGTGACATCACCTGATGGATAAGAAAGTGCTCATCAATCAATAAGCTGGAGCCTTTTCCCGTCGCGAAGTGCGTCAGCTCACGTGGAAAAGGCTGCAGCCCCCCGCACAGCGTCAGGCCGGCGGTTCAGAAGGGATTCCACGTCGCGGCGGGGGTGAATTTGAGATAGCCGATATTGGCGCCGAGGCGCACGCCGACGCCGGAGCGGATCGGTACCACGACGATATTGTCCGAGGCCAGCGCCGTCATGCCGAAGCCGGCGACGAAATAGGCCGAGCCGGAAATGCCGCCGAAGCGCCGGAAGATGTCGTTGATGCCGTTGAGGTTATACACCAGAATCATGGTGCGGGCGCCGTCGCCGCCGAAATCCCAGCCGAGCGAGGGGCCCTGCCAGTAGACCTTCAGGTCGCCGGCGTTGCGGGTGTAGAGCGTGCCGTCGCCATAGCGCAGCCCGCCGACAAAGGCGCCGGAACCTTCCTGGCCGAGAATATAGCCATTGGGCTGGCCCCACTGGTTGACCGCCTTCTCGATCGACAAAGCAAGGCCGCGCGAGACCTCGCCGAAGAAGCCATGGCCCTGCTGCACCAGTTCGTCGCTGGAATAGGTGCTGGCCTGCTGCTGCGCCTGCGCGGGCGCGGCGAGCACGGGCAAGGCGAGGAGAAGGGCGAGGCAGGCATAAAGGGCGCGCAAGGTCGGCATGGGCGGTCTCGCGTTTGATCTCAACAGGCGGGGCGCCGTCCGTCACGGGCCGAACTTCAGAACCCGGGCAACCAGCCCCCCGGCGCTATCAATAGCATGGAGTGCGACCAGAGAAAGGCGAGGGGCGCCCAAAAGGGTCGCGAGCGGCGCATCTATGGCCCGGCTGTGGCCGGACGGCCCGGCTCAGGATCCGGCGCCGCGCACGATGAAACCGTGCACGCGGTAGTCGGCCCCGGTGCGGCCATAGGGCAGGGGGCTGCCATCGGGCCGGCACACGCTGCCGCCGGCGGCCCGCACCACCGCATGGCCGGCGGCGACATCCCACTCGCACACCGTGCCGAAGCGCGGGTAGAGATCGGCCCGGCCTTCCGCCACCAGGCCGAACTTCAGCGCCGAGCCGCAGCTGATCTTTTCGGCGATGTCGAGATCGGCGAGAAAAGCTGTGGTCTGCGGGTCGAGATGCGAGCGGCTGGCGACCGCGACCAGCCCCGCGCGCGGCATCGGCCGGCAGCGAATCGGCGTCCAGGACGCGGGATCGGCCTCGCGCCCGCCGAGAAAGGCGCCGCTCCCTTGCGCCGTGGTGGCGCCGGCATAGAGCTTGTTCACCGCCGGGGCGAGCACGATGCCGAAGCTCGGCACCCCGGCTTCCACCAGCCCGATATTGACGGTGAATTCGCCGCTGGCGCCGATGAATTCGCGGGTGCCGTCCAGCGGGTCGACCAGCAGGAACGTGTCGGCGGGCGCCCCCAATGCTTCGCCCTTGCCCTGCGCCACCGCCTCCTCGGCGATGACGGGCACGCCCGGCAGCAGGCGGGCAAGCTCCGCGCGCAGCAATTCCTCGGAGGCGAGATCGGCGGCGGTGACGGGGCTCTCGTCGCTCTTGTGCGCGACATTCAGTCCCTCGGCACGCAGCCCCTCGTCGCGAATGCGCAGAATGACCTCGCCCGCCTTCAGCGCCGCACCGGCAAGGGCGGACAACAGGCTGAGATCGGGCGGCAGAAGCGGGAGCGGGGAGGGCATTGCGCGAGCATTCCGGCGTGGCGAGAGAAGGGGACGAGAACGGGGCGGGCGTTGCGGCGAGAGCTTGGGCGGCCGGGAGAAACGGTTGGCCTCAATGGGAGCGCGGTGTATCACACCTCCACGGTCGGCCGCACGGGCCGGCTGCATTCGGGGCGGCCGATTCGCCGCACAATCTCCGCAAGGGACGCGATGACGACCGCCATCGACCTCGACAAGCTCGACCTCGCCGCCCTCCTGTGCTCGCGCGTGTGTCACGACGTGATCAGCCCGGTCGGCGCCATCGTCAACGGGCTCGAAGTGCTGGAGGACGAGGACGACCCGGCGATGAAGAGCTTCGCGCTCGACCTCATCGCCAAGAGCGCCCGGCAGGCTTCCGCCCGGCTGCAATTCGCCCGCCTCGCCTTCGGTGCCGCCGGTTCGGCCGGGGCGCAGATCGATACCGGCGAGGCCGAGAAGGTGGCGCGCGGCTTCATCGAGGACGACCGCACCAGCCTGACCTGGCAGCTGCCGCGCGTGCTGGCGCCGAAGAACAAGGTGAAGCTGCTGTTGAACCTGCTTGTGGTCGCCACCTCCACCATTCCGCGCGGCGGGCGCATCGGCGTGGAAGAGAACGGCACCGGCGAGGAAGGCGGCTTCCGCCTTTCCACCCAGGGCAGCCATTCCCGCATTCCCCCGCATCTGGTGGCGCTGCTGGCGGGACACCCGGCCGAGGAGGGTGGGTCGCTCGACGCCCACGCCATCCAGCCGCACTACACCGGCCTGCTGGCGCGGGCGACGGGCTATGGCATCAGCCTCGCCCATGAGGGCGACGCGGTGACGATCCTGGTCGCGCGGGGCTGAGGGCCGGCCGGTTCCCGGCGGGAGCGCAGGCGAGATCGCAAGGCGATGTCGCAGGCTTGCCGGGACAGCTTACCGAAGGTTCAGACGACATTAACGGTATCGGTGGAAACTGACGCTCGCAGGCCGAAAGGCCGGCGTGTCGTGCTCCAGTTCTGCCGGTCGCCCATGTCCCCCGTCGATTCCCTGCCCGCCGCGCCGCGCGGCCCCGTTTCCCGCGAAGCCGCCCGCATCGCCGCGAGCCTGCGCGCCCCCGCGCCGCGTTACGAGCCGGCGCGCCCGGAGACGGCCCGCGCCGACAATCCCCGGGCCGAGGTTCCGACTATCCACAATTCCACGGCCGACACGCCGATGGCGCGGCCGATGACGCCTGTTGTGGCCGGCGCGCCGCGCGTCGAGATCCTGGCCTTCGCGCTGGGCGGGCTGCGCCTCGCTTTTCCCGCCGCGCAGGTGATGGATTCGTTGACCGCGAGCGGCGCGCGCTGGGCGCGGCTGCTGGCGATGGCCGACACCGGCACGCTGGCCTCGAGCGGCCTGCCGCTGATCGAGCTTTCCGCCCGCATGGGCGTCACCACGCCGCGCGCCACCAAGGGCACGCTGCTGCTGGTCGGTAGCGGCGGCAAGGTGCGCGCCGCCGTGCTGGTGGAGGGCGCGCTTGAGCGCCAGACGGCGGTGGTGGACGCCCTGCCGCCGGGCTGGCGCGACCGCTTCGGCCCCGGCGCCCACATGCTGGAAGGCGTGGCGCGGCTCGCCGATGGCGCCCGGGTGGCGATGGTCGACCTGCCGCTCGGCGTGGCGATGAAGCGCCCGGCGCCCGAGGCCGATACCGCGCATCTGCTGGTGCGGGCCGGGCGCGCGCAAATGGAGGCGGTCCGCGTCGCCGCGCTGCGGAGCGTGACGCCGCTGGAGAAGGTGCCGGGTATCGCGGTGCTGCCCACGCCCGGCCGCCCGGCGCGGCGCATGCTGCTGGCCTTCGGTGGCGAGGGCGAGGGGGTGGTGGTCGACGAGATTGTCGCGCTGGCGCCGCAGGGGCGGATCGAGCGGGTGGGCGGCATGCGCTTTCTCGCCACCGCCAGCGGCCGCTACCGGCTGCTGGAACCGGCGGGCACGCAGGCGCCACGCCCCGCCCCGCTCCGCGTGCTGGTGACGGCGCCGGAAGGCGAGGCCCGTACCGCCCTGCGCGACCTCGTCCGCTCCATGGGCCATGAGGTTCGGCTGGCCGACGACCCGCGCGCGGCGCGGCTGATGGGCGGGCGATTCGACGTCATCCTGTTCGATCTCGACGCCTATGCCGCCGTGCGCGAGGACGGCGTTGCCGCCAGCGATCCCGGCCGGCGCATCGGCCTCTCCATCGCCGCGCTTTCGCCGCCGCCCGGCTTCGACACCGTGGTGACGGCGGGCGACACGGTGGCGCTGGTGCTGGCGCTGCTGGCGCCGGCGGGCTGAAGACGGCCGGCGGCGTCGCCCCGTCTTCACGGCTGCGCCATCCGTGCTTTACCCGCTGTACCGCGCCGCAGCGGCTTGGTAGCGTGCCGTCGACGCTGCTGCTCCCGGCCGAGACCGGAGGGGCGCCTCCGGGATGTGTCGATGCGCCTTCTGTCCGTTTTCCGCCTGATGCTGGCGCTGGTCGCGCTGGGTGCCGCGCTGGCGGGCCCGGCGGCGGCGACACGGGCGATGGCGGCACCCGCCATGGGCTCGTCCGGCGTGGCCGTGTCCGCTATGCCCTGCCACGAGGCGGCGCTCAATCAGGTCCCATCCTCGCTGCATGGCGTGCCGGCCGCAGCCGATGTCGCGACGTCACCCATGCCCCCGCATCTGTGCTGCGTGCTCAGCCATCTCGTGGTGAGCCCGCCGGCCGCGCCGGCGCTGCTGCCGCCGGAGGCCGTGCGCGCACCGCTCGCCCTGCCGGAGGGGCGGTCGCTGGCCGGCCTCACTTTGGCGACCCCGGTGCCGCCCCCGCGCTTCATCTGATCGTTTTCCCCGCGCGGCCCCCGGCCGCCTTGTCACGATCAGAGGATTTCAACATGAACCCGTTCACACGCGCGGCGCTTCTGGCCGCCGGCCTTGCCCTGTCACCCGTCCTCGCCACAGCGCAGGACGCCTCCATGACGCATGGAGCCATGCCGATGGACCACAGCGCGCATATGGGAAGCGCCGCCACCAGCCCGTCGACCCAGGCCTTCGAGGCCGCCAATGCCCGCATGCACGCGGACATGGCCATCCCCTTCACCGGCAACACCGATATCGACTTCGCCCGCGGCATGATCCCCCATCACGAGGGGGCGATCGCCATGGCGCGGATCGAGCTGGAACACGGCAAGGACCCGCAGTTGCGGGCGCTGGCGCAGGAGATCATCAAGGCGCAGGAGGGCGAGATCGCCTTCCTCAAGGCCTGGCTGGCCAAGAACGCAAAGTAGCGCGGGCCTGACAAACGTTATCCCGGATCGGCCGGAACGGCCGATCAGGGATCGCGTGCCTCCGTCATTCCGGCTCTCGCTGCGCTCGGCCGGGATGACGGCGGGCGCCCGCCAAACAAAAACCCCGCCTTGCGGCGGGGCTTTCAGTCGGGGAGGATCAGTGATCGCGGAAAATCAGGCGGACATGCGGTCCGATTCATTGCCGGCGTCGCGCAGCACATAGCCGCGGCCCCAGACGGTCTCGATGAAATTGTGGCCCTGCGAGGCGTTGGCGAGCTTCTTGCGCAGCTTGCAGATGAAGACGTCGATGATCTTCAACTCCGGCTCGTCCATGCCGCCATAGAGATGGTTGAGGAACATCTCCTTGGTCAGCGTGGTGCCCTTGCGCAGCGAGAGGAGCTCCAGCATCTGGTACTCCTTGCCGGTCAGATGCACCCGGTTGCCGGCCACCTCGACCGTCTTGGTGTCGAGATTGACCACCAGATCGCCCGTGGTGATGACCGACTGGGCGTGGCCCTTGGACCGGCGCACAATGGCGTGGATACGGGCGACCAGCTCGTCCTTGTGGAACGGCTTGGTGAGATAGTCGTCGGCGCCGAAGCCGAGGCCCTTCACCTTGTCCTCAATGCCGGCGAGGCCGGAGAGGATCAGGATCGGCGTCTTCACCTTGGCGACGCGCAGCCCCTTGAGGACGTCATAGCCCGACATGTCGGGCAGATTGAGGTCCAGAAGGATAATGTCATAGTCGTAGAGTTTGCCGAGATCGACGCCCTCTTCACCGAGATCGGTCGTGTAGACGTTGAAGTTCTCGGACTTGAGCATCAACTCGATGCTCTGCGCGGTCGCGCGGTCGTCCTCGATGAGCAAGACGCGCATGCCAATCCCCTTCCCTCGCCATGGCCCCGGGGGGTTCAGCGCTCAACACGACTCTTTCAAGCCGAGCGTGACCCCACCCCGCGCCCGGCTCGACACACACCGATTCGTTACTCGTGAGACAAGGGGTAACAAAAACCGATTCCCGAGCACAAGGCGTGAGCCGAATTATCTTCGAGTCTTCCGCCAAGAGTTTGTTCGAAAATTGGAATTCCAGATCCCAGCCTTTAGAGTTGAATCTTAACAAGCATGCCTAAGTGAGTCTCTCGACTCCGCTTTCACGGGCGCCGCGACCCCACCGGACGACATCGCGATCATTAATGAGCCCGGTAAACAAATCGTTTCGATCCGGAGCCCATGTGACGCTTTCCCCGGCGCCCGCTACCTTTTCCGCAAAAAGAGTAAGGAAGCGGCAACATCTGTTGGCGAAAATGCCCTTGCCGCGGCGTGATGGCGGCACGTGACGACCGCCTTGTCGCGCCCCATCGGGGAAGCGGGCGGACGACGGAACGGAGTAAGCCGACCATGAAGTCGCTCGACACCCTCATCCGCCTCAAGCGGTTCCAGGCGGAAGAAAAGCGCCGCCATCTGGCGCAGATCGAGACCATGATCGCGGAGTTTGACCGCATGTCCCGCGATCTCGAACGCGAGATCGAGGCCGAGGAGCAGCGCTCGGGCATCACCGATACCCAGCATTTCGCCTATTCGACCTATGCCCGCGCCGCCGCCACCCGCCGCGACAATATGCGCCGCTCCGCCGACGAGCTGAAAGGCCAGCTCAGCGAGGCGCGCCTGGCCCATGACGAGGCGCTGGACGAGCTGAAGAAGATGGAAGCGCTCGGCGAGCGCGAGCGGGTCGAGGCGCCGGTGGAAATGCCGCCGCGCAACATCGCCGGCCGCGCCCGGGTCGTGCTCGGCGCCTGAGCGCGCTCAGCCGGCCTCGATAACAGGCACATGCGGCGCCGCCTCGCGCGCCAGCACCCCGGCGAGGCGGGGGTCGTCGACGATCTCCACCGCGCTCGCATAGGGGCGGAAACCGGCCTTGAGGTAGAAGGTCAGCGCGCCCTGCTTGTCATGGGTGCAGGTGTGGACATGCACCCGCCGGGGCCGGCGCTCCCAGGCGCGGGCCAGCGCCCGGTTCATCATGAAGCGGCCGGCGCCGCTGCCCACCATCTCAGGCACCAGCCCGACAAAGGCCAGCTCGATTTCGCCCGGCTCGCGGCCGTCCAGCTCGATATAGCCGGCCTCCACGCCGTCCTTGCGCAGCACCAGCACCTCCACCTCGGGGGAGTTAAGGATCGCGGCGAGCTCGGCGTCGCTCATCCGCAGCCGCGAGAACCACAGCCAGTCCTCGCCGACGCGACGGAACAGCGCGCGATACCAGGCGACATCAGGCGCGGTCATCCGCTCCAGCGTCAGGCCCTCGCTGGCCCGCTCCGGCAAAGGCGGGGGCGGGGCGGTCATGTCAAGCATCGTCACCACCCCGGCGATCTTGCCGGGCGGCAGGGGCGTGTAGCCGTCGAGATTGAGGACGAGCGGGGCGGCGGTGTCGGTCATTCCACGAGGTATCCGGTGAAGCTGGTGCGGTTCTAGCGCCAATCCCCAGCTCTCCGCCACGGGAAACGCCGCAACGCGGCCCCGGCCTGCGCCGGGCGGGGTTCACAGCGGCGAATTTTCGGATATCTTGCGGATAATTCCATTTAGTACATCTAAAGAGAGTGAATTCATGACGGTTGCCGTCACCATCGACCAGGTCGGCAAGAGCTTCGGCAGCGGGGCGCCGGCGCTTTCCAACGTCTCGCTCGATGTGAAGCCCAGCGAGCTGGTGGCGCTGCTGGGGCCTTCCGGCTCGGGCAAGACCACGCTGCTGCGCATCGTCGCCGGGCTGGAGCAGCCGAGCCATGGACGGGTGCTGTTCGATGGGCATGACGCGCTCTCGGTGCCGGTGCGCCGGCGCGGCATCGGCTTCGTGTTCCAGAACTACGCCCTGTTCCGCCACATGACGGTGGCGGAGAATGTCGCCTTCGGCCTGCGCTCGCGCCCGCGCGCCGAGCGGCCTTCGGAAAGCGAAATCCGCTCGCGCGTCGCCGATCTTCTCGCGCTGGTGCAGCTGGAGGCCTTTGGCGGCCGCTTCCCGGCGCAGCTTTCCGGCGGCCAGCGCCAGCGCGTGGCGCTCGCCCGCGCGCTCGCCATCGAGCCCAAGGTGCTGCTGCTGGACGAGCCCTTCGGCGCGCTCGACGCGCTGGTGCGCAAGGAACTGCGCCGCTGGCTGCGCGAGCTGCACGACCGCACCGGCCACACCACTTTGTTCGTCACCCATGACCAGGAGGAGGCGCTGGAACTCGCCGACCGGGTGGTGGTGATGGGCAAGGGCAAGATCGAGCAGGTCGGCACGCCCGATGATGTCTATGACCGGCCGGAAACTGCCGCCGTGTTCGGCTTCATGGGCGAATCGAGCCGGATCGAGGTCGAGGTGAAGAGCGGCGTCGCATTGGCGGGCGCAACCGCCATCGCCGCGGCGACGCAGTCCGTGCCCGATGGGCCGGGCCTGCTCTATGTGCGCCCGCATGACGTGACGCTGGGCCTGCCCGGCACGGCGGGGCTGAAGGGCCAGGTGCGCGCCTTCCGCCGCCACGGCGCCATCCGCCGGGTTGAAATCGCGGTGGGCAGCGCGGTGCTGGAGGCCGACATCGCCCCCACGGTGCGGGTGCCGATCGGCGAGAAGGTGGCGGTGCGGCTCGACCGTGCCCGCCTGTTCGCCTCCAACGGCCCCGGCGTCGACACCAAGGCGCCGCCGGCGCAGCAGCCGGGCGATTACGCGATCTGAAGTGCGTCTATCCTGACGCCCTCATGCCCGGGTCAAGCCCGGGCATGAGGGTAGCGCGGCGTGCGCTCAGATCATTTCAATGTTTCATGGAAACGGTGAAATGATCTCATTGTTTGTTTTATCGCGTCTTCCTCTCGCGAACCGGTATCCACTTCGCTCGAAAACGCTCTAGCGCCGCTCCAACTTCCACACGTCCTCGACCACCGGCCCGACGCCGCGCAGCCCGCCCTTCAGCGGGTGCCGTTCCAGCAGGGAGGGGTGGTAGGCCGCGCCATAGAGGCGGCGCACCTCGTGCTCGTCGACGGCGAAGGGCGGGCCGACGGTGAGGCTCTGGTCGTAGTCGAAGGTGATCAGCAGCTGGCGCGCACTGTGCGTGAGATGCACGAGATGGGCGGCGTAGCGGGCGCGCATCGCCTCGGGCAGGGCGACGAGGGCGGCGCGGTCATAGATCGCGGCGACAGGCCCCAGCACCTCGCGCGTGAGGTCGAAGATATCGCCGACGAAGATCGTGATCCCCTCCGCCGCGAAGCGCTCCAGCGGGCCGATCTCGGTGATTTCAGGAGTGACGCCGAGTTCGGTGAAGAGCTGTTCGACGGCGAGGCGGCTCAGCTCCGCGCCGGCGACCTCAAAGCCGTGTGCCAGCAGCCAGTGCAGGTCATGGCTCTTGCCGCAGAGCGGCACGAACACGCGGGCACCCGGCGCGAGGCCCAGCGCGTGGAAATGGCGGACCAGCAGGGTGTTGGCCGCGCCTTCGTGAAAGGCGATCTCGTTCGCCTCCCACTTCTTGTGCCAGAAATCGGGATCCATGGCGGTGCCTCCTGTTGTGCGGGCGGCATCATAGGGCCCGCCGACGAGGGGGGCCCTATCTCATTCGCCTGTTCGGCGGATGAAGGCGCCGAAGGCGCGCGGGCCGTCGGCAACCGGGATCGTCTCCACCACCTTCAGCGTCGCGCTGTCGATGATGTCAAGCGTATTGGCCTCCCAGCAGGCGACATAGACGAACGCGCCATCGCGGCTGGCGGCGATGCCCTCGGGGTAATCGCCGACCGGGATAGTGGCGCGCTTTTCCAGCGTTTTGGTGTCGAACACGGTGACTGTGGAATCATATTGGTCGGTGACGAAGGCCAGCCCCCTCGCCAGCGCCACCGCATAGGGCCGCGCGCCGACTGTCACCGTGGCCACCACCTTGCGGGCCTTGAGGTCGATCACGCTCACATCATTGGAGGCGACGTTGGCGGTGTAGGCGCGGGCGCCTTCCGCGTCGATGGTGACGCCGAAGGGGCGGGCGCCGACCGGGATCGAGGCAAGGCGGGTCAGCGTCGCGGTGTCGATCAGGCTCACCGCGTCGGAATCGCGGTCGGCCGAGAGCAGCAGCGCGCCGTCCGGCGTCACCGCGAGGCCGGAAGGGGATTGGCCGACCGCCACCTCGCCGGAAACCGTGCCGCTCGCCGCGTCCACCACCTTGATGCGGTGCTGGTACCAGTCGGCGACATAGGCCGGGCTGCCGGAGGGGTGGACGGCGACGCCGAGCGGACCGCCGCCAAGCTCCACCCGGTGGGTGACGGTGCGGGTGGCGGCATCAAGGATGGTCAGCGCCTTGCCGTCCGGCGAGGTGACGAAGGCGCGCGCGCCATCGACGCTCACCGCGATGCCGGCGGGTTTGCCTGAGATGGGCAGGGTGGCGACGACCTTGCGGGTGGTGAGGTCGACGATGGAAAGCGCCTCTGCCGGCTGCGAGGTGATGAAGGCTTCATCCGCAAGGGCGGGCGGGGCGAGGAGGAGGGCGAGGTGGGCCAGTGCACCGATCACCGTCATCCCGGACGACCGAAGGTCGATCCGGGATCGGGCGGAGGCGGCGCGCAATCCCGGCGCGCGCGGTCGCGCGGCCGGGATGACGCCGGGACGGACAGGAGACGCTTCGCGTTCGGGGGCGAGGTCCGTCGTCAAAGGCGTCATGCCCGGGCCGAGCTCGGGCATGACGGGGTTTTGGTAGCCGAGGGGTCCAGAGCGAGGTTGGGACCGGGCATGGCCCGTTCCTCCATGCCTTTCCGCATCCAATACCCCTCACCCCAGCCCTCTCCCCGACGGGGAGAGGGAGCCCGGCGCCGCGTGATCGGGGGCGCCGTCACGGCTCAGCTGCCGCCCTCGATCTTCTTCTTCAGCTCGCCGAGGCCCGCCTTGTAGAGGCCCGTGACGGCGTTGACGGCGGCTTCGTCGTTCAGCTCCGGCGGCGGGTCGTTATTGGGGTAGCCGCGATAGAAGGCGCCGCGCCATTCGACTTCGGACTTGGCGCCGCCATCGGCCGGGGTGACGATGAGCCAGGAGGAGTAGTTCGTCACCGGCAGCACCGCGACGTCGACCTTGTCGATGCGGTACATCAGGGTCATCTTTTCCGGCTCGAACTTGGCGACCTCTTCCTCGACGGTAGCGCCGTTCTTCAAGGTGAGGGTGCGCTTGGCGCCGGCCGCATTGCCGCCCGTGCCTTCGGTCTTGGCGACCACCGGGATCCAGCTGCCATCCTGGAAATTGGAGACGACGGCCCACACCTTTTCCGGCGGGGCGTTGATCTCGATCTTCTCGGAAATCTTCTGGCGGGTCGGGCCGTGCGCCGCCGCGGGGGGGAGCGTGGCGAGTAGGGAGGTGGCGGCCAGCGCCGCAGTCAACAGGTGAAGCTTCATCGTTTCCATCCCGGAACCAGAGCACGTTCCGATCTGATTGCCTTGCAATCAGATCGGTAAAACGTTCTCTATCAATAGTTTAGAGACTGATTCACCGATCAGGTTGATTCAACCTGATCGGATCAGGCTCTGGGTCATTCCGGACTTTTGCGTCCGTTGATCCGCAGTCTAGGGAGGGATTCGTCGTTCGTGAACTCTCCTGCGTGTGGAAAAGTCCCCGGCTCGAATTCTTTTCGGCTGTCAGGTGAATTCTTTGAGAATCTTAAGAAAGGCAGTGCCGAAGGCTTCCAGCTTGGCGGCGCCGACGCCCTTGACCCCGGCCAGCTCGGTGCGGGTGCGCGGGTGCTCCACCGCCATCTCCTCCAGCGTCTTGTCGGCGAAGACGACATAGGCCGGCACGTTGCGCTCCTTGGCGAGATCGCGCCGCAGCGCCTTGAGCTTGCCGAGCAGCGCCGTCTCCGCCGGGGCCAGTTCCGCCCCGCTGTCGGAGCGGGCGAAACGCTCGCGCGAGCGCTTGACCGGCGCGCGCAGGGTGAAGGCGCGGGTGCCGCCGAGCACGGCGAGGCCGATCTCGGTGAGGGTGAGGGCGCCAAAGCGGGTGGGGTCGGCGTGCAGCGCCCCGGTGGCGACCAGCTGGCGCAACAGAGCGCGCCACTCGGTCGCCGGCTTGTCGCCGCCGGCGCCGAAACCGGCGAGCTTGTCATGGCCGCGCCCGCAGATCTGGTCGGTGCGCTGGCCGGTGACGACGCTGGCGAGATAGGCGGCGCCGAAACGCTCGCCGGTGGCGCGCACGAGGCGCAGCACCAGCTGGGCGTCGGCGCTGGCGTCGATTACCTTGGGCGGGTCGCGGCAGACATCGCAGGCGCCGCAGGCCTTGGCGCGCTCGCCGAAATAGCCGAGCAGCACGGCGCGCCGGCAGGTGACGGCCTCGCAGAAGCCGACCATGGCGTCGAGCCGGCGGGCCTCCACCATCTTGCGCTCGGGCGGGGAGGGTTCCTCGTCGAGAAAGCGGCGGCGGGTGGCGATGTCGCCAGCGGAATAGAGCAGCAGCGCCTCGGCCGGCTGGCCGTCGCGGCCGGCGCGGCCGATCTCCTGATAGTAGGATTCCAGCGTGCCCGGCGCGTCGGCATGCAGCACATAGCGCACATCCGACTTGTCGATGCCCATGCCGAAGGCCACCGTGGCGACCATCACCACCCCGTCCTCGGCCAGAAAGGTCTCCTGGTTGGCGGCGCGGGCCTCCGCGCTCATGCCGGCATGGTAGGGCAAGGCGCGGATGCCGGCCGTGGAAAGCCGCTCGGCGGTCTCGTCCACCTTCTTGCGCGAGATGCGGTAGATGATGCCGGCCATGCCGGGGCGGGCGCGGACATAGCTCTCGATCTGCCGCGCCGGGTCCTTCTTGTCCTCGACGGCGATGAAGATATTCGGCCGGTCGAAACCGGAAACGAACACCCGCGCCTGCCCGCCGAACAGCCGCTCGACAATGTCGTCGCGGGTCGCCTTGTCGGCGGTGGCGGTCATCGCCACCAGCGGCAGGCCGGGGAAAAGCTCGCGCAGCCGGCCGAGGCCGAGATATTCATTGCGGAAGGAATGGCCCCATTGCGAGATGCAGTGCGCCTCGTCCACCGCCACCAGGCCCAGCGAGAAACGCGACAGCGCGGCCAGCATGCGCTCGGTGAGCAGGCGTTCGGGGGCGAGATAGAGCAGGCGCACCTCGCCCGCCGCCACCCGGCGCCAGATCGCGACATTTTCCTCGCGGGATTTTCCCGAATGGATGGCCTCGGCGGCGACGCCCTGCAGCTTCAGCGCGTTCACCTGGTCGTCCATCAGCGCGATCAGCGGCGAGACGACGATGGAGAGCCCGCCTTTCACCAGCGCGGGCAGCTGGTAGCACAGCGACTTGCCGGCGCCGGTCGGCATAACCGCCAGCGTCGGCACGCCGGCGAGGATGGAATCGACGACCTCCTGCTGGCCGGGGCGGAAACGGTCGAAGCCGAATACCTCGGCCAGCCGCGCCCGCTTCGCCTCCTCGATGTGAGGCGGCAGGATGCCGTGCGATGAGGTGACGGGAATGTTCATTCCGCGCGTGTTCGTCCGGTTAGGCGGGCATGGCGGCGCCGCGGGTCTTGATAGCGGTCGCGCGGGCGGAAATGGTGGTGCCGCACGGCCGGTGGATTCGTTTGCCCTGCAAGCGAGAGAATCACTTCCCACAGAATCACTTGCCAGAGAATCACTTGTGATGAGCCTCGAACTTACCCTTGGTTTAACCCTGGCGGCGCTGCTGTTCGAGGCCGCGTTTGGCTATCCCTCGTTTTTGCTCGCCCGGATCGGCCATCCGGTGATGTGGATCGGCCGGCTGATCGGCTGGCTCGACCGCCATGTCAACCGCGACGCCGCCGCCCCGCGCGAGCGGCGCCTCGCCGGGTTGGGGGCGCTGGTGGTGATCGTCGTGGCGAGCGGGACGGCCGGGCTGCTGCTGCAGGGCCTCGCGATGACGCTGCCGCTTGGCGTCCTACTGGCGGCGCTCGCCGGCTCCAGCCTGCTGGCGCAGCGCAGCCTCTACCAGTTCGTCGGCGCGGTGGCGGATGGGCTGGAGGTGAGCCTGGAGGAGGGGCGGCGGGCGGTCTCGCACATTGTCGGGCGCGACCCGGACAAGCTCGACGAGGCCGGGGTGGCGCGGGCGGCGATCGAGAGCCTGGCGGAGAACTATTCCGACGGGGTGGTGGCGCCGGCGCTGTGGATGGCGATTGCCGGATTGCCGGGGGCGGCGATCTACAAGGGGGTGAACACCGCCGACAGCATGATCGGCCATCGCACCGCCCGGCATCTGCATTTCGGCTGGGCGAGCGCGCGGTTCGACGACCTGATCAACCTGCCGGCCTCGCGGCTTTCCGGCGCGCTGATCGTGGTGGGGGCGGTGTTCGTGCGCGGCGCCTCGCCCTGGCGGGCGATAGTGGCGATACGGCGCGACGCGGGCCGCCACCGCTCGCCCAATGCCGGCTGGCCGGAGGCGGCGATGGCCGGCGCGCTCGGCATCGCCATTGCCGGGCCGCGCCATTATGGCGGCACGCTTTCGGTGGACGGACTGATGGGCGCGGGCGGGCGCTATGAATGCACCGCCGCCGATATCCGCCGGGCGCTGGCGCTCTATCGCGCGGCGGATGCGGTGATGGTGGCGCTGGTGGCGGGGCTGGCGCTGGTGGCGTGGTGGTGAGGGGCACATAACCCTCGCGCCCTCATCCGCGGGCTTGACCCGCGGATCCAGCCTTTGCGTGGGAACTGAAGATCATTCGGGTCCGCTCCGGTCACTGGGTGCCCGGGTCAAGCCCGGGCATGAGGGACATTCGCCGCGATCGCCAGCAGCCGGTCGAGATCGACATGGCGTTCCAGATGCGCGGCCAGCGCGTCGAGCGTCGCCTCCACCCCGGCCTCATAGTCGAGGCCGCTCGGCGGCGCGCCGAGCGTCGCCAGCCAGTGCGCGCGCTGGCGGTCGTCCGTGAACAGGCCGTGGGCATAGGTGCCCATGACGCGCCCATCCGGGGACACAGCGCCTTCCGGCCCGGCGCCGTCGAGTTGCGCGAAGGGCCGGGCGCGGCCGGGGCCATCGGTGACGCCCATATGCATCTCATAGCCGGAAAACGGCGCGCCGCCGGCGGTGCCGGTGACCGCCACCAGCCGCTTTTCGCCTGACAGCACGGTGTCGACCTCGATGAGGCCGAGGCCGGGCACGCTGCCCGGCGGGCCTTCCACGCCCCCCGGGTCGGCCAAAGTGCGCCCCAGCATCTGGTAGCCGCCGCACAGGCCGAGCACCCGCCCGCCGCGCCTGATATGGGCGTAGAGGTCGATGTCCCAGCCCTCGCGGCGGAAGTCCTCAAGGTCGGCAATGGTGGATTTCGAGCCCGGCAGCAGGATGAGAGCCGCATCGGCCGGGAGCGGCGTGCCGGGGCGCACGCGCACCACCTCGACGCCGGGCTCGGCTTCCAGCGGGTCGAGATCGTCGAAATTGGCGATGCGCGGCAGCAGCGGCACGGCGATCCTCACCCGCGCTCCCGGCTTCGCCGGCGTCGGGGCGTCGAGCGCCAGCGCGTCCTCCGCCGGCAGGCGGCGGGCCTCGTGGAAGAACGGGATGAGGCCGAGCGCCTGCCAGCCGGTGCGGGCGGCGATCTCGTCCATGCCGGCGGCGAACAGAGTGGGGTCGCCACGAAAGCGGTTGACCAGAAAGCCGCGGATCATCGCCGCATCGTCCTCCGGCAGCACCGCCCTGGTGCCGACCAGGCTGGCGATGACGCCGCCGCGGTCGATATCGCCGATCAGGATGACGGGGACATTCGCCGCGCGGGAAAATCCCATATTGGCGATGTCATTGGCGCGCAGATTGATTTCGGAGGCCGAGCCGGCGCCCTCCACCAGCACGAGGTCGGCCTCCGCCTGCAGCCGGCCATAGCTGTCGAGCACGGCGGCCATCAGCGCGGGCTTCAGCGCCTGGTAGTCCGCCGCCTTCGCCGTGCCCTGCGCCCGGCCCTGCACGATGACCTGCGCGCCCGTCTCGCTCTGGGGTTTCAAGAGCACCGGGTTCATGTGGACGGACGGCGCCACGCGCGCCGCGCGGGCCTGCAGCGCCTGCGCCCGGCCGATCTCGCCGCCGTCTTCGGTCACGGCGGCGTTGTTCGACATGTTCTGCGGCTTGAACGGACGCACCTTCAGCCCGCGCAGGGTGAAGGCGCGGGCGAGGCCGGCGACAATCAGCGACTTGCCGACATCCGAGCCGGTGCCCTGGAACATGAGGGCGAGGGGAGAACGGGGGGCGGTCATGCACCCTCTCCCCGTCGGGGAGAGGGATGGGGTGAGGGGCCTGTGGGCCGATCAACCGGGAGCCCCCTCACCGACCCGCTGCGCGGGCCACCTCTCCCCAATGGAGAGAGGACAGGAAGGGTCGCACAGGACACTTCAATGCGGCGGGATATCAGCCGCGCCGGGCTTCCAGATAGTCGACGCGGCGCTCCAGATTGGCTTCGCGCACCATGCCGGGAATGAGGAACAGATCGATGATCTGGCCGATGCCAAGCAGGCCGAGGGTCAGCAGCCAGAGCGCACCCGTCCAGTAGCGGCCGGTATAGAAACGCTGGATGCCGCACACGCCGATCAGGCCGAAGCACCAGAACAGGTAGGCGATAGGGGTGGAACGCATCGAAGCGTTTCTCCATGAAAGCATGACGCCGCAACACTCGGCGCTGTGTATCAGATAGGAATGTCGCCGCACAATTGCGAGATCGCCGCGTGCAAATTCTTGCAGCTTCTTGTGACGGGTGGATCAAAACTCGATGCCCTTCTGCGCCTTCACCCCGGCTTTGAAGTGGTGCTTGACGAGGCCCATCTCGGTGACGAGATCGGCGGCCTCGATCAGCTCCGCCTTGGCGTTGCGGCCGGTGACGACGATGTGCAGCCCTTCGCGGCGGGCGCTGAGCGCCGCGACGACCTCGGGCAGCGGCAGATAATCGTAGCGCAGCGCGATGTTCAGCTCGTCGAGGATGAGTAGGCCGATGGCGGGATCGTCCATCATCTCCCGCACCTTGTCCCAGGCCCGGCGGGCGGCCGCGATGTCGCGGGCGAGGTCCTGCGTCTCCCAGGTGAAGCCCTCGCCCATGGAGTGCCATTCCACGCGCGGGCCGAAGCTTTCCAGCGCGCGGCGCTCGCCCGAATCCCACGCGCCCTTGATGAACTGGACCACGCCGACCTTGGCCCCATCAGGCTGGCCGAGCGTGCGCAGAGCGAGGCCGAAGGCGGCGGTGGATTTTCCCTTGCCGGGGCCTGTATGGACGATGAGCAGGCCCTTCTCTACGGATTTTTCCGCCACTTCCGCGTCCTGCACCGCCTTGCGCTTTTCCATCTTGGCGCGGTGGCGGGCGGCTTCCTCGGGAGATATCTCGGTCATCACTTCACCTTCATCGGCAGGCCGGCGACCACGAAGATCACGCTGTCGGCACGGGCGGCGACCGCCTGGTTGAGCCGGCCCTGCGCGTCGCGGAAGCGGCGGGCCAGCGCGTTGTCGGGCACGATGCCGAGCCCGACCTCATTCGACACCACGAAGACCGGCCCCTCATGGCTGGCGAGCGCCTCGACCAGCGCGGCGCACTCGCTGGCGAGGTCGGCCTCCGCCAGCATCCGGTTGCTGAGCCAGAGGGTGAGGCAGTCCACCAGCACCGGCCGGCCGGGCGGCAACGTGCGCAAGGCGTCGGCAAGCTCGTGCGGGGCGTCCAGCGTCTGCCAGCCCGCGCCGCGCCGGGCGCGGTGCAGGGCGATGCGCTCTTCCATCTCGCTGTCCCAGGCCTGCGCGGTGGCGATGTAGCTCCAGGGCGGGGAAAAGCCTGAGATGAGGCCCTCGGCATAGGCGCTCTTGCCGGAGCGGGCGCCGCCGAGGACGAGGGTCAGCGCCATGGAGCGGGGGCCGGGGCAAAGCGAGGCGTCATCGTCGTCGGCTCCTGTCGTCGGCTGCGGGCGAGCGGCGGACTATAGCCGGGGCGCATCGCCGGGCAACCGGCGCCGTCCGGTTTGACTTTGCCGGCCAAGCCTCCTTAAGTGGCCGCGACCGTCGGTTTCCTCCCGCCAGGGAGGGACGAAGAGGGAATGCGGTGCGGGGCGCTTTCAGGCCCCCAATTCCGCGGCTGCCCCCGCAACTGTGAGCGGCGAGCCTCAGCCGGAAGCCACTGGAGACCTCTCCGGGAAGGCGGCGACGAGGCAGCGACCCGCGAGCCAGGAGACCTGCCGGTGGTCCGGTCGTGCGTGCCGGCGGGGTGCCCGGCAGACAGGCAGAGCCGTGCTGAGGCGCGCGGCTTCGCGCGGAAGCTCCTTTCCGCGACCGACGCATCCCGCGATTCCTGAGCTTCGTGGAGATGCCGCATGCCGACCCAATCCCGCCCCGCCGCGCTTGATCGTGTTCCCTGCACCATCGTCACCGGCTTCCTCGGCTCGGGTAAGACCACCCTCATTCGCCATGTGCTGGAGAATGCCGGGGGGCGGCGCCTCGCGGTGATCGTCAACGAGTTCGGCGATGTCGGCATCGATGGCGAGATATTGAAGGGCTGCGGCGTCGAATCCTGCCCGGAGGAAAACATCGTCGAGCTGGCCAATGGCTGCATCTGCTGCACCGTGGCGGATGATTTCGTGCCGGCGCTCGACGCCATCCTCGCCCTGGAGCCGAAGGTCGACCACATCCTGATCGAGACCTCCGGCCTCGCGCTCCCCAAGCCGCTTGTGCAGGCCTTCCACTGGCCGGCGATCAAGAGCCGGGTGACGGTGGACGGCGTGGTGGCGGTGGTGGATGGCGAGGCGCTGGCGTCGGGCCGCGTCGCGCACGATCACGACGCGCTTGCCGCCCAGCGCGCGGCCGATGACAGCCTCGACCATGACGACCCGATCGAGGAAGTGTTCGACGACCAGATCGCCTGCGCCGACCTTGTCCTCCTCACCAAGGCCGACCTGATCGACGCCGCCGGGCAGGCCAAGGCCCGCGCCGCGCTCGACGCCGAGCTGCCCAAAGGCGTGCGTGTGGTGAGCGTGACCGAGGGGCGGATCGACCCGGCGCTGCTGATGGGACTCGGCATCGGCACCGAGAACGACATCGAGAACCGCAAGACGCATCACGACAATGAACTCGACCACGACCATGACGATTTCGACAGCTTCGTCGTCGAAGTGCCTGAAATCACCGATCCGGCCGAGTTTGCCGCCCGGGTGGCGCGGGCGGCGGAGGAGGCGGATGTGCTGCGGGTGAAGGGGTTCTTGCCCGTCGCCGGCAAGTCGATGCGGCTGCTGGTGCAGGCGGTGGGCCCGCGCGTGGCGCACCATTTCGACCGGCCCTGGGGCGAGGGCGCGCGCACCGGCCGCCTCGTCGCCATCGGGCTGAAGGGGCTGGACCGGGCGAAGGTGGAAGCGATCCTCGCCGGGGAGAGCGTGGCGGCGTGAGTGAACCTGCCCCACAGCACCACGTCATCCTGAGGTGCCCGGACCTTGTCCGGGCCTCGAAGGATGCTCGTTGCGCGCGGTTTGGCCACCGGAACAGGCGTCATGGCCGGGCGTGTCCCGGCCATCCACGTCTTGCGGCTCCAAAGTCGTGGATCCCCGGGCCAGGCCCGGGGATGACGGCATTCTGACGGGAGACGCGCCACCCCATGCACATCCTCACCACCACCTCCTCCAGCCTCGACGACCTCGTCGAGCCGGTCGATCTCGGCCAGACGCCCGGCGAGGTGGTGATCGTCTCCTTTGCCGACAGCGACCTCGGCGCGCTGGCGCGGGCGCAGGAGGTGATGGCACAGGAGGTAATGGCGGGACCGGGGCTGCCCAGCCTGCGGCTGGCCAATCTGCGCGATCTCCGGCACCCGATGTCGGTCGATCTGTGGATCGACAAGGTGGGGAGCCGAGCCCGCATCGTGGTGGTGCGGCTGCTCGGCGGGCTCGACTGGTGGCGCTATGGCGTCGACCGGCTCAGCGCCGAGGCGCGGGCGCGGGGCTTCACGCTCGCCGTGCTGCCGGGCGAGGACCGCGACGACCCGCGCCTTGCCGAGGCCTCCACCCTTGCGGAGGCCGAGCTCGCGACGCTGCTCGGCTATTTCCGCGCCGGCGGGCCGGCGAATATGGCCGCGCTGCTGCGGGTTCTCGCCGGCTATGCGGGACGGGCGATGGCCTCCCCGCCGGCGCCGCAAAACCTGCCGCTGGCGGGGGGTTATGAGGGGGGCACTGCGTCCCCCTCACCCAACCCTCTCCCCGACGGGAAGAGGGCTTTCGAGGACCAACAGGCCCTCAGGACCGGGCTTGACCCGGCCACCCAGCCGCAGTGGCGTGCGGATGGGGAAACGCTGGGTCCCCGGGTCAAGCCCGGGGATGAGGGCCTCTCACTTTTGGAGGCTGCCCGCCCCGCCATCCCGATCATCTTCTACCGCTCCATGGCGCTGGCGGGCGATACCGCGCCGGTGGAGGCGCTGTGCGCGGCGCTTCGCGCGCGCGGGCTCGACCCCCGGCCGATCTATGTCGCCAGCCTGAAGGAGCCGACCTCCATCGCCTTCCTGAAGGCGGCGCTGGCGGGCATGGACCCGGCCGCGATCCTGACGCTCACCGCCTTCGCCGCCGCCGATCCCGGCGAGGCGACGGTGCTCGACGCGCCTGGCGTGCCGGTGCTGCAGGCGATTGTCGCCACCACGAAGCGCGCGGCGTGGGCGGAGGGCGCGCGCGGGCTGACCAGCGCCGATCTCGCCATGCATGTGGTGCTGCCCGAGCTCGACGGGCGGGTGCTGGCCGGGGCGCTCTCCTTCAAGGCGCCGCAGGAAACCCCCGCCGTGCCCGGCTTCGCCGCGCTGGTGAACCTTCCCGAGCCGGACCGGGTGGCGCAGATCGCCGACCGGGTCGCGGCGCTGGTGCGGCTGCGACAGACTCCCCGTGCCGACCGCCGGATCACCGTGCTGATGCCGGACTATGCCGGCGCCCCCGGCCGCACCGGCTGGGCGGTGGGGCTCGACGTGCCGGCGAGCGTGCGCGCGCTGCTGGCGGATTTGTGCACCGCCGGCTACGCGGTGGAGGATGTGCCGGCGGATGAGAAGGCGCTGGTGGCGGCGGTGAGGGGCGGGCCACCCCCTCTCTCCGACGGGGAGAGGGATGGGGTGAGGGGTGCTTTCCCCTCCGCGCCCGTTCTCCCCCTCACCCAACCCTCTCCCCGTCGGGGAGAGGGCTTTGCGCGGCACGACGGTGTTCTCTCCCTCGCCGCCTATCGCGCCCATCTCGCGGCTCTCCCGCCCGAGGCCGTCGCCGCTGTTGAGGCCGCCTGGGGAGCGCCGGAGGACGACCCGGACCTGTTCGACGGCGCCTTCCGTTTCCGTGCCGCCCGCTTCGGCCATGTCACCGTGGCGCTGGCGCCGGAGCGCGGCTCGGTGGCCGAGCGGCGGGCGCAGTATCACGATCCCGCCCTGCCGCCGCGCCACGGGCTGCTGGCCTTCGGCCTGTGGCTGCAAGGTTCCGCCGACGCGCTGGTGCATATGGGCGCGCATGGCACGCTGGAATGGCTGCCGGGCAAGCATGTGGCACTCACCCGCGCCTGTTTCCCCGAAATCGTGCTCGGCGCCCTGCCGGTGGCCTACCCCTTCATCGTGTCAAATCCCGGCGAGGCGGCGCAGGCCAAGCGGCGGATCGCGGCGGTGACGCTTGGCCATCTGCCGCCGCCGACGCAGGAGGCCGGCCTTGCCGGCGAGGCCGCCGCGCTGGAGCGGCTGGTGGATGAATATGCCCAGGCCGACGGGCTCGACGGGCGCCGGCGCGCGCGCCTCGCCCGGCTGATCGTCGAAGAGGCGACCCGCACCGGCTTTGCCCGCGACGCCGGGCTGAGCGCGGACGCCGACCCGGAGGAGGCGCTGCGCCAGATCGACGCCTTTCTCTGCGACATCAAGGAGATGCGGCTGAAGGACGGCTTCCATGTCTATGGCCGTGGCCCCTGCGGCGCCGCCGAGCGCGACGGGCTGCTGGCGGCGCTGGACGGGCGGCGGGTGGCGGCCGGCCCGGCCGGCGCGCCGGGGCGCGGGCGCTCGGACGTGGTGCCGACCGGGCGGAACCTGTTCACCAGCGACCCCCGCGCCTTGCCGACCGCGACCGCGATGGATCTCGGCCGGCTGGCCGCCGACGAGATCGTGCGCGCCTATGCGCAGGCGCATGGCGACTGGCCGCGCTCGCTCGTGCTCGACCTCTGGGGCAGCGCGACGCTGCGCACCGGCGGCGAGGAGATCGCGCAGGGCCTGGCGCTGATCGGCGCACGGCCGGTGTGGGACCCGGGCTCGGGCCGCGTTACCGGCATCGAGGTGTTGCCGCCGGCCGTGCTGGGGCGCCCGCGCGTTGACGTGACCTTCCGCATATCGGGCCTGTTCCGCGACCTGTTCCCGGCGCAGATCGCGCTCCTCGACGCCGCGCTGCGGGCGGTGGCGCGGCGCGAGGAGAGCGAGGAGGAGAACCCGCTCAAGGCCGCAGGCGAGAATGCCGCGCGCATTTTCGGCACCGCGCCGGGGGCCTATGGCGCCGGGCTGGAACGCAGCGCGGACGGGGTGGAGCGGGAGGCGCTGGCCGACGCCTATCTCGCCAGCGCCTCGCATGCCTATGGCGGGGCGGAAGGCGCGGGCCGCGCGACGGGCGATTTCGCGGCGCGGGTGGCGGCGGCGGACCTTCTGGTGCATGGCGCCGATGATCCCGGCCGCGACCTGCTGGAGGGCGACGCCGACCTCGCCTTCATCGGCGGCTTCGCGGCGGCGGCGGAAAAGCTCGGCCGCACGCCGGACCTCGTGGTGCTCGACACCTCCGATCCCGCCCATCCCAAGGCCCGCCCGCTGGTAGCGGCGCTGGCGCGGATCGCGCGCGGGCGGGTGGACCCGCGCTATATCGTAGGCCTCACCCGCCACGGCCCGCGTGGGGCGGCGGAAATGGCCGAGACGGTGGACCGGCTGATCGGCTTCGCCGAGGCGACGCGCGCGGTGCCCGGCCACCTCATCGACGCGCTGCACGGCGCCTATGTCGGCGATGCCGGGGTGCGCGCCTTCCTGATGGATGCCTCGCCCGAGGCGGCGGGCTTCATCGCCGCCCGTTTCGAGGGCGCGCGCGACAAGGGGCTCTGGCACCCGCGCCGCAACGATGTCGGGGCCGACCTCGCCACGCTTGCCGGGGAGGCGGCGGAATGAGCGCGCTCCTCTCCCTGCGGCGCGGCGCCTGCCCGAGCCTGCCGGAGCCGATGCAAACCGGCGACGGGCTGCTGGCGCGGCTGCAGCCGCTGGCACCACTGACGCTGGACCAACTCGCCGGGCTGGCGTGGCTTGCGGCCGAACTTGGCAACGGCATCCTTGAGGTGACGGCACGCGGCAAGCTGCAGCTGCGCGGGCTGACGGCCGCGACCGCGCCGGGCCTTGCCGAGGCGGTGGCGGCGCTCGGCATCGACGTGCCGCAGGGCTTTCCGGTGGAGGTGAGCGCGCTGGCGGGCCGCGACCCTGCGGAGCGCTTCGACCCGCGCCCGCTGGCGCAGGCGATTTCTGAGCGCGCGGCGCCGCTGGTGCCGCATCTGGCGCCGAAGGCCTCCGTGGTGGTGGATGGGGGCGGCCGGTTCCGGCTCGGCGGGCTGAAGGCGGATATCGCGGTGAGCGCCGGGGAAAGGGGGCTTTCCCTCGCGCTGGCCGGCACGCCGCTCGGCGAGGTGACGCTGGAGCGCGCGGCGGCATTGGTCATCGCGCTGCTGCAGCGGTTGGCCGCGCGCGGCCCGGCGGCGCGGATGGCGGAACTTGTGGCGGCGGAGGGCATGGAGGCCCTGCGCGCCGCGTTCGGCCTCGCGGCGCCCTCTGCCGTGCCGGAGGAGGGCGCCGAACCGGTGGGGCTGCACCCGCTCAGCGACGGAAGCGTCGCGCTCGGAATCGGCCTCGGCTTCGGGCAGATCCGGGCGGCGGCGCTGGACGAACTCGTCGCGGCGGCGCGCCGGGCCGGGGTTGCCCATGCTGAACCGGCCGCCGGCCGGGCGCTGCTGCTGGTCGGGCTCACGCCCGCGGCGGCGCCGGCTCTGCGCGACGTGGCGGCCGGGCTCGGCCTGCTCGCCGACCCCAAAGATCCGCGCCGCCGGGTCTATGCCTGCGCCGGGCAGCCGGCCTGCGCCTCGGCGCGGCTCGACACCCATGAACTCGCGGCGACGCTGGTGCCGCTGCTCGACGGGCGCGATCTCCATGTTTCCGGGTGTCCGAAGGGCTGCGCCCACCCTGCAAAAGCGGCGCTGACCATCGTGGGGCTGGACGAAGGGGCGGGTCTCGTGGTCGAAGGCACGCCGCGCGATGTGCCCGCCCGCATCGTGCCCGCCGCGCAGCTGCGCGCGATGTTGCAGAAGGATCTGGCCTGAGTGTCCACCCCGTTCGACTATGAGCGCGACGGCAATGCGATTTATGAGCGCTCCTTCGCCATCATCCGCGAGGAGGCCGAGCTTGGCCGCTTCACGCCCGAGGAGGCGGATGTGGCGGTGCGGATGATCCATGCCTGCGGGCTGGTGGAAGCCGCCTTCGCCATCGATTTCGCCCCCGATCTGGTGCGGGCCGCCCGCAACGCGCTCAAGGCCGGCGCGCCGATCCTGTGCGACGCGCAGATGGTGGCGCATGGCGTCACCCGCGCCCGCCTGCCGGCGCAGAATGAGGTGATCTGCACCCTGCGCGATCCTGATGTGCCTGAACTCGCCGAGCGGCTCGGCACCACCCGCTCGGCCGCCGCGCTGGAGCTGTGGCGCGACCATATGGAAGGCGCGGTCATCGCCATCGGCAACGCGCCGACGGCGCTGTTTCGCCTCATGGAAATGCTCGACGCCGGTGCGCCGAAGCCCGCCGCGATTCTGGGTATCCCGGTCGGCTTTGTCGGCGCGGCGGAATCCAAGGACGCGCTGGCCCTGGGCGAGCACGGCGTGCCCTGGCTGGTGGTGCGCGGCCGTTTAGGGGGCAGCGCCATGACGGCGGCGGCGGTGAACGCGCTGGCGAGGCCGGGCCTATGAGCGAGATCGCGCAGGGGCGGCTGATCGGCGTCGGCGTCGGGCCGGGCGACCCGGAACTGATCACGCTGAAAGCGGTGCGGGCGCTGGGCGCGGCGGATGTCGTCGCCTATTTCGCCAAGCTCGGCAATGGCAGCCATGCCCGCGCCATCGCCCACCCGCATTTCCGTCCCGGCGCGGAGGAACTGCCGCTCGGCTACCCCGTGACCACGGAAATGCCGAAGGACGAGGCGCCCTATCGCACGGCGATCACGGGCTTCTACGAGGACGCCGCGCAGGCGGTGGCGGCGCATCTGCTGGCCGGGCGCACCGTGGCGGTGCTCTCGGAAGGCGACCCGCTGTTCTACGGTTCCTACATGCACCTGCATGTGCGGCTCGCGCACCGCTTTCCCACCGAGGTCATCGCCGGCGTCACCGGCATGTCAGGCTGCTGGTCGCAGGCGGGAACGCCGATCGCGCAGGGCGACGATGTGCTGAGCATCCTGCCGGGCACGCTCTCCGAGGCGGAACTCGCGCGCCGGCTCACAGGCACGGACGCGGCTGTCATCATGAAGGTGGGGCGCAACCTGCCAAAGATCCGCCGGGCGCTGGCGGTTGCCGGACGGCTGGAGCGGGCGCTCTATGTCGAGCGCGGCACGATGACGGGCAGCCTGTGCGAAAAGCTGGAGACGCGGGGCGATGCGCCCGCGCCCTATTTCGCCATCGTGCTGGTGCCGGGCTGGGAGACGCGCTGATGGCTAAAGGCAAACTGTTCATCGTCGGCCTCGGGCCGGGCGAGGCGCGCTATCTCACCCCGGAGGCGAGCGACGCGCTGGCCGGTGCCGAGGCGCTGTATGGCTACCAGCCCTATCTGGAGCGGGTGCCGGTGCGCGAGGGGCAGGCGCGCAACCCGTCCGACAATCGCGAGGAGCTGACCCGCGCCGGCGCGGCGCTGGCCCATGCCGCCTCCGGCGGGACGGTGGCGATGGTGTCGGGCGGCGATCCCGGCGTGTTCGCCATGGCGGCGGCGGTGATCGAGGCGATCGAGGCCGGCCCGGCGGAATGGCGGGCGCTCGACCTCGTCATCGTGCCGGGAATCACCGCCATGCTGGCGGTGGCGGCCAAATGCGGCGCGCCGCTGGGCCATGATTTCTGCGCCATCTCGCTCTCGGACAACCTCAAGCCCTGGGAGGTGATCGAGAAGCGGCTGCGGCTCGCCGCGCAGGCCGGCTTCGCCATGGCCTTCTACAACCCGGTGTCGAAAGCCCGCCCGCACCAGCTCGACACCGCCTTCGAGATTTTGCGCGCCGAACTGCCGGCGGGCGTGCCGGTCATTTTCGGCCGCGCGGTGGGGCGGCCGGACGAGCGGATGCGGGTGGTGCCGCTCGGCCATGCGCGCGGGCACATGGCCGACATGGCGACCTGCATCATCGTCGGCTCGCCGGAGACGCGGCTGGTCGATCGCCCCGGCCTGCCGGCGCTGGTCTACACGCCGCGCCGCGCCGGGGACGACTGATGGGGGTGGCGGAAGGCGCGTCAGCAACGGGCCGGGCCCGGTGCGCCACGGTTCGCGGTTGTCCGGCTGTCGCACCGAAGGCGTGGATCCCCAGGTTAAGCCCGGGGATGACGGCGCGCGGGCGGGGCGCGCGGGCCGGTGAAGCACCGGCAGGGGCCGGAAGGCTAGGTGCTTCGGCCGAGCGTCTCCAGCCAGCCGAGCACCTGAACGACACTCGCCACCGTCTCGACTTCAGGCCGGGCCGGGCGGGCGACCATCACCACCTCGATCCCCAGCGCGCGGGCGGCGTTGATCTTGCCATAGGTCGCTTCCCCGCCGCTGTTCTTGGACAGGATGGCGTCGATGCGGTGGGCGGTGAGCAAAGCGTGGTCGTCCGCTTCGGCAAACGGGCCGCGCGCCTCGATATAGCGGGCCTGCGGCACGTTGAGCGGCGGGTCGACGGGGTCGATGCTGCGCACGAGATAGGCGTGCTGCGGCGCGGCCTCCAGCGCCCGCACCTCGTTGCGGCCGAGCGCGACCAGCACCCGGCGCGGGGCGGGGCCGAGCTTTTCCACCGCTTCGGGAATGCTGGCGGCCTGCGTCCAGACATCGGCCGGCTGGCGCTGCCATGGCGGCCGCAGCAGGGCGAGGAGCGGCACGCCGGCGCGGCGCGCGGCCTGCGCGGCGTTGTGCGACATGGTGGCGGCGAAGGGGTGGGTGGCGTCGATCAGCGCGTCGATGCGCTCGGCCTTGAGATGCGCTTCGAGACCTTCCACCCCGCCGAAGCCGCCCGAGCGGGTGGGGGCGCCCATCGGGAGCGGGTTGCGCGTGCGCCCGGCAAGGGACAGGCTGAGCGCGAATCCCCCGCGCGCCTGCAACGCCGTGGCGAGTTCGCGGGCCTCGCTGGTGCCGCCGAGGATGAGCAGGCGCGGGGCGCCAGCCTCCCGGCCGTTATCGGATGCATTCATGCCCGGCAGTGAAACCATCGCCTCCGCCGCGTCAACTGCCGAACCGCCCGCCACGGACGACGGCCGCTGGCTCACCCTTGTCGGCATTGGCGAGGATGGGCTGGACGGCCTTACCCCCGCCGGGCGGGCGGCGGTGGAGGCGGCTTCGGTCGTGTTCGGCGGCGCGCGGCATCTGGCGCTGGCCGGCGATGCGGTTCGGGGCGAGGCGCGGGCCTGGCCGAGCCCGTTCGCGCGCGGCATCGAGGAGGTGCTGGCGTTGCGCGGGCGGCACGTCTGCGTGCTCGCCTCGGGCGATCCGTTCCTGCACGGCGTCGGCGCCACGCTGGCGCGGCAGGTGCCGGCGGGCGAGATGCGCGCCTTTCCCGCGCCGTCCGCCTTCAGCCTCGCCGGCGCCCGGCTCGGCTGGCCGCTGGCGGAGGTGGGGTGCCTCACCGTGCATGGCCGTTCGCTGGATCTGGTGCGGGCGCATCTTCATCCCGGCCACCGGTTGCTGGTGCTGACCTCGGATGGCGAAGGGCCGGGCGACATCGCGCGCCTGTTGGCGGCAAGTGGCTTTGGCGGCTCCCACCTCACCGTGCTGGAGGCGCTGGGCGGGCCGCGCGAGCGGGTGCGCCGCGCCGTGGCCGAGGGCTTCGCGCTCGCCGATATCGACCCGCTGAACCTTGTCGCCATCGAGGTGGTGGCGGGGCAGGGGGCGCGCATCCTGGCCCGCGCGCCGGGCCTGCCGGACGATCTGTTCGAGCATGACGGCCAGCTGACCAAGCGCGAGATCCGCGCGGTGACGCTGTCCGCGCTCAGCCCCCGCCGGGGTGAGCTCCTGTGGGACATTGGCGCTGGGGCCGGCTCGGTCGGCATTGAATGGATGCTCGCCGACCCCTCGCTCACCGCCATCGGCATCGAGGAACGCCCGGAGCGGGCGGCGCGGGCGCGGCGCAATGCGGCGGCGCTCGGCGTGCCGGGGCTGGAGGTCGTCGAGGGGAAGGCGCCCGAGGCGCTGGCGGGGCTTCCGGCGCCGGACGCGATCTTTGTCGGCGGCGGCGCGGGCGAGCCGGGCGTGCTGGAGGCGGCGCTCGACGCGCTGAAGCCCGGCGGGAGACTCGTTGTCAATGCGGTGACGCTGGAGACCGAGGCGCTGCTGATCGCCTGTTATGGCTCGCTTGGGGGCGATCTGGTTCGGCTCGCCGTCGCCCGCGCGGTGCCGGTGGGCGGGCTCACCGGCTGGCGGCCGGCCATGCCGGTGACGCAGTGGAGCTGGACCAAGCCGGGGGCCGTCTCATGATCGTCGCCGGCATCGGCAGCCGTCGCGGCGTCACCGCCGAGGAGGTCTGTGCCGCCCTGCGCGGGGCGATGGAGCGCCATGGCGTGAAGCTGTGCGACATCTCGCTGATGGCGACCCCGGCGGCGAAGGGCAGCGAGGCCGGCATCATCAAGGCGGCGCTCGATCTCGGCCTGCTGCTGGTCATGGTGCCGCAGCGCCAGCTGGAGGCGGCGGGCACGCGGGCGATGACCCATTCCGAGCGCGTGGTGGCGCTGATGGGCGTGCCCTCGGTCGCCGAGGCCTCCGCGCTGGCGGTGGCGGGGCGGCGCTCGGCGCTGATCGGCCCGCGCTACGTGTTGGGACCCGTGACCTGCGCCTTCGCGCGGGAAGCGGAGAAGGAGGCGCAGACATCGTGACCGTGCATTTCATCGGCGCCGGGCCGGGCGCGGCCGACTTGATGACGCTGCGCGGGCGCGACCTCATCGCCCGCTGCGAGGTCTGCCTCTATGCCGGCTCGATCGTGCCGCCCGCGGGAATGCTGGCGCATTGTGCCCGCCGGGCGCGCGGATCGTCGACACCGCGCCGCTCGCGCTCGACGAGATCGAGGCGGAGTTCGTCGCGGCGCAGGCGGCAGGGCAGGATGTGGCCCGGCTGCAGTCGGGCGATTTATCGATCTATTCGGCGGTGGCCGAGCAAATCCGGCGGCTGGAAAAACACGGGATTGCCTATACGCTCACCCCCGGCGTGCCGGCCTTCGCCGCCGCCAGCGCGGTGCTGGGGCGCGAACTCACCGTGCCGGGGCTGGCGCAAAGCCTCGTCATCACCCGCGTCTCCGGCCGCGCCTCGGCGATGCCGGCGGGCGAGACGCTAGCAGCGTTCGGCGCCACCGGCGCGACGCTCGCCATCCACCTCGCCATTCACGCGCTGGAACAGGTGGTGGCGGAACTGGCGCCGCTCTATGGCGGGGACTGCCCGGTGGCTGTCGTGGTGGAGGCGAGCCGGCCGACCGAGCGGGTGATCTCAGGCACGCTCGATGACATCGTCGCCAAGGTGGCGAGGGAGCCGGTGGAGCGCACCGCGCTCATCCTGGTGGGCAAGGCGCTGGCGCCGGCGGATTTCCGCGAGAGCGCGCTCTATGACGCCGGATATCAACGGCGATTCCGGGGGCGGGAATGAGCGCGCGCTTGTCTTTCCCTCTCCCCGTCGGGGAGAGGTGGCCCGCGCAGCGGGCCGGTGAGGGGGGAGAGGGCTGCCGCGCTCAACTACCCTTCTCCCCGACGGGGAGAGGGAGCGGCGGCGTTATCACGGGAAATGCCGCATGACCGCCCGCGCCTTCATCATCGCCGCGCCGCGTTCCGGCTCGGGCAAGACCACGGTGACGCTCGGCGTGGCGGCGGCGCTGCGGGCGCGCGGCGTGCGGGTTCGCGCGGCCAAATCCGGCCCGGACTATATCGACCCCGCCTTCCACGCCGCCGCCACCGGCGAGCCGGGGCTGAACCTCGACAGCTTCGCCATGCCGCCCGCTCTCATCGACGCGCTGGCGGCGCAGGCGGGGGCGGGGGCGGAGCTCGTGCTCATCGAGGCGTCGATGGGCCTGTTCGATGGCATCGAGGGCGAGGCGGGCCGCAGCGGCGCGGCGGCCGATCTCGCCGCCCGGCTCGGCCTGCCTGTTGTGCTGGTGCTCGACATCTCAGGCCAGTCGCAATCGGCCGCCGCCGTGGTGCGGGGATTCGCCACGCATGACCCGCGCGTGCGGATCGCCGGCGTCATCCTCAACCAGGTCGCCAGCGAGCGGCACCGCCTGCAGGCGAGTGCCGCCATTGCGGCGCTGGGCATCCAGATATTGGGCAGCCTGCCGCGCGATGGGGCGGTGCGCCTGCCGGAGCGGCATCTGGGCCTCGTGCAGGCGGGCGAGCACCCAGCCCTCGCCGCGCAGCTGGCGGCGCTGGCGGAACGGGCGGAAGCGCATATCGACCTCGACGCGCTCATTGCGCTGGGGGCGCCGCTGCCCGCGTCCGGCCCGGCGCCGGTGGCGCTGGCGCCGCCCGGCCAGCGGATCGCGCTGGCGCAGGATGTGGCGTTTTCCTTCGCCTATGAGCATCTCGTGGCCGGCTGGCGGCGGGCCGGGGCGGAAATCCTGCCCTTCTCGCCGCTGGCCAATGAGGCGCCGGACGCGACGGCGGATGCCTGCTGGCTGCCCGGCGGCTATCCCGAATTGCACGGGGAAAGGCTGGCGCAAGCCACCCGCTTTCTCGATGGAGTGCGCCATTTCGCCCAGACGCGGCCGGTGCATGGCGAATGCGGGGGCTTCATGGTGCTGGGCCAGTCGATCGCTGATTCCGAGGGGCGCGAGCACGCCATGCTCGGCCTGCTCGGCCATGCCACCAGCTTTGCCAAGCGCCGGCTCAATCTCGGCTACCGACGGGCGGTGACGCTTCATGCCTCGCCGCTGGGGCCGGCGGGGACAAGGCTGCGCGGCCACGAGTTCCATTATGCCAGCGTCACACAAGCGGGCGACGATGCGCCGCTGGTCGCGCTGAGCGATGGTGGGGGTAAGGGGATGGGCGATGCGGGACGCCGCCGGGGGCGGGTCTCGGGAACCTTCTTCCATGTCATCGCCACGGACGGCCAGCCAAGCGGAGCAGAGCCATGAATGCCTTTCGCCGACTTCTGGTGTTTCTCGCCGGCCTGATGGGCGCGGCCGGGGTGGCGGCGGCGGCGGCGGGCGCGCACCTGACCGCCGAGCCGAATTTGACCACGGCCGCGACCTTCCTCATGCTGGGGGCGAGCGCCGTGGTGGGAGGCTGCGCGCTGGCGGTGGTGCGCGGGCCGGGCTGGTCCTTCGCCAGCGTCGGGGCCGGCATCATCGCGCTGGGCACGGTGCTGTTTAGCGGTGCGCTGGCGCTGCGGGCGCTTTGGGACATCGTGGTATTTCCTATGGCCGCGCCGATCGGCGGGACTATGCTCATCCTCGGATGGCTGGTGCTCGCCCTGGCCGCCATTGAGCGGGAACCCCGCGCCGGTTGAGTTGGCCAAAAGGTTGCATCCGGCACAGGTGAGATCAGGCGGCGCTTCCGCCCCACGGGGGAAGGCAAGCCGCAACGGGAGCACAAGCTGCACATGTCAGTCGAGGTTGAAGAGAAGATGCTGGACACGCCGGAGAACTCCGCCCGCCCGATTTCCGCGCAGGGCGACGAGGTCGCCAAGTTCCGTGCCGCGGTAATCTCCAAGCTCACCTATGCGGTGGGCAAGAACCCGGCCGCCGCGAGCGATCGCGACTGGTTCCTCGCCACCGCCTTCGCCACCCGAGACCGCATCGTCGACCGCTGGATCACCTCCACCCGCCAGACCTATTCGGAAGGGCGCAAGCGGGTTTATTACCTCTCGCTGGAATTCCTCATCGGCCGGCTGCTGTTCGACGCGCTGACCAATATCGAGATGCTGGAGACCGCGCGTTCGGCGCTGGGCGATCTCGGCGTCGATCTCGATCGGCTGCGGCAGGTGGAGCCGGACGCGGCGCTGGGCAATGGCGGCCTCGGTCGGCTCGCCGCCTGCTTCATGGACAGCATGGCGACGCTGTCCATCGCCGCCTATGGCTACGGCATCCGCTATGAGAACGGCCTGTTCCGCCAGATGATCAAGAATGGCTGGCAGCACGAATATCCCGAGGACTGGCTGTCCTTCGGCAATCCCTGGGAGTTCGAGCGGCCCGAGGTCTATTACGACATCGGCTTCGGCGGCTCGGTCGAGGCGATCGCCGTGGGCGGCGACCGCAAGAAGCAGGTCTGGCATCCCGCCGAGACGGTGGAGGCGGTGGCCTATGACACGCCGATCGTCGGCTGGCGCGGGCGGCACGTGAACACGCTGCGCCTGTGGTCGGCCCGCGCGGCCGACCCGATCCGGCTCGACGCCTTCAACCAGGGCGACCATGTCGGCGCGCTGGTGAACCAGGTGAAGGCCGAGGCGATCTCCAAGGTGCTCTATCCCTCCGACGCCACGCCGGCGGGGCAGGAACTGCGGCTGCGGCAGGAGTATTTCTTCACCGCCGCCTCGCTGCACGATCTGATCCGCCGCCATGTCGACAGCTTCGGCGATGTGCGCTCGCTGCCGGACAAGGTGGCGATCCAGCTCAACGACACCCACCCCGCCATCGCGGTGGCCGAACTGATGCGGGTGCTGGTCGACGAGAACGACATCGCCTGGGACGAGGCGTTCGACATCACGGTGCGGACCATCTCCTACACCAACCACACGCTGCTGCCGGAGGCGCTGGAGACCTGGCCGGTGCCGCTGATGGAGCGGGTGCTGCCGCGCCACATGCAGATCATCTACCAGCTCAACGCCAAGCATCTGGAGCGGGTCCGCACCGAATTCCCCGGCGACGACGCGCTGCTCGGCTCGGTGTCGCTGATCCAGGAAGACCATGGCCGGCGCGTGCGCATGGGCAATCTCGCCTTCCTCGGCTCGCACTCGATCAACGGCGTGGCGGCGCTGCACAGCGACCTGATGACCACCACGGTGTTCAAGGATTTCTACCGCCTGTTCCCCGAGCGGATGAACAACAAGACCAACGGCATCACCTTCCGCCGCTGGCTCTACCAGGCCAATCCCGGCCTCACCAACCTGCTGGTGGAGGTGTGCGGGCCGGGCGTGCTGGACGACTATTCCCAGCTCACCAAGCTGGAAGCCCTGGCGGGGGATTCGGCGCTGCAGGACCGGTTCATGGCGGTGCGGCGGCAGAACAAGGTGGCGCTGGCCCGGCTCATCCGCGACCGGCTCGACATCAAGGTCAATCCCGGCGCGCTGTTCGACGTGCAGATCAAGCGCATCCACGAGTACAAGCGCCAGCTGCTGAACGTGCTGGAGACCATCGCCCTTTATGACGCGATGCGCGCCAACCCGGCCAAGAACTGGGCGCCGCGGGTGAAGATCTTCTCCGGCAAGGCGGCAGCCAGCTACCAGATGGCCAAGCTGATCATCAAGCTGGCCAATGACGTGGCGAAGGTGGTCAATGACGACCCGACCGTGCGCGACCTGCTGAAGGTGGTGTTCCTGCCCAATTACAATGTCAGCCTCGCCGAAATGGTGATCCCGGCGGCCGACCTGTCGGAGCAGATCTCCACCGCCGGCATGGAAGCCTCCGGCACCGGCAACATGAAGATGGCGCTCAACGGCGCGCTCACCATCGGCACGCTCGACGGCGCCAATGTCGAGATCAAGCAGCATGTCGGCGACGACAACATCTTCATCTTCGGCCTGACCGCCGCCGAGGTCGAGGCACGCCGCGCCGCCGGCGTCGACGAGGCCGAGTCGATCCGCAATTCGCACCATCTTGGCGAAGTGCTGGATGCGGTCGGCTCCGGCGTCTATTCGCCGGACGAGCCGGACCGCTTCAAGCCGCTGGTCGACGCGCTGCGCTACCACGACTACTTCCTGGTCACGACCGATTTCGACGCCTATTGGGACGCCCAGCGCAAGGTCGATGCGCGCTGGAACAACCGGTCGGCGTGGTGGCAGTCGAGCCTCATCAACACCGCCAATATGGGCTGGTTCTCCTCCGACCGGACAATTTCCGAATACGCCAAGGACATCTGGAACGTGCCGGTGCGGACGATCCGCTGAGCGACGCTCCAGCAACGAACGCCGCCGGCCTCACCGCCGGCGGCATCCCGGACGTGCCGCCCTGCCGGGTGGTGGGTGGTGGGTGGCGGGTCGGCGCGCCTGTCCACCGGTCGGCTGTCCCGCTGCCGGTCCTGCCGCCGGTAGCGCGGCGTTTACCTGATGCCGCGTTATGTGGCTGCGACGTGTGGACTTTGTGCTGGCGGTAGAGGAACCTTCACTGCGCACGGGGCTTGTCCCCGGTGTTTTGGCTCAGGAAGGGTTGGCAGTGATGCATCCGTGGCAGGCGCCCGAACGGGAGGTCGACGCTCTCGTCGCAGGCCGCCATCACGACCCGTTTTCCCTGCTGGGGCCGCACGAATCGCCGCAAGGCCTCGTCCTGCGCGCCTTCGTTCCCGATGCGCAGACGCTGGAGGCCATCGAGCCTGACGGCACGGCGATCGCCTCGCTGATGCTCCGCAACGCCGCCGGTTTCTTCGAGGGGCTGGTGCCCGGCCGCCCGGCCTGGGCGCGCTACCGCCTGCGCGCCCGCAATGCCGGCGGCGAATGGCTGATCGACGACCCCTATTCCTTCCCGCCCGTGCTCGGCCCGCTCGACGACCATCTGCTGGTCGAGGGCACCCACCGCACGCTCTATGAGCGGCTCGGCGCCCATCCCGATTCGCATGAGGGGATCGACGGCGTGCGCTTCGCCGTCTGGGCGCCCAATGCCGCGCGGGTGTCGGTGGTGGGCGATTTCAACCAGTGGGACGGGCGCCGCCACCAGATGCGCAAGCGCGTCGACAGCGGGCTGTGGGAGATTTTCGCGCCCGGCGTCGGCGAGGGCACGATCTACAAATACGAGATCGTTTCCGCCGATGGCCGGCTGCTGCCGCTGAAGGCCGACCCGTTCGGCTTCGCCGGCGAGTTCCGCCCGGCCACCGGCTCGATCGTGGCGCGCACCGATACGTTCGCCTGGAGCGACGCTGAGCACATCGCCGCCCGTGCCGAGGGCGAGGCGCGCCGCAAGCCGATGAGCACCTATGAGGTGCATCTGGGCTCCTGGCGACGCGGCGAGGAAAACCGTTTCCTCACCTATGACGAGCTGGCCGACCAGCTGATCCCCTATGTGCAGTGGATGGGCTTCACCCATATCGAGCTGCTGCCGATTTCCGAGCACCCGCTGGACGCCTCCTGGGGCTACCAGCCGATCGGCCTGTTCGCGCCGACCAGCCGCTTCGGCGACCCGGCCGGCTTCGCGCGTTTTGTCGACAAGGCGCATCAGGCCGGGCTGTCGGTGATCCTCGACTGGGTGCCGGCGCATTTCCCCACCGACATTCACGGCCTGTCGCATTTCGACGGCGGGCCGCTCTACGAGCATTCCGACCCGCAGCGCGGCTTCCACCCGGACTGGAATACGGCGATCTACGACTTCGGCCGCCGCGAGGTCGCCAATATGCTGATCGCCAACGCGCTGTATTGGCTCGACCGCTTCCATGTCGACGGGCTGCGCGTCGATGCGGTGGCCTCGATGCTCTATCTGGATTATTCGCGCAAGCACGGGGAATGGTCGCCCAACCCCGATGGCTCGAACGACAACAAGGACGCGGTGTCGTTTTTGCGCCGCGCCAACGAGATCATCTATGCCGAGCATCCCGGCACGGTGGTTATCGCCGAGGAATCGACCTCCTGGGCCGGCGTTTCGCAGCCGGTGTTCGCCGGCGGGCTGGGCTTCGGCTTCAAGTGGAACATGGGCTGGATGCACGACACGCTCGACTATCTGTCGACCGAGCCGATCTACCGCCCCTGGCACCACGACAAGGTGACGTTCGGCGTCACCTACGCCTTCTCGGAGAATTTCGTGCTGCCGCTGTCGCATGACGAGGTGGTGCACGGAAAAGGCACCATCCTCACCCGCATGCCCGGCGACGACTGGCAGAAATTCGCCACTATGCGTGCCGGCTATGGGATGATGTGGGCCAATTCCGGCAAGAAGCTGCTTTTCATGGGCCAGGAATTCGCCCAGCGCCGGGAATGGAGCGAGGAGCGCTCGCTCGACTGGCACCTGGTCGGCATGGGCCCACACCATCGCGGCATGCAGTTGCTCGTGCGCGACCTGAACCTCGTCTATCGCGAGACGCCCGCCCTGCATGCCCGTGACTGCGAGCCGGAGGGGTTCAGCTGGATCGTGGTGGACGACCGCCAGCAATCGGTCTTTGCCTGGGCCCGCTATGGCGACGCCGACGACGCGCCCGTGGTGATGGTGGCGAACCTCACCCCGGTGCCGCGCTCCGATTACCGTGTCGGCCTGCCGCGCGCCGGCCGCTGGCGCGAAATCCTGAACACCGATGCCGCGCTCTATGGCGGCTCGGGCATGGGCAATCTCGGCGAGGTGACGGCGGTCGAGGAACCGGCGCACGGATTGCCGGCCAGCGCCGCGCTTGTGCTGCCGCCGCTCGCCACGCTCTATTTCAAATGGGAACCGGAAAGCCGCGCCGACACGGCCGACCTACCCAAGCAGAACCTGAACTGAGGGAGATGACGCCACATGGCACGGCCGACGATGCAGAATGCTCCACTGGCCCGCTCCGCGATGGCCTATGTTCTTGCCGGTGGCCGTGGCAGCCGCCTGATGGAATTGACCGACCGGCGCGCCAAGCCGGCGGTGTATTTCGGCGGCAAGTCGCGGATCATCGACTTCACGCTTTCCAATGCCATCAATTCCGGCATTCGCCGCATCGGCGTCGCCACCCAGTACCAGGCGCACAGCCTGATCCGGCACATGCAGCGCGGCTGGAACTTCCTGCGCCACGAGCGCAATGAGAGCTTCGACGTACTGCCGGCCAGCCAGCGTGTCTCGGAGACCATGTGGTATCTGGGAACGGCGGACGCGGTCTATCAGAACCTCGACATCATCGAGGCCTATGACACCCGGCACATCATCATCCTGGCCGGCGACCACGTCTACAAGCAGGACTACGAGATCATGCTCCAGCAGCATGTCGACACCGGCGCCGATGTGACGGTGGGCTGCCTGGAAGTGGCGCGGGAGGAGGCGAGCGCCTTCGGCGTCATGCATGTCGACGAGAAGGACCGCATCATCTCCTTCCTGGAAAAGCCGAAGGACCCGCCCGCCATGCCCGGCCGGCCGGACAAGGCGCTGGCCTCGATGGGCATCTATGTCTTCGAGACCAAGTTCCTGATCGACCAGCTGCGCCGCGACGCCGCCGACCCGCTGTCGACGCATGATTTCGGCAAGGACATCATTCCCTACATCGTCAAGAACGGCACCGCCTCGGCGCATCATTTCTCGCGCTCCTGCGTGCGCTCCGACCAGGAGACGGCACCCTATTGGCGCGATGTCGGCACGGTGGACGCCTATTGGGAGGCCAATATCGACCTCACCGGCGTGGTTCCCGAGCTCGACCTCTATGACCGCGACTGGCCGATCTGGACCTATGCCGAGATCACCCCGCCGGCCAAGTTCGTGCATGACGATGAGGGCCGGCGCGGGCAGGCGATTTCCTCGCTGGTCTCGGGCGGCTGCATCATCTCCGGCTCCTCGCTGCGCCGGGCGCTGCTGTTCACCGGGGTGCGGATCAATTCCTATGGCTCGATCGAGAATGGTGTCATCCTGCCCTATGTCGAGATCGGTCGCTCGGCGCGGCTGAAGAATGTGGTGATCGATTCGCATGTCCGCATTCCCGAGGGCCTGGTCGTCGGCGAGGACCCGGAGGTGGATGCCAAGCGCTTCCGGCGGACGGAAAAGGGCATCTGCCTGATCACCCAGACCATGATCGACAAGCTCGCGCTGTAAGGCGCCGGCGATCGGCGTCACGTCACTCAACGTCAAGATTCGGGATCGGGCGTGTCATCGTTCAAGGTTCTCTCCGTCGTCTCGGAAGTCTTTCCGCTGGTGAAGACCGGCGGCCTCGCCGATGTGGCCGGCGCCCTGCCGGCCGCGCTGGGGCGCCATGGCGTGGAGGTGCGCACGCTCATTCCCGGCTATCCCACCGTGATGGCCGCGCTCGGCCATCGCGAGGCGGTGCACCGCTTCGACGATCTGTTCGGCGGGCCGGCGACACTGCTGGACGGCAAGGCCGGCGGGCTCGACCTGTTCGTCATCGACGCGCCCCATCTCTATGACCGGCCCGGCGGGCCGTATATGGGCCCGAACGGTCTCGACTGGGACGACAATGCGCGGCGCTTCGCGGCGCTGGGGGCGGTGGCCTCCGGCATCGGCCTCGGGCTGGTGCCGGGCTTCGTGCCCGACATCGTGCACGCCCATGACTGGCAGGCGGGCCTCGCCCCGGCCTATCTGCACTATGCCGGCACAAGGCGGCCCGGCACGGTCATGACGATCCACAACATCGCCTTTCAGGGGCAGTTCCCCGCCCATGAATTCGCCATGCTCGGCCTGCCGCCGCACGCCTTCGGGCTGCACGGGGTCGAGTATTACGGCATGGTCGGCTATCTCAAGGCCGGGCTGCAGCTGGCCGACCGCCTCACCACCGTTTCCCCCGGCTATGCCGGCGAAATCCTGCTGCCGGATGCCGGCATGGGGCTGGACGGGCTGCTCAACGCGCGCGGCCATCTGCTCACCGGCATCCTCAACGGGCTTGACGATGCCGGCTGGAACCCGGCCACCGACACGCTGATCGCCAAGCCGTTCGACGCCAAGACGCTGAAGGCCCGGCTCGCCAACAAGGTGGCGCTGAAGGAGGCGTTCGGGCTCGATGCCGATCCCGAGGCGCTGCTGTTCGGCGTGGTGAGCCGCCTGTCCTGGCAGAAGGGGCTGGACCTGCTGGCCGAGAGCCTCGACACGCTGCTGGGCCTCGGCGCGCAGCTGGTGCTGCTCGGGGCGGGCGATGCCGACCTTGCCGGGCGCTTCGCCGGGGCGGCGCATGCCCATCCCGGCCGCATTGGCGTGCAGCTCGGCTATGATGAGGGCGTCGCCCACCGCATCCAGGCCGGGGCGGACATGCTGATCGTGCCCTCGCGCTTCGAGCCCTGCGGCCTCACCCAGCTCTCCGCCCTGCGCTATGGCGCGCTGCCGCTGGTGGCGCGGGTCGGCGGGCTCGCCGACACGGTGATCGACGTCAACGAGATGGCGCGTTCGGCCGGGGTCGGCACCGGCATCCAGTTCTCGCCCGTCACCACGCCGGCGCTGCAGATGGCGCTGAAGCGCGCCGCCGCTCTGTGGCAGGACAAGCCGCTGTGGCAGAAGCTGCAGCGCAACGCGATGGCGACCGACGTTTCCTGGGAACGCGCGGCGCGCCAGTACGACACGCTGTTCCGCACCCTGGCGGCGGAGCGCGCCGCGTGAACGACTTTACCGTCTCGACCGGAAGCCCGGAGCCGCTCGGCGTCACCGCGGATGCGCGCGGCGTCAATGTCGCGGTGTTCTCGGCCCATGCCACCCGCATCGAGTTCTGCCTGTTCGACCCGGCGGGCGACAAAGAGATCGCCCGCCTGGCGCTGCCGGCCCGCACCGGCGACGTGTTCCACGCCCACATATCCGGGGTGCCGGCCGGCGCGCGCTATGGGCTGCGGGCGGCGGGGCCGTGGGCGCCGCAGGAGGGGCACCGGTTCAACCCCGCCAAGCTGCTGGTCGACCCCCATGCCTGCCGGCTCGACCGGCCGTTCACGCTTGATGCGGCGATGTTCGACACCCGCGCCAGTGGCGCGGAGCGCGACGAGACCGACAGCGCCTTCGCCATGCCGAAGGCGATCGTGTTGCCGGCGGCAGCTTCGCCTGTGATGGCGGCCCGCGCGCCGTTCCGCTGGGACCGGCAGGTGCTTTATGAGCTGCATGTGCGCGGCTTCACCATGCGCCATCAGGACATTCCGGCCGGCATGCGCGGCAGCTTCGCCGCGCTGGCGCAGCCGGCGGCGCTCGATCATCTGGTGCGGCTCGGCGTCACCACGGTGGAACTGATGCCGTGCATGGCGTGGATCGACGAGCGGCATCTGCCGCCGCTCGGCCTCAGCAATTACTGGGGCTACAACCCTGTGGTGTTCGGCGCGCCGGACCCGCGCCTGGCGCCGGGCGGCTTCGACGAGATTTCCCGCACCATCGCTGCCCTGCACGAAGCGGGGATTGCCGTCGTGCTCGACGTGGTGCTGAACCATTCCGGCGAGAGCGACGCGCTGGGGCCGACGCTGAGCCTGCGCGGGCTCGACAACGCCACCTATTACCGCCACGCCACCGATGATCCCGCGCGCCTGATCAACGATGCCGGCACCGGCAACACGCTGGCGCTGGAGCGGGCGCCGGTGCTGCGCCTCGCCATGGACGCGCTGCGGCGCTGGGCCGCCTGCGGGCTCGACGGCTTCCGCTTCGACCTCGCCGCCACGCTGGGCCGCCGCCCCGACGGCTTCGACCCGGACGCGCCCTTTCTCGCGGCCATGCAGCAGGACCCGGCGCTGCGCGACCTCGCTTTGATCGCGGAGCCCTGGGATATCGGCCCGGGCGGCTACCAGGTCGGGCGCTTTCCGCCGGGCTGGGGCGAGTGGAACGACCGTTTCCGCGACACCGCCCGGCATTTCTGGCGCGGCGATGAAGGGGTGGTGGGCGAGCTGGCGACGCGGCTGGCGGGCTCCTCCGACATTTTCGCCGGGCGCAACCGCCCGCTGTCGCGCGGCATCAATTTCGTCACCGCCCATGACGGTTTCACCCTGGCCGACCTTGTCGCCTTCGCCAACAAGCGCAACGAGGCCAATGGCGAGCACAACCGCGACGGCACCGACAACAATGTGAGCTGGAATCACGGCGTCGAGGGCTGGACCGACGATGCCGCCGTCAACGCCGCCCGGCGCGGCGATGTGCGGGCGCTGCTGGCGACGCTGCTGGTCGCGCGCGGCACGCCGATGCTGACCATGGGCGATGAGTGCGGCCGCTCGCAGGCCGGCAACAACAACGCCTATGCGCAGGACAATGAGCTCACCTGGCTCGACTGGTCGAAGACCGACGCGGAGCTGGCCGCCTTCACCGCCCGGCTGGTGAAGCTGCGGCTCGCCCATCGCGCGCTGCGCGGCGAGGCGCCGTTGACCGGGCGGCCGGTCGACGGCAGCGGCATTGCCGATGTCGACTGGCGCGACCCAGCGGGGGGCACGGTGCGCTGGAACGACGGCACGACACGCGCGCTGGTGGCGGTGTTCTATGCGCCGGAAGCCGAAGGGGAGGCGGCGGACCGGGTGGCGGTGGCGCTCAACGCCTCCGACGCCGCGCAGGCGCTGGTGCTGCCGGAGCCGCGCGACGGCTTCGTCTGGCGGGTGGCGGCCGATACGGCGCAGCCGGATGCCGAGGGTGGAGAACCCACCGAGGTGGCGCCGCGCGCGGTGCTGATCCTCACCGAGGACGCGCTGGCGACCGCGCCGCGCCGCGCCGCCGGGTCCGATCTGCTGGAGAAGCTCTCCAGCGCGGCCGGCATTGACGGCCAGTGGTTCAGCGCCGACGGCAAGGCGCAGAAGGTGGGCGACGACACCAAGCGCGCGCTGCTCGCCGCGCTGGGCCTGCCGGCCGGGACCCATGGCGAGGCCAATGACAGCCTCGCCCGGCTTTCCGCCCAGCATTTCGACCGCGACATTCCCTTTGCCTCCGTCATTCGGCAGGGCACGGCGCCGCTGCTGACGCTGGCGGGCGAGGCGGCGCAGGCGCCGCGCCGGCTCGACCTGACGCTGCTGCTGGAGGATGGGCAGGAGATCGACCTGCCAGTGCGGCCGGAGGAAGGCACGCGCCGAAGCGTCGAGCGGCCGGATGGACGGCAGGCGGTGCTGCGCGCGCTCGCCCTGCCGGAATTGCCGCCGGGCCGGCATAAGCTGCGGCTCGGCACGGAAGAATGCCGGCTCACCGTCGCCCCGCCTTCCTGCTATGTGCCGCCGGGACTCGCGAGCGGCGGCCGGCTGTTCGGCATCGGCACGCATCTCTACACGCTGCGGCGGGACGCTCTGGACCAGGGCATCGGTGATTTCACCGCGCTGGGCGAGCTCGGTGTGCGGGCGGCGCAGGCCGGCGCGCACACGGTCGGCCTCAACCCGCTGCATGCGCTGTTCCCTGACCAGCGCGAACGGGCGAGCCCCTATTCGCCCTCCGACCGGCGCTTCCTCGACCCGATCTATATCGACGTCGCCGCGCTCGGTGCCGACCTCGCGGGCTTTGCCGGCGTCGCCTCTGCCGAGGCGGTGGATTATCCGGGCGTCTGGGCGGCGAAGGAGGCGGCGCTCAAGCTGGCGTTTGCCGCCTTCGAGCAGGCGCCCGACGCCGATTTCGACCGTTTCGTCGCCGAGGGCGACGCGGCGCTGGCGCGCTTCGCGCTGTTCCAGGCCATTGCCGGCGCCTATCCCGGCACACACTGGCGCGACTGGCCGGACGGGCTGAGCGAAGCCGGCAGCGCGGCGGTGGAGGCCTTTGGCCGCGCCGATCCGACGGCGTTCCGCTTCGCGCTGTGGCAGCAATGGGTCGCCGACCGGCAATTGGCCGGCGCGGCCGAGCGGGCACGGGCGGCGGGGCTGTCGCTCGGCCTCTATCGCGACCTTGCGGTCGGTACCGCGCCTGATGGGGCGGAGGCCTGGGCCGAGGCCGACATGCTGATGCCGGGCGTCACCATCGGCGCGCCGCCGGACCCGCTGGGGCCGGAGGGGCAGAACTGGTGCCTGCCGCCCTTCGACCCGCTGGCGCTGCAGCGCGACGGCTATGAGCGCTATGCCGGGCTGGTGGCCGCCAATATGCGCCATGCCGGTGCGCTCAGGATCGACCATGTGATGGGGCTGCGCCGGCTGTTCCTCATTCCCGAGGGCGCGCGCGGCTCGGACGGCGCCTATCTCGCCATGCCGTTCGAGGCGCTGGCGGCGCAGGTGGCGCTGGAGAGCACGCGGGCGCAGTGCCTTGTGGTCGGCGAGGATCTCGGCACCGTGCCCTTCGGCATGCGCGACCAGCTGAACGCCGAGCGCATGCTCTCCTATCGCGTGCTGTGGTTCGAGCAGAAGGCCGGGGTATTCACGCCGCCGCAGGACTACCCGGCACTGGCGGCAGCCTGCGTCTCGACGCATGACCTGCCGACGCTGGCCGGCTGGTGGGAAGGCGTGGATCTGAAAGAGCGCCACGCGCTCGGACTGCTTGACGCGGAGGCCTATGCGGCGGGGCGGGTGGAGCGCGCCACGGAGCGCGAGCAGCTGGGCGCGGCGCTGCTGCAGGAAGAACTGATCACCGCGCTGCCGTCCACGGAGGTGCCGCTGGACGACGCGCTGCTGGCGGCGATCCATGCCTTCGTCTCGCGCACCCATGCCGCGCTGGCGCTGGCGCAGCTGGACGATCTCGCCGGCGAGACCGTGGCGGTGAACCTGCCCGGCACGGACCGGGAGAGGCCGAACTGGCGGCGCCGGCTGTCGCTGCCGCTGGAAGCGGTGATGGACAGCCCGCGCGCCAGGGCCGCGCTCGCCGCGATGGCGGGCGAGCGCGGCGGGGAGCCGTAGCGCTTACGGCGTGGTCGGCGCCGGAGTGGTGGGCGCGGGGTCGGTCGGCGCCGGCGTGGTGGGCGCCGGCTCGGCCGGGGTGCTCGGCTGAACGGCCGGATCATTGGCGGGCGGCATCGAGATTTCAGGCGCCGGGGGCGGCGGGGTGATGGGATCGGCCGCCGGCGGAACCGTCGGGCTCGCGGCGGGCGGGGACGGGTTTTCCGTCGGCTGGGTGGTCATCCGTCCCGAATACTGGACGGCGGCATAGGCGGCGATCACAAGAACGATCGCGGCCACGATCAACATCATATTGCGGCTCATTGAAGCGCGTCTCCGGCTTGGTGGTCCGGCCGCAGCGCCGGAAATCCGACAGTGCGCGCCCGGTCCACGAGGCATGGCTCCACGGGGTGCCCGCAGGCGGGGTCCGTTGCGGGAAAATCCACGGGCGTGGGGGCCGGCGAGCGGCCTGCCCGGGCGCAACAAAGCGGCGGATCCCGCGGATTTACCATTGTCGCAACGTCAATATTCGACGAAAGTTCCTGCTCCATTCCGCCGCAGGGCGGAACGCCGACAACCGAGCCGCGCCCACGCGGCCGCCCTGTCCACCTTCCGGACGGGCCCCAGGGGAGGGAAACACCATGCCGCACGCCGATTTCGACGTCGTCACCCTGTCGCCTTCCACCGTGCGGGTGATGCACCGCGTTGCCCACCACATCTACGAATTCGCGCTGGAACAGGATGGCAGCGGCCGCCGCGTGGTGCGTCGCGGGCCGCAGATCACCTTCGGGCGTGGCGGCGACGTGCCGGCGCTCGAACTTCTGACCGCGGCCGAGCAAGTGGCGGCCGCCACCGCCCGCCACACCGGCATGATCGACTGACACGGCGCGGCGTCCTTCCGCCGCCCTTCCGCCGCCTCCTTCCCTGACGATGTCGCCACCCCGCGTGGCGGCGGCCGGGCGCCCGTGCGTCTTGGTGCTGGAATCTCGCGTCCAATCATGTATATGGACAGATACATGTATATGGCCGGATATATGTTCAGGGAGTTCCCATGCCGTCCCGTCGCTCGTTTCTTCGCCCGCTGGTGGCGGTGGCCGCCCTTGCCACGCTCTTCAGCGGTTCGCTCGCCTCCAGCGCTGTCGAGGCGCAGCAGGCCCCCACAATTTTCGCCGCCGCCAGCCTGACCAACGCCTTCCAGGACATCGGCAAGCTCTACAAGGAGAAGACCGGCGAGGACGTCGCCTTCTCCTTCGCCGCCTCCTCGGCGCTGGCCAAGCAGCTGGAGGCCGGCGCGCCGGCGGCGATCTTCGCCTCGGCGGACACCAAGTGGATGGACTACACCGAGGGCAAGGACCTGACGCTGAAGGCGACCCGCGTCACCCCGATCGGCAACAGCCTCGTTTTGATCATGCCGGCGGACACGGCAAAGCCCGTGACGCTCAACGCCTCCTTCGACTGGCTGGCCTTTCTCGGCCCGGATGGGCGCATCGCCACCGGCCTCACCGACAGCGTGCCGGCCGGCATCTATGCCAAGGCGGCGCTGACCAGCCTTGGCGCCTGGGACAAGGTGCAGCCCCGCATCGTCGGCTCGGAAAGCGTGCGCGCGGCGCTGGCGCTGGTGGAGCGCGGCGAGGCGCGTGCGGGCATCGTCTATTCCACCGACGCGGCGATCGCCAAGAACGTGAAGGTGGTCGCCACCTTCCCGCCCGGCAGCCACCCACCGGTGGAATACCCGTTCGAGATCGTCAAGGGCCAGGACAACCCGGCGACGCGGGCCTTGTTCGACTTCCTCACCGGGCCGGAGGCGAAGGTGGTTTATGCCAAATATGGTTTCGTGGTGAAGTGAGGCGCCGCCTCGGAATGCGGCGGCAGACGGGCTGCATGCTTCGAGGCCGGCCTTCCGGCCGGCACCTCAGCATGACGCCGCGTCGGGACATGGAACCACGTCATCCTGAGGTGCTCGCGTAGCGAGCCTCGAAGGATATTCGATAAAGGTCCGGAAGCATGCTCACCCCCGAGGAATGGACCGCCGTCGCGCTCAGCCTGCGCGTGGCGTTCTGGGCAACGTTCTGGAGCCTGCCCTTCGCCGTTCTCACCGCCTTCGTGCTGGCGCGGGCGCGCTTTCCCGGAAGGAGCCTGCTCGACGGGCTGGTCTATCTGCCGCTGGTGCTGCCCAAGGTGGTGGTGGGCTATCTGCTGCTGCTCACGCTGGGCGGGCGTGGCCTGATCGGCCAGTATCTCGACGCCTGGTTCGGCATCAAGCTGATCTTCACCACGGCGGGAGCGACGGTGGCGGCCGCCGTGGTGAGCTTCCCGCTCACCGTCAACGCCATCCGCCTGGCGCTGGAGGCGGTGGACCGGGGGCTGGAGACGGCGGCACGCACGCTCGGCGCCTCAAAGCTCGACGTGTTCTTCTCGGTGACTCTGCCGCTGATGCTGCCGGGCATTCTGTCAGGCGCGCTGCTCGCCATCGCCTCGGCGCTGGGCGAGTTCGGCGCCACCATCACCTTCGTCTCCAATGTCGAGGGCCAGACCCGCACCATCCCGCTCGCCATCTACAGCGCCACCCATATGCCCGATGGCGACGCCATGGCGCTGCGGCTGACGCTGGTCTCCGTGGTGCTGGCGCTCGGCTCGCTGCTGCTGGCCAGCCTGGTCGACCGGCGCATCCGCGTCATGATCGGGCGGGGGTAGGCATGATCGAGGTCGGGTTTCGCCTGGCGCGGCCCGGCGGCTTCGCGCTGGAATGCGGCTTCGCCGTGCCCGCAAGCGGCGTCACCGCGCTGTTCGGCCGCTCAGGCGCCGGCAAGACCACCATCATCCAGGCGGTGGCCGGGGTGGTGCGGCCCGATGCCGGGCGTATCGCGGTGGCGGGCGAGGTGTTCTTCGATTCCGCCCGTGGAATCGACTTGCCGATCGAGGCGCGTCGGGTGGGATACGTGTTCCAGGAGGCGCGGCTGTTTCCCCATCTCAAGGTCGAGGGCAATCTGCGCTATGGCGAGCGGCGCTGCCGGGCGGCGGAGCGGCGGATTGGTTTCGAGGCGGTGGTGGAATTGCTCGGCATCGGCCACCTTCTGGCGCGCCGGCCGCACACGCTGTCGGGCGGCGAGCGCCAGCGCGTCGCCATCGGCCGGGCGCTGCTGGCGCAGCCGCGCCTGCTCTTGATGGACGAGCCGCTGGCGGCGCTGGACGAAGCGCGCAAGGCGGAAATCCTGCCGTATCTGGAGCGGCTGCGCGACGAGATGGGGCTGCCCATCCTCTATGTCAGCCATTCGCTCGACGAGGTGCTGCGTCTCGCCGATACGCTGGTGGCGCTCAGCGAGGGGCGGCAGGTGGCGGCGGGACCGGTGGCGCAGGTGATGTCGCGGCCGGAGATGCTGCCGGTGCTCGGCCGCTTCGACCTCGGCACGCTGCTGGACTGCGAGGTCGTGCGCCATGATGCCGCCTATGGGCTCTCCACCCTCGCTTTCGCGGGCGGGGAATTGCGGGTGCCGCAGGTGGGCCGCGCGGTCGGAGGCAAGGTGCGGGCCCGGGTGCGGGCGCGCGACGTTGCCCTCGCTTTGGCCAAGCCCGAGGGCGTCTCGGTCACCAATCTGCTGCCGGCGGTGGTCGAGGCGGTGCGGGCGCTGGAAGGCCCCTATGCCGATATCGCGCTGCGGGTCGGCGAGGGTCAGCTCGCCGCCATGGTGACGCGCGAGAGTGTCGCGCGGCTGGGGCTGCGGCCGGGGCTCGCGGTCTGGGCGATGGTGAAGTCGGTGGCGGTGGAGGGAAGCCGGCCGGAAATCTTCGCGCCGGGCTTAGATCACGGCGCCTGAATGATCGGCGCTACGCCGGGGCCGACCGCCTGCTCGTCGCGCACGAAGCCGATCGCGGCGAGAACGACCAGCGCCAGCACCAGCGCCACCAGAACGAGCCGCACCGGCGTCGAGCGTCGCCCGATCACGCCGATGGCGATCAGCAGCAAAAGAATGAGAATGACGAGGATGATGGTCTGCATGTTCGCCCTGGATGCGGAAAAGCCGGTCTGAGACAACGGCCAGCGGGGCCGATGGTTCCAAGCTACCCTTCGGCCGGCGTGTCGGCCGATATGTCGGCCGCGGCCTCCAGCGGCGCCAGCGCGGCGCGCAGCTCGTCGACGGCGGCGCGGCTGGCGGCCGTGCTGCTGCGCTCGACCTCGCGATAGAGCGCGATCAGCCTTTCGCCGAACGGGGTGAGGTCGGTGCCGTGGCCGCGCCGGCCTGGATGGGTTTCCACCACCTTCTGGCGGAAGCTGCGGCCGATCTCGTCCACCAGCAGCCAGGCGCGGCGATAGCTCATGCCGAGCTTGCGCGCGGCGGAGAGGATGGAACGCTCGGTGCGGATGGCCTCCAGAAGCTCGATCATCCCCGGCCCGAGATGGCGGCCATCGCCGAAATAGACGCGGATGAACAGCCCGTCGCGCGGGCGGGGCGCTGTGTCCCCGTCCGCCTTTTCTCCGGTCAGGTCCGTGTGCGTGTGCCGAGCCATGCGCGCCTCTTGCCCCACACGCGATGTTAAGGGAAGAGGCGCGCGGCTGGAACCCGTTCAGGCGGGGCGCCGCCTCAGGCGGTGCGCAGCTTCGGGCGGCGCCGGGCGAAGGCGAGGTCGAGCAGCACCATCACCACCAGCGAGGCGCCGACCAGCGGGAAGATCACCCCGACCACCGCCATGATGGCGATCAGCCCCCACATCACCCCGGCGCTTGTGGGCGCGGGCGGAACGCCGAGCGAGCCGGCCGGCCGGCGTTTCCACCACATCACCCCGGCGGAGACCGCCATCAGGATGATGGCGAGGCACACTGCCAGCAGGAACAGCTGGTTGGCCAGCCCGAATTCCTGCCCCATGTGGAAGTTGATGCCCCATTCCATCGCCTTCGCCGCCGGGCCGTAATCGGCATAGGAGAAGTCGATCAGCGGCTTGCCGGTGTACTGGTCGAGATGAACGACCCGCTGCTTTGAGAGGTCGTCGGGATAGACGGTGGCGGAATAGACCCCGGTCGGCCCGGACGGCAGGCTGAGCGCATAGCCCGGCGACACGCCGAGCGTGTCGACGATGGCGGCCGCCTGGTCGACGCCGATCGACGCGCCGGCGGCGGGGGTCGATTCCGGCATCTTCGCCTGTTCCAGCGACCAGGTGGTGGGGCCGTTGACGTGGGCGAGATGCTCGTCCGACATCGGCACGTTCTCGTAGAGGCCGGAGGGATAGCCGTAATTGGAGCTATTGGCCCACTCATTGACCTTTTCCCCCCACACCAGCGACCAGGGCATGCCCGACAGCGACATGAAGGCGATGACGACGCCGGCAAAGGCGCCGGTGACGGCGTGCAGGTCACGCCAGAACACGCGCTTGCGCGGGGTGCCGCGTACACTCACGACACCGCCGCTCTGCTTGCGCGGCCACCAGAGATAGAAACCGGTGGCGACTAACAGGATGGACCAGCCGCCGACGATCTCGATGATACCATTGGTGATGGTGCCGAACTCGGCCAGGCTGTGCAGCCGTCGCATCAGCCACATAATCGTCCCGCGATCGGCCAACTCGCCCAGCACGCGCGAATCATAGGGGTCGACATAGACCGAGCGGCGCGCGCCCTCACTGGTCTTGATCACCACCTCGGCCGAGGCGGTGGTATCGACCGGGGAGATGTACTTCAGCGCCGTGCCGGGGCGGGCCTTGAGTGCCGCGTCGATCCAGGCGCTGGGCGCCTCGACCGGGGTGGCGCGGGCTTCCACGACTTTCAGCTGGTGGTGCCAGGCATTGTCGATCTCCTCGCGGAAGAGATAGAGCGCACCGGTCACGGACAGCAGGATGAGGAAGGGCAGCACCAGCAGGCCGGCATAGAAATGCCAGCGCCAGACGGCGCGGTAGAGATTGGCCGAGCGCTCTTCGGCGTCACGGCCCGGGATGTCGGACACGATTGTGGTGCTCATCGGAGAGAGTTCCGGAAAATGAGGGCAACGGCACGCGCCGAGCCCCGGCCGTCACGCGGGACGGCCGGCCTCAAGGCGCGCGGCGGGCGATCTTCTGGTTGGAATCAGTTGGCGGGGGTGCCGTGATTGTGCCCGTCATGGCCGGAAGCTTCCGCGCCCTTGGGGCCACCCATGCCCTCGATCTTGAACGAGACGTCGATCTTGCCGGCCTTGGCGAAGGTGAGCGTGCCCTTGAAGCTCTCGCCTTCCTTCAGCGGCTGCTTGAGGTCCATCAGCATCAGGTGGAAACCACCCGGCGCCAGCTTGGCCTCGCCATTTGCGGGGATTTCCAGCCCATCCGGCAGCATCCGCATGGTCATGACGCCGTCCTTGACCGCCATTTCGTGGATCTCGACATGGCCGGCGACCTCGGCGGTGGCGGAGACGAGGCGATCGGCCTCCTTGCCCTCATTCTCGATGGTCAGGTAGCCGCCGCCGACCTTGGCGCCTGCCGGAGTCATGCGCGCCCAGGGGTGCTCGATTTCGAGGTTGCCGATCTTGTACTCATGGGCGAAGGCCGGCTGCATGACGAACAGGCCGAGCGCGGCGGCCAGGATGGCGAAGCCGATGCGGTCTTCGGTGCGGCGAAGGGCGCGGCGCAGGATGGTGCGGAGCGTGGGGTGAAGCATGGTGGTCTCCCTCGGTGCCGGCGCGGCACGGATGCGTGCCTGCGGCCGGTGTTTCGACTGACGTTCTGCGGTAGGCGGCAGGCGTCAGGCGCGGGGAGGGGCCCTGATATGGCCAGGCGAGCGCTCGGGCGCGCGGGCGAGGCCGGCCGCGCGCGGCGGTAGAGGACGGGCCTCAAGAGGGTGCGCCGGCAGGGCCGCGAGTGCCACCACCGGCGGCGGCAGGGCGCTAGCGGGCGCCGTCTGGCAGCCGGTGAGGCAGCAATCGGGGGTATGGCGCGCCGGCTCGCCCGGCGTTGCGGGCTCGCCATGGCCGCTGAGGCAGAGCGTCTGGCCGAAGGCGTCGACGGTGAGGAAGCCCACCGCATGGGCGCCGCTGGCCAGGCCGCCGAGCAGGGCCTGCAGCACCAGCACATAGGCGACCGCGAGCACCAGCGCCCAGCGGCGCAGGGCGCCGGCCGGTCGGGTCTCCTCGGTCATCGCAATGGTGGCGGACACGGCATGCTCCCTCGCCTGCGTCTTATCACAGCCGGGGAGGGGCCGGAACAGCGGCACGCCGCCGCTGCCCGGCCCGTGGTTTCATGACGCGCGATCAGTCGGTGGCGGCGCCGGGGCCGGCCAGCGCGCCGGGCGGGCTCTTGCCGAGGATGATCATGCCCAGCACCTCGTCCTTGGTGACATCGGAGGTGCGGGCGGTGCCGACCAGCTTGCCGTTCTTCATCACGCTCACCCGGTCGGCGAGGTCGAACACGTCGTGAATGTCGTGGCTGATGAGGAAGATGGCGATGCCCTCGGCCTTGAGCTGCTTGATCAGCTCGGCCACCTGCGCCGTCTCCTGCGGGCCGAGCGCGGCGGTGGGCTCGTCCATGATCAGGATCTTGGCGTTGAAGTGGATGGCGCGGGCGATCGCCACCGACTGGCGCTGGCCGCCGGAGAGGCCGCGCACCGGCTCCTTGAACTTGCGGAAGTTCGGGTTGAGCCGGCCCATCACCTCGCGCGTCGCCGCCTCCATCGCCACGTCGTCGAGCGTGCCCCAGGGGGTCATCAGCTCGCGGCCGAGGAAGAGGTTGGCGGCGGCGTCGACATTATCGGCCAGCGCGAGGGTCTGGTAGATCGTCTCGATGCCATAGCGCTTGGCGTCGCGCGGGTTGGCAATGTCGGCCTTCTCGCCCTTGATGCGGATCTCGCCGGCATCCGGCTTGTAGGCGCCGGCGAGGATCTTGATCAGCGTCGACTTGCCGGCGCCATTATGGCCGAGCAGGCCGACCACCTCGCCGGGATAGAGATCGACCGAGACGTCATCGACGGCGCGGATGCCGCCGAAGGAGATGCAGATGTCGCGCATCTCCACCATGGGCGTGCCTTCGATGCGGGAGGCGCCGGGGGCGAGGGGGGATGTGACGGCGTTCATGGGCGCGCTCCTCACTTGATCCGCTTGCGGTAGACCGTGTCGATCCACACGGCGAAGACGAGCACGATGCCGACCACGATGTTCTGGTAGGGCGTGTCGACGCGCATCAGCACCATGCCCGATTGCAGGCTCTGCATAACAAGCGCGCCGAGCATGGCGCCGGCGATGGTGCCGGAGCCGCCAGCGAGCGAGGTGCCGCCAATGACCGCCGCGGCGATGACATAGAGCTCGTCCAGCGTGCCCTGCGCATTGGTCGCCGAATTGAGCCGGGCGGTGGAAATGGCGGCCCCGATCGCCGCCAGCGCCCCCATCAGCGCGAACACCGCCAGGGTGACGCGGCGGGTGTTGATGCCGGCGAGATCAGCCGCTTCCGGGTTGCCGCCAATGGCGAAGACATAGCGGCCGAAGCGGGTGCGGTTGGTGACGAAGGTCATGACGATGCCGACCGCGAGCGCCACCAGCACCGGAATGGCGAAGCCGAAGCTGATCGCGATGCCTTCCGGCGGCACGGTGAGGCCGGCGGCCTCGGCATAGCGGCGGGCCAGCACGGGGGGCAGCGTATAGGCGTTGACCACCAGCGTCGCGGCGATCACCGCCAGGCAGCCGGCGGTGACGATGACGAATTCAGCCCAGACCGGCTTCTGCGGGAAATGGAAGCGCTGGCGCTGCCGGCGCGCCTGCACGGCGGCGGCGGCGATGGCGAGGCAGGCGATGATGGCAATCACCCAGCTCCACATCTCGCCGACGGAGCCATTGGCACCGCCGCCGAGCAGCTTGAAATTGTCGTCGACGAGCGGGATCGTCTTGCCCTCGGCCACCGCCCAGGCGGCGCCGCGCCACACCAGCAGGCCGCCCAGCGTGACGATGAAGGCGGGCACGCCGAGATAGGCGATGACGAAGCCGTGCAGGGCGCCGATGGCGGCCCCGGCGCTGATGCCGGCGGCGAGGGTGAGGATGATCACCGCCGGGTGGTTGAAGCCGAAGGTCGGCATCAGCGTGCTGACCTGGAACACCGCCATGATCATGCCGGTGACGCCGAGGATGGAGCCGACCGACAGATCGATGTGGCGCATCACGATCACCAGCACCATGCCGGTGGACATGACGGCGATGGACGAGCTCTGGACCGACAGGTTCCAGAGGTTGCGGGCGGTGAGGAAGGTGCCGCCGGCGAGGATGTCGAACACCACCCAGATGACGGCGAGCGCGCCGAGCATGCCGAGGAAGCGGACATCGATCTCCAGCGCGCCGATGAAGCTGGTGGGCGCCGAGGCGGGGGAGGAGCCGGGCCGGGAGCCGGGCTTCGCCGCAGGGCTGCCGGGCGGCGGCGCTGCCGGGATGGGCGTGCTGGTCGTGGTGGTGTCGGTCATGAGCGTCCTCTCCCCGCCGCGCGCGTGACTGGGCGCGGTGTCGCGTGGGCAGGCGGCGGGGTTTCCCCCGCCGCGCAATGGGCTACAGCATCTGTCGCGGGTGGATCGATCGCAATGCGAGCGATCGCACGTCGATCAGTCGCAGGCCTTCACCGTGCCGGGCTTCACGCCCTGGCAGACGGTGGCCTTCGGCACCCAGCCGGCCTCGATGATCACGCCGAGATTGTCCTTGGTGATCGGCACCGGGGTGAGGAAGGTCGAGTTCATCGGCACCTTCTTCGGGCCGTCGGTGAAGGTCGTCGTGCCCTTCACGGCCTTGGGCTCGGTGCCCTTGGCGAGTTCGAGGGCGATCTCGGCGGCGCGCTTGCCGAGCTCGCGCGAATCCTTCCACACCGACACGGTCTGGGTGCCGAGCGCGATGCGGTTCAGCGCCGCGAAATCGGCGTCCTGGCCGGAAACCGGCACCGAGCCGGCAAGGCCCTGCGCGGCGAGCGCGGCGATGGCGCCGCCGGCGGTGCCGTCATTGGAGGCGACGACGGCGTCGACCTTGTTGTTATTGGCGGTCAGCATCTGCTCGGTGTTGCGCTGGGCGTTCGCCGGCAGCCAGCTGTCCGTATAGGCCTCGCCGACATTCTTGATGTCGCCCTTGTCGATCGCGGCCTTGAGGGTTTCCATCTGGCCGGAGAACAGGAAGTCGGCATTGGGATCGGAGGCCGAGCCCTTGATGAAGATGTAGTTGCCCTTCGGCTTGATCTTCATCACCTCGGCGGCCTGGATGCGGCCCACTTCCTTGTTGTCGAAGGTGATGTAGTAGGCATAGGGGTTCTCGATCAGCCGGTCATAGCCGACCACCGGGATGCCCTCGTTCTGCGCCTTGGCGATGGCCGGGGCGATGGCGTCGGAATCCTGCGCCAGGATGATGAGCGAGGTGGCGCCCTGGGCGATCAGCGCCTCCACATCGGACAGCTGCTTGGAGGCAGAGGACTGGGCGTCGGCCGAGATGTACTTGGCGCCGGCGGCTTCGAGGGCCTTCTTGATCGCGGCCTCGTCGGTCTTCCAGCGCTCTTCCTGGAAGTTCGACCAGCTCACGCCGACCACGGGCTGCTGCGCGTGGGCGACGCCCACCGCCATCACCGTGCCGAGGGCCACGGCGGAAATCGTCAGTTTAAGATTCATGCTTTCCTCCCAAAGGGGTGCGACAGGCGGGTGCCAGAGGTTGGGCGCGCACTCCGCAAGGGGCGCGCAGGCCTCGGTCGTTTTTCTGACGTCCGAACCTCAAGCGGGCCGGGCGTCGACATATTGGCCGACCCTGAGCGGGCCGGCGGTAGGGTTTCACCACGCCTCAGCGGGGTGCTGGAGGTCAATGTAACAAATCGTGAGGGCGCCGGCTCCTCGCTCTTTGGTCTAAAGCGACGCTCCAAAGCCTGAGTTGCGTACCTCAGATTTTGAGGGCAACATGGCGTCATGTCCAGAGGTGTTTCGCGCATAACCTTGCAAGACGTCGCCCGCGAGGCCGGTGTTTCGCTGGCCACCGCCGACCGCGTGCTCAATGGCCGCGCCGGGGTGCGGGGGGTGACGGCCGAGCGGGTGAAGCAGGCGGTGTCCCGCCTCGGCTACCGCCCGAACCTCGCCGCCGCCCGGCTGGCGCGCGGGGAAACCTACCGTTTCTGCTTCGTGCTGCCGACCGGCGCCAATGTGTTCATGCGGATGCTCGGCGAGCAGGTGGCGAACACGACGAGCTGGCTCGCCGCCAACAACGCCTATATCGACACGCTGCGCGTCGACGTGTTCGCCCCCGAAACGCTGGCCACGGCGCTTGAGGGGTTGATGGGCCATTATGACGGGGTGGCCGTCGTGGCGCTCGACCATCCGCGCGTGCGGGCGGCGATCGACGATCTCGTCGCCTCGGGCGTGGCGGTGGTGACGCTGGTGTCGGACGTGCCGTCCTCGCATCGGCTGCATTATGTCGGCATCGACAACATCGCCGCCGGCCGCACCGCCGCGACCCTGCTCGGGCGCTTCGCCGGCGGGCGGCGCGGCTCCATCGGCCTCATCGTCGGCACCCCGGCGCTGCGCGACCATGCTGAGCGGCAATTCGGCTTCACCCAGGTGATGGCCGGCGAATATGCGGCGCTGAAGGTGCTGCCGGTGCGCGAGAGCCTCGACGAGGACGAGCGCAACGAGGCTATCGTCTCGCAGATGCTGCGCGACGTGCCGGACCTTGTCGGCCTCTACAATGTCGGCGCCGGCAATCGCGGCATCGCCGCGGCGGTCGCGGCCGCCAACCGCGCCGGCGACCTCATCTTCATCGGCCACGACCTTACGGACGACACGCGCCGCTTCCTGCTGCGCGGGGTGATGGACGCGGTGATCAACCAGGATGCCGGGCACCAGTCGCGCTCGGCCGCCCGGGTGCTGCTGGCCCATTGCGCCGGCGAGCCGCTGATGAACGAACAGGAACGTATCCGCATCGACATCTTCCTGCGGGACAACCTGCCGTGACGTTTTCTCTCCGTTTTGCCGAAAGGGTGTGAGGCATGTATCTCGGCCTCGATATTGGAACCTCCGCCATCAAGGCGGTGCTGGTCGACGACGCGCAGGCCGTCATCGCGACGGCGGAGACGCCGCTGGCGATCTCCCGCCCGCAGCCCGGCTTCAGCGAACAGAGCCCCGAGGACTGGTGGCAGGCGACGCTGGCCAGCATCGACACGCTGAAGGCGGAACAGCCGGCGGCGCTCGCCGCCGTGCGCGGCATCGGCCTGTCCGGCCAGATGCACGGGGCGGTGCTGCTCGACGCCTTCGGCAAGGTGCTGCGCCCGGCCATTCTGTGGAATGACGGGCGCTCCTCCGCTGAGTGCCGCGAGCTGGAAGAGCGCTTTCCGGCGCTGCATCAGGTTGCCGGCAACCTCGCCTTTCCCGGCTTCACCGCCCCCAAGCTGATGTGGGTGCGCAAGCACGAGCCGGACCTGTTCGCCCGCATGGCCAAGGTGCTGCTGCCCAAGGCCTATGTCGGCTTCCGCCTCACCGGCGAGATGGTGGAGGAGATGTCGGACGCCTCCGGCACGCTCTGGCTCGATGTCGGCCGACGCGACTGGTCGGACGAGGCGCTGGCGGCGACCGGCATGTCGCGCGAGCACATGCCGCGCCTCGTTGAGGGCAGCGCGGCGGCCGGGCGGATCAAGCCGGAACTGGCGGCGCGCTGGGGCATGGAGAACCCGCCCGTGCTCGCCGGCGGGGCGGGCGACAATGCCGCCGGCGCCATCGGGCTGGGGGCGATCGGCGCCAATGATGCCTTCGTCTCGCTCGGCACCTCGGGCGTCCTCTGGGCGACGACGGACCGCTACGCACCCAACCCGCAATCGAGCGTGCACGCCTTCTGCCACGCCATTCCCGCCACCTGGCACCAGATGGGCGTGATCCTGTCGGCCGCCTCGGCGCTGGGCTGGTGGGCGAATGTGGCGAAGGAAGCGCCGGGCGACCTGCTGGCGCCGCTGGGCGAGGCGCCCAAGGCGCCCTCGCGCGCCACCTTCCTGCCCTATCTCTCCGGCGAGCGCACGCCGCACAACGACACCGCGATCCGCGCCGCCTTTGTCGGCATGGACCACGACACTGGCCGGGACGAGCTGACCCAGGCGGTGCTGGAGGGCGTGTCCTTCGCCTTCAAGGATTGCCTCGATGCGCTCTCCGCCGCCGGCACCAGGTTGACGCAGGCGGACGTGATTGGCGGCGGCTCGCGCTCGCGCTTCTGGATCGCGGTGCTGGCCAGCGTGCTGGGCATCCCGCTCAACCGCGTCGAGGATGGCGAGCGTGGCGGGGCGTTCGGCGCCGCGCGGCTCGCCCGCATGGCGGCGACCGGCGAAAGCCCGGCCGAGATCTGCCTGCCGCCACGCCGCATCGAGACCATCGAACCCGACCCCGTTCTTCAACAGGCCTATGCGGAACGGCACGCGCTCTACAAGGCGCTGTACCCCGCCCTCAAGGGAGTGACCTCATGACCGCCCGCTTCTTCCCCGCCATCGACAAGCTGAAATATGCGGGTCCGGAGAGCCGGGACCCGCTCGCCTTCCACTGGTACGACAAGGACCGGGTGGTGCTGGGCAAGCGGATGGAGGACCATCTGCGCTTCGCCGTCGCCTATTGGCACAGCTTCACCTGGCCGGGCGGCGACCCCTTTGGCGGCGAGACCTTCCTGCGCCCGTGGATGCACGGCACGGACGAGCTGGCGCTGGCCCGCGCCAAGGCGGATGTGGCGTTCGAGCTGTTCGACATTCTCGACGTGCCGTTCTTCGCCTTCCATGACCGCGACATCGCCCCCGAGGGCAGGACGCTCGCCGAATCCAACGCCAATGTCCGCGCCATCGCCGACATCTTCGCCCGCAAGATGGAGACCTCGAAGACCAAGCTGCTCTGGGGCACGGCCAATTTGTTCTCCAACCGCCGCTTCATGTCCGGCGCCGCCACCAATCCGGACCCGGATGTGTTCGCCTATTCCGCGGCGCAGGTGAAGAACGTGCTCGAAGTCACCCACGAGCTGGGCGGCGAGAACTATGTGCTGTGGGGCGGCCGCGAGGGCTATGAGACGCTGCTCAACACCGACCTGAAGCGCGAACTCGACCAGATGGGCCGCTTCCTGAACCTCGTGGTCGAGCACAAGCACAAGATCGGCTTCAAGGGCACGATCCTGATCGAGCCGAAGCCGCAGGAGCCGACCAAGCACCAGTACGACTTCGATGTCGGCACGGTCTACGGCCTGCTCTGCCGCGCCGGGCTGGAGAAGGAAGTGAAGGTCAATATCGAGGCCAACCACGCCACGCTGGCCGGCCACAGCTTCGAGCACGAGATCGCCATGGCGTCGGCGCTCGGCATTTTCGGCTCCATCGACATGAACAAGGGCGATGCCCAGTCCGGCTGGGACACCGACCAGTTCCCGACCAATGTCGAGGACACGGCGCTCGCCATGTACGAAATCCTGCGCGCGGGCGGCTACACCACCGGCGGCACCAATTTCGACGCCAAAGTGCGGCGCCAGTCGATCGAGCCGGAAGACCTCGTCATCGCTCACGCGGCCGCCATGGATGTGTGCGCCCGCGCCCTGCTGATCGCCGCCGACATGATCGAGGACGGCGCGCTGCAGAAGGCGGTCGATGATCGTTATGCCGGCTGGGAGGCGCCCGCGAACAAGGCGATGCTCGCGCCCGACAGCTCGCTGGAGGCGATCGCCGCCCGGGTGGCGGCGGAGGGCCTCGACCCGCAGCCGCGGTCGGGCCGGCAGGAGCGGCTGGAGGCGCTGGTGGGAAGCTACCTTCGCTGATGCCCGGCGCCTGAAACGCGATCTGCGCCGGTGACGCCCGGCGCAGATTTCATCACACTGTGATTGACTTGAGGTCATTTCCCCCGTTCGATCCCCCTTTCAGGGAGCGACCCGTGACTCGGCGCACGCCTTGCCGTGCGCCAGGCCTTCAGAGGGGAAACGACACGATGCCTTTCGCGAGCATGAAAATCGGCCTGATTGGCGCGGCACTGGCGATGGCGCTCGCGCTGCCGCTGGCCGGCGCGCAGGCGCAGATGCGCCCGGCGGCGGGCATGGGCAACCAGATCGTCGATGTGCCTGAGAAGCCCGGCTATGTGCCCTCGGCCGATGAAGAGCAGCTGGACCCGGCCTTCCGCCGGCAGCCGGTTTATTTCCGCACCAATGAGCCGCCGGGCACCATCATCGTCCACACCAATGAGCGGTTCCTCTATCTCGTGCTCGGCGACAACCGGGCGCTGCGCTACGGCATCGGCGTCGGGCGCGACGGCTTCCAGTGGGCCGGGCTGCAGAAGGTGAGCCGCAAGTCGGAATGGCCGGACTGGACCCCGCCGCCGGAAATGATCGACCGCCAGCCCTATCTGCCGCGCTTCATGGCCGGCGGGCCGGGCAACCCGATGGGCGCCGCCGCGCTCTATCTCGGCTCCACCGTCTACCGCATCCACGGCACCAACATGCCGAACACGATCGGCATGGCGATCTCGTCCGGCTGCTTCCGCTTGGTCAATTCCGACGTGCAGGACCTCTATAATCGTGTCCCGGTGGGAACGAAGGTGGTCATTCGGCAGGCGCCGGAACTGTGAGTGCCGGAACTGTGAGCGCCTTACGTCGCGCCGCTCGCCTTTCGATTCGGACTGGGGGAAAGATGAACAGGATCGCAACCGCGCTGGCCGCCGCCGGCATTCTTCTCACGACCGGCGTCGCGCAGGCGGGCACGCTCGCCGACGTGAAGGCGCGCGGCACGCTGAAATGCGGTGTCAGCCAGGGTCTCGCCGGCTTTTCGGCCAAGGACGAGAAGGGCCAGTGGGCCGGCTTCGACGTCGACATGTGCAAGGCGGTGGCGGCGGCGATCTTCGACGATGCGTCGAAGGTCGAGTATGTGCCGCTCTCCGCCGAGGCGCGCTTCCCGGCGCTGCAGAAGGGCGAGGTCGACCTGCTCTCGCGCAACTCGACCTGGACCATGCAGCGCGAGGCCGATCTCGGCCTGCTGTTCGCCGCCGTCTCCTATTATGACGGCCAGGGCTTCATGGTGCCGGCGGCCAAGAACGTGACGGGCGCGCTGGAGCTGGGCGGCTCCAAGGTCTGCACCCAGGCCGGCACCACGAGCATCGAGAACGTTCAGGACTACTTCAAGCAGAACAAGATGGAGCTGGAACTGACCCTGCTCCCCGACGTCGACGCATTGGTGAAGGCCTATGCCGACGGCAAGTGCGACGTGCTGACCACCGACGTGTCGCAGCTTTATGCGCTGCGGCTGAAGCTCGCCAAGCCGGCGGACTATATCGTGCTGCCCGATGTCATCTCCAAGGAGCCGCTCGGCCCCGTGGTGCGGCAGGGCGACGACAACTGGCTCAACATCGTCAAATGGAGCTTCTACGCGCTGGTGAACGCCGAGGAACTCGGCATCAGCACGGAGACGCTGGACCAGGCGGCAAAATCGGAAAAGCCTGACGTGAAGCGTTTTGTCGGCTCGGACGGCGCCTATGGCGAGAAGCTCGGCCTGACCCCGGACTGGGCGATGCGGATTGTGAAGAGCGTCGGCAATTACGGCGAAGTGTTCGAGCGCAATATCGGCGCGCAGTCCAAGCTCGGTATTCCGCGCGGCATCAACCAGCTGTGGAGCGCCGGCGGCATCCAGTACGCGCCGCCGATCCGCTGAGGCGGGTGTTCCACCGATGAGCGTCATGGCCGGGCTTGACCCGGCCATTCACGTTTTTGGCCCTCACAGGTCGTGGATCCCCGGGCCAGCCCGGGGATGACGGCGTTTCAGGGGACTGGGCTCATTGCCCCCGCCACTGCGCCGGGCGCTTGGCGAGGAAGGACTCCACGCCCTCGCGGAAATCGGCGCTGCCATAGATCTCGCGGACGAGGTCGGCATCCGGCGCGTGCGGGTTTTGCGCGAGGCGGCCCAGCATCTGCTTGGTGACGCGCAGGGTGAGCGGCGCGTGGCTGGCGATCCGCCCGCACAAATCGTCCAGTGCCGCCTCGATCGCGTCCGGCGCGTGGATCGCGACATAATCCCCCGGCAGTTCCTCGGCGGTTGGCATTTCCGCCGCCAGCAGCATGCGCCGCACCCAGCCGATGCCGAGCGTGGCGCTGAGGCGCTGGAGGTTCGAGGCCGAGAGGCAATTGCCCAGCGTGCGGGCGATCGGCACGCCGAAGCGCGCGCCCGGTGTGGCGAGACGGAAGTCGCAGGCATTGGCAATCGCCATGCCGCCGCCCGCCGCCCAGCCCTCGACCACGGCGATGGTCGGCACCGGCACCTGCTCCAGCAGGCTCACATAATGGTCGACCTTCTCCTCATAGGCGATGCCGTCCGCGCCGGAGGAAAAGGCGCGGAACTGCTCGATATCGGTACCGGCGACAAAGGCCCGGCCGCCGGCGCCGCGCAGCACGGCGACGCGGATGGCCGGGTCGGCGGCAATGGCCGCGCAGGCCTGCGCCATCTCTTCATACATCCGCCAGGTCATGGCGTTGCGGGCCGTGGGGCGGTCGAAGACGAGGCGGGCGACCGCGCCCTCGCGGGTGAAGTGGACGCGGCCCTCAGCGGGCGCGGCCTTGGTGTCCGTGGCGGCGGCAATGTTCATGGCGCGAAGGCTCCACGCGCGGCCAGCGCCGCCACGGCGGCGGCGTCGAGACCGATCTCGCCCAGCACCTCGTCCGTGTGCTGGCCGAGCAGCGGCGGATGGCGCGTCACCTGCTGCGGCGTGCCGGTGAGTTTCACCGCGAAGCCGATATTCGAGACCTTGCCCTCATGGGGATGGTCGATCTCCATCCGCATCTGCCGGTGCTGGCCGTGCTCGCTTTCGAAGGCTTCCGGGTAGGTGTACATGGTGCCGGCGGGGATGCCGACGGCGAGCAGGCTCTCCACCCATTCGTCCGAGGTGCGGGTGACGAAGCTCTTTTCCAGTTCCTCGATCAGCACCTCGCGATGGGCGAGTCGGTCGGGGTTGGTCCGGAAGCGCGGATCGTCCACCAGTTCCGGCCGTTCCAGCGTCTCGCAGAGCTGCAGCCAGAGCTTCTGGTTGGTGGCGCCCATGACGAAATAGCCGTCCCTGGACTTCACCGCCTGATAGGGCGCGCTCATCCGGTTGGCGGTGCCGAGCGGGATCGGCTCGGTGCCACGACCCCAATATTCCGAAATGTCCCACACCGAGAAGGCGAGCGCCGCCTCGAACAGCGAGGCATCGATATATTGCCCCTCGCCGGTGTTCTTCGCGCCGATATAGGCGCCGAGCACGGCATAGGTGGCGAACAGGCCGCAGCCGATATCGGCCACCGGCACGCCGGCCTTGACAGGCGGGCCACCGGGATGGCCGGTGACGCTCATCACGCCGGACATGGCCTGCGCCATCAAATCGAAGCCGGGGCGCCCGGCCCAGGGGCCGGTCTGGCCGAAGCCGGAAATCGAGGCGTAGACGAGGCGGGGATTGTATTTGCTGACCGTCTCATAGTCGCATTTCAGCTTCTTCATCACGCCGGGACGGTAGTTCTCGACCACAATGTCGGCGCTTTTGACCAGCTCGTAAAAGGCTTCGCGGCCGGCCTCGCTCTTGAGGTTGAGCACCACGGAGCGCTTGTTGCGGTTCATGTTGAGGAAGCCCATCGAGTCCGGCCCCTTCATCTTGAAGCCCATGGCGCCGCGCGTCTGGTCGCCGGTGCCGGGCGGCTCGATCTTGATGACGTCGGCGCCGAGGTCGCCCAGCAGCATGCAGCTATAGGGGCCGGCCATCACCTGGCTGACATCGAGCACCCGCACGCCGGCCAGCGGCAGCGCGCGGGGAGCTTGCGTCGCGGTGGGCGTTTCGTGGGCCTGGTCAAGAGCGTCGCTCATCGGCGGGCTTCCTTTCTGCGGGGTGGTTCGCATTCACAATCAATAATTATAGTTTGAACGCTCAGGCGCTCCAGCGGGTGGCAGGTTCAGGACGTGCGGAGGGCGGCCCGGCGTCCGGCGCGCGCGGAAGGGGCCTTGTCGGCCCGGGCGTGCTCTTCCGCCTCACGCAGCTTGGCGGCCTGGCTGCGCGCGATGAAGGCGCGGGCGATGCCGGCGGTGGTGCCGGTGACGTGACGCTCCATCAGCGCGCCGAGGCGGGGGGCGTCGCGGGCTTCCAGCGCCTCGATCATCGCCTTGTGCTCCTCCACCGCCGCCGCCCAGTGGTAGCGGCTCTTGCGCACCACGAAGCGGCAGGCATGGATGCGGGTGAGGATCTGCTGGTAATAGGCCGACAGGGTCGCATTGCCGGCGATCTCGAAGAAGGCTTCATGGATCAGCCGGTTATGGCGGAGATAGTCGGCTTCCTCGTCCCGCTCGAAATGCCCCATCATCGTATCGTGCAGAGCGCGTATGCGGGCGATGTCGGCGTCGGAGGCGCGGGGGCAGGCGAGAAGGCCGGCGAGTCTTTCCAGCGAGGCCATGATCGGGAAAAGCTCGTCGATCTGCTCCTCGGTGATGCGGGCGACGATGGCGCCGCGATGCGGCAGGATCTGCAGCACGCCCTCCGCTGCCAGCACCTTCAGCGCCTCGCGGATCGGGGTGCGCGACACACCGAAACGCTCGCAGAGCTGTTCTTCCGGCACCTTGTCGCCCGGCTGCAACTCGCCCTGCAGGATCATCTCGCGCAGCGGCGCCACCAGCGATTCATGCAGAGAATGGCGGACGATCGTGGATGACGGCATGCGATGGTCCTCAGGCGGCCTTGTGGCCCGACGGGCTTCCTCGCCCCGGAGAGCCGGGCGGGGTCGCTCAGCCCTGGCGCTCGCGCACCGAATGTGAGGGGCCGCCGCTTTCTTAGCGCATTCCGGAACTGTCATCAATAATTACGGATGCGGCCCGGCTTTCGGCGCCGACGCGGGACGCGGCTTCAGCCCGACCGCCGCGCCAGCGCTGGCGGGGCCTCGGGCGCGCCGCGCCGATCGAACGCGGCCTGCGCCTGCGCGATGTCGGCGAGATTGGCCTGCACCCACTGGCCGAGCGCCATGACAGGTTCACGCAGCGAATGGCCGAGCGGCGTCAGCTCGTAATCCACACGCGGCGGTATGGTGGGAAACACCGTGCGCGAAACCAGCCCGTCGCGCTCCAGCCCCCGCAAAGTGAGGGTGAGCATGCGCTGGGAAATGCCGTCGACCATGCGCTTCATCTCATTGAAGCGGCGCGGGCCTCCCGCCAGCAGCATGACGATCAGCACGCTCCATTTGTCGCCGACGCGGGCGAGCACGCGGCTGACCGCGAGGCAGCCCTCGGTGTGGAAAGGGGGATGTTCCTCAGTCACTTCTCTGTGCCTCAGGTTCAGCGATGTGCGTTCTTGCGGAGGATACGGACAGGCACGTAACTAGTCCAGGTTACAAATCGTAACCAGCCAAACACGGTCATCCCTATGTCCCGCACTCTTCTGCACCTCGATTCCTCCATCCTCGGCGAACATTCGGTGAGCCGGCAGGTCAGCGCCGCCATCGTCGCGCGGCTGACGGCGGCCGATCCCTCGCTGCGCGTGGTCTATCGCGATCTCGCCGCCGACCCGCTGCCGCACGCCACGCCCGCTTCCATGCCGGCCGACCATCCGCTGTCCGGCGGCAAGGGCGATGCGGCGAGCCAGCAGGCGCTCGACGAGTTCCTTGCCGCCGATATCGTGGTGGTCGGCGCGCCGATGTATAATTTCTCGGTTCCCACCCAGCTGCGCGCCTGGATCGACCGTATCCTCGTGCCCGGCAAGACCTTCGCCTATGGCGCCGGCGGCGCGGTGGAGGGGCTGGCCAAGGGCAAGCGGGTGATCGTGGCGCTGGCGCGCGGCGGCAGCTACGCCGATCCGTCCTTCGCCGCCGTGGCCGAGCATGCCGAGACCTATCTGCGCTGGGTGTTCGGCTTCATCGGGGTCGCGCCCGAATTCATCATCGCCGAGGGCATCGCCGCCGGCCAGCGCGAGGCGGCGCTGGAAGGCGCGCTGAAGAGCGCGGGCGAACTCAAGGCGGCGTGAGGGACGGGGAGCGAGGCCAACGGGCCTGCCCTTCATGCGCCATCCCGGCCGAAGGCGAAGCCGTAGAGCAGGGATCGCGCACCGACATGAAAACGATCCCGGATCGGCCTTCGGCCGTCCGGGTTGACGTGGGACCGCGCGGCGCGGGGAGGGCCTATTCGGCCGCGCGGGCGAGGTCTTCGAGCGATTCATGCACCATTGCCGCCTTGTGGCGCAGGTGTAGCTTGAGGATGGTGCCGAGGCGGGCGCCGTCGCGGGCGCGTAGCGCGGCCATCATCTCCTCATGGTCCTCCACCGCCTCGCGCCAGCGGTCGCTGGACTTCTGGGCGACGAAGCGCACCGCATGGATGCGGACCATCAGCGTCTGGTAGAGCTGGGTCAGGGCGGTGTTGCCGGCCATGTCGAAGAAGGCTTCGTGAATGCGGCGGTTGAGCCGGAGATAGGCCGCCGGGTCGCTGGCGCGGTAATGCACCAGCATCTCGTCATGCAGCGCCTGCACGGAGGCGATATCGGCATCGGTGGCCCGGGCGCAGGCAACCTCGCCGGCGAGCGCCTCCATCGCGCCCATGATCGGAAAAAGCTCGTCCACCTCGTCGGGAGAGACGCGGGCGACGCTGGCGCCGCGATTGGGCGAGAGAATCACCAGCCCTTCATTGGCCAGCACCTTCAGCGCCTCGCGTAGCGGGGTGCGGGAGACGCCGAAGCGCTGGCACAGCGCCTGTTCGGAGATCTTGTCGCCGGCCTTCAGGTCGCCGCGCATCAGCATGTCGCGCAGCTGCGCCGCCAGCTCGTCATGCAGGCTGCGACGGGGAATGATGGCCGTGTCCGACATCGCCATCAGGCGAATCTCCAGGTCGCCGCGCGTGGCGGCGCGGCAGGCGGTATCTCCACCCCCCTTAAATCGCTCCAGCCGGCGAATTTCGCAAGGTCAACGAACGTCGCGCGCCGGCTGGAGCCTCGCGCCTTAGGCCGCCGCGCTCAGCGTGTCGCGGGCGCAGTCGGCGAGGTAGTCCATCGCCGCCTGGGCGCCGCCCTTCTTATGCGGAACGCCGGCCACCGACAGGCCCATCTCGACGCCGGAAAGCGCACCGAGCATGGTCAGGTCGTTGGTGTCGCCGAGATGGCCGATGCGGAACACCCGGCCGGACAGCTTGGTGAGGCCGGTGCCGAGCGACATGTCGAAATGGTTCAGCGTCTTCTCGCGGAAGGCGTCGGCGTCGTGCCCCTCCGGCATCAGCACGGCGGTGAGCGAGGAGGAATAGTATTTCGGGTCGCGGCAGAGCACTTCCAGCCCCCAGGCCCGCACGGCGCGGCGTGTGGCCTCGGCATGGCGGTCATGGCGGGCGAAGACGTTGTCCAGCCCTTCCTCATGCAGCATGTCGATGGCCTCGGCGAGGCCGTACAGAAGATTGGTGCCGGGCGTGTAGGGGAAATAGCCCTTGGCGTTGTGCGGCAGCTGCTCTTCCCACGACCAGAACAGCTTGGGCATGGAGGATTTGCGCGCCGCCGCCAGCGCCTTGTCGGAAATGGCGTTGAAGGACAGGCCGGGCGGCAGCATCAGGCCCTTTTGCGAACCGGAAACGGTGACGTCGACGCCCCATTCATCATGGCGGAAGTCGATCGAGGCGAGCGAGGAGATGGTGTCGACCAGCAGCAGCGCCGGATGGCCGGCATTGTCGATGGCCTTGCGCACCTCGGGGATGAGCGAGATGCAGCCGGTCGAGGTTTCGTTATGGACGACGCAGACCGCCTTGATCTCGTGGGCCTTGTCCTCGCGCAGCCGCGCCTCGATGGCGTCGGCATCGGCGCCGATGCGCCAGTCGGAGGCGATGAATTCCGGGTGAAGGCCGAGCTTGATCGCCATGTTCTTCCACAGCGTGGCGAAATGGCCGGTCTCGAACATCAGCACCTTGTCGCCGGGCGAGAGCACATTGGCGAGGGCGGCTTCCCAGGCGCCAGTGCCGGAGGCGGGGTAGATGATGACCGGGTTAGCGGTCTTGAAGACGGTCTTCATGCCTTCCAGCACGCGCTTGCCGAGCTTCTGGAACTCGGGGCCGCGATGGTCGATGGTCGGCATGTCCATCGCGCGCAGGATGCGGTCGGGCACCGGGGTCGGCCCCGGAATCTGCAGGAAATGACGACCCGCGACCCGGGCGGCATTGCTGGACATTTTCTTCTCTCCCTTGGTCGGCGCCTCTGATTGCGCCTCTTCACGGATGCGAGCGGGTGGCAGACAAAGGCCCGCTTCAGCGTCCCCATCTTGCATAAATGAATTATGAATGCAAAATGCGTTTAAGTCCATGGCGGCGCGACAGCGTCGGCAGAATGGGCGTGAGGGAGTGAGCACATCATGGCGGCACGGCTGACGCCCGGACTGGAGCGGCGTCTCAAGGCGGAAGTTTCGGGAGATGTGTGGTTCGACCGTTTCAATCGCGGGCGCTACGCCACCGACGCCTCGTTTTACCAGATCATGCCGCTGGGCGTCGTGGTGCCACGCACGACGGAGGAGGCCGAGCGCGCCATCGCCCTGGCGCGTGCCGAGGGCATTCCCGTCACCCCGCGCGGCGGCGGCACCTCGCAATGCGGGCAGACCATCAATGATTCGCTCGTCATCGACGGGTCGAAGCACCTCAACCGCATTCTCGAACTCGATGTGGCGAACCGGCGCTGCGTGGTCGAGCCGGGCATCGTGCTCGACGACCTCAACCGGGCGCTGAAGAAGCACGGGCTGTGGTTTCCGGTGGATGTCTCCACCGCCTCGCGCGCCACTATCGGCGGCATGGCCGGCAATAATAGCTGCGGCGGGCGCTCGCTGCGCTACGGCACGATGCGTGACAATGTGCTCTCGATCGACGCCATGCTGGCCGACGGCGCCAAGGCGCATTTCGGCGCGGTGGACCATAATCTGTCGAGCCTGCCGCCGGATTCGCCGCTGGCGCCGCTCGCCCGCGACCTGTTCGATCTCGGGGCCCGCGAGGCGGGCGAGGTGGCGGCGCGCTTCCCTGCCGTGCAGCGCCGCGTCGGCGGCTACAATCTCGACGCGCTGGTGCCGAACCCGGCCGGCAGCAACCTCGCCCATATTCTCGTGGGGTCCGAGGGCACGCTGGCCTATTCCACCCGGATCGAGCTGAAGCTCTGGCCGCTGATCGGCAAGAAGGTCATCGGCGCCTGCCATTTCGGCAGTTTCTACCAGGCGATGGACGCCGCCCAGCACCTGGTGAAGCTCAAGCCGATCGCGGTCGAGCTGGTGGATTCCACCCTGCTGGCGCTGGCCGGCGACATCCCGATGTTCCAGGCGACGCTGAAGCAGTTCGTGCGCGGCACGCCGGCCGCCATCCTGCTGGTGGAGTTCGCCGAGGACGAGGCGGAGAATGAGCGCCGGCTGAAATTGCTGGAAGACACGATGGGCGATCTCGGCTTCGGCTGGGACCGCGAGGGCGCGCGCTGGGGCGGCGTGGTGAGCGTGCGCGAGGCCGGGCTGCAGGCGGCGATTGCCGATGTGCGCACCTCCGGCCTCAACATCATGATGTCGATGAAGCAGGCGGGCAAACCCGTCTCCTTCGTCGAGGACTGCGCCGTGCCGCTGCCGCACCTTGCCGACTACACCGCGCGGCTCACCGAGGTGTTCGAGCGCAACGGCACCAGGGGCACCTGGTACGCCCACGCCTCCGAGGGCTGCCTGCATGTGCGCCCGGTGCTGAACCTGCGGCTGGAGAAGGACGTGAAGGCGATGCGCGCCATCGCCGAGGAAGCCTTCGCCATGGTGCGTGAATATAAAGGCTCACATTCCGGCGAGCATGGCGACGGCATCGTGCGCTCGGAATTCCACGAGACCATGTTCGGCTCCCGTCTCGTCCACGCCTTCGAGGAGGTGAAGGACCGGTTCGACCCGAACGGGCTCTACAATCCCGGCAAGATCGTCCGCGCGCCGAAATTCGACGACCGCAGCCTGTTCCGCTACGCCCCGGACTACAAGGTGGCGCCGATCAAGGCGGCGCTCGACTGGTCCGGCTATTCCGGCGAGGGTGGCGGCCTGCAGGGCGCCATCGAGATGTGCAACAACAATGGCGCCTGCCGTAAGGCGGCGGGCGGCGTGATGTGCCCGAGCTACCGCGTCACCCGCGACGAGAAGGACGTGACGCGCGGGCGCGCCAACACGCTGCGCCTCGCCCTTTCCGGCCGGCTGGGCCCCGATGCGCTCGCCTCCGACGAGATGATGGAGACGCTGAAGCTCTGCGTGTCCTGCAAGGGCTGCCGGCGCGAATGCCCGACCGGCGTCGACATGGCGAAGATGAAGATCGAGGCGCTGGCCGCGCGGGCGAAGGCGAAGGGCATCACCCTGCACCAGCGGCTCGTCGCCTATATGCCGCGCTATGCCGGCCTCGCCTCCCGCGTGCCGTGGCTGCTGAACCTGCGCGACACGCTGCCGGGGGCGGCGAAAGTCTCGGAAGTTCTCGCCCAGTTCAGCGCCCGCCGATCGCTGCCGCGCTGGCGGGCGGACGCCTTCCGCGAGGAAGCGGTGGCCTTCGGGCCGGAGGGCGGGCGCGAGGTGGTGCTGTTCGCCGACACCTTCAACCGCTGGTTCGAGAAGGAGAACGTCGTCGCCGCGTTGGAGGTGCTGACCGCTGCCGGCTACCGCGTGCACATGCCGCGCCCGGTCGATGGCAACAAGCGCGCGCTATGCTGCGGGCGGACCTTCCTTTCCGCCGGACTGGTCGACGAGGCCAAGGCCGAGGCGCGGCGGGTGGTCGACACTTACGCCCCCTTCGTGGCGCGCGGCGTGCCGGTGGTGGGGCTGGAGCCGAGCTGCCTGCTCGCCTTCCGCGACGAGCTGCCCTCGCTGCTGCCGGGGGAGGGGACGCAGATGCTTTCCGCCCATGCGCTGCTGATCGAGGAGTTCATCGCCCGCGAGATCGACGCTGGCCGCTTCGACCTGCCGCTGGCGCCGCTGGCCGAGAAGGCGCTGCTGCATGGCCACTGCCACCAGAAGAGCTTCGGTGCCATGGGGGCGGTGGAGAAGGCGCTGCGGCTGGTGCCGGGCCTTCACGTCGAGACGGTGGAGTCGAGCTGCTGCGGCATGGCGGGGGCCTTCGGCTATCACAGCGAGACCATCGACACCTCGCTCGCCATGGCCGAGCTCTCGCTGCTGCCGGCGGTGCGGCAGGCAGAGGCGGGCACGCTGATCGTTGCCGACGGCACCTCCTGCCGCCACCAGATCCATGACGGCGCCGCCCGCGACGCGGTGCATGTGGTCGCCGTGCTGGCGAAGAGCCTCGCGGCGGCACGGGCGGGAACGCCGGCGCGCCAGATGGAGGCGGCGGAGTAGCCTCCCGCTCCGCCGGCCTGTCGTTCTCAAAGCCCCCGCGCCCCGGCGCGGGGGCTTTTTCATGGCGCGGCCATCCCGGCGCGTTGGGCAAAGAAAAAGCCTCCCCGGTGGGAACCGGGGAGGCTGGGGTATCCGGCGCGCTCGGCCGTCAGTTGGTCGGCATGGCGCCAATCGAGGGGTCGCCATAGAACCACTGTGTCGGCGCCAGGGCGAACCATGGCACATAGGTGCAGATCATCAGCACCACGAGCAGCACGAACAGGAAGCCGAGATTGGCCTTGGTGGTCTGCCAGATGTCCGATTTGGCGATCGAGCAGGCGGCGATGAGCACCGAGGCGACGGGCGGCGTCTGCTGGCCGATGGCGAGGTTCAGCGTCAGCACCAGGCCGAAATGCACCGGGTCGATGCCGACCTGCTGGATCAGCGGCAGGACGATGGGCACGGTCAGGATGATCGCGGCCGCCGAATGCAGGAACATCCCGAGGATGAGGAACAGGATGTTGAGCAGCAGCAGCACGAGATAGGGGTTGGTGGTGAAGTCGGCGATCGAGCTCGCCAGCGCCTGCGGCACCCGGCTCTCGGTGAGGAACACGCCGACCAGTGCCGAGGAGGCGACCAGCAGCATGACCACCGCCGTCTGCAGCGCGCCGTCGACGAGGGCGCGGTAAAGCGCGGTGAAGCTCAGCTCGCGATAGACCACGATGGCGATGAACAGCGCCGCGCAAACGGCGACCGCCGCGCCTTCGGTGGCGGTGACGAAGCCACCGAAGATGCCGCCGAGGATGATGACCGGCAGCATCAGCGCCCACAGGGCTTCGCGGAACGCCGTTACCAAACGGCTCCAGGCGAAGCGCTGCTCGACGGGAAAGTCGTTCTTCACCGCGTAGTACCAGCTCGCCAGGGCGAGGCCGGCGCCGCCGAGCAGGCCGGGCAGCAGGCCGGAGATGAACATCTTCACCACCGACACCTGCGCCATGACCGCGTAGAGGATCATCGGGATGGAGGGCGGCAGGATGATCGCCAGGCTGGCCGAGGATGACGAGATCGCGGCCGCGAACTCCTTGCTGTAGCCCCGGCTCTTCATGGCCGGGATCAGCAGCGAGCCGAGCGCGGCGACGCCGGCCACCGCCGAGCCGGAAATCTCGGCGAAGAACATCGACGAGCCGATCGTCACCATGGCGAGGCCGCCGCGCACGAAGCCGAGCATGGCGGAGGCGAGGTTGATCAGCCGCCGCGAAATCGACGACGAGTTCATGATGCCGCCCGCCAGGATGAACAGCGGAATGGCGAGAAGCGGGAAGTTGGTGGCGCCCTCGAACATGACCAGCGCCACGTTCGGCAGCATGTCGCCGCCCTGCGTCGCCCAGATGGCAACCACCGCCACCATGCCGAGCGCCACCGCGATAGGCACGTTCAGCAGCACCATGCCGAACAGGCCGAGGAACATCAGACCCATTGTGCTGCTCATCGGGGGGTGCCTCCGCTTGCCGGGGTCTCTTGAATGGTCTCGAGCGCTTCCTTCAGTTCGTGATCCTCGAAGCCGGCGCCGCGTGCGGCGGCCAGCACCTCGGGAAAGCGCATCAGTTCGGCGATGATGAACAGCACCGCCGTGATCGGGATCACCGACTGGGTGACGACCAAGGACACGTTCGGCAGCGAGACCAGTGTGCTGCCCTGGAGGATGTCGAGCACCTCAAGGCCAGTGACGGTGAGGATGACGAAGAACACCAGCACGATGATCTCCGCCAGGATGGTGCTGGCGACGCGCAGCGACGGCGGGAAGGCGTTGACGATGCCGGGAAAGCCGATATGGGCGCCGCGCAGCGCGGCCAGGGCGCTGCCATAATAGGTCAGCCAGCACAGGCCGATCGAGGCGATCTCGTCGTACCAGACCAGCGACAGGCCGGCGGCCCGGAACACGAAGCCGAGCACGATGATGACGGTGAGGGCCGCCATCAGCACTGCGGCGATAATTTCCAAGATCCGGTCATAGGATCTTCTGAGTGCGAGCATGTGCCTGTTCCACGGGCGCGGGCGCTCGGCCGCGCGTTCTGTAAGGAGCGGGGGGAGGGTCGTGCGGCGTTCCGGCCGGCGTGCCGCAGGGGCCGCCGGCCGGAAGGGGGCTCAGGAGCCCTTGCCGAGGGCGAGGGAGTCGTCGACCAGCTTCTGGCCGCCCGGCACTTCCTTCGCGAACTCCTCATAGACCGGCTTCGACGCCTCGATGAAGGCGGCCTTGTCGACCTCGTTCACCTGCATGCCGGCTTCCTTGAGCTTGCCGAGAAGCTCGTCATCAAGCTTGGCCGCAATTTCAAGCGCGACGGGCTGCATCTCGACGGCGGTCTCGGCGAGCGCCTTCTGCACGTCCGGCGGCAGCTTGGACCAGCTGCGCCCGGCGGTGACATAGGCCGGTGTGTAGACGTGGCCGGTCAGCGACAGGTACTTCTGCACTTCCTGGAAGCGCGAGGGGTAGATTTGGGCCAGCGGGTTCTCCTGGCCGTCCATCACCCCGGTCTGCAGCGCGACGAAGACTTCCGACAGCGCCATCGGGCTCGGCGTCGCGCCATAGGCCTGGAACATCCGCACCCGCCACACGCCCTGCGGCACGCGCAGCTTGATGCCCTTGAGGTCGTCCGGCTTGTTGACCGGCCGGGTGTTGTTGGTGACGTGGCGGATGCCGTTCTCCCACACGCCGATGATCTCGTAGCCCTTTTCCTTGGCGATCGGGACCAGAACGGGGGTGATGACGGCGTCGCGGATCTTCGCCGCGTGATCGCGGTCCTTGACCAGATAGGGCATCTCGAACACGCCGAACTCCGGTGCGACCGTCGTCATCACGGTCGAGGGGAGGGCGAGGTCGACGGTGCCGAGCTTCAGCTTCTTCAGCAGTTCGGTGTCGCCGCCGAGCTGGCTGGAGCCGTAGACGGTGACATGGGCCTTGTCGCCGAGCTTGGCGTTGGCGCGCTTGGCGAATTCCTGCGAGGTCTGGTCGAACAGCGAACCAGGCTCGCCCACATGGCCCAGCTTGATCTCGATGGGCGCGGCCGCCGCCGTGGCGGCAAGCAAGAGTGTGCCGGCAATCGCCGACACGATTCGCGTGATGCGGATCATGGCATGCTCCTTTGGGTTTCCTCGTGCCCGGTTTTCCGGTGCTTTTCTGTCGTGCGGAATGGCCAGGGGCGGGCGCCGGATGGCGTCGTCTATCCCTAGCAAAACCGAACTATGAATTATGAATGCAAAAATTAGCCGCCATGGCAAGGCGAGACTTGACGGTCCGGCCGCGAAAGGCACAGTCGGGTGCCGAAAAACACGCCCAATGCAGGGGAAACGCATGTCCGATCTCAGCCTCGACGCCGCCCAGACCATCCTTTCCACCGCGCTCGGCCAGTGCCGTGCCGGCAATTTCAAGCCTATGGCGGTGGTCGTGCTCGATGCGCGCGGCGCGGTGAAGGTGTCGGCGGCGGAGGACGGCACCAGCCTGAAGCGCTTCGAGGTCGCCCATGGAAAGGCCTATGGCGCGCTCTCGCTCGGCATGGGCTCGCGCTCGATCTTCAAGCGGGCGAAGGAGCAGGCCTTCTTCGTTGCCGCCGTCAGCCATCTCGCCGGCGGTGCGCTGGTGCCGGTGCCGGGCGGCGTGCTGATCCGCAACGCGGCCGGGGAGGTGATCGGCGCGGTCGGCATCTCCGGCGACACCTCCGAGAATGACGAGGCGGCGGCCAGCGCCGGCATCGCGGCGGCGGGCTTTGTCGCCGACCCCGGCGCCGACTGACGTTTCCAAAGCACTTGGTTATCGACCAGCGAAGGCGCGCGGGAACCCCGGGCGCCTTTCTGCGTTAAGTCCATCGAACGCCGTACTGCGGCGATTGTGAACGCTTGTTCAGAAACCTGTCAATTCTCGATAGTTTTCGTTCAGCGAGCATTCATCGGCAGGCCGTTATTACATCAGCAACGGTCAATATATCGGAGGAATGCTACGATGAAAAAATTGTCTATTGCCATTGCTGCGGCCGCGATGGTCTTTACTTCCGCTGCGGCGCCGGTCATGGCGCTGCCGATGATGCCGCAGGCTGTGGCGCCGCTGGCAAATTCTCCGCTTGCGGCGGCCAACCCGGTCGCCGAGGTGGAAAACGTCCAGTACCGCCCGAATAACCGCCGCGCCTATCGGCAGGGTTATCGCCAGGGGAACCGTCAGGGTTACCGCCAGGGCGCACGCCGTGGCTATTGGCGCCAGGGCGGCAACCATTATTACAATGGCTACCGCGGCTATAATTACTACCGCCCCGGCTACCGCCAGTATAATGGCTGGTACTTCCCCGCCGGTGCCTTTGCTGCGGGTGCGATCATTGGCGGCGCGCTTGGCGCCATCGCCAACCAGCCCTCGCAGTCCTATTCGGGCGGCAGCAACCATGTGCAGTGGTGCGCCAGCCAGTATCGCTCCTACCGGGCGTCGGACAACACCTTCCAGCCCTATAACGGCCCGCGCCAGCAGTGCGTTTCGCCGTGAACCTTCCGCGCACGCGGTAAACGAAAAGCCCGGCTTCGGCCGGGCTTTTTTGTGCCGTGTTTTGAAAACATCTCAGGTTGTTGTGGTAGCGGGAGAGGGACTTGAACCCCCGACCCCAGGATTATGATTCCCGTGCTCTAACCAGCTGAGCTACCCCGCCACAACAAACCAGCCCACCCATCGGGTGACGGCCGACCTGCGAAGTGGCGCGATATAAGGAAGCGGCCCGGACGGTGTCAAGGCGGGAAAGCGCGTTGCCCCCGACGGCTTGATCCAAAGGCCTACCAATGGGCCGGCGCGGGGAGGCCTTCCCGCACTTCGGCGAGGCGGCGGCGCGTGGCGGGGGTGGTGCCCGGCGGCAGGCCGGACGCTGGGAAGAAGCCGATTTCGGCGATCTCGCGATTCGGCACCTGGGGCTGCCCCTGCTCGAACTGCTCGACCACATAGACCGCGACATGATCGCGCGCCGCGAGATTGAGGTTCAGCAGCAGGCCGTGCAGGCGCGGCGCTGTCGCGAGGATGGCGGCTTCCTCCTGCAGTTCTCGGAGGATGGCGGCTTCGGCCGTCTCGCCCGGGTCGACCGCGCCGCCCGGCAGGTGCCAGCCCGGCACATAGGTGTGGCGCAGCAGCAGCACGGCACCGTCGGCGTCGATGACCACGGCGCGCACGCCGAGCGTGACGCCGCGCGTCCAACGGCCCCACAGGTGGAGAATGCGAACCAGAAGCCGCCGCGAAGCCGGCATGGGTGTGGGCGGTGGTGCGGGCGAACTGCCGAAAGCGTGACCACTGGCGCTTTCCTTTCCCCTGTCCGGACTGATAAGGAAACCCCCGTGTTTGTCCTTGCCCATGTCACCGACGCTCATCTGGGACCGCTGCCGCGCGCTCGCTTCGCCGAGCTGGCGGGCAAGCGGGCGCTCGGCGTGCTCAACTGGCGGCGCGGCCGCCAGCACCGCTTCTCCATCGCCACGATCGACCTGCTGGTCGACGACATCAAGTCGATGGCGCCCGATCATATCGCGGTGACGGGTGATCTGGTGAATGTCGGCCTTGCGGCCGAGTTCGCCACCGGGCTGAATTTCCTCAAATCGCTCGGCGCGGGGCCTGACGTGACGGTGGTGCCGGGCAATCACGATGCCTATGTGCGCTCCACCGCCCATCATTCGCTGCTCAATTGGGGCGACTATATGCGGGGTGACGGCATCAATGGCGACGTGACCGATGAGAGCGCCTTCCCCTTCGTGCGACGGCGCGGCGAAGTGGCGCTGATCGGCGTCTCCAGCGCCATCCCCACCCACCCCTTCATGGCCACCGGTAAGGTCGGCCGGGCGCAGCGCGAGCGGCTGGGCGCGGTGCTGGATGGGCTGGGCGCCGAAGGTCTGTTTCGCGTGGTGATGATCCATCACCCGCCGGCGGGCCTGCGCGCCGGCCACAAGCGGCTGATCGACGAGGTGGCGGTGCGCGACGTTCTCGCCCGCCATGGTGCCGAGTTGGTCATCTGCGGCCATGACCATGTGCCGATGGTAGAGATGATCCCCGGGCCGAATTCGGGGCTGATCCCCGTGGTCGAGGCGCCGTCCTTCGCCGCCGGGCCGGAAGACCGGCACTGGCCGGGCGGCTATCACCTCTACCGCATCGAGCGGGTCGCCGATGAAGGCTTCCCCTGGCGCTGCACCCTGGAGGCGCGCGGCTTCCAGCGCGGCGAGACGACGGTCGCCTCCCGCAGCACCCGGGTCCTCACGGCGGCAATAAGCGGTCGATAATTTCCGGGTAGAGGGTCGCGAACGCCGCCATGGCGAGCGCCCCCAGCACCAGGCCGAGCAGGAAGGGCAGGGCGCTGCCGCGTCTGGCCTCGGCCGGGGCGGGAGGGGCCGCGACGGGGTGGTGAGCGGCCGGGTGCGGCACGGCGGCCTCGATCTCCGGCGGCGTGCCGACACTCACCATCGCCTGCTCGCGGGCGATCAGCCGGCGGGCGATGTAGCGCGTCACCGCATCGACGATGTCGTTCGGGTTGGTGCTCTCGGCCAGCACATGGCGGCCGGAACGGGTGTCCTGCAGGAAGCGATAGGTGCGCCGGTCGCGGGCCAGCGTCACATGGGCGACCATGTCGATGAACAGGCGCGGAATTTCCCCGGGCATCAGGCCGCGGTCGAACAGATCGACATGCTCCAGCGGCACCTGGGCGAAGACCGGGTCGAGCAGCTCATTCAGCATGGACAGGCGGGCGAGGGTGGCGTCGCGCAGTTCGACGATGACGCCGGAACGCTCCGCTGCCTCCATGCGGGCGGCGCGGATCGCCTCGCGCAGCGATAGGCTGGGCGTCTCGCCACGCAGGCGCTCGTCGTCCATCGCCCAAAATCCCCGTTTCTCTCGCCCCATCATGGCGCCATCGGGTTAATGGGCCGTTCGCGGCGCCCTATGCTGCATCTTCGCCCCCAAGCGATTATGAAGCGGACCGGGGTCGGCGAACAGCGGCGGCCGGGGCTTCGGGGACAGCATGTCGAGCGATTATGCGATACCGGCCGGCGTGGTGGCGCTGGAGGACTACGAGGCGCTGGCGCAGGCGCGGCTCAGCGCGCAGGCCTTCGCCTATTTTTCCGGCGGGGCGGGGGATGAGGCGACGCTGCGCTGGAACCGCGCGGCCTTCGAGAAGGTTCGGCTGGTCCCGCGCGTGCTGGGGTATTTCGCGGGCGGCGGCACGGAACTCTCCTTGTTCGGCCAGTCCTTCGCCCATCCAATTCTGGTCGCGCCCACCGCCCATCACCGCCTTGCCGCGCCGGAGGCGGAGATCGCCACCGTGGTCGGGGCGGGCGGGGCGAGGGCCGGCATGGTGGCGAGCACTGAATCCGACGTGACGCTTGAGGAGATCGCCCGCGCGGCGCGCACGCCGCTCTGGTTCCAGCTTTATATCCAGCATGATCGCGGCTTCACCGCCGATCTGGTGCGCCGGGTCGAGGAGGCCGGCTATGGCGCGCTGGTGGTGACGGTGGATGCACCCGTGCACAGCCTGCGCAACCGCGAGCAGCGCGCGGGCTATGTCGGGCCGAAGCTCTCCGAGCACGCCAATCTGCGTGGCCTTTACACACGCCATGTCGCCGAGGCGGCTTTGGGCGAGAGCCTGATGTTTCGTGGCTTTCTTGATGTGGCGGCGCGCTGGGAGGACATTGCCTGGCTGCGGGCGCGTACCCAACTGCCGATCCTGCTCAAGGGCATCATGACGGGCGAGGACGCGGAGATCGCGCTGGCGCACGGCGTCGACGGGCTGATCGTCTCCAACCATGGCGGGCGGGTGCTCGACACGGTGCCGGCCAGCCTCGACGCGCTGCCCGGGGTGGTGCGGCAGGTGGCCGGGCGGGTGCCGGTGCTGATGGATGGCGGCATCCGGCGCGGCACCGACGTGCTGAAGGCGCTCGCCTTCGGCGCGCGTGCCGTTCTGGTCGGGCGGCCCTGCCTCTACGGGCTGGCGGTGGCCGGCCCGGCCGGCGTGGCCCATGTGCTGCATCTGCTGCGCTGCGAGTTCGAGGTGGCGATGGTGCTCACCGGCTGCCGGAATCTGGCCGATATCGGCCCGCAGGTGCTTTGGCCTACCGACCGCCCGGACGCTCAGTAGAGCGTGGCGCGGTAGCGCTCCAGCATCTCGGCCTGCGTCTCGGCGCTGGCCATGCCGAGCTGGTCGCGCAGCATCTCGCCCATGCTGGGCAGGCGGTCGCGGGGCAGGAAGCTGTCCGGGTTCCAGGCGCCCGACCGCATGAACGCCTTGGCGCAGTGCAGATAGACCTCCTCCACCACGACGCGCAGCACCGTCCTCGGCGCCTTGCCATCGACGATGAACCGCGCCAGCAGCTCGGCATCATCGCGGATCTCGGCGCGGCCATTGACCCGCAGCGTTTCGTCGACGCCGGGAATGAGGAAGAGCAGGCCCACCGCCGGGTTGGCGACCAGATTGGTGAGCGTGTCCAGCCGGTTGTTGCCCGGCCGGTCGGGCAGGAGCAGCGTGCCGGGGTCTTCCACCGTCACGAAGCCCGGCGCGTCGCCGCGCGGGGTGACGTCGGCGCGCCCGTCCGCGCCCATTGAGGACAGCATGACCAGCGGCGAGAAGCCGATGAAGGCGCGGGCATGCGGATCGATGGCCGGCAGCACCTTGCGGCGGCTGCGCTCGCGCACCTCGCCATAGAGCGCGCGAAGGTCCTCAAGGGTGGTGAGGGCGGCCATGATCTGTCCTTTCAGTTCTTCACAACGAGCTGCACGCGGTCGGCACAGAACCGGGCGCGGGAATACTGGATCGGCCGGCGCTGCGGGTCGCCATTGATGGCGTCCACTACCATGACCGTGCGCCCGGCGGGGAGGGCGAGCAGGCGGCGATCCTCCTCATCGGCGGGGCGGGCGGTGATGCGGGTTTCCAGCCGGCGGTAGTCGCCGAGGCCCAGCGTTTCCAACGCCCGCGTGACCGAACCGGTGGCGGCGACCAGCAAATCGAGGTCGCGGCAGCGGCCGGCCTCGTACCAGTGCGAGGCGACCGTGATCGGCACGCCGTCGGCCTCGCGGATCATGTCGATCCGCAGCACCTCGGCGCCGGGCGACAAACCCAGCGCCTGCGCGATCTCGGCTGAGGCCGCCTCGACGCGCGAGCCGAGCAGCCGCCCGCTGGGCGCGCGGCCCTCGCGCGCGACGATCTCGGAGAAGCGGGTGCGCGGGCCGATGGGGTAGCGGATCGGCGGTTCCTTGACGAAGGTGCCGCGCCCCGGCGTCGCCTCGATCAGCCGGCGCTCGGTGAGGTGGGCCAGTGCCCGGCGCAGGGTATGGCGATTGACGCCAAAGCGTTCCGCCAGCTCGTTTTCCGTCGGCAGGCGGGCGCCGGGGGCGAGGCGGCCCTCGACGATGTCGGCCTCGATCCGCTCGGCGATCTGCTTCCACAGCGAAACACCGGTGCCGCGCGCCACGTCCTCGTCCGCAGAGGGGGGCGATGTCATGGCGCTGTCGTTGGTCGGGTTCATCTTCTCACCGCGGTGCAAAAAACTGCGCTTGCCTATTTGTATAGATGAATATACAAATCCGCCGAAATGTAAACGGCCTTTGCGGCCCGCAGGCGCGGATTTCCAGATGCAGCCTTCCCGAGACGAATCCAGCAATGCCAACGCCTGGCGCGCCACGCGGCAGGGCGTGATGGCGGTGATGGCGCGGGCGGAATCGGCCGAGCTCGACGCCATTCTCGAGCGTCTTGGCCCGGTTCCCGCCGCCTCCAACCTCAAGCCGCCGGAAGTCGGGCTGGTGATGCTGCGCGGGCGGACGGGCGGGGATGGTGCCCCGTTCAATCTCGGCGAGGCGACGGTTTCCCGCGCGGCGATCCGGCTGGAGGGCGGCGCCGCCGGCTTCGCCTATCGTCTCGGGCGCGACCTCAAGGCGGCGCGCGCGGCGGCGATTCTCGACGCGCTGTGGCAGGACGAGGCCCGTCGCGCGGCGGTGGAAGAGGCGCTCATGCCGGTGCGGGCGCGGCTGGCCGATGCGGCGGCGACGGTGCGGACCGAGACGGCGGCCACCAAGGTCGACTTCTTCACCCTCGTGCGCGGGGAGGACTGACATGTCCGTCACCACTCTGGACGCCAGCCTAACCTCTTGCCTTGCCAATGGTTTCATTGATCCTGTGATGGATGGGCAGGCCAGTTTCCGCGCCGCCATGTGGGCGCTCTCCCGCCCCGGCCGGGTCGAGCCGATCGCGGCCGCGCTCACCCCGCCGCCGCCGCTTACCCCGGAAGCGGCGGCGCTGGTGCTGGCGCTATGCGACTACGAGACGCCGCTCTGGCTGGACCCGGCGCTGGCCCGCGTGCCTGAGGTCGCGGCCTTCCTGCGCTTCCACACCGGGGCGCCTGTTGTCGAGGACGCCGCCGAGGCACGCTTCGCGCTGATCGCCGAACCTCTTGATATGCCAGGTTTTTTTGATTTTGCGCAGGGCTCGCCCGAATTCCCGGACACCTCCGCCACGCTGATCCTGCAGGTGGACGCTTTCACCGGCGGGCTGGTGCTGGAAGGGCCGGGGGTCAACGGCCGCGCCGCTTTCGGCGCGGCGCCGCTGCCGGCGGACTTTATCGAGCGGATGGCGGAGAACCGTGCCGGATTCCCGCTCGGGGTCGATCTGCTGCTGGCCGGGCCGGGCGGTGTCGCCGGCCTGCCGCGTTCCGTCACCGTGAAGGAGGGTTGAGCGATGTATGTGGCGGCCAAGGGCGGCGAAAAGGCCATCCGCAACGCCCACGCGCTTCTCGCCAAGCGTCGGAGGGGAAACAGGAATCTGCCCTCGATCAGCCTCGCCCAGATCGCCCAGCAATTGACGCTGGCGGTGGACCGGGTGATGGCGGAGGGCTCGCTCTATGATGTGGAGCTGGCGGCGCTGGCGGTGAAACAGGCGCGCGGCGACCTGATCGAGGCGATCTTCCTCATCCGCGCCTTCCGCACCACCCTGCCGCGCTTCGGCTATGCGCAAGCCCTTGATACGGCTGAGATGCTGGTGCGCCGGCGGGTGTCCGCCACCTATAAGGACCTGCCCGGCGGCCAGCTGCTGGGGCCGACCTTCGACTATACCCACCGGCTGCTGGATACCTCTCTGGGCGTGGCCGATCAGGCCAATGAGGTGGACGATCAGGCCGGTGAGTCCAAAACGGCCGATGACGCCGCCGCGCCCGTTTCCATGCCGCGCGTCACCGACCTGCTGGGGCAGGAGGGGCTGATCGAGGGCGCGCCCGCCGACGATGGCAGCGAGCCTTTCGACATCACCCGCGCCCCGGTCTCTTATCCCGTCGACCGCTCGACCCGGCTGCAGACTCTGGCGCGCGGCGATGAGGGCTATCTCTTGGCGCTCGGCTATTCCACCCAGCGCGGCTATGGCCGCTCGCACCCCTTTGTCGGCGAGATCCGCTTCGGCGATGTCGAGGTGATCTTCGACGCGCCGGAACTGGGCTTCGAGGTCTCGCTCGGCACGGTGCAGGTGACGGAGTGCCAGAGCGTCAACCAGTTCAAGGGCACGGCGACCACCGCGCCGCAATTCACCCGCGGCTATGGCCTCGTCTTCGGCCAGTGCGAGCGCAAGGCGCTTTCCATGGCGCTGGTGGAGCGGGCGCTGCGCTGGGAGGAGCTGGGCGAGGAGCGCGGGGCCCCGGCGCAGGACGAGGAATTCGTGCTCTCCCATTGCGACAATGTGCAGGCGACCGGCTTCGTCGAGCACCTCAAGCTGCCGCATTACGTCGACTTCCAGGCCGAGCTCGACCTCGTGCGCCGCATGCGGGCCGAGCATGAGGAAAGCCGCCGCGCGGCTGACATGAAGGAGGCGGCGGAATGAACGCCCACGCTGTCGGGGGCATGCCCGAGATCACGTATAATTTCGCCTATCTCGACGAGCAGACGAAGCGGATGATCCGCCGGGCGATCCTCAAGGCGATCGCGGTGCCGGGCTATCAGGTGCCGTTCGCCGCCCGCGAAATGCCAATGCCCTATGGCTGGGGAACGGGGGGTGTGCAGGTGACGGCGGCCGTGCTGGGGCCGGACGATGTGCTGAAGGTCATCGACCAGGGCGCCGACGACACCACCAATGCGGTGGCCATTCGCGGCTTCTTCGAGAAGACCGCCCGTGTCGCCACCACCACCTCGGCTCGGGAAGCGACCGTCATCCAGACCCGCCACCGCATTCCCGAGACGCCGCTCTCGGAAAACCAGATCCTCATCTACCAGGTGCCGATCCCCGAACCGCTGCGCTTTCTGGAGCCGCGCGAGACCGAGACGCGGCAGCTGCACGCGCTGGCGGAATATGGCCTCATGCATGTGAAGCTGTATGAGGACATCGCCCGCCACGGCCATATCGCCACCACCTATGCCTACCCGGTTGAGGTGGCGGGGCGCTATGTGATGGACCCGTCGCCGATCCCGAAATTCGACAATCCCAAGCTCGACAATTGCCCGGCTTTGCAGCTGTTCGGTGCCGGGCGCGAAAAGCGCATCTACGCCATCCCGCCCTATACAAAAGTGCGCTCGCTGGATTTCGAGGACCACCCCTTCAAGGTGCAGCGCTTCGCCAAGCCCTGCGCGCTGTGCGCGGCGACGGGGGTCTATCTCGACGAGGTGATCCTCGACGACAAGGGCGGGCGGATGTTCGTGTGCTCGGACACCGACTATTGCAACGGGCGCCAGGAAGCCGGCCATCGCGGCGAGATGGCGGCCCCGGTGGGAGAGGGGGCATGAGTGCGCTCTCCACCGACTATCCTTCGAGGCCGGGCTTTGCCCGGCACCTCAGGATGACGGCCGTTCTCCGTCACCCGGGGATGACGGAGGTGCTCCGTCACCCGGGGATGATGTCCCGCCAACCGAACAACGTCATCCTGAGGTGCGAGCGCAGCGAGCCTCGAAGGATGCAGCCTTGCCGCGCGCTCTCCGCGAAGGGTGACCAGTCATGACCGACCAACCCCTCCTCATCGCCGATGGCCTCTCCAAGAATTACGGCACCCGGATCGGCTGCCGCGACGTGTCGCTGGAGGTCTATCCCGGCGAGGTGCTCGCCGTGGTCGGGGAATCCGGCTCGGGCAAGTCGACCCTGCTCGGCCTGCTCTCCACCGAGCTGGAGCCGAGCGCCGGCCGCGTCGCCTATCGCCTGCGCGACGGGCGCGTGGCGGACCTCGCCAGCCTCGGCGCGGCCGAGAAGCGGCTGTTGATGCGGACCGACTGGGGCTTCGTGCGGCAGAACCCGGCGGACGGGCTGCGCATGGCGGTCTCCGCCGGCGGCAATGTCGGCGAGCGGCTGATGGCGGTGGGCTGGCGCCACTATGGCAATATTCGCGACGAGGCGCTGGACTGGCTGGCCAAGGTGGAAATCGCCGGCGACCGCATCGACGACGACCCGCGCGCCTTTTCCGGCGGCATGCGCCAGCGGCTGCAGATCGCCCGCAACCTCGTCACAAGGCCGCGCCTCGTCTTCATGGACGAGCCGACCGGCGGGCTGGATGTGTCGGTGCAGGCGCGCCTGCTCGACCTCATTCGCGGGCTGGTGGCGGAGCTGGGGCTGGCGGTCATCATCGTCACTCATGACCTCGCCGTCGCCCGGCTGCTCTCGCACCGCATGGTGGTGATGCGGCACGGGCGGGTGATCGAGACCGGCATCACCGACCAGGTGCTCGACGACCCGCGCGAGCCCTACACGCAGCTCCTCGTCTCCTCGGTTCTGGCGGCGTGAGCATGACCAGCGACTGGAAGGGCGCATCCCGGGGACATCCCTCGAGGCCGGGCTTTGCCCGGCACCTCAGGATGACGGAAATTCTCCGTCACCCGGGGATGACGGCATTCTTCCGTCATCGGGGGATGACGGCACTCTTCCGTCACCCGGGATTAAGGGAAGTCTTCGAGGGAAGGCGACCTGCGTTTCCACCCCTACAACGTCATCCTGAGGTGCGCGCGGAGCGCGCCTCGAAGGATGTCGCGACAGAGCCGAGGCGGCCATGAGCGAATCCTCTCTCCCCATCCTTTCCGTCTCCGGCGTCTCCAAGACCTTCATCCTGCATCTGCGCGAAGGGGCGCGGCTGCCTGTGGTGAACGGCGCCGGCTTCGACCTCTACGCCGGCGAATGTGTGGCGCTGGGCGGGCCCTCGGGCGCGGGCAAGAGCTCGCTGCTGAAGATGGTCTACGGCAATTACCGCGTCGATTCCGGCGCCATTCTGGTGCGCGATGGCGCGGAGGTGGTCGACGTCGCCTCCACCTCGCCGCGCCGGCTGATCAAGCTGCGCGACACCACCATGGGCTATGTCAGCCAGTTCCTGCGGGTGATCCCGCGCGTCGGCGCCCGCGACGTGGTGGCCGAGCCGCTGATCCATGACGGGGTGGCGCCTGAGGAGGCGGTGGCGCGGGCGGGGGCGCTGCTCGCCCGGCTGAACCTGCCGGAGCGGCTGTGGAACCTGCCGCCCGCCACTTTTTCGGGCGGCGAACAGCAGCGGGTGAACATCGCCCGCGGGCTGATCGCCCATCGCCCGCTGCTGCTGATGGACGAGCCGACCGCCTCGCTCGATGCCGCCAACCGCCATGTGGTGGTGGAGCTGATCGCCGAGAAGAAGCGGGCCGGCGTCGCCATTCTCGGCATCTTCCACGATGCAGAGGTGCGCGAGGCCGCCTGCGACCGGGTGATCGACGTGACGGACTTCGCCAAGGCGGCGGCGTGAGGGGGCGGCCCCCCTCCCAGCAACGTCATCCCCGGGCTTGACCCGGGGATCCACGACTTGGGCGAGTGAAGGCAAGACGGGGAGGGCCGGATCAAGTCCGGTGCTGACCAACGGAAAAGGCGCTTGAAATGAACGAAACTGTCTACGCCGATGCGCGGCTGGTGCTGGAAGAGGTGGTGATCGAGGGCCATCTCGTCGTGCGCGACGGCGTGATCACCGAGATCGGCACCGGCGCAGCGCCGCGCGGGGCGGTGGATATGGGCGGCGACTATGTGCTGCCGGGCTTTGTCGAGCTGCACACCGACCATGTCGAGGGCCATCTCTACCCCCGCCCGCGCGTCACCTGGAACGCCTTCGCCGCCGTGACCGCCTATGACGCGCAGATCGCCGCCTCGGGCATCACCACCGTGTTCGACTCGCTGCGGGTGTGGCCGGACAAGCGCGCCGTGGGCATGGATGGCGACGCGCCGCTGCTCGCCCGCACCCTGCGCGAGGCGGGGGAGGCGGGCGTGCTGCGGGCGGAGCATTTCGTGCATCTGCGCTGCGAGGTGACGGCCGATGGCGTGGTGGAGGAAGCGGGCGCGCTGGTGGAGAGTGCCGGCGTGCGGCTGATCTCGCTGATGGACCACACGCCGGGCCAGCGCCAGTTCATGACCGAGGCGCAGTTCCGCAGCTACTACAAGAAGAAGAGCGGCATGAGCGATGCCGATCTCGACATCATCGTCGCCGACCGGATGGACGCGCATACCCGCTTCGCCCGGCCGAACCGCGCCCGGCTGGTGGCGATGGCGCGCGCGCAGGGCATCGTGCTGGCCAGCCATGACGACGCCACCGACGCCCATGTGGCGGAAGCGATCGAGGATGGCGTCGCCATCGCCGAATTCCCCACCACCGACGGCGCGGCGGAGGGCTCGCATGGCGCCGGCATCCGGGTGCTGATGGGCGCGCCCAATGTCGTGCGCGGCGGCTCGCACACCGGCAATGTCGCCGCCGAGAGCCTGGCGCGGCGCGGTGTGCTCGACATCCTCTCCTCCGACTATGTGCCGGGCAGCCTGATGCTCGCCGCCTTCGACCTGCCGCAGCGTGTGCCGGCCATCAGCCTGCCGCAGGCGGTGGCGATGGTGAGCGCCAACCCGGCGGCGGCGGCCGGGCTCAGCGATCGCGGCCGGCTGGCGCCGGGGCTGCGGGCCGATTTCATCCGGGTGTCGGTGGCCGGCGCCGGCCCGGTGGCGCGGGCGGTGTGGCGGCAGGGGGAGCGGATTTCGTGAGCGAGGATGTGAGGGAGGCGCCGGGCGTGGACGAGAAGCGCGGCGGGGAGACGTTCGGCCCCGGCCTGCTGGTGCTGGTGGTCGGCCCCTCCGGCGCCGGCAAGGACACGCTGCTCGCCTATGCCCGCGACAAGCTGGCGGGGCGCGCGGATATAAGCTTCGCCCGCCGCCGCATCACCCGCCCCACCGACGCCACCGAGGACCATGTGAGCCTTGACGCCGCCGCCTTTGCCGAGGGGCTGGCGCAGGGCCGCTTTCCGCTGCACTGGCAGGCCAATGGGCTGAGCTACGCGCTGGGCGAGGAAGTGGCGGAAGACATTTCAGCCGGGCGCACCGTCGTCGCCAATGGTTCGCGCGCGGCAGTGTCCGAGGCGCGGGCGCGCTTCGCCCGGGTGAAGCTGGTGCATGTCACCGCCCCGACCGAAATGCTGGCCGCCCGCATCGCCGCCCGTGGTCGCGAGAGCGCCGATGATGTGCTGGCGCGGCTGAAGCGCGAGCCGCCGCTCGACGCCCCGCCTGATCTCACCGTGCTCAATGTCGGCGCGGTGGAGACCGCCGGCGAGACGCTGGCGGAGTTTTTGCGCGGGCTGTGAAACGGGGCACCCGGCGCCTTCGCGGGGGCAAGCGATAGCCGTCCGTCCGTGTACCGGCCTCGGTTGGAACAGAACTTGCCGGTTCGGCGCCGCATTCGGCACCGGCTCTGCCCGTTGACAGAACGACGATGTCCACTCAACCTCACGTTCGGCGGATGCAACCCCAGGGAGTGCCATGGCCGATAACGTCTTTTTCAATATTCAGATATTGCGAGCCATAGCCGCAGGATTGGTAGCCTATTATCATCTTCAGCCAATGCTTGCCGTCATACATGACATTACTGATGTACGATTTCTGGCGTTTGGGGTCGATATTTTCTTTGTGATATCTGGGTTTGTCATGTTCATCTCGAATGATAAGATGAACAAGGGTGCCCTACTGTTTATGGTATTACGACTTTTGCGAATAGTTCCTCTTTACTGGATAGCGACGCTTACCGTTGTTGCGTTCTATGTGATTGGATTTCAGCCAAACGGTTTGATGTCGCTAAATTCTGACGTATTGGTTAAGTCTCTATTTTTTATACAGTCTGAGTTTGAAGATGGTCGATACGATTTGGTTCTTTCTCTTGGGTGGACGCTGATTTACGAGCTTTTCTTCTATTTTGTCTTCTCCCTTACGTTTTTCCTTCGATCTGCGCGAAAATCATTTGTCGCTGTGGCCCTGATTTTTGCCGCCTGCCTGTTGGTGGGGTATCTCGTTCCAGACCTTCCACGGGGCGTGGCCTATTTCACCAAGCCGATCATCGTCGAGTTCCTGTTCGGCGCCGCGCTGGCGCTTGTCGTGATGGCGTTGCGGGACCGGGGGGTGGTGCTGGGAAACGGCGCGGCCCGTGCGTCGGCCGGCGCGATCATACTCGCGCTCGGCCTGGCCCTGATGATCGAGATCGTGTCGCCCACGGTGCCCGGCATCAGCCGGTTCATCGTCTGGGGCGTGCCGGCGCTGATGATCGTCGCCGGACTGGTCGGGCTTGAATATGCCGGCTACGCATTGAAGGGCCGGGTGGCCCTGCTGCTCGGGGCGGCGAGCTACGCGCTGTACCTCTTTCACCCCGTCATCATGCAGGGCGTCGTCAAGCTGTTCGTCTGGTTCACGCCGGTTTCCGGCGTGGCCGGCGTCGTGCTGGTGGCGGCGGCCGCGCTCGCCGCTGCCGCGATAGGCTCCGTCCTCGTTCACCTGACGGTCGAGACGCCGATCCTGGAGGCGGGGCGCCGGCTCACCAGAAGAATGGGCACCCTCCTCGCGCGCCCACGCTACGGCGTGTAGGCGCTGCAAGGAGCCGAGCCTCCCCGTTTTGGCCGTTCGCAGAGCAGGCGTTCCTGCCGCGTCTGTCATCGGCAAGCGTCTGGCCTGATGAAGGGCCCCGCTACTGCCGGTATTGCTGGATGCGCGTGGTGCGCAGGCCGGCGAGGCCGTGGCGTTCGATCGACGCCTGCCAGGAAAGAAATTCCTCTGTCGTCAATGTATAACGGCTGCAGGCTTCCTCAAGGCTGAGGAGCCCGCCACGAACGGCGGCAACCACTTCCGCCTTGCGGCGAATGACCCAGCGCCGGGTGTTCGGCGGGGGCAGATCTGCAATGGTCAGCGGACTTCCGTCCGGCCCGATTACATACTTCACCCTCGGGCGATAGGGTTCTGTCATGTTTCACTCACTCAATACACACGACCAATGCCGTAAGCATAGCGCTGGAGATTTAAATATTCTCCTAAGCGAATCACGTGTCGGTGAGAGCTAAGTGTTTGCTGCTTCGTTAATATTTGCGAAGGACTTTGTTTACTTTTAATGCCGCAACGGCAATGGCGCCGGGCCACGCCGGGGAGGAAAGTGTTACCACGCGGGGCGGGCGCTGCCGGGCAGGGTTCATGAAATCGCCGCGGTGGCCTATATAGGGAAGACATCGCGTCGTTTTTTTCGCGCCGCGCCCGCCCTCACGCCGTTTCGCAAGCCGACGCCCATGATCCGTCTCGACGACAACGACCGCCCCCCCAGCCAGACGCGCGTCGTGGTCGCGATGTCGGGCGGCGTGGATTCCTCCGTCGTCGCCGCGCTCTACGCGCAGGCCGGCTATGATGTGGTGGGCGTGACGCTGCAGCTCTACGACCATGGCGAGGCGATGCACCACCGCCCCGGCGCCTGCTGCGCCGGCCAGGACATTTATGACGCCCGCACCGTGGCCGAGAAGCTCGGCATTCCCCATTACGTGCTCGATTATGAAAGCCGCTTCCGCCATGCGGTGATCGAGCGCTTCGCCGATGCCTATGCCGCCGGCGAGACGCCCATTCCCTGCGTCGATTGCAATCGCACGGTGAAGTTCCGCGATTTGCTGGAGACCGCGCGCGACCTCGGCGCCGATATTCTCGCCACCGGCCATTATGTCGCCAGCCGCGCGCTGGAAGGCGGCCGGCGCGGGCTGTTCCGCCCGCTCGACGAGAGCCGGGACCAGAGCTATTTCCTCTACGCCACCACCCAGGCGCAGATCGACATGCTGCGCTTTCCGCTCGGCGAGACCACCAAGCCGCAGGTGCGGGCGCTGGCCGAGAGCTTCGGGCTGAAAGTGGCGGACAAGCCGGACAGCCAGGACATCTGCTTCGTGCCCAATGGGCACTACACGGCCATTGTCGAGAAGCTGCGCCCCGAGGCGGCCGAGCCGGGCGAGATCGTGCATCTCGACGGGCGGGTGCTGGGCCGGCATGCCGGGGTGATGCGGTTCACCATCGGCCAGCGCAAGGGGCTGGGCATCGCCGCCGCCGAGCCGCTCTATGTCGTCGGCATCAATGCGGCGCAGCGGCGCGTGGTGGTCGGCCCGCGCAGCGCGCTCGGCGTCTCCGCCATCCGCATCGACGAGGTGAACTGGCTCGGCGAGGAAACGCTGGAGGATGCCGCCGCCCGCGAGCGCGAGCTTTATGTGAAGGTGCGCTCGGCCCGCGCCCCGGTGCCGGGCCATCTCGCCCCGGCCGAGGGTGGCGGGGTGGAGGTGCGGCTGCACGGCATCGAGGAGGGCGTGGCGCCGGGGCAGGCCTGCGTGTTCTACGCCGATGGCGAAGCCGGCACGCGCATGCTCGGCGGCGGGGTGATCCGCCGTTCGGCGGCGCCGTTCACCGCTTTGACACCTAACGTGGAGATGATGGCACGTTCGGCGTGAGTCGGCGTTACGTAGGGGAACGGGCGCCGGCCCGGCATTGTGCAAGGGGAACTGCATGAAGACCGATCTCGATCACGCCACGGTTCAAGAGGCTTATGCCGGCTGGGCCCCGATCTACGACATCGTGTTCGGCGCCGTGTTCGAGCCCGGCCGCAAGGCGGCGCTGCGGGCGGCGGAGCGGATCGGCGGGCGCATCCTCGATTTCGGCGTCGGCACCGGCTTCGCGCTGCCGGCCTATAAGCGCACCAATCGTCTGGTCGGGGTCGATATTTCCGAGCCGATGCTGCGCAAGGCGCATGAGAAGGTGGCAAAGGAGAACCTGACCCATGTCGAGGGGCTCTGCCTGATGGACGGCGCCCATATGGGCTTCGCCGATAATTCCTTCGATGTGGTGATGGCGCAGTTCGTCATCACCGTGGTGCCGCACCCGGAAGAGACGCTGGACGAGATGGCCCGCGTGCTGAAGCCCGGCGGCGAGATCATCCTGGTCAACCATCTCGGCGCCGAGGACGGCCCGCGCGCCGTGTTCGAGCGCTGGTTCGCCCGCCGCGCCCGCAAGCTGGGCTGGCGGCCGGAATTCCAGTTCGCCCGGCTGCACAATTGGGCGGTGCGCAATGGCACGGTGGATTTGCCGGTCAAGCGCGACGTGGCGCTCGGCATGTACACCATGGTGCGCTTCCGCAAGCGCACCGAGGCGGAAATCGCCGCCATGAGCGAGAGCGTGGCGCTGGCCGGCTGAGGGCGGTATTGCGCTGGGGCGCGCGATCGCCGAGGCTGGCGGCGCCCCGTCACCCCCAGCTTCGGCAGATCATGGCCTTCCTGTCCCGCCTTGCCACCCGCGCCAGCCTTTCCCTCCTCCTGCTCGCGTCCGCTTTGCCGGCGCGGGCGCAGCAAGGCGGCGCCGTCGCCGTGGCGGGCGGGGTGAGCTACGAATATCTCGAGACCTGGGATGTCGCGCGCCTCAACAAGGTGCTGACCACCGAGACGCCGGCCTTTGCCGGCATTCCGGTCGCCTATACCCCGGCGCGCAACGGCGCGAGGCTCTACCGCGTCACCTATCCCAGCGTCATTCCCGAGCGCGGCAACCGGCCGACCGTGACCACCGGCCTGCTGGCCGTGCCTGACCTGCCGGGCACATCCTTCCCGATGGTCTCCTACCAGCACGGCACGGTGTACGGGAAACAGGAGGTGCCGTCCTTCATCGCCCAGTCGAGCGAGACGGCGCTGATGGTGGCCCAGTTCGCCGGGCAGGGCTATATCGTTGTCGGCGCCGATTATTTCGGGCTCGGCCTTTCCACCGAGCCGGAAGGCTACATGGTGAAGGCCAGCCAGCAGCAGGCGACCGCCGACCTGCTGACGGCGAGCCGCAGCGTGCTTGAGGCGATGAAGCTCGCCAGCCCGAAGCTGTTCCTCGCCGGCTGGTCGCAGGGCGGCTTCGTCACCATGGCGCTGCTGGAGAAGCTGGAGGCCGACGGCATCGCGGTGAATGCGGCAGCCACCGCCAGCGCGCCGGTCGATGTCTATGTGGCGCTGAGCGGCTTTCTCGACTTTCCCCGCCCGCTGGACGCCACCTGGGTGATGTCGCTGTTCATCCTCTCGGCGTTTTCCTACGAGAATTATTACGGCCTGCCCGGGCTGGCGCGGGCGCTGATCGCCGATGAATATTACGAGGTGACGCGCAAGGCCTATATGCGCGAGACGTTCAATGTCGCCGACATTCCGACCGACATCACCACGCTGATCCGGCCGGCCTATTTCGATCCGCAATACTTCGCCAACTCGGCCTATGGCCGGATCGCGCTGGCCACCAATGCCTATCGCTGGGTGATCAAGACGCCGGTGCGCAACTATTATGGCGAGACCGACGAGGTGATCAGCACCGGCCTCGGCCAGCTGGCGCAGACCTATCAGCGGGCGATGGGCGCCGGCAACATGCAGGTGGAGGCGATCTCCACCGGCAAGACCACCCATCGCGGCACCTTCGCCACCGCCGTGCCGCAGTGGAAGGCGTGGTTCGACGGGAAGTGAGGGGGGGTCCTCACTCCCACCAAACCTCCGGCCCCACCGGCACCACCGCGGTCGGGTTGATGGTTTTGTGGCTCTCGTAATAGTGCCGCTTGATGTGGGTGAGGTTCACCGTGCCGGCGACCCCCGGCAGCGCGTAAAACGCCTTCACGAAGCGCGACAGGTTCGGGTAGTCGAAAATCCGGCGGATGTTGCACTTGAAGTGGCCGACATAGACCGGATCGAAGCGGATCAGCGTGGTGAACAGGCGGATATCGGCCTCGGTCAGCGCCTCGCCCAGCAGCCAGTCGCGGCCCTCAAGGCGAGCTTCCAGCGCGTCCAGCTCCTTGAACAGGGCGGTGACGGCCTCCTCATAGGCGTCCTGCGTGGTGGCGAAGCCGGCCTTGTAGACGCCGTTATTCACCGCGTCATAGACCCGGGCGTTCAGCGCGTCGATCTCGCCGGCGAGGGCGGGCGGGTAGTAGTCGTGCCGGTCGTCCGTGAAGGCGGCGAAGGCCGAGTTGAGCATGCGGATGATCTCCGCCGACTCGTTGCTCACAATGGTGCCGCGCGTCTTGTCCCACAGCACCGGCACGGTGACGCGGCCGGAAAAGGCGGGGTCGGCGGCGAGGTAGACCTCATAAAGCCGCTGCTTGCCGAGCACGCCATCGGTGGTGGCGCCTTCGCTACGGCGCTCGGCATGGTCGGCGAACACCCAGCCTTCCGCGCCCATGAACGGGTCGACCACCGAGACGGAGATAACCTCCTCCAGACCCTTCAGCGCCCGCATGATGAGGGTGCGGTGGGCCCAGGGGCAGGCGAGCGAGACATAGAGGTGATAGCGCCCGGCCTCGGCGGGAAAGCCGCCCTCGCCGGAAGGGCCGGGCGCGCCGTCAGCGGTGATCCAGTTGCGGAAGCGCGTCACGGTGCGCTCGAAGCGCCCGCCCGTGCTCTTGGTGTCGTACCATTTGTCGACCCATTGGCCGTCGACCAGCAGTCCCATGCGCGCTCTCCCTGTGTGCCCCTGACAATAGGGCGCGGCGGGCGGCTGGCCAGTTTTCCCGTTTGCACACCGGGCAGGGTGGTCTTGCGCGGATGCCCTGTGGGCTCAGCCGATCCGCTTGAAATAGAGCAGCGTCGCGGTGAGCCCGCCCTGCGGCTTCAGCGCGTAATCGGGCAGGCGGCCGGCGGGCTGGAAGCCGTGCTTCTCATAAAGGCCGGCGGCACCCTCTTCTTCGGCGGTGTCGAGCACCAGCATTGTGCGCCCCTGCGCCACCGCCTGCCGCTCGGCCTCGATGAGCAGCGCGCGGGCAAGGCCACGGCCGCGAAAAGCCGGGTGGGTCATCATCTTGGCGATCTCGGCGCGGTGCGGCTGGTTCTCCGGCAGGGCGAGAACCAGCGTCACCGTGCTGGCGAGCGCGCCGTCGATGAAGGCGCCGAGCACCAGCCGCTGGCCGCGTGCGGCCGCCGCCAGGCTGGCGCGGGCGAAGGCGCGGGCCTTTTCAGGCGCCAGCGGGTGCATGAAGCCGACCGAGCCGCCGCCGGCCACCGTCTCGATGAGCAGGGCGGCGAGGGCGTCGATGGTGGCGGGGTCGGCGGAGAGGAGGCGGATGTCGGGCGCGGTCATGATGGTGCTGAGGCTAATCCATCCGGCGCGGGCCCGGCAACGCTCGACCTCGCGCGCCGTCCGTGCTATCGGGCGCGTCCGATCGAGGAAAGCCCGATGTTCCGGTTGCCGGCCCAGCGACGACGAGACGAGCGAGCCCGCCGCGCCAGCAGGCGCGCGTGCCTGCCCGTTGCTGCCCGCTGAGAGCCGTGATGCGCGGTGGCTCGGTGCGGCGGCCTGCCGACCCTGAGCGCCGAGAAACCCGATGACCGAGCTTTCCATTTCCCTGCTTCCCGAGACGCCCGCCGACGATGCCGCCATCGAGCGGCTGATCGCCCGCACCTTCGGCCCCGGCCGCTATGCCCGCACCGCCTTCCGGCTGCGCGAGAACAACCCGCACCGGCACGACCTTTCCTTCACCGCCTCTATCGGCACCATGCTGGTCGGCTCGGTGCGGATGACGCCGATCCTTATCGGCACGGTTCCCGCGCTGCTGCTCGGCCCGCTGACCGTGGAGCCGCCCTTCCGCTCGCACGGCATCGGCCGGCGGCTGGTGGAGCGGGCGCTGGAGGCGGCGAAGGCGCTGGCGCAGGGCGAAGGCGCGGCGCGGCTGGTGCTGCTGGTGGGCGACGAGCCCTATTATGGCCGCATGGGCTTCCAGCGCGTGCCGCGCGGGCAGGTGAGCCTGCCCGGCCCGGTGGACCCCGCCCGCGTGCTGGTGTGCCCGCTCGACGCCACGCCGATGGACGCCGTGCGCGGGCCGGTGCGCAGGGCCTTCGCCCCGGCGGCGGTTCAGGAAAGCGCGTAGCGCAGCCGGCGACGCGGTCCGCGCCTCACAAGGCGCCGAGCAGCGCCTTGTGGAACGCCTCCGGCGCCTCGACCTGCGGCGAATGGCCGAGGCCGTCGAACTCGATCAGCCGGGCGCCGGGGATGGCCTTCGCGGTCTGCTTGCCGAGTTCCGCGTAGTTGCCGAGCGACTGCGCCACTTCCTTTGACGCGCGGTTGGCGCCGGGGGCGGTCTTGTCATTGGTGCCGATGAACAGCAGCGTCGGCACGGCGATGTTGCCGAATTCGTGCACCACCGGCTGGGTGAAGATCATGTCGGAGGTCTGCGCCTGGTTCCAGGCGACGATTTCCTTGCCCGGCCCGCCGGCGAGCCCGGCCGACATGGCGACCCAGCGGTCGTACTTCGGCTTCCACTGGCCGTTATAGTAGAATTTCAGCTGGTAGGCCTTGATGCGCTCGAAGCTCGTTTTCAGCTCGTTCTGGTAGAGCTGGTCGATCGTGGCATAGGGCACGCCCTTGGCCTGCCAGTCCTCCAGCCCGATCGGATTGACCAGAACCAGCTTTTCCGTCGCGGTGGGAAAGGCGAGGGCGTAGCGCGCCGCCAGCATGCCGCCCATGGAATGGCCCATGATCGCAGCCTTCTCGATGCCGAGCGCGGCGAGCAGCTGATGGGTGTTGTCGGCCAGCTGATTCAGGCTGAACTGGTAGCCCTCCGGCTTCGAGGAGGCGCAGAAGCCGATCTGGTCGGGGGCGATCACGCGGTAGCCGGCGCCGGCCAGTGCCCGGATCGTGTCTTCCCAGGTCGCGCCGCAGAAATTCTTGCCGTGCAGCAGCACGACGGTGCGCCCGTTGGGTGTGGTGGTCGGCGCCACGTCCATATAGGCCATGCTCAGCGCCTTGCCCTGCGAGGCGAGGTCAAAGCGCTTCACCTCGAACGGATAGGCGAAGCCTTCCAGCTGCGGGCCATAGGTCGGGGGAGTGTCGGCGAGGGCGAGCGTGCTCAGGCTGACAAGCGCGGCGGACAGGCACAGGCGGACGGGATTCACGCGGTGGGATCTCCTGGTCAGGCTCCCGAGGCTTCGCCGCAGGTCTTGGCAGCGGCAAAGTCTTGGCAGCGGCAAAGTCTTGGCAGCGGCAAAGTCTTGGCAGCGGCAAAGTCTTGGCAGCGGCAAAGTCGGGGTGGCCGGGTCAAGCCCGGTCCTGAGGGAGGATGGGACGCCTGACATTAGGGCGCGCGCTGCCCCGGCCCAGTCACAAGGGCGGGAAGTCACACGGGCGGGAGGGGCTCACCGCCCCTCGCGCCCTGGGAGAGGGCTTACCGGCCCTCGCGGGCCCAGGCGGCGGCGACGCCGGCGAGCAGGATCAGCAGGCCGGACAGGCCGGCGAAGAGCGGGAACAGGCCGAGCCCGCGCACGACAGACACCTCCCGCATGGCAAGGCCCATCCAGTCCTCGCCGGCGAAGCGCTCGCCCGAGCGCACGGCGATGACGCGCGGCACAAAGCCGGCGAGGTCCGCCATGCGCCAGACGCCGCCGCCTGTCGCCTCGACGGTCGGGCGCAGCGCCTGCGTCGTCGACGTCACCTCGGCGAATTCGCGCGGGTTGAGCGGGCCGACATTGACCAGCGCGGTGTGGGTGCCGTCGGTGGCGCGCCACAGGCCGAGCATGTCGGCGGGGAAGCTGACGCGGAACAGCCCGGGCGCGGCGGGCTCCAGCGTCACCCGCCGCGTGGCGCCGGTGGGAGTGGTGATGGTGACAGGCGGGGCGCTGTCGCCCATGGTCTGGCGCTCGACCATGAGATCGCCGCCCTGGGCGACCATGCGCAGGCGCTCCTCCTCCAGGTCCGGCTCCTTCATCAGCCAGTGCGACAGCCGGCGCAGCAGATCGATATGCGGCCCGCCGCCCTCATAGCCGCGCGCCCACAGCCAGAAATGATCGGACAGCAGCAGCGCCACCCGGCCTTCGCCGACGCGGTCGAGCAGCACGACGGGCTTGCCGTTCGGCCCGTCCATCACGCTGGTGCCGCGCGCGACATCGGTATCGACCAGGCGGAAGAAGCGCGACCAGGCCGGCGGGTCGCTCTCCGAGCCCGGCAAGGCGCGGGTGACGGGGTGGCGCTGGCCGGCCTCGGTGAGCAGCGGGCGATAGGGTGTTTCGGTCATCTGCCCGGTGGGGCCGGCGGGCAGGATGGAATCCAGCGGGGTGTAATAGACCGAGCCGTCGGAGATATAATCGGTGCCGGCGGCGACCAGCAGCGCGCCGCCTTCCTCCACATAGCGCACGATATTGTCGAAATAGATCATCGGCAGCACGCCCTGCTGGGCGTAGCGGTCGAAGATGATCAGATCGAATTCCTTGATCTTCTGCTGGAACAGCTCGCGGGTGGGGAAGGCGATCAGCGACAATTCATTGATCGGCGTGCCGTCCTGCTTTTCCGGCGGGCGCAGGATGGTGAAATGGACGAGGTCGACATTGGCGTCTGATTTCAACAGGTTGCGCCAGGTGCGCTCGCCCACATGCGGCTCGCCTGACACCAGCAGCACCCGCAGCTTGTCGCGCACCCCGTCGATGGAGACGGCGGCGCGGTTGTTGACGGCGGTCAGCTCGCCCTCAAGGCCGGCGGCCTCGATCTCGACGATGTTGGCCCCCGCATGGGTGATCTCGACCTCGATCTCGGCCGGCTGGCCTGATGTGACGATGGGGCGGGCCACCACCTCGCCATCGCGGCGCACGGTGACGGAAACCCGCGCGCCTGCGGGCGCGCCCTCATCCTCGACCTTGTAGCCGATGGTCTGGTTCTGCCCGACAATGCCGAAGCGCGGGGTGGAGGTGAGCGCCACGCGGCGGTCGCGCTCGCCCTCCTGGCCGGAAATGATGGCGTGCACCGGCGCGTGGAAGCCGAGCGCGGCGATGGTGGCGGGGATGTCGTGCACCCGCCCGTCGGTGAGGAAGATGGCGCCGGCCACCCGCTCGGGCGGCACATCGGCGAGGCCAGCGGAAAGGGCGGTGAACAGGCGGGTGCCGTCCACCTCGCCGGCGCCGCCGCCGGCGTCGATGAAGCGGATTTCGGCGCCCTGTTCCTTCAGCCGGGCGAGGCGGGTGTCGAGCTCGGCGCGGGCGGCCTGAGTCATCTGCGTGCGCTCGCCGAAATCCTGGCTGGCGCTCTGGTCGACGACGACGGCGACCACGGTGGAGAGCGGCTCGCGCTCCTCGCGGGTGAGGGAAGGGTTAGCCAGCGCCAGCACGGCCAGCGTGATCGCCAGCGCCCGCAGCAGCGAGCCACGGGTGCGCGAGACGATCACCAAAAGCGCCACCGCGCTGGCGATCACCGCCGCGGCGATCAGCCAGGGCAGCGGGATCAGCGGATCGAAAGCGAGGCCGAGATTCATGGGAGGCATCCGTCGGCGCGGGTGTTACCCCCTCTCCCCGCGGGGGAGAGGGATGGGGAGAGGGGGCTACGCCCACCGGCCGCGTCGTCGCCCCTCACCGACCCGCTGCGCGGGCCACCTCTCCCCGACGGGAAGAGGCAGGTGGGCCGGATGACCTGAGAACAACTCACTGGCCCAGCCTTTCCAGCAGCGCCGGCACATGCACCTGGTCGGCCTTGTAGTTGCCGGTGAGCACATACATCACGAGGTTGGCGCCGGCGCGGAAGGCGAGTTCGCGCTGGCGCGGGCCGCCATCGGAGACCGGCAGCATGGGCTGGCCGACATCGTCCAGCGCCCAGGCGCCGGCGAGGTCGTTCGAGGTGATGACCACGGGCGAGACGCCGTCGCCGGCGCGGGCGGGGCGTTCCTCCGCCTCGTCGGCGGCCGGCAGCGCCTCCACCCAGGTGGTGCCGCCGGTGAAGCGGCCGGGGAAATCGCGCAGCAGGAAGAACGCCTTGGTGAGCACGTGGTCGCGCGGCACCGGCTCCAGCTCGGGAATGTCGAGGCCTTCGAGTATGGCGCGCAGCGTCGCGTTGGCCGGCGAGCCGGCGCCATTGGAGCCGGGCAGGGTGGTTTCGGCGTCGCGGGTGTCGAAGATGACGGTGCCGCCCTGCTTCATGAAAGCGTCGACACGGGCCAGCGTCTGCGCGCTCGGGCGCTCGCTGCCGGGGACGATCGGCCAGTAGATCAGCGGGAAGAAGGAGAGTTCGTCGGTGGCGAGGTTGACGCCCATCGGCTCGCCGGCCTCCAGCGCCGTGCGCTCGCCGAGAAAGTCAGTCAGCCCCTTCAGCCCGGCGCGGCTGATGGCGTCGGTCTCGGCATCGCCGGTCACGACATAGGCGAGGCGGGTGGAATTGGTGGCCTGGATGGCGAAGTCGATCTCGCTCTGCGTCATCGGCTTGTCTGGCACGGCGGCGGTGGCCGGCGCGGTGGTGGCCGGCGCGCTTTGGGCGAGCGGTTGCGTCAGCTTTTGGGGCTGGGCCTGCGCGCCCGGCGGCAGCAGGGCGGCGAGGCCGAGCGCCAGCAGGAGGGCGGCAGCCCCGCCGGTGGCGCCCTTGGCCGCCCGGCGGGCGGTGAGGCGGGAGACGCCGCCGGCGAGCAGGAACACGATCAGCGCATCGACCAGCAGCAGGGCGAGCAGCGCCACCAGCAGCGGGGCGCGCAGGTCGCGCGGGGTGCTGTCGCGGTAGGGCTCCAGCCGGCCAAGGCTTGAGAGATCGAGCGGCACCAGCGTGTCGCGCGGCAGCAGGGCGTTGACCGCCACCAGCCCGTCCGGCGGGCCGTAGAAGCCGGGCGGATGGTCGGCGATGGCGCGGCCGCGATAGCCGACGGGGATCGCCTTGGCGGTCGGCATGCTGGGGCGGAAGGCGCCGAAGCCGTCGAGCAGGCGGGTGGGCGCGAGCGTCTCGCCGTTCAGCACCGGCCCGCCGGCCGCGTCCACCGCCACCTCGCTGGCGGTGGAGCCGCCGAGCGCCACCACCCGGCGCAGCATCTCGACGAAGGCGCCCGAGATCGGCAGGTTCGACCAGGAGGTGTCGGCGGTGACATGGAACAGCGCCAGCGTGCCGGCGCCGCGCCGCTCGCCGGTGACGAGGGGCGTGCCGTCGGAAAGGGTGGCCCAGGTGCGGGCGCCGAGCAGCCCGTCCGGCTCGGCCAGCACCTGCCGGTTGACGGTGATGTCGTCCGGCACCGGCACGTCGCGGAACGGGCCCTCAGTGGAAAAGCCGCCGAGCGATTGCGGCTGTTCCCAGGACAGCGAGCCGCCGAGCACCCGGCCGCCGCGCCGCAGCGTGACGGGGACAAGCTCGTCCGAGCCATTGGCGAGGCGGGGGCCGGCGAAGCGGATGAGCACGCCGCCGCCCTCGACCCAGCGTGACAGGCGGGCCTGCGTTTCCGGCGGCAGCGTGCCGACATCGGAGAGGATGATGACCGGCAGCTTCTGCTCGATGAAGCGGTCCACCGCCTCGGCGGTGGAGGCGCCCTCGGCGGCGCGGATATCGGCGAAAGGGGCGAGCGCGCGGGTGAGGTAATAGGAGGGCGCGAGCAGAGGCTGGCGCTGGTCGGCGGCGACGCCGGAGACGACGCCCACCGCGCGGCGGCGCCAGCGCTTGTCGAGCAGCTGCACCGCGCCGGCGGAGGCCTCGTCGCGTATGTCGAGCCGGGCGACCTCGTTGCGGATCTCCACCGGCAGGTCGAAGCGCGCCTCGCTCTCGGTGGCGCCGGGCTCGAAGGCGAAGGGCGCCTCGCCGAGCGGCAGGCCGCGCATGTCGAATGCGCGCACCACGCCGGCGCGCGGCACGGTCTGGCGGTCGGCGCGCAGCACCTTCACGGTGAGCGCATCCACCGCATTGTCGGCGCCGGCCAGCGCCAGCGGCTCGTTCACCCCGTCGACCAGCGTGGTCAGCGGGCGATTGCCTGTGATGGCCAGCAGCTCGGCCGGGGCGGCGCCGGGGCCGTCAAGCGCCACGCCATCGGAGAGATAGATCACGCTCGCCTGCGGGGCGGCGGCCAGCGCCTTGCCGAGGCTGGCGAAGGCGGCGGCGCGGTCGGGCACGAAGGGCACGGGGGAAAGGGTGCGCAGGCGCTCGCGCGCCTCGTTCGGCGCCATTACGCGCGGTTCCAGCGGCGGCTCGCCGGTGGGAATGAGGATGATTCCGCGCCCTTCGAGATCGGCATCGGCGACCACGCCCTCGGCGCTGGCGCGGCGGGGGGGGCCCAGCCCGCGGCGGCCGGCCAGCCGGAATCGATCAGCAGCGCCACCGGGCCTGAAGAGGCCGGGCCGGCGACCGGCGGATTCCAGATCGGGCCGGCGGCGGCGAGAATGATGATGGCCGCCAACAGCAGCCGCAGCACGGTGAGCCACCACGGCGTGCGGGCCGGGGTTTCCTCCTTCGGCGGAATGTCGAGCAGGAGGCGCATCGGCGCGAAGGCGATCTTGCGCGGGCGCGGCGGTACCAGGCGCAGCAGGAACCACAGCAGCGGCAGGGCGGCGAGCGCGGTCAGCAGCAGCGGGGTGGCGAAGGCGAGGGGCAGCCCGAACAGGTTCATGCCGCGTGTCCCGTCTGGTCGGCACCGTCGACGGCGGCGCCCTCGCGGGGCGGCACGGCGCCATGGCCCCCGCTCATGCGCGCATGCAGCGCCAGCAGCACTTCGCTGGCCGGCCGGTCGGTGCGGTGGACGAGGAAGCTCCAGGTGCGGCGCTCGGCCTCGCGGCGGATGGCCTCGCGATGGGTGGCGACGCGGGCGACATAGTCCGCCCGCACCGTCTCGGCGCGGCCGATGGTCAGCGTCGCGCCGCTTTCCGGCTCGCGGAACTCGACCCGGCCGGAATAGGGGAAGGTTTCTTCCGCCGGATCGCAGACCTGCACCACATGGCCATGCGCGCCGGACGAGGCGAGGCCGGCAAGGCTCGTCACCACCTCCCGCGTCGGGCTCCACAGGTCGCCAAGCAGCACCACCTCGGCCAGCGGCGAGGGCGCGAAGGCGGGCGGCAGGCTCTGCGGCAGGCTTGCGGCGTGGATGAGCGATTCCGCCATCTTCTCGACGATGCGGCGCGAGGCGGACGGGTTCATGACGCCGGGAATGCCGACGCGCTCACCGCCGCGCACGAGCAGTTCAGCAAGGGCAAAGGCCAGCACCAGCGCCCGGTCGCGCTTGGTCTCCCACACCAAAGGCGAGGCGAACACCATGGAGGCCGAAAGGTCCGGCCAGATCCACACCGTGTGGGCGGCCTCCCATTCACGCTCGCGCACATACAGATGATCGTCGCGGGCGGAGCGGCGCCAGTCGACACGGTTCGACGGCTCGCCATCGTTGAAGCGGCGGTACTGCCAGAAATTCTCGCCGGTGCCGGCGCGGCGGCGCCCGTGCAGGCCGTGATAGACGCTGGCCGCGATGCGGCGCGCCTCCAGCACCAGCCGCGGCATGGCGGCGATGAGGCCGGCGGCATCCTGCGCGGCGCTTCGCACGGCGGTATCGGCCTCGAACTCCACCCGGTCAGGTCTCCGTCACACGGTTGGCGGCGTATGCCGCGGGTAATGGTCTGCGGCTCGCGCCGCGGTTAAACAGGTTCAGCCGATGCGCTTGGCCAGCTTGGCGATCACCCCCGGCACCGTCTCGCCATCGGCGCGGGCGGCGAAGGTGAGCGCCATGCGGTGCTTGAGGATCGGCTCGGCCAGCGCCACCACGTCGTCGATCGAGGGGGCATAGCGCCCGTCCAGCAGCGCGCGGGCGCGCACCGCGAGCATCAGCGATTGCGAGGCGCGCGGGCCGGGGCCCCAGGAGATGAACTTGGAGAGATCGCCGGCCTCCGAGCCCGGACGGGCGGAGCGGACGAGGGTGAGGATGGCCTCGACCACGGATTCGCCCACCGGCAGGCGGCGCACCAGACGCTGAGCGGCGGCGAGCTCTTCCGCGTTCATCACCGCGCGCGGCTTGGTTTCCTCAGCGCTTGTGGTGTCGAACAGGATTTTCCGCTCGGAATCGCGGTCGGGGTAATCGACGTCGATTTCCATCAGGAAGCGGTCGAGCTGGGCTTCGGGCAGCGGATAGGTGCCCTCCTGCTCCAGCGGGTTCTGCGTCGCCAGCACGTGGAACGGCTTGGGCAGATCATGGCGCACGCCGGCGACGGTGACATGGCCTTCCTGCATCGACTGCAGCAGCGCCGACTGGGTGCGGGGCGAGGCGCGGTTGATCTCGTCCGCCATCAATAGCTGGGCGAAGACCGGGCCGGGAATGAAGCGGAAGGAGCGGCGCCCGCCCGCGCTTTCCTCCAGCACCTCGGCGCCGAGAATGTCGGAGGGCATGAGGTCGGGGGTGAACTGCACGCGGCGGGCGTCGAGACCCAGCACCACGCCGAGCGTTTCCACCAGCTTGGTCTTGGCGAGGCCGGGCACGCCGACCAAGAGGCCGTGGCCGCCGGACAGCAGGGTGATGAGCGTGCGCTCCACCACCGCCTCCTGGCCGAAAATGACCGCGCCGATGCCGGCACGGGCGGCGCGCACATTGGCGGCGGTGGATTCCGCCGTGCGGATGATCATGTCATCGAGGGATTCGAAATTCTCGCCGGTGGCGGACGTCATGCCGTGCTCCTGCAATCCCAAATCCCGCGCTCCACACCGCCCTGCCGGGCGTGCCGCGAGACGTTCTGTCTTTTCCGTCCTCCGGCATTGTGCGTTGCAACAATACGATTGCAATGCACCATCCGCAATTCCACTGGTCGGGACTCGCGTGCCGGCATGGGCTTCCGAAGGACCGAGCTTACGCTATCTTGCAACCGCGTCGACTATCGGGCGGGGGATCACGACTGCGCGATTGCGGCTGTGTGACACGGATTGGTTCATGAATTCAGCGGTTTCCGGCCGATTTGACGAATTGGTGCGCGCGGTGGGAAACGGGGCGGAGCGGGCCCTGCCGCCGCTGGAGCGGTGGAATCCGCCCGATTGTGGCGAAATCGACATCGTGATCGACCGCGAAGGGGTGTGGCACCATGAGGGCCGGCCCATCCTCCGGCCGGCGCTGGTGCGCCTGTTCGCCTCGGTGCTGCGGGCCGAGGGGACGCGCCATGTGCTGGTGACGCCGGTGGAAAAGCTCGGCATCACGGTGGAGGACGCGCCTTTCCTCGCCGTCGAGATGGCGGTGGAGCCGGGCGACGGCGAGCCGCGCCTCGTCTTCCGCACCAATCTGGACGACCTCGTGCCGTGCGACCGCGACCATCCGCTGCGGGTGGAAACACGGGCGGATGGCGAGCCGCGACCCTATCTGTATGTGCGTCGCGGCCTGTGGGCGCGGCTGACGCGGGCCGTATTCCTCGATCTCGCCGAGCGGGCGGAGGAGCGCGTGGTAGAAGGGCGGCCCGTGTTCGGCGTCGCCTCGGGCGGGGCGTTTTTCGCCCTGGCGCCCGCCGGGACGCCGAAGGAGGAGGGATGAACGCCGTGCCTGCCAACGTGCTGACGACGCCGGGCGCGACCGACGCGGCGCCGCTCGATCTCGGCGATTTCCTCGCCCGTGCCCGCACCCGCCTGCTCGCCGTGCCGGACCTCCATGGCGACCCGGTGCGCGGCGACCATGAGCTGACGCCGGAATTCCGCGCGCTGGTCGATGCCCGCCCGGTGCGCGGTGCGGCGGTGCTGGTGCCGATCATCGCCCGCGAACGGCCGACCGTGCTGCTGACGCTGCGCTCGGCGCATCTCTCCAGCCACGCGGCACAGATCGCCTTTCCCGGCGGCAAGATCGATCCGGAAGATGACGGCCCGCTCGGCACGGCGCTGCGCGAGGCGCAGGAGGAGGTGGGGCTGGCGCCCGGCCTTGTCGCGCCGCTCGGCTATCTCGACGCCTATCTCGCCCGCACCGGCTACCGCATCATTCCGGTGGTCGGGCTGGTGCAGCCCGATTTCGGCCTGACGCTGAACCCGGGAGAGGTGGACGAGGCCTTCGAGGTGCCGCTCGATTTCCTGATGAATGACGGCAACCACCAGCGCGAGAGCCGCGAATGGCTCGGCATGGTGCGGACCTTCCACGCCATGACCTTTGAGAAGCGCCGCATCTGGGGCATCACCGCGGGCATTCTGCGCAGCCTCTATGAGAGGATCTACGTCTGATGGCCCGCATTCTCGCCCAGCTGGCGCTGTTCGTCCTGCCCTTCCTCGCCTTCGCGCTCTATCTGCGCTACGGCCGAAAGGTCGATTCCTGGCTTTCCGGCTGGTCGCTGCGGGCGATGATCGTCTGCTCGATCATCGCCGTGCTGCTGGTGGCGGGCAGCCTCGTGGTGATGGAATCCTCTTCGCGCGGGCCGACCACCGGCCGCTATGTGCCGCCGACCTGGCAGGACGGCGTGATGGTGCCGGGGCATATCGAATGAACCCTCTCGTTGAGGGCCGCCCCGGCCTTGCCCGCGTGCTGGCCGCGCTGGATGGCGATGGCGAGGAAGCGCGCATCGTCGGCGGGGCGGTGCGCGACTGGCTGATCGGGCGCGGGCTGCGCTCCGATATCGACATCGCCACCACGGCCCTGCCGGAAGAGGTGACGGCGAGGGCGAAGGCCGCCGGGCTGAAGCCGGTGCCGACCGGCATCGAGCACGGCACGGTGACGGTGATCGCCGATGGCGAGCCCTATGAAGTGACGACGCTGCGCGAGGATGTGGAGACCGACGGGCGGCGCGCCCGCGTCGTCTTCGGCCGCAGCTGGGCGCAGGACGCGCGCCGGCGCGACTTCACCATGAACGCGCTCTACCTCACCCGGTCCGGCGAGCTGGTCGACCTCGTCGATGGCGCGGCGGACGCGAAGGCGGGGTGCGTGCGCTTCATCGGCGATGCCGACACCCGCATCCGCGAGGACTACTTACGCATCCTGCGGCTGTTCCGATTTCACGCCGCCTTCGGCCGGGGCCCGCTCGACCCGCCGGCGCTGGCAGCCGCCATCCGCAACCGCGAGGGGCTGGACCGGCTCTCGCGCGAGCGGGTGCGGGCCGAACTGATGAAGCTCCTCGTCGCTCCCCGCGCGGCCGAGACGCTGGCGCAGATGCAGCAGGCCGGCCTGCTGGCGCCGGTTCTGGGGCGCGAGGGCGACGTGCCCGCCTTCGTCCGCCTCGCCGAGGTGGAAGCCGCGCTGGGCCTCGCCCCGGACGCGGTGCGCCGGCTCGGCGCGCTCACGGTGCGCGAGGCAAGCGAGGCACAGGCGCTGCGCGCGGGGCTGCGGCTGTCCAATGCCGAGGCCACGCGGCTGGAGGCGCTCGCCGGCCCGGCGCCGACGCCCGGCATGTGCGAGAAGGGGCAGAAGGCATTTTTGTACCGCATGGGCCGCGACGCTTTTCAGGACCGGGCGCTGATCGCCTTCGCCCGCGCCGGCGCGCCGCTGGACGATGAAGGCTGGCGCGCGCTGGCGGCGATCGCCGCCGACTGGCCGATCCCGGCATTTCCGCTGAAGGCCGGCGATTTCCTCAAGCGCGGCATGGCCCCCGGCCCCGAGTTGGGGGCGGCGCTGAAGCGGGCCGAGGAAGCCTGGATCGAGGCCGGCTTCCCGATGGACGCGCCGGCGCTGGCGGGGATTGTCGAGGCGGCGGTGGGCTGAGGGCCGTGCCTCGTGTCCGGGGATGAGGGGACGTGGTCGGCACGGGGCGCGTTCGCGCTCGGCCAAGGCCCCCCATTTTTCCCTCATGCCCGGGCTCGACCCGGGCACCCAGACTTCAGGCCGGACCGATGGGCGGAATGTGAGATGATGTGCTGCGGTGACGAAAAGGCTGGGTGCCCGGGTCAAGCCCGGGGATGAGGGGACAGAGAAGGGGGCAATGGGTCCGCACTGGGTCTACATCCTCGCCAGCCAGCGCAATGGCACACTGTATGTCGGCGTGACACGTGACCTGCCCAAGCGCGTGCATGAGCATCGCACCGGGCTGTTCGGCGGGTTCACCGATCGCTATGCGGTGAAACTCCTCGTCTTCGCCGAGCCGCATGACACGGCCGTGGCGGCGATCCAGCGCGAGAAGAACATCAAGCATTGGCCCCGTCGCTGGGAGCTCGCGCTTATCGAGCACGACAATCCCGACTGGCGGGACCTCTACGCTGATCTCGTGTGAGGGCGGACAGGCCGGGTCCCCCGGGTCACGCCCGGGGATGAGGGTGATGTTGGATGGGGGCGGGGCGTTTCGCGCGGCACAATCCCCCCTCCCTCATGCCCGGGCTCGACCCGGGCACCCAGAGGGCGCGTCGGCTCGACGGAAGGACCTCTACGCTGATCTCGGGCGAGGGCGGACAGGCCGGGTCCCCCGGGTCACGCGCGGGCAGGAGGCAGCCTTGCGGCGAGCGCCTGTTTCAGCCGGCCGGCCGCGGCGCGGCCGAGGGTGATCGGCTCGGCCTTGCCGACCAGGGTGAGCCTGACCTCGTCGCGCGAGCGCATGTCGAGACTGCGGACGCGGGCGCAATTGACCAGGATGGAGCGGCCGGCGCGCAGGAAGGGCGGGCAGGGCAGCAGAGCCTCGAAATGCCCGATATTGCGCAGGATCATCAGCGGCGGCTGGTCGGTCACGTGCACGCGGCTGAAATCGCCCTCCGCCTCGATGGCGAGAATATCGCCGGGCGCGCAGCGCAGCAGCCGTCCGGGCGCCCGCAGTTCGAGGGTGGCGGGCTCCTTTGGCGGCGGCGCGAGGAGGCGGCGCGCCCGGTCGAGCGCCGCGTCGAGCCGGGGCTGCGCCACGGGCTTGAGCAGATAGTCGATCGCTTCCACCGCGAAGGCATCGACGGCATATTCCGCATAGGCGGTGACGAAAATCACCCGGGGCGGAGCAGCCATGCCGGTGAGCAGGTCGAAACCGTCGGCGCCGTTGAACGCGATGTCGAGCAGGATCAGGTCGGGGTGCAGACGGGCGATCAGCTCCATCGCCTGTGCGACGCTGTCGGCCTCGCCGACAATCTCGACATCTTCATGCGGGGCGAGCAGGCGGCGCAAAGCGCGGCGGGCCAGCGGTTCGTCATCGGCGATCAGGACGCGGAGCACATGTCCCCCTCGATCCGCAGCGTGGCGACGACCTGTCCGCCCTCGATCTCCCGGAGATCGAAGGCGTGCCGGCCGGGATAATGAACGTCAAGCCGGCGGCGTAGATTGGCGAGGCCGAGCCCATGCCCGGCGCGCAGGCGATGGGCGGGCTCCAGCCGGCCGGTATTGGTGAGATCGACGCGCAGGGTCTCGCCCTCCAGCGCGACATGGACGGCAAGCTCCAGCACCTGCGAGCGGTCGCCATGCTCCACGGCGTTCTCGGCGAGCGGCTGGAGCAGGCTGTTGGGAAGGCGCCGGCCGGCAATGGCCGGGTCCATTTCCACCCGCACGCGCAGCCGGCCGCCGAACCTCGCCTGCTGGATCCTGAGATAGGCCAGCAGCGCCGCGACCTCCTCCTCCACCGGCACCATGGGCGTGCGGATGCCGGCGAGGACATGGCGGAGATAATCGGTGAGATCGCGCAGCATCGCCAGCGCTGCATCGGGATGCTCGGGCACTTCCTCGGCGATGCCGTTCAGCGCGTTGAACAGGAAATGCGGGTTGATCTGCAGCCGCAAGTGCTGGATCTCGGCGGCGAGCGCCTCGGCCTTCGCCGCGAGCATCTGGGTCTCGGCGGTGAGCGCGGCGGCGTGCGCGGCCTGGCGCTGGCGATCGGCGCGCAACCAGAAGAACAGGAGGCTCCAGCCGGTCAGCGCCACCGCGTAATGGGTGAAGGGCAGCGCGATCTCCTCCAGCGCCCCCCAGTCCGGAATCGCCCAGTCGAAAAGCTGGCGCGCCAGCATGGTGGCCGCGACCACCAGCGCCGAGGCCGCGCTGGAGAACAGCACCAGCACCCCGAAGATGCGCGGGCCGAGCACCGCGCCGGCGAAGGCGCCGTCATAGATGCGGCCGAGCACCGTCGAGAGGCCCACAAGCAGGAGAAAAGCCAGCCCGCTCATCGACAGCGCGGCGGTGAGGTCCTGATAGGTGATCTGCCGGTTCACCAGATCGACAAGGGTGAACAGGCCCCAGCCGGCGATCTGGATCCGGGCGAAGGAACCAAGGCGCCACCGCGCGCCGGGCGCAGCGATAGGCAGGGGCAGGGTGCTCACCTGAAGGGCTCCGGGGACAGGGCAGGATCACAGGCAGGGAGGGCGGGGCGGGACCGCCGGCAGGCTCGTCGATTTCTGCGCCCCGTTCATCGAGTCGCAGGCGTCGCGGCGGTGCCGGAGTGCTTAGCCCATGGCATCTTTCCCGCGCGGTGCCTAGAGCACGCGCCGACCGGACCGTGGTGCCGGCCTGATGCGGCGCGGCTTCGCGCGCGGCCTGCGGCTTTCCGGCGGCTCACCGCTCACAGGATCTGCGAATGGTCGTCCCGCCCGTTGCCCGTGCCCTGTCCTCCTGCCGGCCGGCCTTCCTCGCGGTGGCGGCGTTTTCGGCCGTGATCAACCTGTTGATGCTCGCCGGTTCGCTCTACATGCTGCAGGTCTATGACCGGGTGCTGAGCGCGCGCAGCGTGCCGACGCTGGTCGGCCTGTCGCTGCTGCTGCTGGCCGCCTATGCGCTGCAGGGCTTTCTCGATTCGGTGCGGGTGAAAATGCTGGCGCGGATCGGCGCGCGCTTCGACGAGCAAATCTCCCCGCTCGCCTTTGCCGCCGCCCGCCGCCTGTCGCTGGCCGGACGGCGCGCCGACGAGGCGCTGCAGCCGATCCGCGACCTCGATCACATCAGGGGCTTTCTCGCCTCGCTGGGCCCCACCGCGCTGTTCGACATGCCGTGGATGCCGCTGTTCTTCGCCGGCTGCTTCCTGCTGCACCCCTGGCTCGGCCTGCTGGCGCTGGGCGGAGGCGTCCTCATCGTCGCGCTGACGCTGGCGAGCGAACGGGCCAGCCGTTCGGCCCTCAAGGCGCAGATGGCCAGCCGCGCCGCGCGCGAGGCGCTGGCCGAGGCGTGCCGGCGCAATGCCGAGGCGGTCACGGCGATGGGCATGGGCGGAGCCTTCGGCGGCAAGTGGCTGGAGGTCAACCGGCGCCATGTCGGCGACTGGCTGGCCGCCGCCGATATCACCGGGGCCAGCGGCGCCTTCGCCAAGGTGTTTCGCATGGTGCTGCAATCGGCGGTGCTGGGGCTCGGCGCCTATCTCGCCATTCACGACCAGATTTCCGGCGGGGCGATGATCGCCGCCTCGATCATGACCTCGCGGGCGCTGGCGCCGATCGAGATCGCGGTGGCTAACTGGAAGGGCTTCATCGCCGCCCGGCTCGGCAAGCGCCGGCTGGCCGAGCTGCTGGACGCGCCTTCAATGGCCGCGCGCGCGCCCACCGCGCTGCCGGCGCCGGCCGCCTCGCTCACGGCGGAGGCGCTTGTCGTGACCGCCCCCGGCCGCGCCGCACCCATCGTGACCGGCGTTTCGCTCCACTTGGAGGCCGGGCAGGGGCTCGGCATCATCGGCCCCAGCGCCTCCGGCAAGTCGACGCTGGTGCGGGCGCTGGTCGGCGTGTGGCCCGCGCTCAAGGGCGAGGTGCGGCTCGACGGCGCGCGGCTCGACCAATGGGCGCCGGACGCGCTGGGCCGCCATGTCGGCTACCTCCCGCAGGATGTCGAACTGTTCGACGGCACGGTGGCGGAGAACATCGCCCGTTTTGTCCCCAACGCCACGGCCGAGGCCATCCTCGCGGCGGCGCGGGCGGCGGGAGCGCATGAGCTGATCCTGCGGCTGGAACAGGGCTACGACACCCGCATCGGCGAGGGCGGGATGGCGCTTTCCGGCGGCCAGCGCCAGCGCATCGGGCTGGCCCGCGCGCTCTATGGCTCGCCCTTTCTCGTGGTTCTCGACGAGCCCAATTCCAACCTCGACACCCAGGGCGACGCCGCGCTGACGCGGGCGGTGCAGGGCGTGCGGGCGCGCGGCGGCATCGTGATCGTCGTCACCCATCGCCAGAGCGCCATCGCCGGGCTCGACCGGCTGGCGCTGATGGCCGAGGGCCGGCTGCAGGCCTTCGGACCGGCGGAGGAGGTGCTGGCAAAACTCGCCCGTGAGTCCCGCCTTGCCGGCCTGCCCGGCCTCAAGCCGGCGGTGGCCTCATGACAAACGCCTCTCCCTCGGACCATGGCGCCGCCCTTCGCCGGCTGACCCTGCTGGGCGGCGCCGCCGTGCTGCTCTTCGCCGGTACGATCGGCGTCTGGGCGGTGACGTCGACGCTGACCGGCGCGGTGGTGGCCTCCGGCCAGTTCGTCGTCGACGGCAATGTGAAGAAGGTGCAGCACGCCACCGGCGGCATTGTCGGCGCGCTGAACGTGCGGGAGGGCGACCGGGTCGAGGAGGGGGCGGTGCTGATCCGGCTCGACGACACCATCACCCGCGCCAATCTCCAGCTGGTGACGCAGCAGCTCGATGAATTCGCCGCCCGGCGCGGCCGGCTGCTGGCCGAGCGCGACGGGCTCAGCGCGAGCACGGTCGCGCCGGAACTGGCCGCGCGCGGCGGCGAGCCTGATATCGCGGCGCTGATCGCCTCCGAGCAGAACCAGTTCGCCGCCCGGCGCGCCGCGCGCGCGGGACGCCAGGCGCAGCTGGCCCGCCGCATCGCCCAGCTGGAGGACGAGATCGCCGGGCTGCGGGCGCAGCAGGCGGCGCGCGACCGGCAGGCGGTGCTGATCGCCGAGGAACTGGCGGGCGTGCGCGAACTCTACGCCAAGAACCTGGTGGCGCTGAGCCGCAAGGCGGCGCTGGAGCGGGAAGCGGCCGAACTCGACGGCGAGAGCGGCCGCCTTGTCGCGGCGGTGGCGCAGGCCGAGGGCCGGATCGCCGAGACGCGGCTGCAGGTGATCGAGATCGACGACGTGCTGCGCGAAGAGGTGATGAAGGAGCTGGGCGAGATCCAGGCCAAGGCGGCCGAACTCACCGAGCGCCGCATCGCCGCCGAGGACCAGCTGAAGCGGGTCGACATAAGGGCGCCGAGCGCCGGCTTCGTGCACCAGCTCGCCGTGCACACGGTGGGCGGCGTCATCAGCCCGGCGGAACCGGCGATGCTGATCGTGCCGGCCCGCGAGGCGCTGCAGGTGGAGGTGCGGGTGAACCCGCCTGATATCGACCAGATCGTGCCCGGCCAGCCGGCGCAGATCCGCATCCACGCTTTCAACCAGCGCACCACGCCGCAGCTGGCCGGCACGGTGGCGCGCATCTCCGCCGACACCAGCCGCGACCCGCAGAGCGGGGCGGTGTTCTACACGCTGCGTGTGGCGATACCCGCCGAGGAACTGGCGCGGCTCGCCCCGCAGGCGGTGAGCCCGGGGATGCAGGCGGAGGTGTTTGTGCAGACGCAGGACCGCACGCCGCTGCACTACCTCGTCAAGCCGCTGCAGGACCAGATCGCCCGCGCCTTTCGCGAGCGCTGACCCTGCGGGAGGGGGGGCCCTGTGGGCCTGGCGGACTCGTCGATTTCTGCGCCGCCTTCATCGAGTGGCCGGGAGTGCCCCGGTGATGATGACAGCGGCTCGTGCATTCTTTTGCCGCTCCGGTGAGAGCGGCGACCTGACGAGGAGAGCACAGAATGGCCGGTACCCTCACTTCCGCGGAACTGCCTGAATCCGGCCAGCGGCGCATCGAGGGCTTCGATCCCGCCACCGACAAGCTCGATCTCGGCGGCAATTCGGTGCACGCCTATATCGTCGTCGACACGCCGGAAGGCGTCGCCTTCATGGACCCGTGGAGCGGCAAGCAGACGCTGATCGTCGGCGTCTCGCTCGGCCAGCTCACCGTCGACAGCTTCGTGCCTGTCGAGAACGACCATCTGCGGCAGGATCTCAGCGGTGCGCTGGCCTGGGAGCACGGCATCGCCCGCGCGCCGCACACGGTCTATGCCCGCTCGCACGAGGTCGGCCAGATCGACCGGGTCGCCTTCGATGCCGACACCGATGTGGTCGACTTCCGCTATTACGGCACGCGCGAGCAGATCTACATGGTGGATGGCGCTGAGGGCGTGATCATCGGCAACTACACCACCGGGCAGACGCTGATCCTGCTCGACACCACCGTGGCCGAGCTGTCCGTGGAGAATTTCCTGTTCCATTCCGCGCAAGTGCGGGAGGACCGGCTCTTCCTGCAGCTCGGCTTCGACTCGGTGCCGGATTCGCAGGTGATCGGCCGGGCCGACATTCCCACTGTCGGCAGCGATGTGTGGCCGACCGCCGCCGGCCCCGGCACGCCGCCGAGCGGCGTCACCGGCACCACCTATCTGATCGACTGGGACTACGGCACCAAGGCCGTGCTCGACTTCGATCCGGCGGTGGACCGGCTGGATTTCAAGTATTTCCGCCCCGCCGAGTTCACCGTGGCGGAGGTGAACGGCTCCACGGTCATCACCATTGTCGGGCAGAACCAGACCTACACGCTGGCGGGCGTTACGCTGGCGGAACTCGACTACAACAACATCGTCGCGGTGGAGGATGCCACCTACCAGAAATGGCGTGGCCTGATCGAGGCGGCGGATGCCGGGGACGACACGCCGACGCTGCGGGTGGCGGATGCCCAGATCACCGAAGGCCAGAGCGGCACGAGCGTGATGAGCTTCACCGTTACGCTTTCCAAGGCGGCGGCGGGGGTGGTCAGCGTCGATTATTCCACGCTCAACGGCACGGCGCTGGCGGGTTCCGACTACCAGGCCGCCCTCGGCCGGCTGACCTTCCAGCCCGGCGAGACCAGCAAAACGGTGCAGGTCAATGTGATCGGCGACGCGACGTTCGAGCTGAATGAGGCGTTCGATCTCGTCCTGTCCTCGCCGTCAGGCGCGACGCTGGCGGATGAGCGGGCGACCGGCACCCTCGTCAATGACGACGTGGAGGCGCCGAACGTGCCGCCGGCCCTTTCCATCGCCGATCTCTCCGTCGCCGAGGGCGACGGGGCGCATGTGCATTTCATGTTCATGGTGACGCTCGACAAGGCCTCCACCAGCCCGGTGAGCGTGCAGTACCGCACCGGCAACGGCACGGCGCTGGCCGGCACGGATTATGAGGCGACCACCGGCACGCTCACCTTTGCGCCCGGCGAGACCGCCAAGCAGATCCATGTCGACGTGATCGGCGACACGGTGGCGGAAGCCGATGAGCGGTTCACCGTGACCCTGCTCACCCCGACGGGGGCCACCATCGCCGATGGCGAGGCGACCGGAACGCTGCTGAATGACGATGCCGCCGCGCCGGCGCCTTCCGGCGACAGCCTCGCCTTCGCGGTGTCGAGCAATTGGGGTGCCGGCTTCACCGGCGCGATGACGCTGAAGCCGGTCGCCACGCTGAATGGCTGGACGGTGGAATTCGACGCCTCTTTCGACATCTCCAACATCTGGAACGCCGAGATCGTCAGCCATGTCGGCGACCATTATGTGGTGCGCAACGCCAGCTGGAACGGCAAGGTGGCGGCGGGCGGCACGGTGAGCTTCGGCTTCCAGGCCTCGCCCGGCGGGGCGGCCATTGTGGCGGAGGATTTCGTCGTCAATGGCAGCCCGGCGGGCGGCGGGACGAACCCGGTGCCTGTGCTGCCGACGCTGGCCGTCGCCGATGCGAGCGTGGCCGAGGGCAATGACGGCACCGCCTATCTCTCCTTCACCGTCACCCTCTCCAAGGCCGCGACCAGCGCCGTGAGCGTCGCCTATGCCAGCGCCAATGGCACGGCGGTGGCGGGGCAGGACTATCAGGCGGTGTCCGGCACGTTGACCTTCGCGGCGGGGGAGACCTCCAAGGTCATCCGCGTGCCGGTGACGGGCGACACGGCGGTGGAGGCGAACGAGGCGCTGAGCCTCACGCTCTCCAGCCCCTCCGGCGCCACGCTGGCGGACGGAACCGCGACCGGCACCATCCTCAATGACGACATAGCGCCGGTTATGCCGACGCTGGCCATCGCCGATGCGAGCGTGAGCGAGGGCAATGACGGCACCGCCTATCTCTCTTTCACCGTCACCCTCTCCAAGGCCGCGACCAGCGCGGTGAGCGTCGCCTATGCCAGCGCCAGTGGCACGGCGGTGGCGGGGCAGGACTATCAGGCGGTGTCCGGCACGCTGACCTTTGCCGCCGGCGAGACCTCCAAGGTCATCCGCGTGCCGGTGACGGGCGACACGGTGGTCGAGGGCAACGAGGCGCTGAGCCTCACGCTCTCCAACCCCTCCGGCGCGACGCTGGCGGATGGGAGCGCGACCGGCACCATCCTCAATGACGATGTGGCGCCGCCGCCCACCCTCTCCGTGTCCGGCACAACCGTGGCGGAGGGCGATGCTGGCGGCGGCGGCGTGGCGGAGGGCTGGTTCTCCACCTCCGGCAACCAGATCGTCGATTCCGCCGGCAATGCGGTGAAGATCGCCGGGGTGAACTGGTTCGGCTTCGAATCCACCAATGCCTCGCCGCATGGCGTCTGGACCCGGCCCTATACCGACATGATGGACCAGATGAAGGAGCTGGGCTTCAACACCATCCGCCTGCCCTTCGCCAGCGCCACCCTGCACGCCAGCAGCGCCAGCGGCATCGACTACAACCAGAACCCGGATCTGAAGGGGCTGACGCCGCTGGAGATCATGGACAAGATCGTCGCCTATGCCGAGGAGATCGGGCTCAAGATCATTCTCGACCATCACCGCTCCTCCTTCGGCGCCGGCACCTCCGAGAACGGGCTCTGGTACGACGGCACGTTTACCGAGGCGGCGTGGATCGACGACTGGCAGATGCTGGCGGAACGCTATGCCGACAGCACCGCCGTCATCGGCGCCGACCTGCACAATGAGCCGCATGCCGGCAGCTGGGGCGGCGGCGGGGCGAACGACTGGGCGGCGGCGGCCGAACGGGCCGGCAACGCCATTGGCGAGGTCAACCCGAACTGGCTGATCTTCGTCGAGGGCGTCGCCGCCTATGAGGGCGACAATTACTGGTGGGGCGGCAATCTCCAGGGCGTGCGCGACCGGCCGATCGAGCTCGATGTACCCAACAAGCTGGTCTATTCGGCGCATGACTACGGCAATTCGGTCTATGAGCAGCCCTGGTTCAGCGATCCGGACTTCGCCGCGCAGCTGCCGGAAAAATTCGACGAGATGTGGGGCTATATCTACCGCGAGAACATCGCCCCCGTGCTGATCGGCGAGTTCGGCACCAAGCTGCAGGACCCGAAGGACGCGCCCTGGCTGGAGGCGCTGACCTCCTACATGGCCGGCGATTTCGACAATGACGGCACGCTCGACATCCCCGCCGGGCAGGAAGGCATCAGCTGGACCTATTGGTCGTGGAACCCCAATTCCACCGATACCGGCGGCATTCTCGCCGATGACTGGCGCACGGTGAACACCGCCAAGCTCGCCTATCTCGAACCCATCCAGTTCGATCTTGAGGATGATGGCGGCAGCGGCGCGGGCACCACTGCCGTGTTCACCATCACCCTCTCGGCGGCGGCGACGCAGGCGGTGACAGTCAGCTACCAGACGCTGGCCGGCAGCGCCGGTGCCGACGACTTCACGGCCGCCAGCGGCACGCTGAGCTTCGCGCCGGGCGAGACCAGCAAGACGGTGCGGATCGCCATAACCGGCGACAGCCTCACTGAGGCCAATGAGAGCTTCACGCTCCTGCTGCGCGACGCGCAGGGGGCGGTGATCGGCATCGGCCAGGCGAGCGCTGTCATCGAGGACGACGACGTGGCGGCGCCCGCTCTGCCGTCCTTCAGCATCAGCGATGCGACGGCGGCGGAGGGCAGCGCCGGCGCGCCCGGCATGCTCACCTTCACCATCAGCCTGTCGCAGGCGGCCGAGGGGCCGGTGAGCGTGCGCTACGCCACGGCCAATGGCGCGGCAGTGGCGGGGCAGGACTATCAGGCGGTGTCCGGCACGCTTACCTTCGCGGCGGGCGAGACCAGCAAGACGGTCACGGTCGCCGTCCTCGGCGATGGCGTGCTGGAGGGCAACGAGACGTTCAACCTCGTGCTCTCCAGCCCCATCGGCGCCACGCTGGCCGATGGCACGGGACGCGGCACGATCGAGAATGACGATGCCGCCCCGCCGGCCGGGGGCGACATGGTCGCCTTCTCCGTCGCCAGCAACTGGGGCAGCGGCTTCACCGGCGCGATGACGCTGAAGCCCGAGGCGGCGGTGAACGGCTGGACGGTCGAATTCGATGCGCCGTTCGACATCAGCAACATCTGGAACGCCCAGATCGTCAGCCATGTCGGCGACCATTATGTGGTGCGCAACGCCTCCTGGAACGGCAAGGTGGCGGCGGGGGGCGAGGTGAGCTTCGGCTTCCAGGCCTCACCGGGCGGCGCCAGCGTGGCGGTGGAGGATTTCATCGTCAACGGAAAGGCGGTGGGCGAGGCCGAGGCCCAGGCGCTGCGCCTTGCCGCCGCGTCGCTCAGCGACGACGTGATCGACGCCTCGATCGCGCTGGTGGAGGCGCGCGCCTTCGACTTCACCGCCGAGGTGACGCTGCACACTGACAGCGCCGCGCTGGAGGGCTGGACGCTGGAAATCGCCACGCCCTACGAGATCGCCGCCATCGAGGGCGCGGAGATCGTCGCGCGGGATGAGGACGGCTATGTCGTGCACGGCCTTGCCGCCACCGGGGCGGTGGATGCGGGCGCCGATATCCGCTTCCAGCTCGTCGGCCAGGGCACGTTCGACAGCGCGCAGTTCGATTTCCTGATCTGAAGCATTTTCGAGCGAAGTGGTTCCGGTTCGCGTGAAGAAAATGCGTAGAAACAACAACCTAGAGCACATCCGGTGAACTCGCTTTCACCGGATGTGCTCTAAATCAGGGGGCGTCACGGCCACTTCACCACCGGCGGCATGGAGGAGAGGATCGAATCCACATTGCCGCCGGTCTTCAGGCCGAACAGCGTGCCGCGGTCATAAAGCAGGTTGAACTCGACATAGCGGCCGCGGCGGATCAGCTGTTCCTCGCGCGCCGCCTCGTCCCACGGCGTTGCCATGTTGGCGCGCACGAGGCGGGGGTAGACGTCGAGAAAGGCGAGGCCGACCGCCTTGGTGAAGTGGAAATCGGCGTTCCAGTCGCCCGACTCCAGCCAGTCGTAGAAAATGCCGCCGATCCCCCGCATTTCCTTGCGGTGCGGGAGGTAGAAATATTCGTCGCACCACTCTTTGTAGCGGGGATAGTCGATATGCGGGCGGCCCTCGCAGGCGCCGCGCATCGCGGCGTGGAAGGCGAGCGAATCCGGGTCGTCCTGGGTGCGGCGGGCGTCCAGCACCGGGGTCAGGTCCGCCCCGCCGCCGAACCACGCCTTGGTGGTGACGACGAAGCGGGTGTTCATGTGCACCGCCGGCACATGCGGGTTCGCCATATGGGCGATGAGCGAGATGCCGGTGGCGTGGAAGCGCGGGTCTTCCTCGGCGCCGGGAATCTGCTTGCGGAATTCCGGCGCGAACTCGCCATGCACGGTGGAGCAGTGCACGCCCACCTTCTCGAACAGCCGCCCGCGCATCAGCGACATCACGCCGCCGCCGCCCGGCGCGCCGGAATGGTCGGTGCGCACCCACGGCGTACGCTCGAACCGGCCGGGCGCGCCGGGATAGAGCGAATCGGGCGCCTCGTCCTCCAGCCGCTCGAAGGCGGCGCAGATGCGGTCGCGCAGCTCCTCGAACCAGGCGCGGGCGGCGGCCTGGCGGCTCAGCGTGTCGGCGGCGATGTCGATGGCCATGGCGGCTTCTCCTGCACGGGGCGCAGGGCGCTTCTAGCCGCTTGCGGACCGGCCCGGAAGGGCGGGGCTACAGCATCGTGCCCGACACGGAGCCGATGGCGGCGGTGGCGGCCATGGCCAGCGCGCCCCAGAAGGTGACGCGCAGCGCCGCCTTGACCGGGTCCGCCCCGCCCGCCTTCGCCCCGGCCACGCCGAGAAGTGCGAGGAAGGCCAGCGCGGCGGCGGAAACCGTCAGCGGCAGCCCGGAAAGCGGCATAAGCAGCGCGGTGGCGAGCGGCAGTGCCGCGCCGGCGGCGAAGCTGGCGGCGGAGGCGAGCGCCGCCTGCACCGGCCGGGCGGCGGTGATCTCGTTCATGCCGAGTTCGTCGCGGGCATGGGCGCCGAGCGCGTCCTTCGCCATCAGCTGGCGGGCGACCTCGCCGGCCAGAACGGGGTCGAGGCCGCGCCCGACATAGATCTGCCGCAGCTCCTCCTGCTCGCCGGCGGGGTCGGTGGCGAGCTCGGCGGTCTCGCGGGCGAGGTCGGCGCGCTCGGTGTCGGCTTGCGAGGAGACCGAAACATATTCGCCCGCCGCCATCGACATGGCGCCCGCCACCAGCCCGGCAATGCCGGCGAGCAGCACGGCGTCGCGCTCGGCATTGGCGGCGGCGACGCCGACGATGAGGCTGGCGGTGGACAGGATGCCGTCATTGGCGCCGAGCACGGCGGCGCGCAGCCAGCCGGCGCGGTCTACATAGTGGTTTTCGTCATGGCGCGAGCGCATCGTGTTCTCCCCGGTCAAGGCGCGGGACACTGCGCTGGAACCGTTACAATCTCATGATACCGCCGCGCGGCGTGCGGGCGAGAGCGTAGTTCCACACAGCAAGCGACACAAAGGTGCCGCATCGGCGGCGCAAAAGGCGGGCCATGTTCGCGCGCATCTTTGCCTTCTTTGAAAAATTCGTCGATCCGTTCCATCCCGCGCCCGTCGGGCAGCCGCCGGAGGGGCTGATCGCGTTCTATTGGCACTTCGTGCGCCAGACCGGCTGGGTCTATGTGGCGGCGCTGGCGGCCGCCTTCCTCGTCGCCGTCATCGAGGTCTCGCTGTTCCGCTATATCGGCCAGATCGTCGATCTGGTGCAGGCCTCCAACCCGCAGACGATTTTCTCCGACCATGGCGGGCTGCTGCTGTGGATGGCGTTTGTGGTGGTGGTGGCGCGACCCATCGCCAACCTGCTGCACGATTTGCTGGTGCGCCAGACGATCACCGCCAATGTCGGGCCGATGATCCGCTGGCAATCCTATCGCTGGGTCATTCGCCAGAGCGTCGGCTTCTTCAACAACGACTTCGCCGGGCGCATCGCCACGCGGGTGCTGCAGGCCGGCCCGGCTGTGCGCGGCTCGGTGGTCGAGGTGATCGACGCGCTCTGGTATGCCGGCATCTATGCGGTCAGCGCGGTGCTGCTGTTCGCCGAAGCCGACTGGCGGCTCGCCATGCCGATGGTGGGGTGGATCGCCTTCTACGTGCTGGCGCTGGTGGTGTTCGTGCCGAAGATCCGCCACCTCTCCAAGCGCACCGCCGAGAGCAATTCGGCGCTCACCGGGCGGGTGGTGGACAGCTACACCAACATCCTCACCGTGAAGCTGTTCGCTCATTCCGACCGCGAGGACCGCTATGTCCGCGCGGCGCTGGCGCGCAACATCGACGACAACAGCCGCCAGCAGCGCCACATTTCGCGCATGGCGTTCACGGTGAGCGTGCTGAACAGCCTGATGCTCGGCGGCATTGGCGGGCTCGGCATCTGGCTGTGGTCGGTGGGGGCGATCAATCTCGGCGCCATCGCGCTCTCCACCGGCCTGTCGATCCGCATCGTCAACATGTCCGGCTGGATCATGTGGGTGGTCACTGGCGTGTTCGAGAATGTCGGCACGGTGCAGGAGGCGATCACCACGCTCTCGCGCCCGCGCGAGGTGGCGGACGCGCCGCGCGCCCCGGCGCTGGACGTGCGCGCCGGCGAGATCCGCTTCGACCATGTCTCGTTCCATTACGGCAAGGGCGGGGGCGTGATCGACGACCTCTCGCTCACCATCCGCCCGGGCGAGCGGGTGGGTCTGGTCGGCCCCTCGGGCGCCGGCAAGTCGACGCTGATGAGCCTGCTGCTGCGCTTCTACGATGCGGAATCCGGCCGGGTGCTGATCGACGGGCAGGATGTGCGCGGCGTGACGCAGGATTCGCTGCACGCGCAGATCGGCGTGGTGACGCAGGACACCTCGCTGATGCACCGCTCGGTGCGCGACAACATCGCCTATGGCCGCCCGGACGCCAGCGAGGAGGACATTCGCACCGCCGCCCAGCGCGCGCATACGGATGGCTTCATCGACACGCTGAGCGACCCGCAGGGGCGGGTGGGGCTAGATGCCCATGTCGGTGAGCGCGGGGTGAAGCTCTCCGGCGGCCAGCGCCAGCGCATCGCCATTGCGCGCGTGCTGCTGAAGGACGCGCCGATCCTCATCCTCGACGAGGCCACCTCGGCGCTCGATTCGGAGGTGGAGGCGGCGATCCAGGCCAATCTCGACGAGCTGATGACCGGCAAGACGGTGATCGCCATCGCCCACCGCCTCTCTACCATCGCCCGCATGGACCGGCTGGTGGTGATGGAACACGGCCGCATCGTCGAGACCGGCACCCATGCCGAGCTGGTCGCCCGAGGCGGCCTCTACGCCCGGCTCTGGCACCGCCAGTCCGGCGGTTTCATCGACGCGGACGAGGTGGACGCGGCGGCGGAGTGAGGGGTGGGCCGTGCCTATGGCCCCCTCATCCCCGGGCCGGACCCGGGGACCCAGACTTTTCCGCCTTCGCGCCCGCTGATTGTGAAGCGCCCGAGCCCGGCCACGGGGTGCCTGGGTCAAGCCCGGGCATGAGGGAAGAAAGGCGAGCGTGCCAAGCGAAGCCCGCGTGAGTCACGCGCTCTCGCCGCCGGCCTCGTCGGACGAGGAGATGGACAGGATTTCGAGACTGCGGCCGCCGAACTCGACCACGTCGCCGACGACCTTGCCCATCAGCGCGATGGCGACGGGAGAGCCATGCGAAACGGTCGCCTGAGAGGGGTCGGCCTCGTCCTCGCCGACAATGCGGTAGGTCTGCACGCGGCCATCCTCGCGCTCGAAGCGGACGGTGTGGCCGAACGCGACCACGTCGTCCGACGGTGGCGGCAGCGACACCCGCGCCGTCTCGACGCGCTGGGAAAAATAACGGATGTCGCGCAGGGGAATCGCCGACTGCCGCCGCCTCTCATTGACATCTTCCAGAGCATTCGCGACCGCCAGCGCCTGCTGGGCGCGTGCCAATTCCTCCTGCAGCCTCTGCAGGCCGACCGTGGTGACGAAATTGGTTCGACCGGAGATCGGACGCGGCGGCAGAATCGTTTCCGACGCCGCCTCGGCACTTTCTTCCTTCGCAAACGCCACGCTCACTTTTCCGGGCTCCTGTCAGGTCTCTTCAGATGTCGAAGCCACAGCTAGCACTGCGCGGGGCTGGCGGGCCATGGCCCGCGCAGGCTGTGGATGTTCCCCGAGCGGCAAGCCCCGGGGGTGAGGGCGATTTAATGTGAAATCCCCACAAATCCCACGGTCTGCCGCAGCGCCTCGCCGAGAATCATCGCCCCCGCCAGCGCCACGTTGAGCGAGCGGGCGCCTGGCACGAGCGGGATGACGATTCGCGCATCGGCGGCGGTGTGCACCGCCTCCGGCACCCCCGCGCTCTCGCGGCCGAGCAGCAGCACATCGTCGGGCAAATAGGCGAGGGCGGTATAGGCCACCGCGCCGCGAGTCGTGCACAGGACAAGGCGCCGCCGCTCCTGCGCGCGCCACGCCTCGAAGGCGTCGAAGCTGGCATGGCGGGTGATTGCGGCGCGGTCGAGATAGTCCATTCCCGCCCGCCGGAAGCCGGCATCGCCCACAGGAAAGCCGGCCGGCTCGATGATGTGCAGCGACAGACCGAAGCAGGCGCTGGTGCGCGCCAGCGTGCCGGCATTCTGGGCGATATCGGGCTGGTAGAGCGCCAGTGCCAGCGTCATGCGGTGTCCTTCCTCGATCGGCGCCATGCCGGGCGCGGCGCCTTCCCTAGCGACAGACGCCCCCTCCGGGAAGGACGCGGGCGCCGGCAGGCGCTCCGCCGCCGGGGGCAGGACGGGTTGCCGCACTGCCTTCATCTGGACAAGGAGCGGCCCGGATGCAATTAGAGGCAATCGAAGGTAGGGTCGACCGCGTGCCACGCGGACGCCTGCCCGTTTCGCGCGAGCGCTCGACGCCGCGCCGGGACGGTCTGGCCGAGGCAGCGGTGACGGGTTCGAGGGGAAAGGAAACCATCGTGGCAGCAACTGAGACGGCGGGTACCACGCGCCGCGACTTTCTCTACATCGCCACCGGCGCCATGGGCGCGGTCGGCGCCGCCGCACTCGTGTGGCCCTTCGTCTCCCAGCTCCAGCCCGACGCCTCGGTCCTCGCCATGTCCACCACCGAGGTGGACCTGACGTCGATCGCCGAGGGCCAGATGGTCACGGTGAAGTGGCGCGGCAAGCCGGTCTTCGTGTGGAACCGCACGGAGAAGGACATTGCCGAGGCGAAGGAGACCCAGCTCTCCGCGCTGCTCGACCCGATCGCCCGCAACGCCAACCTGGCGGCGGACGCCCCGGCGACCGACGAGAACCGGGCCGGCGAAGGACATGAGAAGTGGCTGGTGGTCATCGGCATCTGCACGCATCTGGGCTGCGTGCCGATCGGCCATTCGGGCGAATATGATGGCTGGTTCTGCCCCTGCCATGGTTCGGAATACGACACGGCCGGGCGGGTCCGTCGCGGGCCGGCGCCGACCAACCTCGACATTCCGCCCTATCAGTTCGTGTCCGACACGAAGATCTCCATCGGCTGAGCCGGCGTTCAGGGATATTCACAGATGAGCGGACACTCCACGTTCGAGCCGAAGCACCCGGCGCTCAAGTGGTTCGAGAGCCGGCTTCCGCTGGTTGGCCTGATCCATTCCTCCTTCGTCGCCTATCCGACGCCGCGCAACCTGAACTACTGGTGGACCTTCGGCGGCATCCTGTCGCTGATGCTGGTCTGCCAGATCGTCTCGGGCGTGGTGCTGGCGATGCACTACACGCCGCACATCACGCTGGCGTTCGATTCCGTCGAGCACATCATGCGCGATGTCAGCTATGGCTGGCTGATCCGCTACATCCACGCGAACGGCGCCTCGATGTTCTTCATCGCGGTCTACATCCACATGTTCCGCGGCCTCTATTACGGGTCCTACAAGGCCCCGCGCGAGGTGCTGTGGATCCTCGGCTGCATCATCTACCTCCTGATGATGGCCACCGCCTTCATGGGCTATGTGCTGCCGTGGGGCCAGATGAGCTTCTGGGGCGCCACCGTCATCACCAACCTGTTCTCGGCCTTCCCGGTCGTCGGCCCGACCATCGTCGAATGGCTGTGGGGCGGCTTCTCGGTCGATAACGCGACGCTCAACCGCTTCTTCTCGCTGCACTACCTGCTGCCCTTCATGATCGCGGGCGTCGTCGTCCTGCACGTCTGGGCGCTGCATGTGGTGGGCCAGAACAACCCGACCGGCGTCGAGCCGAAGAGCCCGAAGGACACCGTGCCGTTCACGCCCTACGCGACCATCAAGGACGGGTTCGGCATGGTGTGCTTCCTGATCTTCTTCGCGTGGTTCCTGTTCTACATCCCGAACTATCTCGGCCACGCCGACAACTACATCCCGGCCAACCCGCTGGTGACGCCGGCGCATATCGTGCCCGAATGGTACTACCTGCCGTTCTACGCCATGCTGCGCGCGGTGCCGGACAAACTCGGCGGCGTGCTCACCATGTTCGGCGCGATCATCGTGCTGTTCTTCGTGCCGTGGCTGGATACGTCGAAGGTGCGCTCGGGCGTCTACCGTCCGCTGTTCAAGCAGTTCTTCTGGATCTGGGTGGTGGTGTGCATCGGCCTCGGCTGGCTCGGCTCCAAGCCGGCAGAAGGCGGCTATGTCATCGCCGGCCGCATCCTGACGATCTACTACTTCGCCCATTTCCTGATCATCCTTCCGCTGCTCGGCCTGTTCGAGAAGCCGAAGGCGGTCCCGGCCTCGATCACGGAAGCCGTTCTGGGCAAGAACAAGGGCGCGGCACCGGCCTCGGCAGGCGTCTCGGCGCCGCAGACCAAGGGTTGAGCGGATCATCATGAGCACCACCATGTCCTTCCGTTCCAGCCTTCTCCGTCCGCTCGCCGTCGCCGCGCTGGCGTTCGGCCTTGCCGCCCCGGCGCTCGCCGCCGACGGGCACGGCACGCCGAAGCCCCCGCGCGAGGAGTGGAGCTTCGCCGGCCCGTTCGGCACGTTCGACCAGGCGCAGGTCCAGCGCGGCTTCCAGGTGTTCAAGGAAGTCTGCGCCTCCTGCCACGCCGCCCACCTGTTCTCGTTCCGCAACCTCGCCCAGCCGGGCGGGCCCTCCTTCAGCGAGGCGCAGGCCAAGGCGGTGGCGGAGAGCTACCAGGTGCAGGACGGGCCGAACGATGCGGGCGACATGTTCGACCGCCCCGGCCGGCTGTCCGACCGCTGGCCCTCGCCCTTCCCGAACGAGCAGGCGGCGCGCGCCTCCAATGGTGGCGCCTATCCGCCCGACTTCTCGACGCTGGCCAAGGCGCGCACCTATGAGGTCGGCTTCCCCGGCTTCCTGATCGACATCTTCACCCAGTACCAGGAGAATGGCGTGGACTATATCCACGCGCTGCTGGTGGGCTATGAGGAGCCGCCGGAAGGGTTCGCCCTGCCGGAAGGCGCGCATTACAACAAGTACTTCCCCGGCCACGCGATCAAGATGCCGCAGCCGCTCTCGGACGGGCAGGTGACCTACACCGACGGCACGCCCGAGACGCTCGACCAGTATTCGCGCGACGTGACCGCGTTCATGATGTGGATGGCCGAGCCGCATCTCGAAGCCCGCAAGCGCATCGGCTTCCAGGTGATGATCTTCCTCATCATCTTCGCCGGCCTGCTCTACTTCACCAAGAAGAAGGTGTGGAAGAGCGTCGGCCACTGAGCCGCCGCTTCTCCTGCCGGCATGAATAAGCGAAGGGCCCCTGACGGGGCCCTTTTGCGTTGGGGGCTGCCCTTCGACCCCACACGCCCTCATCCCCGGGCTTGACCCGGGGACCCAGGGTTTGCGCCGTCCCCGCCATTCATCGCCGGGCGCGCACCCTGCGCCGGCAGAGGACAGGCTGGGTGCCCGGGGCACGCCCGGGCATCAGGGAGGGGCATCGTTCGGCGCGCGATCCCGGCTCTTCGGCTTCGCCTCCGGCCGGGATGACCGCTGGGCCAATGCCCCTCACGCCTCCAACCTTTCCACAAAGACGCAGTTGGTGAATTCCAGCACCAGTTCGCCGGCGGCATCGGTGGCGGTCTCGCGGGTGAAGACGAGGCCCCATTCCGGGCGGCTGGCGCTGGGCTTCTTCGCCGTCACCTCGCTGAAAAAGGCGAGCGTGTCGCCGGGGCGCACCGGGCGCAGCCAGCGCAGGTCCTTGAAGCCGGGGGAGGGGCCGAGGCGCGGCACCGGCTTGCCCTCGCGGCGCAGCGCCTCGTGCTGGCGGCTGCAGGCCTGCGCCCGCAGCCGGGCCGAAATCGCCACCGCCTGCCAGCCCGAGGCGACCAGCCCGCCGAAATGGGTGCGCGCGCCGGCCGCCGCGTCGAGATGAAAGGGCTGCGGGTCGAAGGCGCGGGCGAAGGCGATGATCTCGGCGTCATTGAAGTGGTGCGAGCCAAGCCGCGTGAGCGCGCCGATCTCGATATCCTCAAAGAACAGCATGGGTCCTCTCAGGCCGGCCGGAAGCCGGGATTGCGCCGGCCGAACAGGATTGTGCCGACAAGGTCGGTCCTCACCTCGCCGGCGGTGTCGAGGAGTTCAAAGCGGAATTTCACCAGCCCCATTTCCGGCCGGCTTTTGGACGAGCGGGTTTCCAGCACATGGCGGCGCAGGCTCAGCACCGTGCCGGGATGGACCGGCTTGAGGAAGCGCACCTCCTCCAGCCCCGGCGAGCCGAGGCAATCGCTGCCGATGAGGAAGCCGTCGGCAGCGAGGCGCATGAAGATGCAGCACAAATGCCAGCCGGAGGCGGAAAGCCCGCCGAGCCGCGTCGCCTCGGCGGCGGCATCGTCGAGGTGGATCGGCTGGGGGTCATAGTCGCGGGCGAAGGCGACGATTTCCTCGCGCCCGACCACATAGCGCCCGCAGGTCGCGACATGGCCTTCATGGAAGTCTTCCCAGAACAGCATCGCGCCCCCCGTCAGGCGCGCCCCCAGCGGGCCGCGCGCCTCTTCCGGGTCCGATCACAGGCGACGATGCCCGCGAGGTCAAGAGCGGCGTTTGACGGGCGAAGGCGGCCGGGTCATCAACGCGCGCGGCGGCAGCTGTCGCTCACAGTTCCATCAGCACGACCGCGATCGGATCGCCGCCGATGCCGTGGGAAAAAGTGCCGGTGCCGACCGTGCGGAAGCCGTGGCGGCGGTAGAAGCCCTCGGCGTTGACGGTGGCCTCGACCTTGATCGGGCCGGCATGCCCCGCGCGCGCCTGACCGATGCCGATCTCCAGCAGCCGCGCGCCGAGGCCCGCGCCGGCAGCGTCTGGAACGAGGAACAGCCGCGTCACCTCGCCGGGTTCGGCGTCGACGAAGCCGACGATGAGGCCCTCGCATTCGGCGACGGTCACACCGCCCTTGGCGATCAGCCCCTCATAGGTGGCGGGGGTGCGGGCGCCCATCCAGCCCTCGATCTGCGCCGGGGAATAGGCGCCCGTGGCGAGGCCGGCGACGGAGAGCCGCGTGACCTCGAACAGGCGGGCGCCGTCGCCGGCGCGGGCGGGCCGCAGCACGAATCTCTCTGCGCCGCTCATGTCGGGGCCCCGTCCGGTGTCGCTCAGGTGTTGAAGCGGAAATGCAGCACGTCGCCATCGGCGACGACATATTCCTTGCCCTCCAGCCGCAGCCGGCCGGCATCGCGGGCGCCGGCCTCGCCATTGCCCTTGACGTAGTCGTCGAAGGCGATGGTTTCGGAACGGATGAAGCCCTTTTCGAAATCCGAATGGATCACGCCGGCCGCGCCGGGGGCCTTGGTGCCCGCCGTGATGGTCCAGGCGCGGGCTTCCTTCGGGCCGACGGTGAAATAGGTCACGAGCTTCAGGAGCTCGTAGCCGGTGCGGATGATGCGGTTGAGGCCGGGCTCCTCAAGGTCGATGGCTTCGAGATAGTCCTTCTGCTCGTCCGCCGGCAGCACGGCGATCTCGCTCTCGATCTTGGCCGAGACGACCACCGCCTTGGCGCCTTCCTTCTTGGCGAGCGCGAACACCTCGGCGGAGAGGGCGTTGCCCGCCTTGGCCGAGGCTTCCTCGACATTGCAGACATAGAGCACGGGCTTGGAGGAGAGCAGGCCGAGCATGCGGAAGGCCTTTTCCTCCTCGGGCTTCACCTCGACGAGGCGCGCGGGCTTGCCTTCGCGCAGCAGCACGAGGGCGCGGGTCATCAGGTCGAGCAGTTCCTTGGCGTCCTTGTCGCCGCCCTTGGCCTTCTTCTCCAGCGCGCCGGCGCGCTTCTCAAGGCTTTCGAGATCGGCCAGCATCAACTCGGTCTCGATGGTCTCAATGTCGGAGATCGGCGCCAGCTTGCCCTCGACATGGGTGACGTCGGAATCCTCGAAGCAGCGCACCACATGGGCGATGGCGTCGCATTCGCGGATATTGGCGAGGAACTGGTTGCCGAGGCCCTCGCCCTTCGAGGCGCCGCGCACCAGGCCGGCAATGTCGACGAAGGTGAGGCGGGTGGGGATGATCTGCTGCGAGCCGGCGATCTTGGCCAGCGTCTCCAGCCGCGGATCAGGCACCGCCACATCGCCGACATTCGGCTCGATGGTGCAGAACGGGTAGTTCGCCGCCTGCGCCGCCGCCGTCTGCGTCAGCGCGTTGAAAAGGGTCGACTTGCCGACGTTGGGCAGGCCGACAATGCCGCATTTGAAGCCCATGATGCGATGCTCGATCGAGAGGAACGGTTGCCGCCGTGGTTAGGCAGAATGGCGGGCGAGTGCAAGTGATGGCGCGCTGTCAGCAGGTCAGCCGGGCTTCTTGCCGGGCTTGTCAGGCGGCCCGAAGCCACGCGCTTCGAGAAACAGGTGCATCCGGTTCTGGAACTCGTCCAGCCGGTGGGTGGCGAGCAGGCCGGCGAGATCGGCGCAGCCTTCGCACACCGCCTCCACCCAGTCGCGCTCGGCCTTGGCGAAGTCGCTCAGCACATAATGGTGCACCAGCGCCTTGTCGCCGGGATGGCCGATGCCGAGGCGGATGCGGGCATAGTCATTGCCGCAATGGGCGGTGATGGAGCGCAGGCCATTATGCCCGGCATTGCCGCCGCCGACCTTGTAGCGGATCTTGGCCGGCGGCAGGTCGAGCTCGTCATGGAAGGCGAACACGTCGCGCAACTCGATCTTGTAGAAGCGCTGGGCTTCCGCCACCGCGCGGCCGCTCTCGTTCATGAAGGTCTCGGGCAGCAGCGCGAGCACCTTCTGGCCGTCGATCTCGCCTTCGCAGGCGGCGCCCTGGAAGCGCCGGCGCCACGGCGAGAAACGATGCCGGCGGGCGATGGCATCCACCGCCATGAAGCCGATATTGTGCCGGTTGCCGGCATATTTCGAGCCGGGATTGCCGAGCCCGGTGAACAGCAGCACCGTGTGCCTCCTGCAGTTCGTGCCATGCCCCGAAACGACAAGAGCCGGAAGCGGGCTTCCGGCTCTCCTCGCGGGATGGTCGGGCGGCGCCGCGCAGGGCCGCCCGATCAGCCGTATCAGCCGTTCAGGCGCATCAGGCCTTGGCGGCGTCGGCGGCGGCGGCCGCAGCTTCGTCTTCCTCGGCTTCCTTGAGGCCCGACGGGGCCGCAATGGTGGCGAGCGTGTCGTCGCCATGGCCGGCCCAGGTCACGCCTGCCGGCAGCTTGATCGCCGAGAGGTGGATGGAATCGCCGAAGGCGTAGTCGGCGATATCGACCTCGATGGCGGTCGGGATGGCGTCGGCCGGCACGTTCAGCGCCACGGTGTGGCTGACGATGTTGAGCGAGCCGCCTTCCTTGATCGCCGGCGCGGTGTCGGCGTTGAGGAAGTGCACCGGCACGTCGACGGCGAGGGTGGCGCCAACGGCGACGCGCAGGAAATCGATGTGCAGCGGGAAGTCCTTGACCACGTCGAGCTGGTAGTCGCGCGGGATCACCCGGTGCTTCTGGCCGTCAACCTCGACGTTGAACAGCGTGGTCAGGAAGTGACCGGCATAGATGATCTTGTTGATCTCGACATGGTCGAGCGTGATGCCGACGGGGGCCTTGCCGTCGCCGTAGATCACGGCGGGTACGCGACCGGCGCGGCGTTCAGCACGAGCGGCCCCCTTGCCGACCTTCGTGCGGGCCTGCGCCTTCAGTTCCTTGATGGCGGTCATGGTTGTCCTCAATGGTTGCAAATGGACAAGGCCGCTCGCGCGGCCCGTTCCTTCAGGCGTGGTAGGTTTGAGTCCACGGCGCGCCTCCAGGGGTGCGGAAAGGCCGGGACCGGGCGCGCTCATAGCAGCAAAAGCCTTGGCGGGCAATGTTTGCCCGCGGCTGCGGCCTCAGAACTTGCCGAGAACGCCCGCCTTGACGATGCCGCTGGCCTCCGAGCCGGGGCTCTGCGAGCGCTGCACCGAGATGAAGCGCTCGGCGCTGCCGGCCGGCGCGCGCAGCTCGATGCCGGTGGTCACGGTCTGGCCCTTGTCCATCTCGACGCTGGCGCCGAGTTTTTCCGGCCCGAGGCCGAGCGGGGCGAGCGGCACGGAATAGGTGCTGCCGACCGCCATGTTGTCATAGACCGTGGCTGAGCCGGGGCTGGCGGCGGCGCCCACCGTGCCGGCGCTGTAGACGGTGAGGTTGTCCTGCTCCAGCCCGAGGCGGCCCTTGATCTCGCCCGAGCCACTGGTGGCGGTGGTGGCGAGCGCGCCCGAGGCCGGGGCGGTGGCGCTGGCGCTGGAGGAGACGGAAACCATCGCCGCGCCCTGGCGCAGCTCCATCTGGGTCGGCAGGGTGGCGCGTGCCCGCTCGACCGGCGCCGTGCGCGGCTGCAGCTGCTGATAGGGCTTGGGCGGCTCCGGCGCGGGCTCCTCGGGGGCGCCGCCGATGCCGAGCTCGATGGTTTCCCAGAGCGAGGGCATGGTCGCCGTCTCCTTTTCAGGATCGAACGGTTCCAGCGGCGCGTCCGTCGCCACGGTGGCTTCAGTGGGGGCGGGCGCCGTCCCCTCAGTCTGCGCCGCCTCCGCCGCGCGCTGGGCGGCCTCGTAGGGCGACACCTCGTCAAACGGGGTGATGATGATGACGCCGTGCCACGGGTCCGGCAGGCCCGGCTTCGTCACCGTGCCGATGGACTGCGCCGCCGCCGGCAGGGATAGGCCCAGCCCAATTGCCACGCCGAGGCCCAGACCCGCCACCCGCACCGGCAGGCGGGCGAAGGGCGTGGCACGGCGAATCTCGGAGGGGCGCGGCAAGAGGGTGCGCAGCATGGTCTCGTCCAGATCGTTGAGCGAGCGGACAGGGTGCTGCCGAACTGTGGAACGAAAATGGCGCAGCGCACAATTGCGCCGCCGCACCGGCGCTTTCGCCGAATTGCGGTAGCGACGTGCCGGCGTGCCGGCGCTCAGTCGAACAGGCTGGAGACGCTTTCCTCATGCGCCGTGCGGCCGATGGCCTCGGCGAGCAGGCTGGCGATGGAGACCACGCGGATATTGCGCGCCACCCGCACCGCCTCGGTCGGCTGGATCGAATCGGTGATCACCAGTTCCTTGAGGTTCGAGGCGGTGACGCGCGAAACCGCGCCGCCCGAGAGCACGCCATGGGTGATGTAGGCGTGGACCTCGGTGGCGCCGCGCGCCAGCAGCGCGTCGGCGGCGTTCACCAGCGTGCCGCCGGAATCGATGATGTCGTCGACCAGGATGCAGCGCTTGCCTTCGACATCGCCGATGACGTTCATCACCTCGCTCTCGCCGGGGCGCTCGCGGCGCTTGTCGACAATGGCGAGCTGGGCGTCGATGCGCTTGGCCAATGCGCGGGCGCGCACCACGCCGCCGACATCCGGCGAGACGACGGTGATGTCGGAAAGATCAAAACGCGACTTGATGTCCGCCACCATGACCGGGGCCGAGAACAGATTGTCGGTCGGGATGTCGAAGAAGCCCTGGATCTGGCCGGCATGCAGGTCGACAGTCAGCACGCGGTCGGCGCCGGCATGGGTGATGAGATTGGCCACCAGCTTGGCGGAGATCGGCGTGCGGCCGGAGGAGCGGCGGTCCTGCCTCGCATAGCCGAAATAGGGCAGCACGGCGGTGATGCGGCGGGCCGAGGAGCGGCGCAGCGCATCGGTGATGATGAGCAGCTCCATCAGATGGTCATTGGTCGGGAAGGAGGTGGACTGCAGGACGAAGACGTCCTTGCCGCGCACATTCTCCTGGATCTCGACGAAGATCTCCATATCGGCGAAGCGGCGCACCACGGCCTTGGTCAGCGGCGTGCGCAGATAGGCCCCGATGGCCTCTGCCAGCGGACGATTTGCGTTGCCGGCGACGATTTTGATCGAACCGTTATTGTCGGACATTCCGGCGCGCTCCCAGCCGTCACTCTTCCGCCGGCCGTCTTATAGCCGTCGCGCAGCCCTGATAGGCGGGCCGGCCCGGCCTGTAAAGCTTCCAAAGGCCCGCATTGCCGGCTTGTCCCTATGCACGGCTGCATAGGTGCGATGCCGGTCAGGGATGGGCGGCGAAGGTGAGGGCGCGCGAAGGCTCGCCGGCCTGCGAAGCTACCGTAACGGCATCCGCCGGTATGTCGTCCGGCGTCGCCTCGGCGACGGCGGGGCCATCGCCGGGCACCACGGGCGGCGCATCCGCCGGGTCGAGCTCCGGGGTCGCCGACGTCGCCGCGCTGGAAGAGGGGGCGCCGCCGGAGAGGCGGGCGGAAATCTCGTCGAGGCTCTGGCTGGCGATGCGCTGCACCGTGGCGTCGTCCAGCTTGGCCCAGACATCCTTGCCGGGGCCGAGCTTCTCGCGGCCGGTGACGCGCAGCACGCGGTCGCTGTCGGCGTCGAACACGTCCCACACCCAATCGACCTCGCCCTTGCCGTTGGCGACGCTGGCGGCGAGATAGCCGCGCACGCGATAGGCGGCGGGCGATTCGCGCGAGACGATGGGAATCTGCCGGGCCTTGGCCTGATCGGACAGGTCCGCCACCAGCCGCTCGAACACCGGCTCGGGCGCGCCGTCGATCGATTCAAAGGCGATGGTCTTGCTGCCGGAGGAGACCGAGGCCGCCGCCACCGGCTTGTTGCCGCCACCATTGGTCTGGCAGGCGCCGAGGGCGAGGGCGGCAAGCAGAACCGCGGTCGTCGTGAGGCGTCGGCCCAGAGGGCGAAGGCGATCGATCATGAACCATCCCCAGAGAGCCGGTCGCGCCGCGTATCCCTGCCGAAGCAGGTTCGCGGCTGTCGCCAGCGGACGGGGAATGGTTAAGACTAATTAACGATCAGGTCCAGAGGGGCGGGCGTTAAGCCCTCGTTACCGTTAACGCCGAGAAGGTACGTCCGCCCCAGGCACATCGCCGTGCCGGTGTCGCTGTCCATCAGGATCATGTGCGCGAACAGCACCATGCCGGGCTCCAGCACCCAGGGATTGCCGGCATAGAACATGGGCGGGTCCATCCAGGAGGGGGTGAACTTGGCGCCGAGCGAATAGCCGCAGGCCGCCAACCGGTGCTTTTCCAGCCCGTGGCCGTCCATCACATGGGCATGGGCGGCGAACACGTCGCCGGCGGTCTTGCCCGGCACCATGGCGTGGACACAGGCTTCCAGCGCCTGCTTCGCCGCCGCGAACAGCTCCAGATGCCGGTCGCGCGGCGGGCCGATCACCACCGTCTCCATCATCGCCGCATGGTAGTGGCGATAGGCGCCGGCCCATTCCAGGGTGAGCTGGTCTTCCTCATCCAGCACCCGCCGCCCGCTCTTGTAGCGGCAGAGCAGGGCGTCCGCGCCGGAACCGATGATGAACTCATTGGCGGGATAGTCGCCGCCGCCGCGGAAGATGGCGCCCTGCATGGCCGCCAGCACCTCGCCCTCGTCGACGCCGGGCGCGATGGTGGCGAGCGCCGCCTCGCGCGCCGCCAGCGCCAATTTGCCGGCCTGCCGGACATAGAGAATCTCCGCCGCCGACTTCACCGCCCGCAGCGCATCCACCAGGCGCGAGGCGTCGATCAGCGTGGCAAAGCCCTCAAAGGCGGCGTCGAGCTTTTTGCCGTTTGCGGCGGTGAGGCCGTAGCTCTCATATTCGACGCCGATCCGCCCGCCCGCGCCGCCCAGCTCCGCCACCATGTCGCGCAGCTGCTGCTGCGGCGTGGCGTCGGCGCGGTCGGTCCAGACGCGGATGTCGGCGATCAGCGAGGTGTGCTGCGCCTGCCGCAGATCGGCCGAGCGGGTGAGCAGGGCGAGCCGCCCATCGGCGCCGAGCCACAGCGCCTGGAAGAAGCAGAAGCCGAACGTGTCGTAGCCGGTGAGCCAGTACATCGATTCCTGCTGGAACATCAGCAGCCCGTCGAGCCGCTGCTCCGCCATCACGGTGAGCAGGCGCTGGCGGCGGCGGTCAAATTCGGGGCCGGTGAAGTGGAGGGTCATGGCAGGGCCTCACACCAGCGTAATGGCGGCGATCAGCCGGCCGTAATCGGGCTCATTGCGATGGGTGGCGCGGCGATAGGAGAAGAAGCGCGCCTCGTCGGCATAGGTGTCGAGGCCGAGATCGTCGATCGTGCCGACGCCGAGCGCCGTGAGCCGGGCGGCGATGTAGCCGGGCAGGTCGAACAGCGCATGGTCCGGCCGCGCCGAGGGGATGAGGAAGCGCTCATTGCCGGCGGCAAGGCCGGTGAGGGTGGCGATGAAGTCCGGCCCGACCTCGTAGCTTTCCTGCCGGATCAGCGGACCGATGGCGGCGACGATGTTCTCCCGCCGGGCGCCGAGCTGTTCCATGCGGGCGAGGGTGGCGTCCAGCACCCCGCCGACCGCGCCCTTCCAGCCGGCATGGGCGGCGCCGACGACGCGGGCCTCAGGATCGGCGAACAGCACCGGGCCGCAATCGGCGATGGTGACGGCGGCGGCGATGCCTGTGGTGGCGGTGGCCACCGCATCCGCCTTCGGCCGCTCGTCCCAGAGCCGGTCGACGATGACGCAATCGGGGGAATGCACCTGCCAGGCGGTGAGAAGATGGCCGGCCGGCACGGCGAGCGCGGCCTCCATGCGGGCGCGGTTCTCCGCGACATGGGCGGGGACGTCGCGCGAGCCGGTGCCACCATTGAGCCCGGCATAGATCCCTTCCGAGACGCCGCCCTCGCGGGTGAAGAAGGCGTGGCGGATGCCGGGCAGGGCGCTCAGGGCGGCGGATTCGACCTTCATGCCTGGATGTCCTCAAATGCCTCGCCGGGGGCGAACCCGGCCACCATGTCCAGCGCAGGATGCACCAGCGCCAGCGCCTTGAAGAGCGTGCCCATCTGACCTTCGTCCGGCCCGGCAAGGCGCAGGCGTGCCGCCTCCACCATCTCCCGGTCGGCCTCGCTGGCGGCGCGCTTCAGCCGGAACGCGCGGTCGTCGAGGCCGAGCCGCTCCAGCAGCACGCCCTGGCCGATCGGTCCGAAGGCGCGGGCGCCGGCCGCCGAGGCGGCGCGGGCGAGGGCTGCGAAGTCGACATGGGCGGTGAGATCGGCGTGCCCGGGATGGGCCAGCACGTCGTCAAAAGCCTGGCGATACAGCGCCTGCAGCGTGTCGCCGAAACCGCCGGCATGGCCGTAATCGACCAGCAGGGCGCCGCCGCCGGTGGTGGCGAGCCGGGCGCCGAGATGTGCCGCGATGGACAGGCCGATCGGGCAAATTTCCAGCACCGCGCCGAGCGGGGCGGCGGCAAGGCGCGCCTCGGCACGGGAATCGAGCCGGGCGCCGGGGCGCAGGCCGAAGGCGAGCTTCCCCTCCGGCCCGAGGCCTACCATGCGCTCGGCGATGCCTTCCGGCGTGCGGACGAACTGGCGGATCGGCAGGGCGTCGACGAACTCATTGGCGAGCAGGACAAGAGGGCCGGGCGGCAACTCGTCAATTGTGCCGACCCATTCGACGCGATGGCCGCCGACGGTCTGCGCCTGGATCTGCCGCAGGCGCGGCGAGGCTTCCACCAGCACCACGCGGGCCGCTTCAAGGAAGCCCGGCACGCGGGAGGTGGCGCGCAGCATGTCGGCCATCATCGTGCCGCGCCCGGGGCCGAGCTCGGCGAGGACGAAAAGCGCGGGCGAACCCAGCCGCAGCCATGTCTCCGCCGCCCACAGGCCGAGCAACTCGCCGAACATCTGGCTGATCTCGGGCGCGGTGATGAAATCGCCTGAGGCGCCGAAGGGTTCACGCGTGGTGTAGTAGCCGAGCGTCGGGTGGAACAGGCACTGTTCCATATAGTCAGCGACGGTGATCGGCCCGCTGAGGGCAATCTGCCGGGCGAGGTGGTCCGCCAATGCCGTCATGCGGCACCCGCGCTGAGCGCCGGGCGGCGGCGGGCGCGCCAGACCAGCCAGCTTCCCAGCGCCAGCATCGGCAGGGAGAGCAGCATGCCCATAGTGAGCCAGCCGCCGAGGAGATAGCCGATCTGCGGGTCCGGCTCGCGGAAGAACTCGACGAAGATGCGGGCGCAGCCATAGAGGAACACGAACATCCCCGCGACCGTGCCCGGCCGCGCCAGCGCCCCGGCCCGGATGGCGATCTGCAGGACGATGAAGATCGCCAGCCCTTCCAGCCCGGCCTCATAGAGCTGGCTGGGATGGCGCGGCTCCGGCCCGCCATGGGGGAAGACGAAGGCCCAGGCGACATCGGTCGGGCGGCCCCACAATTCGCCGTTCACGAAATTGGCCAGCCGGCCGAGGAACAGGCCGACCGGCACCACGCTGGCGGCGATGTCGAGCATCGAGACGAAGGGCAGGCTCCGCCGCCGGCAGAACAGGTACATGGCCAGGATGGAGCCGAGGAAGCCGCCATGGAAGGCCATGCCGCCATGCCACAGCGTCAGCGCCTGCAAGGGGTTCGCAGCATAGAAGGGCAGGTTGTAGAACAGCACATAGCCGATGCGCCCGCCGAGAATGACGCCGACCGCGATCCACACCACCGCGTCGTCGAACTCCTCCGGCTTGATCGGGGCGTGGCCGCCCCACAGCGCCGGGCTCGAACAGAGCCGCTTGGCCATCCACCAGCCGAACAGCAGCCCACCAATATAGGCGAGGGCGTACCAGCGTATGGCGAAGGGGCCGAGCTCGATCAGCACCGGATCGATGTTCGGGAAGGGCAGGGCGAAGAGCGGCGGGGCGAGCATGAGCATCCCATATCTCGGCGGAAGGCGGGCGGGCGCGGGGCGATGCAGACAAAGGCCGCACGTTCCGCTTTGCCCCCGTTGCGTGACGGGATCAAGGCGCCTTGTGTCGACCGCGGTGGCTTACGGGGCGGTTGCCCTTGCGATCACCGCGCCGCCGCCCCATTGTTTCCGAACAGGCACGACAGAGTAAGGGCCCGATCGCAGGGGCCCAAGTCGGGAGATGACAATGACCCAGACCACCGGCCGAATCTTCGACGATTTCGCCAAGCTGATGAACGACGCGGCCGGCGTCGCCACCGGCGTGCGCCGCGAGGCGGAAGGCGTGATGCGCGCCCAGGCCGAACGCATCCTGCGCGAGCTTGACGTCGTCACTCGCGAGGAATTCGAGACGGTGAAGGAACTCGCCGCCGCCGCCCGCGAGGAAAACGAGCGTCTTAGCGCCCGTCTCGCCGTGCTGGAGGCGCGGGAAGCCAAGCTTGAGGCGACGATCGACCCGCCCGATTCGCTTGGCTGAGTCTTTTTCACACAAGCTTTCGCGCGCAACGCTTGTGGACGTCTCGCCTTGGTGCTTGCCGCGCCGGGGCGAATCCCCCGACAAGTCAATTGTGCCAATTTTCGCCATGGTCCGTTTTTCCACGGACCATGGTACAACGGTCGTAGCGAGGTACGGATTCAGCGCGATATAGTTGGGACGACGGCGATTCGTTTGATTCTGGAACGGCTTGTCGGGAACCGTCGCGTTGCGTGCGTTCGACCCCCTCCGCGTCCACCCTCGCGAGGTCGAGCATGACCTATACTAGTGACTTCGAAGCCGACACCAGCCTGAACCCACTCGACCTGGTCGAGCGCATGGCCGCGCTCAACGAATGGGCGTTCGAGCGCTCGGCCGAGGACGAGATCACCATCTCCCTCGAAGGGCGCTGGACGGACTGCCATGTCTCGTTTCAGTGGATGGACGAGGTCGAGGCGCTGCACATCGCCTGCGCCTTCGACCTGAAGGTGCCGGAGAAGCGCAAGACCGAAGTGCTGCGCCTGCTCTCGCTCATCAACGAACAGATGTGGGTGGGCCATTTCGACCTGTGGTCGAAGGAAGGCGTCATCATGTTCCGCCACGCCTTGCTGCTGGCCGGGGCGGAAGCCACCGACCGCCAGTGCGAAGTGCTGATGGAATGCGCCATCGAGGCGGTGGAGCGGTATTTCCCCGCCTTCCAGTTCGTCGTCTGGGCCGGCAAGACCGCGCGCGAGGCGATGGACGCCACCCTGTTCGAGACCGTCGGCGAGGCCTGAGCGGCGTCGCCGGCGCACGCCCCGCCATTGCCAAAAACACGCGCGAGCGGCACTAAGGCCGCGTGACGGCGCGCGGGCGCGCGCGGGCATGGGAGTTCCACGATGGCCACACTTTCCGACATTCCGGGCCGGGTGCTGCTTGTCGGCGCCGGCAAGATGGGCGGCGCCATGCTGGAAGGCTGGCTCGATCTCGGGCTCGATCCGGCGCTGGCGGCGGTGATCGATCCGGCCCCGCCGGCGGAGGTCGCTGCCCTCATCGAGGCGCGCGGCGTGGCGCTGAACCCGCTCAATGGCGCCCCGCCCGCCGTGATGCTTCTGGCGGTGAAGCCGCAGGTCGCCCCGGACGTTCTGGCCCGGGTGGCGCCGCTGGCCGATGCCGGCACGCTCATCGTCTCGGTCATGGCCGGGCGCACGCTCGGCTTCCTCGAATCCTACTTCCCCGCCGGCACCGCGGTGGTGCGCTCCATTCCCAACACCCCGGCGGCGATCGGCCGCGGCGTCACTGTCGCGGTGCCGAACGGTGCCGTCACCTCGGACCAGATGAACATCGCCGATGCGCTGCTGCGCGCCACGGGCGGGGTGGAATGGGTGGAGGACGAGGCGCTGATCGACGTCGCCACCGCCGTTTCCGGTTCCGGGCCGGCCTATGTGTTCCTGCTGGCCGAGGCGCTGGCGGCGGCGGGCGTCGAGGCCGGGCTGCCGGCCGACATGGCCGACCGGCTGGCGCGGGCGACCGTGGCCGGGGCGGGCGAACTGATGGTCCGCACCGGCATCGACCCGGCGCAGCTGCGGCGCAACGTCACCTCGCCCAACGGCACGACGGCGGCGGCGCTCGCCGTGCTGATGGACGAGGAAAGGGGTTTCGGCCCGCTGCTCGCCGAGGCAGTGGCGGCGGCGGCGAAGCGCTCGCGCGAACTCGCCGGCTGACGCTTCCCCATTCCTGACGCCCCCACATTCCTGACGCTCCCGCAAACGTGCGGCAACAGCGCGCGCGGGGGTGTGCCGGGGTCTTCTCCTTGGCCGGGGCACGCCTTACATAGAGGTGAGGCAACGTTCAGGACAGGAGGTCTTCATGGCACGCTCCCCGGGAACGAAAGCGACCGTCGACAAACCCAGCGAGACGCGAGCGCTCGCCCTCGACAGTTTCATGCGCCTGCTGGCGCGCATGCCGTTCGAGCGCATCAGCCTCGGCGCGGTGGCGGATGAGGCGAAGATTCCCCTCGCCGAACTGCGCGCCTCCTTCGGCTCCACCTTCGACATGCTGGCCGGCTTCCTGCGCGAGGTCGATGCCAAAGTGCTGGCGCCTTCCAGCGACGACATGGCGGACGAGCCGGCCCGGGACCGGGTGTTCGACGTGCTGATGCGGCGGCTCGACGTGCTGGCGCCGCACAAGCCGGCGCTGCGCTCGCTGATGGACTCGGCCCGGCGCAACCCGTTCTTCGCCCTGGCGCTGAACAAGCTTTCCGTCCGCTCGCAGCAATGGATGCTGGCGGCGGCGCGGATCGACACCGCCGGCCTCAAAGGCGCGGTGCGGGCGCAAGGGCTGGCGCTGGTGTTCGGCCGGGTGCTGCAGACGTTCCTCACAGATGACGACCCGGCACTGGCCCGCACCATGGCGGCGCTGGACCGCGAGCTGGCGCGCGGCGAGCGGGCGCTCGGCCTGATCGAGGGCGCGGTGTGCCTCGCCACCGGCGGACGACGCGGGCGCGGTGGCAAGGCCGCGTCGTCCGAGGCGACGCCGTCCGCCCCGCCGGACGCGCCCGTGGTGGCGTGAGGCCTCCCCGGGCTGGGCTTTCGCGTATATTCCAGTGAGGAATCAGCCGTCAGCATCGATACTGAGGCGGCCAGCGTGAGGAACCCCATCGTGAGTCTCGCCCCCCTCGAACAGATCACCTTCGCCGATTTCCTGAAAGTGGATATCCGCGTCGGCACCATCATCCAGGCCGAGACCTTCCCGGAGGCGCGCAAGCCGGCGCTCAAGCTGGTGATCGATTTCGGCCCGCATATCGGCTGCAAGAAGTCCTCGGCCCAGATCACCGTGCATTACGCGGCGGAGGATTTGATCGGGCGGCAGGTGGCGGCGGTGGTGAATTTCCCCTCCCGCCAGATCGGCCCGATCATGTCCGAGGTGCTGACCCTCGGCTTCCCGGACGAGGACGGCGCCGTGGTGCTGTTCAAGCCCGACCAGGAAGTGCCGAACGGCGCGCGGCTGTTCTGAGGGGCGTGCGGTGCCCCCGCTTGAACTGATGGCCGCCTTCGCCGCCGCCGCCGCGATCTATGCCTTCATGCCCGGCCCTGCCATGCTCTACGCGGCGGCCCAGACTCTGGGGCATGGGCGACGGGCCGGGCTGATGGCGGCGCTCGGCATCCATCTTGGCGGCTATGTCCATGTGCTGGCCGCGGGGCTTGGCCTGTCGGCGCTGTTCGCCGCCGTGCCGTTGCTCTATGTCGCCGTGAAGTTGCTCGGCGCCTTCTATCTCGTCTATCTCGGGCTGCGTCTCGTGTGCCGGCGCGGCGCACATCCTGCTGTCGAGGGAGGGCCGGCACGGTCGGCGCGGCGGGCTTTTGCCGAGAGCGTTGCGGTCGAGGTGCTCAACCCGAAGACCGCTCTGTTCTTCATCGCCTTCCTGCCGCAGTTCACCGATGCGGCGGCGGCGCTGCCACTGTGGGCGCAACTGCTGATCCTCGGCACGCTGGTGAATGCGATGTTCACCGCCGCCGATCTGGTTTGCGTGTGCATGGCCGGAGCGATCCTGCGGCACCTGCGAGGTTCGGATGAGCTGCGGAGGTGGGCGGCGCGGCTTGGTGGCGGGCTGCTGATCGGCCTCGGGGCGCGGCTGGCGCTGCAGCGCGGCTAGTCATTTCACTGTTTCATGGAAACAGTGAAATGATCTAATTCTCTGTTTTATCGCGTTTTCTTCACGCGAACCGGCATCCACTTCGCTCGAAAACGCTCTAGTCGCGCTCTTCAGACCGGAATCCGGATCGCCGCCCGCAGGCCGCCGAGCGCGCTCTCGCCGAGGATGACGTCGCCGCCATGGGCGCGGGCGGCGTCGCGGGCGATGGTGAGGCCGAGGCCGGAGCCGCCGGCGTCCTGGTTGCGCGCCTCGTCCAGCCGGAAGAACGGGCGGAAGACATCCTCGCGCAGCGCGGGGGCGATGCCGGGCCCGTCATCGTCGACGGCGATGGTGAGCCAGCGCTCGTCGCGGGTGCCTGTGATCTCGATGCGCGCGCCGTGCCGGCCGGCATTGCCGACCAGATTGGCGAGGCAGCGGCGGAAGGCGTCGACCCGCACCATCACCATCGGGTCGCCGCTGTAGCTGGCGCTGACCTTCGCGCCCTGGCGCTCGGCATTGATCCGCGCCTCCTCGATCAGCCGCGCCATGTCGGCCATCGCCGGCGTCTCGGCGACATCCTCGCGGGCGAAGGCGAGATAGGCTTCCAGCATGCTCTGGAGATCGTCGACATCCTTGCGCAGCGCCTCGGTGTCGGCGCTGTCGCCGAGCAGCGCCAGTTCCAGCTTGAAGCGGGTGAGGATGGTCCGCATGTCGTGGCTGACGCCGGCGAGCATGGTGGTGCGCTGCTCGATCTGCCGCTCGATCCGCCGCTTCATCTCCAGGAAGGCCAGCGCCGCGCCGCGCACCTCGCGCGCCCCGCGCGGGCGGAAGCCGGGCACGTCGCGGCCCTTGCCGAAGGCGATGGCGGCATCGGCCAGCGCCTCGATCGGCTTGATCTGGTTGCGCAGGAACAGGATGGCGACCGCCATCAGCACCAGCGCGGTGCCCACCATCCACAACAGGAAGATGTGCGAATTGGAGAGATAGGCCTGGCTGCGACGGGCGAAGACCCGCAGCACCATGCCATCCATCTGCACCCGCACCTCGATCAGGTTCGAATTGCCCACCGTATCGGTCCAGAACGGCCGGTGCAGCCGCTTCGCCAGTTCGCCGGTGAAGGCGGAATCGAGGGTGGAGAAGAAGGGCTTGGGGCCGGGCGGCGGCAGGCGCTCGCCGGGCAGGAAATCCACCGTCAGGCCCATGGTGATCTGGGCGATCCGCTTGATCTTGTCCTGGTCTTCCTCGGTGGGGAAGGCGAGGGCGAGCTGGGTGACGGCGGTGATGTCCTGCGACACCGCCGCCGACAGGCGGCGGGTCACGGTGTTGTAGTGCCGCTCCATGAAGACGAAGGCGAGCACCGATTGCAGGATCACCACCGGGGTGACGATGATGATCAGCGAACGGGCGAACAGCCCCTTCGGCATGATGCGGTTGAACCACGCGCCGAAGCGGGCATTGTTCTCGCGCATGCGGCGCTGGGTCAGGCGAAGGCGGGCGCGGGCGGCGCCGACGACGCTGGTGTCGCGGGCGCTCAAGGAGCGACGACCAGCCGGTAGCCGACGCCGCGCACCGTCTGCACATAGGCGGGATTGGCCGGGTCACGCTCGATCTTGCGGCGCAGTCGGTTCACCTGCACGTCCACCGCCCGGTCGCCGGCAGCGACGCCGGGGGCCACCAAGTCCTGGCGCGGCACGGTCTGGCCCGGCGCCTCGCCGAGCACCCGCAGCATGTCGCGCTCGCGGTCGGTGAGGCGCACCATCTCGCCCTCGCGGGTGAGTTCGCCGCGCGCCAGATGGAAGCTGAACGGGCCGAAGCGCACCGTTTCGATCGCCTGCGCCGGCGGGGTGGCCGAGCGCTTGATGATGTTGCCGATCCGCAGCAGCAATTCGCGCGGCTCGAACGGCTTGGCGAGGTAGTCGTCGGCGCCGATTTCCAGCCCCTGGATGCGGTCGCCCGGCTCGGAGCGGGCGGTGAGCATGAGGATCGGCACGGAAGAAGTTTCGCGCACCCCGCGGGCGAGGTCGAAGCCGGTTTCGCCAGGCATCATCACGTCGAGAATCAGCAGGTCGAAGGTGAGGCCGGCGAGCCGGGCGCGGGCATCGGCGCCCGATTCCGCCGTGGTGACGCGGTAGCCATGCTCGCTGAGGAAGCGCGAGAGCAGGTCGCGGATGCGCCGGTCGTCATCGACGATGAGCAGGTGGAAGGCGTCGTCGGCAGGCATGGTGCGGGCTTCCCTTGCCGCCGCGACCGGGCTTTGGCGGGCGTCGAGCATGGCGATCCTCCCCGTCAGCCGGCCGGCCGGCTGCGGGCGGCGCTGCGCGCCTCCACGGCCTGGTCGGCGCGGGCGATCAGCTTCTCTGTCGGGCTGCGATCTTCCGGGTCGATCATGGCGACAAGAAAGCGGCGCACGACATCGCGCGCATCGCCGCCGCTCTCTTCCAGCGCGCGGCGCAGGCGGCGCGACTGGATGGCGACGAATTCCTGGGTCAGCGCCTCGCCCTTCGGGGTGAGGTAAAGCAGGCGCTGGCGGCGGTCGGAGGCGCCGGCCCGGCTGTCGATGAAGCCCTGGTCCACCAGCTCGCGCAGCACCCGGCCGAGGCTCTGCTTGGTGATGCGCAGAATGTCGAGCAGGTCGGTAACGCGCATCCCGGGATGGCGATTGACGAAATGCAGCACCCGGTGATGGGCCCGGCCGAAGCCGAAGCCGTGCAGGATCTCGTCGGGATCGCTGACGAAATTGCGATAGGCGAAAAACAGAAGCTCGATCAGGTCGAGCATCGGCTCGCCTTCCGGGGCGGGGGACAGGCGCGGGGCAGCCCCCGGCTCGCTCTTGCCGGTGCGCGCTGTCAGCGAGACATTTATGTCAGCCATGTTGACTTTTTTCGTTATGATCGTTACCCAGATGTCCCGTTCAACGAAAGGATCGTTCGGCTAGCCGCCCGATCCGCCTCGGAACAGGATAGAGTCGCGCTCGCTCTTACTGAGCCGCGACGATAACGGGACTTCGGCCGCGAGGCAAAGCGTTGCGCGCTCGCCTGACAGGCCGTAGCCACCATGCCGAAGGAACAGAAGGGCTCCGGCGCCTCCCATGGCGCGCTGGCGCCCCGGTTGGGAGACTTACCATGGCGAGCGAACCTTTCGACAAACGCAGCGGCTGGATCTGGTATGACGGCGCCTTCGTGCCCTGGCAGGACGCGCAGGTCCATGTACTGACCCACGGGCTGCACTATGGCAGCTGCGTCTTCGAGGGCGAGCGCGCCTATGGCGGCGAGATCTTCAAGCTGGACGAGCACACGGCGCGGCTGAAGCACAGCGCCGAACTGCTCGATTTCGAGATCCCCTATGGCACGGACGAGATCAACGCCGCCTGCCGCGAGCTGCTGGTGCGGCAGAAGCTGAACGACGCCTATCTGCGTCCCGTCGCCTGGCGCGGCTCGGACATGATGGGCGTTTCGGCCCAGCACAACCAGATCCACCTCGCCATCGCGGCGTGGGAATGGCCGAGCTATTTCGATCCGGCCCAGCGGCTCAAGGGCATCCGCATCGGCATGGCGAAGTACCGCCGTCCCGACCCGATGACCGCGCCCTCGACCTCCAAGGCGGCCGGGCTCTACATGATCTGCACCATCTCCAAGCACGCCGCCGAGCGCGAGGGCTTCGCTGACGCGCTGATGCTGGACTGGCGCGGCCGTGTCGCCGAATGCACCGGCGCCAATGTGTTCTTCGCCAAGGACGGAGTGATCCACACGCCTGACGCCGACGCCTTCCTGAATGGCATCACCCGCCAGACGGTGATCGCGCTCGCCAAGCGGCGCGGCATCGAGGTGGTGGAACGGGCGATCATGCCGGAGGAACTGCCGAGCTTCGACGAGTGCTTCATCACCGGCACCGCCGCCGAGGTGACGCCGGTCGCCGAGATCGCCGGCCAGCACTTCCAGCCCGGCCCGGTCACCAAGACGCTGCTGGAGGACTATATGTCCGAAGTGCAGCCGAAGAAGGCCGAGGCGGCCTGAGGGCTGCAAAGATCGCAGACTGGAAATGCCGGCCTTCGGGCCGGCATTTTTCGTTTGCCCGGCTCTTCGCGTCAGGCCGGCCCCAGCCCGCAGGGCGGAGAGCCGGGATCGCTTCCCGCTACCTCTCGGCCGAGGATCCCGGATCGTCTTGCGGCCGTCCGGGATGACGGCGGCTGGCGGGCGGCCTCGGTGTCAGGCCCAGCGTTCCGCCGCCGCGTCGTCTTCGTCCTTGGCGGCGACCCAGCCCTTGCCGTCGTCGCGCTCTTCCATCTTCCAGAACGGCGCGCGTGTCTTCAGCCAGTCCATCAGGAATTCGGCGGCTTCGAAGGCTGCGGCGCGGTGGGCGGAGGCGGTGACGACGAGCACGATGTTGTCGCCCGGCACCATGCGGCCATAGCGGTGGATGACGGTGGCGCCGACCAGCGGCCAGCGGGCGCGGGCCTGCTCCATCAGCCGGCCGATCTCCTCTTCCGCCATGCCGGGATAATGCTCCAGCGTCAGGGCGATGAGCGGCGCGCCGCCGGGCGCGTCCTGCGCGCGGCACAGGCCGGCGAAGGTGACGACCGCGCCGATGTCCGTGCGCCCGCGCGCCAGGGCGGCGGCCTCGGCGGCGGCGTCGAAATCCTGCGCCTGTATGCGGACGGTGAACATCTCCGCCCTCCCGGTTCAGCCGCCCGTCATGGGCGGGAAGAAGGCAATCTCGCGCGCGGCGCCGAGCGGCGTGTCCGGCTTGGCGTGCCGCCGGTCGAGCGCGGCCCGCACGATACGCGGATTCTCGAAGGCACGGGCATAGCCCTCGCCGCGCGCGCCGAGAAAGGCGGCGAGTTCGGCGACGGTGGCGACGCCCTGCGGCAGGTCGATCTCCTCCGCCTCAAGGCCGATGCGCTCGCGCACCCAGGCGAAATAAAGCACCTTCACGCATCATCCCCGATCAGATGGCGGGCGCCGGCGCGGAAATAGTCCCAGCCGGTATAGAGCGTCAGCAGCGCCGCGATCCACAACAGGCCGATGCCGAACAGCGTGATGCCTGGCACCACAAGGTCCGCCGCCGGCCCGGCCAGCAGCACGCCCACCGCCACGAGCTGGGCGGTGGTCTTCCATTTGGCGAGGCGGGTGACGGGGACGCTGACCCGCAATTCGGCGAGAAATTCGCGCAGGCCGGAGACGAGAATCTCACGGCACAGAATCACCAGCGCCGCCCAGAGCGACCAGCCGCGAATGGTGCCGTCCGAGGCCAGCATCAGCAGCGAGGCGGACACCAGCAGCTTGTCGGCGATCGGGTCCAGCATGCGGCCGATGGCCGATTGCTGCTGCCAGGCGCGGGCGAGGTAGCCGTCGAAGAAATCGGTGACGGCGGCGACGACATAGATGACCACCGCCACCCAGCGCAGCCAGACGCCGCCTTCCAATATGTCGGACCAGAACAGGCAGGCCGCCACCAGCGGCACCGCCACGCAGCGGCCATAGGTGAGCAGATTGGGCAAAGACAAGGCGTGACCGCGAGTCACCTTGGCCGGCTCCCGTGCTGTCTGCGGGTTTGATGCAACATCGACCATAGTGCGCCGGCTCCCTCACAGGCAGGTAAACACGCGAGCCGGCTACGTCAATTGCGTGGCGGCCATTGCTTTGCCTGCCGTGGCGCTTTCACGATGCGGCAGGGCTGTGGCCATCGCATGACGGGAATGGCCGGACAGGCGCTTCATGTGGCTTTCGCATGAAAGAAGTCATAAACCGCCCGCGCCATCGCCGCGTTCACCCCCGGCACACCCTCAAGATCGGCGAGCGAGGCGCGCTCGATCGCCTTCAGAGTTCCAAAATGGTGCAGCAGCGCGCGTTTACGAGTGGGGCCGATGCCGGGAATTTCCTGCAGGCCGGCCTGGGTGATGTCCTTCTTGCGGCGGGCGCGGTGCGAGCCGATGGCGAAGCGGTGCGCCTCGTCGCGCAGGCGCTGGATGAAATAGAGCACCGGGTCGCGCGGCTCCAGCCGGAAAGGCTCGCGGCCATCGGCATAGAAGGTCTCGCGGCCGGCATCGCGGTCCGGGCCCTTGGCGACGCCGACCATCGGCACATCGGTGACGCCGAGCCCGGCCAGGGTTTCGCGCGCGGCCTTCAACTGGCCGGGGCCACCATCGATCAGCAGCAGGTCCGGCCAGGCCGAGGAGGCGGCGGAGGCTTCCACCTCGGCGCCTTCGCTCGCCCCATCGGCGAGGGATAGCCCGCCAAGCGGGTCGGCGTGGGGGAGGGCGTTCGCCACGCTCGGCGCGGTTTCCCCCTCGCCCGGGCGCTCTCCCAGGTGGGGAGAGGGCGCGGCCTCCCCCTCGGCGAGAGAGGTCGCGCCGGCCGGAATCGCCCGTGGATTCTCCTTCAGCAGGCGGGAGAAGCGGCGGGTCAGCACTTCGCGCATCATGCCGTAATCGTCGCCGGGGGTGAGTTCGGTCGAGCGGATGTTGAACTTGCGGTACTGGCTCTTGGCGAAGCCCTCCGGCCCGGCCACGATCATGCCCCCCACCGCATTGCTGCCCATGATGTGGCTGTTGTCATAGACCTCGATGCGCCGGGGCGGCGCCTTGAGGGCGAAGGCGCGGGCGAGTTCCTCCAGCAGCCGGGCCTGGCTGGCGCTCTCGGCCAGCTTGCGGCCCAGCGCCTCGCGGGCATTCTGCAAGGCGTGCTCGACCAGCTCGCGCTTCTCGCCGCGCTTGGGCGCCGCGACCTCCACCCGGTGGCCGGCGCGGGTGGAGAGCGCCTCCTCCAGCAGTTCGCGCTCGGCGATGTCGTGGCTGATCAGCACGAGGCGCGGGCAGGGCTTGTCCTCGTAGAACTGGGCCAGGAACGATTCCAGCACCTCGCCGATCTCCAGCGTCCGGTCGGCGCGGGGATAGAGCGCGTGGTTGCCCCAGTTCTGGCCGGTGCGGAAGAAGAACACCTGCACGCAGGTCGCCCCGCCCTCCTGGTGGATGGCGAACACATCCGCCTCCTCCACCGAGCGCGGGTTGATGCCCTGCGTGCCCTGAACGGCGGAAAGCGCGGCGAGGCGGTCGCGCAGGGCGGCGGCGCGCTCGAATTCCAGTTCCTGCGAGGCGGCTTCCATCTCGCGCGCCAGCTGTTCCTTCACCGCCTTGCTGCGGCCGGAGAGGAAGTCGCGCGCCTCGTGCACATATTCGGCGTAGTCGGTGTGGCTGACCTCGCCGGTGCAGGGGCCGGCGCAGCGCTTGATCTGGAACAGCAGGCAGGGGCGGGTGCGGGCCTCGTAGAAGCTGTCCGAGCAGGAGCGCACCAGAAACGCCTTCTGCAGCGCGTTGATGGTGCGGTTCACCGCCCAGACCGAGGCGAAGGGGCCGTAATAATCGCCCGGCCGGTTGCGGGCGCCGCGGTGCTTGGTGATCTGCGGCGACACATGATCCTTGGTGATGAGGATATAGGGAAACGACTTGTCGTCGCGCAGCAGCACGTTGAAGCGCGGGCGCAGCTGCTTGATGAAGTTGGCCTCCAGCAGCAGCGCCTCGGTCTCGGTGCCGGTGGAGACGAATTCCATCTCGCAGGTGGCCGCCACCATCCGCATGATGCGGGCGGTGAGCCCTGTGGGGCGGGTATAGGCGACGATGCGGCGCTTGATGCTCTTGGCCTTGCCGACATACAGCACCGCCCCGTCAGCGCCGATCATGCGGTAGACGCCGGGCCCGTTCGGCGCGTGCTTGAGGGCGCGGACAATGGCGGCGCGGCCCATGGCGACGGAGCCCGGCGCGGGCTCGGCCTCCTCGGCAAGGTCGGCAATAAGGGCCTCGTCCTGGTCCAGCTCGGCGATGTCGGCATCGTCGGCGTCGAGGTCGGGCATGTCGCGGGTCGGTCGGGCAATCATGAGTCCCTAGATACGTATTTGCGCTCCTCGCGAACAGGGGGCGGCGCATGTTCCCGGCGCCTGTTTCCGGCGCGTGTTCCCGCTACGGCACAGGGCACGAAAATGCATCGGGCGTCGGCCGGCCATGCGCCGGCGGCCGGTGTCAGCGCCGGCAAAAGGGTCTAAGGGAGCCCATCATGTCCCATTCCGGCGATGCTGCTTCCCACCCGCCCTTTCCCCTGGCCGGCTACGCCTTCGGCGCCGCCGGGGCGATGCTGTTCGCCTCCAAGGGCATCATCATCAAGCTCGCCTATGCCGAGGGCATCGACCCGGAGACGCTGCTGGCGCTGCGCATGGCGTTCTCGCTGCCGTTCTATCTCGCGGTCGGCGCCTTCGCGCTGCTGCGGCTGCGCGGCATGGGCGAGCCTCTGCCGAGTGGCCGGCTGGTGGTGCAGTCCATGCTGGTGGGGGCGCTGGGCTACTGGCTGGCCAGCTATCTCGATTTCGCCGGGCTGCAATACACATCCGCCTCGTTCAGCCGGCTGATCCTCTTCACCTATCCGATCTATGTCGCGCTGTTCGGCGCGCTGCTGTTCGGCCAGCCGATCCGACCGAAGGCGATGCTGGCCTTCGCGCTCGCCTATGGCGGGCTGGCGCTGATCTTCCTGCAGAATGTCACCACCATGGGCTCGGACGTGGTGAAGGGTTCCGCGCTGGTGACGCTGGCGGCGATCTCCTTCGCGCTCTACCAGCTCTGCGCCCGCTCGCTGCTGCAGCGGGTCGGCTCGGCCCTGTTCACCTGCATCGCCATGATCTCGGCCTCGATCATGGCGATCGGCCAGTTCGCGGTGTTGCGGCCGGTCGAGGCGCTGATGGTGTCGCCGCATGGGCTGATGCTGGCGGTCAGCGTGGCGATCGGCGCCACCGTGCTGCCGACCTTCCTGATGAACGCGGCGCTTAAGCGCATTTCGGCGCAGGCCAATTCGATGATCAGCACGGTGAGCCCGGTCGCCACCATGGTGCTGGCGGTGATTTTTCTCGGCGAGAGCGCCAGCCCGGCCGAACTCGCCGGCGCGGTGCTGGTCATGGCCAGCATCGGCTGGTTCACGTTGAGCGACGCCCGCAAACGCTGATCGCCCGCAGGGGCTGAGGCTCAGTCGTCCTCCACGTCCGGCGTGCGCCAGGCGAGGTGCTGCCCGCCATCGACCGCGATCATCTGCCCGGTGACGCTGGAGGCGCGGGCAAGATAGGCGACAGTGTCGGCGATCTCCTCCGGGCTCGGGCCGCGCCCGAGCAGGACGGAGGCGGACTGACGGGCGAAGGCGCTGTCGTCCTGCCGGCCATTGGCCAGTGTCGGGCCGGGGCCCACCGCATTGACCCGCACGCGCGGCGCCAGCGCCTGCGCCAGCATCCTTGTGGCGGCCCACAGCGCTTCCTTGGTCACGCTGTAGGAGAAATAGGCCGGGGTCGGCTTCAGCACGCGCTGGTCGATGAGGTTGACGATCGCGCCCGGCGCGCCCTCCGGCAGCTGCGCGGCGAAGGCGCGGGCGAGCTGCACCGGCGCGCGCAGATTGACCGCCATGTGCCGCTCCCACACGCCGAGGTCGAGCACTGCCACGCTGTCGGGATGGAATTCCGAGGCGTTGTTGACCAGCAGGGCAAGCGGCCCCAGCGCCGCCACGGCGGCAGGGACAACGCCGTCCACCGCCTCGGCCTCGGCGAGCTCGGCGACGATGATGGCCGCGCGCCCACCCGCCTCCCGGATCGCGGCGGCGGTCTCCTCCGCCGCAGGGCCAGGCCGGCGCACATGCAGCGCGATGTCATAGCCATCACGGGCGAGGCGCAGGCTGATGGCGCGGCCGATCCGCACCGCGCCGCCGGTGACGAGGGCGACGGGACGGAGGGACGGTTGGGACGTGTCGGGTGCGGGCGGCGAGGGGGCAGGGGTCATCAGGTTTCAGGCGCTGCATTGAAAGGGCGGCGGGCAAGGGACGGCTGCGCCGCCCGGCTGACAATACGTCGCGCGACGGTGCGCGGATGAGGATAGGTGGCCTTGATCGGGTAAATTCGTGCCGGCGGGCACGGCCGCCCTTTTAACGGGGCAAAGGCCGGTGTGCCATCTCAGTGTGCCGGATCCCCGGCAGGGCGCGGGTGCCGGCGGATCTGTGGTCGGTATTCAAGTATACATGAAGGTTACGTTTCATTAAGTATAATATAGCCTATCGGAATTCGACATTATTTCGGCCGCACCTTTCTGGAAGTGTCGGACTTATCTCAGCGACGGCGATGTCTTTTCGCCGGCTGGTCGGCTGAGCCAGGATCCAGGAGACGATCATGAAGAACAGCATCCGCGCAGATCGCATTCGTGCAGATCGCATTCGTGCAGATCGCATTCGTGCAGATCGCATTCGTGCAGATCGCATGCGTGCAGGTCGCATTCGTGCAGGTCGCATGCGTGCAGGTCGCATTCTTGGCGGTCTCGGGCTTGTGGCCCTGATGGCCGCTCCCGCCGCTGCGGCTGATATGTCCTACCCCGCCCCGGCCGGGGTCGCCTATGCACCGGCGCCGGTCTTCAGCTGGACCGGCTTCTATCTCGGCGCAAATGCTGGCTATGGCTGGGGCACGGCGGATGCCTCGCCGGATATTGACGGTTTCCTCGGCGGCCTGCAGGCCGGCTATAACTGGCAGGGCAATGGCCCGCTGGTGCTCGGCGTGGAAACCGACATCCAATATGCCGGCCTGTCCAGCTCGGCCTTCACGCTGGACTATTTCGGCACGGTGCGGGCGCGGCTCGGCTACGCCTTCGACCAGTTCCTGGTCTATGGCACCGGCGGCCTGGCCTATGGCGGCGGCAGCTACGAATTGCTCGGCCTTTCCAATGACCGCAACCATATCGGCTGGACCATCGGCGCCGGCGCCGAATACGCCATCGGCGGCAATTGGAGCGTCAAGGGCGAGTATCTCTATGTCGACCTCGGCGAGGAGACCTATACGAGCTATTTCGGCCCGCGCGATGTCGGCATGAGCGCGAATGTGCTACGCGCCGGCGTGAACTACCGCTTCTGATCGGCGCATGGCGGGCGATGACGCCGAATCCGGCGCGCCCGCCTCGCCTTCGGGCGATGAAGTCGCTCAATCTGTGACATCAGAAACACACCCGCCGATGATCTGAAGTCGATCATGGCGAAATTGTTGCGCGTTTCGCGGTTCTGTGGGTGCGGTATTTTTCGCATAGATCCAGTCGGGCGAAGGGTTTGCGGGCCCTCCGGCCGCGTTCGACGGAGGGCGCGGACGGCAAATGCGGCGGTGTTGCCCCAATCCAGCCCTTGGCCTGCCCATCTGGGCTTCTACTTCACACTCCGAGACGCAGCCTCAACGGTTTCGCAAACCTTTCCTGGCGCCAAGCCCCCCCCGGCTCCAGGTTGTTTCGGAGAGTACCTATGAAGAACATCCTCTGCTCGGGCGTCGCCGCGGTCGCCCTTCTCGCCGCGGCCCCCGCCTTCGCGGCCGACCTGGCGCAGCAGCAGCCCTACCCGACCAAGGCCGCCCCGATGTATGTCGAGCCGGCGTTCACCTGGACGGGCTTCTATCTCGGCGCCAATGCCGGCTATGCCTGGGGCCAGGGTGAGGGCGGCGCCGGCGTCGTCAATCTCGACCCGACGGGCTTCCTCGGTGGTGGCCAGATCGGCGTCAACTACCAGTTCGACAACAACATCGTTCTGGGCGCCGAAGCCGACTTCCAGGGCTCGGACATCAAGGACAGCTATGCCGGTTACGAGTCCAAGATGGACTATTTCGGCACGGTCCGCGCCCGCCTCGGCTATGCCTTCGGCAATGTGATGCCCTACGTAACCGGTGGTCTGGCCTGGGGCCACACCGAGGTGAACGACAACGTGTTCGGCCTGTCCTCGGACAAGACCCAGGTGGGCTGGACGGTTGGCGGCGGCGTGGAATACGCCCTCACCAACAACTGGACCATCAAGGGCGAGTATCTCTACATGGATCTCGGCGAGGACTATTACGACAGCATCGGCTACAAGACCGGCCTGACGGCCAACATTGTCCGCGCTGGCGTGAACTACAAGTTCTGATGCGGGCCTGACGGCTCTTCGACGACAAAGGCCCCGGATCGACGATCCGGGGCCTTTTTGCGTTGGCGCGAGAAGGTTGCAGGATCAGATCTTTGGGTCAGACCTGCGGGGTCGTTGCCTCGAAAGCAGGCACACGCTCGGAAAAGGCGTCGAGCCAGGCGACCAGCGCCGGATGGCCGGCGCGCCAGGCGCCGGCAAAGCGCAAATCGAGATAGCCGAGCGCGCAGGCCACCGCGATCTCGCCGACATGTGCGGCGCCGCTGACCGGCAGGGGCTGCGGCGGCGCCGCCTCCAGCGCGGCCAGCCCGCGCGCCACCTTGCCGGCCTGATGGTCGAGCCAGCGGGCGCTGTGGGTTTCGGCGTCGCGGAAGCGGCTCTCATACATCTGGAGCAGCGCGGCGTCGGCAATGCCGTCGCCGAGCGCGAGCATGGTCAGGGCCGCGATCCGGTCCTCGCCGCCGGCCGGGAACAGCACGCCGCCGCCCGTCGCCATGTCGAGATACTCGATGATGACGCGCGAATCATAAATCGCCGGCCCGTCCTCGCGCAGCAGCACCGGGATCTTGCCGAGGGGGTTCTGCTCCCGCAGCGAATCGGTGGGATCGGTGGTGTCGGCCGGCAGGACATCGAGATGGATGTCGCACAGAATGGCGCCGATCTTGACCTTACGCCCGAACGGGGACAGCGGGGAGGAACGAAGCTTCATCGGGGTTCGACACCTGTTGGGGGCGAGCCGCCCCCGTGCCGGGATGCCCGGCGGCGCTGCGCCCGGCCGCGGCGGAGCCGCAGCTTCGGCCGGCAGGCTTATCAGTCGGCCGGCTGCAGGTCGATTGCCTTCGGGCCCTTGCCGCGCTTGTCCGGCTCGATCTCGAAGCTCACGCGCTGCCCCTCCATCAGCGTGCCCAGCCCGGAGCGGCTCACGGCCGAGACATGCACGAACACATCGCGCCCCCCATCATCCGGCCGGATGAAGCCATAGCCCTTTTCGGTGTTGAAGAATTTGACGGTGCCCATCGTCGCCATGCGCCTGCTCCTGACCTCGGATGGCCGCACCCATCCGCCGCTTGACTCTGCCCGGGCAGAGTGAAGCAAGACCGATGCCGATTAATGACGCGGGGGAGGTGCGGTCGGCCGGCGCGGCGGGGTCAGCGTTCCGGCGTCAGCCAGCCGAGGCGCACGCGCCCGGTTCCGTCGGTGGCAAGCACCGGGGCGAGGGCGCCCAGCACCGTGCGCAGTTCCTCGGCGAGGGTGAAGGGCGGGTTGACCACAATGAGGCCGCAGCCGGTCATGGTGTCCGCCTGCCGCACGGCGCGCAGGTCGAACTGGATGTTCAGCGTCTTCGGGATTCCGGCGCGTTCGATCTCGCGGCGGAAGCCGTCGACCGCGCGCACATCCTTGATCGGGTACCAGAGCAGGTAGATGCCGCCGGACCAGCGCCGGTGCGCCTCGGCGAGGCCATGGGCGAGGCGGTGGAACTCGCCCTGTTCCTCGAAAGGCGGGTCGACCAGCACCACGCCGCGCCGCTCCTTGGGCGGCACATAGGCGTTGAGCGCCTGCCAGCCATCGGTCGCCAGCACCTTGGCGCGGACATCATGGCCGATCGATTCCTCCAGCGCCGCCCGCACGCCGGGCTGGGTCTCGCACAGCAACAGCCTGTCCTGGGCGCGGGCGAGCGCCTGGGCGATGAGCGGCGAGCCGGGATAGCGGCAGAGCGTTGCCGCCAGCGCGGCATCGTCCGCCGCCGGCGGGTTCACCGCCCGCACGGCATCGAGCCAGGGGGCGAGCAACTCGGCCACATTGGGGGCGAACGATGCGCGCAGCACCGCGCCGATGCCGCCCTCCCACTCGCCGGTGCGGCGGGCCTCGTCGCCCGTGAGGTCATAAAGCCCGGCGCCGGCATGGGTGTCGATGACGCGATAGGCGGCATCCTTGCGTCCGAGATAGGCAAGAATGCGCGCGAGCACGACATGCTTGACGACATCGGCGAAATTGCCGGCATGGAAGGCGTGGCGGTAGTTCATCGCGTCCTCTATTTCGCGCCGGCGCTCTCACGCAGCGGCGGCATCACCACGCGGCTTGCCCGGCAGGCGCGGCGATCCACCTCCTCGCAAGGCGTGAAACCGAGCGTGCGGTCCATGCAGATGCGGACCTCAGTCAGCCGGCGGCCATCGCAGGCGATGGCGATCATATCAGGCGCCAGCCCCGGATTGGCGGCGCGGAAGGCGTCCTCGACCTCGCCGGGCGACACCATGCGGTAGTCGTCGAGCCGGCGAAAGCCTTCCGGGATCGTTACCCGCTCATAGGCGCGGCGTACCTCGGCGAAATAGGCGGCGGCATCGGCGCCGTCGCAGGTGCCGTGCTTGCGCCACTGGTGCAGCACCAGCCGGCGGCTCGGCATGATGTCGAGCATGGCGCGCAGCACCGGCTCGGGGACGAAAGGGGCGGGGGTGACGCAGTTTTCCGGCCAGCCGCGCTTATATTGCGGCCAGAGCCCGTGCACGACGAAGGCGAAGGGGCGGGCGCCTGCGCATTGCGCCGGCTCGGCGCGCTCGCCCATCGCCTCGCAATAGGAGGGCGACCAGGACAGGGCGAGCACATAGTGGTCGAAGCGGCCCGGATCGCCCTTCTGCTGGGCGAAGGCCAGTGCCGGCCAGAGCAGCAGTGCGGCGAGGGCCAGCCCCGCCGCCCGCGCCAGCCTCACGGACGGGCCATGCGGCAATTCGGGGCGTAGGTCCAGGAGCGGTCGAAGCCCTCGACGCAGAAATCAACGCCCCAGGAGGCGCCGAGGAAGCCGCCATCCTCGATGATCGAGTACCAGACGGTGTGGTAGAGCGGGGCGCCATGGGCCTTGCCGACGACCTTGCCCACCGGCTTGCCCGTCGCCTGGCCCCCATAGGGGCTGCTGTCATAGGCGCCGCTGCCATAGGCGCCCTCGGTCTGGAAGCTGGGCGTGCCTTCAATGCCGGAGACGATGACCTCGGCGCGGCAATAGCGGCGCGGCATGTATTCCTCGCCCCAGGGCCGGAACGCGACCTCGCGGACATGCTCGATGCGGTCGATGGTGAGCTTGGAATTCCAGAAGCGCGATTCGGTGGTGGAGAAATCCCGCTGGATCTTCGACAGCGCCGAGGGCGTGTCGCAGGCCGGCACGTCGCCGCTGTAATTGGGGCCCGACATCCAGAAGTTCTTCTCGAAGAAATTGGCCGCCTGCGCGCCGCCGAGCGAGCCGGCCAGCATGCCGATGACGGCGAGGCCGGTGGCGGCCCGCGCCATGGCCCGCTTCGCCCGCCCTGTCGCGCCCTTCATGTCGGCCAGCATCGCACATCTCCTGCTTCATCTGCGGCGAAGATGCGTCGCGTCTGCCGCGCGGTCAATGACGGCAAGGCCACACTCGGCCGGATTCGGGCACCGTTCTCAGATGAGGCGGATGACATAATGCTTGCGGGTGGTCTCGATGACTTCCCACACGCCCTTGAAGCCGGGCCGCAGGGCGAAGGCGTCGCCCGCCTTCACCGTCACCGGCGCCTCGCCATCCTCGTGCAGGACGGAGACGCCTTCGAGAATCGAGCAGAACTCCCATTCCTCATAATCCACCCGCCAGGCGCCGGGAGAGGATTGCCAGATGCCGGCGAACAGGGCGCCGTCCGGCAGGGTCTCGATGTTCCAGGTGAGGTGGCGGGGATCGCCGGCCACGAGGCGCTCGGCCAGCGGCGCGGTTTCCTCCGGTTCCCCAAGCGTGGCCGGATCGAAGGAAAGCAGGAACGACATGGAAAACCTCGCAGGCGGGGCATAGGGCGGGAGCCGTCCGGCGGTAGGCTGGAAACAAGAGCGGCGCGGCCATCCTGAAGGATGAGCCGCGCCGTCTCAAGCTGCTTCGACACCCCCCAGCATCGAAGCAAAAACTCATTCCGCCGGTGCTGGCTGCGGCCCGTCCGCGCTCACTGCGGCGGGCGATTCCTCCCGCGCGGCGTATTTCGCGCAGGCGAAGAGGAAGCCGGCTACCAGAAGGTAGGCGAATGCTACCGTCGGTGTCACGCCAATTCCGACGCTTTCCCCGTGCATGAAGCCGAAAAAGGTGAGCACGGCGCCGGCAAGGGCGAAGGCGGCGGCGTTGACGAATTGCCGTTCGACCACGAACACGCCGATGGCGCCTAGCACCAGCCCGACCAGGATGGCGCCGCCGCCCATCACTTCCAGCCCGTGATAGAGCACGCCGACCGTGCCCAGCTTCTCCAGCCCGAGCGCGGCGGCCGAGGTGCCGGCGACGGCGAGCGAATTGTCGATCAGCAGCTTGGCCCAGGCGGCCAGATGCGGGGTCAGCGCCAGCACCACGGCGGGGGCATGCTTGGAGGGCGTGGTCTGGAACGCCTGCGCCCCGATCAGCATGCCGATATAGAGCAGGATCGGCGAGATGGCGACGACCGGGATCAGCGCCAGCAGCAGCGCGATGATGCCGAACCAGGACAGCACGATCACCATCAGCCCGGTGGCGGCGGAATAGCCGATGCGCCCGCCCATCGATTTCCAGCCGGGATGGCCGATATAGACGGCGTTGATGAAGGGGTTGCCCATCAGGCAGCCGATCAGGCTCACCACGCCGTCGGCGGTGAGCACGCGGGTGGTGGGGTAATGGTCGCCCGCCGCCTCGGCGCTCTCCACATTGTCCATCGCCTCGACGAGATCATAGATGCCGAAAGGAATGGCGGTGACGAGGATGATGCCGAGATAATCGAAGCCGTGGAACACATGGTCGAAGGCCGGCAGCGGCACGGAGAAACCGAAGGTGGTGAAGGCGGCGCCGACATTGTCGAGGCTCATGCCGCCATAGTTCAGCCCGAACAGGTTCGAGCCCCAGGCGATGATCATGCCGACCGCGATGGCGATGAGGCCGGCGGGAATGCCGCGCGGGTATTTCACCCCGCCGAACCAGCTGACCATGATGATGGCGAAGCAGGTGAGGCCGATCACCGGGGTGGCGAAGATCTCGAAGGCCGGGCGCATGGAGATGAAGGCGATCGACACGCCCGCCAGCGTGCCGAGCAGCGCCGCCCGGGGGGTAATCTTGCGGATATAGGGAGCGACGAAGCCGCCGATCATCAGGATGAAGCTCTGGAAGAACACCCAGACGAGGCCCGCCTCCCAGCCCTGGATCGGGTCGCCGGTGGCCGCGCCGATCGGCAGCATGATGACGAAGGTAACGACGAACATGTGCGGCACCGAGATGCCCGAGGGCAGGGCGCAGACATCGTCGCGGCCGGTCTTTTTCGCCAGCTGGTAGCCGAGCCAGGCGTAATAGACGGTGGAGAGGAACATCATCAGCCCCACCGCCGGCAGGATGCGGCCGAAGACGATGTCGGGCGGCATTTTCAGCACGAATTGCAGCAGGCCGGTCAGCACCAGCATGTTGACCAGTATGTTGGTGCCGAAGCCGAACAGGGCATTCCAGTCGCCGCGCACCCACAGGGTCGGGCGCATGCCGGTGCGGGCGGGTGAGATCGGGGTCATTTCAGTCGCGGACATGCTCGGTATCCCTCAAGGACGAATGACGGGACGCGGTGAAAGGCGGCGCCGGGCGCCGGACGCGGCAGGCGAAAATCAGGCGGCGCTCGGGGGCGCGGCGTGGGTGGCGGTGCCGGCGAGTGCGGCGAGAAGGGCGGTGGAATCGGACACCCAGCCGAAGATTCCGCCCTGCGCCTTGATCATCTCCAGGCCGACGCGGTGGAATTCGGGGATGTAGGAGGCGCAGCAATCGGCCAGCGCCACGCAGCGATAGCCGCGGTCATTGCCCTCGCGAATGGTGGTGTGGACGCAGACCTCGGTGGTGACGCCGGCGACCAGCAGCGTGTCGATGCCCCGGTTCTTCAGCATCAGTTCGAGGTCGGTCTGGTAGAAGGCGCCCTTGCCGGGCTTGTCGAGCACCGGCTCGCCGGGTGCGGGGGCGAGGGCGGCGATGATGTCGTGGCCGGGCTCGCCGCGAATGAGGATGCGCCCCATCGGCCCGGCGCAGCCGATGCGCGCGGTGGGCGCGCCGCGCTCGACCTTGGCCGGGGGCGCGTCCATCATGTCCGGGCGGTGGCCCTCGCGGGTGTGGATGACCATGAGCCCGGCGGCGCGGGCGGCGGCGAGCACGGCCTGGCAGGGAGCGACCGCCGCCTGGAGGCGCGAGACATCATTGCCCAGCGTCTCGCCGAACCCGCCCGGCTCCAGGAAATCGCGCTGCATGTCGATGATGACCAGCGCGGCGCGGGCGGGATGGAAGGCGAGGGGCGCGGGCTCGGCGGCGAGCTGCGTTTCGGAAGGGGGTGCGGGCGGTGTCGCGGGCATGAGCAAGCCTGACATTTTCATTGCATACAATGGTGCATGCAGAAATCGTGCCGCCGGCTTGTTTGCAGATCATAAAATAAATCGAAGTTATATCAATATGTTATATGGAGGGATGTCGGTGCGAGGCTCGCATTGGCGGGGCACCCATGCACCGCGTGAGAGGTTCTTGTTGCTTATATTATAAGCAAACTGCCAGCGTGCGCAGCTTTCCGGCCCGGTGGTGAATTGGTGCTTGAGTGTAGCTCTCCGGTTGTGCAACTTAAGAGTGTATTAACCTGGGGGCTGCAATGAAGGCGTTCATCCCGGCCATAATGGCCTTGAGTCTAAGTCTCGCGGGGTGCCAGACGGCCCCCTTGCCCGGTGCGACGAGCATCGAGCCGCCCACCAAGGGCGTGTATGTCGGCGGGCTCTACAAGCCCATTCGCGACGGTCGGCGGCGTTCGGCGCCGGTCAATCTCATCCGCATCTGTACCGTGTCGCCGACGCTGGCCGAGTTCGGTGTGCCCGCCCCGGAGGGCAACGAGGTCAGCGACATCGATCTGCTGGTGTCGCGCAAGCTCTCGGCCTCCGTCTCCCTGCTCAATGCCGCTGTGGCCAAGGCGGGGCTGTCCGGATCGATCTCGGATTACTACGAGTACAAGATCGTCAATGCGGCGTCCTATGAACTCGGACTTGCCGACGCCAGCGTCGTCTACGCCAAGCTGATGAAGAACGCCCAATGCCGCCGGCAGGTGGACGAGGAATTGGCCGAGGGCAAGGTGGTGCAGGTCACGAAGGCCTATGTCGGTGACATCGTCTTCCGCCGCAAGACCGGGCTGGACCTTTCCGGCGATCTCAGCACCAAGGCGGTGCAGGCCACCCTGTCCAGCAGCACCGATCTCCGCTTCTCCGGCAAGGGGATGATCTTCGCCTTTGTCGGCAAGACCAAGACCGGCACCGGCTACTGAATCCGGGCCTGCTATGGGTGCGGCGGGGCTTCCCCCCGTCGCGCCCGCACCCCATATTGCCGCCATGGCCAAAGCAGCACGTCCCGGCGGGTTCTCCGAGCGCTCCCAGCGCGCTTTCGAGCCCGCGCAATCCGCCACGCTCGATCCCGCCCTCGCCGAGAAGCTCGGCGTGGCGCCGACCTCGGGCGCCTCCGCCACCGTCGCCGCGCTGTCGGCGCTGATCGAGGGCGGCCGCCCGGAAGTGGACGGCCAGCTCTGGGCGCCGCATCGCCCCGCGCGGCCCGAGAAGTCGGAAGGCGGCGTCCGCTTCGTGCTGAAATCCGACTACACGCCAAATGGCGACCAGCCGGAAGCGATCAAGGAACTGGTGGCGGCGGCCAATGAGGGCGAGCGCGACCAGGTGCTGCTCGGCGTCACCGGCTCGGGCAAGACCTTCACCATGGCCAATGTCATCGAGCGGGTGCAGCGCCCGGCGCTGATCCTGGCGCCGAACAAGACGCTGGCGGCGCAGCTCTATGGCGAGTTCAAGAGCTTCTTCCCCGACAATGCGGTGGAGTATTTCGTCTCCTATTACGACTACTACCAGCCCGAGGCCTATGTGCCGCGCACCGACACCTTCATCGAGAAGGAATCGTCGATCAACGAGCAAATCGACCGCATGCGCCACTCGGCCACGCGCTCGCTGCTGGAGCGTGACGATGTGATCATCGTCGCCTCGGTGTCCTGCATTTACGGTATCGGCTCGGTCGAGACCTATGCCTCGATGACCTTCAAGATCGAGGTCGGCGAGCGCATCGACCAGCGCCAGATGCTCGCCGATCTGGTGGCGCTGCAGTACAAGCGCACCCAGGGCGATTTCGGCCGCGGCACCTTCCGGGTGCGCGGCGACGTGATCGAGATCTTCCCGGCGCATTACGAGGACCGGGCCTGGCGCGTCTCGCTGTTCGGCGACGAGGTGGAGAGCATCCAGGAATTCGACCCACTGACGGGGCAGAAGTCGCAGGATCTGAAATTCGTCAAGCTCTACGCCAATTCGCACTATGTGACGCCGCGCCCGACGCTGATCCAGGCGATCCAGGGCATCAAGGCCGAGCTGAAGCACCGTCTCGACGAACTGCACGCCATGGGCCGGCTGCTGGAGGCGCAGCGGCTGGAACAGCGCTGCACCTTCGATATCGAGATGATGGAGGCGACGGGAAGCTGCGCCGGCATCGAGAACTATTCGCGCTGGCTCACCGGGCGGCTTCCCGGCGAACCGCCGCCGACGCTGTTTGAGTACATTCCCGACAATGCGCTGATCTTCTGTGACGAGAGCCATGTGACCGTGCCGCAGATCGGCGCGATGTATCGCGGCGACTTTCGCCGCAAGGCGACGCTGGCGGAATATGGCTTCCGCCTGCCAAGCTGCATGGACAACCGGCCGCTGCGCTTCGAGGAATGGGAGGCGATGCGCCCGCAGACGGTGCATGTCTCCGCCACGCCAGGCAAATGGGAGATGGAGCGCACCGGCGGCGTGTTCGTCGAGCAGGTGATCCGCCCCACCGGACTGGTCGACCCCGAGGTCGAGGTGCGCCCGGCCCGCACCCAGGTCGACGACCTGCTCGGCGAGGTGCGCGCCACGGCGGCGAAGGGCTACCGCACGCTGGTGACGGTGCTCACCAAGCGCATGGCGGAGGATCTTACCGAGTATCTGCACGAGAACGGCATCCGCGTGCGCTACATGCATTCGGACATCGACACGATCGAACGCATCGAGATCCTGCGCGATTTGCGGCTCGGCGCGTTCGATGTGCTGATCGGCATCAACCTGCTGCGCGAGGGGCTCGACATTCCCGAATGCGGGCTGGTGGCGATCCTCGATGCCGACAAGGAGGGCTTCCTGCGCTCGGAAACCTCGCTGATCCAGACCATCGGCCGCGCCGCGCGCAATGTCGACGGGCGGGTGGTGCTCTATGCCGACAACATCACCGGCTCGATGGAGCGGGCGATGGCCGAGACCGAGCGCCGCCGCACCAAGCAGGTGGCGTGGAATGTCGAGCACGGCATCACCCCCGAGAGCGTGAAGAAGGCGATCGGCGATATTCTCAACAGCGTCTATGAGCGCGACCATGTGACGGTGGATGCCGGGCTGGCCGAGGGCGCGAGCACCTATGGCAACAACCTCGCCACCGTGATCGCCGACCTCGAAAAGCGCATGCGCAAGGCGGCGGCCGATCTCGACTTCGAGCAGGCGGCGCGGCTGCGCGACGAGATCAAGCGGCTGCAGGCGACCGAGCTGATGCTGTCGGATGATCCGCTGGCGCGGCAGGACAGCGTCGACGACCGCACCGGCGGCTATCGCGGCGAGCGCAAATATGGCCGCTCCGCCAACATGCCGGAGAAGAAGGCGAAGGGTGGGGGGCGGGCCGGCACCGGGCGTTCCTCGCCCGGCCATGTCTCTTCCGGCGCGGAGGCGCGGGCGGACGAGGCGCAGGCGAGCTATGAGCCGGGCGAACCGTCCATGTTCGGGGGAGGCACGTCCCGCCTCGTCAAGCCGTCGCTCGACGATATGGGCCCCGGCACCGACCGGGTGGAACCGCTGCGGGTTGAGGACTGGGTGCGCCCGGAACGGCCGGACCCGATGACCAAGGGCTACCGCAAGGGCGGAAGGCGGGCGCCGAAGCGCTGAGGGCGGGCGCTCCAGAGCACGTCCGGTGAAAACCGGTTCGCCTGATGTGCTCTAGGTTTTTGTTTTTACGCATTTTCTTCACGCGAACCGGAACCCACTTCGCTCGAAAATGCTCTAGAGCCGCTTCTTCAGCCAGATGCAGCAATGGCCGGGCGGGTAATCGTCGATCTCCCCGAAGCGCTGATAGCCGTGCCTCTCGTAGAAGTCCGGCGCCTGGAAGCTGTAGGTTTCGAGATGGGCCCCGATGCAGCCGCGCGCGCGGGCCTCAGCCTCGGCGGCGTTCAGCAGGGCGCTGCCGACGCCGCTGCCGCGTGCCTCGGGTGACACCCATAGCCAGTCGATGTGCAGCCAGCCGAAATAGGTGCGTGCCTTCAGCCCCGCCTTCGCGGTTCCTTCGTCGTCCCGGGCGATGACCCACAGCTCCGAGGCCTGCAGCGGGCCGGCCTTCGTCTCGTTGAAGAGGTCGAGGCCCTGATCGATCAGGTCGCGCACCTGCGCGCCCGGCTCGTCTTCCACGGCAATCCGCATCGGTGCTCCCCTGCAACCCGCTGCCCCCGCCCGATGCGGGGGATGGCTCTGCGTGTCTTTCGTGCCAAGAATAGCGCGCACCGCCAATGGGGCACGGGGGACGACATGACTTTCACGCAGGCGATTTCCAGCGTTCTCGGCAAATACGCCACCTTTTCCGGGCGCGCGCCGCGCTCGGAATATTGGTGGTTCGTCGTGTTCTCGATCTTGGCGAGCATCGCTGCCGGCGTCCTCGACACCGCCCTCTTCGGCGCGTTCTCGCTGCTCACTTTCGGCGAAATCGACGCCTTTACACCCATCAGCACCCTGGTCGGTCTGGGGCTGCTGATCCCCTCGATCGCCGTCGGGGTGCGGCGCTTCCACGACATGGATCACGCCGGCTGGTGGCTGCTGCTGATCATCACCGGTATCGGCGCCCTCGTCGTTTTCTTCTGGTTCATGGTCCGGGGCACGCGCGGGCCGAACCGCTTCGGGCCGGACCCTCTGGAATTCTGACGCGCATGAAAAAGGGCGGCCCGAAGGCCGCCCTTTCGACTGTTGGATGAGAGAGGCGCGGCTCAGCCCTGCTGAATGGCGCTGAGCTTCCACGCGCCGCGCGGCGGGCGGGCAAAGGTCCAGAATTCCACCGCCTGCTCCAGCCGGTCCGGGTCGCCCTGGACGACGCGGCCGGTGGCCTTGTCGAGGGTGACATCCTTCAGCTCGTAGCGCATGGCGACGGTGGCGTATTCGGTGTCGCCTTCCGACCAGGCTTCCGACAGGTCGCCCTGCAGCAGCTTCACATCGGTGATGCGGTTCTCCAGCCCGTCGCGGGCCATCTCGTCGAGTTCCTCGCCCATGTAACCCGCCATTTCGGGGGTGAGCAGGGCGGCGAGCGCAGGCTTGTCGGCGCGGCCATAGGCGGACTGCACCTCGGTGAGGGTGCGCTCGAAAGCGTCGAAATCCGCGCCTTCCAGCTTGATCGGCTTGCCGCGCGGGGCGGTGCCGAAGCCGGCGCGGGGGGCCGCTGTACCGGCCGCTGTGCCCATGGAGCCGCCACCCTGGGGGGCCGAGCCGGCGCCGTTCAGCGCGTCACGGTTCATCGGGTCCGGACGGGCGCCGCCGGCATAGGAAGGCTGATTGCGCGAGCGCATCCAGCCCATCACCAGCCGCACGACGATGAAGATCAGGCCGACCTGCAGCAGCAGGCCGAGAATGCCGGAGAGGCTGCCGAGGCCGGAGAAGAAGCCCGAGCCCATCAGCAGGCCGAAAATGCCGGCGCCGAGCAGGCCGCCCATCAGCCCGCCCATGAAGCCGCCGCGCATGAAGCCGCCAGGCTGCGCGCCAGCAGCGCGGGCCGGAGAGGCGGCCTGGGTCGGGGCCGCGGAACGCTGCAGCGGCTGGGCGGTGGGAGCGGTTGGCGTCGGGGCAGGGGTCGACCAGCTGCGCGTGCCGCGGCTGCCGAAGCTGCCGCTGCGGCCGGCGCGAGCCTCGGCGAAGTCGACGGCCACCAGAACGCCGGCGGCAACGAACAGGGCGCCAATGACGAGACGCAGGGCTACGGGACGTAGACGCAGAGAACGCAAGGGCTTGGCCTCTCTAGGACGGTTTTCGGGCGACAGGTGCCGCAACGTCATCCATATGGGAAGAGAGGGCCGGGAATCCAGCCCCTTGTGCGTCAACTGGGGCCCGGGGTCGTGCCGGCCGGGGGCGGGTCGGCACGAAATGGCGCTTTGCGCGCGGCACACAATCCCGTGAAGACGGGTGCGCGGCCGTGGCGGATTCACTGCGCAAGCTGCTGAATCGGCAGGCTGCGGAACGGCGCGCGCTCTGGGGCGGCGTCACCCGGCTGCAGCTGCTGCGACGTCAGAAGCCGAGCTGCGATTCGATGGCGGCGATCGAGCCGACCGGGGCGTTCGCCAGCTTCTTCTCGCGCGCATCGGCGGGACGCAGCGGCGAGATCGCGCCAGTATACGACGTCTTGGGCTGGGAGCCGGCGAGGGGGGCCTGAACCTCATTGCGGTTCATGACGGGGGGCATCTCAAATTCCTTCCTGATACGCTTACGCTGACTTTGACCAACGGCCTTTCGGCCGGCTTGTTCATTCCCACGGCCTCTCGGCCGGCTTTTCCAAAAGGCACCGCCCGAGAACGACGCCCTGCATACTCACTTCTCTACAGCCTGAACCCTGAAGCTTTCCTGAGCATGGTGTTCATGCTGGCGGGGGATTCGTTCACAATCGCGGCGGCTCTGCGGCATTTCGCAAGAAACGCGGCCGCTGTGGCCCGGCGGCCTCACCTCATCCACAGCCGGCGCGGCGGGCGGTATCGCAGTGGCGACAGGGACGGAGCGGGGCGGGGACAGGGCCGGGGATAAGCGCACCCGCATGGGTGTCATCGACGGCATGCTAATTGCTAAGTTGGTCTACGCCTTAAGGAGTATCGCCATGTCCGTTGCCCTGACCATCGCCCTTTCCGATGCCGAGCCCGAAGCCGATGGCGAGCTCGATCTTTCCCTGCGCGAGGACATCCGCATGCTCGGCCGGGTGCTGGGCGACACGCTGCGCGACCAGGAAGGCGAGGCGATCTATGAGCTGGTGGAGCATATACGCCGCGTCTCCACCCGCTTCCACCGCGAGGAAGACGAGGGCGCCCGGCACGAGCTGGAAGCTATTCTGAGCGATCTGGGGGCGGACCAGACGATCTCCATCGTCCGCGCCTTCTCCTATTTCTCGCATCTCGCCAACATCGCCGAGGACCAGAACGTCATCCGGCGCATGCGCGCGGCCGCCGCCCATGGCAGCGCGGCGGGACCGGCCACCGTCGCGCGGGCGCTGGAGCGGGCGCGCGAGGCGGGGATTTCCACCGCCGATCTGCGCGCGTTCTTCACCACCGCGCTGGCCAGCCCGGTGCTGACCGCGCACCCCACCGAGGTGCGCCGCCGATCCACCCTGACCCATGAAATGAAGGTGGCGGAGCTGCTCGCCGACCGCGCCCGCCGCGACCCGACGCCGGAGGAGCTGGAGCTGGCGACCGCCGAGCTGCGCCGGCGGGTGCTGATGCTCTGGCAGACCAATCTGCTGCGGCGGACCAAGCTGACCGTGCTGGACGAGGTGGCGAACGGCCTTGCCTATTACGACTACACTTTCCTGCGCCAGCTGCCGTCGCTCTATGCGGCGCTGGAGGACCGGATGGCTGATATGGAGGGGCTGGAGGGCGAGGCGCCGGAAATCGCCTCCTTCGTGCGCATGGGCAGCTGGATCGGCGGCGATCGCGACGGCAACCCCTTCGTCACCGCCGAGGTGACGCGCGAGACCATGCGGATGCAGAGCGCGCAGGCCGTGCGCTTCTATCTCGAAGAACTGGACAGCCTCGGCGCCGAGCTTTCCATCAGCACCATCCGGGTGAGCGTGTCGAGCGACCTGCTGGCGCTGGTGGACGCCTCGCCCGACCTTTCGCCGCACCGGCGGGGCGAGCCCTACCGCCTCGCCGTCACCTGTATCGCCTCGCGCCTGCGCGCCACAGCCTTCCGGCTGGAGATTGCCGACCTGCTGGGCATCACGCAGATGCCGCAGGCACGGCCCTATGGCTCGGCCGCCGAATTGCGCGCCGATCTCGACATCATCGACGCCTCGCTCAAGGCGCATAAATCCGGCGTCATCGCCGGCGGCAAGCTGCGGGCGCTGCGGCGGGCGGTGGATGCGTTCGGCTTCCACCTCGCCGTGCTGGATTCGCGGCAGAATTCCGACGTGCATGAGCGCTGCGTCGCCGAACTGTTCGAGGTCGCCGCGCCCGGCACCAACTACAAGGCGCTGCCGGAGGGCACCCGCGTCGCTCTGCTGCTGCGCGAGCTGACCACCGCCCGGCCGCTCACCTCGCCCTTCGCTGCCTATTGCGACGAGACGGTGGGCGAACTGGCGATGCTGCGCACCTGCGCCCGCATCCACCAGATCTACGGGCGCGAGGCGATCCAGACCTGCATCATCTCCAAGGCCGAGAGCGTCTCCGACATGCTGGAGCTGGCGCTGCTGCTGAAGGAGGTCGGGTTGGTCGATCCCGCCGGCGCTGCGGCGGTGAACATCGTGCCGCTGTTCGAGACCATCGGCGACCTGCGCAACGCCGCCAAGGTGATGGAGCAGATGTTCCGCCTGCCGGAATATCGCAAGCTGGTCGACAGCCGGGGCAGCGTGCAGGAAGTGATGCTCGGCTATTCCGACAGCAACAAGGATGGCGGGTTCCTCACCTCCGGCTGGGAACTCTACAAGGCCGAGATCGAGCTGATCGAGGTGTTCAAGCGCCATGGCGTGCGGCTGCGCCTGTTCCATGGGCGCGGCGGCTCGGTCGGGCGCGGCGGCGGGCCAAGCTATGACGCCATTCTCGCCCAGCCGGGCGGGGCGGTGCAGGGGCAGATCCGCATCACCGAGCAGGGCGAGATCATCTCGTCGAAATACTCCAACCCGGCGGTGGGGCGCGGCAACCTGGAGATCCTCGCCGCCGCGACGCTGGAGGCGACGCTGCTTTCCGGCGACGCCATGGCGCCGCGCGCGGAATATCTCACCGTGATGGAGGCGCTGTCCGACGCCGCTTTCGCCGCCTATCGGGCTCTGGTCTACGAGACCCCGCGCTTCGAGGACTATTTCTGGGAATCCACCGTCATCAACGAAATCGCGACGCTGAACATCGGCTCGCGCCCGGCCTCGCGCAAGAAGACGCGGCGGATCGAGGATCTGCGCGCCATTCCCTGGGTGTTCTCCTGGGCGCAGTGCCGGCTGATGCTGCCGGGCTGGTACGGCTTCGGCACGGCGGTGCGGGCCTGGCTGGAGGCCAATCCCGACGGGCTGCCGCTGCTGCAGGAAATGTACCGGGAATGGCCGTTCTTCCGCACCCAGCTGTCCAACATGGACATGGTGCTCTCCAAGAGCTCCATCGCCATCGCCTCGCGCTATGCCGCGCTGGTGGAGGATGTGGAACTGCGCGAGAGCATTTTCGGCCGCATCCGCGCCGAGCACCATGATTCCATCGAGGCGCTGCTGACGATTTCCCAGCAGCCGGCGCTGCTGGCCTCCAACCCGCTGCTGGAACGCTCGATCCGCGCCCGCTTCCCCTATATCGACCCGCTCAACCATGTGCAGGTCGGCCTGCTGCGGAAGTACCGCGCCAGCGACACCGACGAGAAGGTGCTGCAGGGCATCCAGCTCACCATTAACGGTATTTCCGCCGGTCTGCGGAACTCGGGGTAAGTCATCATGGCGTTCGCCTGCACCATACCGGCCGTGCCCACCCAGCTGGCCGATGACGCGCGCGTGCGCATCACGCGCTGGGATTTCGCCCCGGGCGCCACGACGGGCTGGCACGAGCACGCGATGGACTATGCCATCGTCTTCATCACCGACGGGCTGATGGAGATCGACGTGGACGGCGCGGTGACGCAGGTCGCCATGGCGGCCGGCGCCGCCTATTCCCGCCCGGCCGGCATACGCCACGATGTGCGCAATGCCGGCGCCGCGCCGATGAGCTTTGTCGAGGTGGAGATGAAATAGGCGGCGGTGGCGGTGGGAAGCGACGGCGGGGTTTATCACGGCTCGCCTTGGTTTATGCTGGCGCTTTCTTCCCTCGCGCGTTCCGATCCGCCATGTACACGCCGCCCGCCTTCCGTGAAGACGACCCCGTCCTGCTGCGCCAGATCATGCGCGAGGCGCGGCTGGCGACCCTTGTCACCGCCACCGCCGACGGGCTGATGGCGACGCCGCTGCCGCTGTTCCTGGAGGAAGGCGAGGGCGAGCAGGGCGTGCTCTACGGCCATCTCGCCCGGGCCAACCCGCAGTGGAAGACGCCGCCCACAGGCGAGGCGCTGGTGCTGTTTTCCGGCGCCGACGCCTACATCACGCCGAGCTGGTACGCGGCCAAGGCCGAGCACGGCAAGGTGGTGCCGACCTGGAACTATGAGGCGGTGCACGCCTATGGGGCGGTGGAGTTTTTCGACGATCCCGCCCGCCTGCGCGACGCCGTGACGCGGCTCACCGCGCTCTATGAGCAGCCGCGCGCCGAGCCCTGGGAGGTGAGCGACGCGCCGGAGGCTTTTGTCGCGGCGCAGCTGCGGGGGATCGTCGGCGTGCGGCTGCCGATTGCCCGCATCGAGGGCAAGCGCAAGATGAGCCAGAACCGTTCCGAAGCCGACCGCGCGGGCGTCGCCGCCGGGCTGGCGCAGAGCGAGCGCCCGAGCGACTAGCGTGTGGCCGCGATGATCCCCACCCGGCGGGAGTAGGCGTCAGGCTGCCGGAGGCTGCGGGGTATCAAGTTCACCACCAATGGGATTTCGGTCGGCTGCGGCACTCGGCTTAAGGGTAGGCCGCTGAGCCGATGGATCGGCCAGTTGTTCAGTTCATAACCTGGGAACAGAGATAATTAAGCCCCTGACGACATCATCGCTGTCCACTTTTATCTTGCAAATGGCCTCAAATTTTTGGCCTGGCCAATCTCGGAGTTTCATGAAGTCGGCGACTTGCTTGGCGTCTCGTTTAGTGGGTGGGGAACAAAACGACCAAGCGTCTTTGAGATAGAAAGGAACTTCGACTGGAATGCCAAGATAACGTCTGGTTTCCTGATCGTTTGGTACATTTACTAGTATCGCGCGTAATCCGCTCTTATAAGAGATCGAGAAGGCGCCTTCAGGCATGGCTGGTCTCGTATGGTATCCAGCATGGTATGTATCATATGCTACATAGCATCCGCCGACGATGAGCATAAGAAGTGTAATTCGTCCTATCCACTTCAGCATCCGACTTGCCCGAATTCCCATCTATCCAAGAACGCATAGGTAAAGGAGGGGCGGAAATCCGCAATCGCCAAACTTGGAACATGGTAATTCATTCCGCCTGGGGGATCACCATCACCCCGCCAGCGGCGGCACGGCGTCCGGCGGGAGGTTCGGCGGCACGCGGGCGAGGCGGAAGGCGGCTTTGATGAGGGCGGCATTGTCCTGCGCCTCGCTGCCGTCGGGCAGATGCTTGCCGTCCTCCAGCCCGATGCGGCCGTCGAGCCCGCGCATCAGCGCGTCCTGGTAGAGCGGCCAGACGCTGGCATCCAGCCCGTGCTGCAGCACCGGGACATCGAGGCTGGCGCGCGCCAGCACCTTGCGGATCGCGGCGGCGACCGCGAGCCCTTCCTCGACATCCTGCTCATTGATCTCGATGAGGATGCGCAGGCACTGCTTGGCTTCGGGCAGCGCGGTGAAGCGCTCGGCATCCGCCACCGACCACAGCCCCGCCTCGACGCCGATGCCGCGCGCGAGGCACAGCGCGATCATCTCGGGCGCGTCTTCCTCGATCAAATTGACCGACACATAGTCTGGCAGCACCTGCCACGTCTTCATCGCCTTCAGCCGGCCCGTCCCGCCCGGGGCGATGCCGGCATGGGTGGAGAGGCCGATGGGCACGCCCGGCACACGGGCGCGGATCGCCTCGATGGCGGCGGCGACATGGGCGGCCTCCAGCGTCTCGGCCCCGGAGGGATCGCGCGGGTGAAGATGCAGTTCGCTGGCCCCGGCCGCGATGACCGCCGCCGCATCCGCCGCGAGGCGGGCGGGGGTGAGGGGGGTGTAGGCATGGAAAGCACTGTCGCGCGATCCGTTGAGGCAGGCTTGCAGCATTGCGGTCTCCCTTTTCCTTGCCCCCTTCAACCCGCCAGAAAGCCCTTTCGTTTCAAGCGCTGCACTGATCTCTCCAGCGCCTGCAGAAATTCCGAGCGGTCGCGGGGCGAGAACGGGCGGGGGCCGCGGGTGATCTCGCCCGCTTCGCGCAGATCCGCCATCAAATTGCGGGTCGCCAGCTGCATGCCGATGGAGGCGGCGGTGAAGGGCTTTCCGGTGGGACCGATGGCCTCCGCCCCCTTCGCCACCACCCGGGCGGCAAGCGGCACATCGGCGGTGATGACGAGGTCGCCCTCTTCCACCCGCTCGACGATCCAGTCATCGGCGACGTCAGGCCCGGCGGCGACCACGACGCGCTCCACCTCGGCCTCGCGCGGCACCGCGATCCAGGAATTGGCGACGAGGAACACCTTGATCTGGTGGCGGGCGGCGACGCGATAGGTCTCGTCCTTCACCGGACAGGCGTCGGCGTCGATATAGATGAGGATCGGCTTCGGCAAAGTAATCCTGGAGGTAAGGGCTGGCATTCAAGAAAGAAGGGCTGCCCGCGAGGACAGCCCTTCCCATGTCAGACCGCGGTCCGGTCCGGTAACTGCCTAGAGGGGCAGCGCGACGTATCGCATCACGCGGAACGAACCTCGTAAGAGGCAAGCGTCCAGGTCACGGATACCGACGACCGCGGATCAAGACGATCAGACACTGGATCACCTCCTTTCGATTGTTAACGACAACTGAAGCTTAGACCGATTCGTCGAAAGGTCACGCGCTTGTTGCAGTGCGATGGCGGAATCCGCTGTTCACTTCGCGTTACGGCGCGCAATCTTGAGTGTGCGCAAAGGGAAGGAACGCGATGAGGCGAAGCGGCTGGTTGTTCGCGCTGGTGCTGGCGGCAACGCCGCTGCAGGCCCAGCAGATCTCCGACACCCACGCGCCGGAGGCGGCCAGCGCGCGGGCCGGCGGCCCGAAGTCCGCCACCGGCCGGGACTGGATGGTGACGGCGGCCAACCCGCTGGCGGCGGAGGCCGGCGCGGCGATGCTGCGCGCGGGGGGCAACGCCATCGACGCCATGGTCGCGGTTCAGCTCGTGCTGGGTCTGGTGGAGCCGCAATCCTCCGGCCTCGGCGGCGGGGCGTTCCTGGTCTATTGGGACGCCGCCGCCGGCACGCTTACCACCTTTGACGGGCGCGAGACGGCGCCGCGCGCGGCGACGCCAACCCTGTTCCAGAATGGAGAGGGCGAGCCGCTCGCCTTCATGGAAGCGGTGATCGGCGGGCGCTCGGTCGGCACGCCGGGCACGCCGGCGCTGCTGGAGGCGGTGCACAAACGCTATGGCCGGCTCGGCTGGGGCGCGCTGTTCGCGCCCGCGCTGGAACTGGCGGAGAACGGTTTCGCCGTCTCGCCCCGCCTTGCCGGGCTGATCGCCGGCGACGCGGCGACGCTGGCGCGCGACCCGGCAGCGCGGGCCTATTTCCTCGACGCCGCCGGTGCGCCGCTGGCAGAGGGCACCCTGCTGAAGAACCCGGGCTATGCCGATACGCTGCGCACCTTGCGAGTGGAGGGCGCGGCGGCGTTCTATCAGGGGGCGCTGGCGCAGGGGATCGTCGCGGCGGTGCGCGGTTCGGTCAATCCGGGCGGGTTGTCGCTGGATGATCTGCGCGACTACGCGGTAAAGGAGCGGGCGCCGGTGTGCGGCGCCTATCGCGGCCTCGATGTCTGCGGCATGGGGCCGCCGAGCTCGGGCGCGCTCACTCTGGGCCAGATTTTGGGCCTGCTGGAGCCCTATGATTTGAAGGCGCTCGGCCCCGCTTCCTCCGAGGCGTGGCGGCTGATCGCCGATGCCTCGCGCCTCGCCTTCGCCGATCGCGAGCGCTACATCGCCGATGTCGATTTCGTGCCGGTGCCGGCAAAGGGGCTACTGGCGCGCGACTATCTCGCGGCGCGGGCGAAGCTGCTGGAAGGCGACGATGCACTGCCCGAGGTGGCGGCGGGAACGCCCCGATGGGACCACGCGATGGCTCCCCCGGCGCGGGTGGACGGCGCGGCGCCGGAACTGCCCTCCACCACCCAGATCACCATCGTTGATGACGACGGCAATGTGGTTTCCATGACCTCCACCATCGAGGCCGGCTTCGGCTCGCGGCTGATGGTGGGCGGCTTCCTGCTCAACAATGAGCTGACCGACTTTTCCTTCCGCTCGCACCGCGACGGCGTGCCGGTGGCCAACCGGGTGGAGCCGGGCAAGCGGCCGCGCTCCTCCATGGCGCCGACCATCGTGCTGAAGGACGGGCGCCCGGTGCTGGCGCTGGGCTCACCCGGCGGTAGCCAGATCATCGGCTATGTCGCCAAGACGCTGATCGCCCATCTCGACTGGGGAATGAGTTTGCCCGACGCCATCGCCGCGCCGAACGTGCTGGCGCGGTTCGACGCGGTGGAGATCGAGGCGGGAACAGCGGCGGAAGAGCTGGCGCCCGGGATGCGGGAGCTTGGCTTCCAGGTGAAAACTGGGCCGATGACATCCGGCGTGCAGGCGGTGGCGATCACGCCGGGCGGTCTCATCGGCGCCGCCGACCCGCGCCGCGAGGGCGTGGCGATCGGGGAGTAGGAGCGTGCCCGGACAACATCCTTCGGGGCTCGCTCCGCTCGCACCTCAGGATGACGGTGTTGGGGGGAAGAAGGCCGCGCCGATGCCTCCTGGGAGGTTCACCCGTCATGCTGAGGTGCCGCCCGTGAGGGCGGCCTCGAAGCACGCAGGCGGGGCAGGGTCCTTCGAGTCCCGCCTGCGGCTCGCACCTCAGGATGACGGTGCTGCCATCCGTGTGCCGGTTCAGTGGCTGATCATCCACGGCCGGGCGGAGGGGAAACTCTTGGCGCCGCTGGCGGCGGTGGCGGTCTTGGATTTCTTGGTCCGGCTCTTCATGCCGCCGGCGCAGCAGGAGCAGCTCGACGGGTGCTTCTTCGCCGCGTATTCGCCCGTGGTCATCGGCGCGTGGCTTGCCCGCTCATTGGTGGCGTGGGCTTGGAGGCTGTCGCGCGACATGCCGGAAAAATGCGGTGCTGTCAGCATCACCCGCGGGGCCATCGCGCCGCAATCCGGGCAGGGCTGGGGCGCCTGATACTCGCTCATCGGCCGCATGGCGGTGAAATCGCCGCAGCTGTCGCATTCATATTCGTAGACGGGCATGAGCGTGTCCTTCACTCGGCATGGCGTTCGGGCGGGCCTTTGCTGCGGCCTTGTGTGCCCCTTGGGCGTTTCCTCGAAGGCAAGGGCGATGCCAGGCATCGCCCCGGAATCTTGGGAAGGGTGGGGCGATGCCGTTGGCGTCGCTCCAAATCTCTAGGAAGGAGCGGGGCGACGCCTTCGGCATCGCCCCAGAATCCTGAGGAAGAGCGGGGCGACGCTTCGCGCCGCCCCGCATGCACCGGACTAAGAGGGGGTCAAAGGTCCGGTGAAAGCGGCATGTCGATCGAGCCGTCGATGAACTTGGTCGGCCCGGCGGCGGTGGGGTTGATGTCGAAGTCGAAGATCTCGGTCGGCAGCCACAGCGTGGCGCAGGCGTTGGGGATGTCGACCACGCCGGAGATGTGGCCCTGCACCGGCGCTGTGCCGAGGATCGAATAGGCTTGGGCGCCGGAATAGCCGAACTTCTTCAGGTACTCGATGGCGTTGAGGCAGGCCTGGCGATAGGCGATGTGCACGTCGAGATAGTGCTGGCCGCCATATTCGTCGACCGAGATGCCCTCGAAGATCAGGTAGTCCTTATAGTTCGGCGTCACCGGCGAGGGCTTGAAGATCGGGTTCTTGATGCCGTACTTGGCCATGCCGCCCTTCAGCACCTCGACCTTGAGGTGTACCCAGCCGGCCATTTCGATGGCGCCGCAGAAGGTGATCTCGCCGTCGCCCTGGCTGAAATGCAGGTCGCCCATGGAGAGGCCGCCGCCTTCGACATAGACCGGGAAATAGATCTTGGAGCCGCGCGACAGGTCCTTGATGTCGCAATTGCCGCCATGCTCGCGCGGGGGAACGGTGCGCGCGCCGGTGGCGGCGGCGGCGGCCCGCGCGTCGCCGGTCAGCCGGCCCATATGGGCGGTGGCGGCGAAGGGCGGGACGGCGAGGGCGGGCACGCGGGTCGGGTTGGTGTCGATCAGCGCCTGCTCGCGGGTGTTCCAGGTCTCCAGCAGCTTCGGGTCGGGCAGGCAGCCGATCAGGCCGGGGTGGATCAGCCCGGCGAAGTTCACGCCGGGGACGTGGCGGGAGGAGGTGTACATGCCCTTGAAGTCCCAGATCGACTTCTGGGCCAGCGGGAAATGGTCGGTCAGGAAGCCGCCGCCATTCTTCTTCGAGAAGAAGCCGTTGAAGCCCCACTGGCTGTCGGGCATGGCGCCGATGTCGAGCAGGTCGACCACCAGCAGGTCGCCCGGCTCGGCGCCCTTGACGCCGATCGGGCCGGACAGGAAATGCACGATCGACAGGTCGATGTCGCGCACATCGTCGGCGGAATCGTTGTTCTTGATGAAGCCGCCGGTCCAGTCATAGGTCTCGACGATGAAATCGTCGCCCGGCTTCACCCAGGCCACCATCGGAATGTCCGGGTGCCAGCGGTTGTGAACCATGTCGTTGTCATAGGCCGACTGGTTCAGGTCAACTTTGATAAGCGTCTCGGTCATGCGTCTCTCTCCCCGGGTACGAACTGGAAGTTTGGGCAGGCTGGGAACGGCGGTCTGGCGGGGGCTCAGACCGAAAGGAATCGGGCGACCTTGGCCTCGTCGATGTCGGCGCGCTTGTCCTCGTGGACGATCTCGCCATTCTCGATGACCAGTACCCGGTCGGCGATTTCGAGCGCGAAGGACAGCACCTGCTCGGACACCACGATGGAGAGGCCGCGCTCGTCGCGGATGCGCTTCAGCGTCCGCGCCATCTCTCGGATGATCGAGGGCTGGATGCCTTCCGTCGGCTCATCGAGCAGCAGCACCTTGGGCGCCGTGGCGAGCGCGCGGGCGATGGCGAGCTGCTGCTGCTGGCCGCCGGACAGATTGCCGCCGCGCCGGCCCTTCATCTCCAGAAGGACGGGGAACAGCTCGTAGATGTCGGGCGGCACCTTGCTCTCGCCGCGCGGGATGAGGCCGGTCTCGATGTTCTCCTGCACCGTCATGGTGGAGAAGATCATCCGGCCCTGAGGCACATAGGCGACGCCGTTCTTGACCCGCTCATAGCTCTTGAAGCGGGTGATATCGGTGCTGCCGACGCTTACCGTGCCGCTCTTGGTCGGCACGATGCCCATGAGCGACTTCATGAGCGTGGTCTTGCCCATGCCGTTGCGGCCCATGATGGCGATGATCTCGTTCGGCGCCACCTTGAAGTCGAGGCCGTGCAGAACCTCGCTCTCGCCATAGGAGACGTGCAGCCTGGATACGTTCAGCATGATCCGCCCCTCAATGGCCGAGATAGACTTCGACGACCTTCGGGTCCGCCTGGACCTTGGCCATCGAGCCTTCCGAGAGAATCTTGCCCTGGTGCAGAACCGTCACCTTGTGGGCGATGTCCTCGACGAACTTCATGTCGTGCTCGATCACGATCACCGAGCGGTTCTTGATGATGGTGTTGAGCAGTTCGGCCGTCTTCTTGCGCTCGGAAACGCTCATGCCGGCCACCGGCTCGTCGAGCATGAGCAGTTCCGGGTCCTGGATCAGCAGCATGCCGATCTCCAGCCACTGCTTCTGGCCGTGCGAGAGATATTCGGCGCGCTGGTCGAGCTGGTCGGCGAGGAAGATGGTCTCGGCGATCTCCTGCACCCGCTCCTTCACCGCCCGGTCGCGCCGGAAGGTCAGCGCCCCGGGCACCGAGCGGCCCTTGGGGTAGGAGATTTCCAGGTTCTCGAAGACGGTGAGGTCCTCATAGATCGACGGGTTCTGGAACTTGCGCCCCACCCCGGCGCGCACGATCTCGTGCTCCTTCATCTTGGTCAGCTCGCGGTCCTTGAAGCGGATCGAGCCGGTGGTCGCCTTGGTGCGGCCGCAGATCAGATCGAGCACCGTGGTCTTGCCGGCCCCGTTGGGGCCGATGATGACGCGGATCTCGTTCTCATCGACGTAGAAGGACAGGTCGTTGACCGCCTTGAAGCCGTCGAAAGAGACGGTGAGGCCTTCCACCGCAAGGACGAAATCCTTGTTCATGGTGTCGGCGATGACAGCACTGTTCATGGCTCGCGCTCCTATTCGGCGGCGGCAGGGGCGGCCGCCGAGGGGGGCGGCGAGGCGGGCGGCGTCGCGGGAGGGCTGGCCCGGCGCGCGGCGGTGCCACCGAAGAGCGGGCCGAGGCGCGGAGCGATATAGGTCTGCCAGAGGCCGGCAATGCCGTTCGGGAAGATCAGCACCACCGCGATGAACAGGCCGCCGAGGCCGAACAGCCAGAGCTCGGGGAAGCTCTCCGAGAACGAGGTCTTGGCCCAGTTCACCAGCAGCGTGCCGTAGATGGCGCCGAGGATGGACAGCCGCCCGCCGACCGCGGCGTAGATCACCATTTCGATCGAGGGCACGATGCCGACGAAGGAGGGCGACATGAAGCCGACCTGCAGGGTGAACATCGCCCCGCCAATGGCCGAGAGCGAAGCGGCGAGGCAGAACACGAACACCTTGAAATTGGCGACGTCGTAACCGGAGAAGCGCACCCGGTCCTCCTTGTCGCGCATGGCGACGAGGATGCGGCCGAGCTTCGAGGACTTCACGAAATAGGCGATCAGGATGCAGGCGATCAGCAGGGCGACGCAGACGAAATAGAGGATGGTCTTGGCGCTGTCGGTGCGGATGTCCCAGCCGTTCAGCGTGCGCAGATCGGTGATGCCGTTGATACCGCCGGTATAGCCCTGCTGGCCGATGATCAGGATGGTCATGATCGCGGCGAGTGCCTGGGTGATGATGGCGAAGTACACGCCGCCCACCCGCCGCTTGAACATGGCGAAGCCGACGATGAAGGCGAACAGCGCCGGCACCAGGATCACCGCGATGAGGGTGAGGGTGAGGCTGTTGAAGGGCTGCCACATATAGGGCAGCTCGGTGATCTGGTTCCAGTCCATGAAGTCCGGGATGCCCGGCGTGGTCTGGATCTTGGTGGCCTCGACGCTGGAGGATTCCAGCTTGAGGAACATCGCCATGCAGTAGCCGCCAAGGCCGAAGAACACGCCCTGGCCGAGCGACAGAATGCCGGCATAGCCCCAGCACAACACCAGGCCGAGCGCCACGAAGGCGTAGGTGAGGTATTTGCCGACGAATTGCAGGCGGAAATTGTCCAGCGTCAGCGGCAGGATCACGATCAGCAGGAATGCGAGGACGGCGATCCCGATCATGTCCTGCGGGCGCAGGAAGAAGGTGCGGTCGGACTTGAACATGTGCGCCTCCTCAGCGACGGACCTTGATGACGAACAGGCCCTGCGGCCGCAGCATCAGGATGATGACCACGCCGAGCAGCGTGAGGACCTTGGCCATCGAACCGGAGAGGAAGAACTCCATGGTCGACTGGGCCTGCGAGATGGTGAAGGCGGAGGCGATGGTGCCGAGCAGGCTCTGCGCGCCGCCGAAGACGACGACCAGGAAGGTGTCGACGATGTAGAGCTGGCCGGAGGTGGGGCCGGTCGAGCCGATCATGGTGAAGGCTGACCCGGCGACGCCGGCAATGCCGCAGCCGAGGCCGAACGTGTAGCGGTCGACCTTCTCGGTATCGATGCCGACGGCGCCGGCCATGACGCGGTTCTGCACCACGGCGCGCACCTGCTTGCCCCAGGCCGATTTGTACATCAGCAGCGCGACAGCGACGGTGATGACGATGGTGAGGCCCATGACGAACAGGCCGTTGATCTGCACCTCGATCGTGTCGGTGACGGAGATCGAGCCCATCATCCAGTTCGGCAGCTCGACGCCGACCTCGCGCGGGCCGAAGACCGAGCGATAGAGCTGCTGAAGAATGAGGCTGAGGCCCCAGGTCGCGAGCAGCGTGTCGAGTGGGCGTTTGTAGAGCCGGCGGATCATCAGCCATTCCACCGCCATGCCGAGCGCCCCGGCGGCGAAGAAGGCCAGTATCATCGCGAGGAAGAAGTAGGCGCCGAACAAGCCGGGAAGGTAGTTCAGGAAAAATTGCGAAGTGAAATAGGTGACATAGGCGCCGAGAATCATGAACTCGCCATGCGCCATGTTGATGACGCCCATCTGGCCGAAGATGATGGCCAGGCCGAGGGCCATGAGGACGAAAACCGAGAACAGGATGAGGCCTGCGAAGCCCTGCATCACGAAAATCGAGCCAAGCTCGGCCAGCGAATAGTCAGCGAACATTCAAGGTTCCCCCGGCGAGCGCGCAGTTGCGCGGTCTTGCGTCAACGGCAAAGAGCCCCGGAGAGGGCGCGGGGCCCTCTCCGGGTGGGAGTGTCAGGCGATCACTGGTAGCCCTTCGGGAACGGATCGGGCTCGATCAGGTCCGGGGTCTCGTAGACGACCTTGAACTGGCCATCGGGCAGAGCGAGGCCGATGCGGGCCTTCGACCAGAGATGATGGTTGTCGTGGATCTTGACGTAGCCTTCCGGCGCCTTGTTGAACTCGATGCCGGCCGAGGCGGCGGCGATCTTGTCGATGTCGAAGGAGCCGGCCTTCTCGACGGTCATTTTCCACAGCCACGGGCCGAGATAGGCGGCCTGGGTGACGTCGCCGATCACGGTCTTCTCGCCCCACATCTTCTTGAAGGCGGCGACGAATTCCTTGTTGTTCGGGTTGTCGAGCGACTGGAAGTACTTCATCGAGCTGTAGGCGCCGGCGATGTTCTCGCCGCCGATGCCGTCGATCTCGTCCTCGGTGACCGAGATGGTCAGCAGGGTCTGCTTGTTGAGGTCGATGCCGGCCGCCTTCAGCTGCTTGTAGAAGGCGACGTTGGAGCCGCCGACGACGGCGGCGTAGATCACGTCCGGCTTCTTCAGCTTGATCTTGTTGATGACCGAGTTGAACTGGGTGTGGCCGAGCGGGAAATACTCTTCGCCGACAACCGAGGAATCCTTCAGATGCCCCTCAATGTGCTTGCGGGCGATCTTCATCGAGGTGCGCGGCCAGATATAGTCTGAGCCGATGAGGTAGAAGGTCTTGCCGTTCTTGGTCTTGGCGACCCAGTCGAGGCCGGCGAGGATCTGCTGGGTGGCTTCCTGGCCGGTGTAGATGACGTTCTTGGACTGCTCCAGGCCTTCATAGAAGGTGGGGTAGTAGAGCATGCCGTTATACTGCTCGACCACCGGCAGCACCGCCTTGCGGGACGCCGAGGTCCAGCAGCCCATGATGGCCGCGACCTTGTCGTTGACGAGGAGCTTCTTGGCCTTCTCGGCGAAGGTCGGCCAGTCGGAGGCGCCGTCTTCCTGGATGAACTTGATCTTGCGGCCGAGCACGCCGCCCATGGCGTTGATCTGGTCGATCGCCAGCTTTTCGGCCTGCACCGAGCCGGTCTCGGAGATAGCCATGGTGCCGGTGACGGAGTGCAGGATGCCGACGGTGACTTCCGTATCGGTAACGGCAAGGCCGGTGGTGTTCACCGCCGAGGTGGCGGGCGCCTGGGCCATGGCGGGTGTCGAAAAGAGGCCGGTGGACGCAAGAAGAGGCACCGCCGGCAGCGCCGCAATTCCCATCAAGAGCTTGCGCCGCGTCGTTGAAAACTTGTTCGATTGATCGTTTTGCGAAGACATACGATTCCCCTCCACGGGTTTGACGTGGCCTCAACAAGCTTCTCATGTGCTTGCATTGGCTGGATCGTGGCGGCCGATGTCGCGATGCAGCAATACGTCGATTGACGTATAGGGGAACCGTCTCTCCTCCCGCACAGTGGAGCCCAACATGGGATGTGTGTGTTTCCGCCAAGATGTTGGCGCGGGGCTGGAGATATTTCTCGCGCGCGCGCGAGAAAAGATGTTTAGTTGATAAGCGTAATGGCTCGCCGTGCAGCCGTATTATTGGGCAGTCGGGTAGAGTTTTAGCAGATAGCGGTAATTAGATGCGTGTAGGTTCGTTGGAATGACTTTCTTTTGTCGGTCTCGCGCGAATGGAACGATTTATGCTTCGTTGTCCGGGGCGGCGATCGTGGCGGGCCGGAACTGACGTGGTGCAAAAACACGACATGCCCTGGGGAGGGTGAGCGCGGAAGAATGTCTGGCGTTGGCACGGCGAGGCAAAACCCCATGGCGGCGGAGCAGAAGATCGTTCGCGTTCGGCGCCGCTATAATCAGTGGGTCGTCAACGAGACGCTGGAGGACTATGCGCTCCGCTTCACCGCCAAGAGCGCGCGCCGCTGGTCGGCGCTGCGCGTGGCCAATACCGCGCTCGGCGCCGTGTCGTTCCTGGCGCTGGAGGCGATCGGCGGGGCGATCACGCTGGCCTATGGCTTTCCAAACGCGGTGGCGGCGATCCTGGTGGTCTGCGTCGTCATCTTCGCCGCAGGCCTGCCGATCAGCTACTACGCCGCCAAGTTCGGCGTCGATATCGACCTGCTGACCCGCGGCGCCGGCTTCGGCTATATCGGCTCGACGCTCACCTCGCTGATCTACGCCTCCTTCACCTATCTGTTCTTCGCCATCGAGGCGGCGATCATGGCGCTGGCGCTGGAGATGTGCTTCGGCGTGCCGCTGATGGTGGGCTATTTCATCAGCGCGCTGGTGGTGATCCCGCTGGTCACGCACGGCATCACCTTCATCAGCCGGTTCCAGCTGTGGACCCAGCCGGTCTGGCTAGTGCTGAACATCATTCCCTTCATTTTCATCTTCGCGCTCTATGACGCGCCGCTGGCCGGCTGGACCTCCTATACCGGCCGCTTCGGCGCCCCGGATGGCTCGTTCGACCTGGTGCTGTTCGGCACCGCGACCACCGTGGTGTTCGCGCTGATTGCGCAGATTGGCGAGCAGGTGGATTTTCTCCGCTTCCTGCCCCGCCGGGCGCCGGGCCGCACCGAGACCCGGCGCAACGTGCTGTGGTGGGTGGCGCTGCTGAGCGCGGGGCCGGGCTGGATCATCCCCGGCGGCATCAAGATGCTGGCGGGCTCGTTCCTCGCCTATTTTGCCCTCACCCAGGGCATCCCCTTCCTGCACGCCGCCGAGCCGACCCAGATGTATCTGGTGGCGTTCAGGACGGTGTTTTCCCCCGAGCTGGCGCTGGCCTTCACCGGCTTGTTCGTCATCCTGGCGCAGCTCAAGATCAATGTGACCAACGCCTATGCCGGCTCGATCGCCTGGTCGAACTTCTTCTCCCGCCTGACCCACAGCCATCCCGGCCGGGTGGTGTGGCTGGTGTTCAACGTCACCATCGCGCTGATGCTGATGGCGCTCGGCATCTACAAGGTTCTGGAGCAGATCCTCGGGCTGTATTCCATCGTCGCGGTGGCCTGGGTGGCGGCGCTGGTGGCCGACCTCGTGGTCAACAAGCCGATGGGCTGGAGCCCGCCGGGCATCGAGTTCAAGCGGGCGCATCTCTACGACATTAACCCGGTGGGCGTCGGCGCGCTGCTGGCCGGCACGCTGATCGGCGTCATTGCCTTTGCCGGCTTCTTCGGCCCGACGCTGAAAGTGTTCGCGCCGTTCCTGGCGTTGGTGGTCTCCTTCGTCGCTGCGGCCGGCATCGCCTATGCCACCGGCGGGCGCTACTACATCGCGCGGCGGACGGCGAAGAACTGGGAGGCCCGCCACACGCTCAAATGCTGCATTTGCGAGCACAAGTTCGAGCCGGAGGACATGGCGCACTGCCCGGTCTATGCCGGCCCGATCTGCTCGCTGTGCTGCTCGCTGGATGCCCGCTGCAACGACCGCTGCAAGGAGGATGCGCGCTTTCCCGAGCAGATTCTGGGCGCGCTGCGGGCCACCCTGCCGGGCTGGATGGTGGCGCAGCTCAATTCCCGGCTGGGCCATTATATCGGCGTGATGTCGCTGCTGGCGATCGTCATCGGCGGCATATTGGGCGTCATCTATTTCCAGTCGACCTTCGCGCCGCCCGACCAGACCGAGACGGTCGGCAATGTGCTGTTCACGCTCTATTTTATCCTTCTGATCATTGCCGGTGTCGCCGCCTGGCTGTTCGTGCTGGCGCAGGAGAGCCGGCGCGTGGCGCAGGAGGAGAGCAACCGCCAGACCGCGCTGCTGATGCGCGAGATCGAGGCGCACAAGCGCACCGACGCCAAGCTGCAGAAGGCCAAGGAGGCCGCCGAGGCCGCCAATCTCGCCAAGAGCCGCTATGTGGTCGGCATCAGCCACGAGCTGCGCACCCCGCTCAACGCGATCCTTGGCTATGCCCAGCTGCTGGAGCGCGATGTCGCCATTCCCCCGCACCGGCGCGACGCCATCCGCGTGGTGCGCCGCTCGGCCGAGCATCTGTCCGGCCTGATCGACGGGCTGCTCGACATCTCGAAAATCGAGGCCGGCCGGCTCTATCTCACCCGCGACGAGGTGCGGATCGGCGAGTTCCTCGACCAGCTGGTCGACATGTTCCGGCTGCAGGCCACCGCCAAGGGGATCGATTTCGTCTATGTCCGGCCCGATCGGTTACCCGGAACCGTCTTCACCGACGAGAAGCGGCTGCGGCAGATCCTCATCAACCTGCTCTCCAACGCCATCAAGTTCACCGAGCGCGGCCGGGTGGCGCTGCGCGTTTCCTATCGCAACCAGGTGGCGGAGTTCGAGATCGAGGACAGCGGCATCGGCATTCCCGCCGCCGACCACAAGCGCATCTTCGAGCCGTTCGAGCGCGGCGAGAGGGCGGGCACCTATTCGACCGCCGGCATCGGCCTCGGCCTCACCATCACCAAGCTGCTCACCGAGATCATGGGCGGGGAAATCTCGCTGAAATCGGCGCCGGGCGAGGGCAGCGTCTTCCGCGTCAAGATGATGCTGTCGGAAGTGACCAACCCCTCGCGCCTCGGCCCGATCCAGCACCGGCATATCGCCGGCTACACCGGCCCGCGCCGCACCGTTCTGGTGGCCGATGACGATGTCGCCCATCGCGACCTGATGCACGAATTGCTGGTGCCGCTCGGCTTCACCGTGCTCGCCGCCTCGGACGGCGTGCAGGCGCTCGACATGGTGCGCGAATGGGAGCCGGACATGCTGCTGCTCGACATCGCCATGCCCGGCCTCAATGGCTGGGAGGTGGTGCGCCAGCTGCGCGACGAGGGCTTCGGGCGGCTGCGCATCATCATGATCTCCGCCAATGCCGGGGAGATTCTCGGCGACGGCCTCGCCCAGAATGACGACCATCTGGTCAAGCCGGTGCATCTGCGCACGCTGCTGGAGAAGATGGCGGCGCTGCTCGATCTCGAATGGGTGGGTGATGGCGAACTCGCCGCCATGGCCGCCGGCGAAGCCACCAAGCCGGGCGAGTTGCGGCCGCCGGCGGGCGTGCATCTCGACGACCTGATGAAGCTGGGGGAGATCGGCTATGTGCGCGGTATCCAGGCCAAGCTCAAGGAGATTGAAGGCGCCTCGCCCGACCACCGCGCCTTCGTCGCCCATATGCGCGACCTGATGGAAACCTTCGACCTCAAACAATACATGGCCGTGCTGGAGGCGTTGCGCAGCAATGATGCATAGCGTGGAGCGCCGAGACATCGTCCTGGTGGTGGATGATTCGCCCGAAACCCTCAGTCTCCTCACCGATGCGCTGGAAGCGGCCGGCGCCACCGTGCTGGTGGCGACCGAAGGCGCCAACGCGCTGGCGCTGGTCGAGCGCATCACCCCCGATGTGGTGCTGATGGACGCGGTCATGCCCGGCATGGACGGATTCGAGACCTGCCGCCGGCTCAAACGCAACAAAGCGGTGGCGCATGTGCCCGTCATCTTCATGACCGGGCTGTCCGAGACCGAGCAGATCGTGAAGGGGCTGGAGGCGGGCGGGGTCGACTATGTCACCAAGCCGATCTCGCCGGACGAGCTGATCGCCCGCATCCGCGTTCACCTCGCCAATGCCCGCCAGACCCACAGCGCCCGCGCCGCGCTGGACGCGGCCGGGCGCTATCTGCTCTCCGCCAACCGGGCGGGGAGGGTGCTGTGGAGCACACCGCAGGCCACCGCGCTGCTCACCGCCCTCAGCATCTCGCCCCCCGGCGACAGCTTCACTCTGCCGGAGGTGGTGCGGCGCTGGCTGGAAGGGCGCAAGGTAGAGGGCGCCACCAGCGAGCCGGAGGCGATCGAGGTGGTGCTGGAGGGCTCGGCCCGCCGGCTGAAGCTGTCCTATGTCGGGCAGATCGGCCCGGAGGAATTGCTGCTGCGCATTGTCGAGGATTCCGGCATTCCCCCCGAGCAGGTGCTGAAGACCAAGCTGGGCCTCACCTTGCGCGAATCCGAGGTGCTGGTCTGGCTGGCGCGCGGCAAGGCCAACCGCGATATCGGCGAGATTCTGGGCCTGTCGCCGCGCACGGTGAACAAGCATCTGGAACAGATCTACGCCAAGATTGGCGTGGAGAACCGGGCGGCGGCCACCGCGCTGGCGGTGACGGCGCTGGCGCCGCGGTAGCGCTTTGCGCGCTCAATCCGCCGCGCCATAGGCGAGGGGGGCAAGGCGGTCCAGTTCGTCATCGGCGAACAGCCGCGAGCGGGTGAGGAAGCGCTGGTCGCGCCCGTTCTCCAGGCTGAACATGCCGCCGCGCCCGGGCACCACGTCGATGATGAGCTGTGTGTGCTGCCAGTACTCGAACTGCGACGGGCTCATATAGAACGGCGCCCCGCCGATTTCGCCCATCCGCACGTCGCGGTCGCCGACAATATAGTCGCCTTGCGCGTAGCACATGGGCGAAGAGCCGTCGCAGCAGCCGCCGGACTGGTGGAACAGCAATTTTCCATGCTCGGCCGTGAGCGTCGCGATGAGCGCCAGCGCCGCCTCGGTGGCGCGGACGCGGGGGATGGTGTCTTGGACCGGGTAGGCGGGGGCGGCTGTCAGCGTGTCCATGGAAACTCCTTCGCTCCCTTTGCCTCGTCACCGGGCGCGACCCGCGAACCCGTCTTCGGCCTTCAAGAGGTGAGGGCCCGGTGCCGGAATCAAGCCCTGCCTGGAGGAGGGGGCAATTGCCCCTCGTTGTTCATTGTAGGTCAAATCCCCAGCCGTCATGGCCGGGCCTGGCCCGGCGATCCACGGCTTTGAGGAGGAGCCGAAGGCGTGAATCCCCGGGCCGGGCCCGGGGATGACGTTCGTCAGGCGGTGCCGCCCGCGTTTCCGCGGGCGACCGCGCCTTCGCTCAGAAGAAGCCGAGCTTCTTCGGGCTGTAGCTGACCAGCATGTTCTTGGTCTGCTGGTAGTGGTCGAGCATCATCTTGTGGTTCTCGCGACCAATGCCGGACTGCTTGTAGCCGCCGAACGCCGCGTGGGCGGGGTAGGCGTGGTAGCAGTTCGTCCACACGCGGCCGGCCTGGATGGCGCGGCCGAAGCGGTAGGCGCGGTTGCCGTCGCGGGTCCACACGCCAGCGCCGAGGCCGTAGAGCGTGTCGTTGGCGATGTGGAGCGCTTCCGCGTCGTCCGTGAAGGTGGTCACCGAGACAACCGGGCCGAAGATCTCCTCCTGGAAGATCCGCATCTTGTTGTGGCCCTTGAACACGGTCGGCTTGACGTAATATCCGCCGGCGAGGTCGCCGCCGAAATTGTTGCGCTCACCGCCGATCAGAACTTCGGCGCCTTCCTGCTTGCCGATGTCGATATAGGAGAGGATCTTCTCCAGCTGCTCGGAAGAGGCCTGGGCGCCGATCATGGTCGCCGGGTCGAGCGGCGAGCCCTGAACGATGGCCTCAACCCGCTTCAGCGCCTTCTCCATGAAGCGGTCATAGATGCTTTCCTGGATCAGCGCGCGGCTCGGGCAGGTGCAGACCTCGCCCTGGTTGAGCGCGAACATGACAAAGCCCTCGACCGCCTTGTCGAAGAAATCGTCATCCTCGGCCACCACGTCGGCGAAGAAGATGTTCGGCGACTTGCCGCCCAGTTCCAGCGTGACGGGGATCAGGTTCTGGCTGGCATACTGCATGATCAGCCGGCCGGTCGTCGTCTCGCCGGTGAAGGCGATCTTGGCGATGCGGCTGGAGCTGGCGAGCGGCTTGCCGGCCTCAAGGCCGAAGCCGTTGACGATGTTCAGCACGCCCGGGGGCAGCAGGTCGGCGATCAGTTCCGCCAGCACGAGGATGGAGGCCGGGGTCTGCTCCGCCGGCTTCAGCACCACGCAATTGCCGGCGGCCAGCGCCGGGGCGAGCTTCCACACCGCCATCAGGATGGGGAAGTTCCACGGGATGATCTGGCCGACAACGCCGAGCGGCTCGTGGAAATGATAGGCGATGGTGTCGTGGTCGATCTCGCTGATGCCGCCTTCCTGGGCGCGCACGGCGCCGGCGAAATAGCGGAAATGGTCGATGGCCAGCGGCATGTCGGCCGCGGTGGTCTCGCGGATCGGCTTGCCGTTGTCCCATGTTTCGGCGAGCGCCAGGAGGTCGAGATTATCCTCCATGCGGTCGGCGATCTTGTTGAGGATGATCGCACGCTCGGCGGCCGAGGTCTTGCCCCAGGCGTCCTTGGCGGCATGGGCGGCGTCGAGCGCCTTCTCGATATCGTCCGCGTCGGAGCGGGCGATCTCGCAGATCTTGCCGCCGGTGATGGGCGAGGTGTTGTCGAAATAACGGCCGGCGACCGGCTCGACGAACTTGCCGCCGATGAAGTTGCCGTAGCGGGCCTTGAAGGGCGACTGCTTGGTGATGGCGATTTCTGGCTTGTTCATTGGATCCTCCCAGACTGGGACACTCAATATTGCACCGGCCGTGCCAGACTGTTTCCGCAGTGCACAAAATCGTTATTGCGACACGGCAAAGGATTGGAATTGCTCGCAGTGGCGATGTACTCGCGCGGGGTTGAGGATGATACCGATGGACGCGGCCTGAAAACTTGGTGCAGACTGTCGGAAAGAACAACAAGACCTGCGACATGTGTGGCATTTTGCAACACTCCGGGAGGATCGCATGCGCCAAGAGGCCTCGCCGCGCGCCGTTCTGGCCGCGCGCAAGCAGTTCTTCCAGCTCGGCCTGCACGACAGGCCGCTGGCGGCGCTGGTGCCCGAGCCGATCCTGCGCTCATGGAAGCGCTGCGCCGAGCGTGGGCTCGACAGCGCCGCCTTGCCACGCCTCGAGCCGCTGACCGCCCCTGAGCTCAATGCCATTGCCGAGCGGCATGAGCGGCTGCGCCGGCTGTGCCGGCCGGAAATCGAAAGCCTGTATGCCGATGCCATGCAGACCGGCTGCGTGGTCATCCTCACCGACGACGAGGGGCTGATCCTCGACGCGCTCGGCAATGCCGATTTCGCCGCCCGGGCGGCGCAGGTGGCGCTGCGGCCCGGTGTGCTGTGGGGCGAGGCTTCCACCGGCACCAATGCGGTGGGCACGGCGCTGGTCGAAGGCCGGCCGATCTGCGTGCATGGCGGCGAGCACTATTACGACCCGCACGGCATTCTGAGCTGTTCGGCGGCGCCGATCCTCGATCCCTATGGACAGACGGTCGGGGCACTGGACATGTCCGGCCCGGCGGCGGTGGACCATCGCCACGCGCTCGGGCTGGTGCGCCTCGCGGTGGAGCAGATCGAGCATCGGTTCTTCGACGAGGGTTTCGCCGGCCGCCGGGTGCTGCGGCTGCAGGCCGACCGGGCGCTGCTCGGCACCTCACGCGAGGGCGTGCTGGTGTTCGAGGACGACCGGCTGGTGGCGGCGAACCGGGCAGGGCTCGGGCTGGTCGGCGCCGACTGGTCGGCGCTCGGTGAAAAGCGGGCCGGCGATTTGCTGGAGCGGCTGCCCGGCACGGATGGCGAGACGCAAGCGCTGCGCGGGCGCGGCGGCGGGCCGCTCTATGGCCGCTTCGAGGGCTCGGGCGCGCGGCCCGTTGCACCGCCCAAGCTGCGCCCGGCGCGGCGCGAAGAGGGGCCGCTGCTCGGTGCCGAGGAGCGGGCGGCGCTGGCGCGGGCGGTGCGGATGGTGGGCGCCGATGTGCCGGTGCTGATCCGCGGCGAAACCGGCACCGGCAAGGAACTGGCGGCGCGCGAGATCCACCGGCTGAGCGCGCGCGGCGGCGGCGCCTTCGTGGCGGTGAACTGCGCAGCCATTCCCGAGACGCTGATCGAATCCGAGCTGTTCGGCTATGAGGACGGCGCGTTCACCGGCGCCCGCCGGCAGGGCCGACGCGGCCTGCTGCGCGAGGCCGATGGCGGCGTTTTGTTTCTCGACGAGATCGGCGACATGCCGCTGGCGCTGCAGTCGCGCCTGCTGCGGGTGCTGCAGGAGCGTGAGGTCGCCCCGCTGGGCGGCGGCCGGCCGGTGAAGGTGGATTTCGCCCTGCTCTGCGCCACCCATCGCGATCTGCGCCTGCTGGTGGAGGCTGGCAGCTTCCGGCAGGACCTGTATTTCCGCATCGCCCATTACACGATCGAACTGCCGCCGCTGCGCCGCCTGCCGGACCGGGCGGAGATCGTGCGGGCGTTGTGGCGTCGGCTGGTGGAGGATGAGCGGCTGACGCTCTCGGACGCCTGCGAGGCGCGGCTCGCCGCCTATGACTGGCCGGGCAATTTCCGCCAGCTGGCCGGCACGCTGCGCGCTCTGGCGGCTCTGGCCGACCCGTTCCGCCCGGTCGGCGAGGACATGCTGCCGCCGGAGATTCTGGCGGCGCCGGCGGGGACGGCCCCGGCGGGCACGCTCGACGCGCTTACCGTCGAGGCGATGCGGCAGGCGGTGGAGGCCTGCGGCGGCAATGTCTCGCAGGCGGCCCGCCGGCTCGGCGTCAACCGCTCGACTCTCTATCGGCGGCTGTTCCACGCCTGAGCGGGCGGCGGCAGGGCACTGGCAGGGAACTCGCGACCATCCGGCCCGTTACCTCCTGACATATCCATGGAGGCCGCCCGATGGTTCTTGATCCCCGCAAGCTCGACCAGAACCCCGTCGTCGTCGATCCCGCCAATATCGACGCCGTGCTCGAAGACCGGACGACGGCGGTGTCCGATCCGCTCAAGCCGCCGCTGGGCGAGGTGGACAACGACAATCACCCCACCGATGGCGAGCCGTCCGCCCGCGACGGCGGACGCTTTGCCCCTGATACCGTGAAGACGGTCGACGGGTCGCTCGACGGCACGCCGAAGAAGCCGGACGACCCGCGCCGCTGAACGCAGGCGGGCCCGCGCTTACAGCTCGGTCGGCGGCGGGTCCTTCTTGGGTGCGGCGTCGTTGCCTTCCACCCGGTCGCGATAAAGCGAGGCGCTGGCCAGCAGCATCAGCGTGACCGGCGTGGTGATGGTGACGAACACGCCGATCAGCACCTCGTGCACCAGCGGCCGGCCCTGCAGCACCGAGAAGCAGATCATCGAGGCGACGAGGGTCAATCCGGTGCCCAGCGTGGCGCCGAGCGAGGGGGCGTGCAGCCGGGCGTAGAAGTCCGGCAGCCGCCACAGGCCGATCGAGCCGAGCAGCGTCACCAGCGCGCCGGCCACCAGGAAGAACGAGACGAGAATGGCCGCCCAGAGCGGCAAGTCCGGGGCGCTCATTCGATCACCTCGCCGCGCATCAGGAACTTGGCCAGCGCCACCGTGCCGACAAAGCCGAGCAGGCCGATGACCAGCGCCGCCTCGAAATAGAGCGTGGCGCCACTGCGTATGCCGAGGGTGACGAGCAGCAGCATGGCGTTCACGTAGAAGGTATCGAGGCCGATGATGCGGTCCTGCGCCCGGGGCCCGCGCATGAAGCGCAGCACCGCGCAGGCCATGGCGAGGGTCAGCAGCACCTGCGCCAGCGTGATCGACCAGCCGAGGATGGCGACGCTCATTCAAAGATCTCCATCAGCAGGCTCTCATAGCGCTCCTTGATGGTCCGCACCCAGTACCTGTCGTCCACCAGGTCGAGCACATGCAGCATCAGCACGCGCCGCGAGGGATCGTAGCGCACCCATTGCGTGCCGGGCGTGCAGGTGAGGATGATGGCCAGGACAGCGAGCCCATAGGGGCTGGTGAGGTCGAGCCGCAGGCTCATGAAGCCAGAATGGGTGCGCCGGTCCTCATTGCCGAGGATGATGCTGCCGACCGCGAGATTGGAGCGAAACACGTCGACGAAGACCCGCCCGGCGAGGCGCGCCACCGCGCTGGGACGGCGCAGTCGGCCGGCCGGCGGGTCCAGCGCCACCATCGTCCAGCAGCCGCCAAAGGCCACGATCGCCCCGAGCAGGATCTGCCCTGCCGACAGGCTCTGCGTCATCAGCAGCCACATGCCCAGCAGCGCCAGGAACAGCAGCGGGTAGGGCAGAACGCGCTTCAGCCGGGTCATGGCGGGCCTCCCGACGGGCCGTGCCCGCTGGCGCGGGGATCGCTGGTGATGTGGCCGGCGGGGCGGTCGCCGAGCACGTCACGGGCATATTCGCTCGGCCAGTACAGGATCTGCGCGGTGGCCTCCATGTAGCGCATGACCGGTCCGCCGGCGAAGGTCATCGCCGCGCACAGGAACAGCAGCGCTCCCACCGGGATCGCCTCGATGGCGCGCACGCGGGGGATTTCCGTCTCCGCCGGCACCCAGAGGGTGCGGATGCCGTTGCGGGTCATGGCGATGAGGGTGGCGAGGCCCGACAGCATCAGCAGCGCCACGAAGGACCAATGGGCGAAGGGAATGTCGCCGGCCTCGTTCAGCAGCGCCGAGAGCATGGCGAATTTGGCAATGAAGCCCGACAGAGGCGGCAGGCCGGCGAGCAGCGCCGTGGTGGCGAGGAACGCCCCGCCGAGCACGGCGATGGTGGCGGGAATGGCGACGCCCACCTCCTCGTCCTCGTCCTCGATGTCCTCTTCCGGGTCGCCGAAAATCTCCAGCGTGACCGCGAGCACATCGGCGCCGGCGGCCTGGCCGCGCTCGATCAGCTCGACCAGCAGGAAATAGGCGCTGATCGCCAGTGTGGAGGTGACGAGATAATAGAGCGCGCCTGATATCACCGCGCTGTTGCCGGTGCCGATGGCGGCGAGCAGCGTGCCGGAAGAGATCAGCACCGAATAGCCGCCGAGCCGCTGCATCGACTGCGAGGCCAGCACGCCGATGCCGCCGAACAGGATGGTGGCCATGCCGCCATAATACAGCCAGAGCGCGCCGAATTCCTCCGAGGCGCCCGCCTCGTCGCCGAAGCACAGCAGGAACAGCCGCAGGATCACATAGATGCCGACCTTGGTCATGATGGCGAACATGGCGGCGATCGGCGCGCAGGCGGCGGCATAGGTGGTCGGCAGCCAGAAGCTGAGCGGCCACATGCCGGCCTTCACCAGAAAGGCGATGCCGAGCACCGCCGCGCCCGCCTCCATCAGCGTGCGCGACTCCGGCGCCAGGGTCGGCACGATCCGGCTGAGGTCGGCCATGTTGAGCGTGCCGGTGACGCCATAGATCACCGCCACGCCGATCAGGAACAGCGAGGAGGCGACAAGGTTGATCGGGATATAGTGCAACCCCGCCCGAACCCGCGCGGTGCCGGAGCCGTGCAGCACCAGCCCATAGGAGGCGGCGAGCAGGATTTCGAAGAACACGAAGAGATTGAACAGGTCGCCGGTGAGGAAGGCGCCGTTGAGGCCGGTCAGCAGCAGCAGGAACAGCGTGTAGAAGCGCGGCCCCGCCTTGTGCCAGCGCGCCATGGCGAAAAGCAGCGTGGCGCAGCCCAGCACCGAGGTGAGCAGCAGCATCATTGCCGCGAGCCGGTCCACCACCAGCACGATGCCGAAGGGCGGCGGCCAGTTGCCGAGCGGATAGACGATCATGGTCGACCAGCGGTCGCCATTGGGCAGGCCGACCAGCACCACCAGCGTCACCGCGATTCCCAGCAGCGCGAAGACGGTGGCCAGGCTAAGCGACATCTTCAGCAGGCGCCGGCGCTCGTCGAACAGCAGCATGAAGGCGCCGACGGCCAGCGGCAGCAGGATCGGCAGGATGGCGAGATGGTCGAGAACCGGGGTCATCGATCCGGCTCCCGTCCATCGACATGGTCGGTGCCGGTGCGCCCGCGCGCGGCCAGCAGCACGACCAGGAACAGCGCCGTCATGGCGAAGCCGATGACGATGGCTGTGAGCACCAGCGCCTGCGGGATCGGGTCGGCGATGGCGGTGGGATCGCCGACGCCGCCGGGCGCCAGGATGGGCGGCGCGTCGACGCGCAAGCCCCCGCCGGCCATGGCGAAGATGAACAGGTTCACCGCATAGGACAGCAAAGCGAGGCCGATGATGACCTGGTAGGTGCGTGGGCGCAGCAGCAGCCAGACACCCGAGGCGGTGAAAAGGCCGATGCCGATGGAGAGGACGATTTCCATCACTCGCCCCCCTCATTGACCTGCGCGGCGCGTGAACTGCGCAGCGACTGGTGGGCAAGGGCGATGAGGATCAGCACGGTGGCGCCGACCACCAGCGCGAACACGCCGAGATCGAACAGCAGCGCCGAGGCCGCCGGCATCTTGCCGATGAAGGGCACCTCCACATACTGGAAATGCGAGGTGAGGAACGGGTAGCCGAACCACCAGGAGCCGACGCCGGTAGCGCAGGAGGTGAGCAGGCCCAGCCCCATCCAGCGCAGCGGCAGCACCCGCAGATGGTCCTCCACCCAGCGCGCCCCGCTCGCCATATACTGCACCACGAAGGCGATGGAGAGGGTGATGCCGGCGGCAAAGCCGCCGCCTGGCAGATCATGCCCGCGCATGAACAGATAGACCGCCATGACCGCGATCACCGGGAACAGCCAGTGCATGATGAGGCGCGGGATCAGCATATAGTCGGCCACGGTGTCGCCGGGCGAGCGGTCGGGCGAGGCTTCGTCATAGGCGTTCTGGATGCGCTGCTGCTCCGGGGTGCGGATGCTCTCCGGGGCGGGGCGGAAACGGCGCAGCAGGGCGAAGACGGTGAGCGCGGCGAGACACAGCACGACGATCTCGCCCATCGTGTCGAAGCCGCGGAAATCCACCAGGATGACGTTAATGATGTTGGTGCCGCCGCCTTCCGAATAGGCGCGCTCGACGAAGAAGCGCGAGACGCTTGAGGTCAGCGGGCGGGTCATCAGGCAATAGGCCAGGAACGCCATCACCCCGCCGAGCGCGCAGGCGATGGTGATGTCGACATAGCGGCGCAGCAGCACCTTCAGCGGCGGGCGCGTGGGATAGACCTCCTCGATCCGCTTGGGCAGCCAGCGCAGGCCGAGCAGCAGCAGCACCGTGGTCACGATTTCCACCAGCAGCTGGGTGACGGCAAGGTCCGGGGCCGAGAGCCAGACGAAGGTGAGGCAGGTGACGAGACCCGCCCCGCCCACCAGCACCAGCGCGGCGAAACGGTGGTATTTGGCCTGATAGGCGGCGCCGAGCGCGCAGGCCCCGCCGATCAGCCACAGCAGGGCGAAGGCGGGCGGCAGCGGCGTGCCGGGCATGTCGCCGGTGCCGACGGCGCCATTGGCGAGGAAGGGCGCCAGCGCCGCCACTACGGCGAGGCTGATGACAATCCGCATCTGCGGCTGCAGGCGCCGCGTGCCAAGCGCGCTCTCGCCCGCCCGCGCCCATTGCCAGGAGAGCGTCGCCAGCACCTTTTCGAAGATGCGCTGGCCCTTGAAATCGCGCAGGATCGGCGGGCCCTCTATGCCGCTCTCAAGGTAGCGGCGCAGGCCGAGATACAGCACCACGCCGCCGGCCATGGCGATCAGGCTCATCATCAGCGGCAGGTTGAAGCCGTGCCAGAGCGACAGGCTGTAATAGGGCGGGGTGGTGTCCAGCAGGCCATTCACCGCCGTGGCCAGCACCGGGCCGACGGTCAGGCCCGGCACGATGCCGATCAGCAGGCAGATCAGCACCAGCAGTTCGATTGGGAAGCGCATCCAGTGCGCCGGCTCGTGCGGGCGGTGCGGCAGATCGATGGGTGGGGGTCCGAAGAACACGCCGAGGATGAAGCGCAGCGAATAGGTGACGCTGAACACGCCGGCGAGCGTCGCCCAATAGGGCAGGCTGTCGTCGAGCAGCGAGCCGGTATGGTCGGCCACCGCCTCGGCGAAGAACATTTCCTTGGAGATGAAGCCGTTGAGCAGCGGCACCCCGGCCATGGCGGCGGCGGCGACCATGGCCAGCGTCGCGGTAAACGGCATGTAGCGGTAGAGCCCGCTCAGCTTGCGCAGGTCGCGGGTGCCAGTCTCATGGTCGATGATGCCGGCCGCCATGAACAGCGACGCCTTGAAGATGGCGTGGTTCAGCGTGTGGAAGATCGCCGCCACCGCCGCCAGAGGGCTGCCAAGGCCGAGCAGGAGGGTGATCAGGCCGAGATGGCTGATAGTGGAATAGGCGAGCAGCCCCTTCAGGTCCTGCTGGAAGATGGCGATGAAGGCGCCGAGCAGCAGTGTCACCAGCCCGGCCGGTACCACCAGGTAGAACCAGGCATCGGTACCCGACATCACCGGCCACAGCCGCATCAGCAGGAAGATGCCCGCCTTCACCATGGTGGCCGAGTGCAGATAGGCCGAGACCGGGGTCGGCGCCGCCATGGCGTGCGGCAGCCAGAAATGGAACGGGAACTGCGCGCTCTTGGTGAAGGCGCCAAGCAGGATCAGCACCAGCGCCGGCACGTAGAGATCGCTTTGGACGATGAGGTCGCGCGATTCCAGCACCTGGTCGATGTCGTAGCTGCCGACGATGCGCCCGACCAGCAGCACCCCGACCAGCAGGCACAGCCCGCCCGTGCCGGTAACGGTGAGCGCCATGCGGGCGCCGTCGCGCGCGCTCGCGCTGTGGTGCCAGTAGCCGATGAGCAGGAAGGAGAACAGGCTGGTCAGTTCCCAGAAGAACACCAGCTGGATGAGGTTGCCCGACAGCACGATGCCGATCATCGAGCCCATGAAGGCGAGCAGGAAGGAGAAGAAGCGCGGCACCGGGTCTTCGGGCGACATGTAGTAGCGGGCATAGAGCACGACGAGCGCGCCGATGCCGAAGATCATCATCGCGAACAGCCAGGCGAGGCCGTCGAGCCGCAGGGTGAAATCGAGCCCCAGCATCGGCAGCCAGGACAGCCAGAACTGCACCGGCGTGCCTTCCGCCACCATGGCGTAGAGCCAGATGGTGATCGCCATCCCCGCCACCGCCACGCTTCCCGCCAGAACCGCCGCGGCATTGCGCGCATGGGTCGGCAGAAACCCCGCAGCGAGGCTGCCGAGAAACGGCAGAAGCAGCGCGACGAGGAGAAGCGTGTCATGCGGCATAGGTAGCGGGAGCCTCCCTGCGGGCGGTGAATCCTAGCGTCTTGCGAGAGCATCTTGCGAGATGTCGCCCATTATGGTTGATTTGATCGTCTTCACGCAAGGCAGAAACGATGGAACTTGCGCCCGAACAATGCCGCGCGGCACGTGGGCTTCTCGACTGGACGCAGGAGCATCTGGCCGAGCGCGCCGGCGTTTCCCGTAGCACGGTGCGTGATTTCGAGCGGCACCGCCATGTGCTGCACCGGGGCACGGAAACCCTGCTGGTTCGTACCCTGCAGGATGCGGGCGTGATGCTGCTTCCTCGCGGCGAGCATGGGCCGGGGGTGCGGATACGCTGAAGCCATCGCGCTGCATGCCGTGCAACGCCTCGCCCCGGCGCGGGGCTCGTTCATGCACTCGCCAATAACCTTCCTCACGACCGGGCTTGACCCGGCCACCCAGGCTTTCACACGCCGCGCCGGTGGCTGGGCTGGGTCCCCGGGTCGAGCCCGGGGATGAGGGCCGCGGGGTGGGCGAGGGAAACGGAAAACAGCCCCTTACTTCCACATCGCCCGCATCCGCGCGCCGATATCGACGGCGGCGCGCGGCTCGCCTTGGCGGCCGGTGGCGTCGGCCTGCGCGGGTGGCCAACTGGCCATGGCGAAGCGGCCGAGGATGGTGGGCGGGATGAAGCGGGTGCGGGCGGCATAGACATGGCGGTCGCCGCGCGCGGCCTGCCCGTGGGTGAAGAAACGCTGCGGCAGCATCAGATGCAGGCTGTCCTTCGCCCGCGTCATCGCGACATAGAGCAGGCGCCGCTCCTCCTCGATCTCCTCGCGCGTGCCAGTGCCGAGATCGCTGGGGATGCAGCCATCCACCGCGTTGAGCACGAACACCGATTTCCATTCCTGCCCCTTGGCGGAATGGATGGTGGAGAGGATGAGATAATCCTCGTCGCGGTGCGGCGGCCCGGCCTCGGCGCTGGTAGCGTCCGGCGGGTCGAGCGTCAATTCGGTGAGGAAGCGGGCGCGGGAGGGGTAGCTCGCGGCGATCTGCGCGAGTTGCACGAGGTCGGCCTGCCGGCTGCCGGCATCCTCGTGCAGCCGCTCCAGCAGTGGCTCGTACCAGGCACGCACTAGGTCGAGCTCGCCCGGCCAGCCCGCGCTGTTCGCCTTCAGCTCACGGGCCATGGCGAGGAAGGAAGGCCATTCCTTTTCCGCGCGGGCCGGGGGCGTCACCGCCTCCAGCGCCGGCACCAACGTGCCGGCGGCATCGACCGCGTCGAGAATGCGCCCGGCGGTGGCGGGACCGAGGCCGGAGAGCAGGCGCAGCACGCGGAAGCCCGCCACCCGGTCGCGCGGATTCTCGACGAAGCGCAGCACGCCGAGCACGTCTTTCACATGGGCGGAATCGAGGAACTTCAGCCCGCCGAACTTCACGAAGGGAATGTTGCGGCGGGTCAGCTCCACCTCCAGCGGCCCGCTGTGATGAGCGGCGCGGAACAGCACCGCCTGCTGCTTGAGGACGATGCCGTCCTCGCGGTTCTCCAGCACGCGGGAGGCGATGAAATTGGCCTGTTCGATCTCGTCGCGCACGCTCACCAGCACCGGGCGCTCGCCGGCGGCGCGCTCGGACCAGAGATTCTTGGCGTAGCGCTCGCTGGCGAAATCGATCACCGCATTGGCGGCGGCGAGGATCGGCTGGGTGGAGCGGTAATTCTGCTCCAGCATGATGGTATCGGCACGGGGCGTGAAATGGCCGGGGAAATCGAGAATGTTGCGGACCGTGGCGGCGCGGAAGGAATAGATCGACTGCGCGTCGTCGCCGACCACGGTCAGACCGCGCCCGTCCGGCTTGAGACCCAGCAGGATCGAGGACTGAAGCTTGTTGGTGTCCTGATATTCGTCGATCAGCACATGGTCGAACCGGCTGGCCACCGTGGCGGCCAGCGCCGGCTCGCCCATCATCTGCGCCCAATAGAGCAGCAAATCGTCGTAATCGAGCACGTTTTGGCGCTGCTTTGCTTCGACATAGGCGCAGAAGATCGCCTTCAGCTCCCCGCTCCACCCGGCGCACCACGGGAAGGCGCGGCCGATCACCTCCTCCAGCTTCTGCTCGGCGTTCACCGCGCGGGAATAGATGGCGATGAGCGTACCCTTGGTGGGAAAGCGCTTCTCGGTCTTCGAGAAGCCGAGCTCATGGCGGATGAGGTTGATGAGGTCGGCGCTGTCCTCACGGTCGTGGATGGTGAAGTTCGGGTCGAGGCCGATATCCAGCGCATGGTCGCGCAGCAGGCGGGCGCCGATGCCGTGGAAGGTGCCGGCCCAGTTCAGCCCCTCGGTCAGTGCCCTGGCGTCGGGGCCCAGCACCTTTGCGGCGATGCGCTCGACGCGGCGCGCCATCTCCGCTGCCGCCCGGCGCGAGAAGGTGAGCAGCAGGATGCGGCGCGGATCGGCCTTGTTGACGATGAGATGGGCGACGCGATGGGCGAGGGTGTCGGTCTTGCCCGAGCCGGCCCCGGCAATGACGAGCAGCGGCCCGCCAATCACCTCGCCGATACCGGCGATGCCATGTTCAACCGCGCGCCGCTGCTGCGGGTTGAGCCGGTCGAGATAGGCGGCGGGGAGCATGGGCGGACGAATCTCCGGGTGGGGAACCTCCTGCCCAGAGAGCACGTTTCGCGTTTTGTTCCAATCGCACCGCACGTGGAGGGGCGGTAGGAACAGGGGTCGCCATGCCTCTCAGCCCCTCTTCCGAAACGAAAAAGGCCGCCCCGGGGAGAGGCGGCCTTTCCAGTAAAGCAACGGTTGCGCGCGATCAGCAGGGGGTCTGCTGGCTGGTGCAGTCGCGGTTGGAACTGGTGTCGTCCGGCCGGTCGGCATTGGCCGGGGCGGTCGCGCCGGCATCCGTGCCCATGGTGCCGGAGGTGGTGTTGCGACCTTCCGACGAGTTCATGCCCGAGCCCGCAGCGGGGTTCATGCCGCCGGCAGTGCTGTCGGTGGTGCCCGAATTGCCCGTCGCCGAGCCGCCAGTGTTGCCCGAGTCTGAAGCGCCAGCGCTCGACGATGAGCCGCCCGTGCCGGAGCTCTGGGCGAAAGCCGGGGCGCTGAGAGCAAGCATCGCGGCGAGAACGGCCGCCGAAGTCGTCTTGACGTTAATCATAGGATATCCTCCGGTTTGTGTGAGGAATAATCCTGAAGATTACGTATGGTTCCGAGATAAGTTATGTTATCTCTGCCTTAAATTGCTACCACTCGACTGCAAAATGGTAGTCATTATGCGTCTGTTGCACCAGATATTACCGGTGATACATGAAAATAACACCGGCAAAGGCGCCGGGACGGGGTCTCGTCGCGAGGCGTTTTTACGCCAGAGGAAAGCCAGCGCCGACCAGCCCGCGCCGCAGGCTGATCGGACAAAGTGTCGTCGATACTAAAGTGAGGGCGTCCCGCGACGGCCCGCCCCCGCGAGCGCCTCAGTTGTCGAACATCTCGTCGGCGGCGGTGATGAGGCCGATCGTGGGATTGGCGGCGCAATATTCGCCGAGCTTGCCGGCATTCTCGACGAATTTGTCGGTGTCGATGACAGGCGGCGCGTCGACATCCTTGTAATAGGCGTCGAGCCAGGCCAGCGTCAGCATGATCTCGGTCTTGTCACTCTCCAGGAACTGCGCGCAGGTCGTGGTGGAGAGGTCGATCTTATCCGCCAGAGCGGCGTGGGGCAGGCCTGCGGCGGCAGCGCCGGCAAGGGCGAAGGAGAGGACAAGCTTTCTCATGGATCAACCTGCGGGGGGTGAGCGGTGGCACGCCGAAAGCTACCATGCCACCACGCCGCGCGCCACGCGGCCCCGCCCTCTCAGCCGCGCTTGCGCACGAATTCGGTGCGCAGGACCAGGCCCTTGATGCCCTCGAAGCGGCAGTCGATTTCCTCCGGATTATCGGTGAGGCGGATGGTCTTGATCACCGTGCCCTGCTTCAGCGTCTGGCCGGCGCCCTTCACCTTCAGGTCCTTGATGAGGACGACGGAATCACCGTCCACCAGCACGGTGCCGGAGGCATCGCGCACTTCCGGCGCGGCGGTGGCGGCCGCTTTCATTTCCGAGGCCGGGCGCCATTCGCCGGTGGCTTCGTCATAGACATAGGCGTCGTCTTCGTCGGCCATGCGGGCCTCCATGGGTCGTCTTCAAAGGATCGAAGCGAAGAAGGCGGAGCCCGCGGCCCCGCCTCCTGTGCTGTTGCGGCTGACAGCCGGCGCGGTTGGCGCGGCCATCGGGTCATTGCCCGCTCAGGGAATCTGCCGCACGGCGCCCTTGGCGGCGCTGGTGGCGAGCGCGGCATAGGCCTTGAGCGCGGTGGTGACGTTGCGCTTGCGCGGTTCGGCCGGAACCCAGCCCTTGGCCTGCTGCTCCTCGCGGCGGGCGGCGAGTTCGGCCTCGTCCACCGCGAGGTGGATCCGCCGGTTGGGGATGTCGATCTCGATCACATCGCCCTCGCGCACCAGCCCGATCGTGCCGCCTTCCGCCGCTTCCGGCGAAACATGGCCGATCGAAAGGCCCGAGGAGCCGCCGGAGAAGCGGCCATCGGTGATGAGCGCGCATTCCTTGCCGAGGCCCTTCGACTTCAAATAGCTGGTCGGGTACAGCATTTCCTGCATGCCCGGCCCGCCGCGCGGACCCTCATAGCGGATGAGCACGATCTGGCCCGGCTTCACCCGGTTGCCGAGAATGCCGGAGACGGCGTCGTCCTGGCTCTCGAACACACGGGCGGTGCCGGTGAACTTCAGGATGCTCTCGTCGACGCCGGCCGTCTTCACGATGCAGCCATCCTCGGCAAGGTTCCCGTAGAGCACGGCGAGGCCGCCATCGCGGGAGAAGGCGTGCTCCAGGTCGCGGATCACGCCCTTTTCGCGGTCGAGGTCGATTTCGTCATAGCGGGCGGCCTGGCTGAAGGCGACCTGGGTCGGCACCCCGCCCGGCGCGGCGCGGAAGAACTCGTGCACCGCCTCGCTTGCGTTGCGCTTTACATCCCAGTGCTCCAGTGCCGCGCCGAGCGAGGTGGCGTGGATGGAGCCGACCGAGGTGTCGAGCAGGCCGGCCCGGTCGAGCTCACCCAGAATGCCCATGATGCCGCCGGCGCGGTGGACGTCTTCCACATGCACATCAGGCACCGCCGGGGCGACCTTGCACAGCACCGGCACGCGGCGCGAGAGCCGGTCGATATCGGCCATGGTGAAGGGCACCTCGCCCTCATGGGCGGCGGCGAGCAGATGCAGCACGGTGTTGGTAGAGCCGCCCATGGCGATGTCGAGCGTCATCGCGTTCTCGAAGGCGGCGAAGCTCGCCACCGAGCGCGGCAGGATGCTGGCATCGTCCTGCTCGTAATAGCGGCGGGCGAGATCGACGATGGTGTGGCCGGCCTCGACGAACAGCCGCTTGCGGTCGGCATGCGTCGCCAGCGTCGAGCCATTGCCCGGAAGAGCGAGGCCGAGCGCCTCGGTGAGGCAATTCATCGAATTGGCGGTGAACATGCCCGAGCAGGAGCCGCAGGTCGGGCAGGCCGAGCGCTCGATGACGGCGACGTCTTCCTCGGACACTCGGTCGTCGGCGGCGGCGACCATGGCGTCGACCAGGTCGAGCGCCTTGGTCTTGCCGTTCAGCACCACCTTGCCGGCCTCCATCGGGCCGCCGGAGACGAACACGGTCGGGATGTTGAGGCGCAGCGACGCCATCAGCATGCCGGGGGTGATCTTGTCGCAATTGGAGATGCAGACCATGGCGTCGGCGCAGTGCGCGTTGACCATGTACTCCACGCTGTCGGCGATCAGTTCGCGCGAGGGCAGCGAATAGAGCATGCCATCATGGCCCATGGCGATGCCGTCATCGACCGCGATGGTGTTGAATTCCTTAGCGACGCCGCCCGCCGCCTCGATCTCCCGCGCCACCAGCTGGCCGAGGTCCTTCAAATGGACATGGCCGGGCACGAACTGGGTGAAGGAGTTGACCACGGCGATGATCGGCTTGCCGAAATCGCCGTCCTTCATGCCGGTGGCGCGCCAGAGGCCGCGCGCGCCGGCCATGTTGCGCCCATGGGTGGTCGTGCGGGAACGATAGGCGGGCATGGAATTCCTCCAAACTCTTTGCCGCGCTTATGCCCCCCGTCGGCGTATCGCGCAACCGTTTAGGAGGTGCGGAACCCCGGCATGGCCTCAACGCCAGCGAAAGCGCCGCTCGCGGCAGAGCTGGCCGACGAGGCATTGGGGATTGTCCCGCGTGGCGATCCAGGCCGGCTTGGAGCGCTGGGACTGGCAATAGCCGGCATCGGTGACGAAACGGTCATAGAGGTTCGGCCCGGTGCCGATGACCACCGCCCCCTCGCGCTGCACCAGCGCCCGCGCCTGCGCGCAGCTCATGGTGAGCGAGTTGGGCATGGACTGCGCGGCGGCGGGCAGGGAAAGACCGAAAAGGGCGGCAAAAGCTGCCGCCAGCCAGGCGGAGGTGACGGAAGGGGTATGCATTATCGGGCCTCGTCGTTTCTCTCTCCATGGGCGGAGCGTCGCCCTCGAAATGACGCCGGGGTGCCGAAGGTCAAGTGCCGCCGCTGGCGGAGGCGATCACACGCGCGCGCGCCGCCGTGCGGGCACTGACGCGGCGTCGCGGATCGTGGCCTTGCGTGCCCCAAAAGGAAAGGGAGGGGGAGACGCTCGTCTCTCCTCCTCCCATCGGTCCTGGAAGCGCGGCTACCCCTGCATCCAGAGACGGTCGCAGGGGCACGATCAGCCTGCCGCGCCCTATTTGAGAAGGAAGGCTGTGCCGGGTTGGGACTCAGGCCGCAGCCCAGCGCCGGACGTCCTAGCGACGCCCAGAGGCCAAATAGGCGATCAGCCCAATCGTCAACAGGCCGGCGATCGCGATGGCCGGATGCCGGCGGACCTGCGCCGCCACTTCGTCGGCCGCGTGCCGGGCGTGGCCGCCGGCTTCCTCCAGCAGGTCGGCACCACCATGCGCGGCATAATCCAAAGCCGCGCCGGCCCGTGCAGCGCCCTGACGCGCGTAGCGGCTGGCGTAGCGTCGGACACTGTCGCCTCCCTGGCTGGCAAGCGATCCGGTCAGCTTCGCCACGTCGCGGCGGAGGACATCGAGATCGCGCGAGAGGGTGGCGAGGTCGGTAGAGGTGGCCATGATTTTGCTCCTTCGTGATGAAGGGGAAACGCGGTACTGACGACCGGGTTCCGCCGTCAGGACGCATGCCGAGCAGGCATGGACGGCAGCGGCACGGCATCGACCTCTACCACGTCAACGACCAGCCGGCGGACCTGCGGACAGCCGGCCATGACGCCCCAGCCATGCACCAGCACCGCAGCTTCGTCGTAGTCGGGAACCACCGGCTGCAGCTTCATGGCCAGACGTCCCTGCTGCCGATCGAACGAAAGGCTGGAGGAGTCGATGTCGAATTTATGCGCGAGCATGGAGCGACCTCCCGTTGCAACAATCGTTAACAATTGGTGAACGAGATTGTTCCCGGCGAAGGCGGGCGACGTTCGGCCGGCGGACTGCGGGACCTGACGACGGCGTGGCGGATCAGGACGGTTGTCTCTGCGACATTGGCGGCGGGAGAGCCGGCAAACCTCGCAATCAATGGCCGGCCATGACTTTCATCTATTGCGTCTTTCCATCGATCGCGACGCGCGTCGTGCGGGCGTTCTCAAATTCGCACACAGCGGATCGCAATTCATCGTTGCGTATGAAGGCGCCCTGAACCTTGCCGTTCTGCGCGTCGCCGGTAACCGTCATCGCGGAGACCTCGCCAGCACTGAGATCGTGGCCTGTCGCGGTTTCAAGGTGGCTCTCGCATTTCAACCTAGCGGTTGTGGCGGGGGCATCGCCGCGCATGACCCACAGGCCGCCGATACCGGCACCGATAATGACGAGAGCTTTCAGGCCCGGATAGAGTTTCATGATGCCTCCTGAAAATCACTCGCTCTGCGCCGGGCGTTGCCCGCGCCGCAGGTCGCTCCCGTTGGCGAGAGCATCACAGGATGTGATGATGGAAGCTTGTGGGAAGCTTGTCGGGACGCGGCCGCACCTGAACCCGCGCGAAGCGCGGCAGGCGAAAATTCGGCACGTCGTTGAAATAATGGTGGGCCCGGTAGGACTCGAACCTACAACCAGACCGTTATGAGCGGTCGGCTCTAACCATTGAGCTACAGGCCCGGCCGGCGGTGCTGTGGAGCGGCGCGGGCGGTGGAAACTAGCAAAGCGATGCGCCCGCGCCAACTGCGTCGCGGTGGCCATCCACCTTGGCGTGAGGGAAGGGAGCGCTCCGGCGGGAAAGACGTGCGCTCGGGTCCGTTTCGGGGCTCGGGGCTCTGGGCTTGGCGCGACCGCCGCAACGCGGCCCTGCGACGTTGCGCAGCGCGGCTTGCAGCGCGGCCGCGACCCATCCCGGTGCGGCTGACGGCGTCGCCGCCGCAATCCCGCCGCCTTCGCGCGGTGCTCTGGCGTGCCGCACCGTCAGTGCGTCAGCTCAGGGACATGCCGGCCGACCGACGCCTGTCCCGGCAGTTTCAAGGAAGTGAAAGACATGAAGTTTCTCCGCGCCACCGCCTGCGCTGCCTTTCTCGGTGCCGCCGGGCTCGTCGCCAGCCTGTCGCCGCTCGCCGCGCAGGACCTCGCCCCCAACGCCCGGCGGGCGACGCTCTCGGTCTCCGGCGAAGGCCTGGCCAGCGCGGTGCCCGACATGGCGACGCTGACCTCTGGCGTGGTGAGTGAGGGCAAGACGGCGCGCGAGGCGCTCGACGCCAATTCCGCCGCCGTGGCGACGATGATCGAGGCGATCAAGGCGGCGGGCGTCGAACCGCGTGACATCTCCACATCAGGCTTCTCGGTGCAGCCGCAATACGCACCGCAGAAGAAGGAGGGCGACCCGCTTCGCATCGCCTCCTATCAGGTGAACAATGCCGTCACGGTGCGGCTGCGCGATCTCGGCAAGCTCGGCGATCTGCTGGACCAGCTTGTGACCAACGGCGCCAACCAGATAAGCGGCATCGCCTTTGACATCGCCGATCCCGCCAAGCTGGAAGACACCGCTCGGGCCGAGGCGGTGAAAGAGGCGCGCCACCAGGCCGAGATCATCGCCCAGGCTGCCGGGGTGCGGCTGGTGCGGGTGGTGTCGATCGCCAGCGACGCCGGCCCCCGGCCGATGCCGCGCATGATGATGGCGGCGCGGGCGGAGAAGATGGATTCGGTGCCGGTGGAGGCCGGCGAGACGCAGGTGCGCGCCGGCGTCACCGTGGTCTATGAGATCGAGCCGCTCTGAGGAAGAAGGCGGGCCTGCGGGCGCCGACCGAGGCGGAAACTCGGCAAAAGGGGCTCACGGCCGGGCCGTCTCGGGCGCCGCGCCGGAGGCCTCCGCCGTTGCCTCCGCCAGGGTCGCCGGCTCGCCCGGCGCGGCGGGCGGTATCAGCAGCTTGAGCCCGCGCGGTACGATGGCATAGGTGAGCGGCATGTCCTCGCGGCCGAGTTCGCCATCGGTCGAGACCCAGGCACGGGCACGATTGGCGCGGCGCAGCACGATTTCACGGCCGGTCAGGCTGATGATACCGGGATTGTCGCGCCAATTATCCGTCACCATGTCGGCCCCGGCCTTCAGCAGGGCGAGCCCGCCGCGATCCTCAGCGACGGTGAGTTCGAGCACGCCCTCGTCGAGCCGGCTGCGCCGCCAGCCTGGGCCGGTGAAGCGGTTGACCGACAGCAGCGCGGCAAAAGCCTGGAAATGGTGCGGCGTGCCATCCACTGTCACGTCGAGGTCGAAGCGGCCACTGCGGCGCAGCGCATAGACGGCGGCGATCGCAACGGCGAGAAAGCGCCAGAGTTTCCAGCGCCGGGCAGTTTCGCGGGCGCGGGCCATCTGGCTGAAGAAGCCCATGCCGGAAATGGTGTGGAAGCGCCGCCCATTCAGCGTCGCCAGGTCGATCTCCGCCACTTTCGCCTCGCTGAGGGCGAGGAGCGCCGCGTCGAGCTCGCGCGGCATGCCGATATCGGTAGCCAGCAAATTGAGCGTGCCGAGCGGCAGAATGCCGAGCGTCTTGCCGGAACCCTCAAGGCTCTGCACCGCCAGGCTCACGCTGCCGTCGCCGCCGCCGACGATGACGGTGTCGTGCTCGCCCGTGCCGGAGGCGCGGATCGCCTGCACCAGCTCCTTGCCGCGCAGCAGCTTCACCTCGACGCTCCGCCCGCCGCCGTCGAGCCCGTCGGCGATGTGCCGGCGCACCTCCTCGGCATTGCGGTCCAGCAGCGTGCCGGCATTAGCGTTCAGGAGGACGAGGAGCTGGGCCATGGGGGAACCGGATTCGGGGAGCCACGCGATACTCCCCTGCAATCGCGGCGGTGCAAAGACGTTCCCTTAACGGAAGCATGAAGTTTGCGCATCTGCGAGGGGAGGGCCGGATTCCGGCGAAAAAAGCCGCCCCGGCGAAAAAAGGCCGCCCCGGTTTACGCCGGGGCGGCCTTCGTGCAGGCTTAGGTTGGGTCAGCCGCCGACGAGATCGCGGCACAGGGCGACGATGCCGGAATCATAGGCGCGCGGCTCGGACAGGACACCGGTGCAGCGCAGCTTCTTGGCCGCCATGTCGGAGCTGCCGGCTCCCGTCCCCGCGCCGGTGCCGCCGGCTGAGGGGCCGCCCGGGGTGCCAGGTCCGCCGGGCGAACCAGGTTCGCCAGGATTCCCGCCGCCGCCACCGCCAATGCCGATGCCGATGCCAATGGCGGCTGTGTTCTCGCCGCCGACATCAACGTCGGCGCTGGCACGCAGGCCACGCGGGCCGCCCAGACGGGCGCGGCTCTCCACATCCACGGCCTGCGCACCGCCGATGGTGGCGCTGTTGTTGCTGTTCAGGCCGCGCGGGCCGAGGGCGCTCACCCGCAAGGCCCCCCGGAAGGCTATGACTTATTTGTGATTGGTCGGCGGCGGCTCAGGGAGAGCCCAAAGAGCCGGCCCAGGGCCGAAAGCGGTGTTTGCACCCGACGTCCGACCGGAGGGATACGGTCCGGCAAAGGGGCGGGAGATGCTGCCAAAGCAGCTTCGTCCGTCATCCGTCTCGCCTCCGCCTCGCGGGCGCGGCGGAAGGCGACGGCCGAGCCTTGCGGGTCAGGCTTGCCGCCCAGCCCTTCCGCCAGCGCCCCGCCGAGCACGCGCAGATCCGCCGGCTCGCCGCTCAGGGTGGCGCGTTCGAGCGCCCGCAGGGCGAGGCGCCGCAGTTCCGGGTGCGGCGCCTGCCGCAGGGCGACGCCAACATGCCGGCAGAAGGCCGGCACGCCGACCTCGATGCAGCGGGCGAACCATGGCGCGGCGAGGTCGACCCGGCCGCTGCGCTCCAGAAGCAGGCGGGCATAGTCGAACTGGCCGCGATAATCCCCGCCCTCGGCGCCCCGGCGATACCAGCGCAGCGCCGCTGCCGGGCGGGCCGGACGTTCCCAGCCAAGTTCGAGCGAGCGCCCGATCATGGTGGCCGCCTTCGCGGCGACGTCTGCTTCTCCATTACGGGCGGCGCGGACGTACCAGTGCAGAGCCTGTATCCGGTCGGCGGCGACGCCCCGTCCATCAAGCAGCAGCGTGGCGAGGTTGAACTGCGCCCAACCATGGCCGCGCTCCGCTGCCTGCCGGTACAGCGCGGCGGCGCGGGTGGGGTCGATGGGCGCGCCCCAGCCGAGCTCATGGCAGCGCCCGACCATGTTGATCCCGTCAGTGCTGCCGGCGGCGGCGGCGAGTTGGAACCAGCGCAGCCCTGCGGCCGGGTCCCGCGCCACGCCGCGACCGTCAACCAGCATTTGCCCCCAGGCGATCTGGGCATTGACGATGCCAGCCAGCGCCGCCGCTTCCACCCAACGGGCGGCGGCGGCGGGGTTCTCACTGATGCGCGCGCGCAACAGTTCGGGGCCAATTTGTGTCAACTCTGTGAAGGAAATCCAGCCGTTCCCCATCCCGTCCTGCCGCTTTGCGCGCTGTCGCGGCGCCGTCCCGGGGTGCCACCAGCGCTTAATATCCTTATAGCGCCTAATCTCAAGGGTAGTTTTCGTCAGAGTTTGTGCATTATATTCAAGTTTTAACAATTAAAAACAACAGTTTTGAATCGATATACAATTTCTACGTTGGAATACGTAAAAAACATAACGTTTGAAGGCGTTAACAATCGTAGATAATAGGCAAAAATAAGAAACATTAGGGGCTTGGATCTAATGAAGACATTGCGATCATTGCGGGATACTTCTCATAACGCCGCCTGGACGGCCGGCCTGGCGGTGACGCTGTCGACGCTGCCGCTGTTCTCCGCGCAGGCGCAGCAAGCCGCCGCGCCCGCACCCGAGGAGGATCTGCCGACGGTCACGGTCGAGGGCGAGAGCGCGCCGGACAACACGCTTGAGGGCACGACCGGCATTTCGCGTCTGCCCGGCCGGATCCAGGACATTCCCCAGGTCGTGCAGGTCATCAACCAGCAGACCATGCAGGAGCAGGGCGTCACCACGCTGGAGCAGGCGCTGCGCAATGTGCCGGGCGTCACCGTCGGCATCGGCGAGGGCGGCGGCGGCATGAATGGCGACCAGTTCCGCATTCGCGGCTTCCAGTCCAAGGGCGACGTCTACATTAACGGCCTGCGCGATTTCGGCGTCTATGTCCGCGATAGCTTCGCCTATGAGAGTGTCGAGGTCATCAAGGGCCCGTCCTCCGAGAGCTTCGGTGCCGGCACCACCGGCGGCGTCGTCAACTCGACGCTCAAGCAGGCGCATATCGGCGACAAGTACGACTTCGAGGGCCAGTTCGGCACCGGGCCGCTCTATCGCGGCGTGTTCGACATTAACAAGCAGCTCAGCGACACCTCCGCCTTCCGCATCGTCGGCATGGTGAACGAGCAGGACGTGGCCGACCGCGACCATGTCGAATCGAACCGCTACGGGCTGATGGCCGATCTCGGTTTCGGCCTTGGCACCGACCAGACCCTGCACCTGAACTATCTCTACCAGAACGGCTCGCGCACCCCCGATTACGGCGTGCCTATCGTAACGCCACGCTATGGCGACGCGGTGCGCTACGGCTCGCTCGGCAAGCCGGTGACGGAGTGGGGCGTTCCGCGCACCAATTTCTACGGCAAGGTGACGGACCACGACGACACCGAAGCCAACATGTTCACCGCCAACTACAAGCGCGAGGTGAATGACTGGCTCACCATCACCAATGACTCCCGCGTCGGCTATTACACCCGCGACTTCGCGACGAGCGTCGCTGGCTGCTCCAACAGCCCGACTGGCGTGACCAACCCGACGCCCGAGCAGTATGAGGGGACCTGCACCGGCCAGTTCTTCGCCGGCAACAACCCGGCGATCGCCTTCGGCGGCGGCAATCCCGGCTTCGACCAGACCAGCTGGTCGGGCCAGAACGTCACCACCGCCATCGCCAAGTTCAACACCGGCTTCCTGCGCCATGAAGTGGTGGCAGGCATCGACATGTATTTCGTCGATGACGAGCGCACACTGATCTCGGTGAACGGGTCGAAGGGCACGTCGACGATCTGGAACCCGGTCTACGCCAACACCACGGGCTATTTCCTCTACCCGAACCCTCTCGGCAATAACGGCCAGCGTGAATCGACGGCTACCGATTTCGGCGCCTTCGTCAGCGACCGGATCTGGCTGACCGAGCAGCTCTCGGTGCTGGGCGGCATTCGCTACGACACCTATTCGGCCGATTACAGGTTCTGGTGCGTGGGCTCGACCTGCGCCAACGGCACCAATAGCTGGACCGATGCCGAAAGCACGACCCAGTTCTCCAGCCCCAAGGCGAGCATCATCTGGGAGCCGAGCGCCAACCAGACCTATTACGCCTCCTGGGCGCGCTCCTACTCGCCGCAGGGCATGTTCCCGACCAACGACATCACCGTGGTCAATCCGACGCAGAACAACCTTCAGCCGGAAGAGAACGAGACCTACGAGATCGGCTTCAAGGTCTCGACCCCGGACGGGCGGCTCGGCTTCACCGGCTCGCTGTTCCGGGTCGACAAGAGCAACGCGTATTATGTCGACCCCTTCACCTTCGACACGGTGGAGACCGGCGAGAACCAGCGGGTGCAGGGCGTCGAACTGGGCGTTACCGGCAACATTACCCGCGCCTGGGTGATCCAGGCGGGCTACGCCTATTATGACAGCGAGATCCAAACCTCGACTACCGCAGACTACGTCGGCAACGAGGTTCCCTTCGTCTCGGAGAACAACTTCACCCTGTGGACGACCTATGAGCTGACCAAGGATGTGCTGAGCCAGATTCCCGGCAAGCTGCTGGTCGGCGGCGGCATCACCTATGCCAGCGAATACTACACCAACAGCGCCAACACCGCGATCATTCCGGAGACCTTCTCGCTGGATGCGCTGGTTTCCTATGAATACGAGAATTACCGCATCGCGCTGAACGCCTACAACCTGACCGACGAACTGAACTACGTCGCCGGCTGGGGCAACCGGGCGGTGCCGTCCTCGGGCCGCACCTTCACCCTCACCGTCGGCGCGACCTTCTGACGAGTGCCTTCAAGACCTGACCGTCTCATCTCGGGGGAAGGCCGCTCATCCGGCTTTCCCCCTCTTTTCGTTGAACGGACCCACCCATGCTGATCCAGATTCCCGACATCCTCACCCCGGACGAAGTCGCTCATTGCCGGCGCGTGCTGGAGGCCTCGCCCTGGGTCGATGGTCGCGTCACCGCCGGGCAGCAGGCGGCGCTGGGCAAGCTCAACCTGCAGATCCCGGTGGAGTCGAAAGAGGCGGCCGAACTGGGCGACATCGTGCTGCGGGCGCTGGGGCGCAACCCGATCTTCAACTCGGCTGTCATGCCACTGCGTGTGCTGCCGCCCATGTTCAACCGCTACGATGTCGGCATGAAATTCGGCGCCCATGTCGATGGCGCGATCCGCGCCATTCCCGGCACCGGCATGCGGATGCGGGCGGATGTCTCCACGACCATCTTCCTCACCGAGCCGGAGGATTATAATGGCGGCGAGCTGGTGATCGAGGACACCTATGGCACCCATGAGGTGAAGCTGCCGGCGGGCCATGCGGTGGTCTATCCCGCCTCCAGCCTGCACAGCGTCAACGAGATCACCCGCGGCAGCCGCTGGGGCTCGTTCTTCTGGTCGCAATCGATGATCAAGGACCAGGAGCGCCGCACCATGCTCTATGACCTCGACCGTGCCATCATGGGCACGCGGGCTCGGCTGCCGGACGACGACCCGTCCGTGCTGTCGCTGGCCAATGTCTATCACAACCTGCTGCGCCACTGGGCCGAGCTCTGACAGCCCCGGCGCCGCGCGATTGACAGGAGCCGGCAGGCGTGGGAACCGCCGCCCGGCGGCAAGGCGCCGCGCGAGGCGAATGGCATGGTCGGCTCCTCCCTTTCCACCGAACTGATCGGCGGCGTCGCGGCGCTGCTCACCACGCTGTGCTGGCTGCCGCAGGCGCTGAAGATCCTGCGCACGCGCGAGACCCGCGACCTCTCGCTCATCGCCTATCTGGCATTTGCCGCCGGCGTCGCGCTCTGGCTGGTTTACGGCGTGCTGATCGGCTCGATTCCGGTCATCATGGCCAATGCCGTGACCCTCGTCCTGCTGGCCGGCATCCTGTCGCTCAAGCTGCGCTATGGCTGAGCGGGGGGCTTTATTATCCTCAATCGACGGAACCGCGCATGTTCGGCTTCATCCCCCCGGCGTTGACGCCGATCCTGCTTCTCGTCGCCTCCAACATCTTCATGACCTTCGCCTGGTATGGCCACCTCAAGCACAAATCGTCGCCGCTGCTTCTCGCCATTCTGGTGAGCTGGGGGATCGCCTTCTTCGAGTACTGCCTCGCCGTGCCGGCCAATCGCTATGGCTCCGCCACCTATTCGACGGTGGAACTGAAGACCATGCAGGAGGTCATCACCCTGGTGGTGTTCGCCGGCTTCTCGGTGCTCTGGCTGAAGGAGCCCTTCCACTGGAACCACCTGATCGGCTTCGCCCTCATCGCGCTCGGCGCGTTTTTCATCTTCCAGAAGTGGTCATGACCCTCACTCGGCCGGCGCGAGGCGCAGCAGGCGGCCGTTCGAGGGGTCGTCGGTCAGCAGCCACAGCGCGCCGTCCGGGCCCTGGCGCACGTCGCGTAGGCGTTCGCCGAGATCGGCGAGGAGGATTTCCTCCTGGGCGATGCTCTGGCGCGCCGGGTCGAGCTTCAGGCGCACCAGCCGCGCGCCGGCAAGCCCGCCGGTGAACAGGTCACCCTTCCACTGCGGCATCAGCGTGCCGGTGTAGAAGGCGAGGCCCGAGGGTGCGAAGGACGGGTCCCAGTATTTCACCGGCTGTTCCAGGCCCGCCTTTTCCGTTCCCTCGCCGATCTTGGCGCCGGAATAGTCGCGACCATAGGTGATGACCGGCCAGCCATAGTTCTTGCCCGCTTCCGGGCGGTTCAGCTCATCGCCGCCGCGCGCGCCATGTTCGATGGTCCACAGGAGCCCGGTGGCGGGGTCGAGCGCCGCGCCCTGCACATTGCGGTGGCCATAGCTCCAGATTTCCGGCCGGGCGCCATTTTGCTGCCGGAACGGGTTGTCGGCGGGCACGCTGCCATCGGGGGCGATGCGGACCACCTTGCCGATATGGTTGGTGAGGTTCTGCGCCTGGTCGCGCAGCGAGGCGCGGTCGCCCAACGTGACGAACAGCGTGCCGTCGCGGGCGAAGACGAGGCGCGAGCCGAAATGATTGCCGCCGCTGGCCGCTGGCGACTGGCGGAAGATCACCTCGACATTGTCCAGCCGGGCATCGCCGTTCTGCTCCACCAGTTGGCCCCGCGCCACCGAGGTGCCGGCAGCGCCTTCGCGTGGTTCGGCATAGGTGAGAAAGACAAGCCGGCTATCGGCAAAGTCAGGCGCCCGCGCCACGTCGAGCAGCCCGCCCTGTCCGCGCGCCAGTACCGGGGGCACGCCGGCAACCGGCGCCGAGACGGTGCCGCTGCGGCTGACAATCCGCAACTGGCCGGGCCGCTCGGTCACCAGCATGCGGCCATCGGGCAGGAAGGCGAGGCCCCAGGGGCTGTGCAGCCCGCTGGCGACCGTCTCGACGCTGAGCGGCCCGATGGAGGAGGGGGCCTCGACCGGCTCGCCCGTAGCCGATTGCGCGGCCGCCGGGGCGCCGCTCGCCGCAAGCAGCAGAGCCATCACGCAGGCCGCAGCGCGTGTCGCGCGGCGAGTGTCGGGGCGGGGCGGGGCAGAAGGGTGGCGGCTCACGGCGGCGCTCCGGGGTTCGGTTGCGAGCCGTATGGTTAGAACACCCGGCCCGGCAGGCCAACCGCCGCCGCACGCACGATGCCGTTAGGGAAATGCCGCCGTCAGGCGATCGCGGCGCGGCGGAAAGGCGCTGCCGCGCCGGCAAAATCCGGGGCGTTCAGCCCCGGCGCCCGCGGTTGCCGCGCGGCTCGTCGGCGCTCAGCGCGCCGGATGTCTGCAAGGTGTTGCGCAGCATGAAGGTGGTGAGGCCGCACAGGCCGACAAACGTCGCCAGCAGCACCGCGCCAATGGCGAGGCGCTCCTCCGAGGCCGCGTGGACGACCTCGAAGGCGGAAGCCCGCTGCAAACCGAACAGGCACAGCACGGCGATGATGGCAAAGGTCAGCGACAGCACGACGCCCGCTTCCATCGCGGCGCGGCGCAGCCGCCGGCCGGCGGTGTGGCGGGTGGCAAGAACGTCGCCGGCGCGGGGCGCGGCGGCAATTGTCTGGTTCGGCATGGTCTTGTCCGGCATGGCGAAACCCCTTCGGTCCGTCCGGGCTGCTGCCCCTTTGGATGACGGTAACTTGGGAGGGGAAGGCGGCTCCGCGTGGACGCCACTTTGTGCAACCCGGTGCCATTTCGAGGCCATTTCACGGCAACCGGTTAAGGCGCGTTAACCAGGGTCAAGGCGCGACAACCCCGGGGCTCAGGCGCTGTCGGCCCGGGGCGCGGCGTGCTCCGGGCGCCACTCCATGCCGACATGGCCGGGCTGCGCCGCCACCCGCGCCAGCCAGGCCCGCACCGCCGGGAAGGTGGCGAGGTCAAAGTCGCCCTCCCGCGCCACATGGATGTGGGCATAAAGGGCGAGGTCGGCGATGCTCAGCGTGCCGTCGACCACGAAGGGGCGGCGCGCCAGATGACGCTCCATCACGCCCAGCGCGGCATAGCCCTCCTCCATCCACCGGTCGATGTCGTGGGTGCGCAGATCGCGCCCGCCGCGCACCAGCTTGAGCCAGAACCGCGCCAGCCCGATCGAGGAATCGACGCTGTGCTGCTCGAAGAACATCCAGCGCAGCGTCTCCGCCCGGCCCAGCGGATCGTTGGGCAACAGGGGCGTGCCGTCGGCGAGGTAGAACAGGATGGCGTTGGATTCGGGCAGATAGCGCCCGCCCGGCAGTTCCAGCAGCGGCACCCGGCCCTCCGGGTTCTTCATCAGGAAATCCGGGGTGCGGTTCTCCCCGCGCAGCAGGTCGACATCAATGAGCTGGAAGGGCAGGCCGAGCCGGGCGAGCAGCAGCCGCACCTTGTAGGAATTGCCGGAACTCTGCATGGCATAGATCTTGAGCATGCAGCAAACTCCGGCAGAACGGTCTGGATCGCGGCCGCGTCAGGAAAACGTGGCCCTCGTGACGCCCGGAGGTAGGGAATCGCTTGCCGGGGCGCAAGGGCTCGACTAGTTGTCGCGCGCAAAACCCTCAAGGGAGAAACCGGCCATGAGCCTGATATCCGCCGCCCTGAAGCGCATCAATCCCTCCCAGACCATCGCCATTTCCAACAAGGCGCGGGAGCTGAAAGCGGCCGGGCGTGACGTGATCGCGCTCGCGGCCGGCGAGCCCGATTTCGAGACGCCGGACAACATCAAGGAAGCCGCGATCAAGGCGATCCGCGACGGCCAGACCCGCTACACCGCGGTGGACGGCATTCCCGAGCTGAAGGCGGCCATCGTCGCCAAGTTCAAGCGCGAGAATGGCCTCACCTACAAGCCGAGCCAGGTCACGGTCGGCACCGGCGGCAAGCAGGTGCTGTTCAACGCGCTGGTGGCCACCCTTGATGCGGGCGACGAGGTCATCATCCCCGCGCCGTACTGGGTGAGCTACCCGGACATCGTGCAGTTCTGCGGCGGCACGCCGGTGCCGGTGGAGACGAAGCTTGAGGACAATTTCAAGCTGAAGCCGGAAATGCTGGAAGCGGCGATCACCCCGAAGACCAAGTGGCTGATCTTCAACTCGCCGTCCAACCCGACCGGCTCGGCCTATTCGCGCACCGAGATGAAGGCGCTCACCGACGTGCTGATGAAGCACCCGCATGTCTGGGTTCTTACCGACGACATGTATGAGCACCTGGTCTATGACGATTTCGAATTCGTCACCCCGGCGCAGGTCGAGCCGGCGCTCTATGATCGCACCCTCACCATGAACGGCGTCTCCAAGGCCTATTGCATGACCGGCTGGCGCATCGGCTACGCCGCCGGCCCGGAGGCGCTGATCAAGGCGATCGGCACGCTGCAGTCGCAGTCGACGTCCAACCCCAACTCCATCGCCCAGTGGGCGGCGGTCGAGGCGCTGAACGGCCCGCAGGACTTCATCGTCGCCAACAACAAGGTGTTCAAGGAGCGCCGCGACCTCGTGGTCTCGATGCTCAACCAGGCCTCCGGCCTCACCTGCCCGAAGCCGGAGGGTGCGTTCTATGTCTACCCGTCCTGCGCCGGGCTGATCGGCAAGACCACGCCGGCCGGCAAGGTTATCGACAATGACGAAGCCTTCGCCTCCGAGCTTCTGGAGGCCGAGGGCGTCGCGGTGGTGCATGGCTCGGCCTTCGGCCTCGGCCCGGCCTTCCGCATCTCCTACGCCACCTCCACCAAGGATCTGGAGGAGGCGTGCCTGCGAATCCAGCGCTTCTGCGGCTCTCTCCGCTGAGGTAGAATGATATTGACCGGCCGGGAGACGCGCCCCGGTCGGCAAGCGCCTTAGGGCGGGGGCGCCGGTTCCCGTGAGCCGGTCGCGCGTCATCTTCAGGAGATTTGAATGTTCCGTACTGTTCTGTCGCGCGGGCTGCTCGCCTCTGCGCTTGTCGCGGGCGCCGCCACCCTCGCCGCCGCGCCCGCCTCGGCCCAGACCAAGAGGGTTGAAGTCGGCTCGCTCGCCTGCGCCGGGTCGAAGTCGGTGAGCTTCATCATTGGTTCCAAGCGCACGCTCGACTGCACCTTCACCACGGCCCGCGGCAAGAAGTACGCCTATGAGGGCTCGATCCGCCGCTGGGGCCTCGATCTCGGCGTGACCGGCCGCAACATCCTGCTGTGGACCGTGCTGGCCCCCACCAAGGGCGTGCGCTCGTCTGATCTCGACGGCACCTATGTCGGCGTGTCCGGCAGCGTCGCGCTCGGCGTCGGCGTGGCCGGCAACGTGCTGGTCGGCGGTTCCAACAAGACCATCGCCCTGCAGCCGCTCAGCGTCGAAGGCCAGACGGGCGTGAATGTCGCCCTCGGCGTGGGCGACCTGCGCCTCGTCTCCAAGTGAGCTGATGCTCTAAGCCGATGCCCGCCTGCGGGCGGCGTAATTTTGCTGAAGGCCCGTCGGCACCGCCGTCGGGCCTTTTGCTTTTCTGCACGAGAAGTTGAAAGAGCGGCTGAAATAAACCACCCGGTTCCAGCGTACTCTCCTCGTCACTCAAGAGGAGTCCGCTATGCCGATACGCCGTCGCCGGTCCTGGGAGTTGCCAGAGAGCGCGGTCACGCCCGAAGCCACCTATCTCTCCCGCCGGAATTTGCTCGGCGCGGGGGTGGGCCTGCTCGGCGTCGCGGGCTTGTCCGCCGCGCTCTCCCCCTTCGCCGATGCCGCCCCGGCGGTGGGCGACCCGGCCAATGACCCGACCAGGGATCTCTATCCCGCGAAGAAGAACCCCGCCTTCACCGCCGGCGACCGGCCGATCACGCCGGAGGAGATTTCCGGCAACTACAATAATTTCTATGAGTTCGGCTCGGAGCGTTCCGGCTACCAGATCGCCGACGTGGCGGCGCGCATGCCGCGCCGGCCCTGGACGGTGAAGATCGATGGGCTGGTCGAGCAGCCGCGCGAGGTCGGCATCGACGATCTCATCCGCGCCATGGCGCTGGAAGAACGCATCTACCGCCACCGCTGCGTCGAGGCGTGGTCGATGACGGTGCCGTGGACCGGCTTCGCGGTGAAGGACCTCGTCGCCTATGCCAAGCCGCTCTCGGGCGCCAAATATGTGCGCTTCGAGACCTTCATGAATCCGGAAGTGGCGCTGGGCCAGCGCCGCTTCATCTACCCCTGGCCCTATTTCGACGGGCTCACCATGGCGGAGGCCACTAACGACCTCGCCTTCCTCGTCACCGGGATTTACGGCAAGCCGGCGCCCAACCAGTTCGGCGCGCCGCTGCGCCTCGCCGTGCCATGGAAATACGGATTCAAATCGGTGAAGTCGATTGTCCGCATCTCCTTCGTGGCCGAGCGGCCGGTAGGGCTGTGGGAGCAGGTGCAGGGCCGCGAATATGGCTTCTGGGCGAACGTGAACCCGGAGGTGCCGCATGCCCGCTGGAGCCAGGCCAGCGAGCGCGACATCGGCACCGGAGAGCGCCGGCCGACGCTGATCTATAACGGCTATGGCGAAGAGGTCGCCGGCCTCTACAAGGGGCTTTCGGGCGAGAAGCTGTTCATGTGAGGTGAGCGGCCCGCTGCCGCCGCGGCACAGAAAAAAGGCCGGGTCCCAAAAGGGCCCGGCCTTAAGTTTTCGCTGCCGAAGCAGCGAACCTTCCAGAGGGGAACAGCCGAAACGCGAGGCGCCTCGGTGTCTGGGGTTCATATGCTCACATCGCGGGCACTCTGCAATAATGTATGCCTGCATAGCAGGCATGCGTAATTGCATCGGGCGTTTCGCACGCCTGTCATGCCTGCGAATTGGGCGCCGCGATTACCTCCGAGTCGCCGCGTGTGCATGATGAAGTCGACTGAAACGCGCGTCATCACTGCAACGCTGCGCCAGCGCAGCCCCGATGGAGGACACGCCGTGCCCGTCTTTAGCGCCGCTACGTGCCACCGTGCCCCTGTTCTGATCGCGGTCCTGATGTCGCTGGCGCCCGCTGGGGCCGCGTGCGCGGCGGAGGCGGCGCGGGTCGCGGTCGCCGATATCGGCTTCACCGATTCGTCCGGCGAGGCGCGTGACCAGAGCCGCGACCACGAGGCGCGGCGCCTTTCGCTCACCCGGGAGGTGCGAGCCGACATCGCGCGTGCGGCGAGCCTCGACATGCTGGCTCTTCCCTGCGAGGGCGCCTGCCGGCTGGATGCGGAAGGGGTCGAGACGCTGCGCCAGCGGGCACGGCAGGCGGGGGCCGGCTTCCTGCTGGTGGGAAGCGTGCACAAGATGAGCACGCTGGTGCTGTCGATGCGGGTGGCGGTGCTCGATGCCGCGAACGGCAAGCTCGTGTTCGAGCGTCTGCTGAGCTTTCGCGGCGACAATGACGAGGGCTGGCGCCACGCCGGCGCCTATGTCGCCCGCGAGGTGGCCGAGCAACTGCCTCCCCGCTGAGCGGCGCTCAGAAGCTCCAGCGCTGCGCCTTGGCGACAAGGAAGTCGCGGAACACCTGGATGCGCGCCACGGAGCGCATTTCCTGCGGGTAGACGAAATAGGCTTCCAGCGTCGGCGTGGTGCGTTCGGGGAAAAGCTGCACCAGCGTGGCGGAGTCTTCCAGCAGATAGTCCGGCACGATGCCGATGCCGACGCCGCGTTCCACCGCCCGCTTCAGCCCGAGCACGTTGTTGACCGAGAGCGAGGGCACGCGGCCCTCCTGGTCGTCTTCCAGCCCGGCGCGCTCCAGCCAGTTCAGCCCCTGGAAATAGGAGGGGATGGGCCCGCCGAGCAGGATGATGCGGTGCTTGTCCTTGTCCAGCTCGTCCAGTGTGCGCGGATGGCCGTTGCGCTTGAGATATTCCGCCGAGGCGAAGGCATGGAAATGCACGGTGAACAGCTTGCGCTGGATCAGGTCCGGCTGCACCGGCTGGCGCAGGCGGATAGCGACATCGGCCTCGCGCATGGCGAGATCGAGCTCGTCATCGGTGAGAATGAGAGTGATGCGGATATCGGGATAGAGTTCGAGGAACTCGCCGATCCGCGCCGTCAGCCAATGGGTGCCGAGGCCCATGGTGGTGGTGACGCGCAGTTCGCCGTTCGGCTTCTCGCGCGAATCCGTCAGCTTGGCCCGCGCCGCTTCCAGCTTCATGAACACTTCATGCGCGGTGCGGTAGAGTAGGTCGCCCTGCTCGGTCAGGATCAGCCCGCGCGCATGGCGGTGGAACAGCGGGATGTTGAGTTCCTGCTCCAGCGCCGAAACTTGCCGGCTCACCGCCGATTGCGACAGGCCGAGCGCCTCACCCGCATGGGTGAACGACCCCGCCTCCGCCGCGACATGGAACACTTTGAGCTTGTCCCAGTCCATGTCGCGAGCGCGATTGGCTTTGTTGTCCATCCGGCGAGGGCCCTCGTTCATTCGGCGGCTTGCGCGAGCGGCTCGCGGACGGCGAGGAAGCGCTCGACCTCCAACGCCGCCATGCAGCCCATGCCGGCGGCGGTTACCGCCTGGCGGAAAATATCGTCGGCGACGTCGCCGGCGGCGAACACGCCTTCCACCGAGGTCTGGGTGGAGTGCGGCGCCGTCCAGACATAGCCGCTGGGCTTCAGCGTGAGCTGGCCCTGGACCAGATCGGTTGCCGGGGCATGGCCGATGGCGATGAACACGCCATCGGCCGGACGCTCGGAGAGCGCGCCGGTGGCGACATCCTTCAGCACCACGCCCGTCACCTTCGGCGGCTCGTGCTGGCCCTTCACCTCATGCAGGGCGGCGTTCCACACCACCTCCACCTTGGGATGGGCGAACAGGCGCTCCTGCAGGATCTTCTCGGCGCGGAAGCTGTCGCGCCGGTGTACGACCGTGACCTTGGAGGCGAAATTGGTGAGGAACAGCGCTTCCTCGACCGCGGTGTTGCCGCCGCCGATGACCATGACTTCCTTGCCACGATAGAAGAACCCGTCGCAGGTGGCGCAGGCGGAAACGCCGTGGCCGCGATAAGCCTGCTCGGATTCGAGATCGAGCCAGCGCGCCTGCGCGCCGGTGGCGAGGATGATGGTCTCGGCGATCCACACCGTGCCGGAATCGGTTTCGGCGCGGAAGGGGCGGCGGGACAGGTCGAGCCGCGTCACCAGGTCGTTGACGATGCGGGTGCCCATCTTCTCCGCCTGCGCCTGCATCTGCTCCATCAGCCACGGGCCCTGGATCGGATCGGCGAAGCCGGGATAGTTCTCGACATCGGTGGTGATGGTCAGCTGTCCGCCGGGCTGGATGCCCTGGATCAGCACCGGTTCCAGCATGGCCCGCGCGGCATAGACGGCGGCGGTATAGCCGGCCGGGCCCGAACCGATGATGAGGACCTTGACGTGGTTGGCCGGGCTGGCGGAGGGGGCCGACATGGCAGGCTCACTGTGTTGCGACGAACGATTCGCCGGGCGGGACGATCCGGCTGTGGAGACGCTGCTGGGGCCCGCGCCTGCGCGCGCTGCAAAGGCCGCCCCGGCAGCCATGCGAAAATGTAGGGGCTGACCTGGGCAACCGCAAGGCAGCGGCCTTCTATCCATTAGTTTTCCATAAGGAAGATTGCGCGAGGCTCGCGCGCAAGATAATTGCTCTCGCGGCCGCCGCACTCCTCGCGCTGCCGCAGGCGCGCCGCCCCGGCCGCCGGAAACGGAGACCCCGCTTGGTTCGCCGCATCGACGCGATCGACTGGAACATTCTGCGCGAGCTGCAGGGCGATGGCCGCATCACCAATGTGGAGCTGTCGCAGCGCGTCGGCATTTCCGCCCCGCCCTGCCTGCGCCGCGTGCGCTCGCTCGAGGAGGAAGGCATCATCAAGGGCTACCGGGCGCTTCTTGACGAGAAGAAGCTCGGCTTCGACCTGATGGCCTTCGCCATGGTGCACCTGATCAGCCAGGCCGAGGGCGACCTTTCCGCCTTCGCCGCGCAGGTGGAGCGCTGGCCGCTGGTGCGCGCGTGCTGGATGCTGTCAGGCGAAACCGACTTCATCCTGCTCTGCGTCGCCCCTGACCTGCGCACCTTCCAGAACTTCGTGCTGGAACTCACCGGTGCGCCCAATGTGCGCAATGTGAAGACCGCGCTCACGCTGCAGCAGTCCAAGGACGCGGCGGTGGTGCCGATGGAAGGGGAAACCCGGTGATCGTCGCCACCGCTACCGATACCGCCTATGTCGAGCTGACCGGGGTGATGCTCGCCTCGCTCGCCGACAAGGCCGGCGGCAGCTTCGACCGGGTCTGCGTGTTCTGCGACCGTGTGTCGGAGGAGGACAAGACGCGCCTCGCCGCCGCCTATGGCTTCGACAATATCGACTTCGTCGACATGAGCGACGACATGGTCCGCCACTTCGCGGCGCGGCCGGTCAACCACCACCTCTCACGCACCGCCTATGCCCGCATCCTCATGCCGCTGAGCCTGTCGCAGGCGACGGGGCGGCTGTTCTACATTGATTGCGACACGCTGGTGAACGCCTCGCTGGCCCCGCTGGCCGACCTGCCGATGCAGGGCTTCGCGCTGGCGGCGGTGGACGACATCGCCCATCAGGTGCCCGAGCGCCATGCCAAGCGCAATCGCGACATCGGCCTGCCGGATGCCATGCGCTATTTCAACAGCGGCGTGCTGCTGATCGACCTGGAGGCCTGGCGCGCCCAGCGGCTGACGGAGCGGACGCTCGATTTCATCGCCTCGCGGCCGAGCCTGCCGATGATGGACCAGGACGCGCTGAACGGCGCCCTGCAGGGCGAATGGCTGCCGCTCGATGAGAGCTGGAACCTGCACCGCCGGCTGGAGAAGGGCATCTACACCGACGATCCCGCCATCTGGCAGGAGGCCCGGATCATCCACTTCATCGGCCAGGTGAAGCCCAACTACACCGATTGCAACCACCCCGCGCGCGACCTGTTCCTTGCCTATCGCGCCGGCACGCCCTTTGCGCATGCGCCGCTGAAGACCCGGTTCGGCCGCAAGGTCGAGAAGCGGGCGCGCAAGTTGCGGCGCTTCTTCGGCAAGCTCAAGCGACGCCTTTTCGGAGCCTAGGGATGGCACATAGCCTCGTCGACGAATATGCGAAGCTGCATGCGCGCCATCGCTACGGCGCCACCGCCCGCCACGCGCTGGCCGACATGCTGCCGCACATCCTGGCGCTGAAGCCGGCCTCGCTGATCGATTTCGGCTGTGGCCAGAGCAACCTCGCCTTCCTCATCGCCGCCAAGGCGGGGATCGGCGAGATCCACCGCTACGACCCCGCCATCCCCGCCATTTCGACCCTGCCGGACCGGCGGGTCGAGCTGGCGGTGAATGTCGACGTGATGGAGCATATCCCGGACGAGGAAATCGACGCGGTGCTGGCCTCCATCGCCGCATCCGCGCGCGATGCGCTGTTCGTCATCGACATCGGCCCGGCCAAGATGCTGCTCTCCGACGGGCGCAACGCCCATGTGTCGCAGCATGGCGCGGACTGGTGGCTGGCGCGGCTGAAGCCGCATTTCCCCACCATTCGCGAGATGCCGATCCATCGCCGCGCCCGCGTCGCCTTCAAGACCTGGGACGGCGAGGTGAGGGGGTTCACCGGCCTTGCCGTGCGGGCGCGCGAACGGGTGATCTACCGCACGCAGAAGCTGACCCGCTCGGCGCATCGCAAGCTGTTCGGGACGAAGCCGCGCGGAGCCGCCCGGTGAAGCTGCTGGTCCTGCGCGACAAGAAGCCGGGGCATTTCAACCAGGCGGAAGGCGTCGCGCGGGCGGTCGGGCGTCTCGCGCCCACCGAGGTGGCGCGGCTCGATATCCGCCCGACCTGGTTCGCCCATGACGACGTGCGCAAGATCGTCATGCGCCGCTACGGCCGCGACGCCCGCTACTGGCTGAAATCCATGTACGCCATCGCGGCGGAGAGCCTCGATAAGCCGGATGTCATCATCGGCTCGGGGCGGCCGACCATCGCGGCGGGAATCCTGCTCAGTCGGTTCTTCGGTGGCGTGCCCTTTCTCTATTCCGGCGGCATCGGCGGCTATGACACGCGCGAGGTCAGCCTGATGATCGTCGCCTCGCCACGCGCGGCGGGCAATCCGCGCTCGGCCTGGGCGCCGATTCCCTCCATCGTCGATCCCGCCGACTACCCCGCCCCGCGCCGGCTTTCGACACTTGCCGATCTCCGGGGGGCAGAAATCGCGCTGCTGGTCGGCGGCACTGCCTATCGCAAGGAATGGCCGGCGAAGGAATGGGATGCGCTGATCGCGCTGGTTCGCGCGGTGGCGAAGGAGCATGGCGTGCGCTGGCGGGTGACGACCTCGCGCCGCACGCCTGATGAAGTCGGGGAGCGCCTCGCGGCTTTGGCCGGGGAGGGCGTGCTGGCCGAATTCATCGACTACCGCAATGCCGGGCCCGGCTCCGTGCGGGCGCTGTTCGGCGCCGATGCGGTGGTGGTGACGGAAGATTCGATGAGCATGCTGGTCGAGGGGCTGACGGCCAAGCGCCCCGTCATCGGCCTGCGCTCGGCCAAGGTGCATGACGGCTATGCCAGCGAGGCGATCTCGGCCTGGGCGGCGAAGAGCTGGGCCGCGCCCGCCTTTGGCCCGAGCCTCGCCATCCTGCCGCTCGGCACGGTGACGGCCGCGCAATTCGCCGGCACGCTGATCAAGCTGGATCCGCCGACGCTCGATGTGCGCGGCGAGATCGCTGGCATCGTCGCCCCGGTGCTGGGTCTGGACGCACCAGCGATCTAATTCTCTGTTTTGTCGCGTTTTCTTCACGCGAGCCGGTCGTCACTTCGCTCGAAAACGCCCTAGGCCGCCGCCCAGACCTTCTCGTAGACCGCGTTGATCTTCTCGGCCTCGGTGGCGATAGAATGGTTGTCGACGACATGCTGGCGCGACGCAGCCGCCATGTCGGCGCGGTGGGCATCGTCCAACGTCACGAAGGCCGTCACCGCCGCCGCCATCGCCAAGACATCGCCGGGCGGGATGATGGCGCCGGTCGTCCCCTCCACCACCAGTTCCTCGAAGGCGCCGACTTGTGTGGCGACGACCGGCACGGCGCAGGCCATCGCCTCCAGCGGGGTGACGCCGAAGCCTTCCCAACGCTGGGGGGCGACGTAGAGGTCGAGCGCTCGGTACCACAGCGCGATGTCGGAGGTCGCGACCTCGCCGGGGAAGAGGATGCGGTCGGCGAGACCGGCCTTCTCCACCTTGGCGCGCTGATCGGCGAAGAAGGCGGTGTGCGCGCCGGTGGCCCGCCCCAGCACCACGCCGCCCCAGTCGGGATGGTCGGGGAGCACGCGGATCAGCGCGTCGACAAACACGTCCGTCCCCTTCTGGGCGCGGATGCGGCCGAAGCAGCCGATCATCCTGAGATCATCCGGCAGGCCCACCGCCCGCCGCGCCGCCGCCTTGTCGGGCGCGGGGGCGAAGCTGTCCATGTCGATGCCGTGGTGAATGACGGTGGAGGGGCGCTGGAGATAGCCCGCCGTCTTCTCCGAGGTCGCGATCACCGCGTCCATGCGGGAAATGAGGAAGCGGCTCCAGCGCGTATGCCAGCGCTGCGAGGCGGAGGTGAAGACGAGGCTCAGCTTCATCCGCAGCAGATCGCGCAGCACCACGCCGGCGAGCATCTCGACATTACGGCGGGCGTGCCAGATGCGGGTGGGGCGGCGGGCCGGCCGGCGCCAGAAATGGCTGAGGTCGGCCACGCCGATGCGCGGCACGCTGTCCGCCAGGCCGGGGCCGAAGGCGGCGATGCCGATGGAGCGCGCCTGAAAGGGCAGCACGCGCTCCAGCGTCGAGGTGACGCCGGAGAGGCGGCGCTTGAAATTCGGCGCCACGACTTCGAGCCGTGCCGGATCGATCGCCGCCTTCTCCGTCATGTCGGGCCTGCGTCCGTGCTCAGGCGAAGCGGACGGCGGCGATCTCGTAGGAGCGGGCGCCCTTGGGCGTCACCACTTCCACCGACGTGCCGAGCTTCTTGCCGATCAGCGCGCGGGCCATGGGCGAGGAGATGGAAATGCGCCCCGCCTTGGCGTCGGCTTCCATGTCGCCGACGATCTGCCAGACGCGCTCTTCCTCGGTGTCCTCGTCGATCAGCTTGACCGTGGCGCCGAACATCACGGTGTCGCCGGTCAGCTTGGCCACGTCGATGATCTCGGCGCGGGACAATTTGTCCTCAAGCTCGGCGATGCGGCCCTCGTTGAGCGCCTGCTGTTCCTTGGCAGCGTGATATTCGGCATTCTCCGACAGGTCGCCATGGGCGCGCGCTTCCGAGATGGCCTCGATGATGCGCGGGCGCTCGACCTGCTGGCGGCGCTTGAGTTCTTCTTCCAGCGCGGCGTGGCCGCCGGCGGTCATCGGAATCTTTTCCATTGGTCTGTTCTTGACCTCCCAAAAGCAAACGAAGCCCCCGCGGGCGGAAGATCGGGCCACCTCGGCCTCGATCGAACCACCCGCGCGGGCTTATCCGTTGTCCGGCTCCTAACGCCGCGAGGCGCCGTCAGGTTCGGCCGGTCTAGAAATAGTCCTGCAGGGCCCGCACTTCCAGATCGCCGCCAATATAGGCCTTGATCCCGCGCGCCGCCGCAATCGCTCCGGACAGCGTGGTGTAGTACGGCACTTTATGCAAGAGGGCGGCACGGCGCAGCGAACGCGAGTCCGCGAGCGCCTGGGCACCCTCGGTGGTGTTGAACACCAGCTGGACCTCGCCATTCTTGATCGCGTCGACAATGTGCGGGCGGCCTTCCAGCACCTTGTTGATCTTGGCGCTGGGCACGCCGTTCTCCACCAGGAAGCGCTGGGTGCCCGAGGTGGCGATCACCTTGAAGCCGAGCGAGACAAGAAGCCGCGCCGCGTCGAGAATGCGGGACTTGTCGCCGTCGCGCACCGAGATGAACACCGTGCCCGAGGTGGGCACCTTGGTGCCGCCGCCGAGCTGGCTCTTGGCGAAGGCGACGGCGAAGGACTTGTCGAGACCCATCACCTCGCCGGTGGACCGCATTTCCGGGCCGAGCACCGTGTCGACGCCGGGGAAGCGGGCGAAGGGGAACACCGCCTCCTTCACCGCCACATGGTCGCCGGCAAAGGGTTTTAGCCCGAACGAGGCCAGCGGCTCGCCAGCCATGATGCGGGCGGCGATCTTGGCGATCGGCTGGCCCACCACCTTGGCGACGAAGGGCACGGTGCGGGAGGCGCGCGGATTGACCTCCAGCACGAAGATCTTGCCGTCCTTGATCGCGTACTGGACGTTCATCAGCCCGCCGACGCCGAGCGCCAGCGCCATCTTGCGGGTCTGCGCCTCCAGTTCCGCGATCATTTCAGGCGACAGCGAGTAGGGCGGCAGCGAGCAGGCCGAATCGCCGGAATGGATGCCGGCTTCCTCTATGTGCTCCATGATGCCGCAGACGAAGGTGTCGGTGCCGTCGGCGAGGCAGTCGACATCCACCTCGATGGCGTCCGAGAGATAGCGGTCGAACAGCAGCGGGTTCTTGCCCAGCAGCGTGTTGATCTGCCCGGTCTTGTCGTTGGGGTAGCGGGCCTTGATATCGTTCGGCACCAGACCCGGCAGCGTCTCCAGCAGGTAGTCGCCGAGCTGGCTCTCCTCATGGATGATCTGCATCGCCCGCCCGCCCAGCACATAGGAGGGGCGCACGACAAGGGGATAGCCGAGCTCGGCCGTCACCAGCCGGGCCTGCTCCACCGAATAGGCGATGCCGTTGGCCGGCTGGCGCAGCTTCAGCTTGTCGAGCAGGGTCTTGAAGCGGTCGCGGTCCTCGGCGAGGTCGATCGCCTCGGGCGAGGTGCCGAGAATCGGGATCTCCGCCTCTTCCAGCGCCCGGGCGAGCTTCAGCGGGGTCTGGCCGCCGAACTGCACGATGACGCCGTGCAGCGTGCCGTTGGAGCGCTCGCGCTCCAGAATCTCCAGCACGTCCTCGGCGGTCAGCGGCTCGAAATACAGCCGGTCGGAGGTGTCGTAGTCGGTCGACACGGTCTCCGGGTTGCAGTTGACCATGATGGTTTCATAGCCGACCTCCTTCAGCGCGAAGGCGGCATGGCAGCAGCAATAGTCGAACTCGATGCCCTGGCCAATGCGGTTGGGGCCGCCGCCGAGGATGACCACCTTCTTTGCGTCCGTCGGGCGCGATTCGTCGGCCGGGACGCCAGCGAAGGGCATCTCGTAGGACGAGTACATATAGGCGGTGGGGGCGGCGAACTCGGCGGCGCAGGTGTCGATGCGCTTATAGACCGGGCGCACGTCCAGCGCCCGGCGGCGCTCGGAGACCTCGGCCTCGGAAAGCCGGGCAAGGCCGGCGAGGCGCGAATCCGAGAAGCCCATCGCCTTCAGGCGCCGGAAGGCACCCGCCGTCTTCGGCAGGCCGTGGGCGCGCACCTTGGCCTCGGTGTCGACGATCTCGCGGATCTGTTCGAGGAACCACGGGTCGATCTTGCAGCCGGCATGGATGGCCTCGTCGTCGAGGCCGAGACGCATCGCCTGCGCCACCTTCAGCAGGCGGTCCGGGGTGGGGGTGCCGAGCGCCGCGCGCACGGCGTTCTTGTCGTCGCCGAGGCCGAGACCCTCGATCTCGATCTCGTCGAGGCCGGTGAGGCCGGTCTCCAGTGAGCGCAGCGCCTTCTGCAGCGATTCCTGGAAGGTGCGGCCAATGGCCATCGCCTCGCCGACCGACTTCATCGAGGTGGTCAGCGTCGGCTCGGCGCCGGGGAACTTCTCGAAGGCGAAGCGCGGAATCTTGGTGACGACATAGTCGATGGTCGGCTCGAACGAGGCCGGGGTGGCGCCGCCGGTGATGTCGTTGGCGATCTCGTCCAGCGTGTAGCCGACCGCAAGGCGCGCGGCGACCTTGGCGATGGGGAAGCCCGTCGCCTTGGAGGCCAGCGCCGAGGAGCGCGAGACGCGCGGATTCATCTCGATGACGATCATCCGACCCGATTCCGGGTCGATGGCGAACTGGACGTTGGAGCCGCCGGTCTCGACGCCGATCTCGCGCAGCACGGCGAGCGAGGCGTCGCGCATGCGCTGATATTCCTTGTCGGTCAGCGTCAGCGCCGGGGCGACGGTGATGGAATCGCCGGTATGTACGCCCATCGGGTCGATGTTCTCGATGGAGCAGACGATGATGCAGTTGTCCGCCTTGTCGCGGACGACCTCCATCTCATACTCCTTCCAGCCCAGCACGCTCTCTTCCACCAGCACTTCATTGGTGGGGGAGGCGTCGATGCCGCGCTCGATGATCTCGATATATTCCGACTTGTTGTAGGCGATGCCGCCGCCGAGCCCGCCCATGGTGAAGCTCGGGCGGATGATGGCCGGCAGGCCGACCTCATCAAGCGCTTCCAGCGCCTGCGGCAGGGTCTTGATCTGGCGCGAGCGCGGCGTGTCGAGGCCGATCTTGGTCATCGCGTCGCGGAAAAGCTCGCGGTCCTCGGCCTTGTCGATGGCCTCGGCGGTGGCGCCGATCATCTCGACATCATATTCGTCCAGCACGCCCATCTTGCGCAGTGACAGCGCGCAGTTGAGCGCGGTCTGGCCGCCCATCGTCGGCAGCAGAGCGAAGCCGCCGGGGATCGCATGGCGCTCCTTGGCGATGATCTTGGCGACGATCTCCGGCGTGATCGGCTCGATATAGGTGGCGTCGGCCAGATCCGGGTCGGTCATGATCGTTGCTGGATTGGAATTGACCAGCACGACCCGATACCCCTCGGCCTTCAGCGTCTTGCACGCCTGGGTACCGGAATAATCGAATTCGCAGGCCTGCCCAATGACGATGGGGCCGGCGCCGATGATGAGGATGGTGGAGATATCTGTGCGTTTCGGCATCGGATCCCGTGCGGCTCGCGCATTGGTCCGGGCGCACAAAAAAGGACGCGCTGTGCGACGCGTCCTTGGGCGGACCCGGATTGAACTTTCTGGGCGAGGTCACGCCCCGCAATTGGGGGCTTCCCTTAACGCAGATTCCCTCGGGGGGGAAGGGCGCGGGTGCCTTTAAGCCCTGCAGTCGACGCACGGGGCGCATGAATTCCACAGGCCACGCGGCTCTTCGGCCGAACACGATGGCGGAGGGTATGTCCCGCGCGTCGTTTTGTGTCCTTGTTGCCCGAGTGCAGGCGGCGGCTGGCCGAGAGCAGCCGCGCGCCGCATATCGTCCGCCCCGGGGCGTCCCCTGTTCTATTTGGTCATCTTGAACAGCCCGCAGGACACCGCGTTCCACTTTGGCAGGCTATCGATCCAGCAGAGTTCGAGCTTGTCGTCGACAAGGCGGCCTTCCACCGTGCCGCTGTCGCCGGACATCAGGATTTCCTTGTTGTCGAACCGGATGACGCCGACGATGGCCTCGCTCTTGCCCTGCGGCCCGGTGGCGACGCCATGGAAGGCACGGCCGTCCTGCGCCTCGATCGTGTAGGTGAAGGCCTGGTCGGGCGTGCCGAAGGTGGGCTTGGGCAGATCGTCGAAATATTTGTTGCCGGAGCCGGCGCGCGAGGCGGCGAACGCCTCGTCGGCGAGCGCCCAGGTGCCGATGAGGCTGGGCACCGTGTCGGCGCGGGCGGTAGCGGCCGGCAGCAGGGCGAGGGTCAGCGAGGCAAGCAGCAGGGGGGGCTTCATGGCGGGGCTCCTCCGAAAGCGGCGGCGCTTGGCGCGTCGCCGCATCGGGCGAGCGCGCGGCACCGGCAGGGCCCCCGCAATGCCGCCGCGCGCCGCCCGCATGGTGACAGGCCCCCATGCAAGCGCAATGACCTTGCCGGCGCAGCCGCCGGCACGGTTCAGCGCAAAGACGGCTCAGGCCGCCTTGTTCTTCGCGATCATCTCGACGAAGCGGTCGAACAGATAGTGGCTGTCCTGCGGGCCCGGGCTGGCTTCGGGGTGATACTGCACCGAGAACACCGGCTTGTCGGACAGTGCGATGCCGGCATTGGAGCCGTCGAACAGCGAGACATGCGTCTCGGTGGCGGTAGCCGGCAGGCTGTCGCGGTCGACAGCGAAGCCGTGATTCATCGAGGTGATCTCGACCTTGCCTGTCGTGTTGTCCTTCACCGGATGGTTCGCGCCGTGATGGCCCTGGTGCATCTTCACCGTGCGCCCGCCGACCGCGAGGCCGATCATCTGGTGGCCGAGGCAGATGCCGAAGGTCGGTACGCCGCGGGCGATGATCTCGCGAATCACCGGCACGGCGTATTCGCCCGTCGCCGCCGGGTCGCCGGGGCCGTTGGAGAGGAACACGCCGTCCGGCTGGAGAGCCATGATCTCTTCCGCCGAGGTGGTGGCGGGCACCACCGTCACCTGGCAGCCGGCGCGGGCGAGCAGGCGCAGAATGTTGCGCTTGATGCCGTAATCGACAGCGACGACATGGTGGGCGGGGGCGGTCTGCCGGCCATAGCCCTCCGGCCAGCTCCAGGTGGTCTCGTCCCAGGTGAAGCGCTGGGCGGAGGTGACCATCGGTACCAGGTCCATGCCCTCGAGCCCGGGCCAAGCGGCGGCTTCCGCCTTCAGCGCCGGCAGGTCGAACTGGCCGTTGGCGGCATGGGCGATGACCGCGTTCGGCATGCCGCCGTCGCGGATGAGTGCGGTCAGGGCGCGGGTGTCGATGCCGGAGATGGCGATGATGCCGCGCGCCTTCAGCCAGGCATCGAAATGCCGGGTGGCGCGGTAGTTCGACGGGTCGGTGATGGCGGAATGCAGCACCACGCCGCGCACGCCGGAGGCGCCGGCCATCGAGATGGTCTCGACATCCTCCTCATTGGTGCCGACATTGCCGATATGGGGGAAGGTGAAAGTGATGATCTGCCCGGCATAGGACGGATCGGTCAGCACTTCCTGATAGCCGGTCATGGCGGTGTTGAAGCACACTTCGCCGACCGCATGGCCGGTGGCGCCGAGGCCGAAGCCTTCAAGCACGGTGCCGTCGGCAAGAACGAGGATGGCGGTCGGGAGCGGCTCGGCCCACACGTCGTCGCCGGAGTGCTGTTCAGCGCTACCGTTCATTGATCTTGTTCCCTGTCATCTCGTGCCCTAATTAGTCCGTTGCCGCGCCGGATGCCAGCCTTGCCGCTGCGTATCTGGGCTACGATTTGCGGATGGCTGCGCCGGAACCGGCGGCGGCGCGTCCGGGTCCGCGCGGCGACCCCCGGAAAGCGCGGGGCGATATCCATTGGAGCGCGAGTGGCGTGCGGCCCGGTTTCTCGGGGTTTTGGCGCGCCGTCTCGCGGATTGCAGGAAGGCTTGAGCCGTGTTGCGCGACGAGATCAACCAATCGCTGAAAAGCGCCATGAAGGCGCAGGACAAGCTGCGCCTGGGCACGCTGCGGCTCGTCAATGCCGCGATCAAGGACCGCGACATCGAGGCGCGCGGCCATGGCAAGGACCCGCTCTCCGACGACGAACTGCTCGGCCTGCTGACCAAGATGATCAAGCAGCGCGAGGAATCGGCGAAGGTCTATGAGGAAGCCGGCCGCGCCGATCTCGCCACCCAGGAGCGCGAGGAAATCGTCGTCATCCAGTCCTTCCTGCCCGCCCAGATGAGCGAAGCCGAGGCGCAAGCCGCCATCGCCGCCGTTATCTCTGAGATCAACGCCCATGGCCTCAAGGACATGGGCCGCACCATGGCGGCGCTGAAGGAGCGGCATACCGGGGTGATGGATTTCGGCAAGGCCAGCGGCACGGTCAAGGCGCTGCTCACCGCGTGAGCGGCGACGCCGGCCCAACACACCCTTTCAGCGCGTAGCCCCGCCATGCCGCCAGCCTCCGAACCGCACCCGCCCGGTGCCACGCTCACTTTGGCGGGATGCTGGCGCGGGGCGCGGGCGATTCTTCCCGTCCTGCCGCCCGTCTTCGTGTTCGGCATCGCCTTCGGCATTGCCGCGCGCGGCGTCGGGCTGGAAGGCTGGATCGCGGCGTTGATGAGCATGGCCGTCTTCGCCGGCGCGGCGCAGTTCGCCGTGCTGGACCTGTGGACGAGCCCGGTGCCGTGGCTGCCGCTGCTGGTGGCCACCTTCGCCATCAATGCGCGGCACATCCTGCTCGGCGCCTCGTTGCGGGCGCTGTGCCGGGGGCTTTCGCCGTGGAAGGTCTATGGCGCGATGACGCTGCTCAGCGATCTCAACTGGGCGGCGCTGATCGCCGCCGAGCGCAAGGGCGAGCGCGACCTCGGCTATCTCGTCGGCGGCGGCGCCCTGATGTGGGCCACATGGGTGTCGGCGACCATCATCGGCGCGGTGGCCGGCGGGCTGACGCTGGACGATGTGAAGACCTATGCGCTCGACCTCGTATTGGTCACTTTCTTCGCCGTCACGCTGGTGGGGCTGCGGCGGGGACGGGTCGATGACCTGCCCTGGCTGGTGGCCGGCGTCGCGGCGATGGGGGCTGTGTGGTTCCTGCCGCCCAACTGGCACGTGATGGTTGGCGGGCTGGCTGGCGGCCTCGCCGGCCTCATCCGAGACGAGCTGAAGCGGTCATGAACACCTCGCAGGCCCTCCTCGTCGTCCTCGCCATGGCGCTCGTCACCTATGCGACGCGGGCGGGCGGCATTTTTCTGGTCGGCTTCGTGCCGATGTCGGCCCGCACCGAGAATTTCCTGCGCTATCTCGCCGGGGCGGTGCTGGTGGCGCTTGTCGTGCCGGCGACGGTGCGCGGCGGGCCGGAGGGCTATGTCGCGGTCGGCGTCGCCATCCTTGCCCGGCTGGTGCTGCGCAAGGCGCTGCCGGCCATCGCCCTCGGCATCCTCGCGGCGGCGCTATGGCGCGCTTATATGGGAGCCAGCTGAGGGCTGGGGACGCCTGAGCGGCATCGGCCGGGGCTGGCCCCGGCCGATTTCCTGGTGCTCGCCTTATTCCGGCAGGCGCTGTTCGTATTCGTCCCGGTAGCGGGCGACGAGGGGCCAGAAAGCCGGGCGCGCGGCATTGTCCAGCTCGGCCTCCAGCAGGGCGAGGTGGGAGTGCCAGCCTCCAGCGACGCCGAGCAAGGTGCTGCGCGTGGCGAGGCGACGGTGGGTGACGGTAAGCAGCACCCGCTCGCCGCGCGGGGCGAGTTCGAACGTGACATCCGATTCGGAGGGCGACCCGGCTTCCCAACTGAAACGCAGCAGGCGGTTGCGCTCGCAGGCGATCACCACGCCCTTGTTGTGAAATTCGCCGGAATGGCAGGCGAAGCGCTCCGGCGGCGGCTCGTCGCCGCCCAGTTCGCCATTGCGGAAGACGAGATCGACCGCACCGCCGGGCGCCAGCTGCATCGGTCCGTCGGCGAGCCAGAGCCGGCGCTTCTCCGGCTCGGTGAGATAGGCCCATACCCGCTCGATCGGGCCGGGCAGAAGGCGCTCGAAGCGCAGAGTGTCGGCAGCTTGACGGGTGGCATATCCATTCGCGGCGTGCGTGTTCATGCGTCGTCTCCCTTGGGTTCAGATGGAGGCACTATGTCGGGTTCGGGCTGTCGCAGCAGGGCGTCGAGGGCGTCGAGGCGCTCGGTCCAGAAGCGTTCGTAGAAGCTCAGCCATTCATGCGCCTCGGCGAGGCGCCCGGGCTGGAGCCGGCACAGATGCTGCCGGCCCCTGATGTCGCGTGCCACCAGCCCGGCAGCCTCCAGCGCCTTGATGTGCTTTGAGGCGCCGGCCAGTGACATGGCGAAGGGCTCGGCGAGTTCGCTCACCGTGCGTTCGCCGGAAGCAAGGCTTTGCAGCATCGCCCGCCGCGTCGGATCGGCGAGGGCGTGGAAGACGTGATCAAGTCGGCTGTCGGCGATGAGTAGATGTTCAACCATAAGGTTTAATATCAGTGCGTCGAGCCGGAATGTCAACCGATTGGTTTAGTGTCGTCATATTTTTCCGCGGTGAATTGCGGGGATTGCGGGATCAGCGCCGCGCCGCCACCTCACAGGCCAGACGCCCGCGAACGGCCCGCCTCTTGCCTGCTAGAAGGTGCGCTTCGACCGAAGGACCGAATCTCCCATGCGCTTTCCGCCCTCGTTCCTCGACGAGATACGCGCCCGCCTCCCGGTGTCGGAGGTGGTGAGCAAGCGCGTGCCGTTGAAGAAGCAGGGGCGGGAATGGCGCGGCCTGTCGCCGTTCAACCCGGAGAAGACCCCGTCCTTCTATGTCAACGACCAGAAGGGCTTCTATCACTGCTTCTCCTCCGGCAAGCATGGCGACCAGTTCGACTTCCTGATGGAGGCCGAAGGCCTGCCCTTCCCGGAAGCGGTGGAACGGCTCGCCTCCATGGCCGGCCTCGCCATGCCGGTTCAGTCGCGCGAGGAGGAAAAGCGCGAGAGCCGGCGCAAGACGCTGCACGAGGTGATGGAACTCGCCGCGCAGTATTTCGAGGCGACGTTGCAGGGCCGCGCCGGTGCCAAGGGGCGCGGCTATCTCGCCGATCGCGGCCTCGGCCCCTCGGTGCAGGCCCGCTTCCGCCTCGGCTACGCCCCGCCGGACCGATTCGCGCTGAAGGAAACGCTGGGCGGGCGCGGCGTGCCGGTGGAGGACATGGTCGAGGCCGGTTTGCTGATCGCGGCCGAGGACATTGCCATCCCCTATGACCGCTTCCGCGATCGGGTGATCTTCCCGATCACCGATCTGCGCGGGCGGGTGGTCGCCTTTGGTGGGCGGGCGCTGGAAAAGGACGTGCCGGCGAAGTACCTCAATTCGCCGGAAACGCCGCTCTTCCATAAGGGCGCGCTGCTCTACAACGCCTTCAACGCCCGCACGGCCGCCCATAATGGCGCCGCCGTCATCGCGGCTGAGGGCTATGTCGACGTCATCGCCCTGGTCGAGGCCGGCTTTGCCGGGGCGGTCGCCCCGCTCGGCACGGCGCTGACCGAGGAACAGCTGGCGCTTTTGTGGAAGATGGCGCCCGAGCCGGTGCTGCTGTTCGACGGCGACAAGGCCGGCCGTCGCGCCGCCTGGCGGGCGATGGACCTCGCTTTGCCGCACCTCAAGCCCGGGGTGAGCCTTTCCTTCGGCCTGCTGCCGGAGGGGCAGGACCCGGACGACCTCGTGCGGGCCGGCGGCCGCGAGGCGGTGGACGCGGTGCTGGCGCAGGCCCGCCCGCTGGCGGATGTGCTGTGGGCGCGGGAAATCGAGAGCGCGAGCGTCGATACCCCCGAGCGCCGCGCGGCGCTGGAGGCGCGCATCGGCGAGATCGTCAAGGTGATCGGCGACGAGACGGTGCGCAAACATTACCGCGCCGAGCTGATGGACCGCTTCCGCCGCCTGTTCGCCCCCGCTTCCGGGGGCGGTGAGGGCGGACGCCGCTCGGCCAATGACTATTCCGGCTATTCCGGGCGTGCCGGCGCAAAGGGCGGGCGCCGGCCCGGCACCGGGCGGCCGCTGGCGGGGCGCGGGGCGAGCGAGACCATGCGCCGCTCGGCGTTGGTGCGCGGCGCGGCGGCTGACATGCCGCGCAACGAGGCGCTGCTGCTGTTCGCCCTGATCAACCATCCCTGGCTGATCGACCAATGCGCCGAGGAACTTTCCGACCTGCATCTGCAGCATCGGGAACTGGCCGATCTGCGCCGGGTGCTGCTCGACGCCCATATGGAGGGCGAGACCGAGGCGCCGGAGACTTTGGCGGCGCGTTTGGAGGGGCAGGGGCTGGCACCGCTGGTCGACCGGCTGAGCCGCCTGGCGGTGGCGCGGCACGACTGGCCGGCCTTCTCGGATGCCGGCCGGGTCGATGTCGAGCTGTGGTGGCACCAGCGTCTGGTCTTGCACCGGCGGGGGCACGCCCTATCTAAGGACCTGAAAGAAGCCGAGAAACGGCTGGCCGAAGAACCCACCGACATGAACTGGGCGCGGTTTCTCGACGTACAAAGGCAGCTCGCGGCACTTGACGGAACCGAAGCTTTGGTAGAGGGGTTCGGCGCTGCGTCGGGTCGCCCGGCGCGGTCGATGTAAGGTCCCATCGGGCTGCACGCCCGCGCGTCTTCAGTCGCGTGGTGCGCGTGGCCCTGTTTGTGTCTCGTGCCGGGCACTGTGCGGGACGCCGGGTTGAACGATCGAAGGGTGGTTCCGCGAGGGCCGCCATCGCACGCCGGGACGCAGGTCGCTGGCGCTTGAGGAGCACACACGCATGGCGAAGCAGGCAGCGGAAGCGACGGAAGCCCCCGAGAAGGAAGGCGACACCCCGGACAGCCCGTTGCTGGACCTTTCGGACGCTGGCGTCCGGAAGATGATCAAGCTCGCCAAGAAGCGCGGTTACGTGACTTATGACGAGCTGAACGAGGTTCTCCCTTCCGAACAGAACACCTCGGACCAGATCGAGGACATCTACGCGATGCTCAACGAGATGGGCATCAATGTCGTCGAGGCCGAGGAGGCCGAGGCTGAGGCGGAGGGCGAGGAAGCCGCGCCCGAGGCGGCCGAGGAAGAGGAAGAGACCAGCGGCGAGCTGGCCGAGACTGGCTCGCGCACGGTCATCCGTTCCGAGACCAAGTCCGAGCCGGGCGAGCGCACCGACGACCCCGTCCGCATGTATCTGCGCGAGATGGGCTCGGTCGAACTGCTGTCGCGCGAGGGCGAAATCGCCATCGCCAAGCGGATCGAAGCCGGCCGCGAGGCGATGATCGCCGGCCTGTGCGAGAGCCCGCTGACCTTCCAGGCCATCATCATCTGGCGCGATGAGCTGGTGGAGGGCAAGGTGCTCCTCCGCGACATCATCGATCTTGAAGCCACCTATGCCGGCCCCGAGGCCAAGAACGGCCCGATCGTCGAGGGCGGCGGCACGCTGGCCCCCGAGGCCGAGGAAGAGCGCGAGCCGACCATCGGCGAGACCATTGCCGGCGACGATGACGACGACATGGAGAATTCCCTGTCGCTGGCGGCGATGGAAGCCGAGATCAAGCCGAAGGTGCTGGAAACCTTCGACCGCATCGCCGACGCCTACAAGAAGCTGCGCCGCCTGCAGGACCAGAACGTCGAGTCCAAGCTCAAGAACGAGAGCCTCTCGCCCTCGCAGGACCGCAAATACAAGAGCCTGAAGGACGCGCTGATCGTCGACGTGAAGTCGCTGTCGCTGAACCAGGCGCGCATCGACAACCTCGTCGAGCAGCTCTACGACATCAACAAGCGCCTCGTGTCGCTGGAAGGCCGGCTGATGCGCCTGGCCGAGAGCTTCGGCGTCTCGCGCGAGGACTTCCTGCGCCAGTACCAGGGCTCCGAGCTCGACCCGAAATGGGTCGCCCGGGTGAAGAACCTGACCTCGCGCGGCTGGAAGGGCTTTGTCGGGCAGGAGCTCGACGGCATCAAGGATCTGCGTTCGGAAATCCACGCTCTGGCCACCGAGACCGGGCTGGAGATCCAGGAATTCCGCAAGATCGTGCAGATGGTGCAGAAGGGCGAGAAGGAAGCCCGCCAGGCGAAGAAGGAAATGGTGGAGGCCAATCTGCGCCTCGTCATCTCCATCGCCAAGAAGTACACGAACCGCGGCCTGCAGTTCCTCGACCTGATCCAGGAAGGCAATATCGGCCTGATGAAGGCGGTCGACAAGTTCGAGTACCGCCGCGGCTACAAGTTCTCGACCTATGCGACCTGGTGGATCCGGCAGGCGATCACCCGCTCGATCGCCGACCAGGCCCGCACCATCCGCATTCCGGTGCACATGATCGAGACGATCAACAAGATCGTCCGCACCTCGCGCCAGATGCTGCACGAGATCGGCCGCGAGCCGACCCCGGAAGAGCTGGCCGAAAAGCTCGGTATGCCGCTGGAGAAGGTGCGCAAGGTCCTCAAGATCGCCAAGGAGCCGATTTCGCTGGAAACGCCGATCGGCGACGAAGAGGATAGCCATCTCGGCGACTTCATCGAGGACAAGAACGCCATCCTGCCGATCGACGCGGCGATCCAGTCCAATCTGCGCGAGACGACGACCCGCGTGCTGGCCTCGCTCACCCCGCGCGAGGAGCGCGTGCTGCGCATGCGCTTCGGCATCGGCATGAACACCGACCACACGCTGGAAGAGGTCGGCCAGCAGTTCTCGGTGACGCGCGAGCGTATCCGCCAGATCGAGGCCAAGGCGCTGCGCAAGCTCAAGCACCCGAGCCGCTCGCGCAAGCTGCGCAGCTTCCTCGACAATTGAGAAACACCGTCTCGGGATGAAAAGGCGGCCTTTGGGCCGCCTTTTCTTTTGTGTCAGCGCCTGGGCGCCTCCACCACGAGGCCGACGATGCGCCGGACAATCGGCAGCACGAGCAGGAGGGTGGGAAAGGCCACCAGCCACGACAGGCCCCAGGCGACCGGCCAGGTGGCGAGGAAGTCGGGGCCGGGCCCGAGGCTGCGCAGGGTTGCGATGGCCGAGACCACGAAGGTCATCAGCACCGACAGCACGAACGGCAGGACGATGGCGCCGTAGCGCGCCGGCAGCTTGCGGGAAGGGGGCGTGGGGTTTGGGGAAGCGGGTGTTGGCATGGGCCATCCTCGTCGGATGGTCTCGGCTGGTCCGGACCGCCACGCGCATCCGGCCGGCCGAAACCGGGTTGGATGCGTTGCCTGACGTTGGACGCTTACGGCTGAACTCATGTCAGCCTTCGCTCTCTAGCGCAAAAGCGCGCCCGCTGCCAGAGGCGGCGCCGAGCGCTCCGTCGAGGTGTCGCTCTCCACGCCGTTGGGCAGTGTATGCAATCAAAGCGGGTGTTATCTAAATTTAAAGTTGTAACAATGTAGATCGGTGCTAGCCTACCCCCTTAGAGATAACTGGGGGGTCGACATGTCGCATCACGGCTGGGTTGACGTCATCAACCCGCAAACGCTCGCCCCGGAGGGGCTCAAGGCGCCTTTCGGACGGCTGTTCGCGTCCGAGGATCATCAGTACAATTCGTTGGCCCTTGCCCTCTTCGCGGGGCCGATGGGGCCGCTGCACCGGCTGACGCCGCTGCCGGCAGGCGGTAAGCCGGCCAATCTCTCCGGCTTCACCTTTCTCGGCCAGTTCATCGACCACGACCTGACCGAGTTCCGGGTGATAGGCCGCGATTTCGGCATCATCCCGCAGAACCCTACCATCGGCCAGCGCCAGCATGTTCTTGAGGATGTGCGCGACCCGACGCAGGATCTGCCCTCAACCACCAATGGTCGTTCGGGCAAGCTCGATCTCGATTCGGTCTATGGCCTGCTGGGCGCGCCGCAGCCCGAACTCTATGACAAGGACGGGCTGTTCCTGCTCTACCAGCCCGGCCCTGGCACGACAGCGCAAAGCTATGTGCCCGATGCCAACGTCGTGCCCGACATCTGGCGGGGCAATGGGTATCGCAACAAGCGCCTCATCGCCGATCCGCGCAATGATGAGAACAAGCTCATCCTGCAGGTTCACCTGCTGTTCGAGCGCCTGCACAACAAGATCCACGCCGCCCGCACCGGCGCGCCCCGCGCCCCGAGCAGCCTCGCCTTCAAGGACACGCGCCGGCAGGTGGAGGAGGTCTATCGCCGCATCGTGCTGTTCGACTATCTCCCGCGCATCGTCCAGGCCGACCACATCCGCGCCGTGCTGGCCAAGTTCGCCCGCCAGGAGACGCTGTTCCAGGCGATGAACGCGCGCAATGACGGCATCCTGCGCGCGCTCGGGGTCGCTGAGAAGGTGATCGCGCAGGCGGTGGCCATTCCGGTGGAGTTCTCGCATGCCGTGTTCCGACTGGGGCACACGCAGCTGCGGAACTTCTATTTCCTGCGCCAGGGTTTCGGCGTTGCGCTGTTCGATACCTCACGGCGCGGGCTCGACCTGCGCGGCGACCAGCCGCTGCTGTCCCATGGCGTCGATCCCACTACGGGAACGCTGGAGGTTCGCGACTTCCATCTCGACTGGCGGCTCTTCTTCCAGGTCGCGCCTTCGGCCAGCTTCACCGATGCGGCCGGCATGGTCCACCCGGTCCCGCAGCATGGCGAACCGCTGGACGCCCATCTGCCGCCCGCCATCTTCCGCCTGCCGCCGCCCTCCATCGGCGAGCCGCCGCAATCTCTGGCCGAGCGCAACCTGCGTCGCGGCGTCGATTTCGGGCTGCCCTCCGGCCAGTCGGTTGCCGGCCAGCTGGCCGATGTCTACGGCTTCATCCAGCCGCTGGGGCGCGAGGATCTGTTTCCGAAGGGAGACTTCGCGACGTTCGACGAATTGTTCGCGCTGGAGCCGTCGCTGCTGTGGAACACGCCGCTGTGGTTCTACATGCTGCAGGATGCGGCCGTCCTCGCCGGGAAACCGCAACTCGGCCCGGTGGGCGGCTACATCGTCGCCGAGACGCTGATCGGTGCGCTGCTCGAAGCGTCGGTCGACATTGTCGACGATCCGCGCAACCCGCCCGTCCGCGCCCCGGCCATCGCTGCGATGGCAGGGACTTTGCTGGGCGAGTTCAACACCCACCGCCCGACCGGCGAGGATGTGCTCGACACCAACTCGGCGCTGTACTGGGACAAGCCGGTGGCCGGCCCCGCCGACATTTTCACCATGAGCCAGCTGGTTCGCTACGTCACGCAGGACGAGGTCAGGCCGGTGCTGCCTTCCCCATGCCCGCCGACCGACGACACGTCCGACATCGAGGCCGATGTGGCGGGCGGCTGACCGGGGCGGTGGCGCCTGCCGCTCACTCCCCGGGGATCGGGTGGTTGGTGCGGCGCACCGCCTTGGTCGAGGCCTCGACATAGGCCAGCGTGGCGGCAAAGCCACTGAAGGCGATCACGATGGCGGCGACGAAAAACAGGGTCTCGGTCGGCATGGCATCCTCCTGCTGATTTTCCAGGAGCTTAGCGCCACGGCCGGCCGGCGCCTTGCGCTAGGTCAAACCGCGCGGCGCTACGCGTGGAACGATGTGCACGGCCCATATCAAGGCGCTGCTGGGTGAGAGCGTGAACTGGGCCGCTGCCGGCGACAGGCTGGGCGCGTGATCTCTTTACGAGACCGCCTGGTCGACCAGCATGGCGAAGCCGATCAGCAGCAGGAAACCGAGGAAGAACAGCCCGAACAGAACCAGCGAGATCTTGCGGGCGAGCTGCGAGACGCCGGTCAGGCCGATGCCGCCGGCGATCATCGAAATCACCAGGAAGATCACGGCGTATTTGATCATGCTTAAGTCCCCGGAGGCGCGGGTGGCGGGTGCGGTATCAACGCACGCACGCGGCATCGGTTCCCGCGTGGCTCAGGCGCCGTCGGAACGTCCGTCCTGCGCGGAAGGGAAGTCCTCGCGGGTTGCCGGGCTTTCCGGTGCGGGCTTGGTCGGGGCCGGGCGGGTCGGGGCGGGCGAAGAGGCGCGGCGCCAGCGCTTGAGCCGCGCCAGCGGTGCCTCCCTGCGCTCCTTGTCCGGCCGGGGCACGGTGCCGGTCGCCGCTGAGGCGATCGGTTCGCTCTTGGTGTCGACCTGCCGCCCCCTCTCGCGCAGCAGGACGCGCCAGAGCACAAAGATGAGCAGCAGCCCATAGGCGCCGGCGGTGAAGAAGAACAGCGCGCCGGGTCCGTAATGCTGCATGCCGAGCGCCGCCAACGCCGGGCCGACCACCGAGCCGAGGCCATAGAGCAGCAGCAGCCCCGCCGCCGTTTCCACCGCCTCGGAAGGGGCGGTGCGGTCATAGGCGTGGGCGGCGGCGAGCGAATAGGCCGGCAGCGAGAGCGCGCCATAGACCATGCCGAGCAGGCTGAGGCCGAGAAGATCGAAAGGCAGCGCCCCCAGCGCCAGCCCCGCCAGCAGCGCCCCCACCAGCAGCGCGGCGAGGATGCGGCGGCGGTCCATGCGGTCGGAGAGATAGCCGATCGGCCATTGCGCCAGCGCACCCGCCACCACGACGGCGCTCATGAAGGTCGCGGCGCCGTCCGAGGTCAGTCCCCGCCCTATGCCGAAGATCGGCCCCAGCGACCAGAGCGAGCCATTGGTGAGGCCGATGGCGAAGCAGCCGACCATCGCCACCGGCGCCGCCCGGAACAGGCGCGGCAGGCGGATGCGCGCGGTCTCGATCGGGGCCGGCTGGGTGCTGGAGCCGATCGCCACCGGCAGGGTGGCGAGCGAGAACAGGATGGCGGCGATGGCGAACAGGTCGAAGCTGCGCACGGGATAGAGGGTGATCATCATCTGGCCGGCGGTCAGCGCGGCATAGTCGACGATGACATAGGCGCTCATGACGAAGCCGCGCGTCTGGTTGGTGGCGCGGTCGTTGAGCCAGCTCTCGATCACGAGATAGAGCCCGGCGAAGCAGAAGCCGGTGATGGCGCGCAGCACGAACCAGAAGATCGGGTCGACGAAGAGCGGGTGCGCCATCATCGCCGCCACCACGCCCGAGGTGAGGGCGGCGAAGGCGCGGATGTGGCCGGTGCGGCGCACCAGATGCGGCACGGCGAGGCAACCGACGACGAAGCCGAGATAATAGCTCGATCCCAATATGCCGAGATTGATCGCGCTGAAGCCCTCAAAGGCGCCGCGCAGAGGCAGCAGGGTGTTCTGCAGGCCGCTCCCGGTTACCAGAAAGAACACGCCGAGCAGGAGTGCGGCGACAGGGCCGAGAGTCTGGGCCATGATGGGAACCGGACGATGAGGGTGGCGGGCGCGCGGAATCGTTGATCCGCAAGGTCCCGTTAGACCTGATCTTGGGCGAAGTCGAGACGGGGATTGGTATGAGCGAGGGTGCGGTGCGGCTGAAATCGGAATTCCTTGAGGTCGAGATCTCGTCCCAGGGCGCGGAGATGGTGGCTTTGCGCGACCGGCACGGGCATGACCTGCTGTGGAACGGCGACCCGGCCTTCTGGACCGGCCGCGCGCCGCTGCTCTTCCCCATTGTCGGGCGCCTGCCGAACGACCAACTGCTGCATGACGGGAAGGTTTACCCGATGGCGCAGCACGGTTTTGCCCGCCGCCGCGCCTTCACCCTTGAGGAGGCGAGCGAGCAGGTGGTGCGGCTGGCACTTCACGATGACGAGGAAACGCGCAAGCAATACCCGTTTGCCTTCTCGCTCACCGTCACCTACCGGCTGGCCGAGGCGACGCTGAGCATCGAGGTCGAGGTGGCCAATACCGGCGAGGGGGTGCTGCCGGCGAGCGTCGGCTTCCACCCGGCCTTCCGCTGGCCGCTGCCCTATGGCGGCACGCGGGACGACCACAGGCTGGTGTTCGAGAAGGCGGAAGCCGAAGCCATCCACCGCCCGGTGGGCGGGCTTCTCTCCACCGCCACCGAGCCGAACCCGGCGGTGGACGCGATCCTCGAGCCGACCGATGCGCTGTTCGAGCGCGACGCGCTGATCTTCCTCGATCTGCGCTCGCACCATGTGCGCTTCGGCGTGCCGGGCGAGCCGGGGCTGGAGATCGCTTTCCCCGACATGCCGCATCTCGGCCTCTGGTCGAAGCCCGGCGCGCCGTTTTTGTGCATCGAGCCCTGGGCCGGCTATGCCTCGCCGGAAGACGGGCCGGCCGAGTTCATGGAAAAGCCCGGCCTGTCGCTGATCGCGCCGGGGGAGGCGAAGCGCTTCGCCATGGCGATCCGCTGGCTGCCGGATGTCGGCCGGCTGATCGGCGCGCATGAGGCGGAGGGATAGGGTGGATCCAGAACCATGGGATGCTGATTGAATGTAGCTTTATCATCCGTCAGCATCCCGGACGTTCCCGGCCTCGCCCGTCATGTGGTCTCTGTCACCGGTTGGGATTGGGCACTTCGCCGCGCGTTTCCCTCAGCCGGGCGATTTCCGCCCTGATCGGTGCGAAGGGGCCGAAGCGATGTTGCTCCACAGAGAAGCTGTCGGCATAGGGCGGATAGCCCGCATCCACCGGTTTCAGCAGCAGGTCGGGGAAATCGCGCTCAATGCCAGCCAGTTGGGGCCGAGGTTGTGACAGCACGAATGCCGCCACGTCCCAGGCGTCTTCCGGCGCGAGCGTCGGGGCGATCCATGAGGTGCCGTTCGGCATGTTGTCATGCACGAAGTTGGCGAGCGTGATCAGCCGCGCGGTGCCCGCTCCATCGTTGAAGCTGGCCGGGCCCCACAAGGGCGGGATGGCATAGCCCATGTTCGGCAGCGCCTCATTGCGCCGGACGCCGAGGCCATCGCGGCGATGGCAGTCCGCACAGGTGCGGGCATAGACCGCTGCCCCCCGTGACAGGTCCGCCGCGCGATCCAGTTCCGGCATGGCTCCCGCTCCGGCCCCAATGATCGTCGCATCGGGCGGAATATGGGTCGAGAGGACGTCGAGATAGGCGAGGATCGCCTGCATCGGCCGCTCATCCCGAGGCATCGGCCGTCCGTTCATGCTGCGCTTCAGGCACTGGTTCACCCGGTCGAAGATCGAGCTGACCGTGCCGGTCCGCGAGCTGTAGGCGGGGTAGTCGGCGGACGCCGCAACCAAGGGAAGGCCGAATTTCTTCAGGCCAGCGTGCAGGTGGCAGTTGGCGCAGGCCAGATTATTGCCGGCATAGCGGGCTGCAGGGTTGGCGGCAGCCGGACCAATATGCGCGTAAGTGGCCTCGATGATGGAGCGGCCATAGCGGGCGAGCCGGCCATTCTCGTCATCCGGCAGGGCATCGAACGCCGGGACGTCCCAAATGACGATACCCTTGCGGGGCGAGGGGGGCGGTTTATCGGTCTGCGCAAAGGCCAGCAGGGTTGAAAATGCCAGCGCAGCGGTGAAGCCGGCGATGACCTTTAGGCCGCAAAAACCGTAACGTGTCATGTTCACAGACGACTAGAGTTGCGTCCCGATAATCTCAGACTCCCATACTCCCATATCCAAGGCAATCGGGCTCGACGAGCGCCGGTTCGTTTCACTGCGGCCGGGCATTGCCCCATTGGTCGCCGGGGGGGCCGAACTGGTCGGTGACGTTGGTCAACTCGTCGATGAAGCGCTGGCACCAATGGTGGATGGTGTTGGTCTCCACATTGTCCATGTTGGTGCGCCAGCGCTGCCGGCGCTCCTCCAACGGCATGGTCAGCGCCCGGTCCATCGCCGCCGCCATGCCCTCAATGTCGTAGGGGTTGACCAGCAGCGAGCCCTTCAGCTCGTCCGCCGCGCCGGCAAAGCGCGAGAGTACCAGCACGCCGGGGTCTTCCGGGTCCTGCGCCGCGATGTACTCCTTGGCGACGAGGTTCATGCCGTCGCGCAGCGGCGTCACCACTCCCACCAGGGCGCGCCGATAGATGGCGGCGAGCGTGGCGCGCTGGAACGGGCGGTTGAGGTAGCGCAGCGGCACCCAGTCGAATTCGGCGAATTCGCCATTGATCGCGCCGCCCAGCTCTTCCAGCTCGCGGCGCAGCGCCTGATACTCGGCGACTTCGCTGCGCGAGAGCGGCGCCACCTGCATCATCGTCACCTTGGAGCGGTGCTCGGGGTAGCTGCGCAGCAACTCGCCGAAAGCGGCGAACTTGCCGGGCAGGCCCTTGGAATAGTCCAGCCGGTCGACGCCGACGGCCAGCATACGGCCGGCGAGGCTCTCGTTAAGGCGTCGCTCCTCGTCCTTGCCGACCGACTTTTGAGCGTCGCTGACGAAGGCTTCGGCGTCGATGCCGATCGGGTAGGCGGCGACGCGGAAGCGTCGGTCCTTCAGCCCCACCGTACCGCCCGGGGCGATCCAGCCGTGGATCTCGGAGGAGATATAGGTCAGCAGCGCCCGCACATCGTTCTCGGTCTGCAGGCCGACAAGGTCGTAATGCGAGAGGTCGTCCACCAGCGCCGCATGCGAGGGCAGGCTGAGATAGACCTCGGGCGTCGGCCAGGGAATGTGGTGGAAATAGCCGATCCGCCCCGTGAAGCCGAGTTTGCGCAGCTCCGCCGCCAGCGGGATGAAGTGATAGTCATGCACCCAGACGATGTCGTCGGGCTTCAGCAGCGGCAGCAAAGCGCGGGCGAAGTGCTCGTTCACCCGGCGATAGCCCTCCCAGTCGGCGCGGCGGAAGGTCAGCAGGCCGAGCCGGTAATGGCACAGCGGCCAGAGCGTGCCATTGGCGTAGCCGGCATAATGGGCGCGCTGGTCTTCCGGGTCGAGAGTGAGCAGGGCATAGGTTACGCGGCCGGAGCGGAAGACCTTGGGCGCGTCCGGCGGGTTGACCTCGGTCTCGCCGCTCCAGCCGAACCAGAGCCCGCCGCGCTCGCTGAGGGCCTCGCGCAGGGCCACCGCCAGGCCGCCCGCCTTGGCGGCCCGCTCTTTCGGCGACGCCACCCGGTTCGAGACGATTACGAGCCGCGCCAAAAGGCTTCCTCCCATGTCTTCGACAGACGCATGGCGGTATCGATCAGGCCGACCATGGAATAGGTCTGCGGAATATTGCCCCACAGCTCCAACGTCTGGTTGTCGATGTCCTCGGACAGCAGCCCCGCCGGGTTGCGCCGGGCGAGCAGGCTGGTGAACATCTCGCGCGCCTCGTCGCGGCGGCCGATCAGGTCGAGCGCGCCGGCATACCAGAACGAGCAGATGGTGAAGGAGGTTTCCGGCAGGCCGAAATCATCCTCGCCCGCATAGCGCATGAGATAGCCGTTGCGCTTCAGCTCGCGGCCGATGGTCTCCACCGTGGCGACATAGCGCGGATCGTCCGGCCGCACGAAGCCCAGTTCCGCCAGCAGCAGCAGGCTGGCGTCGAGCTGGCCGTCCTCCTCCGCGTCGACGAAGGAGCCGCGCGTCTCGTCCCAGGCGAAGGACATGATGCGGGTGCGGATCTCGTTGGCGTTCACGGTCCAGAATTCCGCCCGCTCGGGCAGGTCCAGCACCCGGGCGATGCGCGCCAGCCGGTCGCAGGCCGCCCAGCTCATGACAGCCGAGAAAGTGTGCACCCGCCGCTTGCCGCGCAGCTCCCACAGGCCGGCATCGGGCTCGAAGGCGAATTCCACCGCCCGCGCGCCGACCCCTTCCAGCAGCTCGAACAGCGCCTTGTCGCCGCGGTTGGGCAGGCGTTCGTCGAAGAACATCTGCGCCGCCGCCAGCACGACATGGCCATAGCCGTCATTCTGCACCTGCTCGCCGGCCTGGTTGCCGACGCGCACCGGTCCCATGCCCTGGAAGCCGGAAAGCGCGGGTGCGAAGCGCTCCTCCAGCGGCGTGCCCGGCACGATGGAATAGACCGGCGCCAGCCGGCCCGAGGGCTCGGAGGCGATTACCGTGGTGAGGTAGCGGATATAGTCTTCCATGGTGCGGGTGGCGCCGAGCATGTTCAGCGCCCGCACGGTGAAATAGGAATCGCGCAGCCAGCAGTGGCGGTAGTCCCAGTTGCGGATCGAGTGCGGCGCCTCGGGAATCGAGGTGGTGAGCGCGGCCACGATGCCGCCGGTCTCCTCGAAGGCGCAGAGCTTGAGCGAGATGGCGGCGCGGATCACCGCGTCCTGCCATTCATAGGGAATGGAGAGGTAGCGCACCCATTCGTGCCAGTACTCGCGGGTCTTCTCCTCGAAGCCGCGCGTGGTGTCGGCGATGCTGGCGGGGAAGGGCTCGTCCGGCCCCAGCACCAGCGTCGCCGGCTTGCTGAGCACGAAGGGGCGTTCCTCCATCACATAGACGATGGGCAGGTCCGTGGTGGCGCGCAGCGTCACGTCGTCGCCGGAAAAGCGCATGTGGTTGGAGCCGCGCACCGGCGCCGGCCGCTGTTCGCCCCAGTTGAAATGCGGGCGCAGCCGCAGCGTTACCCGGCACATGCCGGTAATCGGCTCGATGCGGCGCACCAGCATGGCGGGGCGGTAGATGCGGTCATAGAGCTTGAAGCGCGGGGCGAAGTCGATGATCCGCAGCTTGGCGCCCTGGTCGTTCTCCAGAATGGTCTCGATGATGGCGCTGTTGGTCTGGTAGCGGCGCGTCGCCTTGACCTGCCCCTCCAGCACCACATCGAAGAAGCCGGCTTCCGGCTCGGCACCGCCGAGCAGCGAGGAGAACACCGGGTCGCCGTCAATGCGCGGCCAGCAGCACCAGCCGATGCGCCCGTTGCGGTCGATCAGCGCGGCGATGGTGCCGTTGCCGATGGCGGCCAGGTCGAGATGGGTGCTCACGAATCCACGCGCTCCAGTGCCTTGGGAAGGTCGGTCAGCCAGCGGCGCACCTCGCTCGGCGAGGCCAGCCGGAAATCGGCCTGATCGGTCGGGCGGGCGCCGACGGCAAAGGCGAGGCCGCCTGCGGCGCGGACGGCGCGGAAGCCGTCCTCATCGGTCACATCGTCGCCCAGAAATACCGGGCGGCGGCCGGTGAACAGCGCCGAGTTCATCAGCTCGGCCACCGCCGTGCCCTTGTTGCGGCCGGCCTGCCGGACCTCGATGACATATTTGCCCTTGAGAAACTCGACCCCGCCATCGATGCCGGTGCCGATCTCCATCACCTTGTCCATGATCGCCTCGCCGAAATCCGGCACGGCGCGGAAATGCACCGCCAGCGACAACGGCTTATGCTCGACGAAGACGCCGGGCCACGTGGCGAGGACGGTGCTCAGCGCCTCTTCCAGCGGCTGGCGCCAGCGCGGCAGGGGAATCGGCACGGAGGGCGCGTCGGGGGCAAGGCGCACCTCGGCCCCATGCTGGCCGGAAGCGGCGAGGCGGGTGGGGGCAAAGCGGCGGTCCATCCAGTCGATGGTGCGCCCCGAAACCAGTGCTACCGCGCCGTCCAGCGCCACTTGCAGGTGCGCCAGCAGGTCCGGCAGGCCGGTGGGAATGCTCACGCCCTCGGGATGGTCGGCGTGCTCGATCAGGGTGCCGTCAATGTCGAGGAAGAGGGCCCAGTCGGGGCGCGGAAGCAGGGAGAGGGGTTCGGTTGGTTCTGTCGCCATGCTGTCGGTATACCCGCCCGGTTCCGGCTTCTTGAGGTAAGAAGATAGTGGGTTGCGCCCGGCGTGTGTGCCGGCAGCTGTCAACGCCCGACGGCCAGAGGCGTTCCAATACCTTGGTCGAAAAAGCCGGTTGGCCGCGCCGGGATGGGCAGAAACGTCGGCCGGGCGATGATGATCTGGCGCCCCGGGGCACGCTTGCGCGCCGCCCCGGGGCGACGCCGTCGCGCTGCGGGGAGCCCATAAGACAGGCGGGTCTTCGCGGGACGGCCTTGCCGCTCAACGGTGCGCAGTTTACATAGCGCGCAACCCACACCGTTTGACGCCGCGGCAGCGCGGCCCCATCTCGGCTCGCCCGCACGCGCAGGATTTGGACATGGCTTCGTATCAATACATCTACCACATGCACGGCATGACCAAGGCCTATCCGGGCGGCAAGAAGGTGCTCGACAACGTGCACCTCTCCTTCTACCCCGACGCCAAGATCGGCATCCTCGGTGCCAACGGCTCGGGTAAGTCCACCCTGCTCAAGATCATGGCCGGGATGGACAAGGACTTTTCCGGCGAGGCCTGGGTCGCGGAAGGCGCGCGTGTCGGCTACCTGCCGCAGGAGCCGCTGCTCGACCCGACCCTCTCGGTGCGTGAGAATGTGATGCTCGGCGTCGCCAAGCAGAAGGGAATTCTCGACCGCTACAACGAACTGGCAATGAACTATTCCGAGGAGACGGCGGACGAGATGACCGCCCTCCAGGACGAGATCGAAGGCCAGGGCCTGTGGGACCTCGACAGCAAGGTCGACCAGGCGATGGACGCGCTCGGCTGCCCGGAGGAAGGCTCCGACGTGTCGAAGCTCTCCGGCGGCGAGCGGCGCCGCGTGGCGCTGTGCCAGCTGCTGCTTTCGCAGCCCGAGCTGCTGCTGCTGGACGAGCCGACCAACCATCTCGACGCCGAGACCACCAATTGGCTCGAAGGCCATCTGCGCAGCTATCCCGGCGCGATCCTGATCGTCACCCATGACCGCTACTTCCTCGACAATGTGACCGGCTGGATTCTCGAACTCGATCGCGGCCGCGGCATTCCCTATGAGGGCAACTATTCCTCGTGGCTGGCGCAGAAGGCCAAGCGCATGGCGCAGGAAAACCGCGAGGACGAGGCCCGCCAGCGCGCGATCGCCTCCGAGGCGGAGTGGATGGGGGCCTCCCCGAAGGCCCGTCAGGCCAAGAACAAGGCGCGTATCCAGCGCTATGACGACCTGGTGAAGAAGGCGTCCGAGAAGGGCCCGACCACCGCGCAGATCGTCATTCCGGTGTCCGAGCGGCTCGGCAACAACGTCATCGAGTTCAACGGCCTCACCAAGTCGTTCGGGGACAAGCTGCTGATCGACGACCTCTCCTTCAAGCTGCCGCCGGGCGGCATTGTCGGCGTGATCGGCCCGAACGGCGCCGGCAAGACCACGCTGTTCCGCATGATCAACGGGCTGGAGACGCCGGATGCCGGCTCGATCACCGTCGGCGACAGCGTGCAGCTCGGCTATGTCGACCAGAACCGCGATGCGCTGAACGACAAGAAGACCGTGTGGGAGGAAATCTCCGGCGGCAATGAGGTGCTCTATCTCGGCAAGCGCGAGATCAATTCGCGTGCCTATTGCGGTGCCTTCAACTTCAAGGGTGGCGACCAGCAGAAGAAGGTCGGCATGCTCTCGGGCGGCGAGCGCAACCGCGTGCATCTCGCCCGCATCCTTCAGCAGGGCGCCAACGTCCTGCTGCTGGACGAACCGACCAACGATCTCGACGTCGAGACGCTGCGCGCGCTGGAAGAGGCGCTGGAAGACTTCGCCGGCTGCGCGGTCATCATCTCGCATGACCGCTTCTTCCTCGACCGCATCGCCACCCACATGCTGGCCTTCGAGGGCGACGGCCATGTCGAGTGGTTCGAGGGCAACTTCCACGACTACGAGGAAGACAAGAAGCGCCGCCTCGGCGTCGACGAGATCATCCCGCACCGGATGAAGCACAAGAAGCTGACGCGCTGACCAACACAGAGAAGGAGGGCGGCGATGGCCGAAGACTGGAACCCCGCCCTCTATCTGAAGTTCGAAGACGAGCGCACCCGGCCGCCGCGCGACCTGCTGGCGCGGGTGCCGCTCGCCCGGCCTCGCCGCGTGGTCGATCTCGGCTGCGGGCCGGGCAATTCGACCGAGCTGCTGGCGCAGCGCTGGCCTGATGCCGAGGTGATCGGCGTCGACAACTCCCCCGCCATGATTGAGCAGGCCCGCGCCCGCCTGCCGGGCGCCCGCTTCGAGCTCGGAGATCTCGCCACCTGGCAGCCGCCCGAGGGCACCGATCTCCTCTTCGCCAATGCCGTGTTCCAATGGGTGCCGGACCATCTCGACGTGCTGGCGCGGCTGCTGGCGGCGCTGCCGCAGGGCGGGGTGCTGGCGGTCCAGATGCCTGATAATGTGAACGAGCCCTCGCATCTGCTGATGGAAGAGGCCGCCGCTGCCGGTCCCTGGGCGGAGCGCGTTTCTGGCGTGGCGCGCGACCGGCTGCCCGGTGTCGGCGCCTATTACGACCGGCTGGTGCCGCTGGCCCGCCATGTCGACATCTGGCACACGCTCTACAACCACCCTCTGGCCGGGCCCGACGCCATCGCCGAATGGTTCCGCTCCACCGGGCTGCGGCGCTATCTCGCGCCGCTTGATGAGGCCGAGCGCGCCGCCTTCCTTGCCGACTACACCGCGCGGCTGGCGCAGGCCTATCCCGCCCGCGTCGACGGAAAGGTGCTGCTGCGCTTTCCCCGGCTGTTCATCGTCGCGGTGCGCTGAGCGGCCCGGCACGGCCGTCATTCGCAGCGGGCGCGATCTGCGCTATTTCAGGGGCATGATGTTCCACTCGCTCCGCCGCCCCCTTCTCGCCGCCGCCCTCTCGCTTCTCGTCCTCGCCGGGCCGGCGCTCGCCGATGCCGGATTCGAGCGCTGGCTCGCCGCGCAATGGCCGGCGGCGCAGGCCATGGGCATTTCCCGCGCCACCTTCGAGCGCGAGACGGCCGGGCTGGAGCCGGACTTCTCGCTGCCCGACCTCGCGCTGCCCGGCAAGCCCAAGGCGCCGGACCGGCAGGCGGAATTCGTGCAGACGCCGGCCGCCTATGTCTCCGACAAGGCGATCGCCAGCTATGCCGCGCGCGGGCGCACGCTGGCGGCGCAGTACCGCACGCAGCTCGCGGCGCTTGAACGCCAGTTCGGCGTGCCGGGGCCGATCCTGCTCGCCATCTGGGCGCGCGAGACTTCCTATGGCGGCGCCAAGCTCAGCCATGATGCGCTGCGGGTGCTGGCGACGCAGGCCTATGTCGGCCGCCGCAAGGAGGAGTTCCGGTCCGAATTCCTCGCCGCGCTGAAGATCCTCGACGAGGGGCATGTCACCCGCGCCGGCATGAAAAGCTCCTGGGCCGGGGCGATGGGGCTCACCCAGTTCCTGCCCACCGGCTATCTCGCCTATGGCGTCGATCTCGATGGCGACGGCACCGCGAATATCTGGAGCAATGTGCCGGAGGCGCTGGCCGCCACCGCCAGCCTGCTCAAGGAAAAGGGCTGGCAGAGCGGCAAGCGCTGGGCCTATGAAATCACCCTGCCGCAAGGCTTCGACTGCACGCAGGCGGAGCCGGAGGTGCAGCGGCCGATCGGCGAATGGCTGAAGCGGGGCGTCAGAATTGCCGACGGGCGCCGGGTGACGCCGGCGGCGCTGAAGGACGAGGCCTCCATCATCATGCCGGCCGGGCCCTATGGACCGGCCTTCCTGACCCCGGCCAATTACTTCGTGCTCAAGAGCTACAATTTCGCCGATCTCTATGTGCTCTATGTCGGCCATCTCGCCGACCGCATCGAGGATGACCGGCCCTTCGCCCATGATTGGGAGAAGATCGCGCTGGTGAAGACGCGCGATCTCGAATTCATGCAGAAGGTTCTGGCGCGCGAAGGCTTCTATGCCGAGAAGATCGACGGCAAGGCCGGCATGAAGACCCGCGCCGCGCTCGGCGCCTACCAGAAGGCCAACGGTCTCCCTGTGGATTGCTGGCCCGACGCGGCCGTGCTGGCGCATATGAAGAAGGGCGGCTGAGGCGCGGCACCCGATCCCGGAGACGGCCGATGGCCGTTCCGGGATGACGAAGCGGGTTCAGCGCGGCATGCGGTTGATGACGCGCAGATCGGCGTTGACCGTGAGGTCGGCGGCGGACAGCCAGAACACCTCGCCCTCGCTATCCTCGGTGTCGAGCCAGAGGAAAGGCAGATGGGGGTATTCGGCCTCCAATATTTCCTTGCCGGTGCCGAATTCGCAGATGAGGCCGCCGCCGGGCGTCAGATATGCTGGCGCCTCGGCGAGGATGCGGCGCACGATATCGAGCCCGTCCGGCCCGCCGGCAAAGGCGAGGCTCGGTTCGTGGCGGTATTCCGCCGGCAGCGCCGCCATCGCGTCCTCGTCCACATAGGGCGGGTTGGTGATGATGAGGTCGTAGACCTCGCCCGCCAGAGGGCCGAACAGATCGCCCTCGATCAACCGCACGCGCTCGGCCAGTTCATGCTCGGCGACGTTTTCCGTCGCGAGGGCGAGGGCATCGGGCGAGAGGTCGACGCCGTCCACCTGCGCATTGGGGAAGGTCATGGCGGCGAGAATGGCGAGGCAGCCCGAGCCCGTGCACAGGTCCAGCACGCGGCCGACGCTCTCCGGCTGCGGCACCAGCGAGAAGTCGCCGCCGGTGAACAGCTCGCCGGCCATCAGCTCGCCGATGAAGGAACGCGGCACGATGGCGCGCGGATCGGAGCGGAACGGCACGCCGCCAATATAGGTGCGCCCGAGGAGATAGGCTGCCGGCTGGCGGGTGGTGCAGCGCCGCTCGATCAGATCGGCCAGACGCGCGCGCTCCTCCATGGTCAGCCGCGCATCGAGCCAGGGCGAGAGCTCGTCCACCGGCAGGTGCAGCCCCTCCAGCACCATGAAGGCCGCCTCATCAAGCGCCTCGCTGGTGCCATGGCCGAAAGCCAGCCGGGCCTCGGTGAACCGGCTGACCCCATAGCGCACGAAATCCCTGACCGTCCTCAGATCGTCCGCAGCCGCCATCATGCTTCTCCCCGGTTTCGCGCAAGGGTCAGCACGGCGGGGCGGCGATTGCAAGCCGGGCCACGCCACCGGGACGAGTCATCGTGGCGTGAGAGGCCGGCCCGTCGGCCGGCTTGTCATCGCGGCGTGACAAGGCGTGGGCTTGTCATCGCGGCGTGACAAGGCATGGGCTTGTCATCGCGGCGTGACCGGACGATAGGAAGGAAACACTCTCGCACGGGGACATTCCATGGCCGAGGCGCCGGACGACGAAATCACGCTTGTCATCGACCGCTCGGTCGCCGTCGTGCTGTTCGAGTTCCTCTCGCGCACGGTGGATGACGCCGATGGCGAGGCGATGGCCGACTTCATCGAGGATGAGGCGGAAATCCCCGCTCTGTGGGCGCTGCTCGCCGGGCTGGAAAGCGTGCTTACCGAACCGATGGCGGAAGATTACGAGCGCCGCGTGCTGAAGGCGCGCGACGCGGTGATGAAGCGCTTCGGCGGGGCGTTTTCCGGCAAGGGCGACGAATGAGCCGGCCGTTCCTGGAGATGCTTGATCGCTTCGCTCAGGGTTACGCTTGATCGCTTCGCTTAGGGCGCGCTGGCCGACACCGGCAGGGCGACAGATGCCGCCACCGGCTTTGTCGCCACCGGTGAGGTGGGCGCGCTCACATCGGCGGAGCGCTGCTGCGAGTCGATATTGGCGACGAGGGCCCGGCCGAGGTCGCGGGCGAAGCAGTTATAGCCCCAGTCATTCATGTGGAACTGGTCCTTCCAAAGGAAGGACTCGAAGCCCATGGATGCCTTTTCGTGCCAGTCGCGCATCAGCGCGAAGCGCGGATAGACCGCCACGCCTTCTTCCGCCGCCACCTTGGCGATGAGGTTCACCATCGGCCCGCTATCGGCGTCGGCGAGCACGCGCGGGGCGTATTGCGGGTCGACCAGCACGAGATCGGCGCCGATCGCCTTCACCCGGGCGATCGCCTCGTGCAGCAGCGCGTCGGCGGCGGCGAGGCCGCCCTCGCGGAACAGGGCGTTCACCCCGGACTGCCAGATCACCAGCGTCGGCTTCAGCGCCGCGACATCGCTGTCGAAGCGCGCCAGCATTTCCGGCGCATCCTGCCCGTTAATGCCGCGATTGACGACGCTGATATCGGCGGCGGGAAAGCGCTCGCGCAGCATCGCCTGCAGCCGGTTGGGATAGGCGGCATCGGGCACGCTCGCCCCCGCCCCGGCGGTGGAGGAAGAGCCGATGGCGACGATCACCACCTTCTCGCCGGCGCGCAGCCGGGCCGAGGTGCGGGCGAGCGGCGCGTTGAGCTTGGCGAGCGTCTTCGCCGCCGGGCAACTGGCCGGGATCACCGTCTGCGCCGCCGCCGGCAGGGCGGTGGTGAGGAAGAGGGCTGAGAAGGCGAGGGGGGCGAGAAGGCGCAGGTGCATCTAGCGGGAACCGAGCGTTCTGAGGTCGACGCCGTCGACGATCATGCCGACCAGAAGGCGGCCGATGCAGCTATGCACATCGTCGAACAGCGAGGGGGAGGGGCGTGCGGTGTCGAAGTCGAAAATGCCTTCGTCTTCCCAGAAATGCATGATGGCGTAGCGGTCAAAGAACGGCACCCCGCCCAGACGCGCCGCCCAGCGCAGCGCGTTGGTATAGGCGCCGATATCGAAGGCGAAGTCGGTGCGCGGGCTGTATTGCGGGCTGACCAGGATGAGATCGGCGCCAGCGTCGTGGACATAGCCGATGCCGGTGTCCACCGCGTCGGAGAAAATAGAGGTCTCGGCGCCCAGAATGGCGTCGAAGGTGCCGGTCTGCCAGATCACCAGCGCCGGCCGGGCTTCCGCCAGCATCGCCGGCAGTTCGTCGCGGATGGTCTCGGCGGTGGCGCGCGGCTGGCTGCGGGTCGTCACCACCACCCCGCCCTCGGGATAGCGGGCGCGCAGCGTCTCCTCGATATAGCTGGGGAAGCTGCGCAGGGCGACGCTCTTGCTGCCCGCAGCGCCGGCATCGGTCAGCCGCTTGGTCGTTGTGGCGCTGTTCACCACCAGGATGGTGGTCGGCTCCTTCTTCTCCAGCGAGCGCGCCAGGCGCGGCAGGGAAAAGCCGGCCCGGGTGAGAGCGGAGGGCGCCGCGCACACCTTGGCCGTCTCGGCTGCGACGCCAGAGGCGCCGCCCAAGGAAAGGACGCTTGCGAACAAAATACCCCAGATCCAGCGTTCCACGTCGAACCGCGCTAGCCAGCCTTCTTGCGCGCCGCTCTGTCGCGCTCGGCGCGAGCATACCACGACAGCACTGCCGAGAGACCTACCATTAAGGCGATGCCGGACACGCTCATCGTCAGCTGCATGAGCACGGTGCCGGAAACCTCGTTCAGCACGAAATGTGCGGCAAAAGAAAGGAAGACACCGAAACAGAACACTTCAAGCGAGTGCTGGCCGCACATGATGAGCGGCCTCACCGCTTCCCAGCGCAGAAATGGCGCCTGCACCGGTATCAGCCTGACGATTACCACCGCCAGTGCCAGAAAGTGCAGGAAGCGCAGCACCGAGAGGTCGGTCTTGCTGATGGGGTAGATGATATCGCCAATGGCTGGCGGCACCAGCCCTTCCAGCGGGGGCCAGTACCAGCTCGTCACCACTGCCAATGAAAGCGCGAGATAGAGCACCGACAGCACCAGCACCGCCCGCGCATGCACCAGCCGCGCCAGCCGGTCGCTGCCGCCGAGCCCACACCAGCCGCCAAACACGAACATCAGCTGCCAGGCGAAGGGGTTGAAGAACCACATCCGGTCGTCGGGATAGCCCGGCAGGTTGAAGCCGAGAAACTGGACGGCGAGCCACAACAGGAAGGAGGCGAGGAGCGTCGCATCGGCCCAGCGCTTCAGCGCCCACAGGATCGGCGGGAAGGTCGCCAGCAGCACGATGTAGAGCGGCAGCACGTCCATATTGGCCGGGCGGAACTTCAGCAGCAGCGCCTGCACCAGTGCCACGTCGGGCTCGGCGAGGAACTGCAGCGCGCCCATTTCCTCGGCGTAGAGCGGGTTCTCGAAGCTGCCGACCACATAGGAGATTTCGGCGAGATAGATGACGAACAGGAAGATGAAGGCGACATAAAGCTGCCACGCCCGGCGCAGGATGCGCGCCGAGGTGACGAGCACGCCGCTGGCATCGAGCTGGCGCCCATAGACCATGGCGGCGGTGTAGCCGGAGATGAAGACGAAGATCTCGGTGGCGTCGGAAAAGCCGAAATTGCGGTTGGTGATCCAGTTGCCGACATTGTTGGGCACATGGTTCAGGAAAATGAACCACAGCGCCAGCCCGCGGAACAGGTCGAGCCGCAGATCGCGCCCGGAGGCGGTGGGTGGGGCCGGCCTTTCGGCCGGCTCCACGGGAGTGTTCGCCGTCGCGGCGAGGGGCGCAGGCACCGGCAGGGGCTATTTCTTCAGGCCGAAGCCGAGGAACAGCACGGCGATGCCATTGAACACCAGGTCGATGCCGAGCAGCAGGCCGAGCACCCATAGCCCGCTGACCGGCCAGCCCGCGATGATCTCAATGCCGAGCAGGACGGCGATCGCGGCGGAGAAGGCGATCCAGCCCCAGCCATCGGCCGGGCGCAGCTGGAAGGCGGCGACGAGGCGGAACGCGCCGCCGATGATCAGCGAGACGCCGAGGAACAGGGTGAGGAATTCGGCGGCGACCATCGGCACGAAGATGCAGACGAGGCCGGCGGCGAGAAACAGCAGGCCGTCGAGCAGCCAGAAGGCGAAGGCGCCCCAGGTCTTGACCTGGAAGGCATGGATCACCTGGGCGCCGCCGGAAACGGCCATCATCACGCCGATATAGAGCACAGACACCACGGTGCTGAGCACGAGATTGCCGAGCGCGATGGCGCCGGCCATGACCATGAGCAGGCCGAGGGCGACGAACCACCCCCATTTGGCGCGCAGCTCGGAAAGATGCCCGGCGACCATGCCGCCCGGTGTCGGCGAGAGGGAGCCCGTTTGCGAAGCCATGTGGTCGATCCTCATTCTTGCCCGCTACACCGGCAGCGCGGTAACGACGTCCCGCCTCCGGAGTTCCAGCGACTCGTCCTGAACGAGCGCCCTATCGTATAGACAGGCGCTGCCGAGCTGTAGTCATGGAATAACCAGATGTCGAACCCTGACCGGGCCCCGCGATGACGCGCGCGCCCCGCACTCCCACCGATCACCCCCCGCTCGACCTGTTCGGCGCGCCGGCGGCGCTGCCGGGCCGTCGCCTCACCGGGCATCTGGCGCGCGCGCTGCTCGCCGACGGGCCGGGCTTTGCCACCCGCGACGTGGAAGGGCTCGTCGTCACGCTGGAAGGCATCCTTGGTGATCGCCATGCCGGGTTCAGCCGTGCCGCGGATTCGCGCGTGCCGTGGTACCCGCGCGGCACGCCGCTCCGCAACACGCGGCAGGTCTCGCTGGTCGCGCCGGACGAGCTGGCCGAGATCGCCCGTCGCCTTGGGCTGGCGCAGATCGCGCCGGAATGGATCGGCGCCAATCTGCTGATCGAGGGCGTGCCGCGCCTCACCGGCCTGCCGCCGGGCACAAGGCTGCATTTCGAGGGCGGGGCGGCGCTGGTGGTGGAGGGGGAGAACGCGCCCTGCCGCCATGCCGGGGCGGCGATTGCCGCACAGACCGGGCAGGAAGCCGCCGATCTCGGCTTTGCCAAAGTCGCGAAGGGGCTGCGCGGGCTGGTCGCCTGGGTCGAGCGGGCCGGCACGCTCAAGCCCGGCACGCCGATCAGTGTCCGCGTGCCGGCGCAGCGCGTCTGGACCTCCTGAACGCAAAGGCCGGATCGCGGGGCGATCCGGCCTTTGCTTTGTCTCATGCCGGCCATGGCCGGCGCGCCCGCTCAGCGGACGGCGAAACCGGTATCGGCCGGCGCGGTGGCGGTGGCCGGCATGCCGTCGGCGGCGGTGGCCGGCGGGTTGCCGGGCAGAACCACCACCTTGGTTCCGACCTTCACCTTGTCGAACAGCGCTTCCACATCCTCGTTCAGCATGCGGATGCAGCCCGACGACATGAATTGGCCGATGGTGGAGGGCTGGTTGGTGCCGTGGATGCGGTAGATCGTGCCGCCGAGATAGAGCGCGCGCGCGCCCATCGGGTTGCCCGGGCCGCCGGCCATGAAGCGCGGCAGATAGGGCTGGCGCTCGATCATTTCCGCCGGCGGGCGCCAATCCGGCCATTCCGCCTTGCGGCTGATCTTTTCCGCGCCGGCCCAGGTGAAGCCTTCGCGGCCAACGCCGATGCCGTAGCGCTCGGCCTTGCCGCCGGGCAGCACGTAATAGAGGTAGGTGTTCGGCGTATCGATAACGATGGTGCCCGGGGCCTCCTTCGTCACATAGTCGACCACCTGGTGCTTGAGATGGGCGGGAAGTTCCTTGGGCGGGCCTTCCTCCGGCTGGTCCTCGGGCGGCAGCATGGCGACGCTGGAACCGTTGGCGCCATAGGTATTGGCGCCGTTGCCCTGCACGGGGGCCGGCGGCTGGCCATAGGCGGCGGGCTGGCCGTAATGGGGCTGGGCATAGCTGGGCTGCTGGGCGGGCGCGGCGGCATTCTGGCCATAGGGCGAGGCCATGCCGGCCGGCTGCTGGCCGGAATAGGCGCCCGGGGGGTAGCCGGTGGGCTGGCGCGAGGGGTCAGCATAGGGAGCATTGGCGACCGCCGGTACGCCCGGGGCCGGCGCGGCATAGGGGTCGCGCACGCCGGGCGGGGTGCCATAGGCGGCTTGGGGCTGCTGGTAGGTCTGGGCCGGGGCGCCATTGGCGGGCGCACCATAGGGATCATAGGCCGCCGGAACCTCGACATCCTCGATCGCGCGGCTTCCCGCCGCCTCATAGGCCGAACCGCCCTGAGCGGCGGGGTCCTGGCCCTCGACGGGATAATACTGGGCTGCGGCGGTGCCGACCGATGCCAGTACCGAGAAGGCGACAGCGGGAACGAAACCGAGGCGAACGAGCATCATCAAGCCTTAATCGAATCTGTCGGCGCGGAAATGCGCGGAAATGTTTCTGCCGAGGGGAATGACGCAGGATCAAGGCAGGTTCAAGACCATAAGCCCTCACGAAATAGAGCGTTCCGGGCTGCTATGCGCAAGGCGCGGGGCTGATGCAGCCGGGCCACACCTCAACCGGGCGCCGGCGGGGCTTCCGCGTCGCGGTCGCGGTGCCAGCCGACTGTCGCGTCGGGGTGGCAGTCGGTGGAGGCGAAATAGGGCTTGATGTCCAGAAGCGGCGTGCCGTCGAGGCAGTCCGCGCCGATCACCGTCAGCGTGCCGCCATCGATGCCGAGCAGCTTCACCGCGCTAAGTGCGATCGGGTTGGGCCGCGCCGGGCTGCGCAGCGCGAAGGTGCCGCGCCCGGTGCCATAGCGGCGGGGTGTCTGCACCACGAGATTTCGCGGCGCCTTGTCCATGAAATAGAGCAGCCAGAGATGGGTGGTGCCCTCCAGCCCCGCCAGCGCCGGCCGGAAGGCGGGGTCGATCTCCACCGTGCACACTTCCTGCCGCGCCATGGCCTCATGGGCGTTCTTCGGGCAGTCGGCGCGCCGGGTCCAGGGCGTGCGGATGCGGCCGATGAAATAGAGCCCGGCATCGGGCGTCGCCGGCAGGTCCACTGTGACCTCGCCCGGCCGGACGCCGAAGTCGCCAGCCGCAGCGGCCTCGTCGCCTGCACCCGCAGCGGGCACATCGACGCCGTCCCCATCAACCCCGCGCATGGACTGCGGCAACCTCTTGCGTTTGGGTAAAATAAGACATAAACATATCTTTATATCTCTCTCGGAGGTCTCGTGACCGTCTCCCCGCTCAGCTTCCCGCTGCTTCTCGACGGCCTCAAGGCGGCCGGCGAGGACACGCGCCTGCGCCTGCTGGCGCTGATCGGCGAGGGCGAGCTGACCGTTTCCGAGCTTACCGAGATTCTGGGCCAATCGCAGCCGCGAATCTCGCGCCATCTCAAGCTGCTGGCGGAGGCGGGGCTGGTCGAGCGGTTCCGCGAAGCCAGCTGGGTGTTCTATCGCCGCGCGGTCGACACCCCCGGTGCGGCGCTGACCGACGCGCTGCTGGCGCTGATGGCGTCCGGCGACACCGTCCTTTTGCGCGACCGCGAGCGGCTGGAGGCGGTGCGTGCCGCCCGCGCCGCCCACGCGCAGGAATATTTCCGCGCCCATGCCCATGAATGGGACGCCATTCGCCGCCTGCACGCGCCGGAGGAGCAGGTGGAGGCGGCGATCCATGCCGCCCTGTCAGGCGGGCGCATCGGCAGCTTGCTCGATCTCGGCACCGGCACCGGCCGCATTCTGGAGCTGTTCGCCGACGAGATGGAGCGCGGCGTCGGCATCGATCTCTCCGCCGAGATGCTGGCGGTGGCGCGGGCCAATCTCGACCGCGCCGGGGTGCGCAACGCCACGGTGCGGCAGGGCGACATCTATAATCTCGCTTTGCCGCGTGATGCGTTCGACGTGGTGATCGTGCACCAGGTGCTGCACTTTCTGGAGGACGCCCCGCGCGCCATCAAGGAAGCGGCGCGGGTGCTGCGCCCCGGCGGGCGGCTGCTGGTGGTCGATTTCGATCCGCACGACCTCGAATTCCTGCGCGAGCAGCACGCCCATCGCCGGCTCGGCTTCGCGCCTGAAATCATGGAGAGCTGGCTCGCCCAGGCCGGCCTCGTGCCACAGTCCCATCGCCTGCTCGCCCCCAAGGACCCGGGAAAGTCCGGGGAGGGCCGGCTTACCGTTTCGCTCTGGCTGGCCCGCGACCCGCGTGTCGTGCTGGCCGATGCCCCACAAAAGCAGGAGGTCGCCTGATGTCGTCGGATGTCGAGCGCCGCAGCCGCCGCGCCGGCGGGCGGCCCATTTCGGTCTCGTTCGAGTTCTTTCCGCCGAAGACGCCCGAGATGGAGGCCACGCTGTGGAACTCCATCACCCGTCTGGCGCCGCTGGCACCGAAATTCGTCTCGGTCACCTATGGCGCCGGCGGCTCCACCCGCGAGCGCACCCACACCACGGTGGAGCGCATCGTCAAGGAGACACGCCTGGCGCCGGCGGCGCATCTCACCTGCGTCTCCGCCACCAAGGGCGAGGTCGACGAGGTGGTGCGCGGCTATTGGGACGCCGGCGTCCGCCACATCGTCGCGCTGCGGGGGGATCCGCCGGGCGGCGTCGGCCAGACCTATGAGCCGCATGGCGAGGGCTACCGCACCACGGCCGATCTGGTCGCCGGCATCCGCCGCAGCGCCAATTTCGAGGTGTCGGTCTCCGCCTATCCCGAGAAGCACCCGGAAAGCCCGAGCTTCGACACCGATCTCGACATCCTCGCCGCCAAGGTGGATGCCGGGGCGACGCGCGCCATCACCCAGTGCTTCTTCGACAACGACCTGTATTTCGCTTTTCTCGACAAGGCGCGTGCGCGCGGCATCGACGTGCCGATCGTGCCGGGCATCCTGCCGGTGTCGAACTTCAAGCAGGCGAAGAACTTCTCGGAGAAAACCGGCACCTACATGCCGGACTGGCTGGCCGCCCGCTTCGAGGGCCTCGACAACGACCCCGAGACCCGCAAGCTGATCGCCGCCGCGGTGGCGGCCGAGCAGGTGTTCGATCTGGTGGACCGCGGCGTCACCGAGTTCCACTTTTACACCCTCAACCGCGCGGATCTCGTCTACGCCATCTGCCATCTGCTCGGCATCCGCCCGCCGCAGGAGGTCAACGGCGCGAGCGGGCAGGGCAACGGGGCGGCGGCGGCATGAGAATTTCGCGTCGGAATGCCATATAGTAGGGGCATTCTGCGGAGACGGTCGATGAGCGAGCCGGACAACTTCATCCTGACGCTGCTGCGCGAGATCCGCGCGGAGATTGCGAATACCAAAATGGAAGTCGCGGAAAGCCGCAGAGAGACCCGTGCGGGCTTCGAGTCTGTCAATAAGAAGATCGAAAGCCTGAAGCAGGCCATGCATGGTGAATCCGTGCTCGGCCGCTACGCCTCCGCCGAATTCGAGGACCGCATCGAAGCGATCGAGAAGCGTCTCGAAAAGCTCGAAAAGGGTCATTGACCTGTAACGCGACGGGGTGATGGCGTCGACCCCATGGGTTCGCGCCGCAGCCCCTCACTCCCAACCCTCTCCCCGACGGGGAGAGGGAGTAGAAAGTGCTCTGTCATGGCCAACGCCCCGACCTTGACCGCCGACACCCTCGACGCCCTGCATCAGGCGGCGCGCGAGCGCATCCTTGTGCTCGACGGCGCCATGGGCACGATGATCCAGCAATTGAAGCTGGATGAGGCCGGCTATCGCGGCGAGCGGTTCAAGGCGTGGAACCGCGACCTCAAGGGCAATAACGACCTGCTCAACCTCACCGCCCCCGATGCGGTGCGCGACATTCACCTCGCCTATTTCCTGGCCGGGGCTGATATCGTCGAGACCAACACCTTTTCCGGCACCACCATCGCCATGGCCGATTACGGCATGGAGAGTCTGGTGCATGAGATCAATTTCGAGGGCGCCCGCCTCGCCAAGGAGGCCGCGCGCCTCGCTCAGGAAAAGGACGGCCGCCGCCGCTTCGTCGCCGGCGCCATCGGGCCGACCAACCGCACCGCCTCGATCTCGCCCGATGTGAACGACCCCGGCTTCCGCGCCACCTCCTTCGACGAGTTGGCCACCGCCTATGGCGAACAGGCGGCGTCGCTGCTCGATGGCGGGGCGGACCTGCTGCTGATCGAAACCATCTTCGACACGCTGAACGCCAAGGCGGCGGTGTTCGCCATCGAGCGGCTGTTCCAGGAGCGCGGCATCCGCGTGCCGGTCATGATCTCCGGCACGATTACCGATCTTTCCGGCCGCACCTTGTCGGGCCAGACTCCGGCGGCGTTCTGGAACTCGCTGCGGCATGCCCAGCCCTTCTCCATCGGGCTGAACTGCGCGCTCGGCGCCAAGGAGATGCGCGCCCATATCGACGAGCTCTCGCGCCTCGCTGACACGCTGGTCTGCGCCTATCCCAATGCCGGCCTGCCCAATGAATTCGGCCTGTACGACGAGAGCCCGGCGGCGATGGCGAAGCTGGTCGGCGAGTTCGCGGCCTCAGGGCTGGTGAACATCGTCGGCGGCTGCTGCGGCACCACGCCGGACCATATCCGCGCCATTGCCGATGCGGTGGCCCCGCACGCGCCGCGCGTCGTGCCCGAAATTGAGCCGATGCTGCGGCTGTCGGGGCTGGAGCCGTTCGAGCTCACCCCGATCATTCCCTTCGTCAATGTCGGCGAGCGTACCAACGTCACCGGCTCGGCCCGCTTCCGCAAGCTCATCACCAATGGCGACTACACCGCCGCGCTGGCGGTGGCGCGCGACCAGGTGGAGAACGGCGCCCAGGTCATCGACATCAACATGGATGAAGGCCTGCTCGATTCCGAGAAGGCGATGGTGACCTTCCTCAATCTGCTCGCCGCCGAGCCGGATATCGCCCGCGTGCCTGTCATGGTCGACAGCTCCAAGTGGAGCGTCATCGAGGCCGGGCTGAAGTGCATCCAGGGCAAGGGCATCGTCAATTCGATCTCGATGAAGGAAGGCGAGGAGGCGTTCCGCCACCATGCCCGGCTGGTGCGCGCCTATGGCGCCGCCGTTGTGGTGATGGCCTTTGACGAGCAGGGCCAGGCCGACACCTATGAGCGCAAGGTGGAAATCTGCTCGCGGGCCTACCGCATCCTCGTCGACGAGGTCGGCTTTCCCCCCGAGGACATCATCTTCGATCCCAACATCTTCGCGGTGGCGACCGGCATCGAGGAGCATGCCGGCTATGGCGTCGCCTTCATCGAGGCGGTCCGCGCCATCCGCCAGCAGCTGCCGCACGCCCATATCTCCGGCGGCGTGTCCAATCTCAGCTTCTCGTTCCGCGGCAATGAGCAGGTGCGCGAGGCGATGCACGCCGTGTTCCTGTACCACGCCATTTCGGCGGGCATGGACATGGGCATCGTCAATGCCGGCCAGCTCGCGCCCTATAGCGAGATCGAGCCGGAGCTGCGCGAGGCCTGCGAGGACGTGGTGCTTAACCGCCGCGACGACGCCACCGAGCGCCTGCTGGCGCTGGCCGAGCGTTTCAAGGGCGGTGGCCGCGAGAAGAAGGAGGCGGACCTCACCTGGCGCACCTGGCCGGTGGAGAAGCGCATCGCCCACGCGCTGATCAACGGCATCACTGAGTTCGTCGAGGTCGACACCGAGGAGGCGCGCCTTTCCGTCGCCCGGCCGCTGCACGTCATTGAGGGGCCGCTGATGGCCGGCATGAACGTGGTCGGCGACCTGTTCGGCGCCGGCAAGATGTTCCTGCCGCAGGTGGTGAAGTCCGCCCGGGTGATGAAGCAGGCGGTAGCCTATCTCATGCCCTTCATGGAGCAGGAGAAGCTGGACAGCGGCTCGACCGAGGATTCCTCGGCCGGCAAGGTGCTGATGGCCACGGTGAAGGGCGACGTGCACGACATCGGCAAGAACATCGTCGGCGTCGTGCTCCAGTGCAACAATTACGAGGTGATCGACCTCGGCGTCATGGTGCCGGCGGCGAAGATCCTGGAAGCAGCGCGGGAGCACAAGGTGGACGTGATCGGGCTGTCCGGCCTCATCACCCCCTCGCTGGACGAGATGGTGCATGTCGCCGCCGAGATGGAGCGCGAGGGATTTTCCGTGCCGCTGCTGATCGGCGGCGCGACGACCTCGCGCGTCCACACGGCGGTGAAGATCGCCCCGCAATATGTGCGCGGGCAGGCGGTCTATGTCACCGATGCCAGCCGGGCGGTGGGCGTGGTCTCCAACCTGCTCAACGACAACACGAACGCCGAGTATGTCGCCGGCCTGCGCGCCGAATACGCCAAGGTTGCCGACGCCCATGCCAAGTCCGACCGCAACAAGGTGCGGGTGAAGCTGGAGGACGCGCGCGCCAACCGTCTGGTGCTGGACTTCGACGCCTATAAGGCGCCGGTGCCGACTTTCCTCGGCACTCGCGTGTTCGACACATACGACCTCGGCGAACTGGTGCCCTATATCGACTGGACGCCGTTCTTCCAGTCCTGGGAACTGATCGGCCAGTACCCGGCCATTCTCGACGACGCGAAGGTCGGCATCGCCGCCCGCGCTCTGTATGACGACGCCCGCAAGATGCTGGATACGATCGTCGCGGAGAAATGGCTGACCGCCCGCGCCGTTGTCGGCTTCTGGCCGGCGGGCACGGTGGGCGACGACATCGTGCTGTTCGAGGATGACAGCCGGGCGCGGGAACTCGCCACGCTGCACACGCTGCGCCAGCAGATGGCCAAGCGCGAGGGGCGCACCAATCTGGCGCTGGCCGATTTCATCGCCCCGACCTCAACAGGCGTGCCCGATTATATCGGCGGTTTCTGCGTCTCCACCGGCTTTGGCGAGCCGGAGCGGGCGGAGGCCTTCAAGGCGGCCCATGACGACTATTCCGCGATTCTTCTCAAGGCCTTGGCGGATCGTCTTGCGGAAGCGTTCGCCGAGCGCATGCACCAGCGCGTGCGCAAGGAATTCTGGGCTTATGCGCCGGATGAAGAACTTCACAATGAGAATCTGATTCAAGAGGCCTATCGCGGCATCCGCCCGGCGCCGGGCTATCCGGCGCAGCCGGACCACACGGAAAAGGCGATTCTTTTCAAGCTGCTCGACGCCACGGCTCAGATCGGAGTCGAGCTGACCGAAAGCTTCGCCATGTGGCCGGGGGCGGCGGTGTCGGGGCTGTATTTCGCCCATCCGCAGGCGTCCTATTTTGGCGTCGGCCGCATTGAGCGCGACCAGGTCGAGGACTATGCCGCGCGCAAGGGCATGAGCGTGGCTGAGGCCGAGCGCTGGCTCGCGCCGGTGCTCAACTACAACCCGGCGGGGGCCGCCGGGTTGGCGGCTGAGTGACGCCGATGAGCGCGATCGACGACGAGACCCGCCGGGTTCTGCTGTGGGCGCTGGTCGCCTTCGTCATCTGGGCCGCGCTCGCCTATGTGATGCTGCCGCGGCTGTGGACGCATCACGAACACCAGCCCGGCATCAAGCGCATGCCCATGGTGACGCAGACCAAGCAGGGCATTCCCGGCGACCCGATCAATGTCGGGCTGGTTGGCAGTGAGGGCGACATCCTGCAGGCGATGAACGCCGCCGGCTGGGTGCCCGCCAATCCGGTCACGCTGAAGTCGAGCCTCGCCATCATCGGCTCGGTGCTGCTGCGTCGGCCCGATCCGCAGGCGCCGGTGAGCTCGCTCTATTATGACGGGCGGGTGGAGGACCTCGCCTTCGAGAAGGAGATTGGCCGCAGCGCCGACAAGCGCGACCATGTGCGCTTCTGGAAGGTGCTCGACAGCGGCAAGGATGGCGGGCCGGTCTGGCTGGGCTCGGCCACCTATGACCGGGGCGTCGGCCTCAGCCATTATACCGGCGCCGTCACCCATCACATCGGCCCCAATGTCGATGCGGTGCGCGACTTGCTGATCGACGATCTCAAGACCGCCGGCATGGTGCGGTCGGTCTATCAGGTGACGGGCCTCGGCCCGACCCTGTTCGGGCGCAATGGCGGCGGCGATCGCTACTACACCGATGGCGAGGTCGATTTCGCCAGGCTGGTGGCCGATGGCCGGAAGAACCCCGATCCGCCGACCATCATCGCCTCGCCGCCCGGCGTGGGCGTGAAGAACGCGGTCTGGAGCGCGGCCGCCTCGCTGATGGGGGTCGATTGAGGCAACGCCGCTTCCACGCAAAAAAGCCCCGGACGTTTTCGTCCGGGGCTTTCCGCGAAAGGCAGAGGCGTGGCGATCAGAACTTGTAGTTCACGCCGGCCTTGAGGGTCTGCATCGACATGTCGATCTTGGTGTTCGACGCGCCGTCCCAGTTGACGTCGCCGAGGTCGATATAGAGATATTCGGCCTTGACGCTCCAATTGTCGGTGACGGCGTATTCGAGACCGCCGCCCAGCGTCCAGCCCCACAGCGTCTCGCTGCGCGAGGAGCCGCCGAACCCGTCAAGCGTGCCGTCGGCATAGGAGGTGAAGCTCTCGCTCACCTGCACATTGCCCCAGGCGAGGCCGCCGGTGACATAGGGGAGGAAGCGGTCCATCGAGTAGCCGACGCGGGCGCGCACGGTGCCGAAGGACTCGATCTTGGTGTCGATCGAGCCCAGCTCCTGCAGCGTGGGGTCGCCGAGATCGATCGCCGTATAGTTCAGGCGGTCCCTCATCGAGCCGAAGTTGAAGTCGGCTTCCGCGCCGAGAACGACGTTGTTCTCCAGCTGGTAGTTATAGCCGATCTGCGCGCCGCCGGACCAGCCGGTGGGGTCCGAGCCGCCGCTGGCCGCAGCGGAGTCAAAGCCGCTGTAGTAGTAGGCGAGGTAGTTGTTCCACGGCGCCGAGCCATCGCCCCAGCCATAGCCGACATTGCCGCCGATATAGACGCCGGTCCAGGAGAAGACCGGCACATAGGCGATCGGCGCCGCCTTGACCGGGTAGGCCATGTCGGCCGCGAAGGCAGGAACGGCCAGGGCCGCTGCTGCGACGGTGCCGAGAAGAAGAGACTTGATACGCATGAGTACGCCCCCGAAGGAAAATGTGAGGAGGCCAACCTAGCCCGGCGTACTTAAGAAACCCTCTTCCTGCGTGCTTAACAAAGCGTTTTCCGCGACTTGAGCGATGTAAACTTTTCGTCAGCGGCCAGACGCTTGCTGCGCGGCGGGCGCGTCAGGCGGCGCAGATCGCCCGCTCCAGGAACCGCCCGATCTGCATCAGCTCGCGGTCCCGCCCGAAGCGGCCGACCAGCTGCACGCCGATCGGCAGGCCGGTGGCGCCGGTGAGGCCGGTGATGTTCAGGCATGGGCTGCCGGTGAGCGTCCACAGGCGGTTGAACGCCGGCGAGCCGGTGCTGGAGAAGCCCTCCGGCGCCTCGCCCGTCACCGAGAAGGTGAGCAGCGCGTCATATGCGCCATAGAGGTCGCTCAGCGCATGGCGGCCGCGCCGGGCGGTGCGCCGCGCGGCGTCGTACTGCTCCGGGGTGAGGGCGCTAGCGCCCTCCAGATAGGTCGCCAGCGTCGGCGACAGGGCGTCGCGGTGGCGGTCCCATTCATCGGCGAAGGCGAGGCACGCCTCATAGCCCTGCACCACCCCTTGGGCTTCGTCCGCCGCCTCGACCGCTTCCGGCAGGTCGAGCGTGGAGACGCTCGCCCCGGCCTTTGCGGCGGCACTGGCGGCGGCATCAAGCGCGGCATGGGCGTCCGTGGCGGCCAAATGCGCGCGCGCCGTCTTTACCACCGCGATGCGCGGGGTCGGCATGTCGTCGCTGAGCGCGAAGTCGCGCCCGGTCAGCGCCCCGGCGGCAAAGGCGACATCCGCCACATGGGCGCCGAACAGGCCGATCGTGTCGAGCGACCAGGAAAACGGCTTCAGCCCCAGCACGGGGAGCAGCTTGAACGAGGGCTTGTAGCCGGTGACGCCGCAGAAGGAGGCGGGGCGGATGATCGAGCCGCCGGTCTGGGTGCCGAGCGTGACCGGCAGCATGCCGGCGGCCACCGCCGCCGCCGAGCCGGCCGAGGAGCCGCCGGGGGAGTGCGTCAGGCGGCGCGGATTGCGCGTCACGCTCGGCTGCATGAAGGCGAATTCGGTGGTCACCAGCTTGCCGGCGATGAGCCCGCCGGCGCGCGCGGCCATCCGTACGATGGCGGCGTCTGTGGTTGGCCGATAGCCGGCAAACAGCTTGGAGCCGCGCTCGGTGGGAAAGTCCACCGTGTCGAGAATGTCCTTCACCCCCACCGGCAGGCCGGCGAGCGGGGTGGCGGCGAGGCCGGGCCTTGCGGCGTCCGCCAGCAGCCTAGGCAGGTCGAGGCTGGTAAAGGCCCGCACCTCGTCCTCATGGGCGCGGATCGCCTCGCAGCAGCGTTCGGCGACATCGACCGGGGAGAGGCGCCCGGAATGGACGGCCTGGGCGAGGGCAGCGGCGGAAAGCATCTCTGTCATGGCTTAAAGCCTCTCGCATGGGCAAAGGTTCGGGACAAGGGGGCGGCGCGCCCGCCACGTATCGATTTCGCTTATGGCAGCCGCGCGGAATTTCGTTTGAGCGCTTGCGTTTAGGGCGCTAAGCGCGGATCGTCTGGCAAATTCGGGGCGCTTACGCATGAATATTCTGTCGATCCAGTCCTGGGTGGCCTACGGGCATGTGGGGAACGCTTCCGCCATGTTCCCCATGCAGCGTCTGGGCCACGAGGTGTGGGGCCTGCACACGGTGCAGTTCTCCAATCACACCGGCTATGGCGCCTGGCGCGGCGAGGTGTTCGGCGCCGAGCTGATCCGCGAGCTGGTCGGGGGGCTGGAAGACCGCAACGTGCTGCCGCGCTGCGACGGCGTGCTCTCGGGCTATATGGGCGCGGCCGAGATCGGCGACGCCATTCTCGACACGGTCGGCCGGGTGAAGGCCGCCAATGCCGAGGCGCATTATTGCTGCGACCCGGTTATCGGCGATGTCGGGCGCGGCGTGTTCGTGCGGCCGGGCATTCCCGAATTCATGCGCGAGCGCGCCGTGCCGGCGGCCGACCTGATCACGCCGAACCAGTTCGAGCTGGATTATCTCTCCGGGCGCTCCTCCTCGACGCTGGCCGGGGCGATCGCCGCCTGCGACGCCGTGCACGCCACCGGGCCGCGCGTCATCATGGTCACCAGCCTGCACACCGAGGACACGCCGGACGATTCGATCGACCTCATGGCCTCCGGGCCGGACGGGCGCTTCCGGCTGCGCACGCCCAAGCTCGACATTTCGGTGAACGGGGCGGGCGACGCCATCGCGGCGCTGTTCTTCGTGCACTGGAAGGCCAGCCATTCCACCGCCGAGGCGCTCTCCAAGGCGGCCTCCTCGGCCTATGGCCTGCTGGCCCGCACGGCAGCGGCGGGATCGCGCGAGATCCTCACCATCGCCGCGCAGGATGAATTCGTCACCCCGTCCCGTCTCTTCACGCCGGAGAAGATCTGACCCCATGGCCCGCCGCTTCGTTGTGCTCGACGTCTTCACCGACCGGACGCTCTCCGGCAACCCGCTGGCCGTCGTGCTCGATACGGAAGGGCTCGACGGCAACCACATGCAGGCCATCACCCGCGAGTTCAATCTCTCGGAGACGGTCTTCATCCTGCCGCCGCAGGAGGAGGAAAACCGGGCGCGGCTGCGCATCTTCACCACCAGCCACGAACTGCCCTTCGCCGGGCATCCCACTGTCGGCGCGGCGGTGCTGCTCGCCCTGCGCGAGGGGGTGACCACGACAGACGATTTCGTGCTGGAGGAGAATGTCGGGCCGGTGGCCTGCCATGTCTCGGTGCGCGGCGAGCGTTCCGGCAGCGCCACCTTCACTGTGCCGCGCATTCCGGAAATCCTCGACGCCGCGCCGATGAGCCGGGAAGCCTGCGCCCAGGCGCTCGGCCTCGACACGTCGGATATCGGCTTCGACGGCTATGGACCGGTGATCGCTTCCGCCGGCGTGCCTTTCGTCTGCGTGCCGCTCGCCTCGCGCTCGGCGCTGGCACGCATCAGCCCCAGCGCGGCGCGGCTGATCTCCACCTTCGGCGGCGGAGCGGATTCCGTCTATGTGTTCTGCCGCGACGAGGATGGCGAGGGCGATTTCCGCGCCCGCATGTTCGCCGCCAATATGGGCATCGACGAGGACCCGGCGACCGGCTCGGCCGCCGCCGCGCTGGCCGCTGCGCTGCTGGCCGGCGAGCAGCCGGGCGATGGCTTCCACGCCTATGACATCCTGCAGGGCGTCGAGATGGGACGCCCGAGCCTGGTGCGCCTCGGCCTGCAGGTGGAGGGTGGGGCGCTCGCCGCCGTCACCATTGGCGGCGGCGCGGTCATCGTCTCGGAAGGCGTGCTGCATGTGTGACGTCCTGCCCGAGCGCCCGGCGGGGTGGTGAGGATGACGGCGCCGGCGGAGACGCCGACGCTGGTGGCGCTCGACCATGTCGAGGCGCGGCTCGCGCCCGGCGCGCTCGCCTTCTCAGCCGAGGAGCGGGCGGCGATCGACGCACATTACGCCGCCCGCAAGGAAGCCAATCCGGATTTGTGGAACGGGCGCGTGCTGCTGCTCGGCGCGCATCGTTTCGAGGCGCAGCGGCTGGTGGCGCAGTATGGCGAGGCCGACTATGCCGCGCTGCTGTGGTTGCTGGCGCGCGAGCACGCGCACCCGCTGCTGCGCGTCTCCTTCGCCATGGGCGCGCTGCGTGGTTCCGATGGCGGCTTCGTCATGATCCGCATGGCGCAATGGACCGCCAATGCCGGCCGCATCTACTTCGCCGCCGGCACGCCGGACCTGTCCGACATCACCCCGGATGGAAGCGTCGATCTTGAAGGCAGCGTGCTGCGCGAACTGGCCGAGGAGACGGGCCTCACGGCCGATAAGCTCACTTTGGCGCCGGGCTGGACCGCGCTGCACGATTCACGTCGGCTGGCGCTGCTGCGCGAGGTGCGCGCGGGCGAGGAGGCGGAGGCGCTCGCCGCCCGCGTCCGCCGCTTCGGCGCCGGGGAGCGCCGGCCGGAATTCGACGAGGTGCGGGTGGTGCGCGGCCCGCAGGACCTTGCCGAGGGCATGTCGCCCCTCATCCGCCGCTATCTCGCCCATGCTTGGGAACAGGGCTGGGGACAGGGTACAATGACGCCGTGACTTTTCGGACCAGACAGTTCGAAAATGGCATGACACTCGCATAAGCGGGGGCAATCGCGGCGCTGCGCTCGGGTGGGCCGCCGGTGCTTTTTCGGGGAGAACAGGAAAATGCTGCGCAAGTCGTCTGGGAGCCTGCCGCTTTTTTCATCAGGCGTGCTCGATCGGCGGCAGTTGCTGGCCCTCGGCGCGGGCGCTCTCGCCCTCACCGTGGCCGGCCGCGAGGCCTTCGCCGCCGGCAAGGCCAAGCCGATCAAGGTCGCCGCTATCTATACCGTGCCGGTGGAGCAGCAATGGGTCTCGCGCATTCACAAGGCGCTGAAGGCCGCCGAGGCGCGCGGCGACATCACCTACAAATTCTCCGAGAATGTCGCCAACACCGATTATGAGCGCGTGATGCGCCAGTACTCGGAGGAGGGTGCGGACCTCGTGGTGGGCGAAGTGTTCGCGGTGGAGCGCCCGGCCCGCAAGGTCGCCGCCGATTACCCCAAGACCGCCTATCTCATGGGCTCCTCCTTCGGTCCGACCAAGCCGAACTTCTCGGTGTTCGACAATTTCATCCATGAGCCGTCCTTCCTCACCGGCATGGTGGCGGGCAAGGCGACCAAGTCGAACGTCATCGGCCTGGTCGGCGGCTACGCCATCCCCGAGGTGAACCGGCTGATGCAGGCCTTCATGGAAGGCGCGGTCTCGGTGAACCCGAACGTGAAGTTCATCGTCACCTTCATCAACTCCTGGTACGACCCGCCCAAGGCCAAGGAGGCGGCCTTCGCCCAGATCGACAAGGGCGCGGACGTTCTCTACGCCGAGCGCTTCGGCGTCTCCGACGCCGCCAAGGAGCGCGGCGTGAAGGCGATCGGCAATGTCATCGACACGTCAGCCCAGTATCCCGGCACGATCATCGCCTCGGCGCTGTGGCAGATGGAGCCGACCATCGACAAGGCGATCAAGGAAGTGATGGACGGCACCTTCACCGCCGCCGATTACGGCCCCTACAGCTACATGGCCGAAGGCGGCGCCAGCCTCGCCCCGCTCGACCCCAAGCTGGTGCCTCCCGAGGTGATCGAGATGGTGCTGGTGAAGGAAAAGGAGATCAAGGACGGTCTCTTCCGCGTCAACGTCAATGATGGCGAGCCCAAATCGACGCTGTGAGGCGGGACGACGGCGCCGCCCACCTCCCTCTCCCCGTCGGGGAGAGGGCCGGGGTGAGGGACTGTGGCGCCTCGCCCAAACGGCCATCATCCCGCACGGCCATAAGGCCGATCCGGGAGCGCTGACCAACCACCCTTCTTCCCTCATCCCCGGGCTTGACCCGGGGACCAAGGGGACCGGGTTGCGCTGTGCCACTGGGTGCCCGGGTCAAGGCCGGGCATGAGGACCTGTCAGTTGGGCCGCTTTCCTGATTTGGATATTCCATGCACCCCGATGCAAGCCACCCCGACCCACGCCGGCTCGTCCTTTCGCTCAAAGGCATCACCAAGCGGTTCGGGCCGCTGACGGCGAACGACGCTATCGACCTCGATGTGCGGGCCGGCGAGATCGTGGCGCTGCTGGGGGAGAATGGTGCCGGCAAGACCACGCTGATGAGCATCCTGTTCGGCCATTACATCGCCGACGAGGGCAGCGTTTCCATTGCTGATAGCGAGGGGCGGATGGCGCCGCTGCCCGGCGGCTCGGCGCAGGCGGCGCTGGCGGCCGGCATCGGCATGGTGCACCAGCATTTCGCGCTGGCCGAGAACCTCACCGGCTTCGAGAACATCGTGCTCGGCACCCAGTCGCTGTGGAGCCTGCGCCCGAGGGGGCGCGGGGCGCGGGGCAAGATCGCGCGGCTGATGGACGAGAGCGGCCTCACGGTGGATCTCGACGTACCGGTGGCGCGGCTCTCGGTGGGCGAGCAGCAGCGCATCGAAATCCTGAAAGCGCTCTATCGCGACGTGCGGGTGCTGATCCTCGACGAGCCGACCGCCGTGCTCACCCCGCAGGAGGCCGACAGCCTCGCCGCCACCGTCCGCTCGCTGGCGGCCAAGGGGCTGGCGGTCATCTTCATCAGCCACAAGCTGCACGAGGTGCTGGCGCTGTGCGGGCGCGTCGTGGTGCTGCGCGGCGGCGCCAAGGTGGCCGACCGGCCGACCTTGGGCGCCGACCGTGCGACGCTGGCCGAACTCATGGTCGGCCGCGCCATTCCCGCCCGCGAGCGCCCGCCCTCCACCCCCGGCGCGCCGGTGCTGAGCCTGCGTCGGGTGAGCGTCGGCGCGCCCTCCCAGCGCGACCGGCTGGAGAGCGCCGATCTCGATGTGCGCGCCGGCGAGATCGTCGGCATTGCCGGCGTCTCCGGCAACGGGCAGGGGGCGCTCGCCGCGCTGGTCGCTGGCCTCGCGGCGGCCCGCGCCGGGGAGGCGACGATCGACGGCCGGCGTCTGGCCGGCGCCGATCCGGCCGGGCGCGTCGCCGCCCATGTCGGGCGCATCCCGGAAGACCGCCACCGCGACGGCACCATCGGTTCGCTGAGCGTGGCGGAGAATTTCGTGCTGGAGACCATTGCCGCCCCCGAAAACCAGCGCGCCGGCCTGATCCGCCGCGCCGCCATCCGCGCCCGGGCTGCGGCGGCGATCCAGGCCTATGACGTGCGCTGCCCCGGTCCCGACGCAGCGATCCGCGCGCTCTCGGGCGGCAATATGCAGAAGGTGGTGCTGGCCCGCGTGCTGGAGCGCGAGCCGAAGCTCGTGCTGGCGCACCAGCCGACGCGCGGCCTCGACATCGGCGCCACCACCGATGTGCACCGCCGGCTGATCGCCGCGCGCGGGCGCGGGGCGGCGGTGCTGCTGATCTCGGAAGACCTCGACGAATTGTTCGCCCTGTCCGACCGCATCGCCGTGGTCCATGCCGGCCATCTCTCGCCGGCTCTGGACGCCGTCGGGCTCGATGTCCGCACCGTCGGGCTGATGATGGCCGGCCATGGCGCGGGGGAGGCGGCATGATGGGGGAATCGGGAACGGACATCCCTCGTGGCTCGCGGCGCGAGCGCTTCGGGATGACGCGACACTTCACATGCGACGTCATCCCCGGGCTTGACCCGGGGATCCACGTCTTTGATTCCGCCCGCTCCCGGCGGCACGACGTGGATGGCCGGGTCAAGCCCGGCCATGACGGCGTAGGGATGCATAGGCGAGGCTTGCCCACCCCTCATTTCCCGTCCGCGAGGTGGCACTCATGATCCGCTTCGTGCCCCGCGCCCGCACCCCGGTCTGGCTGAGCGTCGCCGTCTCCATCGGCGCCGGGCTTGCGGCGCTGGCGCTCACCGCCATTCCGCTGGCGCTCACCGGTGCGCCTGTATTCACCGCCTTCGCGCTGATGGCGCAGGGCGCGGCGGGCAATGGCTTCGCGCTGGCGGAAACGCTGACAAGGGCGACGCCGCTCATCTTCACCGGCCTCGCCGCCGCCGTCGCCTTCCGCGCCAAGCTGTGGAACATCGGCGCCGAGGGCCAGCTTTATGCTGGCGCGCTCGCCACCGTGGCCCTGGGCGCCGGGCTGATCGAGGCGCCGTCCTATGTGCTGGTGCCGCTGGTGCTGATCGGCGCCGCGCTCGCCGGGGCGGTGCTGCTGCTGGTGCCGGTGCTGTTCAAGACCCGCTTCGGCGCCGACGAGGTGGTGGTCACGCTGCTGCTCAATTTCATCGTGCTGCTCTTCGTGCAGATGATGCTGGAAGGGCCGATGAAGGACGAGATGGCGCTCGGCTGGCCGCAATCGGCGCCGGTGCTGGACGAGGCGACGCTGCCCAAGCTGGTGAGCGGCTGGCGGCTGCATGGGGGGCTGGTGCTCGCCATCCTCGCCGCCGTGGCGCTGCATGTCTTCATCACCCGCACCGTCTGGGGTTTCCGCATCCGCGCGGTCGGCGAGAATGCCCGCGCCGCCCGCTATGCCGGCCTCCCGGTGGGCAAGGCGATGGCGCTGGTCGGCCTGCTCTCCGGCGGCCTCGCCGGTCTCGCCGGGGCGAGCGAAGTGGCGGGGCTGAAGGGCTACCTCACGGCCGATCTCTCGCCCGGCTTCGGCTATGCCGGCATTGTGGTGGCGACCTTGGCCAATCTCTCGCCGCTCGGCGTCATCCCCGCCGCGCTGTTCGTGGCCGGCGTGTTCGTCGGGGCGGATTCGATGAGCCGGGCGATCGGCGTCTCCAACTACCTCGCCGATCTCGTCGTCGCCTTCGCCCTGCTCAGCGTGCTGGTCGGCGGGCTGCTGACGCGCTTTCGCATCGTCTTCGTGCGCCGGGGGACCGCCTGATGTGGGAGGCGCTTGATATTCTCACCCAGGCCAATTTCTGGGCGGCCACCATCCGCATCGCCACGCCGCTGATTTTCGGCGTGCTCGGCGCGCTGCTGTGCGAGCGGGCCGGGGTGCTCAATCTCGGCATTGAGGGCATTTTCGTCGCCGGGGCGATGTCCGGCTGGCTGGCGGTTTATCTCGGCCTGCCGCTCTGGGGCGGCGTGGTGGTGGCGGCGTTGGTGGGGGCGCTGTTCGGGCTGGTCCACGGCGTGCTCACCGTGCCGCTCGGCCTGTCGCAGCACGTCACCGGCATCGGGGTGACGCTGCTGGCGACCTCCATGGCCTATTTCGGCTACCGCGTCGCCTTCCCGAATGTGGCGACCCCGCCGCGCATCGAGGCGTTCGCCCCGCTCGACGTGCCGCTGATCGGCGATCTGCCCTTTATCGGGCCGATCCTCGCCCAGCAGACCGGCTTCACCGTGCTGGCCTTCGCCTGCGTCGGCGTGCTGGCCTTCGTGCTCGCCCGCACGCCGCTCGGCCTCGCGCTCAGGGCGGTGGGCGACAATCCGGAGGCGGTGGAGGCGCAGGGGCTTTCCGTGGTGGCGCTGCGCATCGGCGCGGTTATGGCCGGCTCGGCGCTGATGGCGCTGGGCGGGGCGTTCCTGACGCTCTCGGCCTTTAACGCCTTCTATTTCGGCATGATCAACGGGCGCGGCTGGGTGTGCATCGCGCTCACCGTCTTCGCCTCCTGGCGGCCGGGCAAGGCGCTTCTGGGAGCGCTGCTGTTCGGCGCGCTCGACGCCTACCAGCTGCGTATCCAGACCATTGCCGGCGGGGTGGTGCCGAGCCAGATCTTCCTCATGCTGCCCTATATCTTCTCCATCGCCGCGCTTGTGCTGGTCGCCCGCCGCGCGGATTATCCCCGCGCGCTGATGAAGCCGTACTTCAAAGGCCAAAGGTAGTCTGGAACCCCCATGAGCATCGACCTTCTCGTCAAGAATGCACGCCTGCCGGACGGGCGCAGCGGCATCGACATCGCCTGCGAGGGCGGCCGCATCGTCGCGGTCGAGCCGGGCATCGAGGCCGAGGCCGGGCGCGTCATCGACGCCGACGGCAAGCTGGTGGCGCCGCCCTTCATCGACCCGCATTTCCACATGGACGCGACGCTCTCGCTCGGCCTGCCGCGCCTCAACCAGTCCGGCACGCTGCTGGAGGGCATCGCCCTGTGGGGTGAGCTGAAGCCGATCCTGACCCATGAGGCGGTGATCGAACGGGCGCTGCGCTATTGCGACCTCGCGGTGAGCCAGGGCCTGCTCGCCATCCGCACCCATGTCGACATTTGCGACGACCGGCTGCTGGCGGTGGAGGCGCTGCTGGATGTACGCGAGAAGGTGAAGGACTATATCGACCTCCAGCTCGTCGCCTTCCCGCAGGACGGCTATTACCGCTCCCCCAACGCGGCGGCGAACCTGACGCGGGCGCTCGACATGGGCGTCGACGTGGTCGGCGGCATCCCGCATTTCGAGCGCAGCATGGCCGATGGTGCCGCCTCGCTCACAGCCCTGTGCGAGATCGCCGCCGCGCGCGGCCTGCGCGTCGACATCCATTGCGACGAGAGCGACGATCCGCTCTCGCGCCATATCGAGATGCTGGCCTATGAGACGCAGCGCTTCGGCCTGCAGGGACGGGTGACGGGCTCGCACCTCACCTCCATGCATTCCATGGACAATTATTACGTCTCCAAGCTGATCCCGCTGATCGCCGAGGCCGGCGTCCACGTCATCGCCAACCCGCTGATCAACATCACCCTGCAGGGCCGGCACGACACCTATCCCAAGCGGCGCGGCATGACGCGGGTGCCGGAACTGCGGGCGGCCGGCGTCAATGTCGCCTTCGGCCATGACTGCGTGATGGACCCCTGGTACTCGCTCGGCTCCGGCGACATGCTGGAGGTGGCGCATATGGCGCTGCATGTCGGCCAGATGACCTCGCGCGAGGCGATGGGCTGGTGCTTCGAGGCGATCACCGCCAATTCGGCCAAGCTGATGGGGTTGGAAGGCTATGGAATCGCGCCCGGCTGCAACGCCGATTTCGTGCTGCTGCAGGCGGCCGACCCGATCGAGGCGATAAGGCTGAAGGCCGCGCGGCTGTTCGTGGTGCGGCGCGGCCGGGTGATCGCCGAGGGCGCGCCGCGCGTCTCGGTGCTTGATTTGCCGGGTCGGCCGGGGCTGGTCGACCCCTCGGCCTATGCGCCGGCGGCGGGCTAACGGGGCCGCAGAGAAGCGACGTCATCCCGGGGTGCTCGCTGAGCGAGCATCCCTGAGGTGCTCGCGCAGAGCCTCGAAGGATGGCTTTCTGGCGCTCGCCGCAGCATCCTTCGAGGCCCGGCCGTTGGCCGGGCGCCTCAGGATGACGTTCATCAAGCGGACGAGTGGACGGCTGCGCCTCAACGGCTCGGCGGCAGCACGATCACCGTCGGCTTGCGCGGCAGCGTTTCGCGCGAGAGCACCAATTCGGCGCTCTCGCGCCGCTCGATGGCGTAGTCCCGTCCGGCGAAGCGGGCGAGGAAGTTGTCGAGCGTGCCCTCGTTGAAATAGTGCATCGGAATGATGACCGGCGCCTCCAGCGCCTTCAGCACCTCGATCATGCCGTCGACGTCGAGCGTGTAGCTGCCATCGACCGGCGCGAGCACCACGTCGAGCCGTCCCAGCGCGCCGATATCCTCATGGGTGAGCGTGTGGTGCAGATGGCCGAGATGGGCGATGCACAGATCGGCGGCGCGGAATACGAAGATCGAGTTGCCGTTGTGGATGGTGCCACCCTGCCAGTCGCGGATATTGGTCTGCAGGTTGCCGACCCAAAGATCGCCGATGTCGAGATCGTAATGCACGGGGTCGCGGTCGTCGCGCCAGCCCTTGAGCACATGCTCGATGCCGGGATCGGGGTTCAGCGAATAATGCGTCGAGTGCGCCCGGTTCATGGTGGCGACGCGCGGCACGACCGCGGGGCGGACATAGTCGTTATAGTCGGTGGCCACGGTGACGCCGCCGGCGGTCTCGATCAGAAAGGTGGAGTGGCCGATATAAGTCAGCCCCACCTCGCGCGGCCCGACATAGGCGGCGGGAAGCGCGCGCGGCGCGAGGCGCTGCAGGAAGGGATTGTCCGCCACCAGCTTCGGGCATCGTTCCGCCTGGGCGAGGGCGGGCGTGGCGCCGAACAGCGCTGCGAGGCCGAGGAGCAGGGCCGGGCCGAGAGGGGCGATACGCGGCAGGGGGCACTGCATGGCTGAGGCTCCGGGCTAGCGTTCCCGGCATCATTGACCCTCCCTAGCGTCAGGGCGAGTCACAGTTTCGTGGCGGGGCGGCGTGGTGTGCCCCCGACATCGCGGACGGCCTGCAGTCACTGAGTGACGTCATTCCCGGGCTTGGCCCGGGGATCCACGACGTGTTCGGAAGCGCCATCGCCCCAAGTCGTGGAGGACCGGGCCACGCCCGGTCCTGACGGTCTTGCTGGCGCAATCCCGCTCAGCGCAGAAACGGGTTGGTCCGCTTTTCCAGCGCGATATTGGTGGCGTTGCCATGGCCGGGCAGCACGGTGAAGGCCTCGCCGAGGGGGAGAATCTTCTCCTTGATGCCCTTGATGAGCAGCGGCCCGTCGCCATAGGGAAAATCGGTGCGCCCCACCGAGCGCTGGAACAGCGTGTCGCCGACAATGGCGAGCTTGTTCTCCCGGCTGACCAGCACGACATGGCCGGGCGTGTGGCCGGGCACATGCAGCACCTCGAAAGCAACGCCGCCAATGTCGACCGCATCGCCTTCCTCCAGCCAGCGGCCGGGGGTGACGGCGCGGCCGGGAATGCCGGTGCGCACGCCATCGGCGGGCAGGTTGTCGAGCAGGAACTTGTCGCCGAGATGCGGGCCTTCCACGGGAATCTTCAGCGTTTCCGCCAGTTCCGCCGCGCCGGCGGCGTGGTCGATATGGCCGTGGGTGAGCACGATCTTCTCCGCCGTCACCTCCAGCTCTTCCAGCGCCGCGAGGATGCGGGGCAGGTCGCCGCCCGGGTCGATCACCGCCCCCCGCTTGGTGGTCTCGTCCCAGACGATGGAGCAGTTCTGCTGGAACGGGGTGACGGGAACGATGGCGACCTTGAGTTCAGGCATGGGGACTCCTTGGCGACAGGCCGCGCGAATGTGGTCGAAGGGCCGCCCGCATGCAAGGCGCCGCCTTGTGGCGTAACGGCGCCAATGCTATCCCGCCCGGCATGAGCACCGAGCCGATTGCCAACATCCGCAACTTTTCCATCGTCGCCCATATCGACCATGGGAAGTCGACCCTTGCCGACCGCCTGATCCAGATCACCGGCGGGCTGTCGGAGCGCGAGATGTCCGAGCAGGTGCTCGACAGCATGGACATCGAGCGCGAGCGCGGCATCACCATCAAGGCGCAGACGGTGCGGCTGTCCTACACGGCCAAGGACGGCAAGGATTACGTCCTCAATCTCATCGACACGCCCGGCCATGTCGACTTCGCCTATGAGGTGAACCGCTCGCTCGCCGCCGTCGAGGGCTCGCTGCTGGTGGTCGACGCCAGCCAAGGCGTCGAGGCGCAGACGCTGGCGAACGTCTACCAAGCCATCGACAATAATCACGAGATCGTGCCGGTCCTGAACAAGGTCGACCTGCCGGCCGCCGAGCCGGAAAAGGTGAAGGCGCAGATCGAGGACGTGATCGGCCTCGATGCCTCGCAGGCCATCCTCATCTCGGCCAAGACCGGCATCGGCATTCCCGACGTTCTGGAAGCCATCGTCACCCGCCTGCCGCCGCCCAAGGGCGACCGCGAGGCGCCGCTGAAGGCGCTGCTGGTCGATAGCTGGTACGACGTCTATCTCGGCGTCGTCGTGCTCGTTCGCATCGTCGACGGGACGATGAAGAAGGGCATGCGGATCAAGATGATGCAGACCGGCGCCGTCTATGAGGTGGACCGGGTCGGTGTCTTCACCCCCAAGCTCACCGTGATGGCCGAGCTTGGCACCGGCGAGATCGGCTTCCTCACCGGCTCGATCAAGGAAGTCGCCGATACCCGCGTCGGCGACACCATCACCGACGAGAAGCGCCCCACCGCCGAGGCGCTGCCGGGCTTCAAGCCGGCGCAGCCGGTGGTGTTCTGCGGCCTGTTCCCGGTCGATGCCGCCGATTTCGAGGATCTGCGCGCCGCCATGGGCAAGCTGCGCCTCAACGATGCCAGCTTCTCCTTCGAGATGGAGACCAGCGCCGCGCTGGGCTTCGGCTTTCGCTGCGGCTTCCTCGGCCTGCTGCATCTGGAGATCATCCAGGAGCGGCTGGAGCGCGAGTTCAACCTCGACCTCATCGCCACCGCCCCCTCGGTCATCTACGAGATCGAGATGAACGATGGCAGCGTGATCGACATGCACAACCCGGCCGACATGCCGGATGTCATCAAGATCAAGGAAATCCGCGAGCCGTGGATCCGCGCCACCATCCTCACCCCGGACGATTATCTCGGCTCGGTCATCAAGCTGTGCCAGGACCGGCGCGGCAGCCAGATCGAGCTGACCTATGTCGGCGCGCGGGCCATGCTCACCTATGACCTGCCGCTGAACGAGGTGGTGTTCGATTTCTATGACCGGCTGAAGTCGATCTCGAAGGGCTATGCCTCCTTCGACTACCAGATTACCGACTACCGCGTCGGCGACCTGGTGAAGATGTCGATCCTGGTGAATGCCGAGCCGGTGGACGCGCTGTCGATGCTGGTGCACCGCACCCGCGCGGAATATCGCGGCCGGGCGATGTGCGAGAAGCTGAAGGATCTGATCCCGCAGCACCTGTTCCAGATCCCGATCCAGGCCTCGATCGGCGCCAAGATCATTGCCCGCGAGACCATCAAGGCCCTGCGCAAGGACGTGACCGCGAAGTGCTATGGCGGCGACATCTCCCGCAAGCGCAAGCTTCTGGACAAGCAGAAGGAGGGCAAGAAGAAGATGCGCCAGTTCGGTCGTGTGGAGATTCCGCAGGAAGCCTTCATCGCCGCGCTGAAGGTCGACGACTGAGCCCCGCGCTACCCAAGGCCGGCGTTTCGTGCTGACATGCTCCTCCTCAAAGAGGGGGAGGCAGCGCATGGCCTACAAATTTGAAGTCTACAAGGACAAGGCGGGCGAGTTCCGGTTCCGTTTCCGGGCCTCGAATGGCGAGCCGATGTTCTCATCTGAGGGCTACAAGGCGAAGGCCTCCGCGCTCGCCGCCATCGACTCCATCAAGAAGAACGTTCCCGACGCCGCCGTGGTCGACACCACGCAGGAAGCGGCGAGCTGAGTGGGGCCTCGCAACACGAAAACGGCCGGGCTCGCGCCCGACCGTTCCGTGATGCTGCGTGCCGCGTCAGATGACGTAGGGCGGCACATTGTAATAATCATCGACCTTGCGGCCCCACTCGCGGTCCTGCCACGAGCGCTCGTCCGAGCTGGCGTGGTGCGGCGCGCCGGTGAGCTGCTCCTCGGTCAGGTCCACGACATAGCCGTCGAGGGTCTCGTCATATTTGAGCAGCGACCAGGGCAACGGGTAGTAGTCCTCGCCGAAGCCGAGGAACCCGCCGAAGCTCATCACCGCATAGGCGGTCTGGCCGGTCAGCTTGTCGATCATCACCCGCTCGATGCCGCCAATACGGTCGCCATTCGGGCGGTAGACGGCGGTGCCTTCCACCTTGTCGCTGCCGATCAGCGTGCGGGTTTCGCGCGCGTCGACATTCTGCTGCGTCGTCTGCATGTTGGCCTCCCTTTGCAAACAATGGTCACAGGGGCAACGTGCTGAAACGACGGCGGTTCCCTAAAGATCCGGCGCCGCGGCGCCGCCGGGCCGAACCGACCAGAATTCGGCAGATGCGCGGGCGGAGCGTGGCCGGTATCGTCGCGCCAACGGACGAGAGGGAGAATCAGCACATGTCGGACCCCGCGAACGGTTTCCGCGCCGACCGCCGCACCCTGCTGCGGGTCGGCGGCACCGCCCTGGCGCTGGCGGCGGGAGGGCTGCTGCCGGCGCGGGCGCAGGCCCCGGTCGAGGTGGATACGCTGAAGCCCGGCCAGTATGTCTGGTATCCCGAGCGCGCGCCGGAGGGCTTCGTCGCCATCATCGTCTCGCTGCCGGACCAGCGCTGCTATGTCTACCGCAATGGCGTGCGGATCGGCGTGTCGACGGTCTCCACCGGCCGGGCCGGACACGAGACGCCGACCGGCGTGTTCATCATCCTTGAGAAGGATGTCGACCACCATTCCTCGCTCTATAACGACGCCTCCATGCCGTTCACCGAGATGCTGACCTGGTCGGGGGTGGCGCTGCATGCGGGCGGGCTGCCGGGCTATCCCTCCTCGCATGGCTGCGTGCACCTGCCGCTGGAATTTTCCAAGCTGCTGTTCTCCGTCACCCATTTCGGCACGCCTGTTATCATCGCCGACGCCCATTCCCAGCCGGTGGACGTGCTGCACCCCGGCCTCGTGCTGCCGGCGGACGCCACCGCCGCGATCGCCAAGGACGACCCGAAGAACGCCAATGGCACGCCCGACACGGAAGCCGCGCCCGACCCTGCGCTGGACGCGGTGGCGATGATCGTCAGCCAGGCCGACATGGCGCTCACCGTGCTCAAGGATGGCGCGGTGGCGTTCACCGCCCCGGTGACGATCCGCGACCCGCAGACGCCGATCGGCAACGTCGTCTATGTGCTGAAGAACGTCGGCGGCGAGGTGTCGTGGACGGCACTGTCCTTCGAGGGCTATGGCGCGAGCGCCGGCAAGGCGGCCGGCGCCATCGACCGCGTCACCGTGGCGCCCAGCGCTAACCAGCAGCTGTCCAAACTGCTCGTGCCCGGCTCGACCCTGTTCGTCACCGAGCTCTCCGCCAAGCCGGACACGCGCTCGGACAAGGATTTCGTCATTCTCTCGCGGGCGACGAGCTGATGCGCCGGGTGCTGCGGCGAGCGGGCCTTGCTGGCCTCGCCCTGCTGCTGGCCGGGCCGGCGGCGGCGCAGACGGCGCCTGCCGCCCGGCTCGATTCGCTGCCGGCCAAGCAGGTCTTTGGCGCTGCTAAAGCGCCGGCGCCGCTCGAAGCGCGGTCGATCGGCTTCTACTCCAAGGGCTGCCTCGCCGGCGCGCAGGCGCTGCCGGTGAACGGCGCGACCTGGCAGGCGATGCGCCTGTCGCGCAACCGCAATTGGGGCCATCCCAACCTCATCGCCTTCCTCGAACGCTTCTCCGCCACCGTGCCGTCAGTCTCGCAATGGCCGGGCATATTGGTGGGGGACCTCTCCCAGCCGCGCGGCGGGCCGATGCTCACCGGCCATGCCTCGCACCAGATCGGCCTCGACGCCGATATCTGGCTGACCCCAATGCCGAGGCGCGAACTCTCCCGCGAGGAGCGCGAGAAGATCTCCGCCACCATGGTGGTGCGCAAGGACCGGCGCGATGTCGATCCGGCGGTGTGGACGCCATCGCATATCACGGTGATCAAGGCGGCGGCGCAGGACCCGGAGGTCGAGCGGGTGCTGGTCAATGCCGCGATCAAGAAGGCACTGTGCCGCGATGCGAAGGGCGACCGCGCCTGGCTGCAGAAGGTGCGGCCCTATTGGGGGCACGACTACCACATGCATGTGCGGCTCTCCTGCCCGGAAGGCGCGCCCGACTGCCGGCCGCAGGACCCTGTCGTGCCGGGCGAGGGCTGCGGCGCCGAGCTCGACTGGTGGTTCTCGGAGGGCAACCTCAACCCGAAGCCGCCCACCACCCCGCCCAAGCCCAAGCCGCCCATGCTGATGCAGGATTTGCCCGAGGCCTGTCGGCAGGTGGTGCTGGCGCCGTGAAGGGCGGGGCGCCTGCGGCGCCTCGTTTCCCCTGGGTCCCGGCGCGGCGCTCCGCCTTCGGCTGCGCTGGGCCGGGACACGCTGGAGCGACCCGTTCCCCGGACAAGCCGCGCGTGCGCGGCGCTGATCCGGGGCCCAGGGCCGGGCGGAGGGCTCGCCTACCCCCGCCCATCCTCCAGGATCATCCCGGCCGCCTTCTCGGCGATCATGATGGTCGGCGAATTGGTGTTGCCCGAGACGATGGTGGGCATGACAGAGGCATCCGCCACGCGCAGGCCCCGGATGCCGAAAACCCGCAGCCGCGCGTCCACCACCGCCATCGGGTCGGAGGCAAGGCCCATCCTCGCCGTGCCGACGGGGTGGAAAATGGTGGTACCGATATCACCGGCGGCCTTGGCCAGCGCCGCTTCGCTGTCGTCGACCGCCTTGCCCGGCAGGAACTCGTCCGGCGCGAAGGGCGCCAGCGCCGGCTGGGAAACGATGCGCCGGCCGACCCGCAGGCTGTCGGCGGCGACCCGGCGGTCTTCCTCGGTGGCGAGATAATTGGGCTGGATCAGCGGCGCCGCCGCGCTGTCGGCGCTGGCGAGCGTCACCTCGCCCCGGCTGGTCGGGCGCAGATTGCACACGCTCATGGTGAAGGCGGGGAAGGGGTGCAGCGGCTCGCCGAACTTGCCGAGCGAAAGCGGCTGGACGTGGAATTCAAGGTCGGCATGTTCCACCCCGGCGCGCGAGCGGGTGAAGATGCCGAGCTGCGAGGGGGCCATGGTCAGCGGCCCGCGCTGGAACAGCGCGAAGTCGAGCCCCATCTTCGCCCGGCCGAACAGCGAGTGGTACTGTTCGTTCAGCGTCGGCACGCCGGAAACCTTGTAGATCATCCGCAATTGCAGATGGTCCTGCAGATTGGCGCCGACGCCGGGCAGGGCGTGCGCCACCGCGATTCCATGGCGCGCCAGTTCCTCGCCCGGCCCAATGCCGGAGAGCTTGAGCAGATGCGGCGAGCCGATGGCGCCAGCAGTGAGGATCACCTCGCCGCGCGCCCGCGCCACCTTTGTGACGCCGTTCTGCCGGTAGACCACGCCGGCGGCGCGGCCGTCCTCGATCAGCACGCGCTCGGTGTGGCAGGAGGTTTCCAGCCGCAGGTTCGGCCGGGAGAGCACGGGCTTGAGGAAGCCGCGCGCCGCGCTCCAGCGCAGGCCCCGCTTCTGGTTCACCTGGAAATAGGACGAGCCTTCATTGTCGCCGGTGTTGAAATCCGGGATCGGGGCAATGCCGGCCTGCTGCGCGGCGACGCGCACCGTGTCCAGCAGCTTCCAGGTGAGGCGCGGCGCTTCCACCCGCCATTCGCCGCCGCCGCCATGGAATTCGGCGGCGCCGAGATAATGGTCCTCATGCCGCTTGAAGACGGGGAGCACGTCGTCCCAGCCCCAGCCGGCAAGACCGAGCTGGCGCCAGTGGTCATAATCGGCCGCCTGGCCGCGCATATAGATCATGGCGTTGATGGCGGAGGAGCCGCCAATGGTCTTGCCGCGCGGGTAGTTCAGCGCCCGCCCGTTCAGCCCGGCCTCGGCCTGCGTCTTGAAGCACCAGTCGGCGCGCGGATTGCCGATGGCGAAGAGATAGCCGACCGGAATGTGGAACCAGATCCAGTTGTCCCGCCCGCCGGCCTCCAGCACCAGCACCCGGTTCTTCGCATCGGCCGAAAGCCGGTTCGCCAGCACGCAGCCGGCCGAGCCGGCGCCGACCACGATGTAGTCATAGGCTTCCGCGGAATCGGTCGGGGCGTTGGTCACGGCAGGCACCTGGGCAGTATCACGGGAGGTGCGATAAAGCCGTCCGCCTTCCCGCGCGGCAAGCCGAAATCCCGCGCAAGGGCTGTTCGCTGATGGGCTGTTCGCTGATGGGTCGTTCGCTGATGGGCGGTCGTGCGCGGCGAACCTGCGTCGAGGCCCGGCCGCTGGCCGGGCCGCAGCCGCCGCGCCGCCGCGTCAGAACTTGTAGCTCAGGCCGAGGCGCAGGTCGCTGGTGGTGTAGGAGTGGTTCACCGTCAGGTTGCCGTAATAGGGCACGGGCGAGGACAGGTCGCCGTAATCGGTATAGCGATACTCGATGCGCGCCAGGATGTTGTCGGTGACCGCATATTCGAGGCCGCCGCCCACCGTCCAGCCCGACACGGTCTCCGAGGGGGAGATCCGCACGCCGGTCGCCGCATAGGTCGTCGTGGCCGAGCCGAAGGCATAGCCGGCGGTCAGGAAGGGCAGGAAGCGGTCGAAGGCGTAGCCGACGCGCGCGCGCACCGAGCCGAACCACTCCAGCTCGTGCGTCGCCGTGGCACTCAGCACGGGGATGCCAAAGGCGGCGATGGAATCGGTGGAACTGAGGCTTCCACCATTCACGTCCGCCTCGATGCCGATGACCAGATTAGAGGCGAACTGATAATTGTAGCCAATGAAGCCGCCGCCGAAGACGCCGCTCGGGCTGCCCGAGGAGGTGGCATAGTCGGGCAGGCCGGGCAGCGAGAGGGAGCTGTCGGCGTCCCCCCAGCTGTAACCGACCTGTCCGCCGAGATAGAGGCCGGTCCAGCTGAAGGCGGGCACGTAGACCTCCGCCTTCATCACCGGCGCGGGCGCCGACGGCAGGTCCGCCGCGAAGGCGGCACCGGAGGAAACAAGTAGTGTCGCAGCGATTGCCAAGGCCTTCATGCCGTCCCCCACGTCGTTCTGCGGCTCCCCGCAGAGCCGACGCAACGGTCACCAATGGCGGGGAGTGCCTTACCTTGCGTCTGGGTGAAGTGAAGAACCTTCGCAACCATGGCGTCAAGTATTACCATGCGGAAACGCGGGCGGCCGGGCGTTTCCCGGCCGGCGTGACGGTAGCGCCACATGAGTGCCACCTTCCAGTCCGTCGCCCACCCCGAGGGCGGGCGTGGCCGGGCCGCGCCTATTGCTTCAGCTTGGCGGCGAACACGCCGATGGTGCGGGCATAGACCTCCGCCTTGTTCCAGCCGAGCAGGGCCTGATAGTTCGGCTCGCCCGGCCCCCAGCCGGCGCCGGGGCGCCAGCCATAGCCGCGCAGATAATTGGCGGTGGAGGCCAGCACGTCGGGCGCGCTGCGCACCAGGTCGGCGCGGCCGTCACCGTCGAAATCGACCGCGAACTTCACATAGGAGGAGGCGAGGAACTGGGTCTGGCCGATCTCGCCGGCCCAGGCGCCGCGCATCTCGTCGAGGGTGAGGTCGCCATGCTGGTAAATGCGCAGCGCGTCGAGCAGCTGCGCGGTGAAGAAGGCGCTGCGCCGGCAGTCATAGGACAGGGTGGAGAGCGAGCGCATGATCGACATCTTGCCCTGGTTGACGCCGTAATCGGTCTCCAGCCCCCAGATCGCCACCACCACCTCGCCCGGCACGCCATAGCGCTGCTCGATGCGGGCCAGCGTCGAGGCGTATTGCTGGAGCTTCTGCTTGCCCTTGGCGATGCGGCCGGCGCTGATGCGGTTGGCGGCGAACTGCTCGAAGCTCATCTTGAAGTGCTTCTGGTTGCGGTCGAGCCGGATCACCGTGGTGTCGTAGGTCACGCCGTCGAGCGCCCGCAGGGCCTGGGGCGAAATCCCCTGCGCCTGCGCCGCGCGCTTGAAGGCCGGCAGCCAGGCGGCAAAGCCGGAGGCGTCGTTGCCGCAGGTCGCCGCCAATGCCGGGGCGACGGCCAATGGCAGCAGGCACAGCGCCGCAAGGCTACCACGCCACAAATGCCTGAACATGCTCTCGATCATTTTCGCCCCTCTCGGTTCGCCTGTTGCCAGCATGACCCAGCCGGATGAACGGGTCGTTTCACCTTGGCGTCAACGGGCGTGCTTCATCGGGTTTCAAATGCCGATGCGCCCGAAGCCCGGTAGCTTGATGCCCGGCCGGCGCAGGTCCAGCCCGGCGACGGCGCCGAGCAGGTTGAACTCGATGCCTTCCACCCAGGCGACGGTGAGGCCGAGATAGCCGTCCAGCGACACCCGCACCCCGGTGCGCGAGGGCGCCAGCCCGAACCAGTCGCCATCCACCGGGTAATCCTTGCCGATGGCGGTCGGGGGCAGGGTGACGGCGAGTTCCGGCACCTGCCCGATCACATGGGCAACGAAGCTGTTGGAGTTCGGCCCCGGCCAGACATGGTAGTCGCCGGCGTCCCCGAAGGGGTAGGAGGCGATCGCCGCCCGCAGCTTCGGGATCAAGCGCTCGGCGTCTTCGCCGGTGGCCTCGAACACGATTTCCGGGTCGTTGCCATACCAGCGCCCGTCCGGCGCGTAGCCATTGTGGCGGATCGGCCGACCCCAGCCGACCTTGTCGTAGCGCTCATAGGCGCCGGCGCCCGGACCCTTGAACACGATCCAGCTATGCACCGCGAAGATGCCGCGCCAGCGGCCGACCCGGGCGGCGTAGATGCGGACCATGGCTTGCGGATGGGCATCGGCCGCCGGCAGCGTGCCGGTGCTCGACCAGTCGGCGGTGCCCCAGCTGCGCGACCAGTCAGCCGTCTGCCATTGCACCAGCGCATGGGCGCCGAGCGGCAGGAGGAAGAGCAGGACGAAGAGAATGAGGGTGAGGCGGAGGGCCGTGAGCATTGGCACCGAACATGCCCATCAAGCCGTGGATTTTAAAGGGCTCGCGCCGCCTGCGCGCGAAAACGTGTCCGGGCGAGGGGGCCGCCGCCCGTGCCGCTCCGGCATGTCGTGTCTTGCGCCCGTCGCCCGGCGAGGGTCAGATGGCGCGGTGAACTTACGCGACGAGGGCCGGATGGACGGCGGAACCAGCTTCTTCGGCGACCTGCTCGGCACCATTGCCGAGCGTGGCCGCGCCCTGCTCGATCGCGGGCGGGAGCGACGGCCGGCCGGTGAGGCGCGGGCGGCGAGCGTCGCGCTTCTGTGCGAGCGGCTGCTCTCGGGGCAGGGCGAGGCCTCCGGCGTCGCGCTGGCGCAGGAGATCCTTGCCGCCTATGCCGGGCTGCGCACCGGCGAGCGCATCGCCTTCTTCGAGACGCTGGCCACCGCTTTCGGGCCGGATGCCGCCCGGCTGGAGGCGGCGCTGGCCGCCCATCACGCCGCGCCGAGCGGGCGCAGCGTGGCGGAACTGCACGCCGCCAGCGAGCCGCGCCGGCAGGAGTTGATCCGCCGCTTCAACCTCGCCCCGGGCGCCACGGCGCGGCTGGTGGCGATGCGCGCCGACCTGCTCGGCGTGCTTCCCCGCCGCCGCGACCTCACCGAGGTCGACCGCGACTTCACCCATCTGTTTGCTTCCTGGTTCAATCGGGGGTTTCTCGTGCTGCGCCGGATCGACTGGTCGACCCCCGCCAATGTGCTGGAAAAGATCATCCGCTATGAGGCGGTGCACGAAATCCGCGACTGGAACGATCTGCGCGCCCGCGTCGATTCGCCGGACCGGCGCTGCTACGCCTTCTTCCACCCGGCACTGGTCGACGAGCCGCTGATCTTCGTCGAGGTGGCGCTGACCCGCGAGGCGCCGTCCGCCATCGCCCCCATCCTCGACACGACCCGCACGCCGCTGGCGCCGGAAAGCGCGCGCACCGCCGTGTTCTATTCCATCTCCACTTGCCAGACCGGGCTCGGCGGGGTGAGCTTCGGCAATTTCCTGATCAAGCAGGTGGTGGCGGAAATCTCCCGCGAATTCCCCAATTTGAAGGAGTTCGTCACCCTCTCGCCGGTGCCGGGATTCCGCGCCTGGGTGGAGGCCGAGAGGGCCGATCCGGCCTCGAAGGTGCTCACCCCGGACGACCGCGGCGCGCTCGCCGCGATTCCCGCCCTTGCCGGCAGCGAGGTGCCTGATGCGGCGGCGCGGGAGGCGTTGCGCCCCGTCATTGAGGCACTGGCGGCGCATTATTTCCTGGTCGCACGCTCATCCAAAGGCAAGCCGCTCGACCCGGTCGCGCGGTTCCATCTCGGCAATGGCGCAAGGCTGGAGCGGATCAACCCGTTCGGCGATCTCTCCCCGCGCGGCATGGCGCAGGCCTTCGGGCTGATGGTGAATTACCGCTATCTCACCGAGGATATCGAGAAGAACCACGAGGCCTTTTTCGACCGCGGCACCATCGTGGCGAGCCCGCAGGTGCGCCGGCTGGCCCGTGCCGAGGAGGCCCAGAAGCCTCCGGCCCTGCGCGAGGCGGCGGGGTAGCGGGAGAGGCCGCCGGTCCCCCGCCTGCCCTTGACAGGGCGGCCGGCCTTATGCCCGATGCCCGCGAGGGTCCGGGGGCGGGTCCGGGATCCGGAGTGCGTGAATGCGGTTTCTACCCCATCTCCTGAAGCGGTTCATCCATAAGGGCCGGTTGACCGTGATCGAGCCGAACGGCACGCGCACCGTCTTCGGCAGCGGGCAGGAGGGGCCGGATGTGGTGATCCGGCTGAACGACGAGAAGCTCGACCGCGAGCTGTTCTTCAACCCCGAGCTGGTGTCGGCCGAGGCCTATATGGATGGCCGGCTCACCTTTGAGGACGGCTCGACCGTCTACGACTTCCTGTCGCTGTTCTCGGTCAACCGGCGCGGCCTCGCTTCCCATCCGGTACAGCAGGCGCTGCGGCGCTCCTGGCGCGCGCTCAAGCGCTGGCACCAGTCGAATCCGCTCGGCAAGGCCGCCTCCAACGCCCAGAGCCATTACGACCATCCGCCCGAGTTCTACCGGCTCTGGCTGGATTCGCGGATGATCTATTCCTGCGCCTATTTCCCCACACCCGAGGCCTCGCTGGAGGAAGCGCAGGAAGCCAAGCTGCGCCACATCGCCGCCAAGCTGAAGCTGGAGCCGGGGATGAAGGTGGCGGAGATCGGCTCGGGCTGGGGCGCGCTCGCCATCTATCTCGCCCAGCTCGGCGTGCATGTCACCGCCATCAACGTCGCCACCGAGCAGCTGGCCGAATCGAAGAAGCGCGCCGAGGCCGCCGGCGTCGCCGACCGCATCACCTTCTTCGAGCGCGACTATCGCGACCTGACCGGCAGCTTCGACCGCATCGTCTCCGTCGGCATGATGGAGCATGTCGGCGTCAATCATTTCGACGAGTATTTCGGCACCATCAAGCGGCTGCTGGCGCCCGGCGGCTTCGCCATGATCCACGCCATCGGCCGCATGTCGCCGCCCGGCACCACGGCGCCCTTCATCCGCAAATACATCTTCCCCGGCGGCTATGTGCCTGCCATGTCGGAAGTGTTCACCTCGCTGGAGCGGGTCGGGCTGTGGACCGCCGACTGCGAGATCCTGCGGCTGCATTATTACTGGACCATCCGCCACTGGCGCCTGAACTTCGAGGCCAAGCGCGGCGAGGTGGTGGCAATGATGGGCGAGCGCTTCGCCCGCATGTGGGAGTTCTATCTGGTGGCGGTGGAACTCGGCTTCCTCAACGGCTCCAACATGGTGTTCCAGCTGCTGCTGTCGAATGACCGCGACGATGTGCCTGTCATCCGCGATTTCATCGTCGATCGCGAAAGGGCGCTGGCCGCCGGCTCTTGAGGGCGGGAACGTTCTGGGTGCTGAGGCGTTCGATGTTTCTGTCGAGCGTTGAAACCGGTCCAGAAGTTCCCCCGCATGCCCTTTACGTCCCGCCCTCCGGCCCCGTGCCCTTCCCTCCTGACCGTCGATCCGTGCGGCCGTCGCGGTCCCCTGGCGGGTCCCATCGGCCGGGGTGCCCATGTCGGGCGCTGAGCGGGTCGATCTCAGCAATTGCGATCGCGAGCCGATCCATGTTCCCGGCAGTGTGCAGTGCCATGGCTGCCTGATCGCCTGCGATCCGCAGGGCGGCGTCGTGCAGCGCCATTCCCGCAACGCGCCTGACATGCTCGGCCTGCCGGAGACGCTGATCGGCCGGGACCTTGCCGAACTGCTCGGCCCCCTTGCCACCGGTCGCATCCGCGAGGCGCTGGCGCGCGGCTCCGACCCCTCCTCGCCGGCGCTGCTGTTCGGTATCGAGCTGGCCTCCGGCGGGCGGTTCGACGTTTCGGCCCATGTGTTCAAGGGTGTCGGCATCCTCGAATTCGAGGCCGCCTCGGCGGAGGATGGGCCGGCGCTGGATCTCGCGCGCTCGATGTTCGCCCATGTGCGCGGCGAGAAGGACGTCGACAAGCTGCTCCGGCACTCGACGCGGCTGATCCGCAGCCTGCTCGGCTATGACCGGGTGATGATCTACCAGTTCGCCCATGACGGGGCCGGGCAGGTGGTCAGCGAGGACCGGCGCGAGGATCTGGAGAGCTTCCTGCACCAGTGGTTCCCGGCCAGCGACATCCCCCAGCAGGCGCGGACCCTGTATGTCCGCAACATCGTCCGCGTCATCGGCGATGCCAATGGCGAGCGCTGCCCGCTGGTGCCGGAGGAAACCCCGCTCGACGACCCGCTGGACCTGTCTTTCGCGCATCTGCGCTCGGTGTCGCCGATCCATCTGGAATATCTGCGCAATATGGGGGTGGCCGCCTCCATGTCGATTTCCGTCATCGTCGACGGCCAGCTCTGGGGCCTGGTGGCCTGCCATCACTATGCGCCGCGCGCGCTACCGATGGCGGAGCGCGTGGCGGCGGAAATGTTCGGCGCCTTCTTCGCGCTGCACCTGCAGGCGCTGAAGCAGAAGCGCACGCTCGACGTCGCCACCAGGGCTCGGCGGGCGCTCGACCGGGTGCTGCGCCTCGCCTCGCAGGACGAGGATATCGGCGCGTTGTTGCGCGCCAACCTGTCCGACTTCGCCAAGCTGATGCCCTGCGACGGCATCGGCCTCTGGCTCGGCGGCCAGTGGAGCGCGCAAGGCGCGGTTCCGCCGGCGGCCGACATACCGGGGCTGGCGAACTTCATCGGCGACAAGGCCAGCGGCAAGGTGTGGGCCACCCATGAACTGTCTCGCGAATGGCTGCGCGCGGAAGCCTTCTGCGCCGAGGCCTCCGGCGTGCTGGCGCTGCCGCTGTCGCAGCTGCCGCGCGACTATCTGCTCTTCTTCCGCAAGGAAATCGTGCACACGCTGGAATGGGCCGGAAGGCCGGCGAAGGTCTATGAGACCGGCCCGTTCGGCGACCGGCTGACACCGCGCAAGAGCTTCGCGATCTGGAAGGAAACGGTCAGCGGCACGGCGAGCCCGTGGACCGATGCCGACCGGGAGATCGCCGAGGCGGCGCGCTCGACGCTGGTGGAAATCGTGCTGCGCCACAATGAGCTGATGGCCGACGAGCGCGGCAAGGCCGATACCCGCCAGCGCCTGCTCAATGAGGAGTTGAACCACCGGGTGAAGAACATCCTGGCGGTCATCAAATCGCTGGTCGAGCATTCGCTGCAGGATGGGCGCAGCACCCAGGACTATGTCGACAGCCTGCGCGGCCGGGTTCAGGCGCTGGCCATCGCCCATGACCAGGTGGTGCGCGGCGCCGGCGGCGGCGCGCTGGGCGATCTGCTGCGGGCCGAACTCTCGCCCTATGGCGGCGCGGAAAAGCAGGTGACACAGGCCGGCCCGCCGGTCTGGCTCGACGCGCGCGCCTTCTCGGTCATGGCGCTGGTGCTGCATGAACTCTCCACCAATGCGGCCAAATACGGCGCCCTCTCGCGCGCCGGCGGGCGGCTGGCGGTGAACTGGGCCATGGCTGCCAATGGTGATTGCGAGGTCGAATGGCGCGAGACCGGCGGGCCGGAGGTGGCGAAAACCGGCCGGCGCGGCTTCGGCATGGTGCTGATCGAGCGCAGCGTGCCGTATGATCTCGGCGGCAGCAGCCGGATGGAATTCGCCCCCGGCGGGCTGGTGGCGCATTTTTGCCTGCCGGCGCGCCATGTATCGGCCGCAGTGGAAGGCGAGGGCGGCGACGGCGCGGCGGCCCAGGCGGCGGACGAGCCGGCCCGGCCGCTGGCGGAACTCGGGGTGCTGCTGGTCGAGGACCAGATGCTCATCGCGATGGATGTCGAGACGATGTTCAGCGATGCCGGCATCGAGAATGTGGTGACGGCGCCCTCCGCCGCCGAGGCGCTGCGCCGGCTGCAGGAATTCACCCCCGATGTGGCGGTGCTGGACGTTAATCTCGGGGCCGGCACCTCGGCGCCGGTGGCGCACGAACTCCAGCGGCTCGGCGTGCCCTTCATCTTCGCCACCGGCTATGGCGACCGCTCGATGATCCCGGCGGGGTGCGAGGGCGTGCCGGTGCTGCCCAAGCCCTATGAGAGCGAGCCGCTGCTCAAAGCTCTGCGCGAGATCGTCGAAGCGCAGCCACGCCGCGCGCCCTGAGGCACGGTGGAGGCGCTCAGCCGGCGCGGGCGGTGCCGTAATAGGCCAGGAAGACGCGCACGGCGCGCGCGACGGTTTCCTCGATCTGCGCCGGCGTCGGTTGCTCGCCGACCCCGAACAGCAGCCCCTTGACGCTGTTGCTCTGGCACAGGTTGAAGAACTCGTAGGCGGCAGCGACGTCGTCGTCGATGCTCAGGCGGCCGAGATCGGCCTGCCGGCGCAGCAAATCGGCCAGGCGCTGGCCGCCACGGCAGGGGCCGGCGTCGAAGAAGGCGCGGCCGATGCGCGGGAATTTCTCGGCGGTGGCGATGACCATCCGCACCATGCGGATCTGGTCGGGCTGCACCATCATGGTCATAAACGAGATGCCGATATGGCGCAGAAGCGTGTCCACCTCGTCGGCGGAGCTATCGACCTCGAACAGCCGTTCGGCCGCGCGGGCGCGGTCATTATGCACCAGCGCCTCGAACAGCTCTTCCTTGCCGCCGAAATAGACATAGATCGTCGCCTTGGAGACGCCGGCGGCCCGCGCCACCTCGTCCATGCTGGCGCCGTCGAAGCCCTTCTCGAAGAAGACCTTCCGCGCCCCGTCGATGATGTCGCGGCGTTTGGTCGATTCGGGCTCGGCGCGCGGCGCCTCTGCAACGGTTTCCGTGTCGATCATGGTCATGGCCACCCCTCGATGCCCTGATAGGGCGCTTGTGGCGGGCTTGTCAAAGACCTTGACTAAACTGTTTAGTTTGATACGTAAAGCAACGAGATTGAACTAGACGGTTTAGTTGCCCCTTGGAGGCGAAGATGGCGCAAGCGGAAATCAGGCCGGTGCCGGCTGTCGAAAACGGGCGCCCGGGCGCGGGCGAGCCTATTCCGCTCACCGCCCGCAAGCCGGCACCAATGCCCGCACCGGTGCCCGCCGAGGCCGAGCCGGACCTCGCGCCGCCGGCCGGTACGGCCGCCCCGGAGCCGGCCCAACCCCGGCGCTCGCGCAAGAAGCTGGTGTTCGGCGCCATCCTCCTCGCCGCCCTGGCGGGAGGGGGCTATTACGGGCTCGACTGGTGGCAGGTGGGGCGCTTCCTCGTTTCCACCGATGACGCCTATGTCGGCGCCGACACCTCGATTCTCGCCGCACGGGTCGCCGGCCACATCGTGGCGCTCGATGTCGAGACCAATCAGAGCGTGAAGGCCGGCGACGTCATCGCCCGCATCGACGATGGCGACTATCGGCTGGCGCTGCAGGCGGCGCAGGACAAGATCGCCACCCAGCAGGCGACCATCGATCGCTATGGCGAGCAGATGGCGGCGGCGCGGGCGGAGGTCGACCAGGCGACTGCGCAGCTTGTCTCCGCCCAGGCCGAGCTTGACCGGGCCAATCTCGAACTCACCCGCCAGACCGCCCTGATGAAAGACCAGTTCTCCAGCCGCGCCACGCTGGAAAAGGCCCGTGCCGACCGCGACAAGGCCAAGGCCGCCGTGGATGCCGGCACCGCCGCCATCGCCTCGGCACAGGCCGATGTTGCCGTGCTCGACGCCCAGCGCACCGAGGCCACGCGTACGCTCGACGAACTGAAGACCGCCCGCGACCAGGCCCAGCGCGACCTCGACTTCACCCTCGTGCGCGCGCCCTTCGACGGGGTGGTCGGCAACCGGGCGGTCCAGGTCGGCCAGCTGGTGCAGTCCGGAACGCGGCTCGTCGCGCTGGTGCCGCTGTCGCAGGTCTATGTCGACGCCAATTTCAAGGAGACCCAGCTGGGCAAGCTGCATCCCGGGCAGAAGGTCGATATCGCGGTGGATGCCTATCCCGACGAGACCTTCCACGGCCATGTGCTCAGCCTCGCCCCGGCCTCCGGTTCGGTGTTCAGCCTGCTGCCGCCGGAGAACGCCACCGGCAACTTCACCAAGATCGTGCAGCGCGTGCCGGTGCGGATCGAACTGGATGAGGACGCCCGCGCCAAGGCCGAGCTGCGCCCGGGCATGTCGGTGATCGCCACCGTCGACACGCGCGGCGGCGCCTGAGGAGGCTGCCATGTCCGACACATCAGCCACGGCCGGCGCCGGGCAGGGGGCGAAGCCGCGCGCCGCCTCGTCCGAGGGAAGGCGCATGTTCGCCTTCCTGTGCATGGTGTTCGGCATGTTCATGGCGATCCTGGACATCCAGATCGTCTCGGCCTCGCTGTCGGAAATCCAGGCCGGCCTTGCCGCCTCCTCGGACGAGATTTCCTGGGTGCAGACCAGCTACCTCATCGCCGAGGTGGTGATGATCCCGCTGTCGGGCTTCCTGTCGCGGGCGCTGTCGACGCGCTGGCTGTTCGCCGCCTCGGCGGTGGGCTTCACCGTCATGAGCTTCATGTGCGCCACCGCGACCTCGATCAACGAGATGATCGTCTACCGCGCGCTGCAGGGCTTTCTCGGCGGCGGCATGATCCCGACCGTGTTCGCCGCCGCCTATTCGATCTTCCCGCGCGAGAAACAGTCCGTCGTCGCCCCGCTGATCGGGCTGGTGGCGACTCTTGCGCCCACCATCGGCCCGACCATTGGCGGCTATCTCACCGACCTGTTCTCCTGGCACTGGCTGTTTCTGGTCAACATCATCCCCGGCATCTTCGTCGTCGTCACCACGGTGACGCTGGTGGATTTCGACGAGCCGGACCTCGCTCTGCTCGACCGCTTCGACTGGTGGGGCCTTTTGTTCATGGCCGGCTTCCTCGGCAGCCTCGAATTCGTGCTGGAGGAGGGGCCGACCAATGACTGGTTCGAGGACCACTGGATCGTGCTCTTCACCGTGCTGTGCGGCGTGTCGGCGGTGGCGTTCTTCGCCCGCGTCTTCATGGCGCGCGAGCCGGTGGTGGATCTGCGCGCCTTCGCCAACCGCAACTTCGCCGTCGGCTCGGCCTTCAGCTTCGTGGTCGGCATCGGGCTGTATGGGCTGACCTATCTCTACCCGCTCTATCTCGCCCAGGTGCGGGGCTATTCGGCGCTGATGATCGGCGAGACCATGTTCGTCTCCGGCCTCGCCATGTTCCTGTGCGCGCCGATCGCCGGGCGGCTGATGGGCAAGGTCGACCCGCGCGCGATGATCGCCTTCGGCTTCGCCGCCTTCGCCCTCGGCACCTGGCAGGTGACGGGGCTGACGGCGGACTGGGATTTCTGGGAACTGCTGGTGCCGCAGATCCTGCGCGGCGTCGGCATCATGATGGCGATGATCCCGATCAACAACATTTCGCTCGGCACCCTGCCGCCGGACCAGCTGAAGAACGCCTCGGGCCTGTTCAACCTGATGCGCAATCTCGGCGGCGCGGTGGGGCTCGCCCTCATCAATACCGTGCTCAACGACCGCTGGGACCTGCACCTCGCCCGGCTGCACGAGAATGTGCAATGGGCCAACGCCGCCGCTGTCGAGCGGCTGCAGGCGATGACGCAGGCGCTGGCCGCCATGGGCTCGGATGCCGGCAGCGTGGCGCTGAAGCTGATGAGCGCGCAGGTGCGGGTGCAGGCGCAGGTGATGGCGTTCTCGGATGTGTTTCTCGTCCTCACCGTGCTGTTCGCCGCCCTGTTCTTCGCCGCCCCGCTGCTGAGCCGTCCCTCGCGCAAGGTTGAAGGCGGACATTGAGTTTCTTGCTTCCCCGTCAGGTCCGGCGCGTCCGGGCGTGACGGGGTAGAGCGTCATGGCCGGGCTGCCCCGGTTCGCCACGCCGTCGGGAGGCTGCCCCCCCGCCCGACATTGTGGAAGAAGCCCGGCCCCGGCCCGGCCATGACGTCACATTCTTCCGGGGGCCGTCATGCCCGGACTTGGCCCTGGCCTCCTGACTTTCCTTGCCGTTCTCCCCCTCCACCCCCGCTCTTGCCGTTTCTCCCGCGCTCGGCTATGACCTTGCGCCAGAGCAACCTCGCGAGAGCCGAGCCGTGACGCCTTCGTCCGCCCGCCGTTCTTCCGCGACCCCGACCGCGCTGCGGTTTCCGGGGAAGGCTCTGCTTGCGTTCGGGCTCCTTCTTCTTAGCCGCCCCTGAGGGCCGGCCGGGCTTCGCGCCTGGGCGCTCAGGGGATGACGCCGCCACCAGCCGAACCGTCAGATATGCGCCGGACGATGCCGCAGGGGACAATGATCCCCGCAGCACCCGGCGCTGAAGCCGAGAAGGAAGCCCCCATGTCCCATCCTCATGACCGCGTCGTTATTTTCGACACCACGCTGCGCGACGGCGAGCAGTGCCCCGGCGCCTCGATGACGCTGGAAGAGAAGCTGCAGGTCGCCGACCTGCTCGACACGATGGGCGTCGACGTGATCGAGGCCGGCTTCCCCATCGCCTCCAATGGCGATTTCGAGTCCGTCGCCGAGATCGCCCGCCGCACGAAGCGGGCGGTGATCGCAGGCCTCGCCCGCGCCATTCCCGCCGATATCGCCCGCGCCGGCGAGGCGGTGAAGGCCGCGCGCCGCCCGCGCATCCACACCTTCGTCTCGACCTCGCCGATCCATCTGGAACACCAGATGCGCAAGACGCAGGACCAGGTGATCGACATCATCGCCGGCACGGTGGCGCAGGCGCGTAACCTCGTCGAGGACATCGAGTGGTCGGCGATGGACGCCACCCGCACGCCGATCGACTATCTCCAGCGCTGCGTGGAAACGGCTGTGAAGGCCGGCGCCACCACCATCAACCTGCCCGACACGGTGGGCTATGCCACCCCATCCGAATATGAGGCGATGTTCCGCCAGGTGCGCGCCTATATTCTCGACCGGGTGCCCCATGGCGAGCAGATCATCTTCTCCGCCCATTGCCATGACGATCTGGGCCTGGCGGTGGCCAATTCGCTGGCGGCGCTGGCCGGCGGCGCCCGGCAGATCGAATGCACCATCAACGGCCTCGGCGAGCGCGCCGGCAATGCGGCGCTGGAAGAGGTTGTCATGGCCATCCGCACCCGCGGCGACGTGCTGCCCTTCGCCACCGGCATCGAGGCGACCATGCTGACCCGCGCCTCCAAGCTGGTGTCGGCCGTCACTTCCTTCCCGGTGCAGTACAACAAGGCGATCGTCGGCCGGAACGCTTTCGCCCATGAGAGCGGCATCCACCAGGACGGCATGCTGAAGAACAACACCACCTACGAGATCATGACCCCCGACAGTGTCGGCGTGTCCAAGACCTCGCTGGTCATGGGCAAGCATTCCGGCCGCGCCGCCTTCCGCGACAAGCTGAAGGCGCTGGGCTACGAACTGGGCGAGAACGCGCTGAACGACGCCTTCAGCCGCTTCAAGGAGCTCGCCGACCGCAAGAAGGTGGTCTATGACGAGGACATCGAGGCGCTGGTCGATCATGAGATCGCCGCTGCCGATGACCGGATGAAGCTGGTGTCGCTCAGCGTCATCGCCGGCAGCCACGGCCCGCAGCGCGCCACCATGAAGCTGAAGGTGGATGGCGTCGTCGTCACCGAGGAATGCGAGGGCAACGGCCCGGTGGACGCGGTGTTCAACTGCATCCAGGCCATTGTCCCGCATGTTGCCAAGCTGGCGCTCTATCAGGTCCACGCCGTCACCGAGGGCACGGACGCGCAGGCGGAAGTGTCGGTGCGGCTGGAGGATGGCGACAAGGCGGTGACCGGGCGCGGTTCCGACCCCGACACGCTGGTCGCCTCGGCGCAGGCCTATATCATCGCGCTCAACAAGCTGGCGACCAAGCGCGGCAGCCTGAACGCGCAGGCGCAGCCGGCGGCGGAATAGCCGTTTCTGCTGAGAACAGATCCCCTTGAACGAAGAGAGCCCCGGCGAAATGGCCGGGGCTCTTTTTGCTTCAGCAGCACGCGCCTGTCGCGTTGGCATGCGCGGAGCCGGCCATAATGCTGCCGGGAGTATCAAGGATGGCTAGAGCACATCCGGTGAAAGCCGGTTCACCGGATGTGCTCTAGGTTTTTGTTTTTACGCATTTTCTTCACGCGAACCGGAATCCACTTCGCTCGAAAATGCTCTAGTGGGACCACCGGAGGCTTCCCGTGCCGGCCCATCCTGCATGATGCCCGTCTCGTCCCTGCCGAGCGTCGTCCACGGTCTGCTGGAAGCCGAAGACCGCCGGCCGCCTCCGGCGCGCTCCGCCGCCGAGGCCGTTCGGCTGGCCGCGTCGGCGCTGCTGCATCTCGGCGTGCTGGCGGCCATTGTGCTGGTGGGTGCGAGGGGCTTTCGCGAGCCGGCGGACGCGCCGACGCTGGAAGCCGAGATCATCAGCTTCCGCGACTTCGCCGCGCTGCGCGCCGCACCGTCGCCGGCCGTTTCACTGGCCCCGCCATCGCCGTCGGCGGAGGCGCTGCCGCGCGCGGGCACGCCGTCGCCCCCGGTGCCGTCGCGCGTCCCGCCTGCAAAGTCCGCCACCCTTCCGGAGATGGTGCGCCCCTCACGGATGCTCTCCGAACAGGCGCTGGACAGTTCGCGCAGCCGGGGTCTGCGGCGCGAACTGGCGCGGCTGGGCGACGAGGATCGCCTTGCCCAGCTTTGTGATCTTGAGGCGATGGAGCAGATCCATACCTGGCGAGCGGACTTCCAGCCCGACCGGCTGGTCGACTACGCCTCGGGCGATACGTCGCTGGAGGGTGCGGTTTTCACCGCCAGGGGCGGCGCGTTTCGCAGCCAGCGGCAATGGTACGAGGTGTCGTATCGCTGCGAGCTGGACCCACCGCTGCGAAAGGTCGTGGGCTTCGCCTTCCATGTCGGCGCGGCGATCCCGCGCGAGGAGTGGGCCAGCTACAATCTTCCGACGCTGCATTGACGTGAAGCGCCGGTCGACGTCTGGCCGCTTGGCCGCCACAGGGGAAGAAAGCCCCGGTGGCCGGGGCTCTCGGGTGGGGCGAGGCTACTGCGCGCCTTGCGGGACCGGGGGCTGGCCCGGCTTGGCGCCACCGGGGCCGCCCGCACCGCCGCCCGGAGGGCGCGGCTGCCCCTGCGGCGGGCGCGCCTGCGGCGGCCGGGCCTGAGCAGGGTTCGCCTGAGCAGGGTTCGCCTGCTGTGGCGGACGGGCCTGCGCCGGGTTGGCCTGCGGCGGCTTTTGCTGGCGCGGCTGTGCCGGCTCCTGACGTTGCTGCTGGCGCTGCTGCTGCTTGGCGCGCTGCTGCTCCTGCTGGGCGTCCTGCTTCTGCTGACGCTCCTGCTGGTTTTGCTGCTGCCTGGCGCGCTGCTGCTCCTGCTGGGCGTTCTGTTTCTGCTGGCGCTCCTGCTGGTTTTGCTGCTGCCTGGCGCGCTGCTGCTCCTGCTGGGCGTTCTGCTTCTGCTGGCGCTCCTGCCGGTTCTGCTGCTGCCTGGCGCGCTGCTGTTCCTGCTGGGCGTTCTGCTTTTGCTGGCGTTCCTGCTGGTTTTGCTGCTGTTTGGCGCGCTGCTGTTCCTGCTGGGCGTTCTGCTTTTGCTGGCGCTCCTGCTGGTTCTGTCCAGCCGCCGGGCCGGGGGGAGGGCCCGCCTCGGGCGCGCCATTGGGGCGCGGGGTATCGCCCGGTTGACCGGGCGGCGGCCCGGCGCGATCGGGGCCGGGACCGGGACGCACCTGCGGGGTGCCGGCGGCATCCGGACGCGGCTGGCCGGGCACCGCACCGGGCATCGGGCCGGCGTTGGGCCGCTGGCCCGGCATTCCCGGCTGCCCATCGACGGCTGCGGGGCGCGGATCGGGTCCGCCGGGGCGGCCCGCGCCGGGATGAGCGTCCGGCCCGCCCGGACGACCGGGAACGCCGCCCGGCGCGAAGCCGGTGGGGCGCGCCTTCTGCGCCCGCTCGGCGCGCTGGCGCTGCTCCGCCTGCATCCTCTCAAAGGTCTGGCGGCGCTTCTCCAGCGCCTCGCGCTGCGCCCGCTGGAAGGCATCGGCGCGCGCCTCGGCCTGCCGGCGTTCGTCGCGCAGCCCCTCCGCCCGGTCGCGCTGGAGATCGCGCACCTCGCGGCGGTAGCGGTCGGGATTCTCGAACCGCTGGTCGCGCAATTCGCGTCGGCGGTCCGGCTGCAACAGGTTCAGCAACGCCACCGAGGGGGCGAGGACGCCCGGCACGTCGCGGTCCTCGCGCACATATTGGCGGATCAGCGGGCGCCGGTCCGGCTCGATCTCGCGCACGAAGCGCGGCGGCGGGCCGCGCCGGTCGCCGAAGTCGAGGCGCGGGGCGAAGATGCCCAGCGCGTTGCTGCGCGGGTCATAGAACACGTCGTCGCGCCGTTCGACATAATAGACCTCGCGGCTGACGAGGCGCTCGCGGATCGGCGCGGCATAGACATTGGTGCCGAAGCCGCGATTGACGTAATAGCCGTCATTCCAGCTCGGCTCATAAATGTCCGGGGCGGCGCCGAGGAACACATTGATCTCGGGGATCGGCGCCACATGCACCGCGAGGTTCTCCTCGGCGATGTAGCGGTCCTCGACGAACACCCAGCTCTCCGCCACCGGCGGGGCATAATGGTCGGGCCGGCCAATCGCATAGCCGGGGCGGTCGGGAGCGATCGGGGCCCAGCCGGTCTTGCCGCCGCCGCGCCGCCACGTCACCCAGGCCGGTGCCCAGGTGTCGCCCGGCACCCAGAACCAGCCATAGGCGGGATCATAGCCCCAGCGGCCGTAATGATAGGTCGCCCAGCCGAACGGCTCGAAGGACTCCCAGTACCAGCCATAGGCGTCGGTCCACACCCAGCGGCCTTCCTGATAGGGCCGCCAGCCCGAGCCGACATCGGAGGGGATGAACACATAGCGGTAGTCGGGATGCTCGACCCAGGTGCCGAAGGCGCCCAGCTGGTCGTAGAACAAATCGACATCCATCGTCGCGCCGCCGCCCTGCGGGCCGGCCTGCGCCAGCTGGATCGGGGCGTTCTGCGCGAGGGCGGGGAGGGTGGCGACCCCGGCGAGACAGCTCGCGGCGAGTCCGGCGACGAGCATGGGGCGTTTCAGGCGAAGCATGGGCACCTCCGGCGGCTTTGCAGTGCCCTTTAACGCCCTCGCAGTGCAATGGTTTCAAATATTGGTCAGGCGCCCTGACTTGCCGATGCGGCCGAATTCATGGAGCATCGGCTCACGGCGGAAATGTGATGCCATTATGTCAGCGATACGCCGCTTCATTTTCGCGGAAAGGACAAGTAACCGGGCTGATTTATCTGGTGCTGTCCGCGCCGTTCAGCACAATGTCCTGCAAATTGCGGACGATATCGCTGCCGTCGCCGAGTAAAACCCCATCCAGCGAGCGCACCGGCCGCAGGAAACGCACGGAATTGGTCAGGAACACCGCGTCCGCCCCGGCCAGCGCCGCTGGCGCCAGCGGGCGTTCCTCAACGGCAAGACCCAGCCGTGGCGCCGCCTCGATCACCAGCGCCCGCATGATGCCCGGCAGGCAGCCTTCCGCCAGCGAGGGCGTGATCAGCCGCCCGGCGATCAGCGCGAACAGATTGGCGATGGTGGTGCAGGCGATGCGCCCCTGCGTGTTGAGGATCAGCGCGTCGTCGACCCCCGCCAGCGCCGCCTCGCGCGCGGCCAGAATATGGTCGAGATAGCCGAGCGTCTTCAGGTTCGCAGTGGGCGAGAATTCGTTGCGCCGGCCGCTCGCGGTGATGAGCCGGGCCGGCTGGCCGAGCAGGGAAGGGCTCCACGGCGCTGTCGCCACGACGAGCGTCGGCGCCCCGACGCTGGCCGGCCACAGGCCCCGCGCCGCCGTTCCCCGCGTCACCGTGGTGCGCAGGATCATCGGCGCGGGGGTAAGCGCCGCCGCCATCGCCGCCTCGATCGCGACCGCTTCGATGGTGATGCCAATCCGCTGCGCCGCCGCTACCAGTCGCGCCACATGGCGGTCGCGGGCGAAGACGACGCCGCCCAGCGCCAGCGCGGTGTCGAACACGCCGTCGCCGAGGGTGAAGCCGCGATCCTCGCTGCTGACGGTCACGCTCACGCCGCGCTCTCCCGCGCCCGCGCCAGCTTCAGAAAATTTCCCATCAGCTCGTAGCCCTGCGGGGTCAGCACGGATTCCGGGTGGAACTGCACGCCGTAAGTGGGGTGGTCGCGATGGGCGAGGCCCATGATCTCGCCATCCTCGCTCCAGGCGGTGGGGATCAGCGCCGAGCCCTCGTCCAGCTCCACCGCCAGCGAATGGTAGCGCCCCGCCGGGAAGGGCGAGGGCAGGCCGGCGAACACGTCCGAGCCGGCATGGCGCAGCTGCGAGGCGCGCCCGTGCATCGGTTCCTTCGCCCGCACCACCCGGCCGCCAAAGGCCTGGCCGATGCACTGGTGGCCGAGGCAGATGCCGAGAATGGGCAGCCTTCCCGACAGCGCCCGCACCGCCGCCAGCGAGATGCCGGCCTCGTTGGGCGAGCACGGGCCGGGCGAGATCACCAGCGCCTCGGGTGCCAGCCGCTCGATGGCGGCAAGGTCCAGCGCGTCATTGCGGGCGACTTCCACCTGCTCGCCGAGCTCGGTGAGATAGCGCGCGACGTTGAAGACGAAGCTGTCGTAATTGTCGATCAGCAGGATCACGCCAGCGCCTCCGGGGTGAAGGCGCGGAAAAGCCGCTCCGCCTTGGTCAGGCTCTCGGCGTGCTCGGCGGCGGGGTCGGAGAGGGTGGTGATGCCGCCGCCGACCCCGAAGCTGGCGCGGCCGCCTTCCACCGTCACCGTGCGGATGGCGATGTTGAAATCCATCGTGCCGTCAAAGCCGATATAGCCGATGGAGCCGCAATAGACCCCGCGCGGGCGGCCCTCCAATGCGCGGATGATCTCCATGGCGCGGATCTTCGGCGCCCCGGTGATCGAGCCGCCGGGGAAGGAGGCGGCGATCAGGTCCAGCCCGTCGCGCCCCTCGGCAAGCGTGCCCGTCACCACCGAGACGAGGTGATGCACATTGGCATAGGTCTCCAGCCCGCACAGGCGCGGCACCTTCACCGAGCCGGGCCGGCACACGCGCGAGAGATCGTTGCGCAGCAGGTCGACGATCATCACATTCTCGGCGCGGTCCTTCTCGCTGGTGGTCAGCGCCCGGCCGCGAAAGGCGTCGAGCGTCGGCTCCACCGAGCGCGGCACCGTGCCCTTGATCGGGCGGGTTTCCACCTCGGCGCCGTCGAGCTTGACGAAGCGCTCGGGCGAGGAGGAGGCGATGATCCGGTCCTCATTGACGATCAGCGCCGCGAAGGTCGCCGGGTTGGCGCGGCGCAGCTGGTCGTAGAGGGCGAGCGGGTCGACATCGCCCACTTCCGCCGCGAAGCGCTGGGTGAAATTGGCCTGGAAGATGTCGCCGGCGCGGATGTAGTCGATCACCTGACCCACCGCGCGGCGGTAGCTGGCGGCGTCGAAATTCGAGCGCCAGTCCTGCGCCAGCACCGCCGGGCCGAGCGGGGCTTCGGGCACCGCCAGCAGCGCGCTGGCTTGCGTGAGCCGCTCGCGGGCGCGGCGGGCGCGGCGGGCGGGGTCGCTCTCCGGCCAGCCGGTGGAGATGAGGAAGGCGCGCTCGGCCACGACGTCGAAGGCGATGACGAGGTCGTAGAAGCCGAGATCGACCTCCGGCCCCTCGCCGGGCTCGGGCTGCGCGGTGGGAAAGCGGTCGAACAGCCGGCCGGCCTCATAGGCGATATAGCCGGCCGCACCGGCCTGGAAGGCGGCGTCGCCCGGCAGGCGGGGCTGCGCATAGGCCTTCAGCCGGGCGCGCAGCGCCTCCAGCGGCGCCCCGGCCTCGCGCTCGCCATTCCAGCGCGGCACGCCCGCTTCCACCCGAAAGCGACCGAAGGGCTCGGCCATGAGATAGGACCAGCGCCCGAGCACGGGGTGGCGCATCGCGCTGTCGAGGAAGGTCAGTCCCGGCACGACCGTGCCCTCGCGGCGGCCGAGCCGGCGCGCAGCCTGCCACGGCTCCTGCCAGGCGATTTCGACGACGAGGGGCGGCGGCTGCTGAATCATGCACGGAATATGGAACGTCGCGGCGCGGCTTCCTAGAGCGGCGATGCGCGTGGTGCTGTCGGCGGCCGGATTTCGCTGCAGCGCGGCCTTTTCTAGTCCAAAGAGCCACTTGACGCTGGGTTGCGCGGGTGCTGGCCTTAGCGCCCATCAAAATGCTGCCTGCGAGACGCGGGCAGCCAACACAGCAAACATGATCAATAAGTCTCGGGAGGGACATATGAGGACTTTCAAGGGTGCCGCCGCCGCTCTGGCCGCGCTGACGCTCGCCGTCCTGCCGCTGTCTGCAGCGCAGGCGCAGGATTTCCCGAACCGTCCGGTGACCATGGTCGTGCCGTTCTCGGCCGGCGGCCCCACCGACACGGTGGCGCGGCTGATCGCCGAGTCGATGTCGCGCACCCTCGGCCAGCAGGTTGTGGTGGAGAATGTCGGCGGCGCCGGCGGCACGCGCGGCGCCGGGCAGGTGGCGAAGGCCACCCCCGACGGCTACACGGTTCTTCTCCACCATATCGGCCAGGCGACCGCCGCCACGCTGTACCGCAAGCTGCCCTATAATGTGCTGACCGATTTCGAGGAGGTCGGCCTCGTCACCGACGTGCCGATGACCGTGATCGGCAAATCGACGCTGGAGCCCAAGGACGCCGCCGAGCTGATCGCCTATGTGAAGGCGAACAAGGACGCGGTGATCTACGGCAATGCCGGCGTCGGCTCGGCCTCGCATCTGTGCGGCATGCTGTTCATGTCGGCGCTGGGCACGCAGATGACCACCGTTCCCTATCAGGGCACGGGCCCGGCGATGAACGACCTCGTCGGCGGGCAGATCGACCTCCTGTGCGACCAGACCACCAACACGACAGGCCAGATCAAGGCCGGCAAGGTGAAGGCCTATGGCGTCACCACCAAGACCCCGGTGAAGTCGCTGCCCAATCTCCCGACCCTCGACTCCGCCGGCCTGCCCGGCTTCGAAGTGGCGGTGTGGCACGGCATGTACGCGCCCAAGGGCACGCCCAAGGCCGAGATCGACAAGCTGAACGCCGCCCTCGTCGCCGCGCTGCAGGACCCCAAGGTCATTTCCCGCTTCGCCGATCTCGGCACCGAGCCGGTGGCGCTGGAGCGCGCCACGCCGGAGGTGCACCAGAAGTTCCTTGAGGCGGAAGTCGCCAAGTGGAAGCCGGTGATCGAGCAGGCCGGCGTGTTCGCCGACTGACGCGCCTGCCCATCCTCCCGCCGGTCCGCCGCCCAGCGCGCGGGCCGGCGCTTCACGTCCCGGCCGCGGAAAAGGTGCCATGACGCGCTTTGTCAAAAATCCGAAGGAGGTCGCCAGCGGCCTCCTGATCGTGTTCCTGGCGGCCTTCTTCGCCTGGCAGGCGATGGGCCTGCCCATGGGGCGCGCCATTCGCATGGGGCCGGGCTATTTCCCGATGATCCTGGCGGGTTTGCTTGGTCTCCTTGGCCTGATCGTCCTTCTCACTGGACTCACTCTCCACCCGGTTAAGGAGGAAAACGAGGCGCAGAAGATCGGTTTTCGGCGCTGGCCATGGGTGCCGCTCGGGCTGGTGACGCTCGCGGTGGTTGTGTTCGGCCTCGGCATCCGCCCGCTGGGCCTCGGCCCGTCCATGGGGCTGGCGGTGTTCCTCTCGACGCTGGCGAGCCGGCGCTTCAAGCTGACCACGGCGCTGGCCTCCTCCTTCATCATGGTCGCCTTTTCCTGGGCGGTGTTCATCAAGGGCCTCGGCCTGCCGCTGCCCATGCTGGGCCCGTGGCTCGGCGGTTACTGAGGAAGCGCAAGTCCATGGAAATCTTTGACAATCTCGCCCTCGGCTTCTCCGTCGCGATCACCTTCCAGAACATTTTCTACTGCTTTATCGGCGTGCTTCTGGGCACGCTGATCGGCGTTCTGCCGGGCCTCGGGCCGGTGCCGACCATCGCCATGCTGCTGCCGATCACCTTCGGCCTGCCGCCGGTTTCGGCGCTGATCATGCTGTCGGGCATCTATTACGGCGCGCAATATGGCGGCTCGACCACGGCGATCCTGATCAACCTGCCGGGCGAGAGCTCATCGGTCGTCACCGCCATTGACGGCTACCAGATGGCGCGCCAGGGCCGCGCCGGCGCGGCACTCGCCACCGCCGCCATCGGCTCGTTCTTCGCCGGATCGGTCGCCACTTTCCTGCTCGCCGTCTTCGCGCCGCCGCTCGCCGACCTCGCTTTGAAGTTCGGCCCGCCGGAGTATTTTGCGCTGATGGTTCTAGGGCTTGTCGCTTCCGTCGCGCTGGCTTCGGGCTCGGTGGTGAAGGCGCTGGCGATGGTGGTTCTGGGCATTTTGCTCGGGCTGTCCGGCCAGGATGTCTACACCGGCACCCCGCGCTTCACCTTCGACATGCTGGAGCTGGCGGATGGCATCGAGTTCGTGGCGCTGGCCATGGGCGTGTTCGGCATTGGCGAGATCGTGCGCAACCTGGAGGATGAGCACACCCGCACCGTCATGGTGCAGAAGGTGAAGGGCCTGCTGCTCTCGAAGGACGATATCAAGCGCATCATCGGCCCGATCCTGCGCGGCACCTTTCTAGGTTCGTTCCTGGGCATCCTGCCGGGCGGCGGTGCGATTCTCTCCTCCTTCGCCGCCTATTCGATCGAGAAGAAGATTTCCCGCCACCCTGAGAAGTTCGGCAAGGGCGCCATTGAGGGCGTTGCGGGGCCGGAGGCGGCCAACAATGCCGGCGCTCAGACCTCCTTCATCCCCATGCTAACGCTGGGTATTCCGTCCAACCCCGTCATGGCGCTGATGATTGGCGCGCTTATCATCCAGGGAATCGTGCCGGGTCCGAATGTGGTGAACGAGCAGCCGAGCCTGTTCTGGGGCATCATCGCGTCGATGTGGATCGGCAATCTGATGCTGGTGGTGCTGAACCTGCCGCTGATCGGGATCTGGGTCCGGCTGCTCACCGTGCCCTACCACATCCTGTTCCCGCTGATCGTCGGCTTCTGCTGCATCGGCGTCTACAGCGTGAACAACAACGCCATCGACGTGTTCACCATGGCCGTGTTCGGAGTGGTCGGCTACGTGCTGGTCAAGCTGGACTGCGAGCCCGCGCCGCTGCTGCTCGGCTTCATCATCGGGCCGATGCTGGAGGAATATCTGCGCCGCGCCATGCTGATCTCGCGCGGCGATCCCACGGTATTCTTCACCCGACCGATCTCCGCCACTATGCTTGGGCTGGCGATTCTCGCGCTGGTCGTCGTGTTGCTGCCCTCGGTGCGCAAGAAGCGCGAGGAGGCGTTCCAGGAGTAGCGGGCAGGTCGCCTCTCGGGCTGGCCTGTGGAAAGATCGGGAAGCCGGGCTGTCCCTATGGACACACCCATAGGCCTCTGCTACACGACCCCCCGTCCGCAAGGCCACGGTCTGCGGCGGGGGCGCATAGCTCAGTTGGTAGAGCAGCTGACTCTTAATCAGCGGGTCCTAGGTTCGAGCCCTAGTGCGCCCACCAAACTCCGATCCTTCGGAGTTTTGGCGGAAACCGAGACGAAGCCAACTTCGTCCATCCCCTGTCTTCATCCGTGTCCGGCGGCGCGTCGCATCTTAAAGCGGCGTGGGGCCAGCGGGTTATCCGGCCAGGATAGTCTCCACCCAAGCGCCCGAGGGCGTGGCCGGGCAGGGGGGCTGCACGGCGGACGGGGTCCCGGCGATCCCGGCCGTTCCGCTCGGGAGGGCGACATGATCGACCAATCTTCCATGCTCTGTGCCCATTGCCAGCGTTGCGGGCGGCGTTCTGTGCTGGGCCGCGTCGATGCGGCCTCGCTGGCGCCCCCGGCTGAGGGGGAGGCGCCGCCGCGTCTGCGCTGCGACATGTGCGGGGGGCGGCAGGTGAAGCTGTTCAACGCCAATGGGCCGGTGGAAATGCTCGCCTTTCTTAACGGGCGCATCTGAGCGCAGCGAGGCGCCCCGTCCCTCGAACGAAAGTGCGGCTTGCGCGTTAGGCCTTCAAACAGGCGAACAGGCGAGAGCACACGATGGCTAATCCCACTAATGACTACGGCTCCTCCAATCGCGGACCGTTCAGCGAAGGCGGTTCCTCCGGCCAGGGCACGTCGGGCGGGCCGGGTGGCCAGTCCTCCAGCGGCGTCGGCGGATCGCACGCATCCGCCTCGGCGCAGGGCGAGCGCATAGGGTCACGCGCTTCCGACAGCGTCGCCCGAGCGACGGTCGGGCAGGAGCCAATTCAGCGCTACTCATTTCGCGCATTGGTTGCAATGGGCCTGATCGGCTTTGCCGTCGGCCGCCTTTGCTCCCGCTGATACCCCGCGCCTGCCATGGCCAAGCCAGCGGACCATTTCGGAACTCAACATGCAGACCCTGACCGTCCGACACGTCACACAATACACTTACGCGAACCCAGTCACTTTCCAGCCGCACCGGCTGATGCTGCGCCCGCGCGACAGCCATGACCTGAGGTTGGTGGGTGCTAACATCTCGCTGTTTCCGCACGGAAATATTCGCTGGATGCACGACGTGTTCGGCAATTCCGTCGCGGTGGTCGACTTTGTCGAACCATCGGATGAATTGAAGATTGAGAGTCTGCTCACGCTGGAGCGCTATGGCCTTGGCGGGCTCGACTTCGAGATTGAGGAGAGCGCGACTTCCTACCCGTTCGTCTATTCCCCGGATGACCGCATTGATCTCGGCCGCATGCTGGATCCGCATCATCCCGACCCGCAGGGCGAACTGGAAGCCTGGGCGAAGGGGTTCATCGCCGCGCGGCCGACCGACACCATGGCCCTGCTGACGGATATCAATAACAGCATCCACAAGGGTTTCAGCTATAATCTCCGCTTCGAGGAAGGTACCCAGCCGCCGCTGGAGACGCTGCGGCTGGGCACGGGCTCCTGCCGTGACTTCGCGCTGCTGCTGATCGAGACGGCGCGGGCTCTCGGCTTCGGAGCGCGCTTCGTCACCGGCTATCTCTATGATCCCGCCCTCGACGGCGGCGACTCCGCTCTAGTTGGCGCTGGCGCCACTCATGCGTGGGCGGACATCTACCTGCCCGGCGCCGGATGGGTCGAGTTCGATCCCACCAACGGCACGATTGCTGCCGATAACCTCATCCGCGTCGCGGTGACCCGCGATCCGAGCCAGGCGGTGCCTGTGGCGGGTGGGTTCACCGGACTGACGGGTGATTATCTCGGCATGAGTGTCGACGTGTCCGTGCGCTGCGTGCGGCCGGAAGAGCCGCTGGCGGCGTAGCGGCAACGCTTCCCATAAAAAGGCCCGCCAGTTGGCGGGCCTTTTGTTGCTTTGAGAGGGGAAGAACGCTCAGGCGCCCGCATTCTCCAGCGTCGGATAATCCGTGTACCCCTTGGCACCGCCGCCGTAGAGGTGGTCGCGGTCCAGCTCATTGAAGGCGACGCCACGGCGCAGGCGTTCCACGGCGTCCGGCGACGAAATAAAGGCCTTGCCGAAGGCGACGAGGTCGGCCTTGCCGGTCGCGACCACCTCTTCCGCCATCGCCTTGTCGTAGCCGTTGTTCACCATCCACGCGCCGCTGTAGCGGGCGCGCAGGGCCGCGAAGTCGAAATCCGGAACAATGTCGCGCGGGCCGCCGGTGGCGCCTTCGATCATGTGGACATAGACCGGGTGCAGACTTTCGACGACGTCCATCACATGACTGAACAACGCCTGCGGATCACTGTCCGCGAGATCATTGGCCGGCGTAACGGGGGATAGCCGCAAACCGGTTCGCGCGGCGCCAATCTCGCCGATCACGGCCGCCAGTACTTCCTTCAGGAACCGGGTGCGGTTCTCGATCGAGCCGCCATAGGCGTCCGTGCGCTTGTTGGCGCCGTCACGCAGGAACTGGTCGATCAGATAGCCATTGGCGCCGTGGATCTCGACACCATCGAAGCCGGCGAGGATGGCGTTGGCCGCCGCCTGGCGGAAGTCTTCGACGATGCCGGGGATTTCGTCCAGCGTCAGCGCGCGCGGCTCGTCGACCTCGGCGAAGCCATTATTCGCATAGGTCTTGGTGTTGGCGCGAAGCGCGGAAGGAGCGAGAGGGGCGGCACCGTCCGGCTGCAGCGAACGGAGCGAGACGCGTCCGACATGCCACAGCTGCACGAAGATGTGCCCGCCGGCAGAATGCACGGCGTCGGTGATTTTCTTCCAACCTTCGATCTGCGCCTGCGTGAACAGGCCGGGCGTATCCTGGTAGCCCTGCGCGGTCGCGGAGATCTGCGTCGCCTCGGTGATGATGAGGCCGGCGGTGGCACGCTGGCGATAATACTCAACCGCGAGCGGCGAGGGGACGAGGCCGGCGCCGGCGCGGTTGCGCGTCAGCGGGGCCATGACGATACGGTTGGCGAGGATGATGTCGCCGAGGCGATACGTGTCGAAAAGGGATTTCGTGACAGCCAAGATGCGCTCCTGTCGAAGAAGGGCCCGTAGGTGAGTAAGGGCGTTGGAGCGCACTTAAGCATCGGATCGGCCGTTCCAAGTGCCGGAACGCACGATGGCGCTGAATGTGCGAGCGGTCCGGCGGCGCGGTTCTGGGCGTGGCCTGCAATTTTGGGCGGCATGCTCTAGAAGGGGAGGCCGGGCAAACGGGGCCTACCGCATGATCGACATCGCCACTCGCGTTTACAATCACACATGGAAGATCGACCCGATCGTCCGCTCCGTGCTCGACACGGATTTTTACAAGCTCCTGATGGCGCAGACGATCTACCGTCGGCATTTCCACACCCGCGTCACCTTCGGCATCATCAACCGGACGAAGAGCGTGCGAATCGCCGACTTCGTCGACGAGGGCGAACTCCGCGAGCAGCTCGACCATGTGCGGACATTGTCGCTGACGCGCGGGGAATCGACCTGGCTGCGTGGCAACATGTTCTACGGCAAGCGGCAGATGTTCTCGCCGGACTTCATCGCCTGGCTGGAGACGTTTCGTTTCCCCGCCTATCACCTCGAAAAGCGCGACGGGCAGTATGAGCTGACCTTCGAGGGACCGTGGATCGAGACCACGATGTGGGAGATCCCGGCGCTCGCCATCATCAATGAGCTGCGCTCGCGCGCGGTGCTGCGCAGCATGGGCCGTTTCGAGCTGCAGGTGCTGTATGCCCGCGCGATGACCCGCGTGTGGGAGAAGGTCGAGCGGCTGAAGGCGCTGGGCGGCGCGGGCGTCGCCGATTTTGGCACCCGCCGGCGGCACGGCTTCCTCTGGCAGGACTGGTGCGTGCAGGCGATGATGGAAGGGCTGGGCGAGCGCTTCCTCGGCACTTCGAACTGCCTGATTGCGCTGCGGCGCGAGGTGGAGGCCACCGGCACCAACGCGCATGAACTTCCCATGGTCTATGCCGCCCTCGCGGAAACCGACGCCGAACTCGCGCAGGCTCCCTACAGGGTGCTCGCCGACTGGCAGCAGGACTATGAGGGCAATCTGCTGGTGATCCTGCCCGACACGTTCGGCACCAGCCATTTCCTGGCGCTGGCGCCGGACTGGGTGGCCGGCTGGACCGGTATCCGCATCGACAGCAAGGACCCGATCGAGGGCGGCGAGGAGGCGCTGCGCTGGTGGCGGGCACGGGGGCAGGACCCGACGCAGAAGCTGGCTATCTTCTCGGACGCCCTCGATATTGGCGACATTGAACGAATCTACCGCCACTTCCAGGGCCGCCTGCGGATGGGCTTCGGCTGGGGCACGCTGCTGACCAATGATTTTCGCGGCTTCGCGCCTGAGGGCCGACTCGACCCGATTTCCATTGTCTGCAAGGTCATCTCGGCCGATGGGCGCCCGACCGTGAAGCTCTCCGACAACCCTACCAAGGCAATGGGACCGCCCGAGGAACTGGCGCGCTACCAGCGAATTTTCGGCGCGCAGAACGCGCCAGCGCGGGCGGTGCTGGTGTAGGGGCGTAAACCCAGCACCCACAACTTATTGCATCCATTGGGCTAATTTGATGAGGAGCTCGCCGGGCGAGGCCAAGAGTTGCCGCAATCTTTGTTCATAAGGAAATTTCCGGCATGTGACATTCTTGCATCAAGGTGCAAAGTGCCGGTAAGTTGTCACCCGTCGCATACGAAGGCGGTTTACGGAACTCGGTCGCGGGCCTTCGGGCGCCGGCCCGAATGGACTGGAAGAACGCATGCGAAGTGGTCAGCGCCGCACTCTTGAGCTGGCTGTCAGTGCCCCCGGGCACTGCCGGCGCGTGCACCGTGCCGACGCTTCCGCCCCTACGGTTTCTTCCGTTCTTTCCCGCCTTTTCCCCGTAGCGTAGAGTTCCCGCGTCATGCCAACGTCATCGCAGCAGCCGCGCGGAACCGGGCTCTCCTCCTCTCTGATTTCCGATTTCCGGACCATCGTCAGCTCCCTCGAGCAGGAAAAAGCCGAACGGCATGGTGCTGACGCCGAGGCGCCGCCCGCCGCGCGCCCGGACAAGGGCAGCGAACCGCGCTCAATGGGCGATGTGCGCAGCCGCCTCGCGGCTCTGGGCGATATGAGCGATCTGATTTCCGCCCGCCCGGCGGTGGCGCGGCCGGAAACCGGGGGGGGCTCCAGTTCCGATTCGGCCCAGGCGGCCCGCCGGCGCAGCTTCGGAAGCTCGGCGCGCCAGCCGGGAGAGGCTGAGACGCGGCGAAAGCGCAACGCTTCCAAGGATGTCATCACATGGCAACGGCTTGGTGTGCTTGCCGTCTTCATGGCGGTGGTTGGCGGCGGCGCCGTCCTGCTGCAATCTTTGGCCGCCCGCGAGGAGGCGAAGGTGGCCCCCGAGGTGATTGGCAACGCCGCCGTGGCCAGTGTCGCGCCCTCGGCCGTCCCGCCTGAATTGGGCGTTGGCCCGGCCACCGCCGTTGCGCTGGTCGAAGTGGCGCCCGCCGCACCGACGCCCGCAGCCTCCTCCGCCCTCGTCAATGCCTTGCCGGGCAACAGCATCCCGCCCGTCTTGCGCAATGCGGCGACGCCGCTCGACGCGGCTGACGACTCTCTGCCCGTTACTGCCTTCGCAGCGCCCGAGGCGGGCGTCGGGCCGCTATCGGCCCCGGTGGTTCCGGAGGCGGTGGAGGCCGAGCCGGCCGTCGCTTCGATCGAGCTTACGGCGGCTCCCGCGCCGGCGGCGCTGCCGAAAGAGGTGCCCCTGCCGCCTTCGCGCGCGCGCGAACGTCAGGTCGCGGCCCTTGCAGCACCGCCCGCGGAGGCCCAGCCCGCAGCCCCGGCGGAGACCGCCGAGGAAGGCGATACGCCCGCAGGGTTCGGAGGTGAGCCGATTGGCATGGCCGTGACGCGCCGTCCCGTCACTATGCGTGCCGCGCCGAAACGCGGTGCGGCAGCCATCGGTAATCTGCCGGCGGGCCAGAAGGTGGAACTCGTCGTCTGCCAGCAATGGTGCGAGATCATCGTCGAGGGCAAGCGTGTCTTTGTCTATAAGAGCTTCATTGATACGGGCGGTACGGCGGGTTCCGCCGCCGCTGCGGAAGGCGCCGGCGCAGCCGCCGGGGCCGACGAGGCCGCTGCTGCCGAGTGAGCGCCGTCGGTAACAGGTTGAAGCAATTAGTGAAGCCTTTGGCGCGGCTTTGCGATTCGGCCTCTCTCGCCACGCTTGGGGGCGCGTGTTAGACCCCCGACGACGAATTCAGTAGAGAAAGGATATGCGCGCATGGTTCAGGACCCGGGCGGGGCTGCGATGCCCGTTCGCGTCGGCGTCGTCGGCGTCGGCATCATGGGTTACAACCACGCCCGCGTGCTCACCGACCTGCCGGGCGCCGAGCTAGTCGGCATTGCCGATCCGGATGCCGGCCAGCGCGAGAAGGTAGCGGCGCTCCTTGGGTGCCGGGCCTTTGCCAGCCTTGACGAGTTGGTGGCGGAAGGGGCCGACGCGCTGGTCATCGCTGCTCCCACGCATCTGCACCACGATGTCGCGCTCGCCGCCATCCATGCCGGCATGCATGTGCTGGTCGAAAAGCCGATTGCGCCCAGTGTCGCCGAGGCGGAAGCAATCGTCGCCGCTGCCAAGGCCAAGGGCGTGGCGCTGGTGGTCGGACATGTCGAGCGGTTCAATCCGGCGGTCGAAGCCGTGAAGAACGCCATTCGCGACGAGGAGATACTCTCCATCGCCATCACCCGCGTCGGACCGTTTCCGCCGCGCATGTCGAATGTCGGCGTGGTGATCGATCTCGCGGTACACGACATCGACCTCATCTGCCATTTCACCGGCTCGTACATCACCGAGGTGCAGCCGCAGGTGAAGGCGGCGGTGGCCGCGCGCGAGGATATCGCGCTGCTGCAGTTCCGTACCGCCAATGGCGTGCTGGCGCATATCAACACCAACTGGCTGACGCCGTTCAAGGCACGCACCGTGCATGTCGCCACCCGCAAGAAATACGTGATCGGCGATCTGCTCACGCGGCAGGTGACCGAGTATTTCGACTACAAGCCGGATGGAAGCTATTCGATGCGCCACCTTCCGGTGGCCTATGCCGAGCCGCTTCGCCTTGAGTTGCTGCGGTTCCTGGATGCCGTGCGCGGCGGCTCAGCCCCGGCCGTGACGGGCGAGGACGGCGTGGCCGCCATCGCCACGGCGATGCGCTGCCTCGAAGCGCTGGAGCCAACACCGACAGAGCCGATGCCCGCCGAGCCGATGCCTTTGCGCGCCAGCGTGGCTTGAGAGGAAAAGTGATGAATTCGCATGTGAAGACCGAGCTGGCGCCGATTCCGTTCGTCGATATCGCTGCCCAGCGGGCACGGCTGGGCAGCCGGATCGATGATGCGGTGGCGAAGGTGCTCACCCATTGCCGGTTCATCAACGGGCCAGAGGTGACGGAGTTCGAGCATCAGCTCGCCGCCTTCGCCGGTGCGAAGCACGCCATCGCCTGCTCCAGTGGCACGGACGCCTTGGCCATGATCCTCATGGCTTGGGGCGTGAAGGCGGGCGATGCCGTGTTCTGCCCCGCCTTCACCTTCTGCGCGACGGCCGAGGTGGTGCCGTGGGTGGGCGCAACTCCGATCTTCGTGGATATTCTCGAAGACACCTTCAACATGGACCCGGCGAGCCTGGAGGCTGCCATCGCGGTGGCTAAGCGCGAGGGCCTGACGCCGAAGGTTGTGGTGCCGGTCGATCTGTTCGGTCAGCCCGCCGACATGGACGCCATCGAGGCCATCGCCAAGGCGAATGGCCTCAAGGTGCTGTGCGACACGGCGCAGGGCTTTGGCGCCACTTGGAACGGCCGGCGAACCGGCTCCCTCGGCGATGCCACCGCCACCAGCTTCTTCCCCGCCAAGCCGCTCGGCTGCTATGGCGATGGCGGTGCGGTGCTGACCGATGACGACGTGCTGCTGCCGATCTTGAAGAGCGTGCGCGAGCATGGCCAGGGCGTCGACAAATACGAGAATGTGCGCCTCGGCATGACCGGCCGGCTCGATACCATCCAGGCGGCGGTGCTGATCGAAAAGCTGGCGATCTTCGAGGACGAGATCGCCGCCCGCCAGCGCGTCGCCGAGCGCTACAGCGCGGCGCTGGGCGATATCTGCACAGTGCCGGCCGTCGATCCGCGCGCCACATCGGTCTGGGCCCAGTATACGATCCGGCTGCCGCACGGCGTGCGCGACGGGCTGGCTGCGGCGCTGCAGAAGGACGGCGTGCCGACTGCCGTCTATTATCGCCTTCCGATGCACCGCCAGCCGGCCTATGCGCAGTTCCCCATTGCAGGCAACGGCCTGCCGGTGTGCGAGCGCCTGGCGGGCGAGGTGATCAGCCTGCCCATGCATCCCTATCTCGACGACGCCGCCCAGGAGCGCGTCATCGCGGCGGTGCGGCGCGCGCTCAGCGCCTGATATCCGGCGGGACTGGCGAGGTGCGGGCGGGGAGGCTAGCTTTCCGCCCGCACTTGCTTCCGGCTTCCGGCAGCCACAACCCCTCCGTCGGCATCCCATGATTCGCAGCATCTTCACGGTCGGCGGCTGGACGCTTCTCTCGCGGCTGACGGGCTTTGTACGCGATATCGTCATGGCCGCCGTCATCGGCGCCGGACCGCTGGCAGATGCGTTCTACATCGCCTTCCGCCTGCCCAACCATTTCCGCTCCATCTTCGCCGAGGGCGCGTTCAACACCGCCTTCATCCCCGCCTATGCGCGCGTGAAGACGGTGGAGGGCGAGGCGAAGGCCCGGACCTTCGCCGACGGCATCCTCACCGGCGTGGTGCTCGTGCAACTGGCGATCCTTGCGGTCGCGCTGCTGGCGACCGATTGGGTGGTGGCGACGCTGGCGCCGGGGCTTTCGGACGATCCCGAGCGCTTCGCCCTGACGGTCGATTTCACCCGCATCACCTTCCCCTATCTCGGGCTGATCGCGGTGGTGACGCTGGTCGGCGGGGTGCTCAACGCCAATGACCGCTTCTGGGCCGCGGCCGCCGCCTCGATCCTGCTCAACGTCGCCATGGTCGCCACTCTCAGCCTGGCCGGGCTATTTCCCACGGCTGGCCATGCGGCGGCGTGGGGCGTGCTGATTTCCGGCTTCCTGCAGCTTGGGCTCCTCGTATTCGACGCCGAGCGACATGGGCTGGGCCTGCGGTTTGGTCGGCCAAGGCTCGACCCCGAGACTCGTGCCTTCCTGATCGCCCTGGGTCCGGCGATCATCGGTTCGGCCGGCGTCCAGCTGGCGATCTTCGCCGATACGATCATTGCCTCCTTTCTGCCGCAGGGAGCGGTAGCGGCGCTGTTCTATGCCGACCGGATCAACCAGCTGCCGATCGGCGTCGTGGGCATTGCGGCGGGCATCGTGCTGCTGCCGGAAATGTCGCGGCGGATCGCTGCCAATGACATTGATGGAGCGCGCTTTTCCCAGTCGCGGGCGATCGAGCTGACGCTGCTGCTGGTGCTGCCCTTCCTGGCCGCCGCCCTGACGATCCCCGAGATCATCATGCGCGGCCTGTTCATGCGTGGCGCCTTCACCGCCGAGGCTGCGGCGTCGGCCGGGGCGACGCTGGCGGCCTATGGAATCGGCCTCGCCCCCTTCGTGGTGGTGCGCGCCTTCATGGCGCCCTTCTACGCGCGCGGCGACACGCGAACACCGGTGCTGGCGACGCTGGGGGCCGCAGTAGTCAATATCGGCCTGAAGATCCTGCTGATGGATACCCTCGCGCAGGTCGGCCTTGCCTTCGCGACCTCGATGGGCGGCTGGATCACGGTGCTGGTGCTGGCCTTCCTTGCGCACCGTCGCGGTTATGAATGCGGCGACGCGCAGTTGTGGCGCAGCCTGCCGCGCCTCGCGCTGATTGGCGCCGCCATCGCCGTGGCTCTTTTCGCTGCCGCGCGGTTCGCCGGGTCCTCCTTTGTCGCCTTCGTCCACGGCCGCGACGAGGCGTTGCTGGCATTGTGCGTTGCAGCAGGAGGCGCGGTCTATGTGGCCCTGGTGCTGGCGCTGTTCGGGCGGCGCTACCTCAGAGGCCTGTTGCGCGGGCGGCCGCCGGCGGTGCCGAGCTGACGATTTATTGCTTACGCGGTGCAGCATAACTGTGGTAGTTCGCAGCTGCGTCTTGGGCTCCGGGCGGGGGGCGCCCATGAAACGCGACATCGGGACAGGGGCCCGAAATGCCCGAAGAGCCTTCTCGGAGACGGATATGATGACCGCGCTGCCGCGCCTTTCCCTCGCTGCCCTTTCTCTCACTTTGGCGCTGGCAGGCTGCTCCGAGCCGAATCAGGGACAGCAGGGGGCGCCGCCTCCGCCGACCGTGACCGTCGCTCAACCGACCACGCGCACCATCACCGATTACGACGAATATGTCGGGCGCTTTGCCGCCGTCGATCTGGTGAACGTCTATGCCCGCGTCTCTGGCTATCTCGAAAAGGTGTCTTTCACCGACGGTCAGGTGGTGAAGCAGGGCGACCTGCTGTTCACCATCGACAAGCGACCCTTCCAGGTGGCGCATGATCAGGCGCAGGCCAATCTGGAGCGGGCCCAGGCCCAGCTCGATTTCGCCCAGTCGGACCTGCAGCGCGCCCAGACCCTGATCGACGACAAGACCTCCAACGCCATCTCCAAGCAGGCGTATGACCAGCGGTTGCAGAGCGAGCGCACGGCGCGTGCCGACGTAGCGGCGGCGCAGGCGGCGATGCAGGCGGCGCAGCTCGATCTCGATTTCACCGACCTCAAGGCGCCTGTGACGGGCCGGATCGGCGATCGCAAGGTCTCGGTCGGCAACCTTGTCACCGGCGGTTCGGGTGGCACCAATACCAATACGCTGCTGGCCACCATCGTCTCGCTCGATCCGATCTATTTCGAGTTCACCTATGACGAGGCCTCCTATCTGCGCTACCAGCGCATGTCGAAAGACATGGGTGACAAGGGGCTGTCGATCCCGGTCAAGCTGGGGCTGATCGACGAGAAGGGCTTCACCCACGAAGGCAAGCTCGACTTCGTCGATAACCGCATCAGCGAGGACACCGGTACGATCCGCGGTCGCGCCACCTTCGCCAATCCCGACGCCACGTTCACGCCCGGCATGTTCGGCCGGATCGAGGTGCCGTCCTCGGCCCCGCATGAAGCACTTCTGGTGCCGGATGTCGCCATCGGCACCGAACAGACCCGCAAATTCGTCTATGTGCTGCAGCCGGGCGACCAGCCGCAGGCGCCGCAGATGAAATATGTCACGCTCGGCCGCGCCTATGACGGCCAGCGGGTCATCACCGGCGGGCTCGGCAAGGACGACCTTGTCGTTGTCAACGGACTGATGCGTATCCGCCCCGGCGCGAAGGTGGTCGGCAAGCTGGACACGCCGCCGGCAACCCCGGCCGCTGGTGATGGAACCGCCGCGGGCGCTGGCGAGGCGCCTGCCAAGGCCTCCGCCACCCCGCCCGCGAACTGAGCGCGGAGGCGGTCCCATGCGGTTCTCTCACTTCTTCATCGATCGCCCGATCTTCGCCTCGGTGGTTTCCATCGTGGTGATGATCCTGGGCGCCGTCGCCTTCGTCGCCCTGCCGGTCGCGCAGTATCCCGACATCGCGCCGCCCGTGGTCAATGTCAGCGGCCAGTATCCGGGCGCCAGCGCGGAAACCGTGGCGGATACAGTGGTCGCGCCGATCGAGCAGCAGATCAACGGCGTTGAGGGGATGCTCTACATCTCCTCCAACTCAACGGCGGACGGACGCTTTTCCATCGCCGTGACCTTCGATATCGGCACCGATCTCGATATCGCGCAGGTGCAGGTCCAGAACCGTGTCGCCACCGCGACGCCGCGCCTGCCGCAGGACGTGCAACAGATCGGCGTTACCGTCGCCAAGTCCTCGCCCGACATCCTGATGGTGGTCAGCCTGTTCTCGCCGGACGATTCCCGCGACTCGCTGTTCATCTCGAACTACGCCAACCTTCAGATCAAGGACCAGCTCCAGCGCGTGCCAGGCGTTGGCTCGATCACCGTGTTCGGCTCGCGCGACTACGCGATGCAGGTCTGGCTCGATCCGCTAAAGCTGCAGGCGCTGAATCTGACGGCAGGCGACGTCACAGCCGCCCTTCAGGCACAGAACCTTCAGGTCGCCTCGGGTGTGCTGAACGCGCCGCCCGTGCCGAACCAGATGGGCTTCCAGGTGGCGGTGCGAACCCTCGGACGGCTTTCGACGCCGGAAGAGTTCGGCAATATCGTTGTGCGCGAAACCGGCACCGCCGTGGTGCGGCTGCGCGATGTGGCGCGGATCGGCATCGAGGCGCAGGACAATTCCTCGATCTCCTATTTCGACTCCAAGCCGTCGGTCGCGCTCGGCATCTTCCAGCTGCCCGGCTCCAATGCGCTGGCTACCGGCGAGGCGATCGAGGCCGCGATCAAGGAGATTGCCAAGGGCTTCCCGCCTGGCGTGACCTATTCCACCGCCTACAACCCGACGCAGTTCATCGCTGAATCGGTCCGCGCGGTGGAGCACACCATCATTGAGGCCATCGTACTGGTGGTGATCGTGGTGGTGCTGTTCCTGCAGAGCTGGCGGGCGGCGATCATCCCGATCCTGGCCATTCCGGTCTCGCTGATCGGCACCTTCTTCATCATGAGCCTGTTCGGCTTTTCGTTGAACAACCTCTCGCTGTTCGGCCTCGTTCTGGCGATCGGCATCGTGGTGGACGACGCGATCGTGGTGGTGGAAAGCGTGGAGCACAACATCTCCACCGGACTCAGCCCGCGCGATGCCGCCTACAAGACCATGGAAGAAGTCGGCGGGGCGCTGGTGGCGATTTCGCTGGTGCTGGCCTCGGTGTTCATCCCGTCGGCCTTCATCACCGGCATTTCCGGCGAGTTCTACCGCCAGTTCGCCCTGACCATCGCCGGCTCGACGCTAATCTCGCTGCTGGTGTCGCTGACCCTCTCGCCAGCCATGTGCGCGCTGCTGCTGAAGCCGCACAAGGGGGCCGACCACAAGCCGGCCTGGTATGCGCGGCCGTTCACCGGCTTCTTCCACTATTTCAACAAGGGCTTTGACGGCGTCTCGCGCGGCTATGGCTGGCTGACCAGCAAGCTGGTGCGGATCGCCGTCGTGGTACTGCTGGTCTATGTCGCCATTCTGGCCGGCGGCTTCCAGCTGTTCCGCACCACGCCGCAAGGCTTCATCCCGGCGCAGGACCGCGGCTATCTCATCGTCGCGGCGCAGCTGCCCGGCGGCGCGGCGCTTTCGCGCACCAACGAGGTGATGACCAAGGCGGCGCAGGAAGTTCTGGCGACGCCCGGCGTGGCGCATGTGGTGAATATCGTCGGTTTCTCCGGCGCGACCTTCACCAACGCCCCCAATGCCGGCGCCATGTTCGTCATCCTCGGTCCTGCGGCCGAGCGCGCCGAGCATCCCGGGCAATCCGCCGCCGCCATCCAGGGAACGCTGTTCGGCAAGCTGGCCTCGGTGGAAGAAGCGCAGATGATCGTCGTCATGCCGCCGCCTGTCGCGGGCATCGGCAATGCCGGCGGCTACCGCATGATGATCGAGGATCGCGGCGGTCGCGGCTATGCGGCGTTGCAAGGGGCGGTCTATGCCATGATGGGTGCGGCCAACCAGACGCCGGGGCTCAAGCAGGTCTATTCGCTGTTCGAGACGTCGACCCCGCAGCTCTTCCTCGATATCGACCGCACCAAGGCGCAGCTGCTCGGCGTCAACATCGCCGATGTGTTCTCGACACTGCAGACCTATATCGGCTCATCCTATGTCAACGACTTCAACCTGTTCGGCCGTACCTACCGTGTTCAGGCGCAGGCCGATGCGCCCTACCGACTGACCCCGGACGACCTGCTGCGGCTGCGGGTGAAGAACGCGGCGGGGCAGCTTGTGCCGCTTGGCTCCTTCACCACGGTGAACGACATCTCCGGACCCTACCGCGTGCCGCGCTACAATCTATACCCGGCGGCGGAACTCGACGGCGACACCATGCCGGGGACCTCGCAGGGGCAAGCGATCCAGAAGATGCAGGAGATCGCCGCACAGACGCTGCCGGACGGCTTCGCCTATGAGTGGACGACGCTGGCCTATCAGCAGGTGCGGGCGGGCAATACCGCGATCTTCGCCTTTGCGCTTGGCGTTGTGTTCGTCTTCCTCGTGCTGGCGGCGCAGTATGAGAGCCTGACCCTGCCACTCGCGGTCATCCTCATTGTCCCGATGTGCCTGATCGCCGCCGTGGTCGGCATCCAGCTACGCGGACAGGACAACAACATCCTCAGTCAGGTCGGCTTCATCGTCCTGATCGGTCTGGCGGCGAAGAACGCGATTCTGATCGTCGAGTTCGCCAAGCAGCTGGAAGATCGCGGGGAAAATCGCTTCGTCGCGGCGACCGAGGCCGCGAAGCTGCGTCTGCGGCCGATCATCATGACCTCACTGGCCTTCATCTTCGGCGTGGTGCCGCTGGTGATCGCCACCGGCGCCGGTGCCGAGCTGAGGCAGGCGCTGGGCACGGCGGTGTTCTCCGGCATGATCGGCGTGACCATTTTCGGCCTGCTGTTCACGCCGACCTTCTATGTCACCGCCCGCTGGATCGCCGGTTTCGGCGAGCGCCGCCGCGCCCGCAAGCAGGAAGCTGCGCCCGAGCCGCATTGATGCAGGCTTAGCCCGCGCCGCCGCACTGGCCAAGATTGCCCCGCCGCTCTTCCTGAGCGGCGGGGTTTTTTTTGCCCGCAACACTGGCCCCGCCGAGCCGGAACGGGACAGGCCGGGCCAGTTGGGCCTCTGACGGACCGGTACGTTTTGTGGCCGGCATAGTGGGTTTACGACGGCAGTTCCGCCACTCCCGCAGCCGGCGAAGCGCAGATCGTCGCCGGGCCCTCGCATGCGCGTGCAGGCGGCGGGGCTGAGGGGCGTTTGGGGGAGTGGCCTGGTGGTTTTGTCGAGCCCCGAAGCACTTTGCGTATCGAAGGCGGGCCGGGTTCGCGCGACCTGACTGGCAATCGGGATCGGCACGGGCTGCGGTCCCAGGCAGGCAGCGTCGGAGAGGGGGCCTGATAGAGGCGCCTGTTCCTGTTGGTCGGGACGGGGACAGCTTTCCCAAAGAAAAGCCCCCGCACAGGGCGGGGGCCTCATCAGGCGACGTCGGCCCAGGGGTGCGTCAGTCGAAACGGCCGGCGGCGTGGGCGAGCAGCGTGTAGACCTTACCCGTATCCGAAGTGAGATAGGTCTTGGTCAGTTCCTGCCCGCGCTCGTCGCGCGAGACCTGCTCAAGCAGCCGCTCGAACTCGCCGATATAGCGGTCGACCGTGTCACGGAATTCGAGGTCGCGCCGGTATTTGCGGCGAATTTCCTCGAAGGTCTGCTGCCCCTGCATGGTGTAGAGCCGGCGGGTGAAGACGTTGCGCTCACCCTTCTTGTAGCGCTCCCACAGATCGACCGCGGCCTCGTGGTCGATCATCCGAGCGATATCCACCGACAGCGAGTCGAGCGACTCGATGGTGTGGTGCACCGGCCGTTCCGGCTGCCCCTGGCGCGGATCAAAATTGCGCGGGGGCGTGACAGGAACACTACGGGGAACGGTGCCGGTCGGTGCCGGGCCTTCGCCATCGGACGCCCGGGCCAACAGCTCGGAGAGCCAGCCGCCCTTGTCGGGTCCGCCACGCTCCGGGGCCGGCGCGGCGATGTTGGCGCGGCGCTGCGGCAGGGCGCCGCCATTGCCGTTGCCACGTGGCGGATCGAAATAGGAGGGCGCTTCCGAGCGGGCCGGTTCGGGACGCGGCGCGGCCGGCTGGGCACGCGAGACCGGCGCGCGGGGAGCGGATGCCAGCGGCGCGGCCGGGAGCGGCGCCGGGCCAACCAGCGGGCCGGCGAGGCGCGGGCGCGGCCCGGCATCGACGTCGAGGGTACGGCCGTGTCGCGAGACGATCTCGTTCAGCTCAGCCAAGGCCTTGATTTGCTCGGCCACCGTACGGCGCATGGCGGAAGCGTTGGCCTCGGTTTCCTCCGGCAGTTCCAGGATGCCGCGCTTGAGTTCCTCGCGGGTCGTCTCCAGCAGGCGCTGGATGTCGAGAACGGAGGCACGCAGCGCCTGGGCGGCGCCGGAGAAGCCTTGATTGGCCTGGCGCATCAGCGTGTCGACCTCGCGCACGGCCTGCTCATAGGTTTCATGCAGGGAGGCGACAGTGCGCTCGCGCTCGGCTTCCGTCGTCTCTCGCACTTCCTTCTGCTGGCGCACGATAGCGTCAGTCGAGGTGCTGGCCGCGGCGAGGATGGACTGGGAGATGGCGCCCACGCGCTCCTCAGCGCGGCCGAAGGTGGTTTCCAGCGTGCTGGTGTAGTGCGACAGCCGCGCGTCCAGCTCAGCCGTGCGCCCGGAAACCTGCTCGGCAAGGGCAAGAAGCGCCTCGTGCCGGCCGCCGAGCGTGTCGTCGAGGTTCTCATGCGCGTTGCCAAGGGCGTTGGCGACGTTGGTGATGAGGTTCGCCTGCTCGCCGAAGGAGTGGCTGAGCCGGGCGACATCCTTGAGGACGTCGGTGGAGACGGCACGCAGATCGCGGATCTGCTCATCCATGCGAGAGGAGGCGAGCGTGCTGGCTTCCTCGACATTGGTGACGGTGCTGCGGAAGGCTTCCAGTCGCTCGGTGATGGTCTTCTCGGTTTCGGCGAGGTTGTTGACCGAGCTGGCGAGCACGTCCTGAAGCTGGACGTTTACATCGCCAAGTCGTTCCAGCAGGCCGGTGACGTCTCCCTGCAGCGCCTCGTTGGTGGCGGCGATTTCCGCCACCGCAGACCTGCCGCTGGCCGCGATCGCCTCGATCAGGCCGCTGCCGCGGCCTTCGAGCGACGCCGCGAATTCCTCGGCAAGCCGGGCGAACTCCTCGGAGGCGACACTGGTCGCCTGGCGGGCGCTGTCGACGAACTGGACACCGTGGCCGCCGAACTCGTCGACGAAGCGGGCGAACTCCTCGGAAACCCCGCCGGTCGCCTGGCGTACGCTTTCGACCAGCTGGGCGCCGCGACCGTCGAATTCGTCGACGAGGCGGGAGAACTCGCCGGAGGCGATGCCGGTCGCCTGACGGGCGCTGTCCACCAGCTGGGCGCCGCGCCCGTCGAACTCGTCGACGAGGCGGGAGAACTCGCTGGAGGCGATTTCGGTCGCCTGGCGGGCGCTTTCCACCAACTGGGCGCCGCGTCCATCGAACTCGCTGAGCAGCGTGTCGCCAGCGCGGGCAATCTCCTGCGTGACCTGGCCGCCGATCTGCTTCAACGAGGTCGACACCTCGCCGGTGGCAAGCCTGAGCGAGGAATTGACGTCGCTGCCGACCGACTGCAGCGAGGCGGTGACTTCGCCGCCGGCCGCCTGGAGCGAGGCCGCGACATCGCCGGTGATCTGCTGGAGCGAGGAAACGACATCGCCGCTGATCTGCATCAACTGGTCGGCGCGGCCGGTCGTCGCCGTCTCGAAGGCCGAGATGATGGCGTCTGAACGGGTTTCCAACGTGTTCAGCAGGTCGTCGCTGGCGCGCATGATGTCGGAGACAGCACCGTTGCGGGTGGTGTCGAGCGCCGTCACCAGGTTCTGGCGGTGATCGTCGATGGCCGAGAGCAGTTCGGTGCTGGCGCGGGCGATCTCGCTGGTGATGGAGATGCTGCGGTCTTCCAGCGCCGTGAGAAGGCCGTTGCCGCGCTCTTCGACGATGCGCGCGATCTCGTCGGTGCGGGAATCGAACAGCGTCGTCACTTCGCCGGCGCGATCGACCAGCGTGCGGCTGACATTGTCGGCGAGCGAGGTCAGGCTGCTTTCGATCTCGGCGGCTTCGGTGCGAAGCTGGCCGGCGACCGCACCGATGCGCTGGCCGAGAAGGTCGGCCATGGCAGCGCCGCGGACCTCTACCGAAGTGGCGACATTGTCGATGCGGCTGACGACGGTCGCCTCGAAGCGGCCGACCCGATCGTCCAGAGACGTCGCGATGTCCTGAGCCCGGGCGGCGAGGGTGCGGTCGGCCTGGTCGATGTGCTGCGACAGCTGGTCGGTGATGGTGCCGGCGCGCTCGTCGAAGAAGCTGCTCAGCATTTCCAGCGACTGGCTCATCGCGTCATTCGCCTGGCGCGCGCCTTCCGACAGCGTGTGGGCGAATTCGACGGTGCGGTTGCCGAGCGTCTCGTTGAGGCCGTCGACGCCCCGATCCAGCACGCCTTCGATATTGGCGATACGCATGTCGAGCGCGGCGGCGACCTGCTCGGCCTTGTTGGAGACCTGGTCGTCGAAGCCGGAGAGGTTGGTGTCGATGGCGCGGGTGACGGCCTCGACGCGGTCCGAAATCCGCTGAACGAGCTCGCCGCCATGGCTGTGAAGGACGGTATCGAAGTCGCGCAGACCGTCGACGATCTGGCGGCCGAGCGTCGAGGTGTCGGTCGAGATGCGGTCGGCGATCTCGCCGCCGCGGACGCTGACAAGATCCTCGATGTTGCGGAACTGCTGCTCCAGATGGTCGCGCATATTCTCGCTGCGCGTGGTCAGGTCGGAGGCGAGATAGTCGGCCGCCTCGCGGAACTGCTCGGTTACGCGGGCACCATTGTCGGCAAGGGTCTGCGCCGCCTCGGCGCCGACATGGGCGAGCTGCTGGGTCAGGGCCTGGCCGCGATAGTCGATATCCTGCGAGACGCGGCCCGCCGCCTCGGCAAGGGCGTCGTGAATGCCGGTGCCGGCCTGCGAGAGCTGGTGGACGACGCGCTGGCCGGTTTCGCCCAAGAGGCGCTCAAGCTCGGCGCCGCGCACGGCGACAGCGTCGTAGATGCGGTTGCCAGTGTCGGCAATGCGGTCGGCAAGGTCATCGCCGCGCACGGTGATGGTGTCGGCCACCCGGTTGCCGGTTTCCTCCAGCTTGCGGACGACTTCGCCGCCGCGCACCGAGAGGTCGAGCACGAGCGCGTCGCCGGTGCTCTTGAGCGTCTGATTGACCTGACTGGCCCGAATGGCGATCTCATCGGCCAGCCGCGTGCCGGTGCTCACCAGCGCGTCGGTGATCTCGTCGGAACGGGCGGTGAGGGTGCTGGTGAGGTTGATGGTGGTGGCGGAAAGCTTGTCGCCCATCTCTTCGGTGCGCAAATTCACCACATGCGACAGCTCGGCGGCGGTACGGAGCAGGCGATCGCCGATCTCGTCCGTGCGTGCGGCCAGGGTGTCGCTCAGATTCTCGGTGACACCAGACAGCTGACGGCTGATCTCGTCCGTCCGGGTGGCGAGGGTGTCGGACAGGTTCTCGGTGACGCCGGAGAGCTGGCGGCTGATCGCATCCGTGCGCGAGGCCAGGGTGTCGGTGAGGTTCTCGGCGATGCCGGCAAGGCGCAGGCCGATTTCGTCCGACCGTGCGGTGAGCGTCTTTGACAGGGTGTCGGTGGCGCCGGACAGCTGGCGGCTGATGTCGTCGGTCCGGGAGGACAGCGTGTCGGTCAGCTGGGTGGTGACACCAGAGAGGCGGTCGCCGATCTGCTCGCTCTGCGCCGACAGGGTGGAGATGAGGTGGTCGCTGGCGTCGGAGAGGTTGGTGTTGACCTCCGAGCCCGTTGCCTGCAGCCGGTCGATGAGGTCGCCGCCCTTGTCGGACAGGGCCTCAATGATGGTGTCGCCGACGCGGCCGAGCGCGAGGGTGATGTGCTCGCCACGGTCGGAAAGCGTATGGGCCACCCGGTCGGCGGCCAGCATGACGGTCTCGTTGATGCGCTCGCTGACGTTGCCGACTTCCTCGGCAAAGGTGTAGTGCGAGGAGGCAATTGTCTCGCGCACATGCTCCGTCTGGGTCAGTATGGCATCGCGTTCGAGCTGCAGGCGCTCGATCAGCTGATGCATCTTGCGATTGTTGTCGTCATAGGCCTGGGCGAGAGCCGCGACTTCGCCCCGCACGAATGCTTCCGCCTCGCTGGCGCGGGTGACGGCCTGCTCCAGGCCGGCATATTGGGCGAGGGTGTCCGGCGAGACGCCCGCGGGCATCTGGATCGCGGGAAGCGCGGCGCCCGTCGCGGCAGCAGCTGGCGCGGGGACCGGGGCGGGCGCCGGGGACGGAGTCCGGGCCGGCTCGGCCAGGCGGATGGCGACCTGCGCCATCGAATAGGCCACGATCCGCATCTCCTGCATGCGCCGCACCATGGCGGCGAGCACGAGGAAGAAGATCGGCGGGATGATGATCGCCGCGACGCCGGCGAGGAAGCCGGGGGCGTTCACCATCGCGGCGAGGTTGCCGGTCAAGCCGCCAAACTGGGCCTGCAGCAGCACCCCGCCGGCGACGAGCCAGGCGAGCGAGGCGACGGTCGCGAGAACATAGGGGCCCGAGGACGGCCGGCGCTGGAGCGAGGACAGCAGCTGGCCGATGCTCTCGCGGTCGTCATTGGCCGCACGTCGCCCCTTGGGGCCAGACCGCGACGTATCCGACGACTCGTTTTCCGCACGGGTCTCGCCGCGCGTCAGGGCGGCCGCGGCACCGGAGGCCGCCGCGCTCGCTGCAAGGGCGGGGGCGACCGGGGCAAGGTCCGCTTCGCTGGCGGAGGTGGCAAAGTCAAAATTCGGCTCGCTGCTCCGATCGAGCTCCGAGGCTTCGGCAAGATCGGCTTCCGTCAGGGTGAAACCGTCATCGTCGAGCGAAGAGGCTTCCAGGTCCTGCGGGTCCGTCGTGTCGCCGAACAGGTCGATGTCATCGAGAAAGCGCGAGGAACCAGCCTCGCCGCCAGCGCCAGCCCGGGTTTCGATGCGCGGGCCCTCCGGCTCGCGGGCCGGGGGAAGCTCGAAGTCGTCCTGCGCCGATGGGGCGAAGCCGTCATCGGGCGAGTGGTCGAGACTCAGAGCCTCCTCGATAGCCGACAAGGCGGCCTCGGCGGGATCCTGCTGAACCTTCTTCGTATTCGTCGACATCGGCGCCTGCCTCCGGTCCGTACTCTACTCCGACCGGCTTTCGCCGTCGGGCCGGGGTTTCGCGGAGTTGTGGTATTCCCGTCAGCGGGAGAAGGTCCGCACTTGACGAGAGGAACGCCAGTTCCCCGCACCTTTATCCTACGCTCTTGACCATGAAAAATGGAACGGGGGTTAACACGGCGATTTCAGTTATCGTTAACGCCCTGTTTACCACATTCCGAAACCTCTGATTCACCCTCCCGGCAGGAACACCCAAAAGCACTCTGTCCGGTCGAATCGTACCGGACGGTACCAGTTTGGTGGCGCCGTTCCTGCGCGACCCCGCTGGCATTCCAGGCGTCCGGCAGCTATCTAGGGCGAACCTTCCTGTAGTCATTCAAAATCACTGAAGCTCCGCCCCATGCCCAAGATCACCTTCATCGACGCCACCGGCACCGAGCGCACCGTGGAAGCCCAGCTTGGCGCCACCGTGATGGAAGCGGCGATCCGCAACGGCGTCCCGGGAATCGACGCCGAATGTGGCGGCGCCTGCGCCTGTGCCACATGTCATGTCTATGTGGACGAAGCATGGCAGGCCGCCACCGGAGAGCCCGGCCCGATGGAGGAGGACATGCTCGATTTTGCCTCCGATGTGCGGCCAACCTCGCGGCTGTCCTGCCAGATCAAGATCACCGAGCCGCTTGACGGCCTCGTTGTCCGCACGCCCGAAAATCAGGGCTGAGCGCGATCCGAGGTGGGCTTCTGGGCCTCTTTGAGCTCGCCTCGGCTGATCAGACCGGATGCAACGTCACCGAGCGCCGGCGCAGGCAGTGCAACGAAGGGCAGAGGCCGCGTGACCTCGATCGCGGCGATGCCGAGTCGGGCGGTGAGCAGGCCGTTAACGACTCCCTCGCCGAGCCGAGCCGAGAGTTTGGCGGCGATGCCGTGGCCAACCACTTGCTGAATCAGCGAATCGCCTGCCGCCATGCCGCCGGTGACGGCGAGGTGGGTGACGACCTGCCGGAACAGCCGCACCATTCCGAGCGCGCCGGGCCGCCCCCCATAGAGCAGCGCCAGCCGACGCACGAGCCCGATGGCCGTCACCAGCACGAAAATGAGGTCCACCGCAGCGCGCGGCGAGACGGCGGTGACGACCGAGACACGTTTGGAGGCGTTCGACACCAACTGTGTCGCCTCGGCGTCAAGCGGCCCCATCAGCTGGCGCTCGGTGAGCCGGATGAGATCGGCGCCGTCGATAATCGCCCCGAGATGGCTTGAGAGTTCCGTGCGGGCGCGGAACAGGCGTGGCGAGGTGGCGGCGATGGCTAACAGTTCCGTCGTCACCGTTTCAGCCAGCCGCCGGTCGTCCTTCGCCAGCGCCTCGGCGGCCTGTTCGCGCAGATGATTGAGCGTGCGCAGCCGCATCAGCCCGAAGGCTTCTCGCGCCAGAATGGCCAGACTCGCCAGCGCCAGCGCGAGCGCGAAGGCGAGGCCGACATAGCCGAGCCAGTCAGCGCGGGCGAACAGATCCTCGACGAGTTTCGTCACCGCCAGGCCGACGCCAAGGCTCACAAGCCCGCCCAGCCCGGTCCAGAATAGCTGGCCCCAGCGCGAGGTCTTGGGTGGGGGTAGTGGAAGGGGGGCGAGGTCGTCCGCGCTTTCCGTCGGGGTCGGGGTGACGACGACAGCGCCGCGCGGGGCGGCGTGGCCTTCTTCGGCCAGCACGACGCCGGGATCGTCGAGACGAAAGGCCTGTGGGCGGCGAGGGGTGCGGTCGCTCATGCGATTCTGTTTCTGCGGGTTCTATTTGAGCCGATCGCCGAGCAGGAATTCCAGCGCGCGATCGAGACGAATATGGGGGAGCGGCAAAGCGAGCCCATCGGCGTTGCGCTCCACCTGCGGCGGACGGAAGCGCAGAAACCGGAAATCGCCCCCTGCCGCGTCCGATAGCCCGCTGAAGCCGTGGGCAGGATCGAACAGGGCGGATGGGTTTTCAGGCAGGTCGCCGGGAAAGACGGCGGCCTCGGCCAGACCGTCAAAGGCGTCGGCGCCGTGCTGGCCGGCCTCCGGCACGCCGACGATGGCCGGCAGATGCGCCCTGCCGCGCTTGACCATCGCCTCGCGCGTCGCCCGGACGGCAGCAATGGCCACCATATCGATATCGGCGCCCGCGCCTTCCGCTCGCGCCAGCGCACGCTCGACCAGGCGGCGCAAGATCGCCTCCAGCGGGTCATGACTGGTGTGGTGAAGGTGATCGGCCTTGGTGGCGGCGAACAGCACCTTGCCGATGCGATGGCGGAACAGGGCTGAAAGCCACGAGTTTCGGCCGATGCGGAACGCGGCGAGGATGCCGTCCAGCGCCGATTCGAGGTCGGCCAGCGCTGCCGGCCCGGCATTGAGCGCGGACAAAACGTCGATCAGCACGATCTGCCGGTCGAGCCGGGCGAAATGGTCGCGGAAGAATGGGCGGACGATGCGCTCCTTGTAGGCCTCAAACCGCCGCTCCATCATTGCGTGCAGCGACCCGGTGGGAGCAGCCGCTCCGTCGGCGAGATCCAGCGGGGCGAAGGTGAGTGCAGGCGAGCCTTCGAGGTCGCCTGGCATGAGGAAGCGGCCGGGCGGCAGCAGGCTCATCGACACAGTCTCGGATCGGCAGGCGGCGAGATAGTCGGTGAATAGCGCGGCCAGCCGGCGTGCCTCGGTCTCGTCGGCCGGGGCGCTGACATCGGTCGCGTCCAGAGCGGCGAGAAACGGGCCGGCCAGCGGGCGGCGGGCCGCCGCGCGGGCGAGCGCCAGACTGTTGGTGCAGAAATCGGCGAAGGACTGGTCGAGCAGGGGCAGATCGAGCAGCCACTCGCCGGGATAGTCGACGATGTCGAGGGTCAGCGTGCGCTGTCCGCCGCGCGCGGGCGCGTAATCAATGGCAAGGCGCAACTCGCTGATCCGGCGGGTCGATTCCGGCCAGCGACGGTCATCCACCAGCGTCGCCAGATGGCCCTCATAGTCGAAGCGCGGCACGCCGTCATCGGGCTGCGGCTCCAGCCGCGCAGTGGCGATTCGTCCCTCATGCATGGCGCGGAAGACCGGCATCCGTCCGCCACGCATCAGCGCATGAATCAGTGCCGTGGTGAAAACGGTCTTGCCCGCCCGCGACAGGCCGGTAATGCCGAGCCGCAGCGTCGGGCTTGCGAGGTCCTCGGCCCGGTCGATGAGGGTCTGCGCCGTCAGGCGCGCCTCGTCCAGCAGCCAGTCGAAGCGCGACAGCACGGCTAGTCCTTCTCCTTCTGCACGCCGAGCGCGCGCGGCGTAACAAAGCGCTCCAGCGTGCCAATGCCCGGTTCGAGGTCGGACCAGTTCGTGACCGGTACGTCGATGACGACGAGGGCCCCGGTAGGGAATTTCGGCAGCACCTTGGCCCGCTGCTCGCGCCGCAACAGAAGAGTCGTAAAGTCCTCCATCCCCGGATTGTGCCCGACGAGCATCAGCGGCGAGACTTCGTCCTGCGCCTTGACTAGGCGCATCAGATTGGCGGCAGGCGCCTCGTAGATACTGCGCTCGTAGGCGGGCAGGGGATGTGAAGGCCAGTCGCGGGTGGCGATTTCCCAGGTTTCGATGGTGCGGCGCGCCGGCGAGACGAAGATGCGCGCCGGGAGCAGTTCTTCCTGCGCCATATAGGCGCCGACGGCGGCCGCAGCGCGCTCGCCCCGCCCGGCGAGAGGGCGGTCAATGTCGGCGACACCGTCCGGCCAAGCGGACTTGGCGTGACGCAGGAGAATGAGGCGCAGCATGAGGTTCGCGTAAGGCCCGATGGAGAAGAACAATCAACATATAGGCACGACCGCGGCGGGTGCGAGCGTGAGCGCCGCTTAACGTCCAAATGATTGACGCGCGTTAAGTGACTTTTCGGCAACCACTTGGATGCTAGGTTGCTGTAAGGAATACGCTCTGGGTTTCACAGGATGGTTGCAATGCGGTCAGTCGGCTTCGCTGGTGTGATGGTTGTCGCGGGGGCGCTCGGCGTGACGGCCTCGATGGCCCAGGCCGCTGACATGGCTTACAAAGGTGATCCGACCTACGCCAAGGCGGAGGCGACGGATCGTCAGTGGACGGTAACGGTCGGCGGCTATGTCATGGCGGTGCCGAACTGGATGGGCTCGGAAGACTACGAGTTTGGCTTCAAGCCGATCATCAGCATCACCCGCGCCGACAGGCTCAGCCGCTTCAGCAGCTTCAACGATAATCCCAGCATCGCCCTGTTCGATAACGGCACGTTCGAAGCCGGCATCACCGGCACGATGGACATGAAGCGCGATGCGTCCAATGCCGCCGCGCTCCGCGGTACGTCGGACATTGATTACGCCTTCCAGATCGGCGGCTACGCCCAGTGGTTCCCGATGGACTGGCTGCGCTTGCGCGGTGACGTTCGCTACGGCTTCGGCGGGTTCGAGGGCGTGGTGGCGGACTTCGCGGTCGACGCGATCCATTTCAGCCCGGAACTCTGGGGTGTCACCCTTTCGGCCGGCCCGCGCATGACGCTGGCGAGCTCGGGCTACATCGACACCTATTATGGAATCACGCCGACGGAGGCGGCCTTCGCCCAGGCGCTCGGCAACCCGCTGACGCCCTATCAGGCGGGTGGCGGCATCTATTCGGTCGGCTTCGGCGGTCAGGTGGTGAAGCGTTTCACCGAGAACATCACCGGTTCGGTGTTCGCCGAATACAAATATCTGATGGACGATGCGGCCGACAGCCCGCTCGTTGTGCAGCACGGCGACCGCAACCAGTTTCAGGCGGGCGTTTCGCTCTCCTACACCTTCTTCCTCGGTTTCGAATAGGCGCGCGGGTTCCATTACCGGCCTCGCGGCTGGCGGCGGCGTGGACTATTACCGCGGCAGGCAGAAAAGCCTGCCCTCTGCCTCGTTTTGGCGCTCAAGCTGCTGAAAAATCCGGCATTTTGTGTCACCCGCATGACGCTGTGAGGTGTTGTGCGGGGCGGGGCGGGGCGATATAAGCTCCGCCCGATAGGGGTGCCCCCGGAAAACGAGGACCAAGGCCGATGTCGGTTGAGATCGACCAAGAGTATCGCCCCCGCGAGGACGAGCCTTTCATGAACGAGCGGCAGCGGGAGTATTTCCGCCAGAAGCTGCTGCAGTGGAAGGAAGACATCCTGCGCGAGGCGAAAGAGACGCTTCAGCACCTTCAGGACGAGAATCAGAACCACCCTGACATTGCCGATCGCGCATCGTCGGAAACCGACCGCGCCATTGAGCTCAGGGCGCGAGACCGTCAGCGCAAGCTGATCGCCAAGATCGAATCGGCGCTTGAGCGGATTGACGACGGATCCTACGGCTATTGCGAGGAGACCGGCGAGCCGATCTCGCTCAAACGGCTTGAGGCTCGGCCTATTGCCACGCTTTCAATCGAAGCGCAGGAGCGCCATGAGCGTCGCGAGCGTGTCTACCGCGACGACTAAGGGCGGTCGATGAGCGCCCGTTTTCGGGAAGCTCGGCGTTAAAGGCGCGTTAACGTCTCGACCGTTCGGGCGTCTCATAGAGAAGCGGCGGCAAAGGGATATGAAAAAGGGCGGCCCGCATGACGGGTCGCCCTTTTTCGTTGCAACGCCTTAGGTTCGGCCGCCTTGCGCTCAGGGGCGGCGGTTTCGGCCCAGAAGATTGGCCATTTCTTCCTCGAACAGGTCGGTCGGCTCGGTCGGCGGCATTGCGCCGGCGGCGGCTGGAAGGTCGATCTCCGGCGCGAACATGTCGATGGCGCGGATCGGCGGCGCCGACGGCCCCGTCGGGGGTGCCTCCGGAGGGCTCACCTCCAGGCGAATTTCGGGCGCGGACGGGGTGGGGACGGGTGCCTCGGGCTGTGCAACCACGGGCGGCCCCGCATGAGTGACAGGCGCGGTCGCAACGGGCGCCGCTACGGCCGCTGCCGGGGCGGGGATAACCGGGGTCGGGGCAACGGCGGAAGGTCCGGCCGGACGCCTCGGTTCTTCCAGTCTCTGCATTTCGGGCCCGCGCACAGCCGCGGTCGGACGGTCGATCGCCCGCTCAAGGGCGCGCTCGAAGGCCGGCGAGGTGATCGCCGTGGGCTGCAGAATCTGTCCCGGCTGGCGGCTGGCCTCGCCATCGTTGGGAAGTGTCGGGCGTCGCAGCGCCTCCTCGAGATGGTCGGCCATGTCAGCGAAAAGCGGATCGACCTTGACCGTCAGCCGTGCGCCTGTCTCCGGCTCGGAGGGCGGCGCGATCACCGTTTCCGGGCGGTGAGCCATCGGTGCCGGCTGGGGGGGATGCGGCGCATGAAATGCCGGCGCTGGCCCCCGCAGTTCGTCGGGGCCCTGGATGCGAGGCTCCGCCGACCGTCGGGCAAAGGGCGGCGCCGCGACGATGGGCGCCGGTGCCATGGGGGCAGGAGCAAGGGCAGCCGTCTCGAGTGGGATATCGCGTGCCGGGCCACGCGACACCATCGTCGGACGTGGCTCGACAAGTGCGCGCGCCTCAGGCGGCAGAGGAGTGGGGCGAGGCGGCCGCGGTGCGGCTGCGGGAAGTGGCGGCGGCACGTCGCGCGGACTGCGGGGCGGTTCGCGCAATGGCTCGGTGCGTAGCGGGCTCGCGCGCTGGGGCTCCGCCGCGCGCAATGGTTCGGCCGCCCGTAGTGGGTCGTGCGGGACAGGCGGCTCGTGCGGCCGCATCGGCTCGGGGCCCCGTGCCGGTTCGGGGCCGCGGGGGGGCACGTTCGGATGCTGAGGTGCACGGGCATGGATGGCGCCGATGCCGCTTTCCACCAGAAAGTCGCTGCCTCCGCCGAGCACGACGAGGTGCTGGACATCATCGCGCTGGATGAGCACGAGGCGTCGGGTGTCGTCGATCTGTATATGGTCGATCACCGCTAGCCGGTGGCCAGCAACCAGGCCGTGGCTTCGGTTGCGCCGGGCCCGGCGCCCGAGCCACACGACAACGCCCGCCAGCACGATCAGCCCGACAAGGGCGAGGATCGGCACGGCGAGCGATCCGAGATCGGCCAGTACATCCATCATGAGCCACATCTCCTGCAAGGCCGAAGGCCTGCGCAGGCGTCGCACAGGCCGATCACAAGCGCCCTTTGTGTCGCGTAAGGGCGCGCCGGGCAAGCCCCGCGCCCCTTTCCGGCCATTCGCCGGCTCGGAACTCGATGCTGGCGGCGGATAAACCTAATCGGGCCTTGCCCCCGGGGAGCGTGTCAGGCACCAAGAAGGAAAGGTTGAATCGCCTCGCTGCGCTGCGTCGGTGGCGGCAGCGAAAGGCTTCTGGCTTGGATATGGCGAACGGCGGACGCGACGATCCCACCATCGACCGAAGCGAGATCGGCGGCAGCATAAGGCTGGTGCTTCTGGTGGCACTTGCGCTTGTCGGCGCCGTGGTCTCGCTGCTGCTGCTGGGGCGGGACCGCGCCGACCCGTGGATCATCGGGCTGCTGACCGTTCTGGCCGTCATCGGCGTCTTTGCACTTTTCGCCTACGCCGCTGGCCTACTGCGCTTCGGCGCGCCGGACCTGCGCGATGAACTCGCCCGCCGAATCGTCGACAGCGCACCCGAGGGGGTGAGTATCGTCGACACGCTGGGGCGTGTGCTCTACGCCAATCCACGCTATTGCGAGATCACCGGCGCCGCCGCGCCTGCGGATGCGCGGCCGGTTGAACGCTTGTTCACCAGCGACCCAGATGCCTCCGAGGCGGTTTATCGCTTGGTGCAAGGGGTTCGCGAGGGCCGTGCAACTGTCGAAGAGGTGCGCCTCGCCGGCCCCGGTCAGCCGGTGCGCTGGCTCCGGCTCGGCGCGCGGCGTGCGGCCAATTCCGGCAAGGGCGTGCGTGCCACCGTGTGGACGGTGAGCGACCTGACCCGCGAGCGCGAGCGGCAAGAGACGGCCTTCCTCGAACTGCAGCACGCCATCGACTATCTCGATCACGCGCCGGCCGGGTTCTTTTCGGCGGCTGGCGGGGCGATCCATTACATTAACGCCACGCTGGTGGACTGGCTCGGCTACGATCTCGCCGAGTTCGGCCCCGGCGGCCTTTCTGTCGGCGACATCGTGCCCGGTCCTGCGGCGGCTCTGTTGACCGGCATGGCGCCGCTGCCCGGTGGGGTCCGTACTGAGGTGCTCGACCTCGACCTCCGGCGCAAGAACGGCCAGCCGCTGCCGGCCCGTCTCTGGCATCGGGTTGCCTACGCCTCAGACGGAACCCCCGGCGCGTCGCGCACCCTGGTGGTCAACCGCTCGCGTGAGGACAATGCCGCCGATCCGGCGCGCGCGGCCGAGGTGCGCTTTGCGCGTTTCTTCCACAATTCGCCGATCGCCATCGCCGAGGTCGATGTGGAAGGTCGCATCGTCCGCGCCAATGCCATGTTCGCCCGGCTGTTCGGCGGCCGCGAGGACGAGCGTCGGCGCATCGTCGACATCGTGCCGGAGGCGGCGCGCAACGCATTGGAGCTAGCACTGGCGGCAGCGGTGCACGGGCAAGCACCCGCCGCGCCGCTGGACATCGTGCTGGAGCGCGAGGGTGGGCGCTCGGCGCGCCTCTATTTCGCCTCGGTCGAGGATGGCGCCGGCGCCCGCGAGGCGGCGATCGTCTATGTGATCGAGACGACCGAGCAGAGGGCCCTGGAGGCCCAGTTTGCCCAGTCGCAGAAGATGCAGGCCGTCGGTCAGCTCGCCGGCGGCGTCGCGCACGACTTCAACAATGTGCTGACCGCCATCATCGGCTATTCCGACCTCCTGCTGGCCAATGCCCGGCCCACTGACCCGTCCTTCCAGGACGTGATGCAGATCAAGCAGAATGCCAACCGCGCGGCGGGCCTGGTTCGCCAACTGCTGGCCTTCTCGCGCCGGCAGACCCTGCGCCCGCAGGTGCTGCGCCTCGGCGACGTGATGAGCGACCTCACCATGCTGCTGCGCCGCCTGCTGGGCGAGACGATCAAGCTGGAGGTCAAGGAGGAGCGCGACCTCTGGCCGGTGAAGGCGGATCTCAATCAGTTCGAGCAGGTCATCGTCAATCTCGCCGTCAATGCCCGCGACGCCATGCCCAAGGGGGGCACGCTCACCATTCGCACCGCCAATGTCAGCGCCGTACAAAGCGTGTCCTATGCCGAGGCCGGGCTGCCGGAGGCCGACCATGTGCTGGTCGAGGTGGCGGACACCGGCACCGGCATCCCGCCTGACATTCTCGATAAGATCTTCGAGCCCTTCTTTTCCACCAAGGAGGTCGGCAAGGGCACCGGCCTCGGGCTCTCGACCGTCTACGGCATCGTCAAACAGACGGGCGGCACGCTGCAGGTCGACAGCGAGATGGGGCAGGGCTCTGTTTTCCGGGTCTTCCTGCCGCGCCATGTGCCCGATGCTGCCGAATTGGCGCCGCGCGCGCCGGAGCCCGAGCTTCCGGCCAAGGCCACTGACCTCACCGGACGGGGAACGCTGCTGCTGGTGGAGGATGAGGAAGCGGTGCGCGCCTTCGCCGCCCGTGCGCTGATGTCGCGTGGTTATCACGTGCTGGAGGCGGGTTCCGGAGTCGAGGCGCTGGAGGTGATGGCGCAGCACCCCGGCGAGGTCGAACTGATCCTTTCCGATGTGGTGATGCCGGAAATGGACGGCCCGACGCTGCTGAAAGAGTTGCGCCCCACCCATCCCGACATCAAGGTGATATTTATGTCGGGTTATGCCGAGGAAGCCTTCGCCAAGAACCTGCCGGAGGGCGCGGATTTCGGCTTCCTGCCGAAGCCGTTCACCCTCAAGCAACTGATCGAGGCGGTGAAGGCGAGCATGGGCCGGAGCGAGCCGGGCCGAACCGAGTAATGTCCCGCGAGGGGACCGTCTGGAGGATGAGATGAGCGCAGCGACCGAGGACGTTTTCAAGGCTCTGGCCGCCGACCATGCTTCCCGGGCCGAGGAAAAGGTGGCGAGCCTATTCGCCGCCGATCCCGACCGTTTCGCCAGCTTCTCCGTCTCTTTCGAGGACATGCTGCTCGATTTCTCTAAATGTTCGCTGACCGCGCGCACGCTCGACCTGCTGCTTGACCTGGTCCGCGCGGCCGGCGTCGAGGCCAAGCGCGAGGCGATGTGTTCGGGCGAGCACATCAACCTCACCGAGGATCGGGCTGTGCTGCATACGGCGCTGCGCGATCCGGGCGAGACGCCGCTCGTCGTCGACGGGCAGGATGTGCGTGCCGACGTGGCGTCCGTTCTCGCCGCCATGGCGGCCTTTTCCGAGGGCATCCGCTCGGGCGCGCTGAAGGGCTGGACGGGCAAGCCGATCACCGATGTGGTGAATATTGGCATTGGCGGCTCCGACCTCGGACCTGTTATGGCGACCATCGCGCTGACGCCCTATCACGACGGTCCGCGCGCTCATTACGTGTCCAATGTCGACGGCGCCCATCTCTACGACACGGTGAAGGACCTCGATCCGGCCTCCACTCTGTTCATCGTCGCCTCCAAGACCTTCACTACCCAGGAGACCATGTCGAACGCCGCGAGTGCCCGGCACTGGATCGTCGAGGCGCTGGGCGAGGCGGCGGTGGCGAACCACTTCGCCGCTGTTTCTACGGCGCTCGACAAGGTTGCCGCCTTCGGCATCGCGCCAGACCGGGTGTTCGGCTTCTGGGACTGGGTCGGCGGGCGCTACTCGGTGTGGTCGGCGATCGGCCTGCCTGTCATGATCGCCGTGGGTGAAGCGCATTTCCGCCGCTTCCTTGCCGGTGGCCATGCGATGGATGAGCACTTCCGCACCGCGCCGCTTGAGACGAACCTCCCGGTCCTCCTCGCCCTTGTCGGTCTCTGGCACCGCGACGTGTGCGGCTATGCCACGCGCGCAGTCATCCCCTATGACCAGCATCTGGCGCGGCTGCCGGCCTATCTCCAGCAACTCGACATGGAGAGCAACGGCAAGCATGTGACGCTTGACGGCAAGACCGTGGCCCATGACACCGGGCCGGTGGTCTGGGGCGAGCCCGGCACCAATGGCCAACACGCCTTTTTCCAGCTTATCCACCAGGGCACCAGTCCGATTCCGGTCGAGTTCCTGATCGCCGCCCGTGGGCATGCGGAAGAAGCCGAGCCGGGCCTCAAGCGCCAGCATGCCATGCTGATCGCCAATTGCCTTGCGCAGTCCGAGGCGCTGATGCGTGGGCGCTCGCTGGAAGAAGCGAAGGCGCAGCTTCTCGCCGCCGGCCGCGACGAGGCCACCGCCGACAAGATCGCCCCGCACCGCGTCTTCACCGGCAGCCGCCCCTCCGTGACCCTCGCCTATGAGACGCTCGATGCCTACACGCTCGGGCGCATCATTGCGCTCTATGAGCACCGCGTGTTCGTCGAGGGCGCCGTGTGGAACATCAACAGCTTCGACCAGTGGGGCGTCGAACTCGGCAAGGAACTCGCCAGCACGCTGCTGCCGGCGGTTGAAAGCGGCGTCGCCCCCGACAGCGTCTCGACCTCGGCGGCCGGTCTGCTCCGCCATCTCGTGGCCAAATAAAGTCAGGCGCGGTCCCGGACCCGCCCTTGGCGGGAACCGGGACCGCCCGCCAAACGTCTAATGATCCCGGCTCGGCTGCGGCCGCCGGGGATGAGTCGAGCATAGCCCGGGAGCGAGCATGATCCGCGTCGTCGCCACTACGCCGTTTGAAGGCCAGAAGCCCGGCACCTCCGGCCTGCGCAAGAAGGTCACGGTCTTCCGGCAGCCGCACTACATCGAGAACTTTGTGCAGGGCCTGTTCGACAGTCTTGATGCCTTCGAGGGCGAAACGCTGGTGATCGGCGGCGACGGGCGCTTTTATAATCGCGAGGCGATCCAGATCGTCATCAAGATGGCGGCCGCGGCCGGATTTGGCCGGGTACTGGTCGGCAAGGGCGGCATCCTGTCGACGCCGGCGGCCTCCTGCGTCATCCGCAAGCACGAGGCGTTCGGCGGCATCATTCTTTCCGCCAGCCATAATCCAGGCGGCGAGCACGGCGATTTCGGCATCAAGTACAATATCGGCAATGGCGGCCCGGCCCCCGAGCATGTCACCGATGCCATCTTCGAGCGGACGAAGACGATCCGTGAATACCAGATCATGGACGCCGACGATGTCGATCTCGACGCGCTCGGCATCACCCGCATCGGCGACATGGTGGTCGACGTTATCGACCCGGTCGAGGACTATGCCGAGTTGATGGGCGAGCTGTTCGATTTCGACGCCATCCGCGACCTGTTCGCCTCCGGCTTCACCATGCGCTTCGACGCGATGAGCGCTGTAACGGGCCCCTATGCGGCAGCGATCCTGGAGGAAACTCTGGGCGCTCGGTCGGGCACGGTGATGCATGGAGAGCCGCTGCCGGATTTCGGCGGCCACCATCCCGACCCGAATCTCGTCCACGCCAAGGAATTGAACGATCTCCTGATGTCGGAAGACGGGCCCGATCTCGGCGCCGCTTCGGATGGCGACGGCGACCGCAACATGATCATCGGCCGCGGGCGTTTCGTGACGCCGTCGGATTCGCTCGCGATCATCGCGGCCAATGCCCATCTGGCGCCGGGCTACAAGGATGGCATCGCCGGCATCGCCCGTTCCATGCCGACCAGCGGCGCGGCGGACCGGGTGGCCGAGAAGCTCGGCGTGAAATGCTACGAGACGCCGACGGGCTGGAAGTTCTTCGGCAATCTACTCGATGCCGGTCTCGCCACCGTGTGCGGCGAGGAGAGCTTCGGCACCGGCTCGAATCATGTGCGCGAGAAGGACGGGCTCTGGGCCGTGCTGATGTGGCTCAACATTCTCGCCGCGCGCCGGCAGAGTCTGGCAGAGATCGTGGCCGAGCACTGGGAAGCCTATGGGCGCAACTATTACACCCGCCATGACTATGAGGAGGTCGACAGCGCGGCCGCTGATGCGCTGATGGCGGATCTTCGGGCGCGGCTTGATACGTTGCCCGGTACTGTCATCAACGGGCTGACGGTCGAGCGCGCGGATGATTTCGCCTATCACGACCCGATCGATGGTTCGATGACGACCAAGCAGGGCATCCGGGTGTTCTTCACCGATGGCTCGCGCCTCGTCTATCGCCTCTCCGGAACCGGCACGGCGGGGGCGACGTTGCGGCTCTATCTTGAGCGCTTTGAACCGGATCCGACCCGCCATGACCTTGACACCCAGGACGCGCTAGCCGGCCTGGTGCAGATCGCCCGTGACTTGGCGGACATAGAAGGCCGCACCGGCCGGAGCGCCCCAACCGTCATCACCTGAGCAACTTCCCAAGAGACGCACTCGGCCTCCGGTCACGGCGGTTGGCCGGGGGAAATGCCGGCGCCTCAACGCAGGGCGCCGGTCCAGTGCAGTTCCAGCCGGCGCAGCACGCCATAGGCGATGCCAAGCTCGCCGGTCGGGTCGCCGTCCAGGCCGATCTGCCGGCTGTCATGGGTCGTGCGGATAGCGTCACATAGGCTCTGCGCCTTGGCGCTCAGGCGCAGGCGGGCCGATCGCCTGTCCCGCTGCGACGCGGTGCGATGGATATAGTGGGCATCCACCAACTGCTTGAGATTGTAGGAGGCATTTGAACCGAGATAGTGGCCGCGCTCCAACAGGTCGCGGACGGAAAGCTCGTCAGTGCCAATCGTGAACAGCAGCATGACCTGAGATGGGCTGATGTCGTCGACCCCGAGACGTGTCAACTCGGCGCGCAGCACGTCCAGGAAACGACGATGGGCGCGTTCGATCAGTCGTCCGATCTCCCAATGGGTAACGGGCGTCGCGCCTGCCGGTGGGTCGGCAAAGGCCGTTGCCGGAAACGCCACTTGCGGCGCGTCGGAGGTTTCGGCCGTTTCAACTGCCGGGGAAGCTCTTCGTGCGGTTGACCTCATGCCTGACGTTTCCCGTCCCAGTATCGCCCGCGGTCAATGTGCCCGCCAATGCTTCTGTTCGTGACGGGGGCCGTCACGAACAGAATGGCGATGATGTTGGCCAGTAGATTATTGAGAAATTGGGGCAGTCGCCAACGTAATTATGAGAGGGGCGCTTCGGTCCACGGAAAATCACCGACCGGCAGGCTGCAACATTGCAAGCTCTGCCAGCCGCAAGGGTTCGGACTGAGAAAGTCGGAACTCAGATCCAGTTAGCGCGGGACTTCGAGATGCGATTCGAGAAACCAGAGCGCCTTATCGAGGGAGCGTGAAGCCGCGGTGAAGATGTCGGCCGTCGTCGGGTCGCCCGCGTCGTCGGAATCGTTAATCGCCTTGCGCACATTGTTGGCCACCGCGCCAAAACGTTCGGCCAGCGCCTTAAGGTGCTCGGGGATGGCATAGATGTCCGTGGGATACGGCTTCAGCGGGCTTCCTTCGGCAACAGCCTGCGTGGTGCCAAGCGCTGTCCCACCCAGCTGAACGACGCGCTCGGCCATGGTGTCGGTATGGCCGTCCATTTCGGCGCGGAAGCCGTCGAGCATTTCATGCACGGCGATAAACTGCGGCCCCTTCAGGTTCCAATGTGCCTGCTTGATCGCCAGTGAGAGGTCAATGCCTGCGGCGAGGTTGGCGTTGAGCAGCTCGATGGCAACGTTCTTGGCGTTGGAGGGGACGTCGTTGGCGGTGTCGTGGACGGGCATGGGAGTCCTCTTCATGTGACTGCCCCGCATTGGGCGGTCGGGCGGTGCGGAATATGCACCGTCAGGGAGAAGATTGGACCGATCGAACGGTATTCAAGAGCCCCGGCGGTGAAGAATCCGTCCGATGAAGTTGAGCAACACCTGGGCAGCCAGAATGGCGGTGACGCCGGAGGGATCATATTCGCGGGCCACCTCGACAAGGTCGACGCCGACGACATTGCCGCGTCTGGTCAGCCCGTCAAGCAGTTCCAGCACTTCATAATAGGTGAACCCGCCATGGCTCGGCGTACCGGTTCCTGGGGCGATGGAGGGGTCAAAGCCGTCAATGTCGATGGTGACATAGTAGCGCCTCCCTGCGGGAATGCGCGCCAGCACCGCTTCCGTTCCCAGCTGGCGGATCTGGCGCACCGACAGGATGTCCGACCCCATGCTCCGGGCAGCTTCATAGCCCTCGCGCGCGGTGGAGGAGACGTTGCGGATGCCCAGTTGGGTAAGGCCGGTGACATAAGGCTTCTCAGCCGCCCGGCGCAGCGGGTTGCCATGGCCGCGGCGCACGCCGTGGCGCTCGTCGACGAAGTCGAGATGGGCGTCGAACTGGACGATATGGATCGGCTCCTGCTCGGAGAAGGCTTCGATGCAGGGAATGTTGACGGAATGATCGCCGCCGAGCACCACGGGCAGCGCGCCGGCCGCGAGGATCTTGCGCACGGCATACTCGATATTGGCGTGGCTGCCCTCGGTATCGGTGTGAATCATGTCGGCGTCGCCGACATCGACGATGCGTGTGGTCTCCGCCGCCAGATAGGTGACGTCGTCCTCATGGTCATAGGCCCCGGCGTGGCCGAAGGAGAACAGCGTCGACGCCTCGCGGATGGCGCGCGGACCGGAGCGCGCCCCTGAGCGCCATTGCGTGCCGAGATCGAACGGCGCGCCGAGGATGGCGACATCGGCGTCGATCCTGTCCCAGTCGAGCTGGAGCGGGTACTTGCCGAACGTGCAGATGCCGACGAAAGGAAGGTCGAGCCGGCCGCCCTCATAGCCATGAGCCATCAGCGTGCCCCCTTCGTCGCAACTACGCCTGCGAGCACGCAGAGCAATTCGAACATGATCGTCGCGCCCGTGAGCGCTGTGAGGCCGGACGGGTCGAAGGGAGGTGCGACCTCCACGAGATCGGCGCCGATGATGTTCAGTCCGTCGAGCAGGCGCACCATCGCCTGCGCTTCACGGGTCGAGAAGCCGCCGATCTCCGGCGTGCCGGTTCCCGGTGCCTGAGAGGGGTCGATGCCGTCAATGTCGAAGGTGACATAGGTCGGCGCGTCGCCGACAATGGCGCGTGCTTCCGCCATCACATCGGCGACGCCACGCTCCATGAACTCCTCGATGAAGATGATGCGCACGCCCATGTCGCGGGCGTAATCATAATTGCCGGCGTCGGAGATGGCGCCGCGCAGGCCGATCTGGACGAAGCGCTTCGGGTCGACGAGCCCTTCCTCGATGGCGCGGCGGAACGGCGTGCCGTGGGTGTATTTCGAGCCGTTGAAGAAGGTGTCGTAGGTGTCGGAATGGGCGTCGAACTGGATGAGCCCGACGGGGCCGTTCTTCGCCAGACCGCGCAGGATCGGCAGGCTGATGAGATGGTCGCCGCCGGCGGTGAGCGGCAGCGCACCCGCCGCGCGTACGTCTTCATAATGGGCGGTGATGATGTCGAGCGAGCGCATCAGGTCGAAGGGATCGATGATGACATCGCCGCAATCGGCGACGCGGGCGCGGTCATAGGGCGAGAGGCCGGTGACGTGGTGCACGCGCCGCATCAGGCTCGACTGGTTGCGCAATTCGCGCGGGCCGTGGCGGGTGCCGGCGCGGTTGGTGGTGCCGAGGTCGAAGGGCACGCCGATGATGGCGACGTCGACCTCGGAAGGCTGTGCCACCGGCAGCCGCATGAAGGTGGGGAGGCCGGCGAAGCGGGGAACGGTGCCGGAATCGAGCGGCTCGAAAATGTCGGGCATGGTGAACCTGGATGATGTGAAGGTGCTCGGGTCATCTTCTGTCGGGCTTGTGCCCGGCTAAGGAGCCTGCGTGCTTCGAGACGCGGGGCAAGCCCCGCTCCTCAGCATGACGGACGTCAGGTAGCGTATGGCGGTCGTCATCCTGAGGCGCCCGGCGCAGCCGGGCCTCGAAGGACGCAGAAGAGTGCCGCCCTCACATCCGTGCTCACAGCCCGAATTCCTTGCGGATGGCGGCGCTGATATGGGTGACGTAGTCGGCCATCAACGCCTCGCCCTTTTCCACGGTCGAGCCAGTGGCCACCGCCAGCACGCCCGAGGGCGGCAGGCCGAAATCGCCGGGAACCGGGAAGCGGTCATAGGGTGGGAAAGTCGCGGGTCCATCGGACGGCACCTTCTCCATTTCGACCAGATCCGGCCGCAGCACCATCATCAGCGATGTCTCCATCAGGCTGGCATGTTCCAACTCGATGCCGGGGAAGCCGGCGGGGAATATGCTCTCCAGCGTCGCGCGCTGGGCGAAGTCCCAGTATTCCAGCCGCATCACGGTAAAGTCGGAAATGCCGTCGCGGGCGATCTCGCGGCGGGCGAGGTCGAGGCCTTCTACCGAGGGCCACAGGTTCTCGTAATGGCCGTTTACAACCACCAGCCGGCGCACACCCTGCCGGGCAAGGTTGCGGATCACGTCGCGCAGCACCAGCGCGAAGGTATGGGCGTCGACGCTGAGCGTGCCGGGGAACTGCTCGCCGCCGCCCGAGCGCGGCATCGACTTGCAACCATAAGCGACTGTCGGGGCGACGAGGCCACCGACCTCGCGGGCGATACGCTCACACACGCCGGTGGGCAGCACCACGTCGACATTGAGCGGCAGGTGCGGCCCGTGCTGCTCGGTGGAGCCGAGCGGCAGCAGCACCGGTGCGCCGGCCGCGATCTTCGCCGCGAATTCCGGCCAGCTGAGTTCGTCGAGACGCACGCTGTCAACCATCCGGTCCCCCTGAGTGCTAATCGCTGATCGGTTCAGTGCATCGCCGCGCCGCCATCGACGCTGAGGCACTGGCCGGTGATGAAAGTGGTGGTGCGGCTTGCTAGGAACAGCACGGCCTGCGCGACTTCCTCAGGCCGGCCGACGCGGCCGGCCGGGTTGCCCGTCTCCAACCGCTTCAGTTCCTCGCTGAGATTATCGAAATCGAGCAGCGGCGTATCCACCGGCCCCGGCGCGATGGCATTGACCAGAATATCGGGACCCAGTTCGCGCGCCCAGGAGCGGGTAAGGGTGAGGATGGCACCCTTGGTGCCGGCATAGCCAGAAAAGCCCGCACGGCCGAGATAGGCGAGTTCCGAGGCAATGTTGATGATGCGCCCGCGCACCGGCCCCTCGCCGCTGAAGCGCTTCAGCGCCTCGCGCGCCATCAGGATCGGCCCGCGCATATTCACCGCTGCCATACGTTCAAAAGCGGCGATGTCGAAGCTCGCCAGCGGCGTCTCCACGCAGATGCCGGCGCAGTTGACGATGACATCGAGGCCGCGCAATTCTCTCGTCGCCGCCTCCATGCCGCCGATGACCGAAGTCTCGTCGGCCACATTGACCAGGATGGTCGGCCAGTGCGTCTCGTCCGGCGGCGGATGGAGGTCGAAGCCGATGACCCGGGCACCGGCGGCACTGAGTGCATCGGCGGCGGCGCGGCCGATGCCGCTGGCTGCGCCGGTAACGATGACCCGCGCATCCCGGTGTGGGTGGTCCTTGTGGGGGGCTACCATGGAAATTCTCCTCGATCGACGCCCAGGCTCTGGCCGGTGATGTTGCCGGCAAGGTCGGAGGCGAGGAAGAGATAAGTTCCCGCGACATCCTCAGGGTCCATGAAACCCGGCAGGATCTGCGCCGCCACGATCTCCTGCAGCAGAGATTCCGGTGCGATGCCGGTGCGGGCTGCCATGGCGTGAAGCGAGCGCAGCGAGGCCTCCGTGCGCACCCAACCGGGGCAGACAGCGTTAACGGTGATGCCACGCGGGCCGAGTTCCTTCGCCCAGGTCTTGGTGAGGCCGATCACCGCGTGCTTAGAGGCGACATAGGCGCCGAACAGCGATTCGGCGCTGCGCGACCAGATCGAGGCGGTGTTGATGATGCGTCCGCCATGCGTGAGTCGTGGCAGCAGGGCACGGGTGACGAGGAAGGTGCCGACGACGTTGGTTTCCACCACCCGGCGGAAGACGGCCTCGTTCTCGCGGGTGGGATCGTCCAACGGTGTGACACGCTCCAGCCCGGCATTGTTCACCAGCACGTCGAGATGGGGAAGGGCGTCGGCCACCTGCGCCACGTCCCCGGCCGAGGTGATGTCGGCGCGGTGGCCGCGTGCGCCAAGTCGTTCGGCCGCCTCGAAGATCGTCTCATCCTCGGCGAGCATGTGCAGCTCCGCGCCGGCAGCGGCGAAGGCGCGGGCAATGCCGAGGCCGATGCCGCGGCTGGCGCCGGTGACGAGCACGGCGCGGCCGGAAATGCCGTCGAGTGTCATGGGAGGAATCGGAAGTCAGAGCGGCGGGACACGGCGAATTCCTTGAGGACGTGCCAGCGTCCTCCATATTCAGTTCGAGAGGAATAGGATTTAGTGGAAGTATGTATCGATAAATGTCGATGCGAAAGATCGAGGTGACCTGGCGGTTGTCGTCCCGGATGGGGGCCGGCGCACCGCCCGGACGGATTGGGAGCGCGCATGCGGCGTCTCGACAATATCGACCTCCGGCTGCTGCGCGTCTTCGTCACGCTGGCTCAGGAGGGTGGCTTCCAGGATGCGCAGATCGCGCTGAACCTATCGCAATCCACCCTCTCGACTCATCTGGCGGCGCTGGAGCGCAAGCTCGGTGGGCAGCTCTGCGAGCGGGGGCGGGCAGGGTTCCGGCTGACGCCTTTCGGCGAATCGACGCTCATTGCTGCCAAGCGGCTGTTCGAGGATATCGACGCCTTCCATGGCCGAATCGGCCGTGATCAGCAGCGACTTGTCGGGCGGCTACGGGTCGGCATTGTCGATGGCGTCGTCACCAATCCGCAGCTCGGGCTGCAGACGGTGCTGTCCCGCTATATGACCTATGCGTCGGAAGTTTTCGTCGATCTGGAGCTCGGCACGCCGCTGGTGCTGGAACGGGCCCTGATGGACGGGGAGCGGGACATCGTGGTCGGGCCGTTCTCGCAGAAGGTGCCGGGCATCACCTATGTCCCGCTCAACCGCGAAGCGCAGGCGCTCTATTGCGGGCGCGGCCATGGGCTGTTCGAGGTGCCGGGCACCGAGGTCAACCACGCCCGCATTGAGGAGGCGCTGTTCTCGGTGCGGCGCTATCGCCACCTCGACGATCTCTACCGGGTCAACCACCCGCGCGCGAGCGGCGCCATCGTGCAGATGGAGGCGCAGGTGATGATGATCCTCTCCGGCCGGTTCATCGGCTATCTCCCGCGCCATATCGGCGAGGACTGGGTGGCGCGCGGCCAGATGCGCGTTCTGAGGCCGGAGGCCTATGGCTTCGAGACCACCCATTTCGCCGCCTCAAGGCGACTGAAGGGCGAGCAGCCGCTGGTCGACGCCTTCGTGCGGGAACTGAGGGCGCAGGCCGGTGCGGATGCCGCCGCAGCGCCGGGCTAGATGCCGCCGCGCACACGGTCGCTGAGATTACGGCGGTCGCGGATGATGGCTGCCAGCGCCGCCTCTTCCTGTGGGCCGCGCGGCAGCTGGGAGAGCTGATCGAGCTGGTTGAGTGCGACGAGACGAACGAGGTCGTCGCGCACAGCGCCGGTGGCGTCGCGCGGCAAGGCGGGGACGACCTGGAGATGCTCGGGCGGCAGCAGGTCCGGCAGGCGGGCGGCGAGATGCGCGCGCAAAGCTTCCTCAGTTGCGCCCTCCGCCTCGACGAAAGCGTAGAGGCCGAAGGAGTGCCCGGCGGTGGGGAAGTCGCAGATATGCACGGCGCGCACGCCCGCGACCTCGGCGAGGGTGCTGGCGATGCGCGGGCCCTGTTCCATGGCGCGCGGGCCGCGCCCTTCAGTGTCGTGATAATTGAGCAGGCGGCGGGTGACGAAATTGTAGAGCTTCTTGCCGGTCTGCATCCACACGCGGGTGAACAGGCTCTTGCGGGCGAGGATCTTCTTTTCCCGCGCGGTCAGCGCCTCCGGGCAGTAGCTGCGCTTCTGCTTGAGGAAATGGCGGATGTCCTCATAGGCCGCGACGCGGAACGCCTTGCTGCGCCGGGAAAAAACCATGGCCAGCTGAAAGTCCATCAGCACCGCGCGGCCATCGGCGGCGTAAAGCCAGTTCTGCGGCTTGGCGAGGTCGTTATGGGCGATGTTGCGGCGATGCACTTCGCGCAAGCCCTTGCGGGCGGAGGCAAAATAGGCGCGATCGCCGCGCGGCCTGGCGATCTGCAGCGGGATGCCGTCGACGAAGCCGCGTATCAGATAGCCCTCTTCCAGCGCATAAACCGGAACGGTGTGGCCGCTGCCCTCGGCGCGGATGAGCGCGCGCGCCTCGCGGGCGGCGAAGTGGCGGGCGAGCGGCTTCACCCACCATTTCACCTCAGCATAGTTGCGCCGGACCGCCGGAAAGACATGGCCGGTGGGGTCGCGCCAGAGGCCGCGCTCGATAGTGGAGAATGTGTCTCGCTTGAGCACCGTGTCGAGCTCGAACACGCCGCCCTTGGAGGGGACCGTGAAGCTCACGCGGCAGCCTCGCCCGGTTCGTCGGCATGGCTCTTGGCCCAGGCGTCGAGATCGGCGAGGGCGCGGGCGGCGAGCACCTGCTTCTTGGCCACCGTCTTCTGCGCGCCGCGCAGGCGGTTGCCTTCCGTGTCGCGGGTGGGATTGGCATCAAGCGGCGGGAACAGGCCGAAATTGATGTTCATCGGCTGGAAGGAGCGCGGGCCCGCTTCCACCGTCTCGATATGGCCGCCGGTGATGTGGTTGAGAAGGGCGCCATGCGCGGTGGTGGCGGGCGGCAGGGCAGGGGCCTCGCCGCGCCGCTCGGCCGCCGCGAACAGGCCGGCCATCAGCCCCATGGCGGAGCTCTCCACATAGCCCTCGCAGCCGGTGATCTGGCCGGCAAAGCGCAGGCACGGCAAGGCTTTGAGCCGCAGAGAGCCGTCCAGAAGGCGGGGGGAATTGAGGTAGGTGTTGCGGTGCAGCCCGCCCAGCCGGGCGAATTCCGCCTTCTCCAGCCCGGGGATCATGCGGAACAGGCGCACCTGTTCAGAATGGCGGGTCTTGGTCTGAAAGCCGACCATATTGTAGAGCGTTCCCAAGGCGTTGTCCTGGCGCAGCTGCACCACGGCATAGGCCTTCACGGTCGGATTATGGGCATTGGTCAGGCCCATCGGCTTCATCGGGCCGTGGCGCAGGGTCTCGGGGCCGCGCGCGGCCATCACCTCGATCGGCAGGCAGCCGTCGAAATAGGGGGTGTTGGCCTCGAACTCGCGGAAGGGGACGGTGTCGGAGGCGACCAGCGCGGCGACGAAGGCCTCGTACTGCTCCTTGTCCATCGGGCAGTTAATGTAGTCGGCACCGGTGCCGCCCGGTCCCATCTTGTCGTAGCGGGACTGGAACCAGCACACGTCCATGTCTATGGAATCAAAGTGAATTATCGGCGCGATCGCGTCGAAGAAGGCAAGCGCCTGCTCGTCCGCACGGGCGCGGATGGCGTCCGCCAGGGCCGGGGAGGTGAGGGGGCCGGTGGCGATAATCACCGAGTCCCACTCCTCCGGCGGCAGGCCGGCAACCTCGCCGCGCTCCACCGTGATCAGCGGATGGGCGGTTATGGCGGCGGTGACGGCCTCGGCGAAGCCCTCGCGATCCACCGCCAGCGCACCGCCGGCGGGGATCTGGTGGCTGTCGGCGCAGGCCATGATGAGCGAGCCGAGGCGGCGCATCTCGGCGTGCAGAACGCCGACGGCATTATTGGAAGAATCGTCTGATCTGAAGGAGTTAGAGCACACAAGCTCCGCCAGGCTGTCGGTCTTGTGGGCGTCGGTGGAGCGGGTTGGGCGCATCTCGTGCAGCACCACCGCAATGCCGCGCCGGGCGAGCTGCCAGGCGGCTTCGCAGCCGGCGAGGCCGCCGCCGATAATGTGAACCGGGCGCTTTTCGGTGATGCTCATATCCTGCCGCTGCTCAACAAATCCGTGCGCGGCTTAGCACGGAACGGGGGCAAAAAAGAACGGCCCCGGAAAATTCCGGGGCCGTACAATGAGTGCAGTGAGGTGGACGATCAGTGCAGTGAGACTTGTTCGTCCAGCCTCAAACCCGCATCACGCCGCAGCGGCGGCGCGACGGGCAACGCTGGTGATTTCGCCACGCGACACGTTGATGTCGGCGAGGGTACGGTCGTCGAGCTGGGAGAGCTCGATCAGAGTGCGGCGATACGCCTGGTAGCGGCGGATCTGCTTGGCAACGAGGCCCCAAAGCAGCATGTCAGTCTCCATCGGTTGTCGGTTAACCGGATCGCGGCCTCCGGGCATCCCCGGCAGCTGCACGTCCGTTAATCATTCCGATGCCTATATATTTGACACCCTGCTCATTTGGTAGGAAATATACCGCATCCCAGCCCTGCGGGCCGCGCATGACACGCTCACAATTCGTTCACGATCTGCAAGGCTGGCGAAAGCATGGCGTGAATCAGGCGCCCGCCAACGCCTGATCGAGATCGGCGATGATGTCGGCCACGTCCTCGATTCCGACCGACAGCCGCACCACATCCGGGCCCGCACCGGCCAGAACCTTCTGCTCGTCAGCGAGCTGGCGATGGGTGGTGGAGGCGGGGTGGATGATGAGCGAGCGGGTGTCGCCGATATTGGCGAGGTGCGAGAACAGCTTCACCCCCGACACCAGCGCGACGCCGGCCTCGAAGCCGCCCTTGAGCCCGAAGGTGAACACCGCGCCTGCGCCCTTCGGCGTGTATTGCTGGGCGAGGTTGTAATAGCGGTCGCCCGGCAGGCCGGGATAGCTCACCCAAGACACTTTGGGGTGGTCGGCGAGATGCTTGGCCACCGCCAGCGCATTGTCGCAATGGCGCTGGATGCGCAGCGGCAGGGTCTCGATGCCGGTGAGCAGCAGGAAGGCGTTGAAGGGCGACAGCGCCGGGCCGAGATCGCGCAGGCCCAGCACCCGGGCGGCGATGGCGAAGGCGAAATTGCCGAAGGCCTCGCCAATGACGATGCCCTCATATTCCGGCCGCGGCTGCGAGAGGAAGGGGTAGCGCCCCTCGCGCATCCAGTCGAACGAGCCGCCATCGACCAGCACGCCGCCGATCGAATTGCCATGACCGCCGAGAAACTTGGTGGCGGAATGGATGATGATGTCGGCGCCATGCTCGAACGGGCGGATGAGATAGGGGGTGGCCAGCGTGTTGTCGACGATCAGCGGCACGCCGGCGCGCTTGGCGATTTTCGATATGGCGGCGATGTCGGTGACGATGCCGCCGGGATTGGCGATCGATTCGATGAAGATGGCCTTGGTGCGCGGCGAGATGGCGCGCTCGAAGGAGGCGACATCGTCGGAATCGGCCCACACCACGTTCCAGCCGAAGCTCTTGAAGGCGTGGTTGAACTGGTTGATCGACCCGCCATAGAGCTTGCGGGCGGCGATGAACTCGTCGCCGGGGGTCAGCAGCGTCTGGAAGGCAAGCAGCTGCGCGGCATGGCCGGAGGCCACGGCGAGGGCGGCGGTGCCGCCTTCCAGCGCCGCCACGCGCTCTTCCAGCACCGCATTGGTCGGGTTGCCGATGCGGGTATAGATATTGCCGAACGCCTTCAGCCCGAACAGCGAGGCGGCGTGGTCGACATCGTCGAACACGAAGGAGGTGGTCTGGTAGATCGGCGTGGCGCGGGCCTTGGTGGTCGGGTCGGGCGCGGCGCCGGCATGGACGGCGAGGGTGGCGAAGCCCGGAGCGGGCGAGGTGACGTCGGTCATTGGCGTTCTCCTGTCGACGGGCCGGCGATCCGCGCGAGGGCGCGGGACGCTGCGGGCGTCTTGGCCGGCAGTGTCGCGCCTCCGCTAAAAAACGCAACAGGATTGGAGAAAGAATTAAACAGCGTAATATTGCTGTTGATATCGGGCGTGGCCGTTCTCCCGGCCGTGGTGGGAGGACAGCAGCGCGCACGGCCCGCCGAAGGCCGCGCCGATGCCGGAGAGGCCTGCGCCTATTGCGGGAACCGGCCTGCGCTTCTTCCGGAGGATGAAACGGGAGGAGGGGTTGAGCGGCCCTCAGCCCGGAAGCCGAGGGGAGGTCGCCTCTTCCGCTGCCGCCGGCCCGAACGCTGCTTCGACCTCGCGCGCATAGCGCTGCGACACCGGCACACGCAGCCCGTTGGAGAGCCGCAGCCGGCCGGTGCGGCCCTGTTTCTCGAAGCCTTCCACCGCCTCGTCAGACACCCACCAGGAGCGGTGGACCTGCCGGCCGGCGGTGGCGCCGGTCTGGGCGATGGCGTCGCTCAGGCGCAGCAGTGCCAGCGCGGAACCCTTGGCCGTGTGGATGCGGACATAATGGTCCTCCATCTGCAGGCAGAGCAGGGGACCGCGCAGGGCGGGCGGCAGTCGGGCCAGCAGGCCGGTGGCGGGCAGGGCGGCGGCGGGCCGGGCAAAGGCAGGCCGGGCAAAGGTCGGCAGCGATGCCGCGGGCTGGCCCGCCTCGGGCGTCGCCATCGCCGGGGCAGGACGCGCCGCGCCCGGACGGGCGAGGCTGATGGCCTGCCACAGCAGCGTCACCAGCGCGCCGATCAGCAGCACCTGGACATACGTTTCCACCACTTCCCACGGGCTGGCCTGCCAGCCCTCCATCGCGCTGGCGGCGAGGCCGGTGATGACGATCATCGGCAGGGCCGCGAGGGCCACTACCACCGCCATCCGCGCCGCCGGCGACAGGGCGGCGAGCCGGGGCAGGCGCTGCGCCCGCGCCTGCGTGATCGACAGCACCAGGAACCACGCGGCCAGCAGCCCGCCCCAGAAGGCCAGCCGCTCCAGCACGCTGCCCTCGGTGGTGTCGAACGGTGCCATCCAGGCGAAGACCGGGCTGAGCGCGAGGGCGAAGCTGACTTCGGGGGCGCGGGCCTGCAGCCAGTTCGCCAACGGTGCGTTCGCCAGAAATCCGTTCGCGAATTCGCGCATGTTCAGCTTTCCCTGGCGTGCTGCACTGCACGATAGCGAAGAGTTTGGCGCAATTACGAAGCGGCACTGGCCCCGGTGGGCCCGCTCGCGGAAGGGGTGGGCATCCCGCAGAACGTTTCTGCGGGACGTGCCCTCCGGCCCTCGCAGAGACCGCGCATGAAATACCGCTTCCTCGCCCATCTCGGCCTGCCGCTCGCCGGCTGCGCCCTGCTGTTGCCATCCGCCTTCGCCGCCGACCCGAGCGCGGCCGAGGCCCTCTCCCCGCGCCCCACGGGGGTCGCCTCCGCCGCCGATGGCTGGCTCTTCGTCGCCGAGAAGCTGGCCGGCTGGAATGTCGTGCTGGGCGGCGGCGTGCTGATCGCGCCGACATATGAGGGATCGGACGAGTTCGACGTTCAGCCCGTTCCCTTCGTCACCGCCACGCTGGGCGAGCATGTGACAATCGACCCGCGCGGTGTGTCGGTGAATGTGTACAGCCTCGGCGATCTCACTTTGAGCGGGCAGCTTGGCTATGACACCGGCCGCAAGCAGAGTGATTCCGACCATCTCAGGGGGCTTGGCGACATCGACATGGGCGGCGTGGTCGGCGCCACCCTCACCTATGAGTGGGGCGCGGCCGAAATCTACGGCTCGCTCGAGCGGATCGTCGGCGGCAGCGACGGCACGCAGGCGACGCTCGGATTCAAACTCGCCCATGATGCCGGGCAGTTCCGCGTCTCCGCCGGCGTTTCCACCACCTGGGCCGACGAGGACTACATGCAGGCCTATTTCGGCGTGACGGCGGCGCAGTCCGCCCTGTCGGGACTGCCGCGCTACGAGATCGGCGCCGGCTTCAAGCGCGTCGATCTCGAACTGGCAGCGACCTATGCGTTCACCGAGCATTGGCTGGTGCGCGGCGAGGTGGGCCTCGGCTATCTCCTTGGCGACGCCGCCGACAGCCCCGTGGTGCAGGAGGCGTTCCAGCCCTCGGTGATGCTGCTGGTCGGCTATCGCTTCTGAGCGTCCGGCCGGGCGAGGCGCAGGCGGGGAATCTCGATCGCCGGGCAGCGGTTCATGATCACCGCGATGCCGCCGGCCTCTGCCCGCGCCGCCGCCGCATCGTCGCGCACGCCGAGCTGACCCCAGATCAGCTTGGGCCGGGGCGAGAGCGCCAGCGCTTCCCCGACCACGGATTCGAGATGCTCGGGCGCGCGGAACACGTCGACCATGTCGATCGGCTCGGGCACGTCGGCGAGGTGGGCATAGGTCGGCAGGCCGGCAATGGCGCGCCCGGCCTGGCCGGGATTGATCGCGAACACCTTGTAGCCGCGCTGGGCGAGATAGAGCGCGACGCCATGGCTGGGGCGATCGGGCTTCGGGCTGGCGCCGACGACCGCAATGGTCCGCACGCCGGCAAGCCAGTCGGCGATGAAGGCGTCGTCATAGGAATCGTGATTCATCGCAGGACCTGAAGGCTGGAGGCGGGGCGCGTCCCGCCATATGGGACCGGGCGGCGGGCGAGGCGAGCTTTTTCGCAGGAGCGGTGCGTCGGTGCGCGCACGGCCCTTCGCGGGTGGCGGAGGTCTATTTCAAGGGGTTAGCGCGTGGTATTAAAATACCTAAATTGCAACTCGTTGATTAGTAACATGAATTCGGCGTATGGCGACATTGACGTTGCGCGTGGGCTCGTCTAGAAACCCGCCACGAGAGAGGTGCGGGCATTCCGCGCCCTTGCATATGGATTTTCCCATGAAGACGTTTTCGGCAAAACCCGCCGATATTCAGAAGAAATGGGTCGTGATCGACGCGTCCGGCCTCGTGGTCGGCCGTCTCGCGACCATCATCGCCACCCGCCTCAAGGGCAAGCACAAGCCGATCTACACCCCGCATGTCGATTGCGGCGACAACATCGTCGTCATCAATGCCGACAAGGTGGTGCTGACCGGCCGCAAGCGCGACGACAAGGTCTATTACCACCACACCGGTTTCCCCGGCGGCATCAAGGAGCGGACGGCTAAGTTCATCCTCGAAGGTCGTTTCCCCGAGCGCGTGGTCGAGAAGGCCGTGGAGCGCATGCTGGCGCGCGGCCCGCTCGGCCGCAAGCTGATGGGCAATCTGCGCGTCTACAAGGGTGCCACCCATCCGCATGAAGCCCAGCAGCCGGAGACGCTCGATGTCGCCGCGCTCAACCGCAAGAATGTGGGGAACTGATCATGGCTGAGCTCATCCAGTCGCTCGACGGGCTCGAAGCCCTCAAGTCCCAGGCCCCCGAGGCCCCCAAGCATGTCCAGAAGCTGGACCGCCAGGGCCGCTCCTACGCCACCGGCAAGCGCAAGAACGCGGTCGCCCGCGTGTGGATCCGCCCCGGCACCGGCAAGATCCTGGTCAATGAGCGCGAGATCGAGGTGTATTTCGCCCGTCCCGTGCTGCGCCTCATCATCCAGCAGCCCTTCACCACGGCGGCCCGTACCGGCCAGTATGACGTGGTGTGCACCGTTTCCGGCGGCGGCCTCTCCGGCCAGGCCGGCGCGCTGCGCCACGGCATTTCGCGCGCGCTCACCTATTACGAGCCCGAGCTGCGCGGCCCGCTGAAGAAGGGCGGCTTCCTGACCCGCGATTCGCGTGTCGTCGAGCGTAAGAAGTACGGCAAGGCCAAGGCCCGCCGCAGCTTCCAGTTCTCGAAGCGCTGATCGGCGTTTCCCTACAATACGAAAGGGCGGGTCCTTGGACCCGCCCTTTTTGTTTGTCCGCTCGATATGTTTGCCTGCTCGTTATATTGGCCGGGCGCTTCTGTGGAGGCCCTACGGCGAAGTCTTCACGGCGCAGCGGCACGGCGAAGGCGGGAAGGCGAAGGTGGCTTTGGCCGCCCCCGCCGTCCGTGTGACGAGGCTCAGAACGGCACGGTCAGCCGGGCGGTGCCGGTCCACACGCTGTAATCCGCGCCGATGCCGCCATATTCGCCGCCGAGCGACAGCGATCCGGCCGTTAGAACACGCATGCTGAAACCGCCCGTCACCCGCGCCGACCAGCCGTCGCCAATGCCGGTGTCGGGCACATCCGCCACCACGGCATCGTCCGAGGCAAAGCGCCAGTCGGCGTAAAGGCCGAGATAGGGCATCACGCCCTCGATCCAGTGCGGCGCCGTCACCTTGCCGCCCAGCGCGACGCGCCCGGTGGAGAAATCGCGCGAATCGTGGAGCCCGCCCAGCGTGTCGATATAGTTGCCCTGGCTTTCCCAGAGGGCGAACACATCGGCGGAGGGTTCGACGGTATAGCCGCCGACATCATAGGTGCCATTGATCCCGGTCGAGAGCAGCCAGCGCGAGCCGTCGAAGCTGCCGGCCGCCAGACCGGCGGAGGCGTCGTAGCTGAGCCCGGTCCAGCCAACCATGCCCTTCCAGCGCAGCGTCGGCGTGATCTGCCAGCCGGCATAGGTGCCGACCGTGGCGCCGTCGCCATTCAGGTTGCCGGTGAGCCAGGCGAAATCGTAATCGAAATTCTCATAGCCGCCGAACACGCCGACCACGACGGCGGGGGCGAGACGATAGGTGAGGCCAACCGTGGCGTTGATCTGCGTGCCCTTCAGCAGGTCGGAATCCGACTGCTGGAATCCGCTGCCGCGCACATCGACCCAGGCGCTCCAGTTCTGCTCGATCATCGGTGTGGCGAGCGAGAGCGACTTGTTGACGTTCGCATAGCTGAGGGCCGAGAAGGCATCGCCCGCGGTTTCCGAAACGCCGGTGCGGTCGCCTGAAGGAGCGAATTGCGACGAGGTGCCAGCCGTCACCGAAGATGCGCTCACCCACTCGACGCCATCTTCGGTCCTCACGGGCACGAAGCCCTTCAAATACTGGCGTCCATAGTTAATGAGCGCATAAGTGTAGGTCGTGTCGGCTAAACTCTTGGGTAATGTTCGCCCCTTGGATTCCACCTGGACCATATAATCGGCATATTCCTCGCGGGTCATGGCCGTGATCGTCGGTGTCGAGGGACTGGAGCTACCCCCACCCAGCGCGGAATCGATGGCGGTGGACACCGAGGTGCTGATGGCGGCGCCTGATGTGTTGGCTACGACCGTCGAGCCGATCGCCTGGACGCTGGCCAGTTTCTGGCTGTCGGTGGCGCCGCCATTCGCGCCGCCGCCGGCCGTGCAGCTCCACGCGAAATTCGAGCCTGAGTTGGACTGCGTGCCGCTGATGATGAGTTCGTCCGAGGTCGCCTCCGGCACGACATAGGTCTGCGAGCCGACCGTGTCGAAGCTCAGGATCGCCGGGTTGTGCGTCGTCGCGTTGTAGAGGCCCAGCCGGTCGGAGCCCCCGACGGCGGTGACGGTCAGCTTGATCGTGTCGCCGGCATCGAACCCGGTGCCGGACGTGCTGCCGGAGATCGAACCGCCGGAGAAAGTCCCGTTCAGGGCGGAGCAGCCGGCCGACGCGAGCGCGCCGCTGCTGGTGCCCATCAGAAGCACGGACGCGACGGCGCCCAACACGGTATGACGCATAGAAAAGCCCCCTTGAGATACCCCAGCAAAATTCCTACACGATTCACGCGCGCGTGAAAGGGCTGGATTGAGATACCTCTGGGTATGCGCAGGAGATCGAGGGGTGGGCGCACAAAAAGGGGCGCCCTGCGGCGCCCCTTTCCGTTGGTCAGCCGGCGTGCCGGTCAGACCGAATAGTACATCTCGAACTCGACCGGGTGCGGGGTCATCTCGAACCGCATCACCTCGACCATCTTCAGCTCGATATAGGCGTTGATGAAGTCGTCCTCGAACACGCCGCCCTTCTTGAGGAAGTCGCGGTCCTTGTCGAGCGAGGACAGCGCCTCGCGCAGCGAACCGCAGACGGTCGGGATCTTCTTCAGCTCCTTCGGCGGCAGATCGTACAGGTCCTTGTCCATGGCCGGACCGGGATCGATCTTGTTCAGAATGCCGTCAAGGCCGGCCATCAGCAGCGCGGCGAAGGCGAGATAGGGGTTCGCACCCGGGTCCGGGAAGCGGGTCTCGACGCGCTTGGCCTTGGGCGAGGTGGTGTAGGGGATGCGGCAGGAGGCCGAGCGGTTGCGCGCGGAATAGGCGAGCAGCACGGGGGCCTCGTAGCCGGGGACCAGCCGCTTATAGGAGTTGGTCAGCGGGTTGGTGAAGGCGTTCAGTGCCTTGGCGTGCTTGATGATGCCGCCAATGTACCACAGGCATTCCTGGCTGAGGTCGGCATATTTGTTGCCGGCGAACAGCGGCTTGCCGTCCTTCCAGATCGACTGGTGCACATGCATGCCCGAGCCGTTGTCGCCGAAGATCGGCTTCGGCATGAAGGTGGCCGTCTTGCCATAGACGTTGGCGACCTGGTGGATGCAGTACTTATAGATCTGCAGCTGGTCGGCCATCGTCACCAGCGTGTCGAACTTCAGCCCCAGCTCATGCTGGGCGGAGGCGACTTCGTGGTGGTGCTTCTCGACCTTGGCGCCCATGCGGGCCATGGCGGCGAGCATCTCGCCGCGCAGGTCCTGGCAGCTGTCGACCGGCGGAACCGGGAAATAGCCGCCCTTGGTGCGGACGCGGTGGCCGAGATTGCCGCCTTCATATTCGGTGCCGCCATTGGTGGGCAGTTCGACCGAATCGAGCTTGAAGCCGGTGTTGTAGGGGTCGGCGGTGAAGCGCACGTCGTCGAAAATGAAGAACTCGGCTTCCGGCCCGATATAGATGGTGTCGCCGATGCCGGTGGACTTCAGATAGGCCTCGGCCTTCTTGGAAATGCCGCGCGGGTCGCGGCCATAGGGCTCGCCCGTGGTCGGCTCCAGCACGTCGCAGACCACGACCATGGTGGTCTCGGCGAAGAACGGGTCGATGCTGACGGAATCGAGATCGGGCTGCAGGTGCATGTCCGATTCGTTGATGGCCTTCCAGCCCGCAATGGAGGAACCATCGAAAGCCTGACCTTCGGCGAAGAAATCTTCGTCGACCATCGTGATGTCGAAGGTCACATGCTGCCACTTGCCGCGCGGATCGGTGAAGCGCAGGTCGACGTATTTAACGTCGTTGTCCTTTATTAGCTTCAGTACATCCTTGGCCGTCGTCATATTGTTCGTACCTCTTCTGATACTGCCGTCTTTTGAGGGGCAGCTGGTCCCAAGCGGATGGTCAACGACGATACGCGCCGCACCCTGTCAGGATGCGGCGCGCTCATATGCGCGACCATACTACGCTGGCTCTCAGATGGCGTCGACGCCCGACTCGCCGGTACGAATGCGAATGGCCTCTTCGATGTTGGAAACGAAGATCTTGCCATCGCCGATGCGGCCGGTCTGGGCGGCGCGGCGGATGGCGTCGATCGCGGTTTCCACCGTTTCGTCGGCGACCACGATCTCGATCTTCACCTTGGGCAGGAAATCGACGACGTATTCCGCGCCGCGATACAGTTCCGTATGCCCCTTCTGCCGGCCGAAGCCCTTGGCTTCCGTGACGGTGATGCCCTGCAGGCCGATTTCCTGCAGCGCCTCCTTCACCTCGTCGAGCTTGAAGGGCTTAATGATGGCCTCAATCTTCTTCATCTGACCTCGTCTCCCTGACTCGTCGATCCGCGACGCCCGGCCGAGTCGGGTCGCGAAGAAGCAGAACCCATGCCAAGCACCCCAGTGTCGCCGGAAACCGTTAATAGCCCATCATCGCACGGCGCCACGCGGCGGGCCAAACAGCTTCGTTTTCAGCGAACGATGAAGTTTTGGGCGGAATGATTAAGAACTGGGCGACTCCGGCCGCGATCGGTGCCTGAAGGCTGCGCGAAACATGGGCATTTGCCGCCGTTTGCTGCGGCGCTGGCGCGGCTCGCCTGAGAAGGCCGGTTTCGGCTAAGCTTGGCTACACCCAAGCAGCCCCTTCCGGACCGTGCAGGAACAAGGTTTCATGGAGCTTTTCACCCCCAGCGAGATGGCGCGCGCCGACGCCTTCACCATCGATGCCGGCGTGCCCGGCGCCGTGCTTATGGAACGGGCGGGAGAAGCGGTCGCCCGGCTCGCGGCGCGGGTGACGGTGGCCGGCGGGCGGGTTCTGGTGCTGTGCGGGCCGGGCAATAATGGCGGCGACGGATTCGTCGCGGCGCGGCTTCTGGTCGCTTGCGGCTATCGGGTGCGCCTCGCGCTGCTGGGCGAGCGCGCCGCGCTGTGCGGCGATGCGGCGCTGATGGCGGCGCGATGGACCGGGCCGGTCGAGCCGGCGGAAGGCGCGGCGCTGGAGGGGATCGACCTCGTCATCGACGCCCTGTTCGGCGCCGGGCTGGCGCGCGATCTCGACGGCGTGGCGCGGGATTTGGTCGAGCGCGTCAACGCCAGCGGCCTGCCGGTGCTGGCGGTCGACCTGCCCTCCGGCATCGACGGCGCCACCGGCGCGGTGCGCGGGGCGGCGATAAAGGCGCGCTGGAGCGTCACCTTCTTCCGGCCCAAGCCCGGCCATGTGCTGCTGCCGGGCCGCCTGCATGCGGGCGAACTGACCGTGGCCGCTATCGGAATCCGGCCCGACGCGCTGGACGCGATCGCGCCCCGCGCCTTCGAGAACGTGCCGGAGCTGTGGGCGGATCGTTTCCCGGTGCCGGCGGCGGAAGGGCATAAATATAGTCGCGGCCATCTCGTCGCCGTCTCCGGCCCGGCGCAGGCGACCGGGGCGACGCGACTGGCCGCCCGCGCGGCGCTGCGGGCCGGGGCGGGGCTGGTGACGGTGGCCTGCCCGGCGGAGGCGCTGGCGATCCACGCGGCCAATCTCTCCGCCGTCATGGTGCGGCCGGTGGAGGACGCCACCGGGCTGGCGCAGCTTTTGGCCGATGCCCGGCTGACGACGGTGGTGCTGGGGCCGGGCCTCGGCGTCGGGCCGGGGGCGCGCGAGCGACTGGCGGCCTGCGGCGACCGGCGGCTGGTGATCGACGCCGATCTCCTCACCTCCTTCAAGGGCGAGGCGGACGCGCTCGCCCGCGCGCTCGCGGCCGCGCCAGCGGCGGTCGCCACCCCGCATGAGGGCGAGTTCGCCCGGCTGTTCGAGGGCTGCCCGGAGGTGCTGGAGGCGCCCTCGCGGCTGGAGCGGGCGCGCGCCGGGGCGGCCCGGCTCGGGGCGACCCTGCTGCTCAAGGGGCCCGACACGGTGGTGGCGAGCCCGGACGGGCGCGCCTCGATCGCTGCCAACGCGCCGCCCTATCTCGCGACAGCGGGGGCGGGCGATGTGCTGGCGGGAATCGTCGGCGGGCTGCTGGCGCAGGGCATGGCGCCCTTCGAGGCGGCGAGCGCTGGCGTGTGGCTGCATGGCGAGGCGGCGCGCGAGGCCGGGCCGGGGCTGGTGGCCGATGATCTGATCGAGGCGCTGCGCCCGGTCTATGTCAGGCTGTTCGGCTTTCTCGGGGCTGTGTAGCGGCGAGCGGGGGCGCGCATTTTGCGCTGGCGCAGCGTCATGACCGTGTTATAAGCCCGCACCCGGCTGGCGGTACCTTCTCGGGTGCGCGCACATGCGCCCATGCGCGTCCCTCGCGGACGATGTGGCGGGCGACAGGCGCAACCGCGGGCGTGGCGGAACTGGTAGACGCGCTGGATTTAGGTTCCAGTGGCGAGAGTCGTGGGGGTTCGAGTCCCTCCGCCCGCACCAGTGCCTGCCCTTGTCCGGTGCCGCCCTCCGACCCATTTGCACCGAGCGGGGCCAACGGCGTTCACGCGGCCTCGCACACAGACATTCGAGAGCTCGCGCAAGCGGCAAACAAGACGAAGGCCGATTGAAAATGCAGGTCACCGAACTCCTCGCCGAAGGTCTCAAGCGCGAATATCGCGTGGTGCTGCCGGCCGCCGAACTTGACGCCAAGGCCAATGCGCGCCTCAGCGAGCTCAAGGACAAGGTCCGCCTCAACGGCTTCCGCCCCGGCAAGGTGCCGGTCGCCCATCTCAAGCGCATGTACGGCAAGTCCGTGCTGGCCGAGGTGATCGACCAGGCGGTGAACGAGGCCAATACCAAGATCATCGAGGATAACGGCTTCAAGCTCGCCATGCAGCCCAAGGTCGAGCTGCCGCAGGACGAGGCGGCGGTCAACGAGGTGATCGAGGGCAAGGCCGACCTGTCCTTCACCGTGAATCTCGAAGTGCTGCCGGCGATCACGCTCGGCGACTTCAAGAGCATCAGCCTCGACAAGCCGGTGCTGGCCGTGTCCGAGGAAGAGGTCGAGGAGACCGTCAAGCGGATCGCCGAGGCCAACCGCCCCTATGCCGCCAAGCCTGACGGCACCGCCGAGAATGGCGACCGCGTCACCCTGTCCTTCGTCGGCTCGATCGACGGCGAAGTGTTCGAGGGCGGTTCGGGCGAGGACGTGCCGCTGGTGCTCGGCTCCAACAGCTTCATCCCCGGCTTCGAGGAGCAGCTCGTCGGCATCAAGGAAGACGAGACCCGCACCGTCAATGTGACCTTCCCCGAGGCCTACCAGGCGGCCCATCTGGCCGGCAAGGCGGCCGCGTTCGAGGTGACGGCGAAGATGATCGAATCGCCGACCGAGATGGAAATCGGCGACGAGTTCGCCAAGACGCTCGGCATGGACAGCCTTGAGGCGCTCAAGGAGCAGGTGAAGAGCCGCATCGCCCAGGAGCACAACGCGCAGAGCCGCAACAAGGCCAAGCGCCGCCTGCTCGACGCGCTGGACGGGCTGCACCAGTTCGACGTTCCCCCGACGCTGGCCCAGCAGGAATTCGACGGCATCTGGGGCTCGGTGACGGCCGAGATGGCCACCCAGAACAAGACCTTCGCCGACGAGGACACGACCGAGGAAGCCGCCCGCGCCGACTACCAGAAGATCGCCGAGCGCCGCGTGCGCCTCGGGCTGGTGCTTGCGGAAATCGGTGAGAAGAACAACATTCAGGTGACGGACGACGAAGTGACCCGCGCCGTCGTCGAGCGTGCCCGCCAGTTCCCCGGGCAGGAGCAGCAGGTGTGGGAGTTCTACCGCAAGAACGCCCAGGCTCTGGCCAGCCTGCGCGCGCCGATTTTCGAGGAGAAGGTGGTCGACTATCTGCTCGAACTCGCCACGGTCAATGAAGTCCCCGTCTCGCGCGAGGAACTCTACGCCGAGGACGAGGACACCAAGGCGGCCTGAGGCCGACGGAACTCGCGGAGTCGTGCGCTGTGCCCGGCTCCGCTGTCCGCCACTTCATCGCCGGCGGGCTGGTAGGGACGCGCTTTCCCTTTAGTGTAGGGTGGTTGGATTCGCGGGCGGCGCAGGCGCGCCGGACCGCCGAGGATCGAAATATGCGTGACCCGATTGATACCTTGAACAACTACCTGGTCCCGATGGTTGTCGAACAGACCAACCGGGGCGAGCGTTCCTACGACATTTATTCCCGGCTCCTGAAGGAGCGCATCATTTTCCTGACCGGCCCGGTCGAGGACGGCATGGCGACCCTCATGGTCGCCCAGCTGCTGTTCCTCGAAGCGGAGAATCCGAAGAAGGAAATCTCGATGTACATCAACTCCCCGGGCGGGGTGGTGACGTCGGGGCTGGCGATCTACGACACGATGCAGTTCATCAAGCCGGCGGTGTCGACGCTGTGCATCGGCCAGGCGGCCTCGATGGGCTCGCTGCTGCTGACCGCCGGCGAGAAGGACATGCGCTTCGCCCTGCCCAACGCGCGAATCATGGTGCACCAGCCCTCGGGCGGCTTCCAGGGCCAGGTGACGGACATCATGCTGCACGCCAAGGAGATCATGAGCCTCAAGCAGCGGCTCAATGAGATCTACGTGAAGCACACGGGCCAGGACATCAAGGCGGTGGAGGACGCGCTGGAGCGCGACAACTTCATGACCGCCGAGGTCGCCAAGTCCTTTGGGCTTATCGACAAAGTGATCGACAAGCGCCCGGAAGAGGCACCGGCGAAGCCCTGACGGGCGTTTGCGCCGTGTTTCCGAAGCCGGGTCGGCTTCCTATATTAAGATCGAAGCCCGCGCCGAATTGAAGCGCGGGCTTGCATGCTTCGCGGTATCGCGCTTGCATGACTTCAGAATGAAGTGTCGCCCGGAGGTGTGACGGGGGTACGACGAGGCCAGCGCCCATCCGCGAAGTCGGGGATGGTTCGATTGCCCGCTTGATCGTGTCGCTGCTAGCGTGCTTGGCTGTGACACCGAACAAGGACCCTTAAGTCGCTTCCTTTTGACGGCGTTTTCGAGCCGTCGCGTTTCTCCCCCCTTGGAGGCCCGCGGCGGCCGCGGGACTGGGGCGGTTCCGGGCAATGCCTGGACCGCCGAGCGGACGGAGAGACGCATGAGCAAGGTTGGCGGCGGCGACAGCAAGAATACTCTTTACTGCTCGTTCTGCGGCAAGAGCCAGCACGAGGTCCGCAAACTCATTGCGGGACCGACCGTGTTCATCTGCGATGAATGCGTCGAGCTGTGCATGGACATCATCCGCGAGGAGAACAAATCCTCGCTGGTGAAGTCGCGCGACGGCATCCCGACCCCGAAGGAAATCTGCAAGGTCCTGGACGATTATGTGATCGGCCAGTTCCATGCCAAGCGCGTCCTCTCGGTGGCGGTGCATAACCACTACAAGCGCCTGAACCACGCGACCAAGCACGCCGGCGACGTCGAGCTGGCCAAGTCCAACATCATGCTGATCGGGCCGACCGGCTCGGGCAAGACGCTGCTCGCGCAGACGCTGGCCCGCATCCTCGACGTGCCCTTCACCATGGCGGACGCGACCACGCTGACCGAGGCGGGCTATGTCGGCGAGGATGTCGAGAACATCATCCTCAAGCTGCTGCAGTCGGCCGACTACAATGTCGAGCGGGCGCAGCGCGGCATCGTCTATATCGACGAGATCGACAAGATCAGCCGCAAATCCGACAACCCCTCGATCACCCGCGACGTTTCGGGCGAGGGCGTGCAGCAGGCGCTGCTGAAGATCATGGAAGGCACCGTCGCCTCCGTGCCGCCGCAGGGCGGGCGCAAGCATCCCCAGCAGGAATTCCTGCAGGTGGACACGACCAACATCCTGTTCATCTGCGGCGGCGCCTTCGCCGGCCTCGACAAGATCATCTCCTCGCGTGGCAAGGGCACTTCGATCGGCTTCGGCGCCGTCGTCTCCGCCCCCGAGGACCGCAAGCCGGGCGAGGTGTTCCGCGAGGTCGAGCCGGAAGACCTGCTGAAATACGGGCTGATCCCGGAATTCATCGGCCGCCTTCCCGTCATCGCCACGCTGGGCGATCTCGACGAGGCGGCGTTGAAGAAGATCCTCTCCGAGCCGAAGAACGCGCTGGTGAAGCAGTATCAGCGCCTGTTCGAGATGGAGAATGTCGAGCTGACCATCCATGAGGAAGCGCTTGGTGCCATCGCCCGCAAGGCGATCGAGCGCAAGACCGGCGCGCGCGGCCTGCGCTCGATCATGGAAGGCATCCTGCTCGACACGATGTTCGACCTGCCGGGCCTCGAAGGGGTGGAGGAGGTCGTCATCAGCAAAGAGGTCGTCGATCAGAATGCGCGTCCGCTCTACATCTATGCGGACCGCGCAGCCGGCGATGCGGGCGCGAGTGCCTGAGGAACCGGCGGTGGGCAGGGCCGGGCAGCCACGCCCGGCCAGCGACGCGGCCCGCTCCCTTGACGGGGGGCGGGGGCATCGCCATCTGAGCCTCAACCCCCGGTCCTCGACCGCATCGACGTGCCCAGCGCGCCTCACGCAGCCCCCGCACAGAGATCAACGTTCGCGTTCCGGCCGCATTGCGGCACGGTGCCGCCCGACGACGCCTGTCGTCAGGACACGTCGCCCGCCGCCAACAGAAAGGAAAGAGCCATGACGAGCCCCAAGCCTCGCACCGCGCTCACCCCGGGAGTCCCTCAGACCTTCCCGGTCCTGCCGCTGCGCGACATCGTCGTTTTCCCGCACATGATCGTGCCCCTGTTCGTCGGCCGTGAGAAATCCATCCGCGCCCTCGAAGAAGTGATGCGCAACGACACCTTCATCCTGCTGGCGACGCAGGAGAACGCCTCCGACGACGACCCGGAGACCTCGTCCATCTACAAGATCGGCACGCTCGCCTCGGTGCTGCAGCTGCTGAAGCTGCCGGATGGCACGGTGAAGGTGCTGGTCGAGGGCATTTCGCGCGCCAAGGTCCGGCACTACACCGACCGCACCGACCTCTATGAGGCCGAGGCGGAGGCGCTGGAGGAGGAGCTTGGCGCCAAGGTCGAGGCCGAGGCGCTCGGCCGCTCGGTGCTGGCCGAATTCGACAGCTATGTGAAGCTGAACAAGAAGGTCTCGCCCGAAGTCGTCGGCGTCGTCACCCAGATCGAGGAGCACTCGAAGCTGGCCGACACCGTGGCCTCGCATCTCGCGGTGAAGATCCCCGAGAAGCAGGCGGTGCTGGAAATCCTCAAGGTCACCACCCGCCTTGAGAAGGTGCTCTCGCTGATGGAGAGCGAAATCTCGGTCCTTCAGGTCGAGAAGCGCATCCGCACGCGCGTCAAGCGCCAGATGGAGAAGACCCAGCGCGAGTACTATCTCAACGAGCAGATGAAGGCGATCCAGAAGGAGCTGGGCGACGGCGAGGACGGCCGCGACGAGCTGGCCGAGCTGGAAGAGCGCATCAAGACCGTCAAGCTCTCCAAGGAGGCGCGCGAGAAGGCCACGCACGAGCTGAAGAAGCTGCGGCAGATGTCGCCCATGTCGGCGGAAGCCACCGTGGTGCGCAACTATCTCGACTGGATGCTGTCGATCCCGTGGAGCAACCGCAGCAAGGTCAAGAAGGACCTGCCCTTCGCCCAGAACGTGCTGGATACCGACCATTTCGGCCTCGACAAGGTCAAGGACCGCATCGTCGAATATCTCGCCGTGCAGAGCCGGCAGAACAAGCTGACCGGCCCGATCCTGTGCCTGGTCGGCCCGCCCGGCGTCGGCAAGACCTCGCTTGCCAAGTCCATCGCCAAGGCGACGGGCCGCGAATATGTGCGCGTGGCCCTTGGCGGCGTGCGCGACGAGGCGGAGATCCGCGGGCATCGCCGGACCTATATCGGCTCCATGCCCGGCAAGATCATCCAGTCGATGCGCAAGGCCAAGAAGTCCAACCCGCTGTTCCTGCTGGACGAGATCGACAAGATGGGCGCCGATTTCCGCGGCGACCCGTCCTCGGCCCTGCTTGAGGTGCTGGACCCCGAGCAGAACCACACCTTCGCCGACCACTATCTGGAGGTGGACTATGACCTCTCCAGCGTGATGTTCGTCACCACGGCCAACACGCTGAACATCCCGCCGGCTCTGCTGGACCGGATGGAAGTGATCCGCATCGCCGGCTACACCGAGGACGAGAAGGTCGAGATCGCCCGCCGCCATCTCATTCCGCAGGCGCTGACCAAGCACGGTCTGCAGCTGAAGGAATGGTCGATCGACGATGAGGCGCTGCTGATGCTGGTGCGCCGCTATACGCGGGAAGCCGGCGTGCGCAACCTTGAGCGCGAGATTTCCAATCTCGCCCGCAAGGCGGTGAAGGACCTGATGCTGACCAAGAAGAAGACGGTCAAGGTCACGGTCCAGCAGCTGGAGGACTATCTCGGCGCGCCGAAATACCGCTATGGCGAGGCCGAGACCGAGGACCAGGTCGGCGTGGTCACAGGCCTGGCCTGGACCGAGGTCGGTGGCGAGATCCTCACCATCGAAGGCGTGATGATGCCCGGCAAGGGCAAGATGACCGTCACCGGCAATCTGCGCGACGTGATGAAGGAATCGATCTCGGCGGCGGCCTCCTATGTCCGCTCGCGCGCCCTCGATTTCGGCATCGAGCCGCCGCTGTTCGACCGGCGCGACATCCATGTCCACGTTCCCGAAGGGGCGACCCCGAAGGACGGGCCGTCGGCCGGCGTCGCCATGGCGACCGTGCTGACCTCGGTGCTGACCGGCATCCCGATCCGCCGCGACATCGCCATGACCGGCGAAATCACGCTGCGCGGCCGGGTGCTGCCGATCGGCGGCCTCAAGGAGAAGCTGCTGGCGGCCCTGCGGGCCGGCATCAAGAAGGTTCTGATCCCCGAGGAGAACGCCAAGGATCTGGCGGAAATCCCCGACAATGTGAAGAACGCGCTGGAGATCGTGCCGGTGTCGCGGATGGATGAGGTGCTGCAGCACGCGCTCATCCGCCAGCCGGAGGCGATCGTCTGGGAAGAGAAGGTGCTGGCGCCGACCACCGAGGTCGAGCCGGTGATCGCCCGCGACGAAATCGGCGGCCTCGCCGCCCACTGAGCGGACGTTTCGACGCTGGAAAAGAAGCGGCGGTGCCCAAGCGGGCGCCGCCGTTTTTGCGTCTCGGGGCCGTCGCCGCGCTCTCGCCCGGGCCGGCTTTCCGGGCTGATGGAACGCGGTTTTGGCGCCAGGGGCGGGCGCCGGCGCGGGCCGTGCGAGTCAGTTTTGCGCCGATCGGGCGCCTCCAGCCCCCAAGGCGGCGCTCTCGCCCGGCCCGCCGCCCGGCGCCGGTGGTAAAAGGGTCGCATCCGCCTAAATTGCGGGCGTGCCGCATTGTCATAAAATGCGGTATCGAAATACACTCAAACCCCCTGAAGTCGTGTATTTGTGCGGGTTTCTAGCGGGGGGCGCTTGCAATCGCCGCATTTTGGGGAAAGTGTGCCCGCCCGTCGTCGGTGCATGCGATCGACGATTCTTGTGCAATCAAGGGAAGGACCGGTCAAATGACCACGAAGAACGAACTCGTCGCCGCCGTGGCCGAGCAGGCCAAGCTGACGAAGGCCGCTGCTGCGGCCGCGGTCGACGCGACCTTCGACGCTATTGCCGCCTCGCTGAAGGCCGGCGAAGAAGTCAAGCTGATCGGCTTCGGCAGCTTCTCCGTCGTGACCCGCGCCGCGCGCGAGGGCCGCAACCCGCGTACCGGCAACCCGGTCAAGATCGAGGCCTCCAAGGCCCCGAAGTTCACGCCCGGCAAGGGCCTGAAGGAAACCGTCAACGGTTGATCCTGACGCTGGGGCCGCGCCCCCCGTGCCGGAAGGTGCGGGGTGCGGCGCGGTGCCATCGGGGCAGGTTCGCCGGTAGCGTTACCGGCGGACCAGCGCCCTGACCAACAGAAGCCATGCAGGCCGGCGGGGGCGCTGCGTGGTTTCGCGGCGGCCGATGCGCCGCGGCTTCAGCCCCCCTCGCGCCCGCCGCCCCGGCGCTGTCGCAGCCCAAATGGCCGGTGCCCGCCCTGCGGCGCTGCGGCCCGCGCGGCATGAAGACCTCCCCACACTGAACATCTTCGCTATCGCAGGCGCTTCTCGCCTTACGCCGCCACAGAGCGCGCCGTGGGCCGCCGGAGGCGTGCCCGGGGTGCCGCCCATCCCGAAGACGCCGCACGCTCCCACGGGGGCTGAGGGCGCCCCTGCGGTCGCTTCGCGGCGGGGATGTCCCGACCCGGTCCTTCGTGACTGACCCGAGGACCCGCCGTCGTGGCAGCGTCGGCGCGGGCGGATCTCGTCAGCGCGGCGTCAGGGTGAGTTCGCGCAGCTCCGCCATGTCGATGAGCGCCCCGCGACGGCCGATCACCCGCGCGGCCACGCGATGGGCGAAGCGGGCGGCGTCGGCCGGCGCCGCGCCGTCGCGACGCGCGGCGATGTAGCCCGCATTGAAGCTGTCGCCCGCGCCTGTTGTATCCAGCGGATTGGCGACGGCGAGCGGCGCGATGGTCTCGATCCGGTCGCCCACCAGCAGTGTGCAGGGATCGGCGCCGTTCTTGACCACGATCTCCTCGGCGCCACAGGCGGCCAGCCGGCGCGCCGTCGCTTCCGGCGCGGTGTCGCCGAACAGTTCGGCCTCGTCGGGGAAGGTCGGCAAGGCGAGGGTCGCGACGCGATAGCCCGCATCGAGCGCGGCGCGGGCGGCGGCGCGATCCGGCCATAGGTTCAGGCGGATATTGGCGTCGAACGCGATCATGGCGCCCCGGGCGCGCGCGTCGGCCAGCTGGTCCAGCAGCGTCTGGCGATGCGGCGGCGACAGGATCGCCAAGGTGATGCCGGAAAAATAGATGCTGTCGGCATCCGCCAGCGCCTGCCGCAGCACGCCGGCGTCGGCGGCGAGCAGCCGCGCCGCCGAGCTGTCGCGCCAATAGGAGAAGGAGCGCTCGCCATTCTGCAGGGCGATCATGTAGAGGCCGACCGGACGGTCGGGCTCGCGCGCGATGTGCGCCGTGTCGATGCTGGCATCGGCGATGAAGCGCAGCATTTCGTCCGAGGAGGCGTCCGCGCCGACCCGCGTCACATAGCGCACGCCGACCCGCGCCGGATCGGTCAGCCCGCGCACACCCCAGGCGGTGTTGAGCGTGTCGCCGGCGAAGCCGCGTCGGTAGAGCCCCTTGGCGGTGAGGGACATCTCGATCATGCATTCGCCGATGCTGGCAAATATCCGGGTCACATTACGGCTCCGGCCAGTGAGGGGGTGGTCGCGCGGGCTTCCAGCGAGCGGATCAGCGTGGCGCACGCGGTGCGCAGATGCTTGCGGCAGCTGGCGTCGATGGCGCGCGGGTCGCGGCTGCGCAGCGCGGCGATATAGTCGAGGTGCTCCACCAGCGCGGTGGCGCTGCGCGGCTTGGCGTCGGCGCGGTTCCAGCGATAGGTGTGGTGAAACAGCGTCGCGACGACATTGTAGAAGTCCAGCACGAAGCGGTTGCGCGTGGTCTCATGGATGATGCGGTGCAGGCGCTCGTCGAGCTGGGGAAACAGCGCATGGTCCCGGTCGAGATGGGCGAGGATGTCGCGGTGCTCCTGCTCGATCGCCGCCAGTTCGCGCCAGGGGGGCGCGCTGTCGGGCAGTTCCAGCAAGCTGCGCGTGGCCCGCAGCTCGAACATTTCCCGCACCTCGTACATCTCCCGCACGAAGTCGCCGGTGACGCCGCCGAACAGCCAGGAGCTGTTCGGCCGGCGCTCCAGCAGGCCGAAATGCTGGAAGCGGGCGAGACATTCGCGGATGGTGGTGGTGGAGGTGCCGAACTGGCGCGCTAGCTCGGCCGCGTTCAGCAGCTGGCCGGGACTGAGATCGCCGGTGAGGATCCACTCCATGAAGCGGCGCTCGAACGTCGCGCCCGCCGACAGGGTCTGCGCGTCGGGGAAGTGATCGGCCGGGGTCGGTGCGCGGGTGAGCCGGCGCTGCCCGTCCTGGCGCTCGGTGATGCCGTGCTCCTGCAGCATGGCCAGTATCGCGCGGACCGTGGTGCGGCTGACCTCCAGCGATTGGGCGAGGTCGCTCTCCGAGGGCAGGGCGGCGCCGGGTGACAGGGCACCGAGGCGCTGAAGGCTGCGATTATAGCCGCTCTTGAAGACGGCATTGCCCTTCATGATGCCCCGCCCCGCTCTTGCACCCCCGGGTGAGCGGGCGGCCTGTTCTTTCTGTATTAAAAACACATTGACAGCCTGTGTCCAGCGTGGACAGCTGTGCCCGGCATTTCTTCCAATAAGTTGTTCGCACAAGGGATTCAGGCGGCGTGAGCGTTCGTATCATCCAGTTCGGCACCAGCCGGTTCCTGCAGGCGCATGCGGACCTTTTCGTGCATGAGGCGCGCGAGGCGGGGCAGGATATCGGCCCCATCGCCATCGTGCAGGCCTCCGGCTCGGCGGACCGCGCCGGCCGGGTCGCGGCGTTCGGCCGGCCGGAGGGTTTTCCCGTGCGCCTTCGCGGCATGGTCGACGGCGCGCCATGCGAGCGCGAGGTGCAGGTGCGCTCGGTCGACCGGGGCCTGTCAGCGGGCACGGACTGGGAGGCGATCAAGGCGCTGTTCGCGGCCGAGGCCCGGCTGGTGATCTCCAATATGGGCGATTCCGGCTATCGGGTGGCGCCGGAGGAGGCGTCGCCCGCGCTGCTCGCCGGCGCCGTGCCAGCCTCCTTTCCGGGAAAGCTCACCGCGCTGCTGCACCATCGCTGGAGCGCCGGCGGCGGGCCGCTGACCGTGCTGCCCTGCGAACTGATCAACCGCAATGGCGAGGTGCTGGCGGCGGAGGTGGGCCGGCTCGCGGCCGCCAGCGGGGCGCCGGCCGCCTTCGCCGGCTGGATCGACCGCTCGGTGGTCTTCGCCAATACGCTGGTCGATCGCATCGTCTCCGAGCCGATCGAGCCCATCGGGGCGGTCGCCGAGCCCTATGCGCTGTGGGCGATCGAGCGCCGGCCGGGGCTGGAACTGCCCTTCAGCCACCCGAGCGTGGTGCTGACCGACGATCTCGAACCGTTCGAGCGGCTGAAGCTGCATATTCTCAATCTCGGCCACACCGTGCTGGCCGAGATCTGGTCCCGGGAGGGGCGCCCGGCCGGCGAGACCGTGCGGGAAATTCTCGCCGACCCGGCCGTCTCCGCCCGGCTCACCGCGCTTTATGCCGGGGAGGTGGTGCCGGGTTTTTGCGCGCGCGGTATGGAGGGAGAGGCCCGCGCCTATGTCGGCGTCACGCTCGACCGTTTCCGCAACCCGTTCCTCGACCACCGCATCGCCGACATCGCGCAGAACCATGGCGTGAAGATCGAGCGCCGCATCGGCGCGTTTCTCGACTGGATCGCCGGCCGGCCCGGCGCGCCGGCGACGCCTGTGCTCGCGGCCATCCTCGCCCGCCACGCGGCCGGCTGAGGCGGAAACGGCAACGGGCGGCGCTCGCGCGGCCGCCCGTGTCTTGTGGTAGGGCGCCGGGTTTGGGCGCGAGGCTCAGGCGGGGGAGGCCGCCGGCACATAGGCGAAGGCGGAAAGCGTTTCCGGCTTCATCTCGATGGAAAAGCCCGGCTGGCGCGGCGGCATGTAGGCGGCATTCTCGATCACGCAGGGGTCGAGGAAATGCTCGTGCAGATGGTCGACATATTCGATCACCCGGCCTTCCTTGGTGCCGGAGACGGCGACATAGTCGATCATCGACAAATGCTGCACATATTCGCACAGGCCGACGCCGCCGGCATGCGGCCAGACCGGCAGGTCGTATTTCGCCGCCACCAGCAGCACCGCCAGCACCTCGTTCAGCCCGCCCATGCGGCAGGAATCGATCTGCACCACATCGATGGCGCCCTCGGCGATGAACTGCTTGAACATGATGCGGTTCTGGCACATCTCGCCGGTCGCCACCTTTACCGGCGCGATGGCTGCGCGGATCTTGCGGTGCCCGGCGATGTCGTCGGGGCTGGTCGGCTCCTCGATGAAGAAGGGCTTGGCGAAGGCGAGCTGGCGCACCCAGTCGATTGCCTGGCCCACCTCCCACACCTGGTTGGCGTCGATCATCAGATAGCGGTCCGGCCCGATCACCTCGCGGGCGATGGTGAGGCGGCGGATGTCGTCGTCGAGATCGCGCCCGACCTTCATCTTCACATGGTTGAAGCCGGCCTCGATCGCCTCCTGGCAGAGGCGCCGCAGCTTGGCGTCGTCATAGCCGAGCCAGCCGGCCGAGGTGGTGTAGCAGGCATAGCCTTCGCGTTCGAGACGCGCGATGCGCTCGGCCTTGCCGGCCTCCGCCCGGCGCAGGATCGCGAGCGCCTCGCCGCGGTCGAGCACGTCGGTGAGGTAGCGGTAATCGACAATGTCGGCGATCGCATCGGGTGGGAGATCAGCGACGAGGCGCCAGACCGGCTTGCCGGCCTGCTTGGCGAGCAGGTCCCAGACGGCGTTGACCACCGCGCCGGTGGCGAGGTGCATCGCGCCCTTTTCCGGGCCGATCCAGCGCAGCTGGCTGTCGCTGGTGAGGTGCCGCCAGAAGGCCCCGGGGGCGGCGCGCACCACGTCGAGATCCGCGCCCACCACGAGGTGGCGCATGGCGAGGATCGCCATGCAGCAAATGTCGTTGCCGCGCCCGATGGTGAAGGTGAGCCCGTGCCCCTTCAGCGCCGGCTCGTCGGTGTCGAGGATGACATAGGCGGCCGAATAGTCCGGATCGGGGTTCATAGCGTCCGATCCGTCGAGCGCGTGCGAGGTGGGAAAGCGCAGGTCGATGACCCGCATATCGGTGATCTTCACCATGTTAGGCCTCCCGGCGCGGAGCCGCGATCAGATGTCGGAAACGAAGGTCTGCTTCTGCGTGCCCAGCCCCTCAATGCCGAGTTCGACCACGTCGCCGGCCTTGAGGTAGCGCGGCGGCTTGAAGCCGAGGCCGACGCCGGGCGGGGTGCCAGTGGAGATGATGTCGCCGGGGTAGAGGCTCATGAACTGGCTGAGATAGGAGACGAGATAGGCGGCGCCGAACACCATGGTCCGGGTCGAACCGTTCTGCAGCGTCTCGCCATTCACCGTCAGCCACATGGCGAGGTTCTGCGGATCGGGAATCTCGTCCCGCGTCGCCAGCCACGGGCCGATCGGGCCGAAGCCGTCGCAGGACTTGCCCTTGGTCCACTGGCCGGCGCGCTCCAGCTGAAACTCACGCTCCGACACGTCGTTGCAGACGCAGTAGCCGGCGACATAGTCGAGCGCTTCGGCTTCGCTGACATATTTCGCCGTCCGGCCGATGATGATGGCGAGCTCGACTTCCCAGTCGGTCTTGCTGGCGCCGCGCGGGATCGGCACGTCGTCATGCGGGCCTGAGATCGCCGAGGTGGCTTTCATGAACACCACCGGCTCGGGCGGCACCGCCATGCCGGATTCGGCGGCATGGTCGGAGAAATTGAGGCCGATGCAGACGAACTTGCCGGTTCCGCTAACGCAGGGGCCGAGGCGGGTACCTTCCGCGACCAGCGGCAGTGTCGCCGGGTCGAGCGCGGCGAGGCCGGCCAGCGCGGCGGGCGCGAGCGCGGCGCCGGCGATGTCAGCGACATGGGCCGAGAGATCGCGGATGTGGCCCTGCGCGTCGATCAGGCCGGGTTGTTCCCGGCCGGCAAGGCCGTGGCGTACCAGTTTCATTCTGTCGTCCTCACATGCGGATCAGAGCGACCAGCCGCCATCGATGGCGAAGGCCTGGCCGGTGGTGTAGGTGGCGCCGGCCAGATGCACGGCGAGATCGGCGATTTCCTCCGGCGTGCCGATGCGCCCGATCGGCTGGCGGGCGATGAAGGCCGCGCGTGCCGCCTCATAGTCCCCCTGCGCCCGCAGCCGGTCCTGCAGCGAGGGGCTTTCCACCGTGCCGGGGCAGATGGCGTTGCAGCGTATGTTGTGGCCGACATAATCGGCCGCCACCGATTTGGTGAGCCCGATCACCGCCGCCTTGGTGACGCTGTAGGCGAAGCGGTTGGGCACGCCCTTCAGCGATGACGCCACCGACGACATGTTGATGATCGCGCCGTCGCGCCGGTCGATCATGCCGGGCAGGACGGCGCGGATGGTGCGCACCATCGATTTCACGTTGAGGTCGAAGGCAAAGTCGAGATCGCCCTCCTTCATGTCGAGAATGCTGCCGGGATGCACCACGCCGGCGCAGTTGAACAGCACGTCGACCGGGCCGATGCCGGCGATGAAATCGGCGACGGCGGCCGCGTCAAGCACGTCCAGCCGGGCGGTGGTGAGAAGCGGCGAAGGCGGCAGTTCCGCCAGCAGCGCGGCGTTGATGTCGGTGGCGATGACCCGTGCGCCGGCGGCGAGAAAGCCGAGCGCGCTGGCGCGGCCGATGCCCTGCGCGCTCGCGGTGACGAGGACGGTCTTGCCCTCAAGAGTGGCCATGGCCAGGTTTCCTTTGCTGATGGTTCAGTCGAGGTGGAACACTTCTTCCATCGAGGCCCACCATTCACCCTCCTTGCGGGTGGCGAGCGGGCGCTGGCAGGGGATGGTCAGGCTCCACCATTCCTGATTGACCGGGTCGGCGGCGATCTTCGCCATGTCGGCGGCGAAGTCGTTGCCGTGATATTCCCAGGTGCCGAACAGGATGTTCTCCGGCTCGCGCAGGAAGATGGTGTAGTTGCGGATGTTGCTGGCGGTGAGGAGGGCCAGCACCTGCGGCCACACCGCCGCGTGCAATTCCTTGTAGCGCTCCACCCTATCCGGCTCGACGCCGATCATCATTCCCATGCGCTGCATGCCTATCCTCCCGCTCACGCCGACCTCCCGCTCACGCCACGTCGATCAGTGCCTTGACCACGCCCGCGCTGGGTTCGGCGAGGGCGGCGAACTTCTCCGGCACCTCGGACAGGCGCAGGCGGTGGGTGATCAGCGCGTCCGGCACCTCGCCGGCGCGGATCGCCGCCATCACCCGCTCGAAATCGGCCACGGTGGCGTTGCGGCTGCCGAGCAGCGAGGTCTCGCGCTTATGGAATTCCGGATCGGAAAAGGTGATGTCGCTGGCGACGATCGACACCAGCACATAGGTGCCGCCATGGCCGACAAAGCCGAAGCCGCGCTCGATCGCCTTCGGGTTGCCGGTGGCGTCGAACACGCCGTCGAAGAAGTCGCCGCCGGTGAGCCGTGCGAGTTCGTCCACGTCGCCGGGCCCGAGAAGTACGGTCGCCGCGACGCCGAGATGGCGGCGGGCGAAGGCGAGCCGGTCCTCGCGCCCGTCGATGAGCGTGACCTTTGCCCCCGCGCTGCGGGCGAAGAGGGCGACGGCGGCGCCGATCGGCCCGGCGCCGGCGACCAGCACGCTGTCGCCCGGGCCGGTGCCCGCCCGCGCCACCGCATGGGCGCCGATGGCGAGGAATTCCACCATCGCCGCCTGATCGAGGCTCAGACCTTCCGCCTTCAGCACGAATTGTTCCGGCAGGCAGATGAACTCGGCCATGCCGCCGTCGCGGTGCACGCCGAGCACGCCGAGGTTGCGGCAGCAATTGGTCCTGCCCTTGCGGCAGGCGCTGCACTGGCCGCAGGAGATATAGGGGATCACCGAGACGACATCGCCGGGCGCCAGCCGACTTCCCGGGGGCACTTCTTCCACCGTCGCGGCCAGTTCATGCCCCATCACACGGGGATAGGAGAGATAGGGCTGCTTGCCGGCGAAGATGTGCAGGTCGGTGCCGCAGACGCCGATGCGGCGCAGCCGGAGAAGGACCTCGCCCTCGCCGCGCACCGGTTTCTCGCGTTCGATGGCCGACAGCGTGCCGGGCGCGTCGCAGATGATGGTGAGCATGATCGTCTCTCAGTTCGCGGCGGCGAGAGCGTCGCCGTCCAGGCGGTAGAAGCGGGCCGCATTGGCGCCGAACACGGCGTCGTGGTGGGCGGCCGGCACGATGTCGCGGCACAGCGCGAGCCAGCCGGCATAGTCACCGGCGAGGCGCAGCACCGGCCAGTCGCTGCCGAAGATCAGCCGCGCGGGGCCGAACAGGTCGAGCAGCGTCTCGGCATAGGGGCGCACCGCAGCCGGGCCGCGCCCGTCCGCCTCGGTGAGCAGGCCGGACAGCTTGCACCAGACATTGGGCAGGGCGGCGAGGGCGGCGAGATCGGCCCGCCAGCGCGAGATCCGCCCCTCGCCGATCAGCGGCTTGGCGCCATGGTCGATGACGATGCGCAACGCGGGATGGCGCGCGGCGAAGGCGAAGAGCGGGCGCAGATGGCGCGGCAGCACCAGCGCGTCGAAGGCGAGATCGTGCGCGATCATCGCGCCAACGGCCGGCGCCAGCGCCGGATCGGTGATCCAGTCGTCCTCGGCGATGTCCTGCAGCATGGGGCGCAGGCCCTTCAGCCGGGGATGGGTGGCGAGCCGGGCGATGGCGCCTTCGGCATCGGGCGCCTTCATGTCGGTCCAGCCCACCACCGCCCTGATGAAGGGATGGCGCGCGGCAAGGTCGAGCATGTAGGCGGTGTCGGCCTCGCGCTCCATGGTCTGGACGAGGACCGTGCCCTCGATACCCGCGGCGGCGAGCAGCGGCGCGAGGTCCTCCGGGCCGAAGTCACGATAGATCGGCGCCAGATCGGGCGGGGGCCACTGCCCGGCCCGGTCGGCGATGCGCCAGAAATGCTGATGGGCGTCGATACGCATAATCGCTCCCCGTTCAGGCGGGCACCGGAGCGCTGTCGGCGATGAGGCCGCGCTCCTTCAGCCGGGTCCAGAAGGCGGAGGGCACCGGCGCCTCGAACCGCTCGACATTGTCGCGCACCTGCGCCGCGTTGCGGGCGCCGGAAACAACGGTGAGCGCGGCGGGGTGGGCGAGGGGAAAGTGCAGCGCGGCGGTCTGGAGGTTCACGCCCTCGCCCGCGCAGGCCGCACGCAGCGCCTCGACGCGGGCGACGATGTCGGCCGGGGCGTCGCCATAGTTGAACTTGGCGCTGCCGGCGAGAATGCCGGAATTGTAAGGTCCGGCGATGACGATGCCGATGCCGCGCGCCGCGCAGGAATCCATGAAGGCGAGGCTCTGCTGCTCCAGCAGCGTGTAGCGGCCGGCCAGCATGCAGATGTCGAGATCGGCGACCTCGATCGCCGCCGCGATGACCTCGAACTCGTTGACGCCGAGGCCGAAGGCCCTGATAGCGCCTTGCTCGCGCAGCCGGGTCAGCGCGCGGAAACCGCCGCCCTCGGTGAGCTGGGCCCAATACTGCGCGTGGCGCTCGCCATGGGTGAAGCGGCCGATGTCGTGCACATAGAGAATGTCGGGCGAAAGAAGGCCGAGGCGGGACTGGCTGGCCTCGAAAGAGCGCATTATGCCGTCATGGCTGTAGTCGTAGACCGGGCGGAAGGGCAGGGGCTCGGCGAAGCCGTCCTCCTCCGCGCCGACGCTCGCATCCGGGGTCATCACCCGGCCGACCTTGGTGGAGACGGTGTAGTCCGCGCGCTTCCGTTCGGTCAGCATCGTGCCGAGGCGCAGTTCGGACCGGGTGTAGCCATAGAAGGGGGCGGTGTCGAAGGTGCGGATGCCGGCGTCCCAGGCGGCGTGGAACGCGCCGGCGGCCTCGGCATAGGGGGTGACGCGGTAGAGGTTGCCCATCTGCGCGCAGCCAAGGCCCATCCCTGTCAGGGACACGCCGCTGCGGGCATGAATGCGCCGATCGCCGACCTTCATGATGATGCGGATCCGTTCTGGGGAAAGGCGGGACGCGGCACGGATGCCGCGTCCCGTGAGGCGGGGAGGAAGGGCTCAGTAGAGGACGTTCTTGGCTTCCGGCTGGTCGATATTGGCCTTGGTCACCACCACGGCGCCGGTGTCGACGAACTTCTCGACCTTCTCCTTCTTGATCAGCTTGGAGACGGTCTGCACGCCGAGCTCGCCCATCTGGAACGAGCCCTGCACGATGATCGCGGCCAGCGTGCCGTCCTTGACGAATTCCTGCAGGTCCTGATTGCCGTCGAAGCCGACGGCGACGATCTTGCCTGATTTGCCGGCCTGCTTGATGGCGCGGGCCATGCCGATCGCGGTCGGCTCATTGGCGCCGAAAATGCCCTTGAGGTCGGGATTGGCGGCGAGCACGTCGGTGGTCTGGTTCAGCGCCGTCGCCATCTGCGACTGCGAGTAGAACGGGCCGACGATTTCCAGCTTGGAATGCGCCTTGATGTAGTCGGTGAAGCCGCCCACGCGGCCGATCTCGGAGCCGGCGCCGGCGACATAGGACATGACGGCGATCTTGCCCTCGGTGCCGACCTTGGCGATCAGCGCCTGCGCCGCCAGCTCGCCGGCCTTGCGGTTATCGGTGGCGAGGTAGGACTGGTAATATTGTTCGGCGCCCTTCGCGAGCAGGGAGTCGATGATGACTACCGGAATGCGGGCTTCCCACGCCTTCTTGACGGCGGGGACCAGCGCGTCCGGATCGGACGGGGCGAGCACGATGCCGGCGACGCCGCGATTGACGGCGTTCTCCACCATGTTCACCTCGTCGGCGATGGCGGATTCCGAGGCCGGGCCCTGGAAGGTCAGCGTGTTGCCGCCGCCCGCCTGCTTGAGCGCGGCGTCGGCGCCCTTCTGCACATTCTGCCAGAAGGTGGAGTTGACGGTCTTGACGATGACGGCGATCTCGCCGGCCTGCGCGGTGGACTGGGCGGCGACGCCGCCGAACAGGACCGCCGAGGCGAGCAGGGCTGTGACGATTTTCTTCATGGTTTCCTCCTTGTCGTTGGCGCCGCCTCGCGGTCGCCGGCTTATTTTCGGTTGCGTAGCTGGTCGATCCACACCGTGAGCAGGATCACCAGGCCGATGATGATCTGCTGGGTGAAGGCGGAGACGCCGTTCATGTTCAGCCCGTTGCGCAGGATGCCGATCACGAAGGAGCCGATGAACGTGCCGGAAATGGTGCCCACGCCGCCGATCAGCGACGTGCCGCCGATGACGGCGCTGGCGATGGCGTCGAGCTCGTACATCACGCCCTCATTGGGCTGGGCGGTGACGAGGCGGGACATCAGCACGCAGCCGGTGAGGCCGGCGAGCGCGCCCGAGAGCACATAGGTGAAGCGGGTGACGCCGGCGACATCGACGCCCGACAGGCGCGCGGCCTCGCTGTTGGAGCCGACCGCGTAGATGTGGCGGCCGAGCACCGAGCGGTTCAGCATCAGCGAGACGGCGACGGCGATCACCGCCATCAGGATCACCGGGTAGGGGATGCCGGGGAAGACCACGGTGGGAAAGCCGTCATCGGCAATAGTGACGACGCGGAACAGTGCGCCATTGCCGAGCACGCCGAAGGATTCGCCCAGCCCCGAAATCGCCCGCGCCCCGGTGATCTGCAGCGCCACGCCGCGCGCGATCAGCATCATGCCGAGCGTGGCGATGAAGGGCGGCAGCCGCAGGCGGGTGACGAGTATGCCGTTGACGAGGCCGCAAAAGGCGCCGGTGAGGATGCCGAACATCATCGCGAAGGGCACCGGCATGCCGAGCTCCTTCACCGCCAGCGCGGCGATGACGCCCGAGAGCGCCAGCACCGAACCGACCGAGAGATCGATGCCGCCGGTGATGATGACGCAGGTCGCGCCGATGCCGAGCAGGGCGATGGACGTCACCTGCAGGGCGATGGTCATGCCGTTATTGACGGTGAAGAAGGCGCCGCTGCTCAGCGAAAACACCACGATCAGCACGAGAAGGCTGCCGAGCGCGGCGAATTTCTGGACAATGTCCTTCTGCCGGTCGGTCAGGCCGCCACGGGCGGGCGCGGGTGGGGTGGTCACGGTCATCGTCATTCCCTGCTCCGTCAGCCGTGGCCGGCCGGTCGTCCGTAACCGGACGCGAAGTGCATGATTTCCTCCTGGGAGGTGGCGGCGGTTTCCAGCACGCCGGCGATGCGGCCGTGGTGGAACACGGCGACCCGGTCGGTCATTCCCAGTATTTCCGGCAGCTCGGAGCTGATGAGGATGACCCCGATCCCCTTCGCCGCCAGTTCGTCCATGATCTGGTAGATCGCGAACTTGGCGCCGACATCGATGCCGCGCGTCGGCTCGTCGAAGATCAGCACCCGCGACTGCCGGAACAGCCATTTGCCGATGATGATCTTCTGCTGGTTGCCGCCCGACAGCAGGCGCACCGGCTGGTCGGGGGAGGGGGTCTTGATGCTGAGCAGGTCGATATATTCCTTCGCGACCTCTGCATGCCGGGTGAAGTCGATCACGCCGAAGCGGTTCGACACCGCCTCCATGTTCGCCAGCGTCATATTGGCGTCGACCGGCATCTTGACGGCGAGGCCCTGCGCCTTGCGGTCCTCGGAGAGATAGGCGAGGCCGGCTTTGATCGCGTCGCGCGGCGAGCGGATGTCGAGCACCCGCCCCTCCAGCGACACCGTGCCGGCGTCGAGCGCGTCGGCGCCGAAGATGGCGCGCGCCACCTCGGTGCGGCCCGCGCCCATCAGCCCGGCGAAGCCGAGGATTTCGCCGCGAAAGAGATCGAAGTCGATGTCCTGGAACACGCGGTGGCGGGTCAGGCCGCGCGCCGAGAGGATGACGTCGGTGGTGGGGCGGGAATTGCGCTCGGGGAATTTCTCCTCCAGCGAGCGGCCGACCATGCGGGCGACGATGGCGTCGACATTCGTGGCGGCGAAATCGTCGGTGGCGATGTAGCGCCCGTCGCGCAGCACGGTGACGCGGTCGACGATCTCCGCCATCTCGTCGAGACGGTGCGAGATGTAGACGATGCCGACGCCCGACGCCCGCAGATCGTGGATGACCTTGAACAGCAGGCGCGTCTCCTGCTCGGTGAGCGAGGAGGTCGGCTCGTCCATGATGAGGACCTGCGCGTCGAGCGACAGCGCCTTGGCGATTTCCACCATCTGGCATTGCGCGACCGAGAGTTCGCGTACCAGCCGGTCCGGATCGATGGCGACGCCGAGCCGGTCGAGGCAGGCCTTGGCGTTCGCCCGCAGTGCCTTGCGATCGACGAAGAAGCCGCGCCGGGGCTCGCGGGCGAGATAGATGTTCTCCGCCACCGACAGGTGGGGGATGAGGTTGAGTTCCTGGTGGATGATGGCGATGCCGACCGCTTCCGCCTCCAGCGGCGAGGCGAAGCTGCAGGGCTGGCCCTTGTAGACGAGGCGTCCCGAGGTCGGGGCGTAGACGCCGCTGATGATCTTCATCAGGGTCGACTTGCCGGCGCCGTTCTCGCCGCAGACCGCGTGAACCTCGCCCCGGCGCAGATTGAAATGAACCCCCTGCAGCGCCTTAACGCCCGGGAATTCCTTGCAGATATTCTCCAGCGACAGCAGCGTCTCGCCCGCCGCCCGTGCGGGGCGCGCGTCGATCCGGCCGTCGGCGATCGTGCCGCTCGGCATGGCATTCCTCCCTGCCGCCTGAGGCGACATGCGTCCGCTGTGCGGATCTCATTGTCCGTTGGTTGCTACCTGTCTTTATGGTGCCATTCCGGCCAAGGTGGTCAAGCCAATTTTTCAGATTGAGCCGCCAAATTACACAACCTAAAGAAATATTGTTGTTTATCAATTGGATATGGACTCTTGGCCAAAAGGCGTATCCGGGATATGGTAAGGCCAAATCAAGAGTGTGACGGATGAACATCAATCGGACCTCGGAGCGGCGGCTTTACCAGCAGGTCGCCGACCAGATTCGTGGCCTGATCCAGAAGGGCCATTTCGAGGTGGGCAGCCGCCTGCCGGCAGAGCGCGACCTGGCGCAGCAGTTGGGCGTGTCGCGCCCCTCTCTGCGCGAGGCGCTGATCGCGCTCGAAATCGACGGCACGGTCGAGATCCGCATGGGGTCCGGCATCTATGTCGCCGCCGCTGTCGAGCGGCGCACGCTCTCGCAGGCGGCGACGGGCGAGAGCGCCGTGGAGCTGATGGAGGCGCGGGCGACGGTGGAGGCGGCGGTGATTGGCCTGGCCGGCGCCCGCTTCACGCCGGCGACTCTGCGGGGCCTGCGGATGACGCTGGAGGCGATGCGGGCCGATATCGAGGAGGGGCGCAAGCCGCTGGGGCATGACCGGCAGTTCCACCTCGCCATCGCCGCGCAGTCCGGCAACAGCGTGATCGTCCGGCTGGTGGGCGAGCTGTTCGACGAACGCCACAGCCCAATCTCGTCACAGTTCCGCGCGCGCTTCGACACGCCGGCCACCTGGCGCCATGCGCTGGCCGAGCATGAGGCCATTCTCGCGGCGCTGGAGGCGCGCGACGTGCCGCTCGCCCAGATGCGGATGCATGCCCATCTCGAAGAATCGAAGCGCCGCTGGATCGAGAGCGAGCCGCGCTGAGGCGCGCGGGCGTCCGGCCGGCACGAACACCGTTGACAGCGCCGGCCTTGCGCTGTCGTTTATACATAAAAGACATTCGCCGTCGGCCCGCCTTCATTCCAGGCGTTGCGTGCGCCGGGCGGCGGGCTTGAGGTTCGGACCCGATGACCACACCGCGCACGCTGCGTCTCAACGCGACCGACAACATCCTTGTCGCCCTCGACAGCCTGCCCACCGGCACGGCGCTCGCCGAGGGAATCGTGGCGACGCGCCATGTACCGAAGGGGCACAAGATCGCCACCCGCCCGATCGCCGCCGGCGAGGCGATCCGCAAATTCGGCCAGGTGATCGGCTTCGCCGCCAGCGACATCGCGCCCGGCGACTGGGTGCATGAACACAATGTGCGGCTGCAGGATTTCGAGCGCGACTATGCTTTCGCCTCCGAGGCGACGCCGCAGGAAGGGCTGCGGCCCGGCGAGGCGCCCGCCAGCTTCGAGGGCTTCCGCCGCGCCGACGGGCGGGTCGGCACCCGCAACTATATCGGCATCCTCTCCTCGGTGAACTGCTCGGCGACAGTGGCCGATTTCATCGCCGAGGCGGTGACGCGCTCAGGGATGCTGGACGACTACCCCAATGTCGACGGCGTGGTCGCCTTCACTCATGGCACCGGCTGCGGCATGGGCGCCAAGGGCGAGGAGTTCGACATTCTCGCCCGCACCCAATGGGGCTATGCCAGCCATCCCAATTTCGCCGCCGTGCTGCTGATCGGCCTCGGCTGCGAGGTGTTCCAGATCCCGCGCCTCAAGCGGGACTACGGCCTGGTCGAAGGCCCGCATTTCCAGAGCCTGACCATCCAGGACAGCGGCGGCACCCGTAAGTCGATCGAGGCCGGCGTCGAGAAGATCCGCGCCATGCTGCCCGCAGCCAGCGCGGTCACCCGCGAGAGCGTGCCGGCGAGCGAACTGGTGCTGGCGCTGCAGTGCGGCGGCTCGGACGGCTATTCCGGCCTCACCGCCAATCCGGCGCTCGGGGCGGCGGTGGATCTGCTCGTCCGTCATGGCGGCACCGCGATCCTGTCGGAAACGCCGGAGATTTTCGGCGCCGAACACCTGCTCACCCGCCGCGCCGAGAGCGAGGCGGTGGGGCGTCGGATCGTCGATCTGATCGACTGGTGGACCGACTATGCCGCCCGCTCGGGGGGCGAACTCAACAATAATCCCTCGCCGGGCAACAAGGCGGGCGGACTGACCACCATTCTGGAGAAGTCGCTCGGCGCGGTCGCCAAGGGCGGCACCTCGACCCTGCGCGGGGTCTATCGCTATGCCGAGCGAATCGACCGCCGTGGCTTCGTCTATATGGACACGCCCGGCTATGACCCCGTCGCCGCCACCGGGCAGGTGGCGGGCGGGGCGAACATGCTGTGCTTCACCACCGGGCGCGGCTCGGCCTATGGCTGCAAGCCGACGCCCTCGATCAAGCTCGCCACCAATTCCGAGCTGTTCGCCCGGATGGAAGAGGACATGGACCTTAATTGCGGCGACGTGCTTGAGGGCGTGAGTATCGAGGAGAAGGGCCGGGAGATTTTCCAGCTGGTGCTCGACATCGCCTCGGGCCGGCGCTCCAAGTCGGAACTGCTGGGCTATGGCCGCAACGAGTTCGTGCCCTGGCAGATCGGCGCGGTGATGTGAACGCCGGAGACCGGATGGGGCCGCACGCGGCGGCGCCAGCGCCGGGGGCGGCATTCCCCGGTCCTCACAGGCCGGGATATTCGATCACGGAGGTTTACGCTGCCGCCGAGCCGCTTTATATGGCGGCACGTCGCGAGGCTTTGGGACATCGGGCCGGCGTCCTTTGCCGGACACCGCCTGATGACACAGACGCGGCACGGTTGCCGGCCTGAACAGGTCGGGCGGTTAGCTCAGTTGGTAGAGCATCTCGTTTACACCGAGAGGGTCGGCGGTTCGAGCCCGTCACCGCCCACCACTACCTGGCCGGTCCCACGGCGCGGCACGGACGGCCCGGCCTGATCGTCATCCGAGTGATCCGAACAGCTTCGCGCAAGGCCGCCATTCCATGGTGCGCCGTCATGTCTCCGTAGCGACCACGCATGGGCGGGTTTTCACCGGGGCATGTTGGCCAGTCCGTGGAGCTCCCATGTCATTCAAGAATATGCCGCTGATCGGCAAAATCTCTGCCCTGCTGCTGCTGCTTGCCGTGTTCTCGGCCGGCGGCATCCTTCTCGCTGGCATGAAAATGCAGGAGATCAGCTCGGAATACCGCGCCGCCCTGACCGGGCCGGCCAAGGCGACCGTGATGATGGCGCGGGCGAACCGCTTCGTCGTCAATTTCAACCAGGGCGTCTATCAATCGCTGTCGTCGCTGACGAGTGAGGCGAACGAGGCCGCCATCAAGGTGCAGAAGGACTCCGTTACCGGCTTTCGCGACCGCATGGCGGAAGCGGCCACGGTCGACCCCGAAATCGCCGATGACGTGAAAAAGCTGGTCGGCGACTTCGACCGCTTCGTTGGCGAGCAGTGCGGCGATGTCGTCGCCCGTGCCAATGCCTCGACCTCGGTCGAGGAAAACAACAAGATGGTGGCGGAATGGAACGCGCGCTGCATGCCGCTTTCCGGCGCGGTCGTCACCGCTATCGGGGCCGAGGTGAACGCCCGTACCGCTGCTCTCGCCACGCTCGCCGCCACGCTGAGTGACGCGGCCGATTCCACCGTGACTATGGTCTATAGCGCCATGGCCGGCGGCCTGGTCCTGGTGTTCCTCCTCGCCTTCCTGGCGACCCGCTACGGGATCGTGGCACCGCTGGAGCGGCTGCGGGCGGTCTTCGACAACCTCGCCCAGGGCGTGCTCGCCGTCACCGTCGAGGGCACCGAGCGCAAGGACGAGATCGGCGGCATGGCCCGCTCGGCGGATATGCTGCGCGGCGCGCTTGTCGACGCGGAGAAGGCCCGCGAGGAGGCCCGGCTGGCGGAGATTCGCGGCGCCGAGCGGGTCACCGCCCAGCGCCATGCGATCGCCGATGAGTTCGAATCGAAGATGGGCGCTCTCTCCAATGCGCTGGCCAACTCCTCCGGCGAAGTCTCCGAGGCGGCGCGCAATCTCGCCGCCAGCGCCGAGGAAACCTCCCGGCAGGCGGCCGCGGTGGGCAGTGCCGCGGCCGATGCCTCGGGCAGCGTGCAGACCGTGGCGGCCGCGACCGAGGAAATGACGTCCTCGATCCGCGAGATCGGCATTCAGGTCAGCGGCGCCGCCGCGAGGGCAGTGACGGGGGCGGATGCGGTGAACCGCACCGCCGACGAGATCCGCGAGCTTTCCCAGGCGGCGAGCAAGATCGGCGAGGTCGTCAACCTGATCACCGACATCGCCGCCCAGACCAACCTTCTCGCGCTCAACGCCACCATCGAGGCGGCGCGCGCCGGCGATGCGGGCCGGGGCTTCGCCGTGGTCGCGCAGGAGGTCAAGCAGCTCGCCGAGCAGACCGCCGGCGCCACCAAGGAGATCGGCCTCAAGGTCGCCGATATCCAGCAGGCGACCGGCCGCACCGTGGGCTCGATCGAGCACATCGTCGCCACCATCGCCCAGATCCGCGACGCGACGACGATGATCGCCGGCTCGGTGGAGGAGCAGAGCGCCGCCACCCAGGAGATCGCGGTCAACACCAACCAGGCCGCGACCGGCACGGGCCTTGTGAGCGAGAACATCGTCGGTGTCGGCCGCGCGGCCGAAATGACCGGCGCCGCCTCCGCCCAGCTGACCTCGCTCTCCGGTTCGCTGGCGCATCAGGCCGGCGACCTGAAGCAGCAGGTGGCGGAACTCGTGCGCAGCCTGCGCGCGGCCTGATCCGCCGCACCCGACTAAACGTGCCGCGCGCCGCACCCCTGCGGCGCGCGGTTCGCGTTGCAAAGGGCGCATGCGGCCGGCGGGGTTGACATCGCCGGCCGCATCCTCGACTTCGACGGCTCATCCGCGCCGCCGTGCCCTCCCGCGCGCCGCGCGCCTTCCGCCGCGCCAGGGTGTGCCGATGAAACTGGTTCTGTTCGATTGCGACGGCACGCTGGTGGACAGCCAGCACGTCATCGTCGCCGCCATGGGCCGCGCCTTCGCCCGCGCCGAACTGCCCGTGCCGCCGCGCGAGGCGGTGCTCGGCATTGTCGGCCTGTCGCTGGTGGAGGCGATGCAGCGGCTCGGCGAGGACGATCCGCGCTTTCCCGCCGAGCGGCTGGCCGATCTCTACCGCGAGGCCTTCCGCGAATTGCGCACCGAGCCGGATTTCAGCGAGCCGATGTTCCCGGGCATGCGCGGGCTGATCGACACGCTGTCGGCCCGCGACGACCTGCTGCTCGGCATCGCCACCGGCAAGTCGCAGCGCGGCGTGGCGGCGGTGCTGGCCCATCACGGGCTGGAAGGCCGCTTCGTCACCATTCAGACGGCGGATGACGCCCCCTCCAAGCCGCACCCGGCCATGGTGCACCAGGCGATGGCGGCGACCGGGGTGGCGGCGCTCGACACCGTGCTGATCGGCGACACCAGCTTCGACATGGTGATGGCCCGCGCCGCAGGTGCCGGCGCCATCGGCGTCAGCTGGGGCTACCATGCGCCGGAACTGTTGCGGCAGTCCGGCGCGCAAGGGCTGGTCAATGATGCCGACGAGCTGCTGCGGGCGATCGACACTCTCTGGGAGACGGTGGCGTGAGCGAGATGACCCCCGACGCCCCGCCGGCCCCCGCGCGGCCGGGCTTCACCGAGCGCACGCCGCTGCCCAAGCGCTTCTACAAGGAGGCGCGCGCGGCGGCGACCGAAGGCGGGCTGTTCCGCATCGAGCTGGACGGGCGCCCGGTGCGCACCCCGGGGCGCAACCTCGTCGCGGTGGCCAGCGCGCCTCTGGCGCAGGCGCTGGCGCAGGAATGGGACGCGCAGCGCGCATTCATCGACCCCGTGACCATGCCGATCACCCGGCTGGCCAATTCCGCCATTGACGGCGTCGCCTCGGCGATGACGGAGGTCGGCGACGAAATCGTGCGCTATGCCGGCAGCGACCTGCTCTGCTACCGGGTCGACACGCCGGCGGCGCTGGTGGCGCTGCACGCGGAGCTGTGGGACCCGGTGCTGGCCTGGGCGCGCGAGCGCTTCGGCGCCATTTTCATGCTGAGCGAGGGCGTGGTGCATGTCGTCCAGCCGCCGCGCACGCTGGAACTCCTCGCGGGCGCGCTGCCGGACGATCCGCTGCGTCTGGCGGCGCTGAACCTGATGACGACGCTCAGCGGCTCGGCGCTTCTCGCGCTTGCCGTGGCGCATGGCCGCCTCTCCCCGGAGGAGGCGTGGCGCGCCGCCCATGCCGATGAAGAGGTGCAGGAACAGCTCTGGGGCACCGATGCCGAGGCGCTGGTGCGCCGCGCCGCGCGCTATCGCGACTTCGAGGCGGCGGCGCGGGCCTACGCGCTGCTGGAGAGCTGAGGCGCCGCTTTGAGCACATCCGGTGAAAGCCGGTTCACCGGATGTGCTCTAGGTTTTTGTTTTTACGCATTTTCTTCACGCGAACCGGAATCCACTTCGCTCGAAAATGCTCTAACCCGCCGGGCGCAGCAGGTGCAGCGTGTGCAGGGCGATCATCCGCTCCTCGTCGGTGGGGATAACCAGTACATGCGGGCCGGGCCCGTCGGCGTCGATCCAGGTCTCGCTGGCGTTGTTGGCCACCGCGTCGAGCGCGACGCCGAGCAGGCCGAGCCGGGCGCAGATGCGGGCGCGGATCTCGGGCGCGTGCTCGCCAATGCCGGCGGTGAAGACCAGCGCGTCGAGCCCGCCGAGCGTGACGGCCAGCTGCGCCACCGCCTGCGCGACGTGCAGCGTGAAATAATCCACCGCCAGCGCCGCGGCGGGCGCCTCGCTGGCCAGCAATTCGCGCATGTCGCTGGAGAGGCCGGACAGCCCCTTCAGCCCGCTGTCGTGATAGAGCATGTGGCCGACTTCGGCCGCGCTCATGCCCTTCTGCTCGATGAGATGCAGCACCACGCCGGGGTCGAGCGACCCGCAGCGCGTGCCCATCGGCAGCCCGTCAAGCGCGGTGAAGCCCATGGTGGATTCCTGGCTCCGCCCGTCGATGAGGCCGCAGGCCGAGGCGCCCGAGCCGAGATGGCAGATGACGACGCGCCCGCGCGCCAGTTCCGGCGCCAGCTCGCGCAGGGCGCCGGAGACATATTCATAGGACAGGCCGTGAAAGCCATAGCGGCGCACGCCGGCCTCATAGAGCTCGTCCGGCAGGGCGAAGCGGTCGGCGATCTCCGGATGGCCGCGGTGGAAGGCGGTATCGAAGCAGGCGACCTGCGGCAGGTCCGGCCGGCGCTCGGCGATGACGCGGATCGGGTCCAGATTGGTTAGCTGGTGCAGCGGCGCCAGCGGGATGAAGCTCTCCAGCGTGCGCAGCACCTCCGCGTTCACCCGCTCCGGGTGGGAGTAATGCGGCCCGCCATGCACCACGCGATGGCCGACGCCGATCAACTCGACATCGTCCAGATGCGGCAGCACCCATTCGCTGATGGCGTGCTGGGCCTGCGGGGCGCTGGCGATCTCATCAGGCGTGAAGCGGCGATCGACCAGCACCGTGCCGGCCTCGTCCTTCGCTTGCAGGCGCGGGCGGGTGCCGATGCCATCCAGCGCGCCGCCGAGCAGCAGGGCGACGTCGCGCCCGGTGACGCGGTAGAGCTTGAACTTGATGCTGGACGAGCCGGCATTGACGACGAAGATGGCCTCGTTCACCCGATCAACCTCCCAGTCCCGGCTGGCGCAGCCGCGCCTGCGCATAGAGCACCGCCACCGCGCAGGAGGCGAGGCGGGTCTTCAACGTGTCGGCGCGGCTGGTCAGGATGATCGGCACCCGCGCGCCGAGCACGAGGCCGGCGGCGTCGGCCCCGGCCATGAAGGTGAGGTTCTTTGCCAGCATGTTGCCGGCTTCAAGATCCGGCACGACGAGGATCTGCGCCCGGCCGGCGACCGGGGAGACGATGCCCTTGATCCGCGCCGCTTCCGGCGAGATGGCGTTGTCGAGCGCCAGCGGCCCGTCGAGATCGCCGCCGGTGATCTGGCCGCGATCGGCCATCTTGCACAAAGCGGCGGCCTCGATGGTGCTGGGAATCGCGGTGGTGACGGTTTCCACCGCCGAGAGGATGGCGACGCGGGGGCGCCCGAGGCCAAGGCCGACATGCAGGTCGATGGCGTTCTGCACGATGTCGCGCTTGGCATCGAGGTCGGGGAAGATGTTCACCGCCGCATCGGTGATGAACAGCGGCTCGGCATAGCTCGGCACGTCCATGATGAAGACATGGCTGATGCGCCGGCCGGTGCGCAGGCCGGTGTCGCGGGCGGTGACGGCGGCGAGCAGTTCGTCGCTGTGCAGGCTGCCCTTCATCAACAGGCTGACGCGCCCCTCGCGCACCAGTTCCACCGCCCGTGCCGCCGAGGCGGCGCTGTGCGGGGTGTCGATGATCTCGATGCCGGCAAGGTCCAGCCCCTCGGCTTGCGCCACCGCCCGGATGCGGGCGGCGGGGCCGACGAGAATGGGGAGGATGAAGCCGGCCGTGGCGGCATCGAGCGCTCCCCGCAGCGAGGCGGCGTCGCAGGGATGGGCGATGGCGGTGGCCATCGCCTCCACCTCGCCGGCGCGGGCGACCAGGCGCTCATAATTGCCATGGTCGATGAGGGGGACGGTGCCGGGCCGTGTGGCCGTGTCCATGTGCTCGCCTCCGTGCCGCCGGCGCCGTGCCGATCGTGTCGCTTGCAATGTGGTCGCTTGCAGTGTCGCCGCTTCTACTGACGACGGGACGACACAGACCGGCCCCCGGCGCCAGCGTCCATGATCTGACGCAAACGCCTGGAGCGAAGGGTCGTTCAGCCCGGGCGGCGGGCGACGAGGTCGATTTCCACCAGCGCGTCGCGGGCGAGGCCGGTGACGCCGACGCAGGTGCGGGCCGGGCGGCGGTCGCCGGGGAAATAGGAGGCGTAGGCCGCGTTCATGGCGGGGTAGTCGCCCTTGAAATCGGTGAGGTACACCCGCGCCTGCAGCACATGCGACAGATCCAGCCCGATGCCGCCGAGAACCAGAATGAGATTGTCCATCACGCGGCGGGTCTGCGCCTCGACCCCCTCGGGAAGCGGGCGGGAATCATCGTCCGGCCAGGTCGGCATCTGGCCGGTGATGAACACCCAGCCATCGGCCTCCACCGCATGGCTGAACGGGGCGACCGGCGTGGGGGCGCCGGCGATCATGTGAAACTGCGCCAAGATCTCGTCTCCTGATGGGCATAGCGGTTGCGGACCTTCCCCCGGCGGCGCCCGGCCCGTCAATGCGGGGGGGCGGATGGCGCGCGCCGGGGGCTGGCAATCGCGGCGGGACCGGAGGACAATGGGGCGTCGAACGCCGAGCCGGGCACGCCCGGAATTTCCTGAGTAGCGAGCATGAACCAGCCTGTCGGCGCCCGCATCCGGCGCGAGCCTTTCGGCACCCTGCCGGACGGAACCGAAATCCAGCGTTTCCGCCTTTTCGGCGCGGGCGGATTTGAGGTCGCGGTGCTCGATCTCGGCGGCATCGTGCAGGCGCTGCACGTGCCCGACCGCGAGGGCCGGCTGGCCGATATCGTGCTCGGCCATGACGCGCCGGGCGCCTATCTCGACGAGCCGCGCTTCTTCGGCGCGGCGGTGGGGCGCTATGCCAACCGCATCGCCGGCGGGCGTTTCGCGCTGGACGGGGTGGGGTATCGCGTGCCCGCCAATGATGGCGACCACGCCTTGCATGGCGGGCCGCAGGGCTTCGACAAGCGGGTGTGGAAGTTGGCCGAGCTGTATGAGGGGGAGGCGCCCTCGCTGCGCCTCAGCCTTACCAGCCCGGATGGCGACCAGGGCTTTCCCGGCACGCTGAAAGCGAGCGTGACCTATACGCTCAGCGGGGCGGGCGAGCTGACCATCGCCTTCGAGGCGACGACGGACGCGCCCACACTCGTCAACCTCACCCATCACGGCTATTTCAACCTTGGCGGGGTGGAGGCGGGCGGCGATGTGCTCGACCACATCCTGACCATCCATGCCGATGATTATCTGCCGGTTGATGCCGCGGCGATTCCGCTGGGGCGGCCCGAGCATGTGCAGGGCACGCCGTTCGATTTCTGCACGCCCCGCGCCATCGGCGCCCGCATCCGCGAGGGCCACCCGCAGCTGCATCGCGGGCGCGGCTACGACCACAATTACTGCCTCGACGCCCGGGCCGCGCCAGCGCCGCGCCTTGCCGCACGGGTCGAGCACCCCGGTTCCGGCCGGGTGATGGAGCTTTTGACCGACCAGCCGGGGCTGCAATTCTATTCCGGCAATTTCCTCGACGGCACGGCGCTGGGCAAACAGGGCCGGCTCTACCGCCAGTCCGACGGCTTCTGTCTCGAACCGCAGACCTGGCCCGACGCGCCGAACCGGGCGGATTATCCCTCCGCCCGGCTCGACCCCGGCGAAACCTACCGGCACGTCTCGGTCTACCGCTTCTCCGCCGCCTGAGGCGCCGGCCGCGTTCAGCTGGCGAGATAGCGCCGGGCGAGGTGGGCCTTGAACACGCCGGCATCGAGCGGGTGGCCGGTGGCGCGGGTCAGTAGCTCGTCGGTGTCGAGCAGCGCGCCCTGCCCATGCACATGGGTGCGCAGCCAGGCGACCAGCGGGGCGAAATCGCCGCGCGCAATGCCCGGCAGCGCGTCCGGCTTGGCCCGGCAGGCGGCGTCGAACAGCTGGGCGGCGGCGATGGCGCCGAGCGTGTAGGTGGGGAAATAGCCCCAGCCGCCGCTCGGCCAGTGAATGTCCTGCAGGCAGCCGAGCCGGTCGTTTGGCGGCGTGGTGCCGAGCAGTTCCTGCATGCCGGCATTCCACGCCGCCGGCAGTTCGGCCAGCGGCATCGCGTCGGCGATCAGCGCCTTCTCCAGCCGGTAGCGCAGGATGACATGGGCGGGATAGGTGACCTCATCCGCATCGACGCGGATGAAGCCGCGCTCGACGCGGGTGTAGCGGCGCCAGAGCGAGTCCGCCTCCCAGTCCGGGCCGGAGGCCTTGAACGCTTCCCGCATCAGCGGCGCGGCGAAGCCGAGGAATTCGGGCGAGCGGCAGGCCTGCATCTCCATCAGCAGCGACTGGCTCTCATGCAGCACCATGCCGCGCGCCTGCCCCACGGGCTGGCTCATGAAGGCGGCGGGGCGGCCCTGCTCATAGAGCGCGTGGCCGGTCTCGTGGATCACCCCCATCAGCGCCTTGGAAAAATCCGCCTCGTCATAACGGGTGGTGATGCGCACGTCGTTATCGGCGCCGCCGCAGAAGGGGTGGGTGGAGACATCGAGCCGCCCGCGGTCGAAATCATAGCCGAGCGCCGTCATCATCCGTTGCCCGAGCCCGCGCTGGGCCTCGATGGCGAAGGGGCCGGCAAGCGGGGCGGGGGTGGGCCGGCGGGCCTGCGCCGCCAGCGCCTCTTGCGTGAAGCCCGGCAGGAAGGCCGCGAGGTCGTCGAACAGCGCGTCGATCTTTTCCGAGCGGCCGCCCGGCTCATAATCGTTCAGCAGCGCGTCATAGGCCGAGAGGCCGAGCTTTTCGCCCTTGGCGACGCCGGCTTCGCGCTGCAGGCGCAGCACCTCGGCGAGGGTGGGCAGCAGCGCGGGGAAGTCCGCATCGGCCCGCGCCTGCCGCCACGCCATCTCGCAGGCGGAAATCGCCTTGCTGGAGGCCTCGACGAGATCGGCGGGGAGGGCGGTCTGCGCGGTGAAGACGCGGCGCATCTCGCGCAGATTTGCCCGCTCCCACGTCCCGAGGGTGGCGTCCTCGCCGGCCGCCTCCAGCCAGTCACTGAGGCGCGGGTCGACCGCCATCTCGTGCTGCATCACCCGCAGCAGAGCGAGGCTTTCCGCCCGGCTGGCGGCGGCGCCCTTCGGCATCATCGTGTCACTGTCCCATTGCAGGATGCCGATGGCGTTCGACATCGCGCTGATGCGGCCGAAATGGACGGTGAGGGAGGCATAGGCGGACATGGAGGCTCTCCGGCGGATGGCGGCGCGGGCCGCCCTGCGGCTTGTTCTAGAGCCCTTTCCGATCAGGTGAAATTACCTGATCGATAAGAAAGCGCTCTCTAATCAATAAGCTGGAGCATTTTCTCGTCGCGAAAGTCTGTCAGCTTTCGCGGAAAATGCTCTAGCTGAGGTGCCAATCGGGCGGAACAGCGCTGGCGCCGGCCACGGCGCCCGCAAGCCCCACCGTGCCCACGATGATCGCCATCTGCTCGAAGGAGCCGGCGAGCGGGTTGGTCCGGCGCCAGACCATGCCGATGGTGCGCGAGGGGCGCGGCGCCGCCAGCCGCGCCACCGAGACGGCGGCGGAGCGGGTCTCGATCGCCACCGCCATTTGCGGGATGAGCGTGACGCCGATGCCGGCGCCGACCATCTGCACCAGCGTGGTCAACGAGCTGCCCTCCATCAGGTCGCGCGGCAGCTGCGAGGAGAGGTTGCAGAAGGACAGCGCCTGTTCGCGGAAGCAGTGGCCTTCCTGCAGCAGCAGCAGCCGCATGGTGCGCAGCGTCTCGGGATTGGGCACCGGCAGCGCCGCCTCGTGCAACGGACGCACCAGGACGAATTCCTCCTCGAACAGGGCATGCTCGGTCAGCGAGGGCTCGGAAACCGGCAGGGCGACGATGGCGGCATCGAGCCGACCCTCGACCAGGTCGTCCACCAGCCGCTGCGTCACCGCTTCGCGGGGCCGCAGGTCGAGATCGGGGAAGCGTTCGCCCAGACGCTGCATCACGGCGGGCAGCAGATAGGGGGCGACGGTGGGAATGACGCCGATGCGCAGCCGGCCCGCGAGCGGGCTGTGCGACGCGCGGGCGAGGTCCTCCAGCTCATCGACCGCCTGCAAAATGCTGCGCGCCCGTGTGGCGAATTCCTCGCCGAGCCGGGTGAGCCGGATCTGCCGCATGCCGCGCTCGACCAGCGGCGCGCCGAGGATCTCCTCCAGCTCCTTGATCTGAAGCGACAAAGCGGGCTGGGAAATCGAACAGGCTTCGGCGGCCCGGCCGAAATGCCGGTGATGAGCGAGCGCCTCGAAATAGCGCAGATGCCGCATGGAAATGCTTATCATAAGAATTTCATATCGGACCAATTAGAAAATGCAAATTTTCATTATGCTTAGCCTACGATAAGACCTCTTCCAATTCCAAACGCCTCTCGTGCCGGCCAGTGCCCGGGGGGAGCGCCGGCGAATCTTCGCTGCCGGCATGCCATCACGATTGGAGACTGCAATGGACGACATCACGAACAGGCCGGCCGGCAAATGCCCGGTCATGCACGGCGCCATCACCGAAGTCGGGACGTCGAACATGGATTGGTGGCCCAAGGCCCTCAATCTCGACATTCTCCATCAGCACGACAGCAAGACCAACCCGCTCGGCAAGGACTTCAGTTACCGCGAGCAGGTGAAGACGCTCGACTTCGACGCGCTCAAGGCCGATATGCGCGCGCTGATGACCGAGAGCCAGGAGTGGTGGCCGGCGGACTGGGGCCATTATGGCGGGCTGATGATCCGCCTGTCCTGGCACGCGGCCGGCTCCTACCGCCTGGCCGACGGGCGCGGCGGTGGCGGCACCGGCGACCAGCGCTTCGCCCCGCTCAATTCCTGGCCGGACAATGTGAGCCTCGACAAGGCCCGCCGCCTGCTGTGGCCGATCAAGAAGAAGTACGGCAACAAGGTGAGCTGGGCCGATCTGATCGTGCTCGCCGGCACCATCGCCTATGAGACGATGGGGCTGAAGACCTTCGGCTTCGGCTTCGGCCGCGAGGATGTGTGGCACCCCTCCAAGGACACTTATTGGGGTTCCGAGCGCGAGTGGCTGGCGCCGAGCGACAACCGCTATGGCGACGTCAACGTGCCCTCCACCATGGAGAACCCGCTCGCCGCCGTGCAGATGGGCCTCATCTACGTCAACCCGGAAGGCGTGAACGGCCAGCCGGACCCGATGAAGACCGCCGCGCAGGTGCGCGAGACCTTCGCCCGCATGGCGATGAACGACGAGGAAACCGCGGCGCTGACCGCCGGCGGCCACACCGTCGGCAAGACCCATGGCAATGGCGACGCCAAGGCGCTCGGCCCCAACCCGGAAGCCGCCGCGCTCGAAGAGCAGGGCATGGGCTGGTCCAACCCGAACCAGAACGGCCTCGCCAGCCGCGCCGTGACCTCCGGTCTGGAAGGCGCCTGGACCACCCATCCGACGCAGTTCGACATGGGCTTCTTCGACATGCTGTTCGGCCATGAATGGGAGCTGCGCAAGAGCCCGGCCGGCGCCTGGCAGTGGGAGCCGATCAACATTCGGGAAGAGGACAAGCCGGTCGACGCCAGCGACCCCTCGATCCGCCACAACCCGATGATGACCGACGCCGACATGGCGATGAAGGTCGATCCCGTTTACAACGCGATCTGCCAGAAGTTCATGGCCGATCCGGAGTATTTCAAGGACACCTTCGCCCGCGCCTGGTTCAAGCTGACCCACCGCGACATGGGCCCGAAGGTTCGCTATATCGGCCCGGACGTGCCGGCCGAGGACCTGATCTGGCAGGACCCCGTTCCTGTCGGCCCTGCCGACTATGACGTGACGGCGGTCAAGGCGAAGATCATCAATGCCGGCCTCACCATTGGCGAGCTGGTCAGCACCGCCTGGGACAGCGCCCGCACCTATCGCGGCTCCGACATGCGCGGCGGCGCCAATGGCGCGCGCATCCGCCTCGCTCCGCAGAAGGACTGGGAAGGCAATGAGCCCGCCCGTCTCGCCAAGGTGCTCGGCGTGCTGGAAGGCATCGCCGCGGAGACCGGCGCCAGCCTTGCCGACGTGATCGTGCTCGGCGGCAATGTCGGCATCGAGCTGGCGGCCAAGGCGGCCGGCCATGATGTCACCGTGCCCTTCTCCCCCGGCCGGGGCGATGCCACCGACGCCCAGACCGACGCCGCCTCGTTCAGCGTGCTGGAGCCGCTGCATGACGGCTACCGCAACTGGGTGAAGAAGGACTATGTCGTCACCCCCGAGGAGATGCTGCTCGACCGCACCCAGCTGATGGGGCTGACCGCGCCTGAGATGACCGTGCTGGTCGGCGGCCTGCGCATGCTCGGCACCAATTACGGTGGCAGCAAGCACGGCGTGTTCACCGCCCGCGAGGGTGCGCTGACCAACGACTTCTTCGTCAACCTCACCGATATGGGCAATAGCTGGAAGGCGGTGGGCGAGGGGGTCTATGAGCTGCGCGACCGCAAGACCGGCGCTCCCAAGTGGACCGCCACCCGCGTCGACCTCGTCTTCGGCTCCAACGCCATCCTGCGCGCCTATGCCGAGGTCTATGCCCAGGACGACGCGCAGGAGAAGTTCCTCCGCGACTTCGTCGCCGCCTGGACCAAGGTGATGAACGCCGACCGCTTCGACCTGGTGAACTGAGGCCGAAGAAGCCAAACACTCCCCCGCACCCTGCGGGGGAGCTGAAGGCCAAAGGGCCCGTTGCGCAAAGCGTGGCGGGCCTTTACCTCTTGTGGGTGTGGCGGCGCGCGGCGCCGTCCTGCCCGGGGGGAGCAGGTGCATGACGGATCCGGTCCTCATCGTCGGGGCCGGCCCGGTCGGGCTGGCGATGGCGCTCGAACTGGCGCGCTACCAGGTGCCGGTGCGCATCGTCGACGCCATGACCGAGCGTGCCACCACCTCGCGCGCGGTGGCGATCTGGCCGCGCACGCTGGAACTTCTGGAGCGCGCCGGCGACGGGCTGTCCGCCGAGCTGGTCGGGCTCGGCAACAAGGTGACGGTGGCCAACATATTGGCCGACGGCAAGGCGCTGGCCCGGGTGCCGCTCGGCGACATCGAAACGCCCTATCCCTTTGTGCTGATGCTGCCGCAGAGCGAGACCGAGCGGGTGCTGCTGGCGCATCTGGAGGGGCGCGGCGTGCGGCCGGAACTCGGCATCTCGCTCGCCGACTTCACCCAGGAGGGGGAGACCGTCACCGCCACGCTGCACCATGCGGACGGGCGCGAGGAAACGGCGCGCTATGCCGCGCTGGTGGCCTGTGACGGCGCCCACAGCCCGGTGCGCCATCATCTGGGTCTTTCCTTCGCCGGCGACACGCTGGGCAGCGACTGGGCGCAGGGCGATTTCCACCTCTCCGGCATGCCCTATCCGGTGAACGAGTTCGCCACCTGCCTGAATGCGGAGGGGCCGGCGGTGCTGTTTCCGCTGGCGCCCGGCCGCTACCGCGTCATTGTCGGGCTTGGTTCTCCCGAGGGTACTGGGTCTTCCGAAGGCGAGGCGCCCCCGCCGCCGCCCGACATGGCCGGCTTCCAGGCGCTGCTGGACCGGCGCGGGCCCGGCGGCATCGTGCTGCACGACACGCTCTGGTCGACCTCGTTCCGCATCAATGAGCGGCAGGTGGAAAACTACCGGGTCGGCCGCGTCTTCCTCGCCGGCGATGCCGCCCATGTCCACAGCCCCGCCGGCGGGCAGGGCATGAACACCGGCATGCAGGATGCGGTGAACCTCGCCTGGAAGCTGGCTTTGGTGCTGCGCGGCCTCGCCACCGCGCCGGCGCTGCTGGGTAGCTACGACCCCGAGCGCCGGGCGGTGGGGGCGGAGGTGATCGCCACTTCCGGCCGGCTGACCCGGATGGCGACGCTGCAAAACCCGGTGGCCCGCCACATCCGCAACGCGGTGATGCACGTCATGCTCGGGCTGGCGCCGGTGCAGCACGCTCTGGAGGGCGAACTGACCGAGACCGCGATTCATTACCGCGACAGCCCGCTCAACGGCATCTCCTGGGGCGCCGGGCCGCGCGCCGGCGATCGCGTGCTGCCGGCCGAGGGCGAGCCGCCCTATGGTGCCGGCGACATGCCCCGCTTCACCCTGCGCGCCGGGCCCGAGGTGGGGCCACCGCCCGGCGCTCTGCCCGCCGCGCTGGTCGACCCGGCGGTGCGGCCGCACGAGGTGGCCGGCGGCATCCAGCTGATACGCCCGGACGGCTATCTCGCCATGGCGGTGGCGGAAGGGGAATGGGAGCCGATTGTCGCCTATCTCAGCCGGCTTGGACCGGCCTGATCCTGAGGGGAGAGCGAATGAGCGTGTCCTTCCTGTATTCGCGCGGCGACGAGCCGCCGATCAAGATCCCGGCCATCGGTCTCGACCTGTTCGTCCGCATGGCGCCGGCGATGAGCGGCGGCGAGTTCTGCTTCATCGAGACCATCAACGCCCCCGGCGCCGGCCCGCCGCGCCACCGCCACCGCGAGGCGGAGATTTTTCGCGTGCTCGAAGGGCGTTATCTCTACGAGGTCGACGGCCGGCGCTTCTTCGCCGATGCGGGCGACGTGGTGAGCATTCCCGGCGGCGCGGCGCATGGCTTCGTCAATGTCACCGACGCGCCGGCCCGCCAGTACATCCTCATGGCCCCGGCGCTGGACGCGGTCGCCTTCTTCACCGAGCTTGCCGGCGTGATGCATGACGGCCTGCCCGACACCGCCGCGCTGAACGCTTTCGGGGCGAAATGGCAGGTGGAGTTCCTCGGGCCGCCGGTGCGCGCCAGCGACGGGGCGACGTGACCGGGCGCCGCGGCCTGCGCTTGGCGCAATTGTGATGGCCGGGATTGCATGGTACTGTAGAACCATCGAAATTTCATGGGGCCGGCGATGCCGTCAAAAGGTGGGCGTGACCACATTCGACCCGCCGATTTGGCCGGTTCCGAGACGAGGCGGGCTGGCGCGCCTGAAGCATCTTTCGCCGCCCGTAAGAAGTGGTCGCTGCCTGTCCTGCAGGTCGAACCTCTGGCCCGGCTGACCGTGGCCGGCAGCTCGGCGGACCCGGGCGACGAGAATTGGTCAGGGGCGAGCTGACGGGCCTTACCAGGGGCACGGTGCTGGGCCGTCCGGCGCACGAACCGATGGCGGGAGCGAGCGCGACACGCCATGAGGTTCCGCGGTTTCCTCGGTCTCGTCGAGTGCCAGGCTGGATGGCTGGCCCATCATGCCGGCGTGATCTCCGGCCTGCGGCGCTGGCGATTGGCGCAGACGCCCGGCGATTCACGGGGCGTGCTTCTGGCGCCGGGCGACGACGGCGCCCTTGCCCGCTCCGGTTCCTGGCTCATGGTGTGGCGAGGGCGGCTCCACAATCGGCGCGAGCTGGCCGATGACCTTGACCTTGACCCCGGCGCAAGCGCGGCGGCCGTTGCCGCCGCCGCCTTCCGGCGCTGGCGCGCGGAGGCGCCGGAGCGGCTTGTCGGGGAGTTCGCCCTGGCGGGATACGACAGGGGTGAGCGGGAACTGGTGCTGGCCCGCGATCACATCGGCAGTATCGGCCTGTTTTTCCACCAGAGTTCCGGCGCGTGTGCCTTCTCCACCCATATGGGGGCGCTGCTGGACCTGCCCTTCGTCGAGCGTCGGCTGGATGAAAACCGCCTCGCCGACGATCTGCTGGGCAATGGCGCCGCCATGGATGGCACGCTGTGGCAGGGCATCGACCGAGTCCCTTCCGGCGGGCTGGTGGTCATTCGTCCGGGAGCGGCCCGGCGCCGCGCCAAATACTGGCAGCCCGCGGCCTTGCCGCCGATACGCTTCTCCCGCGACGAGGACTATGTCGAGGCGGCGCGCGCGTTGCTCGACCAGGCGGTGGGAGACAACCTGCCCGCCGCCGGGCCGGTGGTTTGCGACGTCTCGGGTGGGCTCGATTCGTCCGCCGTGGCGGCGACGGCGGCGCGGCTGCGGCCCAACGAGGTGATCCACACGCTGACCCTGGTGCCAGCGGCGGGGCTGGCGCTGCCGACAAGGCCAGGCTGGTATGCCGACGAGCGCCCCTTCGTCGTCGCCCTCGCGGCCTGCTACCCAAGCATGCAGGCCGAATTCGTCGGAGACCGAGGCCCCGCGCTCATTGAGCGAGACCCGGACCGGCTATTCCAGCAGCTCGGCGCGCCGATGCGCAACACCAATAACGCCGCGTGGTTCGAACCCTCCTTTCATGCCGCCGCCGAGAGGGGCGCACAGATGTTGCTGACCGGCGGCCAAGGCAACTACTCCCTGAGCTGGAGCGGCATGGGGCGGTTGGCCGAGGAAGCGGCCGCCGCGCGCTGGCGCGTGCTGTGGCACGAGTTGCGCGCAATCGCCGCAAAAGCAGGGGGCACGCCGCTCGGCCTCCTCATGAATGACGTGGCGCGCTATCGTCATCCCCGGCTGCATCGGCTTTACGAGGCGATGCGCGGGCGCGGCGGCGAGGCTTCTCCCGCCTCGCCCATCGCGCCGGATTTCGCGCGCGACACCGGCGCGATGGCGCGTCTTCAGGCCCGCGCCGCCGCCGCGAGGCATCTTTACGCGCAGGGTGACAGGTCACGCCGGCTCGACGTGTTCCAGGCCGCGGAGCGGGACCGGGACCACGCGCTGGCCTATCAGGATGCGCTGGGTTCGCGCCGGATTTCCCCGCTCTTCGATCGTCGCCTCATCGAGTTCTGTCTCGGTTTGCCGGCGGACCAGTTCCTGCGCAACGGACAGACCCGCTCCTTCGCGCGCCGCGTGCTGGCCGACCGGCTGCCGCGCGAGGTGCTGGAGAACCAGCTCCGGGGCGCCCAGTGCCCGGAATGGTTCTACCGGCTCGATGCCCGGCGCCATGACCTCGCCGAAACGGTCAGCCGGCTCGAAGCCTCCGCGCTCGCCCGGCACTGCCTGGACGTGCCGAGGCTGCGCAAGCTCCTCGACGCCTGGCCGGCCGATGCCGCTGCGGCGCAGGCCCGCTGGTCGGACTACCACACCGTCTTCGGCCGTGGCCTGCATGTCGGGCAATTCCTGATGGCGGTGGAGGCCGGCCGGCTCTGACGCGGCGAAGGCGAGGAGGTCCGCCGCTCACGGCCGGTCCGCCTCGGGGGCCGCCATGTCGGGCAATTCCTGGCGGCTGGGCGGGGCGAGCGCCGGCAGCGGAAGGGCGAGAAGCGCCTCCCAGGGATCGGCCTGCGTGCTGACGATCTCATAGGCGCGCCGCACCGGCATCTGGTCGTAAAGGGCGTGGTATCCCTCCGGCACGGCCTCGCGACGGACCCGGTAGAGCGCGTCGCTGACATTGGCGATGGCCAGCGCCCGGCGCGCCTCGTCACCGGGGAGGCCGGCATGGTCGCGAAGGCGGTCCACCGCCGCGCCGGCATCGGAGAAGTAGAGCGCGTGCGGAACGAGAAGGGTGCGGGCACGCAGTTCCGGCACCTCGTGGACGAGCAACTGCGCCAGGGCGCGGTACTGGTAGGGAAAGCGATACAGGAAGCGCAAAACCCGCGCCGGCTGACTTTGCGCCTCCAGCCCGGGAGCGTCGAAGACCAGCAGTGACTGGGCGATCTCCAGCGGATGCCGGTAGGGTATGAAGAGGCGGGCGCCCTCGTCGCGCATGCGCCGCCACTGGCCGGATCGATCCGCCGCCAGCATTCCGCTCAGGCTGAGCTTGGCGGCCCGCCCGTCCAGGGAGCCCAGCCGCTCCAGCACGTCGGGTTCAAATCCCCGTGCCAGCAATGGGGGATCTTCGAGATATCCCCTGGGATTGGCGGCGATGGGAAGGGAAGGGCGCTCGCGTCGGCCCACCCAGGCCATGCCAAGAATATCCAGCGTCTGCATCAGCAGTGACGATCCCGTTCGGGGATGGGCGAGAACGAGGCAGGCATCCTTCATCAGGGCGGGCTTTCATCTTCGGTGGCCTTGATCGCGCTTTCGCGTATCCCCGGCACGGCACGCACAGGTTGAACTCTGGCTTGACGCCCGCACGGGCGAAGGTAATATAAAACGGCCCTGATGTCGTGGGCCGGTGAGTGCCGGCCGTCTCATCGTCTGTCTTCCGCCTCCGCCCCTCCGCCCCTCCGCCCCTCCGCCCCTCCGCCCCTCCGCCCCTCCGCCCCTCCGCCCCTCCGCCCCTCCGCCCCTCCGCCCCTCCGCCCTCCGTCAGCGGGCGAGCGTTTGGATCAGTGAGCCATGGCTGAAGCCTATATCGGCGAGATCCGCATGTTCTGCGTGCCGCCGGATCCGTCGGGCTGGCTCCCCTGTGACGGGCGGGCGCTGCCTGTGGCAAATCTGTACCTGGCGCTGTTCTCCTTGATCAGCACGACCTATGGCGGGGACGGGAAGAACTCTTTCAATCTTCCCGATCTGCGCGGACGGGCGGCGCTGGGGCGGGGCATCGCTTCGACCACCGTGCTCGGCTATGCCGGCGGCACGGAATTCGTCACCCTGGCCGCCGACCAGCTGCCGCAGCATACCCACCAGCTTCGCTTCGCCGACGGCGCCGGAACCTCGCCCGTGCCGACCGGATGCCTGCCCGCGCGCGCGACGGCTGCGCCGGATGGCGACCAGCCCCTGCTCTATGACCTCCCACAGGACAATTCGCCGACCACCACCCTCGATCCGGAAACCGTCGGCGTCACGGGTGGGGGGGCCGCCCACAGCAATCTCCAGCCGTCCTTCGTCATCGGCTACTTCATCGCGATCGCCGGTGCCTATCCGCCGAGGCCAGGGGAGATCGAGGCGGCACCGGCGCCGGCTGCCGTCATTGTGGCGCCGAAGCCGGCGGCTGGTGGCTTTGTCGGCGAGGTCCGGCTCTACGCCGGATTGCACGCCCCCGTTCCGCAGGGCTGGGCGCTCTGCGACGGGACCGAACTGAAGGTGTCCGACTACACGGCGCTCTTCAGCGTGATAGGCACGATCTTCGGCGGCAACGGCTATTCGACCTTCAATCTGCCGGACATGCGCGACCGCACGGCGGTGGGGCTCGGCAACGGTCCCGGATTGACGCCCCGGCCGACAATTGGCGCGACCTTCGGCGAGACGAACGTGCAGCTCACATACGGACAGATGCCGCCGCACACGCATGCCTTCAACGTGCTCACCTCTGCCGCCACGATGGAATGGCCGACCCAGGGCGTCATGTACGCGCAGGCGCAGAGGTTCCTGTTCTACCAGGGGCCATCGACCCAGGCGTTCCGCCGGCTCGCCATGGCCCCCCGCGCGCTCAGCCAGGGCGACACGCAGAGCGGCCTCCACAACAACATGATGCCGTCGCTGGCGCTGTACTACATCGTCTGCCTCAACGGGATCTATCCCACTCCGGGCGTGGCGCCGCGCGTCTCCAGCGTTTCGCCGCCCGGCGGGCCGCCGGTGCCGCCCGCCGGGCCGGATGCCGGGGAGGAACCGGGGGGCGGGCTCCAGGTGACGATAAGCGGCACCGACCTGTCGATTGCGGGCGCGGCGCCGTCCGTCACTTTCGGCGGCACGCCGGCACATCTCGACAGCTACAGCGCGAGCGCCGTCGTCGTGCAATGCCCGCCCGGAAACGGCACGGTGATGGTGGAGGTCACGACCGCCAACGGGTCGAGCCAGCCCAATGCGGGCTGCCAGTTCAGCTACCTGCCCTCGGTCACGGGCCTCTTCCCCGCCAGCGGCTCGCCCTCCGGCGGCGCCAACGTTACCGTCAAGGGCGTCGGCTTCAACAGCGCCACCGCCGTGACCTTCGGCAGCATCGCGGCGGCCGGGTTCCAGGTTCTCGACGGCCATACGCTGCTGGCCACCACGCCGCCGCAGCTTGCGGCGGGATCGAGCGTGCCGGTCACCGTGACGGCGGGCGGCGCGACCTCGGCGGTGACACCGGCGTGCCGCTACGCGCTCACCTCGCTGTTCATCAGCGTATCGCCGGGATTCGGCCCGGCCGCCGGCGGCAACATGGTGACGATAACGGGGACCAATTTCGACCCGAACCTCGACAGTTTCGAGGTCTGGTTCGGCACGTCGAAGGCCACGGACGTCACCATCGTCAGCCCTACCGAGATCACTGCGGTGGTGCCGCGCGGCGTCGGTGTGGTGGAGGTCGCGGTGGGCAGCGCGGCTTCCGCCAGCACGGGCGTTGTCGCGCGCTACAGCTATGCGGCGATCCTCTCGGATTTCAGCCCGAAACACGGCAACTTCGCCGGCGGAACCAGCGTGACCCTTACGGGCGAGAACTTCGACCCGGCCTCTACCGTGCTGTTTGGCAGCGTGAAGGCGACGCCCGCTCAGGTCACACCGACCCGCATCGTCGTGACGGCTCCGGCGGGGACCGTGACGGCGCGGCTCAACGTGTCCGGTCCGGGCGGGGCGAGCACCGATGCCCACGAGCTTCCGCCCTTCAGCTACCTGCCGCAGCTCGACAGCCTCTCCCCCAGCGTCGGCACGCCGGTGGACGACCCCGCCGTAACGCTGAGCGGCAGCAACTTCACGCCCGATGCGACGGTGAGCTTCGGCGGGGTGGCGGCGAGCCTTTCCTCGATCTCCGCCACCCGTATCCTCGCTGTGCCGCCCAATGGTACGGCCGGCGCGACGGTGGACGTCACCGTCACCACGGGTGGCGGGCGCAGCGCGGCGCGCGGCTACACCTACGCCCAGCTGGCCGTGACGGGCCTGCAGCCGGCGGCCGGGCCGCCGGGAACGGTCGTCACCATCGCCGGCATCGGCTTCGGCAGCAGCCCCGCCGTGCTGTTCGGGACGGAGGCGGCGAAACAGGTGACCGTGAATGCCGCGGGCACCGAAATCGTCTGCGTCGCACCGGGCGGCATCGACGACGTGAATGTCTCGGTGACGGCCGGAGGCAACATCAGCCCGACGGTCAAGGCCAGCCGCTACAGCTACGCGCCGATCCTCCACGCCATCTCGCCAGACGCCGGGATGCCGCCGGCGGAGATTGTCCTCACGGGCGAGGGCTTCATGGTCTTGCGGCCTTACGGACAGCCCGACATGGTCGTGAAGTTCGGCGCGACCCAGGCCTCGATCCTGACCTCCACCACGACCTCCGCGACCGTCGCCGTGCCCTCCGGCGCCGGCCGGGTGCCGGTGCGCGTGGGCACCGCGGGAGGGAAAAGCAATCAGGTCAGCTTCACCTATGTGCCGGCCGTGCTCTCGGTTTCCGCGCCCTACGGGACGGAGGGGAGCGTCGTCCGGATTGCCGGCGCCGGGCTCGGAAGTCCCCTCATCGTCAAGAATGTGCGATTTGGGAGCGTTGCCGCCGCACAGGCGTGGACCGAAGGAGACGAAACCGTCTTCGCGCAGGTGCCCGCCGGCACCGGCGTGGTGCCGGTCATCGTCACCACATCGGCCGGCACCACCGCGGCGTGGAGCGGCGCCATGTTCGCCTATGCCCCGGTGGTGGACGCGGTTTCGCCGGCTGGCGGGCCGCCCGCCGGAGGCACGGTGGTGACCCTCACCGGCAGCGCCTTCACTGGCGCCACCTCCGTCACCTTTGGCGGCACGCCGGGCCTCCGCCTGAAGGTCGTGAATGACGGGCAGCTCACCGTCACCACGACGCCCGGGGTCGGCGAGGTCGATGTCACCGTGCATCTGCCGAAGGCCCGGAGCGGGTTGAGCGAAGGCAGCACCTTCACCTTTGGCCCGGAGATCCGGGCTCTCTCGCCCGCCAGCCTTTCCATCCAGGAAACCGGGCGGGTGGTCATCACCGGCGAGGGGTTCCAGCGGATCCGGTCGATTAATTTCTGCGGCATCGAATATGACTGGGCCTCGCAGGGGGACCTGTGGGCGCCGGCGGCGACGGACCCGTCGCGGCAGATCTATATCGCTGTCAGGCCGCCATCGGGCGGGCCCGGCACCTATTCCGTCACCGTCACCACCGCCTATGGCACAAGCGCGCCGGCCAGTTTCGTCTGGACGAGCTGAGGCGCCGACGAACACCTTTCGCGTCAGCGAGGCGAGGCGCTTGACCTCGCCTGCGCCTCGCGGCGGCGACCGCCCGGGGCCGGATCAGGAGAGAAGACCATGGACGCCTATGTCGGCGAAATCCGCGCCTTCGCCTTCGGTTTCGCTCTGGACGGCGAGGCCTGCACCTGGCTTCCCTGCAATGGCGCTGTCCTGTCGGCGAGACAATATCCCGTTCTCTACGCCGTCATCGGCATCGCCTTCGGCACGCAGGGGACAGACACATTTTGCCTTCCGGATCTGACCGGCAGGGTGGCGATCGGTGCGCGGAACAACATGAACGACGCCGGCTATGTCGTCGGCCAACGGGTCGGCGAGGATGACGTCACGGTGCACTCCGTTCCCGCCCATCGCCACACGGTGGAGGGAAAGGTGGTTATCTCCGCGCCCTATGCCGGGCTCAGCGACGAGCCTTCCCCCACCCGCTGGCTCTCGCGGCCGACCCGGCTGAATGCCCAGAACAGCCTCAGCGCCGGCACCATTTCGCGGGCCTATGGCCCCCCCGGCGCGGCGCCGGAGCGCAACACCTTCGACAACCGCACCCTGACGCCGGTGGGCGGGACGGCGCAGCCGCATGAGAACAGGCAGCCCTATCTCGCGATCAATTACTGCATTTGCGCGAAGGGCCTGCTGCCGTACCACACAAGCGGGGCCGCGGCACCGGAGGCGGTTTAATCGGCGCAGAAGCTGGGAGAACATATTGCGAACATCGAACAAACAGAGTACATGTGAAGCAGCAACCCGCCCGCCCGCCTTTTCCCTTGCGCCCAGCCCGGAGCCCGGCAATGACTCAGTCCTCTCTGCGACTCGTTGAAGGATCTTCCATGGACAAGTCCAAGGCGCTCGACGCCGCCCTGACCCAGATTGAGCGCCATTTCGGCAAGGGCTCGATCATGCGGCTGGGCAAGAACGACAAGATCATGGAGATCGAGACGGTCTCCACCGGTTCGCTCGGGCTCGACATCGCGCTCGGCATTGGCGGCCTGCCGCGCGGGCGGGTGGTGGAAATCTTCGGGCCGGAATCCTCCGGCAAGACCACGCTGGCCCTGCACACCATCGCCGAGGCGCAGAAGAAGGGCGGCGTGTGCGCCTTTATCGACGCCGAGCATGCGCTCGACCCGATCTATGCCCGCAAGCTGGGCGTCGACCTCGACAATCTGCTGATCTCCCAGCCCGATGCCGGCGAGCAGGCGCTTGAAATCGCCGACACGCTGGTGCGTTCGGGAGCGGTGGATGTGCTGGTGGTGGATTCGGTGGCGGCGCTGACCCCGCGGGCCGAGCTGGACGGCGAGATGGGCGACAGCCAGCCGGGCATGCAGGCGCGGCTGATGAGCCAGGCGCTGCGCAAGCTGACCGCCTCGATCAACCGCTCGCACACCATGGTCATCTTCATCAACCAGATCCGCATGAAGATCGGCGTCATGTATGGCAGCCCGGAGACCACCACGGGCGGCAACGCGCTGAAATTCTATGCCTCGGTACGCCTCGACATCCGCCGCATCGGCGCGATCAAGGAGCGCGAGGAGGTCGTGGGCAACCAGACCCGCGTCAAGGTGGTGAAGAATAAGCTGGCCCCGCCCTTCAAGCAGGTCGAGTTCGACATCATGTATGGCGAGGGCGTCTCCAAGATGGGCGAGCTCATCGACCTCGGCGTCAAGGCCGGCGTGGTGGAGAAGTCGGGCGCCTGGTTCTCCTATGACAGCCAGCGGCTCGGCCAGGGGCGCGAGAACGCCAAGTCGTTCCTGCGCCAGCACCCGGAAGTCGCCGGCCGCATCGAGGCGACGATCCGGCAGAATGCCGGTCTCATCGCCGAGCAGATTCTCGCCGGCGCCAGCGAGAATGAGGACGGCGACGACGCCGAGTGATTCTGGCGGCGGGGCCGCTCGGGGGGCGCTCCACGCGGAGCGGGCCCGCGTCTCGCCGGGCGCTTGAGGGTGCCGGGCGGGTCGGGCCAGCCGGCGGCTTTGACGCCAAGCCTTGACGCCAGGCCTTGGCACTCGTCTTGCCACTAGCCTTGTCCCAAAGTGGCGCTGCTTGTCCGTGCCGTCCGCTCGTGCCGTAAGCCCTCGGCGGCAGCGCCTGCCGGCGGACAGGCGGCGGGGCGGGGGACGACGTTCTTCTGCTTTCTGGACAAGGTGTTGATGCGTCGTTAGAACCGTTGCGCCCGCGCCCGATGGTGCGGGTCGGCGCTTCTGCGGCGTCGGTATCTGGCATCGGCGGACCCGGGTTCATGAGCGGCGTTAACGAGATTCGCGCGACCTTCCTCGACTATTTTGCCCGCAACGGGCACCAGGTGGTCGATTCCTCCCCGCTCGTGCCGCGCAACGACCCGACATTGATGTTCACCAATGCCGGCATGGTGCAGTTCAAGAACGTCTTCACCGGCATCGAGAAGCGGCCTTATCAGCGGGCCGTCACCTCGCAGAAATGCGTGCGGGCCGGCGGCAAGCACAACGACCTCGACAATGTCGGCTACACTGCCCGGCACCACACCTTCTTCGAGATGCTCGGCAATTTCTCCTTTGGCGACTATTTCAAGGAGAACGCCATCGAGTTCGCGTGGAACCTGATCACCCGCGAATTCGAGCTGCCGGTCGAGAAGCTGCTCGTCACCGTCTACCATGAGGACGACGAGGCGTTCGGGCTGTGGAAGCGCATCGCCGGCCTGCCCGATTCCCGCATCATCCGCATCGCCACCTCCGACAATTTCTGGCAGATGGGCGATACCGGCCCCTGCGGCCCGTGCTCGGAGATCTTCTTCGATCATGGCCCCCATATCGCCGGTGGCCCGCCCGGCTCGGCGGACGCTGATGGCGACCGCTTCATCGAGATCTGGAATCTCGTCTTCATGCAGTTCGAGCAGTTGCCCGGCGGCGAACGGGTGCGCCTGCCGCGCCCGGCCATCGACACCGGCATGGGGCTGGAGCGCATTTCCGCCGTGCTGCAGGGCACGCACGACAATTACGAGATCGACCTGATGCGGGCGCTGACCGGCGCCGTGGAGGAACTCACCGACGTGCCCGCCAATGGCCCGCAGAAGGCGAGCCACCGGGTGATCGCCGACCATCTGCGCGCCGCCACCTTCCTGGTGTCCGACGGCGTGCTGCCCTCCAATGAAGGGCGCGGCTATGTGCTGCGCCGGATCATGCGCCGCGCCATGCGTCATGCCCAGCTGCTCGGCGCCCGCGACCCGCTGATGCACCGCCTCGTGCCGGTGCTGGTGCGCGAAATGGGTCGGGCCTTCCCGGAAATCGTGCGCGCCGAGACGCTGGTGGCGGAGACGCTGCGGCTGGAGGAAACCCGTTTCCGCAAGACGCTGGAGCGCGGCCTGTCGATTCTGGAGACCGAGAGCGAAGGGCTTGGCGCTGGAGCCAAATTCTCCGGCGAGACCGCCTTCAAGCTCTATGACACGTTCGGCTTCCCGCTCGATCTCACCGAGGACGCGCTGCGGGCGCGCGGCGTGGGCGTCGATGTCGAGGCCTTCAACACCGCGATGGAGCGCCAGCGGGCCGAGGCGCGCGCCTCCTGGTCCGGTTCCGGCGAGGCGGCGACGGATGCGGTTTGGTTTTCGGTGCGCGAGGATGCCGGCGCGACCGAGTTCCTCGGCTATGACACGTTGAGCGCCGAGGGCACGGTCACGGCGCTGGTGTCGGATGGCCGGCGGATGGCGGAACTTCCCGCCGGCGCCACCGGGCTGGCGGTGCTGAACCAGACGCCGTTCTATGGCGAGTCCGGCGGCCAGGCCGGCGATACCGGGGTGCTGACCGGCGAGGACGGCCTGCGGGCCCTCGTCATCGGCACCCAGAAGAAGCTGGGCGACATCTTCGCCCATGAGGTCGAGGTCGAGAGCGGCACGCTCAAGGTCGGCAGCGCGCTGGCGCTGGCCGTCGATGCCGAGCGTCGTGAGGCGATCCGCGCCAACCATTCGGCAACCCATCTGCTGCACGAGGCGCTGCGCCGTGTGCTGGGCGACCATGTCGCGCAGAAGGGCTCGCTGGTGGCCCCCGACCGCCTGCGCTTCGACTTCTCCCACCCCAAGCCGGTGGAGGAGGCCGAACTGCGGCAGGTGGAGGACCTGGCCAACCGCATCGTGCTGCGCAACGAGCCGGTGGTCACCCGGCTGATGGCGGTGGATGACGCCATCGCCTCGGGCGCGCGGGCGCTGTTCGGCGAGAAATATGGCGAGGAGGTCCGCGTTGTCAGCATGGGCACTGATCCTGGCAATGGCGCGCCCTATTCGATCGAACTGTGCGGCGGCACCCATGTCGGGCGCACCGGCGATATCGGCCTGATCAGCCTGGTCGGCGAAAGCGCCGTCGGCGCCGGCGTGCGCCGGCTTGAGGCGATGACCGGCGATGCCGCCCGCCACGCGCTGACGGCGGACCGCCAGGCGCTGCAGGGCGCGGCCGGCCTGCTCAAGGCGCCGGTCGGCGAGGTGGAGGCGCGCCTCGCCCTTCTGGTCGAGGAGCGGCGTAAGCTGGAGCGCGAGCTCGGCGAGGCGCGGCGCAAGCTCGCCATGGGCGGCGGTGCCGGCGCGGAGGAGCCGGTGCGCAGCGTGGGCGACGTGAAGCTGCTGGCGCGCGAGGTCACCGGCATCGAGCCGAAGGACCTCAAGAGCCTGGTCGACGAAGGCAAGAAGCGCATCGGCTCGGGCGTGGTTGCGATTGTCGGCATCACTGAAGAAGGCCGGGCCGGCCTTGTGGTCGGCGTCACCGAGGATCTGACGGGGCGCTTCGACGCGGTGGCGCTGGTGCGGCGCGGCGCCGAGATACTGGGCGGCAAGGGTGGCGGCGGCCGGCCCGATCTCGCCCAGGCTGGCGGACCCGACGGCGCCCGCGCCGGCGAGGCGCTGGCAGCCATCGAGAGCGCGCTGGCAGACTGATCGCTCCAAGGGAGCGGGGGAGTGGCCGTTGATGACGGCGCACAGGCGCGAGGGCAGTTGGTTCACCGCGTCCGGCTGGCGGGCGCGGCGCCGGCGCTGCTACGAGATCTTGGAGCGCGACGCGGCGCATGATCGCACGGCGCATCGGGTCGAGGTCGGCCTGATCGTCTTGATCGTGCTGAACGTCGTCGTTGCCGTGCTGGAGACGGTGCCGAGCCTGTTTCTGCGCGACTATGCCGCCTTCCTCGCTTTTGAGCGGCTGTCGCTTCTGGTCTTTGCCGGCGAATACGCCCTGCGCATATGGGTAGCGCCGGAAAATCCACGCTATCGCGGCGTCTCGCCGCTGCGGGCGCGGCTGCGCTATGCGCGCACGGCGGTTGCGATCGTCGATTTGATCGCCTGGCTTCCCTTCGTGGTTTCGGCGCTGTTCGGGGTCAACCTCGTGACCCTGGCGATTTTCCGCCTGCTGCGCTTCATCAAGCTGGTGCGGTATTCGCCGGGCATGCAGTCGCTGCTCGAAGTGCTGCACCGCGAGAGCCAGTCGCTGATGGCGTGTTTCTGGTTGCTTTCCGCAGCGGTGCTGATCGCCGCCTCGGCCATGTATGTCGCGGAAGGGCATATCCAGCCCGAGCACCTCGGCTCGATACCGGCGGCGATGTGGTGGGCGATGGCGACGGTGACGACGGTCGGCTATGGCGATGTCTACCCGCTCACCGTGCCGGGTCGGATCATCGCCAGCCTCACCATGGTGACCGGCATCGTGATGATCGCGCTGCCGGTGGGCATCATCGCCACCTCCTTCGTCGATGTGATCAAGCGGCGCGACTTCGTCATCACCTGGGGGATGGTGGCGCGGGTGCCGCTTTTCGCCGATCTCGACGCGGCCGGCATCGGCGAGATCCACAAGATGCTCTCCGCCCATACCGCCCAGCCTGGCGAGGTGATCGCCCGCCGCGGCGAGGTGGCGCGCTCGATGTATTTCATCGCCTCGGGCGAGGTGGAACTGGAATTCGATGATGGGCTGCATCTGCTGGGCGAGGGCCAGTTCTTCGGCGAGATGGCGCTGCTCCATTCCGCCCGGCGCGCGGCGAATGCGCGGGCCCGCACGCGCTGCATGCTGCTGATGCTTGAGGCGGACGCGCTGGCCGATGTGATCCGGCGGCATCCCGAAATCGGCAGGCGCATCCGCGCCCTGGCCAAGGACGAGGAAGGCCCGCATGCGGTGAAGCGCAGCGCCGATATCGCCGATGACGAATTGACCAAGCCGCCGGCGCCGGAAGGGGCGTAGAGCATCTTCGCGCGAAGCGGGTTTGGGCTCGCGCGACGAAAACGCGGAAAGACAAAAGCCTACCGCGCAGGCCCGTCCGCGCGTGACGCAGGCGGATTGGATAACCTCAACTGTCGAATTCGAGCGGTATCCGGCCCGATCGGTTCAATCGGGCGGATCGGATCGCGCTCTCGTGCCGGCGCGGGAAGTTCTGGCCAGGGTTCTTCGCAGCAATGCCGAGGTTCGGCCTCGTCGGGCGCGGTAGCTGGCGTCTTCCTGTGGAGGGCGAGTAGCGGCGGCCGCGTTCAGGTCTTCGGCGTGTGGGGCGTTGGCGGGAGCGTGGGGCGCCATCTCTGCCGCGTCGCGTTCGGCAGCGGCTTTGGCGGACGGCGCGGCGCCAGAGCAGGGGTGAAGACGGCGCGCGAACGCGCCGCCCGTGTGCCGCAGTCGCGTCAGGCGGCCGGGAAGGCGCGGCCAACCAGGGCGCGCCAGGCGTGCTGCGAGGCGAGGTGGAGGACGATGAGGTCGCTCCAGCCCTTGGCGTGGAACGTCTCCAGCGTCGCGCCGGAGAGGGCGCGGAACGCGGCCTCGTCGACCAGGCGGAAGCCCTGGATCAGCTTTTCCGTCCCATCGGGCAGGGTGACGCGGGCCTCGCGGGCGGTGAGCAGATTCGCGGCTTCGAGCGCCGCGCCGAATTCCCGCGAACGCTCATGCTCAATGGCATAGGCCTCGCAGAAGGCGATAGCGGCCTTGCCGGTCTCGGTCGCGGTGCCATCCTCGGCGAAGAGCGGGCGGGCGCCATCGCGGGCCGCGTCCGTGGTCACCTGGGCGGCGGAAAGGTCGAGCCCGAGCAGGATCGCTTCGCCCTCGCCTTGCGTCATGCCGATGAAGGGGTAGCGGCGCACATAGCTCGGCACATAGTCGCCGGCGGTCCAGGCCCCCTCCGGGCCAACGAACAGGTTCTCTCCGGTGGTGAGCCCGGTGACGGCCAGCGGCGCGGCGCCCTCATCCGTCGAGAAAACGAGGGGGTAGCTGCGCTGGGCGTGGACGAACTCGCTCGTCACCAGCGGAATCGCCGCTGCCGCCCGGGCGAAGCCATAGTCGACGCCGTCGCGCAGGCCGATCAGCCGGTGATCGGGAAAGCGCAGCAACGCGGGGGAGCCATAGAAGGGCGGAAGCCCGGGGGCGGGAGTGCCGGCAGTCATTGGAACGAGCTTTCGTGGAGAGGACATCAGGCCGCGGCCGAAAGGCCGGCCGCGGCTGCGCGAGCGTCGGAAAATCAGGGCTTGAGGCTGGCGTCGAGGGCGGGAGCGAAGCCCTTGAACGATACCGGCAGGGTGACGGGACGCTGGGCGCCGTCCTGGAAGGTGAAGCTGCCGGCCTCGGCGGACGACTTCATGCTCTGCACGGTGGCCGCGTCGAGCTGGGCCTCGGCAATGCAGACCTGGGCGCAGCGCTTGTATTCAAGTTCCACCAGCTTGCCGTTCTCGCCGATCTGAAGCGTCATCCCGGCCGGCAGCCACACACCCTGCGGCACCTGGATGAGGATGATCATCGGCGATTTCGGGTCGGCCCGGCCGACCGCGATAGTGGCCACCAGGCCTTGTCCCTGAATCTGCAGCTTCTGGAGCACTTCGCAGGCGCGGACCTTCTCGTCCGAGGTCACGCACCGCATCTGCCAGTCCTGATAGGTCGCCGTGGTCTCGGCTGGCTGCGAGGGATCGGCGGCGGTCGCTGCCGGGGCGGCGGGACGGGCGGTGGCCGGCGCCGCCGGGCGAGGCTGCGCCGCCTGGGCCGGAGCGGCCGGGGTCAGTTGAGCCTGCGCGGGGCCGGCGAGTATCAGGCCGGCCAGAAAGGCGGCGCCGACCAGCTTCGAGCTCATAGTCATGTCTCTGTCTTCCTTGAACGGGTGGGGTGCGTCTGGCGCCGGCGCAGCAGGATCGCGCCGAACGGCCGTGATGGAAAGAGGGGGGGGCCGGCGGGTGCCTGCCGGGCCGGCGCGGAGCATGCTGTCAGAACCTCAGGGAGAACTGGGCGGTGAAGGCGTTCTGGCTCGCCTGCGCCGCGATCTGGCCGGCATAGTTCACCTGGAGGGTGACGGTGTCCGACAGGCCATAGGCGAGGCCGGCGCCGACGATCAGCGTGTCTTCAGCGATCGGCACGCCCTGGATCTCGAACGGCGTGGTGCCGGTCAGGAACCGCATGGTGGCGGTCGAGTCGGTGTCGCCGAAGGCGTGCTGCCAGCCGAGCGTGGCGCTCGGCGTCAGCGTCCGGCCGCCCAGCTCGAAGGAGGTCGCTACCCGCGCGCCCAGCGTGGAGTAGAACGTGTCCTGCCCGGCCACATCGACCGCGAGGCCCGCCGCCCCGAGCCAGCTCTCGCTGGCCGACCCGCCGGCGACGCTGACATAGGCGAGACCGGCGAACGGCTCCAGCTCATAGCCGGCGAAGGCCATGCGGTAGCCGGCTTCGCCGAAGATCTGCGTGGTGCCGACCATGTAGCTCGCGCTTTCCTGCTCGGCAAAGCCGGGGAAGGCGACGGTGCGCTCCACATCGATGTCGTGCCAGCTATACGAGGCGCCGCCGCGCAGGCCGAGCGCGCCGAACTGCGCGCCGAGATAGACGCCGAGATCGACATTATCCATCGAGCCGGAGGAGGAGCGGCCGTCGACATCGAAGGTCGAGCGGCTGTAGCCCGCGACAACGCCGGCGCGCACATTGTCGGCGATAGCCGCGTCGACGCCGCCGAGGAAGCCGCCGATCGAGGAGGAGATGGTCGCCGCATTGCCGTTGCCGAAGGCGTCGCCCCAGGCACCGTAGCCCTGCGCCCACAATGTGGGGGCGAGTTCGCGGCTGAGCGCCGCCGTCGCCGGCCCGGCCGCCTTCGCGGCATAGGAAAGGGCGCTGGTGCCCGCGCTCAGATCCGCCTGCCGCAGCCGGGCGCCGACCGCGTCTCGCAGATAGATGCTCTCCTGCTGAATGACGGTGTTGACCGAGGGGTAGATCTCGCCGGTGAGCTGGTTCAGCGCCGGCGCCACGGCGTCGTCCGGCAGCGTCAGGAGAGACTCGAACACCTCATTGCCTTCGCCCAACGCCTGTGCCGCCACCGCGACCTCCGTCTGGTTCGGCGTGTTGGCAAAGGCGACGAATTCGGCACCGGTATAGACCAGGCTCAGATAGACATTGTGCAGGTCGTAGGTCAGCGTCGGCCGCAGGAAGGCGAAGTTCGAGCTGACAGAGCCGAATGTCCCGGTCACGGTGCCGGATGTGTTCAGGATGGTGAGCGTGCTCTGGCGGTCATAGGTGCCCGCCGTCGCCACCACCTTGACGCTCGCCCCCGAGGAGAGCGTGACATTGCCGGAGGCGACGATCAGGTCGTGCCCGCCCTGCGGCGTCACGTCGACCGAATAGATCGCGCCGGTGTTGAACGCGACCGGACCGTCGACGGTGAGCGTGCCGGGGGAATAGCCCGGCGCCACCGTGCCGCCGCTGTTGACGGTCAGCCCGCCGATCGTCCCCGTGCCACCCAGCACGCCGCCGGTGCCGACCACGAAATCCGCCTCGGTGGTGGAGTCGAGGGCCAGCACGGTCGTGGAGTCCGTGAGCTCCACCGTGCCGGAATAGGAGGAGGCGAATACGGCCGTGCCGCCGCCGGTAAGGGTCAGCGTGCCGTCGCCGGTGATCTCCCCGCTGATGGTGTAGCTATCCGAGCGGTCGAACACCAGATTGGCGTTGTTGACGATCTCGCCGCTGATCATGCCGGTGGTGCCGCCATCGCCGATCTGCAGCGTGCCCGCCGTGATGGTGGTGGTGCCGGTGAAGCTGTTGTTGCCGGTCAGGATCAGCGTGCCGGTGCCGGTCTTCTCCAGGTCGCCGCTGCCGGATATCACGCCGGAGACGGTCAGCGTCTTGCTGGCATCCACCTCGATCGCCGCGTCCGAGGGCGAGCTGACCGCCGTCGACAGCACAACGCCGCCGCCGAAGGTGAAGCTGTCGCTGGCCTGCAGCGTCGCGCCGCGCTCAATGGTGAGCCCGCCCGTGCCCAGAGCCTGCGCCGCCAGCACCCGCAGCGTGCCGGAGCCGATGGTCGTGCCGCCGGAATAGCTGTTGGCGCCGGTGAGGGTCAGCGTGCCCGTGCCCATCTGCGCCAGCGTGCCGCTGCCGGAGATCGCCCCGGCGAAGCTGGTGTCAGCGGAGAGAGCGAAGACCAGCGCGGCATTGTTGGTCACATCGCCGAGGATCGAGCCGGTGGTGCCACCATCGCCGATCTGCAGCGTGCCGGCGGAGAGGGTGGTGCCTCCCTCATAGGTGCTGGCGCCGGTGAGGATCAGAGTGCCGAGATCGGTCTTCTCCAGGCCCACCGTGCCGGTGAGGGCGCTGGCGATCGTCGCCACTGTCGACGCCCCGGCCTCGGTGCCGTCGCCGACGCGGATCGTCGCCTTGTCGGTGCCGGTCAGTTCGATCGACCCGCCGCTCACCAGATAGCCGCTGGTGACGAACTGCATGCCGGTGACGCTGACCTGGCCGGAGCCATTGTCCACCGTCACCGTCCCGTCCGTGCCCTGGAACACGGCGAAGCCGCCATTCCACGCCTGCGCGATGGTGCCCGAGGCGTTGGTCCAGTTGGTGGCCACGCCCGCCGTCCAGGTGCCGCTGCCACCGTCGACCGACTGCGAGGGCGTGGTGGTGGAGCCGTTCCAGAACTGGATCGGCGCGCCCGCCCCCTCGACGATGAGGTTCACCTCGCCCGCGACCGAGGTCTGCACCCCGCCCGCGAACCCGCCCGTGAGCGGCGCCACGTCCATGCCATTGTCGGTGAGGCTGCCGGTATAGCTGATGAAGCGGTACACGCCGGCGCCGAAGCCCGCCTCCTCGGTCACGTTCAGCGTGCCGTCCAGTGTCACGTCGCCATTCACCGTGAACACGTCCCCGGCCGTGGTCTGGCCGAGCGCGACATTCATGTTGGCGCCGGCCTTCAGGTCGAGCCCGCCCATGGTGAGGGCGTCCGCCTGCGCCCCGGCCAGCGTGCCGCCGGCGAGAACCTGCACCGTGCCCGCCACCGTGCCGTCGCCCGAGAGCGTCGCGCCGTTCTCCACCGTCGCGCCGCCGGCCACGCTGCCGGTCAGGGCCAGCGTGCCCCCGGCGACGGTGGTGGCGCCGGTATAGGTGTTGGCGCCGCTCAGGGTCAGCGTGCCGGTGCCGGTCTTGCCGAAGCCGCCGGCGCCGGAGAGGACGCCGGAGAAGCTGGTCGAGCTGTTGTCGCTGCCCGCCGTGAGGCTGGCGGCATTCATCTGCACGGCGCCGGCGCCGCTCAGCGCCTCGAGCGCCTTGGTGCCGCTCATCTGCAGATCGAGGGTCGCGCCTGCCGCCACCGTCACGGCGCTGCCATCGGCCAGCGCCCCGGTGCCGTCCGCGACCAGCGTGCCGGCGTCGACCGTGAGCGTGCCCGCGCCATTGCTGCCGCTCAGGGTGAGCGTGCCCGCGCCTGATTTGGTGAGGCCGCCAGTGCCGGTGAGCGCGCCCGAGAAGGTGCTCGTCGTGCCGTCGCCGCCGGCGGTGAGGGTGTGGCTGCCGAGCGCGAGCGTGCCCGCCCCGGCGAGCGAGCCCACCGTCTCGTCGGCGTCGCCGAGCGAGAGGGTCGCGCCCGTCTCGATGCTGAGGCGCGCGCCATCGGCCAGCGAGGCGCCGCCCAACAGCGCCAGCGTGCCGGCCGCCACCGTCGTCGTCCCGGCGAAGCTGTTGGTGCCGGAGAGGGTGAGCGTGCCGGCGCCTGATTTGGTGAGCGAGCCCAAACCCGAGATCGCCCCGGCGAAGGTGAGGTCGTCCGAGCGGTCGAAGGCGAGGGCGGCGTTGTTGGTGATCGTGCCGGCAAGGCTGCCGGTGGCGCCGCCCGCGCCGATCTGCAGCGTGCCGGCGGCGATGGTGGTGCCGCCGGAATAGCTGTTGGCGCCGGTGAGGATCAGCGTGCCGCTGCCCTTCTGCGTCAGCGCGCCTGCCCCGGATATGTCGCCGGCAAAGGTCACGAGATCGGTGCGGTTGAAGGAAAGGGTTGCCCCGGTGGCTACCGCGACATCACCACCGATGCTGCCGCTCGTGCCGCCGCTGCCGATTTGCAGCGTGCCGGCGGAGATGGTGGTGCCGCCCTCATAAATGTTGGTGCCGGTGAGGATGAGCGTGCCGAGATCGGTCTTCTCCAGCCCGGTGGTGCCGGCGAGAACCGCGCCGATCGTCGCGGTGTAGCCGGCGCCGTCGGCGGTTCCGTCACCGACGCGCACCGGCGTCTTGCCGGAGACTGCGGCCAAGGTGAGGGTGCCGCCGGAGACGGTGTAGCCATCCACCATGAACTGCAGGCCGATGGCGGACACCGTGCCGTCGATGGTGACCTCGCCCGCCGTGCCGGCGAACGCCGCGAAGCCGCTGTTCCAGGCCCGCGACTGGTTCAGTGACGAGGTGAGCCAGTTGGTTTCGGCCGCGCTCGCCGTCCAGGTGCCATCGCCACCCTGGATCGTGCCGTCCGCCGAGGTGGTGGTGCCGTTCCAGTACAGCATCTCGCCGCTGAGCACGGCGAGGTTCACCTGGCCGGGCGCCAGCTGGATCTCATAGGCGTAGTCGTCCGGGGTGATGCCGAGCACGAGCCCGTTATTCGCCGCCAGCGTGGTGTAGTCGATGATGCGGTAGACGCCCTGCGCCATCGACCCGCCATTGGCGACGTTCAGCACGCCGTCCAGTGTCAGGGTCTCGGCGGAGATGACGCCGCCGCCCGTGGCCGCGCCGAGCACGACATCGACATTGGCGCTGCTAGAGAGCACCAGCGTGGCCATGGAGAGGGCGTGGGTTCCGGCGGTCGAGGGCGCCCCCCGCAGCGTGCCGCCATCGGCGATGGTGACCGTGCCGGCGATCGTCCCGCCCGCCGTGCCGTCGGTCGCGCCCTGCAGCGTGGCGCCGGACTTCACCTCGACATTGCTGGCCAGCGTCACGCCGCCGAGCACAGCGAGCGTGCCGGCGGAGACGGTGGTGCCGGCACCGGCGCTGTTGGCGCCAGTGAGGGTCAGCGTGCCGGCCCCGCGCTTCTCCAGCGCGCCAGTGCCGGTGATGGCCCCGCCCGCGGTCAGGTCGTCGGAGCGGTCGAACACGACCGTGCCACTATTGGCGATGGCGCCAGACACGGAGCCCGTGGTGCCGCCATTGCCGATTTGCAGCGTGCCGGCGGTGACGGTGGTGCCGCCCGTATAGGTGTTGGTGCCGGACAGGATGAGGGTGCCGGCGCCGGATTTGGTGAGGGCGCCGGTGCTGGAGAGCACGCCGCTCAGGGTGAGCGTGGTGCTTTCCGCCGTGCTGACCGTGCCGGTGCCGGTGAGGGTGATCGCGCGGGCGGAGGTGAAGGTGTCGGT